>NZ_JCAWSJ010000004.1:0-3667049 GCF_059814265.1 Lysinibacillus sp. COL-1 | reverse complement strand
ATAAAGGAGCTCGCATACAAAAAATGACTTCTGACTTAGTTCGTTCATACCGAGGTGAATCTGCTGTATGATAAATTTTTATGATACTGAGAAATTGGACTTTTTTCTATTATAATTTCCTTAACGTTGTAAATCTGCATTTTCCTGACGGTACCCCAAACTATATATTAAATTTTACATATAGTATATCAGAAGCTTAGTGAACGAAGGGGCCATAAGTGTGTATAAATAACAACTTTATAGAAGATCAAGCTTTTCATATAACAGAAAAGATTTTGGGGAACTCCATATACAAAGTGGTGAGGATTGAAGGCTCGAGAAGCAATACCATAATCAAAAATCGAACGGGGAGAACCTTTATAACAAAACTAATTTTAGAAGACGAGAATGGTGTATTTTATTCAATTAAACCTGATCAATTTGGTCTTATGTTCGCAAATGGAGAAGTTAGTTATAAAAAATACTGTCGATTGCAAAAAAAAGATGACTTAAAAGTAATTAGTTATTCAATCATAGGAATGGGAATCATAATTAGTATGATGATAGGTCTCATGAAGCTTCTCTTAGTTTAATAGGGTATTCGGATTTTATGGTGGAAAAGGGCTTATAAATCACCCTTCTCCAAATTCTTAATAAGTGTGGAAAAATCGACACCAAAGTTGTCTGTAATGTCGTGATCATTCACTTCATACCAATTGAAAGTATCGTATAACATAGCTTTATTGAAAGCACTTGAATTAAATCGTGGCTTACGCTTTTTATGGAGCTTCTCATTGAAAAGGATTTTGGCTCGTAAGGCATCAAACGAGTAACCTCTACCCATTCGCTCTACCTGCCTAATAATGCTGTTAATTGACTCCGTATAAGCATTAGTGAGCCTTTTATCAAAGTAGTTGAATATTTCGACATGCCAGTTGTCTACGGCTCTCACGAGGTCTTTATATGCGTCTTTAGAGTTGCTGGACATACAACGGTGTCTCCATTGACTATAACGAAGATGACCTTCATCTGGATCAGAGGAGTATCCCATATCCAGTAAAACTCTCTTTTGAGTTCATAGGCTTCTTTTAAAGCAGGAAGATTACCTAACCAAGTATCTAAGAGGAATGATTCACGTTCATTTAGATCGTGTTTACGCTTTAGAAGGATAAACCTTTCACGCATAAGGGTACGTCTTTCTTTTTGGCTCATATGGGCTTTCAAAGACTTTCTGACGTTATCTAAGGCTTGATTAGCCATTCTAACTACATGAAACTTATCTACGACAACTTTAGCGTGTGGAAGGATAGTGTTCACTGCGTCTTTGTAGGGCTTCCACATATCCATTGTGACGTACTCAATGTAAGTCCTGTCACTGATTTCTGAAAGACGTTGGATGACTGTTTCCTTGTTACGGTTAGGCTTGATGTCATAAATAGTCCTGCGTTCAATATTAGTCAATACAAGCCGAGGTCTACGGATAATATGTATTACGTCTATCCCAAGCCACTTAGGAGTTTCAAACTGGTATTCACGTTCTTTGAGTGCCACATAGTCCTTAAAAACGTTCCTAATGGTTTTCTCGTCAACACCAACGCTTTCTGCGACTTCTACAAAGGTCTTAGACATGGATTGCTCTTGAATGGACTTTAAAAGCCTTTTGGTCATACTACGCTTTTCATCTACAGATATTAGGCGTTCCCAGAAGGTAGATCCGCATTCACGACACTTGTATCGTTACGGTTCAATTGTAAGCCCACTCGCTTTAAACGAATGGGCAAATCCATAATTAGTTGATTTCTTGAACTGTGTTTGTACAACTTGTCAAAACCACATTCAGGACAACGTTCAGGTGGTCCGACTGCTTCAACTTTAAACATCATATCGGTTTCATTTTCTTGTGGCGGTTCTATTGTTTTAATGTCTGGTAGGGATAATAAGTCTGACATATTATTCATCCTTTATTACTCTGCGGTGTTAAGGTATCAATTATAGATTTGATGTCGAAATCATCAGTGTTAAATTATTTTTGTGACCACAAATGCACTTAGAAAATCCCTTAAAGCATTAGCTGGTTCACTTGAGTGGGAGTTGTAAAAAAGTTCCCTTAGCCTGCACAACAAGATAATTTCGAATATCTTTATCGAACGTAAGTGCAGCTAATTTCTCCTTCAGCCATTGTTAAATATGGTGCTAGGGTTTCTGTTAAATCTTCTATCGTTAAGCCAAATTTAACAGCTAATGATGCTGCATAGATGACATCTCCTGCATTCTCAGATACAATATGAACCCCTAATACTTTTAGTGTTTCTGCATCTGCTACTAGTTTAAATACACCGGTCGTTTCCGGTTTACAATTGCTCTTGGAACAGCATCTAAAAAGTAATACAATGTCTTTACATCATACCCTTTCTCTTTTGCTTGTTCTTCTGTTAAACCAACCGTTGCAACCGTCGGATTCGTAAACGTAACAGCAGGAACTACCGATAAATCTATTTTTTTGTTTAATCCACCAATAGCATTATCAGTAATAATTCCACCTTCATAGGCTGCTACATATACAAATTGTGGTCCTAAAGTCACATCTCCTGCTGCATAAATCTTTTCATTACTTGTTTATCAAAATCATTGATCAGGATTTCATTATTTTTTCCAATTTTCAACACCTGCTGCACTTAAATTTAAAGAATCCGTATTTGGTTTTCTTCCAGTGGCAACAAGTAACTGATCTGATTCAATGACTTCTCTACTGCCATTTACTGTTACGTAAACCCTTTTTTATCTCTCCACTTTGTTCAACACGCTCAAAAGTTGCCCCTTTGACAAGGTTTATACCCTGTTCAATTAACGCTTTTTCAACTGACTCTGAAATCTCAGGATCATACTCCTTTAAAAGTCGCTGACTTCTTTGCATAAGCGTTATTTCTGAACCTAAATGATGAAATAGTTGTCCAAGCTCCATTCCAATGTATCCTGAACCAATTACAGTTAATCGTTTTGGTATTTTCTTTAACTAAGAAGTGTTGTACTAGTTAAATAGTCCATTTTTTCAAGTCCTGAAATTTGGGGCAACGAAGGCGATGCACCTGTTGCAATTAAAAAGCGTTTTGGCAGATAACTTTGCCCCATTGACCTCAACCGTACTAGCATCAACGAATTTTGCTTCACCTTTAATTAAATCAAAATTATATTCATCAATTAAATCCATATATTTTTGATTCCGAAGTTCGCTCACCAATTTATCCTTTTGCGTGATTAAACTAGCTAAATCCACTTCTCCAGCGGATGTTTGTAAACCTATAAACGGATTGTCTTTTGATAAATGATTGATTTCCCCTGCCCTAAGAAGAGTTTTTGACGGAACACAGCCAATATTCACACAGGTCCCCAACCGTTCCACGCTCAATCATTCCAACTTTTGCACCGTATTCTATAGCTTTAATTGCCGAAGAAAAGGCAGCAGCACCAGAACCAATAATAAGAAGGTCATAATTGTCTTCATTAATTAACGCCACGTTTTCTAGTGATGATACTTCTTCAATTTCTCCGGCTTGGTAATTTGCTTCATCAATCGCCTTTATTGCACTTTCAACCTCAATATCATCGGGCAGTTCAAATACTGCTTCACCACGACGATAACTAGACTCAATATTTTTAGCACCTATCTCTTCAAGTGCTGATTCTACGTGTTTTTCACAACCCGTACAAGTCATTCCTGAAATGTTTACCTTAAATTTATTCATAAAAAAGCTCCTTTCGTTAATTAATCTCTCATGTTAATGTTTCTATTATTGGACACGAATGTAATTGCTTTTCATCTGGACATCGTTGTTTTAAGTCGTCTAACATAGTTTCAATTCGTTTTAAATCCTCTATTTGTTTTTGCACTTCCTTTTGTTTTTTAGAAACAAATTCGAACATATCTTGACAACGAACTTCATCTTTATCTACAACACCAAGTAATTTATAAATCTCGCTTAAAGAAAAACCAAGTTCCTAGTATTCGTTTAATAAAACCAACACGCTTAACGTCATCATATGAATATATCCGATAACCAGCTTCCGTTGGTGAGGTTCTTGTAATAAATTTTTTCGCTCGTAATATCTGATCGTTTCTTTATTAACTCCACATTTATCTGCAAACTCACTAATGCGATAAATCATCTTATTTCACCCCATGAATATTATAAACCGTGTACCATAGTACGGTCAAGTAAATTGGACTATTTTATTTTTTTCCCAAAGTATCACTCGTATGTGATTGATACTTTTATATAATATTATTGATTATCCTAACATCCCCACCAGAAAATCCGATTTTAACACCAGTTGTTTTTAAACTATTAAGAAAGTAATTCCACTATATATTCCGAAGACCCGTTTAATATCAATAGGGAAGATTAGTTATGATTGAATGGGGTATATAGTAAATAGGAGTGGTTATAATAAGACAGACTAAATTAACAGGAGGTATTTAAAATTGAAAATGAGCTATGAAGAATGTATTAAAGCTTGTCTAGAGTGTATGAAGGAATGTAATAAATGTTATCATGAATGTCTAGAAGAAGATGATGTTAAAATGTTAGCGGAGTGCATTCGTACCCTTAGAGAATGTGCCGATATTTGTGCATTTTCTGCTAAATCGATGCAGTCTGGTAGTCCATTCGTAAAGCAAATTTGTCAATTATGTGCTGAGATTTGTCAGGCATGTGGTGATGTTTGTAAAAAACATGAACATCATAAACATTGCCAAGAATGTGCAGAAACATGTTACCGATGCGCTGAAGAGTATGTAAAAAAATGGCTGTGTAGAAGATTTGATTTTATAAATGAAGAATCAATGATAAATAAAAGTAATTCTTCTAACGCGAAAATGTTTTAAACTCTGCTTATTTAGGAGCAGAGTTTTTTGATGGACTGCTAAAAAATTTAATTAAGTCACAGTGTTTGAATGTTAAATAAACGTGATATTTAACATATACTGCATAATTAGTGACGCATATAGTAAATTAAAACACCACTTTACATACCTAACTGGGGTATGGTAACATTAATGTGTGTTTAGAGGAGGTTGAAGAATTTACGGCGATGATGTAATTACAAATTTATCGTTTAAAGAAGCTTATTTGATAATGATAAACTGCATTAAAAGTGATGAAGCCAATATAAGTTAAAATCACAATTCGAAAGTTAAAAGGAAATATAAAAAAATTATTAATACCCTTTTACATTTTATAAAAATATTTCAAAAGAGAGGGATTTTTATGGAAAATAGAATCTTAAAGGTAACTGGAATGTCATGTGGTCATTGTGTAAATACTGTTGAAAAAAGTTTAGGGAAATTAGAAGGTGTTGATCAAGTAAACGTGAATTTAAAAGATGCACAAGTTGAAGTATCGTTTAATGAATCCCAAGTATCGCTTGAGAAAATTAAGGAAACAATAGAAGAACAGGGATATGAGGTAAAATAATATTTTTGAGAGTGCATAAATGCACTCTCTTGTTTTCAAAAATATATACCCCTATTGGGTATGAGGAAGGTGAACAGCATCATGAGTAATACATTAAAAGAAGCGAGCATTCAGATCACAGGAATGACCTGTGCAGCTTGTGCAACTCGTATAGAAAAAGGTTTAAATAAAATGGATGGTGTGGAACAAGCGACTGTTAATTTAGCGCTTGAAAAATCATCTATTAAGTACAATCCAGCAAAATTAAGTGAAGAAGATTTCGAAAAAAAGATAGAACACTTGGTTATGGGGTTGTTAAACAAAAGGCGGAACTTGATATTAAGGATGACATGTGCAGCTTGTGCAACTCGCATTGAAAAAGGGTTAAATAAGTTAAGTGGTATCTCTTCTGCCAATGTTAACTTAGCCCTGGAAAAAGCAATGATTGAGTTTAATCCATCTGAAGTGTCAATCGTAGACATCATTGCGAAGGTGGAGAAATTGGGCTATGGGGCTCATCAAAAGGCTGATGAACAGGAAACAGTGGACCATCGAGAAAAGGCCATTAAACAGCAACAACGAAAATATTTTATCGGCTATTCTTTCTTTACCGCTGCTTTGGACGATGGTTGGACATTTTTCCTTTACATCATTTTTATATGTCCCAGAATTTCTAATGAATCCGTGGATCCAAATGGTATTGGCTACTCCTGTGCAATTTATTGTTGGTAAGCATTCTATGTAGGGGCATATAAAGCTTTACGTAATGGTAGTGCTAATATGGACGTACTTGTGGTCATGGGGACATCAGCAGCTTATTTCTATAGTGTTTATCAAGCGATTGTGACGATAGGGTCGCATCATGGTCCAGATCTTTATTTTGAAACGAGTGCTGTATTAATTACATTAATATTATTAGGTAAATTATTTGAAGCCAAAGCAAAAGGACGCTCATCTGAAGCCATAAAAAAACTAATGGGACTTCAAGCTAAAACCGCTATTGTTGTACGTGACGGTGTAGAAAAAGAGGTTCCTTTAGAAGAAGTTATCATTGGCGATGTTATTCTAGTGAAACCAGGTGAAAAGATACCTGTAGATGGTGAGGTAATAGAGGGAACAACAGCTGTTGATGAATCAATGCTTACAGGTGAAAGTTTACCAGTTGATAAAAAGCAAGGCGATCAATTATTTGGATCGACGATTAATAAAAATGGATTTATTAAAATGACAGCGACAAAGGTTGGTCGTGACACAGCGTTAGCACAAATCATTAAAGTGGTTGAGGATGCTCAAGGATCAAAAGCACCAATTCAACGCTTAGCAGATCAAATTTCGGGGGTTTTTGTACCAATTGTTGTTGGCATTGCAATTGTCACATTTTTAGTTTGGATCATTTGGGTTCGCCCAGGAGAATTTACACCAGCTTTAGAGGTCTTAATTGCAGTACTTGTAATCGCTTGCCCTTGTGCGCTTGGGTTAGCAACGCCAACCTCCATAATGGCAGGTTCAGGTCGTGCAGCTGAATTTGGTATTTTATTTAAAGGTGGAGAACATTTAGAACAAACACAAAGTATTGATACAGTGGTTGTAGATAAAACAGGTACAGTAACACATGGTAAGCCTGTTCTTACAGACGTTCTTTTAGATTCAGAGCAGGAGGAAGCTCGTTTTTTATCATTAATTGGGGCTGCTGAAAAACAGTCAGAGCATCCGTTAGCAGAAGCTATAGTACAGGGCATAGAAAAACGTGGCATAGCATTAGGAGAAGTTCAATTTTTTGAGGCTATTCCAGGTTATGGTGTGCAGGCAACTGTGTCAGGTCAAGGAGTTGTCATTGGTACACGAAAATTAATGCAACAATACGGAATCAATATTGATAATATTTTACCAACAATGGAGCAGTTAGAGCGAAACGGTAAAACAGCAATGCTTGCTGCCATTAATGGTCAGTATGCAGGCTTAGTAGCTGTTGCTGATACAGTTAAAGATACGTCAAAAGAGGCAATCCACCGACTACAGAATATGGGCATTACAGTCATTATGATGACTGGTGATAATGAACGTACAGCTCAAGCGATAGGAACAGAAGTAGGCGTGAATCAAGTTATCGCTGAAGTATTGCCTGAAGGTAAAGCAGACGCAGGTGAAAAAGCTACAAGCACAAGGGGGAAAATGTAGCGATGGTGGGAGATGGTATTAATGATGCTCCGGCATTGGCCACAGCAAATATCGGTATGGCCATTGGTACAGGAACGGATGTTGCCATGGAAGCTGCTGATATTACGTTAATTCGTGGCGATTTAAATAGTATTGCAGATGCTATTTTAATGAGTGCAAAAACAATGCGGAATATTAAGCAAAACCTATTTTGGGCATTTGCCTACAATACTTTGGGTATTCCTATTGCTGCAATAGGTCTACTTGCTCCATGGGTAGCAGGTGCGGCGATGGCATTTAGTTCTGTATCTGTAGTTTTAAATGCATTACGCTTACAAAAAGTAAAATTAGATAATAAATAACCCTTTAATTCAATTGTAAACTTTACTCTATTGGGTTTACTTATAAAGAAATACGCAATAGTTTAACTGACATAATTTAACTTACTATTTTCATCAGATAAACCATCCTTAGGTAGGTAAAGAGCAAAATAAATTAATTGTTTGGGAAAGTATGGAGGAAAATTGGTATGAGTAATGAAGATAAAAAAATTAAAATAGAGTTAATGGGGAAGATAAGTTGGGGCAAAACTAAATTCTAAACAACTTTTAACGATCACCAAATATATGGAAGACGACGCACAGCTTGAGTTAACAACCTTCCAACAACTCTATCTAGAAATTGAAAAATAAAAAAGAAGAAATAATTGAAGAATTCAACCGTGTTAATTTATCTTGTTATCCAGTTGGCAACTTTGTAAAGAGTTTGAGAACATGTAATTTTTGCAAAGGAGAAGAAGAAGAGGGGATGCCAGTAGCAAAAGAAATAAATATCGTATAGCAGGAAAAGCTGTACCATTCACTCTTAAAGTTGCATACACAGGTTACCCTGTTGGTTGCGGTGAACCAATGTTAAGTGATATAGGGATTATGAAAATTAAAGACCATTACAATTTATATGTTGGAGGAAAAGCAAAAGGGAAAGATGCAGAGAGGTGGGATCTTTGTTGCAAGAGAATCTAACACCAGATGAATTGTACGATAAAATAGAAAAGATTATAAATGTATATTCCAGAGAAATGGAAAAAAACGAGAAACGTTTTTCAAATTTTTAAAACGGATAGGAAAAGAAGAGTTAATAAATTAGTTTTACACCTAAGAAGTTCTGGGAAGGTTATAATGGCGGCTCTGAATAAATGAGCCGCCATTTTTAATTTAAGTCCTCGAACAAAATTTATCGAGTTAATCGTTCTATAAAGATATTTAATTGATTTAATGTTACTTTGTCGTTTACGCCAAATGTGCCATCACCTTTACCTTGCGTAATCTTATTTGATGAAAGAACTGCTATAAGATTTTCGCCCCAATGAGTACTCGTTACATCTGTAAAATTCTTTGGTTCTCCTTGTTGTTCTAAATCAAATGCTTGAACTAAAACCTTTGCTAATTGACCGCGAGTAATCGGTGAATTTGGGTTAAATTTACCATTACTATCTCCATTAAAAATTCCAAGTTTTTTTAGTGCTACTATAGCTCCAGCTTGTTCAGAAGATGATTTAACATCAGGGAAACTTGAGTTTGTATCACTTGTATCTAATGCTAAAGCTTTAGCAAGCTGTATGGCTACTGCTCCACGTGAGGCATAAATGGAAAAGTCTATCTCTTCACCTTTAACTTCTGCTTGAGCTATTTCATTTGTAGTAAAGTTTGCAATACGTTTTGCACCTATATAACGAGAACCCCAATAGTAAGGATCGTTTAATTTATCAATTCTAACACCCGAACTTGGAGTAGCTGATATAAAATTACCATTCTCTATGTATATTCCAACGTGAGATATGCCGTTGCCTGAAGTATTAAAAAATACGAGGTACCTGCTTTTAAACTATCTTTAGAAACAGAAGTACCTTGCTGATATTGGTCTTTAGATGTGCGCTCTAAAGAAATACCTAACTTAGAAAATATAAACTTTGTATATGCTGAACAATCTACACCTGTATTAATATCATTCCCACCATATTTATAAGGAGCTCCTATATAATCTTTCGCTGTACTCGTCAAATCAGTAACTGATGCTGCTTCAGCATCATTCATACCTATTCCTGAAAAAATTACAAATGACGCAAAAACCGGTAGTAACCATCTCTTTTTCACTAAACTACTTTCGAAAAGCAATCGCTTTTTTGATTAAAGTAAGAATAGCATGGAATAGAGATACTAAATTTTTCATTTATATTACTGATTTGTGCAGAATATTAAATGGTGACTTAATATACTCGGTGTAATCTCACTGCAATAATAACTAGGTGATGTTACTTGAAGATAAATAAAACTTAAATCAAGTAATAATAAAATAAATACTCTCTTTCGAGCATACCTATATAAGGTATACGGTGTGTATTTTAGACAGGCTAATTAAATTGTTAAAGGATGGATATGTGGGATTTTATCAAATGTTTGTCTTAGTATCACTAATGTTTTTATTGTTAATTGTCATAATGGTTTCAAGAATTATGAAAAAGACTATTAAGCCTATGCAAGGTATGACTATTTCAATGTTTTTTAGTATGAATGTAGGGCTAACATTAGGAATACTTTTTGGAGTTACCTTTCAAGGGAACTTGTTTTACTCAACGATTATTTCAATTATTCTCGGTGCAAGCATTGGCTTTTTAAGTGGTTGCAACTTGGATTGTCTATTACCTATGTTAGAAGGTTTAATGGCAGGTTTAATGGCTGGTATGATGGGGGCAATGTTAGGTGAAATGGTGGATGGCGGGCAATCCATTGTATTAATAAGAATTTTTCTGTTGCTATCAATTTTCACTATTTTTTTATTGCAACTATTTCCAAGTAAAAGTCAAAAAACATTCCAAAGTCAAATGGGCTTTTTAACACCCTTCTTCTTTTCGGTTTTATACTCTTCTACTTTTTTGGGAAATTCCTTTTGCCGAAAAACAAATAAACTTTATTAAAGACTCTTCTTTAGTGGATCATAATCTACACTCGAACGCTCAAAATAAATTAGAAAAGAAAGAGATTAAGATTATTTCTATAGAAACAGAAAATATGAAGTATTCGCCCTCTGAAGTAATTTTGGAGAAGAATCAACCGGTTTCATTAGAATTAATTAATAAAGATAATATAGAACATGATATTGAAGTTACAATACCAACATCAAATACTATTAGTAGTAATAATCATGTACATCACAAAAAGGAGGAGAATATGATTCATCTCCATGTTGGGCCTAAAAATACAGAAAAAATGAGTTTTACTCCCATTAATACAGGAGAATATCAATTTGTTTGTACTATTCCAGGACATAAGGAGCTTGGTATGGTTGGCAAGTTTATAATTAAGTAATTAGCTTTGATTTTGTAATTGATATACAAATGGAGTTGTCAAATTAAATACAATGATACTTATTTGAAAATGCCCAGTTATTATTAACAGGGCATAAGGTATATCTATATATTTAGATAAGCTCTATTTTTTGATAAATAAGATGACGGTGAAATAAAAAATGTTTAGTCTCAAATAAAAGTAGGGTATTAATTTTGAAGCATATGGATACAATCACAAATATTATTTTGCTTCGTTTTCATTACTTTGTATAATTTCGTTTACCATTTTTAATTCAGAAATCAAATAATCTATCTGTTGTTGCAAGTAACTTGATGGCGAAGAAAAATCGCTTGTAAATTGGCCATCTTCACTACTTACAGTCTTTAAGACATTCAATGCAATTTCCACAGTTAATGCAAATAATTCATCACCTAGTTTTTCAATAGATTCAATTAATAATTGAGAATCAGAAAATGTTTTAAAAGCTTCGTTATCAATGGTTATCTACTCCTTAAAAAATTGGTTAATCTCATTATATGAATTAATTTAAAAAAAGCTCCTTACCCCTTTTGCTGTTTCAACATTTTTGACAATCCAGGTTTTAAAAATGAATAAGGAGGGTATCTTTAAAATGTATATATTAAATTTTCTTGGTGATTCTAAATAAAGAAAAACTCGTATGAAATATCCCTAAAGTAAATTTATGATGATTGGGAATACAAAAATTCAAGCCTGCGAGTAGGAGGACTATGATGGAGAAAAAAATTATAATGAGTTTTGTACTATAGTTGCTGCATTAATGCTTTCTGCATGTACAGGAAATACAAATAAGAAAGAAAGTCAACAAGAAATGCAGACAAATGAAATGGCCAGAAAGATATGGAAGGTATGGACCATTCTGAAATGAATCCTAGTTCAAATGAACTTCCTGAAGGTTTAAAAGAAGCTGAAAATCCTAAGTTTGGAGTTGGGACAAAAGCAATAATTGATGCAGATCACATGAAAGGCATGGATGGAGCTGAAGCAACAATTGTAGGGGCATACGATACAATAGTCTATACTATATCTTACGCTCCTACAAATGGTGGAAATCGAGTAACAAATATAAGTGGGTCATTCAAGAAGAAATAGAAGGTGCTGGTTCAGAGCCATTTGAACCAGGAACACAGGTTATTATAAATGCTAATCATATGGAGGGTATGGAAGGGGTAACTGCAAAAATTGATTCCGCAGAAGAAACTACTGTGTATGTGGTTGACTACACTTCTACTAATGGTGAAAAAATAAAAAATCATAAATGGCTAACGGAAAGTGAATTATCTTCTCCATAAAAATTAAATACTTAAAGATGTTCGACGAGTCAATTTTGACAAATTGGACATCTTTTTTAGGTTCTTAGAAATTCTATAATATCCTTTAATTTTAATCCATAATTTCTCCATAATTATTCGTTATATTCATTTTTAATAATATAACAATAACTGAGGAGCGTGGGAAATTAGAAAGAGAGGAATTATCTTCACTTTGGGAGTATTAGTAGTTTTTTTAAAGGGTTGTACAAACGAAAATATCAATTCAAATAAAATAGCAGTTTTAACAGTTGAATATTTTAGTGGAGATCCACTTAATGATCTATATGTGGAATTACTCGATGAAGAAGGGAAAGAAATAGATTCAACAATTAGTTTGGATAAAGGTGAGGCAGAATTTTATAATTTACAACCAAATGAAACTTATACAGTAAAAGTAGGGAGTCCAGACAATTTTACAACAGGGATGTATTTAACAGAAAAAAAATTTACGTATACGTCATCTACACAATCCATATTGGTTCAAACATATGCAGTAAATCATAATAAAGGATTTGGAGTACCTGTAATTCTACGAAATCCTGAACTACCAAATGGGTGTGAAATAACTACTCTTACAGCAGTACTTAATTACTATGGTGCAGAAACATCTAAATTAGAAATGGATCAAAATTATTTACCTAAACAATCTTTTGAATACAAAATGAAAAAAAAGTATGGGCCAAATCCTAATCAAGCATATGGCGGCGAGCCAAGTAATCTAGAAACGGGTACATATGTTTTTGCCGAACCAATTGTCAAAGCAGCTAATAATTTTATCACAGAGAGAAAGTTAGATTACAAGCAAAAAATATTAGTGGAAGAACAATAAAAGAAATAACAAATTATATTAGACAGGGAATACCAGTTATTACATGGGTAACATTGGACCTCTCACCACCAAAGGTTAAAGGGGGATGGATTATTGAAGAAACAGGTGAATACCATCAAATGTATCAAAATTTACATACAATGGTACTATTATCTGTGGGAGATACTACTGTGGAAGTAATGGATCCACGTAAGGGAATTATAACATTGGATAAGGGAGCATTTTTTAATAGTTATGAAGCATTAGGCGAACAGGCAGTTGTTGTTTATTAACAATAGTTCATTATATGCAAGTAATAGGTTAAAAAAGATAGCGTTTAATCATGGAAGAAAATTACTTCATTTACTAGAACAATCTGGATTATTTGCAATTTTGGTTAGTTTAATGATAAATACTTTGGTTAGTATTACTATAGGTGTACTACCAAGTGTTTTTGTTACAGCCACTAACCTTGTGTTTTTTGGAGTATTCAACGGTTTGCTGATTTCTATTATCGGTGAATCAATTGGTGCAGTTATTAGCTTTATTTTATATAGAAAAGGAATCAATAAATGGAAAAGACCGTTCGTATTGCACCCTAAACTTTTAAAATTAAAGGAGTTGGAAGGTTCTGATGCATTTTGGATAATTGTCAGTTTAAGGATTTTACTTTATGTCATCAGGTCTTGTGACTTTTACTAGTGCATTTTCTAAGGTGTCTTTAGGCACATTTACGCTTGCTAGTACGATTGGAAAAATACCAGCTTTAATCTTTGAAGCAGGTGCAGTATATGGTTTTATGCAAGTAAATTTAATATGGAAAATTGTAATAAGTATCTTATTAATTTCAATTATCATTTTGATTTGGAAAGTTAAGAAATAAAAAAAGTTATTCAAAGTTTTCTTAGATAGAGTGGTTAATATTTGTCTCATTTAATTTCAAATCCATAAATTCTCCATATTTATTTGTTATAGTGCCTATGTAAAGAATAAAAGGAGGAGACATAATAAATCTAAACTTTTGATTACTTCATTATTAGTAGGCGCTATTATAATTGGAGGATGTAGTGCGGGTAATTCCAATCTAATAATAATTCAAATATGGACCATTCTAATATGTCTGGTATGGACCATTCCAATATGAGTGATGAAGAAATGAAAAACATGGAGGGTATGGATAATAAAGATAGTAGCATGGAAAATGGTCATGCGAGTCATAACAATCCATTAGCATTAAATAATTCAAATGGGGAAAATGAGCTTGCGCTCCCACCTATTATTGAACCTAAAAATGGAATTGTTGATATTACTGCTAAAGAGGAACAACAGAAATCTTTAAGGGAACTAAAACAGAGACATATGGATATAATGGTTCCTTTTTAGGGCCAATCATTCGTATTAATAAAGATCAAACGGTAACGTTTAGAACTAAAAATGATTTATCTGAACCAACAACATTTCACTGGCATGGATTAGAAATCCCTGGAAATGGTGATGGCGGCCCACATCAAGTCCTAGAGCCAGGTGTAACAGAAGATGTAAATTTTACAGTTAATCAGGGAGCATCTACGCTGTGGTTCCATCCACATCCAGAAGGTGCTACAGCAGAGCAAGTATATAAAGGTTTAGCTGGTTTAATTTATATAGATGATGAAAACTCACAAGAAATCAATGTACCAAATGAATATGGTGTGAATGATTTTCCATTAGTATTCCAAGATAGACAATTTACTGAAGAAAAGCAATTAAATTATCAAGCAGTCCTTAATGAAGATGGTACAATTGGAGATACTTTATTAATTAATGGTACGTTGAATCCTAAACTTACAGTTGGTAAAGAAAAAGTAAGACTTCGTTTATTAAACGGTTCTAATGCTCGTAATTATACTTTTAAATTGAATACCGGAGATACATTCCAACAAATTGCTACTGATGGTGGTTTCTTAAATCAACCAACTGATATGAAAGAAATTACCTTAACACCAGGTGAGCGAGCAGAGGTAATAGTGGACTTTTCAAAAATGGATGACAAGACTGATATAGCATTAATAAATGATGAAGGTACTACCCTTTTACCATTTAAAATTGAACAAAAGACTACAAGTACAAGTAAAATTTCAGAAAAATTAAATGATTTTAGTGTTACTGAAGAAGAGAAAAATTTACCAGTTTCTAAGAAGCTTGAACTATTTGGTATGGGGACAATGGTTTCTATAAATGGAAACCAGTTTGATATGAATCGCATTGATTTCACTCAAAAGCAGGGTGAGACTGAAATTTGGGAAATTTATAATAAACCTGATATGATGGGTGGTATGACACATCCTTTCCACATACATGGCACTCAATTTAAAATCGTGTCGATTGATGGTCAAGAACCTCCTTTAAATTTAAAAGGGTGGAAGGATACTGTCTCAATTGAAGCTGGTCAAACAGTTAAATTAGCAGTGAAGTTTAATAATAAGGGCATATACATGTTCCACTGCCATGTCCTTGAACATGAAGAAAATGGTATGATGGGGCAAGTTGAAGTAAATTAAATATAAATAGATTATTAAAACCTCCAAATACCATCAAGGAGGTTTTTTTATTGGTTTCTATTACATAACTCTTATATCTAGGGTTATTGGTCGTGGTTCATATTAAATAACCTACCCTATAGAAATACTCAATCTTTTTTCTAAAATTTCAATTGAAATTTTTAACAACTTAACAACATTTTTATTTAGTTAATACAAAAGAATACCTTAATGATTTTATGTATTTTTTGTCCCTTTAATGGAAATGAATATAGAATAAAATGAAAGGTAATATTTATGGAATTTTATAAAGAGATTGAAATCTACTGTTATAAGTGTCGTAAAAAGACCATTTTTACATGTAAGGATTTGCATAATAAAATCGGTGTTGACAGTCATTGTAGTGAGTGTATTGGGATTTGGTTTGAATGGCAAAATCGAGCGGTAGAAAGAGAATTGGAGAAGTGGATTGTATATAATCAAGGGCTGTTAAAAACATAATGTGAATCGAAGAAAGTATAGTATTTTTCTTACTAAAATTAGAAACGTCCACTCTTTAAAGGACGTTTTTTATGTGTAAACGATTGTAATATAAATACTTTTATAAAATGGAATAAATTAAACTACAAGTAAGTCAAAAAGTTATAATAATTTTAGAAATTATTTTTTTGAACCATAATTATGTCGACGAGGCGGTGCTTTACATGTCTTAAAAGGAAATACGGTTGGTCTGAGAAAAAAAGAAATGACTATATTAAAGAAGGACGAGGTCAAGGGGAACTATCAAATTATATACCTTGGATTAAAATACAAGAATATCGTCACAAGGAAATGCTTCTCGATTAATAGGGTGGACCGCGAAGAGACACCTGCAATTGTTCTGTTAACTTGGAAAGAGACTTTTTTCTCTTATTAGATTGGGAAGATACAGTGGTAGACATAAGAGAACAGTTTCCTTTAAATGTTGAAACAACTATTCGTATAGCTGAGAGAAAGGAATTAAGCACTCTAAAGATAATAGTTCAGGTATACCGATAGATATGACAACAGATTTCTTTATAACAGTAGTAAAAAACTCTGAAAGAAAATATATCGCTAGAACTGTAAAACCAAGTGAACAACTTGAAGATAAACGAGTAATTGAAAAGTTTGAAATTGAACGAGAGTATTGGGAGATACAAGGAATAAGTTGGGGGGTCATAACTGAAAAGGAAATTCCTAAACAACTAGCAAACAATATTCTATGGATACATAAATCTTATTATTTAGCAGAAGAAGATATAAGCTATTCTACTTTATTATTGCATTTATTGATTTTAAAAAAAGATAGCGAAGAGAGTTTATTAGTAGTTTGTAATAAATTTGATGAGGATTATAACTTAGAAACAGGCTCATCTTTAAGTTATATAAAACATTTTATAGCTCGAAAATATATTTCGATTGATATGAGTAAGAAAATTAACCCAAGCAATCTAACTTTAGATCAAATTATTATGAATGTTTCTAAGGAGGATAACATTGATTACAATATCAGTTAATGAATTAATTAAAGACTTGACGTGTAATAAAGTATATCGTCTACTTTGGATTAATGAAAGTAACATCGTTACATATGCAATTGATATAGAAGATTCCAATGCCTTACCATTCCTTTTAAAAGTTAAAGATATACATCAAGGATTTATAGAAAATTCATACTCCAAATTCGAATCTGATCACACAAACATACTAATTAACCACATTAATTTACCTGAGGGAATGAAACAAAAGAGAGACACAGCGTGGGCAATTATCAAAAACTTAGTGAATGATGAACCTTCAATTTATAAGAAAAAGAACGTGGGCAGCTAATAAATGAACTTGTAAATAATAAAGTATGTACAAAAATGACTGCTTATAAATATTTGAGAAAGTACTGGCAGAGAGGAAAAACTATGAATAGTTTGCTTCCGGATTATAGTAACTCTGGAGGTAAGGGAGAAATAAAAAAAGTGGTACTTTGAAAAGGGGAAAACCTAGAACCACTAACAGTGTAGGAATAAATGTAACCGATGAAACAAGGGAAATATTTCGTAAATCGATTAAAAGGTACTATTTTACAAGCAAGAGAAACTCATTGTCATTCGCATATAAAATGATGATAAAGGAGTTCTATGCAGATGAAGTTCGTTACGAAAACGGAACAAAATATATAGTAATACAGGATGAAAATAAAATTCCTTCATTAAGACAATTTAGATATTGGCACAACAAAGAATTTGGTATTGAACAAAAAATAGTAAGTCGAGAAGGTGAGAAAAAATTTGAACGAGATCATCGAGCAATATTAGGATCTTCAACTTATGAAGTCATGGGGCCAGGATCACGATATCAAATAGATGCGACTATTGGTAATGTGTATCTGGTATTTGAGTTTTAATTCTGATTATATTGTAGGTAAACCAATTATATATTTTGTGGTGGACGTATATACACATATGATTACAGGAATGTATATCGGATTTGAAGGTCCTTCTTGGGCAGGAATGATGATGGCAATAGCAAATGCAGCATCAGATAAAAAGGAATATTGCAGTAGATATGGTATAGAAATTTCAAATGAAATGTGGCCATCTGCGCATCTTCCTGAAATTATTCTAGGGGATAGAGGTGAGTTGGAGGGATATAACGTGAATAGTTTAATTGAAGGGTTGGATTTGGTAGTGGAGAATAATCCTGCTTTTCGACCAGATTGGAAGGGAATTGTGGAAAAATTGTTCGATACTTCACAAAGTAAAATAAAGCCGTTCTTACCAGGTTACATACAGAGTGATTTTAGGGAACGTGGGGCTAGTGATTATCGTTTAGAAGCTAAGTTAACTATAGATCAATATACAAAAATTCTAATCAATTTTGTTTTATTTTATAACAAAAATCACTATATGAAGGATTATCTAAGAGATGAGCAGATGATACGGGAAAATGTAAAACCGACTCCTCTTAAACTCTGGAATTGGGGCATTAAAAATAGAGCAGGTAAGCTAAGGAAGGAACATCCTAATACTATAAAGTTTTACTTATTGCCACGAGATACAGCTACAGTAACCTCAAAGGGAATAAAGTTTAAAAATAGGTTATTTAGCTGTGAAACAGCTATAAAGGAATCTTGGTTTGTACAAGCTAGAACAAAGAAAAGTTGGACAGTTGATATTTCATACGATCCTCGAAACATGGACATTATTTATCTGCACATTAATGATAAATCACTTTTTGAAAGTTGCTTCCTTTTAGATCATCAGGAGAGATACAAAAATAAAGTACTTGAAGAAATTGAACAATTATTAATGATTGAACAAAACACATATAAAATTGAAAGTCATAGTTTGTTACAAGAAGAAATTAATTTTTATTCTAAAATTGAAGGAATAGTGGATGAGGCAATTAAGACACCAAATCAAGATGAAAATAATAAAATCACTAAAACGGAAAAAATAAAAAATATTAGAGAAAATCGGGAAGTTGAAAAAAGTTTACGAAGAGAGTATGAGGCATTTCAAATAGGTGTAACTGAGATTGATAATGATAAAAACATTATTTCTTTTGCACCTTCTGAGCAGAAAGATGAAAAAACTGAAACATCTACGATAATGGAATTATTTAAAAAGCAAAGAAGGAAGAAGAAGGAATGAAAAATGGGAAGACAATTGAATTAGAGAGTGGTATTGAAGTTCTATTGGCAGAGTATCGTGAACAAGAAATAATTGATTATAAAGGGAATCCCCTTATTGAAGCGTTACCTCCGATACTCTCTAAAGAAGAAGCGTTTGATCAACTTAGCTTTATACCTATGTTTCATAATAGTGAAAGAAATTTATCAAGTCATCATCGTTACCATGCTTTACTAAGATTATCAAGATTTTATCAGCCTATAAATCAAACCTTAAATCTAGAACAGCGTTTTTCAGGTTTCATTAGGTATGGATATGTTAATCGAAATCCATTACATAAAAAACATGTTCAAGCATTACTTGATTTACACAACAAGCTTGTTAATAAAGAGGAAATTGGATTACCGCCAGATATACGTTCTTCTGCTTCAAGTTTCACTTTAATGGGATATCCAGGAATAGGTAAAACATCTGCGATAGAAAGGGTACTATCTCTTTATCCGCAAGTAATATTGCATCAAAATCCAATCAATTTGATTCAAATTGTATGGTTAAAATTGGATTGTCCACATGATGGATCATTAAAAACTCTTTGTATGGACTTTTTCAAAAAAGTTGATTCGTTGACAGGTACTAATTATTTTGAAAAGTATGGTAAGCCATCAAATTCAGTTAGTTCAATGGTAACTCGTATGGGGCAAGTCGCTCGTTTACACTCAATAGGCGCTCTAATCATTGATGAGGTTCAGCACTCGTTATCTGCATCAGGTGCTGCATCAGAAATGATGATGAATTTTTTTGTAACGCTAGTGAATGAAATAGGAGTACCAGTAATGTTTATTGGAACCATGAAAGCCAAGGCATTATTACAAAAGGATTTCAGACAAGCACGTAGAAGCAGTGGCCAAGGCGACATGGTATGGCAGCAAATGAAACAAGATGATGATTGGGAAGTATTAATCACAAGTATGTGGGATTATCAGTGGACGAATGAATATACGGAACTGACAGAAGAATTATTAAACACGATTTACGAAGAGAGCCAAGGAATTGTGGATGTTGCTGTTAAGTTGTATTTACTCGCACAAGCGAGGGCAATCAATTCTGGCCTTGAAAAAATAACCCCTAAACTTATACAAAAGGTAGTGAAAGAAGATTTGAAACTTCTTCAACCTATGTTGGAGGCTCTTAAATCCGGAAATCAAAGCGACATTGCAAAATACGAAGATATTGTTCCAATGGATATTGAAGATTATATTCTAAATAGATTGCCAGTATTAGACCTTAAGGCCAGGGTTCAGGCGAAAAAAGAAAAGATGGCACAAGATCGTACAAATAAAGAACTTCCAATACTAGAAAAATTAATCCTATCCTTAATTAATTTAGATGTTTCAGAAAAAATTGCTGAAAACGCTGCTAAATATGCACTGAAAAATTCACCTGAGTCAACAATTCCACAACTAATGACTCTATCACTCCAATACATTAGGGAAAGAAAGAAAAGAAAAATGAAGCGAAAGGCAATATTTCAGTAAATAAACTTCAATCAATAGTTGATATAGGAAAGAAGAATAAACGCTCTGCTTATGAGGCATTATGTGAAGAAGGATATATTAAAAATCCTTTAGATGACTTAATAATGTAAGGGTGTGTAAATAAAATAGATGTTAGCATTTTTTCCTTCAATTTATAAAGATGAACTATTATATAGTGTGTTGGCTAGATACCATAAACGTTCAGGGAATTTAAGTAATAAACATTCAACTTTAGATTTGTTTGGAAAAAAGAAAGCATATATTATTCCTGATTTACCTACTGATTTAGAGATATTATTAGAAAAAGTAAATCCTTTTTTAAATTCGAGTATTGATGAATGGATAAATTATCATACATTGTATAACTACTATACAAATTTTACTTCAAAAGAAATAAAACAGAGTGTTCGAAATAAAATGTTATATGGCTGTGGCAATACTTCCTTGCATTATTCAACAGGTCAAATGGCTGGGACAGTAAAAGAGCCTATGTATTTTCGCTATTGTCCTAACTGCTTTGAAGAAGATATTCAAGTGAATGGAGAAACATATTGGCGGACATATCACCAATTACCAAGTGTATTTATTTGTTTAAAGCATTCTGTCTTGCTTGTAGACAGTTCAATCTTAATTAGGCAAGGAAACTCTTCGTATTTTTATTCAAACATTGAAAACAGTTTAGAGAAGGGCAATAAAAGTGATGTTTCAAAAGTAAACTTTGATTTGCTACGTCATTTTGCTGTAGAAAGTAGCAACTTAAATCAAAAGGATTATAAATTTGATCAGTTAAATTTATTAGAGATTTATCATTACCTATTGGATCGCGAAGGGTATGTAAAATCAAACGGCACAATCGACCAAAGGCGATTAGAAGAAGACTTTATTAAGAAGTTTAAGGTCGATTTTTTAATATTGATGCAATCATTTCCAAGTGGTGTAGAAGGACAGTGTTGGTTAAGGGCAATAACAAGAAAACATCGAAAGTCTTTTCATCCTGTACGGCATTTACTGTTCATTTATTTTTTAGGTGAATCGGTTGATACAATTGAACAGTATGCAAATAAACGATATAGTCCATTTGGTGAAGAGCCATATCTATGTTTGAATCCTGCGGCAGAACACTTTCTACAGCCTGTAATAACTAATTTAAAGGTTACTCGTTGCTATGATACTAAAAGGCCGGTAGGAACCTTCTCCTGTGCCTGTGGCTTTGTTTATTCTCGTAAGGGGCCAGATAAAACAGAAGAGGATAAAACAAATATAGGGCGTATTAAGATGTTAGGTGATACTTGGTTGAGCAAACTCCATCAATTGGTTGAAATAGAACAGTTGAGTTATAAAGCATGCTCAAAAATATTAAAAGTCGACACCAAAACAATTATTAAGTATTCTAAGCAAAGAAATAGTAAGCCTATGAACAAGGAAAATCATATTAAAAGTGATTTGAAGCAAAAATGGATTGATTTAATTAACCAATACCCCATATTATCAAGAACAGAACTTAGAAAAAAAGACCCATCACTTTATATGCGAATTTATAGAAATGATAAGGAATGGTTAAAGGAACATTCCCCAGTTGTTAAAGTAAATAGGGTTACTAATAAAAGAGTTGATTGGGTACAGAGAGACCTTCACATCTTGGGCATGGTAAAAAAAGCAGTGGAAGATATAAGTGCTAAAGAAAAACCAGTTAGAATAACCGTAAGCAGTATAGGTAAAATGATTAATAATAAATCGTTGTTAGAAAAAAGAGTAAATAAACTGCCCAATACGATGAAGTATATTGAGAGTGTTAAAGAAAATACGACCAATTTTCAAAAGAGGCGTATTAGTTGGGCTATAGATCAATTAAAAGATGAAGAACTTGAAGTTTGGAAAATAATGCGAAAAGCAGGAATCAGTGAAAGATTTTATTCTGGGTTAGAGATAGAAATAAAAAGGCAGATAATAAGTGCGAAGCAAAAATTCTGATATAAAGAATGATACCAAAAAGCCGTGTTCATAGCTGAAAACACGGCTTTTTTTGTTGTAGTCATAATGGTGTTGTTCATCTTTGAAATCGAAAAATTAAAATCCTGTGAATCCACCAAAGAAGGGAGTAAACCAAGCAATAATTTTTGTCATCATGTCAAAATAGAGTAGCACACCCATTACTATCATTAACCATCCACCAATGCTCATAATGAGATGACTTTTTGTCTGGAAAAAGACGTTGCATGCTGTGCAAATCATATTGACTAGAAGAACTTGAACAGTGAACAAGTTTGTAATCAAAGCAATATTTATTCTTCTATTTAGCAACAGAAGCACAGTAATTGAAACTACTGTGCTTCTGTTTTTTAGTTCAATACATACTATGCAACCTCTCATATTCATGTGGGGGGAGCATCTACAGAAGATTTTATAGATAATTGACATAACTATGTAACAAAATATCCCGAGGTTTATATTGATTATTCTAATTGCTGTAATAAAATGATGTTATATCTTGTTAAGTTATAACATTCAGGAGGAAACTATGCTTTCAGAGAGACAACAACTTATACGTGACATGATTCTATATAGACACAATTTGAAAATCTCAGAATTAAGTCAAACACTTGAGGTATCAGAGATGACAATACATCGAGATATAAAACCTCTGATTGAAGAAGGGCTTATTATGAAGACATATGGTGGGATTACACTTATAAGGGATCAATCTATACATCGTGTTGAGGAAGACGAGTGTGTGTATTGTCATCGTAAGTGTGATGATCGATTGGTTTACAGGATAATTCTTTTAAATGGAGAACGTGAAAATGCTTGTTGCAGCCATTGTGGAATACTGCGGCATCGACAGTTAGGTGATGAGGTAGCACAAGCAATTTGTACCGATTTTTTAACAGGGACAACGATTAGCGCTCATCTAGCTTGGTTTGTTTTAGACACTACTGTCCATATTCGTTGTTGTTACCCACAAGTGTTGGTATTTGAGACTAAAGAATATGCAGAGAACTTTGTAAAAGGATTCGGAGGTAAAGTCCTTACATTTTCCGAAATAATGAAATCATTTCCTCAACACCTTAAATTGTCCTGTAAGAACAGTTGAAGAGGGGAATTTAAATGAATGAGGTACTTCTTCAGATACATGTGTGGTTAAGTCAGTTAGCCAATTTAGTAGCAGAACCAATTTATACATTAGCACTAAAACTAGATGTATGGGGAATGAAGGCTTTCTTATTAGGGTTGGTTGGGGCAACTGCACCATGTCAACTTACATCTAATTCTACTGCTGTTGCTTTGATTACATATGAGACTGAAAAAAATAAAAGGTGGTTGAATGTAGGGAGTTATATTACAGGCAAATCTTTAGTGTACATATTGTTAGGCATAATGTCTGTATTCATCGGTAGTACAGTTGCTGATATTCCTTTCATTGGAACAATGTTTTTCCGTAAATTATTTGGCCTTACTCTTATTCTAATTGGATTAGCTCTCCTTGGAAATATTTCAGTACATTCCTCTGCATCACAACGTATCTTCCAAAAAGTCCAAAAAGGATTGAAATTGAAAAATACATCTCTTTCTTTTGGGTTGGCTATGGGTTTTTTATTCTGTCCTACGTTGTTTTGGTTATTTTTTGTCTTGTTATTGCCGACAGGAAATGGAGAATTTAATTTGATAGGTCCCATTTTTTTTGCAATTGGAACAGCAATGCCACTCATTTTATATGTGATACTACTGACTATTAGTGAACGGTTATTAAATCCAATGAAGAAGACTTTGTATTCATTCCATAATGTATCAAGGAATATTTCTGCAATCTTCTTTATATTGTCAGGATTATTCGAAACTTTAAATGCTTGGATAGGATAGAAGGGAATTTGTTTATGATATATATATTTAGTTTTAGTATTATTTTTTTGTTAACCGGTTACGTCATTTTTTCTACCTATCGTGCCAAATCGTTCTTATCAGAAATGACTGCTATGATGATTGCAATGGCTGTTTCTATGATGGCTAGCATAGTAGTAGGAACCATATTAGGAGTAATATTAGTAGGGAAAATGACTGTCCCAGTAATCTCCTCAGTACTTTTTGGCATGATAATTGGATATGTTATTGGGCGTCCCTTTAGTTTATTGGCTTCATTAGATGGACTATTAGCAGGTATCATGGGCGGCATGATGGGTGCAATGTTGGGGGTAATGGTTTTTTCTCAAGATCCTGTCGTTATGATGATATTTGTGGATGCAATTTTTATCATTGTCATGATTCTTATATTGAAATTAATTAGACAAGAAGTTAAGGGAACAGATACAATAACGGTAATATCAAATAAAAATAAATGGAGTAAAGTTATTTTTTGTGTAATTGCCGTATTATTAGTTGTTTCTGTTGTATTCTTTAAACCCATTTCTCATTACTTCAGAGATCTTTTGGGTGATACAACTCCGGTTTCAGACGATTCTTCTACAAAAATAAATGAAGTAAAAGCAGAGCAAAAAGACGGTTATCAGGAAGCCGTCATAATGGAAGAGCCATTTGGATATACACCTGAGAATGTAAAAGTAAAAGCTGGAATCCCAGTTCAACTTCATTTTCAAAAGAGTTTTTCAGGTGGATGCTTATCATACTTAATAATAGAGGATTTCCAAATAGAAAAAGATCTTGATAAAGGTGATAACTTGGTCGAATTCACACCAGAAAAACCGGGTATATATACGTTTCATTGTGGAATGAATATGTATTTTGGAAAGATAATAGTTGAATAATGGATAACAACGAAACAAAGCACAGCCATTAAGAGTCTGTGCTTTGTTTTAGTTTCACCTTTAAAATTTCTTTACTTATGTAGATTTAAAAAATAAGTATCGTGGGGTTTTATTCTTATACGAGAGATATTCTACTTTAAGCATATTCTCTAAGTGTTTTTCTTCTTGAAGAATAAGGTTATGAATTGAAACTATATTTAGTAAACAAATAATTAATGTAACTAAGTTAGGGAATGTCAAAAATAGACCTATAAACATTAAATTGAATCCAACAAATGCAGGATTTCGACTATATTTGTATAAACCATTGGTGATTAGCGAGGTTTTTGTTTCTTTATCTATACCAACTCTCCAAGAGGTTTTCATTGTTATCATTGATAAAATAAAAAACAGTAAACCAATGGTAATTGTCATTAATCCAAAGTAATGCATAACCTCATTGGTGAATAGTTTAGGTAAAATATTATCAATCGAATTATCAAATATTGACTCTAAAAGCCATGCAATTCCCCATACGAAAGTTGAAATTTTAACAAACATTTCGGAAGAATCGACGGATGTCCCCTTATTTCCTTTTCCTAACACATTTGCTTTTATCCCTGATTTCTTATTTAGAATAACTAGCTTTAATGAATAGGAAAATAAAAACAAAGCAAACAGAATCAATGAAAAAACATTTACCAGTTCCATTTTTATCTCTTCTTTCTATAATGAATTAAGTGCTATTTTAAGAAAGTAAAGTACTAGAAATAAAAAGATGGACTTTCATATAAAAAGCCCATCTATTGAATAAAGTGCGTTAATTCATTCTTTAACACGCATTAAACGTAAGCTGTTTAATGCTACTAACAATGTTGCTCCCATATCTGAGACAATGGCAATCCAAAGTGTTAGCCAACCTGGAATAACTAATAGTAATGCAGCTAGTTTAATTAAAATGGCAAATGCTATATTTGCCTTGATAATATTTAAGGCCTTACGACTTAGCTTTATTGTAAACGGTAATTTCCGTAGATCATCTGCCATTAAAGCAACATCTGCAGTCTCTAATGCAGTGTCTGTACCAGCACCACCCATGGCGATACCGACTGTAGAAGCTGCTAAAGCAGGAGCATCGTTGACACCATCACCGACCATCGCAACATTGCCATAGTCTTTTCGAAGTTGTTTTATATAGGAAAGTTTGTCTTCAGGCATTAATTCAGCTTGAATTTCAGAAACCCCTACATGATGACCAATTGCATTCGCAGTCCCTTTATTATCACCAGTTAACATGATTGTTTTCTTAACACCCATGTTATGCAATTTCTCAATAATTTCTTGGCTAGATTCACGTACCTCATCAGCTACGGCAATGATTGCTTGAATCTCTTTTTCAGTTCCTAATATCATGGCAGTTTTGCCTTCATTTTGTAACTTAAGGATGTTTCCTTCTAAATTCTCTGGAATAGGTACATTTAACTCTTGGAACAATTTTGGGCTACCGATGTAATACAAAGTACCATCTACTTCACCTTTTATTCCTTTGCCAGTAATGGCTGCGAAAGCATCAACGTTGATATTTTTGAATGAAACATTTTCTTCTTCGGCTCTTTTAATAATCGCAGAAGCTAAAGGGTGCTGAGATCGATATTCTAAAGCCGTAATTATGGCTAGAATCTTTTTTGAATCTTTTTGGGTATTCATTACATCAAAGTTTGTAACCACTGGAACACCTTTTGTAAGCGTACCTGTTTTATCAAAAGCAATTGCCTTAAGCGAACCCATTTCCTCTAAATAAATGCCACCTTTAATTAAAACCCCTTTTTTAGCAGCATTACCTATAGCTGAAACAATTGAAATTGGTGTTGAAATAACAAGCGCACATGGACATCCAACTACAAGTACTGATAAACCTTGATAAACCCAAGTTTCCCAACTACCATCGAAGAACAGTGGGGGAACAATTACTACAAGCCCTGCAATGACCATGATAATTGGTGTATAATATTTCGCAAATTTATCAACAAATGCTTGTGAAGGAGCGCGTTCACCTTGAGCTTCTTCAACTAGATGTATAATTTTTGAAATCGTTGTATCTTCAACGTATTTTGTAATTTTAACTTCTAATAAACCCTCTTCATTTAGTGTTCCAGCGAATACCTCATCATCTACTGTTTTTGAAACTGGTACTGATTCCCCTGTAATAGCTGCTTGGTTGACTGCAGAAAGACCGCTAACCACGATGCCATCCATTGCAATTTTTTGCCCAGGTATAACAATCATAATATCGCCAATCTCTATATCATCTACGTGTACCATGATTTCTTGACCATTTCGACGAATTAAAGCTTCTTTTGGTGCAATATCCATTAATGAGCGAATTGATTGACGTGCTTTATCCATTGAATAACGCTCTAAAGCTTCACTAATAGCGAATAGGATAACAACTATGGATGCTTCTGCCCATTCTCCTATAAATGCAGCACCAATGACAGCTACCGTCATTAATGTTTTCATGTCAAAATCAAAGCGAGTTAAATTTTTGAAACCAACTTTGAATAGATTGAAACCACCGATTACAATTGAAGCTATAAATAATAGGGAGGTAATAAGATTTTCTTCACCGTTTACGTATTGAGATAGATAACCGAATACGATAAATAAGCTTGCGTATAAAAGTGTGCTATGTTTTTTGTAAAATGGTACTTTCTTTTCAACTTGCCCCTCACTATTGTCAGAAGATGGAGCTTTAGATCTGTATGAAGGTGTATCCATTGATACTTTTAAATTTTCAAAAGCTCCAGCTTTTTCAAGTTCCGCAATAGTTGTTTCGCCAGTTACGGAAATTTTAGAAGCACCGAAGTTTACTTTTGCATCTTGAACCCCTGGAAGCTCTTTTACATTACGTTCAAATTTACCTGCACAGTTTGCACACGAGAAGCCTTCAATTCTATAGGTAGTATCTGTTTGGGGTGGAGTAACACGTTTTTGTTTTTCTGGCGTTACTTTTAAGTTTTCGAAAGCTCCAGCCTTTTCTAACTCCTCCACGGTCGCATCGCCTGTAACTGATATTTTAGATGCCCCAAAGTTCACCTTTGCATCTTGAACACCAGGTATTTCTTTTACATTACGTTCAAATTTACTTGCACAGTTGGCACAAGAGAAACCGTTCACGCGGAATACCTGTTTTTCCTCAGTCATTAATTTCACCTTCTTTATGTTCTTCAAATGCAACACTGATTAAATTCTTAAAATATGGGTCATGAATAGCGTAATAAACCAATTTCCCTTCTTTACGATATTCAGCTAATCCTAAATTTCGTAGTAAACGCAAATGGTGCGACGCAGTTGCTGTTGTTGACCCAATAATATTAGCGATATCGCAAACACATAATTCATCTTCTAGTGTTAGCGCATAGGCAATTTTTACACGTGTATCATCCGAAAGTGCTTTAAAAACTTTAGCAACATCCATTGATTTTTTTTCTTTTAACTTGTCTTGAACATAGTTTACTTTATCCTCATGAATACAGGTGATTTCACATATTTCTTTCATATATTTTCCTCCAGTTATCATTCAAACGTTCAAACGATTATTTGATTGTTTTTATAATAAACTTAAACATTCAAATAGTCAAACAGTTATTTGAATGTTTTATTTATTTAATGCAATTTATTATTTTTGACCAGAAAAGTATATGCAAAAGCCTAAGCTTGAAAAAAGTTAATTTTTTTGGATATGTATGGAAAAAGAAATGTAGATCATTAAATTAGAGGTTAGCTATTGAATATAATAATTATTAGTTTGAATAATAGTTGCAAATTGCAAATAAAATTGCTATATATATTTATTAAGGATAGAATATTTTTGTGTTTTACTTAGTTTTATTAATTACAGCTATTATTTTTAATGAATTTATATTTGCAAAATGCAAATAATGAAGGGGGATAAAAAATGAAAGGGATTCTTGATACAATCGTTATTGGGGGAGGGCAGGCTGGACTTGCAGCAGGCTATCATTTACTGAAAAAAGGTCTACGATTTTTAATATTAGAAGAAAGTAATCAGATCGGGGGTTCTTGGCCAAATTATTATGACAGTCTTAAATTGTTTTCTCCAGCAGGGTTTTCCTCTATGCCCGGCATGAAGTTTCCTGGAAACCAGAATCTCTATCCGAAAAGGGATGAAGTTATTCGATACTTACAAGATTATAAAAAAAAGTTCCAATTACCTGTTTTAATTAATCAGAGAGTAGATATGATTGAGAAAAATAACATAGGTTTTATTGTTCGAACTGTCACAGGCGATAAATTTCAAGTTAGAACAATCATAAATGCTACAGGCTCATTTAATAATCCTTTTATTCCTAACATTCAAGGAAGAGAAGTCTTTCAAGGGAAAACACTTCACTCTTCAGAATATCGAAATCCACAGCCATATCACAACCAAAGGGTAATCGTAATCGGAGGAGGTAATTCGGCTGTGCAAATTGCTGTTGAATTGTCTAAGGTTAGCCAAACTACTCTTTCAGTACGACAGCCAATAAAATTTGTAAAACAACGTCTACTTGGACGGGACATACACTATTGGTTGAAGGTATTTGGTTTTGATACCTTTCCTTTCTGGCGCTTTGGAAAAACGGCACCCAGATCAAATGCTGTGAATGATATAGGAGGATATAAAGATCGAATTAGTAAGGGGAGTCCGGAACAACGTTTAATGTTTACTTCTTTTTATGAAGATGGAGTTATTTGGCCGGACGGAGAAAGGGAGCCTGTAGATACCATTATCTATGCCACAGGATACAGACCACATTTACCCTATATGAAATTACTTGGTGCATTAGATGGGGAAGGAATGCCTTTACAAAAGGCAGGTATTAGCAGTATCCCTGGATTATATTTTGTGGGACTAGAAGGACAACGATCATTTGCATCTGCAACTTTAAGAGGTGTGGGAGAAGATGCCGAGTATGTTGTGAAAAAGTTACTTCACCACATGAAAAGTAGAAACTTTTGAAGTAGGAAAAACATCTTCAAAAAAAGTTAAATATATTTTAGTTGTATTTTGCAAATAAATAATATATATGTCTTTATAGGAGATGATTAAATGGAAAATAAACGTGAACTTTTTCAAGTTTTAACTCAAAAGTTTGCTCTACTAAATAAAACATGTTGTACTGTAGGATCAATTGACATCACACCAATACAGAGCCATATTCTATATGAGATCGACAAACAAAATAATCCTTCTATGCAACAAATAGCAGAGGCAATAGGTATGGATATTACTACATTTAGTAGACAGATTCAAACTCTTATTAAGATGAATCTTGTCAAAAAAACTCCTCTAACATCAGATAAAAGAGTGTACATTTTGTCATTAACTGTGGAGGGTACATTTCTCGCTACTACAATTGATGAAATGATAAACAATTATTTAAATGAAGTTTTTTCACATTTGAATGACTTCGAAAAAGAAACTGTTTTACGTTCAATTGAACTCTTAAATAAAGCTATGGCTAAATCAAATTTGTGTTGTACACCTTCTCCATAACTCGTTACTAAAGAAAAATTAATGGAGATAAATTAATCTTTATCATTATCTTTTAAAGCGTACGTTTAGGTAACTGAACGTACGCTTTTTACAAAGTATAAAAATTTTTTTAAAATGGGTAAATATCTGTTGCAATTCAAAACATTAAATCATAATATAAGAATATAGTTATATACTGATTATGTCACCTTCTTACGAGGTGATTTTATTTAAAATAATATATAAGAAAACAGTTATATAAGGAGTGCAGATAAATGGAAAACACACTAATTGAAAAACAACTAAAAGCAGCAGCGGATTTGAATCGCATTAAATTACTTGCATGCATGAAAAACGGGGAGGTATGTGTATGTGATTTTGTGGATGTGCTAGGAATATCACAACCAGCCGTTAGTCAACATCTACGAAAATTAAAGGAGGCAGGCATTATTACGGAACGGAAAGTAGGGACTTGGAAACATTACCGTTTAGTAGAGAATCAAACGCCACTGATGAAGGGCATTTTAGAACAAATTCAGCCTTTAAAGGGGTGCAATTGTGAAACCGATTGCTGCCATGTAGGGGGAAATATAAATGAGTAATGAATCTTTAACAAAACAGCTTTCTTTTCTAGATCGTTACCTTACCCTTTGGATATTCGTTGCGATGGGAATAGGTGTTGTATTAAGTATCACCATGCCTAATGTTGGGGAAGCGTTAGAGTCCATGTCTATTGGAACAACGTCCATACCGATTGCTATAGGGTTAATTGTCATGATGTATCCACCATTAGCGAAAGTAAAGTATGAAGAAATGTGGCGAGTGTTTAAGGATTGGAAAGTGCTATTACTATCACTTTTACAAAACTGGTTACTCGGCCCGTTCCTCATGTTCTTTTTAGCGATTATCTTCTTACAAGATTACCCAGAATATATGGCTGGACTCATTATGATTGGCTTAGCTCGATGTATTGCCATGGTGATTGTGTGGAATGATTTAGCGCGTGGAGATCGTGAATATGTAGCTGGTTTAGTTGCCTTTAACTCCATTTTTCAAATTGTGACGTATTCAATTTTTGCTTACTTTTTCTTAAATGTATTACCTGGTTGGTTTGGTTTAGAGAATTTCAATGTATCCATTTCTATGTGGGAGATTACAAAGAGCGTTCTAATTTACTTAGGGATACCATTTGCAGCAGGATTCCTCACACGATGGATAGGAATTAAAGCAAAAGGAAAACAGTGGTATGAAGAAAAGTTCTTACCGAAAATTTCACCACTTACTTTAATTGCACTGCTGTTCACGATTGTGTTGATGTTTGCTTTAAAGGGTGAGCAATTAGTAGAACTGCCACTTGATGTAGTGCGAATTGCTATTCCATTATTTATTTACTTTGTGATCATGTTTGCTGTGTCATTCTTCTCTTCCCGTAAAGTAGGTGCATCTTATCCTGTCACAGCAGCTCTTTCTTTTACAGCTGCAAGCAACAACTTCGAGTTAGCAATTGCTGTTGCAGTGGGTGTGTTTGGCTTGCATAGTGGCGTGGCATTTGCCGCTGTTATTGGACCACTAGTGGAAGTACCAGTCCTCATTGGACTTGTATGGGTTGCCTTACGTTGGCAGAAAAAATACTTTAAAACCATTAAATTATAAGGAGCAATTACTATGACAAATACACTTTATTTCTTATGTACAGGAAACTCATGTCGAAGTCAGATGGCTGAAGGATGGGCAAAGAAATTACTACCTACCAATTGGACAGTTAAAAGTGCTGGTATTGAAGCACATGGCGTAAATCCGAATGCTACTAAAGCGATGGCGGAGGTAGGGGTTGATATTTCAAATCATACATCCGATTTAATTGATTTTGAGACATTAAACAATGCAACATTAGTTGTCACTTTATGTGGGGATGCAGCTGATAAATGCCCAATGACACCTCCTCACGTTCGTCGTGAGCATTGGGGATTTGAAGATCCAGCGAAAGCGACAGGTACTGATGAAGAGAAGTGGGCTGTATTCCAAAATGTTCGTGATGCAATTGGTAAACGCATTGAACAATTTGTAGCTGAGGAGCTGAAATAAATTGAAAAAAATTCATATCTATGAGCCAGCAATGTGCTGTTCTACAGGCTTATGTGGACCTTCTATAGACCCAGAATTATTGCGAATGTCATTTATTATGAATAATTTAAAGAAAACAAACATAGAAGCTGAAAGATTTAATCTTACAAACGAGCCAAATGCTTTTGTAGAAAACGAAGCAATCAATCAACTATTAGTGTCAGAAGGAATGGATGCCTTACCTGCAACGTTTGTGGATGGAGAATTACTTTGCAAAGGAATCTATCCAACAAATGAACAATTTTCACAGTGGTCAGGACTTTCAGAAGACGAATTACTACAAAAGCCAAAAGTACGCTTGTCACTAAAAGGAGATGCGTAAGATGGAACGCTTTACAAGAATTCATTTCCCTGACACCCCATTCCTGTTTTTCACGGGGAAAGGGGGCGTTGGGAAAACATCGGTTGCTTGTAGCCTATCAATAGCCATTGCAAGGGAAGGGAAAAAGGTACTTTTAATTAGTACAGACCCCGCATCCAACTTACAAGATATTTTTGGCCAAACGCTTTCTAATAGTCCAACAAAAATTGAAGGCATAGACAATTTATTTGCGATAAATTTGGACCCTGAACAGGCAGCACAACATTACAAAGAGCAAATGGTTGGTCCGTACCGTGGAAAACTACCTGAAGTGGTATTACAAAATATGGAGGAACAACTTTCTGGTGCTTGCACAGTAGAAATTGCTGCCTTTAATGAATTTGCTTCACTATTGACTGATACTTCAGTGATTGGGAATTTTGACACTGTGGTGTTTGATACAGCCCCTACAGGGCATACGTTACGATTATTACAGTTGCCTTCTGCATGGTCTACGTTTCTAGACGATAACACGACTGGCACTTCATGTTTAGGTCCTTTAAAAGGGCTAGAACCACAACGTGAAGTCTATAAAGAGGCAGTTGAACGTTTAAAGAATGCTAATCAAACAACGTTAATGTTAGTGACACGCCCAGAAGAAAATCCTTTAAAGGAAGCTGCACGTGCTTCTCACGAATTGTTTGAAATAGGCATTCAAAATCAGACTCTACTAATTAATGGATATATGAGCAATGCCAATTCTACTGATGATATCGAAGAGGCTTTCATTGCGCGTCAAGCTGATGCAATAGCAAGAATTCCTGAAGAACTAAATCAATTTGAGCATTTCTACTTACCTTTTGTACCGTACTCATTATCAAGTATTGAGCGTATGCAAGCATGGATGACTGACAAAGAAGTTATACATGCAGATGAATCAAATGAAGAAACTAAGATTCCTGAGATAGAAGAAATGATTGCAGATTATTTAGAACGTAAACCGAAACTCATTTTTACGATGGGGAAAGGTGGGGTTGGAAAAACAACTGTGGCTTCTTATATTGCATTACGATTAGCAGAAGAGGATACTCATGTACATTTAACTACAACAGATCCCGCCGCACACCTCGATTGGACATTCGGAGATGACAACGTTAATAATTTAACGATCAGTCGTATTGATCCAAAAGCAGAAGTGGCAAACTATGAAGCAGAAGTGCTTGCAAAGGCAAGTGAAACGATGAATGAGGAAGGTTTAGCATTTGTGAAAGAGGATTTGGCTTCTCCTTGTACAGAGGAAATAGCTGTATTCAAAGCATTTGCTAACGTTGTAGAAAATCATCAAGATGAAGTCATTATTATTGATACCGCACCAACAGGGCATACGTTGCTTTTACTAGACGCAACAGAAGCTTATCATCGGGAAATAAGCCGTTCACAAGGGGATATTCCTCCAGCTGTTTCTAACCTGTTACCAAGGTTGCGTGATGCCTCTTATACGAGTGTTGCCATTGTAACTCTTCCTGAAGCAACACCTGTTTATGAAGCTTCGCGCTTACAAGAAGATTTACACCGTGCTGGATTATCTGTTGATTGGTGGGTTGTTAATCAAACGTTTTCATCTATCTATACAACAAGTCCAACATTAATTCAAAAACAACAAGCTGAAACGAAATGGCTAAAAGAAGTTAGATCCATCAGCAATAATCAATTTGTGGCCATTCCATGGGTAAAAACGCCACCGGTTGGAACACAAGGCTTACATGAATTAAAAGGAGAGAAAATCAAATGAAAATGAGTCTAGAAGGTAAAAATTATTTAGAACAGGTATTAGCTGATTCAGAGGTTAAAACGCTTCGTTTCTTTGGTATTGCAGGCTGCTGTGGGGTTAATTTAGGTGTAGGCTTAGAAGCACCAGCAGAAGAAGATGCAATTCAAACAATTGAAGGTATCGAAGTCGCAATTCATCCTGATATTGCACCGCAATTAACAGATGTTACGATCCATGCAGAAGAAGAGAATGGTGAGCTAGGTTTAGTATTAGTTGGATACTCACCGACATCTTGCTAACAAGTGATCCTAAATATACTGTCTGTCGTAGCAATTATTCAATCCGTTGAATGGAGGATGCAATAATGACAGTAAACCATGCTAGCGAATTAACTAAAGATTATTTTATCGCTTATTTAAAGTTAATAATGAATAGTAGAGAATACACATTGATACAGGCTAAAGAGTTTGCTTTTGATTTCTTCTTTAAAGGAGATATGGATCGTTACGGCACTTCTACATGGTTGCAATTTGAAAAAGCTATAAAAGAAATTGATAAAATCATGTGTGAAATGGAAGTGTGTTCATAACTATCACAAAAGCTTAAATAAATTACGTCTAGCTTACTGCTAGACGTAAAAAATATATTTTATATAAGGGAATGCTTATATAAAGAAAAAAGAGGAGAAGTTTATATGAAAACACTAAAAGTAATCAATCAAAATCAATCTTGTTGTACTCCTGTTCAGGACATTGAAGTCCAAGAGACTGTTAATAATTCCAATAAGAATTTACCGATTGTCATAATTGGTGCAGGTCCTATCGGGTTAGCTACTGCTGCTCATTTAGTAGAGCAAAACCAGTCATTTATTTTACTTGAAGCTGGCAATGAAATAGCACACAATATTCGTACTTGGGGGCATGTCACATTATTTTCTCCATGGCGTTATAACATCAATAGAGCTGCTAAATCATTATTAGAGGGGTCTGATTGGGTAGAACCTAACTTAGAAACAATACCTACAGGGCATGAGTTAATTGATCTTTATTTAAAACCTTTGGCAGAGTTAACACAAATAAAACCTAGTATCCGATTGAACTCAAAAGTAGTAGGTATTTCAAGACAATTAAATGATAAAATGAAATCAAAAAATCGATTAAATCAGTTCTTTAATATATATGTTGAAAAAGAGGATGACATCGATATTATTGAGGCAAAAGCAGTTATCGATGCAACGGGTACATGGGGGAACCCAAACCCAGCAAATTCTACAGGTGTTTGGCTGAAAAATGAGAAAGTATTAGCAGATCACATTGAGTATGGTATTCCAGATATAAATACGAATCCTAAGAGATATGCAAATAAGAAGGTTGCTGTCATTGGTGGTGGTCATTCAGCGATCAATACCTTATTAGCTTTGGCTGAATTACAAAAAGATAATCCTTCAACAAAGCTTGTGTGGATTATGCGTAAAAGATCTGTAGAAGAAGCCTATGGCGGGGAGGAAAAAGATGCGTTGGCAGCACGTGGCGCACTCGGTATTCGCATCCATGAATTAGTAGATACAGGAAAGATTGAGGTAGTAACACCTTTCTATATTTCACAGGTGAAAAAAGAAGAGAATATCCATATTGTAGGTACTATTAATGGAGAACAAAAAGTACTTACAGGATTCGATGAACTTATTGTTAATGCAGGAAATCGACCTGATTTTACCATGAACAATGAACTGCGTTTATCTATTGATACAGCAACAGAAAGTGTGCAAGCATTAGCGCCACTAATTGATCCTAATGAGCATAGTTGTGGCACAGTCAGAGCGCATGGTGAAGAAATACTACGCCAACCTGAAAAGGACTTCTATATAGTCGGAGCTAAAAGTTATGGACGCGCACCAACATTTTTAATGGCAACCGGCTACGAACAGGTTCGTTCAATAACAGCTTATTTATCAGGAGATGAAGAAGCGTCGAAACGTGTTGAATTAGAATTACCAGAAACAGGCGTATGTAGTATTAATCTTGTCAATCAATCAAATACATGTTGCTAATTGGGGGGATATGTTTTGTTAAATCAGTTATTTATAGTGGGAGTATATATATTAATTATCTTAATGTTATCATATATTACACATGAATATCTGGAAAATAAGTTTAGTAAGCAATGTTATTTAATATGGTTGATTTGTGTTTTTTTAACTGGACCTATAGCATTCACCATATATATTATTTGGGATAAGAAAAACAACATACCTAATACAAATGTAAAATAGGTAAGTCTAATGTGGAGAATTCTATAAAGTTTAATTAATTGACTGTTAGTGAAAGCTAGCAGTCTTTTTAAAATACTAAGGGAAATGGGATGGACAAACTTATGGAACAGATTTGGGATGACAGACATCATTACTAATTGAAATATACTTTAGGTAGCGTTTTTACTTATGAAAAAAGCTTTACTGAAAAAACATTGTAATAAATAAGAGGAGTAAGGATATGATAGGTTATTTTCCAACGCCATATGAAGATGAACTATATTACAGTATAATAGCTCGTTATCACATTCATGTAGGTAACTTGAGTAGAAAACATACAAATAAAGAACTATTTGGAAAGAAGGTAAATATTAATTTAGAATTACCAATGGGACTCGCTCATTTAGTATCCCAAATCAATATATTCTCGAAAGAATTTACTAAAGAGTATTTTATTAACCAGCATACAGTGATACCGTTTGTAAAACCCTTTAAAAGTGAAGAATGGAATGAGAAAATTTATAAAAGTGATTTTAAAAATTTATATATTTTTTTATTTAGTTACAGTAAATACAATGTAAAAAACAAGAAATATTTATATTATTGTGCAGAATGCTTAAAGGAACAGCTTAAGTCAAATGGTGAAGGATTTTGGAACAGGATTCATCAAATTCCAGGGATTTTTGTTTGTACTAGGCATAAGACTCCGTTATTAGAGTATTCGTTAAAAATATCCGAGATGGGCTTTATAAATTATTTAATTCCAACAATTGAAGATATTAGAGAACCACTTAGGAGCTATAGTGAGGAACTAATGAAATATTTGATCGATCTAGCAGAGGACGTTGAATACATTATTAGAATGAATTACAAATCGTTTTCTGAAGAGTATTATATTAGCAAATATGTAGATTTATTAGGTAAGAAAGGGTTTGCATATCCCATTAAAAAGCGAAGAGAATACTTACAAAAGTTAATAATTGAATATTATCCAACAGATTTTCTAGAGTTATTAGATTCATTTTTCAAGATAAGTGACAAGTTTTCTTGGGTTCCTAGTTTAATAAATATTGAAGAAAATAGGTCGTTACATCCGATAAGACACTTATTATTAATGAGATTATTAAGTGGATCAGCCAAAAATTATTTTGAAAAGGAGAACTCATTTAAACCTTTTGGTGAAGGACCTTGGGTTTGTATGAACCCGTTTTGCAAGAATTATTTAAAAGAGAATATAAAAAATGTGAATGTTAGAGTAAATAATTCAGATAGGAAAATTCAAGGTATCATAAAGTGTAATTGCGGTTTTGAGTACATAATTAAGGAAGGGGAAAAATCTCCTTTTGATATAAGGGATTTCCATAGAAGAATAGTAAAGCGAGGCCGAGTATGGGAACTTAATTTTAATGAATTACTTAAACAAGATCTAACACTGAACAAAATAGCGGAATTAGCAAATATATCTAGGGATACAGTAATAAGGATTAAGAATAGGGGGCATCTTTCTTCAGTTCAATTAAAAAACAAAGAAGGATTAATGAACAAACAAAAATTAAAAACGGAGTACTACAAAGAGGAATTTCTAAAAATCCGAAAAGAAAATCCAGAATATTCACGCTCTGACTTAGGTAAAGCATATACTAAAATATACGGATGGCTTTTACAATATGATAAAGAATGGTTAATTCGCAATTCTCCTTACTTGAGGAGTACTGGTAATAGAGAAAAAATAGATTACTTAGAGAGAGATAAAGAATTACTAAGCAAAGCAAAATTAATAATAGATAGTTGGTCAGAACATGAAGGAAATTTAAAGAGATTGGTTAGGAAAAGTAGGACAGGGATAATAAATTTACTTGATGTCAAAGCAAGTTATAGTTTGTTCAGTGGAAAATACCCACTTACTACTAAGTATATCAATTCGAATATAGAGACGGTTGAGGATTTTCGGCATAGAAGAATAAAAATTGTTATGGATACCAAATATAAAGACGAGATTGTAACAAAAAATATGGTTATTGAAGCAGCTAATCTTAAAAACTATATTAGAATTAATATAGAGAAACGAGAAAAATTACTAAAATATATAGAGGATTTAGTAACTATCCATAATAACAAATTCTTATAGAATAAAGCTGTGAAGAAACATATTTAAACTATAATGTAAGTACATAATTTTCGTATTGGTATACAACTTTTTTGTAACAGTTTATTGCAAAATAAGTTAATTTGATGAAAATAAGTATACGACTTTATTGTCATTTTAAAGATAAGAAAGACACAAGAATGCGGGTTTGAACATTTGTTAGTATACAACTTTATTGAAACTCTTCAAGAGGCGATTAAGCAATTAGAGGAACGTCAGCTTGAACTCCTTGCTGATCGCAATGCCTTACCGCAGTTGGAGAAAATTAATCACCTAATGCAAGAGCTTGAAACAAAATTAAATGAGCGCTTACAACAGTTTGGCACTGTCGAAGAAAGTACGAAAATGAGCGATTTAATGCGCCGCGGAACAGCTGCCATTTCAAAAGGGACTTCTCTTAGCTTAAGCTTGCTTACAAAATATATCCGCTTTGTCAATATGCAGCTCACACCTACCGCTAACACCATTTCACCTGAAAAAGTGCGCCAGTTTATTTTGGCGATGCATTCACCAGAAGCTAATCCGAATATCCCGACAGCCCATGATATTTTAAGTTTTATGGAACAAAATCAATATGAAGAAGAGGCGATGGATGGCCTGTGGGTCCCTGTAAAATTTGCTGCACCAATTGGTCCGCAGGATATTACAGATGCCATCCATTATTTGCAAACGTATGAACCGAAGCTAGAAAAGCCGATTTCTCATCAGCCTGAGCCTGAATATGAAGAGACCGAAATGGATGTTCGTCCAATAAAAGAAGCCTTGGAGGAAGTTTCATGGAAAATGACCCAATCACTAATTGATACAGAGCGAATTGAAAATTTTTTAAGTGAACATGGTGAAACAGAAATGGAAGAGCTCATTGTGGAATCAAGCTCAAATAGATGGCATGATGCCATTCTTTCATTATTAGCTGTCTCCGCATTAACTAGTAACAATAAGGTTGAACAGCAGCGTATCGAACAAACGAAAGATTATGAAAAACAATGGGAGTGGATAGACGATGACGACAAACGATTCACGGTTCGACAATACCCTCATGATGATGAATAGTTTAAAGGGTTATTTAACTACCGAAGAAGAATTAGCATTTATGCAGTTATTATTTTCTTCATCTGCATCGATCAAAGGGGCAAATTACGGCTTAGCTAAGAAGGATTTAGAAAAGTTGCTTGGCATTAAAAGTGGAGATGATGATGCTTTCCATTCATTCATCAATCGTTTAAATGCTGCGTTAAGTCGCTATTTCCGTATTATTTATGATGATCGTCGAGACCGCGTGATTGTCATGATGCATGTAACGGCAAAACATGCGAAATCAACATTAAGCAGTGAGGCACTCGCGATTATGTTGTATTTGTTTTATCACCAAGAAGTACTCGGGCATGAATTTACGCTGCTGCATCAAATCCTAGTTGATTTTGGCCATGAATCGCTAAATGCCAATCGCAAATTAAAAAATAATATCGACCAACTGAAAAAAATTGGCGCGGTTACAGACTACGAATCCGTCTCTGAAGAGGCATATATGTTAACAGCCATAGGAGTACATATGTTTTCAGAATCATTTTTACGACGTACAACGGAATTTGCCCAGGAAACACAGCTTAGTAAAGAAGAAGTAATGAAGTTTTTCAATCGTTATAACCTACATATCAAGGAGGAAAACGAATGATCCCGTATCAATTGAAAATTCATGGTGTTCGCGACTACTCACCGCGAAATATTGATTTTGGGGAAGCAGACGAGCATATTTTAATTACTGGTCCAAATGGTGTAGGGAAATCGACATTAACATTTTGCCTTGGTGCCGTGCTACATTCTTCGAAGGTAGAATTAGAGGGACTTCGTTCAACAAATTTAAACGTAAATGACCCTTGGTATGCACGTATAACACTCGTCTTTTTAAATGAAGGACCTACGAAAATTGATGGTCCTAAATTTATCGCCTTTCAGCTGACAGTTAATCAAGATACGAAAAATAGCCCGATTCAGCGCGAGTATGAGGTGTTAAATGGGCAAGATACAGCTAATTTAACATCTCATGCCCGCTATACATCTGGTGGTACAGCGGGTCGCACACTCAAGGCGTATCGCGAGGATTTACGTGTGCGCTATAAAATTGAACCAGATGTTTATTATTTAATTTGGTATCAGCAAGAAGTCAATCAATTTGCGGCGATGTACCCGGAAGAGCGTTTCCGCAAATTTAGTGACATGTTTGAGATTTCTGACATGCAAAAGGAATGGGAAAATTCATTAGAAAAAATTAAAGAAGTTCGCACGGAAATTGAATATTTAAAGGGTATTCAAAAAGGTGCGGAATTAAGTGTAAATGCGGCTCAAACCGAGCTCAATAAATATTTAGATAACAAAAAACGTATTTTCACATCCGGCCGAAAATACTATACCTTGCTCCATCAAATCATCACGTATTATAGCACCTCAATGGAAAGGATGGCTGAGCAAAAGGCGAAATATCAAGTGGAAAAGGAAAAACTAACGGTTACTCAGCAACAATTAAAGAGTAATATTGAAAGGCTAGAGCAACAAAAATTACAATTATCGGAGAATATTGCGACATTGACACAGCAATTAATCGATATTACCAATAACTTACAGAAGCAGGAAAATGAAGACACACAGCAACAAGCCTTGCAGCAGCAGTTAGAGCAGCAGCTTGAAGAAATCGATGAAAAGCGAAAGTATTTACATTTTGATGCCGAAACGACACAACGTAAGCTAGAAGAAATAAATGAACAATTAGCTACAATTACAAACCAAATAGGTGGGCTCAGTAATCAGCACAGCCAACTACGCCATCAACAACGCGAGCTCGATCAAGAAAAAGTCCGTTTAGAAATCACTTCATCAGAGCTAAAAGAAAAAATCACAAATGCAGAAAAGCACAAAGCAATATATGGAAGCAGTGCGCAAATCGAGCAGCAAATTAACACTCTATCACGGCAAAATGAGCAAGGTTTTGAACAGATACAGCATCTTACAATGGAATTAAAAATGTTGGAACAGAAAGTGACACTGTATGAACAAAAAAAGGTTGTATCCAAACGCCAGCAGCAGGGACTACTTCATTTAAAGCAGCAGCAGCTAGAGGCGTATACATTACGTGAGTTGATCGAACTTATGCCATCTGCTCCATTGGCGTTAGAAAAGCAGCTGGAGGCGATTAAATATACCATTTTTTATGTTGGGAAAAATTATAAGCCAGTCAATGATTTGTATTATGTATCACTTCAACAGCTTGTGCCGACTGAAAGTATCTCGAAGCTACCTGAGTATGGCTTACAAATTCGTAGCGATTTACCTGAACAGCAGCAGAATTATGCGAATAAGGCACTTTGGTGGGTGCAGCAATTTTTCTTAGAGAGCCCGAAAATCGAGCAAGGTCTATTATATGATACGCGCGGTATTCGCGGTGCACAGGAAGCGGCTCCATATATTTTAAGTGATTTGGCCATCGAAAAGTTGTTACAGGAAGTACAACAGAAATATACAAAAACAATGAACGAGAAGCAATATTTAGAACAACAATACGAAGAAAATCAACAACAGTTGAAACAGCTACAAGGTCATCTTCATACGATCCAATTAGCCGAAAGTACTCTATTAAAACAAGCGGATTATGCATCTTATAGGCAGCAGCTTGAGCTTGTCGAGCAAAAATTGTCAGATATTGATGATGAGCTAACCATACTTGAAATCCAACTAGAAAAGCTGAAAGGCGAGCAAATTGATGTACAGTATCATCAGAATGTTTATAAGCAACAATGGCAAATTCATGAGGAGCTCGGTGCCTTTGCAGAGCAGCAAATGCAGCTACAACGGATTGAGCGGACAAGAAAATATTTGCAGCAAAACATTCGAAAACTTATTAATGAACAAGAGACAAAAGAGCATGAAAATCATCAGCAAAAACGCAAGCAATCACAACTTGGTGAACAGCAACAACTATTCGAAAGCGATTTAAAAATCGTCGAAAGTCAAATAACAGGTTATGATTTATCGATTCAAAAGGCTAAGGAAAAGCTGGAGTTGGATGAAACGATGAAAAGTCGCTGTGAGCTTGATAAAATTGAACTTGAACAGGTTTTACCACAAGAAGCACAGCAACTAGACGAACAACTACTCATGATGAGCTTATCATTGACAATGCTACAGGCTGAAATTGAACAGGCTAAAGCAGAGCTACGCAATGCCCGCTTAGAAAAAATTAACGAAAATGCCCAGCAAAATTATGATCAACAAAAGGCTGATTTCGATAAGAAAAATGCTGATCTAGCGAAATCGGAGCAATTACTTGAAAGCAATACGATTCGTGCAAATGAGCTAGAGGACCGTTTAGAAACCACGATTACGATGCACTTGATAAAAATCAATACGCTTTTCCAAAAGTATATGGATTTATTTCAATTTGAGGGGCAAGTTGAAAAGGAACGCATTGAAGATAAATCAGGTCGTGTCAATTTCCGACTTTATATTAAAGCGCGTAAAATTGGGCATCAAGGTGCGCTTGAAGATGTGAGTATGAAGGCTCGTAGTGGAAAGGTGGGGCTAGGTGTATCAGGTGGGGAGGAATCACTAAGTTCACTCCTTTTTGCACTCGCACTACTACAAAACTTAGCCACTTCACCAGGCTATATCGTACTCGATGAGTTTGATAGCGCATTAGATGATGAGCGAAAAAATAAAGTGTTTAATCTCTATGCCGAAGAGCTACAACGTAAACTGATTATTGTGTCACCAAAGGGACATGATGAAACGTATTACAACTGCTTCTCGAAAGTATTCATTGTGGAACATGATGCTACGATTCCAAAAAGTACAATTCGTGGGATACAGAATAAGAAGTGAATGTAATTGCTTTTGATTAGTGATTGTATAAGGGTGTGTTAAAGTTTGCTAAACTTTTAACATACCTTTTTCGTATTTAATTGAACTGACATAGTTATTTGTGATAAGGGCCCCATACCATAAATACTTGAAGGTAGGTGATGCAGGGATTAGATCTAAATTTTTAAATTAAATATTAAATAGAGGTGCCTATTTTATACTACATACAAAACGGGCGTTTTTATGTTTTAAAGAGTTTACTATATATTGTGTTTTTGTATAGAAGTTTTCAAATTCTTCTTCATAATGATCTTTTTGCGCTTTTAGACATTTCAACCAATGTAAAAGGATTTTAATCAATGTAGCCATGTTAAATCGCATAAACGAGAACTTTTGCAGAATAGGAATAATCCATGTGAAATCGCTTTAGCTTCTTTGTCCACTGATTTACATGCATTTGACAAGTAGCAATATTATAACATCCATAGCAGGTAAAATATGATTCTGAAAATATCGATAGTTTTTACAAACTTTCTTTCTTCAACGCTATCTTCATACTGCTCAATCCACATGTTATAAATATCTTGATAAGTTTCATATTGTTGTTGTTTATATGTGCCACTGTATGTCTAGAGCTGTAACTGATTCATAGCATCTTGCACTTCTTTACATGATTTGAAGCTACGTCGAGTAGTAATTAAAGGCTCTCAAGTTAATGAATTTGTACCAAGGTAAAACTTAAACATAAAACGTTTTTCGCCATCTTTTAATGTATACTCTTTGATTTGGGAATTTCTCGCCCAAGTAATTTCGCCTCCGTACTGCTTACAGAGACAGAGTGTTAGGGGAGTAGAACCGTACATACTTATCATAGTGTTTATAGACAAATTAGAGTTTGTAGAAAAATAAAAAGAACAAGTCTAAAAAAGAGCTTGTTCTAATAGTTCATATATTATTAAACATTAGCTTTGATTTCCTCTGTTTCAACAATAAAAACCATCACCGCTATATTTATTATTATCCTTCACTGTGCTAAGACATCCTACCGCTTCACCAGCGACGGAGAATAATTTTTCGACCTCCCAACTGGGCATATATCATTAGGAGTTACTCACTTCTCGACATCATAGTCATTGGCAATTCTCCCATTTCAGTTTATTTCCATAGAAGTTATCAAGATCATCAAACGAAGCTCTGAAGACATTTAAATTAAAGTCAGTCGGCTCCAGCGTACCTTGAATGAATCCCAGCATGTCATTCGAGACGTTAGAAGCATCCACAGCCCATTCGTTCACCACTTTATATACTTCTTTGTCATAAGCCGTTTTTTTAGTTATAAGGACCGATGTAGCTAAGTTCTGTGTGATGCCGTTATAAGCGTTGATTGCGTTATCGAAATTTAGTGATCCACCTTCATTAAGTGCCACTCGTTTAAACTCAAGGTAATTAGCATACATTTCGTCTAAAGCAATTGCGTATTCAGGTGATAGACAAGATTTATCAGTAGCTGGCTTGTTTATTACCTCAACTGCTTCTACCTCTTTGGTTTCTATCACCTCAGGATTTTCACCTTCTGGGCTCAAACTTTCTTGTTTGTTCTCTGTAAGATAACCATTGGTTGATAAGAGATACCCTATAACTACAATAGCCATCACTATAATAGATGTTAAAATTGCAATTATTACTTTGTAAACGTTATTCTTTTTCATTTTTCAATAACCCCCAAATTATGCCTTGAAATATAACCATTCTGCCCTAAATACATCTTTTATTTGATCGAATTTATAGGATTTTACTTCAAAAATAAGCATTCCTAATTGTTGATGAAAAACATAATATCAGATTCATACCTAAACGCTTCATTAAATATATTTATTGGAATTTATTGTAAATTAAAGGCTTTATTTTTTAAATGCATCTTTTAATATTGTTAATAAAAAGTTCTTTTATTTAACATCTCATTTTGGTTTAATTTTGCATAAAACCACATTACATCATTAAATATAAAAACTTAACTTATAAAATTATTATATACTATAGTGGTAGTTAAGTGGTAACTTATCCCTAATTATCTAATTCTTCTGTAGTGTGAGTATAGAGAGCAGTTTAGTTTTAATATCCAAATGCATGGATAGTCTTTAAGTAAATGCCGAAGATATGAAGAAACCCCGTTTTTTTTTAATTTTTAGTAGGTAGAATGTGGCGATGTCGGTATTTAAACGAGCCCTCCTCTGACATTAATAGATATTGAGGTAGCCTTTTATAAAAACGATAAATGAAAAACTGAAAATTAAATGATAGCAATAATCCGCCTGAATTATTGATTGACCACAGATAACGTGTATGGATCTTTAGAAGAAATTTTTATTGAGTATACAAGATTTCTTTATCAAGGATAAACAACGATTCAACACTATATGTTTTCTAGTATGCCAAGTCAAACAAAATAACTTTATAGATTAGATGAAAACTTTTACTTATACCTATTACTAGCTATATACAGGGATTACTGAAGCGGAGTTTTTTCTAAATAGGATTTAAGACAATTAGAAAAAGCTCAATGCATTGTAATTTCTAATTCTATGTCAATATTTGCGATTACCGCATACTTTTTAATTATAATTTCAGCTTATTAACAATATCAAAATTCCTTATATATTAGGGGGCGGTCTATATTTGAAAACTTAAATTGTTTTTGGTTATTTTATGATTATTTACTATGTAAATTGTAAATTATATCAAAATTTTGTTTTTATAATATGTGTTAAAAATAAGTAATTATATTATTCATGGTTCCGCTTATAGCATAGCTTTCAAATGGATTATTAAAAAATCAGTAGTGAGTATGTACTTTTCGAAAAGTATTTTTTTGTCTTTAAAGTGGAGAGAGCAATTTATATAGCAATACTTAGAATTGGAGGAAGTTAAAAATGGGTAGGAAACAACCTATAGGATTACACAAAGCACAGAAATTTATAATTATTATTAGTGCATTTGTGTTCACTTTATTTTTGGCTATTAAAACGGTGGATTTTACCGATCAAATTCGATTTTTTTCCTTATTGAAGGATAAACAGTTTTTCACTTCTGTTGATAAAAACATTAAAAGTTTATATAATCCAGATTCAAATCAGTTGGATTTATCATTATTAACGAAAATTATATCGTTTGTTAATGAAGTAATATTGTTATTAATATTGTTATTATTAATATATTATTTTGTGTTATTTCTAATGAAAATTTTAAATACTGATTTATTGAGACAATTTACCTTATTATTTAAACTAATGAAACATAATTTAACTTATATCTCTTCGTTGGAAAAGATTTTAATAAAAGGTCTATATACTGTACCCTTTTTATTGCCGCTAATTTTTAATTTTGATTGGAACGCAGCTTTACTAATTATCATTGTTTTGTTAATATCATTTCTCTTTGTGAAATATTTATATGTAAAGACATTTAAAATCATTGCTATAAGTCTAGTAATTACCATCATTTTGGATTTTATAGTCATTTGTAATTTTCCTATAGAATATAAAAAATTATTAGTAATGATGGATTTATTTACGGCTACATATTCTTTTATAAGTATGATGGTTATTATAATTTGGGTATTTTATCGAACGATTAAGTTTGAATATTTAATAGCAGATTTAGAGAAAAAATTTTTGTTTGTTGAATATTTTACTGTTGATAAAAAGATTGGCTTTTATTCATCATTAGAGATTAGTTTTTTTAAGCGAAAAAGATATAGTAGGCGAGAAATTGCGAATGAGAGAGCGCAAATAATTAAACGCCGTAATAGTATGAATTTATATATAAGTTTTTATATTACAGTAATTGTATTCGCAACAGCATTATTGTTATTGAAAGTTTCTAATGACTATTTTTTAACATTTTTAATCATGTCACTTCTGTTTATTTCCACAAGATTTTTAATGAGAGGATATGAGATTTTAAAAGCGTTTTTTGTCGATGTAATTTCGGATCGCATAAAGTCGTCTTCTTTAAACTCAATGGATAGAATAATACTGATAATAAAAAGTCTAATCGAGATTGCGTTTCTATCATTCATTGTGAAGGTAACCTATTATTATTTAGTGAATGATTTAAGCAGTAGTTCGATTGAAGTCAAAAATATAATTAATTTGTTTTTGGGAAGTTTCGCTACACAATTATTTAATGTATCATATTCCCTTGATCAAGGTATATTCTTTGGAATTATTCACATAATACAAATCATAATTTCAAGTTGTTTAATCTTATTCTGTTTTGCGTTATATAGCGGCAAAATAATCAAATATCCTAAATATGAAGTAACCAAAAACTTATTAGGTAAGTTTGAAGTTTATGAATATAATGATCAAACAGGTAATAATATAGTTGAGTTTGAAAATTTATTACAACTGAGAAGAGATTTAAGCACAGCTAAAAATAGTAAAATTATGTATATGAATATAAAAGAAGCATATAATTATTTATTAGATTGGGAACAAAAAAATGATGAATTAAAGTCATATTTGCAGAAATAAAAAAGCTTTATTTGATGATTTTAAAGTATAAAAGTTCCATTTTTTTGTGAAGTTTTAATATGGAAATCCTGTTATTTCAATTCTTTCGGACAAACTTAATAAAGTCACATAATATCTTAGCTGTTTAAGTAATAAATACTTTACAGAAAATGTGACGGTGAGTTGTTAATGATTCCAGTAAAATATTTTTCAAGAGACTAGTTGGTTCATTAAAGTACATGTGAGTAAAGCACAACCTCCAGCCATATAATATAGCATGAATGCACCTAGTCTAGGCTAGGTGCATTTCATGTTGTTGAAAAAAGATGATGTCAACGGCAGAAAAAGCAAATTTGCAAGGTGAGAGGTTGATTTCCGTTCCGCCAGCGCCCTTTCCAGGGGGCGTCCGATGAGCCGCTTCACTCACTTACGCTCGCTCCAGGGTCTCATCTGTGACGCCAAATCCCCTAGGAGTGACGCTGGCTCCACTCCAATCAACCATTCTGCAAAGTTTCTTTACTTTTTTTCATAGTAGTAGAGCGATCAAATAGCCCATTATCTGTATTCTTAGAGGGGATAGGCTCTTATTTTCAATGTGGAGAAGTGATGCGTGACAACACCTCTTCATAAAAAGTAGTGAACACCTTCCCTTTATTTGAAAACCTTTACTAAAAAGAAATATTTTTATGGATTGGAGTGGAGGGCTACTTGACTCCCGTGGGATAGCGAGACAGGCGAGCCCCTACACGGAGCGGTAGCGGAGGAAGCGGCTCGGCGCTCGCCCACAGGAAAGCAAGTAGCCTGCAACGGAAATCTATTTTCACCTTTCACAAAAAGTCTATTGATGGTTTTGTTTTTCAACACTATGGAATGCACCTAGTCTAGGCTAGGTGCATTTTCTTTCAATGTAATGTCAGCATGTATGTTCATTTCAAAACTACCTCAAATAGAAGGTCTTCTCCCCAACCTAAAATTCATATACATAAAATAAAAGCTAATGGGAGTAGTGATTATTGGACAAACAACATCATAAGTACAGATGGGTTGTGTTTGTTGCTGTATTGTTTACCTATTTGTTAATGGCAAGTCAGCGAACTGCTCCGGGGTTAATTACGGACCAATTAATGAAGGATTTTGGTGTGACAGCATCGACGATCGGGTTATTGACGAGTATACAATTTTTTGTGTATGCGGGTTTGCAGATTCCGATGGGGATTTTAGCGGATCGGTTTGGGCCGAATTTTTTTCTTATCGTTGGTGCTGCCCTTACAGGATTAGGTACAATTCTTTATAGTTTAGGTACACATGAATTCGTACTGTTTTTCTCTAGAATGCTTACTGGGGTAGGAGATGCGACCATATGGGTGAATATGGTGCTCATTTTGGCGCAATGGTTTCAGAAAAAGGAGTTTGTCCGATTAATTGGTTTTACTGGGATGACTGGGAGTCTTGGTTTCTTATTGGCGACAGTCCCTTTTGCGACCTTGATCCTGTTATTTGGTTGGCGGATCACATTTTTTTCAACGGGGCTCTTATTATGCTTATGTGGAGTGCTTCTTTATTTTGTGCTTGTGAAAACTACAAAACGAATTTTTGCAGAAGAATTAGTAGTAGTAACTGAGGAAGTACAACGTGAAAAAACCTCTGTTTTATTACGCAGAATATGTTTGAGTCGACAAGCGTGGGCTTTATTTTTTTGTCATTTTGGCGTTGTGGGAGGCTATGTTGGCTTTATCAGCTCGTGGGCTGTTCCGTATGGGATCAATATGTATGAGATGACACGTGCTGAGGCAAGCCAGCTCATTATGATTGGATTGATTGGGGCACTGATGGGAGCTCCGTTAACGAGTTGGGTTGCAGGTTGGTTAGGAACGATTAAAAAGCCTTATATTGTTGTTCATATTGCAGTTTTAGTGAGTTGGTTTGCCTTTCTTTTATGGAAAGGGCATCCATCCATTTTCATGCTCATTGTCCTGTTCTTTATCATCGGCTTTGGATATGGTGCAAGTGCCTTGACTTTTGCAGCTGTTCGCCAAACTTTCCCTTTAGCTGAATCAGGTATCGTTTCGGGGTTTGCCAATACAGGGGGCTTTCTAAGTGCAGCATTATTACCCATTATGTTTGGCTATATTTTGGATTATTTTCAGTCTGCCTCAGGTAACATCAGTGATGGATATTACTATGGTTTCATCTCGCCAGTCGCATTCTCTGTTATGGGCTTAATTGGGGTGATGTTGTTTAAGGAAAGGCGTGTGGAAACAGGAGGTTGACAACATCCTTTTATCCTACTTATAAACAGAGCATGGATTTTGAAGGTGAATAAAACTACGCCATAATGTAATGACAAAAGGGAATACCTGTATTAAAGGTAATTCCCTTTTATTGTACAAAACGAATCCACATTACTCCTTCAACGTAATCATTACAGTATAAATTTACTATCTTATTGATTAAAATTACATAGAAATATAAAATGTATATATTGAGCTTTTTGTAACATATTTCATAATTAGGTATTTAAAAAGATGTTTCCCCTGAGTAGGATTTATTTTTTATGAAAAGATTGATACATAAGAATAGTACCAATGGATCGTTATTATTTTTTGCATTCAAGAACAAAAGATTTTCAATAGCAATATTACATAATGGGGAAAGCGTAAAGGGGTAATGAACAGTGTTAAAAGTTAAACATATTGCAATCGGTGTTGGTCTCATTTTAATGTTGTCTGCTTGTAATGATGAAAAAGTTATAAAAGAAAAAAATATGGAAAGCGGTATTGAGGCAGAGATTTTAACATTAGAAACACTTATAAAAGAAAGGAAATATGAGGATCTTTTAGTTGAAATGGAAACTTTAGATGTATCAGAATCAGAAATTGATAAAGTTAGAGCAGTTGGTACAAAATTTGTAGATCAATTAATACAGGAAAAAAATGTACAATTCTTGGGATCTAAATATAACAGAATGAGAATCGTTTTGAATCGTGAAGATTGGAATAAGGTTGTAAAAATTATAGAAGAAGAGAAAAAGTTAAAATTAGATGAGATGGAACAAGCAGTCAGAACAAAAGATTTCCTAAAAGTTCAAGAACTATATGAAAATACAAAAGTACTAGAAGACAATGAAGAATTTTTAGCAATGTATAATTATGCTTTATATTTACAAACCGATCAGAATTCCTATAAGGCTTCAGGAGCACTAGCACTTGCTGTAAATCCTAAATACTTTGGAAGAATGAGGGATGAAATTGTAGCAGGAATAACAAATACGTCTTATGCCAATCCATCATCGTTTGGGCCAATAACTCTAAATGATTGGGGATGGATAGAACATGAATATCGAAGTAATTTATATACAATGGAGAGAAGAGCTGAAGAAAAAAAAGTAATGAACGAAAAAATTGAAAATGCAAGGGGGATGAATCCTACACTTGGAATGACATATGACGAAGTATTAGCATCACTATGGGGCGCACCTTATGATATTAATAGAACAGTAACAGAATACGGGTCTTATGAACAATGGGTTTATGGAAACGGGCAATATCTTTATTTTGAAGATGGTATATTAACTAGTTTCCAAGATTAAATAAGGAGTTTAAATCAATTTCACTAATGCATTTTATTATTTACTGTTCGTAAATGTATAAAAATCGTTTGAACGTTGGTGCTCCATCTTCTGAATGATCCTAACTCAATTTCAAAAAGGGAACATCTAAGTTTTAGATTGTTCCCCTTTATTTCATTGGTCAATAATATGTTTTTCCTTATTTAATATAGGAATAACTAAAAATGCGTAGCGAACTCAAATATTACCCTATCCCATATAAACACTCTCACAAGTATCTGGAGCTGGTTCATAGAAGCAATGATTTTTGAATTGACCAGTAAACGGCTGGCCGTACCATGTTGGGGGACATGGGGCATATGGATTGAAGTACCAGAGTGCATATTTTGCTGGATGATCTCGCCAGAAGTCTAAATTTTGTTTCGCTAATCTTTTTTCGGTTTCTCTCGCTCTTTGGTAAAACATATTGCCTTTTTGAACGGCTTCAAAAGAATAATTTCCACCTTGTACCTGGTAAATAACTTGTTCAATGGTTCTAACATCGTTGAAGTCTAAACAAGATGCTACTGCACGATTGACAATGACGTTGCCAACGTATAGCATACCCTGTTGTCCTTCACCCTCAGCCTCAGCTCTCATCATCCTTGCCATTAAAGCAACGTCTGCATCGCGGTATTTTACTCTTGGCATTTTTACACCTCCACCCTATAGTATGAAAAAGATCAAGGCTGGTTTCGCTTTATCTAGAAATTCGTTGTTTTTCATACTACTCAATAAAAAAACGCCATCATTGCAGTGTACAAACAGCAAGATGGCGTCTTTAGATTAAAAATTCTTTTTAAAATAAGGTGTTTTTTTCAGTACAACACATACTGGAATGGCGATCATTAAGCCTACAAAGTTTTGAATGACGTCTCCTGGAATGGATGCCATCGGTGCAATCCAGCTATTGAACATAATGGCTTGCCCCACATAGTAAACGGCAATCATCACAGGCATGGATACGACGGCCCCTAAAATATTCAGCCCAAGATTATCACCTGTATGTCCTTTTGACCAGGCGATTTTACCAACGATGAAGCCTTGTAATGCACGTGAAATAATAGTAGTCGGTGCCCAGATTAACCAGCCGCCTACGATATCGAATAAACCCATTCCGATGGCTCCAGCAAGTGCCCCTTTTTTAGGTCCGAATAAAATGGCTGAAATGAAAAGCATGGATGTCCCTAAATGAATAAGTCCACCTTGCCCGATCGGTAGCTTAAGATTGATGAACATGGTAGCTACGAAAACAAGTGCTGCTAAAATAGCTGTAATGACTAAATCAAATGTTTTCGTGCGTGATTTTGTAAAGGATGATGGCCTTTGTATATTTTGCATTTATCTCTTCCTCACTATGATGAATATTTTGATGATTTTTACTTTAGCAAAGGACTGACTGTTGTGAAAGTGTCAATTTTATAAAAAAATTAGAGGTCAGATTGAGGTTATTTTCGCATCTTTCTAATTGTGATACGATGAGGTAAGTATAAGCAGGATGAGTTAGGTGGAATGAATGATGAAAAAAGTTGCTGTAATTCAAGATATGTCATCCTTTGGGAAGTGCTCGTTAACGGCTGCGATACCTGTACTGTCTGTAATGGGCGTACAAGCAGTACCGCTTCCAACAGCTATTTTAACGGCGCAAACAGGGTATTCGAGTTTTTATTGTGAGGATTTAACGTCAAAGATGGACTATTTTGTAGATGAGTGGAGCAAGCTTGGAACTACCTTTGATGGCATTCACACAGGATTTGTCACAGGGAAGGAGCAAATCGATAATATCTTTCGTTTTTTGGACGTGTTTCACGCCAATGAAACGACATTGCTTGTTGACCCAGTGATGGGCGATCATGGCGAGGTTTATAAAATGTTTACGGGTGAGTTACTTGATCGAATGAAAGAGTTAGTGAAGTGTGCTGACATTATTACACCAAATGTTACGGAATGCTGCTTGCTTACAGGTTTGTCGTATGAGAAGCTACAGCGCTATCAAAACGATATCGAGTATATTCAGACTCTTGAAGAGGCAGGACAACAGCTACAACAGGCGACTGGAGCGAACGTCATTATTACTGGATTGAATCCACCAACAGCAGCTGCGGGCAAGCGTTATGTTGGCAATATGTTTGTCGATGCGGAGCGGTCTTTCCATAGTATTCGCAACTATAACGGTGAGAGCTATTCAGGTACAGGTGATCTATTTGCATCCGTTGTGATGGGCGGCATGATGCGTGGGCAAGATTTAGTGGAGTCTATGAAGCTGGCAGAGACATTTTTAGCCGCCGCGATCGAAGCTACATCGAAGGAGCAAGTTCCACGCGAGGCAGGCGTACATTTTGAACAGTTTTTACGCATGCTACTTTAGATTATTATTGATTTCCTCTATTGGATATTTGAAAAAGGGTCATTTGATTTTCTTGAAGGATTGATAAATTTATGAGTGGCGAGGGGGCTAATATGAGCTTACACGCCGCTTTTATTTTAGGGCACTATTTGTGACTAAATAATGTGCGTAGAATTTAAAGTTAAATATTAAAAAATACAATTGAGGTTATAAGTTTGATATGGGAAGCCTTTTTAATTTCTATTAGCTAAGTTTATTACTTAACCGTGTGCAAGCAGCGTATCTTTCTCTTTTCACTTTGTATTAAAATATTTTGAACAAGCGATTGTGAGCTTACTCGTTTTGGGAAGTTAAGTGTTGTTAGGGTGCAGAAAAAACGTAGTGTGCTGTAATAAAAGGTTTCTTCTTATTTCGTCATAATAAAAATGTTATAATGAAAAGGAAAGCCAGTTTTGATTGAAGTACAATCAAAATTGGCTTTGGTTCTGTTCAACCTCATGTAATACCTTGTTATTTTTTATCACTGTATAATGAGAAAGTGGAAGTTGGTGTAATATGAAGAATCGTAGTCAAATTAAACAAGACCGTGCTCATGAAACGCGTAGGACATTAATTGAGGCTGGGAAAAAAGTATTTTTCGAACTGGGCTTTCAGAAATCAACGATGAAGCAAATTATTAAGGAAGCTGGTGTTGGGCATGGCACAGCTTATGTTTATTTTTCCAATAAAGATGCACTTTTAATAGAAATAATCGATTCGCTTCTTGAAAAAATGTACAATATTGCGAAGTTAAGCTTTGTTCCGAAATCAAAGGAAGAAGCAAGAGAGCAAATTACATTCCAGGTAAAGGCATTCAATAAGCAAGGTATAGAAAACGAGAAGCTCATGAAGCTGGTTCTTGAGGCAATAGGGAGCTCAGAGGAAATTCGTCAAAAATGGTCTCTTGTTCAGCAACACTTTATTGATCATATTGAGAAAGATATTTTATATGTGCAAAATAATAATATTGCATACGCCCATCTAAATGCCAAAGATGTTGCAAATATGTGGTATCACATTAATGAGAGTTTCCTTTGGCGTTGCTTGCAAGACCCAAATGTCTCAATCGAGCAAAATGTAGAATTAATGGTACATTTTTATATGAAAGGCCTCTATACTGATTAACCTCCCCCTGTTGGAGGTTTTTTCTGTTTTATGTATTAAAAATCAATTTTAAAACATAAAAATTCTTTTTTTAAAAATATTGACACTGTGTCACTTTTTGATAAGATGAATATAAGGTGGTTAAAAGATGACCATGCTACCATTATTTTAGAAAGGTGAGGTGTTTAATATGGAGTTTAATCCTACAAGAGAATACGCAGCTTTTTTAGACAAAAATGATGATTTACAAGGATTTAGAGAACAATTTTATCTTCAGCCAGAGACCATTTATTTTGATGGGAATTCATTAGGGCTTTTATCAAAGAAAGCTGAGGCAAGTCTGTTGACGCTTTTAGATTCTTGGAAACAGTACGGCATTGATGGGTGGACGCAAGGGGAATATCCTTGGTTTTATTTATCTGAGCAAGTGGGTGCTCAGCTGGCCAAGATTGTAGGCGCGAAACCAGAGGAGGTCATTGCAACAGGTTCTACTACTGTGAATATGCATCAAATGATTGCAACATTTTATAAGCCAACAGGTAATAAAACAAAAATTGTTATTGATGAATTAAATTTCCCAACTGACTTATATGCAGTACAAAGTCAATTAGGTTTGCATTATGAAAATATTGAGGAGCATATTCAATATGTTCGTAGTAAGGACGGGCACTTTTATGCGCATGATGATATTGTATCTGCGATGACAGATGATGTGGCATTGATTATCCTTCCTGGTGTGTTATATCGAAGTGGCCAGATTCTTGATATGGAAGCGCTAACAAAGGAAGCGCATCAGCGTGGTATTCTAATTGGCTTTGATCTTTGTCATTCAGTGGGTTCTATAGAGCACTCACTACATGACTGGGATGTGGACTTTGCCTTCTGGTGTAATTATAAACATTTAAACGGAGGTCCTGGTGCTGTCGCTGGATTATTCGTCAATGAGAAGCATTTTAATACAAAGCCAGGCTTGGCAGGTTGGTTTAGCTCGGCTAAAGAAAAGCAATTTGATATGGAAACAAGCCTTATACAGGCACCAGATGCAGGTGCTTATCAAATGGGCTCACCACATTTATTAAACCTTGCGCCACTGCTAGGTGCGTTGGAACTCTTTAATGAAGCAGGCATTCAACGTATTCGTAAGAAATCAATTCAGCTAACAGAGTATTTCATTGCACTATACTATCAATATTTGGGCGAATATGGTTTCGAAGTTAATTGCCCAGTAATCAATGAGCAACGAGGTGGACATATCTTTTTAACACATACAGAAGCGGCTCGTATTTGTAAGGCATTAAAAGCGAAGGGAGTTATTCCTGATTTTAGAGCACCAAATGGTATTCGTATCGCACCTGTGGCACTTTATAACACCTTTGAAGAGGTGTATGAAGTCGTTCAAATACTAAAAACAATTATGGATGAAAAATTGTATGAGCAATTCAAAAATGAACGGGAAATCGTTGCATAATAAAGGAGTAATGGAATGATTATTGGTGTACCTAAAGAAATAAAAGTAATGGAAAACCGTGTTGCTTTAACGCCTGCAAGTGCAAGTGTTTTAATAGCTGCAGGTAATATAGTACTTGTTGAATCGAACGCAGGTCTTGGCTCGAATTTTACAGATGAGCACTATATGGAAGCTGGTGCAACCATCGTTCCAACGGCGAAGGACGTATGGACTGCCGAAATGGTCCTAAAGGTAAAAGAGCCAATCGCTTCAGAATATGATTATTTTTACAAAGGACAAATCTTATTTACCTACTTACATTTAGCAGCAGATGAAGCATTAACGAAGGCACTTTTAGAAAAAGAAGTAGTAGCCATTGCTTATGAAACGGTCCAATTAGCCGATGGAAGCCTGCCACTTCTTGCTCCGATGTCAGAAGTGGCTGGTCGAATGGCTGCGCAAATCGGTGCACATTATTTAGAAAAAACAAATGGTGGTAAAGGTATTTTACTAAGCGGTGTGCCAGGTGTGGCAAAAGGTAATGTAACCATTATAGGTGGTGGGGTTGTCGGCTATAATGCAGCAAAGACTGCTGTAGGCTTAGGTGCAAATGTAACGATTTTAGATGTCAATCCTGCTCGACTTCGCCAGCTTGAAGAGATATTTGGGGATCGTATTCAAACGTTGCTATCCAATAGCTTCAACATTGCAGAACAATTAAAAACAGCAGATTTGGTTATTGGTGCAGTACTTATTCCTGGTGCCAAGGCGCCCCGACTTGTGACAGAGATGATGGTGAAAGCCATGCAGCCAGCCTCTGTTATCGTAGATGTGGCCATTGATCAAGGCGGAATTGTGGAAACAGCAGACCGTGTAACAACACACGATAATCCAACATACGAAAAACACGGTGTTGTGCATTATGCAGTCGGTAATATGCCAGGTGCAGTGCCGAAAACATCGTCAATGGCTTTAACGAATGTGACATTACCATATGCTATACAAATTGCAGCAAAGGGCTATAAGGAAGCACTATTACAAAACGAATCATTGCGAAAAGGTTTGAATGTTTATCAAGGTATAATTACAATGCGTAAGGTTGCTGAAGCTTTACAGCTACCATATGAAAGCGCAGAGGATCTATTAAAAGGTCAAATTGTGTAATTGTACTCGAAGAACTGAGATTATATGAATGTAAAAAGAAATTGAAAAGGTCTGAGTTCAGTATAGTATAGGAACTCAGGCCTTTTATATAGTAGCATCTTTATCTGGCTGTTAGCTATGTGTACGATCAATAGACTTTTAGAACTGAATGGCTTTGCTTTCTAATAGTATTAAGATCAAGTATACATCTGGTTTTCTAGGAGCTATTTTTCCATTTCATTCATCTAAAAAATACCTCCAAGACGGATAGAGAATTTCCTATCCTTTATCAGTCTTGGAGGTATCTTATTAGTTTTAGCGCTTTAACAACTATGCTATATGGTTTCTACTTGCTCTTCCTCAAGATCATTTGTGATGACACGATTTTTTGCTATGTTTATTCGTTTCCAAATATAATAGCAGATGGAAATGAAGATAAGCCAAGGGAAGCCGACAAGTAATGTTGCTTTAAAATCAGGAGAGAACCATGTTGATAATACGACAGAAGCTAATAGAACGGCTCCTAAAATGGTTAAATAAGGATAACCAATCATACGTACAGGTAGTTTTTCTCCATCTATCGGTTTGTATTTTTTACGGAAAAATAGATGCGTAATGAAAATCATAAACCACGCAAACATAGCGCCAAAGCTTGAAATTGAAATCATAAGCGATAAAGCTGATTCTGGCTTGAAAATCGAAAATGCTGTAGCAATGATAATACCGATAACAGATGCGAGCAATGCCCTCGTCGGAACTTGTCTTTTGTTAAGCTTACCCAATTGCTTCGGAGCAAAGCCACCCCGTGAAAGTGAGAACATCATACGAGTAGAAATATAAAGCTGGCTATTCATAGCCGAAAGCGCTGCGATTAGAACAACAAAGTTCATCATGGATGCGCCACCAGGAATATTTAATATTTCCATTACTTTAACGAATGGGCTCTTGTCTGCACCTGCCATTCCCCAAGGGACAATCATCAGCATTAGTACAAGTGTTACAATATAAAATAAAATTAAACGAATCACAGCTGATTTTAATGCAATTGGGACAGCTTTCCTTGGGTTCTCTGCTTCCCCAGCACTTACAGCAATCATTTCAATACTTAGATAACTAAATAATGAAATAAATATACCCATCCACATTCCCCAAAAACCATGTGGGAAAAAGCCGCCATCATTGAAGTAGTTTTGGATGCCAATATTGGAGGAGCTATCTGCCCCGAAAATAACAATACTAGCTAAAATAATAAAGCCGACAATCGCAGTGATTTTAATAACGGAGAACCAATATTCTACAGCGCCAAATAATTTCACTGTGGTAGCGTTTACATAAAGCAGTATAGCAGCAAATAATATTATCCATACAGCATTGGGTACACTTGGGAACCAATACCGCATATAAAGGGCAACAGCGGTCACCTCTGTACCAATTGAACAGATTAATGAGAACCAATAGGAATACCGAATAGCAAATCCTGCCCAGGAATTTACGTATTTTTCAGCATAAGCACCAAATGATCCAGTTGTAGGGTGCGCAACCGTCATTTCTGCGAGACAACCCATTAGTAATAGTGCAATGAGAGCTCCTATAGCGTAACTCACAATAACACTTGGACCAGCTAGACCGATGGCTAAGCTACTGCCGAGAAATAACCCTGTCCCAATGGCACCTCCAATGGCAATCATCGTAATTTGATTTGTCTTTAATCCCTTGTTTAAACCTTGCTCACGTTCCATAATGTCTTCCATACTGTGGTTATGTTTAACCATTCTTTCATCCCCTTTGTGTAAATTTCATCTTTCATAGATCAACTTCTTTCTATCATTTCTAAAAAATCTGGTGAATCTATGCATATACTAAATTAAAAATGACACAGTGTCAATATAATATGTCGTAATTTTCTGAATATATATCTTTTTTTCTCTTTAATGTATGTAATTTGGTTTGTTTATTTTATCAACAACGGATTATAATCACTAAAAGTAAGGTGTTTCATATATAATTATCCTTTATGCTTAATAAAATCATTTCCGTAAATAATTGATACTATATCACTTATTTAGTAGAGGTTATGCTTGATAAGAAAACAAATCTTCTGAAAAATCCCTAGTGTTATACGAAAATGATGTCTTCTATAAATAACCAGCAACTGTATAGCTTGAAAATATGCATTGGGTTTGCCTAGCAAAATCTTTTAAGAACGCTTGCAAAACGATTGTTTCGTTAAGGTTGCTCTATGTCTTGATTACTTAGTACAAAGTGTATTTTTCTTGTACTGCTAATAGTGTTCACCGACAGTATAAGAGTGTGTTTCGCGATACTGCTAGACATCTATTTTAACCTCCTTCATTTTCTTGAAAAAATACATCAAATGCTATTCGCTAGGGTCGATAAAAATGAAAAGTGTTATAGGAGGGGAAGAATGGAAATTAGGCTTTTAACAGCAGCAGATGCTGCGGTATATCGTCAATTGAGATTAGAGGGACTCCAAATGAATCCGGAGGCATTTGGTTCTAGCTTTGAAGAGGAAAAGGATATGGGGCTTGCCTTATTTGCAAGTAGACTCGAGGGTCAGGAATCGTTTACATTCGGGGCATTTGAACAGAATGATTTGCTGGGCGTTGCGACATTGGTACAGGAAAATAAAATGAAGCTAAAGCATAAAGCGAACATTTTTGCCGTTTATGTTTCTCCAAAAAAGCGAGGGCTTGGCTTAGGTAAACATTTAATGTTAGCCGTCATTAATCAAGCAAAGGTATTAGCGGTCGTTGAGCAGATCAATTTAACGGTTGTGTCTTCCAATGATTCAGCAAAAGGGCTATATAAATCGCTAGGCTTTCAGGTGTTTGGAACAGAAAAGCGTGCGTTAAAAATAGGACAGCAATATGTTGATGAAGATTATATGGTGCTGTACATCTAGTAAAAAAAGAAATGCCTTTGAAGTCAGCCTTCAAAGGCTATAAATTTTTATGGTGAACTCCAATGGAACAATGAAAATAATGCAATGACTAAAGTAATACCAGCCATAACAAGTATAAGTAAAGTGCTAACAATGGACACTTTCTTTTTAAGTAGCCATATACTCAACACAATAATAATAATTGATAAGGGGAGTGTCAGCCAAAATCCTAGATTGCCTAAGTATTCAATTTGAATGGCGAATGAATCGTAAAAGTAATTATAGGAAATGCCAAGCATGATAAAAAGGGTCATGACAATATTCGGTGACAGCATGTTATTGTGATTCATAAAATCCCCTCCCATCTAAAAAGTATTTGTTCTTACATATATTGTATGAATTTGCACGGTTAAGTCACACGGCAGCATTCCTTTTAAAGAGTGCTGCCGTAAATTTTTTTAGGCTGATTATTGCTCCATTTTATCTAATAATCTCAAGATGACCGCTTCTAAAACCTCTATTTTCTTTTCGAATCGCACAAAGAGATAGATGGTAATGGCAATAGGGAAACCAGAGTTTCCAATTAAGCTAACCCATATTTGAATCGTTTCAGGTGTAATCATGACATCTTCCTCCTTCAATATTGTTGTGCCTTACAATGACTAAAGTGAATTGCTGCACCATAAAATCAATATAAATTAATCTTAAATAGAACATTTGTTCTGTTTTTGGTTTATAATAGAGAGAGGATATTCACTTTATTTAGCAAGAAGACGGATAGATAGGAGTGATAATAATGTGTAATGAGTATCAAAAAATAGAGGCGTTTTTTCGCAGGAATATAGAGCAGATTAAAAATCCAATTATTAGAAGTTTTTTAGCTGATGCTAAAAATCTTTATTTGGTTCAAAATGCCATTTTATATCCAACCGATTGTAATAGGAAAATGGTTGATGAAATTTTTCAAACTCACTATATAAGGGTTCGAAAAATAACATATGTCAGCAGTTTAATTTATTTCTTCAGCTTGGATTTTGATAAAAAAAGGAGAAGATTGCAAAACCGCTTCTTATTAATCGTAGATAATGACCTATTTGAGACTGAGTGTACTAGAGGAGACGTAAGAATTGAGGGAGGATTATTGGACATGGTTGAAAACGAACAGCTCTTTAAAGCTTTAAAAACATTAACGGGCAAGCAACTTCAAATTTTAGAGCTGATTTATGTCAAAGATTGTACGATTAAAGTAATAGCAGAAACATTACACACATCACCTCAAAACATATCCAATCTACATCGAAAGGCATTAAAGAAACTTCAGCAGATGCTTAAAAAAGGGGAGAGATAATCAATGGAAAACAACTACAATGAGGAGACGCTAATAATCATTGAGAACTTCATGCCAAAAATTAAGCAGTGTCTTCATCAAACAAGTTATCAGGAAAGAGAGGATCTGGAACAGGAGATCAAATTAAAAATTATTGAAAAAATGGCGACAAAAGAATTTAAGGACACACCTGGATTTTGGGATTTCTTTACATGAAACAAAAGAAAAGAGCAATTTTCCTTTTTAATGGGATAATTGCTCTTTTGAAGCATTAACCTTTTAAGAAGTCTGGTTTAGCAAAGCTTGGGTTTGGATATGTGTAGAAGCCTTCGCCAGTTGCACGACCAAGTTTACCTTTTTCAATGTACTCTGTTTTTAATAGGTTAGCTAATTTTTTCATGTTTTCATCGTCAGTAGCACTTGCTTTCGCTTCCACAATGTTATAGGCTGTGTTAATGCCGACGATGTCTAGGATAGCAAATGGCCCAAGTGGAGCACCAGTACCAATCATCCATGTTTTATCAATCGTTTCTGGATCAGCTACTTCCTTTACAAGCAAAGATTCAGCTGCATCTAAAAATGGCACAAGCAATGAGTTTAAAATATAGCCAGGTTGTTCTTTATATAATGGTAGAGGTACCATGCCGATTGCACGTGCAAATTCTACAACCTCATCAAATACTGTCATATCTGTACCAGGGTGTTTCATAATTTCAGCTGTATTGTTTTTCCAAATAGTATTTGCAAAGTGGAGAGCTAAAAATTTCTCAGGGCGTCCAGTTGCCTCAGCAAATTGACTAGGTAATAAAGTAGACGAGTTTGTTGCAAAGATTGTTTTTGCTGGTGCTACTTTGCCTAGATTTGTGTAAAACTCAGTTTTGATGCTCACAACCTCAGGAATTGCTTCAATTACAAGGTCTGCATTCGCAACAGCTTGAGCTAAGTCACTATTAAAAGTAAGACGTGCATAAGCAGCATCTACTTCTTCTTGTGTTGCACCTAGGTCTTGTTGATACAAGGGTTTTAAATTTGTAATGCGATCCTGTGCATTTCTTAGAGCCTCGTCATTAATGTCGTAAACGGTTACATTAAAACCTTTGAAAGCAGATTGGTAAGCAATTTGACTTCCTAATACACCGCTACCTGCAACCGTAATGTTTTGATAATTCATCGAAATTCCTCCTTTGAAATTGTTACATTAATATAATAGTGTGGATAGGTAGATAATCCTTCGTTACAATTCCATACTACTTCTAACCTTCAATAAAAATCAAATGATAGACTCTAATATTATAGAGATATAAAGATTTATGTGATGTTCCTTATCAAGTATGTACCCAATAATAAAGAAATATAACGTTAAAAAGAACAGCTTTTAAGCTGTCCTCCATGTTAAAGATAATTCACTGTAGTAAACATGCCCCCAATACCAGGTGCGCCATTGTTTGTAACATGATGGGGCATATGGCAATGGATGGGCCAGATACCAGGGTTATTAGCCGTAAAGCTTATATCCCATGTTTCACCAGAGGCAACAAGAATGGTGTTTTTAGCAATTTGTGTGTGGCTAGCGATAGGAAAACCATCTGCCCCAACGACATGGAATTGGTGACCGTGTAAATGGATGGGATGGTGATGCATTTGGATGTTGCCAAAACGAATTTTTACAGTATCACCCAAATGTACGGCTAATGGCTTTGTGAAAGGATAGCATTTGCCATTGATCGTGAAGAAATTAAATTCAGGCTTAATAAAGTTTAAAGGATACGTACCTTTTGTAAGCTTCCCCCAGGATAATTGATCGACAGCCCATTCTTGTAATAGGCATAGATAATCCTTGTGCTGAGAAATGTTTTGTAAGTATGGGTCTTCAACGATAAATCCGCCTAAAAGGCCAGCATTATCTTGCACAGCGACATTCACATGCGAATGATACATATATGTTCCGGGAGGGTTTTTAATTGTAAAATGATAATCGAAATAATGCCCTGGCTCGATAAAAGGTGACGGTTCAATGGGAGGAACACCATCCATTGTGTTCGGGACAAGTAAGCCGTGCCAATGTACACTAGTTTTTTCAGGTAGTCGATTAATGACACGAATACATATATGATCCCCCGGATAAACACGAATGGTTGGCCCAGGTGTGGAACCGTTGTAGCCCCACGCCTGAATGAAGATTCCATCGACAAGCTCCCACGTTATTTCTTCTGCAATCAAAGTGAAAAACTTCGTACCATTTACTTGCGTGACATAGGGTAAATCTTTAATACCAGGGGTGATAACCATTAAGAAGCCTCCTGTAAGCATGATTTTCTATTGTATGTTTGTCGTTGTTAAATTTAGGACATGTGAGGCGGATGGTTTCAATAGCATCTATGACTAGAAACACACATAAAAATCATGCTAGTAATTAATATAAGGCGGTAATATTATTAAATTTTTTTAGAAATAATAAAAAATTACCTTGTCGCTTAATTGAATACATGCCGAAATAAAAAGGGAAGTAGTAAAATTTTAGTATGTAATAAATAGGTCTTTCTTATAATTATTGAATTATTTACATATTTTTATAGATTTACTAAGTCCTGTTTTAGTACACTTGGTGTATGAATTGAAGGAGGAAGAACGATGAAAAAAGTAATGTTAGCTGGTGCACTAAGTATTGCATGTTTAACAGGAGGATTTGGTGGACAGGCACAGGCACAGGAAACTGTAAATGTGGCAAATATTATCCATCCAAAGCAGGCTGTTGCAGCTACTAGTCAATTACAGGCAATGTCCTATCAAGATATTTATAAAATGCTATTGCTATCTAAAATAGGCTTTGAGAATGATGAAGTCTCGATTGTTACAACGAAAAATAGTATTACAGTAAAAATTTCGTTAGAGTCGATTCTTCAATCCTACAAGGATGGTACAAACCTATATCCAGAGGGAGAAAAAGAATTTAAAGAAAACTACGAAGAGCTTAAAAAGTTATTCGGTAATGCGATTCAAATAAAAATTACGCAAACTGGCAATGGTTTTAAGAGTGAAGTTTATACAGCAGGGAAATGGGAAGCTGTTAGCACAGAGGATTTAAATGATATGGTTCAAGTATTTGCTCGTGCAGATGTTGAGTTAAAGCCAGGTGGTTATTTTAAGGATGCCATTGGTCATTGGGCTGAGAGCTATATCCAATTGCTATATCAAGCTGATATTATCACGGGTACATCTGCCACAACTTTTAATCCGAATGGACAAGTAACTAGAGGAGAATTAGCGGCCATTATTTTCCGAGCATCTGGCTTAAATGTAAATGAAGATTATGAGGGACCAGCTACTTATACGGACCTGAATGGATTCTGGGGTGCAAAGGAAGTAGCGATTCTAGAAGAGTATGGCTTAATTGATATTTTTAATGGTGAAAAATTTGAGCCGAAAAAGCCTGTTACACGCGAGGAAATGGCATACATTACGGCTAGATATTTAGAAAGTATGGAAGTTAATGTTTCACAAGTGAGCACAACTAATACTTTCACAGATAAAAATCAAATGCGTAAAGAAACAGTAGAAGCTATTGGTCTCTTACAGCATTTAGGAATTTTAAATGGCACGAATGGGAAGTTTAACCCGAAAGGAAATCTGACTCGTGCAGAGGTTTCTAAAATTTTAACGCTTACTTTAATGCTACTAAGTGAAGAAGAATAATGAAAAAGGATGTCTCTAATATTAGAGACACCCTTTTTTTACTCCACAAGTATATGGAAAATATAGCTGAGGAAATAGCCTAAAAAGAGGTAGATAAAAAATGATTTAAATGAGACTTTCTGTAGCTGATGCAAAATAAATTCAGAAATACTAGCCGTGGCAATTAATCCTATCGATATCCCCATTAAAACCCCCTGTGCTTTCTCCGTCAAAGACCAGTATTGTCCAAACCAAATAAAGATACTAAAGAAAATAGAGAAGATAAAGAAATAAATGAAAAGTCTCCATAGCTTTTCCCCTTGAGAAATAAGTGCGGTTGAAAGAGCAAAGCCTTCTGGAACATGGTGAAGAATAATAGAGGCTGTGAGCGAAATACTTAAGGCAGCATTTCCAAGTAAGTTTCCAACAGTGAGACTAATAGGGATTGTATGGATAATCATAGCTAGAGTTAGGAGAGAAACCGATGGATTTTGTGTATGTGAAGCATGAAATAGGGTGTCTAGTAGTTGAAAGATGAAATAACCGATAAAAATGCCTAGTATAATACCGAATGATTGATAGATTTGAAATGAAGAAGGGATGATATCTAGCACAAGTATGCCTACTAGAAAGCCCCCACATAATAATGATAATCCCTGTGTCGTATGCTGAAATAGCTTAGAGAAAATCCAGGCAATCGCACCCCCAATGCTCACACTGAAAAATAGAAATCCGCCAAGTATCATTGCACTCACCTGTAAAGTTCCTCCGCCCTATCATAAACTTGAATGTCATTTTTCCAAATATATGCTAATTGGACATGAATATGCTTGCAAGAATGTATCTAGAAAGCGGTGGATAATTTCATAATGTAGGAAAATAGCGAATTCATTCAATTGGCTGAATATTAGTTTAATTTTATACTTTTTAATAGAAAGACCAGATTCATCGATTAAGCTCATATAGGGAGGAATGGTTGAATGAAATGGGATGCAAGTTATGATGTAGTTGTAGTAGGATCAGGTGCAGCAGGATTGACAGCAGGTTTAACAGCAAAATTACAAGGATTGAAATCATTAGTGATTGAAAAAACAGCTCGCTACGGCGGTGCTTCTGCTATTTCAGGCGGTGCCTTATGGATTCCGAATAATCATGTCATTAAAGGCGCAGGTGTTCCAGATACACATGAGCTTGCACGCCAATATTTAGATTCAACAATCGGTGATCGTGTGCCAGAAGCATTAAAGGAAGCTTATATTACGAGAGGACCTGAAATGTTACGCTTTTTATACAATAAAACTAAGCATATACGCTTCCAGTATGCAAAAGGCTACTCGGATTATTATCCTGAAAAACCCGGTGGCTTGTCACAGGGACGTTCCATTGAACCACTGATTTTCGATTTAACGAAAATGGGTTCTTTAGCGAATACTATGCGTCGGGCAACACTATCAACAAAAGGCTTTACGATGAATAGTTACGAGTTTCATAAGGTGAATATGATTACACGAACGTTGCAAGGAAAAACGACTGCACTGAAATTAGGGGCGCGTTTAGTAAAATCAAAGGTGACAAAGAGTGACCCAGTAGCTTTAGGCGAGGCTTTAGTGGCACGTTTACGGCTCTCTCTTGCGGAGGCAAATGGCGAGCTTTGGCTATCAACTGCCTTTAAAGATTTCATTATGGACAAGGGACGAGTGATTGGCATCGTTGTGGAACGTGATGGGCAAGAGCAGCGCATTGAGGCAAAGAAGGGTGTTGTTCTTTCATCAGGTGGCTTTTCACATAATCAGGCACTCCGCGAAAAGTATTTACCTAGCCCAACGAATGCTGCGTGGACTTCTTCACCAGAAGGGCAGACAGGCGACATCATTGAACCTGGCGTGAAAATTGGCGCTACGTTAGATTTAATGGATAAAGTGTGGGGAGCGCCTTCTGTTATTGATCCGCAAGGGCAACCATTCTTCCTAGTGGCAGATCGCGGTGTACCGAATATGATGGTAGTGGATAGCACAGGGCAACGTTTTGTTAATGAAGCGGCACCCTATCATGAATTTGTAGAGAGGATGTACAAGCATCAAGAAGCTACAGAGCAGGCTGTTCCTTCCTGGATATTGATTGATGCCTCTGCTAAAAGCCGTTATATTTTTACAGGGCTGTTTCCAGGACAAGCCTTCCCGAAAAGTTGGTATGATCATGGCATCGTGAAAAGTGCGGAGACGATTGAAGAGCTTGCCAGAGAAATGGATGTGCCAGCTGAGAGGCTAGTAGCGACGGTAGATCGTTTTAATGACTTTGTACGGAACGGTCATGATGATGATTTTTATCGAGGAGATAGCGCCTATGATAATTACTATGGGGACCCGACATTACCAAATCCAAATTTGGCAGAGATAAAGAAAGCCCCGTTCTATGCATTGCGTTTATTTCCAGGAGATATTGGTACAAAAGGTGGTTTAGTTGTGGACGAATATGCTCGGGTGATTAAGAAAGATGGTGAACCAATTGAAGGTTTATATGCTTCTGGCAATTGTTCAGCGTCTATTATGGGAGAAACGTATCCCGGACCAGGAGCGACCATTGGACCTGGTATGACTTTAAGCTATGTGGCGACAACATATATGGCCAAAGGAGTAGCAAAAGAAGAGGCATCACTTGTAAATGTATAAATTGGACGGAACCCTTCCAGCACGCTGATGAGGAAGGGTTTTTACATTGGGGAAATGTTCTAACACTTTCTTGCTAGGAATATAGTGGCTACTAAATGTATGGCGATGAAAACGGAAAAAGGAGCGATTTAGTACGTTGCTAGCTTATAGACTCATCACGGACATTGAAACATTAGAGCCCTATAGAAGTACTTGGTCAGGAATACTTGAACGAGAGCATAATAATAATCCTTTTATTGAATACGAATGGATCTCAACGTGGTGGGCAACACTAGGGGCTCATGACAATGTAGAGATTTATGTAGTCGAAAATGAAGGCATGGCCATTGCTTTTTTTCCGTTCATTCATTCTGTGAGGTATGGAATCCATCATTTTAGCTTTATAGGACAAGGATTTGCGACCTATATGGAAGTCATAGCAGAAAAGCGATGGCTAGAGCAGGCAATTGCTTATTTAATAAAGGAATTTAGCCAACAATATAAGCGTTATTTGTTAGTATTTCATGGCTTGTTAGAAAGTAAAATTACCTCGCAAGCGCTTGAAAAGTATGCCATAGAATACCAGATGCCTTATTCTATATTTCGAACAGTAACATCCTATATAGATTTTCAATCGATCTCATTGGATGAGTTTTTGAAAAAGCACCGGAAAAAATTCAAAGGCTTGAAGCGTCGTGAACATAAATTAAGGTCACTTGGTCAAGTAGTCTTTCAAAGTGTGAAGCACAATCATATACAGGATATGTTTACGTTATTTACAAGAAGATGGCAAAAGAAAATTGATAAAAGTGGTTTTACAGCAAAGCAAACTCGCTTATTTTATGAACGATTAGCCAAAACGAACAGCAAGGTATTACGAGTAGAAGTAGATCATTTGCAATTTGAAGGGCAGTGGATTGCTTTTACCATTGATCTATGCTGTAGAGAGCGTAACTTCTGTCAGGCAATGGGACATGAGCCTGATTTCAATCTATTTGGTCCTGGTCGCATCATAGAAAAAGAAAATATGTTAAAAGCCCATGACTCTGGCTATCGTTATTATGACTTAGGAAGTGGCTATGAGCCATATAAGTTTGAATGGTATACACATATTGATTTCACAAGGAAGTTTGTCATGAGTACAAAAGGGGTCAAAGAGCGTGTTATTCGAACATGGATGGTATTTCGTGATCGCCTGAAAAGTCTATTAACGAATAATCATCAGCTAGTGAAATTGAAGAGAGATCGACTAGGGGAACTGCGTTATTTTGTGAAGAATGCCAGTGCAAAAAATTGGTTAAAGGCTTTAACAAGCAGACTCCAACGAATTCTAGCCATTCATATATTAGACGTTTATATCGCAGAGCAAAATCAAGCAAAAGAATTAGTAAACTTTCAAGAGATAACAATGAAGGATATCATGACGCTGAATGAGCGAGCACATTATGTTGCAAGTTTCTATAAGGGCTATCGGCTGTTTGGGGAAAACAATCAAGTTTTATATAGGAGACACGATAAAATAGCAATTGAAGAAATGCTTGACTATTCTTATGAGCTGCCAGAAAATATGTCCTTTATCAGGGAATATGATAGCCAGCGACTAGCTGACATTGTTGCTGATGTGCAGCGTGAAGGGAGAGCGGTTTGTACAATCGCTTCATGGTATGATGGACACAGGCGGCGCAAGCTTCAGTATGCTGGGTTCCATAAGGTAGCCAAAATTCACATTGTGAAGTTGTTCAAATGGCGAAAAATATATCAATTCTAAAAAATAACACCCTCAGCAAAAAAAGCTGAGGGTGTTTCATTAAAAATGGATACCAGGTTTATCGATTAGTTTACAGCCTGTACCATATTTTGCTTTTAACGCACCTTTGAAATGAGTGTGCTCAAGTTCAGGGAATGTTTGCTTCCAAAGCTCAAAGACATTATGACTGGATGCTTTGCCATCCTTCGTTAGTCGTGCAATATGGAAGCCGTATTCGTCATTACAACGAGCTAAAGGACGATTTTCACGGACCGTTAAAATGCGACCACTCACTGTCATTTCATATAGCCCTTCATAGCCAGCAATAGCACGGCTTTCTTCTGTTTTTTCAGCTACAGTTTCTTCTTTTTCTATCGCTGGTGCTACTTTTTCTTCTGTTGCAGCCTGTTGATTAGAAGTTTGGGATTCCTCATTGCTGCTTGCTGCTGGAAGTTGTTCAACAATGACAAAATCTTTATTAGAAGCTTTATCGCTCATGGTCGCCATAACGTTCATAATAGAACCAACATAACGTAAAGGTTTATCTCGCCCTTCTTCAAAGACAAAAATATTATATTCGGTTTTATTGATCTTTTTCATAATAATATTGCCTGTTGTAATTGTAAAACCGATAAACTTATTCTTTTTAAGTGCTTGTATTGCTTCTTGCTTTGTTAAAATCATTTGAAAATCTCCTAAATAATTATTTATTCTATTCTACCATAAAAATTATCATCTTGTTTTTCGTAAAATTATGGATTATTTTGTTCGTTAAAGGAAAACATCCCTATTTTCTCAAATTCAATAATGGTACGATGAAGAAATAAAATGTCTCCAAAGAGGAGTCGAGCATCAATAGAGATTATTTAGTAGGGAGTGTTGATAGGTTGATCAATGTGCTAGGGGGCATCGGTTTATTTTTACTTGGGATGACGATGCTAACTAACGGTTTGAAGGAATTGGCAGGAGATGCCTTGAAAAAATGGCTAAATCGTTTTACAGGTGGGACCATTAGCTCGGTATTATCAGGAACATTGATGACGATGCTAGTGCAATCCTCCACCGCCACTACCTTGATTACCATTGGTTTTGTCAGTGCTGGTCTCCTCACGTTTGTCCAATCAATTGGTGTCATTATTGGCGCCAATATTGGGAGTACAAGTACTGGTTGGATTATTTCACTAATCGGCTTCAAAATTAATATGCAGACAATGTCACTGCCTTTTATTGCTCTTGGTGTGTTTGTGCAATTGCTTGCTCCTCGTGACTACAAAGCAGTTGGTGGGCTAGTTACTGGTTTTGGATTATTATTCTTAGGTATTGATGTCCTGCAGGGAGGAATGGCAGCTGTACAGGATAAAATTCCATTCGATGCATTTAGTGCAAATTCTATTAGTGGAATACTAATTTTAATTGTTTTAGGTCTTATTATGACAGTTATTATGCAGGCTTCTAGTGCCGCAATCGCCGCCACTTTAACAGCTTTATATGCAGGCGCTATTGATTTTGAACAGGCAGCTTATTTAGTTATTGGCCAAAATATTGGTACGACTGCTACAGCATTATTTGCTGCAATTGGTGCATCAACAGCTGCTAAACGAACAGCCGTGACACATGTATTGTTCAACGTAGTAACGGCTATTCTAGTAACATTTGGTGCAACGTTTATGTTCACTCTAACCGAATTTGTCACGAAATCCATCAATGGTAGCTTCGATGAAACATTAGGCATTGCTGTTTTCCATACATTATTTAGTGTCATCGGAGCCATTCTTTTTGTGCCTTTTGTACGCCCTTTCGCAAAGGCTATTGAAAAAATGATTCCTGAAAAAGGAAATCATTTAACACGGAATTTAGATGATAGTGTAGCTAAATTACCAGGGGTAGCTGTAGAAGTATCCTTCAATACGTTACAGGACATTACCAAGGAATTGACGACTGTCATTGTTATCCTTATACAAGGGAAAAAACGAACAGCCGAAATAGACAGTCAATTAGCTCAAATTGATGAGGCGATTGAAAAAACACGTTTATTTATGGATGCTATACAATCTTCTTCGCAAAAGGAACGTTCTAAGCATATAGCACTTTTACATGCTTTAGATCATTTGTACCGTCTATCTAAGGCATTACGTGAGCAGAACCCTAATGCCTTCCAATTACAGGTGACGTTAACTCAAAAATGGTTAGAGGTATTGGAAAAAGTTCTATTGATTATCGATGAGGATGAGCGTTTACCTGAGATTGCAACTCTGCTTGAGGTTACATCCTCCGAAATGGCGGCAGTTCGACGTGACAAACGAAATGCGTACTTCGAGCATACTGTTGAAAATGTGGTAGAGTTAGAGACAGCCGTATCGAAAGTGGAGGCTTTACTGTGGCTTGATCGCCTTATTTATCACTATTGGCGTACAACGGCTCGCCTTGCTGAGTATCAAACCGTAACTAAAAAAGGTCGTCATGTTGAGGCAGAAAAAAACACAGCAATAGTTGAATAAAAGGAATACTCATCTCCAGAAGGAGGATATAGAATGGTTCAGCATCAATTTACAATGGATTTAACATGGGCAGAGGGAAGAAATGGTACAGGGAACATCAAAGCAAGCAATTTGCAAACAGAAATTTCTATTCCTCAGGAAATGAATGGACCTGGCATTGGGACAAATCCTGATGAAATGCTGTTAGGGGCAGCGGCAACGTGTTATTTAATTACATTAGCAGCCCTCCTTGAAAGATCAGAAATTGAGGTGCAGCAATTATCCATGCAAGCGCATGGGTTTGTCAGTGTAGAAAATGGTGTATTTACTTATGAGAAAATTGTGCATAACCCAAGGATTGTTGTCCAAGCATTATCAGAACAACTTGCAAAAAGAGTGGAACGTTTAGCACGAAAGGCGGAACAAACGTGTATGATTAGTAAAGCGTTAAAAGGTAACGTTATGATTGAATGTGATGTTCAAATTTTGGAAGCAAGCATATAATAAGGCAAAAAGAGTTATTCAGCATAGGTCGCTGATATAACTCTTTTTTTTATAAAAGGAGGCACTTTTTTTTAATAGTTCTAGAAATGTTCAAAATGAATATATAGTGATAAGTGCTAAAAAAATGCAAAGGATGATGTATTGCACGTTCAGACAGCTCAGAATCTCACATTCTATGGTCAGTACGGCAAAAGAATATTTGATATAGTTGGAGCATTATTTTTACTTTTCATGACAATCCCTCTTATGCTAATAGTATTCCTCATTTTACTCATGACGACAGGTCGCCCTATTTTCTTTAAACAAATAAGAACTGGCCTCGATCATCACCGCTTTGTGATTTGGAAGCTACGAACCATGTGTATTCAAGCAATTCCAGTGAATATGCCTGCTATTTGTGCTGACGGTATCCCTGATGATTATTATTTTAAAACAGAGCAAGATACACGGATTACAAAAGTGGGTGCTATCCTTCGAAAGCTCAGTATTGATGAAATTCCACAACTTTTAAATGTGTTAAAGGGTGAGATGAGCATTGTCGGACCACGCCCAGAGGTTCCCACCATTACAAATGCGTATAACCCGCTACAGGCCAGGCGTCTGAAGGTAAAACCCGGCTTAACGGGTCTTGCCCAAATTAACGGTAGGTCGAATATTTCACATGGACAAAAAATTTCTTATGATGTTGAATACGTTGAAAATTATTCCTTTTGGATGGATGTTCAAATTGTGTTGAAGACACTTTATGTCGTAGTAGCAAGAACAGGTGCCTATTAAAGAAATAAGGAGTGGCTAGACTGAAGATTGTTCAGCTTATTACACGAATGGATAAAGTGGGAGGAGCACAAAAGCATGTGGAGGCACTTGCTATCCAGCTCAAACAAGATGGGCATGAAGTCACTGTCGTGACAGGTTCCTATCAGCCCTCATTATGGTGCTTACAAGAACAACAAATTCCAGTGATCACCATCCCTACCTTGCAAAGAAATATTCATGTAACGAAAGACTTTCAAACATTTTGGCAATTAAGAGCAATCTTCAAACGAATACAACCTGATGTTGTAGCCACCCATTCATCTAAGGCAGGTGTAATAGGTCGTGTCGTTGGCAGTTTACTACGTATCCCAACTGTTTTTACTGCACATAGCTGGAGTTTTACAGAAGGTGTTCCCCGCAAGAAAAAGCTACTCTATCATCGGGTGGAAAAATCGGTTCAGCCATTCACAACAAAAATAATTACAGTATCTGAATATGATCGGGAACTAGCCCTCTTGGAAAAGGTTGCGCCCGCTCATAAATTGCTGACCATCCATAATGGAATTGATCGAATTGAGAGAAGCAAGGCAACTGAAAAGACATTCGTGGAGCAGCCAATCATTATCATGGTTGCTCGTTTTGAAGTGCCAAAAAGACAGGATATTTTACTAAAGGCATTAGCAGAGCTCACAGATCTATCTTGGCATCTTCAATTAATTGGGGATGGCTCTTTACGTCCAGCCCTTGAGGGTTTCGTTGTTCAGCATGGTTTAACGAATCGTGTAACCTTTTTAGGCAATCAATTAGACGTTCATTCATATCTAGAGAAGAGCCATGTATTTGTATTGTTGTCAGATTGGGAAGGCTTGCCGATTTCTATCATTGAAGCAATGCGTGTAGGTCTTCCAATTGTTGCAACAAATGTAGGTGGTGTGAATGAACTTATTGCAGATAAGGATAATGGATTTTTAGTAGGGCGAGAAGAATATGAATTATTGAAGAAGAGGCTTCGTACATTGTTAATGGATACTATTTTAAGGCAACAAATGGGGAATGCAAGTGAACGTCGTTACTTGCAGGATTTCACGTTTATCCCCATGTATCAAAAAACAGTAACAGTTTATCAACAGGCTGTTTCAGAACTTGTTAAGAAAGGGGATTAAATTGCAATTAATTCGCATTAGAACAGATGATGAGCTTATGTGGTACAAGGAAATTTGGGATGCCATTTTAGAAGCAGAGGACAATGATAACCCGTTTATAGAATTTGCTTGGTTTTATAATTGGTGGCAAATTGTAGGGCGTAAAGAACGAGTTGAGCTTTACGCCATTGAACATGACGGGACAATCATTGCGTTTTTCCCCTTTAAGGTATCTGTTCGATGGGGGATAAGAGTGTATGCCTTTGCAGGTGAAAATATTGCTAACTATACAGGGGTTGTTGCCAAACATCAATGGTTACTACAAGCAACGACCTTCGTATTTGATGAACTGATTAAGAAGCATCGGCATATTGTTTTTTCACTGCATGGCTTATTAGAAAGTAAAGTGTCTACAAAAGTCGTGGAGCAATACTTTGTAGAGCGACAATTACGTACAAGTATTTTCCGTGTTGTGACACCCTATCTCGCCTTTTCAGAAGTAGATTTTCAGCATCATTTCCAGCAACGGCGAAAAATGCATGGTGTTGATCGTCGCGAACGAAAGCTCCGAAATTTAGGCTCCTTAACAAGGCGTGAGCCATCACAGGACGAGCTTTGGCAAATGTTTCGGTTGTTTGATAGACGCTGGGCAAAGAAGCTAGATACAAGTGATTTTACAAAGGGCAAGAAAAGAGATTTCTTTGAGCGTCTTACAATGCTAAAAGGAGAGGCATTACAGGTGGAGGTCGATGCACTTGTTTTTGAAAACCAGTGGATTGCTTTCACCTATGGTCTTGGCTGTCGTGGTCGTTATGTAACTTATGCTCTGGCACATGAGCCAACCTTCAATTTATTTGGTGCTGGTCGTATAGTCAATCAGGAAACCATTCAGCGAACGTTTGCAGCAAACTATAACTTATTTGATATGAGCATTGGCTATGAGCCTTATAAATTTGATTGGCGTTCTAGCATTGATTTTACGAGGCATATGCTTGCTAGCAGTGGTACGAAACGTACAAATCTATTGGCAGGTTTTTTGACGCTAAAGGAACGGCTCAAAGAACACGTAAAGGGCAATCAACGAATTGTGGACTGGAAGCGTAATACACTGGGCTATTTACGTTATTTAGTAAAGTATGGAAAGATAAAAGATTGGCTAGAATATGGACAACAATTCGTAGAAAAATGTATTCGTTTGAAACAAGTGGAGCTGTATGAATTATCCCCATTAGAGGACGTATCGCCACAGCAGCCTGTAGGTAATTTATTTGAAGAAATGTCCATTCAGGAAGCGATGCAGCTTGATCAGGAAGAAGTCATTGCTCTTTATTATAAGGGCTATAAGATCTATAAAGACTCCTTTGCGGAAACGAATAAGCCAGCCTTTGCGTTACATGCCTCCAATTGGCGTGTAGATTCAATGAAAATTGTAGAAGCCTTACCGAAGGAAACCTATTTTTTAGCCTATGATGTTTTCAAACAAATCGATATTATTACAGCGTATTTCCGAAAAATAAAACCAGCACAAACATTGTGGGTAACAGCAAGCTTTTGGCAATGGCGGAAACGTAAACGTTTAGTACAGCTAGGCTATAAACCTATTTCTCGAATGAAACATTATAAAATCGCTCGTTTTGAGCGACAGCGTGTAGAAAAATATACAGAGAGTGGGGGCGATGTTCATTCTGTCCATTAAAAGTAAGCGATGGAATATCGCAATGCAGCATTTTTATTTTTTAGAAAAACCAGCGAATTTTCGAAAATCAATGAAAGTCGTAGGGTATACACATTCATTGGTACCTAGTCGAAAGCTTGTAAAAAGTGAAACGATTCACATTCATTTGCAAGAACATGAGCTATCATTGTATTTAGCGCTTTCTGAAGGCAATCGCAAAATTTTACGACGTGCCCAAAAGGAATCTTATCAAGTCATTTTGTATAAAGAGCCATCCCTGGAGAACTTACGAGCCTTTCAGCAATTTTATAATCATTTTGCAAAAAGAAAAAAGCTTGAAGCGATTGGCAAGTCGCAAATGGAAACTATTATGCTCCTCAACGAACAGGGGGCATTATTATTATCTGAGATCCAAAGTATTTGTGGACAAACATTGTGCTATCGATTAGATATTGTACATGAGAAAAAAGCGATGTCCTATTATGTGGCAACTTGTCATGCATCAGCTATGCCTGCTCATTTAAAACGCCCAATCCGTTATGCTAATCGTTTTTTAATCTGGCATAACCTACTGCATCTAAAAGCACAAGGGTTTGTTTTATATGATATGGGTGAGTTAACGGACAATCGAAATGTACGAGCCTTTAAATTAAGCTTTGGAGGCAAGCTTGTCCATGTTTACTCAGGCTATATTACTCAATCCAAAATACGTGCACTGTTACTAGGTGTGCAAAAATGGAGGAAGTAGTTACATGAATGGTGGGGGTCTCGTTATTTCATTAGATTTTGAGCTGAATTGGGGTGTCCATGATGTATTTCGATATGGACAATATAATAAGAACCTTTATGGTGTACGGAAAGCCTTGCCCAGGATACTAGCGTTATTTGAGCAATATGACATACATGCGACTTGGGCTACAGTCGGATTATTGTTTGCAGAATCAAAGGCAGAAATGGCTCATTATTTACGAGGTATCCCTGTGAAATATGATAACATGCGCTTTGCGGCGCATAGCCAGCTAGCAAAAGTAGGCGAAAATGAACAAGAGGATCTCTTGCATTTTGGGAAATCATTAATTGAGGAGATTAAACGTACACCACATCAGGAAATAGGAAGTCATACCTTTTCTCATTTCTATTGCTTAGAGAATGGTCAAACAGAAGCAGCCTTTTGCGCAGACTTACATGCGACAAAAACGATTAGTGAGGGGTATGTTGCTCCGATGAAATCCATAGTCTTTCCCCGTAATCAAGTAAACAAAGATTATTTAGCAGCATGTTTAGAAGCGGGCTATGTTTGCTACAGAGGTACCGAAAATCATGTTCTGTATGATGCCCAAAAGTTTACGAAAAAGGGGAGACTTTTGGGTGCCAAAAAGTGGCTAGATAGCTATTGGAATCTAACTGGTCATCATATGGCTACACTGGAGGATATGCAAGAGGACCAACTAATAAATATTCGATCAAGTGCCTTTTTAAGACCTTATTGTAGTCCGTTACGTGTATTCGAGGGTTTAAAAGTAAATCGCATAAAGGAAGGCATGCTCGAAGCTGCTCAGGCACAAGCATTTTATCATTTATGGTGGCATCCTCATAATTTTGGCAAACATCTTGATAAAAATTTAGCTATGCTAGAAGAGCTATTAAGTTATTTTCAGACCTTGCGCAGTCAATATGATTTTCAAAGTTACTCCATGTATGAAGTAGCAGAACTTTGTGAAAGTCGTTCTAAACAGCAGAAGTAGAGGATTCGAGTGCTTTTATTAAAAGTAGAGAATTTTTGGAAACAAAGTTGGGGTTCACATCTTCTTTACGAAGGGTAGCTTGCTCATGAAAGTGGTCCAATAGCTCTCGAGGTGAGAAAGCCGCTTATAAAGAAGAGCAAGCGTTCTAAAATAGTGGTAACTCTCGTGAAAGACACCAACTCGGGACGAAAAACAAATATTTATTCATATAAAATGGGCAGAGCAAACTGATTTCTAGTTTGCTCTTTTGTTGTATAAGGAGAAAATTTAAAAGAAAAGAGGAAAAAAGAAAAACAGTGACGAAGTTGAATGTACGAATGGTACTATTACTATAGAGGATATATGTTAAGACTTTTTAGGGAGAGCGTAAGTTCGTATAGGTCAATTTAACTTGAATAGAAAAGATATAAAGGTGGTAGATGAATATGTTTATACAACCAGAATGCCAATGGAAGCAAGAAAATGGATCAGCGATGCATCAATGGATAAAGCAGCAGCTAAATCCGAACCCGAATGATGTGGATATTGTCGTATATGGTGCTCATTTATCGTATGCCAGTGGAGCCTCAACAAAAGCGCAATACCCAACAGCATTTCGGAAAGCTTGGCCAAGCTTTCAATCGTATAATTTAGATGAGCAGATAAATTTACGTGCGCTATCAGTCGTTGATATAGGAGATGTGGCGATTCATGAACAAGATAGAATGCTTTCAGAATCGGCCATCGAGGCGGCGGCGGAAAATTTAAGTATCGCCTTTCAAAAAAGCTTTACTTGTTTGATTGGAGGCGATCATGCCATTACAGCATGCTCACTAAAAGGCATAAAGAATGCTTTTCCACAAGATCGGATTGGCATTATTCAAATTGATACGCATCTAGATGCAAGAAATCAAGAGGAGGTTGGTTTAGCGCAAGATTCGCCAATCCATCAGTTAATGGCAGCAGGGGTTGTGGAGGGGAAACATGTGTATAATGTCGGTCTGCATGGCTTTTTTAATTCTCCTGAAATGATTCATTATGCAAGAGAGCAAGGGATTCATATGATTACGTTAAAGCAAATGCGACGTGATGGTATTCAGCTCACAATCCGCGAAATGCTACGTCAGCTTATGTATGAGGTAGATCGCATTTATGTTTCCGTTGATTTAGATGCTCTTGATATTATGTTTGCGCGCGATGTTCCGGCAGCAACACCAGGTGGTTTAACGGCCTATGAATTGTTTGATATTCTTAAACTAATTGGTGAAAATGAAGGGGTTCGTCATATTGATTTTGTTTACGCCGACCCGAAGGAAGGAGTGCTGCGTCCAGAAACTGTTAAGATTGGAGTGACAGCTTTTTTACAATGGTTAACAGGGATTCAACTGGATCACCGCAATCGCATCTCGAAAAAAGGGAAGGTTATGTTGTAAAGTAAGCGTATTTCCGTGTATTAACAATGCTGATTATTGAAAGTTTGCTATAATGTTTAAGTAGAAAACAATAATAGATACAAACTTTGTATTGTAATAGAGAGGAAATATAGCATGACAACAAAACCAAAACTATTGATTATTGACGGGATGGCACTGTTATTCCGGTCATTTTTCGCTTCCGCTGCAATGGGGCATTTTATTCGTCTGGCAGATGGAACACCGACTAATGGAGCCCAAGGATTTGTGCGACATGTGTTAACGGCACAATCGATCATGAAGCCAACGCATATGGCTGTTTGCTGGGATATGGGGGCACATACATTCCGCAATGATTTATATGATGGCTATAAAGCGAATCGCCCAGCACCACCAGAGGAAATGCTCCCTCAATTTGATATGGCGAAAAATTTATCACAGCAAATTGGCTGGCAAAATTTCGGAGTGAAGGGCATGGAGGCTGATGATTTAATTGGCTCGATGATTACCAAATGGCAGGAACAGGCAGATATTACTGTCATTAGTGGTGATAAAGACTTGCTTCAGCTTTTAAGACCATCTACAGAAATTGCTTTTATGAAAAAAGGCTACACAGAATACGATATTTATACACATGCTCGCTTTAAAGAAGAATATAGTATTGAACCAACACAGTTTGCACAGGTTAAAGCCTTTATGGGTGATACAAGTGATGGCTATCCAGGTGTGAAGGGGATTGGTCCTAAGCAAGCACTAACGTTAATCCAAACATATGGCTCGATTGACAAAATTTTAGCGTCGCTCGGTGAATTAAAGCCAGGGCAACGGACAAAAATTCAAGAGAATTTGGACATGCTGAAATTATCCCATGAGCTTGCAACAATTCAAACGAATGTTCCAATTGATGCCGATTTTACAAGCCTTATGTTACCAAACTATGAACCGCAAATTTTTAAAGAGATAGAAGAGAGTGGCTACACGCTAATTGCAAAGCATGCACGCTCATTATATTCCCTTATTTAATGGATCATCACAGAGTATAGCAATATGCTCTGTTTTTTTATGAGAAATGAGTGGAGAGAGCAAATAAGGACGTTTCATTATTTGCCCTACTGAGGTGTTATTTTAACGAACGATAATACTTTGTCATTGTCTTTGTAGAGAGCCTGCCGAATTTGACTGTCACGTTGTGGCCCACCATTATCATGAAATATTAACGATAACGTATCATTTTTTATGGTATAGCCAATAAGCGGTACCCAATGGTAGGCAAATGTTGATTTTTTATTCTGCCACTGTAGGCTAAAATAGCGGTCAAAACGCATAGCAACAGGGCGACCTGCGTCAATTTCTTGTAAAGCTTCTTTTAGTGAACAAGTTCGAATATCCCAGGTGGGTTGCAGTTCGCGGAGGTTGTGAATCAGTCGCCATTTAAACAAACCAATTTTTGTGCCACCAAGCTGTTGATAAAGCTTATTAATAGAAGGAGCTGAACTGTTCAAATAGTTTAAAATGACGTAAATCGTAGTGGGCCCACAGGCAGAATTTCGATAGCTTGGTGCAATGGATGCATCATATTGTGATGTTCCATATAAAGCCAATTGTTGGTGCATCATGTTTCCCTTCCAAAAAGAGCTGCATTTCAAGAAGAAATGCAGCTCTTTTTTCATTATTATTGTGCAGCTAAAAATTCTGTTACTTGCTGAGGTGTTTTGGCATTGGCACTGTGTAAGTGTGCAAGTTTTTCACCGTTTTGGAAAATCAATAAGCTTGGGATTCCCATAACATCATATTTGTCAGCGATTTCTGGAAGCTCATCACGATTTAGCTCATACCAATCATATTGGTTGTACTCTTCAATGATTGGATCGATGAACATATTCATGCGTGTGCAATCTGGGCACCAGCCAGCGTAAAATTTCACTAGCACTTTTTGGTCACCAGCGATTAGTTCATTAAATTGTTCTGCAGTAGTAATTGTTTTCATCAGTATTCACTCTCCTTGCTTTTCATTCTACACATTTTTCTCTCAACCTGAAAGTTTTCTGTTTGGCTGTTTTGATCGCTACATATTGTCTGCTTTTAGCTCGTAAAGAACAAAAAAAGATGTATATTGCAAAAATAATTCTTGAAAAAAGATTGCTAAATTAGACAAAATAATCTACACTAAAAACAGAAAAGTAGTTTTATCTTCATTCATTAAGAGTTGTAATGGGAACGGAGATAAACCTTAGTAGTGCTTGGTTGAATGGAGTGAATCTCATCCAACAACAAGACAAAAATCCACTAAGGTACACTTGATATTTTTTTGGCCAAAAAATGAATGGCTATTCATTCAATGGGAGAATAAGGGGGAATTGCTTGTGACTTACAACATTAAAAAAGCAGCTGTTCTAGGTTCTGGGGTGATGGGCTCTGGAATTGCAGCACATTTAGCAAACATCGGTATACCAACATTACTATTGGATATCGCACCGAAGGAACTGACGCAAGAGGAAGAAGCAAAGGGTCTTTCTTTAGCGCATCCAGCTGTAAGAAATCGTATTGTAAACGGAGCTTTGCAAAAGTTATTAAAGCAAAAGCCAGCACCACTTACTTCTAAGAAAAATTTATCACTACTAACGGTTGGCAACTTTGAAGATGATCTAGGGAAACTAAAAGATGTAGATTGGATTATCGAAGTTGTTGTGGAAAATTTACCAATTAAACAAAGTCTCTATGAAAAAATTGATGCTGTTCGTACACAGGGAACAATCATTAGTTCAAACACATCTGGTATTAGTATTGATGCTATGGCAGAGGGACGTTCAGATGATTTTAAAAAGCATTTCCTTGGCACACACTTTTTCAACCCACCTCGCTATTTAAAATTACTAGAGGTGATTCCTGCTAATACAACTGCTCCTGAAGTAGTTAGTTTCATGAAAACATTTGGGGAAGATGTGCTTGGTAAAGGTGTTGTACTGGCGAAGGACACACCAAACTTTATTGCAAACCGCATTGGAACATATGGTTTACTGATCACATTACAGGAAATGTTAAAAGGTGGTTATTCAGTTGGTGAAGTAGACTCTGTAACAGGTCCACTTATTGGTCGTCCAAAATCTGCAACTTTCCGTACACTAGACGTTGTTGGTTTAGATACATTTATTCATGTAGCAAAAAATGTTTACGACCAAACAACAGGTGAGGAACAGCAAGTATTTGCAGTACCCGAATTTTTACAAAAAATGGTTGAAAACGGCTGGTTAGGTGCAAAATCGGGTCAAGGTTTCTTCTTAAAACAAGGAAAAGAGATACTTGAGATTGATCCAACAACATTATCGTATAGTCCAGCGAAAAAGTTAAAAACAGCTTCTATTGAAATGGCGAAACAAACACGTGGGTTAGCTAATAAAGTGAAGGCATTAACCTATGCAAAGGATCGTACAGGTGAGTTATTGTGGGGGATCTTTGCTCCAACATTAATTTACTCAGCACAGCTACACGGTGAAATTGCAGATGATGTTGTAGCCATTGATAATGCTATGAAATGGGGCTTCGGCTGGCAACAAGGACCATTTGAAATTTGGGATGCTATTGGTGTACAAGAATCTGTAGCAAAAATGGAGGCTGAAGGTCGAGAAGTCCCTGCATTTGTCAAAGAGATGTTAGCGAATGGCTTTGAGACATTTTATTCTGAATTAGATGGCGATTTAGCTTACTATGATGGTTCGCAATATGTGAAAGTTCCAGTCAATGAAAAAGAGATTAACTTAAAACGCTATAAGAAAAAGCATGGTGTTATTAAATCAAACACAGGTGCTAGTTTAATAGATTTAGGTGATGGAGTTGCACTGCTTGAGTTCCATTCACAATCGAACGCAATCGGTTTAGATATTATCCAAATGATTAACTTTGCGGTTGATGAAGTAGAGGCTAACTATAAGGGCTTAGTAATCGGCAATCAAGGGAAAAACTTCTGTGTAGGTGCAAATCTAGGGATGATTTTAGTAGAAGCACAGGATGATAATATTTTTGAGCTAGATTTCGTGATTAAGGCATTCCAAGATGCTATGCAAAAAATCAAATATTCACGTAAGCCTGTTGTGGCAGCACCTTTTGCCATGACATTGGGTGGAGGAGCAGAGGTTTGCTTACCAGCTGCACATATTCAAGCAACGATGGAAACGTATATGGGCTTAGTGGAAGTTGGCGTTGGTTTAATTCCAGGCGGCGGTGGTAATAAAGCGCTTTATCAAAAATTCCTAAAGGGCTTACCGAACGGCGTAGATGTAGACTATCAACATATTGCTAATAAAGTATTTGAAACAATTGCAATGGCGAAGGTTTCAACTTCTGGTGAGGAAGCACGTGAAAATAACTTCTTAAACTTTGCAGATGGTATTTCTGTTAACCCAGACCATCAATTATATGATGCGAAGCAGGCTGCATTAGCGCTTTACGAAGCGGGCTATCAACCACCTGTACCAACAAAAGTGCCAGTGGTCGGTGCATCAGGCTACGGAACATTACTCATCGGTGCGCAAGGCATGTTTGAGTCAGGCTTTATTAGCGAACATGATTTAAAAATTGCTAAAAAATTAGCTTATGTCATTGCGGGTGGTAAGGTTCCGTACGGTACATTAGTTGACGAACAGTATCTATTGAACTTAGAGCGTGAGGCTTTCCTTAGCCTTGTTGCTGATCCACTTTCTCAGCAAAGAATGCAACACATGCTGTTAAAAGGTAAACCACTTCGTAACTAATTGACAAAATAGATCAATCTTGCATATGAAACAAAGGGGGATTAATACGATGCGTGAAGCCGTTATTGTAGCAGGAGCACGAACTCCAATTGGAAAAGCAAAAAAAGGTTCTTTAGCAACAGTAAGACCAGATGATTTTGGTGCTGTTGTAGTCAAAGAAACATTGAAAAGAGCGGGCTATGAAGGACCGATTGATGATTTAATTTTAGGCTGTGCGATGCCTGAAGCAGAGCAAGGGATGAATGTAGCACGTAGTATTGGGGCACTAGCAGGATTACCAGATACAACTCCTGCGCTAACGATTAATAGATTTTGTTCATCAGGTTTACAGGCAATTGCGTATGCAGCAGAACGAATTATGCTAGGTCATTCAAAGGTGATTCTAGCTGGCGGTGTCGAGTCTATGAGTATGGTGCCGATGGTGGGGAATACACCACGCTTAAATCCGACATTAGCTGAAACGGCTCCGCAATATTATATGGGTATGGGGCATACGGCTGAGGAAGTGGCTCGCCAGTACAATGTTAGTCGTGAAGATCAAGATGCTTTTGCAGTTCGCTCGCATGTTCTTGCTGAAAAGGCGATTAAAGAAGGCAAATTCAATGATGAAATTGTACCAATCGAAGTGGAACAGCATTACGTAGACGATCACAATAAACCACAAGTAAAAAAATTTACATTTAGTATGGATGAAGGTGTACGACCAGGTACATCAGTTGAAGGCTTAGCAAAATTGCGTCCAGCTTTCCATGTAAAGGGCAGTGTAACGGCTGGTAATGCCTCTCAAACTTCTGATGGTGCAGCAACTGTACTAGTGATGGATCGTGAGGAGGCCGAACAGCAAGGACTGACACCAATGGCAAAATTCCTAGGCTTTGCAGTTGGTGGTGTGCCTCCTGAAGTAATGGGAATTGGTCCGATTGTGGCAGTACCTAAAGCGTTAGAAATTGCAGGTTTATCCATAGATGACATTGATTTATGGGAAATCAATGAAGCATTTGCTTCTCAATCATTACAGGTAGTACGTCATTTAGGCATCGACCAAGAAAAAGTCAATGTCAATGGTGGAGCAATTGCATTAGGTCACCCTCTAGGTGCTACAGGAGCTATTTTAACGTTAAAGCTTATTCATGAATTGAAGCGTCAAGGGAAGAAATATGGCGTGGTGACAATGTGTATTGGCGGCGGCATGGGTGCTGCTGGTGTATTTGAAATTTTATAAAATTTTCTAGATCAGCTTGAGGTGTACGGTTTACGGTTGCCTCCGAACATGTTCACATCAAGCTTTTCTATACATGTTCATTTGGGGATTAAACAATCAAAATAGATATATTGGGAGGAATTTATCATGACTGAAAAAACAACTGATTTCATTAAAGGCGGCGGATTTCTAATTGAAGATGTGGAATTAAATCGTGTATTTACACCAGAAGATTTCACTGACGAGCATAAGATGATTGCTAAAACAACAGAGGAATATGTAGCAAATGAAGTTTTACCAGTAGTTGAAAATTTAGAGCACCATGAATTTGAGCATTCAGTGCGTCTCCTAAAAAGTGCAGGCGAATTAGGTTTGCTTGGAGCAGATGTGCCAGAAGAATATGAAGGGCTTGGACTAGACAAAGTTTCTTCAGCTTTAATTGCTGAGAAAATGTCTGTTGCAGGTGGTTTTTCCATCACACATGGTGCACATGTTGGGATTGGTTCACTACCAATCGTTCTATTTGGTAATGAAGATCAAAAGAAAAAATATTTACCTAAGCTTGCTTCAGGTGAATTAATCGCAGCATACGCATTAACAGAGCCAGGCTCAGGTTCAGATGCTCTAGGGGCAAAAACGACTGCGAAATTAAATGAGGCAGGCACACATTATATTTTAAATGGTGAGAAGCAATGGATTACAAATGCAGGCTTTGCTGACGTATTTGTTGTTTATGCAAAAATTGATGGTGATAAATTCTCTGCCTTTATCGTAGAACGTGCCTACAATGGCGTTTCAGTAGGCCCGGAAGAGAAGAAAATGGGGATTAAATCATCGTCAACTCGTACATTAGTATTAGAAGATGCGGAAGTACCTGTAGAAAATCTATTAGGTGAAATTGGTCGTGGGCATGTCATTGCCTTCAACATTTTAAATATTGGTCGTTATAAGCTTGGTGTGGGCACAATTGGTGGCTCTAAACGTGCATTGGAGTTAGCTATCCAGTATACAAACCAACGTCAGCAATTTAAAACAAAGCTTTCTGATTTCAATCTAACAAAAGAGAAATTGTCAACAATGGCTTCTCAATTGTACGCGTCCGAATCATTAAACTATCGTACTGTTGGTCTATTTGAGGATCGTTTAAGCCAGTTAAGCCTTGAAGAGCAAAAGCAAGGAAAAGTAATTGCAGGTGCTATTGCTGAGTATGCAATTGAATGCTCTATTGCGAAAGTATTTGGGTCGGAAACATTAGATTATATTGCAGATGAAGCCGTACAATTACATGGCGGTTATGGCTTTATGGCTGAATATGAGGTAGAGCGTATTTACCGTGATTCTCGTATTAATCGAATTTTTGAAGGTACAAATGAAATTAACCGCATGATTGTCCCTGGCACATTTATGAAAAAGGCGCTAAAAGGCGAGCTTCCTTTATTACAAGTTGCTCAAAATTTACAGCAAGAGCTGCTAATGTTAATGCCAGAAGATATCGGTACAGAGCCACTAGCACAAGAAAAATATTTAGTGAAAAATGCTAAGAAGATTGCTGTATTAGCTGCAGGCTTAGCAGCACAACGCTTTGGTGCGAAGCTTGATCAGGAGCAAGAGGTATTAGTGAATATTGCTAATATCGCTAACCAATTATTTGCAATGGAGTCAGCTGTCTTACGTACAGAAAAGGCAATTGCTCGTGATGGCGCTGAAAAAGCACAGCAGAAATTGCTATACACGCAAATCTTCTGCCAAGAAGCATTCACAGAAATCGAAAAAGAAGCAAAAGACACAATTCTTGCTTCAGCAGATGGCGATGCAGCACGTATGACATTATCTGCACTTCGTAAATTAACACGCAATAATCCTTATAACTTAATTGCGAAGAAACGTGAAGCTTCTGTTAAACTAATCGAAGCTGAAAAATATATTGTTTAATAGCATACACTTTCACTTAGCTATCTGTAAGAGGATAGCTAGGTTTTTTTATGAGAGATGGATAGAAGCGTGAAACTGACGGATAGAACAGCTAGATTGACGGATAAAATGGAGAAAGTGATGAATAGAACAGCAAAACGGATGGATAGGCTTACGAAAATGAGAGAAGTTCCACCATTCGAAACAATTATGATGGTATACTACAGAAAAAGACAGTAGAGGAGCATTTTAATGACGATTCAATTTATCCATTATCCGAAATGTACGACATGTAAAAAAGCACAAAAGTGGTTAAATGATCATGAGGTTTCCTATGAAGAGGTACACATTGTAGAGCAATCGCCAACAAAGGATGAAATAACAGCCATTTGGCAAGCCAGTGGACTGCCTTTGAAGAAATTTTTTAATACATCGGGTATGAAATATCGTGAGCTTGGTTTAAAGGACAAGCTAGCGGAAATGACTGAAGATGAGCAGCTGGAGCTACTTGCTTCTGATGGGATGTTAATCAAACGTCCAATCGTAACGGATGGCCAAAAAGTAACGCTAGGGTTTAAAGAATCAGATTTTGAGCAAACTTGGAAATAGCCGTATTTAAACAGGATCGAACGACTCTTCTAACCGAGATAAAGTCACTGGCAGATGTCACAAATTTTTAACAGAGATGTATTTCAAGTAACTTGAAAAAATTGTGGACTGCAATTAAGCTGGCACGTAATTGAATCTTGTTTTTATAGGAGAAGTATGGCACACTGAAAGTGAATATATTACATATTTATGGAGGGGTTTTTTGCATGAGCACACCTAAAGACTTACGTTATTCTGAAGAACATGAATGGGTAAAAACAGAAGATGGAAAAGTACGTATTGGTATTACTCACTTCGCACAATCTGAATTAGGAGATATCGTTTTCGTTGAGCTTCCACAAGTTGGCGACGAAATCAAAACAGATGATCCATTCGGTAGCGTAGAATCAGTTAAAACTGTTTCTGAATTGTATGCACCAATCTCAGGTACTGTAGTTGAAGTAAATGCAGATTTAGAAGATAGCCCAGAATTCGTTAATGAATCACCATATGAAAAAGCATGGATGATCGTTGTGGAGCCTGCTGATGCATCAGAAGTTGAAAAACTAATGACAGCAGAGCAATACGAAGAAATGATCGCTGAATAAGACAAGCTATAATCGAAAAACGTCGGAAACTACCGGCGTTTTTTGTTATATAATGACTTATAAGTGGGTATGTCTAAATGGAGGTGGCGTAATGTTCGAGGGAAAATGCTTAATAGTAGAAGGACGCTCAGATAAGCTACAAATTGAGCCAATTTTAAATGAGAATGTTACAATACTATGTACGAATGGTACAATTGGTGTGCATCAATTAGAAGAGCTGCTTGATCCCTATGAGAGCTGTGAGCTATTTACTTTTTTTGATGCAGATACTTCAGGCGATAAGCTACGTGCATTAATGGACAGACATTATCCAGAGGCAGAGCATTTACGTACAATGCCAACCTATAAGGAAGTAGAGACGACACCAAGAAAAGTGTTAGCGATGATATTACTGCGTGCACATTTTTCAATCCATAATGAATATATTTTGTAAGGTTGCGTGAGGAAATGGAAGAATGGTCAAAAGAGCAGTGGGAAACGGCTAAACAGTCTGGACAGAAAGCTGCATTTTATTTATATACACCGATGTGTGGAACGTGTGCAGTGGCATCTAAAATGATGGCCATTATTGAACAATTACTGCCACAGCTACCAATAGGTAAAGCGAATATAAATTTTTTAGAGCATGTTGCTGTTGAGCACCAAATTGAAAGTGTTCCGTGTTTACTTGTTAGTGATGGCGGAAAAGTGACAGATAAGATTTATGCTTTTCAATCCGTACCATTTTTATACGAATTGTTAAAAAAATCAATTGACTGAACTTTACTAGCGTGGTAAAGTATCAAATATATTACTAAAACATTAAATATATCGAACTCTTATAAAGAGTGGCGGAGGGAAGTGCCCTATGAAGCCCGGCAACCATCACAAAGTGAAAAGGTGCCAAATCACTCAAAGATTTTTCTTTGAAAGATGAGAGAACGGTTTAACGTTATTATACGTGACCCCTTCTACTTGTCTGTGAGTGAAGGGGTTTTCTATATGAGAAAAGGAGTATTCGCTATGATCCAGCTTCAAAATATTACGAAGAAGTACAAAACAGCAAATGGCGAATTAACGGCAGTCAAAGACGTCAACCTTACCATCAATAAAGGTGAAATTTTTGGCATTATCGGCTATAGTGGCGCTGGTAAAAGTACCATGATTCGTTTATTAAACGGTTTAGAGAAACCGACAACAGGAACAGTAACGGTGAACAGTCAAGAGTTTTCATCGATTAAAGGGCAAAAGCTTAGAGCAGCTAGACAAAAGGTAAGTATGATTTTCCAACATTTCAATTTACTTTGGTCTAGAACAGTTGCCGAAAATATTGCATTTCCACTAGAAATAGCAGGTGTTTCAAAGGCTCAACGTGAAGCACGAGTGAAGGAATTAATTGCACTTGTTGGTCTAGAGGGACGTGACAGGGCATATCCATCCCAGCTTTCTGGTGGACAAAAGCAGCGTGTAGGGATTGCCCGTGCATTAGCGAATAATCCAGAGGTTTTACTATGTGATGAGGCGACTTCCGCACTCGATCCTGAAACGACGGATGCCATTCTTGATTTACTCGTTGATATCAATGAACGTTTAGGCCTAACAATCGTTTTGATTACCCATGAAATGCATGTCATCCGCAAAATTTGTCATCGTGTAGCGGTCATGGAGGCAGGCGAAATAGTGGAACGTGGTGAGGTATTGCAAGTTTTCCAAGCACCACAAGCGGCTATCACTAAAAAATTCGTATCTCAGATTACAGATACAAAGGAAACACAGGATACGGTGGCACAAATCAAAACAAATTATCCAACTGGACAACTTGTTAAACTGATTTTTGTTGGTGAAAAGACCGAGCAGCCGGTTATCTCACATCTTGTGAAACAATTTGATGTAGAAGTAAGCATTGTTCATGGTAATATTTCGCAAACGAAAAACGGTGCATACGGTACACTGATTGTGCAAATTGATGGCTCGAAGACAAATGTGGCTGAAGCCCTTCGTTATTTAAATACAGTCGAAGTACAAACGGAGGTGATCGCAAATGCTAACTAATCTTTTTCCAAACGTAGACTGGGAAAATATGTGGCAAGCTATGTATGAAACATTGTACATGACGGCAATTTCTACAGTTGTCACATTTATTCTTGGGTTAGTCATTGGGATCGTTCTATTTTTAACAAGCCCTAATCAGCTATGGGCTAATAAAATGGTTAACTTTTTAACGGGTTCAATCGTTAATATTTTCCGCTCCATCCCATTTATCGTGTTAATTATTTTATTAATTCCATTTACGAAATTCTTACTTGGTACGATTCGGGGAGCAAATGCGGCATTACCTGCTCTAATTATCGGTGCAGCCCCGTTCTACGCTCGTATGGTATTGATTGCGTTACGTGAAATAGATAAAGGTGTCATTGAAGCAGCCCGTTCAATGGGGGCAAAAACATCCACAATTATTTGGAAAGTACTGATCCCTGAATCTTTACCAGCACTAATTTCAGGAATTACTGTAACGGCTGTTGCCCTCGTTGGTTATACTGCAATGGCAGGGATTATCGGTGCAGGTGGTCTTGGTAACTTAGCTTTCCTAGACGGCTTCCAACGAAATCGCCAAGATGTGACATTAATGGCAACTATTTTGATCTTAGTAGTTGTATTTATCATTCAATGGATTGGTGATCTCATAACGGTGAAGATTGATAAACGTTAGTAAGACTAAAAGAGGTTATTCCGGTTCTAACCGCTAACATATTTGAAACAAATAAAAGGGAGTGTCATAAATGAAAAAGTTATTAGCAGGATTATTTTTATCTATACTTGTACTAGCATTAGCAGCTTGTGGTACAGATAAAAAGGAAGATGCCAATTCAGCATCTGATCAAACAGATAGTAAAGACAATGTAACATTAAAAGTAGGTGCTTCTAATACACCACACGCAGTCATCCTAGATAAAGCAAAACCAATTTTAGCTAAAGAAGGCATCGACCTTGAAATTGAAACTTATACAGATTATGTTCTTCCAAACCAAGATCTAGATTCAAAAACACTTGATGCAAACTATTTCCAACATATTCCATACTTGGAGTTACAAATTAAAGATAATGGCTATGATTTCGTGAATGCTGGTGGCGTTCATATTGAACCAATCGGTATTTACTCAAAAAAATATAAAACTTTAGAAGATCTGCCTGAAGGCGCAACAATCTTACTTTCTAACTCAGTATCAGACCACGGTCGTATGCTATCATTACTGGAAGCTAAAGGCTTAATTAAATTAAAAGAAGGTATTGATAAAACGGCAGCAGAAATAAAGGATATTGAAGAAAATCCTAAAAACTTTAAATTCGATGCGAATACTGCACCAGAAATGCTTGTACAAATGTATGAAAATGATGAGGGCGATGCAGTACTTATCAACTCTAACTTTGCGATCGATAATGGTTTAAATCCAATCGAAGATGCTATTTCTCTTGAAGACAAAGAATCTCCATATGTGAATATTATCGCAGTACGTGCAGGCGACGAAACAAGACCAGAAATTAAAAAATTATTAGAAGTATTAACTTCTAAAGAAATCCAAGACTTCATTTTAGAAGAATGGAAAGGTGCAGTAGTACCAGTACAATAATTAAAAGGGTAAGTGAGTGATCTAACTCACTTACTTTTTTATTAGCCCCCTCAAGTATCGCTCATTAATGATACTTGGGGGTTATTTTTATTGCAATTATTAAAAAGTTGATTTATCAACTATTAACATCAATCAGTGTTGTTTTTAATCAAATTATTTTAGAGTTAGAAAGTAATTCTGAAATTATTTGTTAAATAGGATGAACATTATTGCACAAATATTATTAGATTTCATAAAATATAGGTGTTTATGAGTATATTTTATAATTGTTTAGAAATTGTTTAGTTATAATTAGTACTATATAAATGTTGATGAAGTTTTTTTGAGTTAAATTTATTTTTTTAATCTATTTTGACTAGAAAAATCATACGTAAGTATGTAGCGATGAAAGGAGTCTGTACAGTACGATGATGAGAAGTGACAAATTACTTTGCAAAATGCTTGCCATGAATAACTATGGTCAAATGAAGCTGTAACGAAAAGAACGATGACAATGGACTACTAGATTAGATAAAGGAGTAATTTTTTATGACAATTGAAACGACATCATTAAGCAAAGCTTTATTAAAAAAAATCCACACAAAAAAAGCTACAATTGGGGTTATTGGGCTTGGCTATGTAGGGTTACCATTTGCAGTGGAAATGGTTCGAAGTGGGTTTCAGGTGATAGGCTTTGATAAAAACCAAGATAAAATCATGCAGTTACAAAATGGTCATAGCTATATCGCTGATCTACCTAAAGAAAATATACAGCAAATGCTAAAGAGTAATCAATTTGAGCCAACGAATGATTTTTCTAAGCTTTCACAAGTGGATGTCGTTATGATTTGTGTGCCTACACCTACTTCTGCAGAAGGAACTCCCGATATTTCATATATAAAAGAGGCAACACATACCATCGGACAATATATAAAGACGAATGGGTTAGTTATTCTTGAAAGTACAACGTATCCTGGGACAACAGAAGAAATTGTCCAGCCTATTTTAGAAAACTATGGTTTTGTGATTGGTCAAAATTTATTTTTAGCCTATTCACCAGAACGTGTGGATCCAGGAAATATCAACTTTTCCGTATCAAATACGCCTAAAGTGGTTGGTGGAATAACTGCAGCATGCTTAGAAGTATCAAAGATCTTTTATGAAACAGTCATTCATACCAATGTTTGTCCTGTTTCAAGCCCAAGAGTGGCTGAGATGGAGAAATTGCTGGAAAATACATTTCGTCAAATTAATATTGCCCTTGTCAACGAGTTAAGTCAGATTTGCTACAAAATGGATATCGATATTTGGGAAGTCATTCATGCAGCTTCTACAAAGCCATATGGTTTTATGCCATTTACACCTGGACCAGGAGTAGGAGGGCATTGTATTCCAGTCGATCCTAAATACTTATTGTGGGCAGGACAACAACACGGGATCTCGGCAACGCTAATTGAAGCGGCAGATAAAGTCAATGATTCCATGCCTCATTTTGTTGTGAACAGATTAGAAAACTACTTACGTCTACAAAGTAAAGAGCTGTGTAAGGCAAACATTGTTGTCATTGGCGTTACTTATAAGCCCAATATAAATGATTCACGTGAATCTCCAGCACTTCGTGTTATTCAACAACTACTAGATAATCAGTGTCAGTTAAAGATTATCGATCCTTTTATTGAAACCTTTTCTGTAGAGCAAGCTCTTGTCAAGACGGACCTACTAACAGTAGAAATAATCCAACAGGCAGACGCAGTATTAATTTTAACGAATCATTCAGATATTGATTACTCTTTAATTGACCAACAGGCTTCTTTAATTTTTGATACACGAAATACCCATTTTCTGTTTAAAAATAAAAATTATTACAAATTATAAGGAGAATTCATGGGAAATGAAACAACTTAAACTATGTGGTCTGCTCATTCTACTGTTGTTAGCAGGCTGTCAATCTACTCCTAAAGAAACGATTCACCCAGTTGATTCTACCATAGACGTCAAAAAATCTGATGGTACTATGAGTGACTTAATCAGTCATGCCAATATAGTTGTGCCAAAGGTTGCCTTAACATTTAATGGCTTCGCAGATAATGAAACGATGGAGTTACTACTGACAAAATTAGATGAATCGAATATGAAAGCAACCTTTTTTCTAGAGGGGATGCGTGTTGCTCAGGAGCCAGAGCTTGTTAAAGAAATATTAAAAAGGGGACATGAGGTGCAAAATGGTACATTGACATTTCCAGATGTATCAACTTTAGATTATGACCAAACGTATGAAGAAATCGTTTTAACCAATCAAATTTTTAAAGAGCATTTAGGTTATACACCACAATTTGTTCGCAGTCGCTCAGGTGATGTTACCGATAATATGCGCTTAGCAGCAGCAGCACTAAATATGAAGGCCGTTATTGGATTATCTATTAATCCACTTGATCGAAAAATGCAAAGTGCTCAGGAATTGATCGACTATATCGGCCAATATATTGATAGGGGCTCTATTATTCATCTCAACACATACATTAACCCTGCTATTATGGATGCCATTCCTTTATTAGCCCAATTAGCGAATGAACGGGAGTATACCTTTACTACTTTAAGTGATTTATTAGATGAGCGCTATTTAACAAAGTCTGTAGAAGAGATAGCTGGTTATGATGCTGTTAGCCCCAATTTAAATTATGAGCAGGTCAAGCCGAATTTATATTATCGGAAAGAGACGACTAAAAAGGAGATTGCGATTACTTTTGATGACTGGGCACATGAAAAAAGAGTAAAAGAAGTGTTGGATATTTTACGTAAATATGAAATCAAAAGCACCTTTTTCTTGATCGGTAGTGGCGTGGAGAAAAATCCACAATTAGCAAAGATGATTGTAGAGGAAGGTCATGAGGTAGCTAGTCACTCCTATTACCATCTAGATGTTACGAAAATGACACCCGAAGATTTACAGGACGATTTAGTAAAAGCACATAGGGCTTTGACCTATGCGCTACAAGAGCCACCTCTACTCTATTTTAGACCAGCACAAGGCATAATGGATGAGCGAACAGCCAAAATCATCACTGCTGCGGGCATTAAAACGATTGCTATGTATGATATAGCTTCTTTTGATTGGAATTTAGAGTATACAGCACAAGACATTTATGATCGAGTGATGTCTAGGGTCGGGCCAGGAAAGGTCATTGTCATGCACATTTTAGATGGAACTAATACGGTAGAAGCACTGCCACTCATCATTGAAAAGCTGCAACAAGATGGTTACAGCTTTAGTAAAATGTCGACTTGGATTGAAGAAGATTCAAATAGGGATGTGAATGAATGATGAAAACGAAAAAAGAGGTTTTAACCATACCACGCTCTGATCGTCGGATTTTATCAAATATTCCTGATCCCGAAAATGTACGGAGCCTTGTCAATCGGCGTGGCGCATCCTACCAGAAAGATGAAATTGATCCTGCCGATGTGAATGAAATTTATCGGCTCCAACAACTAAGCTTGCGCTATGAAACTCATTTTGAGGTGCAAATTAAACGAGCACGACGTCAAGTGAGTTCAGACAAATACTATGCGGAGGATATTTCAGTAACAGGTATCCTTGTTTACACGAATCAGCCCCATCATTTACTCATCGATGAAATTTTAACAATGAATTTTACAATACCAGGTGGAGCGATGCCTGAGGGCTATGAAGCTAAAGTAAAGTTAAAGGCTAAGGTTAAACGTTTTTTTACGAAAGAGATAGATGGACAAATCCGGTATTACGTTGCCTGTGAATTTTTACAGCCTTTGAATGAATATATGACAAAAAAACGTTGGGGCATTTCTATTTTTATGGCCAGTTTATTTTTATTGGTTGTATCACTTATTGTCATGTTAATGCGAGCCGAAAGTGTGATTTACTTTAGGTTTAATAAATTTTTATATTTATATAGTATTATTGCGGCTACGTTTCTACTAAGTAGATATATATTTGGTATTTTCTATAAGAATGTACCAATCAATCCGAAGTTTGAACCAGGTGTATCGATTATTATCCCCGTGTTTAATGAGGAAGAATGGATTCATCGCACAATTTCAAGCTGTATCAATCAATATTATCCAGTAGATAAATTAGAAGTCATTGTTGTGGATGATTGTTCAACAGATCGTACGGAAGAAAAGGCAAAGGACATGATTGACCTTATTCATCAAGAGGGCCAGCGTTTTAGGACAAATGATCGCTTACAGTTTTATAAGCTGCCACAAAATGGAGGGAAACGTGAAGCGTTAGTAGCTGGTGTTCATCAAGCAAAGCATGATTTAGTTGTTTTTGTGGATTCAGATAGCTTTTTAGAGCCACATGCAATCCGCAATTTAGTACAGCCATTTCAAGATCCTAAAATGGGCGGTGTAGCTGGCCGAACTGAGGTTGAAAATAAATTTACGAATGCTCTAACGAAATTACAAACGGTCCGTTATTATATCGCCTTCCGCATTATGAAAGCGGCTGAATCATGGTTTGATACGGTTACTTGCTTATCTGGGCCATTAGCATGTTATCGAAAAGAGCTTATTTTAAAAAATGAAAAGGCCTGGCTCAATCAAAAATTTCTTGGTCAGCCAGCGACATTTGGTGATGATCGCAGTATGACTAACTATATTTTGAAAACGCATCGAACAGGTTATCAGGACAATGCCATTTGCTCAACGATCGTACCCTCTGACACAAAAGTTTTTTTATCACAGCAAATGAGATGGAAACGCTCTTGGCTAAGAGAATCATTACGAGCATTTTTATTTATGTGGAAAAAAGAACCGTTTATGTTCCTTTTCTTCATTATTGGTTTAATTGTGCCGATTGCTGCACCAATTGTCGTTGTTTATAACTTAATTTATGTACCACTGATGTATGGTATTTTTCCAACCACTTTTTTAATTGGCTTACTACTAATGGCCATGCTAATGAGTTTGGCTCATTTATTCTTTAGAAAAAGTAAATTATGGGGATTTGGCTTTATCTTTGTTCTCTATTATGAATTTATTTTGCTTTGGCAGATGCCAGTTGCTTGGGTGACGTTTTGGAAATCTACATGGGGGACAAGGGAGACACCTCAGGACATTCTCGCGAAAGAAAAGAAAATGGAAAAGCAAAAATTACGAAAATCCCGATTTTTGATGTTAAAAATTAGAAAAATGGGTGAGAAGGAATGAATGAGAGAAATATAGAACTCCAGCCAGCAAAAAAAAATCGTCGAAAAATCATCCGTTCAATCGTGCAATTAATCATTGTAGTTTTGTTAGCTGTTATTTTAATAAAAGCTGTATTTTTAACAGAGAAACGAACAGCTGAAACGGTACTATTAAACAATAAAGAGGGCTTTATTGCCCTTTCCTATTTCGGTGTGAGTAGAAATGATTCACCTAAATATGTGTCCAAAAAGAATTTAGAAGAACAATTAACATTGCTAGAAAAGCAAGGTTATCAAACCATTACGCAACAGGATATTTTAGATTTTTATCAAAAAGATAAACCATTGCCAGAAAAAGCATTGTATTTATCGTTTGAGGATGGACGAACAGACTCCAGTATTTTTGCTCAAAATATTATGGAAAAATTAAATTATAAGGCGACGATGTTTACGTATGCTAATAAAATGGATACGCGAGACAATAAATTTTTAAAGCCTAAAGATTTAAAGCTAATGGAACGAAGCGGTTATTGGGAGCTAGGATCTAATGGATATAGGCTAACCTATATTAATATTTTTAATGATAAGGGACAGTCTCTTGGTGTGATTGATGAAAATAATGTACCAAATAAAACAACGATAGAATACTATAACCACTATTTAATGGACTTTATTCGAAATCAATATATGATTCCAAGTGAAACACGATTAGAGATGGAAAAACGCATTCGCAAGGATTACACATTGATGGAGGAAATCTATCAACAGGAGTTTGGCGAAGTGCCGAAAGCCTATGCAATTATGCATGCCAACTCACTGTATAACAATATGGACCCACTTGTTCAGCATGTCAATGATAAGGAAATTAAAGACAAGTTTCGTATGCACTTCAATTTAGAGTTAGGTGCCTATAATGATCGAGAGGCAGATTTGTATAATTTAAATCGCTTGCAAGTCTCCCCCTATTGGTCAACCAATCATGTCATGATGAAAATCCGTCAAGCTAGTAAACAAAATGTTGAATTCAAAATAGGGGATCTTTCATTAGCACAGAAGTGGGATGTAATGAACGGTGCTGCTGAATTTGAAAACAATGAAGTTACGTTAACATCAGCACCATCAAGTGAAGGGAGAATTCTCTTTAAGGAAGCCTTACCCGAAAACTATCAGGCGCATTTTACTTTTAAGGGAAATGTTGTGGGTCAGCAAGCCTTCTATATTAATTACGATGAAAAAACGAATAGCTATTTGCGAGTTGCATTAGTAGATAATGAGATTGTGATTAGCGAAAAATTACCAGGAGCAGGAATTGTTGAAAAGCAGCGTTTTCAGTTAAATGAAATAAAATGGAATGAAGAGGAATATGCCTTTAACAAAGCGACCGTTTATTCCTATCAAGATACACAAAATGGGTCACGGATTAATGACAAAGAATACCCAAGAAACTTAACGAAAAAAAGAGTATTTAACATTACCGTGAATAAGGATAAAATAGAAATAGATGTTGATAATGTATTATCCGGGACCGTTCAAATAAATCCATTGTTACAAGGGTCACAAATTGGATTTGGTGCATTGTACAGTAAAAAGGATACTTCACATGAACAGTATGCAGATGATATTTACGATACATTGATAGAGGATATATTAATTACAGACAGTAAAGATCAAACCATATTTACGAACCAATATACGAATTTTGAGAAGGTGAAGCATAAAACCATCACCATGTTTAATCATGTTGTGGATTTCTTTATTGAAACCTTCTAAATCGGGGTGAAATTTGATTCAAGTGAAGAACTTTGTATTGTTTATATGTATAGCACTACTATTTATCACTGCTTGTAGTAATAGTAAAGAGCCACCAGCTGAAGCAAAGGTAGGAATAAAGGACAAGGAGAAGCTTCGATTGTCCATCTGGTTACCAGAATGGCAAAATAAATCTGCGATGGAGGATGTGAAAAATTCTCTAGATGGATTACAAGATATACGGGTTTTTGGTGCTTATTTTAATAGCAAAGATGAACTATTATTAACTGAAAATGCGATTGACATGCTACAACAAACGCAGCAACAATTTAATGATTCCCATCCTGTAATCCTAACGCTTATCAATGATTATGTAACAGATAATGCCCCTTCTGTTCAAAAGGACAGTACGCTTTTGCATAGACTCGTGCAGGATTCTTCTGCGAGGCAAAAGCATATCAATAATATTTTGCAAGTAGTCGATCAATACCAAGTGAGTGGCATTGAGATTGATTATGAAAAGGTAGCACAGAAAGACCTTCGAAACTACATTCTTTTTTTAAAAGAGCTGTACAAAGCTCTTTCAAAAAAGGATGTGACATTACATGTCGTTCTAGAGCCAAGTTTTCCATTTAATATGAAATTGCCAAATGGACCAATCTATACTGTCATGGCCTATAATGTTCATGGCTATCATAGTGGTCCAGGTGCGAAGGCCACTTACTCTTTTCTCAATGATTTAGTGAGAAAAGTGAAGAAGTCCAATCAGGATTTAGCGATTGCCTTTGCTACAGGAGGCTTTGATTGGGTAGCCGAAGGTCAAATTGTTGCTTTAACAGAGCTTGAGGCTGAACAACTATTAGCTGAAACGAATGCAGTGAAGCAGCGTGATAAGGGGAGTGGGGCCGTTTATTTTACGTATGTAGATGATGACAATGTCAGTCATGAGGTTTGGTATGCAGATCAAGAAACACTTGAGAAATGGGTAAACTATATACAAAAAAGAAGCTATCATGACGTGGTGCTATGGCGTGCTGGAGGCTTAGGTGCAAGAACTTTACAATGGATCAGTGAGCAATCAATTGAATAGCATTCATGCAAAAAAATCGCCTTTTCAGGCGATTTTTTTCATAGTATTGAAAGTGAAAGGTGAAAAGGGCTTTTCGTTTTAGGAAACTTGCTTTCCGCTTGTTGTGCAGAATAAAAGCAGTTGCCCCCTGTCACGCTATCCTACGGGAGTCAAGTAGTCTGCCACTCTCATCTGCAAAGTGATAAAGGTTGCACAAATAAAATGATGGTGTTCATTACTCATTTAATCGATGGCTGTTGGGACCAATACTTCTTCACATTGAAAATAATAGCCTATCCTTTCTCTAATAATAGGCTATGTTCCTTAAGTTTAGTAAGAAAGACAAAATGCAGTATGGTTGATTAGAGTAGAGCCAGCGTCACTCTTAGGGATTAGCGTCACAGCGGAGACCTGGAGCGAACGCGGTGAGTGAAGCGGCTCATCGGATGCCCCTTGGAAAGGATGCTGGCGGAACGGAAATCAACCTCTCGCCTTGTCAAAAAGTCTTTCTCTGCTATTGACATCGCCTTTTTATTGGAATTGGGAAAGACGAGAAAAGAAATGTTTCACAAAATCTAAAAAGATTGCTTCAGATGGTGCGATTTCTCGATTTACGGGTGAGATAATGCCAACTGTTCTAGGTATTGTGGGTGATTCAATTGGAACCTTGACGGTAAATCGAGCGGCTGAATCATATAAGGAGCTTTCAGGTAATAGACTAACACCTATACCAGCAGCTACTAAACCTTTCAGTGCATCCAAATCCTCACCTTCTGAAATAACATTTGGTAAGAAGCCTGCAGCACGGCAAGCATCCATAGCTACTTTATGTAATATATAGCCATCTGGAAATAAGACAAATAAATCGTTTTTCAACTCTGCTAGCTGAATACTTTCCCTTTTAGCTAATGGGTGATTAGCGGGTAGTAGTGCGGCGATGTTCTCAGTGAACAGAATTGTGGACTGAATGGATTCGTCCTTAGGGGGTAATGGTCCCAAAAAGGCTAGGTTTAACTCCCGGTTTTTGACCGCATCAATTAAAAATCGATAAGATCCTTGACGTAGTTGGAATTGTAAATCGGGATATTCTCGTTTAAAGGCGGATATAACAGTAGGCAGAACATAGCTAGCCAAACTTGTTGGAAAGCCAATTTTAATAGAACCTTTGGCAGGATCCAAATATTCTTCTACTTGCTTTGCCGCAAAATCAATGGCCTTTAAGGCTGTAATGGTATGCTCAAGAAATGTTTTCCCAATGGGAGTTAATTTCACATTTCGACCAACGCGCTCGAACAATGGCGTGCCTAATTCATCTTCAAGGTTTGCGATTTGCCGACTGATGGCAGATTGGGCTACATGAAGATGCTCCGCGGCCTCTGAAATATGCTCCCGTTCAGCAACCTCTACAAAATAGCGTAATTGACGTAACTCCACAAATATTCACCTCTATTAATCTAAAAATAAGATTGATTTTACCTTAATTATATATTATTTAAGATGAAAAATGATTGTAAATGTCAAAATAATAATTAGAATATTATGTTATCTTGAGAGATGGATTTGGTTATTGAAGTCTAGAAGAAACTTTGCTTAAAATATCTTGTTTTTAATTGATTCCATTTTAATGAAATAGGTTATAGTATAGTTATGGTTGTTTATGCAAATTTGTCATAAAACCGCTACAATTAACACTTTCCAAGGGGTTTTCACTATGTAGCTAGATGAAATCTATTCTCAATTAGGGATATTTCATTGAAAATGAAGAAAGTCTATTCTCATTGTCTAGCTGAACTAGTAATAATCTGAAAATGCTTATAAATCCTTTGTTTTTCAATATTTTATTTGAGAAATGGGAAAGTAATTGAAATGGTTTGCATAGAGAACGATTTTCAGTTAAGATTAGAATGATAATAATTAAGGAATGGTTGACCCATTCACTGAACACTATGGAGGTATTTTCATGTCAACTTTAGTTATTAAAGATCTTCACGTTGCGATCGACGGGAAAGAGATTTTAAAAGGCGTAAATCTTACAATTAATACAAATGAAATTCACGCAATCATGGGGCCAAACGGAACTGGTAAATCGACACTAGCTTCTGCAATTATGGGTCATCCTAAATATGAAGTCACTTCAGGTACTGTAGAGCTTGATGGCGAAGATGTACTTGAAATGGAAGTGGACGAGCGTGCTCAAGCTGGTTTATTCCTAGCAATGCAATATCCATCAGAAATTGCTGGTGTAACAAATGCTGATTTCTTACGTTCGGCGATTAATGCACGTCGTGAAGAAGGCGATGAAATTTCATTAATGAAATTTATTCGTGAATTAGATAAAAATATGGATTTCCTAGAAATGCATGAAGATATGGCTCAACGTTATTTAAATGAAGGTTTCTCTGGCGGTGAGAAAAAACGTAATGAGATTCTTCAATTAATGATGATTAAACCAACATTTGCCATTTTAGACGAAATTGACTCTGGACTTGATATTGATGCATTAAAAGTAGTATCAAAAGGCATTAACGCAATGCGCGGTGAAGGCTTTGGCTGCTTAATGATCACACACTATCAACGTCTATTAAACTACATTACTCCAGATCATGTACACGTAATGATGCAAGGACGTGTTGTAAAATCTGGTGGTGCAGAGCTTGCACAACGCTTAGAAGCAGAAGGCTATGATTGGATTAAAAAAGAATTAGGTATCGAAGAAGAAGCAGAAGAACAAGAAGCATAAGAAGGAGGACGAACTAGCATGACAGTGGAACTTAACTTGCCTGTAACAGTACAGGACGTGCGCTCGTTCTCAGAAGCAAATGGTGAACCAACTTGGTTTACAGAACTTCGCGCGGCAGCACTAGACAAAGTAACTGGTTTAGATTTGCCAAAACCAGATAGAACGAATATTACAAAATGGGATTTCATGGAATTCCCGCAATTGGCGGTTCATAGTGAGGCATTCTCTTCATTGGATGCTCTACCTGAAGAAGCAAAAGGGTTAATTGACCTTGAATCACAAGAAAACCTATATATCCAACGTAATAATACACCAGCGTACATTAAGACATCGCAAGAACTTATTGATAAAGGTGTTATTTTTACTGATATTTTCACAGCAGTCCGTGAACATGGTGAACTTGTTCAAAAATACTTTATGACAGAAGCTGTTAAAGTGGAGGAGCATAAGTTAACAGCACTTCATACAGCGCTTGTTAATGGTGGTGTGTTTGTATACGTACCAAAGAACGTAATCATTGAGCAACCACTTCAAGTTGTTTTCCTAAACGATAATGCAGAAGCTTCATTATACAACCACGTTTTAGTAGTAGCGGAAGCTAATTCTGCTGTAACTTATGTAGAAACATATATTTCAACAATTGAAGAGGCAAAAGGTCAAGCAAATATTATTGCTGAAGTCGTTGTCCAAGATAATGCACAAGTAACATATGGTGCAGTAGATGTACTTGCAAAAGGCTTTACGACATACGTAAATCGTCGTGCACGATTAGCACGTGATGCAAAAGTTGACTGGGCTCTTGGTTTGATGAATGACTCAGATACAATCTCTGAAAACATTACACATTTAATTGGTGACGGTTCTCATGCAGATACAAAAACAGTAGTAGTTGGTCGTGGAGAACAAAAACTTAACTTCACTACGGAGGTTCGTCACTGGGGTAAAAACTCTAACGGGCATATCTTAAAGCATGGTGTAATGAAAGATGCAGCTCAATCAATCTTTAACGGTATTGGCTATATCGAGCATGGTGCGACAAAAGCAGATGCACAACAAGAATCACGTGTATTAATGTTGTCAGAAAAAGCTCGTGGGGATGCAAACCCAATTTTATTAATTGATGAAGATGATGTAACAGCAGGACACGCAGCGTCTGTTGGTCGAGTAGATCCATTACAGCTTTATTATTTAATGAGCCGTGGTATCTCAAAAGCAGAGGCAGAGCGCCTTGTTATCCATGGATTCCTTGCGCCAGTTGTTACGCAATTACCAATTGAGGGCGTTCAAAAGCAACTGACGGAGGTTATTGAAAGGAAAGTTCGCTAATGATGAATAAAGACATTAAAAGCTATTTCCCAATTTTAAATCAGGATGTCAACGGTCATAGACTTGTTTATCTTGATAGTGCTGCAACGTCTCAAAAACCTGTTCAAGTGATTGAAGCTATTAAAGCATATTATGAATTTGATAATTCTAATGTTCACCGTGGCGTGCATACATTAGGAAATCGTGCAACAGATAAATATGAAGGTGCACGTGAAAAAGTTCGTAAGTTTATCAATGCACAATCAACGCAGGAAATTATATTTACACGTGGCACAACAACGGCTTTAAATACGGTGGCGTCAAGTTATGGGCGTGCTAATGTCGTGGAGGGTGATGAAATTGTTATTACCCATATGGAGCATCACTCCAATATTATTCCTTGGCAACAGCTGGCTAAAGAGAAAAATGCAACATTGAAATACATTGAGCTAGAAGCGGATGGTACTATTAGTCTGGAAAAAGTTCGTGCAACAGTCACACCTAAAACAAAAATCGTTTCCGTATCTATGGCGTCAAACGTCCTTGGAACAATAAATCCAATTAAAGAAATTGCTCAAATTGCACATGCTAATGGTGCGGTTATGGTAGCCGATGGTGCACAAGCTGCCCCACATATGAAAATCGATGTGCAAGATTTGGATGTGGATTTCCTCGGATTCTCAGGGCATAAAATGTGCGGACCAACTGGAATAGGTGTACTATATGGTAAAAAGGAACACCTTGAAAAGATGGAGCCAATTGAGTTTGGTGGCGAAATGATTGATTTTGTCGGGCTTTATGATTCAACGTGGAAGGAATTACCGTGGAAATTTGAAGGTGGAACGCCTATTATTGCAGGTGCAATAGGTTTAGGTGCCGCTATTGATTTCTTAACTGACATTGGGCTAGATAATATTGCAGCACATGAGCATAAGCTTGTAGGCTACGCAATGGATCAGCTTGAGACAATTGACGGTTTGAAAATTTTCGGCCCACGTGATCCAATGAAGCGTTGTGGATTGGTGACATTTAACTTAGATGATGTACATCCACATGATGTTGCAACGGTGCTTGACATGAATGGGATTGCTGTTCGTGCAGGACATCATTGTGCACAGCCACTAATGAAATGTCTTCAGCAAGTAGCAACAGCGCGTGCAAGCTTCTATCTGTACAATACAGAGGAGGATATTGACCGTTTAGTTGCAGGGTTACGTTCTGCGAAGGAGTATTTTGGAGATGTCTTTTAATAATTTAGATCAACTATATCGTTCGGTCATTATGGATCACTATAAAAATCCTCGTAATAAAGGATCTTTAGAAGAGGATGCTGTAACGATTGATATGAACAATCCAACATGTGGCGACCGCATTCACTTAACATTAAAAGTGACTGACGGTATCGTAGAGGATGCAAAATTTGACGGCGAAGGCTGCTCTATTTCCATGTCCTCTGCATCGATGATGACACAGCTCATCAAAGGGAAAAAGGTTGAAGAAGCAATAGAGCTTTCAGATATTTTTTCTAAGATGATGATGGGGGAAGAGTATAGCGATAAATACGACCTTGAGGATGTAGAAGCACTGCAAGGTGTTTCACAATTTCCTGCACGAATTAAATGTGCGACATTAGCTTGGAAAGCAATGGAAAAAGGCGTGAAATAAATCTTACATCCTTGTTGCTTGGATGAAAGCAACATGGCTTTCATCCAAGACAAGGGTTGAATACCTGGAGAAAATACATCTCAGTGAACGGAGGAGAAACGATGGCTAAAAAAATGCCTGATATCGGCGATTACAAATACGGATTCCATGACAAGGACGTATCAATTTTCCGTTCAAAACGTGGTTTAACTGAAGAAATCGTCCGTGAAATTTCAAATATGAAACAAGAGCCAGAGTGGATGCTTGAGTACCGCTTAAAAGCACTTGAAACATTTTATACAAAACCAATGCCACAATGGGGTGGCGATCTTGGAGATTTAGATTTTGATGAAATTACGTACTATGTAAAACCATCAGAAGCTACACAACGATCATGGGATGAAGTACCTGAGGAAATCAAAGCTACATTTGATAAATTAGGTATTCCAGAAGCAGAACAAAAATATCTTGCTGGTGTATCAGCACAATATGAGTCTGAGGTAGTTTATCATAACATGAAAAAAGATCTTGAGGATCTTGGTATTGTGTTCAAAGATACTGACTCAGCTTTACGTGAAAACGAAGATATTTTCAAACAATATTGGGGCAAAGTGATTCCTTACACGGACAATAAATTTGCTGCATTAAACTCAGCTGTATGGTCAGGTGGATCATTTATCTATGTACCACCAGGTGTAAAAGTAGAAACACCATTACAAGCTTACTTCCGTATTAACTCTGAAAACATGGGTCAATTCGAACGTACATTAATTATCGTGGACGAGGGTGCACACGTACATTATGTTGAAGGTTGTACAGCGCCTGTTTATACAACAAACTCTTTACACTCTGCAGTTGTAGAAATTGTTGTACGTAAAGATGCTTATTGCCGTTATACAACGATTCAAAACTGGGCGAATAACGTTTACAATCTTGTAACGAAACGTACAGTTGTTGAAGAAAACGGTACAATGGAATGGATTGATGGTAACATCGGTTCTAAGTTAACAATGAAATACCCAGCATGTATCCTTAAAGGTGAAGGTGCTCGTGGTATGACATTATCCATTGCATTAGCAGGTAAAGGACAGCACCAACATGCTGGCGCAAAAATGATCCATATGGCACCAAACACATCTTCAACAATCGTATCGAAATCGATTGCTAAACAAGGTGGTAAGGTAACTTATATGGGACAAGTTCGTTTTGGTCCTAAAGCTAGTGGTGCACGTGCGAACATCGAATGTGACACACTGATCATGGACAATCAATCGACTTCTGATACAATTCCGTACAACGAGATCTTAAATGATAATGTTTCTTTAGAGCATGAAGCAAAAGTTTCAAAAGTATCTGAAGAGCAATTATTCTACTTAATGTCTCGCGGAATTTCTGAAGAAGAAGCGACAGAAATGATTGTAATGGGCTTCATCGAGCCATTCACAAAAGAACTACCAATGGAATACGCAGTAGAAATGAACCGTCTGATTAAATTCGAGATGGAAGGTTCTATCGGGTAATGTGATGAAAACGTGATGATAACAGGCTTTCGTACATGTATATATGATATCAAAAAGCCTGTTTGACCACATTTTGACCACAAAATTTTATTTTCCTTTATTTTTTATATGTTTTTTGTAGAGATCGAGCGCATTTTGCTCGGTCTTTTTTGTGATGTGCAAATAATAATCAGTAGTTGTTTTTGTAGTTTCGTGCCCCAATCGATCCGCAATACTTTTTATATCCACACCAGCTTCTAATAAGTGAACCGCGTGTGAATGCCTCAAAGCGTGAGGAGATAGCACTGGGACGCCAGCTCTTTTACATACTTCTTTAAAAAACTCACGGACTACATTTGCTCTCCAATGTTTACCCAAAGTATTATGGAATAGAAGAGGCAACTCTGGTTTAACTATATTTGGGTACGCTTCATATATAACCTCACGATTTAACAAATAACTTTTTAGTACTGCAATGGTATCTTCATCTATTTCAATCGTTCTATTAGCTCTATTTTTTGTTGGTCCTATAATCGGCGTGTTTGTATCTCCTGTATTGGGATAGTAAACGTTTTTTGTAATTGATAATCGATTGTTTTCGAAGTCTACGTCATTTGTTTCAAGCGCAAGGCACTCTCCAATCCGTATGCCAGTATTAAACATTAGATAAAACATTGTGTAGTGTTCGGAAGATAACTGATATTTTGAATGCTTTACTTTTGTGCCCGAAGCTTTTAGGAATTTTTCCATTTCCCCAACAGTGAAAAACTCTACAGCATCCTTTGTTTTAATTTTTGAACCTGGTATTTCCATTTTCATTATTGGATTTTCACGTAAAATCTTAAATCTATGCACAGCCGAATATATTGCACTAGAAAATATACTATTAATACGACGTATTGTACCAACAGCATAATCCTCTTTTAATTCAACAAGCCATTCATAGTACTCGTTATATTCAATTTCATTTAACTTATAATTCTTCCAACGTGGTAATATATTGTTTTTGATTACGCGTTCTTGTAAATCGATAGTGGATGCACTTAGATTTGGTCTTTTGTACGTATCAAACCACCTGGGAAAAAATTCTCCGACAGTCTCAGTTCCATTGCTTTTGAAATTTGAATTTTTCATTAATAATTCCATTTCAGCAGCAGCTAATTGCGCCTCTTTTTTTGTTTTAAAACCACCTTTTGATTCTTCTTTCCACTCCCCGGTTTGCTTGTTTTTTATTCTTATACGGTACTGCCATGTATTATTTCTTTTACGGAAACTAGCCATCATCGCTCCTCCTGTAACAAAAAGAATGTATGTTCTTTTTTTAGGTATTAAAATAGCCCCTTAAATTTCAGTTCCACTAGTTCGATTGGAACATGATGTAAGGCAGCTATATCATATATAGATAATTGTTCATATGATTCGAATAAACTTTCATCTGGAATTAATAGATAAGCAGAAAATTTATTTGCCTCGACTTCTATTTTATCGATAGAAAAAAGTGTATTTGCACGCATGAAAGGAACACTGGAGCGTCTATGTAAAACTGCATGACCTAATTCATGTGCACATACTACACGTTTCTCGTTGTATGAAAGACTGTTATTCAAAAAGATAAGTTGATTTCTTTTTTCATATTGATAAAAACCATTAATTTCATGGTGTAAATCCCAATGGATAATATTTATCTTCAGAAAATTTGCTAGTTCAAATGGATTTCTAGTGTTATATTTTTGACATAAATCCTCAACTTTAGTTTGGATGTAATCCATTTGCATCCCTCGAATCAGATCATTATTCTTTACCTCTATATTTTTTAGGAATGTATTTTTCGTTATTTTTTTTAGCAAGTCTTATACCAAATTCCATTGCTTCTAACAAAGATTCTTTTGCTTCATCCGACATTGGCTCACCATTGAATAACAAGCCTGTAGCAGATGATAAATCTTCACGTAATTCGTCCATACGCTTTGCGATATCACGTTCATCTTTTGAAACTCTATTATTTTCTTCTATAGAAGTATCAGTTATCGACTTACCAAGTAGGTAATCACTAGGACAAGATAAAACTTCTGATAATCTCGCGATATCTTCTGCACTCGGTTCAGTATAACCACGTTCCCAGTTTGAAATCACTTGAGGAGAAACAGAAATTTTTTGAGCTAAATGCAGTTGTGTGTAATGCATCTTTTTTCGACGTTCCTTGATGCGAGAACCAATAATATCACTCATTTTAACACCTCTTTCCTATAATTGTAGAATACCCGAAACTAACGGAATTTGATATATTATTAACGGAATTTGAGAAAAAACATATAAAACTAGTTGACACTAACGCATTTCGTTAGTATAGTGTTATTAACGGATTACGTTAGTTGGAAAGAGGTGATTATATGATTTATGAAAATGTTAAAAGAATTCGTATAGCACGCGGTGTAACTAAAAGGCGTGTTGCTAATGGCATTAATGTTACGGAAATGACATATGGTCGAATTGAAAACGGAAATAGTAAATTGAGTGCAGAACATTTAAAAATTATAGCTACAATACTAGGAGTACCTGTAGCAACTTTTTTTGATGATAAACTAACGGATTCCGTTATAAAAGAGATTATAAATATCTCGCCTCCTATCACGAGGCAATTAGCTTGATAGTTAATCAATAGTTTTGTAGTTCAAAAATAGATAATCGGAGGTTTTATCATGAATCAATTAACTAAAAACATCCCAAGTACAGAAGTGGCAGAAATGGTTGGTCGTAGACATGACCAAGTTACACGCGACATTCGCAATATCATCGAACAATTAGGTGACCACACTTTTGTGGAGTCCTATTTCATTGAATCAACTTACGCAAATAGTCAAAATAAACAGCAACCTTGTTTCTTATTAACTAAAAAAGGCTGTGAATTATATGGCACTCGAATGACTGGCGAAAAAGGTACACAATTTGCTATGAAGTACATTGAACGATTTAACGAAATGGAACACCATCTTCAAAAACAACAATATGTACAAGATCCATTAGAACTGGCACTTCAAACATCACTAAAAAACTATCAAGAAATTAAATCAATTAAAGGTGATGTTGAGTATCTAAAAGATCACATGCGAATCGATGGTTCTCAAGAATTCGCGCTTAATTCACAAGGTAAAGCCAAAGTATTTGAAGTTCTTGGTGGATATAACTCAACAGCGTATAACGAAGTGTCACGTAAAGCATTCGCAGAATTATGGCGTGACTTCAAACGTCATTTCCAATTACCTCGTTATAGTGAGTTACCAAAAACAAAATTTGATGATGCAGTTTACTTCATATCTAAATGGCGACCAAGTACTTCACTAGAAATCGAAATCGAAAGTTACAACAAACAATCGCAACTTAAATTAGTTAAGTAAAGGCTGCTGGGCAGAGAAACCTTACTGATAGGAGGGCATTAAATGATTAAAACATTCGAATTAGATAACGCATTAATTGAAGATATTGTCCGCCAAGAAGCAAAAAAGAAGGTCGACACTTTAGTTATTAAACATACCCTTTGGGATATGGAAGAACTAGTTCGACAAACAAATATGAGTATTCCTTTTATAAAAGAGCACTTCTTTTATGATGAAGATTTTCCTAAAAAGAAAATAGGTTCTAAGTGGTGGATGGATGCTGAACTTGCTAATGATTACATTCGCAAGTGGTGGCAAAGACAACCACGAAATTAGGAGAGGCCAGGGCAAATGGCCTCAATCAAACTACCAATCTAGTAGAAATCTAAGAGGTAGGGGCAACTACCTCTTATCTATATATTACTAAGTTATACATTTACTTACTATGCACGGTGTGCATTATGCAGAATATGCATATTTTAAAAAGGGTGGAAATCATGAATTTAAACGTCGGTGAAATAATTAAACAGTGTAGAAAAAAGATGAAATGGTCACAAGAGGAATTGGCTTTTAATGCAAATATATCTCAATCAACAGTGAGTCGACTGGAGAAAAACAAAATCACATGTGACGTGAACACGTTAATGAGTATTGCACAAAAGACAAATGCTCAAGATGTCTTAATGGCAATGATGTTCAACATAGATATGAGCCTTGTATCACAAATGCTTCAATTAGTACCAACATTTATAGGAGGTATGTTCACTTGGATGCTTTAAAAAAACTAAATCAACAGATTAAAAGAGAAGTAGCTTGCATCGATGATCTTACAGATGTAATCAAACTACATGTAAAAGCAGGTCGTATCAACATAGCAAAACAACTAGAACGAGACCTACATAATTCGTTAACACAACTAGAAAAACTTCATAAGAAAAAAGAGTTATGGACAACTGTAGCAGATTTAAACCAACGAGGGATACTTGTTCAGGTGGTGAAGAAACTTGCGCATCAAGCCTAGAGCGTGGCGACATATGACGCTAAAACAGAGGTTAATCTATGTACATTTCTTTTGTGATAAGAGGATGTTGGTGAGGCTAAATGAATACAAAAAAGCTGCTTAATCGAGCGAGGATTAAACAGCATGACAATCATATACAAGTCCATTATATCACATGGAGGTAATTAAATGAATATAGAATTAATTGCAAAAATCTGTAACAACGTTATCTACGAATACTGTAAGAGCCAATACAATTTTTCGGAAACACTATGGGATATTGCTCCTGACTGGCAAAAAGAATCTGCTATAAGGGGAGTCAAATTTGCTTTAGAAAATGAACGTACACCAGAAGAAATGCATGAACATTGGTTGGTCCGAATGCGTGAAGAAGGCTGGGTTTATGGGCACATAATGGACTCAGAGTTAAAAACACATCCATGTATCCAACAATATGACGAGTTACCAGAGTATCAGCGCACAAAGTACAAGTTATTCAAATCTGTTGTGAATTCGTTTTTATAATCATAGACGTTTGCGAATGAAAATTCGCCCTCGTCAAGCAGCCAGCAATTTGCCGTCTCCCTACGGTAAGCTTTGCCAAAATTGTTGGTTGCTTGATGGGGCTAGCAATCTACTTATATAAACCGAGCGGAGCATGCCAAGACGGACCGTTTAAATCCCGAGCAGCAGCAATAGCCAACGCCAAGACGTGATGTAAGTAGATTGGTGGTTATCCATCAAAAATATACGAAAGGATTGATCTATATGAAATTAGTTAATGCAGTATCTAAGATTGCTGAATTGCCACTGATTTTAGAGCGATATGGCATATCTACAGAAGATGTACTCAAAGCCGAGTATAGCGCTGGTGCTGCTGATATTGATGTCTCAGTATTACTTTGTTCTTTAGAGTCTATAAAAAAGCTAGGTGACTATGAAACCGAGAGATTTATAGGCTACAAAGGTGAGCAATGTGTACAGTACAAACTCAACAAATATGGCATATCATTTGCTTGTTGTAAATGTGAGGTGATTGCATGAGACAACTTATGGAAGTAGAGAATCCAATGGTTCTTGGTACGTTCGAGCCAACCAATAAGGTGCCAACATTTCGTTATGTAGAAATGAAAAATGATTTTCGAGATATCTATGGTAGTTTAATAGTTTTCAATGATGATTTCATGAAGTTTCAAAACGGTGATATCGTCCACATGGATAACATTCATACGTACCTTGAGGAACATCACAATGCGGTATTTTGCACAAAAAAATAAACCACTACTCAGAATAGTGGCTTAGGAAAAAACATTTTTACCATCATATCACGAAAGGAAGTAATTTGCATGGTTTTAGCAAAAATTACAACTGCTGATATGAGTCGTGACGAGTGGTTAGACGCTCGTCGCGCTGGTATCGGTGGGTCTGATGCAGGGACAATTATGGGGTTTAATCCATATAAAAGTGCTTACCAACTATTTTTAGAAAAGACAGGTCAGTTTTACGAGAAGATCGAAAATGAAGCTATTCATTTCGGAAATAAGTTTGAGAATTTAGTTGCTGAAGAATTTGCAGAACGTACAGGTAAAAAAGTGAGACGTATGAACAAAATGTTGGTTCATCCAGAACACAATTTTATGTTGGCTAATCTAGATCGAGTAGTCGTTGGTGAGCGAGCTGTACTTGAATGTAAAACAGCTAATGAGTATTTAAAGGGTGAATGGGAAGGTGAGGAAATACCAGCAAGTTATTTATGCCAAGTCCATCATTATCTAGCTGTTACAGGCTTTGAAAAGGCTTATATTGCGGTACTGATTGGTGGCAACAAATTCATCTGGAAAGAAATCGAACGTGACGACGAATTTATAGAAATCCTCATAGATCGAGAGAAAGACTTTTGGGAGAATCACGTTTTAAAAGATGTGGCGCCACCTATTGATGGTTCAGATGCAACAAACGACTTAATCAAAAAAATGTACCCACAAGATGATGGTACGGCCATCATGCTCACAAAGGATGATGATGTCCTACTGGATGCTATCGATTCCATTTCAAGCGAAATTAAAGCGTTAGAGCAACAAAAGAAAGAGTATGAGAATCAGTTAAAGCTCAGGTTAGAAAACGCTACAGAAGGGCACTCTCAACGTCATAAGGTGACATTTAAGACGGTTGTTTCGAATCGTGTTGATAGTAAACGACTGAAAGTAGACGCCCCTGATATTTACGACAAATTCATTAAACCATCATCTTCTCGACGACTAACAATAAAAAAATTGGAGGCTTAATAAATGGCTACTACAAATGAATTAAAAGCAAAGTCACAAAATCAAGTATCAAAGCAAGCTTCTCCTGAAACATCCTTAAATGCTTTGTTAAAAAAGATGGGTCCTGAAATCCAACGTGCTTTACCAAAACACATGGACGCTGATCGAATTGCTCGTATCGCTTTAACAGCAGTTCGAACAACTCCAAAGTTACTGGAATGCGACCAAATCAGTTTTGTAGCTGCGCTTATGCAATCAGCTCAACTAGGTGTGGAACCAAATACAGGGCTTGGACAAGCCTATTTAATCCCTTATGGAGGCAAAGTACAGTTCCAACTAGGATACAAAGGTTTAATCGATCTAGCTGTACGTAGTGGTCAGTACAAGGCTATTTATGCACACGAAGTATATGCAGAGGATAAATTTTCGTTTGCATACGGATTACACAAGGATTTAGTGCATGTGCCATCAACAAATCCAGAAGGTGAGCCAATCGGCTACTACGCTGTATACCACTTGAAAAACGGTGGATATGACTTTGTGTACTGGACACGAGAGCATATTGATAAGCATGCTAAGACCTTCTCTCAAGCTGTTCAAAAGGGTTGGACAAGCCCATGGAAAACCAATTATGACGCGATGGCTAAGAAAACTGTACTCAAAGAAGTACTAAAATACGCTCCAAAATCAATTGAGCTACAGAAGGTTGTAGAGGCTGATGAAACGATCAAAACCGAGGTTTCAGAGGATATGAGTGATGTTATCGATGTTACAGATTACTCAGTTATTGAAGAAGAACAAACTCAAGAGGAATTGATTATTGAACAGTAACGTGCCTCACAAAGTCCTTCTGCCTGCTTGGATATTTGAGCAGGCGAAGGATAACGATGAAATCAGACGCTTGGTGCTGGATTACATGCGTAGATACCCAAACTATAGGGTGACCAAGGTTAGTGGTAGTTTGGCAATCTGTGAGAGACAGGACGGACTGTTATAGATGCACAGAAAAATAAATGAAAGAGGGAGAAATAAATGGACTTAAATAAAATGGTGATGGATAGTTTAGCGAAAATGCAATCAGAAGGAAAGGTTCAAGAGATTGTTGATAAACACGTTGAATCCACTGTGAATGATGTTGTTAAGGACTTGTTTGGTAACTGGAGTGATTTTTCTAAGCAACTTAAAGAAAAAGCAAATGAAGCGCTACAGATCAACTTCAAAGACTTAAATCTTGCATCATATAACCATCTAATTTTACAAGCAATTAAAGATAAGCTGGATGATGAGATTACAAATCAAGGCGTAGCTCAAATAAAAAATCAAATCGAAGTTCTGTTATCTGATACAAAACGTGAATACAAATTATCCGAATTAGTTAAAGAACTTTCGAAGGAAATTGAGGATTTAGATGATTTAGGTTATGAAGAATACCACGAAATGACGTTACATGTAGACAATCCATATGGCTCGTCGTGGATTGGATTAGATTCAAGAAACGATATAAGTGAATACGATTGCAAATACAGGCTCCTTGTAAACAGTGAAGGCGAAGTTTGTTCTGTAAAAATAAATAATAAGGAAAGTTACAGTCGTAGAAATATCAATGAATTTGATGTTAAAGCAGTATTAAACGGTTTGCACGGACTGGAAGAAACGTTATTCAAGATTTATACAAGTGGAGCAAAGTTAATTATTGATGAAGAATCGTGTGAATTAGAGATTTCTAATCCTGAATACGATTAATGTGGGATTTATGAATAAGTCTGTGATTAAAAATTTGAATATTGAAAATATGGAGGGCAAACCATGCAAGTATTTCAACAAAACATCTTCGGTGGCGAGGATGAAATTATCTCTACTGTGCCAGTCATTGTGTTAAAGCACAAAGAAAAGGAAAGCCGTTATCTAGCTGCAGATATTGAAGTAGCAGATTTCAGTGATCCAGACGGTGATATAACGATGGACGATATCCAAGATGCTTTCATCATTGTTCGTAACGATCGTCAAAAGCCAGGTCCAGAAGATGTCGAAGAGGTGCGTTTATTATCAGAGGCACATAAGCGAGGGATGATAAAAAAGTATGGTGACAAAGCTGTGGTCAGTTATGACGTAACGGAATGGTTAAAAACTTATGAGCCAGTGAACATCGACATACCAGTAGATAAATTCAATCTAGCATGTGAAGCGAATGGTTGGGAGTCAGTGAAAACGTACTAGGAGGGGCGAGGCATGGATAAACAAATTACAGTAACGATGCCAGTTGAAGAATACGAAAGGTTGAAAAGGGATGAAATTAGGCATGAGGCTTTAATACACAGTCTACGAAGTTGTATTGGAGTACAGGAAGTTGGAAACGAAGGCGAAACTCAATTGATTGTAATTACCGATTCAGTAGTCGAATTACTTGCTCCATTTAACGACTGGGATTTCGAATTAGAGCATTTCGACAAGGTTATTATTCGACCATACAAAGGCTAGGAGGGGCGAGGGCAAATGGGCATCATCCGAGTGGCTAAGAACAGCAACTATGTAGTGATGAATCGAACGGCATTGAACGATAACCGGCTATCTTGGAAAGCTAAAGGCATAATGGCATACATGCTTTCAATGCCGGATGATTGGGTGTTCCACATGAATGAACTAGTGACGCACTCAACTGATGGAGAGCGAGCTTTTAGGGCTGGATTTAAGGAACTACAAGATCATGGATACATTACACGTCAACCTGTACGCGAAGGGCAACGCATTGCAAGTTGGGAAACGATAGTTCATGAAGTTCCTCAAGAAAAAGAAGATTCTCTACTTTGCGGTTTTGTACATGTAGAGAATGAAGATGTACAAAACGTACATGTACAAAATGAAGATGTACAAAACAGCAGACTACTAAGTACTGATAATAACCAAGTATTGAATAAACCAAATACTGATAATAACCAAGTACTGACTACAGACACGAAGCATGCTCAAAAGCTATATGAGTTTTTTGTCAGTCGTCTGCAAAAGTTTCCTAGTGATAAGTTACGAGATGACATTGAATACTACCTAGCAACCTATCATGATGTGGATCTTATTATCGAAGCGTTTGAGCGAGCACTTATAAATAGCCGAGTTACAAATAAAGAAAAATATGCTACTGGAACATTACGCAACTGGAAACATGAAGGCGTAACATCTATCCAACTATTAGCTAAAAAGGAGGCGCAGCAACTTGCAGGCAATCAACACAACACTACAAAAGGACAGCGTACTACACAAAGTGAACTCGGGGTTGATGTGGGCTTCTAGTAAATGTGAGAAACATGATATTCCACTGATGATCGTAAATGGTAAAGAATCTTGTCCTAGATGCTTTTGCGAGAAAGAAAATGCTGCATTCGAAGCTGAATTTAAAGCTGAACTCCAGCAACAGCAAGCAAAGGTTAAGTTTAATACACTCGCAAATAAAAGTTTGATACAGGACAAAACATTATTAGATGCCACGTTTGATAGCTATATTGCACGGACAGCCGAAGAACAGACAAATAAACAAAAAGCATTGCAATATTTAGAACGCTACCAACAAGGCCGCCGTTTCAATCTTTGGTTTAACGGCAAGCCAGGTGTTGGGAAGAGTCACTTGTCTATGAGCATCTTAAAGGCTCTCAATAGCTTGCATGTATCATGTTTGTATATCGACATCGATGAAATGTTGAGAAAGATTAGATCTAGTTTTAACGACAAGGACTCTCCATTCACTGAGCAGTATTTCACCGATTTACTAACGAACGTTGACTACTTGGTACTGGACGATTTAGGAGCAGAAACAGGTAACATCGATACGAACAAACAGGCTACGGATTTCACCAGCAGATTATTACGAGCTGTTGTTAATGGAAGACAAGATAAATCAACAATCGTAACTACGAATCTATCAAGTAAAGCGCTAATGAATATGTATGATCCAAAGCTAATTAGCCGCATGATGAAGAATTTAGAAACGATTATTTTTACAGAAACAACGGACAAACGTATTAAAAATATTGGATTTTAGAGGGGCAACAGCCCCTTGATGGAGGGTGAAGGGATGATAGTTAAAGCAGAATTTGAAAACACTACGATGCTTTTTGGAGATTCATATAAACCGTGGCAGATGCAATTCGATGAATGGGCTTGGTTAAGTAAGAACGATAAATCATTGAACTTAGTAAGAGTTACAGTTTCGGAAGAAGATTGGGTATCGTGGGGCGGATTGAAATGGTGTCCTGAAGATCGCTTTCAGCATCAATTGAATCGGGAAGGTTGCCAAGATGATGAACCAGTAAACCCAAATCCACGACGATACAGTGAAATGCAATTTACGCGTGATGCAAAGGTTGAACGCAAAGTATTGAAGATGCTTGATATTACACCTAAACAGCATCGTTTAAATATCATGAATAGTCTTATTCGTTTCATTTCAGAACGAGGTCGTAGATTCTTTTATCGAGAAGAAACTCTATTAGATAAAAATAAAGATTTCACAGCTTACATGAAAATAAAAAACAATCGTGTTTATTATGTTGATGATTACACTCAAACAGAAATACCGATGGTCAAACATGGGAGCTGGCAAGGTTTTAGTCACGGAGGTACATTACGAGCATTAGTTTCAGAATTTGCTAATTTTATTCGCACTGGCATTCCTTGTAACGGCACGTATGGCTATGGTGGTTTATACAGTGGTGATTGGGGTCACAGCGATGAAATTCAGCAAGAAATAATCGACTATGCCAAAGAGATTGGCTATTTAAAGGGGTGAATGAGGATGAAGCAAGAACAATTGAATGCCATTAAAGAACGTGTGGAGAAGGCTACGCCGGGGCCATGGTATTCCAGTCCTGACGGTACGGTTTATCTGAAACATACACAAGATGTAGCAGATGTTTGGACTGATAATAAAGAATTAGATGCTGCATTTATAGCTAATGCTCGCGAAGATGTGCCAGCACTTGTGGCCGAGGTTGAGAGGTTGCAGAATCGTTGCGAACTTTACGAACTTGCTAAAAGAAATGACAAGAAAACGATTGAGCAAATATCTAAATTTAATGAACAATTAACCACAGATTTATTCAAACGGATGGACCACAACGGTAAGCTTGCAAAACAAAAATCTGATGCTGTTAAAGAAATTGAACGACTACGTAAAGCACTAGAAAAAGTCATGGAAGTCGAATCACCAAATATGGAAGGTTGGGAAACATCTGCTTATAAAATAGCGCACGAAGCATTGGATGGTGAATTGGATGTCCAACGGAAACAAAATCATCACACGTAGTAATAGCAAAATCATGATTAGGGATGGTGAGTTAACGAGGATTTTAAATGCTACAGAAATACAGCAATGGCACCATATCATCGCAAAGGTCGAGCAGTTTCAAAATAAAGAATTAGAGAGGAGTACTTTTCTTGAATGAACAATTTCTGATTGATCAAATCACTTTCTATCTAGGGCAACATCAAGAGTTTGGTGGTAAACATAACGAAAGAATGGCTTATAAACGTCTTGATCAATTAATCGCTTTAAAGGGATTAAAGGACCGGGAAGAAGCCACGGATTACTATATCGGAACGTTGGAAGGGGCGATGGCTGCATGAGACGACGCAACGGCATACCAATTGCACATCCTGATTTTAAATCACTCAAAAGAGAGGGATTCAAAATAATTGAGGTGTGGGATAAGAGGGAGGTTTCAGCATGAGTAGAGAGATTAAGTTTCGAGCATGGGATAAAACATACAACTTCATGTCTTATAAAGTGCTTGTAGGTAATACAGATACAACAGATGAAAATTATACAGCTCATTGTATATGGGTAGAACCTGAAAATGTGGATTATGAACGAGAACCAGGCTGGATGCATTTTGATGAACATTCAGATGTAATTCTTCTGCAATACACAGGCTTAAAGGACAAGCATGGTACAGAGATTTTTGAGGGGGATATAATCCGTTTCACAAATGGAATAGACGAAGTATATGAGGAAATCGGTACAGTAGTTTTTGATTTAGAAGAGTGTGGATATAAAGCACAATATACCGACGATGGCGTTACACATTGTATTTACCTTATAAACCCAAAAGGTTTTGCTGATAAATACACAGAAATTACGTATGAAATCATTGGCAACATCTACGAAGACAGTCACCTACTGGAGGTAACATCATGATCAACCGAGTCGTTTTAGTTGGCCGACTTACAAAAGATCCTGAATTGCGCTATACGCCAAATGGAATCGCATCATGTCGCTTCACAGTTGCAGTAAATCGTGCATTCAACAAAGAGGGTGAAGAAAAACAAGCTGACTTCATTAGTTGTGTGGCTTGGCGTAAACAGGCTGAAAATCTAGCTAACTTCATGAAGAAAGCTAGTCTAATAGGTTTGGAAGGGCGAATTCAAACAGGTAGCTATGAAGGGCAGGATGGAAAGCGTGTGTTTACTACTGACGTTGTAGCAGACAGCATCCAATTCTTAGAGCCGAGAAACAGCACAGGGAGCTCGCAGGGCGCATCAAACCACGAATCTAGTACAAATACAGGTGGACAGTATCAAGGCAGTTCACAGGGGCAATATAGCGGTAATAACAACCAGCCAAGTTATATGCAGGGGAATGAAGATCCGTTTGCGAATTCAAAGGCACCAATAGAGGTGGATGAATCAGATTTGCCATTCTGATGTAAGGAGTGATCACTGATGATAACGAAACAACCAAAAAAGAAAATCCTTGAAGCTAAAACAAGAGATAGGCTCAATAAACAAATCCAAGCAGAAGCAAGGAACCATTGGTATCCAATCAGCGATATTAAATTTTACGATCATGAACCAAAGCCATATCAAGTCTTAATGAAATTCGGAAAAGGGGCAGAAAACAATGAACTTAACAAAACTATTTGAAACACAAGCAGCATTGGACGAGCACATCATTCAGGAACATCCAGAGCTACGAGGGCAGAACAATCTTGACTGGAAGTTGTTAGCGTTACAGGTTGAGTTAGGGGAATGCGCGAACGAATGGCGTGGGTTTAAGAAGTGGAGTAAGGACCAGAAGCCAAGGACCGAAATATACTCCGGTGAATACCTTGTTCTACCTGATGGACAAGAAATCGAGAAAGTAACTAACCCACTCCTTGAAGAATACGTTGACTGCTTGCATTTCATTTTGAGTATTGGGTTGGAATTAGTCATTAATCCAACTTTAGATTGGGATGACATTACAACTGATGAATCAGATATTACACGTAAATTTTTAGAGATTACTTCTAGAATCCTTGAAGTGGATCAGTGGGAGAATACCGACTCTTGGGAGGAGCTTTTTGAGGAATTTTATCTGTTAGGTAAGTTGCTAGGCTTCAAATGGGATCAAGTCGAAGAAGCTTACTACGATAAAAATAAGGTGAATCATGCTAGACAGGAGAGTGGGTATTGATGAAACTATGTGAACGTTGTAATCGCCAACTAAAGTCTCAAAAATCAATTGATGTAGGTATGGGGCCAACATGTAAGAAAAAGCATGAAACTGAACAATCAGAGATTGAGTTCAATAAAAACCAAATTACAATCGATGAAGTGATGGAAAGTAAAACAGCTTAAATATACACGCTGCTGATAGAACGGCATTAGGTTGTTTTATCAGCAGACTTTTAAGAGTGCTAACAGGAGGCAAACATGAGCAAAGCGAAATACGGCAACAAGAAAGTTGTGCGTGATGGAAATACATTCGATTCAGCAATGGAAGCAAAATATTACGATCATTTGAAACATCTACAAGCGCAAGGCATTGTGACCTCCTTTGAATTACAGCCTAGATTCGTATTACTGCCGAAGTTCGAAAAGAACGGTAAGAAATATCGTGAGATTGGTTATAACGCAGATTTCACAGTTCATTATGCAGATGGACATACAGAAGTGGTTGATATTAAGGGAATGGTTACACAGCAATTTGAATTGAGGAAGAAGTTATTCGAATACCGTTTTCCTCACGAATTAAAGCTTCTAACGTATTCAAAGATTGATGGTGGTTGGATAACTCATGATGATCTTAAAAAGGCTAGGAAAGCACGTAAAGAGGCAAAAGCAGGGTGATGGAAATGAATACAGTTCGCAAGGAAGTCAAACAACGTAGAGCCAGGCTAATCAATCAACAGGACCACATAGCTTTTCTAAAGTGTAAAGGGTGCCCGAAAAAGAGAGCCTATGATCCTACCAAGAAATGCAGAGGATGCAAGGTTTATAGAGAACTACGTAGCATTGGGAAAGAACTGGAACATATTAGTAATTTACGTAGGTGGAAGAAGTGAAGAATCGAAAGAAATTGTTCAATAAAGGAGATGGAGAAATGGAATACAAATTTAAAGCATGGCAACTATTTGAAGAATATCAAACAATTGCTATCGAAGATGATTTTGACGCAATCATGTGGGGATTGGATCACCAATTAGATATTTTTACGCAAGATAACAAATTGGTATACAGTCCAAATGATGATGAAGAAAGCAATTTCGAACGATTGGAAAAGTACGGTGTAAAATGCATTGATAACAAAAACGGGCGTTCTTGGGAACGTATTCCTTTACAATATTTCGAGTTTTCAGAGCCTTATTATGCGCTTATTAAAGCGAGAAATGAAGAGGGAGCTGCTCGTGTATATATTGATGAAGTAGCTGGCGATGAATCTGAACTAGAGGAGCTGACAGAAGAAGCGAAACCTGTTTCAGAAGTGTACGCAGCAGTACGTATGGCACGTGGAACAAATGAAGATGGAAGTTTAATGGATATGAACTTTGTATTTACGCAGTTAGAAAAACATGAAGAAATGGCAGTGCTTTGGGATGGCAGCCTATCATAATCAATCTTGAAAGAAAATATGCAGTAAGGGAGTTGGTAAATTTGGATTTCAAAATTATAAATGAACGTCAGATAATCTTACAATTAGCTATGCAAGAGGCGTATAAAAAGCGTGATGAATGCCAACGAGGTTTTGATAGTTTGGACAATAAACTAAATACTATGACCGCTGACGATTGTGATAAAGATAAAGTTGTTGAATCTATGCTTTACTTTAAAGAATGTCGAGATGGCTGGCAAGAAACAATTGACCATATAAGACAATGGCAGGATGAATTAGGCCAAGGGCTGGAGGGCTGTTAGGTAAGAGGAAAGTGGTTAGTTGAAAAATATTGTACAGGAGAGTGAAAGAATGACAGAACGTCGGTTAACAGCTCGATTAGCAAGTATTCGTGAAGAGTTATACAGCGTTGATGAAGTTATGGCAACAGGTATGTATGCAGAACCGTCCGTTGTAATTGATGAAATGGTAAAGGAAATTAAAGAATCTCGAAATGATTTAAAAACAGCTGGAGATTTATTTTTAACAGCTATTTCAAAACTACAGAATATTCAGATGCAAGTAAGTGAAGTTGATGAAAAGGACCGCACGATTGGCGTTCAATTATCCGAATTGGAAAGTGAATTTAGCAAATTACATGATATGTGGTCTGAGAAGTAGCCGAACAATTTAAAAAAATTAAAGAGAAGGAATGATGAAAATGACGGTAAAGACTAAGATTTGGGCGATTGAGAAACGACTATCTTTTGAAGAATTGAATGCAAAACTAGATGAGTATAACGATATTTATTCAGGAAGATTAGTAATTTTAAAGAAAGATGGTGAGTATTACCGCATTACGCATTTCAGTATTTTAAGTCATAACAGTAAAGCTGAATATGCTGTAAACTATCATCCATTTAACAATGAAACGAAACACGATTATGTAAAAATCCGTCACACAAGACCAGCTAGAGAGTTCTTCGACGGTCGATTTAGTTACTGAACATTTTGAGGATTGTGCGCATAAAAAAGACAACTCATTTAGAGTTGCTAAACAAGTGAATTGCCATTTCCGCATCCAGTTCAGAGATGCTAAATATTTCTCGGAGATATTGTGGAGTTGGTAGTTCACCATAATCTTGCAAGTAACCTGTTATAAATGATTTAAGTTTCTCTTTAATTGGAGCATTGATTATTTGTACCCGTGGATCAGCTACATCAATTTTTGTTCTTGGGTATACAATAAAACTTTTTGTATTTTGCATTAGAAAACGTCCTTTCAAGGATTAAAAGCCGCAGCGTGATCAGACGCTACAGCTCGAATTGGTTTATGCCCATCTAGGCTAGTCAGATAAGTAATTATAACACAACTTAGGAGGGCAAACCTATGTTAAAAGAAAGAACACTAACGATTACACCAGATGCTTTAGATTCAATGATTACAGACTACCACTGGATGGTTAACGCCATCAAAGAAATGCGGTCAGAAATGGTTATAGGGGCAAAAACGGCACAGTATGGAATTGAGGCTACACTACCAAAGGCAGCAGGCGGTGTAGGTGATCCAATTATGCAGGAGGCTGTTAGACGTTCGAAAAACATTAAGCGTGTTGCAGAGTACGAGAAAAAGCTTTTAGAGGTTCAGAAGCTTCTTGATAATGTTACTGGTGATAGAGAGGTTCAAGTGTTGAACTGGATGCTAGACGGCAAATCACAACGTTGGATAGCAATAAATATGGGATTAAGCCATACACATGTACGAAATATTAAAGAAAACATTGTTAATCAAATGATGAGGTGAAACGAAACGGATACCAACAAAATAGTGAAATTTACTTTGAGCATTGGTTTTGCAGGCGCCACACATGAAGAGGAATTTACACTTGAAGAATTAGCTTATGACTCTAAACATGACAAGGATTTAGAGGAGTTTTTAGAGCAATCATGGAAAGAGTGGTCCGTAAACTACATTGAGGGTGGATAGTATTTCAACGAATAAAAACAACAGAGTTGCCATACTTTCCAAAGTTGCCATACTTTCAACATTAGGTGAAATGAAAATAGAAGATGTAAAATGGAGGGGAGGTCGGACAGGTAAATGTTTCTTCCCTTGGTATTTATAAAAACCTAAATATTAGGGAAAGACAGACCGACGACCGACCCGCGCTGAGCAAACTTGTTCGGAGCATGACATACACGGCCGGCCCATATTTTTTAAGAGATTAGGTATCTTAATTAATATAAAAGGCTAATAAAACTGAAGGAGTGGTTTATATGTGAACTTCGTCCACTTTCCATAGAATTCAGTCAAACTTACTAAAACAAACTTACTACAGGTTCAAAGTGCACGGAAATGCACTATAAATCTAAAACACAATTACGAAATAACGTGGTACGCTCTGCCACGATGTCAAAAGTGAGCACTCGACATTAGGGTTACCACAATATTTAAGCTTTCATCTTCGGATGGAGGCTTTTTCTTATGTAGAAAGGAGGAATTAGAATGAATTTTGGACAAGCGATTGAAGCTTTAAAATCGGGTAAGAAAGTAGCTCGAAAGGGTTGGAATGGTAAGGGCATGTGGTTAAAACTTATTCCATCTGGTAACGCCATGTTTCAGGGTTATCCTATGCAGGATTGTGTTGGTATGAAAACAGCTAACAACTTAATGCAACCAGGTTGGCTACCATCGCAAGCAGACATGTTAGCAGAGGATTGGGTAATCGTTGATTAGGCCTTTTTACGAAGGCTTTTTCTTTTGCTTTGAAAACTGCATCAAACAGCCAAAACGCTACGAGTTGAGAGGGCAGAGTTTGGTGTGGTTTTGAGAGCAAAATACTCAGTTTGGAGGGATGAACAATGTTCGAATTGTTGATTAAAGCAATAAAAGAATGGTTTATCAAAGTAAAAACAGCTTTATTAGGAAGACCGAAAACAAACTTAAAGACAAAAAACATTGAGCATATTAAATGGCTTGAAAAACAAGGTTTATATACTCAGATAAAAACTACATGTGATTTATCAATCATCCAGAAACGTTATGACGATATTTGTTCAGCTCTTAAATACACTAAACACAGTAAGACAAGAGAATATCTGTTAAAGACCAAGAGAATGTACGAAAATGTAGTGTTTGCTTGAGCCATTCGATATGAGTGGCTTTTCTTTTGCCCTGAAAAGTGAGTATCGAGCAGAGTTTTCCTCCCCTTTGATTCCTTGATACTTACTTTTGAGAGTGAAATACATATAGGTCAGGTTCATCGTGAACCAGACATGATTCTGGAGGTGGTGTTTATGAGATATGGCTAATTGGGATGAAATTAAACATGAGTGGGAAACCACAAAGATTACTTTAGCTGATCTTGCTGAAAAGCATGGGATAAAGCTTGGGACTTTAAAGAGCCGTAAGAGCCGTGAAAAATGGTCTAGGGATGCAACTGAAAAGGATGCAACCAAAATACAAAAGGTTGCAACTATTTCGAGTAAGGATGCAACCGAACCTGATACCGATGAAATCCTACAGGATGAACCACCTAAGAAGGATGGGCGAGTAAAGAAGAGGAGTGGTAACCCAAATCCACAAAATCAATTCACCAAACGGAACAGGGCTGCTATGATTCATGGCTTGCGAAGTAAGTTCTTATTCGATGAACAAGTCGAGATTATGGAGGCTTTGCAGGACTTCGATGTGGTTGATCAGCTTTGGCTACAAATCGAATTAAGCTTTTCTGCTATCATTCGTGCTCAAAAGATTATGTGGGTTGAAGATCCATTCGACCATCTAAAAGAAATCAGTGGTGAGATGGATGCAGAGGGGATGAGCAAGACTGATTACAAAGTCATCTATGCTCATGAACGCTATGAATCTTATATTAAGGCTCAGACAAGGGCATTTGCAGAACACCGAAACTTGGTCAAGCAGTTCATGGACCTTACAACAGAGGACGACGAACGCAGGTTAAAACTTGAGCAGATGCAGTTGAACATTGATAAGACTAAGGTAGAAATCACTAATCTTGATAAAAACCGTGATAAAGAAATTAGAGTGGTGATTGTGGATGATGTGTAATGGATAATAAACGAATAAGCCTAGCTAGTATCATTACAGAGCAATTCAAACCATTTTGGCGTGCCTCCAGAGCGAAGGAACATCTACGTTATGTATTAAAGGGTGGACGTGGTTCTGGTAAGTCATTTCACATACCTATGCGTATCTTGTTAGACATCATGGAATATCCAGTGTCGGCACTTGGTATCAGGAAAGTACAGAACACCATTTTAAAATCTGTGTACGCTAACTTTAAGGCTGCTGCAAACATAATGGGTGTACGTGACCAATTCCGTTTTGTTGATTCTAAACTTGAGATTACTTACCTGGGCCGAGGGAACAAGATTTATTTTGCTGGTGCTGATGATCCTGAAAAGATTAAATCTATCAAAGACGCTGATTTTCCACTAGCCATCGTATGGTTCGAGGAATTAGCAGAGTTTAAGTCAGAAGATGAAGTAACTACAATTGAAAACTCAATCCTACGTGAGGAGTTGGAAGGGAAGATATTCTCGCAAGCTGACAGACAGCAGGCGTACCCTTTTGACTACTCTTTTTATTATTCTTACAATCCACCGAAACGTAAGCAATCGTGGGTGAACAAGAAGTATGAGAGCTCAATGATTGATGCTAATACTTATGTAGATCATTCAACTTACTTAGGAAATCCGCATTTGTCTAAGAAATTTATTGAAGAAGCCGAAAACGTTAAGAAAAATAAGCCATTAAAATACCGTTGGGAATACCTCGGAGAAGCGATAGGGAGTGGTGTTGTGCCGTTTGATAACTTGAAAATTGAAAAGGGTTCAATTACTGATGAGATGGTTGCGTCGTTTGACAACGTTCGAAATGGAGTTGACTTTGGGTATGCTACAGATCCATTGGCTTTTGTCCGTTGGCATTATGACAAAAAGAAGAATGGTATCTATGCAATTGATGAAATATACGGTGTGAAAATCAGTAACCGAAAATTAGCTGAGAAATTGAAAGCTAAAGGGTACCAATCAGACCGTATGGCAGCCGATTCAGCCGAGCCGAAGTCTATTGCTGAATTGAGAGACGAGCTACAAATACCACGCATTTATGGCGTTAAAAAAGGACCTGATAGTGTGGAGTATGGTGAGGAGTGGCTAGACGACTTAGATTTCATTTGCATTGATCCAGTTCGTACGCCAAACATAGCAAGAGAGTTTGAAAACATCGATTATCAGACAGATAAAGATGGCAATCCGGTTCCTCGCTTAGAGGACAAGGATAATCATACTATCGATAGTACTCGTTATGCATTTGAAGAAGATATGCGTGGCAGCACATACAGCTTTGATTAGAAAGAGGTGAGAACATGAGTTATTTTCCGTACCAGGGTGCTGTAACGGACACAGACGTTATCAATGAAAACATAACAACTGGTGCAAAGAGTGTTATAACTGACATCAAATGGCTTGAAAACGAGATTAATAAGTTTAAAAGGTCAGAGAAACTAAAGTGGATACTGATTGGTGAAGCTTACTACGAGGGCAATCAAGATATTTTAGAACGGAAACGTTGGGTCATTGGTAAAGGCGGTCGTTTAGAGGTAAACGATAACCTACCGAATAATAAGATACTGGATAACCAATATGCTAAGCTAGTTGATCAAAAAGTAAACTATCAACTCGGCAAACCAATTACAATTGAAACAGAAAACAGTGAGTACTTAAAGAAACTTCAAGACATTTTCAACAAACGATTCCACCGTACATTAAGAAGTATAGGTCAGGATTCCTTTAATGGTGGTATTGGTTGGCTTTATCCGTTTTACAATGAAAACGGTGAATTTGCCGTAAAACGATTTCCACCACACGAAATCATACCTTATTGGAAGGATTCAGAGCAAACAATTCTTGATTTCGCAATTCGACTATATGCTGTAAAAACTTACGAAGGCGATAGAGAAGTTGTGGTAGAAAAGGTAGAGGTTTATAGCGCCAACGGAGTAGAACACTATCAATGGTTTGCAGGGCGTCTGGTGCAAGATGTCACAAAAAAACAGGCATCCTATATCACTATCAATGATGGTGAAAATGAATTAAGTATGAATTGGCAGCGAGCTCCTTTGATTCCGTTTAAATTCAACAACAAAGAAATCCCTTTAATTAAGCGTGTAAAATCGCTACAAGATGGTATTAACATCATGTTAAGTGACTTTGAAAACAACATGCAGGAGGATGCTCGAAATACTCTTCTAGTGCTTCACAATTATGATGGACAAGACTTAGCGGAGTTTAGGCGCAATCTATCAGTGTATGGTGTGGTTAAAGTGCGGTCAGATGCGGTTAAAGGCGGGGTTGACACTCTAACAGTTGAAGTGAATGCCGACAACTACAAATCTATCTTATCGTTATTTAAAAAAGCTTTGATTGAAAATGGACGAGGTTATGATGCGAAAGATGATCGTATGGCGAATAACCCAAATCAATTAAATATTAGAGCTATGTATAGTGAAATCGATCTTGATGCTGATGGTATCGAAACAGAGTTCCAAGCGTCATTTGAGGAATTACTATGGTTCATCAATGTTCATTTAGCTAACACAGGCCAAGGTGATTATGAAGGGGAATATGTAAACATCATTTTTAACCGTGACATCCTTATTAATGAGATGGAAGTTGTCGATGTGTTAAATAAATCACCTTATTTATCTGAGGAAACCAAAATAGCGCAACATCCTTACGTTAAAGACGTTCCACTAGAAATGCAACGGAATGAGCAAGAACGTCAGAAACGATTAAACGAGTTCGATGGCTATGATGATCATTTCAAATCGCTGAATGCGAAGTCTGGTGATGATGATGACCAAGAGTAGAGACTATTGGCGCAAACGATTCAAACTGTTGGAAGATGCTCAAAATCGCAAGGCTGTTAATTATTACAAAGACCTTGAAAAAGCCTATGTTCAAACTATGGGCGAAATCGAGAAAGATATTGCTCGTTGGTATCAACGCTTTGCTAAAAACAATGAGATTAGTCTTGATGAAGCTAAACAGTTACTAAAAAATGATGAATTACGTGAGTTTAGATGGACTGTTGATGAATACATCGATTATGGCAAGAAGAATGCTATCAATCAAAAGTGGATGAAACAACTCGAAAATGCATCCTCTCGTGTCCATATAAGCCGTTTAGAAAGTTTGCAGTTACAATTACAACAACATGCCGAAAAGCTCTATGGTGGGCAAATTGAGGGCTTTGAACGATTGATGAAAGAAGCATATCAAACACAGTACTATCACACTGCTTATGAGATACAAAAAGCCTTTGAGATTGGTTTTACATTACAGGCGTTAGATGAGAATTTATTGACTAAAGTGATCAGCAAGCCATGGACTGCTGACGGCCAAACGTTCAGCCAAAAAATATGGCGTGATCGTAACCTCTTGCTAGATACATTGCATACAGAACTAATACAATCTATGGCTCGTGGTGAAGCTCCTGACCGTATGATTAGTTCAATATCTAGAAAAATGAATACTTCACGTTCTAACGCTGCTCGGCTTGTTTTAACCGAATCAGCGTTTTTTAGTGCTTCTGCTCAAAAGGATGCATTTAACGAACTTGATGTAGAGCGTTATGAAATAATCGCAACTTTAGACCATAAAACGAGTAGCATCTGTCAGTCGATGGATGGCAAAGTATTTAAGATGGTAGACTTTGAACCTGGCATAACTGCTAATCCATTTCACCCACGATGTCGTACAACTACAGCACCTTGGTTCGAAGATGATTATAGTCAACGAGTAGCCCGTGATTTAGATGGGCAGACGTACTATGTACCAGCGGATATGAAGTATGAAGAATGGTATCAAACGCAGGTTGAAAAGCATGGAGAAGATAAAATACTTGTTGCTAAGAAAAAAGAACGTAATGCAATCAACGATAAAATTCAGTTTAAAGAGTATAAATCTTTACTCGGAAAAGATTTAGGTATTAAAACATTCAGTGATTTCCAAGATGTTAAATACAGTAATGCTGCAGAATGGGAAGAACTAAAAAATCGAAGAAGGTCGATTCAAAAGAAAAAATAATATCCTGAGTGAAGTCTCTCAAAAGAGTGGCTTTATATTTTGTCTTTTCACGTCTTTTTTGAGCTTAGAGACGTTAAAGAATAAGCTTCTAAACCTATCGTGCCGTTGCACGTAAAACACGAATTAGGAGGCTATCAAATGAAAAAAGAAGATTTAATTGTAATAGGATTAAGTGAGGAACAAGCTGATGCTGTCGTTGGTAAATATGGAACAATGATTCCTGAAGAACGCTTTGATGAGGTCAACAAGGCGAAGAAAACGCTTGAAGATCAAGTGAAAAACCACGAAACCCAGTTGAAGGATTTGCAAGACAAAGCAAAAGGTAATGATGAGCTACAAAAGACAATCACTGATTTGCAGCAGGCTAATGAAACGGCCAAAACGGAGTATGAGCAACAATTGAAAGACGAACGCATGAGTGCAGCACTGAAATTGTCGTTGCACAGCAAAGTACATGATGTTGATTTAGTAGCTGGCCTCATTGATAAAACTACAATTGAATTAAGTGAAGATGGGAAAATTACAAAAGGACTGGATGAGCAACTTAAATCGTTGCAAGAATCAAAGTCCTTTTTGTTTGTGCCAGAAAAGCAACAACCGACATTTAGAGGGTGGAATCCTGCCGGGGGCGCAGACGGTGGTACAGATACAAGTGACATAGGTTCTAACTTTGCAAAAATAGCGAATGACAAAGGCTCAAGTGATGCAAGTAAAAACCCTTGGGGATAAACAATAAGGAGGGCTATATATGCCATATGTAAAACCAATTGAAAAATTTCAACGTGTAAATTTCCTAGCATCATCTAAGGTGCAGGCCTTTACCTATTTAGTGAGTGATGTAGGTGTAACTCCTGATGCAAATGGAAAGAAGATCGTTAAGGCAGGAACTATCTTACCTAAAAATGATGCTACCGCAGAAGGTATCCTATATACCGACGTCGATGTGTCAAGTGGACCGCAACCAGGTTCATTGATTGTGGAAGCTTACGTTTTAGAGGATCGTCTACCTACTGCTCCAGATGCAGCAGCTAAAACAGCATTAAAAGAAATTAAATTCCGATAATTGGAGGGAAAACAATATGCCAGACATTTTAGAATTATTTGATCAGAAAACAGTATTAGATTACATGAAGGAACGAAAATATCAAAGCTATGGTGTGGGAGAAGCTCTTTTCCCAGAAGTTAAACACAACACACTAGAGTTCGAGTATCTCGTAGGAGCGAATGAACTACCCGTTATTGCAAAGGTACACTCATTTGATACTGAAGCAGAAATTGGCTCATTAGATGCTGCTAAACAGGTACTAGAGGCTGCTTATATCAAGAAGAAGTACCAAATTACTGAAAAGGATTTAATCGCATTGCAATTCCCACGAACAGCACAGGAGCAACAATACTTGATGCAACGAGTATTTAATTTAATCGATAAAGCAGCCAATGATGTTCGTGCAAGCGTTGAACTAATGCGTATGCAAGCACTGAGTACAGGTGAATTGAAATTAGCTTTGAATACAGCAGATGGCACACCAAAGACGCTTACAGTTGGATATGGAGTACCAGCAGATCATAAAGAAGCACTTGCTGGAGCTGAACAATGGGGTTCAGGTACTGAGGATATCTTAGGGGATTTAGAACGTTGGTCTGGTGCATTAGATATTACTCCAACTCGTGCATTAACATCTAAAAAGATTGCAGCTCTTATTTTACGTAATCCGAAGATTATTGGTTATCTATACGGTGCTGGTTCTGCTCGCGTGGCAAATTTAACAGATTTAAATGCTTTCTTTACACAACAAGGCTTACCTACTATCGCTGTGTATGAATCAACTTCAAACACCAAATATCGTGAGCAAAACGCGGATGGCACATATACAACAAAAAGTTACTTCCCAGACAATAAATTCGTAATGTTTGGTGATGGCCCACTTGGCGAATCGTTATATGGTCCGACTCCTGAAGAATCACGCCTTATCCGTGAAGGTTCTGACGTAGAAATGACTACCATTGGTAACGTAATTGGAATGGTATACGAAGAAGGGAAAGATCCTGTTTCAACATGGGCAAAAGCAGCAGCTACAGCCATTCCGTCATTCCCAGAAGCGCAAAATGTATTCCAAGCGCAACCAATTGCATAAGGAGGCTATTTGAAATGGCGAACATTAAAGTAAAAGTGAAAAAAGGCGCTTTCCCAATACGTTATAAGGGAGAGCGTTATTTAGTTGGTGAAGAATTCACTATTGATGAAAAACATTTAAACGAATCAACGATGGAAAAATTAGAAGAACCGAAGAAAGCTACTCAAACAAGTAAAACGTCTGAAAGCGAGTGATTCGTATGTATTTAGATGCAGTAATGCGTTTATCTGCACTTGGAGTGGCCTTATCTAGCGCTCCAAGTAGTTCAGACGATATGCTATTAAAATTCGCTATCGATAAAGTTACTAGCCATATTAATAACCAAACCAATTTAACAAGGATTCCAGCAGGTTTAAATGAAATTGCTATAGATATGGTAGTAGGAGAGTTCTTGCTTACTAAAAAAGCGATGGGACTACTGGATATTGAAACACTTAATTTCGAAGCTGTTGCAAAGCAAGTTCAAGACGGTGACACGAATGTAGTGTTTGCGGTTGAAGCGAATAGGACTCCAGAAGCTCAATTCGATGCATTTATCTTATATCTACAGCACGGTAATACAGACTTTATAAAGTACAGGGTACTTACATGGTAAGCGCTCGTAGAAAGGCTGTAGAGTCGTTGTACAAAGGATTGTGTACAGTGAAGGTATGGGGAGAAGTTACTGATCCTATTACTCATGTTACAAAACATGAAGAAGTGCCGTTATTCACTGACCAAAAGTGCAAGCTTTCATACGAAAAGCAAGCATCAACTACTCAGACAGGTGGTCCAGCAGCAATTGCCCAGACTACTAAACTATTTATCGCTCCAGAATTGGATATACCAGCAGGTTCAAAAATCATCGTTACTCAGCATGGCAAAACTTCTGAATTCGCCAGAAGTGGCGAACCAGCTATTTATACAGATCATCAAGAGATAATGCTTGAAGCATTTGAGAGGTACGCATAAATGGGTAGAGGTGGCCGCGTTGATTTAAGGCAACTGAAAGCATTTGAGCGAAAGTTAGCTAAGTTGGCTAGGGGTGATTTCGAGAGGTTTTGTGAGGCTGCAGCTAAAGAATTGGCAGCTAGGTTACTAGGTAAAGTAATTAGACGAACTCCAGTTGGGATAGTTGATGGAGGGACTTTAAGACGTGGATGGACAGCTAAAACACATGCGGAGGCTGAATCAGGCTCTAGTAAAAATGCTAAAGAATATGCGGAATCTTTAAGTGTTCAAAAACAAGGTAACGTTTATGAACTTTCAGTAATTAACCCAGTAGAGTATGCACAGTATATTGAATTTGGGCATCGTACTTCAAATCATCAAGGATGGGTAGAAGGTCGATTCATGATGACTATTTCAGCAGATGAAGTCGAACAGCAAGCGCCAACTATTCTTGAACGCAAACTATTCGAAATGTTAAGGGAGTCTTTCGATGGAGATTAATGATATTCAAAATGCTATATCTGTTAAGCTTCACGAAGCTTTCGGAGATGGCTATAAAAAGTATATAGATGAAATTCCGCAGGGGTTTAAAACTCCTGCTTTTTTAATTCAATTTTTGAACCTTGAGCACATTCGACAAATCGGAAAACGGTGGAAGGTAACAACGTTTTTTAACGTGCAGTATTTCCCTCAAAACGGTTTGTCTGAGGCGTCTAACATGACTTTGAAGGTACAACAAACACTACAAGAAATAACGCTGTTAAATGGCTCGCTAATGCTTGGAACAGGAGCGAACAGTGAGGTTGTAGACGGAATAGGTCATAATTTCGTTCATTTCAATTTCTTTTTACAAGAAGTCGAAGAGAAAATCTTCATGGAATCACTAAAACAAAATACGAAAATGAAAGGGTGAGGGGATGACAACTGTTAAAGACGAAGCAGTTAAGGACAAAGTGAAAGTTCCTGAGTTCACAAAAGCCCAATTTGTAAATAGTAACAAGTATGTTGCTCGACGTGATGCCCTTAATGCATTGCTGGAAGCAGATAAAACCTATTCAACTACTGAAGTAGATAACATTTTAAAGAAATTCGACAAAGGAGGTAAATAACTTGGCATTAGGTGGAGGCAATTTCTTAACTCAAAACAAAACACTACCAGGTACGTACCATAACTTCATTAGTGCTGCTCGTGCATTTGTAGAACTAAGTGAACGTGGTTACGTTGGTTTGCCAATTGCGCTTGATTGGGGTGTGGATGGTGATGTATTTGCTGTAACTCAAGAGGATTTTCAAAACAATTCTCGCAAGATATTTGGTTATGATTACAAGCACTCGAAACTAAAAGGAATCCGTGATGTATTTAAAAATGCTATCACGGTTTATTTTTACAAACTTGCTGTGGATGCAGAAGCAGCTACAAATGATTTTGCAACAGCTAAGTACAAAGGTGCACGAGGGAATGATATTACGATTGTCATTCAGGCAAATGTCGATGAGCCATCAAAATTCGATGTTAAAACATTGCTAGCTAATGTGTTAGTAGACGAACAAATGGCGGTAGCTACTGCTACAGACCTAAAAGCAAATGATTATGTGACGTTTAAAGCAGACGCAACACTTGCAGTTACAGCAGGAACACCGTTAGCAGGAGGCACCAATGGCTCAGCAATCACAGGTGGAGCCCATCAAGAGGCGCTAGATGCACTAGAGGCATATGGATTTAATACTTTGGGCTGTTTATCTTCTGAAAGCACTATTAAATCATTGTACGTAGAGTATACAAAACGTATTCGTGACGAGGTGGGTGGCAAATTCCAACTTGTAGGTCATAAACTTGGCAGTACTAACCATGAAGGGATTATTGACGTACAAAACGATACTAACGGACCAGAAGAAGAAGTGTTTGGTGCAGTATATTGGGTATCTGGTGCTCAGGCTGGAGTGGCTGTCAATAAGTCAAATACTAATAAAAAATACGAAGGTGGATTTACAGTTGATATGTCTGAAACAAAGACGCAGTCACAACTCACAACGTTATTAAAGGCTGGTAAATATTTATTACATCGTGTTGGGGATGAAGTTCGAGTGCTTGAAGATGTGAATACATTTACATCGTACACGGATGTGAAAAACGAGGATTTCAGCTTGAACCAAGTTGTTCGAGTGCTAGATCAAATCGCTATCGATACAGCTAAGTTATTTAATACCCGATATTTAGGTGAAGTACCAAACGACCAAGATGGACGGGTTTCTTTGTGGAACGATATCGGCAAACAGCGCTCAGAGTTACAGCGACTACGCGCCATTGAAAACTATGATAAAGATGCACTTGTTGTTACTAAAGGCGAAACAAAGAAATCTGTTGTTACGAGCGAAGTTGTAAACGTAACAGTGGCTATGTCTCAGCTCTATATCACAACAGTAGTAGCATAAAGGAGGGCAATAAATTGGAACAAAAGAAAATATTGATTCCGTTGAATCTTCAGTACTTTGCAGATACAACCATGCATGCTCGTGATGCTATTCATGGTGCACAAGGTAAAGCTTATGTGACGGTTGAAGGAAATCGTTATTTATTTGCACAGCTAATCAACTTAGAGGCACGTATGGATAAAACCAAAACTCAGGTCCCTATTATGGGCCGTGTAGCTAAAGGGAATAGATCAACAGGTGCGGAGTATTCAGGCAGTGCCACATTCTATTTCAATACATCCATTTTCCGTAAGTTGTTGAAGCGTTATAAAGACACTGGAGAAGATGTTTACTTTGATATCCAAGTAACGAATGAGGATAAATCATCAACAGTTGGCCGTCAAACGACAATCCTAATCGATTGTAATATGGATGGTGGCATCATCGCTGCATTAGATGCAGATGCGGAGTACCTAGAGGATTCCATCGACTTTACATTCGAGGATTGGGATATGCCAGAAGAATTCGGAGTTTTACAGGAAATGTTATAAGACTAGAGCTCACGTCATTGTGGGCTCTTTTTAATTAAAACGAAAAGGATAAGGTGATCATACATGTCAAACTTAGCTGCATTCTTTGCACACAACAAAAAGCAAAATGGAAATATTAAGCGAGTTGTTTCAAAAAATTTCGTGGATGAACAAGGCAATCCGATTGAATGGGAGTTTGCGCCTATCACGCCAGAGCGAGATGTTGAATTGAAATCTGACTCTACAAAGCGCTCTATGATTACACAAGGTAAACGAAAAGGACAATTTAACACAGACTTTGACCACTTTAAATATCAACGTTTATTAACAGTTGAATCTATTGTATTTCCTAATTTAAACGATAAAGAGCTACAGGATTCTTATGGTGTAATGGGGGCAGATGCTTTACTTGGAAAGATGTTGACAATCGGTGAGATTGCAGATGCCTCAGCGGTAGCACAGGAAGTCAATGGGTATCAAGCTGAGCTAGAGGATATGGTTGAAGAAGTAAAAAACTAATTGAGGACGGTGATGTTGACGCCAATATAATGCATTGGTGGATACAAAAACAACGTCGCCTTCCTTCTGAATTTATGTCGTTACCTTTAGTTGATAAAGCGTGTATCATCGCATCACTACAAATCAAAATTGCAGATGACAAAAAGCAAGAACGTGAAGTGAAACGTGGTTCAAAAAAGGGCAAGAAACGATAAAAATTAGATAATTATGCTAGATAGCTATAGTGTAATCTCTTCTTATTATGTATATTTGTGTATAAGGAGGGATTATGTGAAAAAAGGTTGTTTACCAATAGGTTGTTTAGTAATAGTTATTTTCTTTATAGTTATACCTGTGTTATTTATTACTCAAAATCCAGAAAAACACAATATGGATTCTAAAAGTAAGTTAATAAGAGAATTAGATTTAACGGTTGAACAGGGTGAAGGAGTTATTAAAACATTAGCTTCTGTTGGAATAAGTGAAGATATAACTATAAAACATGATGAAAGCTTAGATAATGCTCATTTCGAAGGAGAAAAAGGTTATAGGTTATCTAATCGAGATGTTTCAAACATCATTTTATATATGAATGGTGGCGAAGTACATAACATTAGATACGCTGATAACGAAATGTACAAAGATGGTAAAGTTTTATCTAAAATTAATGATTATATTGTAACTAGTTCAGAAAAATCAGAATTACAAATTAAATGTCAAGAATCTATAAAATCAGTTTTAAAATCCCCTTCAACAGCTAAGTTTGCAGGAGTAAGAGATTGGAAAGTCTGGAAAGAGAACGGACAAACGATTGTTCAAAGTTATGTAGATTCACAAAATAGTTTAGGAGCTATGACACGTTCTGAGTTCCAGTTTATTATTAAAAATAATAATGTGGTTTCATTAATAATTGATGGAAAAGAATATATGAAATAAAGCATCCTTTAAGGGGTGCTTTTTATTATGCCAAAAGAGGTGAATTCATGGCAACAATTCGCACCGCGATTCAAATCGAAGATCGCTTGAGTCAACCTATTCGAGCTATGCATAACGCTGTTTCAATGATGGTTAATCAAATGGAGGCTATGCATGTTGCCTCTGGAACTCTGTTTGATACTTCATCTATAGCGTTGATGCGAAGAGAACTAGGAAATGCAGCAAATTCTATGAATCAGATTGAACAAGAAATTCGATCCGCAGATAACGCACAAGGAGGATTAAACAACCGGATACGGGATGGTACAGATGAAATGAATGGGTTGGTAAAAAAAGTTGGAGCTTTAATTGGTGCTTATTTGTCATTACAAGGGTTAAGTAAAGCAATCGAGATTTCTGATGAATTAACCAATACTAAGGCCCGTGTACAACTACTAGTAGAGGATATGCCTGTAATCCCCGATCAGTTAGCAAAAGTAGATTTCGGTCTTGGTGACATGAGTGACATAGAACTTGCCCAACAACTTATTCATGATGCTGCACAACGTTCATACTCGTCATTCAAAGATACTGCTGATATGGTTTCGAGAATTGGTACTAATGCGCGTGATTCGTTTAGTAATTTAAGTGAAGTGGTAGCATTTAGTGAACTTGTACAAAAGCAATTTGGTATTGCTGGAGCGAGTGCTGTTGAAGCAAGTAATGCAACTATCCAGTTATCTCAAGCGTTAGCCTCAGGTGTTTTACGTGGTGACGAGCTTAACTCAATCTTTGAACAAGCACCGAACTTAATTTCGACTATTGCAGATTATATGGGAGAACCCTTAGGAGCTATTCGTGACTTAGCTGCAGACGGAATGATCACAGCAGACATCGTAAAAAATGCCATGTTTGCCGCCACAGACGAAATCAATAAAAAGTTTGACAGTATGCCAGCGACGTGGTCACAAATGTGGACTTATTTCAAAAATGAAAGTTTACGTGCTTTTGGACCAGTATTACAAAAAATAAATGAAATTGCTAATAGTGATCGATTTAAAGAATTTAGTGCTAGTGCAATACAAGCTCTATACATGATTGCAGATGCGATAAATATTACTCTAACAGCAATGACAACAGTAGGTAGTTTTGTATATGATAACTGGTCGTTTATTGCTCCAGTAATTGGAGGAGTTACAGCAGCGCTAATAATTAATGCAGGAGCATGGGCATGGAATAATAGAGAAATAGCTATAAACGCACTTATGACTGCAACAGCAGCGATACGAAATTTATGGTATGTAGCAACTACCGTTTTATCTACTTGGGCAACATATGGATTCACAGCAGCTATGGCAGCCCTAAGTATTGCGATAGCAGCAAATCCGATTGCATGGCTTATCGGAGCAATAGTGGTATTAATTGTAATATTCTATTTAGCGATAGCTGCAATAAACCATTTTACAGGGTCATCTATCAGTGCTACAGGCATTGTTGCTGGTGCATTCATGGTGTTAGGTACTTTCATTTATAACTCCATAGCTTATTTATGGAATATGTGGGCATCCTACATTGAATTCTTTGTTAATATTACGCAAGGAAGGACTTATGCGGTAAGGCGACTATTTTACAATTTGGCTACGAACGTGTTAGATGTAATTATTTCAATGACTAAAGGTTGGGATGGCTTTGCAACTAGTTTTGTTAATGCCATAATAGATGCCGTAAATAAAGCGATCCGAGCGTGGAATTGGTTTATCGATAAGTTACCAGATGGTATAAGTAAAACTATTGGTTTGAAAGCAGGTACTGAATATTCACACCGAGAGTCCATTACAAGTGATATAGAGAATCTAAAAGGGACACTGGATGATTGGATCGGAGAACCGCCAGACGATTATTGGGAAGCTCCTAAAATGGAAATGAAGTCTTTAGGTGATGCTTGGGACACAGGCTATAACTGGGGTGCTAATATGCTTGATTCAATGAAAGGGCAAGGAGCCAATACTGATGCGCTTATGAAGTCAGTTAATGAATCTCTTGGATTAGGCGATAAACTCGATAAAGGCAATGAGGCAGGAAAGAAAACTGCTGACAATACTAAGAAAACAGCCGATGGCGTTAAGATGATGAATGAAGATCTGAAATACCTACGTGATATTGCAGCGCAAGAGGCCATCAATCGTTTTACTACTGCAAAAATAGAAGTCAAAATGAGCAATGAAAATCATATCAACAATGACATGGACCTTGATGGTATCATTGATCAAATGGTCGTAAAAACAGAAGAAGCAATGCAAACAGTTGCGGAAGGGGTGTAACAAGGTATGTACAATTTCTTCTTAGATGGCGTACAGTTACCTATTGCGCCTGCTGAGTTAACAATAAATATAAACAACAAAAACGAAACTATCACACTCATTGATAATAGCGAGATTAATCTATTAAAAAAGGCTGGACTCACTGATTTTAGTTTTAAGATCTTATTGCCAAATGTGAAATACCCTTTTGCGGTCTACCCTAACGGGTTTCAACCGGCAACTTACTATACGGACAAACTAGAGGCGCTGAAACTTAATCAGAAGCCTTTTTATTTTCTTGTCAATCGTATGAAACCTAATGGTACGTTGTTGTTTGATACAAATATCTTAGTTTCATTAGAGTCATATGGAATTTATGAATCAGCCGAGAATGGTTTTGATTTAGAAGTAGATATTGAATTAAAACAATATCGTACATGGGGTACAAAAAAAGTCGAAATTATTACAACAGCCAAAAACGCAAAAGCTCCAGCGACTTCTAAAGTAGAAAAGAAGCGTGACACGAGCACAAAAAGTACAGCCAAGACCCACAAGGTTGTGAAGGGGGATACTTTGTGGGGCATTTGTAAAAAGTATTTCGGAACTGTAACGGATTCAAAGATTAATGAAATTGTGAAATTAAACAACTTAGCAAATCCTAATCTTATAAAGGAGGGGCAGGTGTTGAAGCTTGGCTGAATGTAAACTGCTCATCCAAAACGGATCGTATATACAGCAATGTGTGGTTGAGGAAGGTATAGTGTTAGAAACAGCTAGACGAAAAACAGCTGGCAAACTCTCGTTCACAGTTCTAAAGGATGAAGCCCTCGACTTTCAAGAGGGTAATCCTGTTATCTTTATGTATAATGGTCAGAAGGTCTTTTATGGCTTTGTGTTTACAAAAGAACGCTCTAATAATGAGAAAATAAAAGTAGTCGCATACGATGCGCTAAGGTACTTTAAAAACAAGGATACCTACGTGTACACAAAGAAAACAGCCTCACAAATACTCAAAATGTTGATTGCTGATTTTAAGTTAAAGTTTGGTTTGGTCGATGACACGAAGTACGTAATCCCTTCTGGGGCAGAAGACAATAAAGAGCTTTTCGAGATTGTACAAAACGCTCTTGATCAAACAACACAAGCTACAGGAGCTATGTACGTATTGTTTGCTGATCATAATGGCATCAATTTAAAAAACATGAAGGACATGAAACTCAACATTTTGATTGATGAAACAACAAGCGAAAGCTTTTCATATTCTACTTCCATTGATTCAGAGACGTATAACAAAATTAAATTAGTATACGAGAATAAAGATAAAGGGAAGCGTGAAGTTTATATTGCTCAAGACTCATCTAACCAAAACAGGTGGGGTGTACTACAATATTTTGAATCAATTCAAAGCAACACAAATGGGAAGCTTAAAGCCGACACGTTGCTCAAATTGTACAATAAGAAAACACGGAAATTATCAATCAATAAAGTAAAAGGAGATATTCGTGTACGCGGTGGCTCATTGTTACCGATTATGTTGCATCTCGGTGATATGACTGTATCTAACCACATGGTCGTGGAGAGTGCCAAGCACACATTTACAGAATCTCAGCACACGATGGATTTAGTGTTTATAGGAGGCGAGTTTAATGCGTAGTATCAACGATTTATTAGTGTTAATCAAACAAACATCACTAGATGCCATTCACGCCAGCAACCCTTTAGAAATACGCTATGGTACCGTGATTAATGAGAACCCTCTTAAAATACAAGTAGACCAAAAATTAATCCTTAGTGATGCTCACTTAAAACTAACTCGCAATGTCACCGATTATGAAACCGAAATGAGTATAGACGGTGACGCTAAACAAATGTATAAAGTGTTTAATGCACTAAAACAAGACGAAAAAGTGGTATTGCTTAGAATTCAAGGAGGCATGCCTTTTTTAGTAGTGGATAGGGTGTGATGATATGTTGCCAGAAGTCGAAAATGATGGTTTATTAATAGACTTTGAGGAAGTTGTTGAACCCTCTAATACCTTCAAAATAAATAACCAATTAGATCGCTGTTATGGCACCGTAGATGAACTAGAGGCCATGAAACAAGCGATTTTTTTAATGCTTAATATCGAACGATACAATCATTTAATTTACAGTTGGAACACAGGCTTTGAAACTAATGATCTAATTGGTCAACCAACAGTATATGTTGCCAGCGAAGTAAAACGACGCATCCGAGAGGCTTTACTACAGGATGACCGCATTACGGAAGTAGATACTTTTGAAGTAACAACAAATAAAAATAAAGTGCATGTTCAATACACAGCACATACCATATTTGGTGAAATCACAGCAGAGAAAGAGGTGAATTATTGATGGCAGTAGCCTTTGATTTAAATACTTCCTATGAGGATTTATTAGTTCAGAAACTAACTAATGTGCCAGCGCAAGATAAACGAGAGACATCATTGATTTATCAAGCCACAGCAGCCAATACAATCGAGACAGCACAAATATTATTCACGCTATTGAACTATGAAAATCAAATGTTCGCGGACACCGCACCTCGTGAAAACTTAATAAGACGTGCTGCTGAGCGAGGGCTTAGCCCAACTCCAGCAACGAAAGCTATTCGAAAAGGAGTATTCAATATTGATGTTCCTATAGGTGCTCGTTTTTCACAGGAAGAATACAACTTTATTGTCATCGAGAAAATAGAAAATGGTATTTTTAAGTTGGAATGCGAAACGGAAGGTGAGGTTGGAAATTTCGAGACAGGACAACTTATACCGATTGATTACATTACAGGTCTTGAAACAGCACAGTTAATGGACTTGTTGATTCCAGGAGAAAATGAGGAAGATACGGAGGCTTTTAGATCACGCTATTTCAATAGTTTTGAAAGTGTTTCATTTGGTGGAAATCGAGCTGACTACAAAGAACGTGTGGGTAATATACCTGGTGTTGGAGGTGCGCGCATCTACCGGGCTAAATATGGTGGTGGCACTGTTGGTGTTACGATCATTGACTCAACGTATTTGAAGCCGTCCACAGCTTTAGTAGAGTTGGTACAGCAGTTAATAGATCCATTAGATAGTCAAGGTGATGGAGTAGGACTTGCTCCTATAGACCACGTCGTCACAATCTCGGCTGTTAACGAAACTGTAGTGAATATAGCTACAACATTAACCTTACAATCAGGATGGTCCTTCGGGGATGTGGAAAATGCTATTAAAGAAGTAATCGATGGATACTTTAAAGAAATTGCGGAACAATGGGCAAAGGCAGTTACAAAACAAGAAGATAATACAGGGTTAATCGTTCGTATTAGCCAAATTGAAACACGTATTCTTGGCATTGATGGAGTCATCGACATAGCCAACACAACATTAAATGGCACAGCAAGCAATCTTGAGTTAGATAAAGAGGCTATACCTAAAAGGGGGACTGTAAGTGGCTAGAGAAGTAGATATTTTAAGCTATTTACCCCCTATCCTGCACGAAATAAAAGAGCTGCAAAGAATTGCATCACTTGAAAATCCATCGTTAGAGCGAGTATGGGAACTAACTGAATCATTGTTAAATAATCAATTCATCTTAACTCTTGATGAACGTGGTGCCAATCGTTATGAGAAAATGCTTGGTTTGGTTGCAGGTGAATCAGAAACACTTGAGACACGTCGTTTCCGCATTCTATCAAGGTATCAAGAGCAAGCTCCCTATAGTTACCCTGTCCTTAAACAGCTACTTGATAGCTTGCTAGGAGAGGGGAAATACGAGCTTACTCGCAGTACATCTGAAAAGTGGGTACGTGTAAAGCTAGAGTTAACGGTATCTCGTCAATTTGAAATCGTTGAGGTTTTACTTGAAAGGGTGACGCCTCAAAATATGTTGTTGTATGTAGAAGTCAGATACAACCAACACAGCACTCTAGCGCGCTTTACACACGCTCAACTGGCTGCCTATACACATAAACAACTAAGAGAGGAAGTGTTACCATAATGCCTAATGAGACTGCCAATTATGGGTTTACAAAGGACAACGAAGATGAATTTTATAATGTAAATACTGTTAATGCCAATCTGGATAAGATTGATACAGAGATGAAACGAATTGAGGATGAATCAAAGAGCTTTAACGAACAAGTAGCTGATAACACTAATGCTATTGCCGACATAAATACGAAGCTCGATACCCATATCAAAGATGATTCTGGACACGTTAGATTCATTGGTAACGCGGCTGGTGGTACTGGCATGGCTTGTAGGACTGATTTAGCGCCAGTAGATTTAGTAAACGGTAAGTTGGTTCCGAGGAAAGGTCACGCCTTCCGTTTCCTCAAAGTGGATGTCGCTAATACGGGACCTCACACATTTGCAATAGTATCTGATACGTTACCAGGAAATCCAAGTAGTGCCACGTACCCGATATTAAACGGCAGCGGGCAGCAGTTAAACGGTGGAGAAATGGTGAAAGACGGCATTTATACACTGGTTTTCAATGGTTCGGCTTTTATCTTACAGGGTGAAAGTGGGGTGACGACAGTAGTACGAGGAAGTCAAACCTTTGCCACACCCGGAACGCATGCCTTTACTGTTCCTGATGGCGTTAGTATGATAACTTGCTATCTATTCGGAGCAGGCGGTGGAGGTGGAGGTGGCGGTAAAACTGACGGAAACAGTAATTACTCAGGCGGAGGAGGAGGAGGAGGGGCTTTCGCCTTGCGCATGTTGCAAGTTACACCAGGAAGCACTATAAATGTAGTGGTTGGTAACGGAGGAACTGGAGGTAATCTGGGACTTAATGGACAACCAGGCGGCACAACTTATGTTATTGACAGCGCTCATCCGGGCGGAAGCAAAACTTACTATGCTTACGGCGGTGGAGGTGGAGGTGGCGGAAACACTGCACCCGGAAACGGCGGTGGCGGTGGTACTATAACCTCCACTGGTCTAACGAACTATACCGCAAACCCGATTGATGGTATATTAACTGGGCCATTTTTGCTTGGTACAGAATTGCAAGCATATTCTGGAGGTAGTGGAGGAATGATGGGTTCGCAAACTGTCACTGGTGGCGGTGGCGGTAGTGCACCTAGCGATATACTACCTGGTAAAGCAGGAAGTGGTAATATAGCCGGTAACAACAATTTATTGAACGTTCTAGTAGTACGTGGCGGTAACGGAGGAAATGCCGCTAATGCTAATACCCCTGCGGCAAGCGAAGGACAGGCTCCGGGCGGTGGAGGTGGTGGTGGTGCTGGTTATGGAGGCGCTACTTATATGAGAGGTGCGAACGGTGGACACGGAAGAGTTTATTTAATATGGTAACTTAACCCATAAAATAATTATTTTATGGCTGAAATAAAAGGAGTGAAACATATGATTATCATTAACAATACAGAAGAAACGAAAGTCAAAGTAGTAAGCGTGTTTTCGTTTGGAGAAATCGCGGTCGAGTATGACATGAGTACAATGCCGCAACCAGAAAACATACCAGGTAAAACACACGAATTATTTTACGACAAAGAAACAAAGTCGTTATATTATGAGTATACTGATATTCCTAAAACGGAGATTGAGATGTTACAAGCTGAGAATGAGGCATTTAAACAATCTCAAGCAGATCAAGATGAAAATATCATGCTTTTATTGTTAGGAGGGGATTAATTTGAGTGCTGTTTATAATTTATTCTTACGCAATTGGTGTAATTGCAGAGCAACGGAGGAACAAATTGACTTAGCTGTTACAAAAGAGTTACTAACCGAAGAAGAGGCTATCAAAATAAAAGCTACTGAACAGAATAACGAAAACAAGTAGACGCAGCATTAAGCTAGCGTTATTTTTAATGCCTTTCACAGCCATTGTGTGGGGCTTTTATATTGCAAAAAGGGAAGTGTTCAAATGGAAAAATGGATCGCTACAGTAAGCGGAGCAATCGGCACAATAATTTCATACTCAGTTGATGGACTAGGTATGGCTGTGACAGTACTTATAGGCTTCATGGCAATTGACTACGCTACAGGGATTATGAGTGGGATCGTCAATCAAAACTTAAACAGTCGTACAGGCTTTAACGGCATCATACGTAAGGTTTACTACTTAATGCTAGTAGGATCAGTGTATTTACTGTCAGCTGTGATTCCTGGTATCGAGTACGCAGGTGATGGGGCGGCTATTGCATTTTGTGTACTAGAATTCATTTCAATTACTGAAAATGGTACTAAAATGGGCTTGCCAATGCCTGACTTTGTAAAAAATATTTTAGCAATTGTAAAGGATAAAACAGGAGAGGGTGAGGTTAAATGAGTAAGATCATAGACATTTCGCACCATCAAGGTGATATTGATTGGTTAAGGGCTAGTAAGGAAGTGGCTCTAGCTATCATTCGTACACAGTACGGTACAAGCACTATAGATCGTAAATATATAAGAAATATCGAGGAATGTAAAAAGTATAAAGTGCCATTTGGAGTTTATATTTACGTAACATTCCGAAATGAAGCGGAGGCATTAACGCAAGCTAAAGATTTTTATAACAGAGCACAAGGGTACAAGCCACTCTTTTATGTTGTGGACGTAGAAGAAAGTTTCGGTGGAAGTGTACAAAATATAGTAAAAGGCACTCAAACATTTATTGACTATTTAAAAATAAAGGGCGTTAAAGTTGGGTTATATACAGGACACCATTTTTACAAGCCGTACAAAATGGACACAGTAAAAAATTACGATTTTTTATGGATTCCACGTTATAGCAGTATAAAACCAAGCGTTGCTTGTGATTTGTGGCAGTATACAGATCGAGGCATTGTACAAGGCATTAAAGGACCAGTGGATTTAAACCTACTAAATGGAAATAAGCCATTATCTTGGTTTACTAATAATGAGCAAGCCAACAAACCACAACAAATAGTAAAGGATGATGATAAAATGCAATTTACAAACGAGACAACTAAAGCTGCTGTACGTGACTATCTTAAACAAGCAGTTGATAAAAAGCTAATTAATAAATCACACTTGGAAAAATTCGATGCTGGTACGTTAACTGGCGGAGATTTTGAAGGTTTGAAAATTATCATTGCACAACGTAGCATTTAACAACAATCGCCCGTTACCCAATCGGTAATGGGCTTTTTTATTTCCAGATATTACACTTGATAAAACACAAACGTTTGTTCTAAAATAATACAAACGAACGTTCTGTTAATGGAGTGTGATTTGTATGTTACATGACCGCGGAAACATGAAGTGGACAGCTATGATGCTACCAGAGCATCTTGTAGAGATTAAGAAGTGGAAAGAGGAACAATTTTACGATAAAAAGCGTGAGTTGACGGAATGGGAGCTTGAAGAAATCGAGCAAACAATCCAGCGAGCGTTTAAATTGAGGAAATATGTTAAATTAACGCTGTGGGACCATAATAAACTACATGAACATACAGGGCTGATAACTGGCACTGATACGTACAAAAAGGAGTTACTATTAGATACAGATTCAGCAATAAAGCATATTACATTTGATAAAATTCAAAATGCATTATTAGTAGACGCTCATGATTAATCCGGAACAGCGTCAATTATTACACAAATTCTTATTATTAGAATTATCCGTGAAATCATTGCAGATTGATTATCCACAAGTAGAACAATTTAAAATGAAAGAAGTATTTTTTCCAATGATGGATTCCTTGTTAAAGACATTGCGTCATGAGTATTTTGAACTCAAAAGACAACTAGGGCAACAACGTATCCGAGTAGTAGGTTGGACTAATGTAGATGAGTATTTCAGTGACGTACAGGTTGCTACAGCAGGGGATGATGTAGTTCTTCGATATGCTAATCAAGCACTTAAAACCAAGGTGGAAAAATTGATAAATGAACATCTAAAAAACGGTTAGGGCTCAGACAAGAGCCCTAAATTGTTAAACTTCTAATTCATCGTGTTCTTTCTTTTTAGGTACTACCTTCATCACCACAGTAATTGCCTCGTCAATTGATTCACCAAACATCAACTTCACAGTTTTAACCACTCGCTCTACCTTTTCGGCAATCCACACGACTATGATCCCGCCGCTAAATGTATAACCAACAAAGTCAATGATGTCCACAAGTCATCTCCTTTTTATAATTTTAGTAACCGATAAATCTGCCGTATCTTAACCTGATCTAAGTGTAAAAGATAAGTTGATAAGTACCATTGCATGAACTTCCTATTACTCAGTGTCACACGAATAAGAACAGCAGCAGTGGTGGTTGGTGTTATATCTAGTGCAAAAGCTAATACACTCAATTGGTCGTAGTCTCTCTGTTTAAATTTGATCGTTACTTTACCTTTATCAGCATGAACAGTTATCTTTAATTTCGGTCTTTCTGGGTAACCTAACGTGATGGTGTTCTTCCAACGATAATCTCTCCGAAACCACTTTCTTATTTCTTCTACAATGATTTCTGACACAGCACCAGTATTACATAATCTTTCTGCTACATCTTTAACAGGTTCATCACAGATTTCAGCAAATCGATATAATGTGGTCTTGAGACTTTCTGAGATAGTGGGTTTCACATCAACTTTTTTATCTGAGCGAGTGATTCTCCTGTTCCCCATCGAAATTTCCCCTCCTCCCCATACCTTTTTGAACCTTATCCCTAGGAATTAATCCTAACCATAATTGATTCCTAGACTTAATGTAGGTATACGTGGTAGGGAAGTGTAAAAGAACCACAGTAAAAATATTTATTACAATTGTAATAATCAGAGTCTTTGAGTTATAAAATGTACTACATTTGTAATACAAAAACGAAAGGGGATTTTATTGAATAGAATAATTTTGGGAATCGATGCAGGGAATCACAAAGCGAAGGTAGTAGGACCATTTGGAGTCGATTCATTTAAAACGAATATCTGCGATTGGTTTGAGCGTGATGTTGAGGAGTCATTTGGTCCTGATGATATGGAGTTTGAGATAGGTGGTCGCAAAGGGTTTGCTGGTACAATCGCGCAGTTTGAAGATGAATTCGGGGATGGTACCAGGTACGGAGATAGCAAGGCCCATGAGGATACTAAAATCAGAGTCTTACTAGCAATTCACCGTTATTTAAGCCGTTACTGTCCACACATTGAACAAGTAAGCTTTGTTACAGGCCAGCCAATTAAACGGCATAAGCAAGCTGAGAAGGAATCAATTATAGCCATGCTAAAAGGACAATATGAAATAAAGGTTAATGGGAAGATTAGAAAAGTCCTCATAGATCAAGTGGCCGTGGCTCCTGAAGGTAGTGGGGCTTTTTGGGCGCAACCAAGTGATGGAGTTATCAGAGTGATTGATATAGGAAGTGGAACTGTTAATGCTGCTACTATTATTGATAAGAGACATATTAATAAAGCCAGCACAACTTTTAATTTCGGGGTTGAGACTGTGGCTGATAAAGATGATGTCCAGAAGATAGCTCGGGGAATAATACGTAATACAACTAAGCTAAAGTGGAGTAAAAATGACAAGATACTTATTTGCGGAGGTATTACAGAAGGAATAACACCATATATAATAGAACATTACATTAATGCAGAAATCATTAATCCAACAATACAGCGTGGAAATGGGGTGACTACTTTACACCCTGTCTTTGCAAATGCAGTTGGATTTTATGCAATAGCAAAGGGGGCATTTGGGTGAGTAATGAAAGCAGGAAGAACAAACCTGTTAGTTTTAACATCAAAGATGAACACGACCTTGCACTATTAAATCATGCAGAACAAACAAACCCGTTGACTGGTAAACCGCGTAACTTCAGTAAGTATGTAAAAAGATTGATTGAGGAAGATATGAAACGTGGATCACAAAATGAAATAAGGATAGATCGAAATGAACCAATCATTCGAGAAGATGAAACATACTCAATTGAAACAAAAGAGGCCATGAACAGTTTTATATGATGAAGTAAAGCCACTCAGATTCATATTTGAGTGGCTTTACTGTGTATATTGTTAATTTAATGTCAACTTATTTGAAATCATTATGTGTTTCATAATTTGTAGCTACTTCTTTTAAATCAGATGCTTTGAATTTATCAAAATCAATCTTGTCAATGTCACTCTTTTTAAGTAACACAGTCATCGCAGATCCAACGTTGCTGTTGCCAGAAGCATCTTTAAAGTTAGCTTGCCAGTTTATATTAATGTCACGCATATCTTCTACATCTTTTAAAACTTTAAGTAATTCAACTGTATTTTGTTGAGCATAATTTAAAGTATTCTTTTTAGTTATGGCATCATCAATCATCAACTTTAAATAATAAATATCCCCCATACTTTCAACAGTGATGTTACGATCACTACCATCAGTAGTAGTAGTACCAAATAAATCTGTAGCTATCTTAACAATTCGTTCTTCTAGAGGGATTGTTGTATCGTTTGCAGCTTTCATATCAACCACTACATCATCATTTTTCTTTTCTGATTCTTTTTTTGGTTCAGTAGAAACCTCTTTTTTCACGTTTTCTTCTTGGTTAGTGGCATTGGCTTTTTCTGAAGCTTTTCCATCGTCACCCTCAATTGCATTGCCAATAGCACCAATTCCTATAATGACAACGATTAAGATAAACCACCATTTTTTATAAAAAGGTTTTTTCATGTAATAGTCTCCTCTGTAAATATTTATACCATTTAAATTGTATCAATATTGGCAGGTGTTGTCAGTATTGTTTTTATACATACAAAGATTAGATTTGAAAAAATTACAAATACTAAAGTATGGACATCGAGACATTGAGCCTAATTGCAACCTATTACTTCGAAAAAATAAAATCGAATTGCGAATTCGCAAAAATAATCCATTATAAAGAAGAGAAAGGAAATTATGTATTTTATGCCCTTTACAAATGCAAACGCGGTATCGTGTTAAAGAAGGTTATCTTAACTCCGGATGGCGATTTTATAGACTTTATCTCGTTGTAAAATGTAATATTTTGTCGCAAATTGTAGATACCTCGACAAAATTTTTCAATTGGTCGGGAAACCCATTTAAATTTAATGCTTCCAATGCTACCATTAAAGTAACAAATTTAAAGAACTATTGTTCTTAATAATTGTACGAAGGTGGTGCTAAAGAATCATTAATAGTTTTTTAGAAGAAAATAAAAACCACATATCAAGTTGGCGCTTGATATGTGGTAACTAACGAGTGACAACCACTCCAATAAACTAAATGTATTGTACCATTTAACTGGTTCGATTAGAAGTGGAAGTTACTCCCAAATAAATGGGGGCATGAGTATGGAGACAACAGTAAACGAATTATTAAGTGTATTAGAATTTTTTTCAGAAATCTTTAATATACCACCACCATGGTCAAATGACATTGGACATTGGTGGCATAAAGTAGTTAACGATATAGATACAGAATTACTTTATCTACTCTATGACAATAATGTATTAGGACGTTATAATAATGATGATTTAATATTCATGAATAATCTTCTTTCTGATCGGATAAATGATTTGGAGAAAGCAATATAAAGCAAATGGTAAAAAGCACGAAAGTATTACTTATTAAAATGTGGTCAACCCACAAAATGACCACAAATACATTCCGTTCTATTTTTTTGTATTTTGATAAATAGCTACAAAAGGAACTAAATGAAGTAATCGTTTTATCGTGTTTCTTCCTATTTATATTGTCATTAATTAAATTCGAGATGGAAGGGTCTATCGGGTAATTAACTTACCACCCCTAGTCACAGTAAAACTTGTGACTAGGGGTTTTTTTATGATCTGATATATCAGATCGAAAATGGATTTTTGTAATATATTAAAATAATACTGGATTTTTGGATGAATACATACTAAAATGATAATGAGAATCAATATCAATTGAAAAGTAGGAGCTGATAAAATAATTTCATGTTCAATGCTTCAACATGCCAGATGACATAGCTGTTTGTCATAACGATAACAATTTAAAGGAGATTATTGTCAATGAAAAAGAAGTTTCTATTTATTAGTGTCATCGCATTATTTATGCTGATCCTAGCAGCATGTGGTGAGAAAAAGGCTACGGAAGAGGAAACATCCACAGATACGCCAAAAGAAGAAGCAACGCAAACAAAAGATGAATCTACAAATGAAGATGGTACGAGAACAATTGAATATCTTGGTGAAAGCTATGAAGTACCAGAAAAGGTCGAAAGAATTGTTGTAACAGGTGCTATGGAAGCGATGGAGGATATGGTTGTTCTTGATGTTCATCCAGTAGGAGCTATTGCTATTGGTGGCAAATTCCCTGAGCTATATGCTTCTGTAACAGACAAAGCAGAATCAATTGGTGAGAAAATCAAACCAAATTTTGAAAAAATATTAGAATTAGATCCTGATGTCATTTTAGGTTCAACAAAGTTCCCAGAAGAAGTACAAAGTAAATTAGGGAAAATCGCTCCTACTATTTTAGTGTCACATATATCGACGAACTGGGAGTCTAATTTAAACTTATTAGCTGAATTAACAGGTAAGCAAGCAGATGCAGAGAAAATCTTAGCTACATATAAGGCAGATATTGAAGCTGCTAAAACGACGTTAACTGAGAAACTACAAGATAAAAAAGTAGCTGCTGTTCGTATTCGTGGTGGACAGGCTTATGTTTATCCAAAAGAAGTATTTTTAAATGCTGTTCTTTATGGAGAACTCGGTTTAGCAGTGCCTGATGAAGTTGCGAAAGCAAAAGCACAAGAAGCCATTTCTGTGGAACAACTGGCAGATATGAACCCTGATTATTTATTTGTACAGTTTTCAACAGATGAAAATGCGGATGCACCAAATGCTTTAGAAGACTTTAAAAACAATCCAATCATCCAAAATATTAATGCCTTTAAAAATGACCAAGTGTTTGTCAATGTACTTGATCCATTAATGGAAGGTGGCCCAGCTTATAGCCGAATTAAGTTTTTAGAGGCTATCCAACAAAATCTTGTGAAATAATAGGTAGCCCAATTAAGTAGCATGAGTTCAAGGGTATATGGACTCATGCTTTTTCTTTTGCATATAAGAGACAAACCTTCATTTTGAATGTACAAAAGAATGCGATATTTTTTACATGATGTTTATTTCTAGTATCATACTGTGTGCTATGATTATGTACATAGAGGAGGGTGTCACATGATTGTAGTTGGATTAACTGGTTGGGGCGATCACCCTTCACTTTCTAGTGGAGTGACTACCTCAAAAGATAAATTATTTGATTATACAGGTCATTTTTTAACGGTCGAAGTCGATACGTCTTTTTACGCCATCCCGTCCAAGGAGCATGTTCGTAAATGGTGTGAGGATACACCTGAAAATTTTCGTTTTGTTGTAAAGGCGTACCAAGGTATGACTGGCCATTTGCGTGGTGATATACCTTTTGAAACAAAAAATGACATGTTCAATGCTTTTATCGAATGTGTGAATGAATTTAAACGTTATGGAAAGCTAGCGATGGTATTAGCACAATTTCCACCGTGGTTCGATTGCCAGGCAAAAAATGTACAATATTTATTGTATATACGGCAGCAGCTCAAGGATTTTGAAGTAGCTATTGAGTTTCGAAATCAAACATGGTATGCAGAAAATGTCGTACAGCAGACGATGGATTTTTTACGTGAACATCAATTTATTCATACGATTTGTGATGAACCACAGGCTGGTGTAGGTTCAGTCCCCTTCTATCCTGTAGTGACGGCGAGTAAAGCACTTATCCGTATCCATGGGCGCAATATCCATGGGTGGCGCAACACAGGGAATGCTGAAAATTGGCGTAAAGTTCGCTTTTTATATGATTATAATAAAGAAGAATTACAACAGCTTGGGCATAGCATGCAAAAGCTTGAAAAAGAGGTCAATGAACTCTTCGTATTATTTAATAATAATTCAGGTAATCATGCAGCGAAAAATGCAAAGGAGCTACAAGACATGTTGAATATTAAAGATGTTGGACTAGCGCCTAAACAATTAAACATGTTTGAAGGGGAACTATAATGGAATTTATTTTATTAGTCATCATTGCACTATTGGCGGGTCTAATTGGCTCATTGGTTGGGCTAGGTGGTGGTATCGTTTTAGTACCAGCAACCTTATATATTGGTTTAAATCTAGGAATGATTCCAGATATTACGCCTCAAAAAGTAGTCGGTTTATCAGTTGTTATGATGATCTTTACAGGGCTAGCCTCCACATTAAGCTATATGAAATCCAAAACGGTGGATTATAAAAGTGGCTTTATATTTTTTCTTGGAAGTATTCCAGGAACGATTCTTGGAGCTTGGGTCAATAAAGGATTAGACTTACCATCCTTCAATTTATATTTTGGTATTCTGCTTATTATTTTATCAATCATTTTGCTTGTCCGTGACAAGTTGAAGCCAGTAAAATGGTTTGTGAAAAATGGTACGCAACAAGAATTTACAGACTCTGAGGGCAATACCTTTATATATGGCTATCCTATTTGGTTTGCCTTTATATTAACATTTGGTATTGGCTTTGCTTCTGGGCTGTTCGGCATTGGTGGTGGCTCGATGATTGTACCAGCAATGATTATTTTGTTTTTATTTCCACCACATGTCGCAGTGGCAACATCGATGTTTATGGTGTTTTTAACGTCCATTGTAAATTCCTCAAGCCATATTTACTTCGGACATGTGCCGTGGCTCTATACAATCCCTGTTATTCCAGGGGCCTATATTGGGGCAAAATTGGGGGCGGCATTAAATAAAAGAATTAAATCAGATACGCTTGTACTCGCCCTAAGGATTATTTTATTATTATTAGGAATTCGTTCCATTATAGAAGGCATATTAGCTTAATTTGAAATGAGGTGGCTTTAATGCTTGAAAAAATCCATATTTTTCACACAAATGATTTGCATAGTCATTTTAAGTATTGGCCACGTATGCAAAGCTATGTGAAAGAGATGCGTAACAATCTAGCGGCAATAGGGGAAACAAGCTATTTATTTGATGTTGGAGATCACTTAGACCGTTCTAATATTTATACAGAGGCGACGGTTGGGAGAGGCAATGTACAATTACTTAATGAGGCAGGTTATGATGTAGTGACAATCGGTAACAACGAAGGCATTACATTGTCACATGAAGAGCTCTTCCATTTATATGATGATGCCAATTTTGAAGTTGTGGTGGCGAATGTCTATGCCTCTCAAGGGGAAAAGCCATCTTGGATGAAGCCCTATGTTATTTTAACAACAGAAACAGGTACAAAAATAGGTGTAATTGCTGCTACAGCCATGTTTGAAGTGTATTATCAAGAATTAAATTGGCATATGGACGATGCCCGCAGTACATTGCTACGTCTAGCACATCAACTACGTAAAGAGGTTGACATTGTTGTGTGCTTGTCACATTTAGGCATTACAGAGGATGAGCTCTTAGCGGAAGAATGTCCCGAAATTGATGTGATATTCGGGTCCCATACACATCATGTCTTGCCAACTGGCAAACATATCAATGGTGTTTTACTGACAGGTGGAGGGAAATTTGGCCAATATACAGGTCATCTTGTCATAGAATATGATAAAAAAATGAGGAAAATTGTTGAAAAAGAGGATACTTTAATTCATAATAAGGATTTGCCAATTGTTAATAATGAACAGAAAATGGTACAGTTTTGGGAGGATGAAGGTAACAGAATACTGGATACACCAGTCTTTACAACAAATAAATCCTATAACAAGGAATGGTTCCATTACTCACAGCTATCAGATTTATTTGCACATGCCATTTTGGAAAAAAGCGGTGCCGACTGTGCATTGTTCAATGCAGGTATCTTTTTAGATGGTTTACCGAAGGGCACTGTAACTGCGCTAGATTTGCATCGAATTTTTCCACATCCTATTAATTTATGTACAATTGAATTATCCGTTGCAGAAATGAAAGAAATTTATATGCAATCCAAAAATGAAGAGTGGCCCTATATCGAATTAAAAGGTTTAGGGTTTAGAGGCGTTATTTTTGGGAAAATGTTGACATATGGATTTTCAATGAATGACAATCGCCAATTATTGATTAATGGCAAGCTAGCGGATCACGATCATATTTATAAACTTGTGACGTTAGATTTATTTACATTTGGTTATTTTTATCCAAGCTTTAAATATGCGAAGAAACAATATATTTTACCTGAATTTTTACGAAACATTATGATAGATTATGGTCAAAGATTCTTTAAACAATAGAGAGAGTTTAAAGAATGGATTGGGGAAGAAATCATGCGATTAATTTCAATCGATGTATTAAAAGAAGGAATGGTATTAGGTAGAACCATTTGGAATGAGGCAGGTCATCCACTTTTAAAGAAAGATGTTGTTATTAATGACCGGATTATTCAACGACTTCAACAGTTAAATATGCATTATCTATATATTAACGATGATATTTCTGAAGGTATAGAAGTAGAAGAGACCGTTCCACCTGCTATGCGAAATAAAGTGATTACAACTATAAAGGATTCATTCCAATCCATTGATGGTTGTAATCCCGTAAATGCCTCTTATATATTAGATCAGCAATCAAAGACAATTGTCTCAATTGTAGATGAACTACTTTCTGCAGTTACTGGAAATGATGAAATTTTAACTATTTTAACAGATGCTTATTTATTTGATGAATATTTATATCAACACTCCTTCCAAGTGACCTTGTACTCCATTGCGATTGCCAAAGAGCTTGGTTATTCGGCTGAGGATTTACGCTTAATCGGTATTGGTGCTTTACTGCATGATGTTGGTAAACTCATGGTACCTAAAGATATATTAACAAAGCCTGATCGCCTCACTAATGATGAGTTTGAAACAATGAAAATGCATGCTCGTTATGGTTTCGATTTATTGCGCAATTTACATTCTATCTCATTACTTGTGGCACATTGTGCTTTTCAGCATCATGAGCGAATTGACGGAAGCGGCTATCCAAGAGGGCTTGTTGATTTTGAAATTCATCCTTTTGCCAAGATTATTGGCGTGGCAGATGTTTTTGACGCAGTTACAACCAATCGTGTTTACCGTGAAAAGATGCTACCTTCACAAGGGTTAGCAATTGTTGAAGCAGGCTCTGGTACTCTTTATGATGCTCGGGTTGTAAAAGCGTTAAAAAGGGCAGTGGTCCACTATCCAAATGGCGTTATTTTAAAATTATCGGATGGACGACGCGGTATTGTATCCAGACAAAATACATTGGATGCAGCATTACCGTGGATTCGTATTTTTGAAGAGCAAAATCAATTGCTCGCAGCTACATATGAAATCAATTTAGTGGATTATCCTAGTGTTTCAATTGAAAGTGTTGAGACCGATTACGTGGCTTCCGCAAAAGTAGAATAAATTGCTCCCCCTGTTCATACGTTATGGAACAGGAGGAGATTTTTTTGTTTTTCCCTCGAAAAAGGATGAAATTACGCTCATATAATCAAAGGGGAATACGTCTTAATCGATTAACAATTTTAATTGTAAGTACGGTTATTTGCCTTATATTATTTATTTATTATTTAAACGAACGGCTCATGCCAACCTATTTGCAGTATGCCGAGGTACAAACCACTAAGATTGCGTCATACGTTGTGAGCAAAGCCATTAATTCACGTACCTCAAATGTATTAGATGTCAATGATATCATTCAAGATATTCCTCCCGGTACATCTGAAATGATGACGACTAAGTTTAATACAGAAATTATTAATCGTGTTCGAGCAGAGACATTAGAGCTTGTTAAAATGTATTTAGAGCAAGCTGAACAAGGAGAATTATCGCATTTACCTGAATTAGATAATGTTGAATATGATATTAACAGAATTCAGGAAGGTGATGGTATTGTCTTCTTTGTACCTCTTGGTCAAGCGGCCAATATACCTTTGCTCGGAAATTTAGGGCCAAAGATTCCGATACGCTTCCACGTGATTGGAAATGTTCATAGCAATGTGACGTCCTCCATTCAGGAATTTGGGATCAACAGTGCTTATGTGGAGGTAGGTATTCATTTAGAAGTCAATGTACAGATTATTGTCCCGTTCGCTAGTAAATCTTCAACCGTTGCACAAGATATCCCTGTAGCAATGGGCTTAACGAGAGGTCCTGTTCCAAACATTTATACAAATAGTAGTGATGCACCGCAACCCTCCATCGAAATACCTGTCCCTTATAAGTAGAAATGTTATTGTGATAGTTGTTGGAGCTCCTTTAATATGTTACATTGACAACAGTGAAGATAGTTAATATTAAAAAATGCATATTTTTGATAGGGGCGATATTCGTATGACATCTTGTAAACCTACAAGTAAAGAAGAACATGTAAGAAAACCAGACTGGCTAAAAATAAAACTAAACACGAACGACGAATATAAAGGGCTTAAAAAGCTGATGCGTGAGAAAAATCTGCATACAGTATGTGAAGAAGCTCGCTGTCCAAATATCCATGAATGCTGGGGAGAAAGACGTACTGCTACCATGATGATTCTTGGTTCCGTTTGTACACGTGCTTGTCGTTTCTGTGCAGTCAAAACAGGGTTACCCAATGAACTAGATTTGGCTGAACCAGAGCGCGTTGCAGATTCAGTAGCAATTATGAACTTAAAGCACGTTGTAATCACAATGGTAGCGCGTGACGATTTAAAGGATGGCGGTGCGCAAGTATTAGCCGAAACAGTTCGTGCTATTCGCCGTAAAAGTCCTTTCACATCTGTTGAGGTGCTGCCATCAGATTTAGGTGGTATAAAAGAAAACCTTCAACTGCTAATGGATTCGAAACCAGATATTTTAAACCATAATATTGAAACGGTACGCCGTTTAACACCAAGAGTACGTGCTCGTGCAAAATACGAACGCTCATTAGAGTTCCTTCGCTTGGCTAAAGAGATGCAGCCAGAAATTCCAACGAAATCATCGTTAATGATTGGCTTAGGCGAAACACACGAAGAAATTTTAGAAGTAATGGACGATTTACGTGCGAATAATGTAGATATTATGACAATCGGTCAATATTTACAGCCAACGAAAAAGCATTTACCAGTTAAAAAATATTATTCACCAATTGAATTTGGTAAACTGCGTAAGATTGCCATGGAAAAAGGCTTTAAACATTGTGAAGCAGGCCCACTTGTACGTAGTAGTTATCATGCAGATGAACAAGTAAATGCTGCAACAAAAGAACGTCAATTACAAGCAGAACTCTAAACGTCAAGGCTGAACGAAAAGGGTGGTGTCACTTTGATCATAATTGAAGGATTAGAATATGAACTAATAAAGGATTATCGAGAAGCCTTTCAGGAGGAAGTTTTTCAGGAAAGGTATTCAGATATTTTAGCCAGATACGATTATATTGTAGGGGATTGGGGCTATAATCAATTACGTTTAAAGGGTTTTTTTGATGATAAAAATCAAAAATCAACTTTTGATACGAAAATAAGTACGCTTCAAGACTATCTATATGAGTATTGTAATTTTGGCTGTGCTTATTTTGTGTTACGTAAAACGGGCAAAGTCATGAAACAGCCCGAAGTGTTGGATACAAGTGTGGTAACAAAGCCAACAGACCAAGAACCTTTAGCGGAATAAAAAAGATAAGAGAAACCTGATGTGATAGGCATCAGGTTTTTTCTTGTGTCCTTGTTTTCTTTTGCAGTAATGGGGGAAAACTAAAGCACAAAACAGCTTATTAAAGGTGTGTTGCATATGAAAAGAGCCGTATTTTTAGATCGCGATGGTGTCATCAATGAGGTACTAACGAGTCGTGTGAAATTTGTCAATAAGCCTAAGGATTTATACTTTTTACCACAGGTGCCTGAGGCGATCAAGAAGTTAAATAAACATTTTGATTATGTGTTTGTTGTGACAAATCAAGGTGGTGTCGGTTTAGGTTTCATGAAGGAAACGAGCTTACAGAAAATACATGAGCATATGGTGAAGGAGCTCAAGAAAAAAGGCGCCACTATCCATGAGGTCGTTTATTGTCCACATAAGCCTAGGTCGGGCTGTGCTTGCCGAAAGCCCAATAGTAAATTAATTGTGGATTTAGCGAGGAAATATAACATTGATGTATCTAAATCCTATATGGTTGGTGATACGGACACGGATATAATTGCAGGCAAACAAGCAGGAACAAAGGGTGTATTTTTAGGAGACCAAGATCCATTAGCAGATGCCGTTTTCCCAGATTTAATAAGTGCTGCACATTGGATTATTGAGGATTCAACGACTTAATTAGTGTGAAAAAAAGAAGTATAAAACATTAAAAAAAGGATAATTTATGAGTGGAGGTGATGATATTGGCAAAGAACAAGCGCGATAAAAAGCCATTAGATCGTGAGGAATACGGATATGGTTTTGATATAAGTGTAGATGATTTAGCGGTTATTGGTCAAAATCAGCAAGCAAAAAAACAAAATGATGAAGAAAACAAAGACAATAAGCCCCATAATAAAAATAATCCATCTACTTTAAATAAATAACAATACGTAAAAAGATTTCGCAATCGCCTACAGGGTAACGCGGAATTTTTTTATGCCCTATAAAAAAACACCCAATAAAAAGGGTGTTAGTTCAATAATTCACGTAAATATTCTCGTAACTCTATCGTTTCTTCCTCTGTGCGATTGTACACATGTTCTAAGTAACCAGGTTCTTCTATATCATCAGGGCCGATGATAGCAAAGCGACCAAATTGAATATCCATGACAAGCACTTTTCCAAAGAAGCGGCCTGATTGTAAAATAGCTAAATCATAACGTAGCTTTTTCCCAGCAAAACTAACAAAGCGTGTTTTTGTATCTTCTACATCATCATATAAAAAAAAACGTTCCATCTTTTAATCTCCTTCCAGTCCTATAGTTATGGTACTATAGAAGAGAAAAGACTATCAACTTTTAATGATTTGAATGGGGGCTTTCCTTGTGTATTTTGTAGATCGTAATAAAATCACAAAAAATTTACAGTACTTAGATGGGCTATTAACTATTTTGGAGACAGAGGATAATGATAACTGGCTTCAAAATGATATAAAGAAATTAGCTATCGAGCGAATTGGACACAACATTATGGAGTCAATGATGGATGTAGGCAATTTAATGATTGACGGTTTCATTATGCGTGATCCAGGAAGCTACGAGGATATCATCGATATTTTAGTCGATGAAAAAGTTGTAGCTGCTGAAATGGAAGCACCATATAAAGCAGTTGTTGGCTTGCGTAAAATGCTTGTACGCGAGTTTATAGATGTAGATATCCCAGAGGTTATTCAGGTACTAACAGCCAATTTAGAGGCTTTAAAGCAATTCTCGCCAGCAGTCCACCATTATTTAACAAATGAATTAGGGCCAGTTTCAGCTTTTTTACCAGAGGACCATCAATGAAACAATATAAAGCCTATTGCTTTGATTTAGATGGCACTGTCTATCGCGGGAAGGAAGGAATTCCTTCAGCGGTTGCGTTTATTCATCGTTTACAGCAAGCAGGAATTGAGCCATTTTATGTAACGAATAATTCTTCGAAGACGCGAGAACAACTGCAGGAAGCTTTAATGTCTATTGGTGTAAACGCACCATTAGAGCATATTTATTCAAGTGCATTGGTAACAGCAAAATATGTGGCACTTCATTTCGCAGGCAAAAAAGTAGCCATGATGGGCACAGATGGAATACGTCAGGCATTACTCAATGAAAATATTGAACCTGTTGAAGATGAGCCGGAAGTATTTGTTATGGGTATTGATCGTACGCTTGATTATATGGCACTTGCTAGAGCAACGATTTTTGTCCAAAAAGGGGCAACCTTTATTGCGACTAATCAAGATATTAAATTCCCGACAGAGTACGGCTTTTTACCAGGCAATGGTTCTTTTGCTCGCTTAGTAGGAGAGGTTGCAGATGTTGAACCAATCTATATTGGTAAACCATCACCAGCTATGCTGGAAGTAATCGCTACAGAACATGGAATGGCTAAAGAAGACATGGTGATGATCGGTGATAACTATGACACGGACATTATGTGTGGTATTCATTTTGGCTGTGACACCATTCATGTGAATACAGGTGTTACTCCTACAAAGGTTGTACTAGAAAAAGAATGTCAACCTACATATGTAGTGGATGTATTAAAATAATAAAAGGATGTTTATGCTGATTTTTAGCATAACATCCTTTTTATTTGTTCAAATTTATTTCATATAGGCATTTTAGAAAACTACCATAATGGATTTTCTTCAATAAATTGATAAATGGCTTTCGTTAATGCATCAGGAGAATCGGCTTCTACTAATTCACCATTTACAATTGCATAAAAAGATTCCGAGCACTTTGTACAATAACTGAGGCAGCCATATTCCAAAACGTCGATGTTTGGGTCGCGTTCGAGTACTTCATAAGTTGCTTGAGAGCCATTTGCTAAATTACTTATACAAAATTCAACCATTGGATTCATTCATGTCACCTCACCAAAGTAATGCTACTCGGTTTTACGATTTTCGTCAATTATTTATGTTTAAGGTAAAAGAAACGTTTTTTGATAAAAGATAAAGGGAATTCGTTATTAATAGCTCTAAAATCAATCGAAATGAACAAGTTCTCATTTATTATGTGAAATCTTTCACAAAATTTCATTCTGATATTGTGAAACTTCTCACAATCGGTTATACTCGTTTGTGGATACTTTGTGAACAATTATTAAAAGAGATATAAAAGGAGACTATTATGGGTAAATTAGTACTTTTAGGTGGCGGCTACGGCAATATGCGTGTCATGCTTCGTCTATTAAATAGCTTACCATTAGACAGAGAGGTAGTTATAGTAGATAGAGCCCCTTTCCATAGTTTAAAAACAGAATTTTATGCATTGGCGGCAGGGACTGCAACAGATAAAGAAATTCGTGTAAGCTTCCCAGAGCATGAACGTTTAACGGCTGTATATGGAGAAGTCGTTGAAATTAATCGTGCAGAAAAAGTAGTCCTTTTAGAAGATGGGCAACGTATTGAATATGATGATTTAGTCATTGGGCTTGGCTGTGAAGATAAATATCATGGTGTACCAGGTGCGGAAGAGCACACATATAGCATTCAAACGATGGGACAATCGCGCGCAACATTCCAAGCACTTTGTGGTTTACCAGCTGGGTCTACAGTGGGAATTGTAGGGGCTGGCTTGAGTGGAATTGAGCTTGCAAGTGAGCTACGTGAAAGTCGATCAGATTTAAAAATAAAGTTATTTGACCGTGGTCAACGTATTCTTAAGGATTTTCCAGAAAAACTAAGTAAGTATGTAAAGGATTGGTTTGTTAAGCATAATGTTGATGTTATAGCCAACTCCAATATTACAAAAGTAGAACCAGGTAAAATTTTCAATCACGAAGATGAAATTTTACTCGATGCTGTCGTTTGGACTGCAGGTGTACAGCCTGTCAAAATCGTTCGTGATATGGATGTTGAGAAGGATAAACATGACCGTCCACTTGTCACTCAGTATTTTAATGTACTTGATGATGAACATGTCTATATTGTAGGGGATTGTGCTTCATCAGATTTACCTCCAACAGCACAGTTAGCTGAGGAACAAGCGGAGCAAATCGTAAAAGTACTTCGTATGCGTTGGAAAGGTGAACATTTACCAGAGAAGATGCCGGACATTAAATTAAAAGGCTTCATGGGGGCTCTTGGTAAAAAACAAGGCTTTGTGTACTTAGCTGATACAACAGTCACTGGACGTATCGCGCGCTTAATGAAATCAGGATTATTATGGTATTACAAACGTCAAAATGATTAATTAGCTACTGTCTTTCATAGAGAGAAAAGGGATTGCTCTAACATCATGTTGAAGCAATCCCTTAGCTTTGTTTAAACAGTTTCGTCTGGAACAAAGCCTAAATTTTCAAGTGCTGTAAATACAGGCTTTAATTGCACATAGCCTTCACCAACAACTTCATTATTTATGAGGACAAGAGGGTAAAAAAACTCATCTTCTTGAATACGTTTGGCATACTCTTGGTCGCGATCATTCTCAATTGGACCTTCAATATCAATATAGCGAATATCGTAGGTGTGATCTGGGTACTTACGGTCGATGGCTGCTTGAAGCCACTCATATGTATCTTTTGAAGATGGAGCATTGACACAGCTAGCACAGATAACAGCTGTTCCATAAATTTCAATCATCGGTTTTGTTGATGGCATAGTATTTTCTCTCCTTGTGATTCAATATTGGATTTTTTCTGTTGCTAACATTATAATCATTATAAGGAAAGGAGTCGAGATAAATGGCAGAAGCAACAATTAACGACCAAGTACAAGAGGTATTAGATAAATTACGTCCATTCTTACTACGTGACGGTGGAGACTGCGAATTAGTAGATGTTGAGGATGGCGTTGTTAAATTACGTTTATTAGGTGCATGTGGCAGTTGCCCAAGTTCTACGATTACATTAAAAGCTGGTATTGAACGTGCTTTACTAGAAGAAGTACCAGGTATTGTGGAAGTAGAGCAAGTATTCTAAGCTATCATAAAAAGTTCTAGCTGTCAGCACAGCTAGAACTTTTTTCAGCTATACATGGCGTGCATGTTCTTTCTCTTCACGTATAATGGCCCATTGCTCTTTCGCCATATCCACAATTTTTGCTTCGCCCCCAGCACTTTGTTTTTCAATGACTCTTGAAAAGAAACGTGTGGCATTTTCAATATCTCCAATGCGTCTGGATAATTCAGCAATCATATACATGATGCGGACAGCTGACATTTGTGTGGAGCTGTAATCCTCGGTAGAATAAGATTCCATATAATAATCACGTGCTAATTTCATAAAGCGCTCCTCTTGTCCACTATTGTTCAACGAACGATAGAGCCAAGCAAGACGTAAAGTTAATCCGGCAATCGCTACATTTTTTTCTTTTTTAATTGTCCCACAAAGAAAAGCTAACTTATAGGCTTGAATCGCTTGAAATACGGTACGTTCACCCTTGAAATCATGGTGCACCCATTTTTCCGTAATGTGTGTACGAATTTCATCTTGAATACCTGGTGCAAAATATTTTGTAAAGTCTTCTGTAAAGGAGAAGCCGCAATGCTCGCAAACAAAGACGTTGTAATAAAGAGCATTGACATCATCTGCATAGATCGGTTGAAAATCTGTTTCGGTATGGTCTACTTTAATAAATTTTGAGCGTACCTTTAATGTTGGAAATTCTTTTTTGCAATTCAAACATTGAATTTTTTTTTCGTAATATGGTGAAATCTCCATATATATTCCCCCCTACAAAGAAGTCGTTGTAACTATTATACCAATAGAGTTTTTATTAACATGAATAAAAAATACTAAAAATGTGAAAAATATTAGAATTATGACTAAAAATCGACTTGAAGCTGAATGTTTGTCATACAATGGTCAAAATTGATATGATAATACGTAAGAAGGAAGGTGATTGGGATGACAAGTACAAAAAAAGTAATAGAAGTTACACAAGCTGCTGGCTTTCATATTAATGAAATGATGGAGCATAATGAAGAACAAGGTTCTTTTTTACGTGTAGTGGTGAACGGTGGCGGCTGTAGCGGACTATCCTATGGCATGCACTTTGATCAAGAGAAAAAAGAGGATGACTTTGAAGATGTACAGCATGGTTTAACAATTCTTGTTTCCCGTGAAGATGCGCCGATTTTGATGGGAACAAAAATTGACTATAAACAATCGCTAATGGGCGGTGGCTTCACAATTGATAATCCAAATGCTATTGCATCATGTGGCTGTGGTACTTCATTTAAAACAGCTAAACGTGAAGGTACACCTGAGGTTTGTGAATAAAAACTTGTATCAAGAAGTTGATAGATAAGTGTACACAATCCTTAAAATAAGAACACAACCCTAAAATAGCGGTTTAGGGTTATAGATACCAAGCCTTTTTGATTTGTATGTTGGGATAACAACAAATTGAAGAGGCTTTTACTATGGTTTGCAAACATAAAAATTTAAAACGAAAGCCCTGTTTATATAATGAAACAGGGCATTCTAATAATCTAAAATTTATAATACCAAAAAATCGCTATTTCATTTGCTGTTGGAAAGTTTGCATAAAGCATTGTATCCACTGCACCTATTATAAAGTGATTTTTGGCATAAAAATGACAAGCTGAAACATTGATATCCTGTGTTTCAAGAGTGAGACCACAAAAGCTCTTTTCTTTTGCCCACTCAATTGCTTTATTTAGTAAGGCAGTACCAACACCCTTTTTTCTATAATCCTTTGCAACAGCAATATCTTCAATAAGTGCATATCCATTCCAATTAGAGCACATCTTAATCTGCCCAACACAGTTGTTTTCAATATAATAAAAAAATACAGCTTTCTCGACTTCCTCTATGTAACGAAGGTCCATTTCATTATCATCATATTTCTTGAAGTAAGGCTCAGCAAATATTTCCTCTGTGAATGTCCAAATATTATTTGCATATGTCGGTACAATCCTTCCTGAAACCATAAAACCGTCGTTTGTTTTATTAAAATCCCTTAGATTATCTTGAGTCATTTTAATAATCATTTTCATCTCCCTTTCTCCATTGAGGTAGGATTTCTACCTATCTTAAGCCAAACTAACATCTACCTTCTTTAATGGAATTCCCGACAGCAGGAAATTGGAATTTACATGTTTACATTGGTGAGACCCTCTTTAATGAAATAATAGTTAATGTACAATCAGTTCTAAGAAAAGCGCTTCTTTCATTGATAATGAAAGAAGTCTTTTTCATGGGCTAATCAGATTTTTCACGCTCAATAAACTTTGCCTCATTTAAAATAGCTAGCTGGTAAATGGCCCTTTTTTCATCGAGACCAAATTGTCCGTTTTCCTCGATAACAAATTGTTCATTGTTTGTTGTTTGAAAGTAATACGTTCCTACAGAGCCTATTTCATATTCGTAGATAACCTCATTTATATCTTGCCATTTATAAATAATTTGTTTGTGATAATGTTGAAAAACGATTTGATCCTTTTGTATGGCGCTATAGCTTAAAAAAGAATAATAACCTAATACGAAGCTGCTTAAGATGATTGCAGAAGAAATGGCGTAAATATATGGATTTCTTTTTAATCCGAGGACAATCAAAGCTAATACTATCAATCCGATGGCTATTAAAAGCATAATAAAGTTGCTAGGAGGTGTAATCAGTACGACATTATCCCTATTAAAATAAAATGTATGCGATATAGTTAAGGGCATAAAAAAGGCAAGAAAAGGAGTTAATATTGCTAACATAAGTGCTGTTATAAAGTACTTTGCTCGCACTGAGAGTGCATTTAACATAAGGTCTCCTCCTAAATCAAACTTCCTTGTTATTGAAAGTGTAACATATTTACAAATAAGGTATGTATACGCATTTTTATAGTATATAAAGATTGGTCTTAAAATTCTGAATAAAAGCTTCATTCCATTGAAAGCAAGCAGGTATAATAGTTAGATAGAGGTGAAGGTTATGAAAAAAGATCGAGGAAAAATATGGTTGGGTGTATCAGGTGTTACGGTCAATGAGCTTGGACAATGGTTAGTTGTGAAAAAGGCTTATAGCGGCTTGAAAGGACGTTGGTCATTGCCAGCAGGGTTTGTCAACGCAGGTGAAACAGTGGATGAGGCGGTCATTCGTGAAATCAAAGAAGAAACAGGAATTGATTGCAGTGTATCAGGCTTAATTGGATTTAGAACGGGTGTCATCCGTGATGACATTAGTGATAATATGGCGATTTTTTATTGTCATATGCTAGATGAGCAGCAACAGGTATGCATTCAGGAAAAAGAAATACTAGAAGCCAAATGGTTGTATCCTCATGAGCTAGCACAGGATGAAACAACCTCGGTTATGTTAAAAGAAATGGCATCCAATCAATTCGAAAAACATCAATTAGAAGCGATAGAGGGGATTAATCCTGGCGATATTTTTGGTTATACCTCTTATCGACTGTTCTTTAAAAAATGATATGACTTCAGGAGGAAGGCTATGATGGAGTTATTTTTATTTATGCTGGAGCGAGTCGGTTTGATCATTGTGTTTGCCTTTTTAATGTCCAGATGGAGACTTTTTCGAGAGAAGCTGTTTCAGGAGCAAGGAAAGAAGGAGAAAATATGGCTTATCATTATCTTTAGTAGCTTATGTATTATTAGTAGCTATACAGGTATTAAAATTGAAAGCGGTACGATTCATCCTTTAAATCAGATGATACATAGTACGATCAATGCTGAGGAGGCTATTGCTAATACGAGGTTAATCGGCGTAGCCATTGCAGGTATTTTTGGTGGGCCCCTTGTAGGTGTTTGTGTAGGGATTATTGCAGGTGTTCACCGAATTACACTTGGGGGCTTTACAGCGATAGCCTGTGGTGTTTCGACGATTCTTGCTGGCTTTATGACAGGTGGATTAAGCAAACGTTTCAAAATACGTCAAACTTTTTCCTATAAGAAAGCTGTCATTATTGGAATCTGTGCGGAAACGATTCAGATGATTGTCATTTTAGTAGTCGCGAAGCCATTCGAGCAAGCTTTGCAGTTAGTATCGTTAATTGCGCTGCCAATGATTTTGATGAATGCCTTTGGGATATTTTTATTTTTCATGATTATTAAAACATTTATTGATGAGGAAGAACGGACAAAAGCTTTACAAACACATCAAGCTTTTTCGATTGCCCAACAAACGATTGAGCATTTTCGTAAGGGTTTGAATGAAGAATCATGCCAAACGGTTGCTGAAATTATTAAAAGGGAAATAAAAGTAGAGGCGGTCGCTATTACTGATAAAAAGGGCATATTGGCACATGTCGGTGTTGGTGAGGATCATCATTTAATTCATCGTGAAATTATGACAGCTCTAACGAAACGTGTATTAAAGGAAGGCGAAATTTTAATGGCTACTTCGGCAAAGGAGATTCAATGTCCACATGATGGTTGCCCATTAAGCGCTGCCATTGTTCTGCCTTTAATGGTACAGCAGCGCACTGTTGGAAGCTTAAAGCTCTATTTCACGAAAGCAGAATCTTTAACAGGAGTGAAGAAGGAGCTTGCGGAGGGCTTAAGTAGACTATTCTCCTCACAGCTCGAATATGCTGAAATTGAACAACAGCGAAAGTTATTAAAAGACGCTGAAATTAAAGCATTACAGGCACAAGTTCATCCTCATTTCTTCTTTAATAGTCTGAACACGATTTCGAGCTTGATCCGAACAGATGCAGATGCGGCAAGAGCACTATTGATCAAACTAAGCACATTTTTTAGAAGCAATTTGCAAGGCGCACGGCAAATGCTCATTCCATTAAAAAATGAAATTGATCATGTTGAGGCTTATTTATCCATTGAGCAAACAAGATTTCCTAATCGTTACGAAGTCGAATTTATGATGGATGAAACACTCTTTGATGTGCAAATTCCTCCATTTACATTACAGCCTCTTGTTGAAAATGCTATTTATCATGCCTTTAAAAACCGCAAGGAAGGCAAGATTTTTGTCAAAGTACAACGAGTGAACGATAAGCTAGTACTAGTAACGGAAGATAATGGCTGTGGTATGAGAAAAGAACAGGTGAAACAGCTCGGTAAACATATTATGCAATCGGAGCAAGGAACAGGAACGGCGTTATGGAATATTTACCAACGCATTCATGAAATTTACGGCACAGAGGCAGATTTTCATATAGCGAGTACATTGGATGTAGGAACGAAAATAATGATTCAACTGCCGCTAAAGGCGACTAGATGGGAGTAGAAAAGATTGAATGTATATATTGTGGATGATGAACCGTTGGCACGCGCTGAGTTGAGGTATTTATTAGAGCAAACAGCGTTAGTAAATGTTTGTGGCGAATCTGAAAATCTAGAGGACTTTTGCAAACAGTATGAACAGATAGATTGTGTATTTTTAGATATTGAGTTAGGAATGAATAATGGACTCGATTTAGCTAAGCAACTACTGTTAGATGCACAAAGACCCGAAATTATTTTTGCTACAGCCTATGATGAATATGCATTACAGGCATTTGAGGTCAGTGCCTTTGATTATATTTTGAAACCATTTGAGGCACAAAGAGTACAAGCTACTGTGGAAAAGCTATTAGCTAAAAAAAGAGCTGCCCAGGTAAAAACAATGGAAGAAATAAAGTTTTCACAGTTGGACAAGCTCGATAAATTAACGGTTTATGTAAACGATCGAATTTTATTAATGAAAATACAGGATATTTTATATTGTACATCTGAGGACAGTAAAACGGTGGTTGTGACAGAGCAAGGGAGATTTTTCGCTTCGGAGTCATTGGCAGCGTTAGAGAAGAAGCTGGCTTTAAAAGGTTTTGTGCGTGTCCATCGTGCGTTCATTGTTAATTTAGAGCATATTGTGGAACTAGAGCCTTGGAGTAGTTCTAAATATAATTTAATATTGCACAACAGACATTCAATTCCGGTTAGTAGGCTGTATATGAAGGATGTACGGAAAATTTTTGACCTATCAAAATAGTTGCATTTCAATAGAAGAATACGACATTTCAACTTTGATTTCTGACATTTCAGTTAATTTTATGAATATGGGGGACATTCCTTTGCTATGATGTGAAAAAAGTAAAAGGGGTGTTTGCATGAATGCGATTACAATTGTGATAGGATCTATTTGTGTTTTGGTGATTAGCTATCGTTTGTATGGCATATTCTTTACAAAAAAGGTACTCAAAATAAAAGATGATACGCCCACGCCAGCGCATGCTTTGGAAGATGGTAAGGACTATGTTCCGACGAATAAATGGGTAACCTTTGGGCATCATTTTGCAGCGATTGCCGCCGCAGGGCCGTTGGTTGGACCGATTTTAGCTGCACAGTTCGGGTATTTACCTGGACTTCTATGGTTATTAATAGGAGCGGTAATTGGTGGGGCTGTCCATGATGCTGTTGTGTTATTTGCTTCCATGCGTCATGGGGGGAAATCCTTATCAGAAGTGATGAAGGAGGAGCTTGGTCCTATTGCTGGCTTCTGTACAGGCCTTGCGATGCTATTTATTATTACGATTACTATGGCAGGTCTTTCAATGGTGGTGTTAGGAGCTTTAGAACGTAATCCGTGGGGAACGTTTGCGGTAGGGATTACTATTCCAATCGCGATACTAGTAGGGATTGCTTATCGAAAAACAGGCAATTTAATTTTAACATCCACAGTAGGCTTTATTTTATTGATGATTGGCGTATTTATCGGGCCACTTATTCAAGGTACAGCATTTGGTGAATTTTTAACGTTTGACCGTGATACATTAGCTATTATCTTACCGATTTATGCCTTTTTCGCCGCTGCCTTGCCTGTATGGCTATTACTAGCCCCACGTGATTATTTAAGTAGTTTCATGAAGATTGGTGTATTTATTGCATTAATTATTGGCGTTTTCTTTGTCAATCCTGCTATTCAGTTCCCGCCGTTAACAGAATTTATTCATGGCGGTGGCCCAGTAATTGCAGGTCCTGTATGGCCATTTGTGTCTATTACGATTGCCTGCGGAGCTATTTCAGGCTTCCATGCTTTTGTAGGCTCAGGAACGACGCCTAAAATGATTGATCGTTGGGAAGATATTCGTATTGTTGGCTTTGGCGCAATGTTAGTAGAGTCATTAGTAGGCGTGATGGCCTTGATTGCAGCTACAGCCCTTCATCCAGCAGACTATTTTGCGATTAACTCAGCACCAGCTGTATTTGCCACATTAGGGATGGAGCCTGTTCATTTACAAGCCTTGTCTCAAAGCATTGGCATGGATTTAGAGGGACGAACAGGAGGCGCTGTAACTTTGGCTGTTGGAATGACAGATATCTTTACAGGCATTCCTTGGTTCGCAGAGTTATCTTCTTATTTCTATCAGTTTGTGATAATGTTTGAGGCTGTCTTTATTCTAACAGCCATTGACGCAGGAACGAGAGTAGCGCGCTATTTGATTCAAGACTTTGGTGGCAATGTTTATAAACCATTGAAGCGTACCAATTGGGTACCGGGTACAATTTTTGCCAGTGCACTCGCCTGCTTTATGTGGGGCTATTTATTGTATTCGGGAGATATTAGCTCCATTTGGGTATTATTTGGTGTATCCAATCAGCTGATGGCAGCTATTGGTTTAGTATGTGGAGTGACGATGGTATTGAAGGTGGCAGATAAGCGAGTTTATGCGTTAACATGCTTTATTCCATTGGCTTATTTATACGTCACTGTCAATGTTGCAGGCTATTGGATGATTAAAAATGTGTATTGGAATCCAGCAGCTGCAGGCTTCAATATGTTAAATGGCATCTTATCCGTTATTATGCTGATGCTCGGTTTATTAATCGTCATCACAGCCTTTAAAAAATGGGCACAGCTTTGGAAATCACCGAAGTTCTTGCTAGCTCAAACAGCTTCATAAAGAAACAGTAAAACTATTGAAGATTAGAAGTCCTATCTTCAATAGTTTTTTGATGATAAAAGCGGGAAAATACTCGCGATGAAGGAAGGAATACTCGCAGAAGACAGGGAAATACTCTCGATAGGAGGAGGAATACTCGCGGAAGACAAAGAAATACTCTTGTTAAGAGAAAGAATACCTGCAAAAATCCACGATAACTGAAAGATTAACTAAATATGTCGAACAAGCGAAAACAAGGATATGTTCATTGAAAGCGTTGTCGTAATCATGTAAACTAATGAGAGGAAAACGGAGGTTATACATACATGGATGGTCCAGTTTCATTAGTACAGTTAATCATTTCAATATTGTTATTTTTCGTCATGTTCTTTGGTATCGGATTTTTGTTAAATATGCTGTTACGTATGACATGGTTAATGTCGATTGTGTATCCAATCGTTGTCATCTTTATTGTAGATGAAGTAAGCTTCTTAGATTATATTTTTAAGCCAGGTTCTGCATTCCCAGCACTAATCGATAAATTACAGGCGCTACAGTTTGTAGATATTGCTATTTTATCAGGTGGATTTGCGGGTTCCATTGTGGCAGGTATCGTGATGATTTATTTACGAAAAAGTGGATATCGAATGTTCTAACTTGCTGAGTATTCTTCTTTCAATCGAAGGAAGAATACTTTTTTTATACAAAAAAACACAACCTCCCTCTAGAGGATGTGTTTTTATTGCTTATAATATGAAAAACTCGTAGGTTATGATGGCGATAAAAATACCTGTGAGAGCCCCAAAAAATACTTCGCTTCGTTTATGACCTAATAATGTTTTTAATTCCTCCATTTTCTCCTGCCCATCCATCTGAGGCCATTTTTTTAAATCATGGAGCAATGTTTGGAAGTCCTTGCGCAGCTGATTTAATATAGCGGCATGCTGTCCTGCTTGGTAACGAACACCACTGGCATCGTACATCACAATAATGGAAAACATAGCGGCTACTGCAAAAATAGGGGATTCCAACCCCGTCTCATAAGCAATCGAGGTTGCCAGTCCAGTGACTGAGGCAGAGTGAGAGCTAGGCATACCACCCGTCGAGGTAAACAGGCTCCAATTCACTTGTCTAGTCATTAAAAAATGGATGGGGATTTTGACAAACTGTGCAAAGAGAACGGCAAAGAGGGCAATTAGTAATGGGGTATTTTGAAGTAAACTCAATTCATCACAACCTTCGCAAATAATTGATTTTATTATAACATTCATTATTTTCTAAAAGAAGATACAGGCAAATATTACGTACTTTTCAGAAACTTCGTTATAATAGTATATGGAATGGAGGAATTTACATGCATATTGTAAAAGAAGCAAAAACATTTGAAACGATTTCTACAGAACTATTAGTGGTGGGAGTCACAAAACATCGTGAACAAATGCAGGATTGGACAAGCTTTTCATCTTTTTACGGTGAATCACTTGATACGTGGATTAGTGCTGGGGACGTATCAACAGAATTAAAGAAACTAACGAAATTGCCATTTGTGAAAGACCATGCGAACCTTAAACGTATTTTATTTGTAGGCCTGGACGAGCGTAAAAACTTAACAGAAGGTGATATTCGCGCAGCATTTGGTTTAGTAGGAAAAGAATTAAAAGCTTTAAAGGCAAAAGAGTATTCCATTTGGCTTGAATCATTTACAACAGATTCAATTGCAACTACAGATGTAGCGTTTTTAGCAGGAGAAGGAATTGGACTTGGCTATTATGCTATTCCTCATTACAAAACAACTTCAAACGAAGTAGATAAACGTATTAATGCTGTTCATCTTGTGACAATGTCAGAGGATATAGATGAGGTTGTGGCTAGCTTTGAAGTAGGTGTAATTTATGCGGATGCTGTCAATGAAGCTCGTAGTTTAATTAATCTACCACCAAATCTACTAACAGCAACTGATTTAGCCAATTATGCACAATCACTTGCAGTAGAGTATGATTTTGAAGTAGAGATTTTAGGTAAAGCTCAATTAGAGGAACTAGGTATGGGCGGTATTTTAAGTGTTAACCAAGGCTCATATGAAGAACCACGATTAATTACTTTAAAATATAAAGCGACTGAAGATTTTGAAGATCCAATTGGCCTTGTCGGTAAAGGGGTAACGTATGATACAGGTGGATATTCTTTAAAGCCAAAAGACTCAATGGTCGGTATGAAAGGCGATATGGGCGGCGCAGCAGCTGTGCTTGGAGCGATGAAAATTATCGGTGAATTACGTCCAAATAAAAATGTTGTAGCTGTTATCGGTTCTACAGATAACATGGTATCTGATACAGCATTTAAACCAGATGATGTGATTACTACGTATAGTGGGAAAACGGTTGAAGTCTTAAACACGGATGCAGAAGGACGTTTAGTTCTGGCAGATGCAACTACATATGCTAAACAGCAAGGTGCTACATCACTGATTGATGTTGCTACTTTAACTGGAGGCGTCATTACTGCGCTAGGTATGGATAAAACAGGTGCTCTTGCGAATGATGATGCATTTTTCGCAGCATTTATGGAAGCTGCAAATGAGACAGATGAATTTGTTTGGCGTATGCCTTTAACAGAGAATGATAAAAAACGAATTCGTAAATCAGATGTAGCTGATTTAAACAACTCTCCAGGTCGTGATGGTCATATGATTTTCGGTGGAGGCTTTGTAGGCGAATTTGTTGGCGATACGCCATGGATTCATTTAGATATTGCTGGCACATCTGATGCAGTGGCTATACATGATTTAGGGCCTAAAGGCGGTACTGGGGTTATGGTACGTACGCTTGCGAATTTTGTTCAACGTTTAGGGGAAGAAAAGTAAGAGAGAATGGCAATCAGCGGGAATTTGTTCTCGCTGATTTTTTGTGATTTAAGCACTAATCCCGATAGAATAGGCATTCTACATATGATAGATGTATCTTCCTTCATACGATAGAGTAAAAAGGGAGGTAGCATATGCGCAATTTCGGAGGTTACCCAGGAGGAGGATTTGGAGGCTTTATTTGGCCATTTGGTGCACCGTTTTTCGGTGGTTTTTTAGGAAGTTTCCTTGGCTCTCAATTTAATCAATATCCTTATAATCCATATTATCCAAACTATCGACCATATCAGCCAGGTCCATATTTTCGACCAGGTCCACGGTATCGCAGACCTTGGTAAGCACATAAAACGATCAACCAGTTGCCCTATAATCGGCAACTGGTTTTTGTTGTGCCTTACGAAGTAGCAAATTGGGTGTTGACAGAATATACTAAATTATTTATTATTCTTATTATATTACTAAGAATTAAATAGGTGGCTGACTAGCAAACTAGAGGCTTTTATTGTTCATAGGCATTGTTGTGCCTAAGGATAATATTGGCCTCTTTTATTATCTTGATTCAATAAGTGTTTTTTGAACCACCAGGTACAGAAGACTCCCTCCACTATAAATAGAGGATAGAAGGAGTGAAACGGAATGGGGAAAGTTTATATCGTAGGTGCAGGTCCTGGAGATGTTGACCTCATTACGGTCAAAGGATTACGTTGTATTGAATGTGCTGACATTATTTTATATGACAGACTCATTAATAAAGAGCTATTGGATTATGCCAAGCAAGACGCTAAATTGATTTTTTGTGGGAAATTACCACAACAGCATGCAATGATTCAAGAGCAGATCAACCAGACTCTTGTCAGTTATGCACAGCAAGGGTATGTCGTAACAAGATTAAAAGGAGGAGATCCGTTTGTCTTTGGTAGAGGGGCTGAGGAAGCTGAGGTACTAGCTAAGCATCAGATTCCATTTGAAATTGTACCTGGCATTACTTCAGGTATAGCAGCGCCAGCGTATGCAGGCATTCCTGTTACACATCGGGCATTAGGTTCAAGTTTTGCCATGGTTACGGGGCATATGCAGGATGGGAAAGAAGATGCGATACGTTGGGAAAGTCTTGCGAAGGGAATTGACACGATTGCCATTTATATGGGGGTTGGTAATCTGCCATACATTCGTCAGCAATTACTCAAATATGGCCGTGATGAAAATACGCCTGTGGCTGTTATTCATTGGGGCACATTAGCCACAAAGCAACAAACCGTTACGGGTACTTTAGCTACAATTGAAGAAATTGTGTGTACGGAAACTATTCAAAACCCTAGCATCATATTAGTAGGGAAAGTTGTGACACTAAGAGAAACAATTCAATGGTTTGAGCATAACACGCCACAGCCAGCCCAAATAACGAGGTAAGGATGTGGAATGATGCAAGCAATTTTATATATTGCACACGGCAGCCGAGTCAAGGCAGGCGTAGAGCAGGCCGTAACGTTTCTTCAAGGAGTGCAACAGGAAGTTCATGTATCCATTCAAGAAGTCTGCTTTTTGGAGCTTGCAACACCGACCATTGCTGAAGGAATTGAGAGTTGTATTCGAAAAGGTGCAACAGCGATTGCAGTGATGCCCATTTTACTACTAGCTGCCCAACACGCCAAACAAGATATTCCGAAAGAAGTGGCAAAAGCTCAAAAGCAATATCCATCTGTAAAGTTTACTTATGGTGAGCCTCTTGGAATCCATGAACGATTAATTGACTCATTACAAGCTAGGATAATAGAAAAACAGCAACCTAAGTTTGATGCAAGTGTTTTACTCATAGGGCGTGGGAGTAGTGATCCAGCCGTCAAAAGAGATCTAGCAAAAATTGCAGCAAAGTTACGTACTAAATATCACTATAAAGTTGTTGATACATGCTTTTTATATGGGATGGGACCGACTTTTGAAGACTGGCTCCAACAAGAAAAAGGGAAGCAACGGCAAGTCTTTATTGTACCGTATTTATTATTTACAGGTATTTTAAGGAAAAGTATTGCCAAGCGAATACAGAGTTTTGACAGCCAAGATATCGTGCTTTGTGAAAGCTTAGGCTACGATGACAATGTGAAAAAGGTGTTAGTGGAACGTATTGATGAATTATTACATTTTAAAGAGGAAGGTGTTTCGTAATGGTAGATAAAAGAGCTGAAAACGTAAATCTAGCATTAGAGAATGTCCGCCAAATGTTAAATACTGTGAACCACGGATCAATTACATTAATTGTACAAAATGCTTACGTGGTTCAAATTGAAAAAAAGGAAAAAATCAGGCTTCGATAATCTAAAAAATGAAATGATGATGATTCGTGAGGTGGCAAAGATTGAAATTGCAAGTAATAAACAGTCCATTTAATGAAGAGCAGGTGAAGTTATTAAATGAGCTTCTTCCTAAATTAACAACCGAACAAAAAATTTGGCTTAACGGTTATTTAAGTGCACCACTAGCAACATTGGAGGCAAATGAGGAACAGCCAACACCAGCAGCCCAACCCATTACCCAAACAATGACCATTTTATATGGCTCTCAAACAGGCAATAGTCAAGGGTTAGCTGAAAAATATGCAGCCGCTTTAAAAGCTCAACATGTAGAGGTTACTATCTCATCATTAGGAAAATTTAAAGCAACTAATTTAAAAAAGATAACAAATCTTTTACTGATTGTTAGTACACATGGGGAAGGTGATCCACCAGATCAAGCGATACAATTCTATGAGTTTTTGCACAGTAAGCGCGCACCTAAGCTAGAGCATCTACAGTATTCGGTCCTTGCTTTAGGGGATAGCTCCTATGAATTTTTCTGTAAAACGGGGAAGGATTTCGATGAGCAATTCGCCAAATTAGGTGCAACAAGAATGGTTCCCCGAACTGATTGTGATGTGGATTATGACGACGCAGCTGCACAATGGTTCTCAGCAGTTCAACAAAAATTTCTGCAGCAAGCAACTGCTGTAGGGTCTACTTCAACATCAAACGAAGACACGCAACTACTAGAAGAATCTACATATTCAAGAAAAAATCCATTTTACGCTGAAGTACTTGAAAATCTGAATTTAAATGGTCGTGGCTCGAATAAAGAGACACGTCATCTTGAATTATCAATTGAGGGAGCTCATTTTCATTTTGAACCTGGAGATAGCATTGGCATTCTGCCAGAGAATGATGAGCAATTAGTCCATACATTGCTGGCAGCCCTTCAATTCAATCCAGAAACGGAAGTGACTGTTTTTGAGGAAACGGTAGCATTGAGGGATGCGTTACAGAAAAAATTAGAGATTACGGTGTTATCTAGGCCTTTACTCGAAAAAATAGGTGCTTATACAGAGCATCAACAATTTTTAAAGCTATTTGAGGAACCGAATGCTTGGAAGGGCTATGCAAAAGGTAGAGATTTACTTGATGTGGTAAAGGATTTTGCACCATTTACATGGAGTGCTCAGCAATTTGTAGAGATGCTACGTAAAATTCCAGCACGACTTTATTCCATCGCTAGTAGCCAAAAGGCCAATAACGAAGAAGTTCATTTAACCATTGGAAAGGTTAGCTACGAGACAGCTGGCAGAAAACGTTTGGGTGTTTGTTCTGGCAGTGTAGCAGAACACGTTCAAATTGGTGATACATTACCAATCTATGTTCATAAAAACCCGAACTTCAGATTACCAGAGAATGAAGATACGCCAATTATTATGATTGGAGCAGGTACAGGAGTTGCCCCGTATCGAGCTTTCCTAGAGGAGCGAGAAGAGTTAGGGATTGAGGGGAAAGCGTGGCTTATTTTTGGCGACCAGCATTTTGTTACGGACTTTCTTTATCAAACGGATTGGCAACGTTGGCTTGCATCGGGCACATTAAGCCAAATGCATGTAGCCTTTTCACGAGATACCGACCAAAAAGTATATGTTCAGCATAAATTACAAGAAAATGCGGCGAGCTTTTATGAATGGCTTGAGCAGGGTGCTGTCATTTATGTGTGTGGTGATAAACAGTCGATGGCAGCTGATGTGGATGCAACCATTCATCACATCATTGAGCAGCAAGGGCAGAAAACACCAGAGGAAGCAAAAATCATTGTGAATGAATTAAAACAGCAGAAACGCTACCAACGTGACGTTTACTAACTGTATTTAGCATGAGTTCTTTAGCAAATGATTCCTATAGTGAGGCTCGTACCTTAGCTAAAAAGCACAGCCCCAGATGGAAGCCAAAACGCCGAGGTGTAAAGGATTAAAGGAGCGATCAAGAATGACAGAAAAGATAGTTTTACCTCCACAGCCTGGAGAACCAAGTGATGTAGAGCGCATTAAGACTGACAGTAATTACCTACGTGGTACGCTCGAACGTACCATGAATGATCCATTAAGCTCTGGTATTCCAGAGGATGATAATCGTCTTATGAAATTCCATGGTAGTTATTTACAGGATGATCGAGATCTGCGCAATGAACGTCAACGCCAAAAGTTGGAGCCTGCTTATCAATTTATGGTGCGTGTACGAACACCAGGTGGCGCAGCTACACCAGCACAGTGGCTAGTCATGGATGAAATGGCTAGAACGTATGGTAATGGCTCTTTAAAGTTAACAACACGTCAAGCATTTCAAGTACATGGTATTTTAAAATGGAATGTCAAAAAATATATGCAGGAAATCAATGAGGTACTATTGGATTCTCTGGCAGCTTGTGGAGATGTAAACCGCAATGTGATGTGTAATGTGAATCCAAACCAATCGGCATTGCATGAAGAGGTTTACAACTGGTCTGCCAAACTAAGTGAGCATTTATTACCTCGAACACGGGCTTACCATGAATTGTGGTTGGATGGGGAAAAGGTGGTAGATAGTCAGGATGAAGAAATTGAACCGATTTACGGAGCACAATATTTGCCTCGTAAATTTAAAATAGGGATTGCGATTCCACCAAGTAATGACGTGGATGTTTTTTCACAAGATATTGGACTTATTGCCATCGTTGAAAAAAATCAGCTTATTGGCTTTAATATAGCTGTTGGTGGAGGAATGGGCATGACCCATGGTGACCATGAAACCTATCCACAGCTTGCTCGTTTAATTGGCTTTATTACGCCAGATAAATTATTGGAAACAGCAGAGAAAATTATTACGATACAGCGTGATTATGGGAATCGTTCTGTGCGCAAAAATGCACGTTTTAAATACACGATCGATGCAAGAGGGCTTGCCTGGTTCCAAGAAGAATTAACACGTCGGCTAGGCTGGGAAATTCAGCAGGCTCGTCCCTATACATTTGAGCGTACTGGTGATGAATTTGGCTGGATTAAAGGGGCAGATGGTCATTGGCATTACACGTTATTTATTCAAAATGGTCGTATAAAAGACTTTGAAGATTATCAGCTGTTAACAGGATTACGCGAAATAGCTAAAGTACACACAGGTGATTTTCGCCTAACACCGAACCAAAATTTAATGATTAGCAATGTGACTCCAGAAAAAAAGAAAAAAATTAATACGATTATTGAACAATACAAACTAACGGATGGAGCGCATTATTCTGCCTTACGTCGCAATTCCATTGCCTGTGTTTCTTTACCAACCTGTGGTTTAGCAATGGCGGAAGCAGAACGCTATTTACCTTCTCTCATTACGAAGCTTGATGCCATTATCGATGAGGCAGGATTAAATGAAACAGAAATTGTTATACGCATGTCTGGCTGTCCGAATGGCTGTTCACGTGCAGCGATGGCTGAAATCGGCTTTATCGGTAAAGGACCAGGGAAATATAATATGTATTTAGGGGCAAGTTTTACAGGCAACCGATTGAATAAAATCTATCGTGAAAATATTGGCGAAGAAGAAATATTAGCAGAGCTTCGACCAATTCTTCTGCATTTTGCGAAGGAGCGTTTAGAGGGGGAGCATTTTGGTGACTTTGTTATTCGTGCTGGATATGTGACAGCTGTTAATGATGGGAGAGAATTTCACTAATGATTAAAGCCATGTAGCAAATTGCTTTGCTACATGGCTTGTTGTTGAAAAAAGGTGATGTCAATAGCAAAAAAAGAACCTAGCAAGGCGAGAGGTTGATTTCCGTTCCGCCAGCGTCCTTTCCAGGGGGCGTCCGATGAGCCGCTTCACTCACTTACGTTCGCTCCAGGGTCTCAGCTATGACGCTAAATCCCCTAGGAGTGACGCTGGCTCCACTTCAATCAACCATGTGATAAAAGTGTTTTTTCCTTATCTTTCATACGAGCCGTAGTGAACAAAATAGCCCATTATTTGTAGAGAAAGGATAGCCTCTTATTTTCAATGTAGAGAAGTGATGAGTGACAACATCCCTCCATAAAGAGTAGTGAATACCTTCACTTTAGTTGAAAGCCTTTGCTAACAAGAAACACTTTTATGGATTGGAGCGGTAGCGGAGGAAGCGGCTCGGTGCTCGCCCACAGGAAAGCAAGTAGCCTGCAATGGAAATCTATTTTCACATTTCACAAAAATACTATTAATGGTTTTGTTTTTTCAACACTAAGCCATGTAGCAAATTGTTTTGCTACATGGCTTTTTAAATGGAGTAATCTTCGGGGGTAAATACTTTTAATTGTTTTGGCTTTACAAATACTTGGTCGCCAACTTTAAGCTGTAGGTGGAAAAATTGTTCTTTTGATAACTCCGCCTCTAAAAATTCATCAAGATCCTCACGGCGTAGCTCAATTTGGACAATAGGTCCTAGCAAATGAATATGACTGATTTTAACAGGAACTGTCCCTGGAATACTTGTTTTTTCGATATGAATGTCATGAGGGCGCACATAGCCAATTACGTTATCATTCGTATGTGTGAGGGCATCTGGTACATCCAGTGCAACTTCGCCTTGCATGAGCTTACCATTATGTAAGCGACCTTTAAAAAGATTGACATTGCCCAAGAAGTCATAAACAAATGGACTATTTGGATTCGTATACACCTCATCTGGGCTGCCAATTTGTTCGATTTTGCCATTATTCATTACGACAATGCGATCCGCTACATCTAGTGCTTCCTCCTGGTCGTGTGTCACAAATATACTGGTAATATGAAATTCATCATGCAACTTTCGTAGCCAGCGACGTAATTCCTTGCGAACTTTTGCATCAAGTGCTCCGAACGGTTCATCCAATAAAAGAACCTTAGGCTCTACAGCAAGGGCTCTTGCCAGTGCTACACGTTGCCGTTGCCCCCCTGAAAGCTGTGTTGGATATCGATTAGCGTAATTTTCGAGTTTGACTAGCTGCAATAATTCCATCACTTTATTTGTTATTTCTTGTTTTGAGGGTCTGCTTTTTCGCGGGCGAACCTTTAGCCCATATGCGACATTATCAAAGACTGTCATATGACGAAAAAGGGCATAATGCTGAAAGACAAAGCCCACATTGCGCTCCTTTGGATGTCGATTGGTTATGGACTGACCATCAAATAAGATGTCACCAACATCAGTGGTTTCCAGCCCCGCAATCACACGTAATAAAGAGGTTTTTCCCGAACCAGAAGGGCCGAGCAGTGCTACTAGCTCCCCTGACTGAATATGAACTGATATATCCTCTAAGGCTTGAAAAGCACCATATTTTTTGGATACGTTTTGAATTTGTATACTCAACGTGACCATCTCCTTTTAACTAGATTTTGATTTCCATGCGATTATATCTTTCACAACTAATGTAAAGATGGCCATAACACTCATTAAGGAGGCAACAGCAAAGGCTGCTGAAAATTGATATTCATTATAGAGAATTTCAATATGAAGTGGCATCGTATTGGTCATGCCACGGATATGACCTGATACAACAGAGACCGCCCCAAATTCCCCGATGGCTCGTGCATTACATAAAATCAAACCATAGAACAATCCCCATTTAATATTGGGCAATGTAACATACCAAAATGTTTTAAAGCCGTTGGCACCAAGTGAAATGGACGCTTCCTCCTCAGATGTGCCCTGTGTTTGCATGAGTGGTATTAACTCACGTGCAACAAAGGGTAAAGTGACGAAAATAGTGGCGAGGACAATGCCAGGCAAGGCAAAAACAATTTTAATATCATGTGCGAACAGCCAATCACCGAAAAGTCCCTGTGAACCAAACAATAAAATAAATACTAGTCCTGCGATAACAGGGGAGACGGCAAATGGTAAATCAACGATGGTAAGTAATAGATTTTTCCCTTTAAAATTAAACTTTGTAAGGGCCCATGCAGCCATTACGCCAAAAAGAGCATTAAGTGGTACAGCAATAGCTACAACCGTTAACGTAAGCTTAATAGCAGCTAACGCATCTGGATGTGTAATAGCAGCAAAATAAACGTCGGCTCCCTTTTGAAAGGCTGTAATAAAAATAGATAGTAAAGGTAGTACGATAAAGAAAGCTAAAAAAGCTAAGGCAATGAACGTTAACGAATAGCGAACAATACGGGGCTCCTGTAATGCAGCAGACTTTGGGGCTGCTTTATTTTTCTCACTACTAGCCTGCTGAATAAATGTTGATTGTTCCATGTGGTACCTCCTACTGTACAAAACGACGATTGGCTAGCCATTGGATCAAGTTGATGGTGAACAACAGAATAAAGGATGTCACAAGCATGACAACTGCTATTGCGGTAGCACCTGCATAATCATATTGTTCTAGCTTCGTCATAATAATTAACGGTGTAATTTCTGTTTTCATCGGCATATTTCCTGCAATGAAAACAACGGAGCCATATTCACCAAGTGCACGGGCAAAGGCTAATGAAAAGCCAGTTAAAATGGCAGGTAATAGCTCTGGCAGAATGACTTTACTGAAGGTTTGTAAACGATTGGCACCAAGACTTGCCGAAGCTTCCTCGACCTCAACGCTAATATTTTGTAATACGGGTTGGACTGTACGTACTACAAAAGGTAGCCCGATAAATGTTAACGCGATCATAATACCAAGAGGTGTAAAGGCAATTTTAAAATCAAAAAATTGACCGATCCAGCCATTTGGCGCATAGAGTGATGTTAAAGCAATACCAGCAACAGCAGTAGGCAAGGCAAAGGGTAAATCTACTAGCCCATCAATGATTCGTTTAAATGGAAATTGATAGCGAACGAGAACCCATGCGATAATGGTGCCGAAAAGTACATTTAGTAAGCCCGCAATCAATGCTGTGCTGAAGCTCACTTTATAAGAGGCAACAGCACGAGGCTCTGTAATGATAGCGATAAACTCAGTCCAGCTTAAGGACATGGTATGAATGAAAATCATTGAAAGTGGTAGTAACACTAGTAAACTAACATAGAGCATTGTATAACCAAGAGACAGATGAAAGCCTGGGATTATTCGCCGTGATTTTTTAGGAAGGATTAACTGACTCATCAAAACGCTCCTTATTGTGGTACATATATTTCATCAAAGGTACCACCATCTTTAAAATGGGTAGCTTGTGCTTGTGACCAACCGCCAAAATCATCAATGGACACAAGTTCAAGCTGAGGAAATTGCTCTTTATATTTTGCTAGAATGGTTTCATTACGTGGTCGATAATAGTTTTTTGCCGCAATTTCTTGCCCGATATCACTATATAAATGTTGTAAGTAAGCTTCCGCAACTTCACGTGTCCCTTTTTTATCAACGATTTTGTCAACAACTGCAACTGGTGGCTCTGCCAAAATACTTAATGATGGTGTGATGATTTCAAATTCGTCCTTCCCTAATTCATTTAAAGATAAGTAGGCTTCATTTTCCCATGCAATTAAGACGTCTCCAATCTTTCGTTCTACGAATGTCGTTGTAGCACCACGAGCGCCAGAATCTAATACTTCAACATTGCTATAGAGTGATTTCATAAATTTTTTTATTTTTGTTTCATCATTGTTATATAACTTTCCAGCATAAGCCCAAGCCGCTAAGTAGTTCCAACGTGCACCACCAGATGTTTTGGGGTTGGGTGTAATGACCGACACATCTTCTTTAATTAGACCATCCCAGTCTTGAATGTTTTTTGGATTCCCTTTGCGTACTAAAAACACAATGGTCGATGTATAGGGGGTCGAGTTATAATCAAATTCTGTCTGCCAATCTTTATTCAATAGCTCGCGTGTTTGAGCAATTTCGTCTATATCGTAAGCTAGTGCAAGGGTGACAACGTCAGCTTCGAGACCATCGATCACAGCTCGACCTTGTTTGCCAGATCCACCATGTGATTGATTGATTTTGACATCTTGACCTGTTTCGTCTTTCCATTTTTTTATAAAATCCTTGTTAAATTCATCGTAAAGCTCGCGTGTTGGGTCATAGGAAACATTGAGTAGTTCTACAGACTTCTTTGCTTCCTGACCACTTGCTTTTTCATCAGAATTAGCACTTCCACAGCCAGTTAAACTTAACGTTACTGCAGCTAATAGTGCTAACGTTTGGAGAACATAGCTCCTTTTTTTCATATCATTTCGCTCCTTTTCCATCTAAAGAATGCAAAAAGCCATCCCCCATAATGTTATGACTTCATGGGTAGATGGCCTTCAGATTCTCTGATCAGCAACTTATTATTTATGTCAAAGCTTTAATAATACATTAAACATATATTTCCTATTAGTCAACAAGGAATTAAATAAAAAATTAATTATTTTGAAAATGAATGTAACGGTCACTAGATACCACTCATTCTATGCAGGAAGGAACTGAAAAAATGGGTGGATGAAAAAGATATGTCAAAAAACCTAGTTGACTACTTGGTGTATTTTAGTATATATTTGGTAATAAGAAGAATGATTGTGGTACGAGGTAGCAAATACTAGTGAACAATCATTAAATAAAGAGCTGGCTAGTCAAACTAGAGGCGTTTTAACAAAGACCTGTTTTACTGTGTCTATTGTTAAAATGCCTTTTTTGCTATGAGGGGGATTTGATGTTAACGTACGAAAATTGGCAAGAACCGATTATTGATTTTCAAGTCGATGATCTGTATAAGGGTGCACTGGAAGTTTTACAGTGGGGCTATCGAGAATATGGAGAGGAAATCGTCTATGCATGTAGCTTTGGCATTGAAGGTATTGTCTTAATTGATCTCATTTCAAAGGTAAAGCCAAACGCTACGATTGTTTTTTTAGATACAGATGTCCATTTTAAAGAAACCTATGAAACGATTAATAGAGTCAAAGAAAAATATCCACAACTAAATATTGTCATGAAGAAGCCTATCCTTACATTAGAACAACAAGCTGCTCAATATGGTGATGAGCTTTGGAAGTCCAATCCAAATAAATGCTGTGACATTCGCAAGATAAAACCTTTGCATGAAGCCTTGTCAGGTAACAAGGCTTGGATATCTGGCTTGCGGCGTGAACAATCGCCAACACGTCAACAGACAAACTTTCTAAATCGGGACGATAAATTTAAATCGATTAAAGTTTGTCCACTGATTCATTGGACATGGAAGGATGTCTGGCGCTATGTTTCTAAGCACAATCTGCCATACAACCCATTGCATGATCAAGGTTATCCAAGTATCGGCTGTGAGCATTGTACAAAGCCAGCATTTACGATGGATGATTTACGTTCAGGACGATGGCAAGGTTCTGGTAAAACGGAGTGTGGTTTACATGAATAAAGGAGTTTTGCCATGCTTGAATATTTTGCAATAGCTATTAGTTTATTTTTTGCGATGAATATAGGGGCAAGCGGAGCAGCAGCCTCAATGGGCGTTGCTTACGGTGCAGGTGCCATCAAAAAAGCTTGGCAAGCATTACTTTTATGTGCAATAGGTGTCTATAGTGGAGCTGTATTAGGCGGAGGAGAGGTTGTCAAAACGATTAGCTCAGGCATTATGCCGCAGGACTATATTACGGTAAAGGTTGTCATCATTATCCTAATTTCGGCGACAAGCTCCTTATTTTTCGCCAATCTTTTAGGTATCCCCTTATCAACGAGCGAAGTAACGGTTGGCGCTGTTGTTGGAGTAGGAATAGCCTATAAAGTATTATTCGTGCGTTCATTGCTAGTTATCATATCATTTTGGATCATTGTACCGCTTGTCGCCTTTGTCATTGCACTTGTCTTTGGAAAATTATTATATAAATTACAAAACAGAGGGCTGCTAAAAGATCGTCCGATTTTAACGGTTCTGCTCGTATTAGCTGGATTTTTCGAAGCCTTTTCAGCGGGCATGAACAATGTCGCCAATGCTGTTGGACCACTTGTTGGTGCAGGGATGATGGATGTTACGATGGGCATTGTCCTAGGTGGGGCATTTGTGGCACTAGGTGCTATGCTACTTGGCAAACGGGTGCTTGAAACCAATGGTAAAAAAATTGTGCGCTTTCAAAAGGCAGAAGGAATCTTAATTTCTAGTACAGGTGCCCTTCTTGTTGGCGTAAGCTCGCTTTTTGGGCTTCCAGTTCCTTTAACACAAGTAACATCTTCATCCATCATCGGGATGGGCATGGCGAAGAATGGAAAACAAATTTTCCATCAGCATATTGTCAAAAAAATCATTCGGATTTGGATTGTATCGCCTATCTTTTCGTTAGCTATTTCGTACTTTTTAGTGCAGCTATTTTTAGAAAAGGACCTCTATGCCATTATTTTGATTGGCACTATTATTGTTGGGACACTAGGTGTCATTAGCCTAATGCGGACGATGCGAGAAGAAGAGCAGTCCATTTATGACGCAGGTGAAGGCATATAAATTGAATCATGCTAGAACTACTATTTTGACTATAAAACTTAGTATTTAACTAGAAGTAGGAGGAGATTTTCATGAGTTTACAACCACATGGTGGGCTTCTTGTGCAAGCGTTTAACCCAGAAAAAGAGATAGCAACCATTCACAAGGAAATTAAGCTGGATGCTATTTCTTTAAGTGATTTAGAGTTAATTGCGATAGGTGGCTATAGCCCAATTGAAGGCTTTTTAACACAAGAAGATTATGAGTCAGTTGTGGAACAAAGTCGCTTAGCATCAGGCGTAGTATGGAGTATTCCGATTACATTACCTGTTACACAAGAAAAAGCAGCTACTATACAGCCTGGTGATGAGGTGAAACTGGTCTATCAAGATGAAGTTTATGGCGTTATTGAAGTAGTTGATATTTATGAGCCGAATAAACGAAAAGAGGCTTTGCTTGTATATGGGACAGAGGATTTAGCACATCCAGGAGTTCAAAAGCTTCATGACCGACCTGCTATTTATGTCGGTGGAAAAATTACCTTAATCAAACGTATCGCACAACAATTTCCTGCGTATTCGTTTGATCCCGTAGAAACACGTCAATTATTTGCCGACAAGGGATGGAAAACAATTGTTGGCTTCCAAACTCGTAATCCAGTTCATAGGGCGCATGAATATATTCAAAAGGCAGCGCTTGAAACGATTGATGGGTTATTTTTAAATCCACTTATTGGTGAAACAAAATCGGATGATGTGTCAGCTACAATACGTATGGAGAGCTATGAGGTTTTATTGAAAAGCTACTATCCTGAAAGCCGTGTACAATTAGGCGTTTTTCCTGCCGCAATGCGTTATGCTGGGCCAAAGGAGGCCATTTTCCATGCGCTTGTAAGGAAAAATTATGGCTGTACCCATTTTATTGTTGGTCGTGACCATGCAGGTGTAGGTGATTATTATGGTACGTACGATGCACAAAAGATTTTTGAACAGTTTACGGAAGATGAATTAGGAATAGTGCCATTAAAATTCGAACATAGTTTTTATTGCCAGCGATGTGAGGGGATGGCTACTACCAAAACGTGTCCGCATGATGGCTCTGCCCATGTTATTCTATCAGGAACGAAAGTACGTGAAATGCTTCGTAATGGAGAAGTACCACCTAGTACATTTAGCCGCAAAGAAGTTGTAGATGTATTAATCAAAGGCATGCGTAAGGAGGTAGTTAGATGAGTTCAAATATTGTTTGGCATGAAGCCTCCATTACGAAAGAGGAACGTCGTTCAAAAAACAAACATCAAAGCTTTATTTTATGGTTTACGGGATTATCTGCTTCAGGGAAATCATCCGTGGCCAATGCTTTTGCCCGTCGATTATTTGAACGGGGCAATCAAGCCTTCGTTTTAGATGGTGATAATGTACGCCATGGCTTGAATAAGGATTTAGGATTTGATGAGTCCGGACGAAAGGAAAATATTCGCCGAATAGGGGAAGTTTCTAAGCTATTTATTGAAAGTGGTCAAATAGTGCTAACCGCTTTTATTTCACCTTATCGAGAAGATCGTCAAGTAGTACGTGGACTTGTAGACGACGGTGAATTTTTAGAGGTCTATGTAAAGTGTTCAGTAGAAACATGTGAAAAAAGAGATCCGAAAGGTTTATATAAAAAGGCAAGGAATGCTGAAATTACGAATTTTACAGGTATTAGTGCCCCATATGAAGAACCAGAGAATCCAGAAATTATTTTGAACACAGAACAGCATTCCATCGAGGAGTGTGTTGAACAACTGACGAAGATTTTAACTTTGAAGGGATACATTTAAAGAAATTAAAAGAACTGCTCGACAGTACGAACGAGCAGTTCTTTTATGTTTATTTTACATTTTGTTCTTTTTTCATTCTGTCAATTTCAGGACCTAACTCATCACGTACTGTACCTTTCCAAGGCTTTACACCAGCGATATAGGAAGAACGAGTCATAATGTGTCCCCCTACAGGACCAGTGATGAAGAGGAACAGTATCCCTAGTAAAATTCGGGGATTGAAATGATCTTCTATTAGCCAAAAGTGAAAGAATACACCAATCAATACACACATGACACCCAGTGTTGCACTTTTAGAAGCGGCATGGGCACGCGTATACAAATCAGGTAAGCGGACAAGTCCGATAGCTGTGACGACGATAAACAGTACGCCAACAGAAATGAAAAAGATAACTAAGCTATTAGCGAGAATTGTCACGTTTAATGATATCTCCTTTCTCTATGAATTTAGAGAAAGCCATTGTCCCGATAAACGATAAAATCGCAAGCAATAAAATAATTTCTAGAAAGAAGCTTGTTTCCACTAAAATCGAAAATAGTCCAATAAGAGAAATAAGTGAAACACCAAGTGAATCCAAAGCGACAACACGATCAGATGCAGAAGGGCCTTTTACCATTCGGTAAATAACTGCAATCATCGATAAGCAAATCACTACGATCACAGCAATAATAAATGTTGTCATGATTTACTCACCTCCAAAATCGCTTTCTCAAATGAATCTCGAATGGAAGCAACAGCTTCATCCACATCATTAATATCAATCGCATGTACATACAATGTTTTCGCATCATCTGATACATGCACTACCACTGTTCCGGGTGTTAACGTAATAAGACTTGATAATAAAGTGATTTCCCAGTCTTCGGTTAAAACAGTAGGATAGGCAAAAAAGGCAGGTTGCATGTCCAATTTAGGCTTTAACACGACCTTTAAAACTTGCACATTGGCTAATATTAACTCTTTAAAAAACAGCAAAGTCAGTTTAATAAGGGCCCATAAGCGGTAGACATAAAGACGTGATTTGAAAAATCTTCGCATGATGATAAGTAAAATGATCCCCATGATGAACCCTATGATAAAGCCAGCTGCTGTGTAATTAGAGGAGAGGAACATCCAGACGAAGGCAAGTACAAAATTTAAAATCATTTGAAATGCCATTGTGTTAATCCCCCTTCATGACAGCATCTATATAGATAGATGGATCCGTTAATAATTTTGCTGCATCGTCCATGAATGGCGTAATCCATTCTGAACCAACACCATATGCTACAGTAATGAGTACTAAAAGGGCAGTAGGCATAAACAGCATCTTATAGACAGATTTATCGACAGACCCGTGTGTTTCTTTCTCCTCACCCCAAAAAGCATAAAGGAAAATACGAATCACGGATAATAGGACAAGCAGTGAAGATGCTAAGATAAAAATACTACTCCACATACTACCAGCCTCAAAGCCTCCCTGTACAATAAGCAACTTTCCAACAAATCCACTAAGTGGTGGAATGCCGGCTAAACCAAAAGCTGCAATCAAATAACACCAGCCTAGGGCAGGATATTTCTTCATGAGACCACCCATCTTACGCAAATCAGATGTACCAGTAATGTAGATGACAATGCCGATTAACATAAAGAGTGCTGCCTTTATAAGCATATCGTGAATTAAATAAAACATAGCACCCTTTAAGGAAACCTCATTCATTTGAGAAACACCAAATAAAATGACACCTACTGCAATAACAATATTGTAGATAATAATGAGTTTGACATCAAAATAAGCGAGTGCCCCAATACATCCAGCTACGATAGTAGCAATGGCTAGTACCATTAATAAATCGTGCGTATAGGATAAATCATGTACAAAAAATAGCGTATAGGTACGTGTAATGGCATAGACACCCACCTTTGTAAGCAAAGCACCAAATAGAGTTAGGACAGGAATTGGCGCTGCTGCATAAGAAGTAGGAAGCCAAAAGTATAATGGGAAAATGGCTGCTTTTAGTCCAAATACCATTAAAAATAGGACGGCAATAACCGTAATAATTCCCGGCTGATTAATTTCAGCAATTTTGACAGCAATATCCGCCATGTTTAATGTACCGACTACGGAATATAAAAAGGCAACGGTAATAACGAATAAGGCCGAAGAAATAACATTAATTAAAATATATTTAATAGACCCTTTCAGTTGTCCCTTCTCACCACCTAGAACGATGAGTAAGTAGGAAGCCATTAACAATACCTCAAAGAAAACAAACAAGTTGAAAATATCGCCAGTCGTAAAGGCCCCATTGACCCCCGTTAAAATAAACATAATACCAGGGTAATAAAAGAAGCGTTCACGTTCCTTCGTAATGGAACCGAAACCATACCAAACAACAAAAAATGCAATAAGCAATGTCGTTGTAACGAGTAATACAGATACCATATCAGATACCATTGTAATACCGTAAGGAACAGGCCAATTTCCGAATGTTACCTTTTGAATACCATCCTGTTTCACTTTTAAAAGAAGTGAAATAGCAGAGATGGAGGCGAGCCCAATACCAAGTAATGAAAATGACCGTTGATAGGTTAGATTTTTTTGCCCAAACATTAAAATCATACCGAAGAAAAACGGGATGATAATGGGCAATAATAGGAAGTTATTCATCCTCATCACTTCCTCTCATTAAGCTAATATCATCTGTGTTAAGCTCCTGATAGGAACGATAAGCAAGTACAAGGAAGAATGCTGTAACCCCAAAGCTAATAACAATAGCTGTTAAAATAAGTGCCTGGGGTAAAGGGTCCGCAAAAGTTTTGGCTCCTTCGTTTAAAACGGGTGGTGCTTCGCCACCAAGGCCCCCCATTGTTAAGATGAGCAGGTGGGCACCATGACTTAAAAGACCTGTTCCAATAATAATGCGTAATAAGCTTTTCGATAAAATTAAATAGACAGCTGCCATAAAGAGAAAGCCGATGACAAAGGCCATAATTATTTCCATTATTCATCCTCCCCAATCGTTTGAATAATGGTCATCGTAACGCCGACAACAACCAAATAGACACCGCTATCAAAAAGCATAGCCGTGTGTAATGACTGTTTGCCCAGAAGCGGTAAATCGAAATAATCAAAGTAATGCGTAAAAAACGGTTTGCCCACAAACATTGGGAATGCCGCAGTAGCAAGGGCTAATAGTAAGCCAATAGCTGTTACATACGTATAATTGATAGGTAAGATATGGCGCACTGTATTGATATCAAAAGCTAACACTAAGAGAACAAGTGCACTTGATGTTAACAGTCCTCCAACAAAGCCGCCCCCAGGCGTGTAGTGACCAGCTAAAAATATATGAATGGAGAAGAAGAAAATAATGAAAAACACAATTTTAGCTGTAAATTGTATTATCACATCATTTGTTTTCATGTGTTTTCTCCTTTCTATTCATACGTAACTTAATCATGGCTAAAATCGCCATGCCCGCAATGCCTAGTACTGTAATTTCAAATAATGTATCGAAACCACGATAATCTACTAAAATTACGTTTACAATATTTCCTCCACCAGCTAATGAGTACACGGTTTCCTCGTAGTACTTAGCAATAGAAGGAATCAGTTTTTGTGAATGCGCAGATAGTGCCACAAGTGTTACCATAACACCAACTGCAATTGAAACAATGGCACGATTTAATTGGAATCTCATTCTTTCCTCGCGCTTACCAAGCTTCGGGAGGTGATAAAATGCTAATAAAAATAGTGCTACTGAAATCGTTTCAATAACGAGCTGTGTTAACGCTAAATCCGGCGCGTTAAAAATAACAAAGAATAATGCAACAGTGTAGCCAACAGCACCCAGTCCAATAATGGCTGTTAAACGTGACTTGGCCAAGATAGTAATGGCTGTACCAATTAATAAAACCACAATCAATATAATTTCATATGGTCTAATTGGTGAGGCCCCTTGGAATGAAAGACTAAAAGCATCCTTCACGAAAAGAGAGCCAATGACGATAATAGCGATTCCACTAAACATATACAGTAAATAGTGACGCATCGAGCCAGTCATATAGCGTCGTGATAAACGATTTAAGCCAACACCCAACCCCTGCATGATTTTGTCATAGGCATTGTTTAATGTGAATGCTTGTGGGAATCGTTGGTATATTCCTTGCCATTTTGGTAAGGCAACAAATAATAATACCCCAATGATAATTATTCCGATTGTCATCAGTAGCTCAGGGTTAATGCCATGCCAAGCTGATACATGTATATCAACAGCTTGTGGCGTATCATATAAAAATGGCTGAATGGCTTGAACAGCAGGCTTGACAAAGGTATTGCCTATCAAATTCGGGATGAAGAAAATAATTACGACTAATGCTGCTAAAAGTATCGGCGAAATAAGCATCCCTATTGGTGCCTCATGTGGTTTATGAGGTAATTGTTCCGGCTTGTAATTGCCATTAAATGTTCGGAAAACAAAATAAAAGCTATAGATAAATGTGAAAATACTAGCGATCCAAGCAATAATAGGGAAGAGTGCTCCCCATGTTTCAAAGCCGAAAAATTCAAACTTTTGAAGGGCAAGCATAGCTGTTAAAAACATTTCTTTACTTAAGAAGCCATTAAACGGTGGAAGACCGGCCATTGATAAGCTGCCAATTGCTGCCACAGTAAAGCTAATCGGCATGATACTCATTAAACCACCAAGTTTTCGAATATCACGAGTTCCTGTTTCATGATCCACAATCCCTGCAATCATGAATAGACTGCCTTTAAATGTTGCATGGTTGATAAGGTGGAAAATAGCTGCATATGCCGCAAATTTAATCGTATCGACTGTGTCGTTAGCATGAAAGGCAACGGCGCTCGCCCCAAGCAGTGACATAATCAGTCCCAGTTGACTGACTGTAGAAAATGCAAGAATGCCTTTTAAGTCTGTTTGCTTCACTGCAAAGAAGGAACCCCAGAATAATGTTAAGAGACCTACTCCTGTTACAAGCCATACCCAAAGCTCTGAGGCAGCAAAAATAGGTGTAAAGCGTGCCACTAAATAGATACCTGCTTTGACCATTGTTGCGGAGTGAAGATAGGCACTTACTGGTGTCGGTGCTTCCATTGCATCTGGTAGCCAAATATAGAATGGGAATTGTGCGGACTTTGTAAATGCGCCTAAAAGTAATAAAACGAGCGACCAAGTGAATAAAGGTTGGTCTACTAAATTAGGTGCTATCACAATCAGTTCACGGATGGAATAGGTTCCTCCCATTAAATAAAGAAGAACGAAACCACCTAGCATCATTAAGCCGCCACCGACTGTTATCATCATGGACTTCAGTGCACCGAAGCGTGAGGCATCACGGTTATACCAATAGCCAATGAGTAAAAATGACGAAATAGATGTTAGTTCCCAAAAGAAATAAAGTGTTATTAAATGATCTGACTGTACTACTCCCAGCATGGCTGACATAAATAGCAATAAGTAAACATAAAAATTATGTAATTTTTCTTTATGCTTATCTAAGTAAAAGATAGAGTAAAGTACAACCAATGAACCAATTCCGGTAATGAGTAGTGAGAATAATAAGCTAAGTCCATCCAAATACGAAACGATGGAAATATCAAGTGATGGAATCCAAGGTAGCTCTGCAATAAATACTTCTCCTTCAGCTACTTGTGCAATATATGTTGCATAGATTACTGCGAGTGTAGCAGGTACAGCAAGAACAAACCAGCCTGTGTGAATATTTTTCATGCGTTTATATAAAAAAGGCACTAATATTGCAGCAAGCATTGGAATGAAAATATAAAGTACTTGTAACAAAAAAACCCTCCTTTATGCAGGTAAGTATACCAATTATAACGTACTTTAATTGCGAATGCATATGGACGAATGGGATTTAGCTTGCGGTAGTGGAAGATTTTTCGTTATATTATAAATAGGAAGTTATCAATAAAAATAGAGGAAAAAATTTTTTATGAGGAATCCTTATATCTATGGTTATCTACCATTAATTACAATTTTATTGTTTAGTTTGACATTTGGCATGTATGCTGTTGGCGAATCCTTACAGATTTTTCAAGCAATCGGTGTTTATTCAGGTATGCGAGAATTTTTATCTGATTTTGAGTTACGTGTATTTTTGCTCATTGTTTTTGCTATTGTTTTTTTTATGTTATTTTCTGCACTGAAACTAGTAGGGGAAACGATTCATGAGCTAGGAATGCTGTTTTTCTCAAAAGATAATGATGGAGCTACTGTTAGTCAGGCTCGAGGTGGCTACATTATCTTGTTTATCGGCGCCATGTGTTCCGCATTTGCCATCCAATTTATTTATGTTTTGATTGGTATCTTTATCATAACAGTGTTTACCTATTTTATTTATCTGATTTATAAAATGAGTCATTTTATGTCGATGGGCGGCACAATTGGTCTATTAATCTTTGAGCTTTTTATGTGGACCATTCTTTTAACACTCATTATTTATGTTGTGTTGAAGCTATATAATGGCATTTTGGCAAGTTTGCCGTTTGCCAATTAGTTACATTACATACTAGTGAAAAGAGGTAGCAGTCATGTAAGACTGCTACCTCTTTGCTGTTTCACTACTCTAATAAAACATTAAATAATTGATGATGAATTTTGTATGCCTCTAATTTTTGCATGGATTGAGGTTTATCATAGCCTAGCCATACAGCCGCAGTATAACCATCATTAAGTCCGGCAAGCCAGTAGTCCCGATAGTCATTAGTTGTGCCTGTTTTTGCTCCTATATAGTCGCTGTTACTGTAAACCCCTTGTCCTGTCCCATTTGCCACAACATCAGCAAGAAGCTCACGCATATATTTCACCGTTTTCGGAGACCAGATTTGATTACGCTGTGTATCCCAACTATAAAGCTCAGTTCCATCTAAAGCTGTCACTTTACGAATACCATGAGCTAAAACATAGGAGCCATCGATAAAGCTTGTATAGGCATCTGCTAGCTCTAAGGCTGTCACACCGTAAGTTAGCCCACCCAATGAAGCGGCATAATTATGATCTTTCGCTACAATCGAACGGAAGTGAAAGCGATTAAGGTATTGAAAGGCCGTTTCAACGCCAATAGTTTCAAAGAGACGCAGTGCAGATGTGTTGTAGCTGTGTCGAAAAGCTGTACGGAGGGACACATCACCATACGTATAGCCCCCATAGTTTTGCGGACAGAACGAGCCAACACAGTATCTACCTCCATTGACAATAGAATCAGGTGTATGTGCTGACGTTTCAAAGAAAGGGGCATAGACTGCTAAAGGTTTAAAGGCTGATCCAGGCTGACGTGTTCCTTGGAATGCACGATGATAATCAAATTTTTCATAGTTTTTTCCTGCATACAAGCTGACAATTTCTCTTGATTGGTTTTCAATGACTGCACCAGCTGCTTGCAACGAACCTGTACCGAGAATAGCTGACATTTTAACCTCATCATGTTGCTGTTTATTTGGATCAAGTGCAGTTTGAATGATGAGTCCATTTTGAAATAGTGTATCTAGTCGATTATCTAATTGTGCTTTAATTTTTTTCTTTTCTTCCTCATTCTCTGTATTGCTCAGTCGATCCGCATAACCCTCTTTTTCAGCAACTAACCACTTTAGCTCTTGAAGAACGTAAGTGCTATACATTGGATAACTTTGAATTTTATCTTTCACATTTAATGTAATCGGCTCAGCTTTGTAGGTAGCTGCATTTTCCTTTGTAATAGCGCCATTAACTGCTAGCGTATCTAACAAACGCTCCTGTCTCGCTTTAGTTTGATCGAAATTTTTCAAAGGATTATAAAGAGAGGGGTTATTTGGGATCGCCGCAATAAAAGCAATTTCAGCAATGCTTAATTCTTGAAGTGGCTTTTGAAAATAATAGGTCGCTGCTCCACCGATACCATAAACTTGGTTGCTAAAATAGGATTCATTAAGATACATTGTTAAAATAGTTTCTTTATCAAATTCTTTTTCTAATTCATGCGCATAAAAAAGCTCTGTTAATTTCCGCTCATATGTTTTTTCATCAGATAAATAACGCATTCGAACGAGCTGCTGTGTAATCGTACTACCACCTTGAGAGGCTGTGTTGCTATTCGAATTGGCTACAACTGCACGAATGATTGCACTTAAATCAAAACCGATATGCTCATAAAAATCAGCATCTTCACTTGTAATGAATATTTCCTGGGCAATTTGTGGAATTTCTTGTAAGGTTAACGGCTGTCGCCATTCGACATATTCCTCGCTAAATGTTTGCCCATTTCGATCAATTAGAGTGACAGGAAGTTGGGTTTGTACCTCAGGTAAATGAATAGCACTCGATATTTGTTCCTCATGTGCTTGAGCGGTATTGATTTCTGTCCTAATGTTTGTACTAATCCACCATAAAGCAGGTAGGGATAGTAATATAATAAAAAAACCAAAAGCCTTTTTCATGTGTGCCTCCACTCTTTCGATAAATCCTTCATCAGAATAACATATTTTGGATTGATTCCAAATACTCGCTCAGACCTATTTCCTTGGTTTTGATTATGAAAGTTAAAATTGCAAAAATCGTCAATACTTTGATGAAGAAAACCAATAAGAAGTATGTTAGACTAAAATGAGGTCGGAAAGGATGCATTAGTCATTTTTTTCATTGAAACTGAAATTTATCATTAAAGGAGAGACTTCCATGTTTCCACAATTAACAACAGACGTACAAGCAGGCGAAGTGCTTGTAGAAATGAACACAACACTAGGTGCTATCAAAATTAAGTTGTTCCCTGAGCATGCACCCAAAACGGTTGAGAACTTTTTAGGCCATGCTAAATCAGGTTACTATAATGGCATTATTTTCCACCGTGTTATTCAAGACTTCATGGTTCAAGGTGGAGACCCAACTGGTACTGGTATGGGTGGAGAATCGATTTGGGGTAATTCTTTTGAAGATGAATTCTCAGATAACTTGTTTAACCTGCGCGGTGCGCTATCAATGGCAAATGCGGGTCCAAACACAAATGGCTCTCAATTCTTTATCGTACAAATGAAGCATCTGCCAAGTGATATGCTTCGCCAATTACAAGGAGCTGGTTTCCCAGAGGAGATCATTGAAGCTTATGCACAAAATGGTGGTACACCTTGGTTAGACCATAAACACACAGTATTCGGTCATGTTGTGGAAGGTATGGACATTGTGGACAAAATTGCGGATGTTGAAAAAGATTTCCGCGATAAACCATTAGAAGATGTGAAAATTGAGTCAATTACAGTTTTTGAATAATACTTATAAGGACGTGTAGAGTATGCAAAACTTTATGTACCAATTTTTATATATCCCTGAAGACAAATCAGGTTATATTCCAGCGGCTTTTGAGTTTTTAATCATGCTTATTCTATGTATTATCGTGTTTATGCTTTTTAGAAAAATTTCTAAGAAACAGGAAATGAAATCAAAAGAAATCGAAGCACGTATTCTAGCAGATAAGAAAAATACAAACAATCAACAAAACATTTAGCTAAAAAAGAATCTGCTTCCCACATTAGATGTTAAGGGTAAGCAGATTCTTTTTTATAGATCATTTTTTATAACGACGAATCATATTTTGCACCGTCTTGAAGCCAGTGAAACAAACGAGTACAAGCGATAAACCAATCCCACTTAATGCGGTAATAAACGCTAGCCATTCGAATAGTGTATAACTCCAAATACTCTCGAAATCACTGCTATCCTTCCACCCCTCAATAACTAAGTTCATACCGTAAATACCAGATACCACAGTAAATACAGTTAAAATAAACAGTAAATTATTACTTCTATTATCTGATTGATCCTCTTGTGTGCGATACAAACTGTCCAATGTCGCTTTGGTTTCTACATAATGCTCATTAATACGGAACAGCTTTCGTAGCATTTGGGAAATTTCTCTTCCTTCCGTTCGAACAATCACTTCTTCAAAATAATAGCGTGCCGAAAATTTTGTAATTAATTCAATTAATTCATTCACAACGAGCTTATCCTTGCCCCATTTGATTTCACTATATTCATAGGACAACTTTAAGAGCATCATTTTGTAAAAATAATGAATGAAAAGATTATAATAGTGTGTTCCCATAAACTCTTGAATGCTATGTGTACACTTTTCAAAGGGCAAATTCGTAAGGGTCATTTGTGCCTGTGCCGAAGTAATAATATAGCTATTGGGTGCCCAACGTGTATGTGCATGGTCTTGCACATATTGCGCAATATATTGAGCGTTTGTGCTGGAAATAAAGGGCTTGCCTGCAGGTGTTCTACCATCTACTTGTCCTAATCGAAATAAATGCTCAGGTAATATGTCTGCTTCTTTCTCAGCAATTAAATAGGCAGAAGCATACATCCGCTCATCCTCGAAAAACGGTAATCCTTCGTAGCTAGTGTCTTGTTGATGCTGTAAAAAAGGCTGTAAATAGGGGATAAAATAGTTAAATAATAGTTCACTGGTTGAAGAACAATGGCCAAAGGAAAAATGATGACTCGCCCCTTTTTCTTCTCGAAGCTTAGCCTCCAGTACTCTAAAATAGTGAATAAAATTTAAAATGTCACTTATATCATGTGGGGTATCTGTTATATTTGTTCTCACGGTTATAATACCGTTTCCAAAAGGACATAGTGTTACATCAATACTCGTGATTTCATAATGAATACGACTGTCTAGATGATGTAAGGAGCCTTGGGTATAGAATGCTTTTGAAAACCGAATAAAGTCAGGGCTATTCATATCGTATGGGAATAATTTATCCTCTAAAAAGGGATAGAAAAACTGGGCAAGCTCCTCATGGATGATTGTCGTATCACCATAAAAGGCATTTTCAAGAGCTGTATTATTTAGGGTGAAAAAAGTAAAACCTTCCTTTAGTAGTACCTCTCCAATTTTTTGACGGTTTTTCGTGGAATAGGCAAAGGGAAATAAGAATGTCATATATGCACGTTTAATCATTAATGGCGCTAAGTCCATGAAAACACCTCTTTTTACATCCGATTGATAAGAAACTTTTCCACAAAATCATTATTTTAAACATATAAAAGGATATCTCCAAAAGTTGAGATATCCTTTTTACTGTCATTTTCTATTCAAACACTTTTTTAAAGCGTTTTACACCATCTTGAACGGTTTCAAATGAACAAGCGACATTCATACGTAGGAAGCCATGACCTTCTTCCCCATATTTTGTCCCTGGCTCTAATGCAAGCTTTCCGATTTTTAATAAGCGATTCATGATGTCCTTTTCTTCAAGCTCTAGCTCGCGGTAATCAATCCAGATTAAATAAGTGGATTGTGGTATTGTGACACGAATGCCTGGAAGCTGCTCTAACTCGGCTTTTACATATTCCATATTTGTAGAAATATATGGAAGTAACTCGTCTAACCAAGGAGCTCCTTCTGTATAAGCGGCATGAAGTGCAACAGAGGCAAATGTATTTAACGAGCCTTGCCCACTTGCCATATTTATTGCCTCTAGCTGTAGACGTTTTTTCCTATCTGTTACGATCATATAAGAAACTTGAATTCCTGCTAAATTAAATGTTTTGGTAGGAGCCATGCAAGTAATAATACGATTGATCTCATCACCTGCAACCTTTGCTAGAGGAATATGCTTATCCCCGTTTAACATTAAATCAGCATGTATTTCATCAGAAATAATGATGACATCGTATTTAGCACAAAGTCGTACAATCTCCTTTAAAGTAGCTTCATCCCATACATAGCCTCCTGGATTGTGAGGGTTACATAATATGTAGGCTTTCACATCTTGCGCTAATGCCTGTTCAAAGGCTTCGAAATCATAGCCAATCACACCATCTTTTTCAACTAATGGGCAGCTTACAACTTCACGCCCATTACTTTTGGGGATGTTATAGAATGGTGGGTAGACTGGTGGCGAAATGAGTACTTTGTCACCAGGGTTTGTTAGGGCTACAATGCTATTTTGTAATGCCGCTACAACACCATTACAAAATAGGATAGATTCTTTATCAATATGCCAGGCATGGCGAGTATTTTGCCAGTCTACGATTGACTGAATCGCTTCTTCACCCATAAAACTATAGCCAAAAATAGTTTGTTCAGCGTGTTTCTGTAATGCCTTTGAAACGGCTATTGGTGCTGCAAAATCCATATCGGCTACCCACATTGGCAAGATATCTGACGCATCATCTAGGCCATATACCTTTTCCATTGCGTCCCATTTTACAGAGTTTGTACATCGACGTTTGAAAGTTTGATCAAAAATAGACAAGCAAATCACTCTTTTCTTTTTTATTTAATATGGTATCATACGGGTATGATCAAAGGATAACAGGTGAGTATTTTGGAAAATATAAAAATGAATCAAGCAGCTGTACATCTGCTAGAGGAGTGGGATCCATTCCACTTAGGTCCAGACCATTATGATACAGAAACGGCAGATGTAGTAGCAGCATTGCAAGGGATAGATGATCCATCGACACTTGCAAAAATTATTCAAGAAACATATGAGCATTCGTTTGAACAATGGATACCATTTGAAGATTGTGTAGCCATTTCTTACAAACTAATTGCTATTAAATTTGAAGCAAAATGTATTATTTAAAATATTTTGCATATTTCTTATAAAAAAAGGGGGCTGTCATTCGACAACCTCTTTTTAATGTGCACGTTTGAGGCTAGTTCTTATTTAAATAAAGGTAAAATCCCCTGAATGAAAATAATGAAAATGGCAATTGGAGAAACGAAACGAACTAAAATATACCAGATATTAAACATTAAGCTAGATGCGGCTAATTCCTTACGTGAAATATCCTTCGTATAATAATAACCTGCAAATATAGAAATAAGGAAGGCTCCTATCGGCATGCCGATGCTGTTCGTCAGAAAATCAACAAAGTCAAAAATAGAGCGATCTAATATTTTTACATCTGATAATATACCAAACGACAGCGCACTTGGGATACCGAAAATAAAAATGATGATTCCACCAATCCAAGCAATCTTTCTACGTTTTTCTGGATGGTCTCCAATCGCAATGGCTACAACAATTTCTAACATAGAAATGGAGGAAGTGACGGTAGCAAATAGCAACAGGATGAAAAAAATGGTTAAGAATAGACCACCAAGTGGCAACTGCTCGAAAACAGCTGGCAAAATAATGAAAACAAGGCCAGGCCCTTGGTCAGGCGTATAGCCTAGAGCGAATACTGCGGGGAAAATAACAAGACCCGCAAGTAAAGAAATAATAATATTCATGGAAGCTACATTGATTGCTGAATTACCAATCTTCTCTGTTTTAGACAAATAGGAAGCATATGTAATCATAACGGCAATACCTACACTTAAAGAGAAGAAGGCTTGTCCTAAAGCCATTAAAAATGTTTCAGCGTTAAAGTAAGACCAATCAGGCACAAACATAAATTTAACGCCTTCCATTGCGCCATCTAAAGTTAATGAGCGTATAACTAAGACAATGAAGAAAATAAAGAGCAAGGGCATCATCCATGTGCTGGCTTTTTCGATTCCACCCTTAATACCTGCCGATACAATCACTACTGTTAATAGCATGAATAGTCCCTGTACTAGAATGGCTTCGGAGGGGCTTGAAATAATATTGGTAAATAAATCTGCGTAATTCATCTCAGAACTAGCATTTGTTAGCTTAAATGTAATGGCACGACCCAAATAGCTTAAAATCCATCCACCAACAACACTATAAAACGATAAGATAAGGCCCGCAATCACCATGCCACCCCAGCCAATCAAATACCACGGCTTTCCTGGCGCTTGTTCCTTAAAGGAAGTGACAGCGTCTTTTTGCCCTCGACGACCAATCATAAACTCAGCAATAAGCACTGGTAAGCCGATAAAAAATGTACATAAAATGAATAATAAAATAAAGACACTACCGCCATTAGTACCTGCCATATAGGGGAATTTCCAAATGGCTCCTAACCCTATAGCACTTCCAGCAGCAGCTAAAATAAAACCAATTTTAGTTGTAAACTGATCTCTCGATGACACGAAAATAAATCCTCCTTATACTAAAGTTTTATTTTACCTCAATATTCTCATAACACAAGCAGATATCAGAAAATTGACGACGGATATTCCTATATCAGCAGCTATTTAGAAATAGAATAATAACATATTAGGAAGGGTCTTCTTTTTGAGTAAAAGGTATATTATTTTTGTAACAATTGGGTATAATATTTCGTTTCACTAACAAAAGGGGGAATCGCTTTGACGGAGTCGGACTTAATAGCAAGGGCCCAACAAGGAGATAAGGAGGCCTATACCGAGCTTATTCGTATCCATCAACGAACTGTTGAAAAATTTGCCTTTCAATGTGATGTACATAGGAATGATTTAGCTGATGTTTCACAGGAGGTATTTGTCAAATTGTACCGCTTTTTACATCAATTTAAGCAGGATCGTCTTACAACGTGGCTCTATAAAATCACCTTAAATGCTACTCGTGATTACTACCGCAAGGAACAATGACAGCAGGAAAAAGAGGACAAGCTACACGCTCAACAACAAAATAACTACTCATCTGCAGAAGATAATGTTCTTCTATTTGAAGAGGACAGGCTGTTACATAGTGCCATTCAAACTCTTGATGTAAAGTATCGCTATGCAATAAATCCATCCCAAACAACAATTAAAGTGGGCGTTAAACCAGAATCAATGCAGAAGATTGGTCAGCATTTAACCTTCCAGCTAAGTACAATGTCTACAGAAAAAGGCGGAGAACGTTGCATCATTACGGCCATTTCCGAGTAAGGAGATTTTTTGCCCCGTTTTTACACGTATGTTATAATTTAAGCGATATATACGTAGCAAACAAAAAGAAAGTGGGCAAAGGTTATGGTAAAAAAATATGAATTAGGAGACGTGTTGACCGGAAAAGTTACAGGTATTCAACCATACGGTGCATTCGTAGCACTAGATGACAATACGCAAGGCCTTGTGCATATTTCGGAAATAACGTACGGCTTTGTTAAAGACGTTAGTGAGTTTTTAGCTGTTGGGCAGGAAGTAGAAGTAAAAATTCTTGAAATCGATGAAGAGGCCGAAAAAATTAGTTTATCGATGAGAGCGCTACAGGAACGCCCCACATCAGTACGAAAAAAAGATGCACCGCCGCGTAAAACATTGCAGGACCGTGTAGATGAATCGGATGCAAATGGTTTTAATTCCTTAAAAGATAAGTTGCAAGACTGGATCGAACAATCAGGACACTAAAAAAACGAGGATACTTTCGACGGAAGGGATCCTCGTTTTTTTGCTATTGTTTTTTTATTTTTCGGATTCGATATTGCAGGTTTTGGCGACTCATGCCAAGTGCATTCGCTGCTTTTGTAATATTGCCCTCATATAAATTTAAGACATTTTGCACATAATATGATTCGGCTTCACGCAAATAAGCATCCAGTGGCATGACTTCATGATTTTGATGAAACATAAAAAATTCTGGCTCACGGTTGTTTGTGTCTTGCTGTTGTACCTTGAAGCGGAAATGGAGTGGCAATAAATCTGAAGTAACCGTTGACTCTGTTGTCATAAATGAAACGATTTCATCCAACAGCAGCTCAAGTTCCTTAAGATTTCCTGGCCAATCATATTGTAAAAATAATTCCTGTACATCTGGTGCAAGTTCAGTGACTTGGGAGGCAAAGCGTTCTCGATGTCGAGTAAAATAATCATCGACAAATGGAAGAATATCTTCTTTTCGATCCGTTAAATTAGGAATGGTAATAGCCATTGTTGCAAAGAAATAATAAAGTGACTTAGACAGCTTTTTTTCAGCGATCAATGTAATGGGGTCACTGCCCACACTTCCAATCAGCATATATTTGGACTGTGGAAGGGATTGTAGTATAGCTAAAAGTTGTTCCTGAATGTCTAAGCTCAAAAAATCTATGCGTTCAAAGAAAAAGGTATAGTCCGTATCTTCTTCTAACAGTTGCTGTAATTTATCCAGCACGGATTGAGCAGAACGGCGGCTGACAAGCGTCACAAAAGCTTCAGGATCTGGAGAGGCTGCATGGTGGATTCCTTCAGCCACTAAATCTTTCCCTGTGCCAGATTCACCAATTAATAATACAGGTAATTTTACGGCTGCTGCTTTTTTAGCATTCTCGATAACCTGCTTCATTGATTCTGAATCAGCTTTAATCATATCAAATGTTAATGGTTCATCATAACGACGAAGGGGTTGATAAACAAGCTTTTCAAGTGAGGTAATATCTCGAGCAAATTCTATTGCCCCGATGAGTTTACCTTCCACAAAAAGTGGAAAAGTATCATTGATTGTTGTAATTTCATGACCATTTTTATTCCAATAGGATTGTTTAACATTGATTTCCTTTTTTCCTGTTTGTAAAACACGCATTAATGTACTTTCGTGTTGACGGAACGAAAACATTTCAATAATGGAACGGTCCGCAAGTTCATCAAAATGAAATCCTTCAATTTCTTTCATTTTTGTATTGTAAATAATTGTTTTACCAGATAGGTCTACTGCATGGATACCAACGGATACATTTGTTGCAATAAACTCATAAAAAGGTAGTAAAGGTTCAGAATTTTTCATAAAAATGTGCACCTCAAAAATTTTTTACTTGAAATATGCAACGAAATTTTGCATTATAATAAGTGTAAGAATATTTTATACGCAAAGATATTTTGCGTCAATGTTTTTTGCATACCCAAATACATCTCACAAGGGAGGATTAAGTATGATTCCATACAAACACGAACCATTCACAGATTTTTCACAAGAGGCAAACTACAATGCTTATGTGGAGGCTTTAAATAAAGTTGAAGGTTACTTAGGTCAAGACTACCCACTTATTATTGGTGGCGAGCGCATTACAACAGAAGATAAAATCGTTTCGTACAATCCTGCAAAGAAAACAGAAGTGATCGGCCGTGTGTCAAAAGCAAGCAAAGAGTTAGCTGAAAAAGCGATGCAAGCAGCGGATGAAACATTCAAAACATGGAAAAAAGTTGACCCTGCGATTCGTGCTGACGTTTTGTTCAAAGCAGCAGCTATTATTCGTCGTCGTAAACATGAATTCTCTGCATTATTAACAAAAGAAGCAGGGAAACCATGGGCAGAGGCAGATGCAGATACAGCGGAAGCAATCGACTTCTTGGAATACTATGGTCGCCAAATGCTACGCATTAAAGGCGGTCAACCAGTAGAAAGCCGTCCAGGCGAATACAACCGTTATGACTATATTCCATTAGGAATCGGTATCGTTATTTCTCCTTGGAACTTCCCATTTGCTATCATGGCTGGTACAACAGTGGCCGCTTTAGTAACAGGGAACACAGTCTTATTAAAACCAGCTTCTACAACACCAGTAGTGGCGTATAAATTTATCGAAGTATTAGAAGAAGCAGGTCTTCCAGCAGGTGCTGTGAACTTCGTACCAGGTTCTGGTGCTGAAGTAGGCGACTACTTAGTTGATCATCCAAAAACACGCTTCATCAGCTTCACAGGTTCACGTGATGTTGGTTTACGTATCAACCAACGTGCTTCTGTATTAAATGATGGTCAAATTTGGATTAAACGTGTCATCGCTGAAATGGGCGGAAAAGATACAATCGTAGTTGATAAAGAAGCAGACTTAGAATTAGCTGCACAATCAATCGTCAAATCAGCATTTGGCTTCTCAGGTCAAAAATGTTCAGCCTGTTCTCGTGCAGTCATCGTAGAAGATGTATATGAGCAAGTTGTTAATCGTGTAGAAGAATTAACAAATGCTTTAACAGTTGGAGATCCAACAGATTTCAGCAACTTCATGGCAACAGTTATTGACCAAGCGGCATTCAACAAAATTACGGAATACATCGAAATCGGTAAAGGTGAAGGTCGTCTAGTGGCTGGTGGTACAGCAGATGATTCAGTTGGTTACTTCGTACAGCCAACTGTGTTCGCAGACGTAGAACCTTCTGCACGTATTATGAAAGAAGAAATCTTCGGGCCAGTGGTAGCGATCGCAAAAGCAAAAGATTTCGATCACGCTATTGAAATTGCGAACGATACAGAATACGGTTTAACAGGTGCAGTCATCACGAAAAACCGTGTGAACTTAGAAAAAGCACGTGAAGAATTCCATGTAGGTAACCTTTACTTCAACCGTGGCTGTACAGGTGCCATCGTTGGCTACCAACCATTTGGTGGCTTCAACATGTCAGGTACAGACTCAAAAGCAGGTGGCCCAGACTACCTACAACTGCATATGCAAGCAAAAACAACTTCAGAAATGCTTTAATTTTATATTGACGTTAGGGCTACTCTAATAAGTAGAAATTAAAGCATTATGACAGGATTTGCAAAACTTCTCCAGGTAATACTATCCCTGGCTCAAACCGTAGACACTCATGACGAGGTAGTTTATTTTGGAGAAGTGAGCAAATTTATGGTTGAATTGTTGCTGAATTCTTAATTATTCTACTCATAGAGATACATAGTCCCTATCTTCCATAGATTTTTCATCATGATTTAGTAAGGAGAGAATAGGATATGACAAAAACTCAACAAGTTATTGAACAAACACAAAATTATGGTGCAGCAAACTATCATCCACTGCCAATCGTAATTTCAGAGGCTGAGGGTGCTTGGGTTAAAGATCCAGAGGGCAACAAATATTTAGATATGCTATCAGCTTATTCAGCTGTAAACCAAGGACACCGTCACCCAAAAATTATTGCTGCTTTAAAAGAACAAGCTGATAAAGTAACGTTAACTTCACGTGCATTTTACAGCGAAAATCTTGGTGAATGGTATGAGCTAGTAGGAAAATTAACAAATAAAGAAATGGTCTTACCAATGAATACTGGTGCTGAAGCAGTAGAGACTGCCTTTAAAGCAGCTCGTCGTTGGGCATATGATGTAAAAGGCGTAGAAGATGGCAAGGCTGAAGTTATTGCATGTAATGGTAACTTCCACGGTCGTACAATGCTTGCTGTATCTTTATCTTCTGACGAAGAATACCGTCGTGGCTTCGGTCCAATGTTACCAAACGTTAAATTAGTAGACTATGGTAATCTTGAAGCATTAAAAGCAGCTATTACACCAAACACTGCAGCATTCTTAATCGAACCAATTCAAGGCGAAGCTGGTATTGTCATTCCAACAGAAGGCTTCTTAAAAGCTGCTCGTGAACTTTGCCGTGAAAACAACGTATTATTCATTGCTGACGAAATTCAAGCAGGTCTAGCACGTACTGGTAAAATGTTTGCTTGTGATTGGGAAGAAGTAGAACCAGATATGTACATCTTAGGTAAAGCACTAGGTGGCGGTGTATTCCCTATTTCTTGTGTGGCTGCAAACCGTAATATCCTAGGCGTATTCAACCCAGGTTCTCATGGTTCAACTTTCGGTGGAAATCCTTTAGCTTGTGCAGTTTCAATTGCATCAATTAAAGTGTTATTAGATGAAAAATTAGCAGAACGTTCACATGACCTTGGTGAATATTTCAAAGGTAAATTAAGAGAAATTAACAACCCGGTTATTAAAGAAGTACGTGGTCGTGGCTTATTTATCGGTATGGAATTAACAGAGGCAGCGCGTCCATACTGTGAAAAACTAAAAGAATTAGGTCTATTATGTAAAGAAACACATGATACAGTTATTCGTTTTGCACCACCACTTGTTATTTCTCAAGAGGATTTAGATTGGTCAATTGAACAAATTGAAAAAGTATTTAAACTTTAACAAAATGTTCACATTTTAATTCGGAAGTATGTTACAATGATGCCGATATACTATCATTAAAAAAAACAAAGAGGCGATTTAATATGTCTGAAAACTTAAATCTTTTCACATCAACACAAGATGTCATTCAAGATGCTCTAAATAAACTTGGCTATGATGAAGCAATGTATGAATTACTAAAAGAACCGCTTCGCATGCTACAAGTACGCATTCCAGTGAAAATGGATGATGGTACAACAAAAGTATTTACTGGTTACCGTGCACAACATAATGATGCTGTAGGACCAACTAAAGGTGGGGTTCGTTTCCACCCACAAGTGTCTGAGGAGGAAGTTAAAGCGCTTTCAATGTGGATGACATTGAAATGTGGTATTGTCGATCTACCATACGGTGGTGGTAAAGGCGGTGTCATTTGTGATCCTCGTCAAATGTCCATGGGCGAAATCGAACGTTTAAGCCGTGGTTATGTACGTGCAGTAAGTCAAATCGTAGGACCAACAAAAGATATTCCTGCGCCAGACGTATTTACAAATGCACAAATTATGGCATGGATGATGGATGAATATAGCCGCATGGATGAATTCAACTCTCCAGGCTTCATCACTGGTAAGCCACTAGTACTTGGTGGTTCTCAAGGTCGTGATCGTGCGACTGCACAAGGTGTTACAATCGTAATCGAAGAAGCAGCAAAAAAACGTGGCATTGACATTAAAGGTGCTCGCGTTGTGATTCAAGGATTTGGTAATGCAGGTAGCTTCCTTGCGAAATTCATGCATGATTTAGGTGCAAAAGTAATCGGTATTTCAGATGCTTATGGTGCACTGCATGATCCTGAAGGTTTAGATATCGACTATTTATTAGATCGTCGTGATAGCTTCGGAACAGTAACAACTTTATTTGAAAATACGATTTCAAACAAAGAATTATTAGAGCTTGATTGTGATATTTTAGTGCCAGCTGCTATTGAAAACCAAATTACTGCTGACAATGCACACAATATTAAAGCCACTATCGTAGTAGAAGCAGCAAACGGTCCAACAACATCTGAAGCAACTAAAATCTTAACAGAACGTGGCATTTTACTTGTACCAGACGTATTAGCCTCTGCTGGTGGTGTGACAGTTTCTTACTTTGAATGGGTACAAAATAACCAAGGTTATTATTGGACAGAAGAAGAAGTTGAAGAGCGTCTATACAAAAAAATGGTTGAAGCATTTGACAATGTTTATACAACAGCAACAACACGTAACATCAACATGCGCTTAGCGGCTTACATGGTAGGTGTTCGCCGTACTGCTGAAGCTTCACGCTTCCGTGGATGGGTTTAAGTAGAAGATAAATGAAACGAGTCATTCCTATATTAATGGGGTGACTCGTTTTTTCTTGTTTATTTGTTTGAATAAGGTACTCGAGGCGCTGTTGTACTAATCTAAGTAGTAATGACGTAATAAGTATACGCAATATTCCATTTATATAGAGGGTGACTCAACAAAATCTGAACAATCACTAGTATTATGATTGCAAAGTCGGCGTTTAATCTTTGCTTTCTCCAATATAAATATGAGAAAATCCAACTAGAAAGGGGCGAATTAAATGGATTCATTTACATTTTTTAACCCAGTGAAGCTCCATTTTGGTGAAGATGCACTGGAAAAATTACCGAACGAATTAGCGCAATATGGCGAGAAGGTACTAGTTGTCTATGGTGGCGGAAGCATCAAAGCAAATGGTGTTTACAATGCTGTTATAGAGAAATTACAACAGGCAAATAAAACAATAGTTGAATTAAGTGGTGTTGAACCAAATCCACGTGTGGAAACAGCGAGACGTGGTATTGAAATTTGTAAAACTGAAGGCATTGATTTAGTGCTAGCTATTGGTGGCGGCTCTGTTATTGATTGTTCCAAATTAATTGCTGCCGGTGCAAAATATAATGGTGATGCTTGGGATATCGTAAAACGTAAGGTAATTGTAGAGCAAGCCATACCGTTAGGAACGGTATTAACGCTTGCAGCTACTGGTTCTGAAATGAACTCAGGATCTGTTATTACCAATGCAGCTACCGAAGAAAAACTAAGCTGGGGTAGCCCAGCGACATTCCCGAAATTTTCAATACTGAATCCAGTCTATACGGTGACGGTACCTAAAAACCACACCGTTTATGGAATCGTTGATATGATGTCACATGTTTTCGAACAATATTTCCATAACACAACGAATACCCCGATTACAGATGAAATGTGTGAAGGAGTATTACGAACGGTTATTACGACAGCGCCCAAATTACTTGAGGATTTAGAGAGTACGACATTACGTGAAACGATTTTATTGGCGGGGACAATTGGTTTAAATGGATTCTTATCAATCGGCTCTCGTGGTGATTGGGCATCTCATAATATTGAGCATGCTGTATCCGCTGTATACGATATTCCACATGCAGGGGGATTAGCTATCCTCCAGCCACATTGGATGCGTTTAAATGTGCCTGTGAATCCTGAGCGTTTTGCGGGTATAGCAACACGTGTATTTGGGGTCGACGCAACAGGCAAGACAGTAGAAGAAGTTGCTTACGAAGGAATCGATCGTCTATCAGCATTTTGGACGTCATTAGGGGCGCCTAATCGCTTGGCTGATTATGATATTGATGATTCGAAATTCCAACAGATTGTAGAGCATGCTATGCAGAACGGTCCTTTTGGAAACTTTAATAAACTGCAAGAGGAAGATGTAAGAACCATTTTACAAAATTCTCTTTAAAACAATGAGTGTGAGGCTATGATTTATGGTCTTGCACGCATTGTTTTTTTTTAGGTTTCATGAATCGAAATGTTAAGAAAAATTAACGATTCATGTTGAATTTTGTCGTAGAAGTTTCTTAAGTCCTGCGATATAGTGAAATAGATAGATGAATAAGATGGTAGAAATATTATTTCTATTATTTTTAGGTGAGAAAAGTCATGTGAAAATTGAATTATTGGTTAATTATTGAAAACAATATTACTTTTGAATAAGAAGAAAAGTATTTTTGTCGTAATTGCTCGAATGATGTAAAGATGTTCAGAAATTGTTCAGCCATCTTTATTAAAATAATGACAATTTAAAACAAAGGGGAGAGGGATCAAATGTTGAAACGATTGTTAGAGAAGCGCATTGTTACATTAAATTGTGTGGAGATACCATTTCAACAGCATGTTTATAAAATGCAAAATTGTGTAGAAGTATTGGGAATTGAAGCGAAATCTCTACAAATTGAAAATAATAAAATTATCACAGGATACATTGATGATCAAAGTATATTTTTCAAAAGCTTACGTTTTGGGCAAACGATTATTCATTTTTCGGATGGTGTAAATAAAGCAATTGTACAATTATTTGTTCGTCCTTCTGGAGAAATTGTTGTAGAAGTAAAGCCTTATTTAGGAGAAGCTGAAATTGTCTCTGTGTATTATCGAACAATTTTAGCGGATACATTTATCGCAATTGATTTAAAAGGTGCTTTAAAACATTATCTGGTGGCCCATCAATTCATGAACAGAGAAGATTCGATTGCAGAGGTGCACTATCAATCCATGCATCCAAATGTTTTAAAGGATTCTTTTGCTGGACATTTTGTATTAGGTTGTCATACGGATGGCAGAGAAATTCAAAATGCTAATGAATATGCTTTAGCTAACCGTCAAGCTTCATTACAATTTTCGAAAATCATCATTCTACAAAGGGGGAAGAGAAAGGCGATAGCCTGTGACAGACTGCTTACTTTTATGATTACCAACCATGTCTTTGTTGGGTACGAGGATATACCTGATTATCAAAATGAAGTTGAAAATTATGTCAAACGAGATTGTTTAATACCAGTATAACAAATAGCCAACTGCCTGAAATATGGCAATTGGCTATTTGTTTTCTTTAAATGATTATATGGTGTCTTTTGGTTTTTCGTTAACATGTACCCAATTTGTTTTTCCATCATCTTCATCAAATAAAATCGCTACTTTCGATACCCCTTTTTGGCTTAAGATGACCTCTGTTAAATGGTCACGTACGTCATCTAAAAAAGCCAGCGATAAATGAGGATCCGCTTCAGCTACTAATTCGACATGCAAAAATTCTCCTTCTTTAATTACTTCAAGGCGGAAGATATCTTTAATATTGGGATCATCCATTACAATATGGGCGATGTGATTTAACATTTCCTCGTCAGTCTCCCCAATGACGCCACGAGCGTTATCTAGAAATACTTTACCGACAACATAAAACATCATCGCGCCAATAATCATCGAAACAAGACCTTCTATTCGGCCCCAACCAGTAAAGTAGGCAATTAAAATGGCAGCAAAGGCTAAAAAGTTTCCGCTAGTAGCAACTAAATCTTCCATAAAGACTAATTTGGTTGCAGGCTTTGCACGATTTAAATAAGAAAACGCTTTTGGAATTGTGGAGAGACCTGCTTTTTCTTGACCCGCTTCATGCAGCACTTCAGCAGCTGCTTTGGCAAGCACTGTACCCTCTAAAACAATCCCTATGAATAATACCCCGAGTGCAATTAGTATTCCACTAGACTCTCCTGTAGGATGAATAAAATGATGCCAACCTTCTTTTATCGTTTCATAAGAAAGGATAGCTACAATAATGACAGCAAATAAGCAGACTAAATTGACAATTCGACCGAAACCACCGGGAAATTGTTTTGTAGGTGCCTTTTTTGAAAGTGCTGAGCCTATATACACAAATAATTGGTTTGCTGCATCACCGAGAGAGTGCATCATTTCTGCAAACATGGCAACATTACCAGTTAAGAAAAAGGCGACTCCTTTGATGATTCCTAAAAAGGTGTTGACACATGCTGCCAATAGGGAGGGTTTGTTGCCATCCTTTAGTAATTTTAATAGTTCTGCCATAAAAAATCCTCCAACTAGTTTAAAATTTCCATTTCGATTTTTTCTATATAAGATAGTGCTCGTAATGAACGATAAAATGATAATAGGTTATCAGAGACAATTAAGGATAGCCGCAAGTCCAATTCATGTAAAACATTATCATTTTTTAAAGGTACATCTTTAATGCGGATATTTTCGATGATAATGTTGTTGTCCTTTAAAAATAATAGAAATGATTCCGTATGGTTGTCATCATCAATTTGGACTTTTAATAAAATTTCTCGCATTCGAATTCGCTTAGGTCCAATTTTCATCAGGAAAGGCGATAGTATTTCAATGCCGAACACAATAATTACGACAGCTAGCGTTGCATCCATATAAAATCCTGCACCAACTGCAATACCGATACCAGCGGCTCCCCATATCATGGCTGCAGTTGTTAATCCCGTAATGCTATCATTGCCACGTCTTAAAATGACACCTGCTCCAAGAAACCCAATCCCGCTGACAATTTGTGCAGCTAAACGGAGAGGATCCATCGTAATATTAATATCTTCTCTGGAAGGAGTTGAGTATGCTGTTTCAATGGAGATGATGGTTAATAGGCAGCTGAAAGTAGCAATAACTAAACTGGTTTTTAATCCAACTGGCTTCTTCTTTAATTCCCTTTCGATACCGATCACTAAACTTAATGTGGCTGCAATAATTAATTTTATGCCAACTTCATATGTAATCATATTTTCCAATAATGTTTCCATACACAACCCTCCATAGATATTTCGTATTGCTAAGAGATATGCAAGCTGTCATTATTATATGTGCATTACTTTTTTGTATTGTACATCATGGAAGTAAGGAAATATAATTATTTTTTTCTTGATTAAGCAGATGTTTTTTTGAAATGAAAGAGAAGTATCAGACATAGAAAATCTCCTTCTTGTAATGAATGGAGTGGAGCTTGTTTTTTCAGCGGGGATTCAAACACCTGGTGAAATAGGGGAACCTATGTGCTAAGGTAATGTGTTTGCATGAGGCAGATCAATTAACTGTTGTTACAAGACGTAATAGCTTCTGGGGATTCAGTTAGAATATTACGCGCGAGGCATCAATGATGGAGGTGAGATTTTTGGAGCAACCTAAAATTCATCCATACATCCCAATCGTAATTGGTGTTATTTCAGTATCCATGTCCGCTATTTTTGTGAAATTAGCATCAGCGGAAGCTGGCATCATAGCTTTTTATCGTATGCTATTTTCTGTTTTAATAATGGCACCGTTATTTTTGAGGAAGTATACAAAGGAGTTAACAGCTTTAAGGAGACGTGATTGGTTATTTTCTTCAGTTGCGGGAATCTTTTTAGCTTTCCATTTTATTTTATGGTTTGAATCACTCAACTATACTTCAGTAGCAAGCTCTACAGTTTTGGTGACATTACAGCCGTTGTTTGCATTTGTGGGAACATACTTTTTCTTTAAAGAGAAGATAACAAAGAAAACGATCGTTGCAGGTACCATCGCTATAGTAGGTAGTGTGTTAATCAGTTGGGGAGATTTTAAAGTAAGTGGAACAGCTTTTTATGGAGATATACTTGCGCTCATTGCTTGTGCGCTTGCTACGGCTTATTTTCTATTAGGACAGGATGTGCGTAAAAGATTATCTTTAATGACGTATACGATGGTTGTGTATGTTGTGTGTACCATTACTTTACTTTTTTATGTATTGATTAAAGGAGAATCTTTTGGTCCATACTCTTCGATGGATTGGTTATGGTTTTTCTTATTAGCGTTAGTCCCTAATTTATTGGGTCATACTCTATTTAATTGGTCTATTAAATATGTTAGTACGAATGTTGTTTCAATCGCTATATTATTTGAACCTGTAGGGGCAGCTCTTTTAGCCTTGCTGATATTTAAAGAGTATTTGATTATGACACAAATCATTGGTGGATTGATTGTATTAGCAGGGATTCTATTGTTTGTCATCGATGTTAAAAAGATTTTTAATTTTTTTACGAAAAATGCTTGATTTTTATAATGCTATATTATATATTATTACTTGTCCTTAACAAGAAGGAACGCTTGAAAATAAAGTTTTAAAAAGTTGTTGACTTCTTGTTGTGAACAAGATATGATAATAAAGTCGCTGAAAACGACTTGAATAAAATGAACCTTGAAAACTGAACAAGCAAAACGTAATCAATAAAGTTTTCAGTAACTAACTTCGGTTAGTGAACGAAACAAAATTTTGGACATCAAAATGATGCCAGCAAAACAATTTGAGCTATTCAAATTTCTTTTATGGAGAGTTTGATCCTGGCTCAGGACGAACGCTGGCGGCGTGCCTAATACATGCAAGTCGAGCGAACAGAGAAGGAGCTTGCTCCTTCGACGTTAGCGGCGGACGGGTGAGTAACACGTGGGCAACCTACCTTATAGTTTGGGATAACTCCGGGAAACCGGGGCTAATACCGAATAATCTGTTTCACCTCATGGTGAAACACTGAAAGACGGTTTCGGCTGTCGCTATAGGATGGGCCCGCGGCGCATTAGCTAGTTGGTGAGGTAACGGCTCACCAAGGCGACGATGCGTAGCCGACCTGAGAGGGTGATCGGCCACACTGGGACTGAGACACGGCCCAGACTCCTACGGGAGGCAGCAGTAGGGAATCTTCCACAATGGGCGAAAGCCTGATGGAGCAACGCCGCGTGAGTGAAGAAGGATTTCGGTTCGTAAAACTCTGTTGTAAGGGAAGAACAAGTACAGTAGTAACTGGCTGTACCTTGACGGTACCTTATTAGAAAGCCACGGCTAACTACGTGCCAGCAGCCGCGGTAATACGTAGGTGGCAAGCGTTGTCCGGAATTATTGGGCGTAAAGCGCGCGCAGGTGGTTTCTTAAGTCTGATGTGAAAGCCCACGGCTCAACCGTGGAGGGTCATTGGAAACTGGGAGACTTGAGTGCAGAAGAGGATAGTGGAATTCCAAGTGTAGCGGTGAAATGCGTAGAGATTTGGAGGAACACCAGTGGCGAAGGCGACTATCTGGTCTGTAACTGACACTGAGGCGCGAAAGCGTGGGGAGCAAACAGGATTAGATACCCTGGTAGTCCACGCCGTAAACGATGAGTGCTAAGTGTTAGGGGGTTTCCGCCCCTTAGTGCTGCAGCTAACGCATTAAGCACTCCGCCTGGGGAGTACGGTCGCAAGACTGAAACTCAAAGGAATTGACGGGGGCCCGCACAAGCGGTGGAGCATGTGGTTTAATTCGAAGCAACGCGAAGAACCTTACCAGGTCTTGACATCCCGTTGACCACTGTAGAGATATAGTTTCCCCTTCGGGGGCAACGGTGACAGGTGGTGCATGGTTGTCGTCAGCTCGTGTCGTGAGATGTTGGGTTAAGTCCCGCAACGAGCGCAACCCTTGATCTTAGTTGCCATCATTTAGTTGGGCACTCTAAGGTGACTGCCGGTGACAAACCGGAGGAAGGTGGGGATGACGTCAAATCATCATGCCCCTTATGACCTGGGCTACACACGTGCTACAATGGACGATACAAACGGTTGCCAACTCGCGAGAGGGAGCTAATCCGATAAAGTCGTTCTCAGTTCGGATTGTAGGCTGCAACTCGCCTACATGAAGCCGGAATCGCTAGTAATCGCGGATCAGCATGCCGCGGTGAATACGTTCCCGGGCCTTGTACACACCGCCCGTCACACCACGAGAGTTTGTAACACCCGAAGTCGGTGAGGTAACCTTTTGGAGCCAGCCGCCGAAGGTGGGATAGATGATTGGGGTGAAGTCGTAACAAGGTAGCCGTATCGGAAGGTGCGGCTGGATCACCTCCTTTCTAAGGATTATTTCGGAATACAAACCTAGGGTTTGTAAGATTACGTTTTGCGTTCAGTTTTGAAGGTTCATTCTTCTTGAATGAATTACTTCTAATTATGTGCTCCTGTCGCTACGCTTTCGTCGCAAAGCTGCGAGATGTAGAAGCAGGCAGTAGCTTTGTTCTTTGAAAACTGGATAAAACGACATTGAAATTGTAACAAACACATTTATTTTTTAAGTTTTTTATAGGCTTAATAACATTAAAAGGGTTTCAAGACACGAGCAGTTCTAGGAAGCAATCGAGTGAATGAAGGAGCGTACTTGAGTACGTGACTGATTGAACGAGTGAAGCTGACAACGAAATGTGATGTGTATTGAAAGCCGTTAGGTTAAGTTATTAAGGGCGCACGGCGAATGCCTTGGCACTAGGAGCCGAAGAAGGACGGCACTAACACCGATATGCTTCGGGGAGCTGTAAGTGAGCTTTGATCCGGAGATTTCCGAATGGGGGAACCCACTACGTTTAATCGCGTAGTATCTTGACGTGAATACATAGCGTCTTGAAGGCAGACCCAGGGAACTGAAACATCTAAGTACCTGGAGGAAGAGAAAGAAAAATCGATTCCCTGAGTAGCGGCGAGCGAAACGGGAAGAGCCCAAACCAAGAGGCTTGCCTCTTGGGGTTGTAGGACACTCAATACGGAGTTACAAAAGAGCGAGTTAGATGAAGCGACTTGGAAAGGTCCGCCAGAGCAGGTAAAAGCCCTGTAGTCGAAAGTTCGTTCTCTCCTGAGTGGATCCTGAGTACGGCGGAACACGTGAAATTCCGTCGGAATCCGGGAGGACCATCTCCCAAGGCTAAATACTACCTAGTGACCGATAGTGAACCAGTACCGTGAGGGAAAGGTGAAAAGCACCCCGGAAGGGGAGTGAAAGAGATCCTGAAACCGTGTGCCTACAAGTAGTTAGAGCCCGTTAATGGGTGATAGCGTGCCTTTTGTAGAATGAACCGGCGAGTTACGATTACGTGCGAGGTTAAGCTTTAGAAGGCGGAGCCGCAGCGAAAGCGAGTCTGAATAGGGCGAAATAGTACGTGGTCGTAGACCCGAAACCAGGTGATCTACCCATGTCCAGGGTGAAGGTAAGGTAACACTTACTGGAGGCCCGAACCCACGCACGTTGAAAAGTGCGGGGATGAGGTGTGGGTAGCGGAGAAATTCCAATCGAACTTGGAGATAGCTGGTTCTCTCCGAAATAGCTTTAGGGCTAGCCTCGTGATGAGAATACTGGAGGTAGAGCACTGTTTGGACTAGGGGGCCATCCCGGTTTACCGAATTCAGACAAACTCCGAATGCCAGATATTTATACACGGGAGTCAGACTGCGAGTGATAAGATCCGTAGTCAAAAGGGAAACAGCCCAGACCACCAGCTAAGGTCCCAAAGTAATCGTTAAGTGGAAAAGGATGTGGCGTTGCACAGACAACCAGGATGTTGGCTTAGAAGCAGCCATCATTTAAAGAGTGCGTAATAGCTCACTGGTCGAGTGACGCTGCGCCGAAAATGTATCGGGGCTAAACGATTCACCGAAGCTGTGGATTGACATCTACGATGTCAGTGGTAGGAGAGCGTTCTAAGTGCGTTGAAGTCAGACCGGAAGGACTGGTGGAGCGCTTAGAAGTGAGAATGCCGGTATGAGTAGCGAAAGACGGGTGAGAATCCCGTCCACCGTATGACTAAGGTTTCCTGAGGAAGGCTCGTCCGCTCAGGGTTAGTCGGGACCTAAGCCGAGGCCGATAGGCGTAGGCGATGGACAACAGGTTGATATTCCTGTACCACCTCCTCACCGTTTGAGAAATGGGGGGACGCAGTAGGATAGGGTAAGCGCGCTGTTGGTTATGCGCGTCCAAGCAGTAAGGCGTGTGTGTAGGCAAATCCGCACACTGTAACGTTGAGCTGTGATGGCGAGTCCGTATGGACGAAGTTCCTGATTTCACACTGCCAAGAAAAGCCTCTATCGAGGTGAGAGGTGCCCGTACCGCAAACCGACACAGGTAGTCGAGGAGAGAATCCTAAGGTGTGCGAGAGAACTCTCGTTAAGGAACTCGGCAAAATGACCCCGTAACTTCGGGAGAAGGGGTGCTCTTGAGCGTGCAAGCGCATGAGAGCCGCAGTGAATAGGCCCAGGCGACTGTTTAGCAAAAACACAGGTCTCTGCAAAACCGTAAGGTGACGTATAGGGGCTGACGCCTGCCCGGTGCTGGAAGGTTAAGAGGAGTGGTTAGCGCAAGCGAAGCTGCGAATTGAAGCCCCAGTAAACGGCGGCCGTAACTATAACGGTCCTAAGGTAGCGAAATTCCTTGTCGGGTAAGTTCCGACCCGCACGAAAGGCGTAACGATCTGGGCACTGTCTCAACGAGAGACTCGGTGAAATTATAGTACCTGTGAAGATGCAGGTTACCCGCGACAGGACGGAAAGACCCCGTGGAGCTTTACTGTAGCCTGATATTGAATTTTGGTACAACTTGTACAGGATAGGTAGGAGCCAGAGATCTCGGAGCGCCAGCTTCGAAGGAGGCGTCGGTGGGATACTACCCTGGTTGTATTGAAATTCTAACCCATGCCCCTTAGCGGGGCAGGAGACAGTGTCAGGCGGACAGTTTGACTGGGGCGGTCGCCTCCTAAAAGGTAACGGAGGCGCCCAAAGGTTCCCTCAGAATGGTTGGAAATCATTCGTAGAGTGTAAAGGCACAAGGGAGCTTGACTGCGAGACCTACAAGTCGAGCAGGGTCGAAAGACGGGCTTAGTGATCCGGTGGTTCCGCATGGAAGGGCCATCGCTCAACGGATAAAAGCTACCCCGGGGATAACAGGCTTATCTCCCCCAAGAGTCCACATCGACGGGGAGGTTTGGCACCTCGATGTCGGCTCATCGCATCCTGGGGCTGTAGTCGGTCCCAAGGGTTGGGCTGTTCGCCCATTAAAGCGGTACGCGAGCTGGGTTCAGAACGTCGTGAGACAGTTCGGTCCCTATCCGTCGTGGGCGTAGGAAATTTGAGAGGAGCTGTCCTTAGTACGAGAGGACCGGGATGGACACACCGCTGGTGTACCAGTTGTCTTGCCAAAGGCATCGCTGGGTAGCTATGTGTGGACGGGATAAGTGCTGAAAGCATCTAAGCATGAAGCCCCCCTCAAGATGAGATTTCCCATTACGCAAGTAAGTAAGATCCCTCAAAGACGATGAGGTAGATAGGTTCGAGGTGGAAGTGTGGTGACACATGGAGCTGACGAATACTAATCGATCGAGGACTTAACCAAAATGTTTGAACCATTCAATGAACCGTTTATCCAGTTTTGAAAGAACAACTCTTTCAAAAAAGAGAGCTTCAAGACACCATTTATTTTGAAGCTGATATAAAGGAACTTCTGCTAAGAACGCAACATCCATGTTGCAACGCAGAAGCCAGCACATCCATGTGCAAGTCTAGTGATGATGGCAAAGAGGTCACACCCGTTCCCATACCGAACACGGAAGTTAAGCTCTTTAGCGCCGATGGTAGTTGGGGGCTTCCCCCTGTGAGAGTAGGACGTCGCTAGGCATAATACCCAGGAGGATTAGCTCAGCTGGGAGAGCATCTGCCTTACAAGCAGAGGGTCGGCGGTTCGAGCCCGTCATCCTCCACCATATGCCGGTTTAGCTCAGCAGGTAGAGCAACTGACTTGTAATCAGTAGGTCGTGGGTTCGATTCCTATAGCCGGCACCATTTTTTTAGAGCCATTAGCTCAGTTGGTAGAGCATCTGACTTTTAATCAGAGGGTCGAAGGTTCGAGTCCTTCATGGCTCACCATTTTTAAATAATAATAAGCGGGTGTGGCGGAATTGGCAGACGCACTAGACTTAGGATCTAGCGCCGCAAGGCGTGGGGGTTCGACTCCCTTCACCCGCACCATTATTTCATTGCCAGATAAAAAAACTTATGCACATGCGGAAGTAGTTCAGTGGTAGAACACCACCTTGCCAAGGTGGGGGTCGCGAGTTCGAACCTCGTCTTCCGCTCCAAATGTGCCGGGGTGGCGGAACTGGCAGACGCACAGGACTTAAAATCCTGCGGTAGGTGACTACCGTACCGGTTCGATTCCGGTCCTCGGCACCATTTTTAATGCGCCCGTAGCTCAATTGGATAGAGCGTCTGACTACGGATCAGAAGGTTATGGGTTCGACTCCTGTCGGGCGCGCCAAAAAGAACGGGAAGTAGCTCAGCTTGGTAGAGCACTTGGTTTGGGACCAAGGGGTCGCAGGTTCGAATCCTGTCTTCCCGACCATTTCCAAAGAAATTATGGGGCCTTAGCTCAGCTGGGAGAGCGCCTGCCTTGCACGCAGGAGGTCAGCGGTTCGATCCCGCTAGGCTCCACCATAATAAATTAACCAGTATAAAGATCCTGGCGGCGTAGCTCAGCTGGCTAGAGCGTACGGTTCATACCCGTAAGGTCGGGGGTTCGATCCCCTCTGCCGCCATCTTAAAGGACCTTTAGCTCAGTTGGTTAGAGCAGACGGCTCATAACCGTCCGGTCGCAGGTTCGAGTCCTGCAAGGTCCACCATTTATATATTGCAACGGAGGTATACCCAAGTCTGGCTGAAGGGATCGGTCTTGAAAACCGACAGGCGGGTAACACCGCGCGGGGGTTCGAATCCCTCTACCTCCTCCAGTTTTAAATCTTTATAAATGGTGCTTTAAAAACTCGAAACCGTATAAAATTATCGCGGGGTGGAGCAGTGGTAGCTCGTCGGGCTCATAACCCGAAGGTCGTTGGTTCAAATCCGGCCCCCGCAACCAAATGGTCCCGTGGTGTAGCGGTTAACATGCCTGCCTGTCACGCAGGAGATCGCCGGTTCGATCCCGGTCGGGACCGCCATTATTTTCATAAGAAGATATGAAAAGCAAAAGAAAATAAGCTTAGCATGGACGAAATGGGTCAGTAGCTCAGTTGGTAGAGCATTAGATTGAAGCTCTAAGTGTCGGCGGTTCGATTCCGTCCTGACCCACCATTTATGCGGGTGTAGTTTAATGGTAAAACCTCAGCCTTCCAAGCTGATGTCGTGGGTTCGATTCCCATCACCCGCTCCAAGGGCCTATAGCTCAGCTGGTTAGAGCGCACGCCTGATAAGCGTGAGGTCGATGGTTCGAGTCCATTTAGGCCCATTATTATTCCGAAGTAGCTCAGTTGGTAGTAGCACCTGACTGTTAATCAGGTTGTCGCAGGTTCGAGTCCTGCCTTCGGAGCCATTTTTATGTGGGGAAGTACTCAAGAGGCTGAAGAGGCGCCCCTGCTAAGGGTGTAGGTCGGGTAACCGGCGCGAGGGTTCAAATCCCTCCTTCTCCGCCATTGGCCCGTTGGTCAAGTGGTTAAGACACCGCCCTTTCACGGCGGTAACACGGGTTCGAATCCCGTACGGGTCATACTAAAAAACAGTAGATGCACACGCATCTACTGTTTTTTCATATTCATAGATATAAATATTACTCTTGATTCAATGCATTTTCATCCATATAAACTACTTCCCAGATATGCCCATCTACATCCTGAAATCCCCAGCCATACATAAACCCATGATCTTGGGGTTCACTATAAGATTTACCACCGGAGGCCAGTGCCTTATTTACTAATTGATCTACTTGCTCTCGATTTTCAGCAGATAGACATAAAATTGCTTCTGCAGACGTAGCAGTATTTGTAATTTCCTTCTTACTAAACCCTTTGAATCGTTCTTCCACCATCATTAATGCGAAGATATTTTCACTAATAATCATTGAGGCTGTAGTCTCATCGCTAAATTGTTGATTGAACTCAAAGCCTAGTTCCTTAAAGAAGTTGATGGATTTGTTTAGATCTTTCACTGGTAAATTGATAAAAATATTTTTCGATTGAAAAGCCATTTATTTTCACCTCCAAATCGACAGTAGCATAGAGCATAAAGCCATGTCAATTTCAGCAATAGATGGATATTCTTTGATTGGATCGATGATGATGCATTTGAAAATGGCAGTTGTTTAAGCTATTCAAAATAGATGTTATATGAACATAAAAAGCAGAGACGTTTTTTTACACCATCTCTGCTTTTAAAGCAACCTAATTATCCTCGTGCTAGCATTCTTTCGAGAGAGCTAAGTGCTTCAGCTGTAGTATATTCATCTACTTGGATACGGTTATGTGGTTGCCCCTGCTCAATACTTTCTAAGCTCCACAACAGATGGGGAAGGTCAATGCGATTCATTGTTAAGCAAGGACAAAAATTTTCATTTAAAGAGATAATATGTTTATCTGGATGCTGCTTCATTATGCGATTGACAAGATTCATTTCTGTTCCAATAGCCCATGCCGATCCGCTTGGTGCACGATTGATTGTCTCAATGATGTATTTTGTGGAACCTGCATCATCAGCAGCTGCTACAACTTCACGACTGCATTCAGGGTGAACAATAATTTGCATAGTTGGATGTTCTTTGCGAACGACCTCCGTATGGTGAACCGTAAATCCTTCATGTACAGAGCAATGACCTTTCCATAGAATAACCTGAATGTTCTCAAGCGGCTCATTTGTTTCAAGTATATTCTTATGGGGATTCCAAACAGCCATATTTTTAAGTGGAATACCTAAATCATAGGCAGTATTTCTTCCTAAATGTTGGTCAGGTAAAAAGAAAATACGCTGTTTTTGTGTAAATGCCCATTGAACAAGCTCCTTAGCATTCGATGAAGTGACACAGGCACCACCATGTCTTCCCGTAAAGGCTTTAATGGCAGCAGTTGAATTGACATAAGTTAGCGGGATAATTGTATCACCAAAGAGTTGCTGAAGAATCGGCCATGCTTGTTCTGTTTGATAAATATCAGCCATATCAGCCATTGAACAACCTGCACGCATATCTGGTAAATAGACATGTTGCTGCTTCGTTGTCAGCATATCAGCAGTTTCAGCCATAAAATGCACACCGCAAAATACGATATGCTCAGCTTCCTTGTTTGCGGCAGATAATTGAGCTAACTGTAGGGAATCACCAGTTGCATCTGCAAATTGAATGACTTCATCTTTTTGATAATGATGTCCTGGTATAAATAGTTTAGATCCTAATTTTTGCTTTATTGATAAAATACGAGATTCCATTTCCTTTACGGATAATGCCCGGTAATGCTCTGGAAGTAGTGTCGTTTGTTGTAATAAACTAGTTATGGACAAGGGAATGATCTCCTTTCATTTGAACGAGTGCACTAATGTCAAAGGCTTTAACGGAATGCGTTAATGAACCAAGTGAAATAAACTGAACACCTGATTGTGCATAGGCCTTTAAATTTTCAAGTGTGATGCCTCCTGATGCCTCTGTCACAATAGAAGAAGGGACAGTGGGAAGCCATGCTCCTATTTCTTCTGGACTACGGTTATCAAACATAATAATATCTGCTCCAGCAATGATGGCTTCTTCTAGCTGGTCCTTTGTTTCAATTTCCACTTCGATTTTTACAGTATGACCGACTTTTGCTCTAGCAGCCTGAACAGCTTTTGTAATGCTACCAGCAAAGGCAATGTGGTTATCCTTTAGCATGATGGCATCATACAGGCCATTACGATGATTAAAGCCACCACCGATTCTAACAGCATATTTATCCAACATACGCAATCCAGGCATGGTTTTACGCGTATCACATATTTTCGCATGCGTACCAGCTGTTTCTCGAACGGCATGATGGGTCGCTGTCGCAATAGCGGACATACGCTGAATAAGATTTAATATAACGCGCTCACCTATTAATAATTTTTGTAAGGGTCCCTTTACCACAGCAAGCACATCACCGGTCTTTACTGTCTCTCCATCTTTTTTTAGAAGTTGGATTTTTATTGATCGATCGAGTAAGTGAAAGCCATACTCAATAATGAGCGCCCCGCAGAAAACCCCATTTTCTTTAGCATAAAAAGAAAATGATCCCTGCTGTTCAGCTGAAAAGATATATTCACTCGATAAATCCCCATCACCTAAATCCTCATTAAAAAATTGCTTGAGCATTTCCTCGAGTTTGATGATATTCATACAATGAGTTCCTCACTTTCATTTGGCCTTGCGAAAAAATAATCCAACGACTTGCCCAGTGTGCGTCCATTTCTAATTTATCCGTACGAATATGAGCACCACGCGTTTCCGTTCGTGTAATTGCAGCATGTGCCATTAATGTTGCAACAACATGCATCATAAATAGTTCCAATTCAGCTTGTTCTAGACCCTTTAGATTCGTATAAAGAAGTGATTGTAAGGAGGGTAATTGCTGAATAAAATGCTGCAAGTCATTAACGTTTCGCACGATGCCTAAAAACTGCATCATGTATTGCTGTAACTGCTGTTTGCTAAATAAAGATGGCATTATTTCAGCACATTGATGGTGGTCATGTGTGAAATTTTTTTGATGGCAACCATGTTGAATGATGAACTGAGCCATTCTTTGCCCAAACGTAATACCTTCCAATAGGGAGTTACTTGCTAAACGGTTCGCACCATGGACACCTGTACAGGCAACTTCCCCCACTGCATATAGATTAGGTATAGTGGTTCTTCCTTTGTCATCAGCAATAACGCCCCCCATTAAGAAATGACTTCCTGGAGCTACAGGAATTAAGCCATCTTGTAAATAAACTTGATTGTCATAGCAAAGCTGAGCAATTGTTGGGAATTTCACTTCAAAATTTTGAATGTTAGTAATATCAATAAACGTCTCCTCACCAGCAGCACGTTTTTTAAAAAGTGCAAGTGCCGTAATATGTCTTGGTGCTAAGTCAAGTTGGGCATGTAAGCCTGTCATAATGGGCTGACGCTGTGCATCGACAAAGATGCCACCAGCACCTCGAACAGCTTCGGAAACTAATCCCTTCGCCTCATTTTCACACCAAAGCAGACTAGGGTGGAACTGCATAAATTCCATATCACTGATGGCAGCACCTGCGCGAAATGCTAACGCGATGCCGTCACCTGTATTGGTTGGACAATTAGATGTGCTTGAATAGAGTGCACCTGCACCACCTGTCGCTAAAATGACATGATGGGCCAAATAGCGTGTAATGCCTTTTTGTCCTTTGGTAAGTGCGCCTATGCAGTCACCATCTGTATTCCGTAAAAGCTCATAAGCCATTTCATAACAATTCACCTTTGTTTTAGGCGAAAGTTTATGAAGTAAGTAATCTATGAAAATTTGACCAGTACGATCACCACCTGCATGTAGAATACGATGATGACTATGTGCCCCTTCGAGTCCTAGAGCCGGTTTTCCATCAACATGACGATCGATAGGGAGACCAGTCTTTAAATATTTCTGCATGATTTTAGTGCCATCTTCTATGAGTGTAGTAACATGTTTTTTCTCGTGATGATATTCTCCAGCTTTCAATGTATCAGCAATGTGGTGTTCAATATGATCTTTCTCACTTGTAACAGCAGCGATGCCACCTTGTGCACGATAAGAACTACTCATATAAAGAGATGATTTTGTAACAATTTGTACTTGAAAATGTTCTTCGAGCAGTAAAGCAGCTTGAAGTGCAGCAATTCCACTGCCGATTATAAGGACATCTGCCTTTACATCCATAGTTATACCCTCTTTACAGTTGTCTTGACACTTATCTTTACATAAAATAAAAAAGAAAACAAGACTTGATGAACTAGAGAGGGAGAAGACAATGATTTATATGGATTATGCTGCGACATCACCGATGACGAAGGAGGCTCTTGCAGCTTATGTAGAGGTAGCACAGCGTTATTATGGAAATAGTGCAAGTCTTCATGATTTAGGAGGACAAGCCTATTATTTTGTCCAGCAATCAAGAGAGGTTGTAGCCAATGCTTTAGGCGTAAATAGTGACGGTATTATTTTTACAGGGAGCGGGACAGAAGGAAATATCCTGGCTATCTTGTCATTAGCGCTAGCCTCTAAAAAAGGAAAACACATTATTTCATCTCAAGCTGAGCATACGTCTGTGCATGCAGCATTGAATACGCTTGAGAAAATGGGTTTTATAGTGACAAAATTGCCTTTACAGATGGATGGATGGATTGACCTTGAACAATTACAGCAAGCAATCCGCAAAGATACGGCTTTGATTACAATTCAACATGTCAATTCTGAAATTGGTGCTATTCAGCCTGTAGAGAAAATAATAGAGATGGCTAAAAAATCTGATGTTTTCAGCCATATTGACTGTGTACAATCATTTGGGAAGCTTGCTATACCAAGTGGAGTAGATGCCATCACAATCTCAGCTCATAAAATAGGTGGACCAAAGGGGTGTGGTGCTGTCTATCTGAATCCTGCGCTCCGAGTACCTGCCTTAACACCGGGTGTGACTCATGAGAGGGGTTTAAGAGGCGGCACATTAGATACACCAGCAATTGTAGCCTTTGCGGCAGCAATTGAAAACTATCAATATGAAAGACAACATTATGAGACTTTAAGAAGATTTTTGAAAAACAATTTGCCTGAAACATGCCAATTAATAGAATGTAACCAACAATTGCCTACTATTTGTGGCGTAATGATGGATAAAATAGAGGGACAATATGTTCTTTTAAAGTTAAATGAGGCAGGAATCTGTATTTCGACGGGTAGTGCATGTGATATTCATAGTGAATCTGGAACGAAAGCCATTTTATCAATGGGTTACTCTTTGGAAGCAGCACGCCAATTTTTTAGACTATCTTTTGGAGCTTCCACAACATTTGAAGAAATTCTAAGATTGAAACAAGAGCTTTTAACTATTTAATGAAACAACAAGTGAAGGGTTTTCTATACCCTTTCCTTGTTTAGAAATAGATTATAAGCTAAGAAAATAGGTGAAATAAAATAATTGTTTTCTTTTGAAACAACAATTGTTATAATATTTTGCAGGGCAATATTTTCTCTTACTTAGCAAAAATAACTTCAAAAAGTAATAATTTCTTTTTTTTATAAAAAAGTATTGCACAATGTGAGAAAACGTTATACAATAATTCTTGTCTTGAAGGACAGGTAAACAACTTCAAAACAAGATACATAAAGAAACTTCTGCTAAGAACGCAGAAGCCAGCACATCCATGTGCAAGTCTAGTGATGATGGCAAAGAGGTCACACCCGTTCCCATACCGAACACGGAAGTTAAGCTCTTTAGCGCCGATGGTAGTTGGGGGCTTCCCCCTGTGAGAGTAGGACGTCGCTAGGCATAATACCCAGGAGGATTAGCTCAGCTGGGAGAGCATCTGCCTTACAAGCAGAGGGTCGGCGGTTCGAGCCCGTCATCCTCCACCATATGCCGGTTTAGCTCAGCAGGTAGAGCAACTGACTTGTAATCAGTAGGTCGTGGGTTCGATTCCTATAGCCGGCACCATTTTTTTAGAGCCATTAGCTCAGTTGGTAGAGCATCTGACTTTTAATCAGAGGGTCGAAGGTTCGAGTCCTTCATGGCTCACCATTTTTAAATAATAATAAGCGGGTGTGGCGGAATTGGCAGACGCACTAGACTTAGGATCTAGCGCCGCAAGGCGTGGGGGTTCGACTCCCTTCACCCGCACCATTATTTCATTGCCAGATAAAAAAACTTATGCACATGCGGAAGTAGTTCAGTGGTAGAACACCACCTTGCCAAGGTGGGGGTCGCGAGTTCGAACCTCGTCTTCCGCTCCAAATGTGCCGGGGTGGCGGAACTGGCAGACGCACAGGACTTAAAATCCTGCGGTAGGTGACTACCGTACCGGTTCGATTCCGGTCCTCGGCACCATTTTTAATGCGCCCGTAGCTCAATTGGATAGAGCGTCTGACTACGGATCAGAAGGTTATGGGTTCGACTCCTGTCGGGCGCGCCAAAAAGAACGGGAAGTAGCTCAGCTTGGTAGAGCACTTGGTTTGGGACCAAGGGGTCGCAGGTTCGAATCCTGTCTTCCCGACCATTTCCAAAGAAATTATGGGGCCTTAGCTCAGCTGGGAGAGCGCCTGCCTTGCACGCAGGAGGTCAGCGGTTCGATCCCGCTAGGCTCCACCATAATAAATTAACCAGTATAAAGATCCTGGCGGCGTAGCTCAGCTGGCTAGAGCGTACGGTTCATACCCGTAAGGTCGGGGGTTCGATCCCCTCTGCCGCCATCTTAAAGGACCTTTAGCTCAGTTGGTTAGAGCAGACGGCTCATAACCGTCCGGTCGCAGGTTCGAGTCCTGCAAGGTCCACCATTTATATATTGCAACGGAGGTATACCCAAGTCTGGCTGAAGGGATCGGTCTTGAAAACCGACAGGCGGGTAACACCGCGCGGGGGTTCGAATCCCTCTACCTCCTCCAGTTTTAAATCTTTATAAATGGTGCTTTAAAAACTCGAAACCGTATAAAATTATCGCGGGGTGGAGCAGTGGTAGCTCGTCGGGCTCATAACCCGAAGGTCGTTGGTTCAAATCCGGCCCCCGCAACCAAATGGTCCCGTGGTGTAGCGGTTAACATGCCTGCCTGTCACGCAGGAGATCGCCGGTTCGATCCCGGTCGGGACCGCCATTATTTTCATAAGAAGATATGAAAAGCAAAAGAAAATAAGCTTAGCATGGACGAAATGGGTCAGTAGCTCAGTTGGTAGAGCATTAGATTGAAGCTCTAAGTGTCGGCGGTTCGATTCCGTCCTGACCCACCATTTATGCGGGTGTAGTTTAATGGTAAAACCTCAGCCTTCCAAGCTGATGTCGTGGGTTCGATTCCCATCACCCGCTCCAAGGGCCTATAGCTCAGCTGGTTAGAGCGCACGCCTGATAAGCGTGAGGTCGATGGTTCGAGTCCATTTAGGCCCATTATTATTCCGAAGTAGCTCAGTTGGTAGTAGCACCTGACTGTTAATCAGGTTGTCGCAGGTTCGAGTCCTGCCTTCGGAGCCATTTTTATGTGGGGAAGTACTCAAGAGGCTGAAGAGGCGCCCCTGCTAAGGGTGTAGGTCGGGTAACCGGCGCGAGGGTTCAAATCCCTCCTTCTCCGCCATTGGCCCGTTGGTCAAGTGGTTAAGACACCGCCCTTTCACGGCGGTAACACGGGTTCGAATCCCGTACGGGTCATACTAAGTGCAGTAGATGAATTACATCTACTGCACTTTTTAATTGATTTGATAACATAGTTACTATAAAAATGAAGCCTTCACAGAACATCGAATCTGTGAAGGCTTGTTAATTATATAGGAAGTTAAGAAATTTTTCTCCCTTTTCCGTAGGGGATCATAAACGCATAACAAGGAACTTAGACAAATGTAAGTTCTGTATTGTATAATTTTGTATTTTGAAGCTAGATGGACTAAGCTAATGATAAAGGAGGGATAGGAATGAATGAAAAATTAAAGTGGGTGCACAATCAGCTGGATAAAGCAAATGACGGAACAGCTTTACTGCCATATTTTACATTGGAACAAGTAAAGAAAGTGGGGCAATTTCTACGTACATATGAGCAATTTGAAAAGACACCTCTCCATCATCTTGATTCACTTGCTTCATGGATGGGTGTAGAAAAAATTTTGGTAAAAGACGAATCCTATCGATTTGGCTTAAACGCATTTAAAGTATTAGGCGGAGTTTATGCAATTGCGCAGTATGTTGCCAATAGACTCCAGAAAAATATAGAGGAACTATCGTTTGAACAATTAAAATCATCAGAAGTAAAAGCGCAGATAGGTAATTTAACCTTTATTTCAACAACAGATGGTAACCATGGTCGTGGTGTGGCATGGGCGGCTCGTGAACTGGGGTATCAAGCGCGAATATATATGCCAGCTGGCAGTGCCGATGAACGTTTACAGCATATTAAAAAAGAAGGAGCCTATGCTGAAATAACGACAATGAATTATGATGAAACCGTGCGTTATTCCTCGCAGCTAGCACAAGAAAATGGCTGGGTCCTGATTCAGGATACGATGTGGGATGGCTACGAAGAAATACCATTATGGATTATGCAAGGCTACACAACACTTGTACATGAAATCGTTGAACAGATGCAGCAAGCTCCGACACATGTATTTTTACAAGCTGGTGTTGGGTCATTTGCAGGGGCAGTAGTAGCTTTTTTACAACAATATTATGAGCAGGATATTACATTTGTGTTAGTTGAGCCACATGTTGCTAATTGTTATTATGAGAGCTTTAAGGCAGGTACTGAGCAATATGTAACTGTTGGTGGAGAGATGAAAACCATAATGGCGGGCCTTGCTTGCGGTGAACCTAATCCACAGGCTTGGCAACTTTTAAAAGCCCATATAAAAATAAGCATCTCCTGTGGGGAAGAAATAGCAGCAACAGGAATGCGCGTTCTTGCAAATCCATTGGCTTCAGACTCACGTATTATAGCAGGAGAATCAGGAGCGGCTCCGTTTGGTTGCTTTTATGAATTAATGACTAATGAACACTACAAAGATTTAATACTCGACCTACAGCTAGACGAACATGCGAGGGTGTTGTTTATTAATACAGAGGGCGACACAGATAAAAAGAATTATCATCACATAGTGTGGCATGGGAAATATGCGAATCAATGAACAGTAAGATAGCTGGATCATTTTTAAACTACCAAAACAATGCAGAAGAAACGAACTATTGCGAAATAAGAGTATCTCGCGATAGTTTATTTTTTCCTTGCTTATTTTACGATTGTAAAAGACCTTATTAGTGAATAGTAATATGGGCAATTTTAAAAGCACCATAATCATCTATTGTAACAGTATAGGTCTTATAGCAATCATAGAATTGATAATTTTCTTGTGCATCATAAAAATCACACGTTTCGTTCATATCCACATAGTATTGACCATTTGAAAATTGTACATCTTATACCCCATTGTTTTAAATAGAAGTAATATGTAATTTCATTACTATATTTCTCTAATTTTTGATAAGCTGAACTGCCAAGTGCAAGCATATCAGCAATCCAATAAAAATCACCCTCATTGAGTGCCATCTCATAATACAAACGGAATGCTTACACGAATTGACCAGCTAGTATAGCGTCTGCTTCGTTAGTGGATTCTGTTTCAATAATAGATAGTTGACTGTTTTCATAAACATTCGCAACAGCACGAACTTCATTTGCTGAAAGTGGCTTAGCAATCCATCCAAATTGGTCAAGCATACTGTAAAGAGGGATGGAGAAGGCAAAGTTAGTACTTGTTTTGTATGACTCTTATGGTGACAATTTGGGCACTTCATCCTATCACGTTCCTGTGAAATATTTATTATTCATATCGGTGTATAAAAACTCAGATTATAGATTTTTATGGAATTATATATTCTGAAAGGATGATTATAGTTCGATTAATATTTTTTATTTTGTCTTGACCTTAACGTTGCGTCAAAGTTTACAGTAGCATTAGAGGAGGTGAGCACATGGAATATTCCATTCAGGAGCTTTCTCAATTGTCGGGTGTTAGCACGAGAACATTGCGTTATTATGATGAAATTGGGTTGCTGAAGCCAGCCAGAACAAATGAGGCAGGGTATCGATTCTATGGCCAATTGGAGGTCGATATGCTACAGCAGATTTTATTTTATCGTGCATTAGATATGAAACTTGCGACGATTCAAGCGATTATTAAGGCGCCAAATTTTCAACATGCAGAGGCGCTAAAAACACATAGAGCAGCTTTGCTTCAACGCCAGGAACAGCTTGTAACAATCTTACAGACGGTAGAAAAAACAATACAATCCATTGAGGGGGAACAACCGATGTCCAATGAAGAAAAATTTAAAGGTTTTAAAGAAAGGTTAATCGAATATAATGAAAAGCAATACGGACAAGAAATTCGTGCGAAATATGGAGAAGGCACAGTGGATGCTTCGAATGCTAAGCTTATGAATATGACAGAGCAACAATATCAGGCGATGCAAGAGCTAGAACAGCAAATGTTTGAGCGGTTAGCAGAGGCTATGGAGCTCGGGAATCCTACAAGTGACATTGCGATGGAAGTGGCAGAATTGCATAAACGCTGGCTAAGCTTTACATGGAATGAATATTCTCAAGAGGCCCATGCAGGACTTGCACAAATGTATATAGCTGACGAACGATTTACGGCTTATTATGATGAGCGAGGTGCAAAGGGAACTGCACAATTTTTACACGATGCAATCATAGCTTACACGAGTAAATAAATAGGTCTTCCTTATGCTGACATGTTTTAGAAATCGTAAATTAGGAAAAAATGAAGGCATGAGGAGGAGATTTTTTTGGATCAACAAATAATGCAACAATTAAAAAGACAACTAGAGCAAGAATTGCAAGAAATTGAACGACGATTAGAGGAATCAGAGCGTCCCCAAGCGACAGAGCTATCTAATTATGATAATCATCCTGCTGATAATGCGAGTGATTTAACGGATCAGCTAACAGAAATGGCTATGGATGAGCATCTTGGCGACAATGCGGAGGAAATTAAAAAAACTCTTCAAGCAATGGCAGACGGAACCTATGGTAAATGTGTGGTCTGTGGTGAAGACATTCCATTAGGACGTTTAGAGGCTATGCCGCAAGCTCTGACATGCGTGGAGCATGCAGAACAGAAAGAAGAAAATTTACGACCGGTGGAAGAAGATGTACTATCTTCAACACCAAGATCTGATGATTTTATTGAACTTGAGGAATTTGGCTCTTCCGATACACCGCAAGATAAAATTTAGTAAGTTTTTCCTCGTGAAAGCAGTATAATAGCTGTAGAGGTGAGGATATGAAGATTATTGATTTACATTGTGATGCGCTTTTAAAATTAACAACTCTTGAAACGGCAAATTTTGCAGAGGATGAGCGTCTTCATACCAATCAAAAAAGACTGCAATTAGGGCAAATAGAGGCTCAAGTATTCGCCATCTTTATTGACCCAGAAATCCCACAAAATCTGCAATTTCTTGAGGTCATGCGCCAAATTGAAGCATTTCATACCCATGTTTTACAAACAGAGGGCATGGTGCATATAACAGATTGGGTGCAGTTAGACCGAATAGCTCCACATGAGATAGGAGCTATTTTAAGCTTAGAGGGCTGCAATGCCATTGGTGATGATTTAGCAAAACTGACAGCCGTACTAGATGCTGGTGTAAAATTAGTAGGCTTAACATGGAATGAAGAAAATGCTGTTGCACATGGAGCTGAACAGGATGCAAGTTTAGGATTGAAGCCGTTTGGTCAAGAAGTTATACAATTACTAAATGAGCGAGATATTATTATTGATGTCTCTCATCTGAATGAACAAAGCTTTTGGGACGTGTTGCCTTTAGCGAAGCATATTCTTGCAAGTCATAGTAATGCACGTACACTATGTGACCACCCACGTAATTTAACGGATGCCCAAGCAAAGGCGCTTGTAGAACATGGGGGACATATCCATGTAGTTTACTTCCCACCCTTCATTGGTAAAGATGCAACACTAGAACATTTAGTGGATCATGTGGAGCATTTAGCAAAATTAGTAGGTGTCGAGCACATAGGGTTAGGTTCAGATTTCGATGGGATTGATAGGACTGTCAAAGGCTTAGCGCATGCAGGAGAAGCACAAAATTTAGTAGAGGCACTACGCTCACGTTTTTCAGCCGAAGAAGTGCATGGTATCGCAAGTCAAAATTTCAGACGTTATATAAAAAAAGCAGCAACCCGTTAAGGCTGCCGCATTTTTAATAAAAGAAATAATAAATTAATAAACCGATTCCTAATAGGAAGCCGAAGAATGTATTCGTTTGTGCTGTATATTTCATCGCAGGCATTACTTCTTTAGCTTCTTTTTTGTCTCGGAAAATTTGAATAGCACGTAATGGTTTTGGAATACTTAGGAAAATAATTAATGCCCAAAAAGTAATGCCATCAACTGCTACAAGGGCGATTACCCATAAATACGAGACGATAAAAAAGCCAGATAACACAGAAATCGCATTATCGCGTCCTACTAAAATAGCCAATGTTTTTCGTCCACCTTCTGTATCGCCAACAATATCACGGATATTGTTCGATAACATAATAGCACCGACTAAAATCATGCTTGGCACAGACAGCAATACAGCATCGAGTGTCACTGTAAGCGTTTGAATATAGAAGGCGATTAACACAATGCCCATGCCCATTACTGCCCCAGAAACAATTTCTCCAAATGGGGAATAGGCGATTGGATAAGGTCCACCTGTATATAAGAAACCAATAAGCATACAAACAAGCCCTACAGCTGCTAACCACCAAGATGTTGAGGCACATATGTAAATGCCAAGAAGCATAGCAATGGCATAGAAGCTTAACGCAATCAACATAATTGTTTTCGGCTGTACACCATGACGGACAATCGTTCCGCCAATTCCCACAGAATGCTCGTTATCTAATCCTAATTTGTAATCATAATATTCATTGAACATATTCGTTGCTGCTTGAATAAGCATACTTGCAATGAGCATAGCAAAAAATAGTCCAAAATCAATTGCTTCTTTTTCAATTGCTAGAGCAATTGCTGTCCCAAGAAATACGGGAACAAATGAAGCGGTTAAAGTATGTGGACGTGTTAAATGCCACCAAACTTTCAAACCCCTATCAGCTTCAATGACTTTGGTCATAAGGTCTTTCTCTCCTTCAAATGTTGTCGACTCTTCTTATTTTAAACGAAGAATGAGAAAATGGGTAGGTTCACAGCTTATTACATACTGTTTAATGAAAAAAAATGATACAATAGAACATGCATTTATGAACTGAAAATAAATAAGAATGATTAGCAACAGTACGAATAACAGTGTTGCCAACCAAAAAAATGATGTATTTTAATCATCATTGATTATGAACATTGCAGCAACGGAGGTAATTTTCATGCAACAGAAGTGGTACCAATCCACAGAGGTAGAAGTGGACTCTTTGGGCCAAAGCCTTCATTTTTATATGGAAACAATTGAAGTAAGTCGCTTATCTGCACTGGCGTTCTATGCAGCAGGCGAAGAGTGTTATAAAGGTGAACGATTTTATTGGCAAAATAGAGAAAAAACAATGACATTAGTTGGGCTAGGACATGCTCATACTATTCAAAACAATGCTCAACATGAACGTTTCGATGCTGTGGAAGCAGAATGGAAAAACTTAACGAAAAACTGTCCAAAAGGACAAAGTGAGTTACAGCCTATTTTGTTTGGTGGTTTTACATTTGATCCGCAAAATAATGTTGATGGAGAATGGACGGATTTTCCTGAGGCTTATTTTGCATTAGCAACATTTCAACTTGTGATTCGTGATGATAAAGCATACGTGAGTATTCATCTGTTGACACAAAATCATCAGGCTGAAGATCAGCTAGAAGTATTGAGAAAAGAGCGAGATCATTTAATTCATGCAGCCCAGGTTAAAGAAGTGAAAACGTATACAAAACCTGATATCACAAATTATTTCGAACCCTATAAGGAACCTTATTTAGCCTCGATTGACCAAGTGACAGCATTAATCAAACAGAAAAAAGCGGATAAAGTAGTTATTGCACGCTCACTTGCATTGCAATTTAAAGAGGATGTATCTGCACCACAAGTACTCTCTCAAATTATTCATGAGCAGCCAGAAAGCTATTTATTCGGTTTAGAGCATAAAGATTTATTGTTTTTTGGTGCATCACCTGAACGCCTTGTAAAAGTAGAAGAGGGTCGTGCGTTTTCTTCTTGCATTGCTGGCTCGATTAAACGAGGCAAGACGGCAGAGGAAGATGAGACTTATGGACAAAGTTTATTAAATGATCCGAAAAATAGTGGTGAACATCAATATGTTGTCGATATGATTGTGGATACTTTCCGTAAAAATTGCGTGGACATGACAGTGCCAGATAGACCACGCCTATTAAAAATTCGTGATATTCAACATCTATATACACCTGTAGAAGGTCAGTTAAATCAAAATGCTACAATTTTACAATTAACAAAATCATTACATCCTACACCAGCTTTAGGTGGTGTACCACGCAAAGAAGCATTGGCAGCCATTCGTAAGTATGAGCCGATGAATCGTGGTCTGTATGCCGCGCCAATTGGCTGGCTAGATGCTGAAGGTAATGGTGAATTTGCAGTTGCGATACGTTCAGCTGCGTTACTAAGTGATAAAGCTTATTTATATGCAGGTGGAGGGATCGTAGCAGATTCAGAACCACAATCTGAATATGAAGAAACATTAGTGAAATTCCGTCCAATGCTTCGTGCGCTAGGGGGACGATTACATGAGTGAACGAAAAAGATTAACAGATTATGTTTATAAAATGGTTGCATCGTTAGTACAAGCCGGTGTAGAAAATGTTGTCGTCAGTCCAGGCTCACGTTCCACTCCTCTTGCCTATGCAGTTGCTTCAACGAAAGAAGTAAACATGTATCGTCAAGTAGATGAACGCTCAGCTGCATTTTTTGCGTTAGGCCTGGCTAAGGCTACTGCTAAGCCTGTTGTCCTCTTATGTACATCTGGTACAGCAGCAGCAAACTATTTTCCTGCGATTGTAGAAGCAAGCTATGCACGAGTTCCATTGATTGTCTTAACGGCAGATCGCCCTCATGAATTACGTGAGGTAGGTGCACCACAGGCTATCAATCAGCTTAATTTATATGGTTCACATGTGAAATGGAGTGTAGATTTTCCGTTAGCAGATGGGGCTGATCCGACATTACCTTTGATTGAGCGTCACCTTGCTCGTGCGGTAGCGATTGCCACAAGTGCACCATTTGGACCAGTACATATTAATGTACCTTTCCGCGAACCATTATTAATTGATTTACAGCATGAACTGCCAACAGTAACATTCAAACATAGCAGTATGGGACAACTAACCCCAACGTTGGCTAATCAGCAGGAGCTTTCCTCTATACTACAATTGACTAAAAGAGGCTTTATTATAATTGGGGAATTAGCGCTTGGCACGGACTTATCCATCGTTTGGGAATTTGTCCGTCAGCTCAAGTGGCCAGTCCTTGTTGAAAGCTTATCGAATATGCGTGCATCTGTACCAGAGGATTGTTTACCATATATCGTAACAACCTATGATGCCATTATGAAAAGCGAGGATTTTAAAGCACTTGTTCAACCAGATACAGTATTACGTATTGGGGCCCAACCTGTCTCAAAATTTATTATGCAATTCATCACAAAATCACAGCCAAACGCTTATGTGATTATTGATGAAGATCCTATGTTTAGAGATGCTACGGGCGTATCTACGCATTTTATTCATGCTACTATCGGTCAGTGGCTAACACAATTAGCTATCAATGATACAGCCCTTGAAGAAACATACTTAGCCAAATGGCAAAATGCGAATGAGCTGGCATCCATTTCTATTGAGCAGTATTCAGAAGTAGAGAAAGATGAAGGCGCTATAGTTAGCCGTTTACTTAAAATGATTCCTGACGGTAGTGATATCTTCGTTAGTAGCAGTATGCCAGTGCGTGATATCGATACATTTTTATTGGCCACACCGAAAGATTTGCGTATTTTTGCCAATCGAGGCACGAATGGAATCGATGGCGTAGTATCAACCGCGATGGGCTTCAGTCAAGGAAATAAACGAGAAACCTATTTGCTGATTGGGGATTTAGCCTTTTTACATGATGTAAATGGATTGATTGCCTCCAGATATCAGAAGTGTAACTTAACCATTCTTGTCATGAATAATGATGGTGGCGGTATTTTTTCTTATTTACCACAGTCAACTGTCGAAGATCATTATGAAGATTTATTTGGCACACCGACTGCACTTGAATTCCGTGACATTGCCCATATGTATGAGATGGACTATGTGCGTGTGGAAACAATCTCCGAGCTTTCAGAGAAATTTTCAACAAAGCAACATCATCCTTTACGTTTGGTTGAAATATTTACCGATAGAACCGAAAATGTTAATGCTCATCGAGCGCTATGGAATCGAATTAATGCGGAGCTAAAAGCATGACAAAATGCATGATTCGAGGACTTGAAACGCATATTGAAATATGGAATGACAATAGTGAACATACACTTGTTGCGTTACATGGATTTACAGGCAGCACGGCTACATGGCACGATCTAGCGCAAGCTCTACCTAATGTTCGTGTTATTGCCATTGATTTAATTGGTCATGGTCAAACAGCTATTCCAGAGGATATACAGCGTTTCTCCATGGAGGAACAATTACAAGATTTAGAAGAATTATTTTGCCAGCTTCATCTAGAGAAATTTACGTTGTTAGGTTACTCAATGGGAGGAAGAATTGCCTTATCGTATGCTATTGCACACCCAGGTCATATTCAACAGCTTATCTTAGAAAGTGCTTCTCCAGGTTTACGAACAGCAGAAGAACGAAAGGAACGCTGTGAGCGAGATGAAGTACTGGCACAAAAAATAATGGCAAATGGGTTACAATCATTTGTCCATGCTTGGGAGAACATACCTCTTTTTGCAACACAGCATCGTCTTCCTAGAAGCGTACGAGAAACCATTCGAGCAGAAAGACTTTCTCAGAAAGAAGAGGGACTGGCTGGAAGCCTGAGAGGTATTGGAACAGGTGTTCAGCCTTCAAATTGGGAGAGCCTAGCGCAAGTGGAAATACCTGTACTACTCATTACTGGTTCATTGGATGAGAAATTTTGTAAAATTGCACTAGAAATGAAAGCGCTATTAAATACTGTTAGCCATCTTACAGTAAATGACGCTGGACATGCAATTCATGTGGAAAATCCCGCTGAATTTGCTACAATAGTAGAGGAGTATTTAACGTAATATACTGTTACGTTAGCGCCTCGCTAGTAACGAGACGAATTTATTGATATAGGAGGCAATTCAATGACACGTCAATGGACTACATTACATACTTATGAAGACATTAAGTATGAATTCTATAACGGTATCGCAAAAATTACGATTAACCGTCCAGAAGTGCGCAATGCATTCCGCCCGAAAACGGTAATGGAAATGATTGACGCATTCTCACGTGCACGCGATGACAAAAATATCGGTGTGATTATTTTAACTGGTGAAGGTGAACATGCTTTCTGCTCAGGCGGAGATCAAAAAGTTCGCGGTCATGGTGGCTACGTAGGCGATGATGAAATCCCACGTCTAAACGTTCTTGATTTACAACGTTTAATTCGTGTAATTCCAAAACCTGTAGTGGCAATGGTTGCAGGCTATGCAATTGGTGGAGGACATGTTTTACATGTTGTCTGTGACTTAACAATTGCTGCTGACAATGCCCGTTTTGGACAAACTGGACCAAAAGTAGGTTCATTTGATGCTGGTTACGGCTCAGGCTATCTTGCTCGTATTATTGGACATAAAAAGGCACGTGAAATTTGGTACCTTTGCCGTCAATACGATGCACAACAAGCACTTGATATGGGCTTAGTCAATACAGTTGTTCCTTATGAGCAATTAGAAGATGAAACCGTTCAATGGTGTGAAGAAATGCTACAAATGTCACCAACTGCACTACGCTTCTTAAAAGCAGCGATGAATGCAGATACTGACGGCTTAGCAGGTCTTCAACAAATGGCTGGTGACGCTACACTTCTTTACTACACTACAGATGAAGCAAAAGAAGGTCGCGACGCATTCAAAGAAAAACGTCAACCAGACTTTGGTCAATTCCCAAGATTCCCTTGATGATGAAAGGGTGTAAAGCTCGTATCTTTTTGGAGATACGAGCTTTTTGTATGCATGCAGGAGGAGTGTGGTGGATAGAACGCTCGAAGTTGCGGATAGAAATCAAAATGTGAGGGATAGAGTAGTACTTATAATAAAAGAGATGGATAGAACGCTCAAAATGGTGGATAGAATGCAAAAAGAGGTTGATAAAACATCAAAAGTGTTGGATAGAACTCAAGGTGTGAGGGATAGAGTAGTACTTTGAAAAAGAGAGGTGGATAGAACGCTCAAATTGATGGATAAAATGCACAAAGTGTTGGATAGAACTCAAGGTGTGAGGGATAGAGTAATACTTTGAAAAAGAGATGGATAGAACGCTCAAAATAGTGGATAGAATGCAAAAAGAGGTTGATAAAACATCAAAAGTGTTGGATAGAACTCAAGGTGTGAGGGATAGAGTAGTACTTTGAAAAAGAGATGGATAGAACGCTCAAAATAGTGGATAGAATGCAAAAAGAGGTTGATAAAACGTAAAAAGTGTTGGATAGAACTCAAAATGTGGGGGATAGAGCAGTACTTTGAAAAAGAGAGAAGGATAGAGCGCTCAAATTGGAGGATAAAATGCAAAAAGAGGTTGATAAAACATCAAAAGTGGTGGATAGAATTCAAGATGTGAGGGATAGAGTAGTACTTATAATAAAAGAGATGGATAGAACGCTCAAAATGGTGGATAAAACTTAAAATGTGAAGGATAGAGCGATTAGCGGAACAGATAGACATACAAAAGGGCGAGAAAGACCATCGACTAATAGACAAAGTTGATGGGAAAGCGTTAAGATGTAGGGTGATTGGAGTGACAAAGATGTATCCAAATTGGATTTTACAACGAGCCTATTTAACACCATTACGGAAGGCATTGGCTTATAAAAAACAAAGCTGGACTTTTCAGGAACTACAGGATTTATCTATAAAACGTGCCCGACAATTAGTGGCACTCGGTATTCAACGGGGAGACCGAATTGCGATTATGGGGCCAAGTAAGCCTGAACTAGTTATTGTGATGTATGCTTGTATGCATTTACAATGTGAGATGGTGATGCTTAATCGTAGACTATCACAGGATGAACTGGCTTATCAGCTAGAGGATTCAGGAGCGGTGTGCGTGTTGATTGCAGATGAGGATATAGCAAAGTTGCCACCTGAAACAGGTCATCATTTATTTTCAACGATTGAAGAGGGAGTCGAGCGCACCGTAGATATTGAAAAGGAGTGGCCTTTACATCAAACTACAACGATCATGTATACATCGGGTACTACTGGCTTTCCAAAGGGAGTTCGCCAAACGGTTGGGAATCATCAGGCGAGTGCGACTGCCTCCGTTTTAAACATTGGACTACAGGCTCAGGATGTTTGGTTATGTGCTGTACCATTATTCCATATTAGTGGATTTTCAATATTAGTACGTTCACTGCTGTATGGCAATCAGGTTGTTTTATACGATCAATTTGATGTAGAGGCTATCTCACAACATATTATAGCTGGGGAAGTAACTCATATGTCTGTTGTAGCAGTGACATTGGAACGGATTCTACATACGTTAGAGCAGCATAATACCAAAGCTTCGCCACACTTTAAGTTGATGTTAGCTGGAGGTGGGCCAGTGCCCGTTGATTATTTAGTGAGAGCACATGCGTTAAACTTAGCTGTCGCCCAAACCTATGGCATGACAGAAACTTCCTCACAAACAGCTACATTGGCAAGTGAAGATGCCATGCGAAAAATTGGTTCTGCTGGCAAGCCTTTATTTTTTAATCAAATAAAGATTGCGCAGCCCAATGCGAAAGGTGAGGGAGAAATTTGTATTCGAGGGCCTCATGTTACTCCTGGCTATATTGGACGTTTTGCACAAAAAGATGCAACGATGGATGGCTGGTTGCATACGGGTGATATTGGTTATATCGATAAGGGAGGTTATTTATTCGTCATTGATCGTAGAGCAGATTTAATTATTTCAGGGGGAGAAAATATTTATCCTGCAGAAATAGAAAATGTGTTACTCACACATCCTGCTGTCAAAGAAGCGGGGGTATGTGGTGTGGCAGATGAGCAATGGGGACAGGTTCCGATTGCCTTTATCGTGTTACATGAGCAGGCATCTGTTGAGCAGCTCCAAGCCTTTTGTTTACAGAAACTTGCTAAATATAAAGTACCTAAAGAAATTATTATTACAGACAGTCTTCCGCGAAATGGTGCGGATAAATTGCTGAGACGAAAATTATTACAATAAAAAATTTGTGAAAGAAGTCTTCTTAAAATGAAGGCTTCTTTTTTATTCGCACTTTTAGCATGAAATTAATCATTCATTAACATAATAAAAAATGAGAGGCATAAACTAGTTAGTAAAGGAGAATGACTCATATGAGGAAATATATATATAATGTTGTCATTATAGTATTTGTTCTACAAATGAGTCATGTGCAAGTATTTGCAAACGATGAAAAAGATAATGTAGCAACTGCTCATTCAATTGAAACACTACAATCTCTCATTAATAAAGAAGTTACGCAGCTATCTTCGGAATTTTCCATTCGCTATACTGGTGACATAACTGAAATAAAAGATGGACTAACAGACATTACAAAAACTGCGATTCAAAACTCTTATATTTATACTAATATTTCTAGCTTTAAATGGAAGTACGATGGTTATAACAATAATATTGTCATTGCATTTGCATTTACCTATCATATTTCCCCAACAGAGGAAGCATTTGTAGGGCAAACTTTGGCGAATATTATTGCACCCATGCATGGATTAAGTGACATAGAAAAACTGCAGGCTGCACATGATTTTATTGTTTTAACTGCGGAATACTCCAAAGAAACAGAAGGAAGTCAATATTCCCCTTACACGTTACTAACAGAAAATAAGGGAGTTTGTCAGGCATATGCTTTAGTGCTTTATCGAATGTTAGAAATGTTGGGCTTTGAGGTACAATATGTGCCAGGAAAAGTGGGTGAACAGCTCCATGCCTGGGTATTAGTAAAGTTGGATCGTGATTGGTATCATATTGATGTCACTTGGGATGATCCATTGCCGGATCGTAAGGGAGAAGTACGCTATCAATATTTTTTAGTGTCGGATCGTCAATTAGCACAGGATCATACTTGGGACTACGCAAGTTTTCCTGCTGCAACAAGCGAGAAGTATACGGAGATGCTAGAAGAAACGAAAATACAGAGTTTAACAATGCCTTTACAAGCTAGCTTTACTGAAAATAATGGAATCTCTATTATTGGAGAAAATAAGCTGGCAGTACAACAATTAGTGGAACAGCCGACAAAGCTTATTGCACAAAAAACAAATGATCCAAACACTTTAGTTCAGTTTGACTTTACTGAATGGACACCAATGTTAGTGGGAAGTATGTCCGTTTTTATTGCGATTCAACCAAAAGTGATCCAGGATAAGGAACTAAAAACAACAAAATGCCGACCATCTTTTTATCGAACGGGGAAACGCATGCCACAAGAAAAATACGTCATAATAAAGGAGGTGTCCCATTCGTCGGGGCACCTCCTTACTCATAATATGTTGGTTTACACTGGCTTAATCTCTACTTATTGGCTCTTACTTGATTAATGTGCGTTTAAAGCTTTTTCTAGTGTTTGAATATTTTTTTGCATCAAGGTGAAGTAGGTTTCTTTATTTTTTTCATCGTCAGCTGTTAATACACTTAAATTATGCAGGACAAGAGATTCTGCGCCAACTTCTTTTTGAATAACCTCTGCTAATTTAGAAGAAACATTTTGTTCAAATAAAATATAGTGAATATGCAATTCATTTGCTTTATCAACGATTTTTGTTAATTCTTTTTGAGATGGCTCATTTTGTGAATTTAAGCCGGCAATTGGCACTTGTGTAAAACCATATTGACCTGCAATATAGCCAAAGGCAGCATGTGATACAAAGAATGTTTTATTTGGTGCTTTGTCAGCCATTGCTTTGAAGTCATTATCCAAATCCTGCAGTTCTTTTACTAGTGCTTCATAATTCTCATTAAAAGTCGATTCTTGAGCAGGCATTTTTTCAACTAGTGTATTTTTAATAGCAAGTGCTAAATCCTGACTAATTGTAGGAGATAACCAAACATGTGGGTCGATATCGCCATGTTCATGCTCATCATGTCCGTGCTCATCAGCTTCATGATCGTGCTCTCCCTCTGTGGCAGCGTGATCGTGCTCATGATCGTGCTCTTCCTCTGTGGCAGCGTGATTATGCTCGTCATGCTCATCTTCTGCATGAACATGACCTGTGCTGATAGCTAATTTTTCATCTGAAACTGTGTCAGCAGTTGCCACCATCGTGACATCTTCGTTTGCTAAAGTCTTTTTAGCGTTTTCGACAAAGCCTTCCAGTCCTAAGCCAATATAGAAGAAGATATTTGCATCTGCTAATTTCATCATATCTTTTTGAGTGGGTTCAAATGTATGCTCGTTCGCACCAGCTGGGTAAATAGAAGATACTTCAACAAAATCGCCACCAATGCGCTGTGCAAAATAGCTTAACGGATAAACCGTTGTATAGATGCTTAACGTATCCTTGTCATCAGACTTTTGGGAAGTGGAAGATTTGTCTCCACAAGCAGCAGTGAATAAGGCAAGGACTGCGACTAACAATAATAAATACAATTTTTTCATATAATCAGATACCTCTCTTAAATAGTAATCATTACGATTTATTTTTTAGAACAGTTATTATAATAACGCACAACTTAAAAAAGTACAAGAAAAAAATGCCCTCCGAAAGTTAATTCTTTTTCGAAGGCCATTTTTCAGGCACAGGATCAAAGCCACCAGGATGAAACGGATGACACTTCGATATACGTGTAATGGTTAAGATGGAGCCTTTCAATGCTCCATGCTTTTGAAAAGCTTCCAGCCCGTAAGAAGAACAAGTAGGATGGAAACGGCAAGTTGGTGGCGTCATAGGTGAAATGAATTTTCTATAAAACTGAATGAGCCAAATAAAGGGGTATTTCATCGTTGTTCTTCCTCTTGCTGAGACGTCATTTGTTCAGGCTTCGGATCAATAGTTTGTGTAAAGATATGATTTTTTTTCTTCAAAATAATAATGACAGAAAGACCAAACATTAGCATCATCATGGCAATCATAATGATAATTGGTAAAGGTACACCCATTGCTTTCACTCCAAATTCAATAAATTATGATTAGTTATCCTCTTGATGATAGCTTTGCTGTGGTTTTTCATCAATAGTATGTTTAAAGGCATAGGCACGGTTGACACTGATAATCGTCGCAATAGTGATAAAGATAACAATGATAACTGCGACTATTAAGAGCGTAGTTAAACTCATAGTATTCACTCCGTTCTTTGTTCATCATACCTATTATAAATTATGTGGTTCTATTAATTGTGAAGGAAGTTTGACATTAAAGCGAATAAAACAACTCCGTTCTCTCCATACTATGGAAAAAGGAGTGAATCATAAAGATGGATCGTCAGCGCGTATATTTTTCACTTGCCAATAGAACCTATTATACAAATCCTTATGCTGGGCCGTGGAATTTTGAACTGAATGTAGATCGACAGGCATTAGATGTATTTGAGAGAATCTTTCAGCAAATGCAGCTGCTAGAAATTTCAAATGCTTGGCGTGCACAATTACCGTATATACAGTATCACTTAGACAGGGAAAATGATGAAATCGATAAGCGATTAATGAAAATTTATGCACTCGTTCATGAATATGGGGATGATGACACAAAGGCATTTGTTGAGCAGCTTCCTTATTTCAATAAACGTGTCTAGTGGAACGGGAAAAGGGCACTGCATCGGCAGTGCCCTTTTTCATAGTGTTGAAAAACAAAACCATCCATAGAATTTATGTTAAAGGTGAAAATGGATTTCCATGGGCTTTCCTGTTGGCGAGCCGCTTCGTGTAGGGACGCTCGCCCACAGGAGTCTACTAGCCTTCCAATCCATAAAAATATTTCTTTTTAGCAAGGTTTTCAAATAAAGTGAGGGTATTCACTACTCTTTATGGAGGGGTGCTGTCACTCATCACTTCTCCACATGGTTGATGAGACCCTGTGAGTGAAGCGGCTCATCGGGCATTCCCTGGAAGGGATGCTGGCGGAACGGAAATCAATCCCTCGCCTTTCAAAATGGTTGTTTCTGCTGTTGACATCACCTTTTTTACCATTAACAAATGGCCTTTAAAATCGTAAATACTGCTTCTCTAGGAACAATGACGGGAATAGTGAGTTGATCTTTAATCATGTTTTTCATTGTTGTGGAATAACCCATACAATCAAGAATGAGCAAATCAGCTCCTTGATATTCTAATAGCTGTGCTTTTGCTAATAAATGTTGTGTATTGAACTGATAGGGTGAGCTAGCTGAAAAGGTGACATCGAACTGTGCTTTTTGCCATTTCTCCGCAACAGTTTGTTGTTGCTCAGGCTCAGGGCCTATTAAACCAAGTGCTAATTCTGTTTGTAACCCTTTCACTAAATTTGTCATCATGCGATCAGGTAGTAACAGGTTTTTACATGACAGCTTATTCGTAAAATCTCCTGTACACATAAGCAAAACCCAAGTGAATTCATGTAAATCATCAATGCATGTCTGAATATAGGGCATCAGCTTTTGTTTACTTAGCTTGACTTGTTGTCCATTTGTCAAAAGTGTTACTAAAACATCTGTGTCTTCACTAGAGGGTGAAAGGGAAGTGATTTCGGCTGGAGAGAGTGAATCCAGTACGCCAAACTCATGAACATGTAAACCAGATGCTCTTAATTGCTGAATATCCTCCGCCATATCTTTGCGAGGCGCTTGACCAATTGTGACTACGGCAATTTTTGAATGTTTCAATAAGCTCACTCCGCTTCGTAATATTTTTGTCCATTGACATACGTTTGTAAGACCTTTGCTTCTGTTTCAAAAATAGGGTGTGACCAAACAACAAAATCAGCATCCTTGCCTTCCTCAAGGCTGCCAATGCGGTGATCTAGCTGTACAAGCTTAGCGGCATTTATTGTAATACTTTTTAAGGCGGTGTCCTCATCTAAACCATAGCGAATAGCTTCAGTAGCACAATATTTTAAGTACTGAATTGGTACGAATGGATGGTCTGTCATGATGGCAAATGGGATATTATGCTCTTTAAAAATGGCTGCAATCGCTGGTGTAGAATTACGTGTTTCATATTTAGATGGGGTTAACATATAGGGCCCAAGTGTCGCATGAAAGCCACTGTTCTTTACCGCATCGACTATTAAATAGCCTTCTGTGCAATGCTCTAAATGAAGCTTCACATTAAATTCTTTAGCAATTCTTATAGCTGTCATAATGTCATCTGCTCTGTGACAATGAAGGCGAAGGGGCATGTCACCTCGTAGCACTTCAATGAATGGACGCAACTCTGAATTTTGTTTAATTTGCTCAGCTCGTTGTTGTTCATTCAGTTGACTTGCACGTTGGAAACCATCACGTAAAAGCTGGGCAATGGCCATGCGAGTCATTGGCTTTCGTTTGTATTGATTGCCAAAAACATTCTTTGGATTTTCTCCTAACGCGCCCTTTAAACCGCTTCGTTCTACTAAAACACGAGAGGTAAGAGTGGGCCCTGCTGTTTTAAGAATACTCCAAATGCCCCCAATGACATTGGCACTACCTGGACCAGTTTGTACAGTCGTCACACCGCCTTCTAACGCATGTTGGAAGGAAAAGTGTCGGATATCTACACTATCTAGAGCGTGCATAAGAGGTGTAAAGGGCTCGCTATATTCATTAGCATCATTAATGTCTTCAGTAACCTCTGCCCATGTCCCAACATGGGCGTGAATATCAATTAAGCCTGGTGTGACATAAGCTCCCTGAAGATCGACTAACTCTGCTTGAGGAGGATAATCTTTGGCTGGACCGACATAGACTATACGTCCATCTTCGATCCATAACTGTTCAAAAATATCATTTTGTTCATTGACTGTGAGAAACTTTGCATGATGATAAATAATCATTCTGAGAACCCTTCTTCCCTTGCATAAACTTTTGTTCCTTTAATAAAAGTAGCTACAACCTGTGCATCTAAATTTAATGGATGCTTATCCCATATGACAAAATCAGCTAGAAGGCCATCACGAATAGTGCCAGTTTTATGAGCGATTCCAAGGAAATTAGCAGCTCCTGTTGTTAGTGCATACAGAACATCCTGACGTGTCAGCCCTTCTCTTACAGCTAAGCAACCTTCTAATGTTAGGTGAGAGGTGCTACTAACAGGATGATCCGTACAAAAAACAAACGGAGTATGTTGTTGGGACAACTGGCGGTATAGTTTTGGTGATAATGCCATCATCTCGTTATGCTCGATATATCGAAACGTTGGGCCAGCAATGACCGTATTGAAGGATGTCCCTTGAAGCAGTGAAGCTTCAGTGCCGTGAATAATATGAAAATCAAAAGTAGACTTAAACTCTTGTTGAAGACGGTCAATGAATTCAAGATCCACAGCTTTATGTGCCCGTATGACAATTTTCTTAATTAAAGGTTCTTGCTGCTGAATCTGTTGCAATGTTTCTCTTAAAATTTTGGCAATCCCCATACGGGTTAGTGGCTTTCTCTTTTCAGCGAAAAAAGTGCTTTTTGCTTGGTGTCCAATGGAGAAGGAATAAGCAATATCTTTGGCAATGACCATTTCATCAACCGTTGTATGTGTATGATGAATAATAGCTGTTTTTGCACCGACCAAGCTTTTAGGGGAGGGAACGATATGAGAGGCTGTCACCCCATGGGAGATAGCTTTTTGAAAGGCAGCATCGAATGGATAAATGCCATCAACTACAGAATAGTCCAGATGTGAGTCAAATTCATAGCTATCATCCCCCTCCCAACGAATCCCTATTTCAGCTAAGCCAATTTGTGAACAACTGTCGATAAGGCCAGGTGTAATATAATAGCCATCTAAATCGATGTCTATTTCAGACGTTGTAGAAGATGGAGCAAAGTATTGCCCCTGTACTTGAAATGACTGTTTGTTAAAGCTACGTGTCTCAGAGTTAAAAACAAGTCCATTTATATATCGAGTCATGGGATTAAATCTCTCCTTATGAAGAGAAAAGCGGAGACAAGCATCTCCACTTTTCCAGTTAATTATTTAGAAATGGATACGTTCGTACCGTTTGGATGTACAATTTGTACGGAGTTGTCAGTAGAAACCTCAAAGCCCTGTACTTTTTTGTTTACACCTGCAACGGTTTGTGTTGCTTCTAATTCAATACGCGGAACATCTGCTAAAATCAGTTTTAATGCTTCTTGGTATAATTTAGCACGTTCTTCCTGTACCACTGTTTCAGATACGGCACGTTCTAATAATTTATCTACCTCTGGGTTGCTATAGCCTTTACCATTACCTAACGCACCGATTTGATTTGTGTGGAATAATTGATATAGGAAGAAATAAGGATCTGGATACCAAGTCCAGCCACCAATATTCATTGGAGCGTTCCCTTTTGCAACAGTATCACTGTAAGTACCCCATTCAAGCACTTTAATTTCCACATCAATGTTTAAGTTTTTCTTTAATTGACTTTGGAAAATCGTTGCGTAAGGCACACGTGCTTCTGATACATAAATCTCTGTTTTGAAGCCATCAGGATAACCAGCCTCTGCTAGCAATTTTTTTGCTTCTTCTGGATTATATTTTGGTACTAAATCAACTAATGATTTATCATATCCCCATGAACCTGGTGGTAATGGTAAATAAGAAACATCACCGCCACCCCATTGGTTAACACCAGAAATGATTTCCTCAACATTTGTTGCCATATAAAGTGCCTCGCGAACACGTTTGTCAGCAGTCGGACCAACTTTGTTGTTAAGGTCAAGATAAACAATAGATAAACCTGGATTCGTTAAAAGCTCAAGGTTGCTATCTTGGTTAATAATTTCTCTGTTTTGGCCTTTGACATCCATGGCAATATCTATGTCACCAGAACGTAATGCATTTGTCATCATATTTTGATCGGAGATAAACTTCATGGATAAATTATCAACGTGAGGTTTTTCACCCCAATAATTGTCATGGCGAACTAGTTTTACTTCTTGGTCTTTTTTCCATTCTGTTAACTGGAATGGGCCTGTACCAATGAAGTGTTCTGAGAAGTTATCGCCCCAGCCTTCAACCTCTTCTTTTGGAATAATGATATTTCCTGCATCCGTTAGCATAGCAAGAAGGGCAGCATTCGGTGTAGTTAAGTGAATTTCTATTTCATAATCTGACAACACTTTAACTTCTGTCACACCACTTAAACGATTCATAGCGGATTCTTTGGCGGAGCGCTCTAAAGAATATTTCACATCTTCCGCTGTCATTTCACGGCCATCCTGGTATTGCCCCTTTTGGAATTTCACACCCTCACGTAATTTGAACGTATAGACTAACATATCATCTGACACTTTCCATTCTGTTGCTAAAGAGGGGATGATATCTGATAGATCTTTGTTATAAACAACTAAAGTATCACCCATTTGACGCATAACTTGCGATTCATAAACCCCTGTATATTTGATAGGGTCAAATGTTTTGGCATTGGCTGAAAGACCAACATTTAATTTGCCACCTGAAGTGACTTCTCCATCTTTTTCATTTGAAGAATTACTTTTTTCTGTGTTCCCACCACAAGCTGCTAAAACACCAATTAATAAAGTTAAAAAGAGTAGTAGTAAAGGTTTTTTTACGTTTATCTTCTTCATCTGCATAAGCCTCCTTTATTTTGTTTCACAATATGAACCGTTGATTCAAAAATGATAGGTTCGAATTAAAATTAGCACATTTGTAAATAGAAAGTAAATATAAAATTAAAAAAATTCAGAAAAAAATATATTTACAAATAATTATCACATGGTGTAGTATGTGGTTATTCACAATATGAACCACTGATTCTAATAATGAAAAGGAGGTCTTAATAAGATGGGCTCATTTATTTTAAAAAGGTTAGTCAACCTTATCCCGACACTGCTAGTAGTAGGAATCATCGTCTTCATTATTACGCGAATGATTCCAGGTGACCCAGCTTCAGTAATGCTTGGGCCACAAGCCAGTGTGGAAGATGTAGAGAATTTAAGAGAAGAGCTAGGATTAAATAAATCAATGCCTTCGCAATTTATTTCATATGTAGGAGACTTAGCACAGTTAAATTTAGGATATTCCTATTCTTATAGTGAGTCTGTCATCGGGCTTATTATAGAAAGATTCCCTAACACAGTGATACTAGCATTGGCAGCCTTGTTTATAGCGGTTGTGGTTGGTATCCCAGCAGGAATATTAGCTGCTAGAAAGCAAAATACAATCATTGATTATATTGTCATGCTTGTATCATTAGTTGGTGTATCCATGCCTATTTTTTGGTTGGGGATCATGCTTGTTTTATTCTTTAGTGTCAATCTTGGTTGGTTCCCAGCCACTGGAATGGGCAACATCAGTGATGGCCTATGGACCTATTTGAAACATTTAATTTTGCCAGCATTTGCATTAGCAACGATTCCAATGGCGACATTTGCACGGATTACCCGTTCAAGCATGTTAGAGGTTATTTCGCAAGATTATATTAAAACAGCTCGTTCTAAAGGCATTAAAGAATATTTAGTGATTGGTAAACATGCCTTTAAAAATGCGCTAACACCTATTTTAACGGTATTAGGGATGCAGATATCCAATTTACTGGGGGGAGCGGTTTTAACAGAAACGATTTTTAGTTGGCCTGGAATGGGGCGACTAATTGTAGATGCCATTGATAAACGTGATTTTGTTGTTGTACAAGGTACTGTTATTTTCATCGCATTTATCTTTGTACTTGTTAACTTAGTAGTGGACGTGCTTTATAAAGTTGTCAATCCTAAGGTCAATTTAGAATCGGATGGAGGGAAAAAATAACAATGACTCAAGCAATCGTCAATGAAACAAGAAAAAGAAATACGTTGTTGCGCAAGTTGCTAAAAAATAAATTAGCGACAATTGGGTTAGTCATTGTCACCTTGATGGCCATTGTTGCAATTTTTGCACCATTGATTGCTACCCATCCACCAAATGAAATGATCGTTGGCAAATCATTTTTACCAATGAACACAGAAGGACATTTATTAGGAACAGATAACTATGGTCGTGATCTGTTTAGTCGCTTAGTTTATGGTACAAGAATATCGATGATTGTTGGGATTGCGGCAGTGCTATTTGGTGCTGTATTTGGAACGCTCCTAGGCTTAGTAGCTGGGTATTTCGGTGGTCGCATTGATTCGATCATTATGCGTACGATGGATGGTCTTTTTGCATTCCCATTCATTTTACTTGCTATTACACTAATGACGGTATTAGGGCAAGGACTTGTCAACGTTATTGTTGCTATTGGTGTTGCAAACATTCCAGGGTTCGCAAGACTTGTTCGTGGTCAGGTTTTAAGTGTAAAAGAAGAAGAATTCATCGAAGTGACGCATTCTCTAGGTGCTACACATAGTCGAATTATTTTTAGCCATATATTACCGAACTGTTTAGCTCCTTTAATTGTTTATGGAACGATGAGTACAGCGGGCGCTATTATTTCGGAGGCGGCACTGAGCTTTTTAGGATTAGGAGTTCAACCGCCAACAGCTTCGTGGGGTAGTATTTTAAAAGATGGTAAAGATTTTTTAGTATTAAATCCTCAAATGGCGACATTTTCAGGAATCTGTATTTTATTAACAGTTCTTGGTATTAACCTTTTAGGAGATGGATTACGTGATGCGTTAGATCCGAAAATGAAAGTTTAATGGAAGGGGGTGGAGTCATGACTGAACGTTTACTAGATGTAGAAAATTTAACAGTAGAATTTAAAAGTGGCGGCTCTACAATGAAAGCTGTCAATGGAGTAAATTTACAATTAAATAAGAAGGAAACACTAGGGATTGTTGGAGAATCAGGGTCGGGAAAAAGTGTTACAGCCACTGCTCTCATGCGTTTAATTCCATCTCCGCCAGGAAAAATAACGAATGGAAAAATTGACTTTAATGGTCGTGATTTAATTGGCATTTCTGAAAAAGAAATGCGCAATGTGCGAGGTAATGATATTTCAATGATTTTCCAAGATCCTATTACAAGTTTGAATCCTGTATTAACAGTGGGCAATCAAATTATTGAAGTCATCCAAGCACATGAAAAGATCTCGAAGAAAGATGCCGCTATCAAAGCTGTCGATATGTTAAAAATGGTTGGTATTCCTGAGCCAGAGAAACGATTAAAAATGTATCCTCACGAATTTTCAGGAGGCATGCGTCAGCGTGTCATGATTGCTATTGCTCTTGCTTGTAACCCGAAACTACTCATTGCCGATGAGCCAACAACTGCACTGGATGTAACTGTACAAGCTCAAATTCTTGATTTAATGAAAAAATTACAACAAGACCATGATACAGCCATCATTATGATTACACACGATTTAGGTGTGGTTTGGGAGTTATGTGACAAAGTAAATGTTATGTATGCAGGTCGAACAGTTGAGTCGACTACAACAAGACAGCTCTATGAAAAACCTTTACATCCTTATACGTGGGGATTATTAGAGTCTCAAATTACAATGGGCACACAGGAGCAACAAAGATTGCCGGCCATTCCAGGTAGTCCACCGGATTTAACAATGCCACATAGCGGCTGTCACTTTTCATCACGTTGCCCTTTAGCAACAGATATTTGTCGTCATACAGTACCCGACTTAGTGGAAGTGCAGGACAATCATTTTGTAGCCTGCCATTTACAAGCGAAAAATCAAATTGTCGCAAGGAAGGAGGGAATTTTTAATGCAACAGCACAATGAACTTGTTTTAAAGGTAAGTAATTTAAAAAAGCATTTTCCCATTAAAAGTTCAATCCCTTTTAAAAAATCAACACAATTTGTGAAAGCAGTAGATGGCGTCAGTTTTGAATTATATAAGGGCGAAACACTTGGGATTGTAGGTGAATCAGGTTGTGGGAAATCGACGGTTGCTCGTTTAATCAACCAGCTGATTTCTCCAACAGAGGGAATCGTAGAGTTTAAGGGTACGGATTTAGCAAGCTTAAATACAAAGGATATTCGCTCTGCTCGAAAGTCGATACAAATGGTTTTCCAAAATCCATATGCATCACTCGATCCTCGAAAAACGATTGAATATCTCATTGCCGAGCCATTAGTCATCCATGGTATTGGTGATGAAGCATCACGTAAAAAGCGTGTTATTGAATTACTTGAAACAGTAGGATTAAGTGCTTATCATGCAAAGCGCCATCCACATGAATTTTCTGGGGGACAAAGACAACGTATCAATATTGCTCGTGCCCTTGCGCTTAATCCAGATATTGTTGTATGCGATGAACCTGTTTCAGCATTAGATGTTTCTGTACAAGCACAGGTAATCAATCTATTAAAAGACTTACAGAGAGACTTCGGTTTAACATATATTTTTATTTCACATGATTTAAATGTTGTGAATTATATGTGTGATCGGATTGCCGTCATGTACTTGGGTAAAATTGTGGAAATCGGGACATATAAGGAAATTTATGAGAACCCTCAACATCCCTACACACAAGCCTTATTATCGGCAATTCCTAAGGAAAATCCCTTTGATAAAAAGGACCGTATTATTTTATCTGGAGATGTTCCAAGTCCAGTAAATCCACCGAGTGGCTGTGCATTCCACAAGCGTTGTCGTTTTGCTACAGACAAATGTGCAGACGTCCAACCGACACTCGATACTGTGACAGCCACACATCAAGTTTCTTGTCATTTATTTTCGTCGATACAGCAAGAAGTGTCGACGACTTAGAGCAGAAAGTAATTGAATAAATTATAGAAGTAAAAAGGAGCGGACTGATTATGTCATTGAAGCATGTTATTGAATTATACGAGGTAATGGATAATTTCCATGTTAACGGAGAAACGATTAAAGCCTATTTACACAGCATTGATCCAACAGCAGATGTGAAGATCAAAACGATTAAAGGTGAAAGTGGCTCAACGGATTTTGTGCGTGTACTAGTGAAAGGAAAGCAAGGAAAATCCTCTGGTGGTCAGGCACCGACGTTAGGAATTATTGGTCGTCTCGGTGGTATTGGAGCACGTCCTGAAATGACAGGCTTTGTATCAGATGGAGATGGAGCACTAGCATGTATGGCAGGTGCAGCCAAAGCCATTGATATGGCGTTAAAGGGTGATCAGTTAGAAGGAGATGTTATTTTCTCAACGCATATTTGTCCAACAGCACCCACTTTGCCACATGAGCCAGTACCATTTATGAACTCTCCAGTGGATATTAGTGTCATGAACGAAAATGAAGTGGAAGAAACAATGGATGCCATTCTATCAATCGATACAACGAAAGGCAATCAAGTATGTAACCATAAAGGGTTTGCCATTACGCCAACAGTCAAAGAAGGTTACATATTAAAAATCAGTGATGATTTATTGCATGTTTACACACAAGCAGCAGGAATTTCTCCAGTTGTACTACCGATTACCATGCAAGACATTACACCATATGGCAATGGTTTATTCCATATTAATAGTATTTTACAACCAGCTGTGGCAACAACAAGCCCTGTTGTAGGTGTGGCTATCACAACAGAATCTGTCGTGGCAGGCTGTGCAACAGGCGCCACACATGTAACAGATGTAGAAAATGTAGTTCGATTTGTGTTAGAAGTAGCAAAAACGTATGGAGCTCATAAATGTTCCTTCTTTGACGAAAAGCAGTTTACACATATGAAAAATTTATATGGAAGCATGCATCATCTACAAACGAAAGGAAAAGAGGTATATACACATGAATGATTTACAAGCACTCAAAGTGCAATTATTAGAGGCAGTTGAAAAGCATCAAGATGAACTGATTGCATTTTGTTCGAAACTCATTCAAATTCCTAGTGTCAATCCTCCAGGAGATACGACTGAAATAACAGCTTTTATCGAAAACTATTTACAGGATGTTGGCATTACTTATCAAAAATACGAAGCTGCAGATAAAATGTTTAATTTAGTAGCTTCTATTGGGAGTGGTGAGGGCAAGGAACTCATTTATTGTGGTCATACAGATGTTGTTCCTGTTGGTGATTTATCAAAGTGGGAATTCAATCCATTTTCAGGGGAGGTGAAGGATGGCTGGATGCTGGGCCGTGGTGCAAGTGATATGAAAGCTGGTTTAGCTGGTATTATTTTTGCAACAAAGCTACTAAAGAAATTGAATATTGAATTACCAGGGAAACTAACATTGGCGATTGTGCCAGATGAAGAAACAGGCGGCGAATTTGGTGTTCCATGGTTGTTAGAGCGAGGTTTTGTGCAAGGAGATGGTTGCTTAATCGCTGAGCCTTCTTCACCGCTAAATCCAACCATTGGGCAAAAGGGTTCTTATTGGTTTGAATTAGAGGTTCGTGGGGAACCTGGACATGGAAGCCTATCACCTTTAGCTGGGAGAAATGCTATTGTCGATGCCATTCGAGCTATTCAAGAGATTCGTACACTATGGGATTTGGAAATTACGATCCCAGAAGAGGTACTGCCACTTATCGAGGTATCTAAAAAATACATGCGAGAGGTGGAAAAAGATCGTTTGAAATATCAAGAAGTTTTAGAGAAAATTACTGTAAATATTGGTACAATTGAGGGAGGTACGAAGTCCAACGTAATCCCAGATTATTGCAAGGTTCAGGTCGATTGTCGCTTACCATTCGGTATTACACAAGAAGAAGTAACAGAAATTTTGAAACATAAACTAGATGGTTTGGCTATTGATTATTCAATCAAACGTTTTGGCTTCAAAAGTGTAGCAAATTATACGCCTGCCGAAAATCCTGTATGCCAATCCATTGTGGAAAATATTTCATTTGTAACAGGGCAAGAGGCATATGGCGTTATGCAATGGGCAAGTAGTGATGCTCGACATTTCAGACAATATAATATTCCTGTATTGCAGTACGGCCCAGCCTATTTACCAAGTATTCATGGTTATAATGAAAAAGTGCGTGTTGAGGATATCGTACGCTGTGCAAAAGTATATATTACTGCTGCTGTTGATTTCCTATATCAAAAGTAAGAGATTAGCTACTCTCTTACTTTTGATAAAGTGATATCAGGTGCTGACGGCTGCTAAATCTGTCGCTTATTTCCCCCTTTAAGAGAAAGATTTGCAGCCGTTTGTACAGATAAATAGATCAAAAGGATGAGAGATATGCTAAAGACGTTAAATTTATCAATTGCGGTTTTAAAAATGTTTACAAAAGAAAAGCCCATATGGGGTGGAAGAGAGTTAGCAATGGCGATGAATATGAATCATACAAATTTATATCGCATTCTTGAAACCTTTGAAAATAATGGGTTTATTACAAAAGATCCTGTAACAAAAAAATACTCACTCGGTATTGCTTTATGGGAGATTGGTATGAATATGTATGATTCATTAAACATAGATCAGCTATGTATGCCAGTTCTTGAGAAATTAAAAGATGTCACAGGCGAAACAGCTATTTTTACTGTTCTGAATGGACTGGAAGCGTTAACATTACTAAAAGCCGAACCTGTTAATAAGGTGAAATTTACTGTTTCAAGAGGAAGTAGATCCCCACTTTATGTAGGGGCATCCTATCGTTCGATGCTTGCTTTTCTAAATGAAGAGCAAATTGCCAAGGTGATTGACGAGCCTTTAACAGCTTATACGAATAATACGATGACAGATGCTAATGAAATACGAGCAGAGCTGGAAAAAATTCGTGCGTGTGGTTATGCACTCAGTAACAGTGAATATTCTGTTGATGTACTGGCACTTGCCATGCCCATATTCAATAGTGAAGATCAGGTCGTAGCCTCCATTACTGTTTCTGGACCAATCTATCGTTTTACGGAACAACGTGTTCCAGAAGTTTTAGAACCATTAAAAGAGGCGAGAAATGAAATAGAAGGAATTATTCGTAGATATCATTTGAATTTTAATTAAGGAGTTTTATTATGCAACATTTACATGATATTGCACTTACTATACTAAAAGGTAATCTAAATGTTCAATCATCTGAAACACTGTTAATCTTAACAGATATTCATAAGCAAGATATTGCGCAAATCTTTTATAAAGCTGGGCAATCTATTACAGCGAAGACAATGTTGATGGTAATGCCGCTATTAGATAAATCTGGACAGGAGCCAATCCAAGCTGTTTCGATGCTGATGACGAATGTCGATGTCACGCTTTGTATTACCTCGCACTCATTAACACATACAGCTGCTCGTAAAAACGCCTGTGAACAGGGTGGCCGAGTGGCGACAATGCCAGGTGTTACAATGGATATGCTAGAGCAAGGTGCGCTACATGCAGATGCACAGGAAATAGAAGATATGGTAGAAAAATATGTTCATTTACTTGATGCAGCAAAAAATATTCGCATTGACAAAGACGGGCATACATTAACGTTTAGTGTAGAAAATCGTTTGGGAATTCGTTCTACAGGTGTTATACGCCAAGCTGGAGAGCATGGAAATATCCCTTCTGGAGAATCTTATATTGCACCACTAGAAACATCTGCGAATGGAGAGATTTTAGTGGATGGTTCGATTGCTAATATAGGTGTTTTAAAGGAGCCATTATTATTAAAAATCACGAATGGTCGTTTAGAGGAGGCAATCGGTCCTGATGGTCCTCAATTACTTGCTTTACTTGGTGAAGGAAATGGTAGAATCATTGCAGAGTTTGGCATCGGAGCGAATAAAAGTGCCATCCTATGTGGTAATGTACTAGAGGATGAGAAGGTGTATGGGACAATCCATATTGCATTTGGTAGTAATAAGCCATTCGGTGGAGCAAATATGGCTGATGTCCATATTGATTGCGTTGTGAAAAACCCCACTGTCTATTTCGATGGTCAGCAAGTCATCTAAGGAAAAGCGTGTCTTCATATGAAGCACGCTTTTTTGCTTTACCTCACTATAGTTTACAGTTGCTTGTCTTTGTAGGATTACACTATAGTTAACATAGATAAGCTAGAGGAAAGGAAACATTTTGCATCTAGCATTCCGTTAAACTAGGAACCAACATTAGATCCTGTCCATAAAATAGGAGCAAAGAATAGGTATAGCTTCTATTGGTCATCAAGAAAGAACGTGAGGTTGAAAATATGCTAACATTTACAGATTTACATGGTCTACAAGTAGATTTGAGTTTTTCAAGAGGGGAATTTGAAGTCGAGCCAAAGCACGTCCTTGTTTTGTTAAAGCATGAAAATAAATGGCTATGTACTATTCATAAACGACGTGGTGTAGAGGTGCCAGGGGGCAAATTAGAGCAAGGTGAAACTTTAGAGGAGGCGGCTATTCGGGAAGTTTTCGAAGAGACGGGTGTCCGTGTGAAAAATCTCCAATGGTTCGCAGAATATGCCGTTCATGATGCCATTGTGTTTTGTAAATCTGTTTTTACTGCACAATTTTTAACGCAGGAGGACATTGAATTTGATTTAGAAACATCGGGTATGCTTTGGCTAACGGATGAAGAATTTGCTCATCATCCTAATTTAAGCTTTCATATGAAGGATGAGGGTATGAAGAAAATGCTGGAGGAGTTGAAAGACCGTGACATACAATGGTGAAATTGTGGAAAAACGTGCCTATCCCTCACCGAATCCAGCCATACGACTAACAGAAATAACCTATCTATCACAAGGCTTACGTATAAAAGGATTATTAGCAGAGCCAAAGGCAGAAGGTACATATGATGGTTTTTTATATTTAAGAGGGGGCATGCAAAGCATTGGGATGGTAAGACCTTCACGTATTGCCCAATTTGCTGCACAGGGCTTTATCGTTTTTGCCCCATACTATCGTGGAAATCGTGGTGGAGAAGGCCGTGATGAGTTTGCAGGAGCAGACCGTTATGATGCTGTTTATGCCGTAGATGTTCTCAAGCAATATTGTAATGACAATATACATGTTTTTGGTTTTTCTCGTGGGGGAATTATGGCTCTTTGGACAGCCATTTTAAGAAAGGATATTACCTCGGTCGTCACATGGGCAGGTGTTTCGGACGCAACAGCCACTTATTGGGAACGTACGGATATGCGCAGAATGATGAAGCGTGTAATTGGCGGAACACCGAATCGTGTACCAGAAGCATATGATGCGCGAACCCCACTTTTCGAGATAGAGCAGATCACTGCGCCTGTATTAATCATACATGGCTATCGTGATGAAAATGTAGATATCGAACATGCCAGACAACTAGCCTTTTTTTTAGAAGATGCGAATAAATCATACGAAACCTGGTATGATCCAGACCATGCACATCAATACCCACCAGCAAAAAATCGTGAAACCGTCCGTGCACTTTGTGAATGGATGAAACAGCAATGAATGATAAAAAAATACCCCCTTCCTTAGAATAGCTATCCGCTTCAGGCAAGATAGCTATGCTAAGGAGTAGGGGGGCAATAAAGGGGTGATGATTATTTCATGTTACTTTCTAAAAATTGTTGTATGGTAGCCCAGTAAAGCTCGCTTGCAACACTTTCTGCGCCACCATGCCCAGCTCCCTCAACAATCAACTTTTGCTTTGGTACATTTGCCGCTTCATATACTTCATTCAACATGGTAGATGGAACGAACGTATCGTTGTCTCCATGAATAAACAACATGGGTGTCTTCGATTTTGCCACTTGTTCAACTGCACTCGCTTCACCTAATGTATAGCCTGCTTTTAGTTTCGTCACTACAGAAGAGAAATGCATGATTGGAAATGCAGGTAAGTGAAAGATTGCTTTCAACTGATAGGAAAATTCATCCCATACTGAAGAATAGCCACAATCCTCAATGATTGCTTTAACGTTTGTTGGTAAATTCTCTCCTGAAGCCATCATGACAGTGGCTCCACCCATCGAAACACCATAAAGTACAATTTCAGCGCTCTCATTTAAGCTGACAATGTGATTGACCCATGAAACAACATCAAAACGATCATGCCAGCCCATGCCAATATAATCTCCTTCACTTTTACCATGGCCTCTCGCATCTGGAATAAGTACATGATAGCCCATATCATAAAAATGTTTAGCATACTTTGTCATTTGTGCGCCTTCGCTTGAATAGCCATGAAAGATGATAGCCCATTTGTCAGTGGGGTGATCATTTTGGATGGAGTAAGCATGGAGCTTTAGCGAATCATAGGATTGAAGCGAAGCATCTTCATATTGCTTATGAAACCATTGCTCAGTTGTTTCTTTCTCTTTAGCTTCCTGAGGATTGACAGCTATTACATTATGAGGTGCATCTAGCACTGCTGTTTTATCAGTGTCAGGATTTAATGCCAGATTATAAAAGTAATTTCCTGCAAAAAAACCAGCGCCAACAAATAAAGCTAACAACATTATAAGAATAGAAAATAGTATTTTATATTTTTTTGTCATATGTATCTCCCTAATACTAGCTACCTTCAAGGTAAAGAAAAAGAGAACGAATGAATTCGTTCCCTTTGATTCTTGTGTCTAGTCGTTATTTTAATGGGCCACCAAGTGTAGTAATGGCATCAGAAACGTTTGAGAATTTCTTGAAGTTTTCGTTGAATAAGCCTGCAAGTTCAGCAGCTTTCGCATCATATGCAGCTTTATCTGCCCATGCTTCACGAGGATTTAACACTTCTGACGGTACACCTTCAACTGCTGTTGGAATGTGTAAACCGAAGACAGCATCTTGTGTCGTTTCAACATTTGTTAATTTTCCGTCGATTGCTGCACGTACCATTGTGCGTGTGTAAGACAGCTTCATACGGCTACCTGTACCATATTCGCCACCAGTCCAACCAGTGTTCACTAGGAATACTTGTGCACCATGCTCGTCAATTTTTTGACCTAACATTTCTGCGTACACTGTTGCTGGAAGTGGAAGGAATGGAGAACCGAAGCAAGTAGAGAATACTGGTTCTGGCTCTGTTACACCGCGTTCAGTTCCAGCAAGCTTAGAAGTGAAACCGCTTAGGAAGTGATACATTGCTTGCTCTTTTGTTAATTTACTGATTGGAGGTAATACGCCAAACGCATCAGCTGTTAGGAAGATGATTGTTTTTGGATGACCTGCAACAGAAGGATCAACAATATTTTCGATGTATTGGATTGGATAAGCTACACGAGTATTTTCTGTTAATGAACCATCATCATAGTCACAAATACGAGTTTCTGGATCAACAGCTACGTTTTCTAAAACAGAACCGAAGCGGATTGCATTGTAGATTTCTGGTTCTTTCTCAGCAGAAAGGTTGATTGTTTTTGCATAGCAGCCACCCTCAATGTTGAATACACCATTATCAGACCAGCCGTGTTCATCGTCACCAATTAGCTTACGATCTGGATCAGCGGATAATGTCGTTTTACCAGTACCAGATAGACCGAAGAATAATGCCACATCGCCAGCTTCACCAACGTTTGCTGAACAGTGCATTGAAAGGATACCTTGCTGTGGTAATAAGTAGTTCATGATACCAAAAATAGATTTTTTCATTTCACCAGCATATTCAGTACCACCGATTAAGATCATTTTCTTTTCAAGTGATACAATGATGAAAGTTTCAGAAGCAGTACCATCAACTGCAGGGTCTGCTTTAAAGTTAGGAGCAGAGATGACAGTGAAGTCTGCAACATGAGAAGCTAATTCTTCTTCAGTTGGACGGATAAATAATTGATGAGCAAAAAGGTTGTGCCAAGCGTATTCATTAATTACTTGGATGCTTAATTGTGAATCTTTGTCAGCACCTGCGAAGCCTTTAAATACGAATAACTCGTCACGTTCTTTTAAATATTTTATTACTTTTACATATAAGTTATCGAACACTTCAGAAGAAATCGGTTGGTTGACTTTACCCCAGTCAATTTGATCTTTTGTGCTTTCTTCTTCTACCGTATATTTATCTTTAGGTGAACGACCAGTGTATTTGCCAGTTTCTGCACGAACTGCGCCATCTACTGTTAACATTGCTTCACCACGAGATGTAGCTTTTTCTGCTAATTGTGGTACTGAAAGTTGAACATTAATGTTACCGCCGTTTAATAATTCCTTCAGTTCGTTTGCAATTTCTACTGAATTCATCGATTAAATACCATCCTTTTTTATAGTATTCCCTTGATTTAGAGGGATTTTTTCTTAATTTCAAAAATAGTATAACACAATTGCTTAAATAATCTATACTAATTAAGAAATTATTTTAGAGTTTTTATCACTTTTCAATAAACTGACAAAAAATAATGTTTTTCGAGTAGAATCCGATCAATCCTACTGTAATTAGGCGCAAAAATTGAGCCACACATATGTTACCACAAGTAGCTAGGTATGTTGTAGGGATTAATTTGCTTCTATTTACATCATCATCCAAGTATGAAAAGTTTTTGTGTAATCAGTTCCTTCCTTTCTATACAGTAATACATAAGAAAATATTTGACAACGTTCAACCTTTTCAGTAACATGAAAATGAACGGATACTCTTATCCCGAGCTGGTGGAGGGTCAGGCCCTGTGAAACCCGGCAACCTGCATGTTTTATTTCACAGCATGCGTTGGTGCCAACCTGATGCAAGGGAACATCCCTTGAACGATAAGAGTGAAAGGTTACGAAGTCATTATTCCTTTCCTCATGTGCAGTAACGTGAGTAAAGGATTTTTTTATTGCTAAAAAAGAATGTAAAGGTAAGTATATGTAGTTCTTTCCTTATTATAATGACAGATCTTTCGAAATCCTCGTGTTAAAAGCAGCAGTAACGGCTTGAGAGTTCAATCCTTAGGAGCGGACTTGACATGGGTAATGAGTACCGTATTCATACACAACTACTTTTTGTAAGAGTAATAGGAGGAAAACCAAATGACAAACCGTCGACTGTTTACATCAGAGAGTGTAACAGAAGGACATCCAGATAAGATTTGTGACCAAATCTCGGATGCCATTTTAGATGCTATTTTAGCAGAAGATCCAAATGCACGTGTAGCGTGTGAAACAACTGTCACAACAGGATTAGTATTAGTAGCAGGAGAAATAACTACTTCTACTTACGTTGATATTAAAGGTATCGTTCGTGATACTGTAGCAGAAATTGGCTATACACGTGGTAAATATGGCTTTGATGCTGAAAATCTAGCGGTGCTTGTAGCTATTGGCGAACAATCGCCTGATATTGCACAAGGTGTTGACCAAGCTTTAGAGGCTCGTGAAGGCTCTATGACAGATGCTGATATTGAAGCAATTGGTGCTGGTGACCAAGGTCTAATGTTTGGTTATGCATGTAATGAAACACCTGAACTAATGCCATTGCCAATCAGCTTAGCACATAAATTAGCACGCCGATTAACAGAAGTTCGTAAATCAGGTGAATTAGCGTATTTACGTCCTGATGGAAAAACACAAGTAACGATTGAATATGATGACAATAATGTACCTGTGCGAGTGGATACAATTGTTATTTCAACACAACATGATGAAGAAGCAACACTTGAACAAATTCAAGCTGATCTGAAAGAATTTGTTATTGCACCCGTTGTGCCAAGTGAATTATTAGATGCAAACACGAAATACTTTATTAACCCGACTGGCCGTTTTGTTATCGGTGGACCTAAAGGGGACGCTGGTTTAACAGGACGTAAAATCATTGTTGATACATACGGTGGTTATGCACGTCACGGTGGTGGCGCATTCTCTGGTAAGGATGCAACAAAGGTAGACCGTTCAGCGGCTTATGCGGCACGTTATGTAGCAAAAAACATTGTAGCAGCTGGCTTGGCAGAACGCGCTGAGGTACAACTTGCCTATGCGATTGGTGTGGCTCAACCAGTTTCCATTGCGGTTGACACATTTGGTACAGGTAAAGTGAAAGAAAGCGCAATCGTAGAGTGGGTACGTGAGCTATTTGATTTACGTCCAGCAGGTATTATTAAAATGCTAGATTTACGTCGTCCGATTTATAAACAAACGGCAGCTTATGGTCATTTTGGTCGTACAGATTTAAATGTACCATGGGAACAAATCGATAAAGCAGATGCTCTACGAGAAAAGGCACATCTATAAACTATTGAGCTAAAGTAATGAAGACATTAGAAAATTATTCTAATGTATTAAAAAGGAAAGGGGCAATATTGTCCCCTTTGTTTTACAAAAAATCCCTCGCTACGATCCGTGAACATTTTGGTTACACGGAAATGCGAGGTATTTTTTTCGTTAATATTGAATTTTTGTGTATATTGTTTACTTCTGAAGGGATTTATAATATTGTCCTTTTTCTGCATATTCGCGCACGATACGTTCCATATCCTCTTTATCTTCTGCATTTAATTCACGGACTACTTTTGCCGGACGACCTAATGCTAAACTATTCGGAGGAATGACTTTACCAGGAGGTACTAGGCTTCCTGCCCCAATAAATGCACCCTCTCCAATCTCTGCCCCGTCTAATATAATGGAGCCCATACCAATTAAAGCATTTTTGCGAATTGTACAGCTATGTAAAGTGACTTGGTGTCCAACTGTTACCTCATCTTCAATAATTAGCGGAAATTTTGGGCTTTGATGTAAGCAACAAAGATCTTGGATACTGACACGTTTCCCAATAATGGTTGGGGAAACATCACCACGAATGACCGTATTAAACCAAATGGTTGTTTCAGCACCAATTGTTACGTCGCCCGTAACAGTTGCGTAATCAGCAATGAAGACAGATGGATCGATCTTTGGCATTTTATCTTTAAATGGATAAATCATGAAAATCGCCTCAATTCTTTCTATAATGTAGTATTATCGTATCAAATACGCAACTTTATGGAAATATAAAATTAAAATGAGCTATTTATTTCGATATAATCAATGTGTAATTATTTTTTAGGAGGACTATGTGAATGTGGAAATGGGAAGCTGAAGGACAAGCAAAGGCTGTGATTGCTATAGTTCATGGTGCATATGAAAATCACCGATGGTATGCATGGCTGATAGAGAAATTAAGATTGGAAGGCTTCCACATAGTCATGGGAGATTTACCTAATCATGGCGTGAATGCAAGGTTTGCTCGTGTCCATGATGAGGACTTCAAATTGTACAATAAATATACAAGAAATCTGATTGAGAATGCTTTTTCATATAATTTACCAACTTTTGTAATAGGACATGGGCTTGGAGCAACGTTAGTTCTTCACACAATGCAAAAGAAGCAATATGAATGTGCAGGCATTATTTTGACATCACCGTGGCTGCAATTAAAGCTTTTACCAGGTAAATTATCAAATGCTTTAACGAGTCTAAGTGCATTGACTGCAAATGTTAAAATGACTCACAATATTTCATATGAGAACCTTACACGCAATGTTGAAGGTAGGGACGAAATGAAAGATGAGGTACCATTCATGTCAGTCGTTTCAGTGAAATGGTATCGAGAGCTTCAGCAGATGATGAAAAATTTAGTGATGCTTCCAAAAGGTGAATTTCCGAATATGCCTATGCTCATTATGACAGCTGAGAAAGATAAAATTACGGAAACACGACAAACTCGAAATTGGCTCCATCAACAAGAGTTTACAGAGTTTCAATTTAAAGAATGGGCAAATTGCTATCACAATTTATTTCACGAAGTAGAACGAGAAGAGATTTTTATGTATATTCGTGATTTTATTAATAATGCTCTTCGAAGAATCGGTTATATCATTAAATAGGTTTTATCCCTTCCATTTACTAGAAGACTTACTTAAATATTGTTACTTAAATATAATATTGTAATTTTCAGAAAAGTGTAATACTATAATGACTTAAAGTATGGTATTTTCAAATTGGAGGGGTATAATGGAGGTAATCGTTGGTAAGTTGAATGGCATTTTATGGGGTCCGTGGTTTATTTATGGTATTTTATTGATTGGACTTTTTTTCTCAATCATCACAAGATTTCTACAAGTTAGACACGTTAAAGACATGTTTGTTTTAATGTTTAAAGGGGAGAAATCGGAAAAGGGGATTTCATCTTTCCAAGCAATGTCGATTGCATTATCAGGCCGTGTAGGTACTGGTAATATTGCTGGTACTGCAACTGCAATTGGGATGGGGGGACCTGGTGCTGTCTTTTGGATGTGGGCAATCGCTTTCATTGGTGCGGCTACCGCATATGTAGAGTCAACATTAGCACAAATCTATAAAGAAGAAAAAGATACGGAATATCGTGGTGGACCAGCCTTTTACATAGAAAAGGGAATGGGTCAAAAATGGTTTGCAGTTATTTTTGCTGTAGCTGCGTTGATTGCAATGCTAATTTTAATGCCAGGTGTGCAGTCTAACGCCATTGCAGGAGCTGTTGAAAACGCTTTTGGTCTGGATACATGGATTACAGGACTGATTATTGTAGTGTTGTTAGGTGCTATTATTATTGGGGGAGTTAAATCTATCGCGAATGCTGCCCAAATCATTGTACCGTTCATGGCATTAGCATACATTATTATGGCTATTATCATTATTGCTATGAATATTTCTGAGGTACCTACAGTCTTTGCTTTAATTTTCTCAAGTGCCTTTGGTGCACAAGAGATTTTTGGTGGTATCATTGGTTCTGCGATAGCTTGGGGAGTGAAGCGTGGCATCTATTCCAATGAAGCTGGTCAAGGAACAGGGGCGCACCCTGCTGCTGCTGCGGAAGTATCACATCCTGCTAAACAAGGGATAGTACAAGCGGCGTCTGTGTACATTGATACATTATTAATTTGTTCTGCTACTGCATTTATGATTTTATTTACAGGTATGTACAATGTACATGATGAAAAGGCCGCTGAAGGAGCAGATCCATTTATCCATATTGGGGAATTCAATAGTGGCGGATTAGCAGGCGATGAGCAAATGACATTTGCGAAAAGTATTGAAGCAGGTGCTGCTTATACACAATATGCAGTTGATTCATCATTACCTGGTTTTGGAGCTCCATTCGTAGCAATCGCGTTATTCTTCTTTGCCTTTACAACAATTATGGCCTATTACTATATTGCTGAAACGAATGTCGCCTATTTATTCAGAGGTAGCACGGAGAAGATTTTCATTTGGATTGCGAAAATTGCCATTTTAGTTGCTGCCTTTTATGGTACAGTCCGTACGTCTGACCTAGCTTGGGCAATGGGAGATGTGGGTCTTGGACTAATGGTTTGGATTAACGTTCTTGCTATTTTAATTATTATGAAACCAGCTATCGTAGCATTAAAAGATTACGAGAAACAGAAAAAAGAGGGGAAAGACCCTGTCTTTGATCCTCGTAAACTAGGCATTAAGGGTGCAGATTTCTGGGTTGATTATAATGAGCAACGTAAAAATAAATAGTAAATGACGAAGGCTATCTACTAGTTTCTATTAAACTAGTAGATAGCCTTTTGCATGTATTAAATAGGAAATTCTTTCATTTTCTCTAACGCAATAACGAAGGGTGGATCATTTTGTTGATTGAGAAACTCGTATTTTAAGACATGTACATATTTTTGTGGAAGCCTACTAACATAGTCCATGACCGTATCTCGTTCTTCCTTACCACCAGGATGACCATGATAAATAACAAGAATGATTAGGCCGCCAACCTTCAAGAGCTTTAGTAATTCCTCAATAGCTTGTGTCGTTGTAGCGGGTTTTGTAATAATGTCATGATTGCTGCCAGGTAAATAGCCAAGGTTGAAAATGGCTGCAGCTACAGGCTTGTGTACATACTGTGCTACGTCTTCATGCCCTTTATTAAGGACCAGTGCACGATGTTCTAAACCGTGATCTAAAAGACGAAGGAGTGTTGCATCAACCGCTTCTTTTTGAACATCAAAGGCATAAACTTGTCCATTATCTCCCACAAGCTGTGCTAGAAACAATGTATCATGACCGTTTCCAGCAGTAGCATCAACGACCGTATCTCCCTCATCTATACTGTCCTTTAAAAGCTGCTGTGCATATTGTAAAACACGTTGTAGTTTCATTTTGTAACCTCAGCCTTATAAAACTTCCCTTGCCAGCTGCCACGACGTTCAAGCTCGGCATCAATACCATTCAATACTTCCCATTTATTGACGCTCCACATTGGTCCAATCATTAAATCAATCGGTCCATCGCCGGTAATACGATGAATGACCATTTCAGGTGGGAGAAGTTCTAATTGATCTGCTACTAGTTTTGTATAGACATCCTGATCTAAAAATTCTAACATGCCTTTTTCATATTGCTTCACCATTGGCGTCCCTTTTAGTAGATGTAGTAAGTGGATTTTTATGCCTTGGACATCTAGCTGTGCTACTGCTCGAGCAGTTTCCATCATCATGTCATAGTCTTCAAGAGGCAGGCCATTAATGATATGTGAGCAAACACGTATGCCATGCTTGCGCAATTTTTCAACGCCTTCCACATAGGTTGCATAATCATGGGCACGATTAATCAGATTCGCTGTTTTTTCATGCACGGTTTGAAGACCAAGCTCAATCCATAAATACGTACGCTCGTTTAACTCTGCTAAGTATTCCACGACATCATCTGGTAAACAATCAGGACGAGTAGCAATGGAAAGGCCAACAACACCTTCTTGTGCTAAAGCAGCTTCAAATTTTTCCTTTAAAACTGGCAGTGGGGCATGTGTATTTGTATAGGCTTGGAAGTACGCCATATATTTGCCGTCCTTCCATTTCTGATGCATTTTGTCTCGGATTTCAGCAAATTGTACATCGATTGGATCTACCTTATTACCGGCAAAATCACCAGAACCTGCAGCACTGCAAAATGTACAGCCACCAAAAGCGACTGTGCCATCACGGTTTGGACAATCAAAGCCTGCGTCTAATGCGACTTTAAATACTTTATGTCCGAATTGATCACGTAAATAGCGATTCCATGTATAATACCTTTTTCCTTCTGAAGGAAAAGGAAAATTCGTTTCTGTCATTTATTTCACTCCTCTAACGCTTTATTCTATCATGTGCTTTTCGTTCCGTCATGGGGGAAGGGCTTGATCGTTACATCGATGAAGAAAAATTGTAACGAAAACAAGAAAAAGACTTTTAAAACTTAGTTAAAGTATGATGGCATACTTGTAAAAAGGGTAAAATTATTTTTCTTGTGCTTTTAAGGTTTTCAGCATAAACTAGCTATTTAGAGAGGCGAAATAATGGAGGTCATCATATGCCAAAACGTGTTTGGTTTTTACTTATTGGAATGCTTGTGAACACAACAGGTAACTCTTTTTTATGGCCTTTAAATGCCATATATATGCATGATTATTTAGGGAAAACTTTAGCGATGGCTGGTTTTGTCTTAATGCTCAACTCTGCTGCTGGAGTATTGGGCAATCTATTAGGTGGTTACTTATTTGATAGAATCGGTGGCTATAAGGCGATTATGTTTGGCATCCTGCTAACGATTGCTTCATTAATAGGCTTAACAATTTGGCATGGTTGGCCACATTATGTGTGGTTTTTAACGATACTAGGCTTTAGTGGGGGCATCGTTTTTCCAAGTATGTTCGCATTAGCAGGGGCTGCATGGCCTGAGGGCGGACGAAAAGCCTTTAATGCGATCTATTTGGCACAGAATGTCGGTGTTGCAGTTGGCCCTGCTCTTGCGGGTATAGTGGCTGATTATCAATTTGATTATGTTTTTAAAGTGAATTTAGGCATGTATATTTTATTCTTTTTTATTGCTTTATTTACATTTAAACGTTTAGAGGCAGGCAGTATTGCCCCTAAAAATGTCGTCAGTGAAAGTAAACGAATTGTTAACAAAGCACCATTCTATGCTTTGTTAATTATTAGCGCATCCTCAGTGTTATGTTGGCTTGCATATTCTCAATGGAGTGCTACTATTTCATCCTATACTCAAGATTTAGGCTTAGGGTTAAAGCAATATAGTTTACTTTGGACAATAAATGGTTTGCTTATAGTTGTAGGTCAGCCACTCATTGCACCGCTTGTGAAAAGATGGGAAAACAATTTAAAGCGTCAGCTCGTATTTGGTGTAATTCTGATTGCCCTATCGTTTGGAATCATCGCCTTTGCAAGTGATTTTAAAATGTTTGGAGCCGCGATGCTTGTTTTAACGTTTGGTGAAATGTTCTATACCCCAGCATTACCAACCATCGCGAATCAACTCGCACCAAAAGGTCGACAAGGATTCTATCAGGGCATTATCAATAGTGCAGCGACAGGTGGTCGGATGATAGGGCCATTATTCGGTGGGATAATGGTGGATCAATTTGGCATGATACCTCTTGTATTAACTTTAGTGGTAGTTGTGCTGTTGGCTATTATTCCATGTTTAACTTATGATTATCCTTTAAAAAAGAATAATATCGTTGCAGATTAATAGTAGGCAAGGAAAAGAGCAAAAACGAGTGATCAGCACTTGGTTTTGCTCTTTTTTTATTGAAGCTATTGAAAAATAATCGATACAGGCTTACAATCATACATATTCAAATATTTGAATATGTAGTAATGTGGAGGGTGTTTTTTATGGAAGAGGGTTTACAACAATTTAAGGCGGATTTTTTTAAAGCATTAGCACATCCGTTACGCATTAGAATACTGGAACTCCTTGTAGAAGGTCAGAAAAGTGTCAATGAGATTCAAGATTGCTTAGAGAAAGAGGGTTCTGCTGTTTCTCAGCAATTAAGTGTATTACGCGCCAAAAATATCGTTTATGGTGTGAAGGAAGGTAAAAAAGTCTACTATTCTTTAAGTGATCCGATGATTGGTGAATTACTTGGGGTGGCAAAGGATATTTTCAATAACCATTTAGTTAACACCATTTCGAGATTAGAGGAAATGACGAGCAATGAAGGTGACGAAGGCAATAAGTAAATCAAAGAAGTTGAAAAATTATGCTTTGCTTATTATTTCGAAGGGAAGATTTATCTATGAAGTCACTGTTTACAGGACGCTTTGAAGGGTATTCTGTTCATCACGTCAAGAAGGATCTATTATCCGGAATTATAGTTGGGATCGTCGCTATTCCACTTGCCATGTCTTTTGCCATTGCATCGGGGGTGAAACCCGAATATGGGATTTATACCGCCTGTATTGCGGGTATTCTTATTTCTCTTTTTGGTGGATCGAAATATCAAATTGGTGGGCCAACAGGGGCGTTTGTACCGATTTTATTAGGAATTGTCATTACCTATGGCTATGAGGATTTATTACTTGCAGGATTAATGGCTGGGATTATGCTTTGCTTAATGGGCATTTTTAAGTTAGGATCTTTAATTAAATTTATACCTCGCCCTGTTACAGTTGGTTTTACAGCAGGTATAGCAGTTATTATTTTTACAGGGCAAATTGCCAACTTTTTAGGGTTAACAAATGTTAAAAGACATGAGTATTTTATTGCCAATATACAAGAAATTATGAAGCAGCTTGGAACGACCAATATGTATAGTATTTTGACGGCTGTTATCTGTTTTGTGACAATACTGATGACGCCGAAGTTTTTCCCAAAGGTTCCTGGAGCATTAGCAGGTATTGTTGTTTCTACACTTGTGGCCACTTTCCTCTTTACAGGACATGTTGCTACGATCGCGACAGCTTATGGGCAAATTCCGAATTCATTGCCTCATTTTGCTATACCTGATATCACCTTTGAACGCCTACAACTGCTTATTGGACCAGCGTTTGTCATCGCCATGCTAGGGGGCATAGAGTCACTACTATCGGCAGTCGTTGCAGATGGGATGACGAATAGTAAGCATAACAGTAATCGAGAGCTGATTGGTCAAGGAATTGCTAATATCGTGACGCCTTTGTTCGGGGGGATTCCAGCTACAGGTGCTATTGCACGGACTGCAACTAATATTAAAACAGGTGCAGTATCGCCTATGTCAGGTATCATACACGGAGTATTTGTTTTAGTTACATTATTGCTATTAGCACCATATGCGTCTCATATTCCATTAGCAAGTATGGCTCCTGTATTGATGGTTGTAGCTTGGAATATGAGCGAACGACACCATTTCTCACATATTGTGAAATTAAAATCGGGTGACTCGCTAGTGTTATTGATTACCTTTTTATTAACGGTGTTTACAAGTCTCACATTAGCAGTGGAAGTAGGGCTTGTATTAGCTGTGCTATTATTTGCAAAACGCATGAGTGAAAAGCTTGTTGTGACAAAGGTACTCCCAGACCATTCAAACAAAAGTGGGAAGGTACAGCCCCATGTCGTTCACCAGCAGCATGATTGTCCGCAAATTAGCATGTATACAATTGAAGGACCATTGTTCTTTGGGGCTGCCCAAATGTTTGAACAAAAAATTGAAAGCACTTTGCATCAGCAACCAAGAGTTTTGATATTGCGAATGGGGAAAGTGCCCTTTATGGATTCCACTGGTGAAGCATATTTTAGCAATATCATTGAAAACTTTACAGCACAGGGTGGTAAAATTCTGGTAACAGGTGTGCAAGGTGATTTAAAAATAGCTCTTCAGCACAATGGTATTTACGATAAGATTGGAGCGCATCATTTTTATCAGCATACTGGAGAAGCGATTACTAAGGCTCTCGGCTATTTGGACACAAAGAAATGCATCGGATGCCAGCATTTTGCTTTTCATGAATGTAAGGATTTATCAAAATCTAAGGAAGAAAAGGAATTAATTCTTCAGTAATGGGTTAGTCTGTAAACAAAGGCTTGTGCTTTTCAATACTTTCCATTAGAATAAATGCAATATCATGTAAAGACTGTGATGAGGAATAGTAAATTTGTCGTTCTTTTTAGAGAGCTAGCGGCTGGTGGGAGCTAGTAAGAAAGCAAGTTGAACTCGCCTTCTGAGTCTGCCCGCGTGAAACAGCGTGTGTCGTTTCTTCCGCGTTAAGGAAGCTTGAGCCGAGTGTAATCACTAATTTGGGTGGTACCGCGGGAGTACAAATTCTCTCGTCCCTTCTATAAGAAAGGGACGAGTTTTTTTATTTTTTAAATATTTTGTCAATTATGATGAAGAGCAACATGATTCAATCGAAGGAGGAAAAAGAATGAGTTTTAATCATCTACAAATTGAAAAAAAGTGGCAGCAATATTGGGCTAATAACAAAACATTCAAAACTGAAAATGAAACAGCGAAGCCTAAATTTTTTGCATTAGATATGTTTCCATACCCATCTGGCGCTGGACTACATGTAGGACATCCAGAAGGATATACAGCGACAGATATTTTATCACGCTTTAAACGTATGCAAGGCTACAATGTATTACATCCAATGGGCTGGGATGCTTTTGGTTTACCAGCTGAGCAATATGCACTCGATACAGGAAATGACCCAGCAGAATTTACAGCTAAAAATATTGCAACTTTTAAACGCCAAATTCAAGAGCTAGGATTCAGTTATGATTGGGATCGCGAAATTAACACGACGGATCCAGAGTATTATAAATGGACACAATGGATTTTTATCCAGCTTTATAAAAAAGGTTTAGCCTATGTGGATGAAGTAGCTGTTAACTGGTGTCCAGCGCTTGGTACGGTATTGGCTAACGAAGAAGTAATTGATGGGAAATCAGAGCGTGGTGGGCATCCAGTAGAACGTCGACCAATGAAACAATGGATGCTTAAAATTACTGCGTATGCTGATCGTTTAATCGACGACCTAGAAGAAGTTGATTGGCCAGAATCTATTAAAGATATGCAGCGCAACTGGATTGGTCGTTCAGAAGGGGCAGAAGTAACATTTGCTATTGATGGTTCAGATCAAAACTTCACGGTCTTCACAACACGTCCAGATACATTATTTGGTGCTACATATTGTGTACTTGCGCCTGAACATAAATTGGTAGAACAAATAACGACAGCTGAGCAACGTCAAGCTGTTGAGGCATATTTAGAGAAAGTGAAAATGAAATCGGATCTTGAGCGCACAGATTTAGCAAAAGAAAAAACAGGCGTATTCACAGGTGCTTATGCCGTGAATCCGATTAACGGGAAAAAAGCGCCGATTTGGATTGCTGACTATGTGTTAGTGTCTTACGGTACAGGTGCTATTATGGCGGTGCCAGCACATGATGAACGTGACTATGAATTTGCGACTGCATTTGGTTTAGACATCGTTCCTGTACTTGAGGGTGGGGACATTAGCAAAGAAGCATTTACAGGTGATGGTCAACATATTAATTCTGAATTCCTTAATGGTTTAAATAAAGAAGATGGCATTGCGAAAGCAATTGAATGGTTAGAGGAAAAAGGCGTTGGAGAGAAGAAAATTTCTTATCGACTACGTGATTGGCTATTCTCACGTCAGCGTTACTGGGGTGAACCAATTCCAATGATTCATTGGGAAGATGGCACGATCACACCTGTTCCAGAATCAGAATTACCATTAGTGCTTCCAAAAACAGATAATATCCGTCCATCGGGTACTGGTGAATCACCATTAGCTAATATTGCTGAATGGGTAAATGTTGTAGATCCAGAGACAGGCAAAAAGGGTCGCCGTGAAACAAATACAATGCCACAGTGGGCTGGGTCTAGCTGGTACTTCTTACGCTATATCGACCCTACAAATACAGAGGCGATTGCAGATCCAGAGTTACTAAAACGTTGGTTACCAGTAGATATTTATATTGGAGGAGCGGAGCATGCAGTACTGCACTTACTTTACGCTCGCTTCTGGCATAAAGTTCTTTATGATCTAGGTGTTGTTCACACGAAAGAGCCATTCCATAAATTATTTAACCAAGGTATGATTCTTGGTGAAGGTAATGAAAAAATGTCTAAATCGAAAGGTAATGTTGTAAACCCAGATGAAATCATTTCATCACATGGTGCCGATACATTACGTTTGTATGAAATGTTCATGGGACCACTAGAGGCATCTGTTGCATGGTCAACAAATGGTTTAGACGGGGCACGTCGTTTCTTAGATCGTATTTGGCGTCTATTTGTTAATGAAGAAGATGGTGCTATTTCATCAAAAATTCAAGTGTCTAACGATCAAACACTTGAAAAAGCATACCACCAAACAGTGAAAAAAGTGACAGAGGATTACGAAGGTATCCGCTTTAACACAGCTATTTCACAGATGATGGTATTTATCAATGATTGCTATAAAGCTGACGTTATTCCAGCAGAGTATGCGGAAGGCTTTGTTAAAATGCTAGCACCAATGGCGCCGCATATTGCAGAAGAGCTATGGCAGCTATTAGGCCACGATTCAACACTTTCTTACGAGCAATGGCCAACATACGATGAAACGAAGCTTGTGGATGATGAAGTGGAGATTGCCGTGCAAGTGGCTGGTAAAGTCCGTGCAAAAATCGTCGTAGCGAAAGATGCTTCAAAAGAGGATATCGAAAAAGTAGCGCTTGCTGATGAAAAAGTACAAGAATATATGGCAGGAAAAAACCTAGTGAAAATTATCGTTATTCCAAGCAAACTTGTCAATATTGTCGTTAAATAAAGAGACATAAATTAAAATGTACATTACTAAATGAAATTTTAGTGATGTACATTTTTTATTTTTCGTGAAGAGTTTATAGTGGATAATTTAAAAAACTACACTCCATAACTATCGGAGTGCAGTTCAAATGATGATGTTTAAATAATCAATCCAACAATAATAGCTGTTAGGATACTGACAAGTGTGGCTCCGTACAATAACTTTAAGCCAAAACGAGCAACGACATTACCTTGTCTTTCATTCAACCCTTTAACTGCTCCGGAAATAATACCGATGGATGAAAAGTTGGCAAAGGATACAAGGAATACCGAAATAATGCCCAGTGTACGTTCACTCATGGACTCTGAGACGTCGCCAAGGTTGATCATGGCAACGAATTCATTCGTTACTAATTTAGTGGCCATTATTCCACCAGCTGAAACAGCGTCTGCCCATGGGATACCCATTAGGAAAGCTATTGGTGCAAAAATATAGCCTAATATTTCTTGGAAAGAAACACCGATAATCATATCAAACAATGAATTGATTAAATCCATTAATGCTACGAAACCAATTAGCATGGCTCCAACAATGATGGCTACCTTAAAGCCATCCATAATATATTCACCAAGCATTTGGAAGAAAGCTTGCTTCTGCTCATCTTCAATGGATAAGATATCTTCCTCTTCTTTTACGGTATACGGATTAATGATGGAAACAATTATAAAACCACCAAATAAGTTTAACACAATCGCCGTTACGACATACTTTGGTTCAATCATCGTCATGTACGCGCCAACAACTGACATCGAGACGGTCGACATCGCGGATGCGCATAATGTATACATACGCTGTGGCGCAATCTTATCTAATTGTTTTTTAACTGTAATGAATACTTCCGATTGTCCAACCATTGCGGAAGCAACAGCATTATAGGATTCCAATTTTCCCATTCCACTTACTTTACTCAACAGTAATCCTATCCATTTCATGAAGAAAGGGAGAATTTTAAAATGCTGCAAAATCCCAATTAAGACTGATATAAAGACAATCGGTAATAATACAGCTAGGAAGAACGGAGACTCTCCTTCATTTGCTAATCCACCAAAAACAAATGATATCCCTGCATTTGCGTAAGACAATAAATGATCAAATACTTTGGTGATTCCTTTGATTAAAACAAAACCAATTGTCGTATTGAGTAGTAGAGCTGCCAATAAAAATTGGATGATTAACATCACCACTATATATTTATATTTTATTTCTTTTTTGTTTTTACTCATTAATAAAGCTAGGGCAAAAACAAGTAACAATCCACAAAAGGATATTAAGTATCTCATAAGTTCCTCCATAAGTATGTGTAATAGTTTTGTCCTGATGTTCTAAATTCAGAAGAACAGCTAAAGATCTTAATTAGTCAGACGTCAGACAAACAATCTCACTATAACAGTTTTTTTGCTAGTTATTCAATAGATAATAGAAAAAAAGTATGCAACAGGGCATACGAATACGATAAATACAGTTCTATAACAAGAAAAGCTCATGTCAAAACACTTTTTTATTGTGTGAAGTTTTTAAAATTTTATGACCAATGTGTAAATGAAAACGTAGGAAACCAACTAGGGAAGTGAAAGTGTATAGGCGTGTTTGGGAAGTTCTGACCATTGTGGCAAACGTACGAGTGGTGTTATTTAAAGATGTAGAAGAAGGTATTCAGGATGTATTTTTTTACCTAATCATTATTTACGAAAACATAAAAGACATATATTTAGTTAACTACAGACTAATGCCTGACCTCCATATATTTTAGGGTTCAGGCATTTTTTCTATAGTATCGGTCTGAAGCATTAATTGATAAATGCTAGAGATCATAAAGCTAGTTGCTAATCCGTAAAGTGCATTGAAGCTTAGGGCAACGCCAATTCCTATGAGGATAGATAGCAGTATGACAAACCAACTATGTTTATGAATACGGCGATTCGTAAATAAAAGAATTAACATAAACGGCAGTATGGTAATGTGCAGGAACGCGAAAGAATAAATAACCCCTAAAATCGTTAAATCGATAGATAAGAAAAAGGTAAGTAAAATGACCATAAGTCCAGTTAAGTAAAAATAATAGGGTCTTTTCTTCATAAAAAATCGTTTTGTTGCACGCATATCTACAAGCAAGGACGTCACAACGGCTAACAGGACAATGACAAGGAAAGCGAATGTCAGAAACCCTGGCTGTACTTCATATAAGAACGTAAAAATTAGCACTTGAAACTGACCAAAGGAGCCACTGTATAAAGCAATCATTAAAATAGCTGTAAAGGATAATGTTAATAATGCTAAAATCACGCCTGATGAAAATAGGCTTCGACGTATTTTTTTGGGCTTGATAAATGCAATTAAATACCATGTTGATTTATCGAAAAGTACTTGTCCTAAAACGGCTAATTGAATAATGACATAGAACAGGAGGATTTCGCTATTTTTAAAATAAAATAAATAAGGGTGGTATAAGCGAATGCCTTCATAAACGGTGCTTGCTCCATTTTGTACAAAGTAGTAAATAGGGATAAAAATAAGCAATGAAAACAGGGCGATGATAAATAAAATTTCTAGCCACAGTATACTTTTCACAGACATGATGCGATCAAGCAGTAACATACCGGTTAGAAATAAAAAAAGCGTAATGGGTATCGGGATATTTAACATGATTTCAGACAAGACACTAATGCTAATTAATTGAATTAACCAAAGTTCAATGCTTGTCAAAAGGTAAAACAGTCGTATCACTTTTAAATTCATACCACTCAATTTTTGTTGTATGGTAAAGAGTAAAAAGCTTTGTGTATGCTGGTTTTGCTTGTAATTCCTTTTATTTAACAAGGAGCTCACTACAATAAACGAAATAGCTGTTGCTAATGTATAACAAATGCCTGCCATAAAGCCATAAGAAATAAGAGCTGAGGGAGAGGACAATAATAAATTACCGTTAATCCATCTTGCTAAAAGAATGATGACGCCTGCTGCTGTGCTTAAACTTGCAAATGGTACGAGCAATGAATAATTTTTTAACATACTATCAAATACCTTTACTCATTTTAGCGGATTTATATTGACGTGGCGATTGATTATACTTTTTCTTAAAGGCCACACTAAAATAGTGTTGGCTATTAAATCCACAGCTCTCCGCGATTGCAGACATGCTTGCGTCCAGGTTTTCATTTATTTTCTTCACGGCCATTTCGAGGCGGTAATTATTTATATACTCATTAATGCCAATAGACTGCTCCTCCAAAAATTTACGACTTAAGTAGCTTGGATTCAAATGGATCTTTTCTGCAATAATATTTAAACCGAGCTTTTCATAATAGTTTTCATGGATATAGGAAAGCGCACTTTGAATCGCATCATGGTTGGAGCTCCATACTTTATATTTCTCCACAATCGCATCTAATTCACTAGCAATAACAGGTTTTGTAAGATAATCTTTTACCCCGATACGTAATGCTTGCTGGGCATATTCGAAGGTCTGATAAGCAGTTACCATAATAATGTCTACATCATAAAGCCCTTTTAATTCTTTACTTAAGGTGATTCCATCTTTCCCAGGCATTTGAATATCCAAAAAGGCGATAGTCATACGGTGCTTTTTAGCTAATTGCAGTGCTTGTGAGGCATCCTGAGCAGTATGGAATGTCCAATTAGGGAAATGTGGCTTTAATAAATAAATCATTTGCTCAAGCTCTAAAGGTTCATCATCTGCGATTAAAATATTCATGTTGAGATTCTCCTTTCGCATTCAAATTAGTAGAAAGCCTAAGCGGGAACATGGATCGTTACAGTGTAAAAATGTTGATCGTTTTGAATTGAAAATAAAATACTTTCGAGTCCATAAATAAGCTCGAGTCGTTTTCTTATATTTTCTAGACCATAACCTTGCTGCAATTCATCTTCTACTTGCTCAATAGCCGTTTCTATCTTTTCTGATGGCTGTGTATTTTTAATTTCAATTAATAAAAACTTGTCCATTTTCTTTATATAAATGGAAAGTTCTGCCGGTCCTATATGCTTTTCAAAGCCATGTTTATATGCATTTTCAATAATGGTCTGGAGAATAAATGGTGGTATTTGTACAGATAAGGCTGCATCATCAACATACTTATGGATCGTCAAACGATGTCCAAAGCGTAGCTGTTGAATATTTAAATAGCTATCGACAAATAGCACCTCGTTTTTTAAAGCAATTAACACCTCATGATTATTGTATTTAAATTTAAAAAACGTTGCTAAGGCCTCAATGCCCGCTACCAAATCTTCCTTTCGATTGATGCGGGCTAGGCTCAGTAATGAATTTAATGCGTTAAAAAAGAAATGGGGCTGTATTTGCTGATTTAGCTGAAGAATATTGGCTCTTTGTAAATCTTGCTTTAGCTCTAAATTTCTTTTTTCTTCCTCTAGGCTATCAATTTGTTTTTCGAAAATAAATATAAAAGTAAGCAGAAAAGCTCCAATAATTGGAGCGATTACACATAGGAGAATATATATGTTGAAGGTTTCTAGTTGTAACATAATGACCTCTCCATTGAATTTATAAGTGTAAGTTACATTAAACTAAATTTTCTGCAAAATGGCAAGCTACCTTATGTGTTGCGGTGATTTCTCGTAATGCTGGAACTTCTGCTTTACATTTCTCTGTGGCGAATGGACAACGTGTGTGAAAGCTACAGCCAGTAGGAGGATTAAGAGGTGACGGTAGGTCTCCTTTTAAAATAATGCGCTCCTTGCGATGTTGTTTGTCGATTACTGGAATAGAAGAAAATAATGCTTTTGTATAAGGATGATATGGCTGTGTGAAAAGGGAATGCTTATCAGCAATTTCGACAACCTTTCCAAGATACATGACCATGATACGATCTGAAATATGTCGAACAACACTTAAATCGTGCGAGATAAATAAAAATGTTAAATCTAAATCCCGTTGTAGCTGCTTTAATAAATTTAAAATTTGTGCTTGAATAGAAACGTCTAGCGCAGAAACCGATTCATCACAAATAATAATTTTAGGGTTGACTGCAAGAGCTCTTGCAATTCCGATACGTTGACGCTGACCACCAGAAAATTCATGTGGATAGCGCTCTAAGTATTCAGGACGTAATCCAACAAGCGACATTAATTCAATCATGCGTGCCTCTTGTTGTTCAGGTGGTACTATTTTTTGAATAGACATGGCCTCTGTTAACATTTTACGAATGGTTCTTCGTGGGTTAAGGGATGCATAAGGATCTTGGAAAATAATTTGGATGTCCTTGCGTGCAGCACGTAGCTCTTTTTTGTTCATATTCACTAAGTTTTTACCAAATAACATTACTTCTCCAGAAGTAGGTTCATCTAATCTTAAAATAGAACGCCCCGTCGTTGATTTTCCGCAGCCAGATTCTCCAACAATGCTAAGTGTTTCACCAGGCATAATGTCAAAGGAAACACCATCCACAGCTTTTACAATTTGCTGAGGACCGAAGAGCTTTTCTTTTTTTAAGAAAAAATGTTGTTTTAAATTATTTACTTGTAATAGTGGCTGTGCTTGCTGCTCTTTTATCATATGGTCATCTCCTCCATAAGTGTTGCTCCCTGCCATTCCTTACTGTACATCCAGCATCTTACTTTTTTCTCGTGCTCCACAGTCATAAGCTCAGGTTGTTGTTCATGACATAAATCTGTAGCAAATGGGCAACGTTCTGCATAACGACAGCCAACCGGATAATTGTATGGACTTGGAACAGTTCCGTGAATAGTAGATAATTCTTCTTGCTCTTCATAGAGCTTTGGTAATGATTGTATTAATCCATTTGTATAGGGGTGTAACGGTTTTTCAAAAAGACTTTCTGTTGTGCCTTCTTCTACAATCTGCCCCGCATACATCACAGCAATTTTATCGCAAATTTCTGCTACAACACCTAGATCGTGAGTAATGAAAATAATGCTCATGCCTAATTGCTTTTGCAGATTTTGTATAATTTCAATAATTTGAGCCTGAATGGTTACATCAAGTGCCGTTGTAGGTTCGTCTGCAATTAAAACATCTGGTGTACACGCTAATGCCATTGCGATCATAATGCGCTGACGCATCCCACCGCTTAACTGGTACGGCTCCTGCTTCGCTCTTTTTTCTGGTGCAGGAATTCCCACTAGACGGATCATATCGACGGCCTTTTGCCATGCCTCTTTACGTGATAAACCTTGGTGTAAGCGAATAGATTCAGCAATTTGCTCCCCAACGGATAACACAGGATTTAGACTTGTCATAGGCTCTTGGAAAATCATTGATATTTTATTGCCTCGAATTTTGCGTAATTCCTCATCTGATAATTTTAAGATATCTGTATTATTTAAGAAAATCTCACCGTTGATGATTTTACCAGGAGGTGACGGTACTAAACGAAGTAACGATAGGGAGGTCATTGATTTCCCACAACCAGATTCACCAACAATGCCTAGCGTTTCTCCCTTTTGAAGTATAAAGGAAACACCATCCACAGCTTTGGCAACGCCTTCACTCGAATAAAAATAAGTTTGTAAATTTTTTACTTCTAACACGGTATTTTGTTTCATCGCTTTTTCCCTCCCTAGTTTAAATCCATTCGTTTATTAAAAATTCGATATAATATGTCTACGAAAAGATTAATGAAAACAAATATTAATGAGGCTACGAGAACGCCGCCTTGAACAACAGGTATATCTCGTGTACGAATAGCATCTACAATCATTCGTCCTAAGCCGTTGACAGCGAACACAGATTCTACTAATACTGTTCCCCCAAGTAAACTACCAAACTGTAAGCCTACAACTGTAATAACTGGAATTAAGGCATTGCGTAGTGCGTGTTTTAAAATGATAATATAACCTTTTAAACCTTTCGCCTTCGCTGTTCGAATATAGTCTTGGTTCACAACCTCTAGCATACTAGAGCGAGTCATACGCGCAACGATTGCAGCGCCACCAGCACCTAGTGTGACCGCTGGTAGAATAATATGTTTGGCACTATCCCAACCTGCTACAGGAAGCCAGTGTAGCTGTACAGAGAAAACATACATCAATAAAATACCTAACCAAAAACTTGGTAGGGAAATCCCTAATAAGGCGACAATCATTAGTCCAACATCCATAAACGAATATGGACGGATTGCTGAGATGATGCCGGCAATCAACCCCAAAATAATAGTGATTAAAATACTATAAAAGGCTAGCTCAATTGTAATTGGTAAACGTGCAGTAATTTCCTCAAATACAGGTTGTTTATTTTTTAACGAATGCCCCATATCTCCCTGTACAAGATTTTTAATATAATCTGTATATTGGATAGCTAATGGTTTATTAAGCCCTAAATTTTCACGTAATTCTTCAACCGTTTCTTGAGAAGCTCCTTCTCCTGCTAAAATAATGGCGGGATCACCGGGGATCATTTGCATAATTAAAAAAACAACAAGCGTTACACCAAGGGTCACAGGAATAATTTGAGCGAGCCGTTTTATGATAAATAATGTCATGTGTCTTCTCTCCTTTAATTTTTCATTCTTGGGTCTAGCGCATCGCGTAAACCATCGCCAAATAAGTTAAATCCTAAAACAAGGATGGAAATCATAATACCAGGGAATAGCGCCATATAAGGAGCAGTAAATAAGAAATCTCTTCCGTTTGATAGCATGGCACCCCATTCAGGAGATGGTGGCTGTGCCCCTAATCCTAAAAAGGATAGACCTGCCGCAGATAGAATAGCCGTTGCTAAACGCATAGATGCTTGTACAATAATCGGTGATAAAATGTTCGGGAAAATATGTTTAATTAAAATCGTCATATCATTTGCTCCGAGTGTTTTGACAGCATCGATATATTCTAGTTTTTTAACTTCCATTGTCGAGCCACGTACGATACGAGCAAACATGGGGATAGAGAAAAAACCTACTGCAATTGTGACGTTAATTAGACTTGGCCCTAATGCACTAACAATAGCTAGAGCTAATAAAATACCTGGAAAGGCAAGCATGATATCTAAAATTCGACTAATAATAGAATCAATCCATTTACCATAATAACCAGCGATAAGTCCTAGGAATGTGCCAATCGACCCACCAAATAACACAGCTGAAATACCAACTCCAATGGATAAGCGTGAACCATATAAAATTCGACTTAAAATATCTCGTCCTTTGTCATCGGTGCCCATTAGATGATCTAAACTTGGCCCTTGTAATTTTTGATCTAACTGTACGTCGTAAGGATCATAAGGTGCTAGAATAGGTCCGATAAGAAACATCAATATATAGAGAAGAATGATGATGCCCCCAGCGACCGCCGCTTTATTTTTTTTTATTTTGTTTAGGAAAGAGACAAGATTCTTTTTTCTAGAGGCCTTGCGTGCATTCACTAAAACAGAATGATCGATAGTAGTAGTTACTTTATCCATATCGAATCTCCTTTTCTATTTGATTTGTTTTCAATTTAGTGAAAAGCGTAAAGAATGTAAATGATTAATGGAGTATTAGTCAGAAAATTTAAAAAACATGTAAAGATTTTAAAAAACAAGTGAATTTTATTTCTTTATAATTCGAAATGTAAGGATCAAATCATATAAGGAGGAAATGTTTATGAAGAAAATGAAGTTGATTTTATTTATGACACTCATTACCGTACTTGTTTTACAGGCATGTTCAACTGCAAGTAATCAAAGTTCAGAAGGTTCTAAGGAGGGATCAAAAAGTGTAGGAGGAGAATTAGTTGTTTTAAGAGCATCGGATGCGACAAGCCTTGATCCTCATTTTATTACAGATATTCCGTCAGCGAATATTATCCATGGCAAAATATATGAAACACTTGTTGCTTTTGATAGAGATCGCAAAATTGTTCCATTACTTGCAAAAGAGTGGGAGCAAAAAGATGATGTCACTTGGACATTTACATTAAATGAGGGCATTAAATTCCATGATGGAGCAGATTTTAATGCAGAGGCTGTTAAAGCTACATTTGATCGTATTTTAGATCCTGCAACTGGTTCACCACAACGTGATAAATTATCAATGATTAATGAAGCAGTGGTAGATGATACGTATGTTGTCACGTTGAAGTTAAAAGAACCATATGCACCGCTTTTATCTATTTTAGCAAGTCAAGAAGGTAGTATGATCAGCCCGAAAGCTATTGCGGAAGCGGCTGATGAATTAGCAACACATCCAGTAGGGACAGGTCCATTTGTATTCGAGGATTGGAAATCTGGTCAAGAAATTACATTAAATACAAACAAAGATTACTGGGGCACTGTACCGAAAGTAGATAAAGTAACATTTAAAGTCGTACCAGAGGACTCTACTCGTTTAGCAATGATTGAAAGTGGAGAAGCACATATCGCTGAACAAGTACCCGTAACAGAGATTGACCGCATAGAAAATTCTTCAACGATGAATTTATTCCGTGCCGAAGGACTTGCAGTAGAATTTATCGGTTTCAATGTGAAAGATGCACTATTATTAGATGTAAAAGTACGTCAGGCAATTAGTTATGCAGTTGACCGCGAAGCAATTATTAGTGGTATTTATGATAATGTAGGTACACTTGCAAATTCGGCAATGAGTCCTAAAATTATTGGTTATTCTAGTGAAACAAAACCATATGACTATGATGTAGTAAAGGCAAAAGAGTTACTAAAAGAAGCTGGCGTTAAAGAAGGAACAAAAGTTAAATTACTGACAAGTGACCGTAAAGAGCGTATCAATATGGCTGAGGTTATTCAATCTCAATTAAAAGGTATTGGATTAGATGTTGAAATTCAAGTAATGGAGTATGGTGCATTTATTTCTGAAATCACGAAAGAACAGCACCAAATATTTATTAGTGGTTGGGGTAATGCTACTGGGGATGCTGATTATAACCAATTTAATCTATTCCACACGGCTTCTATGGGACCTCCAGGCAACCATTTCTACTATTCAAATCCAGAGGTAGACAAGCTAATTGAGCAAGGGCGTTCTGAGTCAAATCAAGAAGCACGTAATGAAATCTACAAAAAGGCAATGCAAATAGAGTTAGATGAAGCTGTATACATTCCAGTTCGTAACTATGAGCATTTAGCAGTCTACAGCAATGCTGTAAAAGGTTTCTGGTTAGACGCATCTAACTACACAATAATCGGTGGCGTTGAAATTGTAGAATAATCGAATTTGGTGAAAGATAAAAAATACCAATTGGGAGGAAACTATGAGTAAACTATTGCTGAAAAATGTAAGATTAGAAGAAGCATATGAGCACGAAAATGAACATATTGTTGCAACTCGTACAGGTATTTATGATGTCCTAATCGTAGATGGGCATGTTCAACAAGTGGATAACAATATAGTGGCCGATGGAGACGTAGAAGTAGTGGATGCTCAAAAGCAACTATTAGTTCCTTCTTTCCGAGAAATGCATATCCATATCGATAAAACGTATTTTGGTGGGGAATGGCAAGCACCAAGACCCATTACTAAAGGGATATTAACGCGTATTGAAGAAGAAAGAACGCTATTACCAAAGCAATTACCAACGGCTGCTTATCGAGCAGAGGAAATGGTGAAGTGGCTTATTTCCCAAGGACATACACATATTCGTTCACATTGTAATGTGGACCCACAAATTGGGACAAAACACATTGACATAACAAAGCAAGTATTAGAAAAATATCAAGATCAAATCACCTATGAGATTGTGGCTTTTCCACAACATGGCTTATTACGCTCCAATGTGGAAGAATTGATCCGTGAAGCAATGGCAATGGGTGCAACGCTCGTTGGGGGCGTTGACCCATCCATTGTAGATCGCAATATTGAGAAATCACTGCACACAACGATGGGTATTGCCCAAGACTATAATGCAGGAATAGATATTCATATTCATACAGCTAACACACTTGGTGAATTTGAATTTTATAAGCTAATCGAGTTAACGAAACAGGCGAAAAAAGAAGGACAAGTGACAATTAGCCATGCGATGGCACTTGCCGATTTAGAACAGTCACGATTAGAAAATTTAGTACAGGCGATGGCTGCTGTACAAATGGATGTCACAACAACTGTACCAACAGACCTGAATCGTTCAACAATACCAATGCCTTATCTTTATAACAATGGTGTAAAGGTTTCTGTAGGACATGATAGTTTAACAGACCATTGGTCACCATACGGTACGGGCAATACGATTATGAAATTAAATGTGATGGCACAGAGATTCCGTTTTATCGACGAATATTCATTAAGTCGTGCTTGGAAATACGCTTCTGGTGGTATCACACCTTTGAACGACGCGGGAGAACGTGTTTGGCCACAAGCTGGTGATAAAGCCAATATGCTGTTAGTAGATGGCGTTAGCACTGCTCATGTTATAGCAAGAAGATGCCCAATTTCTACTGTTATTTCACAGGGCAAAATTATTCACCAACAGGAAGTAGGAGAGTTGAAAGGAGAATTCAGATGAAGCACTGGCTTACAAATGTTCTACTTGAAACAGGAGAATATGTAAAAGAAAATGATACAGTTGGTACGAAAGTGGAGCTTTTTAACCTTGAAATTACAGATGGCTATATTTCTCAAATTGTACCAGCAACGCAGGTAATCGATTCTCCAAATGAAGTAACAAATATGAACGGGAAGCTGCTATTACCTGCCTTTAAGGAAATGCATAATCATTTAGATAAAACATACTTAACTTTACCATGGAAGGCTTGTGTACCCGTAAAAAATTTAAAGGAACGACTTGATCGTGAAGCACAAGAGTTATCCGTTCTTGCTACAACAGGTAAACAACGTGCAGCTGCAATGATTGAGAAAATCGTTAAGAATGGCGCCAACCATATTCGTACCCATGTTAATATTGATCCTTACATTGGCTTGAAAAATTTAGAAGGTGTACTAGCGGCATTGGATGAATATAAAGATGTCGTGACGTCAGAAGTCATTGCCTTCCCACAGCATGGCTTACTAAGAGATGATGTCCCTAAATTATTGCGTGAAGCCTTACGCAATGGGGCAACGATGATTGGCGGCTTAGATCCAGCAGGGATTGATAATTCAATTGAGCCTTCTCTTTATGAAGTGATGGATATCGCACAGGAGTTTAATGTAGATGTTGATATTCACCTCCATGATGGTGGTCATGTTGGGTATTATACAATCGATAAATGGATAGATATCGTTGAGGATGCACAATATCAAGGTAGAACGGCGATTAGTCATGCATTTTCACTTGGGGATGTATCCGTTATGGAACAGCATAAAATCGCTGATCGTCTCGCACAACAGCAAGTGAAAATTATGTCTACTGTGCCATTCGATTTAAGACGTTTAATTCCACCAATTGATTTACTAACAGAGCACGGAGTAGATGTCCACTTTGGGTGCGATGGCTTTTATGATTCTTGGAGTCCTAATGGCTCTGGAGATATTTTAGAAAAAGCGACTACTTTTGCTGATATTTCTCGTAAGCTAGATGAACGCTCTATTCGACAAACATTAAAATATATTACAAATGGTGTAACACCATTAGATGCAAATGGTCAGAAGGTTTGGCCGAATGTGAAAGACGAAGCAAGCTTTGTATTCTTTGACGCAGTATCAAGTGCTGAGGTCATTGCACGTAAACTATCTAACCGAGTGGTTATGTCAAATGGTAAGTTTATCAACTAAGTATAAATCTAAATCCCCCTTATTTAGATATGATAGCAAACTAGAAATCTTCTAGTTTGCTATACTTATGTTTTAATAGAAAAGATTAATAAAGGAAAGGGAAGTAGATTTTTAATAGTTGACCCAGAACTTATGTAGAAGTCTCTTTACATGCAGGTATGATTAATATGAAGCAATTCACTATCTATATGATTTTATTTAGCTGTGTATTTTTTTGGGCCAGTAACTTCATTATTGGCTCGATTTTAATTGAACACTGGGCTCCTATAACAGTCGCCATTTTTAGGCTAATTATCATTGTTTTATTTTTGGGATGTATTAGTTGGAAAGCTATTACCCGAACAATATTTACGCGCAAGAATTTACTATTGTTGGTCATTGCAGGAATACTGGGCGTTTCCATTAATCACTATAGTTTTTATGCCAGCCTTCAGCATACTTCTCCTATCACTGCGGCTTTAATATTAGCCTGTGCACCGATTGCCACATCATTATTGAATAAATTGATTTATCATGAATCACGGAACGGCATATTTTGGCTAGGTGCGATCATTTCATTTGTAGGAGTGGGTCTCATCATTACAAAAGGAGCCCTCATCACCATTTCTATTGGTAAGGGAGAGGTGCTAAGTTTAATTACAATGCTAAGCTTTTCCTTATTTCTTATTATTGTGAATCATCTTAGTCTAAAAATGTCAGCTCAGTCCATCACCTTTTATACAAATCTAATTGGCTTACTGATGCTTATACCATTTTCTTTTACTATATTGCCGCAAACAAATTGGCAAGTAACATACCCCTATTGGATTTTGCTAGTTTTATCAGCAATCGTTATTCATGGGGTTAGTAATTTAATGTGGAATCAAAAAATGAAGGAAATAGGCTCGACGAATGCTTCGCTGTTATTGAATTTTGAGCCAGCTATTGCCATGCTGTTGAGTGCGATTTTTTTAAAGCAATTTCCTACCAGTGTCCAAATTTATGGCTCCTTACTGATTTTACTAGGGATTTTGCTATGTATTTATTATAAAGAAATAAAAGTTATGCTTTTTATGAAAGGAAAAACAAATTAAAAAATGTATTTTTCTGTACAGTATGTTAGAGGTAGCTTCTAACATGCTGTTTTTTGTAGCGCTTGTTTTATTTTTTTACAAAAACAATATGACTTCGAAAATCGTCTTGTTCCAGATTAATTGTATTCTATAAGAAGCAATTGATTTTGTTTAGTTGCCATTAATATTCAATTTCCTGAAATAAAAATGTATATTTGAATAATAAAAATAGGGAGCGATTGAAAGCTATTTATAAAATATGCATACTCTGTATTGTCAATAAATTATTTTTTTGAAAGTTTAAGTAAAAACAGAATTGATTTTTAATTTTTATTGCTACTTCTAAAAATTAAAATTTCGTACATTTATATGGTGAAATTCTCTTTTGTTCTAAAAATTTCTATTATTCATTAATTTGATCTGCTTCCTTTTTAGAGAAATAAGCATAAAAATATTGTTGGTAAAATAAGACGTATACAACATCAGAATGTGAAGTTATGCACAAAAATGATTATATTAATATAATTAATGATACCTAGGATAATAGAGTAGAAAAGTAATATTAGCTAAAAGCTGTCATGTTTTTTGTAGGAAAAACGAATTTATACTTAGAGACTGTAAGGCTTATGTGATAAAAATCATTAATAAAAAAACAAAATACTTTTTGGAGAAATAATATTTTTTAGAAAAACATCTTGCATTTGAATAATTCTAAGTGGTAAATTGTTTTACATGGACGTTCATAGAATTTTCACAGGTAGCAAAAGAGGGGAGAAATGAGAATTTATGAATAAAAATAGATGGTTAATTGCATTATCTGCAATCGCTATTCACCTTTCAATCGGTGGAGCCTATGCATACAGTGTATATAAGCTACCGATTGTCACAGAAATGGGATGGAGTGAAACAAAGGTAACGGTTGCCTTTACCATTATGATGGGGCTTGCAGGTTTCTCTGCCGCATTATTTGGTAGCTTAGTAGAAAAAATGGGGCCACGTAAATCGGCGATGGTAGCAGCTGTCTTATTTGGAGCAGGACAAGCTGGTGCGGGTGTAGCGATTTCAATGGATTCTGTTGTCATGTACTGGTTAACATATGGTGTTCTTAGTGGGTTAGGTATGGGGATTGGTTATATAGCCCCTGTATCAACACTTGTAAAATGGTTCCCAGATCGCCGTGGTCTAGCAACAGGTATGGCCGTACTTGGATTTGGATCTGGTGCATTAATTACAGCGCCAGTCGCAGCCAACTTAATGGAGGCAGTTGGCATTTCTACAACGTATTTTATTTTAGGGGCAAGTTATTTCACGTTAATGATTTTAGGGGCTTCATATATAGCGCCGCCTAAGCCTGGTTATATGCCAGCGAATATGAAGGCAGCTGCCGATAAAGGCAAAGAAGTAGTAAAGAAAGATTTAGCAGTGATGTCAGCGCGTGAGGCTGTCAAAACAAAGCATTTCTGGATGCTATGGTCCATGCATTTAGTCAATGTAACTGCGGGGATTATGATGATATCTGTTGCCTCTCCGATGGCACAGGAGATTGTTGGTCTATCAGTTGCTGGTGCTGCTGCAATGGTAGGAATAATGGGGCTATTTAATGGTGGTGGTCGTTTAATTTGGGCCGCTGTGTCTGATTATATTGGTCGTTCAAACGTTTTTGTTATTTTCTTTACAGCACAATTAATTACATTTATTGTCCTACCACATACAACAAACGTAATTATTTTCCAAGCACTTATTTTCTTAGTTGTTAGTTGCTACGGTGGTGGATTCTCGAATTTACCTGCATTTGCTAGTGATCTATTTGGTACAAAGCAACTTGGCGTTATTCATGGCTATTTATTAACAACTTGGTCATTAGGTGGTATTTTCGGACCGTTGTTAGTAAGTACAATTAAAAATGCTTACGGAAGCTATATTCCTGTGTTCTATGTATTTGCTGGGTTAATCGCAGCTTCATTAATTATTTCGTTAACACTACGTGCAGATGTACGTAAACAAACTGCTTTAAAAGCAGCACAAAATGTTGGAGATGTCTCCGCTACTCAATAAAGTGAACTTTCAATTGAGACAGGAACTATATAAGTGTCATTTCGCACATGGCACTTATATAGTTATTTTTTTGTAGCGATTGTTATATAACAATTATCGTTTCTTCATTTAATGTATAACAGTATATATTTGATGTCAATAACATGACTGGAAATGAAGTGATTTTATTATTAAAAGAGAAATTTTGTAACGAAATGCACAATCAGGGACAATCCGCTAAAATTTGAATCTTTTCTCAATAGTACACGTATATAAGGTAATTAGGAGGGATGAATCTTGGGGAAATTTTCTTTAGATGAATTTGTTCATAAAACACAGCAAGATGACAATGAGAATGATTATTTTGAATTGGAAACTGAACGAGTATTAGAAGTGAATCTAAACGGTGAAGTATGGTCAAAAATGGGTGCAATGATTTCCTATACGGGTGATATTAAATTTGAACGTGAGCGTGTGCTGGAGCATGGTCTTGGTAAGATGTTTAAGAAGGCTTTAACAGGTGAAGGCACGCAATTGATGAAAGCAAGTGGAAAGGGAAGACTTTATTTAGCAGACCAAGGAAAGAAAGTAACGGTTTTTGATTTGAAAAATGATAGTATTTGTGTAAACGGAAATGATTTACTTGCCTTTGAGCCTAGTATTGAATGGGATATACGCTTAATGCGTAAAATGGCTGGCATCATGTCAGGTGGTTTATTCAATGTGACACTACAAGGAACAGGGAAAGTGGCCATTACAACACATTTTGAACCATTGACATTATTAGTGAAACCAGGTGAAACAGTTTATACTGATCCACATGCTACCGTTGCATGGTCAGGAAATTTAACACCTGAGTTTAAAACAGATATCAGCTTCCGTACATTTATCGGTCGTGGCAGTGGCGAATCCATTCAAATGGCATTTTCAGGTGAAGGCTTTGTCATTATCCAGCCGTTTGAAGAAGTTTATATGTCTAGTGAAAGCTAAAAAGAGCGTGTCCGTTTTTCTTGGACACGCTTTTTCATAGTGTTGAAAAACAAAGCAATCAATAGCATTTTTGTGAAAGATGAAAATGGATTTCCGTTGCTGGCTACTTACTTTCCTGTAGGCGAGCGCCGAGCCGCTTACTCCGCTACCGCTCGGTGTAGGGTTTCAACTGTCTCGCTATCCCATGGGAGTCAAGTAGCCTGCCACCTCAACCCACAAATATTTAACTTTTTAGCAAAGGTTTTTAAATAAAGTGAAGGTGTTCACTACGCATTTATGAAAGCGTGTTGTAACTAAACACTTCTCCACATTGAAAGTAAGAGCCTGTTCTTTCTCTCATTATACAAATAAAGGGCTATTCGATTGCAACAGCTATATGAAAGATAAAGAAACATGGTGGAGGCGGCTTATCGGACGCCCCTTGAACGGAAATCAATCCCTTGCCTTGCCAAAAGGTCTTTCTCTTCTATTATAATGCAGCATGCATTCCTGCAATACGTCCCGTTACGAGCGCAGAGGTAATATTATAGCCCCCTGTATAGCCATGAATATCAAGAATTTCTCCACAGAAGAATAAACCTTCTTTTTTCTTTGATGCCATTGTTTTTGGCTCGATTTCTTTTACAGAGACACCACCGCCCGTAACAAACGCTTTGTCAAGTGACTGTGTGCCGCTCACTTTTAATGTGAAATTGACTAATAAATGTGCTAATTGACGAATTTTCTCTTGGGATAACTCAGCACCTGTTGATTGGACATCGATATTTGCTCGCTCACATAAGAATAAGAGCCACCGTTCTGGTGCAATGCCTTTCCAGACATTTTTCACAGCCTTTTTTGGATCTTCCTTGATTAGTTTATTTAAATATTGCAGACATGTTTCTTCATTATAATGAGGCAGTGTCTGAATACGTATTGTCACTGGTTCATAGCCTGTTTTCATTAATTCTTTCACAACGAACTGACTACAGCGTAAAACAGCGGGACCACTCAAGCCAAAATGGGTAAAGAGCATATCCATTTGATGTGTGACAAGTGTCTTGCCTTTTTTGTTGAGCACAGAGACAGCGACATCACGCAATGCTAGACCTTGAAGCTCACGCGCTTGGATAAAGTCCTCTTTTGATAGAACAGGCACCTCTGTTGGGAAGAGCGTCGTGATTGTATGACCAGCACGCTCTGCCCAAGGATAGCCATCACCTGTTGAACCGGTTTGTGGGACCGCCTTGCCACCAACTGCTACAATGACTGCTTGACTACGGACTTCGGAGCCATCCGCAAGACGTACACCCAAAATTTTATTTTCGTCCATCAGAAGCTTACTGACGGCTGTGTGTAAACGAACTTCAATATGTAGTCGTTGAAGCTGACGAATTAGTGTATCAACTACATCTTGTGCCCGATTGGATACAGGGAACATTCTGCCGTGGTCCTCTTCTTTTAGGGCGACACCAAGCCCTTCAAAAAATGCGATAATATCTTCGTTATTATAAACTGTAAATGGACTATAAAGAAAACGACCATTGCCAGGTATATGCTTAACTATTTCTTCGACAGGTAAACGATTAGTAACATTACAACGTCCACCGCCAGAGATGGCTAATTTCTTGCCAAGTTTTGCGCCTTTTTCTAACAATAACACTTTCTTTTTACGCTCTCCGGCAGCAATCGCCGCCATTAAACCAGATGGGCCACCACCGATCACGATTACATCATACATAGTTAGAAACTCACTTTCTGTTCAAATTAGGAATCTTTCCTATTATACATGAAGTCTATATAGAGAGGGGTTTTCTTGGACATTGAAAATAATAGAAAAGTGTTTTATAATTCCTTATCTCATCTTTCGTGATGAAGAGTGTTTATAGTAGAATGAAACACATGAATCTTTGTTATACAATTGTTTCGATGAAAGTTTTCCTTTATTAGCATTGTCAGCATGAAATGAACGTCTTTTCATGCTATTATGGTAAAGGTTATGCACTAAATTATGAGGTGAAAAATAGAATGTGCGGATTTATTGGTTATATTAATGGAACAAATGTGATTGATCATCATCAAACAATAGAAAATATGATGAATACAATTATTCACCGCGGACCAGATAGCGGCGGTATTCATAGTGACGATAAAGTAACGTTAGGTTTCCGTCGATTAAGTATTATTGACTTATCAGAAGTAGCAAATCAACCATTATATAGTGAAGACGGCAATATTGTGCTTGTATTTAATGGGGAAATTTTCAACTTCCAAGAGTTACGTGCAGATCTTATTGAAAAAGGTCATACGTTTAAAACACAGTCAGATAGTGAAGTCATTATTTATGGCTATGTAGAATATGGCGTAGATTTTGTGAAAAAACTACGTGGGATGTTTGCCTTCTGTATTTGGGATAAAAAGAATGATTTACAATTTATTGCACGTGATGGTTTTGGTATTAAACCATTGTACTATTCTGAGTATACAACAGATGGTACATTTATTTTCGGTTCTGAAATAAAATCGTTTTTACCACATCCTTCATTTATTAAAGAATTAAATAAACAGGCGATACGCCCATACTTAACATTCCAATATTCTTCAATGGATGAAACCTTCTTTAAAGGTGTCTTTAAATTACCACCTGCACACTATATGCTGATTCAAAATGGACAAAAGCAAATTGTGCAATATTGGGATAAAAAATTCCATGCAAAAGACGCACCGATTGAAAAATATATCGAAGAAATTCAGTCAACGGTTAAAGAGTCTGTAGAAGCTCATAAAATTAGTGATGTAAAAGTTGGTTCATTCTTATCTGGTGGTATTGACTCTAGTTATATTACTTCTTTATTACGCCCAGATAAATCCTTCTCAGTAGGATTTGCTGACTATGAAGATATGTTCAATGAGACAAATCTTGCAAAAGATTTATCAGATACGTTGAATATTCAAAATGAACGTAGATATATTACAGCGGATGAGTGCTTTGAAGCTCTTCCTAAAATTCAATGGCATATGGATGAGCCACAGTCCAATCCATCTTCAGTGCCACTTTACTTCCTTTCAGAGCTTGCATCAAAAGATGTAACAGTTGTGCTATCAGGTGAAGGCGCAGATGAAATTTTTGGTGGCTATGCTTGGTATCAAAACTCAGGGAAAATGCAAAAATACGAAAAACTACCATTAGGTCTTCGTAAAACATTACGAGGAATGGCAGAAGCCCTACCGAAAAATCAATATACGAACTTCCTTATTAAAGGTGCTCAAACGGTAGAAGAGCGTTTTATTGGAGAAGCAGTCGTGTGGGATGAAGTAGATGCCATTAATGTTTTAAAACCAGCTTATAAAAATGCGCCATCTGTAAAATCGATTACAAAACGTATTTATGATGAAGTGCCTGGTGATGACGATGTGACAAAAATGCAATACCTAGATCTAAACCTTTGGATGCCTGGTGACATTTTATTAAAAGCAGATAAAATGAGTATGGCTCATTCAATTGAATTACGTGTACCATTTTTAGATAAAGAAGTTATGGAATTAGCGAAAAATATTCCATCTAGATATCGTGTCAATGACATTGATACAAAATATGTTTTACGTCAAGCGGCACATCAAGAATTACCAGAGGAATGGGCGAAACGGCCAAAACTTGGTTTCCCAGTGCCAATTCGTCACTGGTTACGTGAAGAAAAGTATTACAGCATGGTCAAAGAAATGTTTACAACGGACTTTGCGAATGAATTCTTTGATACAAAACAATTAGTGGGCTATCTAGATGAGCACTATGAAGGGAAAGCAAATCGCGGTCGATATATTTGGACGGTTTATGTATTCCTAGTGTGGTATAAAAAGTTCTTTGTGGACATGGTATAAGAAATACGGTTAATCGGTGGGGATGTTCCATTCCTCACCGATTATTTTAAGGTCTTTTTTCATCAGGTATTTTTGAATGAACTTTTTGGTGTATTTATGCGTCTCATTTCCTATAAATATGTTAAGATTACAGTTGGTTTACTTATGCTATTCACAAGGTGATAGCGCTTGCATGTTGGTTTCTTTGAAGTAACAGAAACGAAAATGTTTTATAAGTATCCTTGAAGTGTTACGATATTAATATTGATTTTACAATGAATGGATGGGTATGATGTCCAATTTAATGAAAGGTACTGCGATATTAACACTGGGGATGTTTTTATCGAAGGTACTCGGATTAATTTATATTTTTCCGTTTTATGCAATTGTTGGCGAAAAGAACATTGCGCTTTATCAGTATGCATATATTCCCTATTCTATTATGTTGGCAATAGCTATTTCAGGTGCGCCAATAGCCGTCTCTAAATTTGTCTCCAAGTATAATGCAATGGGAGACTATCAATCAGGTCGCAAGCTGATGAAATCGGGCATACTCATTATGATGGTAACAGGCTTCGGGGCATTTATCGCACTCTTCCTGCTTGCAACGCCGATAGCAGGGCTAGTTATTAAAAGTGAGGAACAAGTCTTTACGGTTGAACAAATTGCTTCGGTGATTCGCTGGGTCAGCTTTGCCTTAATCGTCGTACCATTTATGAGTCTATGGCGCGGCTTCTTCCAAGGCTATGACAAAATGGAGCCTACGGCAGTTTCTCAATTGGTAGAACAAATTGTGCGAATTGTTGTGTTACTTGGTGGTTCTTTCTTAGTCGTTGTGGTGTTCAAAGGGAAGCCAGAGACAGCGATTTCGTTTGCTGTGTTTGCTGCCTTTATTGGGGCAATCGGTGGATTAGGTGTTCTTTATTACTACTGGAAAAAATATCAGCCTGAATTCAACTTATTACGTAGCCAAAGTGTGACGTCTACACAGCTACCGATGTACAATATTTATAAAGAAGTGATTACCTATTCCATACCAATGGTGTTTGTTGGAGTAGCCAACCCGTTATTCCAATTAGTTGACATGCTTACATTTAATGGGGCGATGACTTCCATTGGTTTAGCAGAAGTGACAGATACTTATTTATCGATGATAAACTTTATGACACATAAGGTTGTCATCATTCCGGTCATGCTAGCGACAGGCTTTTCAATGGCATTAGTACCGACGATTACAAAATATTACACACAGGGTGAGTATTTATCGCTACGCCATGCGATGGATAAAACCTATCAAATTTTAATTTTTATTACATTGCCAGCTGTAGTAGGTATTTCTCTTTTAGCTAATGAAATCTACTTCATGCTTTATTCAGAAAGTGAAATGGGTGCTACTATATTAGCGCATTATGCACCAGTTGCGATTTTATTTGCATTATTCCAAGTAACAGCAGCGTTGTTACAAGGGATTGATTTTCAAAAGTGGATTGTCTTCAGCTTATTATCAGGGATATTCGTTAAGCTAGCGTTAAATATTCCATTCATTCGTTGGCTGGAGGCAGATGGTGCCATTGTGGCAACTGCAATTGGCTATAGTGTATCGATTCTTATCAATATCCTTGTGCTACGAAAAACATTGAATTATCGATCAGAAATGGTTGTTCGTCGTGTTATGTTGATTGCTTTATTGACAATGGCAATGGCAATTAGCGTGCTCGTTGTGCATAAATTATTGGAATTGCTTATGGGCCCAGTAGATAGTAAATTCTCAGCATTACTATTCTCTATTATTTGTGCGGGTGTTGGTGTGGCTGTTTACGGCTTTTTATCACTGCGCTTAGGTTTGGCACAAAAGTTATTGGGTGAACGATTAACGCGCATTATGAGCAAACTGGGAATGAAATAGGAGTGGTACTATGCGTTTAGATAAATTACTAGCGAATATGGGGTATGGTTCCCGTAAAGAAGTGAAGCAGCTATTAAAGCAAAAGGCTGTCACAGTGGATGGTGCTTATGTTAAAGACGCAGCGCTACATGTAGACCCAGAACAGCAGATTGTATCAGTGTTTGGAGAGCGCGTTGTTTATACAGAGTTTGTCTATTTTATGATGAATAAGCCACCTGATGTTATTTCTGCAACAGAAGATTTAAGAGACGAAACGGTGATTGAATTATTAGAGCCATTGCATCAGCATTTTCAACCTTTCCCAGTTGGACGGCTGGACAAAGATACAGAAGGGTTACTGTTATTAACCAATGACGGTTTGCTGGCCCATAATTTATTGTCTCCGAAAAAACATGTGCCAAAGGTTTATTTTGCACAGATTGAGGGCGTTGTGACGGAAGAAGATGTCGAGAAATTTGCGCATGGCGTGGAATTAGATGATGGCTACGTTACAAAGCCTGGAAAGCTTGTGATTCTACAATCTGCACAGCAATCAGAAATAGAGCTGACAATTCAGGAAGGCAAATTTCATCAGGTGAAACGAATGTTTGAGGCTGTGGGTAAACGTGTAACGTATTTAAAGCGGTTGTCTATGGGGAATCTTCACCTAGATGATAAGCTGGCATTAGGTGAATATCGTGAACTAACTGCAGAAGAGCTAGCCAGCTTACAAAACAATCATTAACACAATCCTCGGTGCTACTATAGCATCGGGGATTTTTTATATACAGTATGATGACAGTAACGGTATAATATGAATGAGTTACTGTGATGTACTCATGTAGCTTATCATTATCTAAAGTTTTTAAAATATGATGGTGAAAATAGGTAGAGGACAAATATATGAAGAACCTGCGTATAAAATTATTACTATCTTTAATAGCTTTTGCAGTCATACTCGTTGCTGTCATTTCATATGTCAACAGACAAATACTAGTGGCAGATATCGAGAAGCAAGTGGCCATGAATAAAGTATTAATTGAAAATCATATTCTGACAGATATGCAAACGATCGATAATGCTCATTTTTATTTTGATAAAAATATGTCAGATAATATGGAACAGGAACTTAGAAAATTACAAAACGATTATCGCAAAAATCCTGCTATTGAAACTTGGGATTTGCAACAGAAGAAACAGAAGCATGGTATGGATATTTACATAGTAGATCAATCCAACAAGGTGATTTACACGACATTTGAGAAAGATATTGGTTTGGATTTTTCGAGCTGCTGTCAGCGTTTTTCGGCATTATTGGATGAGCGGCGTGCTAGTGGTGAGTTTTATACAGATGGAATAGATATTTCGACAACGACAGGAGAATACCGAAAGTTCGGCTATTTGGCAACGCATGATAAGAAATATCTGCTTGAGTTAGGCATAGACTTACTGAATGATCCAGTCTTTCAAACCTTTAATTTTGAGAAAACCGCAGAATCCTTAATTGCTAAATACGAGGATTTAGTAGAAGTGCAAATCATTAACGCCGGTGGAGTTTTTTTTGATGATTCTAGATTGAAGAAGATCACCGTGCGAGATCAATCCAAACAATTTCAGCAATATTTTGAGCTAGCGAAGAAAAAAATGGAGCCAGTTGAATTTCAAAAAGCATTACATCATGGTTATATAGAAACGCATCTTTTTTTGCCTTATGAAGCAGAGACAGTGAGAGGGGAGTCTTCAAAAAGGCTTGTTTATGTGAAATTTGTCAATTCTACTAAAATAGAAGCGCTCCAAAAAAATACAAAACAATTTTGGATTTTACTATCCATTGCCTTGCTAACAGCATTTATTATGCTATTAGTCATCAATAAAATTTTATCTAAAACAATCTATCTTGCCACATTCGATCCGTTAACGGGTGTCTATAATCGTGCTACCTATATTCGGAAGTTTGACAATTTATTAAAAAAACGAAAAATGAATGTGCCTGGTTTGTTGTTAATCGACTTGGATAATTTTAAGCAAGTAAATGATCAATTTGGGCATGTGGAAGGGGATCGTATCCTGATTGAAACAGCCATGATTTTAAAGCATGTAGTGAAAAACAATGGCTTTGTCGTGAGATTCGGTGAAGATGAATTTGCTATTGTCTTGTACGATACGACAGAACAACAGATGCAACAAATTGCAGAGGCCATTTTGACTCAAATCAGAACCGTAAAATATGAGGGATATGCTAGTGAAAAATGGTCCGTATTATCTGTCAGCATGGGTGGCGCCATTTATCATCATGTTGAAGAGACAGAAATGAGCTTATTTGAACGGGCGGATAAGGCACTATATCAATCTAAAAATGCAGGTAAAGATCAATATTCTAGTTATGCTGAGGTCGCTGCTGACGAAGACTATAGTATTTAAAAAAACGCTCCATTCTATCATTAGCCAATGATAGCAATGGAGCGTTTTTTAATGCGTTGTCGTTTTGGATCTATAAAAGAAACAACTACATAATACAAGAATGGCGATGACAGCAAACATAGCATTCATATAATGAGTCAATAACCAACCACCTATTATGGGTCCAATAAAGCCGCCTAAATTTTTAAATTGCGCAGCGCCCAAATAAGTTGCTTTTTGTGTATCTGGTGCAATTTCATCAATCATAACATTCATTGTTGGGAAGGCAAAAATCTCACCTATTGTAAAAATAATCATGGCGATGATATAGAGCGTATAATTATTGGAGAATCCGAATAAAAATAGACCAATTGCAAAGAACAGTATACCTACCAATAATGTTGCGGACGATGAAAACCGCTCTGATACAATGCTTATTGGTAATTGTAATAATAAGACAACCGCTGCATTGAGAGAGATTAATAGCGAATAAAGTTTCGCACCTTCCTCGATTTTTAATTCAATGATTTGTGGTAATGTAGAATCAAATTGAGAGTATCCTATATTGATTAGGATGGCACCTAAAATAAAGCTAAGTAGTACACGATTTGTTAATAAAATTGTGAATGTACTTAGTATTTTTGTTTGAGTGACAGCTTTAGGTTGTTGCATTTGATAACGGTTTAACACGAAAAATAAAAATACAGCATAAATGATATACATAATACCTGTCAGCATAAAGGGGATACTTGGACTTGATAGCTGTGAGATGTACACACCGATAATAGGGCCGATGACCGCTGCAATATTAATGGCTGTATAACGTAACGAAAATAGTCTTTTTCGTTTATCAGCAGGTGTAAAATCAATCATTAATGCCTGTGTGGAAGGTTCAAAAAATGAACGACAAAGACCATTCAAGGCATTGAATAGGACAAAGAGCCATACGGTATGAACAGTTGCAAAGCCGAAAAATACAAGGCTCCAAACAATAATCGTTAGTAAAATAACACTTTTTCGACCAAAGCGATCTGTTAGATAACCACCAAAAAATCCACCAATAGTGGAAATAAGTGGCGCAATTCCAATCGTCAACCCAATTTGTAAAGGGGAGGCTTGAATTTCATTATGTAGATAAATAGCTAAAAAAGGCATTGCCATAAAGCTTGCAATACGTGTAAATATTGTTCCGCCTAAGATAATCCAAACTAATGGATGAAAGTACGTTGACAATTTCAAATAAAATCCTCCTCTCAACATTTAGAATGTTTCGAGTTTAACGGATTGTTAAGCAACTGTAAATAGTCAAAATAATCTTGAAGGAGCACATAGGGAAATTTTTCTGTAAGTATGGAGCATAAAGGGTATGTTTTGAATGCACAATAGTGAAATGACTGGCCCTTCCAATAAGCCATAAAAAAATCTAATACGCTTATAACGACAAAAAAGAATGACCCCGACGAAAGGTCATTCTTTTTCCATACACAATGCTTTACGTACAAAACGTAAAACTAAGACGTCATTTTTACTTTTTTCTTCGTCGTTGTCCATTTGCCTCGACTTGGACTCATTACCAAATCGTTAAAGGCTAACACGTTCAAATCTCTTTGAACGGTGCGAGGAGTGATACTAAACTCTTCGACTAAATCCTGTGTAGACACGGTTCCTTTGTCTAAAATAAACATGTACACGTCTTTAATACGATTAAGCATTCGATCAGTAGTTGGTTTCATTAAATGAACCACTCCTTCATCTTAATTCTCTTGGCAAAGACTAGCGGACGACAATATGTGCGGAGTGCACTTAGGCTAATAAGTAGCTGCCTTAGACATCCCCTTTTCTAATTTTATAGTCAGAACAATTATTCTGATAACTTCATTATATAGAAAAACTACTTAATTTTCTAGTGAATGCAAGAGAAATTTACATTTGAAACATAAATTTTATACTGTATTTTGTGGGAATACGTGAAAAACATGCTATATGTGGTAGTGTCAGTAGAAGTTACTGAAAATAGTTGTCAGAAAGCTGATTGTCATATATGTTGTAAGGTGTAGAATAATGTTGATACTTTGAAGGAGGTATATGGTATGGATTGGTTACAGGCTGCAAAAGAAAGGCAAGATGAATTGATACAAGAGTTACAGGAGCTTGTGCAAATTAATAGTGTTCTTGATGAGGATACAATAACTACTGAAGTACCATTTGGAGATGGTCCACTTCAAGCGCTTGAATGGTTACTAGCAAAAGGTCAGAACGAAGGCTTACAAACGAAAAATGTTGATAATTATGCTGGGCATATTGAAATGGGTTCAGGTGAAGAATTACTTGGTATTTTATGTCATGTTGATGTTGTACCGGTTGGAGACGAAGCTGACTGGACATACCCACCATTCAGCGGTACAGTAGCAGACGGTAAGTTATATGCACGTGGTGCGATTGACGATAAAGGTCCTACGATTGCGGCATGGATGGCTATGAAGCTTGTGAAAGAAGCTGGTATTCCATTAGAAAAAAGAGTACGAATGATTATTGGTACGGATGAAGAAACAGGATTCCGCTGTGTCGACCACTATTTTAAACAAGAGGAAATGCCGACAATTGGTTTTGCACCAGATGCGGATTTCCCGCTCATCAATGCGGAAAAAGGCATTGCCGAGCTTGTGTTCTCTCAAAATAAAATAGGTGATGCAACGAAAGAACAACTACTACTATTTAATGCAGGAAAGCGCCCAAATATGGTACCTGATTTTGCGAAAGCAACAATTCAGCATGTCTCCGAGCCATTCGAACAGAATTTTCAAACATTTTTAAGCAAAAATCAGCTAGATGGCTCTTTATTAATGGAGGACTCTCGCTATATAATAACTATCAAAGGTAAAGCAGCCCATGCAATGGAACCAGAAAAAGGTGTTAATGCAGCTGTTTATCTTGCAGCATTTTTACAACAAGAGTTGACGACAGAGGCAAGTAAACAATTTGTTGACTTTATCGCACATGTTTTTTATCAGGATCATTACGGCCATCAGCTTGCGCTACAGTTTGAGGATGCAATGTCAGGAAAAACTACATTAAATCCAGGTATCGTCAGCTATGATGTTCATAAAGGTGGCAGTTTAGTAATTAGTATGCGCTATTCTGTGTCCTACCCATTCGATGAAAAAATAACGGCGGCTCAACGCTTAACGGTGGAAAAAGGGTTCTCACTAGATATTCAAGACGACTCCAAACCGCATTATGTCAGTGAAGATGATCCATTTATCCAAACATTAGCAGCTATTTATAGACGCCAAACGGGTGATAGAGAAACACCTCTATTATCGACAGGTGGTGGGACGTATGCACGTGTGATGAAAAAAGGTGTGGCATTTGGCATGCTGTTTCCGGGAGAGCCAGATGTAGCGCATCGTGCAGATGAGTTTGTTGTCGTTGAAAATCTCGTTAAAGCTGCAGCAATTTATGCTGAAGCAATTGTTGAACTTGCAGGAAAAAAATAACTAAAAGACGAAAAGGATGAACAAAACATGGCATATTCATTATGGAATGATCAAATTGTTGAAGAAGGATCGATTGTGATATCTCCAGAAGACCGAGGTTATCAATTCGGTGACGGCATTTATGAGGTAATCAAAGTTTATAACGGAAATATGTTTACAGCACAAGAGCATATTGATCGTTTCTATGCAAGCGCCGAAAAAATTCGTCTTGTTATTCCTTATACAAAGGACGTTTTACACAAATTATTACATGAGCTAATTGAAAAAAATAATCTAGATACAGGGCATGTATACTTCCAAATTACACGTGGTGCTAATGCCCGTAATCATGTTTTCCCAGATGCGAGTGTTCCAGCTGTATTAACTGGTAATGTTAAAGAGGGTGAACGTGCATATGAAAACTTTGAAAAAGGGGTAAAGGCTACTTTTGTTGAGGATATTCGTTGGTTACGCTGTGATATCAAATCTTTAAACCTACTTGGTGCCGTATTAGCAAAGCAAGAGGCTGCTGAAAAAGGTTGCTATGAAGCGATATTACATCGTGGGGATATCGTGACAGAATGCTCATCAGCGAATGTTTATGGTATTAAAGACGGCAAGCTTTATACACATCCAGCGAATAACTTCATTTTAAATGGCATTACCCGTCAAGTCATTTTAAAATGTGCAGAGGAAATTAATTTACCTGTCGTGGAAGAGCCGATGACAAAAGCGGATTTATTAACGATGGATGAAATCATTGTTTCGTCTGTATCTTCTGAAGTGACGCCTGTAGTGGATGTTGATGGAAACCAAATTGGTGCTGGTGTACCAGGAGACTGGACACGTCAATTGCAACAAGCTTTTGAAGCGAAATTACCACTTTCTTCAAATACAAAATAAAAAACATTTTAGAGAACTACCAATAAGGATAGTTCTCTTTTTTATGGATGTAATGTTGAGTGTCGTCATGTAAAATAAAAAGGATAGGAAAGAATAATTTTACAGATTGAAATTCGTAGAACAAATGTCGATGTAATGTATACAATTGCCTCTTTTTCTACTAAAGCAATCGTAATCCATGATGCCTCGGTGTAATAGTGTCTAAATTTTTTCAAGCCTGCAAGTAAGAAGTTAACCTCAAGCCATCCTGTGCTGTGATAGCAGTTAACTATCTTCTCTTAAAGGTTGTAACATTCGTCGGGGAATTCGGGACAACATGGAGTAGATCAAGTCGTCATTGCTTCAGGGCATGATGCTTTTTGACAGTGTTCTCCCTATTTCAGCGAGCGTTTGAACACACGCTTTTAGTACAAAAAACAATTGCTGAATCAAGATAAAAAGAAATATAGATATGGTGAGTAAGAATGGAGTGACCTTTACATGGCACAATTGGTGAAATTACAAGATTATATTTCACGCTATCAAATTGATTTAGCGAGATATCCAACTCAATTTGTGCGCTTAAAGAAAAGTCAGTGGGAGCGCATTAAGCGTCAGTGGGAATTGGGAGAGGATATAAGCGAATGGCAACATGACGACAATGAGGCAGAAACAAATGCCTTCGAAGAAAAGGAACGGTTTTCCTTCTTCAAAAAAATCTTTGCTGGCCGCCAAAAGGAAGCAACTGAGGATGTTGAAAAACTAGAAATATCCAACGAGCTTGTCAGTGATGAAGATACCATTCCAGAAGAAGAAACGACGCTCACATTTGAACCTAAAATTGTGTTTGCACCACAATCCATCCATGAGCTGAAACGAATGTTTATCGATCAATTTTTCCATTTTCAAATGAAATGGGCTAGTTCAACATTACGTGAAAAATCATATGTAGATCCTCGTTTCATGCGTGACTCTTTACTACGTACATTATTGCAAACGTTACCAGATAACTATTTGTTGTTTTATTATCCTATTCTACAAATAAGAAAAGCCCCTATTGAGCTTGATGTAGTACTCATGTCACCAACAGAATGTATTTGTATTACGGTGTTAGAAGCTGAAAATCAAGCTGTCTATGTAGGTGGGAGTGATCGCTTCTGGATGAAGAAAGTGGGAACTAAGGACGTTAAAGTACTGAATCCAACAATTAATTTAGGGCGGATGGAATCGGTGCTATCGCAATTATTTAAACAAGAGAATATAGATATGCCTATCCGTAAAGTTGTGCTAACTCGGAATGGTTATTTTGATTATCCTGGTGCACCATTTGGGATTCGCTTTGTTGATCGTCGAAATTACCACGAATGGATAGAGCAGTTGAGAAAAGTTTCCTCTCCTATGAAGCATATGCAAATACGGGCTGCTCAAACAATTTTAAATACTGTCCAAACAACCTCCTTTAATCGAGACATTTGGCAGCAAGCGCCACAACCAACAGAGGACTGATATATGCAGGTATTATTTATTGTCAATGAGGCAGCAGGAAACGGGAAAGGCAAGAGGGTTTGGGTTTGGCTTCAGCTGCAACAGCAACTAACGATCACCTATCAAGTAGCTTTTACGGAATATGAAGGACATGGAAAGGAAATAGCCAAACAATGGGCTCAGCAACAGCAAGAACACATGTTACTTGTCGTTGTTGGTGGTGATGGCACCATCCATGAGGTAGTTAGTGGTGTTGTACATAATAAATACGTCATTATAGGTGTCGTTCGAGCAGGCTCTGGCAATGATTTTGCCCGCTTTTTCCCAAGCTTTCAACATGCGAGGCAAATAGAGGCCTATGTAAGGAACACTATGGCCAATACACAGATGGATGCAGGAATTATTCAGCTCGGTGATAAATGGAATGAAATTTTCGTTAATAATGCGGGTATAGGCTTCGATGCCTATGTGACAAAATCAATTAATACATCTCGTCTTAAATTTTATCTCAATAAAATTGGGTTAGGAAAGCTTTCCTATGCTGTAGCTGTTATGAGAGGGTTATTTCGCTTTGAGCGTTTTGATGTAACGATTCGTTCAGGTGAACAAGAATGGCAATTCCAGCAGGCATGGTTTGTAGCGATGAGTAATCAGCCTTATTTCGGGGGAGGCATGAAAATATCACCAGCTGCAAAAGCAGATGATGGCCTTGTGGATATAACGATTGTCCATGGAATATCACGTATTAAATTATTATTTGTTTTTATCACTGTTTTTTTTGAAAAGCATACAAAATTTAAGGAAATTACTTTTTTACAGGGCCAACACTTTGATATGAGTGTACGCGCTCATCAGGTTGATTGTCATACGGATGGCAATTACGTGGGCGTTGTGAATCAAGGGATCCCTATACACTGTACAGTACAGCAAAATGCATGGCAGATTATTGCTAAAGATGCCTAAAAATATCATTGTGCAATAATTTCATGCGAATTGTAGGGGAATACGTTATACTATAAAAAATCAATAACTTCACAAGAAAGAAATGAGGAACAACATTGAGATTAAGAAATAAGCCTTGGGCAGAGGAAATGATTACAGATCACCCAGAGGTGATTATTCCAAATCCTGAAGACTTTAAAGGAAAGTGGCAGTCTGTTTTCGGAAATGACAATCCTATCCATATTGAAGTAGGTTCTGGAAAAGGGCAATTTGTTACAGGTATGGCTTTGCAAAACCCAACGATTAATTATATTGGCATTGAGCTTTATGATAGTGTGATTGTTTGTGCACTAGAAAAAGTGCTAGAGGCAAAATCTCCAGCGAATTTACGCTTACTAAAAGTAAATGGCGCAGATTTATATAAATTCTTTGATAAAAATGATGTATCACGTGTATACCTGAATTTCTCAGATCCTTGGCCAAAAACACGTCATGCAAAAAGACGTTTAACGCACGAGGGTTTTTTGAAATTATATGAGTCGATTTTAGTGGATAATGGGGAAGTCCATTTTAAAACGGATAACCGTGGTCTGTTCGAGTATTCTTTAATCAGTATGTCTGAATATGGTATGTTACTAAAGTATGTATCTCTCGACCTACATGCAAATATGCCAGAGGATAATGTGATGACGGAATATGAGGAGAAATTTTCTGCGAAAGGGCAGCCGATTTATCGCTTAGAATCACAATTTATCATTAAATTGTAGGGGGAATATGGATGGATCAGTTACAGTTTCACAAAATGTCATTAACATGGCTTAACGGGGGTGTTACGTGCCTAGATGGCGGGGCAATGTTTGGTGTTGTACCGAAGCCGCTTTGGTCACGTAAATATCCAGTCAATGAAAAAAATCAAATTGAATTACCAACAGAACCCATTCTCATTCAATATGAGGGCAAAAACTACCTGATTGATACAGGAGTTGGTTTTAATAAATTAAACGAAAAACAATTACGAAACTTTGGTGTAACCGAGGAATCCTCATTAACGGAAAGCTTACAGGAACTGGGGTTAACAACAGCGGATATTGATGCAGTGTTAATGACTCATTTACATTTTGATCATGCTGGTGGCTTAACACAATGGGAAGAGGATGTACTTGTACCAACTTTTCCGAATGCCAAAATTTTTGTTACGAAAATTGAATGGGATGAAATGCGTAATCCTAATATCCGCTCTAAAAATACGTATTGGAAAGAGAATTGGGAGCCAGTGCAGCACTTAGTTGAAACCTATGAAGATACGTTGGAAGTGGTACCAGGGATCGAAATGATTCATACAGGTGGACATAGTGAGGGACATGCTGTTATCAAGCTAACGCAAAATGGTGAAGTATTATTGCATATGGCGGATATTATGCCAACACATGCTCACCAGAATCCATTATGGGTATTAGCGTATGATGATTACCCAATGACAAGTGTATTTGCCAAAGAGCGACTTATAAAAGAGGCGCTTACCAATAGCTATAGCTTTATTTTCTATCACGATGCATATTACCGTATGATTAAATGGGATGAAACGGGCAAAGAAATTGTCAATAAGCTTGAACGTAGTAGACAAGCTGTTATTACATTTTAATAGCGCCAGCAAAGGCCGAGGTAATTGACATATAAAATGTCAATTACCTCGCTTTTTTGTTCGTGAACAGGATAGAAAATATGATACACTTAACACGATACTAAAATACAAAAGAGAGTTGAAATAAACATGGCAACTGAACAACCATTTTTACCAGTTTTACTAGGATCAGATATGAATGCATATGGTATGGCACGCGCGTTTTATGAAGCATATGGTATTAAACCACTTGTCTTAGGACGTTCTCATTTAACAGCGACTCAAGATAGCCATATCCTACAATTTCAAGAAATAGACCGTTTAAATGAACAAGATGTTTTTGCACCTGCACTTGCAGAAGTTGCAAAAAAATATGCTGATAAAAAACTATTGCTTTTAGCATGTGGAGACGATTATGCTAAGCTGATTATTAAAAATAAGCCAGCGTTACAAGAGCATTTTACTGTACCGTACATCGATGAATCGTTGATGGATGAAATTTTATTGAAAGAAAACTTCTATAAAATGTGTGATCAATATAATTTTAAATATCCAGGTACAACAACGGTGACAGCCGATAACTATGAAAACTTTACACCACCATTTGATTACCCTATTATTTTAAAAGCTTCAAACTCTGTAGAATATTGGGCATGTAAATTCCCAGGTAAGAAAAAAGTATTTGTTGCGCATGATGATGCGGAAAAAACGGCCATATTAAAAGCGATTTATAGCTCAACATATCAGGATACTATGATTATCCAAGAATTTATTCCTGGTGATGATTCTTATATGCGTGTGTTAAATGCTTACGTAGGGAAAGATGGAAAAGTAAAGCTGATGTGTCTAGGTAATCCTATTCTAGAAGAACATTCTCCTGAAGGAATCGGAAGTTATGCAGCCATCGTTACAACCTATGATAAAGAATTAATGGATCAAGTACGATTCTTCTTAGAGGATATCGGTTATACAGGCTTTGCAAATTTCGATATGAAATATGATATTCGAGACAAGCAGTATAAGCTATTTGAAATTAATTTACGTAATGGTCGCTCTAGCTACTATGTAACAGCAAGTGGTCATAATTTAATGAAGTATGTCGCTGATGACCATATGTTAAATATCGAGCAAGATGTCACATATGTGCAGGACAAACATTTATGGATGATTATTCCTAAGGGCGTATTATTCAAATATGCATCAAATGAAAAGCTTAAACTAGAAGCAAAAAAATTAATTAGTGAGGGCAAATATACAAACTCTCTTTACTTTAATGAGGATATGAATACGAAGCGTTGGGTGAAGTTAACGCTCAATAACTTGAATTATTATCGTAAGTATAAAAAGTACTTTAATAATAAAGGTTTATCCGAATAACAATAAGAAGCCATCTCATTCATTGGAGATGGCTTCTTATTGTCTATACATGATTAAACTTCTGTTAGTTCCACGACAACACCAGAGCGTGCGTCGGCAGCAAACTCGAAAGTCTGCATTTCCCCTTCATTCATACGAGAGATTCCTCCGCGATATACTGGGATAGTCATAATACCGTTTGTGAAATCTTCTGTTTTCATAAAAATCCAAGAACCGTCAATCGGTGCATCCTTTTTAAACTCTCTTTTTATGTTTTCAAGTACTTGTCCTGCAGGTACGAACGGAGAAACTTTTTCACTAGCTTCTTTAATAATGACTGCGGCAGCTAAGCCAGTTGCAACACCAATTAAAAAATCACGTAATTTCATACATCTTTCCTCCTTTTTCTATACCTATATTTTAGCATAGCCTATGGAGTGAATGCACGTTCACACTTTAACAGTTTTAGGAAATGTATCAATATTTCGAATTCGGAAATAAATGTGTTACAATAGGCAAGGAAGAATATTCTACTTCGTGGGGAGAGAGTCATCATGAATGAGGAAACATTACAATTATTTAAAACATTAACAGAACTACCAGGCGCTCCGGGGAATGAACATGCTGTACGTGCGTTCATGCGTTCTGAGTTAGAAAAATACTCGGATGAAATCGTTCAAGATAATTTAGGGGGCATCTTTGGTGTCAAGCGCAGTGAGGTTGCTGACGCGCCGAAAGTGTTGGTTGCTGGACATATGGATGAAGTAGCATTTATGGTTACTTCTATTACAGATAATGGCATGATCCGTTTCCAAACATTAGGTGGCTGGTGGAACCAGGTTATGCTTGCACAGCGTGTAGAAGTTTATACAAAAAATGGCGCAATACCTGGCGTTGTTTCATCTATTCCACCGCATTTATTAACAGATGCGGAACGTGCTAAGCCGATGGATATAAAAAATATGCTTATCGATGTTGGCGCTGACAACAAAGAAGATGCAATGGGTATGGGTGTTCGACCAGGACAATCTATCATTCCTATTTGTCCATTTACACCAATGGCCAATCCGAAAAAAATTATGGCTAAGGCTTGGGATAACCGTTATGGCTGTGGTCTAGCGATTGAGTTAATGAAAGAAGTACAAAATGAAAAACTAGGATCGCATTTATATTCAGGCGCAAATGTTATGGAGGAAGTAGGTTTACGTGGTGCTCAAGTATCAGCAAATATGATTAAACCAGATTTATTCTTCGCATTAGATGCTTCTCCTGCCAACGATACGTCGGGAGAAAAAAATCAATTTGGACAGCTTGGCAAAGGTACATTACTTCGTATTTTAGACCGCACAATGGTCACACATCGTGGTATGCGAGAATTTATTTTAGATACTGCCGAATCAAATCATATTCCTTACCAGTACTTTGTATCTCAGGGAGGAACTGACGCAGGGCGAGTACATACAGCAAATGATGGTGTTCCAAGCGCTGTTATTGGTGTTTGCTCACGCTATATTCACACGTCAGCGTCCATTATTCATATTGATGATTACGCAGCTGCCAAGGCATTAATTGTTGAATTAGTGAAAAAAGCAGATCGTTCGACATTAGAGACAATTCGCGCTAATGTATAAGAAGTTAACAAGATGCCTTTTAGAGGCATCTTTTTCTATGGAAAGAAAGTGGGGATTAGATGAATATAGCCATTGGGACAATGAATAAAGCGAAGACAGAGGCAGTTGAAGTAATTGCTCGACAATATTTTGAAGATGCCATCTTTACGCATGTGAAAGCTGCTTCTGAAGTGTCAGATCAACCAATAAGTAATGAAGAAACGAGACTAGGGGCGATTAATCGTGCAAAAAACGCCATGAACACAACAGGTGCACAATTCGCATTTGGCTTAGAGGGTGGCGTAACTGAAATAGATGATGAAATGTATGTTTGTAATTGGGGTGCATTAACAGTTTCTGATGGAACAATTTTCACAGCTGCTGGTGCACAAATTATATTACCAAAAGAAATTGCCCAGGAAATAAGAGGTGGTGGAGAACTTGGCCCTATTATGGAGCAATACACAAAACGTCGAGATATTCGTCAAGGTGCAGGTGCTGTAGGTATTTTTACGCAAGGTTTGGTGAGTCGACAGATGATGTTTGAGCATATTGTATCACTATTGGTTGGTCAATATTTGTTCACATTTTCACAAAAATAGTTAAATAGAATTAGTATTCAGCATGCAGTTAGGTTGCATCTGATGAATAATTTTTTTAAAATAGAAAAAAGTTAGCAGAGAAAGGAAGAGGAACATGTCGTTTACCTGGCTAAAAACTATCGGCCTGATGCTTTTACTTCTGGTCCTTTCTGGCTGTAATCAATCGATTGATGACCAAATTGCGAATGGGCTCCAATTAACGGAGACGGTTTTTGCTGAAGAGCCAGAAGAACATACGGAGAAAATTGGAGATATCAAATTATACTTACCTTCAAACTTTAAAGTTGAAGACAGTTCAGATGCTTATAATATTGTGATTTCAAAAGGAAAAGAAAGCTATATTCTTTTTATTAATGATGAAGAAGCACAAGACAGTAAACTTTATTATAATCTTTTAAAAGAAAATGAAGCGGACAAAATTATCGAAGAGTTAACTTATGACAAGAATGGTCGTTTTGGCTTCACTGCGGTTCTAAAGACGGAAGATAAAAATGAGATGGAGCTCATTGTTAGTAGCGGCGGCGTGAAAATGACAACGATTTCTCAGACCAAACATATTGAAACTAATTTGCGTGAGATGACGAAAATTGTACATTCGGTTAAAATGAAGTAAATAGATTGGATTGAACAGACGGTTCACAAACATGTGAGCCGTTTCATTTTGAAGTCAGGATGTGAGAAAAATGAAGCAATTGAAATCAGAACAACTGATAGAGCTATTAAAAAAACGATTGAATGAAGAGAAATACGAATTTCATTTTGATAAAAAGCATGATAAATTACGATTGAATCATAAGACGATTGACAAAGGAATGGAGCTCTCATTACCTGGTATCTTAGCAAAATACAATGATAAGCAAGAGGCAGCGATTGAGGAAGTTGTCTATACGATTGAGCAGACTTTTAATGCGATGGAGCAAGAAAAAGAACAAGGCTTTCAAACGACTACACAAATTTATCCTATTATACGTGCGACTTCTTATCCCCAAGCATCTAAAGAAGGACATGCGTTTATTACAACTGAGCATACAGCGGAGACACGTATTTTTTATGCGCTCGATTTGGGTAAAACCTATCGTTTTATTGATGAATCCATGCTAGAAGCATTACAATTAACGGTAGAGCAAATTCGAGAAATGGCACGCTTTTCAGTAAAGCAATTACCAACCGCATATAAAAAGGATGAGGTAGCAGGTAATCTATTTTATTTTGTCAATGTGAATGATGGCTACGATGCTAGCCGTATTTTAAATGAGAGTTTTTTGACAGACATGCGAGCACTGGTGGAAGGCGATATGACATTGTCTGTGCCACATCAAGATGTGTTAATTATAGGTGATATTCGCAATGAAACAGGGTATGATGTATTAGCACAGATGACGATGCATTTCTTTACTGTCGGTATAGTACCGATCACATCATTATCTTTTATTTATGAAGATGGGGAACTAGAACCAATCTTTATTTTAGCCAAAAACAGAGTGAAAAAGGAGCAAGAAAAACAATGAACGTATTTTACAACAAAGAGCATGTAGGAGATGTCTTGCTAGTTCAATTAGCAACTGAGCCTATTGTGAAAACAGTAGTAGAACGAGCTGGAGATATCGCTATTTTAAAAGAAGCACAAACAGGAGAAATAAAGGCGTTTAATTTATTTAATGCAAGCAGCTACATCCAAACAGATGCAAGAGGCTTAGTGGAAGTGACACCAGAACTAGTAGCACAACTAACTGCAGCCATCGAGAAAAATGGAGCTACAATCAACCTTGATGTTGACTTTTCTCCAAAATTTGTGGTGGGTTATGTGGAAACAAAGGACAAGCATCCAAACGCTGATAAATTAAGTATCTGTTCCGTAAATGTAGGCGATGAGACATTGCAAATTGTTTGTGGTGCTCCTAATGTAGAAGCAGGTCAGAAGGTAGTGGTTGCAAAAATTGGTGCAGTAATGCCTTCAGGTATGCTCATTAAAGCAGGAAATTTACGTGGTGTTGAGTCTTACGGCATGCTTTGCTCAGCTCGTGAATTAGCCATTCCTAATGCTCCTTCTGAAAAAGGAATTTTAGTATTACCGGAAGATGCCACTATTGGTAGTGCTTTTGAAACACCAACTAAATAGAAATGCCTTTATTTGAAAAGGAATTTATTAAAATGTAAATGTTTTATCATGATATTATTCCTTGTATCAAGGTGAAATGCCCTAAATCGTTATGTTACTAATATGCTAGTAGCGTAACGATTTTTTTGTTTAGAATGAGCCTCTAAATGCAAGTTTCAAGAGCGTTTTTATGGTATGCTTTTTGATATAGACATTGAGCTATTAATTATATGAATCAAGCCAATGCTATAAATGAAGTGTAAGAGAAATGAGTGAAACGAAGTGAACTGGTTTAAAAAACAAATTAGTAAATTTATAAATAAAGAAGATGAATATTACGAGTATGAAGAATATTATGATGGCTACGAAGAAGAGCAGACCGAGCAACTACATACGCAAAATGAAGTACCGATGGCTAAGCAGAAGACTTTCCGTTTTCCATTGATTGACGATGATGAAAGCGGGACATCCTACACACCACAAAAAGAAATGTTTGATCAAATGGGTAATGATGATTATGGACAGATTGGTGATTTATCTTTACCGAAGCATTTAAACCACCATATTGTTGACTCCAGTGTTTATGATGTGGAGGTTTCAGGGATTCGTGATTTATTAGCAAATCGTTCAAAACGCACTGGTCGAAAAACAACGATGAAAAGTCAGCCTGTAGAACAGCAATATCGTTCACGCGCAAGCTTAGTGTTTCGGGATGCACAACATGAGACAGTCAATGTTAAGTCTGCGTCTGCACCAGCATCTGTTTCGAAAGAGAAAAAGCAGTGGAAGGAACAAAAAGTTGAAAGCATTTTACCTGAGAATCGTAAACGCTTTGTGCCAACAGATGTACCTTCACCCGTCTATGGATTTGCAAAACCAAGTCCCATCAAAGAATTATTAGATAAAAGAAAAGAAGAATACGAGGAGCAAGAAACCTCGGTACATGATACCGAAATGGTGACGGTTACGAACTCTATAAAAGAAACGACAACAAATGAGGCTAATGAAAATATACTAGAAGAAAAAGAGCCGTCTAGCATAGATCAAATGGTTGAAGTAGAGCAGCATGAAATCATTGAACCTGATGAGCTACCTTTAGCAAATGAGCCTATTCATTTTGATGATGATGTATCGGTAGAGGCTAATGGTGAGCAGCAGAGTATGTCATCTAATATGGCTATACCTCAAACAACATCATTTGCCATGGCCTTTGAAGATCAAGTGAAGGAAGCTGTTCTGCAAGACCAAACAGTTCAACAACTTTCTGCCGATCAATCTGAAATTCACGTGAAAGAAATGATAGTAGAGCAAGTACAAATCGAAAATTCCACGATTCATATCGGAGAGGTAACAGTTGTACAGCCATCGAAGGATGACCCATTACTTGTTGACGACCAATCTGTTGATACGGTGCAGAAGGAAGAAACAAGTCGTATTCCTTTTAATGTCCTCATGTTAAAAACGGATAAAGAAAAATGGAGAATCCAACAGCAAATGAAAAAGGCACAGCCTCTTCATGTAGAAAGTACTCAGAAAGCAATGGAAAACGAACCAGTGGATGTGGCGGTTGCCTATGAAGAGGAAGAATCATGTTCTCTAGACAGCGTTGTAATAATAGATCGTCCCCAACCAGCTGATTCGCTAACAGAAGAGGATCTTGTTGAGTCAATGACAGAGCATATGCCATTGCAAGATGAGTTAGCATCCCATCAATATGCCAAGGACGATACGCGAAATGCTACTACTCCACATAGCTCTGAAGACAATGTAGCAGTCATTACAATGACACCTGTGACAACAATGTCTGGTGTATTAACGCAAGAAAGAACAGAAATTGAAAAAGCCGCTATTGATGAAATTTCAGCTACTACTGAGCCAGAGCTAGAATCAGAACTAGAACCAGAACCAGATTTAGAGCCAGAGCTAGAACCAGAACCAGAATTAACTACCAACACTGATGAAATTTCAGAAATTGTAGCGTATGGTCCTGTACAGTCTGTTGACAAGCAAGAGGAACCACCAGTATTTGAAGTGGAAGCACAGGAAGCTGAAAAAACTGCAAAGCCAGTTCATGTCTATCAAAAGCCTACAGATGAGTATTTAGAGCCACCAGAGGAGAAAACACAGGATACGGATTGGATGGAACAACAGGGAGATACATTGGTCGAGGCACTTTCTTATTTCCAGGTTTCCGCTCAAATTGAATCGATTATGCAGGGGCCAGCTGTTACGCAATTCGAAATAACGGTGAGCCATGGTACAAAGGTTAGTAAAATCCGAAACTTAGCCGATGATTTAAAACTGGCCTTAGCAGCAAAAGATATTCGTATTCAGGCACCAATCCCTGGAAAAAGTTCAATAGGTATTGAGATTCCAAACCGCGTATCTCGTGCTGTTCGCTTGTCAGAGGTGACAAATAGTGCCTCTTTCCTTGAATCGGATTCTCCATTAGAGGCAGCGTTAGGTCTTGATTTAACAGGAAAGCCTGTTACATTAGATTTGCGAAAAATGCCTCATGGCTTAATTGCTGGTGCAACGGGTTCGGGTAAATCTGTTTGTATTAATTCTATTTTGGTTAGTTTATTATATAAAGCTGCACCACATGAGTTAAAACTCATGCTGATCGACCCTAAAATGGTAGAGCTTGCACCATTTAACCATATTCCGCATTTAGTTAGCCCTGTTATTACAGATGTGAAGGCAGCAACGGCTGCACTGAAATGGGCAGTGGAGGAAATGGAGCGTCGCTATCAGCTATTTGCTCATGCAGGTGCACGTGATATTACACGTTATAATGCAATAGCAGATAAAAATAATGAGCATAGCTTGAAGCTACCCTATATTTTAATTGTCATTGATGAGTTAGCTGATTTAATGATGATGTCTCCCGCTGATGTAGAGGAGGCCATTTGTCGAATTGCTCAAAAGGCACGTGCTTGTGGTATTCATTTAATTGTTGCGACGCAAAGACCTTCTGTGGATGTTATTACAGGGTTAATCAAATCAAATATCCCTACACGTATTGCCTTTGCTGTTTCCTCACAAATTGATTCTCGTACCATTTTAGATGGGCAGGGAGCAGAAAGATTACTTGGGCGAGGGGATATGCTATATTTAGGTAATGGTATGTCAGCGCCAGTGCGACTACAGGGAACATTTGTGACAGATGATGAAATTGAAGCCATTATTGAGCATGTTCGTGAGCAGGGAGAGCCTGATTATATTTTCGATCAAGAGGAGTTATTGAAGAAAACAGAGGTGTCCGCAGAACAGGATGATCTGTTTGAAGATGTTTGCCGATTTGTCTATGAGCAAGGTGGCGCCTCAACCTCATTGATTCAACGAAAGTATCATATTGGTTATAATCGTGCTGCTCGTTTAATTGATATGTTAGAATCACATGGCTTTGTTTCGGAGGCAAGAGGAAGTAAGCCGCGTGAAAGTTACATTACAGAAGAAGATTTAATTACTATGTTTGAATAAGAATTGCATTGTTTTCGTCTAGATTATCTAATTTACGTCGATTTTAGTTTTTTTAGAAAAGTTACACATCTATCCTTATGCATAAAAAGTGCTATAATAGACAGGATGTGTTGAATAGTACGTATTTTTTAACACTTGTGAAGGTATTAATACCTAACGATTCGTGAAATAATACGTTACACCTAATAGATGATAGATGGGATATTGAAATTCCCGGGGGGTTTAATTAATGACAGTTTTTCATTTCACAGGCATTAAAGGTTCTGGCATGAGTTCGCTTGCACAAATCTTATTTGATGCTGGTGAACAAGTACAGGGCTCAGATGTCGATAAATATTTCTTCACGGAGCAGCCGTTACGTGAACGTAATATTCCAATTTTTACATTTAATGCAGATAATATTAAAGAAGGCATGACAGTAATTGCAGGAAATGCGTTTCCAGATGATCATCCTGAATTAGTACGTGCCCAAGAAATCGGTGTAGAAATCATTCGTTACCATAAATTTTTAGGTGAATATATTGGCAACTATACATCCATTGCAATCACAGGTGCGCATGGTAAAACATCTACAACAGGCTTGATGGCACATGTTGTAGGCGGTTATAAGCCAACATCTTATTTAATTGGTGATGGTACAGGTGCAGGGCATGAAAATGCTGATTTCTTTGTGATGGAAGCATGTGAATATCGCCGTCACTTCTTAGCCTACAATCCAGATTATGCTGTGATGACTAATATCGATTTTGATCATCCAGACTACTTTGCCAACATAGAGGATGTATATTCTGCATTTCAATCATTAGCGTTACAAGTGAAAAAAGCGATCATCGCATGTGGTGATGATGAACAGCTTCAGCGTATTCAAGCAAAAGTACCAGTTGTCTATTATGGATTTGGTGCTGAAAATGACTTCGAAGCGCGTAATGTAGAAAAAACAACTAAAGGTACAAAATTTGATGTATTTGTTCGCAATGAATTTTATAGTACTTTCTTTATCCCGTTATTTGGGGATCATGCTGTTTTAAATACATTGGCTGTCATTACGCTATGCGAATATGAAGGCATTTCACCTGATATTATTCAGGAGCGTCTACACACATATAAAGGTGTTAAGAGACGTTTTACTGAAACCGATATAGGGGATACTGTTTTAATAGACGACTATGCACACCATCCAACGGAAATTCGTGCAACAATTCAATCGGCACGACAAAAGTTCCCTGAACGTGAGCTAGTTGCTATTTTCCAACCACATACATTTACACGTACCCAAGCTTTTTTACAAGATTTTGCGGATAGTTTGAGCCTTGCAGATACAGCCTATTTATGTGATATATTTGGCTCTGCAAGAGAAACGCAAGGTGCACTATCTATTCATGATTTAGCGTCTCTTATCGAAGGCAGTGCAGTGATTACCACTGAAGGAATTGATATATTAACAAAACATAAAGGCGCAGTATTTTTATTTATGGGCGCTGGTGATGTTCACAAGTTCCAAGATGCTTTTGAAGACGTGCTTACAAACAATGAAACAGCTTAGTCCGTAGGGGTTAAGCTGTTTTTTCTCAAATTTGAGAAGGAATTCCGTTTTTTTTGTCGAAGATAGGGAAAGTAATAGTAAAGACAATTTACTAGCAGGAGGTTATCTTATGGAAGTGATTTTGTATATTGCAGCCATTATTGCTGCAATCGGATTTTTAATTTTATGTGTGAGCGTTGGTATGACATTATTTTCGCTCAAGTCCATTTTAAACAGTTTAGCTGGGACATTATCTGGGATTGAAGGACAAATGGAAGGCATTACGCGTGAAACAACGTCCTTATTAACAAAAACAAATAGCTTAGCAGATGATATTCAACATAAATCGGAACAATTAAATTCAGTTGTTCAAGCTGTTAAAGGTATTGGTGATTCCGTTAATGGTTTAAATAATTCTGTACAGCAAATCACTTCTTCTGTTTCTAAAAGCGTAGAACAAAACGAAGAAAAAATTGCACAGGTTGTACAATGGAGTAATGTGGCGATGGGTATTGCGGATAAGTGGAAAAAACGCAAAATCATTGAGCAAGAGTCAGTTTCTGAGGATGCCTATGCATTTGAAACGGTACAGGTAGAAGAAAAGCCAAAAAGAAAATGGGGTCGTAAAAAATGATAATTATTCAGTGAGTATTACATGCTGACTGAATAAAAATAAAGTCTTAGACATAAGTTGTAGATGCATCTGTGAAAGTAGATGGACAACCAGTCTAGACAAATTTGATAATAAGATGGGGAGGAATTGTTGTATGACAACTCAAAAGCCAAATTTTAACGAAGTAAAGGAACAACAGCTTGAAAGTTCTTTACCTCAGCTTTATCATTCACAAGACTCGATTTATGAAGAGGAGCGTGTAAACATGAAAGATTTTGTGATTGGCGCATTAGTCGGAGGAATCGTAGGTGCTGCGGCAGGTCTACTGTTAGCCCCAAAATCAGGAAAAGATTTACGTAGTGATGTGGCGGTACAAGCTGTTCAGTTAAAAGATAAGAGTGCAGACTTCTCGACAACTGCAAAAGATAAAACGGTTCAACTTTCTAAACAACTTCAAGAACAATCTACACAATTAGTGGAAAAAGTAAAAACATTGAAAACGGCAAAAGCACCAGCTGTTTTTGATGATGGTACGGTTTCCTTTGAGGGTGAAGAACCGCTAGAGGAATTTATTCCTAGTGAGGAACCTAAAGCTCAAGAAATAAAGGAACAAACAGAAGAGACAAATGAAGAAGTACGCGCATAATGCATAATAAAAAGGGATACGTTACATGATAATGATGTAACGTATCCCTTTTTTAAGTGATGGGTGAAGCTTCTAATAGTATTTCTAGTTGATCGCCACCAAATATTTCTGTATCAAAGCTTGCTGGTTGACCATTTCTTAAAATCGTGAAATTCCCTTTAAATGTACCTGGTAACTGCCAATTAGAGAAACGGAATACATCCTGATAAATCCAACGACTGCGATCCTTTTCTCTAAATTCGATAGTTGCTCCATTCGGCACAGTGGACAGTGGTGATACAACGTTTTGATTGACGAGCGCCTCATTTGCTGTTTTCTTAAGTTCTAAAACTTCCTGTTGGAAATGAATAATGATTTTATCCTCTAGCAAAAGGTTCATTTGGTCTGCTATACGTTGTACGGTTGGTAAAGATGGTTGGTGAAAGCTAATGATATCGCCATCTTGAACCGCATAGCTCATTTTAGCTATTTTTCCATTAATCATTAGCTGTGAAGAGAATTCTGGTAAATACAAAGGTTGACTGTCCACTTGAATAGAATAGGATTCAAATTGTTTGACTAAATTCCAGTTGTTCGTGACTTTAAATACATCTTCAATTGTATCAGCTATATCAAAAACTACTCTATCACGATCATTTAAAATTGTATCAAGTGATGCAGGTGATTGATTGACAGTAATTTTTGGCTCAATCACATATTTGGTTTGTTGTATTGTAATTGTTTTTATCGCTGCATCATCAACAAGATCTCTCACTGTAGCTGTTGCAGTTTGCCCATCTTGCCCTTCAATTAGCTGAATAGCATCACCCGATTTAATCAATGTTTTGGTAGATGCCTGTTGGCCATTGACCAATATTTCTGCTGGTTGCCCATGACCACCTGGGATAAAAATATCTTGTCCATTGACACTGACAGATAGCCCAAGTCCAGGTTTTCCATATAATTGCTTTGCTCGTATATTTGCCGCTAAAAAAGCATCCGCCACAGTCATTTCCTTTAATTCAAAAAGGCGAACCACTTGATTATTAACCGTTAAACTCATATATTGAATCGGCATTTTTTTAGCAGCAATCGCAATTCCAATCGGCGTGACTAACTCAGGTGATGCTTTTATATGTTCTTCCTTTGTAAGGTTTTGAATAGCATCAATACCTCGAACAGCGATACGATTTGCTGGTAAGTCAAGGACTTGTCCAAGTTCTGTAGTCAGATTGGGTGTTAAGCTACCACCACCAACTAACATAACGGCTTTCGGTGCGACACGATTATTGAGTCGTAAGATTTCTTCACCAATAGACTTTGCCAGTTGCTTCACTGCAGGCTCAATTGCTAATAACACCTCATTCTTTGGATAAAACTGATCAAATCCTAGGATATCTTGAATTAATATTTCTTCTGCTGTTTGGAGCTGACGTTTTGCCTCTTCTGCTACAGGGAAGTCTAGTAAATAGTGGTCGCTTAATGCTTCTGTAATTTCGTCGCCAGCTGTTGGCACCATACCATAGGCCACAACTGTACTTTTATCAGTGATCGCGATATCAGATGTTCCTGCCCCTATATCAACAAGTGCCACATTTAAGCGACGCATCGTTGGCGGAATGAGCACATTAATGGCAGCAATAGGTTCTAATGTCAGTGCTTCCATTTCTAAATCTGCCCGTTTAAGAGCAGCAATAAGTGATTCCACAACAACGCGAGGTAGGAAAGTGGCAATCACTTCAATTTGTGCTTCATCACCTTGTTGATCGAGCAGACTGCCGATTTCCTCGCCATCCAAGCGATAATAGAGGACTGAATAGCCTACACAATAATAGTGGCTAATCTTTGCATCCTCCTTTTGTTGTAAAAGTTGTTGCTGTGCTTGTTGAACGGCCTGAAGTTCCAAGCGACTAATATCTTCTTCAGTAAAAATAGGCCGATTACGTATATTAATGGTCACACTAGCTTGTTCAGTTTTCAAAGATCGACCTGCGGCAGCCACACTTACCTTTGTAAGAGGACCATGTTTTTCTTCGAGTTCACGTTTTATTTCATTTATTAAATCTGCCACATACATGACATTATGTATTTGACCATCTACCATGGCACGTTCTTTATGCTCTTTCACTAAAATATCTTCCACATGAAAATGGTCATTTTCTTCTTGTAGAATAATCCCGACCACTGAGCGTGTACCAATATCAAGTGCGAATAATTTAGAACTCAATGTAATCGCTTCCTTTCGCGTCATACTTGAAAAATAATTTAGCGAGTTGAAGCGCTAAATTAAAAATGCGTGACATTCTGAACAACATTGATTATAATAATGCTATTATCTAAAAATGTAACATACATTTCAGAGTTCTGAAAGTGTCTGTCATGAGGAGAGGAGCAAGTAAGCATGAGCCAAAAAGATTTAGAAAGCTTACGTAGTCAAATTGACGGTTTAAACTTAGAAATTCTTCGTCTAATTAACGAACGTGCAGCTGTAGTTGATGAAATCGGTAAGATTAAAGAAAAGCAAGGTGTGAATCGCTATGATCCACTACGTGAAAGACACATGCTCGATCTTATTAAAGAACACAATCAAGGACCATTAAACCAAATGACGGTTGATTATATATTTAAGCAAATCTTTAAAACAGCTTTAAAACAATTAGAAGCTGATAAGAAGAAGGAATTGCTTGTATCTCGTAAAAAGAAATCCGAAGATACAGTTGTTAATATCAATGGTGAATTAATTGGACAAGGGAAGCCATCTTTCGTATTTGGTCCTTGTGCAGTTGAGTCGTATGAGCAAGTAGCAGCTGTTGCCGCTTCTATTAAAGCAAAAGGCGAAAAGTTAATTCGCGGTGGTGCTTATAAACCACGTACTTCTCCATATGACTTCCAAGGTCTTGGGCTAGAAGGACTTAAAATTTTAAAACGTGTGTCAGAGGAATATGGTTTAGGTGTGATTACAGAAATCGTAACACCAGGTCATTTAGAGGAAGCATTAGACTATATAGATGTTATCCAAATTGGTGCACGTAATATGCAAAACTTTGAATTATTAAAGGCAGCAGGTGCAACAAATAAACCTGTCCTATTAAAACGAGGCTTAGCTGCTACAATTGATGAGTTCATTCATGCTGCTGAGTATATTATGTCTAAAGGCAATGAAAACATTATCCTTTGTGAGCGTGGTATTCGTACTTATGAAAAAGCAACACGTAATACATTAGATATTTCAGCTGTACCAATTTTAAAACAAGAAACGCATTTGCCAGTATTCGTAGATGTAACGCATTCAACAGGTCGTCGTGATTTATTATTACCATGTGCTAAAGCAGCCATCGCAATTGGCGCTGATGGCGTTATGGCAGAAGTGCATCCAGATCCATCTGTAGCATTGTCTGATTCACAACAACAAATGGACATTCCAACATTTGACGCATTCTATGAAACACTACAAAAATTCATGAAGAATCATGAAATTCATGCTTAATTGTTAACAGCGAACACCGCTTGCTTACTTCGGCAGGCGGTGTTTGTTATATCGTGACAAAATAATGTCTAGAATAGGACTATTAGTACTTGGTTTTTACGTAGTTCTTCTTGAAAATAATATGAAAATTATCGTATGATAAGGCTATAATAGGAAAAAAGGGAGGCACGTACGATGACTGTTACAATTTATGATGTTGCAAGAGAAGCGAATGTTTCCATGGCAACGGTCTCTCGTGTAGTCAATGGTAATCAAAATGTAAAACCAGCAACACGAAAAAAAGTATTAGAAGTAATTGAGCGATTAGAATACCGTCCAAACGCAGTAGCGCGAGGTTTAGCAAGTAAGAAAACAACAACAGTTGGCGTGATTATCCCAGATATTGCAAACAATGTTTATGCGGAGCTGGCTCGTGGTGTAGAGGATATTGCCACGATGTATCGTTATAATATTATTTTAGCCAACTCAGATCAACATGAAGATAAAGAGTTACAGCTACTGGATACGATGCTTGGAAAACAAGTAGATGGAATTGTTATGATGAGTGATGAGGTCACAGAAAAAATGCAACAAACGATGGATCATTCTCCAGTACCGATTGTGCTAGCTGGCTCGGTTGATGAATCGCAGACAATTGCCACTGTGAATATCGATTATTTCCAAGCGGCCTATGAAGCAATTTCATTACTTATTCAAAATGGACATACACGTATTGGTTTCGTAACTGGTCCACTTTCGTATACAATTAACGGAAAATTCAAGCTAGCAGCCTATAAGAAAGCATTGCAGGATGCTGGTTTACCAATAGATGAGGCATTAATTGCCGCAGAAGAGTCTAGCTATGACATGGGCTTAGAGGCTTGGGAAATATTATCTGCTCTCGAACATCCACCAACAGCTTATTTTGCAGGCAGTGATGAGCTGGCAATCGGCTTAATTCATGGCGCACAAGACGCAGGCAAAAATGTTCCAGAGGATATTGAAGTCATCAGCTTTGAGAACTCAAAGCTAGCGCGAATGGTACGCCCACAGCTAACAAGTGTAGCATTACCGCTATATGATATTGGAGCAGTTGCCATGCGCTTGCTGACAAAATTAATGAGCAAGGAGCCTGTCGAGGACGAGGCAGTTATTCTACCCCACCGTATTGAGCATCGACAATCGGTCAAAAGTAAATAATGATTGTAACACGTAAACTTGTGAAGAGTTTGCGTGTTTTTTTATATGGATGGATAGAACTGCAAAAGTGGTGGATAGGACTATAAAAATGAAGGATAGAATTCTAAAAGTAGTGGATAAAACTATAAAAGTGGTGGATAGAACTCCAAAATGAAGAATAGAACTATAGAAGCGATGGATTAAATGCGGCGGGCCATTATCGCTCCAATGAAAAAGCCTCACGTTGATCGTGAGGCAAAAAAAGTTAATCTCTTTTTTCATTTCGAATAATATGTAGCGCTTTGGCTAACATTTGAGCATTCTTCTCTTCGATTTCAGCTTTTCGAGGAATGGGCTCATATAAAGGAATTGGGTCCTCCCAAGTTGGTATAAAAGGAACAGGTGCTTCTGGCTGCCAGCGATCAAGCCATGCCTGAGGGAGTGATCCTGTTGGACATACTTGATCAGTCATTTCCAACCATAACATGGACCAGGCGCGAGGCACCACTCGCCAAATATCATAGCCACCACCACCAACAGCAATCCATTTCCCCTGACAATACTCATGTGCTAATTGATGGGCGAGCCTTGGAATTTCACGATAAATATTCATCGTTCCGTGTAAATGTGTTAACGGATCAAAAAAATGGGCATCAGCACCATTTTGTGTTAACACAACATCGGGCTTGAAAAATTCAAAGACCTCTCGCATGGACTGTTCATAAATATCTAGGAAACTTTCATCCTCTGTGAAAGCATCCATTGGAAAATTAAACGAGGTTCCATAGCCTTGACCATTGCCGCGCTCTGTGATGTTTCCTGTTCCTGGAAAGAGATAGCGGCCAGTTTCGTGAATAGACAATGTACAAACATTTGGATCCTCATAAAAGCTCCATTGGACACCGTCTCCATGATGAGCATCTGTGTCTACGTAAAGTACACGAGCATTGTATTTTTCCTGCAAGTAACGAATAGCAACCGTACTATCATTGTAAATACAAAATCCTGATGCACGACCACGGAAACCATGATGTAGCCCTCCGCCAAGGTTGAGGGCATGTTCGGCTTTACCTTCCATTACATAATCAACAGCGGTTAACGTTCCACCAACGAGCTGTGCACTTGCTTCATGCATATTGGCAAAAATAGGTGTATCTTCAGTGCCAATACCATAGCTTTCACATTGTGCTTCCGATAATTCACCATGTCCAGCTCTTTTCACGATGTCTATATATTTTGGATCATGTGCAAGCAATAACTCTTCTTCCGTTGCAACACGAGCAGGCACAATATCCACATCATCAAGAGCATTGATATTTTTTAATAAATCCATAGTTAGCGTCAAGCGTTTATGATTGAAAGGATGTGTATCTGAAAATTTATATCCGAGTTGTTCAGGCGAGTAAACGAATACGGCCTTTTTCATTATAATGAAACACCTGGTAAATTGGGCCAAAGAACATCAAAGCCTTCTTTGCGAAGGTCTTCAATCATGGCTAAAGGATTCAGTGTTTTTACTCGGACACTTAAAATTTTATTTTGTGTATTTTCAGAATCAGGATAAACTAAGACGCTTTGGACATTGGCATGATGTTGATGAAATATTTTGGTGATTTCAAATAAAACCCCTGGCGTATCTGATACTCGGATCTCGATTTTTGAGCCAGGCTCCGTAGCACCGGTCAGCTCTATATATGTATAGAGTAAGTCTGTTGTTGTCACAATCCCTACTAATTTTCCACCAGAGACAATCGGTAAACAGCCTATTTTCGTTTCATAAAATGTAAGAGCTACCTCTTCAACGAAATCTAGTGGATGACCGATAAGCGGGTCTTTCACCATAATTTCCTCTACTTTTGCATTAAAAACAGGAGAGTGAGGTTCATCCTGTAATGATGACGGTAAGACCTCTTTAATATCTCGTTCAGTAATTACACCTAAAACATGACGTTCCTCATCTATAACTGGTAAATGACGAACTTTTTTTTCACGCATTAGCTTTAGTGCTTCATGCACGGTATTAGTAGGCGCTAATGTGTAAGGTTCATCATTCATAATTTCTTCTACGATCATATACGCATCCCCTTTGTGTTGGTTTTAATACATGAAACGATTTCTAAAACGAAGCCTATCAAATCTTTCCATTGTCTCAGGAGGCACACGTTTTCCTTCACGTGCCATAAGGCAATTTGCTGGATGTGAAGTAATTTCGGGATCATCCGTAGCGAAATATTCAAAGCCGACGGAGCTCATCATTTTCTCCATCATTTTGCGGTAGTCCCAAACATTTAAACCCGTTCCTTTTAAATCCCAATGCCAATAATACTCGGTAGTAATCACCAGATAGTCTTCCATTTCATCTCCCATAAATGAAACGGCTAGCAGAGCCTTACCTGAACCCGTTCCACGATAGTCTGGAATGACTTCAATGGCTCCCAATTCAATCATGTCATCGATTCGATCTTCTGCCCATCGTTCAAGTGGATCAGGATAAAGATAGGTAACATAGCCTACGATAATATCTTCGTTTCGAATAATAATAATACGACCTTCTGGGAGCCCTGCAATTTCGATGATGGCCTGCTGCTGCTGTTTTGGAGGTCTGAAGGCAACCAAGCCCTCATGGAATGAATATGTAGCTAATTTTTCTGGAGGTACAGGTCCTTCCACATACACAGTACCATGCTTAGTTTCCTTTGTGACAGAAAAAAAAGTTTTTTTATGTTCCATAATTACACCACCTGAGTTTAATAATTCCATTATAGCTGATTTCTTGCGGAAAAACGCTTATTTTTGCAAAATATACCTGTATTTTTGGAAAAGTGAAAATATTAAGACAATCCATCAAAATTCGTGTAAAATAAAAATATAATGCTTCTGTTATTTAACAGATGAAAGTAGTGTGATTAAGAATTATATCATTATTACAGTAGTAAACTGTTATATAACAAAGGCTGTATATCAAATTTGCTTTTACGATTATTTCTACATTTCAACAGGGGGGATTGTTGAAATTTAGACAAATGCAAAAGCAAAGAAAGGGGTAGTTTTATGGGGATGAAAATGAAGGAGAAGCTAATGGCTTTACCTGGTCAACACCATTTAACGAATTACGAAGAAGTAGCAAAGTCTCATAATTGGACGAATACGGAAAAGGCATTTAGCTGGTACGAAACAGGTTTAGTAAATATGGCGTATGAGGCAATTGATCGTCATACAGAAACACATCGTAAAAATAAGGTGGCACTTTATTTTAATGATGGTAAACGAAAAGAGGCTTACTCTTTTAATGAAATGAAGAGATTAACAAATAAAGCGGCAAACGTTTTTAAATCAGCTACTAGCCTACAAAAGGGTGATCGTTTATTTATTTTTATGCCACGTTCACCTGAGCTTTACTTTTCATTGTTAGGTGCACTGAAAATGGGTGTTATTGTTGGACCATTGTTTGAAGCTTTTATGGAAGGAGCTGTGTATGATCGTCTGGCAGATAGTGAGGCGAAAGTATTAGTCACAACACCAGCGTTGCTTGAACGTGTGCCATTAGCCAAATTGCCTCAGCTAGAACATGTTTTTTTAGTTGGGGAGGATATTGAGGAAACAGCTCAAATTCTAGACTTTAATAAACATTTAAAAGAGGCTTCGGCACGATTTGAAGTGGAGTGGGTTGAGAGAGAAGATGGGATGATTCTTCATTATACTTCAGGTTCAACAGGTGCTCCAAAGGGTGTGTTGCATGTCCATAATGCAATGATTCAGCAATATCAATCAACACAGTGGGTGCTTGATTTACGGGAAGACGATATCTATTGGTGTACAGCCGATCCTGGATGGGTTACTGGAACAGCCTATGGTATTTTTGGGCCTTGGTTAAACGGTGTGACAATGCTAATTGTTGGCGGAAGATTTTCACCGCAAGCATGGTATCAAGCCATTGAGGATTATGGTGTAACAGTTTGGTATAGTGCGCCAACTGCGTTCCGTATGCTCATGGGGGCAGGTAGTGGTTTACTCGAAAGCTATGATTTATCCTCTTTACGACATGTGTTATCTGTCGGTGAGCCTTTGAATCCAGAAGTTATTCGTTGGGGAATGGAGGAATTAGGACATCGTATACATGACACATGGTGGATGACCGAGACAGGAGCTCATATGATTTGTAATTATCCTTCGATGGATATTAAGCCGGGTTCGATGGGGAAACCTCTTCCAGGTATTCATGCAACGATTGTTGATGATGCTGGCAATGAAGTGCCACCCTTTACAATGGGTAATCTAGCTATTCAACGTGGTTGGCCGGCCATGATGCGCCAAATTTGGGGCAACCCAGAGCGCTATGAATCTTATTTCCTAAAAGGACAATGGTATGTATCCGGTGATTCGGCTTATATGGATGATGATGGTTACTTCTGGTTTCAAGGACGTGTGGATGATGTCATCATGACAGCTGGTGAACGTGTAGGACCGTTTGAAGTAGAAAGCAAGCTACTTGAGCATCCAGATGTAATCGAAGCAGGTGTTATCGGGAAGCCAGATCCAGTGCGGGGGGAAATCATTAAAGCCTTTGTATCTTTACGAGAAGGGGTTGAACCTTCTGATGCATTGATTGAAGATATCCGTGATTTTGTTAAGAAAGGTTTATCTGCACATGCAGCACCGCGTGAAATTGAATTTAAGGATAAATTGCCAAAAACACGTAGTGGTAAAATTATGCGTCGTGTATTGAAAGCATGGGAATTAAATTTGCCAACTGGTGATTTATCGACGATGGAAGATTAAACAAGTAAGCTAACAACAATTGATATTTATACAACATATGCATAAAAGGAAGGCAAGGATTCATTCGATGAACGAAAGGATTCTTGCCTTCTTTTTTCTGACTTTACAATGTTACATAAGCATTCTAAAGATGAAGTAAAGTCTACAGAGAAAATATATAATTTTATAAAAATTCAGTTGACTTAATAAATATGCAGACGTATACTATTTTTAACTTATTTCAGAGGTGAGTGCATTGAAAGTAGGTATTGTTGGAGCAACTGGATATGGTGGACTAGAGCTTATTCGATTTTTACATAACCATCCGGCTGTGGATCAGATTGATTTATTTACCTCATCAGAAGAGGGTGTACTTTTTTCTTCAAAATTTGGTCATCTTATTACGATAGTAGATACGCCATTACAAAAAATAGAGTATGACACTTTAGAAAAATTTGATGTTTTGTTTACGAGTACACCATCTGGCGTGACTAGTGAGCTTTTACCGCCATTGATTGGAAAAGGACCAAGATTAATCGATTTATCTGGTGATTATCGCTTAAAAAATCTCGCAAGCTATGAAGCATGGTATGGCAAAAAAGCGGCACCATCCCATAGTGTGCAACAGAGTGTGTATGGCTTAACGGAATGGAATACAGAACTTATCCAGCAAGCAACACTTATTGCTAATCCAGGCTGTTACCCAACAGCGGTTTTGTTATCCTTATTGCCACTTGTAAAAGAGCGGTTGATTAATCCGAGCTTTTTAGTGATTGATGCTAAGAGCGGTATTTCGGGAGCTGGCAATAAGCCATCACAAACGACCCACTTTAGTGAGGCGAATGAGAGCTTTTCAATCTATAAAGTAAATACACATCAGCATATACCAGAAATCGAACAGGCACTTTCCATGTTTGCTCATGTAGATACAACGATTACTTTTAATACGCATTTGGTGCCAATGACACGGGGGATTTTGGCGACATCCTATGCACCTGTTATGCCTGGCATTACAGAGGCACAATTGATCACTTGTTTACAGACAACCTATGAAAAGCATCCATTTGTTCGAGTAGTTACGGATGCAAACGGTTTAGGGACAAATCGTGTGAAAGGATCAAACTATTGTGATATTTTGGTAAAAGTTGATTCCCGTACGAATCGTGCCACGATTGTCAGTGTAATTGACAATCTTGTCAAAGGGGCAGCAGGGCAAGCCATTCAAAATATGAATGTGCAATTTGATTTACCACAAACGACAGGGCTAGATGTTGTACCGTTCTTTATTTAACAGCATGCAGGGAACTGTATGCTTGTCTTATTTTATCCATCAAAGGAGGAATTTCGAATGACAGTCACTACGTTAACAACTGTAATGAAGAAATTATCAAGTAAAAATATCGTTTCACCAAAAGGCTTTAAAGCGGCAGGATTACATTGCGGTTTAAAGCATAAGAAAAAAGACTTAGCACTTTTAGTAAGCGAAGTACCCGCAAGTGTAGCTGGTGTTTTTACAACAAACGCTGTCCAAGCAGCACCATTAAAAGTCACGAAAGAAGTTGTCTATACAACAAAGAAAATGCAAGCAATCGTTGTGAATTCTGGCAATGCGAATGCCTGCACTGGTAAACAAGGGGTTAAGGATGCCCAAACGATGCAGGCGTTAGCTGCTGAAAAGCTAGGAATTGCACCGAATTTGATAGGTGTTTGTTCAACGGGTGTTATTGGCGAAATAATGAAATTGGAGCCAGTTGCTAATGGTATTCAACAGCTAGAGCCAAAAGATAATTTAGAAAGTGCCATTGACTTTGCACAAGCTATTTTGACGACAGATACGGTTATGAAAAACACAAGCTATAGTACAACGGTGGATGGCAAGGAAGTCATTATCGCTGGTGTTGCAAAAGGTTCAGGCATGATCGAACCGAATATGGCAACAATGCTTGGTTTTATTACAACTGATGCCAATATTGAATCTGATGTGTTACAAGCGGCTTTTTCAGCTATTACAAATTTGACATTTAACGCTATTACAGTGGATGGGGATACATCCACTAATGACACAGTGGTTGTATTGGCAAACGGTTTAGCGGGAAATGATACTCTAACGCCTGAGCATCCAGACTGGCAAAATTTTTATTACACGTTGCAAACAGTGGCGGAAGATTTAGCAAAAATGATTGCCAAAGATGGAGAAGGGGCAACAAAGCTCATAGAAGTGGAAGTTGTTGGGGCAATTTCAGATGAAGAGGCACGAAAAATTGCTAAAACTGTCGTGGGTTCACCACTTGTGAAGACGGCCGTTTTTGGCTGTGATGCTAACTGGGGGCGTATTATTGCTGCGGTAGGGTATAGTGGAGCAACTATAGATCCAGATAAAATTACTATTCAAATTGGTGGTGCCACAATGGTTGAAAACGGTGAGCCAATTGCTTTCTCTGAAGATGCGTTAATTCAAATATTAAAAATGCATGAAGTAAAAATCTATGTGTCTCTTGGTCTGGGTGAAGGCGAGGGGCATGCTTGGGGATGTGACTTAACATATGACTACGTCCAAATCAATGCCTCATACCGCTCGTAAACGTATGGTGATTAAGCTTGGAGGCAGTACACTGGAAGGGTTAAATGAAGCTTTCTTTGATAATTTTAAAAGGTTACAAGAAAGTGGGGTAGAACTGATTATCACCCATGGTGGTGGTCCAGCCATTAATCGCGAACTGGCTGCTCGAGGTATACAATCACATACATTAAATGGCATACGTGTTACGAATGAGGCGGCTATGAAAGTTGTCCAATCGACTTTAATCGGTCAAGTGAATCCTGCGCTAGTTCATGAATTAACACATGCAGGTATAGCTGCTCTTGGGTTAAATGGCTTTGATGGTCAATTGATGGTCGCAGACTTTTTAGATCAAGCTATTTATGGCTATGTTGGAGCTATCAAAACCATCAATACATCATTATTGGAAATGTTAATGAGTGGGGGGATTGTTCCAGTTATTGCTTGTGTAGGTGCTAACGAAGCAGGTCAGGCTCTCAATATAAATGGTGATACAGTGGCAAGTGAAATTGCGCTAGCGATAGGGGCAGATAGCTTATTACTCGTAACGGATGTGAGTGGTATTCGTATTCAGGATGAATATCAATCAATAGCTACACCTGCTCTCATCGATCAGTGGACAGAGCAGGGGCATATATACGGAGGAATGATTCCGAAAGTACAAGGGGCTATTGACGGTTTACGTGCAGGTATTCCTTCTGTGCAAATTGTGGGAGAAACATTAATAGGGACAACGATTATCGCTTCGAGTAAACTTCATTCGCCCTAGAGTTCTAATAAGATAATGTGATAAGTATAGTTGTTGAAAGAAGACTATTTCTAATGATAGTGGAGATGATAACATGAGTGCTTTATTTGGGAACTACGGTAAGCGCCGCGCACAAATTGTCAAAGGACATGGGACCGTTGTGGAAGATTCTACAGGGAAACAATATTTAGATTTTACTAGTGGAATTGCTGTAGTGAGCCTTGGTCATGCCCATCCAGCCATTGTGCAGGCACTGCAAGAGCAAAGTGAAAAGCTATGGCATATATCAAACCTTTTTGATATACCGGGTCAGGAGAAGGTAGCACAAAAATTAATCGCCCATACGCACTTTGCTCATGCCTTTTTCTGTAATAGTGGAGCAGAGGCTAATGAGGCGGCTATTAAATTAGCGCGGAAGCATACAGGAAAACATCATATTATTACATTTGAAAAATCCTTTCATGGTCGTACCTTTGGCGCCATGTCTGCAACAGGTCAAGGCAAAGTACATAATGGCTTTGGACCACTCGTAGAAAAGTTTACGATTTTGCCATTCAATGACGTGGCCGCACTGGAAGCAACCATTGATGATTCGGTAGCAGCTATTATGCTGGAAATGATTCAGGGAGAGGGCGGTGTCAATAGCGTATCAGCAGAATTTGCAGCAGCTATTACAAAAGCTTGTGATGACAAAGGGATACTGCTAATTATTGATGAAGTACAAACAGGTATTGGACGAACGGGCACACGCTATGCCTTTGAACAAACGGTATTAAAACCACATATTATGACATTGGCAAAAGGATTAGGCGGTGGTTTCCCTGTTGGCGCCATGCTAGGAACTGCCGAGCTTCATGCGACATTTAGCCCTGGAACACATGGTACAACATTTGGTGGAAACCCTCTTGCAATGAATGTAGCACAAGCTGTTTTGAGCCATGTATTTGAGCCGGAATTTTTACAGCAGGTACGAGAAGTATCGGCTTATTTTGTGGCTCAGCTAAAAGCAAATTTACCTTCTAGCTATACCATTCAGGGACAGGGTCTGTTGTTAGGGATTGGTTGTGGTAATACAGAGGTAGCACCTTATATTGCCGCAGCAGAAGAGCGTGGTCTTTTATTAGTGGGGGCAGGACCAACTGTTATTCGCCTCTTGCCACCATTAACGGTCACAAAGGAAGAGATTGACAAAGCAGTGGCTATTTTAAAGACGATTTTACATTGAACGAATAGAGGATGGGTTATAATTAATTGTCCATGATGAAGGCTAGACATTTTCAATTAACAAAGCTATATAAATAGATAACCCGGACTATTACGAAACACTAGATGAGCGTTTCGTTAAATAGTTTGGGTTTTTCATTGGATAAAATCCTCTTGTACCAGCCGCCTTGTGTTGTTAAAAAGTTATTGGAGCTGTTTTACTAAAGTGCTCACTAATTCGGGTAGCCACTTTTCAAGCTGACTAAATGTAAATCCTGCTTTCTCTGCTTTCTCATTCGACATATACCAGTCTGCAGGAACTCCGTAGGGTGACTGTGATTCCTCATTTCCGCCAATAAGTGAAATTTTTGCACGCTTACCACTTATCTCTTCAATCATAGCTATTAGATCCTTAAGTGATATAGTACCAGACGCAGTAGCGTTGTATGGACCTTCTATAGGAGTAACACCAGTAAAATATAAAAATGCAGCTGCTTCCTCATCTGTAATATAGCTCATTTTTGCATCTATGTTTGGTAGAGTGATCGGTTGATCCTGTAAAATACGTTCAACATGGAAATGTAAACGATGTGTATAGTCATGTTCCCCCATCACAATCGGAAAACGTACAGCGACAACTGGGAACGAAGCCTCTTTAAATAAGACAGCCTCTGCTTGTCGTTTGCCCTCGCCATAAGAAAATTCCTCTTGTTGACCCATGCGAATTTGATACTGGAATGGGTCAAAGTCTTCTTCCTTTTTCATCTTTCCATCTACTTCATAGGTTGAAAGAGTAGAGGTGAAAACCAGTTTTTTAGTTTTCCCCTTTAATAGCTCACAAATTGCTTGTGCCTCGTTGGGAGAATAGCAAATATTATCATAAACAATATCCCATGTAGTATTAGCTAGTGCCTGTGCTAAAGCGTCGCGATCATTACGATTGGCCACTAATTGCTTAACATTTGTACCAAAGGGATTACCGCTTTGACCACGTGTTAAAATCGTTACATCATGTCCATTTTGAATACAAAGTTCCACCAGCTTTTTACCAAAAAAACGTGTGCCTCCTAAAACTAATATGTTCATATTTTTCCACCCCTTCAAAATAGTAGTCCTCTTTATAATGACAAAAAAACAGACTTACTACAATTCATAAGTAATGATGTAGTAAGTCTGTTTAGCTAGATTGTTTTATTCGATTGCTTTATGCTAAGCAACATAGATTAGCGTCTTGTTGTTGATGTGTCAGGAGGGGGGGTGTTGCCATTGTCTCCTCCATTTGAGCCATCTTCCGGGTTTTCAGTTCCATTGCCATTGTTACCAGAGCCCTCGCCGTTATTAGAGCCGTTGCCGTTATTACCAGAGCCGTTGCCATTATTAGAGCCATTCCCATTATTAGAACCATTACCGTTACTACCAGAGCCATTGCCATTTGTAGGTGGCGTTGTTGGTGGAATTGGTTCTTGCTCGTTTTCCTCTGGGTCAGGTTCATTTTCGCTACCACCAGTAGAAACAACATTAGACTGTGGTGATGTTAGACCTGTAATGTCTACAGCGACCACAACATATGCTTGTCCACTAGCAACAGAGATACTTTGTGTTGACTCTAGCACAGACGTTACAAGTGTGTTACCACCATTCGTAACGTTGTAGATACGATAACCAACAACATCATTTGATGACTCTGACCATGATAATGTCGAGCCATTTACTGTAGCTGTTACAGCTGCTGGTGGGCTATCGTCCGCTGGGAAATCAACTGCTGATACAGATGAATTCGACAATGTTGAATTCTTTGGTAATAGACTAGCTGGGTTACCACCAAGTCTTCCTAGCATTCGTTTGATAAATGCTTGATTAATGCCTGCACCACCTGATTTAACAAATTCTGCTGGTGTATTTGGCAGAGCATTATAGGTTTTTCCTTTAATCGTTACAACACTTGAAGATGCTAAGCTATCATCAGGCTGTGACGGTAAAAATACTTTCGCATTAAATAAATCTGAACGTACAAGACCTGCGTTTGCACAAGCGGCAGAAGGTGCCATACCTGAAATACCACAGAATGAAGCAGTCACAACATTTTTAGGCGCCTTAAAGCTTGTCGGCGGATCAATTAATTGAGGGTCTGCATCATAAACAGCATTCATTAAAGTGCCCCATAGCTTATTGACACGAACACTTGGCTGTAAATACGTATTGTTAAATGCATAAAGTGTACGAGGCTGATCGTACCCCATCCAAACACCAAGGGATACATTTGGATTATAGCCAACTAACCAAACATCTTTATACTCTTGAGAAGTCCCTGTTTTTGCAGCGAAATCAGAAGAGAATTTTAACGTATTTCGTGCCATTGTCCCTGTTCCCTTCGTTAGAACATCACGTAACATATCTGTCACGATATAAGATGTTTCGGGACTGAACACTTGGACAGGTTCCACTTCATGTTGATAAACAATATTTCCTTCTTGGTCTTCAATTCGATCAATCATATAAGCATCAATGAATTGTCCACCATTTGCAAAAGTTGCAAAGGCATTTGTGTTTTCTTCAACAGTAGTCCCTTCACTTAAAGCACCGATACCTGTTGCTAAGTTTGTAAAATCATCAGGATGTAATTTTGTGAATCCCATTTTTACTAATAAATCAGCAGGGCGTCTATTAATAATGTCATTATATAAACGGAGCGCTGAAATATTTTGAGAGTCTGCTAATGCCTCACGAGCTGGAATAAGACCTCGTTCATCACTTGTAATATAGTTACTTGGACTCCAGGAACCAATCGAGAATTTCACATCAACGAGTGGGCTACCTGCACCGATTACCCCATATTCTATAGCAGGAGCGTAAACAAGTAATGGTTTCATAGTAGAACCGTTAGAGCGAAAAGCCTGTGTAGCGTGGTTTACTTGTGTTGTTTTAAAGTCTCGACCACCGACAAAGCTTAAAATTTTCCCTGTAGTATTTTCTATTAAAATACTGCCCACTTGTACAGGCATCTCAATATCTATTTCTTCACCAGTGACAGGATCTTTTCCTTTACCAGTATACGTATGACCGTAATACTGGAAGTCCTTCGCGGCCTTTTGCATGGAATCATACATATCTTTATTAATGGTTGAGTAAATACGATAGCCCTTTGAACGAACATCACGATCTGCTAAAATTGTGTATTTATCCTTTAGTTTTTTTTCTGCTTTTAATCGTTCTGGGTCAACCCCATCTTCTTTTGCTAGTTTCTCTGCAATAATTTCTTTTGCACGAGCTTCAAGCTCATATGTTAGCCATGGGTAACGATCCTCCGCACGCATTTCTGGTCCGCGGAAATCTGCCGCTATATCATAATCTAAAGCTTCTTTGTATTGCGCGTCGTCAATATAACCAGCTTCTTTCATACGATATAGTACCGTTTTCATACGATCAATACCCGGCTTTAAAGCTTCTTCACTTTTCAGTTCACCTGTATTCGTAAAAGGTGTGTAGGCAAATGGTGCCTGTGGAATACCAGCTATGTAAGCAGCTTGTGGAAGAGATAATTCTTTAGCTTTCACACCAAAAATCCCTTCAGCGGCTGTTTCAACACCAGCGATATTTCGACCTGAAGAGTTACGACCGTACGGAATAATATTTAAGTAAGCCTCTAATATTTCTTCCTTCGTCATAAAATGTTCTAAACGCATTGCCAGTAAGATTTCCTTAGCTTTACGTTCATAGGATACTTCGTTTGTTAGTACTTGGTTTTTAATAAGCTGTTGAGTAAGGGTAGATCCACCTGTTTGCGTAGCAGAGTTAGTGACATCTTGTAATAAACCACGAACAACCGCCTTTGGTACTATGCCGTTATGATCGCGGAAATATTCGTCTTCTGTTGCTAGAACAGCATTCACAACATCTGGTGCTACATTGCTAAGTGATGTTTCACGGCGATCCAAATCTGTCCGTAACTTCCCAATATAAATATCGTTGGCAAAATAAATTTCACTGGTTTCTTCATAACTGAAAATTTGATTGCGCAACTCTTCTTTTGAGCGTAATGGCTCTTCTTTTACAAGAGAAGCGAAATACCCAGCTCCAACTGATCCGACAAATACAGTGCCCACCAATGCAAAGACTAAAAATAGTAAAAATAAGTTCCAGGTAACACTACCTGAAATACGTAATTTCTTCATCCATTTTTGTTCAAGTAATTCATCGATCTTCGCATTGATTTTTTCAATCCAATCTTTCAATGTATCGACCTCCTAAAATCTTGTCTATTATAGCACATAATGTTTTAGCTCGAACATAGTTATTGACTTTGAAATAGATTCGTATAGAATTATGTTTATAGTTTTCTAGTGATGAAGAGTTTGCAGTAGTATCTATATTCCCTGTTTAGAGAGCCAGTGGTTGGTGAAAACTGGTCATAGTGTAGAGACGAATTACGTGCTTGGAGCTTAGACGTGCGCGCCTGCGATAAAGGCGGTTGAATGAAGTGGAAGATGGATGACATCTTCAAGCCGGGTGGTACCGCGTTAGTTTGTAACTTAACGTCCCTGCATGCAATTATTTGCGTGTAGGGACTTTTTTTATTTAAACATGTCCATGCACGTAACGAATTTTAACCATTTTAGGAGGAATGAACATGACAAACGAATTATTACAAGATTTAGAATGGCGTGGTTTGCTATACCAACAAACAGATGCAGAAGGCATGGCAAAATTATTAGATGAGCAATCAGTATCCTTGTACTGTGGAGTAGATCCAACAGCAGACTCCATGCATATAGGACATATTGTTCCATTGTTAACACTTCGTCGATTCCAAAAAGCTGGTCACCGTCCAATTTTACTTGTTGGTGGTGCAACAGGGATGATAGGTGATCCATCTGGTCGTTCAGAAGAGCGCCAATTACAAACAGTAGAGCAAATCGATAAAAATGTCCAAGGAATCCGTAGCCAATTAGAACGTATTTTTGATTTTGCAGAAGATGGCAACGGTGCACAGCTTGTGAACAACCGCGACTGGATTGGCAATATCAATACAATTGAATTTTTACGTGATTACGGTAAATTAATTAACGTAAACTACATGTTAGCAAAGGATACGATTGCTTCTCGTCTAGACACAGGGATTTCGTTTACAGAGTTTGCATACACGTTAATCCAAGGTATTGATTACAATCATTTATACAATCACTACAATTGTCGTATACAAGTAGGTGGCTCTGACCAATGGGGTAATATTACAACAGGCTTAGAAGTTATTCGTAAAACACATGAGGAAGAAACGAAAGCATTCGGGATTACGATTCCTTTAGTAACGAAAGCAGACGGCACAAAATTCGGTAAAACAGCAGGTGGTGCTGTATGGTTAGATAGTAAGAAAACATCTCCATATGAGTTCTACCAATTCTGGATCAATGCTGCTGATGCAGATGTGATCAAATACTTAAAAATCTTTACGTTCCTTTCTCGTGAAGAAATTGAAGCATTAGCAGTCTCTGTAGAAGAAGAACCACATTTACGTAAGGCTCAAAAAGCACTTGCAGAAGAAATGACTCGTTTAATTCATGGTCAAGAGGCATTAGAGCAAGCCATTCGTATTACAGCAGCTTTATTCTCAGGGGATTTAAAAGCACTTTCAGCTGAAGAAATGAAGGATGCATTTAAAGATGTTCCTTCTATTGAAATGGCTAAAGAGGACAAAAATATTGTAGACCTTCTTGTGGAAGCAGGGATCTCATCCTCAAAACGTCAAGCCCGTGAGGACGTATCGAATGGTGCGATTAGTGTAAATGGTGAGAAGGTGACAGACTTAGAATATGTATTCGATGCCAAGGACCGTTTAGAGGATGCATTCAGCATTGTGCGTCGTGGGAAGAAAAAATATCATATGGTGAAGTTCGTTTAATTTCTATAAATGAAAAAGCAACATCCTCTTGTTTTGGGGGATATTGCTTTTTTTCATTTATAAGAAACTTGGAGGTTTTATCTGTTTATATTCTTTAGGATGCAATAGGTTCGCAAGCTTTATGGCACCTTCGATCAGCCGTGGAGAGGGGCGGCAATACAGCCATTCTTCCATTACGTGAAGCTGTTTCATTTGAACGGCATGTAGCTCTTTAGCATGTGGACGTTTTAATAAATTAGCAGGCTGTATACGCTCAAATGCTACACCTACCCAAGCCATCATAATGTAGTCGGGCTTTCGCTCAACGACATCTCCCCAATCCGTTTGAACACTGGCAAGATCTACATCTTGAAATAAATTAACCCCACCTGCAATAGCACTAATTTCCGTAAGCCAGTTTATTTTTCCTGGTGTAAAAATAGGATTGGGCCACCATTCCCAATAAAGAGTAGGTTTCTTTTGGATAGTCTGTGCAATGGAACGCATCTTTTCGATAGAATCCATGTATTGTTCGGCGATGGCCTGTGCATGTTTTTCCACATGACAAGCTCTTCCAAGTGTCAGAAGGTCCTGGGCAATCTCCTCTAGTGAGTTTGCATTAAAAATGATGTGGGGAATATTTCTTTCTTTCAATGCTTCAATATTTCTTTCCATCCCAGGCACACTTAAGGAAGCTAGGACAAGATCAGGCTGTAATGCCTCTAGTGCATCCATATTAATCGATAAATCTGGTCCAAGCTGTGGTAAATCTTTAACCGTAGCTGGCCAATCAGAAAAATCATCGACACCAACGAGCTGGTCTGTCAGCCCTAAATAAGCGACTAATTCTGTATTGCTAGGACAAATTGAAATTAAACGCATATCGTTTTTCTCCTATTCTTTTTAAGAAAAGTATAGCGAGAGTTTCTAGTATAGACAATGTATGTATACTGAACCTATAAAAAAGTGGAGAAAACAAGCGTTTTCTCCATCTATTGTCATGGTAGGCTTATATGAATTCCTCGATTAAGAAAGGACAACCGCTTCGAGTGACTCCTCTTTTTTCGCAAGAGGCCCCATTGCATTAGTAATGATTTGTTTAATATCCTCTAGTGTTGCTTTACGAGGGTTAGTCTCAGCACAAACATCCAGCATTGCATTTTTCGCTAAGATTTCGATATCCTCATCTTTTGCACCCAATGCACGGAAGCCGCTAGGAATATTTAAATCTTGTGATAGCTTTTCAATAGCTGTAATAGCCTTTTCAGCGGCATCACGTTTACTTAATCCTTCCACATTCTCTCCTAATAATTCAGCGATACGAGCAAAGCGTTCTGTACGTGCTGTTACATTGTAGCGGCAAACATGTGGCAATAAAATAGCATTGCACACGCCATGTGGTAAATTATAGTAGCCACCTAATTGATGAGCAATCGCATGCACGTAGCCAAGCGATGCATTATTAAAGGCCATTCCTGCTAAAAATTGAGCATACACCATTTGCTCCCGCGCTTCTAAATCAGCACCGTTCGCATAAGCACGCGGTAAAAATTCAGGAACGAGTTGAAGTACCTTTTCAGCACATGCATCTGTAATTGGCGTAGCATTAGTAGAAACAAAGGATTCAATCGCATGTGTTAATGCATCTACGCCAGTAGCTGCAGTTAGAGCCGGTGGTAAGCCAATCATAAGCTCGGGGTCATTAATGGATAATAACGGTGTTACATGTTTGTCAACAATGGCCATTTTCACTTTACGTGCTGTATCTGTAATAATTGTGAATCGAGTCATTTCACTTGCTGTCCCAGCAGTTGTATTGATCGCAATTAATGGCACCAATGGATTTTGTGATTTGTCAACGCCTTCATAGTCATGAATGCGTCCACCATTCGAAGCAATAAGTCCGATACCTTTTGCTGCATCGTGTGCGCTGCCTCCTCCAAGAGAAACAATGGAATCGCAGTTTTCAGCATGATATACTGCTACACCATCTTCAATATTCTGATCTGTTGGATTTGGTTCTGCTTTAGGGAAAATTGCTACATCGATTCCAGCAGCTGTAATGATGTTTGCAATTTGTTCTGAGAGACCTAATTTGTGTAATCCCTCATCTGTTACGATTAATGTCTTTTTCACTTCTAAATCATTTAAGCGTTTACCAACTTCTTGAATTGCTCCAGGTCCAAATAAGTTTGTTTTCGGCATAACAAATTGCTTTAGAACGTCTGACATATTTCCAACCCCTTTTAAAAAATTATTATTGCTTGAATGATGGTGAACCACCTTTCGGAATTCATCGTATTCTATTTTTTGTAAAAGTTCAACTCGTATTTTTATTAAAATTGTTCATTTTATTCATGTTATTATTTCACAAAAAAGTTAAGGTGTTGAAAGGGCGTTTAGAAAGTAGTTTTGTATAAGAATATTGAATTTAATGTGGTTTGAAAAATATTTTACTATGAAAGTAAAATATATTTTTTAGAAAATGGTTCTATTTTTATGAGTAGTTGAATAGTAAATAACTGATATTTTGTTTTTATTATTAAGGTAGTGATTATGTTATTTTGAAACGGTGTAATTACTATTTTAAAGTACATAAGATTGTCATCATATGAGAGGGGAATAATTATTGTTCGTTATAATGAAATACGTCTGCGCTAAAAAATAGTGGCTTTATTTTGAAGAAATTTGTGGAAATAAAAGTTCTTGCATTAGATTAATTTTATAGTTAGAATGGTTGATAGTTAGATAATCTAATTAAAAGGTGATTCAATGACAAAGCTTAAGAAAACGTACACGAATGAAGATGATTTACCAGTATTAGGGGTAGAGCCATATATTGAACTGATTCAGGCGTCCTCTTCAAGTGAGACAAATCAAGAAGATGCAAAATTGGGATTAATGTTGTTATGGTTAAGTGATCATGTTTTAGATGTAACAGACAATGAGTTAGCTCCTTTTGGAATTACAGAAAGTAAATTGGACTTATTACTATTGCTGACACTACATGAAGAGAGACGTGCGACTCCGTCTGCTTTAGCTAAACGATTGGGAATTACGAGGGCATCAGCAACATCAATGCTGGATTGGCTAGAAAAGAGAAATCTTGTTGTACGGAATCATAGTAAAGAAGATCGGAGGAAGATCTATGTAAGTTTAACTGATGAAGGGCGTACTTTTATCGCTGAAGTTTTACCGACTTATTGGTCGTCATGTGCTTCTAATTTAATCGATTTGGAACCTGATGAACGAAAAGTATTCGAGAAATTAGTGAGTAAATTATTAAAATCTATACAAAGAAAACTAAAGGTGGAACGTTAAACTGTAGCTATATTGATACAGTTTAATTTTTAGTTTTTTAATTAGATTATCTAACTATAAGCTAATCAAACTAAAAGGGTGATTTATTTAATGAACATTGTAATTTCAGGAAATCGCGCAAATTATACTTTAATGACAACTATTCTAGCCTGGACAGGTATGGTGGTGATGTCGAGCCTCTATTTAACAATACCTCTTATTAGTTTATTCAGTGATTATTTTCATATTTCATTGTCTAAAGCAGGTTTTACATCAAGTGTTTTTTCACTTGGCTTTGCGCTAGGGTGTTTTTTCTATGGTGCAATATCAGAAAAATATGGACGTAAAAATGTCATCGTATTTGGGCTTTTTTCATTAAGTGTGATAACGTTACTTCTAGGTTTAGTTAATGATTTTTCTTTTATTCTTCTAATGAGAGGATTACAAGGGCTTGCGGCAGCTACATTTTCACCAGTAGCGCTTGCTTATACTCTTGAGGTTTTTCCAAATGATCGAAAAGTTGGGGCAGTTGGTTTTATTAGTACGGGATTTCTTGTAGCAGGTATAGTTGGTCAGGTATTTAGTGGGTATGTAAGTGAACATAGTCATTGGCACGTCATCTTTTATTTGCTTGCTGTAGTGTATGCTATGACTGCTTTGTTAGTCGTGTGGATCTTACCGAAGGGAATCGTTCACAATGAAACCAAAAATATATGGGCTCCCTTGAAGAGAATCGGTATTATTTTCACCAATAGAAATTTGATATTTAGTTATATCATTGCATTTGTTTTATTAATGTCATTTGTCAGTATGTACATTATTTTGGGTGCATATTTAACGAGTGATTCCTTTGGTATGGAAGGTCAGAACCTCATTTACATTCGTGCCTTTGGGATAGTAGGAATGGTTATGTCACCATTTGCAGGGAAATTAGCAAAGCGCTTTAATGAGCTGTTTGTACTGAAAATGGCCTTGTCATTTTCGATTATCGCACTAATCATGATGAGTTTTCTTTCAACCATTGCCGGTTTAACGATCGTTAGTATTCTCTTTGTTAGTGGGATTGCTCTTGCGGTTCCTTCATTAGTGACAATTGTTAGCCAGTTAGGCTGGAATATGGGAGGGATTGCAATCTCTATGTATACAGTCATTTTATTTGCTGGAACAAGTGTTGCGCCATTCATATCTGTTTATTTGATACAATCTGGTAGCTTTGCTGTAGCCTTTCTTCTTCTAGCTATCACACTTAGTATCGGATTCGTTTCCGCACTAATGATTACAATTGGAAACAACAAAAGTTTAAATTGATTGTTTAGGGGTGTTAGGATGAAGCTCTAAGTAAAAATTATTATTACAATTATATGGTGAAGACAATAAAAAGGCCCTGAAACCTGGCACTGACTACCTTTTTTGAGACAGTAAGAAAACACCTTTTAAACTGCCAGTTGACGGTATTTTACTGGCGACTGGTTGTTTAGTTTCGTTTGGATACGGATATTGTTATAATAGTGTATATATTCTTCGACGATTCGAATCACACAAGCATTAGACGTGCTGTGTATTCCGTCGAGATAGAACGTTTCGGACTTTAGCGAGGAGTGAAACGTTTCAATTGGGGAATTATCAGCGGGCGTGCCTTTGCGGGACATGCTTATGGTAATTCCTTTTTCTTTTACTGCTGCTTGATAAACATAGGACGTATACACAGAGCCCTGATCGCTATGCAGAATGATATCCTCGGGCAGCTGCTTCAATTGAGCGAGCGTATCTAAGATAAACGTTGTATCTTGTGTATCACCGACTGTATAGGCAATGATTTCACCATTGTATAAATCCATGATGCTTGAAAGATATAACATCGACTGACCAAAAGGCAAGTAAGTAATATCGGTTACGAGCTTCTAGAGGGGTGCTGTTGCCTTAAAATCACGGGCTAATGTATTGTCTGCTATGTCCGCTGGTTGACCGGTACGTTTACGCTTTTTTACTTTGACACGACAAGACCAATTATATTTTTGCATCACTCTTTGTACCGTTTTTTCTGCAGTTTCTGGAAATAAAGTAGCGATTTTACGATAGCCATAACGATATTTATGGGCTGCACAAGCTTCACCAATCGCTTGATCTCGACTATCTTTATTGGACAGTATCCCACGTTGTTTTCGCCAACGGTAATAGGTCGCCCTCGCCACGCCCATATGTGCACAAATAGTTTGAATAGACTTAGAAGGCAACGAAGTGTTAGTCTCAACATTTGAACAGCCTCGTAGTAATGGAAAGGATTTAGCGGTATTTGAAGCGGCTGGGGAGCGTTTTATTAGTCCTTTCACTCGCTTCGGGAATCAAATTATGCTGCTGGGTGAACGTATTCAGGTAGTTCGAGAACATCAGGTGAATATTATTGGTAAGGTGATTGGTGGCAGCAGCTTTGAAAGAAAAGAAAAAGCCGCAGCGTTTGCAGACGCTACAGCCGAATTGACTCATGCCCTTTGATGTGCAAAAATGATTTTATCATACAGCTTTAGTATGCAGCAATTAGAAGATCCTTGCAGTACATTGTAAGGCTCTTTCTTTTACTTTGAACTGGTATCAAACAGCCAAACATAAGTTGGAGGATAGAGTTTGGTGTGGTTTTGAGAGCAAAAAGTTATTACATATATTTCATCTTCTAGGTTATTATTAGGTAAGTTAGGAGGTGATTTGGAATTGGATCAACAAAAAAGTTTAGAAGAAGCTATCAAGGAATTGTTCCATTTATTCAAGGTAAACTTAGAACGTGAAATAGGGGTAGAATGGAACAATGCGAATATACTCGAAAATGAGCATATTTTGGTTACTGTAAACGGTCTGCCGTTAGAGGTAGACTTTAGGCAAAAACCAATAGTTATGATTACGTATGATATTGCTCCAAATAAAGAGAATTACAATAGGGTTGATGTAGAGTACGTTGATGGCAAGTGGAAAGCTCGAGATTATAGTGAATTGAGAATTCACGATGGTTTTAAGGAATATGAAGTGAAAAAAGTAATTAAAGATTATCTTTTCTATGTGAAAAAAATTGTTGCAGCTAATAAGTAAAATTTGTCGCACCGTTATGGTGCGGCTTTTTCTTTTGATTGCAGGAGGTGGTGTTTATGAGATATGGCTAATTGGGATGAAATTAAACAGGAGTGGGAAACCACTAAGATTACACTTGCTGATCTTGCTGAAAAGCATGAGATAAAACTTGGTACATTGAAAAGCTGAGAGAGTTGTGAAAGTCGCTCGATGGATGAAACCGGATATTGAACATGTGAAAAATAAATTATAAAAGTAATTATAATTATAATTATATATCAGGGAAAATGGCTTGTTGTTATGTGATATATTTTCACTAATAAAATGAGTAATGCGTTTGATAATAATGGTAAAATGACCTAAAGGAGTGGAAGCAGATGGATATAATTTATATCGGAACAATAATTTTATTAGTTTTTCTTATTTTATTTAACATAAATAAAAATAAGAAAATAACTAATAGATATGAGGAGCTAATTAATTCAAGTAGTAATGAGATAACAGCAACTCTTATTGAAACAGAAAAAAAATATGAAAGACAATTGCAGACTGAGTCAAAGGAAATACATGAGCAACATAACCGAAAGTTGGAAAATATAAAAAATACAGTAATTATACAGTATAAGAAAGATTTTCAAAAAATTAAAGAAGATCACAAAGAGAAATTAAATAAATTAGAAGATTATATAAAAAATTTAGAAAAATATTCACGGAATCGAGGGGAGGTTATTACTCATAAAATATTGGTGGATTTAAAAAGAATATTGGTAAAAAATCAACATATTAAAAATGAAGATATGATAATCATGGGGAATGTATTTATTCCGTTTATCGAAAAAAGTGAAATGAAGACAAGGCAAATAGATCATCTAATACTATCGCAAAGTGGAATTTTAATTATAGAAACAAAGTATTGGAAAGGGAAAATTCTACATGGAATTTCAAAAAAAAACAATGGTGGAATGTCAATAGTTGTTAATAATATGTTCTACGATAACGTTGAAGATAAAGAGGAAACAATTATTTTTGAACCTATAAAGAAGAATGACGACAATATTCGAGAGTTTAAAGTAACATCTTATGATAATCCAGTAACTCAAGTTAGAAAAACAGCAGGTAAATTAAATGAATACATAAGTCAAAAATTAAATATAAATAGAGGGATTGGATCATTAGTTTATTACGCTTATCCAACAGATGAGAAAAACTTTGTTAAAAATTATAGTTTGAAAACTAGTGAAAAAGATAAATATGCTACTTTAATTTGTAATGAAAGCAACGATTTACGTACAAGTATATTTAATTTAGTGACAAGAAATGAAAAGAAATACAGCTTAGATGAACTTAAGAAAATAGAAATGTTACTAAATGAATTTAATCGAATTGTATAAGCATCCTGTAGGGTGCTTTTTTAACAAGTAATCAGCATAATGGGGAAATGCCATTGATTGAACGTAAATTAAATCCAAAACAACAACCATTCGTAAACAAGTATATCGAGATAGGAAAATGCAACTAAAATAGTTATTGAGGGTGTATATAGAAAAAGCATGCAGCTACAAGACGGACAAATTATTAAAAAGTATTAATGCACCCTATATAGCTGGAAGTTTGGAAGAGCTAATATCAAAAGATAAAGAGGATTTAAGATTCCAGAAAAGAAATCTAAAGGTGAATTAAAGTGATAGAGTGGGCTCTTGCGTTATGAAATCATTGAATAAGAACATTAGTTCTGTTATTATGGTAATAAGATCAAATTCTACATAATAAGTGGTAAAATAGTATTGATTTCCCCTTTATAAAAGATGACAATAAAAATAAAAGATAAAAAGGGTGTTTGTTAGTGTCAAAAAATGTAGATTCTAAGCAAATAGAAAAATTTGATCTTAAATTCTGGAGACGAGTTGAAGTATCTATTGATAAAATTCTTGAAATGACTATGCCTGTACTACAACTTAGATTTAAGAATATACTTAATAATACTCCACTTCTTGAATTGGATGAACTAGGTGAATTATTAAATGTCGACTTAAATGGGAAAAATAAAAAGGAAGAAAAAATTGAGTGCTTTAGTTTAATTTCCCCGGATGTAATAAAGGAGATTATTATTTTACGAGAATTTTTGAGTAGGAAGAAAAAAACTGTTATACGATATTACAATTCTATAGCAGTAAACTACGATAAAATTTATGAGAAATCTCAAATATGTCAGTTATATCAAATGATGAATGAAAATAGTACTCATATTAATGAAATTTATACATGGCATCATTGGGATAGTAAAGGAACAGGGATACAGTTTTTATTAAATAAAAGCGTAAACTACGAAAAATGTAAAAAAATCCCTACTGAATTCAAAAAGGTTTTTGTAGATTTTATGCACTCTAATTCAAATCAAGAAAATTATTATAATGTATATTCGTATGCAACACATGAGAAAAAAAAGCTTGTGATAATGGTATACCGACAAATAAACGATGTGATAAGACCAGATTTTGATGAACCACTTAGAAACAAAGAAGTAGCACCAATAATGTTTCAAATTGATATTACAGATGGCATTTTAGAAATTAGATCGAAATTTCAAAAAGAAAAAATTGGAATACGAAGATATGTAGAAAAAACATTTGAAACTTCATTAACTGAAATAAAGCCCGAATTATTTACTAAATATCAACCAGAAGTAGTAAAAGGCGCTTTTTTAGAGGGAATAACACCTAATGGACAAGAAGTCAGCGATTTTATTGTAAACAAAATTGTGTTTAGAAGTAGTCCCTTAGTTAATTCCCCAGGTCTAACTTTTCTACTGGATAATGGAGATGTCTTAAAATCAGTAAGAGATGCGCATTCAAAAGATTGTATTGATTTAGAAAGTATTAAAGATTTAGAGAGTATAACATTTAAATCTTCAAAAGTGAGTAGAACAATTAGGTCGACAGTATTAGAAGAAGGAAATATCATGTTCTCTTTAGATGATAGTGGGATCGAATTAAAATTAAAAAAAGAGATAGAAGAAAAGTTTTTCTTGAAATTTGGAATACCGTTAAATAAATTGATTTCAAATTCTAAATTTATGGCAGGGAAAGCGGATCTGACAGATTATTTGATGACTTTTTCATCAAGAAAAGATTTTACAGAAATAGAACAAGGAATTTTTAATAAATTATTACAGGATAAAATTATTTTTGAAAAATCTGAAAAGAGTATTTCGTGTAAAAATCCGGAGTGTGACTATTCAGATGAGACTGACTTTGATTTACAAGAATGTCCAAGCTGTAGTAATACTGGGCTAAAAATAATTGAGTATAACTCACTCAATACCTCAATTGACACTGTTAGAACTTTTGTTAAGAATCTCATTTCTTCATTTTGTAATGAAACAGCGTGGGAATTAAATAAGGATACTGAAAAAACATATAATAAAAATAAGTATAAATTCATTAATTTAGATAACAAACAAACAAATGAATCGTTGCAAATACTTATTCAACAAGGAGCAATATCTAATAGTGTTCTTGAGAAAATAAATCGTACTTTAACCCCTACGGTAATAGTATTTGTTGGGGTTCAGGAGAAATATCTGGATAAATATAATAATAATTGTATTTTTCCAATAAGTTTTGGAAGAGTCTATAATATGGAAGAACCAAAGAATTTTTTTGGACAAATTTATGCTTCTATAGAACATCGAGCAAAATCTTATTTATCAAGTGTTGCAGGAAAATCGTTCGACATATTACGAAATTTACCTGAACCGGAATTGATTGAGGATAAGTATTCACCTTCTGATTTTGAGGATGATGTATTCAATATTATAAAAGATATTTTTCCGAATGCTGAAAAATGGGGCAAAAAAATGTCAGGAAAAGAAGTACCTGAAGGAATTTTCGCTTTAACCTATACAGTACAAGGGGCTGAAGAACAAAAGAAACAGTATGTTTTTTCCTATGACTGTAAATTAAATAAGACTTCTAAAGGATACGACTTAGGTAAAGATGAGCAAAGGAAAGCTTATGATTACGTCGAAATGCTAAATCAAATAAAATATATTACAAAATTTAGTAATGTTAAGCAGTTAAGTGCACATATATTTATTTGTAATAACTTTAATAGTAATAATTATGATACTATGGCAAGTCATTTTTATAGAAAGCTTCCTGAAAATTATGATACAAGGCCAATTTTCTTACCTATCGAAGTCTTTATATTTTTACATTCAGAATATAGAAAAAATTACCGACAAATTCATAATTCAAGGAACATTTTTATGGAAGCACTATATAAAACCTTAATAACAGATAAATTAGTTATTGATATAGAAGATATAAAAGAGATTATGGAACAAGCACTTGACAAAGATCTTGCTGATTATTCAGAGCTAGATACTACTAAGGTAACAAAGGATGTAGTTAAAGAACTTTCAAAGAGGGGATGAACAATGGATTATCATATAAGAACCTCTGCAGTAGATGATTATGAAAAAATATTTATAAAGAATATAGAACAAACGATTAAAAAGATGGTAAATAATGAATTTCTTTTAAAAAAAGATTACTTCGAATTAAGCATTGCTTTTTATGAAGACTTTCTTATCACGATTCGAATTGAAGATGGAATAATAACTGAACTTAGGGAAAATAGTTATGAATCTTTTATACCCGATTCATTTTTAATTAACTTATCAAATGTTGACAGGTTACCTCCAAGATTAAATAGGTATAAAAATTTAGGTTTAGGAAGGTTTAGAAATGAAATTAAGCAATCTTTAAAACATGGAAAAATAATAGCTAATAATGAAAATGATGCTTTTTGGCAAGATTACAATATAACTTTAAAGATTGATCAAAATATTCATCTTGCAGATGTAGTTATTTAGGATTTATAATTGAAAAGACACTAACATTATTTTAGCCATTTCTCAATTGAGATATGGCTTTTATTGTGTGCTTTGAAAACCCCCTGCTATGCAGGGGGTTCCGGAAAGCTTTTAGCTATGGACAATAAAAAAACTCCAAACGTACAATAAAGTCAGGTCTAGTCAACCGACTTCGTACGAAAGGAGCCACCATAAATGGATAATAAAAGTTTAGCACATACAACGTGGAATTGTAAGTATCATATCGTCTTTACGCCAAAGTATAGAAGGCAGATTATTTATGGTCAAATTAAAGCAGATGTTGGAAGAATATTGCGCCAATTATGTGAAAGAAAAGATGTAGAAATCATAGAGGCAACAGCCTGTCCTGACCACATTCATATGTTGGTAAGTATTCCACCGAAATTGAGTGTATCTGCGTTCATGGGTTATTTAAAAGGGAAGAGTAGTCTAATGATTTTCGACCGACATGCGAATTTAAAGTATAAATACGGTAATCGTCAATTCTGGTGTCGAGGATACTATGTGGACACAGTCGGCCGAAATAAGAAAAAGATACAAGAGTATATAAAAAATCAATTACAAGAAGATATCTTGCAAGATCAAATGACGATGAAAGAATTCATTGATCCATTCACAGGAGAAGAAATCAAGAGAAAGAAAAAATAAGTAAGCCGCTTTAGCGGTTTGTGTGAAAACGGAGTGCGGTTGGCAGACCATTCGGAATGTCTTTAGACATGGGCCAGTACCCCAGCGTTTCACGCGCAGAGCAAACCACCAGTTATACTGGTGGTTCTGATTTTTAACTTTTATGGAAGAATATTAAATTCATCTTATTGTTGTGAATAATTCGTTCAATTATTGGTCCGATTCTTTAGAGGGAAAAGCAATTACCTCCTGAAGAGCCTTGGATAGTCTATTTACATAACAAAAAAGATTGAAGTTAATGTTTGCTCCAATCTTTTTTACTCACACATTCCTATACAAACTCTCGCCATATTTTTATAAGCCCCATTTAGCCCCAAACTAAACCTTAACATTAGGTGTGGTTAAAGTGCCTTTATGCCTTGCTTTAACTCACTTATTACTATGCACACGTTAGCCCCATTTATTAGCCCCACTTAGCCCCAATATAAAGTGTTTTCTTTCTTTAAATTGCACAATTGATAAAATAGAAAAAGCCCCGAAAACCTTGATTTAACAGGGTTTCTAGGGCTTTTTGTGTTACTCTTTGCAGAGCAAACTCATTAACGAGAGTAGTACTCTACGATGAATGATTCGTTGATTTCAGCTGATAATTCAGAACGCTCAGGAAGGCGAGTGAATGTACCTTCTTTTTTGTCAGCGTCGAATGTTAAGTAGTCAGGTACGAAGTTGTTTACTTCGATAGCTTCTGCTACAACAGCAAGGTTTTGAGATTTTTCACGAAGAGAAATCGTTTGACCTGGTTTTACGCTGTATGATGGGATATCAACGCGTTTGCCATCTACTAAAATGTGACCATGGTTAACTAATTGACGAGAACCACGACGAGTACGAGCTAAACCTAAACGGTAAACTAAGTTGTCAAGGCGAGTTTCAAGAAGGATCATGAAGTTTTCACCGTGAACACCTTTCATTTTACCAGCACGGTCAAATAGTGTACGGAATTGACGTTCGTTCATACCATACATATGACGAAGTTTTTGCTTCTCTTGAAGTTGTAAACCGTATTCTGATAATTTTTTACGTTGGTTTGGACCGTGTTGACCTGGTGCGTAAGGGCGTTTTTCGATTTCTTTACCTGTACCGCTTAGTGAGATACCAAGACGACGTGATAATTTCCAAGATGGACCTGTATAACGAGACATATTGTTGTCTCCTCCTTTAAATTTGGTTTTTTTGTTGTAAAACAAAAACCAGTAGTACCCATTCTTACACGCATTTTATTTTCATGTATTTTCGCCTATGCAGCCGTTAGGTTACGCAATACACCATCTAATTTCCGTTGCTAGAAGAATCTAAGTAGTTGTACATATGAAAATAGAGGAATAAAATACAGTTATAAGCTTATACCACTGCTGCGTTTATTTTACACAAACTCCATTGTAACTGCTCAGGACAAGGACGTCAATTATTAACATATAAAATTTCATCATGAGTTTTCATAGTAGGAAATTCCTTAAGACCTATTTCAAATGATGTGAAAATAGTTAATGATACGCTGTGTAATGTAAAATGTAAAAGTAAGGGATAATTACATAGTCAAAATGACACAAATTATGTATAATATATTATAAGTTAATAGTAATTGATTTGGACGTTATATAGAAAAGGTGATTTCATGACAGACCATTTACAAACGCTAAAATATATAAAATCTGATGTTTTGAGCTTTTGGGTGAGTTCTAATGAAGAACAAGCTAGTTTTAATGGGTATTTTTATTCATTAAAACAGTGTCTAAAGAAGCACTTGAAAATTGATAATGCAGCTTTTCTCAGCTTTGAAGGTAATTCATTAATACCTATTGAGGAGATGGCTTCATTAACAATTGAAACAAAGCTAAATGCTGTGTCATGGCTGATGATCGAAGCTAGTTTTTATCAACAAAAAGTAGTGAAAATTCCTTATATAATAAAAGCAAGACAGGCCTATTCAATGATGACAGATATGGTGCTTTTCCAAGCAGAGGGCAAACATCCCATTGGTGTATTACTTGTGGAGGCATCAGAGTCTTGGAATGACTTTATGACCTCGGATTATGGTGAAGAGTGTATAGAAATACTTTCGAAGGTTCTTCAAATGATGAGGGACAATTTAGATGTCAAAATAAACGAAGATCAATATAGAAAACTCTATAATATGACTGATTTATTTCATTCAACAATGGATATTGATTTAATTTTAGAAAATGTATTGAAAAATATAAGGGATAATTTCCCTGAGTTTAATGTAGAGCTTATATTATCGAATGATCAAGATCGACATACGACCATCGATATTAAGCTTTTTGATTATTTATCAGAAAGACCTGCTACAATTGAGGCTTTTGTATCAGGAGAGTTAACAACAGAACTAGCGAGTGATTTAAATTGTCGATTGTTAAATGCGCCGATAAAGGGCAGGCAAGCTATCTATGGCATCTTGCAAGTAAGTGCACCAACGACTTATCTTTTTTCAACGACTGAAAAAGACTTCGTACGAATGCTTGCACAAGCGTCAGGAAATGCACTTGAAAATGCAAAATTATATCATCAATCGCATCGTCTTGTAAGCGATTTACAACTCATCAATGAAACATCACATCGTTTAAATATGCGGATTGACATTCATGAAATGTTACTTTTCCTACAAAAGCAGTTACTGAAATCTTTTCAACCAATGGAAGTTTGTTTTGCATTTAAAAAAAATGATACGTTTGAAGTGACGGGCGCAAGTACATCTTTGTTCAATGCAGAAGAGGGGCAGACCTATATAAAACATGTTGAGCAGCATTTTGCTCAAACGAATGATCCACTGTTTATTGCCGATTTCAGTCGTTTAACAGCGAATCAAATTGAGTACCGTTCCATTATGGCGATCCCTATATTAATGGAAGAAAAGATCAATGGTTTTAGTATTGTCTTACATAAAGAGCCATATTTCTTTTCGTTCGATAGTTTTAAATTAATGCAATCGTTAATTCATCACTCCTCTTTAGCCATTGCAAATTCAATTTTACGAACACAACTTCAGGAAATGGTCGATTTGGATCATTTAACAAAACTATATGCACGCAGTTATCTCGATCAATTTGTAGAAAAGTCGCTTGAATACGACCAGTCTGGGATGTTCTTGTTAATTGATATTGATAATTTTAAGCGCATCAATGATACGTACGGTCACCAAGTAGGGGATAAAATTCTTGTGCAAATTGCACTCCAATTGAAAGAGACGATTGGTAGTCGTGGGATTTGTGCAAGATGGGGCGGAGAAGAGATGTCTGTTTATGTACCAAATATCAAGGAGCAGGAAGCATTAGAATTAGCATCCGCCATTGTGGAGGTTATTCCGAGTACTACAGATCCACAAGTAACTATTTCTGCGGGCCTCATAACATGGGATGAACGAGACCGACCAGCATTCCAATCTGTTTTTTTACATGCTGATACAGCCTTATATGAAGCGAAAAATAGTGGGAAAAATCGTTTTTGCATTCATGACGGCTCTTATCAAACTAATGTATAGGCGAATAAGTCGAAATGTCTATGGCTGTACAAATAATTTGCCCTGAAATGACAATATAAAACATTTCAGGGCAATTTTTTAATATTTTATAAATGAAGAAGTAATGTTTGGACAAATTGTTCTAAGCCATTGCGGTCTTCCTCTGAAAAACGGCTCACAATGGGGCTATCAATGTCAAGGACACCAATGATCTTGCCTTGTTTTATCAATGGAATCACAATTTCGGACTGTGAAGCAGCATCACAGGCAATATGTCCTGGAAATTCGTGCACATCTTTGACAACAATCGTTTCTTTCGTTGCCACGGATGTTCCACAAACGCCACGACCAATGGGGATTCTCACGCAGGCTGGAAGACCTTGGAATGGTCCGAGTACAAGCTCATTTTCTTGTAGGATATAAAAGCCAACCCAGTTAATGTCAGTTAAAAACTGATTTAAAAGTGCTGAGGCATTACTTAAATTGGCGATCAAATCTGTTTCGCCAGTCAGTAGTGCATCTAATTGTTTGGATAATGTCAGATATTGGCCAGCAATTGATCCTTCGTAATTAATTTTTGTAAACATATAAGCACCTCGTTTAAAAATTATTTATATTGGTAATATAACATTATGATGTTGATGTAAGTCCGTTGCGCTATGTGCATCCGAACCAAATACATATGGCAGTTCAATAGCTTGACTATACTTGATAAAAGTAAATGGAGGGTAAGGCTCCTGACAATATTGTTTGCTTAAACCAGCACTATTTATATCTAGCTCATAGCCCCCACATTTCATGCTGTCTAATACTTCTTTGATGCGTGAGGCATCATTGATTTTTTCATTATGCACTAGCTGAAATTTATGAACAAGAGATGGATGCCCAATCCGCTTCGGCTTGTATGGACCAAGATCGGCCTTAATGGATTGTAGGACAGTATCATAATATAAATCATAAACCTGTTTAACAGAGCCGACTTTTTTTGAAAAATCAATAAAGCACTCAGGAGAAAAGTCGATACAGACAAAGGAATCTTGCCATTGCAAAAAATGGACAGACAAGATCGCATCATCTAAAAAATGTCCATATGTATCAAGGAATTGCCGAGTTTCTTGTTCAAAACCTTGGATATAGTCAACTTCTAACCCAATTCGGATGCGAATATCTTGTGCATACTGTTTTTGTAGGTGTTGCAATTCCTCAAAGTAGGGCATGAGATCATGTGGATTCATTCCGCTATCTTTTTGCGGGGTAGGATCGACAAAATTTTTTGGTAATGGGGCATGTTCAGTAAAGGTGATATCAGTGAAATGGTGAGAAATTGCTTTTTCAATATATTGCACGAAAGAGTCTGAACTGCCATGTGGACAAAAAGGACCATGTATATGCCCATCACGTTTCATAATTTACCACTCCTTTAGCTCTATAGATGCGCTATTTAAGTATTTCACAATAGCGAAAATACAGTTTTCTGAAAAACACTTAAATTTTAGTACAAAAGGCGAAAACATAGTATATAATAAAGACAACTAGCCAATTCGTTTATTGTAGAATAGGAGGCTTACGATGGAGTATATCATCATTCCGATTATCCTACTATTAATTTTAGCCATAGTAGGATTTATGATGCGAAGAAAACATGTTGCAATCATTGCAAAACTTGAAAATGAAAAATTACAAATTCAACATAATCCTATAAATGAAGAAATTTCAAAAGTAAAATCTTTAAACATGAACGGTGAAACGGAAGAAATGTTTGAACGATGGCGTAATACTTGGGATGAGGTCATCGATGTACATATGACTAAAATTGATTCATTGCTGTTTGATGCTGAGGATCAAATTAATCGACTTCGTTTTAAAAAAGCGACGTTTATAGAACGTGAAATTGAAGATTATATTGAGAAATGCGAACAAGATAAAGATAAAATTTTAGAAGAACTAAATGAATTAATTGGCAGCGAAGAAAAAAATCGAATTGAAATTGAACAATTAAAGGAATATTATCGCTCTGCAAGAAAGACTTTGCTTGCTCACCAACATTCATTTGGTGTAGCGTTACCTGCACTTGAGAAAAAGCTAGAAACATTTGTACAAAAGTTTGAAGAGTTTGATGTATTGACAAATGATGGGAATTATTTGCAAGCACGCGAAATTGTCATTAGTTTAAATCAAGAATCACAGCAGACCTTTGAATTTATTAATGATGTCCCAACTATTTTAACGGAATTACAAGTGAAGCTACCAGGAGCGGTTCAGGAATTGCGGAATGGTCAACGTGAAATGGAAGATCAATCTTACTATTTACAGCATTTAGAATTGACTGAGGCATTAAATAAGTATGAAAAAGAGTTTGATGAATTAAAAAAAGACTTAGCAGCGCTTAATTTAACAGTAGTTAAACCTCGTGTGACAGAAATAAATGAAGAAATCGATCATTTTTATGATTTACTTGAAAAAGAGGTTATTGCTAAAAATTACGTTGATCAAAATTGTGAGCGTTTATTAAGCTCCATCACTAATGTTATTTCTTCAACAAAATTAGTGAATGATGAAGCGACCTATGTGCAACAAAGTTATCATTTGAACGAAAAGGATGCAGAAATTCCGAAAGCTGCATTAAAGCAATTGGAAGCATTACAACGTCGCTACGACTTATTAGCTATGCGTGTGAGAGAAGAAAAATCTGCTTATTCTAGTTTACAGGAAGAATTAATCGAAATTAGTGAAGAGCTTGAACGAATTCATGAGGAGCAAGGACATTTATCAAATACAATGAAGAAGCTTCGAATTGATGAAAATAAAGCCCGCGCTCAAGTTGAGAATTTAAAGAAAATATTACAAGATACAGATCGCTTATTGAACAAGGCCAATATCCCAGGAATCCCTGAGGAAATGGATGCACGTCTTGATGAGGCTGCAGAGCACATCTACATTGTTATGCAAAGCCTGCAAGAAGTACCACTAAATATGGGGACTGTTCATAATAATTTAAATGCTGCCACACTGTGTGTAGAGGATGTAAAAGTCAAAGCACATGAGTTAATAGAAAATGTTATGCTTATTGAACGTATTATTCAGTATGGAAATCGTCATCGTGCTTCGAATCCAACATTGAATGCGCGTTTAAAAGAAGCTGAAGAGGCATTCCATCAATTCCGTTATGCGAAAGCATTAGAAGAAGCAGGAACAGCTGTTGAAGAGATGGAGCCAGGTGCTTTAAAACGTATTCAAGAAATGGTTGCAGAAGAGTCTATGTCAAATTAATTCAAATAACTGTTAGCTGTCTAAAAAGTATAGCGATTACTTTTTAGACAGCTTTCTTTTTAAATAGAGGGAAAGGTGTGATACGGTTGAAGCTGTCGCTACGAGAAATGAATGAGAAGTATGCGAGTGAAATTTTACAATGGCATTATGCAGCACCATATGATTTTTATAATAATGATTTATCAGATGAAACCTTACAAGAAATGCTCGAAAATCCCTACTATGCTATCTTTAATGAGCGGGAGGAGTTAATCGGCTATTATTGCACAGGCACAGCCGCACAAGTACCGAAAGGACATGACATTGGGGCATATGCAGAATGCTATGTAGATATCGGCATCGGTATGAAGCCCAATCTAACTGGTCAAGGCTTAGGGACGGCATTTTTTTCGTTTATTGTCAAAACAATTCAACAAGAGCATCAACTACCGCTTCGTTTAACTGTGGCCCGATTTAATAAGAGAGCCATTTGTCTTTATGAAAAATTCGGCTTTGTCAAAGATAGTGAATTTAGTACACCAACAGTCTTTATTACAATGTTGAAAAAAGTGTAATATGCTATTTAAAATTTGAAGAATCGTGAAAGTTAGTGGTCAATCGCCAAAGATTGCGTTATGATAAATACCGTTAAATCAACGTTTTGAAAGTGTGTGAAAAGTGATGGTTAAGACAATTTATTTAGATAATAGTGCAACAACAAAACCTTTAACAGAGGTTATGCAGACATTTATGGTAGTGAATGAGCAGTATTATGCCAATCCTGCATCCATCCATGCCATGGGAGTTGAAGCAAATGATTTATTAATGCGTGCACGTGAGCAAGTAGCAGATATTTTGCAGACAGAGGCAAAAAATGTGCTATTTACTTCAGGTGGGACCGAGTCAAATAATGCAGCTATTTTTGGTATAGCACGTAGTAATACACATATAGGAAAGCATATTTTAACGACTGAAATAGAACATCCATCGGTTTTAGAAACAGTTAAACAGCTTACAAAAGAGGGCTATGAGGTTGACTATCTTCGAGTTGATCAACATGGAGTCATTTCTTTAGAGGAGCTGCGTGCTAAAATACGTAAAGATACAATTTTAGTCAGCATTATGCATGTGAATAATGAAATGGGTGCTATCCAGCCTATTAAGGAAGCAGCAGCAATGATTCATGAAATGAGTAGAGCAGCTCTTCATGTTGATGCTGTTCAAAGCTTTGGGAAATTAGCTGTGTCCTTTAATGGAGAAGAAGGTCCAGACAGTATTGCTATTTCTGGTCATAAAATTCATGGCTTTAAAGGCTCAGGTGTATTAGCCTTTCGTAAAAGCATGAGATGGCAGCCTTATGCACTTGGTGGAGGTCAGGAATTTGGTTTGCGAAGTGGTACTGTAGCGGTACCGCAAGCAGCTGCATTAGCAAAAGCGGCTCGATTAGCAGTAGAAACATTGAATGACCGTGCAATGAAATACCGTCAATGGCAAGATGAAATTCGTACGCAACTAAAAGGATACGGAGAGGCAGTGCATATTTTATCGACTCCACAAGGAGCTGCACATATTTTATCGTTCAGTGTTCGTGATTTAAAAGGGGAAGTCATTATTAATGCTATGCAAAAACGTGGCATCATTGTGTCAACATCAAGTGCTTGTTCATCGAAGCAAACGAAAACAAGCCATGTTGTCGAGGCTCTGCACCTTGATGAGCATTATAAAAAAGGTGTAATTCGTATGAGCTTTGGTGCGCATAACACAGCACAAGATATAGAAAAGTTTAAACAAGTACTAGCAGAAGTCATGCTGGAACTCAAAGGAGAAATTAAGTAATGATTTGGAAAGAAATTTTAATTCGATATGGTGAGCTTTCTACAAAAGGTCGCAACAAAATGGATTTTATCCGTCGCTTACGTGAAAATATTCGTCATGCTTTTGCCGATCTAGGACAGCTGCATATTCGTACAGAGCGTGATCGTATGTTTATTGCTATAGAAAACGAAACACAAATGCAGGCACTTGTAACAGGCTTACCTAAAATTTTTGGTATTCAATCTTTTAGCCCTGTGGCTGCATGTGAAAAAGATATAGAAAGTATGAAGAAACTTGCCATCACTATAATGGAGACATTTAAAGATGAGCAGCATACATTTAAAGTAGAAGTGAAACGTACCGATAAAACATTTCCTTTAGAATCTCATGCCATCCAACGTGAGATTGGTGGCTATGTTTTACCGCAATTTCAAAATTTATCAGTCAAAGTGAAGCAGCCTGATATTGAACTACGTGTAGAAGTTCGTCATGATGCAACATATATGATGGCACAAGTTATTCCTGGCGCAGGTGGAATGCCTGTAGGGTCTAATGGAAAATCTTTATTAATGTTATCTGGTGGTATTGATAGCCCTGTTGCAGGTTATTTAATGATGAAGCGAGGCGTGCGATTAGAAGCGATTCACTTCTTTAGTCCACCATATACAAGCGAAAATTCATTAGAAAAAGTAAAGGTACTTGCCAATGAACTAACGAAATTTGGTGCTAGTATTCGTTTACATGTCATTCCATTTACTGAAATACAAGTTCTTATTAAAGAGAAAGTGCCTTCTAATGTATCGATGACAACAACACGCCGTATGATGTTGAAAGTAGCTGATCAGGTGCGTGAGGAAATTGGGGCACTTGCCATTGTAACAGGTGAAAGTCTTGGGCAGGTAGCGAGTCAAACGCTTGAAAGTTTAACAGCGATTAATGCTGTAACGAATACACCTATTTTGCGTCCGTTAATTTCATCAGATAAACTCGAAATCATTGATATTGCAGAAAAAATCGGCACATACGAAACATCTATTCAGCCATTTGAAGATTGCTGTACGATTTTTACACCTACAAGTCCAAAAACAAAGCCGAAGCTTGAAAAGGTCGAGCATTATGAAAGCTTCTCTGATTTTGATGAGCTAATCGAGCGAGCAGTAAAAAATCGAGAGGTCTATATTTTCCCTAAGAAAGAAGAGCAACAACAAGATAAGTTTGCAGAACTATTATAAGGATTCAAAGCCGTCTCAAAGTCCATTTTGAGACGGCTTTTTTATATTACTGGCTAGATGCCATTAGAGGTACAATTTACCTTTAAAATTTTCGTATTAAAAATCGAATATCGCACATTCTATATTCACAAGGAGGTGAGACACATGACTTCAAACAACAACCGCAGTTCAAACAAGCTTGCAGTACCTGGTGTACAACAAGCACTAGATCAAATGAAATACGAAATTGCACAAGAATTTGGTGTTCAATTAGGAGCTGAAGCTTCAGCTCGTGCTAACGGTTCCGTTGGTGGTGAAATCACTAAACGTCTTGTACAAATGGCAGAATCTCAATTAAAAGGTATGCCAAACAACCAATAAATGCTGACTAAGCATTTATAAACTTAAAACCAGTGACCGTAAAAGGCACTGGTTTTAGTTTGTTTATAGATCATTTTTTTATGCGAGATAATGACGTAAATGTAGATACAGTGTGTGCAATGTCTTGACTTTCACAGATAGCAGAAATAACGGCAACACCATCAGCACCTGCTTGAAAAACAGAATGTGCATTTGTACAAGTAATCCCACCAATCGCTACAATCGGTAATTCAGGATAAAGATGATGAGCTTGCTGTAAAAAATTTGTACCGCATGGTGGTTGTGCATCACTTTTAGATGTTGTTGCAAAGATTGGACCAATTCCTACATAATCAGCATGATGGTCTATAGCTGTTTGTAATTCTTCCTGTGAATGTACAGAAACACCAAGTATCATGTTCCTGATTTTTTTACGTGCTATTTCAACATCTAAATCATCTTGTCCAATATGAACGCCATCGGCACCAATTCGCAAAGCGAGCTCTATATCATCGTTAACGATAAACGGTACATTATACTGCTGACAAAGTTTTTGACATTGGCGTGCAAATTGTTCATAGGCTAATCCAGTTAAGGCAAGAGACCCTTTCTCGCGAAATTGAAACATCGTAATGCCAGCTTGCAATGCCTTTTCGAGGAGATGGATGGGATTTTGTTGAAAAACATTGCCTGTCCCCATAATAAAATAAAGCTGTAAATCCTCACGTTTCATGAATAATTACCTCACAGGCTTCCTTATGCTGTTGATAAGCGAAATGATTTGTAGGTCCGTGCCCGTTGCCGATGGCTAAATCATGCATAATCGCTAATTGAATAAATTTTTTAGCTTCTATAATAGCCTCTTCCATCGCTAAACCTCGTCCAAGAAAAGCAGTGAGTGCTGCTGAAAATGTACAGCCAGTACCATGTGTATTTTTGGTTTGGATTCGTGGAGACTGCATCGAAAAAGATTGTCCATTTTTGAAAAATACATAATCAATGGCATAAAGTGGTTCTGCTAAATGCCCACCCTTTACAATGACGCATTGTACACCTAGCTGTAAAAAGCTTTGAGCCACTTGTTTCATATCCTCAAAATGGCGAATGGTTCTCCCCGTGAGAGCCTCTGCTTCGGGTATATTTGGCGTAACAATCGTAGCTAGTGGTAGTAAAGATGAGCGTAACGCCTCAATAGCTTCTTGCTGTAATAAGCTTTCTCCACCTTTTGCAATCATCACGGGATCCACAATTAGTGGTATGTTTAATTCACCGATCATGCGTGCGATGGCTTGGATAATACCAGAGGAATAAAGCATGCCTGTTTTCATTGCAGCAATCGGAAAATCTTCGACTAACGCTTGAAATTGTTTTTCCACAAACGAAATGTCAATGGGGAAAACACCTGTCACGCCTGTTGTATTTTGTGCAGTTAAAGCTGTAATAACGGAAGTGCCGAACACCTCTAATTCCTGAAATGTTTTTAAATCAGCCTGTATACCAGCACCGCCACCACTATCTGATCCAGCAATCGTCGTTACAATATGCATGATGCTTCACCATCCTTTGATAAACGATGTATAGCATTAAGCAAAGCTATTTGAAAATCACCGATATCTGCAGTGAATGCAGAAGCTAGTACTGCTGCCTTTTTATAGTAAGTGAGTGTTTCTGCTAATTGGTTGTATGGCTTGTTACCTGCGACATAGGCAGCACCACAAAGCGCACTAAGTAAACAGCCAGTACCAGTGACCTCTGTCATTTGTGGGTGGCCACCAGCTATCCACTGGCTATGCTCACCATTTGTTATAAGATCACGTTCACCTGTTACAATAACGATACAATTATATCGTTGTGCCACTAGTAATGCTTCCGTCTCCAGTGACATGGAGCCATGACCACTATCTACACCTTTCTGTTGCCAATCTACATTGGCTATAGCCGCAAGCTCACCGATATTACAGCGAATTACGGCAAATTGTATGTTTTCAAGTAAGTATTGAACGGTTTCCTTGCGATAAGTTGTAGCCCCTGCCCCAACTGGATCTAATATAACTGGAATGCCAAGTGCATTAGCTTTTTTTCCTGCTAACAGCATGGCGTTTTTGGTGCGAGTATTGAGTGTCCCGATATTAATTAATAATGCTTGTGCCATTGCTACCATTTCCTCAACCTCTTGGCTATCGTCAGCCATAACGGGCGAAGCACCTAATGCTAATAAACCATTTGCTTGGAAATTTGCCACCACATAGTTTGTGATGCAATGAATAAGTGGTTGCTGTTGACGAATTGTTTGAAATATCATTTTAATTTTAGTCCTCCTTTGTGGATGGACGTAAGCATGCAAAAAGGCTCTTTTTATGTGAAAATACACGAAAAAGAGCCTTTCATCTGAAAAAATCGATGTCTGTTGCTCCCTACGTCAGTATTAACTAACAGGTTCAAAGGGTCAGGTTTTACCTTCTCAACTCTTTCGAGTCCCCCTGCAATTTTGCTTTTAGTTGACCAAAATGTACCATACTTTTCATTTGTATTCAATAGCTAGTTTTCCTATCGACAAAACGTGACTGATGCCATATAGCTAGGTATGATAGTTGTCATGACTTTACCTAAATTAAGCGCAAACCATTGAAAATACTGAAAAAGGAGTTTTATAATGTGTCATAGCAAAAGGGGGCATCTGCCATGAAAAGACAAGATTTAGTTGCACCAGAATGGTATAACATAACAGAGGAAATTGAAAAATATGCTCAGGATGCAACGAAAAATGCTTTAATTATTTATGAAGAAAATCAAGCTGTACAATTTATTACATATGCACATTTGATGGAAAAAGCGAATCAAGCAGCACATGTTTTCACCTTACAAGGTTTAACGAAGGGTGATGTGATTTTAGTGATGGTACCACGCTCAGTGGAAGCATATATTGTTTATATTGCAGCATTAAAAGCAGGTTTAACCATCATTCCAAGCTCAGAAATGTTAAGAACAAAAGATATTGAGTATCGCATTCATCACGCCAATGCTAAAGGGGTTGTTGCCTATGAGCCCTATATTGAACAATTTGATGAAGTTGGAAATTTACAGGGCATACAGCAATTTGTCATAGGGAAAGCACATGAGCCTTGGCAGCCTTTACTAGAAAAAATGCACCATCAACCTACAACTTACATAAATCCGACCCCGACAAAAAGTACTGATAATGCATTTTTAGCCTATACAAGCGGCACAACAGGTAACCCGAAGGCAGCGGTACATACACACAGCTGGGGCTATGCTCATTTACGAACAACAGCACCACATTGGTTAGGTGTACAAGAAAATGATATTGTTTGGGCAACAGCAGCACCTGGATGGCAAAAATGGATATGGAGTCCCTTTCTCGCTACATTAGGCAGTGGTGCTACTGCATTTGTTTACAAAGGTAAATTTGATGCTGCTTCCTATTTGGCAATGCTTGAAAAATTCAAAATCAATGTATTATGCTGTACACCAACTGAATATCGTTTTATGGCATCACTTGAAAATTTACACGCATATGATTTACATGCAATTCGCCAAGCTGTATCAGCAGGTGAACCGTTAAATAGTGAGGTTATCAACGTATTTTCAGAAACATTCCATTTACAAGTGCGAGATGGCTATGGTCAAACGGAAAATACATTACTTGTTGGTACAATGGTAGGGATGGAGGCGCGAGTTGGCTCAATGGGAAAACCTACTCCTGGCAACACCGTTAATATTATTAACGATTTCGGCAATCCTGTTGCAGTGGGAGAGGTGGGTGATATTGCTGTTCATCGTGAAACACCAGCTCTCTTTAAAAAATATTTAAATGATCCTGAACGTACAAATTTACAATTCCGTGGTGATTGGTATATAACAGGAGATCGTGCCTACAAAGATGAAGATGGCTACTTTTGGTTTGAGGGTCGAGGAGATGATGTCATTATCTCCTCGGGTTATACAATTGGTCCCTTTGAAGTAGAGGATGCTTTGATGAAGCATCCAACTGTGAAAGAAGCTGCTGTCATTGCCAGTCCAGATAAAGTTCGAGGAAATATTGTAAAGGCATTTATTGTTCTTCGTAATGGTGAAATTGGTGATGAAACACTTATTCAAACACTTCAAAGTCATGTGAAATCATTGACTGCCCCATATAAATATCCACGTGCTATTGAATTTGTCGAAGAGCTACCCAAAACATCCTCTGGAAAAATTCGACGAGTTGAATTACGACAACAAGAAACAAAGCAATGGCATTCATCATCATTTCCTAGGAAATAATGTCGAAAATCAAAGTTCATGCAAAGGTATGGACTTTGATTTTTTTTATTTTTTTAGGTAAGGTAATATGAGGAAATAAATAGCAACAAGCTTTTTGCATATTATTGCAAAAAAATGAAACAAATAAGCAAGTCATTCGTATTACGTGTTGAGGAGGCGGAAAGACATGAATGTAAAAAGGTGGGTTGCTTTAGTAGTCGCAGGTGTTCTTTTACTATTTTCATTAGGAATTAATACCATTTTTGCCCTATTTAAAGCAGATTTCCTAGGTAATTTTGATAGTTTGATGGCTGGGAATAATTTAGATGTATATGAAAATGTCATTGAAGGGGACAATTTTGATAAGCGAATTGCTTATTTAAAGGTAGATGGAGCGATTCAAGATATCGGCTCAAGTACATTATGGCAACCAGTTGCCTATGATCATACATTTTTCTTAGAGCAATTGGATAATATTTTGTATGATGATTCGATACAGGGCGTTGTTTTAAGCGTCAATTCACCAGGTGGTGGTGTGAAAGAATCTGCAGAAATCTATAAAAAGCTGCTAAAAATTAAAGAAGAACGACAAATTCCAATTTATGTATCGATGGATTCGATGGCAGCATCAGGTGGTTATTATATTTCAGCACCTGCAGATAAAATCTTTGCCCATCGTGATACAATAACAGGCTCAATTGGCGTCATTATGCAATCCATTAACTACCAAGCATTGGCTGAAAAAGTAGGTGTTAAATTTGAAACGTTTAAATCAGGGGAGCATAAGGATATGCTAAGCCCAATGCGTGAAGTGACACCAGAAGAACGTGCAATGATGCAGGATATGATTAATGAAACGTATGAAGAATTTGTAGACATTGTAGAGCAGGGACGTAATATGTCTGAAGCAGAAGTGAAGAAGGTTGCAGATGGTCGTATTCTTGGTGGCACAAAAGCGCTTGAAGCAGGTTTAATCGATGAAATTGGTGATGAAGAAGCAGCCATCGCTGCTCTACGTGCAGATTATGGACTGGAAGATGCTGCTTTATTTGAGTATGCGTACGATATGGGAGGCTGGCAATCATACGTTGGGATGAAAATTGGCTCCATGTTTGGTCCATCTGCAGAAGAAAAAATGCTAATGAAAATTATGACCGACTACAGTGCACCGAAAATGATGTATTTATACGGGGAATACTAAGGAGGGAGTACAATGACAAACAATGAATTTGTTATGCAAGGTTCACCCTCTATGGAAAATGGCTTTCTTATGAACGCTCCAGATGAGTCAATAAAGCATAAAAACTATGCTTTAAAAACGGCTGGTTTTTGGATTCGGTTTTGGGCATTTTTATTAGATGGATTCATTATTTCTGCTGTAGTTGGAATACTTATCAATCCTATCTTTTATCTAATGGATTGGTCCTTATCAGAATCTGTTTGGTATGCACCGATTTCAATCATCACAGCGATCCTCTATTATAGCTATTTTGTACTGATGACAAAGTTCTTTGGGCAAACACTTGGAAAAATGGTTTTTGGCTTACGTGTTATTTCATTAAAGCATGATAAGCTTACTTGGTCAGATGTGTTATTCCGTGATTGGATTGGCCGCATTATCAATAATATTTTTATGCCTCTGTATATTTTGGTAGTCATTTTACCAGAAAATCAAGGGTTACATGATTATTTTGCAGATACAGCAGTGGTGCACGAAAAAGTCTTTGTTGAAAAGGATCCAGCACCAGCCGCTTTGCCAAAACAGCAAGAGCAGATAGAAACGACTGTGCAAGAGGAAAAAATAGAACTAGCCAAGCTAGAGGAAAAAAATGAACAATAAACAAAAGGCTGTCTCCTAATTCGAGACAGTCTTTCCTATTTCTAAGCTAGTTCTTCTAAAGTAAGCTATCTTAGTTGCAATTAATTCCCTTCATTTAGTAATATTATGTACATATGAAATAAGGAGGCGTTTATATGGCACAAGTAACATTTAAAAATGGTCCAGTAACACTAGTAGGAAATGAAGTAAAGGTGGGCGATCAAGCTCCAGATTTTACGGTATTAGCGAATGACCTATCACCTGTAACATTAAATGATTCAGAAGGTAAAATTCGTCTATTTAGTGTTGTACCATCATTAGATACTGGTGTATGTGATGCACAAACACGCCGTTTTAATGAAGAAGCAGCTAACCTGGGTGACAATGTAGTTATTTATACAGTATCTGTCGATCTTCCATTCGCTCAAAAGCGTTGGTGTGGTGCAGCAGGTATTGATGCAGTGCAAACTGTATCAGATCACCGCGATCTTTCATTTGGTGAAGCGTATGGCGTGTACATTCAAGAATTACGTCTTCTGACACGTGCAGTATTCGTTGTGGATGCAAATAATAAAGTAACATATGTTGAATATGTACCTGAAGCTACAGATCATCCAAACTATGAAGCGGCCATTGCAGCTGTTAAAGCACTAGCATAATGAGCTGCTTTTAGGCTAAGATAATACTAGACAAAGGGGCTGTGACGAGAGTTTGTCACGGCTCTTTTCTGCGTGAAAGGAAGTTTAAATATGGAAAACATCGAGAAATTATTTGGTCTGCTAAATGAGCATGCTGAAAAGATCGAAAAAGAACAAGATTTAACATTGTTAGAAGGGTTGCTAGATGGTCTTGAGGCATGGCTTGATGGCGAAGTGAATTTTTCACAAAAGGATGCAACAAAAGAGGATATTCGCAAAGCTATTCAAATCGCTATTTTAAAAGGAATGCGCAAAGGGTCGCAGCCAAACCATCAAATGACACCTGATACGTTAGGGTTACTAGTTGGCTATTTTGTGGAGCAAATATTTGAAGAGCGCCTTGCAAACGAAAAAATGTCAATTATGGACCCAGCCGTAGGTACGGGGAATTTACTACTAACAGTCATGAATTTATTAGATGGAAAAGTGGAAGCGACAGGCGTAGAGGTTGACGAGCTATTAATTCGTCTTGCTGCTGCTACTGCTGATTTAACAGAACAGCCTATTTCCTTATACCGTCAAGATGCCTTAGAAGATTTATTGGTAAACCCAGTGGATGCCGTTGTTTGTGATTTACCTGTAGGCTATTATCCTAATGAAGAAGTAGCACTCGATTATGAATTATGCGCAGCAGAGGGGATGAGTTATGCTCATCATCTATTCATTGAGCAATCGATGAATTATACGAAGGATGGCGGCTATTTATTTTTCCTTGCGCCATCACATCTTTTTGACTCCGAGCAGTCTAAGCAACTACACAAGTACATTCAAAAGCATGCTTGGATTCAAGCCATTATTCAATTACCTGAGGCTATGTTTGCCAATAAGGCATTAGAAAAAAGTATTGTGATTTTGCAAAAGCAAGCAAAGGAATTGAAAGCACCTAAAGAAGTACTATTAGCAAAAGTACCGAATATGCAGAATAAGCAAGCTCTTGCGCTGTTCTTTGAAAAAGTGAGGATGTGGAAAGAGGGCAAATAATTGCTCTGGAAGCCGACATAAGTAAAAAGATGATGTTACTACTAGCAGAAAAAGACCTTTTGGTAAGGTGAGGGTGATTTCTGTTGGACCAGCGTCCTTTAGAATGAAAAGCCTTTTTCACCCTTCATAGAAATTCTAGTGATCGTTTTGTTTTTCAACACAATGTAAAAAGGTATCCTATGGAAGGATACCTTTTTATGTATTGCGAATTAGTTTTCTGGTGTACGGATAACAAGTACGTCACATTTAGCTGAACGTACAATTGCTTCAGATACTGAACCGATTAGGAAGCGTTCAACTGCATTTAGACCAGTTGCACCACAAATGATTAGATCTGCGTCTACGACTTTAGAAAGCTCTTTTGTAATGATATTTTTAGGAGAGCCGTACTCAATGATAAGATTAACGTTTGTTAAGCCTTCATCTTCAGCTTGTTTTTTGTAACCATTTAATAGCTCTTCAGAGAATGCTTGAGCACGTTCTGCAATGGAACGGTCATATGCTTCGATTGCAGCGAATGAACGTGTATCAATAACATTTACTAGATTTAAGACAGCACCTTCGTTTCGTTTTGCAACATCAATTGACTTACGAAATGCATATTCAGCTTCTTTTGAGCCGTCTACTGCAACAACAATGCTTTTATAATGATTAGCCATTTTGAAAAACCTCCCTGATTTGTATATGTTGATTATACCAAATGATTTTCTAAAGGAAATACTTTCCGAAAGAAAAATATGAAAAAGTGAAGACATTTCATTTCAAAATGTCAATTATATACACTTACTTAATTCCCACTATTTACAGCGTGTAAACGCCTTTTGATCGGTAGAACTTGTGGAAGTATTTACTTCGTTAGCAACTGTTATAGCCGTCTTTTTAGTTTTCAAATATAATAATTTATACCATTATTCATCGTTTAAATATTTAGTATTTTATAAATGTTAGAAATTTTATTTGTATTTGCTTTAGTTAAAGCTTTTTTTGCATTTGTTTGGTAATATGGAATGGCAAGGGGTGCATCAATTCTTAGTTACATAATAATGATGCTTATTTTTTATGCTATGGAAGGGGATAGGAAACAATGAAGATTGGTATTCCAAAGGAAATTAAAAACAATGAGAATCGTGTAGCCATGACACCAGCAGGAGTTGTAACTTTAACACACGCAGGTCATGAGGTATACATTGAAACTGGAGCAGGCTTAGGGTCAAGCTTTACGGATGCTGATTACATTGCAGCAGGAGCTCATATTGTTCAAACTGCTAAAGAAGCATGGTCACAAGAAATGATCATGAAGGTAAAAGAACCTGTAGCTTCTGAATATGATTATTTCTATGAAGGTCAAATTTTATTTACGTATTTACACTTAGCGCCAGAGGTTGAACTAACTCAGGCACTTTTAAATAAAAAGGTTGTAGGTATTGCCTACGAAACAGTGCAATTAGCAAACGGTTCATTACCATTGTTAACGCCTATGAGTGAAGTAGCTGGTAAAATGGCTACGCAAATCGGTGCACAGTTCTTAGAAAGAAACCATGCTGGTAAAGGTATTTTATTAGGTGGCGTTTCAGGTGTGCAGCGTGGCAAGGTGACAATAATCGGTGGTGGTATCGCAGGAACAAATGCTGCAAAAATCGCTGTTGGCATGGGTGCGGATGTGACAGTAATCGATTTAAGCCCAGAACGTTTACGTCAATTAGAAGATCTGTTTGGTCGTGATGTTCAAACATTAATTTCAAATCCTTATAATATTGCAGAATCAGTGAAAGATTCAGATTTAGTCATTGGTGCGGTGTTAATACCAGGCGCAAAAGCACCGAAACTTGTATCTGAAGAAATGATTCAGTCAATGCAAGCTGGCTCTGTTGTAGTCGATATTGCGATTGACCAAGGCGGTATTTTTGCTTCGTCTGATCGTGTGACAACTCATGATGACCCAACATACGTGAAACATGGCGTAGTACATTATGCAGTAGCAAATATGCCAGGAGCAGTACCGCGCACATCAACAATTGCTTTAACAAATAATACAATTCCATATGCACTTCAAATTGCAAACAAAGGCTATAAACAAGCTTGCCTAGATAATGCGGCACTGAAAAAAGGTGTGAATACATTAGATGGACAACTAGTCTATAAAGCAGTGGCAGATTCACAAGGTCTTCCATTTGTCGAAGTGGATGAGTTAATTCAATAAATCAAAAAAGGAAGCACTACACTAGTTGCTTCCTTTTTTTGTGTGTAATTATAGAACAATTAAATCTTTCGGGAATTTTGTTAATACTTCAACGCCATCTTTCGTTACAACTACATCATCCTCAATGCGTACGCCTGTCACATCTGATTTATAAATCCCTGGCTCAATTGTAAAGACCATGCCTTCTTCCATCGTCATTTCATTTGCACCTGTAACGGATGGGAATTCATGCACAGAAATTCCAAGGCCATGACCAAGACGGTGAGTGAAATATTCACCATAGCCAGCTTCTGTGATAGTATCACGTGCAATTTTATCTAAGTCCATCGCACGAATACCTGGTTTTACAGCTGCGACAGCATTTGTATTGGCAGCTAAAACAGCGTGATAAATTTCCTTCTGTGCTTCACTAGGCTCCCCAAAGGCAACAGTACGCGTAATATCTGAGCAATAGCCATCGTAAATAACCCCAAGGTCAAATAATACCATATCCCCTTTTTCAATTTTACGTGCACCTGGCTTGCCGTGAGGAGAGGCCGTTTTTGGACCACTTAATACCATTGTTTCAAAGGACATTTTGCAACCTTTATCTTGAATAGCACTTTCAATCGCTTTTAGAATTTCCATTTCTGTTTTCCCTTCAGCGATCTCCTTACAACCGATTTCAATTGCATAGTCTGCTAGCTCCGCAGCTTTACGTAATTTTTCTAATTCAGTCCCATCTTTGATGACGCGCATAGCATTAATCTTTTCATCAAGGCGAACAAAGTTAGCCTGTGGGAATGATTGCTGTAAAGCTTCTAAACGCTCGACGATTAGTTGCGCTTTTTCAATAGCAAACGTAGTCGGATTAACTTGGCGTGAAATGATTGCTTGCGCAAGAACGTCCATTGAGTTTTCAGTATCCTGATGGCCGATTACCTCATAAGACCAACCTGCTGCCTTCGCATCTGGAATCTCCATTTGTGGACAAATTAGAAAAGGCTCGGCATCTTTAAAAATCATGACTCCTAGTAATCTTTCATGTGGATCACTTTTAAAGCCTGAAACGTAAAAAACATTGTCAGGTGTTGTTACAAATGCTGCATCGATGTGATGTTGCTGTAAATAACTTTGGATTTCTTCGACCTTTGACATCAATATGTCCTCCTTTTAGTACATGGGAAATTTTACGTAAAAAAGCGTCGACTCTATAAAGCAATGTCGATGTTCCTTTTCTAGTACTGAATAATTGTGCGCTAACAGGGTATAAGGCTGTTAGAGAACACTACGATTATTCTCTGTACAAGCATATCAAAAAAAGGGAAAAAGCGCATGAGTAGCGAATTAAAATGATGAACTGTAATTTGGTTTTCGAGGAGGATTTTAAAATGGAAATTAGTTATCATGGACATTCAGTTGTCAAAATTCAAACAAACGGGAAAACAATTTTAATTGACCCTTTTATTAATGGCAATGGGCAAACAGACTTAACGGTGGCAGGAGAAGCACCAGATATTATTGTACTTACACATGGACATAATGATCATGTTGGGGACACAGTGGAGCTAGCGAAGAAAAAAGATGCGTTAGTCATTGCTCCAAATGAATTAGCTAATTGGATCTCTTGGCAAGGTGTAAAAGCACATCCAATGCATATTGGTGGTGCTAAGGAGTTTGACTTTGGTAAGGTGAAGTTTACACAAGCCTTTCACGGTTCATCTTATGTAACAGAAAATAATGAAATAATTTATATGGGTATGCCGGCAGGGGTTTTATTATTTGTTGAGGGATTAACGATTTATCATGCAGGTGATACAGCTCTATTTAGTGATATGAAATTAATTGGCGAACGACACCCTATTGATATTGCATTTTTACCGATTGGGGATAATTTTACAATGGGACCAGAGGATGCAGCTTGCGCGGTTTCATTCTTAAAGCCGAAAATTGTCGTACCAATTCATTACAATACATTCCCACCAATCGAGCAGGATCCACAAATTTTTGCAGATTTAGTGCAAAATACAGAGGTTCAAATTTTGAAAGCTGGCGAAAAAGTAAACTGTTTCTAATCGTTGATAGGGCTGTACTATATGAATTGACACCACGCTAGTAGTTGAAATGATGGGGAAAGTTAAACAATTTGATCACTTTATATTAAATATTTTTATAAAAAATATGGTACACTAAGAGCAGAATAGAAGCTTAGGAAATAGGTGATATTTTGTCTACAAAACATGAGAAAATTTTACAATACATCGAATCACTACCCGTGGGTGATAAAATTTCAGTACGTCAAATAGCGAAAGAAATGCAAGTGAGTGAAGGGACGGCTTATCGTGCCATAAAGGAAGCGGAAAATCGTCGCTTAGTAAGTTCGATTGAGCGTGTTGGAACAATTCGCATTGAGAAAAAAAAGAAAGAAAATATTGAACGCTTAACTTTTGCAGAAATTGTCAATATTGTCGATGGCCAAGTTTTAGGTGGAAAATCGGGTCTACATAAAACGTTAACGAAATTTGTCATTGGTGCAATGCAATTAGAAGACATGATGCGTTATACAGATGCAGGTAGCTTATTGATTGTTGGTAACCGGATTAAGGCACATGAAAATGCACTTCGAGCGGGTGCAGCTGTTTTAATCACTGGCGGTTTTGATACAACGGAAGATAATAAAATACTTGCGGATTCATTAGATTTACCCATTATTTCAACAAGCTATGATACGTTTACAGTAGCAACAATGATTAACCGAGCAATTTATGACCAATTAATCAAAAAAGATATTTTATTTATTGAAGATATTTATGTCCCAATGACTGACACGGCTGCCTTAAAAAATGATGAAACGATCCATCATTTTCATAAGTTAAATGAACGCACAACACATGGTGCATTTCCTGTTGTCACACATCAAAATAAATTAGTCGGGATGATTACCGTAAAAGACGTTATTGGTCGTGAAGAGAACGAGCTAGTTGAAAAAGTAATGACAAAAAATCCGATTGCTGGTTCCATGAAAATGAGTGTCGCTTCTGCTGGGCATCGTATGATTTGGGAAGGAATTGATCTTTTACCAATTGTTGATGATGACAATGTTTTGCAAGGTGTTATTAGTCGTCAGGATGTACTTAAGGCGCTGCAATTAGCACAAAGACAGCCTCAGCACGGTGAAACGATTGATGATTTAGTGAAAAATGAAATGAAGGTACTGGGTGATGAAGAACTAATAGTAGAGTTTAAAGTCACACCACAAATGACCAATCAATATGGGGCCATTTCATATGGTGCTTTTACAACTTTACTAGCTGAAGTTGGTTCATTTGCCTTAAAACGCCGTAAACGTGGTGATGCAGTGGCTGAGAATATGACTATTTATTTTATTAAGCCGGTTCAAATGGAAAGTACGCTTACGGTTAAGCCTCGCATTTTAGACATGAGTCGTAAGTTTGTGAAAATGGACTTCGAAGTGTATAATCAACAAATGCTTGTCGGTAAGGCAATGATGATGTTCCAACTATTAGAACGTTAAGTATTGAAAAAGGGATGGCCTAGCGCAATTGCTTGGTCATCCCTTTGTTACATATATTATTGATTAATGCGGAATTCTTCCTCAACAAATTGCCCATAATGGCGTGCTTTTTTTATATTTTCTATAACAACTAAGATGCCTAGTGCGACAAGAATTGCTACAATAATAAATGTAAATAAGCCTGGGAATAAATAAGCTTGATTTAAAGCGAAGGATAAAATTAAGGAACCTAAGCCGATATTCGCCTTACTTTTATACCAATTTTTGGCGATTGGTAATGGAGAACGGAATTGTTTTGTTTTAAAATAGAAGTAAAAAACAAAAGATATGATAATCGCAAATACAAATATTAAATTGAGCATAGTAAACCTCCTAGCATAACTAGACATTATTGTAACGATAATTATAAAAAAATGCTAACGGTTCTTACTATCATTTTGGAGGAATTTAAGGTGAAAAGACAAATCATCGACACAATTAAGGCCTTTGAAACAATCATTATTCATCGTCATGTACGTCCAGATCCGGATGCTTATGGTTCTCAGCAAGGTTTAAAAGAGATTATTTTAGCCAACTACCCTGAGAAAAAGGTCTTTGCTGTTGGTGAACATGACGCTTCCTTATCGTTTATGGCACAGCCTGATGAAATAGCAGATGATATGTACGACAATGCTTTAGTAATTGTCACAGACACAGCCAATACAGAGCGGGTTGACGATCAACGCTATACAAAAGGAAAAATGGTGATAAAAATTGATCACCACCCAAATGACGATGCATATGGTGACTTATTATGGGTAGATACGACAGCAAGCTCATGCAGTGAAATGATTTATGAATTGTATGAAGAAGGCAAGGCAGTTGCTAGCTGGCAACTTACAGATGCTGCTGCACGCTTATTATTTGCAGGAATTGTAGGGGATACAGGAAGATTCCAGTTCCCAAGCACGACAGCGAAAACATTTAAAGTGGCTTCAGAGCTGATTACATATGATTTTGATCGAAATCAAATTTTTGATGGTATGTATGAAATGGAGCAAAAGCTACTTAATTTACAAGGCTATATTTATCAAAACTTTACAATGGATGAGCATGGGGCTGCCTATGTAAAGCTAACAAAGGAATTGTTAGCGGAATATAATACAGTGCCATCTGAGGCCTCTTTATTAGTAGGATGCCTTGGCAGTGTCAAAGGGATATGCGCGTGGGTTGTTTTCATTGAAGAAGTAGATCAAATACGAGTACGTCTACGTTCGAAGGGACCTGTTATTAATACATTAGCAAAAGAATTTAATGGTGGAGGACATCCGCTTGCATCTGGTGCGACAGCTTATTCATGGGAGGAAGCTGACCACGTTATTTCAAGATTACAAGAAATGTGTAAGGCGTATCATTAACAGAGAAAAGGAAGGGATTCATTTGACACATGTATATACGAAAATGTATACGAGCGCGGATTTATTGAAAAGCACAATTCGGCTTGAGCAATTGATTCCTTTTTTACAAGAGCAAAAGACACAGGCCTGTGCAATCGTTAATACGAAATTGTACGGGCTTTTGCCTTTTTGTAAAGCATTGCAGCAAGCAAGTATCCACGCTGTCATTGGGCTTTCCGTTAACGTACAGTGGCATGAGAAAACCATCCCTCTTGTTCTGTATGCACAAACGCAGGAGGGCTATCAACAGCTATTAAAGATTAGTAGTGCTATATCCATTAGACAAGACGAAGTGTTGCCTTGGAAGTGGCTTGAGGGATACGCAGCGGGTTGTATAGCTCTGCTTTCCACAAATGATTTTGCAGATTTAGAGGATTGGCATACTGCGGTCACTGCTTTAATTCAGCTATTTCAACAGCAATTATATGTGGGCATCGCTAGACCAGATGGAGTAAAAACAGCGAATGAAGAAGAAATAGTGATTTGGTGCGAAGAACAGTCTATTCCGCTTGTTGCCACTCAAAGCTGTTATTTTTTACGTCCAGAAGATCATTTTGCTTATGAAGTAGCAAGAGCAATTGATACAGGTGATAAGCTAGGAAACACTATGCTAACGGCCGATGTGCAAGGCTATTTTGCACCGACAGCAGATGAATGGCAAAATTGGTTTGCTGATCATCCACAGTGGCTTGAAGCAAGTGTACAAATGCTTGCTAGCTGTAAAGCTGTTGTACCTGAAATGTCTGTGCAAATGCCTAAATTTCCTGTACCTGTAGATGAAACAGCTGAAAGCTTGCTGATGAAGGAAGCATTTACAGGATTAGAAGAAAGATTTCAGCAAATGACGATACCTACAGCCTATCGGGAACGGCTACAATATGAGCTTGAAATTATTTGTTCCATGGGCTTTGCTGACTATTTTTTAGTTGTCGCGGATTTTATGCACTATGCGAAAGAAAATCGCATTTTGACTGGACCTGGTCGTGGTTCGTCCGCAGGTTCCCTTGTGGCATATAGCCTCGCCATTACACAAGTAGATCCACTTGCCTATGGTTTATTATTTGAACGTTTTTTAAACCCTGAAAGAATTACTTTACCTGATATTGATATTGATTTTGTTGATAGTAAAAGACATCAAGTGATTCAGTATGTTGCCCAAAAATATGGCAAAGCCAATGTTGCGCAAATTATTACATTTGGCACACTGTCTGCAAAGGCAGTTGCGAGGGATGTTGCAAGGGTTTTTGGTTTTGAGGCAGAGACATTAGAAAAAATTTCGAAGATGATTCCAAATAAGCCTGGTATTACATTGCAAAGAGCTATGGCAGAATCACATGACTTTCAAAACTGGCTTGCAGACAATGAAAAGCATCAGCGATGGTTCGAGGTAGCGCTAAAATTAGAAGGTCTGCCTAGAAATTCCTCTACACATGCAGCTGGTATTGTCATCGCCCCTTCGCCATTAGTGAATACGGTACCAATTGAAGAAGGGCATGATGGTATTTATAGTACGCAATGGCCGATGGGAGATATTGAAGCGTGCGGTCTCGTCAAAATGGATTTTTTAGGCTTGCGTAATCTCACCATTTTAGAGCAAATACGTTGGTCTATTTATAAAGTGGGAGGACCTTGGATAGAATTTGAACGAATCCCTATGCATGATGAAAAGACGTTTCAACTTTTACAAAAAGGGGATACGCTAGGGATTTTTCAATTAGAATCAGACGGAATGAAACAAGCTTTACGTGATATCCATCCTACGAACTTTTTAGATATTGTAGCTATAAATGCACTTTATCGTCCTGGTCCAATGGATTTTATTCCGGTCTATGCAAGAAGAAAAGCTGGCAAAGAAATGGTTACGATGCCCCATCCAGTGTTAGAGCCTATTTTACAAGAGACATTTGGTGTAATTGTCTATCAAGAGCAGATTATTAAAATTGCCTCAGTTCTCGCAGGATTTACAATGGGACAAGCCGATTTACTGCGCCGTGCAGTGAGTAAAAAAGATCGTCAAGTTTTAGAGGAGCAACGTGCTGCATTTATTCAAGGGGCATTACAGCAAGGCTTTGATCAGCAAGTAGCGGAAGAAGTCTATGAACTGATTGTGCGTTTTGCGGATTATGGTTTCCCTAAAAGTCATGCGGTTGCCTATAGTGTCATTTCTTATCAAATGGCCTATTTAAAGGCGCATTTCCCTCGAAGCTTTTATGCAGCGTTATTATCTAATGCAACAGGTAATGTCGATAAGATTCAACAACTTGTCCATGAGGCAAAGGATAAAGGCATCCCATTTTATCCACCTTCTTTAAAAAACAGTACAAAGTATTTTACAGTAGAAAATGAAGGTATTCGCTACAGCTTATCTGGCATCAAAGGTGTGCCCCATACTCTGATAGAAAAAGTGAATACGCTACGTCAAACAAGTCCAGAAGTACTGAATAATATGTTTGATTTGGCTGTTGCCTTAAGTGCACAGCATTTTAAAGCCAAAGTGATGGAAGCATTAATCTATGCTGGAGCGCTTGATTATCTTGAGAAGGACAGGGCTGTTCTTCTCATGACAGTAGACGCAGCCTTAAAACATGCGGAGTTATTAAGACCTACTGAAGATATAGATCTGGCATCAGCTATGACACTTAGTTTTGGTAAGCCAAAATATATGCAGGCAGAAGAGATGTCTCAAAAGGAAAAATTAGTACATGAGAAGGAAAGCTTAGGTTTTTATATTTCTACCCATCCAGTAGCACAAGAAAGACTACACTGGCATGATGTCAATAGTACTTGTCGCGAGTTAAAGCAACTTCGTGACGGTAGTTATGTAAAAATGATTGGTATGATTGAAGAAGTGAAAAAAATTCGTACAAAAAAAGGGGAGCAAATGGCCTTCGTTCAGCTACAGGATGAGTATGGAGCTGTTTCGATTACATTATTCCCTCAAGTTTTTCAACTTGTCCAAGATTTATTGTTAGAGGATGAAATGCTAGTAATTGATGGTGTGTTGGAGAGGCGTTTTGGTAAGCTACAAATCAAAGTAAAACATGCACAAGCGACAAAAAAGATATGAAATGAAACAAGAATATAGAAACTGCATAAATTTTATGCAGTTTTTCCTTTACTTTTGAACGGTTCTTTTGTAAGCTAGAATCAACGTTAAAAAGTGGTCAGACCACTTTTTTGATAAGGGGAGTTAGTCGTATGGATAAAAAAACCGAACAAAAAAAAGTGTTTTTAGAAATCGTCCAACAACTACGTCAACTCATTAAAATGGAAAAAATCCAAGCAGGTGAAAAACTACCCTCCGAACGAGTTCTATCAGAGCGTCTAGGTGTCGGGCGATCCTCTGTGAGAGAGGCTTTGCGAAGCTTAGAATTGCTAGGGCTTATTGAAACAAGACACGGTGGTGGTACTTTTCTTGCGTCCACACATAAGCATCAGCTCGTAGAAATACTGTCGATGTTTATATTAGAAGATGAAAAATCGAAGAAAGATGTCGCATTAACGCGACAAATTCATGAAATGGAAGCAATCCGCGTAATAAGTTGTACAGAGATTCTTCGCACACTACCTGTGTGGGATAGTTTTTTTGTGAAACTAGAAATAGAGGGAGCGGTTAATTGTCGAGATATTTTACGAGAGTTATTGATTACGACAGGGAATCGTCTTTCTTTAAAAATCTGGTTTCAATTAGCAGCTTATGATGGCGACCGTTTAAATCGAAACTCAACAGAAGATGAAAAATTAATCATTCAAACGATGTTAAAATCGATGCAGCTTGGGTACGAAAAAGAAGCATTGAAAGCTTATGAACAGTGGATGAGTACTGTACAAAGCATTTAGCTAACAACAAAGGGGGAGTCGAACATGGCAATACGCAGCTTATTTAGTGGTAATCGAAAAAAGAAAGAGGACGGACAAGAAAAGACATTTCCAGAAGGGTTAATGACGAAATGTCCTGAATGTCGTCACATTCAACTGACAAAGGAATTAGAAAAAAACGATAAAGTATGTACAAAATGTAGTCACCATTTCAAAATGACAGCACAAGAGCGTGTGGACTATTTTTTAGATGAAGGCTCATTCGAATCAATGGATGATCATTTACAAACAAGTAATCCCCTTAATTTCCCAGCCTATGTAGAAAAAATTTCAGCCGACCAAGAGAAAACAGGTTTAAATGAGGCTGTCCTAACGGGTGTCGGAACGTTAGATGGCGAAGAAATCGTCGTAGCAATTATGGATTCTCATTTCCGCATGGGTTCAATGGGCTCCGTTGTGGGTGAAAAAATCACGCGAGCAATAGAAAAGGCAACAGCATTAGGTGTGCCATTTATCATCTTTACTGCTAGTGGTGGTGCTCGTATGCAAGAGGGCGTATTGTCATTAATGCAGATGGCTAAAACAAGTGTGGCTTTAAAGCGTCACAGTGATCATGGTTTATTGTTCATTTCTATTTTAACGCATCCAACAACGGGTGGAGTTTCCGCAAGCTTTGCTTCTGTTGGTGATATAAATATTGCCGAGCCACAAGCATTAATTGGCTTTGCAGGTCGTCGTGTTATTGAAGAAACAGTAAGAGAAAAATTGCCAAGCGATTTCCAAACAGCAGAATTTTTATTAGAGCATGGTCAGCTTGATGCTATCTTCCCTCGCAAGGATTTACGTAAGCAAGTTTCATTACTTGTAAAAATGCATACGAAAGGTGGCGTCCAACATGCCTAAAAATTTAGCATTTGAAGAACCAGTCGTACAATTACGAGAGAAAATTGATGAATTAAAAACAATTGCTGCTGAAGCAGATGTAGATATGTCAGGAGAAATCGAAAAGCTTGAAACACGTTTATCGCAATTAGAGCAATCGATTTATGCCAATATGAAGCCTTGGGATCGTGTGCAGGTAGCAAGACACCCAGAAAGACCAACAACTTTACAATATATTGAAGCGATGTGTGAAGACTTTATTGAACTGCATGGTGACCGTACGTTTGGTGACGATGCAGCTATTCTAGGTGGGATTGCCATTTTTGAAGGGCAGCCAGTAACGATTATTGGTCATCAGCGTGGTAAATCGACAAAAGAAAATATACGCCGTAATTTTGGTATGCCGCATCCAGAGGGCTATCGTAAAGCGCTACGTTTGATGAAGCAAGCTGAAAAATTTAAGCGACCGATTATTTGTTTTATTGATACAAAAGGTGCTTACCCAGGTAAAGCTGCTGAAGAACGAGGACAAAGTGAAGCAATTGCTAGAAATCTTGTTGAAATGGCAGGCTTAACTGTACCTGTTATTAGTATCGTCATTGGTGAAGGAGGAAGTGGTGGTGCACTAGCACTAGGTGTAGCAAACCGTGTCTTTATGCTAGAGAACTCAACATATTCCGTTATTTCTCCTGAAGGCGCAGCTTCAATTCTATGGCGTGATGGTAGCCTTGCTAAGCAAGCGGCAGAAGCTATGCGCATTACAGCACCAGATTTAAAAGAACTTGGTGTAATAGATGGCATTATCCCTGAAATAATCGGTGGTGCCCATCGCAATGTGGCAAAACAGGCTCTTTCTATTAAAGAATGCATTAGCGACACACTTCATACATTAAATTCTCTAAATGGAGAACAATTAATTGAAGATCGTTATGAAAAATTCAAAAAAATAGGACAATATACAGAAGCGTAAACATAGTTGTTCATAACAAATGAATGCTCTTATCTGATCGTGTATAAAAAATCTAAGCGTATAAATTTGCTCGTAAAGAGACAAAATTTGTATCTTAACATATTAAAAGGCTATAAAAATTAAAGAAGATAATAGCGCATGATAAACGCCAGACTTCTTGAAGAAATGTTAGATTTAGGATGTTTTGGAATGGAAAGAGTGTGTGAAAGCGCATTCTTTTCATTTTTTATGTAAAAGTTATGTTTTTGTATCCTCAGAGCCCTTACATAGTTTGTTTTTTCATGTTAATGTGAATAATAATAGTAACTGCAGGAGGTTCGACAATGAAAAAAATTGCTGTATTAACTAGTGGTGGAGATGCGCCTGGAATGAACGCGGCTATTCGAGCGGTCGTTCGTAAGGCAGCGTTTCATGGGATTGATGTTGTCGGAATTAAGCATGGTTATGAAGGCTTAATAAAAGGATATATGGAAGAACTTGATTTAGGTGCAGTTGGTGGTATTATTCAGCGTGGTGGTACGCATTTAAATTCGGCCAGATGTCCAGAGTTTAAAGAGGATGCTATCCAACAACAAGGTATTGACAATTTAAGAGCTGCTGGAATTGAAGGACTTGTTGTCATTGGTGGTGACGGGTCTTATCGAGGTGCAATGGATTTAGTAAAAAAAGGTTTCCCTGTTGTAGGGGTGCCAGGAACAATCGACAACGATATTCCAGGAACGGAATATACAATCGGTTTTGATACGGCTCTTAATACAGTCGTAGAATCCATCGATAAAATCCGAGATACAGCTACATCTCATGAAAATTCTTTCATTGTTGAGGTCATGGGGCGTGATGCAGGTGATATCGCCTTGTGGGCAGGCCTTGCTGCTGGTGCTGAAACAGTGTTAATTCCAGAGGAAGATTATAATTTAGATGATATTGTAGCACGCTTAGACCGTGGAGCTGCACGTGGTAAAAAACATAGCATTATTATTGTAGCAGAAGGGGTCATGTCTGGCAGTGAGCTGGCAAAGTTGTTAAATGAAAAAACAGGAAAAGAAACACGCGTTTCAGTGCTAGGTCATATTCAACGAGGCGGTTCACCGACCGCACGAGATCGAGTATTGGCAAGTCAATTTGGTGCACATGCAGTTGAATTGCTAATGGAAGGCAAGGCTGGTCGAGCAGTAGGTATTCGTAATCACCAAGTCATTGATTATGATATGCCAGAAGCTTTTGAAAAAAATCATGAGGCAGATGTAAGCCTTTATACACTAATGAAAGAACTATCAATATAATTTGTTATAAAACGGAGTGGGCAAAAATGAGAAAAACAAAAATCGTATGTACAATCGGACCTGCAAGTGAGTCGGCAGAAACTTTAGAAAAATTAATGGAAGCAGGTATGAATGTAGCCCGCTTGAATTTTTCACACGGATCTCATGAAGAACATGCAGGGCGTATTCAATTAATTCGTGAAGTGGCACAAAAGTTAAACAAACCAGTAGGAATTTTACTTGATACAAAAGGACCTGAAATTCGTACACATAATATGAAAAATGGTGAGCTACATTTAGCAGCAGGCCAAGTGATTGATATTTCAATGACTGAAGTAGAAGGTACTGAGACAAGCTTCTCTGTCACATATGAGCGTTTAATTGAAGATGTTGAGCAAAACTCAATTATTTTACTTGATGATGGTCTTATTCAGTTACGCGTATTAGCAACTGATCTGGAAAAAGGTTTAATTCATACGATTGTTGAAAATGCTGGCGTCCTAAAAAATAAAAAAGGTGTAAATGTACCAGGTGTTTCTGTACAGCTACCAGGGATCACAGAAAAAGACGCGCAAGATATTCTATTCGGTATTGAGCAAGGTGTAGACTTTATTGCTGCTTCATTTGTTCGTCGTGCAAAGGATGTGCTTGAAATCCGTGAATTGCTTGAACAAAATCGTGGTAGTCATATTCAAATTATCCCGAAAATCGAGAACCAAGAGGGTGTCGATAATATCGACGAAATCATCCTAGTATCTGATGGATTAATGGTTGCTCGTGGAGATCTTGGTGTTGAAATTCCAGCAGAAGAAGTACCACTTGTTCAAAAGAAATTGATTTTAAAATGTAATCAAGTAGGTAAACCAGTTATTACGGCAACACAAATGTTAGATTCTATGCAGCGTAACCCACGTCCAACACGTGCAGAAGCAAGTGATGTAGCGAACGCAATCATCGATGGAACAGATGCCATCATGCTATCAGGTGAAACTGCTGCGGGTCTTTATCCAGTAGAATCAGTTCAAACAATGAATAAAATTGCACAGCATACTGAAAATTCTTTAGACTATCGAAAAATTGTTTCTGCCCGTAGTCGTGAAAAAGAAGCGAATATGACGGAGGCTATCTCTCAAGCAGTAGCATATACATCTATCAATTTAGGGGTAAAAGCCGTATTAGCACCAACTGAAAGTGGTAATACAGCAAGAATGATCGCCAAGTATCGACCAGGTGTGCAAATTGTTGCAGTGACAGGCTCTCCAAATACAGCCAATACTTTAACATTAGTATGGGGTGTCTATCCAATTGTTTGTCAACGAGTGACAACAACAGATGAAATTTTAGAGCTAGCTGTAGATGAAAGCTTGAAACATGGTTTCGTTACGCACGGAGATGCTGTTGTCATTACAGCGGGTGTGCCAGTAGGTGAAGCAGGTACAACAAACTTAATGAAAGTACACATTATCGGAGATTTACTAGCTCGTGGTCAAGGGATTGGCAAAGCCTCCGTTGTAGGGAAGACAGTCGTTGCCAAAAATGCTGCTGAGGCACTTGCTTACGATACAGAAGGATGCATCCTTGTAACAGTTGGATCTGATCGAGATATGATGCCAGCTATAGAAAATTGTATTGGTCTGATTACTGAAGAAGGTGGTCTAACGAGTCATGCAGCAGTTGTTGGTCTAAGCCTTGGTATTCCAGTAATTGTGGGCGTAAAAGAAGCCACAACATTAATACGTCATGATCAAGAGATTACAATGGACGCTGAAACAGGAGTTATTTACAAAGGACATGCGAGTGTTCTTTAACAAGTAACGAAAAGCTCTAGTGCGATTTTTTGTACTAGAGCTTTTAAATAAGGTTGTACACATTTTGTGGTAACTTCTTTTCTCTATCAATACTAAGGAATAGACATTCTCTTTGAATGAGGGTATTCATTTTTTTATGAAACTAAATGGGCTATAATAACGTATAAAAGGTATAGCTTTTCATGTAGAAAGGAGAAAAATATGCGTAAAATTTTTCTTGGTTTCGTTGTCTACGCTTTAGCCGAATTGGCGTTATTAATAGTCATTGGACAAAATATTGGTGTTTTAAGTACTTTATTGCTCATTATTGCAACGAGCGTTATTGGTATTTATGTCATGAAGAATAAGGGTATGAATTCTGTCCAAAATGTAAAAAATACGTTGGCACGCGGAGAGGCACCAGGTGCTGCTTTAGTGGATGCATTACTAACGTTTAGTGGTGGTTTGCTTTTAGCATTACCAGGATTTTTAACAGATCTGATTGGTCTACTATTGCTCATGCCATTTTCTCGAAAAATGTTCCAACCAGTTGTCTATTACTGGATGCGTAAAAAAATGAAAAAAGGCCAATTCATTATCGTTCAAAGATAGAGTTTTCCTTTAGCTTTACTGCTAAAAATAAAAAGATAGGGCTAAGCAAGATCCCATAAAAGCCAAACAATAGAATAGAGGCAGCACTGATAAAAAATGTATGGAATGTACGTAATTGTAGCGTATTGGACCAAAGCATTGAATCAGCTAGCTGCCTTGTTAATTGAACAAATAAATACAGTAGTAAAATGGCTACACATAAAAAGGTGTTGCCGTTGAAATAAAAATAAATGCTCATTGGTACAAGAAAAACACCGATTCCGAAAAATGGTAATACATCTGCAAATGCTACAATAAAAGCTTTAATGATGGCTTGTTCAAACTGGAGGATCATAAACCCTGCACAAAGGATTAGTAGGGTAATGGTGAATAATTGAAACTCCACGAATAAGAAGTAATGAAAGAGTTGCATGATTTTTGCAAAATGAGATTGCCACTCATGGCGATATTTCTTAGGGACATATTGAAAAAACCAATAGCGTGATTTCCGTGTTTCTAATAAAGCGAAATAATAAGCGACTAAAAAAATAAACACCTCGATAACATGCTTCATTAATACTTGGAAAAGATCTGCTGTGTAAATGATGATAGAATCAAATATGGACAGTGACTTTTCTTTTAATACTTGTACAAACATGGATTCATATTCACTAAAAAGCGGGAAATTTTGTAATGTCTCTCGAATTTCTGGAAAGATAACAATGATACTGTTAATGGATATGACGACAAGAAGAAAAATACAAGTTAATATGAGTACTTCCACAATAATTGCTGCGATCCAATAGGCAATCCTACAATATTTATGTAAGAAATTTATAACAGGATACGTCGAAAAGGATAAAAAAATTGCAAGTGAAACAGGTAATACAAACCAAAGTATTACTAAATAAAAAATAAAAAGTAAAACACTTGTAGTTCTTTCATATGAAAAATACTTTAAATTCCTCATTTTTACAAATTCACCTCAAATCAATTGATAATACGATTGTCAAAATATACAAAAAAAACTCTTTGGAACAAATATATAGTCGTTCGGACGTCTTTTTCTTTATTTGGAGGATTTTCATTCACAAAGCTGTCAAAAATGATTATAATAGCAATGTAAGCGATTTACTTAATGGTTCATATGAGCAAAAACCGTAAATGCAACAAAAAAAACGCATTTATAACAAAGTTTAAATATGAGGGAGCGATAATTTATGTCAGCAACTAAAGGTTTAGAAGGTATCGTAGCAGCGGAATCTAAAATCAGTTCAATTATCGATGACACACTTACATATGTTGGTTACAACATTGATGATTTAGCAGAAAATGCGTCATTCGAAGAGGTAATTTACTTGTTATGGCATACTCGTTTACCAAAAGAGGACGAGCTAGCTGAATTAAAACAACAATTGGCAGACAATATGTCAATTCCGCAAGCGATTGTCGACCAATTCAAAACATACCCACTTTCAACTGTACATCCAATGGCTGCATTGCGTACTGCAGTATCTTTACTTGGTGTATTCGATGAAGAAGCGGATGTTATGGATCCAGAAGCAAACTACCGTAAAGCAATTCGTCTACAAGCTAAAATTGCTACAGCAGTAACTGCATTTGCACGTGTTCGTAAAGGTTTAGAGCCAGTTGAGCCAAAACCTGAATTAGGATATGCTGCAAACTTCTTATACATGCTAAAAGGCGAAGAGCCAGCAGCTATTGAAATTGAAGCATTTGACAAAGCATTAGTATTACATGCTGACCATGAATTAAACGCATCTACATTTACAGCACGTGTATGTGTAGCTACTTTATCAGACGTTTATTCAGGTGTAACAGCAGCAATCGGTGCATTAAAAGGACCACTTCATGGTGGAGCAAATGAGCAAGTGATGAAAATGTTATCTGAAATCGGCTCACTTGAAAATGTTGAATCTTACATTCAAAATAAATTAGACAACAAAGAAAAAATCATGGGCTTCGGTCACCGCGTATATCGTAAAGGCGACCCTCGTGCACCACATTTACGTGTAATGTCTAAAAAATTAACTGAGCTAACTGGTAAACCAGAGCTATATGAGATGTCAGTTAAAATCCATGACATGATCGTGGAACAAAAGAAATTACCTGCAAACGTAGATTTCTTCTCTGCGTCAGTGTATGATTCTTTAGGTATTGATCATGACCTGTTCACACCAATTTTCGCAGTATCTCGTACTTCAGGTTGGGTGGCACACATCCTTGAGCAATATGCAAACAACCGCCTAATCCGTCCACGTGCTGAATATGTTGGACCAGGCATGCAAAAATATATTCCAATCAGCGAGCGCTAATTTGGAAAATATGCTAGAATGTTTGGGACTGTGTTATCACTAACACAGTCCTATGATTATGAATTTAGGAGGCAACAGAATGTCAAACAAAATTGTAGTTGAAAATGGCGTACTTAATGTACCAAATAATCCAGTAATTCCTTTCATCGAAGGTGATGGAATTGGTCCAGATATCTGGGCAGCAGCATCACGCGTAATCGACGCAGCTGTAGAAAAAGCTTATAACGGTGAAAAGAAAATTGAATGGTTAGAAGTTTTAGCTGGTGAAAAAGCATTTAACCAAACTGGTGAATGGTTACCACAAGAAACTTTAGACAAAATTAACGAATACTTAATTGCAATCAAAGGTCCTCTTACTACGCCAATCGGTGGTGGTATCCGCTCTCTAAACGTAGCATTACGTCAACAACTTGACTTATATGTATGCTTACGTCCAGTACGTCACTTTGATGGAGTGCCTTCTCCAGTTAAACGCCCAGAAGACGTTGACATGGTTATCTTCCGCGAAAACACAGAAGACATCTATGCTGGTATTGAATTCGAATCTGGCTCTGAACAAGCTCAAAAAATCATCAACTTCCTACAAACTGAATTTGGTGTAAACCAAATCCGTTTCCCAGAAACTTCTGGTATTGGTGTAAAACCTGTATCTAAAGAAGGTACTGAGCGTTTAGTACGTTCTGCTATCGAATATGCAATTAAACATAAACGCCCATCTGTTACTTTAGTTCATAAAGGTAACATCATGAAATTCACTGAAGGTGGATTCAAAAAATGGGGTTATGAATTAGCTGAAAAAGAATTTGCTGATCAAACATTCACTTGGAATCAATATGATGCAATCAAAGCTGAACAAGGTGAAGAAGCAGCAAACAAAGTGCAAGCTGACGCTTTAGCAGCTGGTAAAATCTTAGTGAAAGATTCTATCGCTGATATCTTCTTACAACAAATTTTAACTCGTCCAACTGAGTTCGATGTAGTAGCTACAATGAACTTAAACGGTGACTATATTTCTGATGCTCTAGCTGCACAAGTTGGTGGTATCGGTATCGCTCCAGGAGCAAACATCAACTATGTAACTGGACATGCAATCTTCGAAGCTACTCACGGTACAGCTCCAAAATATGCTGGCCAAGATAAAGTAAACCCATCATCAGTTTTACTTTCAGGTGTATTAATGCTTGAACACTTAGGATGGCAAGAAGCTGCTGACATGATCACTAAATCTGTTGAGAAAACAATTTCTTCTAAAGTTGTAACTTATGACTTCGCACGTTTAATGGACGGCGCTACAGAAGTGAAATGTTCAGAATTCGCGAACGAGTTAATCAAAAACCTATAATTTCTATTCTAAAATAGGAATTATCACTAAAGCGGATAGTTTATTCTGCCGATATAATTAGGGTGAAAGTAAATTTAAATTGAATATTTACGATAAACTTGTTTAAACGAGGGAGTGAGATGTATGTCTCCTCCCTCTTTTAAAATATATAACCTAATTTTAAAGGAGCGTATTCAAAATGTCTCTGAAACGTAAAAAAATCTCAGTAATCGGTGGCGGCTTTACAGGCGCTACGGCAGCATTTTTAGCAGCTCAGAAAGAACTTGGTGATGTCGTATTAGTGGATATTCCACAAGCAGAAAATCCAACAAAGGGAAAGGCACTAGATATGTGGGAAGCAGCACCAATACAAGGGTTTGATTCTTATGTACAAGGCACTTCCAATTATGCAGATACGGCTGATTCGGATGTAGTCATCATTACTGCTGGTGTTGCGCGTAAACCAGGTATGAGTCGTGATGATCTCGTTCAAATCAATCAAGGTGTCATGAAAACTGTTTCAAAAGAAATTGCTACGCATTCACCAAATGCTACAATCCTTGTACTGACAAATCCAGTTGATGCCATGACTTATACAGTATACAAAGAAACTGGCTTCCCGAAAAATCGTGTTATCGGTCAATCGGGTGTTCTTGATACAGCTCGTTTCTGTGCATTTGTAGCACAAGAGCTCAATATTTCAGTGAAAGACATTACTGGCTTTGTATTGGGTGGTCATGGTGACACAATGGTGCCATTAACACGCTATTCATTTGCAGGTGGCATTCCGTTAGAAACATTAATTTCTGCCGAACGTTTGGAAGAGATTGTTGATCGTACACGCAATGGTGGAGCAGAAATTGTCAACTTACTTGGCAATGGTTCTGCCTATTATGCGCCAGCTGCGGCACTGATTGAAATGGCTGAAGCCATTATTAAAGATCAGAAACGTATTTTGCCATCTATCGCTTATTTAGAAGGTGAATATGGCTACCATGATTTATACTTAGGCGTTCCTACTTTACTTGGAGCCAATGGTATTGAAAAAATCTTTGAGCTTGAGTTAACGGACAAAGAAAAGGCAGCTTTAGACCAATCGGCAGATGCAGTCCGTAATGTGATGAAAATTTTAGTGTAAATGAATAATGCATCAGCGTTATTAAACAGATTTTTTCGAGCTTACTCGAAAACGAGCAGGATAATTCCTGCTCGTTTTTTTATGTTCAAGTGTTAGGAAGCTTAAGGTCCTTCTGCTTTTCATTGTACTTTTAGCATAAAATTGATACTATGAATGTAGTATGATAGAAAAGGGGTTGGCGTATCTTTGCTTCAAAAAAATAGTAAACTTGGTCTCACAATTGATGAAATTACAGTTGGCGAGAAGATCCATATAACAGAAAAAATCGAGGATAGGGATTTATTGCTGTATTTAGGGCTGACAAACGATAGTAATCCGCTTTATATTCAACATGATTATGCGGCGATGACACCTTTTCAAAAACCAATTGTGCCGACAATTATGTTAAATGGAATTATTACATCAGCTGTGTCCAAGTATATTCCGGGGCCAGGTGCGCGAATTATTGAGCAACATTTAAAATATTTAGGTCCTCTCTATCATTATGAATTATTTGATACGCTTTTAGAGGTAACGGCAGTCAATAAATACGACAATACGATTACGGTATCTGTACACTCATATAATGAGCAAAAGGAGCTTGTGATTGAAGGGATGCTGTTGGTGACACCACCGCTTATATTATAGACGTCTTGAGATTTGAAATGGGGGTTTCAAATCACTTACGGAGGCATTATACATGACAAAAACAATTTTAGTTATTGAAGATGAATTTTCGATTGCAACATTATTGAAATATAATTTAGAACAGGCTGGCTATGTCGTTGAAACGGCTGCTGATGGTCAGGAAGGACTTGAAAAAGCAATCGACCTACAGCCCAATTTAATTCTTTTGGATTTGATGCTTCCAAAACTAGATGGTATGGAGGTATGTAAACAAATCCGACAGCAACGTATGAATACGCCTATCATTATGTTAACTGCAAAAGATGACGAATTTGATAAAGTTCTTGGTCTTGAGCTAGGCGCAGATGATTATATGACAAAGCCTTTTAGTCCACGTGAAGTATTGGCACGTGTCAAGGCTGTGTTAAGACGTTTCACACAAAATGTTGTGGTAGATGATAAGGATGAGCCTAAAGAAAAAATGTATGAGTTTGGACAATTGAGAGTGTTTCCAGAGCGTTTTGAAGTTTTTTTACAAGACGAAGCATTGGAATTTACACCAAAAGAGTTTGAGCTACTTATTTACTTACTTGAAAATAAAAATCGAGTTCTAACACGTGATCAGCTATTAAGTGCTGTATGGAAATATGATTTTGCTGGCGATACTCGAATTGTGGATGTACACATTAGCCACCTTCGCGATAAAATCGAGGAAAATAGCCGTAAGCCAATGTTCATTAAAACAATCAGAGGCCTAGGTTATAAATTTGAGGAGCCGAAAACGACATGAAATCAATGAGCAACCGCTTATTCTTGACATTCATGCTTTTACTTGGAACGATACTAGCTGTCCTAATGATTGTTATAGGTCAGCTTTTTCCTGTTTATATCAAGCAATACAATGAACAAGCAACCACGCAATTACAGGCGTCGATGGATCAAGTAATCGATGAACGCAAGATGGAATTATCAAAGGAAGATCAGGAAGCATTGTATGCAGTACAAAGCATGAAACAAGAGGAATCGTTGTTGTCCTATGTGCATGCCCGACTCTACTTAGTACTGGCTGTTCTTTTCACCATCACATTAATTTTAATCGCCATTGTAAGCCGCTATATGATTCGCAATTTTACGGCACCTATTGATAACGTGACAGAAACGGCTCTTGAGCTTGCCAAGGGAAACTACCGTGCACGTGCCCATGAAAATGAACATGAACGCATGATACCACTCAGTCATTCCATAAATATTTTAGCACGTAATTTACAGGATATTACGACGATACGTGAAGTAGAGGAAGAACGACTGAAGACCTTAATTGAAAATATGGGAAGCTCTCTCATGATGATTGGCCGTGAAGGAAATATTTCCATCGTGAATCGGGTATTTCTAGAGCGCTTTGATATGCAGCTTGATGATGTACAAGGAAAGGTATTTCGTACAATAGGTTTACCAAAATCATTAGAGCAATTTATCGATCATGTCTTTCTAACAGAGATGCCTTATCGACAACAAATCAAAATGGAAATACAGCAGGAGCTCTATAATAAAGAAGTCTACGGGGCACCTGTCATCGGGGATCATGGACGATGGCTAGGCGTTGTTATCGTTATGCACGATATAACGGAACTTGTTCGATTGGAGCAAATTCGAAAAGACTTTGTTGCTAATGTATCACATGAATTACGTACACCTATTACTTCTATTAAAGGCTTTTCGGAAACATTATTGGATGGGGCCTATAAGGATGAAAAAATGCTGATCTCCTTTTTAGAGATCATTTATAAAGAAAGTAATCGACTTCAAATGCTCATTCAAGATTTATTAGAGCTGTCAAAAATTGAGCAGCATGGCTTTACTGTTAATATTATGCCGATGGGCTTACAAGATGTTTTAATCCGTGGAGCAGAGCTGACTGCACCGCGGTTAGATGAGAAAAATATGAGCTTCCAAGTAGATTTCGAACGAGATGTCCAAGTAATGGGAGATGCCAACCGTATTATTCAAATCGTGACGAATTTAATTACCAATGCTATTACATATTCTCCTGAAAACACGACTGTTTCCATTCGTTTAAAGGAAAATGAAACACATGGCATTATCGAAATAGAAGACCAAGGAATCGGTATTGAAAAGCATGAAATTGCTCGTGTTTTTGAGCGTTTTTATCGTGTGGACCGAGCAAGAAGTCGTAATTCTGGCGGAACAGGATTAGGGTTAGCGATTGTGAAGCATCTTGTAGAGGCCCATCATGGTCGTATTCAAGTAGAAAGCGAAGTCGGAATGGGGACTAAAATGATTGTCATGATTCCAAAAGATTAACAATTCCTTTACATGAACAACATGTTATATTCATATTTGGGTACTATACTAATTACTAGAAACCCCCTATATGATTGTTAAGACGATAACCATAAAAAATCTACTATCTAGTTGGAGATTTTCTAATAAGGATTTTATTTTCACCACAGAAAGAATGTAGTGTCTTTTTTAGGCACTACATTCTTTTTCTGTTTTACAGGGAGGAAAAATAGGTGTAAAGTATAGTAGCATAAAGTTTAACAACAATTTTTTTGGCAATTGTTTGTTAAACCATCGCTTTGACAGTCAGTGAATCAACCTTCTTTTCATTTTGAATTGTGTTTTTCTGACTGTTGAGGCAGAGAAAAAAATGAGAGAAGGATGACCATGAAAATCGTCAAAAGTATCGTGCAGATCGGCTATCTTTACATCTTATTATTTATCGGAAATACTATTGCACGCCTACTTCACTTGCCGATTCCAGGGAGCATAATAGGGCTCGTCCTATTATTTTTACTTTTACAGTTTCATATAATCAAGCTTGAATGGATTGAATTAGGAGCAGCTGTATTACTAAGTGAACTCTTACTATTCTTTATCCCATCTGCCATCGGTGTAATTGATTATCATGCTTTATTCGGTGTGCAAGGAATGAAGGTTGTGCTGGTCATTGCTGTAAGTGCAATTGTCGTGATGTTTGTAACGGGCTATACAGCACAATGGCTAGAGCAACGAAAGAAGAGTGATACAGTATGAGTCTATTTATTGCTACCATCAGCTTATTAGGAACTATTGCTATTTTCTATATTTGTAAAATGTTCTATAAGAAATATAAAAAAGAATGGTTATCACCCATGTTGATGACGCCTTTAGTGATTATAGGTATTTTATTGCTGACAGGCATACCTTATAAAACCTATAATACTGGAGCGAATGTTTTAACAAATTTACTAGGGCCAGCAACCGTTGCGTTTGCGATTCCGATTTATAAAAATGTGAATCTATTAAAAAAACACGCATTCGAAATTTTCGTCAGTATTGCGGTTGGCTCTGCAGTTGCTATCGTATCATCCTTTATCATGGCTCTAGTGGTAGGGCTGAATGATGAGTTGGTGCATAGCTTAGTGCCACGTTCAGTAACAACACCTATAGCGATGGACATTTCAAATATGATTGGAGGTTCCCCTACTCTTACAGCCGTATTTGTTATGACGACTGGTATTTTAGGGAGCTTGTTGGCACCCATCGTTATTAAAATATGCCGTTTCCACAGACCTTCATCTAGAGGCCTAATGCTTGGGATGGGTGCTCATGGAACTGGTACTTCTAAAGCATTTGAACTTGGCGAGCTAGAAGGAACATTTGCTAGCCTGGCAATGATCGTTGCCGCCTTAATCAGCATTGTATTATCTACAACCATTTTCCCAGTATTTGAACATCTGGTTATCAATATCCTGTTGCCATAAAAGGTAACAGGATTTTTTTATCTTGCTTCAGAAATGTTTTTACAAAGCGTCACGTAAAAATAATTATATGAAAATATTTTGAAACTTTTTCTTAAGGTCTCCCGTAAACAATAGTACTAAGCAAAAGGGAGGAATAGACATGAGTGTGAAAAGGACACTAATGATAGTTGGACTTGGAATATTTGGTATTATTGCACTTATTACAGTTTTTACATCATGGTACACGGTGGATGAATCAGAACAAGCTGTTGTCATTACATTTGGTCGTGCCGATGATATGGTTACAAATCCAGGCCTTCACTTTAAATTACCTTGGCCAGTGCAGTCGGTCGAAATTTTATCAAAAGAAACATTTAGTTTACAATTTGGCTATAAGCAAAATAAAGAGGGAGATCTAGAGGCCTACGATGCTGAAACAAAGATGATTACAGGGGATGAAAATATTGTTTTAACAGACCTTGTTGTTCAATGGAAAATTACTGAGCCTAATAAGTTTCTATTTAATTCACAAGATCCTGAAAGAATATTACATAGCGCGACATCGAGTGCCATTCGTTCTATTATCGGAAGTTCTTCTATCGATGCAGCGTTAACAGAAGGTAAAGCTGATATCGAAGCAAAAACGCGTCAATTATTAGTATCTCTTATAGAAAAGTACGATATTGGAATTAGTGTTTTAGGTGTAAAATTACAAGATGTAGAATTGCCAAATAAAGATGTGCGTGCAGCATTCACAGCTGTTACAGATGCACGTGAAATGAAAAATACGAAAATAAATGAAGCTGAAAAATATGAAAACCAACGCATTAATGAAGCCCAGGGTGAACGAGATGCGATTATGTCAAAGGCAAAAGGTGCTAAAACAGCTCGTATTGAGCAAGCACAAGGTGATGTAGCTGTCTTTAATAAAATGTATGAGCAGTATAAAGGCAATCAACAAATTACACGTGAGCGTTTAATTTTAGAGACGCTAGAAAATGTCTTACCAAAAGCACAAATTTACATTATGAATGATGATGGTAGTACGATGAAGTACTTGCCGCTACAGTCACTACAACCTCAGCAGACACAAACAGAGAAAAAAGAAGGGAGCGGTAATTAATGGACCAAAAAAATAAGGATCTTGACAAATTCCTCAATTTTTTATCGGGCAAAAGTAAAAAAGCTGCTCCATCAGAAGGCGACTCAGGGGACAATGTAGTGAAAATGTCAAAAAAAGGTCCTAATAATCCAAAGAAGTATATCTCTCTAGCTGTAACATTAACAGCTGTATTTGCTCTAGTGATTATTTTATTAACGAATATTTATATAGTGAAGGAATCGGAATATGCAGTTGTTCGACAGTTCGGAGAGGTTGTTAAGTTCGAGCGCGAACCCGGTTTAAATATGAAAATTCCATTTATTCAAAGTGTCACTAAGTTACCAAAAAACCAAATGACATATGAAATTTCAGAAGAAGAGATTAATACAAAGGATAAGAAGCGAATAATTATCGATAATTATGCTGTATGGCGTATTACAGATCCAAAATTATTAATTTCTAATGCTGGGACGATTGAAAAAGTGGAATCACGAATGGAAGAATTTATTTATTCTGTTATTCGATCTGAGCTTGGACGAATTGATTATAATCAAATAATTAATGATGAGGATTCTTCGAGAGGCAGCATTAATGATACGGTGACTGAACGTGTTAATGAACTGCTTTCAAACGATAAATACGGCATTGAAGTAGTAGATGTACGTATTCGTCGCATTGATTTGCCAACTGAAAATGAGCAATCTGTTTTTACGAATATGATTTCAGATCGTGAATCCATTGCCCAAAAATATCTTTCTGAGGGAGATGCTCAGAAACGTCGTATTGAAGCCAAAACAGATCAAGAAGTACAAGAAATGCTAGCTACAGCCAATAAAGAAGCTGCCATTATTCAAGCTGAAGGTGAAGCAGAAGCTGCAAAAATTTATAATAAATCATTCTCTCAAGATCCTGAATTTTATTCCTTATACCGCACGCTAGAATCATATAAGAAAACGGTTGGAGAAGATACGGTCATCATTTTACCTTCTACTTCACCATATGCCAATATTTTGTCTGGTTATATAAAATAAACAGTCAATTAAAGTCGTCTCTTATGAAAGAGGCGTCTTTTTTATTGCTACAAAATTATAATTATCTATTTATTTGGATTGTTATTTTATGAAAATAATAGAAATTTATAAATTTATATTCCCCAATCTACTATAATTTGATAGAATGAAAATGTTTAAAATGAATAGTTGGGGGTAAGAGCTTTGAAATTAAAAATTAGCACATGGCTCCAAAATTTAGGGATCGCTTGTAGTATAGCATCGTTATTGACACTCTTCTTTCGCCTATCTGAATTTTCCTGGGTGACGAAAAGTGTTTATCATATACCAGTCTTTTTTGTTTGTATCTTTTTAATGAGTATTATTATTGCAGCGGATGTAAGAAATTTGTTTAAAAAGTTGTTTTGGTATGAAAAACGTAAGATTCAGCGTCCTATTTGGCAAGTAGGGATCGGCTTTATTTTCTTTTTGGCACAAATCAGTATGGTAATGGTATTTAGTCAAGAGTTGACACAGCCACAATTAGGTGGTATGCCATTATTTCTAGTGATTGCCTTTATGAATGCATTTATATTAACCGTCATATATGAAGAAATTTTTTATCGTACATCCAATCAATAACAGCTATCGAATATTGAAATTTCAGATGGACCCAGATTATAACCTTTTAACGGTTTGATGATGTATTAATAAAGCCAATCGCATTGAGCGGTTGGCTTTTTGCTATGGATCGAGATGCAGAAGTGATGGATAGCATGTTAGAAGTGATGGATAAAACCACAAATGTGATGGATAGCATGTTAGAAGTGATGGATAAAACCACAAATGTGATGGATAGTGTGCCGAAAGTGACGGTTAGCACCTCGAAGGTAGCGGATAATCTTGCGGATGACCGTCTGCTTTTTTTACTTGAAATGCATTGTTATGATAAAGTAGAGGGAAGTAGAAGACAACGCAGGAGGATAAAATCATGACCAAAGAAAAATTACTATTATTGGACGGTAATAGTTTAGCGTATCGCGCGTTTTTTGCGTTGCCATTGTTAACGAATGATAGTGGCATTCATACTAATGCTGTATACGGCTTTACAACAATGCTACAAAGAATATTAGAGGAAGAACAGCCAACGAAAATATTGGTGGCCTTTGATGCAGGAAAAACTACGTTTCGCCATGAAACTTTCACGGAATATAAAGGTGGACGACAAAAGACACCACCAGAACTATCAGAGCAGTTCCCTTATTTACGAAAGCTTATAGATGCCTATGGTATTAAGCAATATGAGCAAGAATTATATGAAGCGGATGATATTATTGGGACGCTTGCTAAAGAGGCTTCGTCACAAGATATGGATGTCATCATCGTAACGGGAGACCGCGATTTAACGCAGCTGGCGACAGAGCAAGTAACCGTTTATATTACGAAAAAAGGCATAACAGAAATTGAGAAAAATACACCTGCCTTTATTGCAGAAAAATACGGTTTATCACCGCTACAAATTATCGATATGAAAGGTTTAATGGGGGATGCCTCCGATAATATTCCTGGTGTGCCAGGTGTTGGTGAAAAGACCGCTGTTAAATTATTGAAAGAGCATGGCTCCGTTGAGGCACTTTATGAGGCGATGGATACATTGAAAGCTTCTAAAATGAAGGAAAAGCTGGTGGCTAATGAAGAGCAGGCTATCATGAGTAAGAAGCTGGCAACGATCTATACAGAAGCCCCTATTACGATTTCACTTGCTGACCTCGCCTATAACGGACCAAATGAAGAAGAATTAATCAATGTCTGGCGTGAGCTTGGCTTTAAATCACTCCTTGATAAAAGTGATTTTACAATGCAGGAAGAAGAGCAAGCACCTTTCGATTATGTACTAGCCGAAGAAGTGCAACCAGAGGATTTACTAGATGTAATGGCTGTCCATGTTGAACTGGAAAATGAGCATTATCACACTTGTCAGCTACTAGGAATTGCGTTGTCAGATGGAACAAAGACGCAATATATTCCATTTGATATTGCAGCAAAATCGGATGCGCTCCGTCGCTGGCTAGAAGATGCCACAAAAATAAAATATATGTCCGATTCAAAGGCAGCTCAAGCGGCATTAAAGCGAGTAGGTATTCAATTGGCAGGCGTTGACTTTGATCTGCTACTAGCCTCTTATATTAATAATCCTGGATTAAGCGGGGATGATGTAGCAACACTTGCGAAGGAATTAGGTTACTATGATGTTCAAGCAGATGAGGCGGTTTATGGAAAGGGAGCTAAGCGTGCAATTCCTGACATGGATCAACTTGCACAGCATGTTAGCCGTAAAGCCTTTGCTGTGTGGTCATTACAGCCAAAGTTAGCAACCTTATTAAAAGAGAATGAACAATTTGAACTTTATAAAAACCTAGAGCTACCATTGGCAGGGATTTTGGGCGAGATGGAAAGTGAAGGGATTACTGTTAACCGTGCTACGTTAGAGAAAATGGGTCAAGAGCTTAATGATAAGCTGATAGTGATTGAGCAAGAAATTTATGCGGAAGCTGGAGAAACCTTTAATATTAATTCCCCTAAACAATTAGGTGTTATTTTATTCGATAAGCTAGGGTTACCTGTCATTAAAAAGACCAAAACGGGCTATTCAACAGCGGCTGATGTACTGGAAAAATTACAGTCAGAGCATGCTATCATCAAACATATTCTGTTGTATCGCCAGCTTGGAAAATTACAATCCACATATATTGAAGGCTTATTAAAGGAAATCCATGAATCAGATAGCAAGGTCCATACACGCTTCCAACAAGCATTAACGGCGACAGGGCGTTTAAGCTCCACTGATCCAAATTTGCAGAATATCCCGATTCGTTTAGAAGAGGGTCGCAAAATCCGTCAAGCATTTGTCCCATCAAAAGAGGGGTGGATTCTGTTTTCTGCTGACTACTCACAAATTGAATTGCGAGTGCTTGCACATATGTCGGAAGATAAAAACCTTGTAGAGGCCTTCCGTGAAGGGATGGATGTTCATACACGTACTGCTATGGATGTATTCCATGTAGCCGAAGAAGAGGTTGATAGCAATATGCGTCGTGCAGCGAAGGCTGTTAACTTTGGTATTGTCTATGGTATTAGTGATTATGGCCTTTCACAAAACTTAGATATTACACGTAAGGAAGCAGCCACGTTTATTGAAAAGTATTTCGCAAGTTTCCCAGGTGTGAAACAGTATATGGATGATATTGTGCAAAATGCGAAATTTAATGGTTATGTCACAACGATTTTAAATAGACGTCGCTATTTACCAGACATTACAAGCTCCAACTTTAATTTGAGAAGCTTTGCAGAGCGTACTGCGATGAATACGCCGATTCAGGGAAGTGCTGCGGATATTATAAAAAAAGCGATGATCGATATGGATGCTCGATTGAAAAAAGAAAAAATGCAGGCAAAGCTACTTCTTCAAGTGCATGATGAATTGATCTTTGAAGCACCTCAGGAAGAAATTGCATTGCTAGAAAAAATTGTACCAGAGGTAATGGAAAATGCTATTGAGCTTTCAGTACCGCTCAAAGTAGATTTTAACCATGGCTCGACATGGTACGAGGCAAAATAAGGAGGGATTCAAATGCCTGAATTACCAGAGGTGGAAGGTGTCGTCCAGGCATTGAAACCAAAGATTGAAGGACGCACCATTCAACAGGTTCAACTATCTGAAAGAGTACATTTCTCTTTTAGTGAAGGGAAACAATGTATTGTAAAACAAGCAGAGCCTGATGCTTTTGAAATAACGATGTCCCAGATGACCATTACCAAAATTGAACGCCGAGCGAAATACATTTTCTTTCATTTGCTGAGGGATGATGTTCCATATGTCCTTGTCAGTCATTTAGGCATGACAGGTGCCTGGTTTGTTGTCAATTCACCAGAAGAAATCCATGAGGCAAAATTCCAAAAGCATATTCATGCCACATTTAAAATGGCTGATGGAGGATACTTGATTTATTCGGATATTCGCCGCTTTGGCGAACTTCGCTTTCTAACAAAAATTGAAGATCATGCGCCATTAACAAAAATGGCCCCAGAGCCATTTGATGAGCATGCATGTGACTTTTTTATAGCAAAATCTAAATTACCGAAATATGAAAATAAGGCGGTAAAAGAAGTGATTATGGATGGGCAAGTTATATCGGGCTGTGGCAATATTTATGCTACAGAGGCATTGTTTGCTCAGAAAATTCACCCAGCACGCAAAATGAACCGCATCAGTGAAAAGCGGAAGCGGGCATTATTCAAGGAAATTGTTACTGTCCTACGTCAAAGCATTGAAGCAGGCGGTTCAACAATATCTGACTATCGAAACATTAATGGGGAAGCTGGGAGTATGCAAAATCGACTGCAAATGTATGGGAAAAAGCTATGTCCAGTATGTGAAACGGCAACAAGTCAAATGACGATTGGTGGGCGTACCTCAGTTTATTGCCCAAATTGTCAACATTAAAGGGGATTTAACGATGATTATCGGACTTACAGGGAGTATTGCAAGCGGAAAAAGTACAGTAGCAAAAATGATGATCGAACTGGGGTTACCGATTGTCGATGCAGATGTTGTAGCACGAGATGTTGTAGAACCAGGAACAGAGACTTTAGCATTCATTGCTGAAAGCTTTGGACAAGCCATTTTGCTTGAGGATGGCCATTTAAATCGAACAATGCTTGGGGATATCATTTTCCATGAGCCTGCTAAGCGCAAAATATTAAATGATATTATGCATCCAGCTATTCGCAAAGAAATGCTACGTCAGCGCGATGCCTATTTAGAGGCAGGACATGAGCATGTGGTAATGGACATTCCATTGTTATTTGAAAGTAAGCTGCAGCATTTTGTAGAGCGTATCATTGTGGTATCAGTCAGTGAAGAAGTTCAGCTCCGTCGCTTAATGGAACGCAATCATTTATCGAAAGAGGATGCATTGGCGCGTATGCACTCGCAGCTACCGATGTCTGTCAAAGAAAAAGGTGCACATGCGGTCATTTATAATAATGAGAATATAGAAAACACAGAGGAACAATTAATAAAAATCCTGCGCTATTGGGGTGTTATTTAATTGGTCAATCAGGTGCGTAGCAAGCCAATCTTGCTGCGCATTTTTTTATGGGAAAATGCCATAATAAAGAATAATTTTTCAGAAAATAAGAACTTTTATATTCTCAATATATAATGTTCATCTTTTTTAAAATTGTGTTATACTAATCACCATAAAGTATATAATTAATTAATTTGAGTTTGTACTCACGGGAGGATATTATAAATGACAGTATCAATTGCTATTAATGGTTTCGGGCGTATCGGACGTATGGTTTTCCGCCAGGCTATCGTACAACAAGGTTTAAACATCGTTGCAATTAATGCAAGCTATCCAGCAGAAACGTTAGCACATTTGATTAAGTATGACACAAATCACGGAACATTTGAGGGTACGGTAGAACCAGCAGGCGATGCTTTAGTTGTAAATGGTAAACGTGTTCAAATTATTAGTGAACGTGATCCATTAAAATTACCTTGGGCTGAAATGGGTGTAGATATTGTTATTGAAGCTACTGGTAAATTTAATGAGCGTGATAAAGCAGCTATGCACTTAGAGGCTGGGGCAAAAAAAGTAATCCTAACAGCACCTGGTAAAAACGAAGATGTCACAATTGTTTTAGGTGTAAATGATGACAAACTCGATATTGCGAAACATGATGTTATTTCAAATGCTTCTTGTACAACAAACTGCTTAGCGCCAGTTGCAAAAGTATTGAATGACACATTTGGCATTGAAAATGGCTTAATGACAACGGTTCATGCATATACAAACGACCAAAAGAACTTAGACAATCCACATAAAGATTTACGTCGTGCACGCGGCTGCGCACAATCTATTATTCCAACATCTACAGGTGCTGCAAAAGCATTGAAATTAGTTTTACCTGAATTAGAAGGTAAAATTCATGGTATGGCACTTCGCGTTCCTACACCAAACGTATCTTTAGTAGACCTTGTAGTAGATTTAAATACGGATGTCACAGTTGACTCTGTCAATGCAGCATTCGTAAAAGCTGCAACAGAGGGGCCAATGAAGGGCATTCTCAACTTCTCAGTAGAACCATTAGTATCTGCTGATTACAATACAACTACTTACTCTTCAACAGTTGATGGACTTTCTACAATGGTTTTAGGCAATCGCAAAGTGAAAGTACTTGCTTGGTATGACAACGAGTGGGGCTACTCTGCACGTGTTGTAGACCTTGTGAAAAAAGTGGCGAATGCTTTAGAGACAGTAAACGCGTAATAATTTTTTATAGAGAGCACATTGAAATCGACATGGTTTCAATGTGCTCTTTTTTTGGAGAAACTTTCCTTGTGCTTTAGGTTCTTTAGGTTTATCATGAGCACACAAACATGAATGCACTTTTCTTACATGTAGGAAATTTGTTATAATAGAAATATTAAAATGTTGTAAATCAGGAGAGTAATTATATGAGATGTCCATCTTGCCAATTTAACGGAACGCGTGTTGTGGATTCGAGGCCAGTAGATGATAACAAAGAAATTCGTAGACGTCGTGAATGTGAGTCATGTGGCTTCCGTTTTACAACGTTTGAAAAGATTGAAGAAACACCATTAGTTGTAGTGAAAAAGGAAGGTTCACGAGAGGAGTTTAGCCGTGAGAAGGTACTTCGTGGGCTTATTCGTGCTTGTGAAAAACGTCCAGTGGCGCTTGATGTACTGGAGGAGCTTGTCCTGTCAATTGAAAAGGATCTTCGCCGTATTGGAAATTCAGAAGTACGTTCAGAAGATGTTGGTGAAATGGTAATGGACCGCCTAGCCAAAATCGATGAGGTCGCTTATGTGCGTTTTGCATCGGTTTACCGTCAGTTTAAAGATATCAATGTCTTTATTGAGGAAATAAAGGACATTATTCAACGTCAGACGGAGAAGAAATTATAGCAAACAGAGAGGATGAATGACGTTGATTCATTTATATAAGGAATTGCAGCCTGGCGATCCTTTCGACATTCGTCTACCTCATGCATTTTCTACACAGGAGCGTCAATTAGTTACATTATTTTATCAACCATTAACGGGTTCAGAGCCAATCAGCCTTTATTTAACATTATGGGCGGAAGCAGAGCAAATGCCAAAACAACAAATGACACATTATTATTTAATGAATGTGCTTGGATTGCCCATTGGTAAAGTGTTTGAAGCTCGTATTGCACTAGAGGCAATTGGTTTGCTGCGTACATGGAAAAAGGAAAATGCTGGTGAGCGTAGTTTTTTATATGAGCTACAGCGCCCACTAGATGCAGATAGCTTTATGAAAGACCCGTTGCTGTCGATGTTTTTGTTTAGCAAAATTGGCGAACAGGCCTATCGAAATTTACGTCAGCGCTTTATGTCACCAATAAAGGATACGGAGCTTAAGGATGTGTCCCGTGCCTTTATTGATGTCTTTAAGCCTGTTCACGCTAATATTCCAGCAGATATACAAGTAGATACGAGTCATAAGGATAAACAACCGAAAGTATATCCTTTTTATTTGGAGCAATTTGATTTTGAGCTATTACAAGCAGGTTTGTCAGAGCAATTGGTACCTTCCAATTTGCTGACATTAGAAGTACGTGAAGCGATAGCAAAACTGGCGTTTTTATATCATTTAACGGCCCTTGATATGCAAAAAGTTGTGATTCTTGCTTTGGATGATGATTTAGGAATTTCCCAGGAACGTTTACGTAAGGCCGCTGCCGATTTTTATAAATTAACCGTGTCAAAGGAGCCGCCAAAATTAGCACGGGTAACTGAACCATTACCAGCAGCAGAAGCAGGGCAAAAAACGAAGGATCAAGAGCTCCAACACTATTTAGAAACGACAGCACCTGTACAAGTGTTACGTGATATTAATAATGGAAAAGAGCCTTTGCAAACTTCTGTCCAGCTAGCGGAAAATTTAATCGTTCAGCATGGTATGCCTATTGGAGTGGTCAATGCTTTGTTAGAATACGTTATGCTAACGACAGATATGAAGCTGCCAAAAAAATATGTGGAAACGATTGCGGATCACTGGGTACGTAAAAATGTTCAAACAGCCAAGGAAGCTATGGAGCTTGCACGTCAAGAGCATGATAAATATACGGCTTGGAAAAATAAGCCACAGACTACAAGTAAAACGAATCAGCAAAACAAAAGACGTTCAGGACAGCAACGTGAAGAAAAAGTGCCTGAATGGTTCTATAAACGGAATGAAAAACAAGAGGAATCTACTTCTAGCACAATAGATTTTGAAAAAGAGCGACAGAAAATATTAGAGATGCTAGGAAAAAGTGAATAGTAAAGAAGGTGAACAACTATCGAACCTATAAATGGACCATTAAAACGAGCAATTAATGTACCCTCGTTTCAAGAACGCTATGAAGCAATGCGACGTGAAATTTTAGAACATCCACGTGTGCAGGAATTTCTAGCTCAGCATGCAGATGAATTAAACTATGACAATATAGAGCGAAATTTACCTAAGCTTCATGAGTTTATTAGTCAATCTACTGAGTGCTGTGGCTGTGACAATACTGAACATTGTACAAACTATTTAAAAGGCTTCCTTCCTACATTAAGGGTAGTACGGAATTCTATTGAAATGGACTATGTACGCTGTGAGCAAAAAATCAGAGAAGAAGAACGTCGAGATGTTGCGAATATGATTGCCAGTATGCACATGCCAAAAGACGTGCTTCAAGCAACTATTCAAGATTTAAGTATTGATGATGAATCACGTGTGACAATTGCACAAAAGGCAGCTCAATTTGTAAAAATGACAAAAGAAACAGGTCAATTACCTTCAAAAGGTTTTTACTTATACGGTAAATTTGGTGTAGGGAAATCTTTTGTACTTGGAGCACTAGCTAATGAATTAGCGTCCACTAAAATTCGCTCTGTTGTGGTTTTTGTTCCAGAGTTTTTACGAGAAATGAAAAACGCCATTGGCGACAATACCTTGAACGAGAAAATTGATTATATAAAAAAAGCTCCTGTTTTAATGCTAGATGATTTAGGCGCAGAAACAATGACGGCTTGGACACGAGATGAAATATTAGGAACTATTTTCCATTATCGTATGGCAGAGCAATTGCCAACGTTTATTACATCTAATTTTAATTACGATGAATTAGAGCATCATTTAGCACAGTCACAAAAAGGTGATATCGAGGTTGTAAAGGCAGGACGTATTATGGAACGAATAAAAGCCTTGACTGAGCCTATTGAAATGCGAGGTAATAATCGTAGAATGTAACATGGCATTGATAGTTGCATTTTTCGACAATCGAGCGTATACTGACTCATATACTTAATATCAATATGCATTGATGAGGACATGAATTTTGTGTATCGGCTTATAGAGAGGGAAGTCATTGGCTGAAAACTTCCTAGTGTGAGCACATCATTTACTACCTACTGAGCAGCGAAAGGGATAATCTTTCGCCGGTCCCTAGCCCGTTAGCTAGCCTTGAGCTTCGTCTGACTTTGGATAAGTCGGAAGGAAGAAGGGTGGAACCACGAGCATACGCTTCGTCCCTTTCGTAGGGACGGGGCTTTTTTATTTGTCTCAGATTTCATTGAAATCGTTGTGGGAAATGGTGGCTCCACTCATAAAAGGAAAGAAGTAGCTCATGAAAGTAATGTCTCCACTCTAACCGAGTAGGACCCCGCTCAATTCAAGCCGAAGTCACACAAACAATGACTCAAGCTAATTATCAAGCATTATGTATTCAACAAAATGAAGGAGTGCAAAGAATATGTCAGAAATGATTAAATTAACTTTCCCAGATGGCGCTGTAAAGGAATTTGCAAAAGGTACATCAACTGATGATGTAGCATTATCTATTAGCCCTGGCTTACGTAAAAAAGCTTATGCCGGTAAAATCAATGGTGTGTTAGTAGATTTAAAAGCACCAATTGAAGAGGATGCAACAATTGCGATTATTACACAAGATGATGTGGAAGCACTTGAAATTTTACGTCACTCTACTGCCCATTTAACAGCACAAGCTATTAAACGTCTATTCCCAGATGTGAAGCTTGGTATTGGCCCAGTCATTGAAGGTGGTTTCTACTATGATATTGACTCACCAACACCAATTACTGCTGAAGATTTGCCAACAATTGAAAAAGAAATGAAAAAAATTATTGCTGAAAACCTAGAGGTAGAACGTAAAAATGTAAGCCGTGCCGAAGCACAAGCAATCTATGAGGAGATTGGCGATGAATACAAATTAGAATTACTTGAGGCCATTCCAGCAGATGAGCAAGTATCTATTTATTATCAAGGCGAGTTTTTCGATCTTTGCCGTGGTATTCATGTACCATCAACTGGGAAACTACGTGAATTCAAGCTGTTATCATTAGCAGGTGCATATTGGAGAGGGAACTCTGATAACAAAATGCTACAACGTATTTATGGTACAGCGTTCTTCAAAAAAGAAGAATTAAAACATCACCTACAAATGCTAGAAGAAGCAAAAGAACGTGATCACCGTAAAATCGGAAAAGAGTTAGAACTGTTTACAACTTCTCAAAAAGTAGGTCAAGGTTTACCACTTTGGTTACCAAATGGTGCAACAATCCGTCGTGTTATTGAACGTTATATTGTCGATAAAGAATTATCACTAGGTTATAAACATGTTTATACACCTGTACTAGGTTCGAAAGAGCTTTATCAAACTTCGGGTCACTGGGATCATTACCAAGATTCTATTTTCCCACCAATGGAGATGGATAACGAGACATTAATTATGCGTCCGATGAACTGTCCTCACCATATGATGGTATACAAAAACAGCATGCATTCTTATCGTAACCTACCATTACGTATTGCAGAGCTTGGTACAATGCACCGTTATGAAATGTCAGGAGCGGTTTCAGGTTTACAACGTGTACGAGGAATGACTTTAAACGATGCACATATTTTTGTTCGTCCAGATCAAATTAAAGCGGAGTTCCAAAAAGTAGTACAGTTAATTTTAGAGGTTTATAAAGATTTCGATTTAAATGATTACTCATTCCGTTTATCTTATCGCGACCCAGCAGATACTGAAAAATACTTCGATGATGATGCAATGTGGGAAAGAGCACAAAGCATGTTAAAAGAAGCAATGGATGAGCTTGGCTTAGATTACTTCGAAGCAGAAGGTGAAGCGGCATTCTATGGTCCTAAACTTGACGTTCAAGTAAAAACAGCGATTGGTAAAGAAGAAACTTTATCTACAGTTCAATTAGACTTCTTATTACCAGAGCGATTTGACTTAACGTATGTTGGGGAAGATGGAAAACCACATCGTCCAGTTGTTATTCACCGTGGAGTTGTATCAACAATGGAACGTTTCGTTGCCTTCTTAATTGAAGAATACAAAGGGGCATTCCCAACTTGGTTAGCACCAGTACAAGTAGAAGTTATTCCAGTATCGAATGAAGCGCACTTCGACTATGCAAAACAAATTGAAGAGCAATTAACAGCAGCTGGCTTGCGTGTGGAAATGGATGATCGTGAAGAGAAATTAGGCTATAAAATCCGTGAAGCACAAATGAAAAAGATTCCGTATATGCTAGTAATTGGTGACAAGGAAGTAGAGGCAAATGGCGTAAATGTTCGACGCTATGGCTCAAAAGATTCCGAAACAATTAGCTTTGAGGATTTCCTAGCAACTATAAAAGCCGAAATTACAAAATAAGCTTTCATAACAAAGTACGCTTGCCAAAGTGAGGGTTTCTGTGTAAAATGAATCTTGTTTTTGTATAGAACATTTACATTTAGGTCAAGCTAGTAGTGATAAGAAAATAAACATTTGACAGCTTATCATATACATGCTAATATAGTTAAGGTTAATGAATACAAAGTTTGTGGTTGAAGTAGAGGCTGCCCGCTTCTCACCTGATACAACGCTTTAAAGGCTGTGAACAGGTATGACACGTTGAATTGTTTTGCGTAGACTTGCGCATGCACATATAGCGGGCGGACATCTTCAAAAATGTCCGTCCTTTTTTTATGGACATGACAAGAGGATGTACCGTTCAACCGGGCAAGACTTTGCCCAAACCATGTATTCGCGACAACTACTTGGAGGTGGATTACTATTAGCAAAGACATGTATGTAAACGAAGGCATTCGCGCACGTGAACTTCGATTAATCGATCACAATGGTGACCAGCTTGGTGTAAAGACACGTAATGAAGCGCTAGAAATCGCCACTCGTGTAAACTTGGATCTTGTCCTTGTGGCCCCTCAAGCCAAGCCGCCAGTCGCTCGTATCATGGACTATGGTAAATTTAAGTTTGAACAGCAAAAGAAAGACCGTGAAATTCGTAAAAATCAAAAGGTCATCGTCATGAAAGAGGTTCGTTTGAGCCCATCAATCGATGAGCATGATTTCCAAACGAAGTTACGTAATGCGATTAAATTCCTTGAAAAAGGCGATAAAGTAAAATGTAGCTTACGTTTCAAAGGTCGTGCGATTACACATAAAGACATTGGTCAACGTGTGTTAGATCGTTTTGCTGAAGCTTGTGCTGAAGTATCAACGGTAGAACAAAAACCGAAGATGGAAGGCCGAAGCATGTTCTTAGTTCTTCAACCAAAGAACGAGAAATAATATTAGACGAACAGTTTAGGAGGAATTCGACATGCCAAAAATGAAAACTCACCGTGGAGCTGCGAAACGTTTCAAAAAAACGGGTTCAGGTAAATTAAAATATGACCGTGCTTATGGAAGCCACTTATTCGCAAACAAATCTACGAAACAAAAACGTCACTTACGTAAAGCAAACATCGTTTCATCTGGTGACTTCAAACGCATCAAATCTTTACTTGTTTACATGAAATAATTGACTACAAAAATACTAACATTCATTTTTAAATGAAAAGCAGGAGGTAATTCATATGCCACGCGTAAAAGGCGGAACAGTGACGCGCAAACGTCGTAAAAAAGTATTAAAATTAGCTAAAGGTTACTATGGTTCAAAACATACATTATATAAAGTTGCTAACCAAGCGGTAATGAAGTCAGGTCAATATGCATACCGTGACCGTCGTCAGAAAAAACGTGATTTCCGTAAATTATGGATCACTCGTATCAATGCAGCTGCTCGTATGAACGGTCTTTCTTACAGCCGTTTAATGCACGGTTTAAAAGTTGCTGGTATCGAAGTTAACCGTAAAATGTTAGCTGACCTTGCTGTAACAGATGCTGCAGCATTCACTCAACTAGCAGACGCTGCTAAAAAAGCAGTAGCTAAATAATAGTTGACGTAGTCAACTATTATTTCTGCACCGAAAGCATAAGCGACAGGTGTTAAAAAAGACTGATGGATTTTTCCATCAGTCTTTTTTGTGTTAGATTAGTAGTATAACGTTTTCTAGATAAAGGAGTAAGAAATGGGACAAGCATTATTAGCGTATATGAGCATTGTATCGATTGTGCTGCTCATTTTAATGGGTATGGATAAATCACGTGCTAAAAAACATGAATGGCGTATTGCGGAGCGCACGTTGTTTACGCTTGCCATAGCAGGAGGGGCAGGAGGTGGCGTGCTAGGTATGTATTTATTCCGCCATAAAACACGCCACAATCGTTTTGCATTTGGTTTTCCACTATTAGCAGCCATTCAAATTTTTATCATTGTACAATTGTGGTCATAATTGACATGAATTAAAAACACATCCTCATGATGGGGATGTGTTCCGCATAAGCTGTTCAATGGGCTGCTTCCAATTAATTTTTGCGTTTGGATAGTTCAATAAAATTTCCTGCTGTAAATATTCAAAGTCGCTTTTGGAGAGGCCTTGCAGCGTCGCAGCGTCACGCGCACCGACAAAAATAGTCACAACCTCGAAAGCATCCTCTGTCGTGCCTAGGTATTTTTCACCTTCAAAAAGAGCACCCTTATAGGAAATGAAGAAATTCTTTCGCACATTTTTAACGTCATCGTAAAAATAATATTGGCCTTTTTCATAGGCTTCATCAAGTTTGCGTTTAGGATCGGTTATATAACGAATCGCTTTATAAAATACATAGATAATAAGCGCTATCACAGCAAGTCGAATTAGTAACGGCAACATTTTTAAATTTTCCCCCTTGAAGAAAGGTTATTCTTTCCTATACGATTAGAGAGGTCAAATAGTTTCATTTTATTTAAAATATTTTTTTAGAAATTTAGGAGATAAAAATGAATTTACAACAATTGTTTACAATGCAACAAGAGCTGGATGATTTTATCGAGCAAACACAAAATATTCAGCAAGATGTGTTTCAGGAAAAGGGCTTAGCCTTAATGGTAGAGTTAGCAGAGCTTGCGAATGAAACGCGCTGCTTTAAGTTTTGGAGCACAAAGGGGCCTTCAGCACGTGAGGTTATTTTAGAAGAATATGTGGATTCTATTCACTTTATCTTATCGCTTGGCTTATTAAAGGGCTATACATCGATTGAAAAGTGGCCTGTGGTAGAAGAAAATCGAGATTTAACAGCCATTTTTTTAGAGACACAAAGTGCTATTTTAACATTTATTCAGCAACCTACCAAGGAGCGCTACTTAGCCATTTGGCAATGCTACGGGGTACTCGCGTATAACCTCAGTTTTACATTTGAGGACGTGGTTGGCGCTTATATTGAGAAAAACCAAGAAAATTACCAGCGTCAGCGTTCAGGATATTAAAGTAAGAAATACACTAATTTTCAGACGATTAAGCTAGGAATATTTCGGTAAACGAAGTATAATAAAGTAGATACGAGAAGTAGGAGGCAAAAGGATGACACAACTAGATTCAACATTACAAATGTTTAAAGATTTAACAGATGCGAATGGTATTGCAGGTAATGAGCGTGCACCTCGTGAGGTCATGAAAAAATACATTGCACCATATGCAGACACTGTAGAAACAGATAACTTAGGTAGTGTAATTGCTAAAAAAGTAGGCGATGAAAACGGTCCTAAAATTGTCGTAGCAGGACATTTAGATGAAGTAGGTTTCATGGTAACGCAAATCGATGACAAAGGCTTTATCAAATTCCAAACGGTAGGTGGCTGGTGGAGTCAAGTAATGCTTGCACAGCGTGTAACGATTACTACTCGCAAGGGTGATGAAGTGATTGGGGTTATTGGTTCAAAACCACCTCATATTTTACCTGCAGATGTACGTAATAAAGTAGTAGACATTAAAGATATGTTTATTGATATTGGTGCTGCTTCTAAAGATGAAGTACTTGAGTGGGGCGTGCGTCCTGGCGATATGGTAACACCATACTTTGAATTTAATGTTATGAAAAATGATAAGTATCTATTAGCAAAAGCTTGGGATAACCGTATCGGTTGTGCTATTGCGATTGATGTTATGAAAGCGTTACAAAATGAAAAGCATCCTAACATTCTTTATTCAGTAGGGAATGTACAAGAAGAAGTGGGGCTTCGCGGTGCTAAAACAGCAACACATAAAATCCAACCAGATATTGGATTTGCAGTAGATGTAGGTGTAGCAGGAGACACGCCAGGTGTTACAGCTAAAGAATCAACTAGTAAGATGGGTGCTGGCCCACAAATCGTTGTGTATGATGCATCTATGGTATCACACCGTGGCTTACGTGAATTCGTATTAGATGTAGCAGATGAGCACAATATTCCATATCAATTTGAAGCGATGGCTGGCGGTGGGACAGACGCTGGCTCCATCCACGTAACAGCAAATGGCGTACCAGCACTATCCATCGGTATTGCGACACGCTACATCCATTCACATGCAGGTATCCTACATCGTGATGATTATGATAACGCTGTTAAATTAATGGTAGAAGTTATTAAAAAATTAGACCGTGATGCAGTCAATAAAATTACATTTGATTGATTGAATGATAAGAACTAAATAGAATTCCCATAGTTTTGCCTTCTAACGACAATGTTAGGAGGCTTTTTTCGTTGCTCAAACCAATATAGCTTACTTAAGAGGGAATAGTTAGGATATCATAGCAAATGTTACACAATAGTCATTAGTACATACTAGATAGCAAGTTAAAAATGAAACCAAAATACTATTTTTGAAAATTAATTTTGTATGGTATAATTTCCTATAAAAGGAGTGGATTTATTTGGGAATTCAAAAAGTAATCAAGTTTTTATTATGTTTATCTCTTAGTTTATGTATCATAAATTATCCTAGTATTTCTTTTGCTGAAACACTTGATACGAATACATCTAGTGAAAAAAGCATATCTGACATTGATACAGGTATAGCAAACTTGAACTACAATAACAAGGAAGTATTAGCAGTGAATGGTGACAAGGTTGATAGCTTTGTTCCAAAAGAAGGTATTAACTCAAATAATAAATTTATAGTAGTTGAACGTAACAAAAAATCACTTACAACTTCACCAGTGGATATTTCAATTATTGATTCTATGGCGAATCGTACATATCCAGGAGCATTACAACTTGCAAACCGAGCTTTTGTAGACAATCAACCTAGTTTATTGGTAGCTAAAAGAAAACCTCTAAATATTAGCATTGATTTACCTGGCATGAAAAGGGAAAATACTATAACGGTGGATAATCCAACATATGGTAATGTGTCTGGGGCAGTAGATGAGTTAGTATCTACTTGGAGTGAGAAATATTCCACAACACATACTTTACCTGCAAGACTACAATATTCTGAATCTATGGTTTATAGCAAATCTCAAATAGCGAGTGCTCTGAATGTTAACGCTCAAGTTCTTGACAATTCACTAGGGATTGACTTTAATGCGATTGCGAACGGCGAGAAAAAAGTGATGGTTGCAGCATACAAACAAATATTTTATACCGTAAGTGCTGAACTACCTAACAATCCATCAGACCTTTTTGATGATAGTGTCCATTTTGAAGAATTAACGCGTAAAGGGGTAAGTAATGATGCTCCTCCCGTTATGGTATCTAATGTAGCTTATGGTAGAACAATTTATGTGAAATTAGAAACAAGCTCTAAGAGCAAGGATGTACAAGCTGCTTTTAAAGCCTTACTGAAGAATGTCAATACGAATGTAGAAACTAGTGCACAGTACAAGGATATTTTTGAAGAAAGCTCCTTTACGGCTGTAGTATTAGGAGGAGATTCACAAAAGCATAATCAAATTGTCTCAAAGGACTTTAATGATATTCGAGGAATAATTAAAGATAATGCAGAATTTAGTCTTAAAAATCCAGCATATCCAATTTCGTATACAAGTGTTTTCTTAAAGGATCATTCAATTGCTGCTGTTCATAATAATACAGATTATATTGAGACGACATCTACAGAATATTCTAAAGGAAAGATCATCCTTGATCATTATGGTGCATATGTTGCTCAATTTGAAGTAGCCTGGGACGAATTTTCCTATGATGAAAATGGAAATGAAGTATTAACCCATAAAACTTGGGATGGAAATTGGAAGGACAAAACAGCTCATTTCTCTACAGTAATACCACTTCCTGCTAATTCAAAAAATATAAGAATTTATGCAAGAGAGTGTACAGGTCTTGCCTGGGAATGGTGGAGAACGGTTATTGATGAATATAATGTTCCAATGTCTAATGAAATCAAAGTCTCCATTGGAGGAACGACATTATACCCAACAGGTAGTATTAATTAACATCAAAATTCATCATAATGATGTGAAAAATGATATTCAATTTCGATAATAGGGTTTTACCTCCTAACAAATTATTGTTAGGAGGTTTTTTGCGTTGGTTAGAACCTGTACAAGTCCGATTGGTGAAAGCAAATAATCCGTGAGAGATGAAAGCCCCCACGGATTGCATTCAAGATTCATAAACCATCTTATTGTTGAAAGAGGTGATGATAGTCTGTAAAGATAATAATTCAATAGCATTTGCTTCAATAGCTTCAGTAGAGCAGCAAGCAAGCGAATATTGTCCTTCGAGATGGGTGGATAAAAAAGAAAGAATGTCACAATGGTTACCATGGAAATGAATAGTGCCATCCATTATTTTAAAAGAAAAAGATTGAAGTGGCGTTGATAAGCCAATGCCTAAGTATTTGATGTAGGCTTCCTTTAATGTCCAAAGCTTAAAAAAATAATCTAATTGATCCTTGTCCGATAACGTGATGAGATCCTTATATTCCTCAGAGGAGAATATATGCTGGGCAAGATTGAGATCCAATAAATGATGCTTTTCAATGTCAACGCCAATTTCTGTATTACTGACACCACACAAAACATAATTTCCTGAATGAGAAACATTGAAAAAGGCATTTGGTAAATTTTTAATAAAAGGTTTGCCATACGAATTATTAGCAAATTCAATAGCACAGGGAGCTATATTAAAATTTGTTGAAATTAAATATCTAGCTAATATATCCCCAAATAGCCCTCGCTTGTAGTCTTCTTTATAGTGAAATTTTTGAAGTTTATTTTTTTTCTCATTGGAAATAAAAGCTGTAAGTTTCGAATGGTACATGTCAAAGTGTACATCTGTAATTGAAAGTAAAGCCAGTTTTATAATAATTATACCCTCCTATTCGTTTAGCCTTTCGATAATTGCTGTCTATATTCTTTAGGTGTGAGGTCTAGATAACGTTTAAATAGTTCTGAAAACCTTCCGGCACTTTGATAGCCTACTTTCCGAGCAATCTCATTAATAGGAAGCTCTGTATGAGCTAGTAGTTTCTCAGCCTGATGGACTCGTTGCTTTTGGATATATTCAGTAATTGTACAATGATACACTTCTTTAAATAGCTTTTTTAATTTTGTAGCACCCATACATGAAATTTTCGTTAAATGATCTAATGTTAGTTGAAGCGTATAGTAATTTTCGATATGAGCGGCTACATGCTCAATATGGTGAATATCTTCTTTAGAAATTTGTGAGCAATGACATGTTTTATCAGAAAGGGCTCGTTCCATAATGAGAGCCAATGCTTCATATACTTTTCCTTCATAAAAAAGGGCAGAAGTTAGGTCGGAACCTCGATAAGCAGCTATTTGTCGAAGGAGAATAACCATCTCTGAAAAAGTAGATGTCGCTTTTAATGTTGTTAACGCTTGTCGTGGATTCACATATTTTTCACCATATTTATATGCTAAAAATTGATCACAAAATGTAGCAGTAAACTCAATGCCAATTGATTGTACTGGAATATTTTTATGAATAATAGCACTATATTGTTCACCTTTGCTCCAATAGCTTCTTATATAGCCAGACTTTAATGGTTGATAAGGATGAAGCTCCTCGCCTGAAATAGATTCGTAGTATGTGATTGTTAGTAGCTCAGGCATCGTTAATTCTAATCGATGATCCTCAAAAAAATAAAAATCATGAATAAGAATAGAAAACATATCTTTGGCATGATATATCCAATAATACCCGTTACCTAAAGCTGGATCAATTGTGAAAGTAGTTCCTATGGCGTTATATTTACTCTTCTGATCATCTTGTGAAAATCCATTTTTTAATAATAGAGGTTCAAAATGTTGTAAAGTCATTTGCTTTCCCCTTCCCTCAATTAGACATTCCTTTTCCTTGATTAGACGTAAACACAGTGTGGGCATATTTTTATGTACTGTTATTCATTATAATAGATAATGATAATCGTTATCAATTAAAGATGCTAATTATAGTAAAAATTACAATAGAAAGGGATTGTGATGTAAATATGTATACACAAACGATGCAACAAAAAACGCTTACGATGAAAGATTTAATAACAGTCGGTATTTTCTCAGCGCTTTTCTTTATATTTATGATGATTGGGTCAGCCTTTTTCGCACCCAACCCTGTATTGACTTTTTTAATGCCAGCGGGTGCAGCCCTATTAACGGGCCCTATTTATTTATTAATGCTAGCGAAAGTACCGAAATTTGGCCCAATACTAATTTTGGGGATATTGATAGCGATTATTACGTTCGTAACAGGAATGTACTGGTTATGGTCATTAGCATGTATAGTACTAGCTTTGCTAGGCGAATTCATTGCATCAATCGGCAAGTATAAAAATAATACGATTAATATGATGAGTTATATTGTTTTTTCACTTCATCCTATGGGGTCTTACATAATGCTATGGTTCAATCAACAAGCATATAAGGAGTATTTAGTAGGTCAAGGAACAGAACAAGCTTATATGGATACGATGCTAACAACGGCCCAAAACTGGATGCTACCAGCAATGATTATTGGTACAATGCTCTGCGCACTCATTAGTGGTTTTTTAGGGAAAAAATTATTGAAAAAACAGTTTGAGAAATCTGGGGTACTGGCATAGCTAGAGTGGTGAAACTTTAAGATTAAGGGAGAAGATTTATATGTATGAGCAGAGCAATGTGCATATGCAAGTTTCCACCGTCAAGCTTGATCCAAGAACAAAAATATACCTGCTACTGTTAGTGAATGTTGCGGTGTTTTTGTCACCTTCTTTTCAATACGAACTGCTATTAATGGTCATCATATTTAGTCTTTGTCTATTGATGGGTATGTTGTCATTTTCAATAAAAATGATGCTAGGATATGGATTTATTCTAGGTATTCACTTTATAAGTGAAAGATTTTTATCTGGTACATGGGAGCTAATGTTTGTCTCGTTTGCTATGTTTATTAGAAAAATTTTTCCATGTGTTGTCATGGGAGGGTTACTAGTTGGGACTACCAAAATCAATGAATTTATGACGGCCTTAGGAAAACTACGACTTTCAAAAAAAGTAATTATTCCATTAGCCGTCATGTTACGCTATTTTCCTATGATTGGGGAAGATTGGCGCTATATAAAGGATGCGATGAAATTAAGGGGCATTTCTCCCTCCATCATAGGCTTTCTAACAAAACCTATGCAAACGGTTGAATGCATATATGTTCCTTTAATGATGGCAGCATCCAAAATTGCTGATGAATTATCTGCTGCAAGTATAGCGAGGGGAATTGAAAACCCGAAAGAGCGCTCTTGCTTTCAACATGTACATTTTCAACTAAGCGATAGTATTGTCGTTTTTGTATTGACGTTTTTTGTATTTGGAGGGCTGTTCATATGTTGAAAATCGAGCAATATTCATTCCATTATACAGATGAGAAAAGTGAAGGTATCGAAAATATAAATTTTCACGTGAAAAGAGGACAGTGCATTTTATTATGTGGTAAAAGTGGCTGTGGGAAAACAACGATTATCAGAGCAATTAACGGTTTAATTCCTTATTTTTATTTCGGCCAACTTAAAGGGCAAGTGATGTTAAATAATCTACCTGTAGAAAATAGAAAGATGTATGAATTAAGTGAACAGGTAGGGACAGTTTTTCAAAATCCACGATCACAGTTTTTTAACGTTGATACAGATAGTGAGATTGTATTTGGAATGGAAAACATGGCATATCCAAAAGAAATGATGGAAGAAAGAATGCAAGAGATTACATTGGAACTTCGTTTAGAAAAGCTTCGTCGTCGTAATATTTTTCATTTATCAGGTGGTGAGAAGCAGAAGATTGCCTTTGCGAGTGTCTATGCTGTTGCACCAGATGTTTTTGTGCTAGATGAGCCTTCGTCTAATTTAGATGCGGCTGCTATTGAAGAATTAAAGGAGATGATTGCCTTACTAAAAAGGCAAGGTAAGACGATTATTATATCTGAACATCGACTTTATTATTTAAGAGATTTAATTGATACTGCCATTGTGTTAAATAAGGGACAAATTGTATCAACTTATACACAAAAGGAATTTTTACAGCTTTCGAATCAACAGCTGGAACAATTGGGGCTACGCACGCTTTATTTAAGCAATGTACAGTTTCAACATCGACAGCAGCCTGCTAAACATAAAGTCCATGAACTTGTTGTGAAGGATGTTACGATTTCACATAAAAAGAGAAATATACTGGAAAATATACACTTTGCAGCCAAAAGCGGCGAAATTATTGCCATCACAGGACATAATGGGGCAGGGAAAACGACCTTTGCTAGATCGCTATGTGGTCTACATAAAATAACATCTGGAAATATTTATTTTAATAAACAAAAACTAACTTCGAAAAAACAAGCACAACTCTCCTATCTGGTGATGCAAGATGTTAATTATCAGTTATTTGCTGAAACAGTCGAAAAGGAATGTGTCTTTGGGGTGAAAAATCCTGATTCAAATTTAGTACAACAGGTATTGGAGGAGATGGATTTATTAGAGTTGACAGAACGACACCCTAATACATTATCAGGTGGACAAAAACAAAGGCTTGCAGTAGCGGCTAGTTTAATAAGTGAAAAGGAAATTTTAGTATTTGATGAACCGACAAGTGGACTAGATTATGACAGTATGCAAAAGGTGGCAAGTATTTTAAAAAGTTTAGCGGAGGCTAATAAAATTGTTTTTGTTATAACACATGACCTGGAATTTATAGCGACCTGCTGTCATCGTATTCTTCGTTTTGAAGATGGAAAGAAGCAAGACGATTATATACTGAATAAAGAAAATCAGCAGTATACAATTGATGCTTTCACTCTACAGCAAGGTTAGCGGCTGCTGAGTAAAGTACAATGTGAAATTACTCAGATGATTGTGTAGGAAGGGGCTGAATAACAATGGAAAAAGCACTACAAAATAAAAATCCGATCTTCATGCTTCTTTCTTGGGCAGGAAAAGATAAAAAATATTTATATTTATCGGTTTTATGTTCTTTAATTAGTGGGCTTTCTACAATTGTACCTTATTTCGTTATTTATCAAATTATTGAGCAAGTCTATCACAATACCTTAACGGAAGCCTTATTAATTCAAAATTTATTACTTTTGATTACATCGATCATTGTTCGATTTGGGCTCTTTGCTATTTCTGGTACTCTCTCGCATAAAGGAGCCTATCGAACGTTATTTAAAGTGCGTTGTCAAGTAACAGAGCATATGGCACAAGTACCATTAGGCTCTTTAAATGAACGAAATACAGGGGAAATTAAAACATTATTAAATGAAGAAATCGAAAAATTAGAATTATTTTTAGCCCATCATTTACCAGAGCTCATCTTTTATATGAGTGGTCCAATAGCTGTCTTTATCTATTTATGTACGGTAAATGTACCGTTAGCGCTTATTTCGTTTATTCCATTAATCATTGCAGTAGCAGTTATGGCCATCATGTTTCGTGGTACGAATCAAATGATGGATCGTGCAGCACGTTCTATAGCTAATTTAAATGCAATCATTATCGAATATATTCAAGGCATGCGTTTAATTAAGGCATTTAACATGAGCAGTTCATCTTTTCAAAAGTTTGCTAAAGCTGTAGATGATGAATTTAAGACATGGAAAGAAATATCTTTGAAAATGGGCCCACCATATGCGAGCTATATCATTATTATAGAGTGCGGTTTATTGCTAATGGTGCCCATAGGTGGCATGTGGTTCTTAAATGGTAGCTTAACAGGAAGTGTCTTTATTCTTTTTGCATTTGTAGGTTCATTGTATTTAACAGAACTACGCCCTCTACAAGAATTAGGCATGAACTTTGCACAAGTATTAAATGCTGTAAAGAAATGTGTAACTTTTTTAGAAACACCTGTTTTTGAACAAGGGCAAGCATTTCCAAAGAATTATACTATTGAATTGAAAAATGTTAACTACTCTTATGATGGGCAGAAAGAACATTTAAAAAATGTGAATCTAACGATTGCTGAAAATGAAAAAATAGCTATTGTCGGTGCTTCAGGTTCAGGGAAAAGTACAATTGTCCAGTTGATTTCACGCTTTAATGATGTTCAACAAGGGGAAGTGTTAATCGGCAATCAAAACGTCAAGGCTATTGAGTATGAGGAATTATTAAAAAATATAACGATAGTATTCCAAAAGACATTTTTAACGAGTGGGACCGTTTTCGAAAATATTGTTATGGGTTCTAGCGCCACACTTGATGAAGTAAGAGAAGCAGCAAAAAAGGCCCAAATTGATGATTTTATCATTTCATTACCAGATGGTTATGATACGAAGGTAGGGAGCTTTGGCATTAGATTTTCTGGTGGTGAAAAGCAGCGTATTGCGATTGCACGTGCCATTTTAAAAAATGCGCCTATACTAATATTGGATGAAGCCACATCCGCAGCTGACCCAGAAAATCAAGCCGAAATTGATCAGGCCATTGCTGAGCTTTGTGTAGGTAAAACGGTTATTATCATTGCACATCGTCTTGGAATGATTAAGCATTGTGATCGAGTGGCCATTGTCGAAAATGAAACAATTCAAGCGTGTGGAACACATCAAGATATGCTAGAAGAATGCCCTTCATATAAAAAAGTTTGGCAGGATTATAGCAAAGCTAGAGAAATTACGTATGAATTGTAAGATATTTATCTTGGTTCAGCAGATGTCACATATTTGGAAGAAAATTACCTACGTAGCGACGGGTACAATTACGCCAAGGCGTAATTAATGGATGAAGGAGAATTTAGTATGGACAAAAAACATGCATTTAGAAAAAATATTTCTTTTTATCTTTCTGTTGTTTTCAATGTCATCGAAGGGATGCTAGCTGGTTTTAATTTTATCGTTTTATACTACACGATCAAAGCCTTAATTACAGAGCAATTAACGATGAGCATGTTAACTCAAACTATATTATTATTAGGTGCTGTTTTTGTTATTCGCTTAATTGTCTATGCATTTGGTTATACGAGAGGGCAAATTGGTGGTGCGCAAGTGAGTAGAATTCTTCGCTTGTCGCTGGGCGATAAAATGAAAAAAATACCACTTTCCTCCTTTACGAAGGCACAAATTGGCGAGTACATTAATGCAACGACAACAAGTGTTAATAATTATGAAAATATTTTGACTCATAAAATTGGTGATATTATAAAAAATACTTCGTTTAGCTTACTGTTAATTGGCTTCGTTGCAACGCATTCGATATCTGCTGGAATAGTTCTTTTATGTTCAGGCTTATTATTATTACCATCACTTTACTTGTCCTTTTTAATGGTAAAAAAATACGGGAACGAGAAGAAAAATATTATGACAAAAAATACAAGTGATGTAGTGGAGTATATTAATGGTATTCAAACGCTACGATCATTTGGTTTAGGTGGTGTTAAAAATAAAGCAACAACTGATTCTATGAAAGCCTATAGTGATATTAGTTATGTATATGAGATCAAAGTAATTCCAATTGGTACGATATTTAGTATTCTCTGTTGGTTCAGTTTACCGATTGTTCTTTATTTAGCAGGTCATCAATGGTTGGCAGGAAATCTAGAGGCTTCTTCCTTCTTTCTAATTAGCATCAGCCCTTTATTTACATGTAAATTGTTTGGCACACTTTTTATTGACCTTACCTCTTATAAAAATTTTATGATTGCCAAACGTCAAATTGAAGCTGTATTAGATGCAGAGGAAGAGCCATCAAGTGATGCCTTTTTTGAACCTGAACAATATAGTATAGCTTTTCACAATGTGAATTTCGCCTATAGCCAAGAAGAACCTATATTGCGTGATATTAATTTTGAAATTGGGTCTTCCCAGTTTGTAGCAATTGTCGGGCCATCGGGTTCGGGAAAATCAACTATTTTAAATTTAATCACAAAATATTATGAGCCTAATCGTGGTGATATTTTAATTGGTCAGCAAACGATTCAATCGATCGCTACTGAAAAAGTAATGCAAAAAATTTCAATGGTTGATCAAGATACTTTTTTGTTTAATGACACGATATTAAATAATATTCGCTATACAAAGCCAGAAGCAACAAAACAAGAAATTATTAATGCTGCAAAAGAGGCCAACTGCCATGATTTTATTGAGAAGTTGGAGTATGGCTATGACACAATCATTGGGGAAAATGGTAATAAGTTATCTGGTGGTGAAAGGCAGCGTATATCCATTGCACGTGCCATTTTAAAGGACAGTCCTATACTTTTATTAGATGAAGCGACCGCTTCGTTAGATATCGAAAATGAGTTAGCTGTAAAAGAAGCGATTAAAAATCTTTTGAAAAAGAAAAAAACAGTTGTGATGATTGCCCATACACTTTCCATTATTAAAAATGCAGACAATATATTAGTTGTGGATGGAGGACAAATCGTTGAAGAAGGGTCACATCAAAGTCTTATCGCTAAGGAGGGCAAATATGCAGCTATGTGGAAAAAAGAACATCAATTAAGTATCGTCTAACAAATAGATGTTAACAGAGAGAATGGAGGCGAAAAGGATGTCTCAGCAAATGGATTGGTATTTACAAGAAGTAGAACGATATGAAGAATTGGGCTTTTTAAGAAAGAAAACATTAATGGAAGAGCTTGACATCATTGCTCAACGATTTCCGCATCATCTGGCAGTAGTGGAAGGGAATCGACGCTTAACTTATGAAGAGCTGCTTCAAGAAATTGAGCAATTATCGACAGGCTTTTTATCTTTAGGTTGGCAGCAGGGTGATCGGGTTTTAATGCAGCTACCAAATACAATTGAATTTATTACTGTTTTATTTAGTCTGTTAAAAATAGGTGTGCAGCCTGTTTTGATGTTGCCATCCCATAGAGAAGTAGAAATCGATACAGTTGCCAAAATGGTTCAGCCAATAGCTTATATATGTTGCAGTAGTTATCTAGGTTTCCAGTATGAATGTATGGCCGCACAGGTAATTCCTCAGCATAAAAGTATTCGATATATTGTGACGGTTGGGGAATCCACCATACAGTGGCCAGCATCCTATACACATGTAACAGTAGATCAGCTGAAAGAAAGGAACTATTCATTAGCAATTAGCGCTTCACCTCACTATAGAGATACTGCATTATACTTATTGTCTGGTGGCACAACAGGCATTCCCAAAATAATTCCGAAAATACATGAAGCTTATGCCTATAATGCATTCGCCTCTGCTGAAAAATGTGGAATGACTCCTGAAACGGCATACATGGCTGTACTATCGATTTCACATGATTATCCGTTATGCTCACCAGGTATATTAGGTACTCTTTTTACAGGTGGAAAAGTGGTATTATGTCAAACCTCTAGCTTTGATGAAGCATTTCATGAAATCGAAAAAGAACAGGTGACACATACCGCCATTGTACCAACAATTGCTAGCCTTTGGTTAGAAGCATTTGAATGGTATGAAGATTTGAATATGTCGAGCTTAGAGGTGGTCTTAATTGGCGCTGCTCATATAGAGCAGGAAATGGCTGTTCAATTTATGAATACATTTCACTGTAAAATACAACAAGGATACGGACTCGGCGAAGGGATTACTTGTTTCACAGCATTAAATGATCCTGTGGAAATTGTTACAAGCTGTCAAGGGCAGGCAATTTCGATAGGTGATGAAATAAAGATTATAGATGAGCTAGGAAGAGAAGTTCCTCAGGGTCAGCTTGGAGAATTGGTGGCAAAAGGTCCGTATACATTTGGCGGATACTATCAAGCATCTGCTTTAAATGCGGAAATTTTTACCAAGGATTACTTTTTACGTACTGGTGATAAGGCTCGTATTACATCAGATGGAAATATACAAATTGTCGGTCGAGTAAGGGAGCAAATTAATCGTGCAGGTGAAAATGTTATACCATCTGAAATTGAAAGTTTTTTACGTACACAGCCAATGATAAAAGATGCTGCTGTTGTTGGTTTACCAGATAAGGATCTAGGAGAAAGCATTTGTGCATTTATAGTGACCGATGGACAAAGAATGGAACGAGATGAGATATGTAGTTATTTATTTCATATAGGTGTTGCTCCATATAAACTTCCAGATCGAATCATATATGTTGAGCGATTACCGTTTATAAATGTAGGGAAAGTGGATAAAAAAAAATTAAAACAGATGGCTATGGAAAGTGAGGCGTCTATGCATTGAAATTAGAAAGTGATTTAGACATCATCCGAAATCTAGCATTAGAAGTCAATCAACTCCTCGGTATAAAGAAAGAAATACGCGCGGATCAAAATTTATTGGAGTTAGGCTTAAACTCCTTACAAGTCATGAAATTAGTCAGCAAACTAAAAAAAGCTGGCATTACCATTACTTTCAAAGAATTAATATCGGAACCTTATTTGAGCGCTTGGTACGAATTATTAAAGAGAGAGGCTGTCCATTCAATAAATAGTGATAACTCCCTATTAGAAAATCAAGATAAAACAATACCTAATATGTATGAGCCATTTCCATTAACAGATGTACAATATGCCTATTGGGTTGGGCGACAAAGCAGTCAATATTTAGGTGGAAATGGCTGTCATGGTTATATGGAAATTAACGGTCAACATATTGATATAGAGCGGCTTGAATCGGCATGGGCCATCATTGTTCAGCATCATCCTATGCTCCGTGTTAAGTATACGGAGGATGGCCAACAGCAAGTTTTAACAGCATCCCCTTTTACAGCTATTGCTGTTCACGATTTAACAGCATGTTCACAAGACGAGGTTAATCAACAATTAGAAGCTATTCGTGCGAATACTTCACATCGGCTATTGGCAATTGATCAAGGGGAAGTAGCTCGATTACAGCTATCTCTATTGCCTGATGGTAAAACGCGACTTCATTTCGATATCGACTTACTTGTAGCTGATGTGCAAAGTTTCCAAATCATTTTACATGATTTAGCGGCCGCTTATACTAGACAACAAAAACCAAAAGCACCTGAAAATTGGAACTTTGCGAAATATCTTTATGATAAAAAATTAGCAAATGCTGATGAAGAACGTCATGCCGAAGCCTATTGGAAAAACAGGTTAGCCACTTTACCATTAGGTCCTAAACTACCGTTGTCAAACAATGCTGCGTTGATACAACACGAACCTAAATTTACAAGAAGAGAGTACTTTTTAGAAGATACTGCTTGGAGCAAGCTGCAATTGATTGCGTCTCGTTATAAAGTTACTCCTGCGATGGTATTGTTAGCAGCTTATGCTTACACATTAAATAAGTGGAGCAGTGAATCCCGTTTTCTTATGAATATACCATTGTTCAATCGAGATACTTTGTCTGAAGAGCTAGAGCATGTTGTAGCTGATTTTACTACCTTGTTATTATTGGAGGTTGATAGTGAAACACAACAGTCTTTTTTAGCCTTTACAAAAAGTTTACAACAGCAATTTCATCAAGATATGAACTATACGGCTTATTCAGGGGTCAAAATTCAACGAGATTTAGCTAAGTATCACCCAGATGAAAAAGTCTTTGCTCCAATCGTTTTTTCATGTAATTTAGGTGTACCACTTATTAATGAAGAATTTAAAGATGCATTTGGCAAGATTCATTACATGATTTCTCAAACACCTCAAGTTTGGTTAGACTTTCAAATGTTTGATATGGATGGTGGTTTATTATGTATTTGGGATGGTTTAGAAGACATATTTCCATCAGGCTTATTGGATGACATGTTTGATCTGTTTATCAAAACCATTCATTGGTTAATTGAAGACGAACAGCATTGGCTCCAACATCCAGCTATCGAAACGAAAGCACAAATAGCAAGACGTCAAGTAATAGAAGATTCCATAGTAACAGATTCTGCACAGTGCTTGCATACGTCTTTCTTTGAAATAGCAAAGCAACAACCATATGCTATAGCGCTAATAGATGGGATAGACCATCATGAAATAACTTATAAACAACTGTCCTTACAGGCGGAACAGGTGGCTGCCACATTGTTACATAACGGCTTTAAAAAAGGTGATCGAGTAGCGATTTCATTGCCGAGAGGATTAGAGCAAATTCAAGCAATTTTAGGGGTTTTGGCTATTGGGGGATGCTTTGTTCCAGTACATGTGACACAGCCAAGTGAACGCTATAAAAAAATTATGGAAAAGGCTAATGTAAGCTTTATCTTAACAGCTGCTCCCTATGAGGCAAAATATAAAAATATTGATCAAGTACAAGTTATTAAAATAGAACAAACACAACAATTTGGTCATGTGACATTGCCTAAAGTGGATGTAAACAGCTCAGCTTATATTATTTTTACATCAGGCTCAACGGGAGAACCAAAAGGTGTGGAAATTAGTCATAAAGCAGCTTGGAATACAATTGCAGATATCAATCAAAAATATAACATAAGCATGGAAGATCGTATTTTAGCAGTATCCTCATTAGATTTTGATTTGTCTATATACGATATATTTGGTCTTTTGAGTGTTGGTGGCAGTATTGTTCTTCTTTCAGACGATACGGCTCGAAACGCTGATATTTGGTTAAAGTTGGTTCGTCATTATCATGTTACACTATGGAATTCTGTACCCGCTTTATTGAAAATGTTTTTAATAGAGGCAGAAAGTGCAAAATTAATTTGTTTAGATTTACGTATCGTCATGCTGTCAGGTGATTGGATTAACTTAGATATTCCTGACCGATTGTTAAAAGTAGCACCGAGAGGTTTATTAGTAGCGATGGGTGGTGCGACAGAAGCGGCAATCTGGTCCAATTACTATAATGTTGATCACCCGTTACCAGCAAGTTGGCGATCTATCCCTTATGGAAGACCATTGAGAAATCAGTTTTATAGAGTGATTGATATAAATGGAGAAGATTGTCCGAATTGGAAAGCAGGAGAATTGTGGATAGGCGGCGCTGGTATAGCCAAAGGGTATGTAGGAGAACCACAATTAACTGCTGAGCGTTTTATAGAAGAAAAAGGTATTCGCTGGTATAAGACAGGGGATAATGGGCGATTTTGGCATAATGGGCTTATTGAATTTTTAGGAAGAAATGATTCCCAGGTAAAGGTACGGGGTCATCGTATTGAATTAGGTGAAATCGAAAGTGTTATGCGAAGCTATGAGAAAGTGGAGGATGCCGTTGTCACTGTCAGAGGAGAGGAAAGCCAATATTTAGCTGCTTATATTGTAAGTTGTTCAGAAAAAGAGCAGGTACAATCTATAAAGAACAATAAACCCATGATTGATTGGTCTAACATAGATCAATTAAAAGCGTCAGGGTATTTTTTAAAAAATGTAAATGAGAATGAATATCGTTATCGATTATTTAAAAATTATTGTACCCACCTCACTACGGAAACGATTTGTAAAATACTTGTCAGATGTGGTTTTCCAATAGAAAAAGATGCAAGCTACAATAGGATAACGATCATAGAGCGAGAAAAGATCAACAGTCGATATCAAAGCTTAATCGATCAATGGTTTAGATTTTTAGAAAAAAACAATATCGTTTCATGTGATGGACCAATTATTCATAATAAACAATGCTTAATCGTCCAAAATGAAGAATCGTTTCATCGTTTAAATAAAAAACAAACAACATATATAAATGAATTTATTTCTGCCTTTTTTGAAAAAAGCTATGCACTTTTAACTGGTGAAATAGAGCCTTTAGAATTATTGCTTCCTCATAATGTACACACTTTAGAGCAATTGACAGATAACCTATCTAATGGAAACAAACAGCAAGAAGTATTCATAAACTTGATTCAAACGGTATTAAATCATCGAATAGAACGTCAAGCACCACTCAAAATATTAGAGATTGGGACGCGTCATATCAACACACTTCAAATAGTAATGGAAGCATTTTCGACAGATGAGCTACATTATACGGCTACAGATGAATCCAACTATTTTTTAAGTCGTGCTCAACAAATTGTAGGGTCACAGCCGAATATCCATTACAAAATGCTTGATATAAATAAGTGCCCGATTTCTCAAGGCTTTGTAGATGATGACTATGATGTGATTGTGGCTTCTCACTCTTTACATAGAGCAGCCCATATTAGAAATTCACTTAAACATTTAAAAAAGCTATTAAAGCATGGCGGTTTATTCATTCAATTAGAAATGACGGAAAATAATCCTCTGCAATTAGTCAGTACAGCATTTTTAGAGGATGGCTTTACACATTATGAGGATGAAAGGGCAAAGACATGCCTTCCCTTATTATCAGAAAATGATTGGCTTTCAGTATTGACAGACGAGGGCTTCACCAATATGACGACGCAGTCTATTGATACCGCGTTTACACAGTATTTATTTGTAGCGCAAGTTGAACGACAATCAACATTAGATTTCCAATTAGAACCACTTCACCGTTACTTAGAACAACGATTACCAAACTATATGATTCCACAAGTCATTATTCAATTAGAGCAGTTGCCTATTACTGCTAATGGAAAAGTAGATCGAGCAGCATTACCCATCCCTCAACAAGAGCAAGCTGATCTAGCTAAAAAGGATTTTATTGCACCAACAACCTCAATCGAATTGAGATTAGCACAAATATGGAAAGAAGTATTAGGGCAAGAAGCCATTAGCATAGACGATCATTATTTTGAGCTTGGTGGAGATTCATTATTAGCTACTCAGCTTAGTGCAAAAATAAAAGAGCAATTTGCTGTCAAAATGAGTTTAGAAGCCATCTTTAATCAACCAGTGTTTCAACAAATGGCCTTGTTATTAGAGGAACTAGTGTGCCAAAAGTCAAATGAGGACTCGGAGAAAAGGTTACCAAGTATAGAGCCTAATGAGCAGGATCGTTTTAAGCCGTTCCCATTAACAGACGTTCAGCAAGCCTATTGGTTAGGCCGTAGCGGCATTTATGCGTACGGGGATGTATCTACTCATTGCTATTTTGAAATGGATTGTTCTTCCCTCGATCATGCAAGGGTGGAGCAAACATGGAATCGTCTTATCCAACATCATGATATGATGAGAGCCATTATTTTAAATGATGGACAACAGCAACAAGTCCAAGAATTTGTAGCGTATTATTCCATTGCTTCCTATAATCTTACGAATCTTTCAGCAGAACAACGTAAAGAACAGCTTACGTTAGTACGCAGTGAGATGGAACATCAAACTTTTATTCCGAGTGAGTGGCCATTATTTGATATTCGTATGTCGGCCATTAATGAACAAAAAACAAGAATCCATATTAGTTTTGACAATATCATTTTTGATGGCTTTAGTATGTTCTATTTATTTAAAGAGTGGAAGCGGCTATATGATGATTCTTCAGCAAAACTACAAACACTTCAAACGACATTTAGAGATTATATACTGGCTTATCAAAAAATTCGAGAGACCGAAATGTATAAGCGGGATATTCAATATTGGCATCAGCGAATTGACAATATGTATCCAGCACCTGATTTACCACTGCTTGATTATAAAGAAGATTTATCTAACTGTAAATTTACAAGATACGAGGAAAAGCTATCGACAGAAGAATGGCTAGTATTAAAGCAATTGGCTGCCAAAATGAACTTGTCACCAGCCTCGTTGTTAATAGCTGCTTATGCTGAAACGTTAGCGAGATGGAGTAGCCAACCGAAATTTACGATTAATCTTACTCGTTTCCATCGTGTGTTGTTCGAACCAGATGTTGACCAGCTCATAGGTGATTTTACATCTCTTAATCTGTTATCTATTGATATGTCAAAAGGAGAATCTTTTTTAGAGCGTGCAAGAACTGTTCAAAAGCAATTATTACAGGATTTAGAACATCCTTATGTAAGTGGTGTTTATGTCGAACGAGCACTAGCAAAAAAATGGAATCGACAAATGGGGATTATGATGCCCTTTGTCTTCACGAGTGGCTTAGGGCTTGAAAAAAATAATGGGTCTACAACAAAAACTAGCTATTTAGGGGATATTGTATATGGATTATCTCAGACACCTCAAGTTTGGCTAGATCATCAAGTTTCAGAGCAAAAGGGTGAATTATGGTTAAGCTGGGATGCCATAGAGGAGCTTTTCCCGCAGTATCTAATTCGCGACATGTTTGAAGCATACACACGTATTTTAAAGGAGCTTGCTAGGAAAGAAGACTTATGGCAACAGCCAATTAGGAGTCTTGTATGTTTCCCATGTCAAGAGCAAGAAGGGAAATTGAAAGGACCAGACACAGCTATCTCCGACGAGACATTAATCAGTCTTGTTGAAAAACAAATAGCAGCAAATCCTACTAATCTGGCAGTGATTTCGGAAGAAAAAAATATGACGTACGAACAGCTAAGTCATTTAACGAACCATACTGCGCAAGCAATACTCGCAATGGATCGTACTAAAGGAAGATTAGTTGCTGTTGTTATGGAAAAAGGATGGGAACAGATAGTTGCTGTTTTAGGCATTATGAAGGCAGGGAAGGCATATTTGCCGATAGATTGTACAACACCGATTGAACGGATGAAATTTCTTTTACAGGAAGGAGAAGTTCAATCCATTGTGACGCAAGCACATGTGCTTAAACAGCTACCTTTTTTAAATGATTATCATGTGACAGTCATTGATCCTGAATGGGCACATCAAGAATGTTTTATTACTAGTCCTGAATTATTGTCTTCTGATTTAGCGTATGTCATTTATACTTCTGGTTCTACTGGGAAGCCGAAGGGGGTCATGATTGATCATCGAGGTGCAGTGAATACGATAGTAGATATTAATGATCGACTTGGCGTTTGTGCAGAGGATCGCATTCTTGCGTTATCTAACTTGACGTTTGATTTATCGGTCTATGATATTTTCGGTTTACTTGCTGTTGGAGGAGCCATAGTAGTACCACGAGCTGAGCGCATAAAAGATCCCGTTCATTGGAATGAATTATTGCAAACGCAGCACATTTCCATTTGGAATACAGTACCTGCCTTTATGCAAATGCTGGCACAATATACTAAAAATATAGAGTTTTTCACATATCCAACATTAAGAGCGGTACTACTGAGTGGAGACTGGATTCCAATAAGCTTGCCAAGTGAAATTTGGGAAATTGCGCCAAAGACACGAATTTTAGGATTAGGTGGTGCAACAGAGGCGTCTATATGGTCGAATATTTTCGATATACAAACAGTAGATGGGAATTGGAAGAGTATTCCATATGGGAAACCTTTAGCCAACCAATATTATTATATTTTAAATGACCAAATGGCGGCCTGCCCTGTGAATGTACCAGGAAATTTATATATCGGAGGAGTAGGGCTTGCAAAAGGCTATTGGAAAAATGAAGAGCGTACAAATGAGCAATTTTTAATTCATCCAATGACAAAAGAGCGTCTATATGCTACAGGCGACTTAGGGCGATATTTGCCTGATGGCAATATTGAATTTTTAGGAAGAGCAGATGCACAAATCAAATTAAATGGCTATCGGGTTGAAATAGGCGAAATAGATTATCACTTAGCTAAATTGCCTTGTGTGAAGGAAGCAGCAACCATTGTTCATGAACGTAATGGAACAGCAATACTAGTGGCATATGTAGTATTAGAAGATGAACAAGATGGACTAAATAATGAACAATTTAAACAATTACTTGCCCAAAAATTGCCTCATTATATGTTGCCTACAATCTATAAATCTATTGATAAAATGCCTCTATCAGAAAATGGGAAAGTAAACCGTAAGTTTTTACAACAGTTACCATTGAATGAGCAAGAGCTGTCAAAGAAGTATAGAGCACCTTATACAGAGATGCAAAAAGACGTAGCAGCAATATGGGAAGAAATATTATCCTACGCACAGCCTGGACTTGATGATGACTTTTTCACATGTGGAGGTAATTCTTTAATGGCCATTCAAATGATTGGAAAAATAAAAGAGCAATTCACTATAGAGCTTTCTATTCAAACACTATTCACGCATACACGCCTTGAACAACTAGCAGCATATGTTGAAGAGCAAAGTGTCACTATGGAGGAAGGAGCTCTATGAGACAGCATCTCCTTGCCCGAATATGTTTCATGATTATCATGATGGCTTGCATAAGTGGCTGTAGTGAAGAAACAAAAATAGCTAAGCATTCTTCATTAAAAATAGGTGTGTTACGAATCGATGATAGTCTGCCTTTATATGTAGCTGAGAAGGATCAACTTTTTCAAAAATATGGTGTCGATGTTGAGCTTATAGAGTTTGGCAGTGCTTCTGACCAATCCAAGGCGATGGAGGCTGGTGAGCTCGACGGCATGATGACTGATATGATAGTCCAAAATTTAATAAAAAAAGGAGGCTTGGATGTTAAAACCATTGCATTAGCATTAGGTGCGACGGAGAAGGAGGGAAGATTTTTAGTCGTTTCTTCTCCGCAAAGCGCTATTGTTGAACCGAAACAGCTAGAAGGACAATCTGTAATGATCGCTGAAAATACAATGATGGATTATCTAATGGAGCAATATGAGCGCCATTTAAAACTAGAATCCTCCCAAATAACAAAAATTCATTTGCCGAATCTTTCATTACGTGTAGATGCCGTATTAGCTGGAAAAGAAGCGCAGGTAGCTATACTACCAGAGCCATTGGCAAGCTATGCAGTTGCCCAAGGTGCAAATATTGTCATTGATGATACAAAGCTTGGCGAGAACTTTTCCCAATCAGTCATCGTGATGACACAAAAAAATATAACAAAAAATAGAGCTGAGGTTAAAAAATTTCTGGAAGCCTACAATGAAGCCATTAAACAGGTAAATCGGCAGCCAGAAAAATACTTTGAGCTTGCCTTACAAGTGGCGAATGTACCAGAAATTTTAAAAGAACAATATACAGTTCCAGCCTTTACGCCTAATCGTGTACCAGCACAAGAAAATATTGAGCGTCTTTCGGATTGGTTAGTTTCTAAAGGATTATTAGAGCAAGCTTTTTCATATGAAGAGCTAGTAGAGACATCCTTAGAAGAACAGTAAAAGGAGGATAGGCCATGTATCAAATTCAGCATGTTGACTTAGCATACAAATCAGCCTCAGGTATGGTGAACGCTCTGCAAAATATTAGCCTTCATATATCTTTAGGTGAATGTGTAGCTATTGTTGGTGTCTCAGGTAGCGGAAAATCCTCATTTTTAAATATTGTAGCTGGCTTGGAGAAACCGACTAAAGGAACCATTTATTTTGATGGTAAAGAACTGAAAGGACCACAGCAGGAGATAGCGATTATTTTTCAAAATTATGGCCTGTTTCCATGGAAAAGCGTGAAAGCTAACATAGCTCTCCCTTTAAAGCTTGCTAAACGCTCTAAGCAGGAAAGGGACAGGGACACACAATTAATTTTATCGCAATTGAATATTCACGATTTGCAGAACCGCTACCCTTTCCAACTATCTGGGGGGCAGCAGCAGCGGGTTGCCATCGGTAGAGCTTTAATTCAAAAACCAAAAGTCTTGTTAATGGACGAGCCGTTTTCTGCGTTAGATATTTTAACGAAGGAGCAATTCATGCAGACATTACAAATAATACGTCATGAAAGAAATTTAACCTTACTATTCGTGACACATAATATTGATGAAGCGCTGATGATGAGCGATCGAATTGTTGTATTTCACACGAATGGAAAAACAATTGCAGGCATTATTGAGAATGATTATCAAATAGAGGAGCGTCATCATCCTGCTTGCATGTATCGTCAGCAACAGCGGATTAAACAATTATTAAAGGGAGAGCCCTGTGAAGAAGACATATAGTATAGTGATTGCTGCCATCATGATTATTTTATTATGGCATCTGTCTAGCATTGCATTAAATAAACCTTTTTTACCTTCTCCCTTTAAAGCAGGACTATCATTTTTAACAGTAGTAACAAACGGTGATTTAACACCACATTTTGTCATTAGTAGTTATCGAGTAGCTATTGGTATTGGCTGCGCTCTTTTATTAGCGATTCCTACAGGATTACTTATGGGATGGAATAACAAAATAGACCTCATATTAAGTCCTTTATTATATGTGCTCTACCCTATCCCGAAGGTTGTTTTTTTACCAATTATTCTTGTGTTATTTGGATTAGGCGATGCCCCAAAAATCATTTTAATTGCCTTTGTTCTTTATTTTCAATTAGTCGTAGTCATCCGTGATGCAGCGAAGGGAATTCCTTATGATCAGAAGCAAGTTATCCGGTCATTAAATGCTACAAAACTACAAACATTGTCTCATTTGACATTACCCTATTGCTTACCGAGTGTAATGACTTCTTTAAGGGCTTCATTAGGAACAGCATTAGCCATTCTATTTATAGCAGAAACTTTTGCATCTTTTAGCGGATTAGGATATTACATTTTAAATCGAATGGATAGTAGAGATTATCTAGCTATGTATGCAGGTGTGATAGGACTAGCTTTATTGGGTGGAGGGTTATATGCCCTTATTAATATCGCAGAAAACACTGTTTGTAAATGGTATAAATTGATGGCAGATAATAGCAGTAACCATTAAGGAGAAAAACTATGGATATACAAGGAAATATGATACGTTCAACGATTCAAGGCTTTTCTACATCTTATTTGCTCTATACAGCTTGTGAATTAGGAATATTTGATGCCTTATATCAAGAACGAAGACATGTATCGTTATTGGCAGAGGAATTAGCAATTGATGAAGACATACTCTTTCGTTTTATGAGACCATTAGTGGCTTTAAAGTATGTGAATGAAGAAAAAAATTATTTTAATTTGCTTCCTTTAGGGGAACGGTTGGCAGGACAAGCAAAGGATTCTTTAAAGGATTTTCTGCTATTTACTGGGAGACAAGCAATGCCTTATTGGTCAAAACTATGTGAGGCAATAAAAATGAACAAAATCCCATATCAATTAGTAGAGCAACAGCCTTATTTTCAAGCACAAATACAGCAAAACGAAAAATTTGAAGTGTTTCATAATATGATGAGTAAAACAAGTGAACAGCTTCAATTAGACACCTATTTCGCAGCAAAAAAGGATTGGCACTGTATCAAGACAATTATTGATATTGGTGGTGGATCTGGAGAGATAATTGTGAAATTTTTGGAATATTATCGCAATGCTCAAGGGGTTGTAATCGATTTACAACATGTTCAACAAAAGGCGGAGGAGAAGCTGGCACTTTACGGTTTCGATAGTCGATGTACGTTTCAGGCAGGAGATTTTTTTCATGCAGTGCCACGATCAGGTGATCTCTATATTCTATCGAGAATTCTCCATGATTGGGAGGATGAAGCAGCAATTACAATTTTACGTAATATTGCCGAAAGTATGAGCGAAAATTCTGCACTAACTATTATTGAAAAAATATTACCAGAGGTCATAGAAGGAAATGCCTCGCATTTATATATGACGGATTTAAATATTTGGACGATGTGCGGAGGCAAGGAACGAACACAATCGCAGTTTGAAGCGTTATTCCATCAAAGCGACTTAAAGATCAAAGCACTTTATCCATTAAAGGAAGATGACTATCTAATAGAAATTGTCAAAAAGGACTTCGAATATCAGGAGGGCATAATATAATATGAAAAAATTAGTAGCAGAGTATCGCGAATTGGGCGTAAATCTTTGGGTAGAAGATGGGAAATTACATTTTAAGGCTCCAACTGGTGTACTTACACATGAACGGAAAGAGCGGTTACGACAGCATAAAGAGCAGCTTCTTGACTTTTTACAAAAAGAACATCAGCCAATCACCCATGATGCAGAAAGACGTTATGATTCCTTTCCACTTACAGATATTCAATCAGCTTATTTAGTAGGAAGAAGCGGCAATTATCATTACGGTGGAGTAGGCTGTAAAGTATATGCTGAACTAGTTGGTACTATTTTTGATCCTATACAGCTTGAAAAGGCATGGCATCATGTCATAAAGCGTCATGATATGCTTCGTGCGATAGTGCATCAGGAGGGCTATCAGCAAGTACTAGAAAATGTAGAGCTTCCAGCTTTACAGGTTATTGATTTAACAGAGGAAGCATCTGAAGCTGCGAATCAACGATTATTACAAGTAAGAAATGAGCTATCTGTTAAACAGTATGCTCCTGATAAGTGGCCATTGTACGACCTCGTCCTGACACAGCAAAAGAATCAAAGTACTGTTCATCTATCCATTGATATGTTAATTGCGGATTTTGTCAGTATCAATGTATTAATAGCTGAATTAGAACACTTTTATTATACAGAAAATACGCCATTACCAGCTTTAGACATTCAATTTAGAGATGTCATGACCCAACAATATGAACAAAAACATAATCGATCGGCAGCCTATGACAAAGCTAAAAATTATTGGACTAGCCGTTTAGAGACTTTTCCAGAAGCGCCAGAGTTACCAGTTGTAAGTGACAAAATGGATAGTCATACCGTTCGTTTTGAACAATTTAATTTTTTATTACCGAAACACGAGTGGCAAAGTTTAAGTCAGAAGGCAAAAGAGCATCGACTAACACCATCTAGTATTATATTGACGGCTTTTGCTGAAATTATCGGTGTATGGTCAAAACAATCGCATTTTTGCTTGAATATTACGATGCTTAACCGTCCTACTATTCATGCTCAAATTCATGATATAGTTGGAGACTTTACAACGATTAATCTATTAGAAATATATGCAAAAAGAGATAGAGCTTTTTATGAGCATGCGGCTGAAATTCAACAGCAGCTCTGGACAGATTTAGAGTATCGAGACTTTTCAGGAATTGAGGTATTGCGTGAATTAAAGCGACAGCGCAATCGAGATGTTATTATTCCTGTTGTTTATACAAGCACATTAGGTGCTGAGGTAAATAGCCATATGTCTGATAATGAGCCTAAGTTGAAGTTAGCCTATAAAATTAGTCAGACCCCTCAAGTGTGGATTGATTGTCAAGTATCTGAACAACCAGATGGGGTATTGATAAATTGGGATGTACGAGAGGGCATTTTTCCAAATGGTTTAATGGATACTGCTTTTCAGTTTTTTGTGGATCACCTAACAAACCTGGCAAATAACGAGGGAGCGTGGACTGATTGCGATGTGATAGGCTTACCAGAAGCAATGCAAAAGGTTAGAAATGAAATAAAGAATACAACAGTTAATTTACCTAAAGGATTACTGTATGACAAAGTGCTAGATGCCATTACACAATATCCTAAAAATAGGGCTGTTTATGCAGATGGCAAATATTTTACATATGAGGAGCTCGGTCGCTATGTATTTGCTATTCAACAGGCATTGCTGAAGGAAGGTGTACAGCAAGGGGATTTTGTAGCCATTGATTTACCGAAAGGGATTTGGCAAATTGCTGCTGTATTAGGAACATTAACAGCGGGTTGCGTGTATGTACCTTTAGAGAGAGAGCAACCGATTGCACGGAAGAAAGATATTATCAATGAATCGCAAATCACATTTATTTTAAGTCATAGTCATTCTAGTAAATTATACGAACAAGATGCTCTTTCTTTTATTAGTGTTGAGCAATTAAACGTTGTATCAGAAGCACAATTAGTTCCTGTACGTGTAGAGGTTGAGCAGCCAGCTTACATTATTCATACATCAGGCAGTACAGGTAAAGCAAAAGGCGTTATTGTCAGTCATAAAGCGGCGCTAAATACAATAATGGATATGAATCAGCGTTTCCATGTAACAGAGCATGATCGAGTTTTAGCCATTGCTAATTTAGCATTTGATTTATCCGTATACGATATTTTCGGCTTATTAAGTGTTGGTGGTAGCATTATATTACCAGAGCATAAACGTCATAAAGATCCAAAACATTGGCTGGAACTTATAACATCTCAGCAGGTCACTATTTGGAATTCAGTACCAGCTCAAATGCAACTTCTTTCCGCTTATATGCAGGATACGACAACAACTCTTCATAACGTATTGCGTCTAGTATTTTTATCTGGTGATTGGATACCTGTTACATTACCTAAACAAATGGCACATTATTTTGAAGAAGCGCAATTTATCAGTCTTGGTGGAGCTACAGAAGCAGCCATCTGGTCTATTTATTATCCAATAGATATGAATACGGCTTATAAAAATAGCATTCCTTATGGTAAGCCATTGGCCAATCAAAATTTTTATGTGTTGAATAAGGAGCTAGAAGAATGCCCTGACTGGACAATTGGTGATTTATATATTGGAGGAGAGGGGCTTGCCACTGGCTATCTACACGATGAAAAAAATACTACAGCGAAATTTATAATCCATCCTTACACAGAAGAACGGTTATATGCCACTGGCGATTTAGGCAGATACCGACCAGATGGTGTGATTGAATTTTTGGGAAGAGAAGATACGCAAGTAAAAATTCATGGGCACCGCATTGAACTAAGCGAAGTTGAAAGCTCTCTACAACGGATGCAGCAGATAGAGCATGCTGCCGTAATTGCAAATAAGGATTCGGCAGCAAAAGAATTTAGTATTTCAGCATTCGCGCAAGCAAGAAAAAATACAAATGAAGTCACAACCTTCGTTCCTTCAGACAAGTTAGCGGCTATAGTGAAGACTGCTGGAGATCGAGCAACTCATGCTGTAGATCGCGAGCTATTTGCACAATGGTCTACAATTTCCAATTGGACAGCCGTCCTAGATATTATGAAAACATTCCAGGACTTAGATATATTTATAGATGATCGAGAATTTTCTTTTAGTGAGATTCAGCAAATTGTGAAAGTTCATCCCTATTATCATCAGCTACTCAGACGATGGCTGAATGTGTTATGTAAAGAGAATCTTATTCAGCAAAATCCAGCTACGACAAACTATTATCTAATTCATACAGATTTACCGCATAATGCTTCAGCAATGTCTTGGCTACAATGGAGAGAAATTGAGGAAAAAATGCAATATGGTAAAAAGCTTGTGGATTACTTTGAGGATTCAAGTAAACATCTTCTAGGTTTACTTCGGGGCGAAATAGATTCGTTAGATTTATTTTTCCCAAAAGGCAGCTTTGAGATTGCCTTAGCAGCATATAAAGACAATCTGATTAGTCGTTCATTAAATCAAGTGACGATTCAAGCTGTTCATACGATTATAGATGAATTTAGAGCGAGTTATCCAAATAAACCATTTCGAATTTTAGAAGTAGGAGCAGGCGTAGGTGGTGTAAGTTTAGAGTTAATACCGTCATTAGATCAAAAAAATGTAGAATATGTTTTTACAGATTTATCACAATTCTTTTTAAATGAAGCACGTAAATCATTTGAACCTTATAAGTGGGTTACATATGGTTTGTATGATATCAATCAATCCTATTGGTCTCAAGGAATTCAAGCATCTTCCTTTGACCTGATTTTATGTAATAATGTTTTACACAATGCTAAAAAAGCACCACAAGTGCTACAGGCTTTTAAGGAAATGACAGTGGAAGGTGGGGCATTGATCGTGGCGGATACAACAGGGGAAAACTATTCCCTCCTTACATCGATGGAATTTCATGCGGGTCTAAATGATTTTGAAGATTTTCGTAAAGACAATGATCAAGTATTTTTTAATCGTGAACAGTGGCATGAGTTATTTGCAGCAGCACAAATGGAGATAGCGGGTGTATATCCTACCCCAAATGATCCATTATCAGCAGCCAATCAGGCAGTATTTGTTGGTCAGTTTAGAGGTGAACGCAAGCGAATTTATGCGAGTGAGATTCAACAATATTTAGAAGAACAATTACCAGCATATATGCTCCCAGCGCATATTGAAGTACTTCGTGAATTACCGTTATCTGAAAATGGTAAAGTGGATCGTGGTGCGTTACAAAGTCGCTTAGAAGCATCTAATCCATTTATTGCACAATCTGGAGAATCCCCACAAAGCGATTTAGAGAAAAGAATTGCAGCTATCTGGGCAAAGGCATTAAATCGAGAAAGTATTTGGCGTAATGAAAACTTCTATCAAGCAGGTGGTGATTCATTACTAGTGGCACAAATTGTGGCCGCCATGAGAGATACACTACCAGAGGTGAAGCATTGGGAGTGGGATCAATTAATGGTAGAGATTTTACAAACGCCAACCATTGCAGAGATTGCAGAAAAGATAAGTCACTCAGTGGAAAATCATCAAACAGTGCAGGATGAAACTACTTCAGATAAGAAAACGTCTTTCGTTATTTTAGCTGAAGGTGAAATGGGCAGTAACATGAAAGTTCTATTTCATGATGGAACAGGGACACTTACACCATACAATCAATTGCTCCCTTATTTAATAGAAGAATCTAATCGCAAAGATACGATAGCAGGGTTTATTTTTGGCGATGAAGCAGATTATTTAGCCTATCCATCTGAATCACTCATTCAAAGTTTAGGGCAAAAATATGCCAAACAATTGTTAGAGCTAAATGCTGCAAGCTATGAACTGATAGGATACTGCATGGGTGGACTTATCGCTATTGAAACAGCAAAGGTGTTACTTGCAGAGGGTGTTCAAGTTGAACCAGTCATAACTATAGATACTACGCCGTGTGATGCCAAGCTTCGAAATGATTTATTAATGGAAAGAACATTTGGTTTATTAATAGGTGCAGATCTTGAAAAAAGCGGTCATGCTGTTGACGATGAATTACTCAAAAAAGCATTACAAGATTTAATCAAAAAAGAAACGAACATGATTACGATTGAAGATTTATGTGAACTAACGGGAGAGTTCACACCAGTTGCACACTGTTACCAAAAGCTTGCTAGTAAGTCACCTGAACAAAGATTGGTAGATTTATATACGACTGTTCCAGCTTTGCAGGGTGATATTTCTGCCTATCAAAAACAGCGAATGGAAACGCTATATCAAATTTTCTGTCAAAGCTTTAAAGGTGTTGTATCGTATGGAACAGAGCCTTTCATGGGAGATGTAGCTGCATTTAGCTGTATCGATAAAACGTCATCCTTTTTACCAGTCATGGGTACAAGAAATGAAGAATTTTGGAAAGAGATTACATTTGGTCACTTGAATATTATACCTATAAATGGCAATCACATTACCTGTTTACAAGAGCCATATGTGAAAGAGACTGCTCATTTACTGCTTAAAGGAGTTAGTCATGAACCATCAATTTAAAATAGGAATTATTGGCTACAGTGGATCCGTTGGACAAGCAGCTGTACGATTTTTAAAGGATAAATATCCACTACGCTGTGGTAGTAGAAGTGGCAATAAAGAACATGCTCACTCACATGAATATATAGATTATAGGCAAGTAGATATATATGACCAAGAGGCGCTAGAGACATTTTGTACAGGATGTACAATTGTATTAAATTGTGCAGGCCCATCGTATAGCATTATTGATAGAGTAGCACAGGCTACAAAAAAAGTGGGAGCCCATTATGTTGATGCATTTGGTGCCGATTTGTTGGAAAAAAAATTTATGCAGCAGGAGCTAACGAATATCATGATTCTTTCAGCAGGAAGTTTTCCCGGTTTATCTGGGATTCTTCCTCGTTTATTAGCTCAAGAAGGGTTTGATCAAATAGAGAAAGTAATCGGCTATGCAGGTGGTGAAGAAACATATAGTAAAGGAGCAGCTGCTGATTTAATGCTTAGCTCCATTTATGGATTTGGCACAGCGAATGCCTTTTATAAGAATAAAGAAATAGTACGAGATACTGTACAGCCAGAAAAAATAAATGTCACCATTTATGGTGAGGAAAAAGAAATCTATACTCAAAGGTATATAACAAATGAAACCATCCGCCTCGCAAAAAAGCTACAGATAACTGAAGCACATTGGCATAATATGTATCCAAATAAAGCTGTTTTTTCATTATTACAACAAGCATGTATACGATTGGCGATGAAAAATACATCAGAACATTTACATCAAATTATAGATGAATTGATGGAAAGACTCACTGTATTCCCTGTGCGGCAAACATGGTACACCGTTATCATTGAAATGATTGGAAAGTATCAGCAACAGCCAATACGACGAAAAGCTCAATTACTTAGTCAAAATAGCTTTATGATTAGTGGCATTATTTGTGCATTATCTGTAGAAGCAATTATAGAAGGAATGGTGCACGAAAATGGTGTTTATTGGGCATATGACGTATTAAACCCTACTATTGTGATGCGAGAATTGCGTGTGCAGGGTGCGATAGAAGATTTTAGCATCACTTCACATTCAGAAAATCATGTAAGCTTGTTGGAAGAAGGGATATTATGAGACCGTTAAGGGTAGTGGTTTGTGGTACGAAATTTGGAGCGTATTATGTGCAGGCAATTTTAAACTTACCATCTCATTATAGGCTTGTAGGTATTTTATCTAAAGGTAGTAAACAGTCGGAAGAGCTTGCTAATACATTTAATGTACCGCTTTACACCGATGTGGATGAAATAACAAATGAGCAGGTGGATGTTGCCTGTGTTGTTGTTAAATCGACTATCGTGGGTGGAGCAGGGACAAGCATTGCACAAGCGTTTTTAGAAAAAGGTATACATGTTATTCAGGAGCATCCAGTGCATGAAGATGATTATTTAAAGCTAATTAAAAGTGCGAAAGCTGGTAATTGTAAGTATCACTTGAATAGTTTTTATCCAAATGTTGATGCCGTATATGCCTTTTTACAAACAGCGCAAACATTAAGAGAAGCCAGCGACATTATTTATTTAGAGGCGGCGTGTAGTATCCAAGTATTATTTCCAATGCTTGATATTATCGGACAAGCACTTGGGGGCTTACAAACTTGTACACTTGAACCAATTAATAATCATACAGAGCATGATCCCTTTTATACGCTATCTGGACAAATCCGGGATATTCCAGTGACGTTACGCATTTTCAATCAAATGGATTTAGCTAATCCAGAAAGTAATATTTATTTGTTGCATAGAGTGATTTTAGGAACGAACAGAGGAACATTGTATCTACCAGACCCGCATGGATCAGTACACTGGATGCCATGTATGAGCTCATCATTAAACGAGTCAACTATATTTAATAAGAAAAGAGACAATAAATTCTTAAGCTATCCGGTTGAGGAGATTGTCTTTCCTGCACAAAATACGAGCTTTGAAGATTTATATATAAAGGTATGGCCAAAAAGTGTTGAACGCTCTCTTATAACATTTTCAGAAGAAATTTGGAGTCGTTCTTACTTCAATCAAACAACACAATATTATTTAACAGCTTGTAGATTATGGAATAATATTGGGAAGAAAATGGGGCCGTCCCAAAAAGTCTATATACAGGAACGAGAGCCGTTAAGAATGAGGGATATTAAGGGAGAAAAAGAATGGATATGATGAATGTGAAAAAATGGTTTCCTTTTGTGAAAGCGTTAGATTATGGTCATCCTTGTAAGCTTTTTTGCTTTCATCACGCTGGTGGCAGTGCAGCCATTTTTAAAAATTGGAAAACATGGGAGAGGAACTTAGCTGTCTTTCCGATCGAGCTACCTGGAAAGTCAACAAGAATAAAAGAACAGTACATGACAAATTATCATGATGTCATACCACAAATTGCAGAGGCTATTCATCAAGTGACAAGCCAAACACGAATTTATTTTTATGGTCATAGCATGGGAGCTATTCTTGCATTTAAGACAGCCTGTTTGTTAGAAGAAAAATATAAGAGAAAGGTGAATTTATTAATAGTAGCTGGCCGCCATGCCCCACAGGATGATTTTCCTGATGACTATCAAACAACGATGGACGATAGTGAGCTCATTCAAGAGTTAAAAAGAGTAGGTGGTACACCGAATGAATTGTTAGAAAATGAAGAAGTGCTGCAATATATTTTACCTATTGTAAAAAATGATTATCGCTTGAATGAGTCGTTTGATTATCAAGACGAATTATTCCATGGCCCGATTCTTGCACATTGTGGAACGAATGATCCTGATGCACCAGCATGTAATGTGAAAAATTGGCAAGTTGTCACGACTAATACCTTCCATTTGAAAGAGTTTTCCGGAAGTCACTTTTTCCCATATGAAAATAAACAGGATTATTATAAGGAGTTAGAACAGAGTTGTCAGGAAAACACCTGTCATATGAGTTATTAGTTACGCAAAGAATATATATAGGATACCTTAAAACGGAGGTATCCTTTTTGTGCTTTAAAAGATTAGTATAGATGAATCTTAATGTATGCATAAATATTCTATATGGCGAATTTTTGTCACATTTAAAGTCTCGTACTTACTAATTGAAATAAATTATAAAAATTCAGTTGATTTTATATTTATGCATGATATACTAATTTCAACAGCAACGATGTAAGGAGCGAAGGCGATGAAATTACTCGAAGAAGTACAGTTGAAGTTAGTATCTAGTTTAAAAGGAAAAGATCTTCTAACATTGCTAGACTATACAAGTCAAGAGGTTCAAGAACTGATTGAACTAGCAACACAGCTAAAAATGATTACAAAAGAGGGAAAATGTCCAAGATTATTAGAAGGTAAAACACTTGGCATGATTTTTGAAAAACATTCAACTCGTACACGTATTTCATTTGAAGTTGGCATGAATCAATTAGGTGGGAAAAGTATGTTTATGCATGCGCGCGATTTGCAAATTGGTCGTGGTGAATCGATTTATGATACAGCACATGTATTATCTGGTTATTTAGATGGGATTATGATTCGTGCAAATTCTCACGCGATGGTCAAAGAGCTTGCAGAGCATGCAGCTATTCCAGTCATCAATGGACTAACGGATATTTATCATCCTTGTCAGGCATTAGCGGATTTAGAAACGATTGCAGAAAATAAAGGCTTTTTAAAAGGGCTTAAAATTGCCTATGTAGGCGATGGCAATAATGTAGCGCATTCACTAGTCGTAGCTTCTGCACATGTCGGCATGAATGTCGCTGTGGCAACACCAGCTGGGTATGAGTGTGATGCGCAAGTAATCGCCAAAGCACAGGCGATTGCAGTGGCAAATGGCAGTACCATTACGATCACAAATGATCCTGTTGAAGCCGTGTTAAATGCAGATGTGGTTTATGCAGATGTTTGGACATCGATGGGTCAAGAGGAAGAAGCGGCTAAACGTTTACAAGACTTTGCTGGTTATCAAATTAATGATGAGCTAGTTGCCTACGCAAAACCAAATTATATGTTCTTGCACTGCTTACCAGCACATCGTGAGGAAGAGGTGGCAACATCAGTTATTGATGGACCTAATTCTTATATCTTTGAACAAGCCGAAAATAGACTGCATGCACAAAAAGCCGTACTGGCATCGATTCTTGCTTAAATTTGGACATATGCTTCTCGAGTTGAGAAGTACGATAAAAAGAGTTTACTTGCGCAGCAGAGGATGTTCAAGTGAATAACATAACAGTGGTAGCGCAGACAGAGGGCTGTAAACCACGCGCGATGTTTGTTGTCAAGATGGATGGCGACATCGCTACATAGTAAAGTAACCCAGGAGACGCTAGGTTACTTTCATGTTGTTGAAAAAAGGTGATATCAATAGCAGAAAAACCAACTTTGCAAGGTGAGAGGTTGATGTCCGTTCCGCCAGCGTCCTTTCCAGGGGGCGTCAGATGAGCCGCTTCACTCACTGCGTTCGCTCCAGGGTCTCCTCTATGACGCTATGAACTGACCCCAAAAATTTGAACTTTTAAGAAACTCTTCGAAACTCAACTGGACTTTTTCCGTTGAGTTTTATTTTTATCCGTTCATGATTGTAGTAGTGGATATAGTCTACTAACGCTTTTTTGAATGCTTCGTAGTTCTTAAACGTTGTTGCGTATAGAAATTCTGATTTCATAATGCCAAAAAAGCTTTCTATCACGGCATTATCTAAACAATTTCCTTTCCGTGACATACTTTGCTTGATTTCATGTGTTGCCAATAACGCTTTAAAACGTGGTATTTGATATAACCATCCTTGATCAGAATGGACGATTAAGCCACTCTTTTTCGATAACTTTGTATACGTAAATGCCTTCTTAAAAGACTGTTGAACTAACTCAAAATTAGGTGATTTTGATACCTCATACCCAACGATTTCTCGATTGAATAAATCTAATACAGCGGATATATAGATTTTTTGACCGTTTATTTTAAACTCCGTTACATCGGTTACCCATTTCTGATTGGGTGCAGTGGCTTCAAAATCACGTTGGATGACATTCTCTGCGACATAGCCGACTGTCCCTTTATACGAACGGTATTTTTTAGGGCGTACCGTCCCTTTTAAGCCCAATTCTTGCATCAATCGTTGGACCGTTTTATGGTTGATGAAAAACCCTTCATTTCGGAGGGCTAAACAAATACGACGATAGCCATAACGCCCCTTATGGTAATGAAAAAGCGTCTGAATTCGTTCTTTGATCGCCTGATATTTATCTGGTTTTACCCATTTTTGGAGATGATAATAATACGTACTTTTCTTAAGTTTCGCGACTTTTAATAGAGCTTGAAGAGGAAAATCCAACCTTAGCTCATCAACAGCTCTTACTTTTTCTTGGATTTGAAGGCATCCTTTTCTTGAACTAAGGCTTTCAACTTTTTTAAATAGGCATTTTCCATCCGTAAATACTCAATTTCGGCTTTTAACTCATCCGTTGTTTTTCCATTTAAATCGGACGAAGGTGGTTGTTTTTTTGGCATTGATTGGCGCTCCTTTTCTACTTGATAGAGCACCTCACCAGCCGTTGACATCCATTGTTTTTTCCATCTCCGAATGGTTTCACGGGAAGGAATATTAAACTTCGCAGCAGTCTGAAGGAGCGAATCGCCCGTCTCTATCAGGTGTTGAATTACTTTTATTTTAAAAGAATCTTCGTAATTCGTGAACCCTTGAGGACGAATAATTCCTTCGATGCCATGATAGCGATATAATTCAATCCATAATCGAATGTACTGTCGATCCCTCTGTAATCGATTGGCAATCTGATACGTACTTTCTTTTTCTTCAAAGTAAGCTAGAACTGCGGCTAATTTTTGTTCATCAGAAATCACTACCTGCACCCCCTATAGTAGATTTTTAAGTCCAATATTTTGGGTGCAGCTCATAGCGAGACAGGCGAGCCCCTGCACGGAGGAAGCGGCTCGGCGCTCGCCCACAGGAAAGCAAGTAGCCTGCAACGGAAATCCTTTTTCACCTTTCACATAAATTCTATGGATGGTTTTGTTTTTCAACACTATGAAAGTAACCTAGGAGACGCTAGGTTACTTTTTCTTTTGATAAAAATTAAAAACATAGTTTTCCAATAAATTATAGAGAATATAAAGAATTATTTATATAATAGGATAAATAAGTATGAAGGGGTGAACTTCTCGTGAATATAGACCATATCGAAGCATTTTTATATGTTGTCCATTACAAAAGTACCCATAAGGCAGCCAATGCGTTGTTTCTCTCACAGCCGACTGTGACAGCACGAATCAAATCGTTAGAGAGGGAGCTTGGTGTTGAATTGTTTTACCGAGATGGGCGAAGTGTGAGCGTATCGGAGAAAGGAAAAGACTTTATACCGTTTGCTACACAAATTGTCCAAACGTTTCAGCAAGGAAAGAAGCAATTAGAGGAAACACAGGAAACAGATGAAGTATGTATTGGGGCAAATGGGGTGACAGCACAGTATTTCTTAGCCTATGCATTGCCAAAATGGAAAGAGCAATTTCCTTATTTGCGATTTCAACTAATTACAGGTTCAACTACTATGATTTTAGAAAAGTTACAAAGCCATCAAATCCATCTAGGTCTTATTCAATATGTGCATCGAGATGGCATCAGTAATGAGCTATTATTAAACAATGCGGTGAAACTTGTGAAACATCGTGATCATCTATTACAACAACGTGAACGCATGCAAGCAAAGGAGTTAGCCCAACAGAAAATGGTGTTTTTTGAATGTGGAGCGTTTGATTGGAATTATGTGCATAAAATGTTTGAGATAGAGGGTGTGACAGCCAATATTGAAGTACGTACGGATCATTTAGAAGTTGCCAAGGAATTTATTCGGACAAAGAACTATATTAGCTTTTTACCACATCTTTGCGTCAAAAAGGAGCTCGAAAGCGGTGAATTTGTGGAGATAGACGTCAAGCATTTATTGGATATGAATCAACACATATTTTTAACCTATAAAGATAAAGAGGTGTTGACGACAGCCTTTTGGCAGACAATCTGTGAGACCGCTAAGCAATTTGAAAGCATGCAAGAAAGGCATTGATTAAATATTTTTTCAGAACTTAAAATTTTTTCTATTACGTAGCCTATTGCATATTGTCTAAAGGAACTGTAATATCATTTTCAATCCAAATTTATTTATGAATTAGCATAAATAAAAAATTTTTAAACAAAAACATACTTAACCACTAAGTTTAGTAAATAATAAGGATTGAGGAGGAATTGACATGGCTAGACAGGATAAAATTCGATTTGGGGCCATCATTCATGGAGTGGGGGGCAATATTTCTAGTTGGCGTCATCCAAAGGTAGCGAGTAATCAAAGTGTAAGCTTGCCTTTTTATATTCAGCAGGCTCAGAAGGCAGAGCAAGGGAAATTTGATGTAGCATTTATTGCAGATGGTTTATTTATTAATGAAAAATCCATCCCTCATTTTTTAAACCGCTTTGAGCCGATTACAATTTTATCAGCATTGGCTGTAGCGACGAAGAATATTGGCTTAGTTGGAACCGTTTCAACTTCCTATAGCGAACCATTTACAGTGGCAAGACAATTTGCTTCATTAGATCATATTAGTGCGGGGCGTGCAGGCTGGAATGTAGTAACTACTCCATTAGAAAGTACTGCTTTGAACTACAATAAAACAATCGACCAACATCCTAACCATGCAGAGCGTTATCAAATTGCGGAAGAATATTTAGAGGTTGTCAAAGGCTTATGGGACTCTTGGGATGATGATGCATTTATTGCTGACGTTGACAATGATCAATTTTTTGATCCAGAAAAATTACACATTTTACATCATAAAGGGACCTATTTTTCAGTTCAAGGTCCACTCAATATTGGACGGTCAAAACAAGGTCAGCCTGTTATTTTCCAAGCTGGGTCATCAGATGCAGGCATTCGATTGGCCGCCAAGGATGCAGATGCTATTTTTACACATGGTGCATCAATTGAAGAGGCGCAAACATTTTACAGAAGAGTAAAAACAGAGGTGGCAGCATTTGGGCGTAATCCAGATGAAGTAAAAATCTTCCCAGGAATTTCACCTATTATTGGCGATACAGTGGAGGAAGCAGAGGCAAAATATCAAGAAATCGTTGAACTAGTTTCCATAGACCGTGCACTTGCTTATCTTGGGCGTTATTTCGACCATCATGATTTTACTCAGTATGATGTGAATGCTCCGTTTCCTGAACTAGGTGACATTGGAGCCAATAGCTTTAGAAGTACAACTGATTATATTAAACGATATGCTAAACAAGAGGGTCTTACATTACGTCAGGTTGCTTTACGTGAAGCTACACCTAAAACAGCCTTTTTTGGGACAGCTGAGCAGGTAGCGGATCTAGTACAGAAATGGTTTGAAAAGGAAGCGGCAGATGGCTTCATCATTGGTGTGACAGTGCCTGGTGCTCTTGAAGATTTTGTGGATAAGGTCGTGCCTATTTTACAAGCAAGAGGACTTTATCGTAAAGACTATGAGGCAGAAACACTGCGTGGGAATTTGGGGTTACCATTCAAAGAAAGTCGCTATGTCACACAGTCTGTCTAAAAACCTAGTAAATTTATTCGAATAAAAGAAATTAGGAGGCATTATATGAGCTATACATTAGGCATATTAGATCAAAGTCCGATTATCGAGGATGCAACAAACGAACAAACTTTGCAAAAAACAGTGGCACTTGCACAAAAAGCGGAGCAGTTGGGTTACTCACGTTTTTGGGTGTCGGAGCACCATCATACAGAAACATTAGCAGGTTCCTCGCCAGAAGTATTAGTTTCCTATTTATTGGCAAAGACAAAATCCATTCATATCGGGTCAGGTGGTGTGATGCTACAACATTACAGCCCATACAAGGTGGCAGAAAACTTCCATGTACTGGCAGCGTTGGAGCCAGGACGAGTGGATTTAGGTATTGGAAAAGCACCAGGTGGTTTACCTCTTTCCACAAAGGCATTACAATATGGCACGCTCAATCAGGGGGACGATTTTGAAGATAGACTAACATTTTTACAGCAATTAATGGAGCAATCAATACCAAAAGAGCACGAATTATATGGTATACAAGCAACGCCGATTCCGAAGATAAAGCCAACATTATTTTTACTCGGTGCTAGCCCAGAAAGTGCTGCTCTTGCAGGAAAACTCGGCATTGCATTTGTCTTTGCTCGATTTATTAATAGTGACAATGATGTATTAGCGCAAGCAGCACGTATCTATCGTGAGTATAATGCCAGTGGCCACTTCGCCATATCAATCGCAGCCATTGCAGCTCCAACCAAAAAGGAAGCAAAGGAATTGATTGGGGATCAAAAAATTACGAAGGTGCATTTAGCGAGTGGTAGAACACTGACATTACAATCCATAGAGCTAGCTGAAAAATTTGGTCAAGAGTCTGGAGAGGCGTATACAGTCAAACAATATGAGGCAGATATTGTCTATGGATCGCCTAAGGATATTAAAGCAATATTAGATGATTTTCATGTTCAATATCAGGTAGATGAATTCATTTTGCATACTCCTGTATTGAAGGAGTTTGAACGTAAACGCTCATTCGAACTATTAAGTCCAGTTAATTTACAGCTACAGCAAAAAGTGGCAGTCAGCTAAGGAGGTCATCATCATGACAAAAAATGTAGAGATAATTGTTTGGTCGAAACAAGGTTGTAGTTATTGCGAGGATATAAAAGCGTATTTACAGGAACAACGAATAGCATACAAAACGGTGGATGTCACGTCGAATGATACGTTCCGCGACATCCTTGAAATAAAATATGGTGTTCGATATGTACCTATTGTAGAAATTGGATCAAGTGAAACGGGTATCTATCAAGCTGTAACAGAAATAGGTTTAGAACACCTGCAGAAGGCACTTGCTGTGAGCTTACCCTCACATGCATAACAGAAGGAATGAGGGATTTTATGAAAAAAATATCGTTTTATCTACTATTTGTACTAGCGGCACTATTAACAGCCTGCGTAAGCTCAGAAAAATCAGATGGAGATGCGAGTGCTCAAAATACAGCACAGGGTGGGAAAGATGTTCAAAAAATCATTGTAGGTACGGGGACACAGTTTCCAAACATCTGCTTTTTAGATGATAAAGGCAATTTAACGGGCTATGACGTGGAGCTTGTTCGAGCAATTGATGAGAAGCTACCAGAATATGAATTTGAGTTTAAAACAATGGAATTTTCCAATTTATTACTAAGTTTAGAGACAGGGAAAATTGATTTTATTGCCCATCAAATGGAAGTCAATAGTGAACGACAGGAGAAGTTTTTATTCAATAAAGAGCCGTATAATGTCTTCCCATTAAAGGTGACAGTGAATGAGAAAAATAAAGAAATTCAATCCGTTGAGGATTTGAAAGGGAAGAATATCAGTGTTTCACCAACGAGTAACTCCGCTGTTTTTATTGAAAAATATAATAAAGAGCATAATTTAGGAGCGAATATCGTCTATTCTTCTGGTTCAGTAGATGTCAATAATCAACTGGCTACAGGTCGTATTGATGCCATTATTACAACACCGTTCGCAGTCAGATACTATAACGAGAGCAATGAAGCACAACAAAAGGTTGTAGGTGACGCATTATTAAATTCAAAAGTATACTTTTTACTCAATAAAGATGAAGTGACATTACAGGAGCGTTTAGATGAAGCTATCGTTGAATTAAAGAAAGAGGGAGTGGTAAGTGAACTTAGTAAAAAATGGTTAGGTGATGATTACACAGTAGACTTCTAATGACAGGAAAGGAAGGCGGAAGTATGGAAAATAACTTTGATGTCATGCTCATTGCGAAGATCATTCCAACATTGCTTCAATATTTACCAGTAACATTTGAAATACTACTATTCTCCATACTTTTTGGTATGGTACTAGGGATTGTGCTAGCCATACCGAAGCTACTTCACATACCCGTATTGAAGCAGATCATCACGGTCTATATATCCTTTATTCGTGGAACCCCTATTTTAGTGCAGTTGTTCTTAGTATTTTACGGCATACCTGCATTGCTAAAATTGATTCATATTGATGTTACTCGCATGGATGCGATGTATTTTGTCATTATTACCTACACACTAAGCAATGCGGCAGCCTTTGCCGAAATATTTCGTGCTGCTATTTTAACCGTTGACCGAGGACAAATGGAGGCTGCCTATTCAGTAGGCTTAAATGGAACACAGGCTTTTATGCGCATTGTTTTCCCACAGGCAATTCGTGTTGCTTTTCCAAATATAGCAAACACGATGATTAGTTCATTAAAAGATACATCACTAGCGTTCTCTATTGGCGTAATGGATATGGTTGGACGTGGAGAAACCTTGATTGCTTCAACGACACGAGCGTTTGAAATCTATGTAGCATTGTCTATTGTTTACTATATTATCGTGATCGTGCTGGAAAAACTATTTAAGTTCAATGAACGCTATTTTAATCGTTATATGCCAAAGGAATTGGCTTCACAATAGGGGGAATATAGTATGACCATTGATCTGGCTTTTATAGTAGAAGCCTTACGAGAAATTAGTAAAGTAATACCTTTAACCTTATTCATGACCATTACACCTGTATTATTAGGTATTGTTATAGGGATAATCGTCGCTTTTGTTCGCATTAAACAAATAAAATTTATTGCGCCTATACTTAATTTTTATGTCTCTTTTTTTAGAGGCACGCCCATTATTATGCATATCATGCTCGTTTATTTTGGCTTGCCAATGCTAGTGGATATGATGGCAAGTACTTTACAGTTAAAGATACAATCAAGCACCATTCCTATATTATTTTTTGTCATACTCGCCTTAACACTTAGTGCGGGAGCTTATGCTTCTGAAATTATTCGCTCAGGAATATTAAGTGTACCGAAAGGACAATTAGAAGCAGCCTATGCGATTGGTTTAACATTTACTCAAGCGATGCGACGTTATATTTTACCGCAAGCATTTGGGCAGTCTATTCCGAATTTGACAAACGTCTTTATTGGCTTTTTACATGCCACATCCTTAGCATTTTTTCTATCTATTAAAGAGTTGACTGGTGCTGCGAATATCGTTGCTTCTGTGAATTTAAAGTTTTTAGAGTCATTTATTGCTGTGGGAATCATTTATTGGGGAATATCAATTGTGGCAGAATGGATCTCACATCGCATTGAAAAAAGAGTAACCGCCTATCGTAAGGGTGGCTTTTCATCATAGAAAGGGGAAACTAGCATGACAGTAGCTGACATTGTGATTGAACATTTACAAGAGGAAGATTATGAACGCTATCTTGAGGTTTTAGTCGAGAGCTATGAGCAATACGAAAAAGACTATCAGGACCCTGAACATTGGCAGTCATATTTAAGTGATATCCGTGCTTCAGTCGGCAATCCGAACGCAGAAACAATTCTTGTAGCAAAGCGTGGTGAGGAGATAGTAGGAGGGCTACAAATATTTACTGATGCGGAAAAAGCATATGGCTTGCCAGAGCTGAATATTCAATCTACGATCGTACGCTTGTTAGGCGTACATCCGAAAGGGAGAGGGCAAGGGGTCGCTAAGAAATTATTACACGAAAGTTTTGCCTTTGCCAGAAAGAGACAGGATAAGGCTCTTTATTTACATTCAGGTGATATCATGCAGGCTGCTATTAATCTTTATTTATCTCTAGGCTTTGTACGAGACGAGTCAAAGGAATTTTATAAGGGCGACATTTTAGTCAAGAGCTTCCGCTATGATTTATAAACATAAACCCGCTGATGACATAGTCATTCAGCGGGTTTATCGTTAGTTATAGGGTGAAAATTTTTCCTGGATTCATAATGTTATATGGATCGAGTGCTGCTTTTATACTTTTCATGACAGCTAAAGAGGTACCGTGCTCAGTAGCTTGATATTTCATTTTGCCAATGCCAACACCATGTTCACCTGTACATGTACCACCCCGAAGTAAAGCATATTGAACAATCTGTTCATTGAAGCGATCTGCTTTTGCCTGCTCCTCTATGTCATTAGGATTTAACATTAGTAGTGCATGGAAATTTCCATCGCCCACATGTCCGACAATCCCGCCTGCAAGACCAATATGATCGAGCTGCTCACGCGCATACAAAATGGTTTCTGCAAGCATGGAGATTGGTACACAGACATCTGTTGACATAAGCTTTTTCCCAGGGTAAGCATGAATATACGCATAGGCTAAGGAATGACGTGCTTCCCAAAGCTTGTTACGTGCCGCATTATCTTGTTCAAATTCAACGGATAGACAGCCGAAGTCCTCAAAAATTTCTGTAGCAAATGCTATATCTGCATGCATACCTGCTTCATTTCCGTGAAATTCTAAAAATAATGTTGGTTTTTCGCTATAGGAAGTATCGTTATAGATATTGGCTTGTTTCATAGAGGCTTCATCAACTAATTCCACTCGGCCGATTGAAATGCCTACCTGTAATAAAGCAGTGACGGCACAGACAGCATCGCCTACTGTATCAAAAACTGCGCGTCCTGCTGTTACAAATTCAGGTATACCGTAGACTTTCAATATTAACTCTGTAAAGCAGCCAAGTGTCCCTTCTGAGCCTACAAATAGACCGTTGAGATGATAACCAGAAGAGGACTTCGCAGCTAAATTACCAGTATGGATGACGGAGCCGTCTGCAAGTACAACCTCTAAATCACGAACTTGATCCCGCATAACACCGTAACGTACTGCGGTTGTACCACTAGCATTCGTTGCTGCCATGCCACCTAATGTTGCATCTGCACCTGGATCTACTGTGAATTGTAGACCGTGCTTTTTTAATTCCTTATTTAATTGAGAACGTGTGACCCCAGGCTGTACTTTTACAAGAAGGTCATCAGGTCGAACTTCTAAAATAGCATTCATTTCAGAGAAGTCGATGGAAATACCATGTGCAATAGGAATTGCATTTCCTTCTAGGCTGGAGCCAACACCAAATGGTACAACTGGTACACGTTGTGCATGTGCAATTTTTAAAACGGCACTGACATCTGCTGTGGAGCGTGGAAAAACAACGATATCAGGTAGGCTCACCGCATGATGAGATTCATCCTTCCCATGTAGCTGTCGTACCGTTTCGTTTGTTGACACTTGTTCTTCTAATAACACCTGTTTGAGTTGATTGACAAGTAATTCTACTGCAACAGTCATTCCAATCCCTCCAAATTTTCTGATAAATAAAACTTTATCACGCATTTATTGGAAATGGAATGCACTGTGCATTAAAAATCAGTTTGCAAATATTTTTTCTAGTTTTTGAACGAATTCATCTTGTTCAGATGGACTTGATTGCTTCCACCAATTTTCGAAAAACACCCCAAGCCCTGGCAGTAAATGTTCTTCTCCACGGTTAATGGCATCTTCCACAATATCTTTAAATTCTGCTGCAGATTGACCATGAACATTTGCAGTAATGGCATCTCTTATTTGAAAATTCATCTATTTCGCCTCCTTAGTAGTAATTTGTCCAATCATCGTTTAAATATGTATGAAATGCCAAAGAAAAATATATGATTTTTACAATAAATTGCTGAGATTATGTATAAATAGGACAGGGGTTTTAGTCATTCTCAACGATGAAATGATGAAAATGTGTACTCGCTTTCAATAAACGCCAGGGACTAAGATAGTATCACCTAGGAATATTGGACTGTGCATAGTCGACAGGAAGAGTAAAATGTCTATTCAGAACGAGCAAAAGCTTTCACCAACACAATCCTTTGAAGAAATATTAGAATGTGTGCAACCAATGATTACCGTTATTCTTAAGCAACTTCATATCTATAAGGAGTTTGATTATTATCGTCATATTGCTTCCATTGCTGTATGGAGGGCATGGCTAAAAGCAGATCCAGCAAAAGGACAATTTTCCGCTTATATATATTCATCGATCAAAGGGGAGATTTTAAATGAATTATCAAAGGAAAAAAGCTATAAAGAGCGAATAACAGTCGTTGATGATGAAACACTCGATTATGTTCGTAGTGAGTTCAAAGGAGGGGAGAATCAAAAAAATTCTATTGACCTTGAAAGTATTTTGACCCAGTTAAAGCAGATAGAAAGAAAAATACTACTCCTTTATTATGTAGAAGGCTACAATGATCAAGAAATAGCCAAAGTACTAGGTTTATCTGTCGCTGCTAGTAAAAAAAGACGGGCTAGAATCTTCCAGAGGCTAAGTAACCAAGTTTTTGAAGTGGAATGAAGTACTAAAATATCAAAAGTATGCTAATATTGAAATAAAATGAATATTAGCATACTTGATATGAATGCATACAAATTCAGATAAAAGTGTTATGATTTGTAAGAAGTCAAAGAAATATACAATTCTAAGTGTATTATTTAATATAGTTAGTTAGAATTTCCTAGTCAATGTTTAGATAGTTGTATGGAGGGTTTGTAGTGGAGAAATGGTTTAATCAAATAGAGAAAAAAGAGGTTTGGTACATAATATTGCCGTTATTACTTGTCATACCATTATTAAGCTTTAGCAATCAAATGTATGGTGTATTCCAAGGTGACATTTATCAAAATTTAAAATTGGTGATCCAAGTTTTAATCATTGTTTTTACAATGGCTATTGCGATCCAATCTTATTTAGTATTTTCACACTTATTATCCAATCAAACTTTATACATAGGGAACATTTTTTTTATAATTGCATTACTTGAATTAGTTAGCTTGTTCTTTAGTCAATCTACTGAATGGGGCTATATGGACGAGTCAATACATATATTAATGCGTGTGTATCTATCCATTGGATTTCTACTGATTATTTTATTCAAAAGACAACAATTATCAATGAACTATCGGTTGTTTACATATGGTAGTTCTTTGCTATTCGTTATAGTCAGTATTTCTCTAGTGTATATGGTATCCAACATATTGTCAGAACAATTGCTAGTGTATATTGATAATATGGTACACCTTTTTGCTATAATTCTTCAAATTATAACCATTGTGATAGTAAGTAGGTATCTAAAAAAAATGCCGAAGCGATCGATGTGGTTAATCAGTGCAGCCATCTCGCTTATTGTAAGTGATGTCTTTTTTATTTTTAGTCAAGATCAAAATGCGATATGGGATTTCTCGGCATTAATTTATCAATTTTTAGCCTTTTACTTTTTCTTAAAGGCGATTTATTATACATCTGTGGAAAAGCCGTTTCAACAATTATTAAAAATTAAAAAGGATCTTGAACAATCTCAAGAAGAGCTGCGATTTCAGGCCTATCACGATGATATAACACTACTGCCAAATGAGCATTTATTACTAAAGACGTTAAAGGAAAATTTACATGATAATCAAGTGCAGAAGGCCATCATTGCCATAGAAATTGACCGTTTTGCAGCCATTCGCTCCTCTATCGGGATAAGTAATTCTAATAAAATGATGAAGCTTGTCGCAGAGCGCATTCAAGCGATTGTACCTCCTCATTATTTTGCAACGAAGCTGCGAGAGGGTCAATTTGTTATTTATATTAATCATGTAAAGACGGTTGAAGAATTATTACAATTTTGCTTAAATCTCAAAAGTGCCATGAAAGACCCTTTGCAGGTACAATTATTTTCATTAAATGGCAACTTGAATATGGGCATTGCCCTCTATGAGGATAAATGGACGGGCGAAGAGCTATTGATGCATGCCCAATTAGCAATGAGAGAGGCTAGACAAATACCCCAAAGATTTCTTTTTTATAAGCCTTATATGTCAAAAGACATTGCAGATCGAATTTTGTTAGAGCAAGACTTACATAATGCATTAGCCAATAATGAGTTTTATTTAGATTATCAGCCACAGGTAAATTTAAAGACGGGCACAATTGAATCCGTCGAAGCATTGGCCCGCTGGCGGCATCCGACGCGTGGCTTTGTACCACCAGATGTATTTATTCCCATTGCCGAAGAGTGTGGGCTTATTATCCCATTAGGTAAATGGATATTAGAAACAGCTTGTATGCAAGCGAAAACATGGGAAAAACAAGGGTTACCCCCGATGAAGGTGGCAGTGAATTTGTCACTTGGGCAATTATTTCAGCAGGATTTAGTAGAAATGGTGGAAGAAATTTTACAACGCACAAAATTGACGCCTAAATATCTACAATTAGAAATTACGGAAAGTATGACGATGAATATTGATCAAATGACACAGCTATTACATGAATTAAAGGCATTAGGCATTCAAATTGCTGTAGATGATTTTGGAACAGGCTATTCATCTTTATCCTATTTAAAGGATTTTCCCATTGATTGTTTAAAAATCGACCGTACTTTTGTAAGAAATGTGCCGCATAATCCAAACGATGAAGCACTTGTTTCCATGATTATTTCGATGGCTAAACATTTGCGTTTAAAGGTTGTTGCAGAAGGTATTGAAGAAGTGGAACAACTATCATTTCTGATGGATGGCGGTTGTGATTATATTCAAGGCTATCTATTTAGTAAGCCAATCTCACCTCAGCAAATTTCAGAAACCTATACGGAGTTACACCACCATATAGATGAAGTGTTAACACAGCTTCAATATATTGAGGATTATATTATTTAAATAAAAAAAGAACCTGCTTATTGACTATGCAAATAAGCAGGTTCTATCTGTTTAATGAACGAGATATTCTTCCTTTAATTCGGAAATAGCTACTTCAGATCGCTCTTCTAAAGAGCGGCGAAGGTGAACAGTCGCTGTTTTCTCATCATTGTGGAGTTGGTCGATCCAGACGGAAACGCCATTATAGCTCACTTCATATTCTGACGGTGAGGCGACAATTTCTTGTGCACGTTGAAAATTCAACGGAAGCCCCCCTTATTTTTTTTGTTTATTTTTGTTTTGTGTGACTGAATTAATGAGCTCCATAAACTCTTGAGAAAATTCTTCACTCACCTTATTTGGTGCGATTTTTTGGTTTTTTGGTGTTTGAGGTAATGAAGCTTTATTATTGCTTTGACCTTGTTTATTGTCTCTTCCCATGTGAGTTGCTCCTTTCCTGTTGATATAGGTTAATATGGCTTCAAACAGCATTTTTTATCCCGACATCACAGGTAGTAAGTCGTTACTTCACATGGGAAAAAGTTGCATAGCTCTTTATTTTTTGAGAACAATAACGAGCACTACGGTTTTTTAATGGAAAAATGATTGCTTAATAAAACCCAATTTTGAGGGAACGGGAAACCTAATGCCCAATAACTAATACCTCGAAGGTTATAGTGTTTGACCATATCAAATTTCGCCTGTGCACTTCTTGCATCTTCAAACCATACCTCGTGATGCCTTCCTTGCTCATCGACATACTGATAAAAAGGAGATTGTGCAGTCGGGTCAAATTGTATTGTTGCTCCGTACTTGATGGCTCTATTAAGCGCCTCCTGCGGACTAAACGTTTCTGCTTCCTGTCCTTTGACATGAGGTAAGAGCCAATCACGCGCATACAGCTCAAAGCCCAATAGAATCTTATCGGCTGGAATTTCAGTTAAGGCATATTCCACAACTCTTCGCATTTCATTAATAGGGGAAATGGCTTGTGGAGGGCCAAGTCGATATCCCCATTCATACGTCATTAATACTACAAAATCTGCAATTCTCCCATGTGCTTCGTAATCATGTGCTTCATACAATGTGCCAGTTTGCGTAGCACTTGTTTTTGGTGCAAGGGCAGTTGACACTAAATAGCCCTTTGGATGAAGCATATCAGCGGCTAATTGTATAAAGGCATTGAAATTTTCACGATCTGCTGGCAAAACATTTTCAAAATCGATATTCAATACTTGGTAGCCTTTATCTTGCATCACTTGTAAAACATTATTCATAACTTTTTTTCGTAGGTCAGCATCGGACAAGACGACATGTGCTAAATTAGAGCCTTCTTCTGTAGCAGTAAAATTAGCGAGCGTTAACATAGGGATGATGTTTTTAGCCTTTGCAGCTGCTATCATACTTTCGTCGCTGATGGGCTGTAATGTACCGTCTTCCTTCATTTTATAAGCAAAGGGACTAAAGTACGTTAAAAGGTGACCAACGGCATTAATTGAATCAATCGCTTCTTCAGATGGCTGATAGGAATAAGCATTGACTTCAATCATCGGTAATTCTCTTGGGATGATTAAATTAGTTCCTACATATAGCATATTAGGATTGTTTATTTGATTTTCCACCACAATGACTTGAACGGTCGTACCGTAGCGCTGAGCTATTTGCCATAATGTTTCTCCTGGCTGCACGATATGGATGATGGGGGGAATTATTAATTTCGTTCCTGGTGTTAACATATCAGGATTTGTTAGATGATTTTCTGAAATGATGGACTGTAAAGGAACACTAAAACGTTGTGCAATTGACCATAACGTGTCCCCACTTTGAACAGTATAAATGGTATAAGGAGAAGGAATAACTAGTGATTGCCCGATAGCTAATTGATCGGGTGTAGCTAATGCATTTAATAGACTGATCGATTGAACAGGTACAGCATAATGATTGGCTATTTGCCATAATGTTTCGCCAGCACTCACTACATGAATAAGCATAGAACACCTCCTACACGATGTTATTAGTGCATCATATGTTTCAAAGGTGAAAATGAGTATTTTCATGTGAGTCCAGTAAATTGGTTGAAACTTCAAATTCTTTCTAAATGATTTGCATAGGATAAGTATCATTGTGAGAAAGGAGATTGTAGTTGAAAAAGGCGAAGCTCACGGGTAGAGTCGTCACTCCTGAAGATACAGATTATGAACAAGCAAGGACGAATAATAATTTAAATAACCCTAAGTATCCGAGTATTATTGTATTTTGTCAAGAAACGAAGGATGTGGTTAATGCATTAAAATGGGCTAGAGAAAATGATGAAGCGTTCAGAATTCGTAGTGGTCGACATAGCTATGAAAATTTTTCTTTAGTAAACAAAGGTCTTGTCATTGATGTAAGTGAGATGAATAATATTTCAATAAATCTTTCTGAAATGACAACAAAGATCGGTGCTGGAGCCAATATGGGAAAAGTATATCGTGCATTATGGGAACATGGTGTAACAATTCCAGCTGGTACAGAAAGTAGTGTGGGCGTTGTCGGCTTAACTCTTGGTGGTGGAATTGGGATGCTCTCACGTCTATTCGGGTTAACCTGTGATAATCTTATCGAAATTGAAATGGTGGTCGCAAGTGGACAGGATGGCGCTAGGAGGATTCGAGCAAATAAGCAACAAAATAACGATCTTTTTTGGGCAAGTCGTGGTGGCGGTGGCGGCAATTTTGGCATTGTTACCTCTTTGACCTTCAAGTTACATGCTATTAGGAATGTATCACTCTTTTCCATTACATGGGGATGGGATGATTTTGAAGCGGCTTTTGATGCCTGGCAAAAATGGTCGCCCTATACAAATGAACGTTTGACTTCACAAATGGAGTTAAAAACGAAGGAAGTAGGCGAAATTGTTGCGCAAGGGGAATTCATAGGAACAGCAGCTGAATTAAAGAAATTGCTGCGCCCTCTTAGAAAAACAGGTTCGCCAACAAGTATTTGGATAAAGGAAGTGCCGTATATTCAAGCCGTCGAATTTTTTGATATACCGAGCGGCAATCAGCCAGCCCTTCGAAAAAGGTCGGGGTCATTTATAGAGAGACCCCTTCCATATGAGGCAATTCAAAGAATGAAAAAATTTTTAGCCTATGCACCTAATCCAAATACTACGATATGGCAACAAGCCTTACGAGGAGCAGTCAGTGAAATTGCACCAAATCGCACAGCCTATTACTATCGCAATGCATTAATAGCGCAAGAATATAATACTTCTTGGGAAAAGCCGAATGAGGAAGAACAAAATATCAAGTGGGTAGAAGACTTACGAGGAGCTTTATCACCTTATACAGCTGGTAATTATGTTAATTTTCCAGATCGATTGATTCAGCATTGGCCGACAGCCTACTATGGTCGCAATTTTAGAAGATTACGAGAAGTGAAAACAAAATATGATCCATTGAATGTATTTCAATTTCCGCAAAGTATTACACCCAATAGAAAATGGTTGTAAAATGAAAATAGAGTAGGGTGCATAGGCATTACTGCTCTATTTTGATGTTCGTACTCATGTAACAGTTGGTACCATATATGGATTTCTTAAAGTACTGTGTAATGATTATAGAAATAATAGTTTTCTCACATAACTATGAAATTTGCCATTTGCTAAGGTATAATAGTGGTCAATATATAGGAAAAAGGCGGTAAGAGGTAGCATATGAAGAGAATTGAATCTACGCAAAATGCGTTAGTGAAATATTGGAAAAAGTTAGCGACAACAAGAAAAGAGCGTGAACGATCAGGTGAATTTCTAATAGAGGGTTTTCATCTTGTGGAGGAAGCTTTAAAAAATAAAGAGCAAGTATTACAAATTATTGTACGTGAAGGTATTGATTTGCCAATGTTATGGCCGATTGATGATGTTGCTATTGTAGAAGTAACAGCAGCAGTAACAAAGGAATTCGCAGAAACAGAAACTTCTCAAGGCGTGTTTGCTGTATGTAAACAGCCAATTTTAGAGGATGAAGTGAAGGCCACTTGGCGTAAAGTGCTATTAATTGATGCAGTCCAAGATCCTGGTAATATTGGAACAATGATACGCACTGCCGATGCAGCAGGATTAGATGCCGTGATTTTAGGAAAAGGCTGTGCAGATGCCTACAATCCTAAAACATTACGCGCAGCTCAAGGCTCCCATTTCCATATCCCAGTAGTACGCGGAGACTTAGCAGAATGGGTAGACTTGCTACAAAATCAAGGTGTACCTGTCTTTGGTACTGCTTTGGATGAGGAGGCAGTGCCATATAGTGACATTCAGCATTCGGGTGCATTTGCTATTATTATGGGGAATGAAGGAAGTGGCATCCAGCCACAGCTATTAGCGATGACAGATCAAAATATGATTATTCCACTTTTTGGACAAGCTGAATCATTAAACGTAGCAGTTGCAACAGGTATTGTTTTATATGGTTTTGTGAAATAATTGACAGATCCTTGTGGGATTCAGGTAGTTGTCTCTTGATTTGCTACTATTCGTTATTGTATAATTTATTCTAAAATGTATGTTTAAATAATAAATGCTTTGATCGGGAAGTAGTAAAGATTGTGAATGGACGACAGGGAGCGTAAGGCCGGAGATTGAGAGCCGACGCCGTACCAATGCAATTTTGAATTCAGCCCGTGAGCAGCTACCGGGACCAGCGTGATGCTGTAAAGGTGTGCCGGCTTCATCAAGTCGTTATGTCAATGAAGTGATTGTAAGTTTTTTGCTTGCAATAACTAGGGTGGTACCGCGAATATGTCCTCGTCCCTTTTTAGGGGCGAGTTTTTTTTATGCCTAAAATGCAGGCATTTATTTTCTAAGGAGGTTTTAACATGGAAGAGCAATTAAAACAATTAGAGCAAGAAGCTCTTGCTAAAATTGAAGCAGCAGCAAATTTAAAAGAATTGAATGAAGTGCGTGTTGCATATTTAGGGAAAAAAGGACCTATCACAGATTTACTAAAAGGGATGGGGAAATTATCAGCTGAAGAACGTCCGAAAATGGGGGCTTTAGTGAATAATGTTCGTGAAAATGTAACAGCAGTACTAGAAACAAAGGTGGTTGTTCTAGAGGAAGCAGCGATTGCTGAAAAATTAGCAAGTGAGTCGATTGATGTCACTTTACCAGGTCGTGAAGTGAAAGTAGGAAATCGCCATCCGTTAACACGCGTCATTGAAGAAATTGAAGATTTATTTATCGGAATGGGTTATGAAATTGCTGAAGGTCCTGAAGTAGAAAAGGACTACTATAACTTTGAAGCACTAAATTTACCAAAAGGACACCCAGCACGTGATATGCAAGATTCGTTCTATATTTCCGAGGAAATATTGCTACGTACGCATACTTCGCCAGTACAGGCTCGTACAATGGAAGCAAAAAAGGGTGAATCTATTCGCATCATTTGTCCAGGTAAAGTATTCCGTCGCGATAATGATGATGCAACACATTCCCATCAATTTATGCAAATTGAAGGTTTAGTCATTGGCGAGAATATTCGTATGAGTGATCTAAAAGGAACATTAGATACTTTAGCGAAAAAAATGTTTGGTGCAGACCGCGAAATTCGACTTCGTCCGAGCTTCTTCCCATTCACAGAGCCATCAGTAGAAATGGATATTTCTTGTTTCAAATGTGGTGGCGCTGGTTGTAATGTATGTAAGAGCACAGGTTGGATTGAGATTCTAGGCGCAGGTATGGTGCATCCAAATGTATTAGAAATGGCTGGCTATGATCCGAAGAAAGTTTCTGGCTTCGCTTTCGGTATTGGTGCAGAACGTATTGCGATGTTGAAATATGGTGTTGACGATATTCGTCATTTCTATACAAGTGACACTCGTTTCTTATCACAATTCGAGCGAACAGAAGCGTAAGGGGGATAAAACATGTTAGTATCATTAGAATGGTTAAAAGATTATGTCAATACACAGGACTTAGCGCCTGAGCTATTAGCTGAAAAAATTACACGCTCTGGTATCGAAGTAGATGCAGTTATTGATCGTGCAAACGCTATGGATAAAGTAGTGGTTGGCTATGTAGTGTCTAAAGAGAAACATCCAGAAGCTGATAAGTTAAATATTTGTCAAGTTGATGTTGGAGAAGCAGAGCCACAACAAATTATTTGTGGTGCACCAAATGTAGATGCTGGTCAAAAAGTCATTGTTGCTCGTCCCGGTGCACATTTACCAGGTGGCATTAAAATAAAAAAAGCAAAACTTCGTGGTCATGAATCAAACGGTATGATTTGCTCATTGCAAGAACTTGGAATCGAAGGCAAGCTTGTTCCTAAAGCATATTCAGAAGGAATCTACGTATTACCGTCAGATGCAGAAGTTGGCTCTGATGCACTGGCTATTTTAGGCTTACGTGATACAGTGCTAGAGCTAGGCTTAACACCAAACCGCTCAGATGCTCTTTCTATGCTTGGTGTAGCCTATGAAGTAGGTGCCATCCTTACTGAGGAAATTAAGTATCCAGAGATTGCATATAAAACGGCTAATGAAAAAGCACAGGATTTATTAAAGCTACGTGTAGAAGATTTACAAGCAAATCCGATGTATGTCGCAAAAGTGGTGAAAAACGTAAAAATTGGTGAGTCACCAATGTGGTTACAAAATCGTTTAATGGCAGCGGGTGTACGCCCTCACAATAATGTCGTGGATGTAACCAACTATGTGTTAATGGAATATGGTCAACCATTGCATGCTTTCGACTATGATAGCCTAGCAACAGGTGAAATCGTCGTTCGTAAAGCAAAAGAAGGTGAGAAAATCACAACACTGGATGACCAAGAACGAACTTTAAAAGCTTCTGATTTAGTCATTACGAATGGAAAAGAACCAGTGGCGATTGCTGGCGTAATGGGTGGTGCCAATTCAGAGGTAACAGACGCAACAACGACTGTTGTCATTGAATCAGCTTATTTTGATGGTTTAACAGTACGCCAAGCATCTCGTCACCTTGGTCTACGTTCAGATGCATCGGCTCGTTTTGAAAAAGGGGTAGACCCAAATCGTGTCTTACCAGCCGCTGAACGTGCTGCCGCATTGCTTGCTGAATTAGCTGGCGGTGAAGTATTAGAGGGTACATGTCTAGTAGATGAGTTAGATAAAACAGCAGCGCGAGTAGTCGTTTCTCCAGATTTTATTAATGAGCGTTTAGGGATGAAGATTGCATTGGAAGATATGCTTTCGATTTTAGAGCGTCTAAAATTTGGTGTAGAGGCAGCAAATGGTTTACTAATGATTGATGCACCAACACGCCGCCAAGATATTAAAATCGAAGAGGATATTGTAGAGGAAATTGCTCGTCTTTACGGTTATGATGAAATCCCTATGACATTGCCAGAGGGGGCAACACAAGTAGGTAATCTAACACCATACCAAGCTAATCGCCGTGTTGTTCGTCATTATTTGGAAGGGGCTGGCCTCTACCAAGCTGTAACATATTCATTAACATCTGATGCATTGTCACAACGTTTTGCCTTAAAAGCAGAGCCAGTAACTAAATTGTTAATGCCAATGAGTGAGGAGCGCTCTACATTACGTCAAAGCCTTATTCCACACTTAATCGAAGCGGCTGCGTATAATGTGGCTCGCCAGGCTGAGGGTGTTGCTTTATATGAAATTGGTTCTGTGTTCCTTGGTCAATCAGATGAAGGGCAACCTTACGAAGAAGAGCATGTAGCAGCGGTACTAACAGGTAAATGGCTAGATCATGCTTGGCAAGGTGAGAAAAAAACAGTAGATTTCTTTGTGCTAAAAGGTATTATCGAAGGTGTAATCGGTAAACTTGGCTTAGAAAATCGCATGACATTTGTGAAAGCACAAGTGGATGGATTACATCCAGGACGTACGGCTAGCATCTTATTAGATGGCGAGCAAGTCGGTATTATTGGTGGACTCCATCCTGCAGAGCAAAAAGCATGGGGAGTCAAAGACACATATGTTATGGAAATGAATTTAGTTGCCCTATTAAATGCAAATGCACAAGAAGCCCCACTTGCATATACATCAGTGCCTCGTTTCCCAGTCATGTCTCGTGATATCGCGCTCATTATGGACCGTGCAACAACAGCAGGTGAAGTTGTCGAAGCTATCAGCGCAGCTGGCGTGAAATTATTAAAAGACATTCGCATATTCGACGTTTATGAAGGGGAAAAAATGGAGCTAGGTAAAAAATCCGTTGCATTTTCTCTCACATACTTCGATCCAGAACGTACTTTAACGGACGAAGAAGTAGTAGCCGCACACAATAAAGTGTTAAAAGCTATTGCTACGATTGCAGGTACAGAAGTACGCTAATCTATTTGAAAAAAGACTGTCTTTTTGAGGCAGTCTTTTTTTACTTGGGGAATTTAGCTAAGGGGGAGGATCAGCGCAAGTAGAAAGGCACTCTCAAAGAGGCTCAAAGCGTTCACTCCGAGAAGGTAGTTGCTCAAAGTAGTCCAAGTCGCTCTCAAACGAATTAAAAGCGTTCTCGTACAATTGGAATCTAGCAAGATTACTATTTTTCAAAAGAACCTAGATATGGGAACTACCCATAAGATTCCCCCTGCTACTTAAAAGAACATGGAATGCTTTTTAAATCTTCTTTCGTGCTTTTTCGGTGTTGGCAAAATGCCATTTTGTTATGGAGCGTAGAAATTCCTCGCCATGGCTACGCCAAATGCGAGCTGCTTGCATATCTACCTTGCTAGAAGCCCCCTTCATTAAGGTAAGCCCTGCGATTGCACTCAATCGATCCATTTCCTTTAAAAATGCAGCACGCGCTAAAATAGATGCTGTAGCGACAGCGACATGTAATTGCTCTGCTTTGGTAGAAAAATAGACATTTTCTTGTACAAGTTCATGTTCGTTTTTTAAATAATTGTAATAGACACCGCGTTCGGCAAACTGGTCGATTAAAATGAATTCGGGTTTTTCAGGTGCCATTTTCGTCAGCGTATTTTTTAGAGCCTTGTTGTGCATCATGGCTTTCATTTTTCCTTGGGAATAGCCTTTTGCCTGTAGGCTGTTATATTTCTCGTTGTGTAATACGAGGACACTATGGACACAAGCTGCTCGTAAATCCGGTGCAATTTTTCGCATGTAATCATCCGTTAGCATTTTCGAATCTTTTACGCCAAGCTCATTAATAAGTTCGATTTTGGAGGTAGGTACATATACCGCAGCCACTGTGATAGGGCCGAAATAATCACCTGTGCCAGTTTCATCTGAGCCTAAGACAGACATTGCTGCGAAATTTTCAGGTAGTACATCACCCTTTGCCCCGATAGATGAGGATGTCTGGCTAGTTGTTTTTTCAATAGTTCCCCAACGTGCCGCCTCGCGTTCAGCACCACCTCCTTGAAACATTAATTTTCCTGATTTATACATAGTAATGGCGGTATCTGGTAGCTTTGCAGCAAATATGACACCAGGAGCCTTACGCTCGATAAAATAGGTTGCGTAGTAAGCCATCACCTCTTTTTGAATATTTGTTGAAATGGAAAGCACAATATTTGACATTTAATCGTTCCTTTCTGTCCTCATTGTTCACAATTTTATACCTTTCATGGTATGATAATAAATAGCTTTTTTGTGTGATGGTGCTCACAAGCTGAAAAGATCGTGTGTGCATCGAATTTATAGGAGGGTGCGACTATGGAAAAACAAGAAAAAAATAAAATTTCTGTGGAAATATATGGTCATACATATAAAATGGTCGGCTCAGAATCCATTGGCCATATGCGACTTGTTGCTTCGATTGTTGATGACCGGATGCGCGAGATGAGCGTACATAATCCCTCACTTGATAGCACAAAACTTGCTGTTCTGACGGCAGTAAATACAGTACATGATTATTTACTATTAAAAGAACGAATGGAGCAACTAGAAGAAGAATTGAAAAAACTAAAGGGTTGAAGAGAATGTTAGATTTAATCATATTAGTGGTACTGCTAGCTGGAATTGGTGTCGGTGCAAAACGAGGTTTCATTGTACAAATGATGCACATTGTCAGCTTTGTCGTAGCCCTAATTGTTGCGTATATTTATTATAAGCCATTAGCACAAAAATTTGTATTTTGGGTGCCTTATCCAGGTGTCACTGATACAGGTAGCCTTGGTGTCGTCATTGATAGTCTCGATTTAGATCGCACCTTCTATCGTGTGATTGCCTTTGCGGTAATTTTCTTTGCTGTTAAAATAACATTGCAAATCGTGGCATCGATATTTGATTTTATTGCGTATTTACCTGTGCTCAATACAGTGAATCGTTGGCTTGGCGCATTACTTGGCATGATTGAAAACTATTTAATTATGTTTATTTTGCTATACGTGTGCGCTTTATTGCCGATTGATGTCATTCAAAATTTAATGTCGAAGTCATTGTTAAGTGGGCTTATGTTGGAGCATACACCGATTATTACGAAGATGTTCCAAAACTGGTGGTATATTTATATGCAATAGTAAACTGTGCACTTCTCTCTGTTTTGAGAGAAGTGTTTTTACGATAGGGGGAATTACCAATGAATAAAAAAACAATTATTCGCACACTCGAAAAAATTGCTTTATATATGGAACTACAAGGAGAAAACCCATTCAAGGTATCTGCTTTTCGGAAAGCAGCTGCAGCACTGGAGGGGGACGAGCGTTCATTAAGTGAAATGGACGATGTAACAAAACTTAAAGGGATTGGTAAAGGAACGGCTGCTGTCATTGAGGATTTGATGGTAACAGGTGAATCGAGTTTGTTAAAAGAACTAGAAGACATTGTCCCTAAAGGATTATTGCCATTGTTAAAATTGCCAGGCTTGGGAGGTAAAAAGATTGCGAAGCTTCACCAAGAGCTAGGCATTGACTCAGCAGAAAGCTTAAAGGCAGCTTGTGAAGCAGGGAAAGTTCGTGAATTAGCAGGCTTTGCTGTAAAAACAGAGGAAAAAATTTTAAAGGAACTCGCTAATTTGGCGAATCGCTCAGAACGTTTACCAATTTGGCAGCTTGAGCCTGTGGTTTTACAAATAGAGGCGCTTCTAGGTAGTATGAAGGAAGTGGAACGTTTTTCAGTTGCTGGAAGCTTCCGTCGGGCGCTAGAAACAAGTAAAGATATTGATTTTATTGTGGTGACACAAGCAGTTGAGGCTGTACGTGAAAAGTTATTAAATGGATTAGCCATCCAAGAAGTAGTGGCAGCGGGAGATACTAAAATTTCAGTGATTTTAGACTTAGAGGAGCCAGTTGGTGTTGATTTCCGTTTAGTGAAGGACAATGAATATGCAACTGCCTTGCATCATTTTACAGGGTCAAAAGACCACAATGTGCGTATGCGCCAACTTGCCAAAGCGCGTGGTGAAAAAATTAGTGAATATGGCGTTGAACAGGAAGATGGTACCGTTATAACGTTTTCAGATGAAGCGGCATTTTTCGCTCATTTTGACCTACCTTGGATTCCACCAAGCTTACGCACAGGAACTGTGGAATTTGATAATACAAAGACGATTCAACAGTTAGTGCGATTAGAGGATATTCAGGCAGATTTACATATGCATACGACCTGGTCTGATGGTGCATACTCTGTTGCAGAAATGGGCGAGGCATTACGAGCGCGTGGCTATCAATATAGCGTTATTACAGATCATTCACAATTTCTAAAAGTAGCAAATGGTTTAACACCGGAGCGTTTAGAAAAACAGCGTGTGGAAATTGAGGCATTTAATGCAACACATCCAGATTTCCATTTGTTTAAAGGGACAGAGATGGATATTTTGCCAGACGGCTCCCTTGATTTCGACGATCAAGTGTTAAAAGAGTTAGACTTTGTTATCGCTTCTATTCATTCGAGCTTTACACAATCACAAGATAAAATTATGGCACGTTTACTAACGGCCATGCAAAATCCTTATGTTCATATGATTGCCCATCCAACTGGTCGAATTATTGAGGATCGTGATGGCTATAATCCTGATATGAAACAGCTGATTGCGTGGGCGAAGGAATATGGTAAAATTTTAGAGTTAAATGCAAATCCGTATCGTTTAGATTTATGTGTGGAACATTTAGAAATGGCTTTAGCTGCAGGTGTACCTGTAGCCATTAATACAGATGCTCATGATATAGCGCATTTACGTTTTATGGATATCGGTGTTCGCTATGCCAATAGAGCATGGCTACCGAAAGATATGATAGTGAATACATGGACGCTTGAACAATTTGAGGCGTTCATACGACGAAATAAATAGGTTGAGGAGGTGTTCTCAGTGATAGCAGAACGCGCATTGAAAACACTAGAATACGATAAAGTTCGGCAACAAGTGGCCTCATATTGTACTTGCTCTATTGGGAAATCTGCCATTGAGGAGCTTGTACCACAAACAGATTTTGATAAAGTAGTACAATTATTAGAGGAGATGGATGAGGGATTATCCATTTTACGTGTTAAAGGCAATGTTCCAATGGGAGGAATATTTGATGTACGACCATCTGCAAGACGTGCCCAAATAGGAGGCATGCTAGCAGCAATAGAATTAATGGAAATATCGAGCACAATTCGAGCGAGTAGAATTTTACGTAATTTCATTGAGGATTTAGAGGCTGATGAAGTGATTGAAATTCCACATTTCATCGCGAAAAAGGAAGCGATACCTGTTTTAACAGGTTTGCAACATGAAATCAACAACTGTATTGATGACAATGGAGCTGTTTTAGACTCGGCTAGTCAAACATTGCGTTCTATACGCCAATCTTTACGAGCTGAAGAAGGGAAAGTCCGTTCTAAGCTGGAAAGTTTAATTCGTGGAAGTAATGCAGCGAAAATGCTTTCTGATACACTTGTGACAATTCGTAATGATCGCTTTGTTATTCCTGTTAAACAAGAATATCGTCACCATTATGGCGGGATTGTCCATGACCAATCCTCTTCTGGTCAAACCTTATTTATCGAGCCAGACTCTGTTGTACAAGCGAATAATGAAATTCATCGCTTAAAAATGAAGGAGCAGGCGGAAATTGAGCGTATTTTACTGGCATTAAGTGCAATGGTGCAAGAAGTAGCATCAGATTTATTTAATTTAGTGAAAGTTTTAGGGGATATTGATGTTATTTTAGCTAAAGGCAAATATGGACAAGCCAATAAATGTACAATGCCTAAAATGAATAAGGATGGCTATATTCGACTAGTTCGTGCACGTCATCCACTTCTACCAATAGAGATAGCTATTCCGAATGATATTGAATTTGGTAAAGAAATTACAGCTATTGTCATTACGGGTCCTAATACAGGTGGTAAAACGGTAACATTGAAAACGGTAGGTCTGTGTACATTAATGGCGCAGGCAGGATTACCAGTGCCAGCATTAGATGGCTCAGAACTTGCTGTATTTGAGCAATTGTTTGCTGATATTGGTGATGAGCAATCAATTGAGCAGTCACTTTCTACGTTCTCGTCTCATATGGTCAATATTGTAGACATTCTACAAAAATTTGATCATGAATCACTTGTTCTTTTCGATGAATTAGGAGCAGGTACTGATCCTCAGGAAGGAGCAGCCTTAGCTATCTCCATTTTAGACGAAGTACATGGACGCGGTGCACGTGTAATGGCTACAACTCATTATCCTGAGCTAAAAGCGTATGGCTATAATCGACCAGGTGTTGCCAATGCTAGTGTAGAGTTTGATATTGAAACTTTGAGTCCAACCTACCGTCTACTTATTGGTGTACCTGGGCGCTCTAATGCATTCGAAATATCCAGTCGTCTTGGACTGCCTGAATCCATTATCGATCGTGCGAAAGGCTTTACAGGGACAGACCGACATGAGGTTGAATCGATGATTGCTTCATTGGAGGAAACACGTCGCCAATCAGAAGATGATGCAGAACGTTCCCATGCATTGCTAGTAGAATCGGAAACTTTACGTAAAGAGCTTCAAGATAAATTACAAGCCTATGAAGAGCGTAAAGAGGCACTTGATAAGAAAGCAAAGGAAAAAGCTCGTAAAATTGTTGATGAAGCGAAAAGAGAAGCGGAAGCGATTATTACAGAGCTTCGAGAAATGCGCAAAAATGCTGATCAAGTTGTCAAGGAGCACGAATTGATTGAAGCACGTAAACGTCTGGAAGAAGCAACACCACTTGAAGACAATAAAGTACTGAAAAAAGCAGCGCAAGTAAAAGCACGTGCGCAAAACTTAGTTGTCGGGGACGAGGTAAAGGTGTTAAGCTATGGTCAACGAGGTACTTTGTTAGAAAAAGTGTCAAATACCGAATGGGTTGTCCAAATGGGGATTTTAAAAATGAAAATCGCTGATAGTGATTTAGAGTATATTAAGCCTGAAAAAGAAACGGTATTACGAACAGCTGGTGTGAAAAATCGCAATAGCCATGTAAAATTAGAATTAGATTTGCGTGGTGAACGCTATGAGGACGCTATTTTAAGAACAGAGAAATATATTGATGATGCGTTACTCGCTAATTATGGGCGTGTGTCTATTATTCATGGGGTTGGTACAGGGGCTTTACGTCAAGGTATTCAAAGCTATTTAAAGAAGCATAAGCGCGTGAAATCCTTCCGTTTTGGTGAAGCCGGCGAGGGGGGCTTAGGCGTCACAGTTGTTGAATTGAAATAAGCTATAAAGGGGACGGAGAAAAATGCTGAATTCTGGCTTTTGGCGATATCCAATTATCGAAACGGCAGGATATTTTAGTGTTGTTGTATTATGTTTAGTCGTCTCGATGGCATTGTTCGAAGTCGTTACGAAATATAAGAATTGGGAAGAAATTAAAAATGGTAATGTTGCTGTGGCCCTTGCAACAGGTGGAAAAATACTAGGGATTTGCAACATCTTTCGTTTTTCCATTGCACGCCATAGCACATTAAGTGAAATGATTGGCTGGGGTCTTTTTGGCTTTACACTATTGATTGTAGCGTATTTCTTATTTGAATTTATGACACCTCGTTTTAATGTAGATCAAGAGATTGCCAATGATAATCGCTCAGTTGGTTTCATTTCCTTTACCATTTCAGTCGGTCTATCGTTTGTAATTGGGGCAAGTATTGCATAGGAGTGTCATGACATGGAAAAATTAGCAAAAGTACTAATCATTGTCTGTATTGCATTTTTGGCAGTGGGCGTCTACTATATGATGACTGTTTAAGTAAAAAACGCATTCTCTTATGAGGGTGCGTTTTTTGTATTTACTTCAATTTCTGCTAACAGCTATTCATTTTCCTCCATAACCTGAATAAATAATTATTTTTATAGTATAGGAATATCCTCATAATTTTCTATTTGAAAGATTTGAGAATGAATGAGGATTCATAAGGTGTATGCAAATAAAACAGACTAAACATCTGTCATATTAATGTTGTGAATTGCATAATAATTAATCGAAAATGCATTTATTTTCTATTTTCTGTTTGAAACTGCATTTCTTTTTCATTATAATAAATATAAGAATTGACAAAGTTTGGGACAAAGGGGAGAGGACGTATGACAGCAAAACCATGGCTAGCAAATTATCCTGAAGAAGTACCACCGTCTTTAACGTTTGAGGAAATTCCAGTGCAAGAGTTTTTGACACGCGCCTATAAAAAGAATCCATCCAAAGTTGCGATTCATTTTATGGGGAAGGATTTGACGTACACCGAGCTATATGAGTCAGCTTTAAGGTTCGCAAACTATTTACAAGCATTAGGTGTGGAAAAGGGAGATCGAGTAGCCATTATGCTACCTAACTCGCCACAAAGTGTAATCGCTTACTACGGCGCTATGTATGCAGGTGCTGTTGTCGTACAAACAAATCCACTTTATACTGAACGTGAGCTTCAATACCAAATGGCTGATTCAGGTGCGAAGGTTATTCTTGTCATGGATATTTTATATCCAAGAGTGATGAAAATTATGAAAGAGACAGCACTTGAAAATGTTATCGTGACAGCCATTAAAGATTATTTACCATTCCCAAAAAATTTAGTCTATCCATTTATTCAAAAAAAGCAGTATGGCTTTAGTGTCAAGGTTGAACATAGCGGGCAAAATCATTTATTTTCAGAAATCATGCGCTCTGCACCGATTAAGGTAATTGATCATATCTCATTTGATTTTGAAGAAGACCTAGCACTCTTACAATATACTGGTGGAACAACGGGGTTCCCAAAAGGGGTTATGTTAACCCATAAAAATTTAATTGCCAATACGACAATGTGTGATGCCTGGATGTATAAATGTGTGCATGGTGAAGAGACCATTATGGGCATTCTTCCATTCTTCCACGTCTATGGTATGACAACGGTTATGCTATTATCAGTATTCACTCAAAATAAGATGGTGCTCTTACCGAAATTTGATGCTGAAACGGCATTAAAAACGATTGATAAACAAAAACCAACACTTTTCCCCGGTGCACCAACCTTATACATTGGTCTTCTAAATCATCCAGACATTGCGAATTATAATTTATCATCTATTAAGGCGTGCTTAAGTGGCTCTGCTTCATTGCCAATTGAAGTTCAGGAGAAATTTGAAGCGGTTACTGGTGGGAAGCTCGTAGAGGGCTACGGATTAACAGAAACATCACCTGTAACACATGCTACGCCAATTTGGGGTAAGCGAGTGATTGGTTCAATCGGTTTACCTTGGCCTAATACAGAAGCTATTATTTTACGTACAGGGGATACGGAAGAGCTTCCAGTTGGCGAAGTGGGTGAAATCGCTGTCAAAGGTCCACAAGTGATGAAGGGCTACTGGAACCGACCTGAGGATACAGCAGCGACATTTGTCGATGGCTGGTTTTTAACAGGTGATCTTGGTTATATGGATGAGCAAGGTTTCTTCTATGTAGTGGATCGTAAAAAAGATTTGATCATAGCGGGTGGCTTTAATATTTATCCTCGTGAAGTGGAAGAAGTGTTATACGAACGCGAAGAAATTCAAGAGTGTGTTGTTGCAGGCATACCTGACCCGTATCGTGGAGAAACGGTAAAAGCTTATATTGTTTTAAAAGAAGGATATTCGATCTCGGAGGACGAATTAAATAAATATTGCCGTCAGCATCTAGCGGCATTTAAAGTTCCTCGTTATTATGAATTTAGAGAGGAACTACCAAAAACAGCCGTAGGAAAAATTTTACGCCGCTCTTTGGTAGACGAAGAAAAAACAAAATTGGCGAATAAAGAAGCGAAATAAATACGTGTGAAAGTATTGACAAGTAATGCTGTAAAATATAATATGAAAATATGAATGAATGACCATTCATATTTTCATATTTTTTTAGGTTCACACGTCATATTGATATTGTAGACGTGCGCATGTTTTTTAGGTGGTGATATAAAAGTGAAACGAGATAAGCCGAAATATAAGCAAATTATTGATGCAGCTGTCATCGTTATTGCGGAAAATGGGTATCACCAAGCGCAAGTATCGAAAATCGCCAAACAGGCAGGGGTGGCCGATGGAACAATCTATTTATATTTTAAAAATAAAGAAGATATATTAATTTCTGTCTTTAATGAAAAAATGGCTGTTTTTGTAGAGTCATTACAAGATATAATAGAAAATGGAAGTACGTCTCGTGACAAACTTTCACGAATGATTGCCAATCATTTTAATGTTCTTGCGACAGATCGATACCTAGCAACCGTCACACAATTAGAGCTTCGCCAGTCAAACAAAGACTTACGATTAAAAATTAATGGTGTACTACGTGAGTATTTACATTTACTCGATCAAATTTTAGTCGAAGGTATGCTTTCAGGGGAGTTTAATCAGACGATGGATGTACGCTTGGCACGACAAATGGTTTTTGGAACAATTGATGAAACGATTACGTCGTGGGTTATGAATGACTATCGATATGATTTGATGGAACAAGTTCCAAAGGTTCAGGCATTAATCCTGAACGGCATTAAAGCTTAAAAGGATGTGGAGAAATGGAATTTCTAAGTTGGAAAGTAGAAGATGGGGTAGCGATTATTACAATTGCACGTCCACCAGCAAATGCATTATCTCGCGGTATTATTGCAGAAGTTAACGCTGTCTTAAATGCTGTTGAACACGATGATGCAGTAAGAGTCCTTGTACTTCATGGCGAAGGCCGTTTCTTCTCTGCAGGGGCAGATATTAAAGAATTTACTGGGGTAGAATCTGGAGAAGAATTTACGAAGCTAGCTAGCAACGGGCAGCAAGTATTTGAGCGCGTTGAATCATTTTCGAAGCCTGTTATTGCAGCCATTCATGGTGCGGCATTAGGCGGTGGGCTTGAATTAGCCATGAGCTGTCATATGCGATTTGTCACTGAATCGGCAAAACTAGGTTTACCTGAACTACAATTAGGTCTTATACCTGGCTTTGGCGGTACACAGCGCTTACCACGTTATGTAGGTGTAGCAAAGGCTGCTGAAATGATGTTTACAAGTGAGCCAATTACTGGTGCAGAAGCCGTGCAGTGGGGCTTAGCGAATCGTACATTCTCAGACGAAGCACTGCTAGATGAAACGCTGAAAATTGCGAAAAATATTGCAAAGAAAAGCCCAATTGCTTTAAAAGCAGCTATTCAAACATTGCAATATGCAAAGCATGCATCATTTTATGAGGGCATTGAAGCAGAGGCAACATCCTTTGGGACAGTATTCGTATCAGAAGATGCCAAAGAAGGAATTCAAGCATTCATTGAAAAGCGTGAGCCTGTGTTTACTGGCAAATAATTTCCCAAATGTCGATAACAGTTTTAAGATGTTATCGGCGTTATCGAAACTGAAAATATATAATATTTATAAGTTTACTTAGAATTATAAAACGTTCCAGGAGGTATGGATATATGAATATTTTTGCATTAATTAAACGTACGTTTGATACAGAAGAAAAAATCGTAGTGTCGGGTGGTAAAATCCAAGAGGACGGCGCAGAATTCATTATTAACCCTTATGATGAATATGCCATTGAAGAAGCAATCCAAGTTCGCGATGCTGCTGGTGGTAAAGTAACAGTAGTGACAATTGGTGGCGAGGATGCAGAGAAGCAATTACGTACAGCACTTGCCATGGGAGCAGACGAAGCAGTGCTAATTAATACGGAAGACGATTTAGATGAGTTAGACCAAAATGCAGCAGCTTATCTATTAGCGGAATACTTAAAAGATAAAGAGGCGGATTTAATTTTAACAGGAAATGTTGCGATCGATGGTGGTTCAGGTCAAGTAGGTCCACGTGTTGCAGACTTATTAGATATAAATTATGTAACAACGATTACAAAGCTTGAAATTGATGGAACATCTGCGAAAATTGTTCGCGATATCGAAGGAGATTCAGAGGTAATTGAAACTTCTTTACCATTACTAGTAACAGCTCAGCAAGGTTTAAATGAGCCACGTTACCCATCTCTACCAGGTATTATGAAAGCGAAAAAGAAACCGCTTGCAGAGCTTGAGTTAGATGATTTAGATATCGATGAAGATGATGTAGAAGTGAAGATTGAAACAGTAGACATCTTCTTGCCAGCTCAAAAAGCAGCAGGCCGCATTCTAGAGGGCGACCTTTCTGTACAAGTAAAAGAGCTAGTAAATCTACTTCACACAGAAGCAAAAGTTGTTTAATTATTTGATGTTAATCGAATCTTAAAGGGTAACGGAGGGAATATGCTATGTCAAAAAAAGTATTAGTATTAAGTGAAGTTCGTGAAGGAAGCTTACGTAATGTTTCTTTCGAAGCAATTGCAGCTGCAAAACAAATCGCTGATGGTGGCGAAGTTGTTGGGGTACTTTTAGGAGATGCTGTAGCAAGTTTAACAGGACCATTATTTGAATATGGTGCTGACCGCGTAGTAACAGTGGAACACCCACATTTAAAACAATATACATCTGATGGCTATAGTCAAGCACTATTAGCTGTTATCGAGCAAGAAAAACCTGCTGGCATTGTCTTTGGACATACAGCAAATGGAAAAGATTTATCGCCAAAAATCGCAAGTAAATTACAAGCAGGCCTAGTATCTGATGTTACTGCTATTGAGGGTGCAGGCGATGATGTTGTCTTCATCCGACCAATTTACTCTGGTAAAGCTTTTGAAAAAGTGAAAGTGAAAGAAGGCGTTGTTTTAGCTTCTATTCGTCCAAATAACATTACACCTTTAGAAAAAGCAGAGGGTAAAACTGGCGATGTGTCTGCAATCACTGTTGATATTACAAACCTTCGCACAATTATTAAAGAGGTTGTTCGCAAATCTTCAGAAGGTGTTGATTTATCAGAAGCGAAAGTAGTCGTTGCTGGTGGTCGTGGGGTGAAATCTGAAGAAGGTTTCGAACCATTAAAAGCGCTAGCAGATTTACTAGGCGGTGCAGTTGGAGCATCACGTGGTGCATGTGACGCTGAGTACTGTGACTATTCACTACAAATCGGTCAAACTGGTAAGGTAGTCACACCAGATCTTTATATTGCGGCTGGTATTTCGGGAGCGATTCAACATTTAGCAGGAATGTCAAATTCAAAAGTAATTGTTGCAATTAATAAAGATCCAGAAGCTAATATTTTCAAAGTAGCGGATTATGGTATCGTTGGAGATTTATTCGATGTGATCCCACTTCTAATAGAAGAATTTAAAGCGTTAAAAGTAAACGCGTAATGCACAAGCGGGAAGGGCTAATCCTTCCTGCTTTTTTTGTGATGAAGTACTATTTGAAAATTATCGCAAAATAAAATATTGACATAATTAACGTTAGCCAGTATAGTGATTGATACAATAATAATGATTAGAAACGCAAAGATTAGGAGTAGTAAAAGCTCATTATTCGGTGAAGAGAGCTGCGGGATGGTGCAACGCAGACCAATAAGACTTTGAACTTGCCTAGGAGTGGTAACATAAATAGAATTGTCGGATTATTCTATTTGTTTGACGATTAACCTTCGTTACAAGGTTTTTAAGCTGGGTTCTCAAGAACCAATTAGAGTGGTACCGCGGTTTGCTGATAGCATATCGTCTCTTCTTTCATTTGATGATGAAGGAGTAGATGATATGCTTTTTTGATTTTTAGGAGGTAAGAAAGTGGAAAAAAACAAGCAACAATTAACAAGAACTATGACCTCGCGTCATATCACCATGATGGCGTTAGGTGGAGCCATCGGAGCAGGTCTATTTAAAGGAAGTAGTGCAGCCATTGATATGGCAGGACCTTCAGTGCTGATTGCCTATTTAATAGGGGGCATTATTTTATTATTTGTCATGCAAGGTCTAGCAGAAATGGCTGTTCGAAATAAAGAAGCAAGAACGTTCAGAGATTTAGTTCAATCAGTGTTGGGAAAATACCCTGCTTATTTCCTAGATTGGATCTATTGGAAAATGTGGGTTTTAAATATTGCAGCAGAATCTGTCGTCGCCGCTATTTTTATTCAATATTGGTTGCCAGAATATCCAATTTGGATACTTGCCCTGTCTGTTTCTGTGTTAGTGACAGCCATTAATTTATTATCGGTGAAAATATTTGCGGAAACAGAATACTGGCTAGCATTGATCAAAATTACCGTTATTATTGTCTTTATTATAGCAGGACTTATTTTATTACTTGCTACGTTTGGAAACCATAGCGCCGTTGGTTTTTCTAACTTAACTGAGCATGGTGGTTTTTTCCCTAACGGATCTATGGGATTAATTGCTGCTATGTTAGTTGTTATTTATTCTTATGGTGGTACAGAAATCATTGGGATTACATTAGCAGAAACGAAAAATCCTGAAAAAGTAGTGCCAAAAGCGGTTCGTAGTACATTAGTACGTATTGTTACATTTTATTTACTGCCTTTCTTTATTATCGTAAGCTTGATTCCATGGAATGAAGTAAACGGAGTTCCTGAAAGTCCATTTGTAATGGTGTTCAAAATGATTGGCATTCCAGGCGCAGATCACATTATGAATGCGGTTGTTATACTTGCCATTATTTCTTCCATGAATTCAGGGCTTTATGGCTCATCCCGTGTACTATATACACAAGCTGTAGACGGACGGGTTCCTAAAATATTTGCCCACTTATCTAAAAGAAAAGTGCCAGTATATGCTATTTTAATGTGTACATTAGCGATGTATTTAGGAGTTATTCTATCTTTATATGTTGGCAGCAAGACTTTTGATTTTCTAATGGGATCACTTGGCTATACCGTGTTATTTATTTGGTTAATTATTGCGATTGCCCATTTGAAATCCCGTAAAAAACAAGCAGAACATACAAGTGCCTATGAAGTAAAATGGTTCCCGTATACAACATGGATTGCCATTATGGCGTTAAGTGCGATTTTAATTGGGATTATTTTTACAACATCTATTATCGTGACAAGCATTACGTTAGGCATTTATCTTTTTATAACATTCACCTATGTATGGAAAGGTCGTTATCAAGCCAATTAATGGTCTTTATAGTTTTTTTCGACACAGTTTTTCATAAAAAATACATTGCAGGCAGATTGTTCGCTCAAGTGAATTTATCCATGCTATACTACAATCATAGTAAGTTTAAGGAGGATTTCAAATGGCAATTGTACATGCAACAGATGCTACGTTCCAGGACGATATTAAAGAAGGGTTAGTACTTGTAGACTTTTGGGCTGCTTGGTGCGGACCTTGTAAAATGATTGGGCCAGTTCTTGAAGAAATGGACGCTGCAGGAAGTGCGGCTAAAATTGTAAAAGTTGATGTAGACAATAACCAAGGTACTGCAGCTCAGTATCAAATTATGTCAATTCCGTCTTTACTATTATTTAAAGATGGAGAATTAGTTGACAAAACTGTAGGCTTCCAACCGAAAGAAGCTTTAGAAGCATTTATCGCAAAACATGCGTAATTAATGAAGTTCACAAAAGCCGGACCATCAATAGATGTGTTCGGCTTTTTTTCGTTATATAATAAAGGTAATATCTATCATATTCAATTGAGAGGGATTTTTACGTAGGGGGGCAGGTAGGTAATGAACGATTTAATCAAGCGTAAACTAGATATTTTACCGGATCAGCCTGGCTGCTATTTGATGAAGGATCGTCAAGGGACAATCATTTATGTGGGCAAAGCGAAAATACTGAAAAACCGTGTACGTTCTTATTTTACGGGAACACATGAAGGCAAAACACAAAGGCTTGTCGGTGAAATAGAAGATTTTGAGTATATCGTGACATCATCTAATATTGAAGCACTTATTTTAGAGCTGAATCTCATTAAATTACATGATCCAAAATACAATGTCATGCTAACAGATGATAAGACATATCCATATTTAAAAATTACGAATGAAAAACATCCACGTCTTATTACGACACGTAAGGTAAAAAAGGATAAGGCTAAATATTTTGGTCCTTACCCCAATGCTTATGCGGCAAGTGAAACGAAAAAGCTGTTGGATCGATTGTATCCATTGCGCAAATGTGTCCAATTGCCTTCCAAAGTTTGCTTGTATTATCATATGGGGCAATGTTTAGCACCTTGTGTAAAAGAAATTAATGGTCAAGTTTATCAAGAGATGATTGAGGATATGACGAAGTTTCTAAATGGTGGTGTCGAGGCAGTCAAAAAAGAGCTTGAAGTTAAAATGCTTGCAGCTGCTGAAAACTTAGAATTTGAACGAGCGAAGGAGTTTCGCGATCAGATTGCACATATTGATACGGTCATGCAGAAACAAAAAATAGTATCAAGTGATACAACGAACCGCGATGTATTTGGCTATGCCGTCGAAAAAGGCTGGATGTGTGTGCAAGTTTTCTTTGTTCGCCAAGGAAAGCTGATTGAGCGTGATGTCTCGGTTTTCCCAATTTATCAAGATGCTGAGGAAGAGTTTTTAACATTTGTTGGCCGCTTTTATGAAAAACCAGAGCATATTAAGCCGAAAGAAATTTTTATTCCACAAGCAATTGATGCAGCCATCTTAACGGAGTTATTAGAGCTTAAAGTTCTTACACCAAAAAGAGGTCAAAAGAGGGAATTGGTTGAATTAGCAACTAAAAATGCTGAGATTGCTGTGGCAGCTAAATTCCAGCTAATTGAACGGCAGGAAGAACGGACAATTGGTGCTTGTGAGGCACTTGGTGAAGCAATAGGTATTTCAACGCCATTACGAATTGAGGCATTTGACAATAGTCATATGCATGGCACGGATGCTGTATCGGCTATGATTGTCTTCATTGATGGAAAGCCTGCGAAAAAGGAATATCGTAAATACAAAACGCGTACGGCTGCAAAGCATGATGATTACGGTGCGATGCAAGAGGTTATACGTCGGCGATATTCGCGTGTCTTAAAGGAAGGCTTGCCATTGCCAGATTTGGTCTTAATTGATGGTGGCAAGGGGCAAATGGAAGTCGCCCGTGAAGTACTAGAAGATGAGCTTGGACTTGTTATACCGATTGCAGGTTTAGCAAAAGATGATAAGCATAATACGTCGCAGCTATTGTTTGGTGATCCACCAGAAGTGATTGCCTTAAAGCGTACTAGTGATAGCTTTTATTTATTACAACGAATTCAGGACGAAGTTCACCGCTTTGCTATTACCTTCTTGCGCCAACAGCATGAGAAGCATGCCATTCAATCGGTGTTAGACCATATTGAAGGTGTGGGGCCAAAACGCAAGCAGCAGTTGCTCAAACATTTTGGTTCAGTTAAGAAAATTCGAGAGGCGAGCGAGCTAGCTTTGCAGGAGGCAGGAATACCTGCTAATTTAGCGAGCCAAATTTATAGCTATTTTCAGCAAGAGTCATTGTCAAAGGAATAGACATGTGCTAAGGTTGTAAATAACATTGTTCGTCAATGTGATGAATAGCGAACTGGTGTGGCTAGCATGTTGACGCCAGCGTTAAACCAATTGAATACATTCACTTTATGGTGATGATAGAGGTGCAAGATTCAAGAGTAACACAATGGAGGATGAACAAGTCCAGAGATCGTGTGTGAAAGGGGAGCTTGCCGAAGTATAGCATTGTTGTTTCCTTTGTTGTACTGGTTTTACATTTAAGAAATGTAAGATTGTCGATTCTAAAAGTTTCGGAGAGCTATCACACATGCACAAGTTACGATCATTGTACATGTTATAGGCAGCTTTCACGTTATGTGGAGGCTGCCTTTTAGTTTTCTAGAAGCAGGTGAAATATATGACTGGAAAGGAGAACGCAAGAAATGGCTAAAATAGTGATGAAGTTTGGAGGGGCTGCACTAGCTTCTACTGAACAAATCCAAGAGGCAGCAAGGAAGGCGATTGCTGAAAAGGACAGAGGCTTCGATGTAGTCGTGGTCGTTGCAGCAATGGGACACACAACGAAAGATGTGCAAACGATGGTACATCAACTAACGGACGAAGTGCCCAAACGAGAATTAGCTGCAGTCGTGTCTACGGGCTCTCAATTATCCAGCGCTTTATTTGCCATCGCATTACAGGAAGCGGGCTATGAGGCAGTGTCCTTAACTGGATGGCAAGCAGGTATACATACAGATTGTAAGTATCGTCATGCACGTATCGACTATATCGATGACAGTCGTATTGAAGAACATCTTGTACAGGGACAAATTGTAGTGATTGCTGGAGAACAGGGTATTGATGAGGAACAAAATATTACTACACTTGGCAAAGGCGGAGCTGAAACAACAGCTATAGCACTCGCGGTAGCATTGGAAGCAGAGCGAACTGATATGTACACAAATGTTGACGGTGTTTATACAGCAGATCCACGCTATGTCAGCAAAGCTCAAAAGCTGCAGGAAATCTCCTATGATGAAATGCTGGAGTTATCTAATTTAGGATCACATGTTATTCATCCTCGTGCAGTGGAGTTAGCAAAAAAATTTCAAATGCCCGTTATTATACGCTCTAGCTTAGTAGAGTCAGTAGGTACTTTATTGAAGGAGGAAGTGGAAATGGAGAAAAATTTAGTCGTCCGTGGTGTAGCCTTTGAGTCAGATATTATCCGTTTGACAGTGGGGTATGATGCGTATGCCGATGGTGCATTGGCAGATATGTTTACAATCCTTGCAGAAAACCGCATTAATGTAGATATTATTGTACAGGCAATCATTGATGGCTTAAAACCAACTGTGTCTTTTTCCATTTTAAAAGAAGAATTTGCGGAAACATTGCGTGTTCTAGAAGATAGTAAATTGTCACTTGGCTTTAGTTTTGCTGACTTTGAAATAGGGTTGGCGAAGGTTTCTATCATTGGTTCAGGTATGGCCTCTAATCCAGGTGTGGCTGCTCGCATGTTTGATCGATTACGTCGTGAAGATATTCCTATAAAAATGGTTAGTACGTCTGAAATAAAAGTGTCTGTTGTTGTACCACAGGATGATATGATTCGTGCAGCAAATGCCTTGCATGATGAATTCAATTTAGAGCAAGCACTTTATATATAATAATAGAAGAAACAGTATTTTATGTAATAGTCCGAAATTAAAGGAAGAAAAAAGAAGGATTGTCATCCCGTTGAATAGGGAGACAATCCTTTTCATCATTCAGTAGGGATGGTATTCATAATACGTTCCTTGACATCCCATTTGACTGTAAACATGACATAGTGCTGCTTTTCTCGCTTTTCATCATAGCATTCTGTAAGGTAGCCTTTAGCTAATTGAATTTGCTCTGCTATAAATCCTGCTTCCAGTCTAAAGCTTCGTTGTTTGATTTGCAATATTTCAGGGTCATTTGTCAATTGGAAAATGCGACCATCCTTTGATTCCTTCATGAGCTCTAGTGTACCCCAGCAGGCATCTGCGAAAAATGCGATAAGTTCGTCTTGACTTTTGCATGGGAACTTGCGAGCAAGCTCTTTACCTGCCCAATAAAGGACATCATTCTCATGTTTACCAAGGATAGAAGATAGAATATGATCGCGAATGAGCTCATAACCAAATGATGAAATTGTAGGAGATGGAGTGTTTAACATTGTTATCCTTCTTTCTTAGAATTTTCTTAAAATTCAACAGTAATAAAGTAATGATAGATTTTTCGAGAAAAAACAACGCATCATGTACTAGATTAGTTCTTTAATAAGCTCTATGAAAAACTCCGAGTTGCCTTGACGCTCGTAGCTCTTGAGAGTACAATAAACATGTCATAATATTGTACCATGATGAAATACACAGTCAATGAAGTATCATTTACAAAATGATGACTTCTTTTGTTGTGCTATTTTAAGTACTAAGGGGGGTAACAGTCTTGTCGAAAGATCGAGAGTTTTTATGGCGTCGCTTACATTCTCTACTTGGTATCATTCCAGTAGGTCTGTTTTTAACGATGCACCTGTTCATTAACTTTACAGCAACAGGCGGGGCAGAAAGTTACAACGATGCTACCGCAGTAATGGAAAAGATTCCATTCCTTATCCTAGTTGAATGGATTGTCATCTATATTCCATTAATGTTCCACGCATTCTATGGTGTCTACATTGCATTCACTGCTACACCAAACACAGGACGTTTCAGCACATACCGTAACTGGATGTTCTCTTTACAACGTTTCACTGGTGTATTCCTAGTGATTTTCATTGCATGGCATATTTTCCAAACTCGTATTCAAAAAGCACTTGGCACACACGTTGATTACGACATGATGGCGAATATCGTTGCTAATCCATTCATGCTTGGATTCTACATTGTTGGTATTATATCAGCAACTTTCCACTTATCTAACGGTTTATGGGCATTCCTAGTAAGCTGGGGTATTACACAATCTCCTCAGTCTCAAAAGATTGCTACTTACGTAACAAACATTATTTTCGTAATTCTAAGTGTAGTTGGTGTGGCTGCTATTTTAGCTTTCGTATAATTCAATAGAAGCTACGATAGAGTAACAGCAATCATTGCAATTTTTTAAGAGGAGTGAGAAATAATCATGGCGAAAAGCAAAATAATTGTTGTCGGCGGTGGTCTTGCCGGTCTGATGGCAACGATTAAAGCAGCTGAAGTTGGTACTGAAGTTGATTTATTCTCATTAGTTCCTGTAAAACGCTCACACTCTGTTTGTGCGCAAGGCGGAATTAATGGTGCGGTAAATACAAAAGGTGAAGGGGATTCTCCATGGATTCACTTTGATGATACTGTATATGGTGGGGACTTCTTAGCGAACCAACCACCAGTAAAAGGTATGTGTGACGCAGCACCTGGCATTATCCACTTAATGGACCGTATGGGTGTTATGTTCAACCGTACACCAGAAGGACTTTTAGATTTCCGTCGTTTTGGCGGTACTTTAATGCACCGTACAGCTTTCTCTGGTGCAACAACTGGTCAACAATTACTATATGCGCTAGATGAGCAAGTTCGTTCTCATGAAGTAGCTGGTTTAGTAAATAAATATGAACACTGGGAATTCCTTGGTGTTATCATCGATGATGACGGCGTTTGCCGTGGTATCGTAGCGCAAGATATGCGTACAGAAGAAATTAAATCATTCCGTGCAGACGCTGTTATTATGGCGACTGGTGGCCCTGGTATTATCTTCGGTAAAACAACAAACTCTGTTATTAACACAGGTTCTGCTGCTTCTATCGTTTATCAACAAGGTGCTTCATATGCGAATGGTGAATTCATTCAAATTCACCCAACAGCGATTCCTGGAGATGACAAAAACCGTCTAATGTCAGAATCAGCTCGTGGTGAAGGTGGTCGTATTTGGACTTATAAAGACGGTAAACCTTGGTACTTCTTAGAAGAAAAGTACCCAGCTTATGGTAACTTAGTACCACGTGATATTGCAACACGTGAAATTTTTGATGTCTGTGTAAACCAAAAACTTGGTATTAATGGCGAGAACATGGTATACCTAGATCTTTCTCATAAAGATCCACATGAATTGGACGTTAAACTTGGTGGTATCATCGAAATCTACGAAAAATTCGTAGGGGATGATCCACGTAAATTACCAATGAAAATTTTCCCAGCAGTTCACTATTCAATGGGTGGATTATGGGTTGATTACAACCAAATGACTGAAATTCCTGGTCTATTTGCAGCAGGTGAATGTGATTACTCTCAACATGGTGCAAACCGTCTTGGTGCGAACTCATTATTATCTGCTATCTACGGTGGTATGGTTGCAGGACCAAACGCAGTAGATTATGTAAAACACCTTAAAAAGCATGCAGAAGATCTTCCACAAGAGATTTACGATGCTCGTGTCAAAGAGGAGCAAGCGAAATGGGATGCTATCATGAAAATGGAAGGCACAGAAAACGCTTACTTACTGCATAAAGAGCTTGGTGAAATGATGACTGCTACAATGACTGTAGTACGTTACAATGATCAGCTTGAAGATACATTGAAAAAACTTGATGAGCTTACTGAGCGTTGGAATAACATCAACATTAACGATACGCAAAAATGGAGTAATCAAGGCGCGCACTTTACGCGTCAACTTAAAAATATGTTAGTGCTTGCAAAAGTAATGACAAAAGGTGCACTATTACGTAATGAATCTCGTGGTGCACACTATAAACCTGATTTCCCTAACCGTGATGACGAGCAGTTCTTAAAAACAACAATGGCGAAGTTTGACCCAACTACTGGTAATCCAATCATCACGTACCAAGAAGTCGACGTTTCTTTAATCCCACCACGTAAACGCGACTACTCTGCGAAAGGAGACTAAAAGTTATGCAAATCGCAGCTAATACTGGAAGAATGGTCAAAGTGGAAATCTTACGTCAAGATACACAAGGCGGCAATAGCTACTGGCAAAAATTCCAAGTGCCTTACCGTCATGGTATGAACGTAATCTCAATTTTAATGGAAATTCAAAAAAATCCTGTTACTGAAGATGGTGTAAACACATCGCCAGTATCATGGGATATGAACTGTTTAGAAGAAGTTTGTGGTGCATGTTCAATGGTCATCAATGGCCGTCCACGTCAATCATGTTCAACACTTGTTGATCAATTGACTGAGCCAATTAAGCTTGAGCCAATGAAGACATTCCCTGTTATTCGTGACCTACAAGTTGACCGTGAACGTATGTTCAATGCACTTAAAAAAGTGAAAGCTTGGGTACCAATTGATGGTACTTATGATTTAGGTGAAGGTCCACGTATGCCAGAAGGTAAACGTCAATGGGCTTATGAATTATCTAAATGTATGACTTGTGGTGTATGTATGGAAGCATGTCCAAACGTGTCTGAAAAAGCTTCATTCATCGGACCAGCTCCATTATCACAAGTACGTCTTTTCAACACTCACCCAACTGGTGCAATGGTTAAAGATGAACGTTTAAATGCTATTATGGGTGATGGTGGCCTTGCGAACTGTGGTAACTCTCAAAACTGTGTAGCTGCATGTCCAAAAGGTATTCCTTTAACAACATCTATCGCTTCACTAAATCGTGCAACTACAGTGCAAATGTTCCGTAACTTCTTCGGTTCTGATCACTACGTAGATTAATATACGGACAAGCTAAATGCCCAAACTCTCTTACACTTTGTGTGAGGGAGTTTTTTTATTTGAAGTTGCATATGATATAAACAGAAGGAATATTTGTGATAAAAGGCGTAAATTGCGGTTTTTTCTATGATAATATAGTATTTTCTTTTATAATGAATATGTATTCATTTCATTTGCCGTCATTATAATTAAAACAGGCAAATACATAACAGGGGATGGTGTAACATGAAAGCAAACTATATTGAAGATTTTCAAGAGTGGGAAAAGGATTTTTCCTTTTATAGTGAGGTACGTGTACGTTTTTCAGAGACAGACATGTTTGGTCATATGAACAATACCGTTAGCTTTACATATTTTGAGCAAGCAAGAATTGATTATTTCCATCATTTGGGTATTTTAATGCCTTCAGCAGTTAATGAGGATGTGGAGGCTATACCGATAGTGGCCGATTTACAATGTGATTATGTGAAGCAGGTCTTCTTTGATGATGTTCTCCGAATTTACACAAAGATCGCGAAAGTTGGAAATTCATCACTGGACATTCATTATCTTGCTAAAAATCAAAAGAATGAAATTTGCTTCACTGGTCGTGGAACAATTGTGCAAATGGATCCTCGAACAGGCAAGAGTGTGCCGATTTCTGAGGAAGATAGGACGAAATTCATTCAATTGGCTATTCTTCCTCATTAGTTTATAGTATAATTATATGAAAGTTTATTGAAAAAGTAGGAATTGCATTTTACATAAAATTTATGAATGTATCGATGTAATTTTCGAAATTTTTAAGGAAACATGGAATAATCATGCAAATAGCCGTCACCGCTTCCAGCCCCTTAACATAAGTTACAATACGTGCGGGGGAGGAGGGTGTAACTGAATGAATGGCTCTCATCATCGTTCTCTTTTAACAAACCGAGAACGTGAAATATTTGCGCTTTTATTAGCTGAAAAAACAACGAGAGATATTGCAGAGCAGCTTGGTATTAGTGAAAAAACAGTGCGGAATCACATTTCCAATACAATTCAAAAGCTAGGTGTAACGAATCGATCTCAGGCGTTAATTGAGCTGTTACGCTTGGAAGAATTTAAATTAGACTAATGGACACTTGCTATTTCGTGAAAAAAACGACAAAATAGAACTATTCAACGTATTTTTAGGAGTGAAATAGTTATATGTCGGATGAAGTAACAAAGCACTCACCTGAAACCGTTGCAACGGTTGAAAAGGAATTACGCTATATAGCGGCCATCGTGAAGCAAAAGGGAAGAGAAATTGTTTCCGACTATGCGATAACGCCGCCACAATTTGTTGCATTACAGTGGTTAGAAGAGCTTGGTGATATTACAATTGGCGAATTATCAAACCGTTTATATTTAGCCTTTAGCACAACAACAGATTTAGTGGATCGAATGGAGAAAAATGAATTAGTCAAGCGTGTGCGTGATGAAAATGATCGCCGTGTTGTTGTCGTTCATCTTCTCGAAAAGGGCGAACGTATTATTCAAGAAGTTATTGAAAAAAGGCAGCAATACTTGCAGGAGATGCTTGTTGGTTTTAATGAACAAGAAGTCGCGCAATTATCAAGCTATTTAGAAAAACTACATGTACACATGAAACAGGATTGAGGCGGAAAGTATGAATGCCCCGATAGGCGTTATTGACTCAGGAGTAGGCGGTTTAACCGTAGCAAAAGAAATCATGAAGCGATTGCCAAACGAAACGATCTATTATATTGGCGATACAGCAAGATGTCCGTATGGTCCAAGAAGTCGTCAGGAAGTACGGAATTTCACTTGGCAAATGGCAAAAGCACTCGAAAAAATGAATATTAAGATGCTCGTTATTGCTTGTAATACAGCGACTGCAGTAGCACTCGAAAGTTTACAAAGAAATATGCCTTTTCCGGTACTAGGCGTTATTAATGCTGGCGCACGTGCAGCTGTAAAAAAGACGAAGCGACATGAAGTCGTTGTGCTTGCAACAGAAGGAACAATTAAAAGTGGGGCGTATGAAGAAGCCTTATTATCACTTAATACGTCAACACATATTATCCCACTAGCATGTCCAACATTCGTACCACTTGTAGAAAGTGGCGAATACAAAGGTGACTTTGCAAATAAGTTAATAGCTGAAGGCTTAAAGCCGTTGAAAAATCGACAATTTGATACGGTTATTTTAGGGTGTACACATTACCCTATTTTACAAAAACAAATTGAAGCTGTTGTCGGAGGAGATGTGAATGTGTTATCTTCTGCGGAGGAAACAGCAAAAGATGTTCAAGAAATGTTAGCGTATAACGGCACTTTAGCAAATGCTGATGCGGTGCCTGCCCATAAATTTTTTGCATCTGGTTCTGTTCCAATTTTCCGTTCAATCGCTGAGAATTGGCTGGAGCAAGGTACTCTTGACATAAAACGTATGACATTAAAATAAAAAATCAGCTTAGCAACAGGCTAGGCTGATTTTTGCCGTTTTTTTAGCTATGTACATAAACGTCCGAGTACTTTTTTGATGGCACAAATTGTGATAAGATGAGGGCGCGAAAGTTTTTAGGAGGAACGAATGATATGACAAGATTTGATGGAAGAAATGCAGACGGGCTACGACCTGTAAAAATGGATACAGAGTATCTATTACACCCAGAAGGCTCCGTATTAATTCAAGTAGGTAATACAAAAGTAATTTGCACAGCAACAATTGAAGACAAAGTACCTGGCTTTTTACGTGGCCAAGGGAAAGGATGGATCACAGCCGAGTACTCAATGCTTCCTCGTGCAACCGCTCAACGTACACCACGTGAATCCTCACGAGGAAAAGTCAATGGCCGTACGATGGAAATTCAACGCTTAATTGGGCGTGCATTACGTGCTGTTGTCGATTTAGAAGCCCTTGGAGAACGCACTGTATGGATTGACTGTGATGTTATTCAAGCTGATGGTGGCACTCGTACAGCATCTATTACAGGAGCATTTGTTGCAATGACACAGGCAATTGCTAAGTTTGCTGAAGAAAAGCCATTTGAGAAGTTCCCAGTAACAGACTTTTTAGCGGCAACAAGTGTTGGCATTGTAGAAGAACAAGGTGCCATTCTTGATTTAAATTATGTAGAAGATGTGGCTGCTGCTGTTGATATGAATATTGTGATGACAGGCACAGGGCGATTTGTTGAAATACAGGGTACAGGTGAGGAAGCTACCTTTTCTCGTGAAGAACTGAATGAATTGTTAGCATTGGGTGAAAAAGGCATTCAGCAATTAGTAAATCTTCAAAAAACAACGCTTGGTGAACTGGCCAACAAAGTCGGAGGGAATCAATAATTATGAAACAAGTAGTCATCGCCACAAAAAATAAAGGAAAAGCAAAAGATTTTGAAGCATTATTTGGTCCACTAGGTTATGAAGTAGTGACAATGTTTGAAGTAGCACCAGAAATGGAAATAGAAGAAACTGGTACAACATTTGAAGAAAATGCAATCTTAAAAGCAGAAGCGTTGGCGAAGGAACTTGGCACAATTGTGATTGCAGATGATAGTGGCTTAGCAGTGGATGCATTAAATGGTGAGCCAGGCGTGTATTCTGCCCGCTATGCTGGCGATCATGACGATGAAGCAAACATGGTAAAATTGTTAGCTAATTTACATGGTGTCGAAGATGACAAACGTACTGCCCGTTTTTGCTGCTGCATTGCAATTGCAGGACCTGATTTTGTAACGACAACGGTATTCGGCACATGTGAAGGGGTTATTGCACATGAAAAACGTGGAACGAATGGATTTGGCTATGATCCAATCTTTTTCGTACCAAGCTTAAATCGTATGATGGCTGAGCTTTCACCAGAGGAAAAAGGCTCTATTTCTCACCGTGGCAATGCCATTCGCAAGTTAAAGGAACAATTACCGAATCTTATAAAATAAGAGGTGATATCCATGAAAATACTTGTTATGAGCGATACACATGGTGATAGCCATGTCATCGAAAAGGTTAAAGGTTTTTATCCTGAAATAGATGTTGTCATTCATTGTGGAGATAGTGAACTTCCTTTCTCACATGAGGCATTAAAAGGCGTGAAAAAAGTAAGAGGAAACTGTGATCGTGAAACAGCTTTCCCCGAAGAGGAAATTTTCACAGTCAATGATGTTAAAATTTTTGTGACGCATGGCCATTTATTCAATGTGAAAAATTCCATCTTATCATTAACCTATCGGGCCAAAGAGGTGGACGCACAAATCGTATGCTTTGGTCACTCTCATATCCTTGGTGCCGAAATGATTGATGATATTTTATTTTTAAATCCTGGAAGCTTATTAAAACCACGTGGTCGTAAAGAGAAAAGCTTTGCGGTTGTGGAAATCACTGCAACCTCTTTTAAAGTCGCTTGCTTGACAGATGATCATCAAAGTATTGCGACTCATATTTTTCAACGAAATTAACATAAAATAAAAATCCGCATAACATTAAAGTTATGTGGATTTTTATGTAGGCTTTCTAGTGGTAAATTTGACTAGGAATGATTAATGTTGAAATAGCAAAAATAAATCAAAAGGCAATAAAGGAGAAAACATGGAAAAGACAATTGGCTGGCATTTTGATAATAGTTATGTTCGACTACCAAGTATTATGTATTCCGATATTTCGTTAAATCCTGTTCGTTCACCAAAGCTAGTTCTGTTAAATGAAGCTGTTGCAGTGTCACTTGGATTAGATGCTCAAGCTTTACAGAGGGAAGAAGGAGTCGCTATCTTAGCTGGCAATAAAATCCCAGAAGGTGGCGAACCAATTGCACAAGCCTATGCAGGGCATCAATTTGGTCATTTTAATATGTTGGGTGATGGTAGAGCGCTTTTATATGGAGAACATATAACACCTCAACAGGAACGGTATGATATCGCACTAAAAGGTTCTGGTAGAACACCTTATTCTCGTGGTGGAGATGGACGAGCTGCGTTAGGGCCAATGCTAAGGGAGTACATCATGAGTGAGGCGATGTTTGCGTTAGGGATTCCCACATCACGTAGTCTTGCAGTAGTGGCTACAGGTGAAATGATTATGCGAGAAACTGAATTACCAGGAGCAATTGTCACGCGAGTTGCCAGCAGTCATTTGCGAGTAGGGACCTTTCAATATGCCGCACAATGGGGAACAGATGAAGAGCTCCAACGCTTGGCTGACTATGCATTAGAACGTCATTTCTCAGCTGATACTGGCACTCAAAATCGATATCTTTATTTGCTAAAGGAAGTCATGAAGAAGCAGGCATCCTTAATAGCACAGTGGCAGTTAGTGGGCTTTATTCATGGAGTCATGAACACAGATAATATGACCATTAGCGGTGAAACCATTGATTATGGTCCTTGCGCTTTCATGGACACCTATGATCCCGCGACTGTATTTAGCTCTATTGATCGGCAAGGTCGTTATGCTTATGGAAATCAGCCCAACATTGGTGGCTGGAATTTAACACGCTTAGCTGAGACGTTACTCCCTTTCATTCACGATGATCAAGAAGAAGCTATTCAATTGGCACAAGACACGCTACAACAATATCCTCACTTCTACGTTGAAAATTGGTTAAAGGGGATGCGCGCAAAGCTAGGTATTTTTAATGAAGAGCAAGAAGATGTCCAGCTTATTGAAGGGCTTCTACAGCTTATGCAACAATACGAAGCAGATTATACGAATACGTTTATCGCTTTAACCTTTGAGCAAATGGAAGATACCCCATTAATGAATGCATCAGGGTTTCAAGAATGGCATCAAAAATGGACGGAGCGATTAGCGAGACAGCAGCAAACGAAAGAAATGTCACAACAATTAATGCGTCAACATAATCCTGCTGTTATTCCTCGCAATCACAGGGTAGAAGAAGCTTTAGAAGCAGCTGTAGAACGAGACGACTATCGTGTTATGAATAATTTATTAAAAGTCCTTGCTCAGCCTTATGCCCATACGAAAGAGCAACAAGAATATGCTGCATTACCTGAACCGTCTAATCAACCATATCGTACTTTTTGTGGCACATGAGTAAAAACGAGAGACATTCATTCTCTCGTTTTTTATTGTATATAGGCACTCTACAGAATCCGATCGCATACTCTATGTATGAATAAAGATAAAGGAGAATGGGGTCGGTGCAAAAATTTTCAAAAGGTTGGTTTGTCAAAGAGTTACGAGCTCATGGGATAATGGTTCATCCTCAATTTAAAAACCATTTAGGCTTATTTAAAGAATCTGAATTACGAAATTTATATTATCGGTATGTTGAAATAGAATATGCTGAGCAAGATCAATAGTCCAGTTGTTTGAATAACTCCTTTCTAGGAAAAGCTAGTAGTTAGAAAGGAGTTTTTCTATGTGGATGATGACACAGACATGGCAAGATGTTCTATTTTTACACTGGCCCATAGACCCCAAAGAGTTAGAAAAACATCTACCTGAGGAACTAAAACTTGATCTCTTTGAACAAAATGCTTGGCTAAGTGCTGTCTTTTTTAAAGTTCATCGACATCGACTACGATTTCTACCAACCATTCCTGGGATGAATATCTATTTACAATTGAATGTCCGAACATATGTAGAGTATAACGGCATGAAAGGCATCTATTTTTTTCATTTAGATGTCACGAATTATTTCGTGTCAAAAATCACGGCATTAGGTAGTTTACCATACCGCTTCTCCAAAATCTTAGCAAAACAAAGAGAAAATCACTTTTCATATACAAGCCATTACAAAGCCTGTGACGAAAGATTAAGGGTTACTTATACAATAGAAGATCACACGAATACTAATTTTGACCAATGGATTGTAGAACGTTATCATTCATGGGCCAAGTGGAAGGATACCCTTTTTCGAATTGATATCCACCACTCACCATGGGAATTACAGCGGGCAAGCGCAACGATTCACAGTAATACATTAGCTTCTTTTATGAAGGGGAATTTTCAGGGAATGCAGCCTATTGCTCATTTTGCTAAAAACAAAGTAGCGAAAGTTTTTCCACCAGTAGTTGAACGCAAATAAATGGGATTTTTACATTAAAAAAGATAACAAAATTGCATCACAATGGCGCCAGCAATCATATCTGACATGGCTAGAGCTTCTGCTTCAATTTCATCAAAAACGTCTATATCAGCTTGATAATCTTTCTGGATCATCGTCACGGCTTCATTTTTCGTTAAAGCTAAATGCGTATAAAACATTTTTTGGACAGCCTCTCTACTTAAGTAAGGATTAATCGTATGCAAAAATAGCGCAATATCATCTGCATTGCGATACCATTCCTTCTCTTTTGCTTCCGCTGTGGTAGCATCTCCTTTAGAAGCAGCTGTCACTAATTGAGCAGCCAGCAGCAGATGTTCTTTAATTAATGCTGTATATCGATCTGCTATAGAGTCGCCGTAAAAGGGACGTAGACAATTTCCTAAATCAGTCGCATTTCGTAACAGACGCTGCTGCACAAAAGGAAGATCAGGTAAATTGAAGACAATGCTAATAATCGTCATTCGCGTCCAATTGACATGCTCCATCCAAAGTAAGCGATTCATCGCCATAAAATCAGCTTCGGCTTTACTGATACAGCGCCGGTAATCATGTGAATGTAAAAAGTGACGAATCGGTGCCGTATATTGAGTAGAGGGGGCTTGATACAGCTGGCTTAATGAAAACCCATTTGAATAGGGGTACAAGGCTTCACTCCTTCTTGTTCTTTCTCCTACAGTAGCATACTCTAAGGAAACTCTGGGTATGAAGAACAAGTAAGGAAGAGCAAATGACAAAACTACTCTTCATACATCATTTTCTTTGTCATGCCGCCATCGACCGTAAGATTAATGCCTGTCACAAAATGATTTACGGGGTTTGTTAAATAGAGACAAGCCTGTGCGATATCTTCAGGTACACCAACCCTTCCTGATAAATGCTGTACATGATCGACTGGTCGAAGTGCCTCATAATCGCCTGTTTCAATCCAGCCAGGCGAAATACAATTCACCGTGATTTGATCAGGACCTAAAGACCGCGCTAAAGCATGTGTTAACGCCACAATACCACCTTTTGTAGCCGCGTAGGCTTCCGTATTAGGTTCTGACATCTCAGCCCGTGTAGATGCTAACGAAACAATCGAACCACCTTTCACATTGTGCCTCATCACCTTCGCAGCCTCTCTGGCACAGAAAAAGGCACTCGTTAAATTTGTGTGTAGTAGATGATTCCACTCCTCAAACGTCACATCATAAGGAGAGATATGCTGAAACTGCCCAGCATTATTAATTAAAATATGAATAGTCCCATATTGCTCAACAGTTCGTTGCATTAACTGAACGATATCCTGTTCCTTCGTTACATCTGTTTGAACAAATAAAACAGCGTAGCCTTGTGCAAGCATATCCTGTTCTAATTGTTGACCTAAACCGTCATTTAAATCAGCAATTACCACCTTTGCGCCATGCCGTGCATATGCAAGCACTATCCCTTTGCCAATCCCTTGTGCGCCACCTGTAACAACAACGACTGAATCCTTAAACATCTACATACCTCCCAATTTTTTATCGCCAATAGTGTAGCAAATATTTTCATATTCGTCTTCTTGAGAGGAGTAAGACATGGTATAATCGAAGCTGTGGCAACATATGATGAACAATATGAGGCAAACCTTGCCTACATAGTAAAATTAATGTTGACATTATGCCATAAAGTACATATAATAAGTATTGTCCTTCCTATGAAATACATAGAAACGACACCATGTCTCAGTAGCTCAGCTGGATAGAGCAACGGCCTTCTAAGCCGTCGGTCGGGGGTTCGAATCCCTCCTGGGACGTCATGCAAAGCCTTACAATCACAACGGTTGTAAGGCTTTTTGTTTTTATGCATAAATGTATAATATTCTGTTTGGTGCCCAAGAGGTGCCCAAATCAAACTTTTTCATCAAAAAGTTTATCAAAGTGAGAACTTGCTCGCTGATCCGTTTCTTGCAAAAGATGTCCATAAGTATTCATGGTAGTTGTGATATTTGAATGACCTAATCTCGACTGTATAACCTTAGGATGTTCACCAGCATGAATCAAAAGGGTAGCTGAAGTATGTCTTAAATCGTGAAAACGAATTCTAGGTAAATCGGGATTCTTTTTCATAAAACGGTCCCACCACTGACTTATTGAATCTGGACGATAAGGTTTACCAAACTCATTTGAAAAAAGAAAAGTATGTCCTTCCCATATTCGCTCCTCGCCAGCCTCTTCCAGTTGATATTTTTTTACTGCGGCAAGTGTAACTAAATCATTCAGAATATTTGAAGGAATAGTAACTACACGTTTTCTTTTACCTTTTGTTTCTTTTATGATAATCCCATCTCCAGTTAAATTAACTAAAGCTTGTTCTATTAATAGGGTATTGTTTTCAATGTTTAAATGTTTTTCTTCAAGGGCAACTAGTTCACCTTGTCGAGCAGCACTTACCACAGCCAGTTCAACTAACAATCGTTTTTCAGCAGTCTCTCTATTATTTAATCGCTCAAACAATAATTTAACTTGTTCCTCGCTGTAGGCTTTACCTTCTTCATATTTAAGTTTGGGTAGCTTTATATTTTTACAAGGACTCTCTTCGATTAAATTCCATTCAACTGCTACATTCATAATACTAGCGAATGCCTTGTAAATATTATGGATAGTGGAAGGGGCTAACTCGTTTTCTTTGCCGTCTAATCTTCTTTTTTTCTTCTGTAAATCACCTACAAAAAATACTACATCTACTTTTTTAATATCCTTTGATATCACCAAAAATAGGGAGGATTCGTTTTTCTAAATGCGTACAGTTATCATGAAATGATCGTGCACTATAATGTTGTTTTGCGTAATTATCTTTCCATCGTGGAAAAAGCTGATTTAATGTAATCGATTCAATATCACTAAAATATACATCTTTATTTTGCTTCATTTCTTCTTCAAACAGTATTAGTAGGCGCATCGCTTCTTTTTCGCTTTTGGCTTCTACATTTTTAGTTTTACGAATACGGCGATTACCTCGATAACCTAAATCTGCGATAAGTTTGAATTTATTCTTACTGATTTTTTGTACATATCCCATTGCTAACAGCTCCTTTCAAGAAGATTACAATTGCAAAAAAAATGATTGTTAAGATAATGGTGTAGCCTTTTTTGCGCGAAATCATATTCAACGTTAAATAGTAGAGAAATTTTATTAATAGCCTTTTCTTCATTTATAGGAAGTTTGATTTTATTTAGCATGAATGTTGGTACACATGCTTGTAGAGCAAAATTATTTGCTTTCCATTCCTGGTACTCTCTAAACAAAGGGGGTGTTTTTAAACAAGCGTGGTAATGAAAAGATGTCAGAGCATGCACAAGAAATTTACTTAAGTGGCCAGATACTGACTACATCACGTTTGATATTCGAAAAAGATTACAGTATAGGCGATATGGTGACGGTCCGTGAGAAAGGTTGGGGCGTTACTATGGATACAAGAATTACGGCAGCAACAGTGATTTGCGAATATGGCAAACGAAAGGTTGCGGGTAGTTTTTGATAATGATAAGCCTACCTTCATAAGTAAGATGAGACGAGAGATTGATGCATTCAAATATGAATTAAAGAAATAAACGCAGCATAAGCTAGCGTTATTTTTATTGTCTAAATGAGCAGGGAATCCATTACTTTTATTGAATTTAGTAGATGTAAGGGGGAATTTATTAAATGAAAACAACATACCATTTTCTAAATAAATACCTATTCAGTAGCTAATAAATATTATTTTAGGAGTGTCGCTAAATGAGTGGTCCAGATATAAAAAGTGTTTTTCCCATGAAAAATATCAGAAGCTTATGTTTTTTAAAAAATGTGGTGGTTAATCCAAATATTGAAATCGGGGATTACACATATTATGACGATTATAATAATCCTTTGGATTTTGAAAAAAATGTCCTTTATCATTTTGACTTTATAGGAGATAAACTAAAAATAGGAAAGTTTTGTGCTATTGCTTCCAATGTCAAATTTATTATGAATGGTGCAAATCATAATACAAATTCTTTTACAACGTTTCCTTTTGGTGCCTTTGGTGGAGACTGGGAAGTAGGTTTAGAGAATTTAAGTGGTGGATACAAAGGTGATACAGTTATAGGGAATGATGTTTGGATTGGTTATAATGCTACCATTATGCCTGGTATTAAGATAGGTGATGGAGCTATAATAGCCACAAATACTGTTGTAACAAAAGATGTTCCGTCTTATTCAATTGTAGGGGGAAATCCAGGAAAATTAATACGCTATAGATTCGAGCAGGAGACAATTGATATTCTCAATAGTATCCAGTGGTGGAACTGGGATATAGAAAAGATAACTGAATTCATTCCCGTTTTGACAGGTAATAATATTAGTGCTTTAAAGGAACTGATAAAGTCACAATAAAAAACTGTTAAGCAACAGTAAGGGGATTGGAAGATATTTCATTTGTTAATAGTGTTTAAAACATAGAAATTTAAAATTAGAAAAGTCTTTTTATTTCCCGGAATGCTTGGGAATATGCCTTTCACATCAATTGTGAAGGGCTTTTTATTATGCTATGAGAGCAATCAAGATGGGCAACGGTACAAGCTACCGTATCTCGATGCGTCTCATGGCTTTTTATTTTAAATAGGGCAAAGGATTGGTGATGTAATGGATCCAGTAACAACGGTAACAGCAGCAAGTCAGGTAGCGAATTCACAAGTAGCATGGTCAATTCTGTGTATTTGTTTAGTAGTTTATGTTTTTTGGAATTCTGCCAAACGTGAACAAGTCAAATGACAAGCGGTGATTTTGAAGGATTGAAGATCATCATTACTCAACGTAGTAATTAAAATCAAAACCCAGGTACTCAATTAATTTTGAGCCTGGGCTTTTTGTGTATTTTCTAAAATACTTGACCATTCTATTATAGACAGGGGTGAAACAATGAACGATATAAGCTACTTACAAATAGCTAGTGAAACAGTTATAACTTTTTTTGTCCTTCTAGCTCTTACACGTTTTTTAGGAAAAAAACAATTAAGTCATTTAACTTTTTTTAATTATGTAACAGGAATAACAATAGGATCAATGGCTGCAAATATGGTTGTTCTTAGTACAAAAGATTACACAAAAGATCTACTCAGCCTAGTAATTTGGTGTTTACTTACTACAATAATTAGTTATATAAGTCTTAAATCTGGAAAAATTAGAGTAATCCTTGATGGACAACCTACAATTATTATAAAACATGGAGAGATAGACAGAAAAGCATTAAAAAGAACAGGTGTTAATATCGATGACTTAACGATGTTGATTAGGCAAAATCAAATTTTTTCAATTACAGAAATAGATTTCGCCATTCTAGAACCAAATGGTAGATTTAGTATTCTCAAGAAGCCTGAATATCAAGGAGCACAAAAAAGTGACTTAAAAATATATCCTTCGCCACCTACTTATTTACCTATTGAAATAATTACTGATGGGAAATTATTACCTAAAAATTTATTAGAAGTTGGTAAAAGTAGAGATTGGTTAAAAAATGAATTAAGCAAGGCAAACATAAAAGAAATAGAAGAAGTGTTTTATGCAGAAATTCAATCCGATGGAAGTTTATTTATACAAAAAATCTAAACAAAGTAACCAGGTACTCATTTATGAACTGAACCCCGAATAGGTCCACTTTTTTTAAAAGTCTCCACTATTCGGGGTTTCAGTTCATAAATTGAGCCTGGGCTTTTTTTATTTCCCTTATATAATATGAATCCTCTTTATTGAATTGGTATCAACATGTGTTGTATTTTAAAATTTTGGGTTGGTTAGTTTAGGGGACACAAAAAAAGAGTTGAATTTAATTATTTTGAGTGGAATAGTGAAACGATTTGATATCTTATGGTGAAATAAATAAATTTAGTAATAAAATTACCAAAATCAAAAGTTTTATGTTTTAATGTAAAGTGAGGGAAAGTAGGAAAATATTAACAAAATTATGAGTTGATATTAGTGGATTAAATGTACGTTATTTTAACAAAGATAAGAGGGTTGTGAAAGATGTTAAAGAATAAAATTATTTCAGCTGTAATTACATTAATTATAGGTATATTTATTATTCCTTTATTTATTGGATCTACATACAGCATTGCATATGGTATTTATGGTACTGCATTTACTGCACCAGCTATGGTTATAGCTGTTATAGTATCAATTTTGATTGAAAAATACAGTAAAAATAAAAACGTTATATTCATGTATATTAAGCATTTATTATGCGCATTAATTTTTTCACTATTATTTAGTTTAGTTAATTTTAATGCTAATACTATTAAAGATACTATTTATCTAGCTTCTTTAATGGGAAGTATTTATATAACCATATTTGTAATCTTTGATTATTTGTTAAGAAGTTTAAATAAGAGTAGATAAAATAATAATTCTTCTAAATCATTATGAATATTTTAGAGGTAGTTAAATCTAACAAAATTGAGAACTAAAGTTCATCACGAAAAAAAGAGGCTGGGACATAACTCATTTTATTGAGAAAAAGCAAAAAATGAATGTTATTTTTATAATTTATTAAAGTATATGTGTTCTAATAACGCAAAAAAATGTTAGACCAAACTTGTAAATGGTCTAACATTTTTTCTTTTGTCCCAGCCTCTTTTTTTAATTGTTTTTTGTACTGTCATATGAACGACCAACGTCGACCCATTCACTTTTTAAGAACGGGAAAAGGCCTCCAATTTCTTTTGCGTTCGCTGGCACAACTGAATAAATTATTTCAGGACCTTTTTTCATGGAGGTAATGTTACGCATGAATTCATACGCTGGGAAACCATCTCGTTGACCTGTAATTCGTACGCTACCTGTACGAGTTACTTTAAGTACGAAAATGTAGTCAATAGCTGGAGCTAAAGCAACTAATGGATTTTTCATAGCGCACTTACAGTTAATATACAAGACATCATCAATGATGTTTGTGTTGTATGTTAAGCCAGATTCAGATGCTGTCTCTCTTTTTGTAACTTTCCATTTCCCTTTTACAAGGTCTTCTTGAATCGTTTGACCTACTTTAGTTTTCCCTTTAACGCCATAGTTTGCTTTTGACGTGTCAATAGTAAAACTTTGTGATGTTCTGAATGCAGTTGATTTCCAATCAGCATTATGTCATGTATCACCATGGAAACGTGAAGTTTTTTGGTGAAGAGGATGTTCTACATACTTAAACGGTAAAAATGTACGTAAACGTAGTTCTAATTTTGCCATAATATAACCTCCAATATTTTTGTGAAATATGAATCACACATATTGGATAGGTATATTATGGGAAAAGTAAGTGTTGAACAACGTATTCAATCAGTTTTAGAGAATATTATGAGCAGAAAAATTCCTATTTATTTATCAGTTTCAAAGGGACAACATCAATGCCATTTCTAAGCAACTTAACAAATATGCAAAGATGTATGGGTTAAGTAATATCAATCCTAATGCTCTAAGGAGGGGTTATGCAAAGAGTTTGTTAGAGAATGGGGAAATCTAGCATTGATCTCAAAAGCCTTAGGACATTCAAATTTAGTTGTTACAACTCAATATCTAGATATTGATGTTGAGGAAGTAGCTGATAATTTGAGGGATTTTTTATAAAAGACATTTCCTCTTGCTGTTTTAGCAGGAGAATTTCTTTGTTATCATACAGAAAAGACAGAGCTGGATACTCTGCCTCTTTATTCTGCTTACATGTCTTGATAGTAAAGCTAGTATTCTCAATATTACTTTAAAAAGATTTTTTCAATTACTAATATATGTAATATAATTAAATAAACAACTTTAGCAGAGGTGACTTATGCCAGTAAATTTTGATGAAAAATTATATTTCATTCAGTCAGCAGAAGATATTAAAAGATTTATGAGAGGTATGGAACCTTATCCTAACCTTTGCCCTGTATGCAATTTTCACATTTCCCCTTATTTCATCCTAGTACATGAAAAATGGATTAGTGATCATGAAAAATTGGAAGAAGTTTTATGTGGTTGCCCAAGACCAGAGTGTAATTCATTATTTTTTGCAGAATATGAACATCTTGGCTATCAAGGTGATAGACCATATTATGAACTTATAAAATTGTACCCATCAGCTAAATTTGATGAAAATTTTGCAGAAACTATAGCAGAGTTGTCACCTAAATTTGTTACAATTTATAATCAGGCTAAGCATGCAGAAAAGGAAGGCTTAGATTTAATTTGTGGAGTAGGTTACAGGAAAGCAATTGAATTCTTAGTAAAGGACTATGCCATAAAGCTAAATCCATCAGATGAGGAGGATATCAAGAAGAAATTTCTAGTGCCATGCATTAAGGAGTATATTCCTTCCCAAAATATTGTCTTTCTTACAGAAAGAGCTGCATGGTTAGGTAATGATGAGACTCATTATGAGAGAAAATGGCAAGATAAAGATGTTCAAGATTTAAAAATGTTAATAGATCTTACTTGCAAATATATAGATATGGAATTAACAACTGAGAAATACAAATTAGAAATGGCAGAACCAAGAAGGTAGCTACTTATCAGGAGTCTGAGTAAGCAGCTCCTTTTTTTATAGTAGGTATTTTTCAAGCACTTCTCCTCTTGCTCTCCTATCCCCTCAAGACAAGTAAGATAATATAAAGTGATAATAACTAAACACTACTTAAGTCATGCATTATTGTAAGTTAAATATTATCATAGTAGAATTTTGATTTGAAATAATTAGATTATTCAATGTAGGAACCTTCATCATATAAAGGATGGAGGTTCTTTTTTAGAAATAAATTGGTTATTTGGCATTTTATTAATTGTAACTATTTGTCATTTGATAAAAGATAATTAAACACTATTTAAACATATTATGTAAAAATATACAATTATGTTGTGTTGAAAAAATAAAGGAGTGAAAAAAATGAAGAAATTTAGTGGATTATTGATAGCTCTATTTATGACTATATTGATAGTTCCTGTAACAGCAAAAGCTAATGAGGATATTTTATCGGAGTTAGTAAAAAAAGAAGCACAAAATTACTGTGGTATTTACACCCTAAGTCCAATTGACGGTTTTGAACCTATAGAAGTGCCTGAAGGCGAAATCCCAACTGATGAAATAAACTTTGTTGAAGAGAGCGAGGCAATGAAAGCAGCGTCGCCGATGAAAGATCAGGTGGCTACTTCATCCTCTGGTTCAAAGATTGTAATGCCAGCAGCTAAAACTAGAAATTACGGTTATTGTCATATTTACGAGTATCATATGAAATTTTCTAAGGGAAAAATAAAATATGAAACTCAAGTAAATAGTGAATGGAAAACACAATTCAAATATGCTTATTATCCAGCAAAAACTATGGATATTGCAATGGAAGTAATAAATGGAACAGACGAATTGATAAAAGATCCTACAGTTAAAGATCGTTATACAAAAGAATTTGTTTCGTTTAAAGAAGGACAAAGAGTTAGGGTTGCAATTCAAAAAGGGAGTTCATGGTCAGGGTCATATTCAAAGTATGATTGGATTATAGTATCAATGTTCCCTGTATTTTAAATTTATGTTACAATCTATATTATGGAAATTTTTAAAGAAAGTGACTATGGGATGGGAAATAATAAAATTATACAAAATGTGAAACAAACTATTTCTGGGATTGAAATTGGGTATTTTACCACTGCCAAGAGTTATATTTACGATGAATATTTTAAATATTTTAATGATGAGGATCAAGAAACTAAAAAATATGCATTACTACTTTTTACATGCATGTTAGGTAACTGGTATAATCAATCGACTTTTGTCTTTAAACCTGAAAAGGAACGTTTACAATATAACAATGAAAAAGGAGCAAAATTTTTTAATTTTGAGGACTATATAACTTCATTGTTAGATAACTATCAAAATATTAAACGAGAATTTCCTTATATGTTTGAAATAATTGTTGTTTATTTACTTCTGATAGAGAAAGATAAACATTTGAGTTATGAAGAATGGTTTCCGGAAATTAATCCAGAAATATTTAAAGAACTCAGGGAGGAAATTTTAATTCCCAACAGAAATTTGGTCAATGATTGCCATCCAATAAAATATTTATTTAGAGAAGTTGGAATAAAACCTTTTTTCAAAGGTGATTTTTTTAATGAATAAATACTAAAGCCACATTCAAAAAAGAGTGTGGTTTTTATTTTGTTAACTTATAAAAATAAATAAGTAAGAAAATGAATTTCTTAATACTAGGAAAGTTCGCAAAAAAACAGTGTGAATTGATCAAAAGCGTTGATTACTTCCATCCTATTTGTCCCATGATATGGATAGATGGGGGGTGTTGGTTAATGGATTATGAATATACTGTAAAGTTTTACTTTGAAGAAAGTCGTGAAGAAGAATATAAAATCAAGACTAATATTGGACAAGAAACTTTTGCAGAAGAAATTACTAATGGATTCAATGAGAAGTCCTGGTATTCATTTACTGAAACAGAAAATTATAAAACAGTATTAATTAATACTAAAAATGTTTATAAGGTATCAGTAGTGCAAGACACTGTAGAATTTGATTAATCATTATAAGTCACATCCAAAGGTAGTGACCTTTTAATGTTAAAGTTTTAGTTATGCAGCTAATTAGCTGGCATGAGTTCGGTAATTTACTGGGCTCAAGCCAGCCAGTTTTTGTTTTAATTCGTTCATTATTGTAGTAATCGATAAACTTCTCTATTTTCTTTTTTAACGCTTCATAGGAGATTCATTCTTCCCCGTCATATATTTCTTGTTTGAGTAAATCAAAGAAGTTCTCCATTGCGGCATTGTCTGCACAAGTTGTTTTACGAGATATGCTTTGGAAAATCTTGTTTTGTTTTAATGTTTGCCCCCACGAATTATGTTGATAATGCCACGCTTGATCTGAGTGAATGGTCGTACGGTATTTTACACGTTCATGAATGATTAGGAGCACTAACCCATCACAAAATCGAGTGTCGGGCATTTTGATATGCTAAAGCAATAATCTCACCATTATATAAATCCAGTATTAGGCTTTTTCGTCTATATGTCTGTTACGACTTTTTGAAGGGTATACGGTACTGAAACGACGGTTTAAACGTTCCCAAACAGTGCCTTTATATAATTTATAGCGTGATTTGCGTACGAATTTCTCACATTTGAAGGAATTAAAGAGAAGGAATCCTAACTATATATGAAGAAGTAGTAACTTGTTGAGATGACTCAATCATTTTTAATTAAGGAGGAACTTTTTTGCAATTACTTTTTAAATATAATTGGATGGTAAGAGAAGACTGGTTTCGTTGGTGCGACGAGTTGAGTGAAGAAGAGCTTTTGCAAAACCGACCTGGTGGAATGGGAAGTATATTACATACACTTTTCCATATAATTGATGTCGAATGGAGTTGGATACGACTTTTACAAGGTAAAACTGATTTTCAGGAGAGTTTTGAGGAATATAATAGCTTGGAAAAGGTTCGTAAATTGGAAGCTGAATTTCATTTAGAAGTAAAAAACTTTGTAAACCAATGGGACGACAGTATGGAAGAGCGTTTACTCCATAATACATTAGCAGATGGAAGGATTGAGACACATATATGGGGTGAAGTCATTCGCCATACGATTGCACATGAAATCCATCATATAGGACAGTTATCAATTTGGGCTAGAGAGATGGGAAGAGAGCCTATCTCTGCAAACCTAATTAGACGGGGTCTCTCTTCATCATTGAAGGGTTAGAGGTAGGGACCAAATAAATATAAATAGATGGAAAGATTTAATAAGTTTTTAATATACCGATTGATAAAAAGCTATAAAAATAGGTTTTAGATAGAGGAAAATGAAAACATAGTAATGGATAGAAAAAGTAAAAATAGCTTTGATATCAGACACTCTCGCATGAGGGTGTTTTTTTATTGATAGGAGTAAAAAATGTAGAAATATGAAAATAATCATAGAATTACCTCGATTATCCATGTATATTTGTGGAGAAGGGAGTTTGAATAAATGAAAAAATTGCTTATTTTACCACTTATTTTGCTATTAGGTATTTTGTTAGTAGCTTGTAGCCAAGGTGATGATAGTGGTAAGAAAAAAGAAGGTGCTGATAAAGCATCAGAAGAAACATTAAAAGTGGATAAAGGACTTTTAAATGTTGAAGTTACCATACCGGCTACACTTTACAAGGGACAAGACATAGATTCTATTATTTCGGAGGCAAAAAATAGTGGAATTAAGGAAGTTATTAAGAATGATGATGGATCTTTAACTTATAAAATGTCTAAATCCGAGCACAAAAAAATGATGAAGGAATTAAAAGAAAGAATAGTAAAAAGTGTAGAAGAACTTAAAACAAGTGAAGATTTTGCTTCTATAAATGATGTGGCTTATAACAAATCTTTTTCTGAGTTTACACTCACAGTAAATAAGGAAAAGTTTGAAGGTAGTTTCGATGCACTGGCATCCTTTGGGCTTGCTTTAGCAGGCATGTACTACCAATTATTTAACGGTGCAGACGTTGAACATTATAAAGTCACAGTATATATTAAAGATGAATCAAATGGAGAAGTATTTGATACTATGGTTTATCCAGATGAATTAAATGAAAATAACGATAAGTAACTTGAAGAGCACCTAATATACAGGAGGAGTTGTCATGAAAAAGCTAGGATTATTATTATTGGTGTCTATTTTATTGGTAGCTTGTGGTCAAAGTGATAAAAACAGCAGTTCAGATAACAAAACAAAAGAGTCTGTTGAGAAAAATGCAGAGGAAGAAGTTAAGGCATCTGAAAATAATGAAGAAAATGAACCAGAGGTAGAGGAAGTTCTGACGATTACTAAAGGTAATGTGTTAGTAGTTGATAATTATGCAGAAATCACAATTAACAACAATATTTTTGGTAAACAAATTTCACCACCAAATCCAAGTTCTGTGTATACATATTACAAAAATGAAGAGGAGGGGGAAGTATACTTAGATACAATTATTTTAGTAAAAAGTTTACTAACAACAGGTCAAACATCTAATGAATTTGTAGATGTAAAAATTATTTATGATGGAAAATACGAATACAAGACTTTTTCAACAATAGAAAATCGAGGTGGATCAGATTTCACGTTTACAAATATTACATCAATTGAACCTCTGAAAAATGGTACACTACATTTTTTAGCTTCCGTTCCAGAACAAGTAGAGCAGGATGGGAAGCCGCTTAAAGCGATAATTACTGTAAAAGGGAAAACGTATGAACAAATAATTAGATAGCTATTTATTGTATTAAGCACTCCTATTTGGGTGCTTTTTACTATGTTAAAAAGAGACAGCAACTATTCGAACAGTAATCCAAATCGACGATCGTTTGAGCCAGACATGAGAGTAATACAAGGCTGTTCAACTTATCTTTATATCTCCTAAAATAGGAAGCAATCAAGCTTCAAGGTAGCTACAGTTACCTCAAAAGTATCTAATAGTATAGTTTTGTTCGGCACACAACTCTTCGACAAGGAGGATAAAAAACATTTAGCGTGAAGCCATCTAGATGGTAATAAATCTTCTTCAAATAACATAGTAGTCATTTTAAATATCGTTTGCTACGTTCATGAGAAAACAATATGTGTAGACGAATATGCTTTGTTAAGATTAATAACATATTAAAAAAGTTTGCTAAGGTATAGTGAAAAATTTACTTGTTTAAAATAAGTTCATTCTTTGGGAAAGTAGCTTAGCTATATTTATAAATGCAATGTAGATGTCATATTTTCTTTTCCTAGTTATTTAGCTTTATTGCAAGGACATTTTTTTAATTTGATTTATACTATTAACACTTAAAATGATTATTTTGTATTGAGTGGAATTTCCTAATTATGATACCATATAGATTAATACATATATGGAGGAATTATTATGGAAAAGAGTAAAATAAAGTTATTATTACTATGTTTATTGTATATTTTAATTCTATCAGCATGTAATCAGAAAGAAGAGCGTGTTGATAAATCAGGTGAGAATGAACAAGAAAAAGTAGAGAATTTACATCAAGAGGAAAAAGCAGTAACAACAAATCAAGATAATTTAGCTATCGAGAAAGCTTCCACTAATGAAGAGACTGATGAAGACAATCATTTAAATACATCTTTGACAGTAGTTTTAGAAGATGTTATTCCTAGAGATCCTAGTACTGATAATAATGTCTATGGATATGAATTAAATTTTATTATGAAATATATAAATCACACAGATAAAGACATTAAAGGATTTTTAGCAGAAACATATTTTTATGATATGTTCGGCGAGTTAGTATACAAGTCAGCAATGAAATATGAATGGGATGTTATTCCTGCAAATGGTTCTACAAACTTTAATACTGCTGTTGATTTAAATCAATTCAATGATGTAGATATGCGCTTTTATAATTTACCATTTGAGAATATGACTTTTAACTATAAAATTAAATCCATAATCTTTACGGATGGAACAAGTATATAAAGCCTTACAATATGTTTATAAGATAACTTTAATTATCAAATAGTTTTTACATTCTTGCTTCTTGATTAAATAACTATTTATATAAATTAGCAAAAGTGTGTCGTTAATCGATAACATGAATCTGGATTTTTTTATAATACAATCCCATCACTACTGAAGGAGTAACGAAGATAAGCTTTACCAAACTCAGTTGAGAATAGATAAGTATACCCTTTCCATTCTCGCTCCTTACTAGATTACAGCAAGCAGTCGATAAAGCTTGGTTTGACAAAAAATGAACTGATTAAAGGAAAGCTAGAAGGTTTAAGATTATTTTTCGCAATTTCAATCATAGATGCAGTATCGCTAGACTACTTGAATAAAAAAACCCCCATAAAAGTTTAAATTAGTATCTGACTTTTATGGGGTTAGTTCATATGATTCTCTGTTTTTGGAAGGGAATTACTCCATTATTATTAATTAATTGCTTGTAATGAGTCTAACCCTTCTTTAAGATATACAAAACTTTTATATTTTATTACATTACTATCTACCGCCATCAAAGAATTTAAATATCTCTTTAATTCATTAATATAAGCACTTGTAAAATCGAATAAATCGAAAGTATGTACCCATTCATTATTACCAGATAATTGACTGTAGTTCGTAATAATGAGATTATGACCTTTCTTTTCAAAGCTAATAATATTAGCGTTTCCAAATGGGTCTAATTTTTGTACTTCATTTGTTTGATGAAGTCGTATTAATAACTCATTTAATTCAATTACAATAGTACTGTGCATAGTTGTAGAAAAGAGTAATTCTTCGACATCTCCATCACTAACTAATACTTCTAAATAACTATCGAAATAGTAATCATAACCAAGATCCTCGTTTTTTAAAACGAATATATCTTCATCGACATTAAATTTTATTCGCATGTAGTGCTCTCCTTTAATTATTTTTTAGTGATGACTGATTTCCCACTGGTTGGGTAAGAAGTTTTTATAACATAATTATCTGTCACAACTGTTGTCATTTCATCAATACCATATTTATTAGGTTTATATTTATATACCATAGTATCATCTTTTGGATTAACACTTGCTAATTGTCCTTTTTCTAGAGACTCCATAATTAAATTTTTAATTTTCGCCTCACCAAGGTGTTTTGGAAAAAGTGTTGTCCCTTTTGTAGCAGCAGTTCCTGACACATGTCTTTTATCAATATGTTGCCATCCAGTCTTAGAATTTCCATCCATTAAGATTCCTCTGCTATTAAACTTTTGAACTTTCCCTAATCCTGCTAATGCATTTACCTCATCCTTTTTACCGGATTTCTTCAATAAACTATAGATTTTCCCCGATTTTACGACTTTACCTGCTGGAAATAAAGAAATGATAGCAAGATTTATTTATGATGAAAAGCAAGAAATGAAAACAGGCGACTTTATTTGCCATCTGTTCTATTTTTCTCTGCCATCTTTCAATATAAAACTTTCCTCGAATTGTTCATCTGGAATTTCTAGCATTTTATTCAATTATGTCTAGCTTATTGGTTATATTGAACTAACGAAAATTGAAGTGAGAACAATAGCATTTCCTTAAAAAAGACGCCTAGTCCGATGAAAAGCTGGGAAAAGAACTGGCTTTTTCCCTAATTGTGGACTAACAAAATTTTACGAGGCAAGTTTTATAATGACATCAACAAGATGTTCTCACCATAAGAAAAGGGTCACCAGCTGGAGGTGACCCTTTTCTTATGGTGCTGAGTAACGACATGATCGATAGTTGCCAATAATGAAGGCACTAGCTTATATTCGTTTTCTTACAGTGAAAGATGATTCATATTAATATTCTTTTTGCACGAAAGTTGCGCCTACAATAATTAAAAGAATAAATAGAACAACAATTAAAACGAATGTGGAACTATTATTTTTACCGTAGTCCATGCAATAACCTCCGCCATAGTCTTGACCAAAGCCTTGACTATAGCCTCCGTAACAACAATTAAAACCGCCTGTGTTTCCAAAGTATCCCATTGTGACCTCTCCTTTCTTCAATTTATTGTATGTGGGGATATTGAAAGGAGAGGGGTATTCGTCTAATTGATTATTCTATAATGACCCAATCCAGAATTGTAGCTAGTGTTTTAGCTTAAATGAAGCGGTGATGCTTTTATAAAAAAATAAATGTCAAGTTTCAAAAACGCCGCTTTTATTATTATTTAGTGTTAGTGCAATATGGGCGAACCAACTTACCATTCATCGTTCAATTCATAAGACTACCCATTCTTTTTGCCTTTTTAATTTGCGCAGGTGAAAGTCTTCTGTCATCTCCTCAGCATTACGAATAGAATCTTAAAAAGTATAGAGGTGACCTTTCCTGTTTGGACCTACCATTTAATTTTCAACCTACAATGAAAATAGATGGATAAAATTCTTATCTATCATTTAAATGTGTGAAATATATCCATTGATTGTGACGAACTATCCTTCTTTTCTTCATCGAAAATGTAGGCGTTATCTAGATTTTCTTTTTTGTAGCAATGAGTGTAAACCCTAGTGAAAAATAGAGGAAACTTGCCACAATGGTGCTATACAACAATATCGTAATAGAAGTGGGAGCCCAAACTTTGATAAATGTCCAATTTAGGCCACCGAGTAAAATAGTGGGCGTAAAAAATATCGCGGCCAGTAGTGTAGTAGCGAGTACAATATGTACAGATAAAAGGAATATTCTTTTGTAATTTAATTTTGCCAAACCACGTTGCTTGTTATAGAGGCTTTGAATATTTTTAAATAATAGGTAACAGAAGAAAATACTAATTGCGATGACGATAGCACTTATAATTGTTACAATTTTATCTAGCTTTTGATAGCTACTAACATGTTGATTTTGAATCGTTTTGCCTTCCCATAAATCCATGACCCCTTGTCCAATCGCTGTTGTAAAACTTGTATTCATATTGACTAAAATAGCTACGCCTATTTGTTCATCTGGTTGCATGATGAAATATGAAGTAAAGGTTGGATTTTCACCAGCATGGTAAATATATGGTTTATTGTCCTTTTCAACAACTGCCCAACCGTTTGCATAAAAAGTATTCGTATCAAAAGGCTCCACTGTTTGATCGGGAATATGGGATTCTTGAATGAGATTGTTACTGAGTGAATAGATTTCGCTGTTTCCTAACTGTAATTTCAACCATCTCGCTATATCATTGGCGTTACTGATGATATAGCCAGCAGGGATATTCCCACTGTAGACAGGTGGTATATATGCCTGCTCTCTCATAAGGCCAATTTTATAACCAGAAGCCATATTACTAGATTGTACTTGATGAACCCCTACAAAAGATTGATCCATGTTAATAGGTTGTAAAATATTTTGCTGGATATATTGATCAAATGGCTGTTTCGAAACATGCTCAATAATTAGTCCTAAGACATCATAATTAATCGTTGCATATTCAAAGGAGCTACCTGGTTTGCGATTTAATGGATGATCCAGTAATGTTTTGACCGTTAGCTCAAGGGCGTTATCAGCCGTGCTTTCTGGAATACGAGTAATTGAATTAGAGGGAATTCCGCTTGTATGTGACAATAACTGCTGAATTGTCATGACCTGTTCCTCCCCTTTATAGGCTAATGATAACCAAGGGATATATTTTTGAACATTATCAGAGCGTTTTAACAAACCTTGATTTTCTAATTGCAGAATAGCAAGCGCCGTAAATGCTTTAGAGGTGGAGCCTAGCTCAAAAAGGGTATGAGAAGTGACAGGCGTTTTTGTTTTCATATCTGCAAAACCAAAGCCCTTTTGATATACCGTTTTCCCTTTATCAACAATGATTACCGAAAGGCCTGGGATTTCGCTAATGGTTTGCTGTTCCTCAATAAATTGATCAATTTTCCTAATTGTATCATTTGATGCAGCCTGTACTAATTTGGGTATCAAAATATAAAAGATCAATATTACAGCAATCATCATCGATTTTTTCATTAATCGTGTCATGTTGTTTTCTCCTTAGAATGAAATATATTTGTTACAACATGGATTACTATAACAACCAAAATATGGTCAAACCATCGATTAGCATGACTATTCGAGGGATAACATGACAATTTTGTCACATCAGAAAACTCAAAAAGGGCTACTCCTATATCAATAGGAGAGCCCCAATAAAATTTATTTAGTTTGCTCTGGAAGTAAATCTTGCCCATTAATTATGAGTTTAGATGCAGAGATGAGAATATCTTTATTGGCCTCATAATAAGGATCTAAAATTTTATAGAAGGCTTCCCATTGCTCACCAGCTTTTTCTTCTTCCCCATCTTTCTCAAGGGTAACAGCTTTTTCATAGTGTTGTTTTAATTTTGTGTAATCCGATTGACTAATTTCGAATTCAATATCAGCCATATATTCTTCAAAGGAAATTTGTTCATATTTAAAATGTGAGTTCAACTTTTCGTAGAATTGATCCCAAAGCTTCATTGATAACTCTTCGTTTTTATCTTTATCTGCTTTTTGAGCTTCATCATAGATAGATTTTAACTCTGCGAGTTCCTCTTTTGTCAAATCTACTTCCATGTCCGCCATGTATTGCTCAAACGTTAGTGGCGGATACAGCTCTTGGTGATACGGCTCAAGGATCGTGTAAATTTTATCTATTTTTTCTTGTGCCATTTCCGTTTTATCTTCTTTTGTGAATTTTATCCATTCTGTATAAAGAGTTTTCAACTGCTCTTTATCTTGAGCTTTAATAACAATGTTCTTTTCAGTAAATGCTGCTTCATTGATAAATTCTTCAAACGGCTCAGGTTGCCAGTTTGCTAATTCATAGGGTCTTGTGATGTTATCCATCGCTTGATAGAGACGTTCCATTTCCTCATAATTCTCTTCTTTTCCTGCTTTTTTCATGTCATGAAAGAGTTTTTCTAATTGGATTAACTCTTCTTTCGTTACGCCCTTAGGTAGTGATTTTTTGTACACATCAAAGGTATAGAAGTCCGAGTAATCCTCTATAATGCTACCTTCAACTGAAATTTCCTGTCCTTCCACTAGCTTCAATTGCTCGATTTGCTGATCAGAGAATTTGTGTAACCCAATATAATAATTTTTGCCATCTGTACCTTTGATAGTAAGGCCATCACCACCAAAATATTTAACGGTACCTTGTATTTTTTGTTCTATTTGCATTATGACATTATTTGTTGTTTCCACAGATGTTGCACCAGCTTGCAGCGGTGTTAATACAGCCATTCCTAGTGTTAGTGCTGAAGCCAATAGCCATGTTTTTTTAACAGGTTTTTTCATGTTTATCAATTCTCCTTTAGGTTAACTTGTGTTACCAATAATTAGACGTTTTACCAATTGAAAAGGTTTTATCTTTTTTAAAAATTTTTAAAGAAATCAAAAGAGCGGAGTTCAAGACATGCCCTCTCTTTTTTAGTACCCGATTGCTTTGAAAAATAGCCATTATTTACAGTACAACTTACACAAAAGATTGGGTCTTATTTAGATTGAAGGAAGGAGTATATGTACAAGGACATGACGAAAGTGTTTTCTATAGGGAGAAAGAGAACTGAACGTTACTATTCTGCAAGGAGAGGAGCGTTTTCCGTTACGACCTAGTACGTCCTTGGAATTGCACGAGTAACGAAGGCATTAGTGCAGAGTATGATGGTTTTAGCTTTGTGCTCCTAATTGTTAGCTTTAGGAGCACTTTCTGATGAACATCAATTGAATTCTAATGTTTAAAATGTTCCACTACTACTGACTATAGTGAAATTCTACCGATTTCAGTGGGTAAGCGAGCCTTTTTGAGACCCTGCACGTAGAGATGAGCTGCACCCAAAATATTGGACTTAAAAATCTACTATAGGGGGTGCAGGTAGTGATTTCTGATGAACAAAAATTAGCCGCAGTTCTAGCTTACTTTGAAGAAAAAGAAAGTACGTATCAGATTGCCAATCGATTACAGAGGGATCGACAGTACATTCGATTATGGATTGAATTATATCGCTATCATGGCATCGAAGGAATTATTCGTCCTCAAGGGTTCACGAATTACGAAGATTCTTTTAAAATAAAAGTAATTCAACACCTGATAGAGACGGGCGATTCGCTCCTTCAGACTGCTGCGAAGTTTAATATTCCTTCCCGTGAAACCGTTCGGAGATGGAAAAAACAATGGATGTCAACGGCTGGTGAGGTGCTCTATCAAGTAGAAAAGGAGCGCCAATCAATGCCAAAAAAACAACCACCTTCGTCCGATTTAAATGGAAAAACAACGGATGAGTTAAAAGCCGAAATTGAGTATTTACGGATGGAAAATGCCTATTTAAAAAAGTTGAAAGCCTTAGTTCAAGAAAAGGATGCCTTCAAATCCAAGAAAAAGTAAGAGCTGTTGATGAGCTAAGGTTGGATTTTCCTCTTCAAGCTCTATTAAAAGTCGCGAAACTTAAGAAAAGTACGTATTATTATCATCTCCAAAAATGGGTAAAACCAGATAAATATCAGGCGATCAAAGAACGAATTCAGACGCTTTTTCATTACCATAAGGGGCGTTATGGCTATCGTCGTATTTGTTTAGCCCTCCGAAATGAAGGGTTTTTCATCAACCATAAAACGGTCCAACGATTGATGCAAGAATTGGGCTTAAAAGGGACGGTACGCCCTAAAAAATACCGTTCGTATAAAGGGACAGTCGGCTATGTCGCAGAGAATGTCATCCAACGTGATTTTGAAGCCACTGCACCCAATCAGAAATGGGTAACCGATGTAACGGAGTTTAAAATAAACGGTCAAAAAATCTATATATCCGCTGTATTAGATTTATTCAATCGAGAAATCGTTGGGTATGAGGTATCAAAATCACCTAATTTTGAGTTAGTTCAACAGTCTTTTAAGAAGGCATTTACGTATACAAAGTTATCGAAAAAGAGTGGCTTAATCGTCCATTCTGATCAAGGATGGTTATATCAAATACCACGTTTTAAAGCGTTATTGGCAACACATGAAATCAAGCAAAGTATGTCACGGAAAGGAAATTGTTTAGATAATGCCGTGATAGAAAGCTTTTTTGGCATTATGAAATCAGAATTTCTATACGCAACAACGTTTAAGAACTACGAAGCATTCAAAAAAGCGTTAGTAGACTTTATCCACTACTACAATCATGAGCGGATAAAAATAAAACTCAACGGAAAAAGTCCAGTTGAGTTTCGAAGAGTTTCTTAAAAGTTCAAATTTTTGGGGTCAGTTCAAGATAGCGAAGGAAGTAGCTTAACGCCAATCCACAGGACAGCGGGTAGTCTGAAATGGGAATCATTATTTTTTATTTGTTTATGTTAAATCAGCTTTCATAAAAAGTGAATGCCCTTTCTACTGTTCATCCTGGAAATAGATTTTATAGAATTTACGATTCGTTGCCTCATCATAGCCAACTTCAATCAGCTCATCTATTTGATCGATATGTTGAATATTTACTTGTATTTCAATGTTGGCATCCAGTTTGATTTTACGTTTATACTTCTTCTCAGCCTTTTCTAAAGCACTGTCCGAAATGACTGTTTCATAGGGTTTGACTGAGTTGATGATGATATCTTTTTGGCTAGCATCTGCTTGCTCAAATACGGTGTCGATATAATGGTTTACTTGAAACTCCTCTTCATTTCTAAAATAATCTAGTGTTTTATTCAGAAGTCCCAGCTTCTCCGTGTTTGTATAATTTTCTTCCTTTAAGATGTATTTTTTACATTCAGCTAATGCTAAATCCGTTTTATGATAATGTTCATCTGCTGCTTTAATTTTTAAAAATCGTTCTTGCCAATAAACAATATCTTCTTTACGTTTCGTTTTCATAAACACAGCAGGTGCTTGATCTGGTCCCATATCAACAATGATAGCCATATTATTTATTTTCTTGACGTTAATACCATCAACGCCGTTGATAATCATTTGATTGTGGTCATTTTTTACATCTAAAAATATTTCTTTTTCATCAATTTTGACAATGGCAATAACTTTTTTAGCCTCATTCAATAGTAAACAATTTTCGAACAAACCAATAAACAGTTCACCGCTTTTGATGTTTGGATGTTGTGAGACACTATGTAAGTGCCTAGCCATATTTTGTGACTGTTCTAGAAAGTTACTGTTCTGTTCAAAAATAGTCTTAGAATACGTAAAAACTTCATTAAGCTCAATATTGGTTTCATGGAAAAATTCGTATTGCTGCTCCATATCTATTTTACTAAATGCAAGCTGTGTAAAGGCTGCTTCTAGCATGACTTCGGGTTGAGACAAGGCTTCTTCTCCTAAAATAAGTGTTTCGCTCACAAAATGTAGACTATATTGTGCTAATTTACTTTCACTGACTTCTAGCATAAATTTCACCTTCTAATTTTTCATAGTAGCTAGTATACCATATCCTATTTAATAGATTTCATTTATCCTAAACATTAGAGGTGGAAATAAGGCATGAGAGGGGAATGGGGAGTCCTGCTCATAACGCATGAAATCAATGTCGTTAAAGAAAATTGGATTTAGAAAGTAAGTAGAATCGATATTGAAGAATACTTAGGAAAGACAAGTCAGCTTATCCAATACTATAACAATTTATTAATACCAGTTCTCAAATTATTTGAGGCTGGTTTTTTTATGGCTGTCAAAGATCAGATGTCTTGTTTTGTGAAGAATGTTGGGGATTAGAAGTTTAAAATGCCGTTGCTTAGATAATGCTAAAAACATGTAGGGATACTCTGTACGATTGTACTAAAGAGGGTGATCAATATGTGGGAAAAGGTGATTTCCTATGTGCCGCATTGGCAAGTTTTTTTTCAGGGCTTTTTAGCATTTTTCATTCCATATTTGATTTTCAAATTGTTTAATGGTTTTTTTATTGTCAAAAAGGGCAACGGCAAGATTGATATAAAAGAATATAGTGATCAAAGTGAGACGGTGCATAAACCTATTCAAAAAACGTTAGAGCAATTTACAGGTAATTACAGTGAAGATCTCTTACTAATGAGGAAAGAACTTGGTCATAATTGGGATATCCATTTCAGAGAATTTCATATTGGAAATACTGGTAATCGTGCAGCCATCGTTTTTCTTAAAGGGTTATGCGATAAAGAGCTGATTGACAAGCATATTTTAAAATCATTAATGAATGGACTTTCAGAAAGTTCCACGTTGATAAGAGGTTATGAATTACAACAATTGATTGCAAATGAAATCCTACCAGTGAGTGATCTTATAGATGAATCGAATGTCATGAATTCCGTGGGAAAAGTATTAACTGGCTCTACTGTATTAATTGTTGACGGTATACCGAGTGTATTTATCATTGGTACCGCACATGGAAAGACTCGAAATCTTGAGGAGCCTGTTTCTGAAGCATTGGTACGTGGACCAAGGGTGGGCTTCACGGAAAAATTAAGTGTCAATACTTCTTTATTGAGGCAACATGGTGAAAACCAACATTTATCTATTATTGAAATGGAAGTGGGGGAGCGAATAAAAAAACAGTTAGTCTTAGCCTATATAGATGAAATTGTGGAACCTGATCTCGTCAAAGAGGTGAGGAAACGGATTGAAACAATCAATTTGGATGATGTAGCTGAATCAGGTTATATTGAGCAATTGATTGAGGACAATTATCTTAGTCCGTTTACGCAAGTACAGAGTACCGAGCGTCCTGATCGTGTTGTTGCAGCTTTACTGGAAGGACGAGTTGCAATTCTATTAGACGGCACTCCCTTTGCTTTAATTGTACCTGTCACATTTAATATGTTATTGCAATCACCAGAAGATTATTATGAACGTTGGTTGCCTAGCTCTCTTATCCGTTTGCTTCGTTATTTTGCTGCAGGTATCACTTTATTTGGACCATCCTTGTATATTGCTTTTGTGTCGTTTCATCAGGGGTTAATTCCCACTAAACTAGCGTTGTCCATGATGGGGACAAGGCAAGGGGTACCCTTCCCAGCATTAATCGAAGCTCTCATTATGGAGGTTGCCATTGAAATACTACGAGAAGCGGGCCTTCGCTTGCCTAAGCCGATTGGTCCGACAATGGGAATTGTTGGGGGGCTTGTCATTGGAGAAGCAGCAGTACAGGCAGGAATTGTTAGTCCAATTATGGTTATTGTTGTTGCACTAACGGCGATTTCTTCCTTTGCTATTCCTCAATATAATGCTGGCATCACGCTACGAATGCTGCGATTTGTCTCAATGTTTTCTGCTGCTTTATTTGGACTATATGGCATCATCCTATTTTTCTTATTCCTTTGCAGTCATTTAGTGAAACTAAAGAGCTTCGGCGTACCATATCTTAGTCCTACTGTTCCGTATAGAGCAGGTGACTGGAAAGACTTTATGGTTCGTATGCCGTTCAGGGTGATGAAACATCGTCCGAGATTATTAAAGCCAAAAGATTCTATCCGCAAAGGGAAATAAGAGGAAAGGAGAAAAACAGCCATGAACAGCACTTTAAAAGATAAAATAACGACATCACAAGCAGTTGTTATTATTATTAACTATATTCTTGCCACTGGAATTCTTACCTTACCTCGTGCATCTGTAGAAAAAGTAAAAACGCCGGATGTATGGATTAGTGTTTTTTTAGGTGGGGTTGTTGCCATGATTGCGGGCGTAATTATTGTCAAGCTAAGCCAACAATATCCTGACAAAACATTTTATCAATACAATCAAGATATTATAGGGAAATGGTTGGGCTCATTCATAAGTATATGTGTAATTGTCTACTTTTTTACCATTTCTGCTTTTGAGGTTCGCATAATGGCTGAAGTAACCTCTCTCTTCTTATTAGAAGGAACACCTACATGGGCTATCATTTTGCCCTTTTTGTGGGTAGGGATTTATTTGATTAGTGGTGGCATCAATACAATTGCTCGTTTGTTTGAAATCATTTTCCCTATAACCTTTGTGATTTTTTTGCTCGTGGCCTTTTTAAGCTTAGGAATCTTTGAAATCGATAATCTTAGACCAGTATTAGGTTTGGGTGTTGTACCCATGTTAAAGGGGATCAAAACAGCGACACTGGCATTTTTAGGTCCTGAAATTATGCTGCTTATAGTAGCATTTATGTATCCATCAGATAAATCAAAAGCTGTAAAGGTTGTACTAGTGGGCATAACGATTCCTTTACTTTTTTATGTTATTACAGTTGTTATGGTTATTGGAGCTTTATCCATTGAAGGGGTTATGACAAGGACATGGCCCACGATTGAATTGATGCGAAGTTTTGAAATTCCTGGATTAATTTTTGAACGCTTTGAGTCGTTTTTACTGGTCATCTGGATTATGCAAATATTTGCTACCTTCTCGATTACCTATTATGCAGCTGCTTTAGGATTAGCTCAACTTTTTAAGAAAAGTATGAATCCTTTCTTATACGGATTATTACCGATTATTTATATCATTGCGATGACGCCAAAAAATATTAATGATCTTTTTACATTTGGCGATAAGATTGGCCATGCTGCACTAATTTTATTTGGTGCCGTACCTATAATTTTACTCCTTATATCGAAATGGAGAGGAAATAAAGCATGAAGCGAAAACATCAATATATCCGATACCTTCTATTAATGACTGTATCCTTTCTTCTTACTGGTTGCTGGAGTAGTAAAGAGATTGAGGATTTAGGTATTATTGTAGGCACATCATTGGATTTAGAAACAGGTGATGTATCTTCTGAGGAGCAACAAGATGCTAGATATGCAAATAGGGATCTGCTAACAATTACCAATCAATTCATTACATCAGAGACAACAGTTTCTGGAACGAAAGAGGGTACCTTACCTGAAAAAGCATATAAAAATGTCACTGAAACGGGCGATGCGGTGTTGCCAACATTACGAAATATGCTTCTAAAAGTTGATAAACGCTCCTTTGCTGAACATTCCAAAGTGATTATTATTGGGGAAGATTTAGCCAGTACCGTCAATCTTCAACAAACACTAGATTTTTTTCTAAGAGAATTAGAAATACGACCGAGTGGCCTGCTCCTTATTGCTCAAAATCGTGCAAGTCAGGCACTTGAAACGAATGAACCAACGAAAATTCCAGCTTTTCAATTAGTGGAAATGATGGAGGGGCATGAAAGGACGACTAAGATTTTACCACCGATGACCGTTGCCAAGTTAGAAGGAAAGCTCTATTCAGACTCAAGCTTTTTATTGCAAAATGTGTTAGCGGAAGATGGGGAAGTAAGGTTTGCAGGAGCTGCTGTCATTGAAGGCAAAACGAAAAAGTTGCGTGGCTTTTTAAATGAAAGTGACTTGGAAGGAATTGCATGGATAACAGGCGAAGGGAAAGGTGGTTTAGTCAAAGGCTTTGATGAGGAGTCAGGGGCACCCATTATCTATGAAATTATTTCAGCTAAAAGTAAAATTATTCCTCTCATAAAGGACGATCAAATCTCTTTTACCATAAAAATTCAAACAGAGGGTAGAATCTCTGAACATTGGGTCCTATCAGATAAGGCATTTGACAATCGATTTTTGAAAAAAGCGGAGAAAGTATTTGAAAAAGAGATTGAACGATTAGTGAAGAAGGTTTTGGAAAAAACGCAACATGAATTTCAAACGGATGTTGCTGGATTTGGCAATAAAATAAGAATAGATTATCCAAAGGTATGGCAAAAAATAAAAAAAGATTGGGATCAAACATTTAGTGAGGTTCCAATCACATGTGAAGTGAATGTAACCATTAAAGATTATGGGACGTCAGGTGATTAACGAGGTTAATCATCTTTTTTTTGTCTATTTTGTATATACTGGAATTAAAGTCCGTATTATTAAACATTCGAAAAGATGGGAGATAAAAGACATGCAATATATCGTTCAATCAATCGCTACAGTTTATAACAATCGGCAAATGATCAAAGATGATTATTGGGGAGAGATTATTTCAACTATTGAACTTGCTGATCATATCCAGGAGGCATCCTTAAAAGGAATAGGAGATTTTTCTCATCTAGAAATTATTTTTTATTTTGATAAAGTTACAGACGACCATATCCAATATGAGGCGAGACATCCTAGAAATTATCAAAATTATCCCGAGGTCGGCATTTTCGCGCAAAGGGGTAAGAATAGACCCAATAAATTAGGAAGTACAATCGTTGAGTTATTAGAGGTCAAACCAAGAGCATTAATCGTCCAAGGGCTAGATGCCATTGATGGCACACCTATACTAGATATAAAGCCTGTGATGAAAGAGTTTTTACCTAAAAAGGATGTTCAACAGCCAGCATGGTCAATAGATTTAATGAGGGCCTACTGGGGGTAATAAAGTTGTTAAAGCGAAGACATTTGAGTCTAAGAAAATTGTTGCATTATGCAATGGATGCAGAGCATACTTGTGTAGTAATCGAGGGGAGTTGCATGCTCCCCCTGAATTTTTATAGAATAATTCCCTCTTGATAAAGAATGCTAATGGCATGAGAACGATTTCTGGCATGTAATTTTTTGATAGCAGATTTGACATATTGGGTAATAGTTAATTCACTTAAATCCATAAAATCTGCAATTTCCTTCGTACTTCCCCCTTGTGCTACCTGTCTCATCACCTCCAGCTCACGTTTGCTAAGAAGGCCTTCCTTTTTGCTATTTCTAGCTTGCATGATAAGCTGACCAATAACATTTCCAAAAGCTGTCATGTCATCCAATAGCTTTTCATTTATAGCGATTTCCTCTTCCAATTGTGTACTACAAATATAGCCGAAAACATATTGGCCAATGAAGATGGGAATGATTAAAAATGAATTATTTTGTGAGGGAATAGAATATTTAATACTTATATTTTTTAAATAATCCATTCCTGTACAAAATTTAGCCTTCTTGTCCTCAATAGCAGCATAAATAATAGGGAAGCTACGAATCTCCTCTCGAATTTCACCGATATGACTACCTCCAGATTCATTCAAAAAAATGATTCCTTCAGCTACAAAGCCTATTGGAGAATACCTTAATAAGTAGGCATCTTTGATAGGAAAAGAATCTAAATATACCTGCAAAATATGTATCAACAGCTCTTCATGATTGGCATAACTTTGTACCGTGTCGAAACGTTTTTGAATGGTATAAAGATTGGACATGACCTATCCCCTTTTTTAAGTATATACTACGCTTAAAATAAGGAATTTTCAATATTTTCTGTAAGTTGTAGTATTTAAGCTAAGGAAATCCAGTATTTTCTTGTATTTGTATTTAATAATTTATTGGAGTGAGGGGTGTAGTGGGTGAATAGCCAAACAATTAAAGAGGTGGATGCAGTTGTTTTAGGCGCTGGCTTTGCAGGCTTGTATATGTTACATCAGCTGAGGAGTAAAGGTTTTTCTACCATTGTATGCGAGGCTGGAGATGGTGTAGGCGGTGTTTGGTATTGGAATCGTTATCCGGGCGCTAGATGTGATATAGAAAGCATCTATTATAACTATACATTTTCAAAAGAGTTGTATGAAGAATGGACTTGGACATCTAGATTTCCAGAACAAGCGGAAATATTACGTTATTTAAATTACGTGGCAGATCGCTTTCAATTGCGAACGGATATCCAATTTAATACAAGGGTCACTGCAGCACATTTTGATGAGGAACGTCATAAATGGATTGTTTATCTAAACGACGGACAGCACATCTTAGCAAAGTATTTTATTACAGGAATAGGCTGTCTGTCTGCTGCCAATGTTCCTAACATTCAAGGACTGCAACAGTTTAGCGGAAATTGGTATCACACGGGGCATTGGCCACATGAAAAGGTTGATTTTACAGGGAAACGAGTAGGAATTATCGGGACAGGCTCCAGTGGTATTCAAGCCATACCTGTAATTGCGAAAGAAGCAGAGCAGCTTACTGTATTTCAACGGACACCACAATATACGATTCCAGCTCGTAATCATCCATATGATGAGAACTTTATCAAAGAAACCAAGCAAAATTTCGAAGCTTTAAAGCAGTCGATGAGAAATTCTATATCAGGTACACCTTTTGCACAAAATCAGCAATCTGCAATGGAGGATAGTGATGATAAAAGGATGACGGTTTTTGAGGAAGCTTGGGCACAAGGTGGTTTTGCCTTCGCAGCCACTTATGATGATTTGTTAACAAATGAACAATCCAATGAAAAAGCAGCGGAATTTATTCGCTCTAAAATACGACAAATTGTGAAAGACCCTGTGGTAGCAGAAAAATTATGTCCGAAGTATATGTATGGCACGAAAAGACAGGTTTTAGATAGTGATTATTTTGAAGCCTACAACAGGGAGAATGTTGTACTGGTGAATGTAAAAGAATCACCTATCAAAAAAATAACAGAAACAGGTATTCAAACGACGGATGAACATTACGATTTAGATCGTATCATTTTTGCAACAGGCTATGATGGCATGACAGGACCATTATTTAAAATTGATATAAGGGGAAGGAACGGTGAGACATTAAAGGAAAAATGGGAGGATGGTGCTTCTGTTCAAACATATCTCGGACTAACAACAGCAGGTTTTCCTAATTTATTTATGATTACTGGTCCAGAAAGTCCATCTGTCCTCGTGAATATGCCAATCGCTATTGAGCAGCATGTAGAATGGATTGCACAATGTATCGATTACTTGCGTGAGCATGACATTGACCTTGTGGAACCACATAAAGAAGCCGAAGAAGCTTGGAGCAAGCATTGTCGAGAGGTTGCTAACACAACACTTTACGTCAAAGGTGATTCCTGGTATACGGGAGCTAATATTGAAGGTAAACCCCGCAGTTTTTTAATTTATCTGGGCGGATTTGATTATTATACAAAGCATTGTCATGAGGTGGCTCAAAATAATTATGAAGGCTTTAAATTAATGAGATTAAAATCAATATCATAGTTTGCAAGAGAGGAGCATATATCAATATGGGACAACAAGTAGTCATTATTACAGGTGCAGGAAATGGTATAGGGAGAGAAACAGCAAAATTACTAGCCACACAGGACAAGGCATTAGTATTAGTAGATTTTGATGAGAAAAGTGGTCAAGACACACTACACGCTGTGAAGGAACATCAACAACAGGCTATCTTTGTCCACGCAGATGTTTCGAAAAGCCAAGACGTGAAGAAATATGTGGAGGCTGCAAAAGAAGCGTTTGGTAGAATTGATGCGTTCATCAATAATGCAGGTGTGTTAAGCCCGCCATCTTTACTAGCAGATTTAGAGGAAGAGACATTTGATAACGTCATTTCGGTCAATCTAAAAGGAACTTTTTTAGGCTTAAAATATGTATTAAAAGAGATGGAGCAACAACAGTCAGGTGTCATCGTGAATACTTCTTCAGCGGCAGGAATACAAGGACAACCCTATTTAGGCGGCTATGCTGCTAGTAAGCACGGTGTTATTGGGTTAACTAGAACTGCTGCCATTGAATATGGTCCTAGCGGTATACGAGTAAATGCTATTTGTCCAGGTGGTGTAATGACTAATATGACAAAGGGCTTAACGTCCAGTCCAGAGGAAAACGGCCCCCTAAGAAGATTAGCAGATGCTTCTGAAATCGCAAATGTAATCGCTTTCTTAATTTCGGAGGAAGCCTCTTATGTGAATGGCGCTGTCGTACCAATTGATGGCGGTTTAACATCGTAAAAAATATTTTAAATAAGAAAGGAAGAATTTTAATGGAACATCGTATTGATTCAGAACTAAGAGAAACGTTAGCAATTTTCCCCCCATTAGATTTAGATAATGTACAGGCAACAAGAGAAGGAATGGCAGCCGTTGCTGTGCCAGCTCCGATAGATGAACAGATAACAGTTGAAAATAAAGTGATTCAAGGGCCTGATGACAACGATTCTCTTCGCATTCGTATTTATAAGTCAAAAGAGCAGAAAGAAATTTCCCCAGGGCTACTATGGATTCATGGCGGCGGCTATGTCTTAGGTGCTCCAGAAGGAGATGATTTGCTTTGTCAGCGCTTTGTTAATGAAGCGAAGTGTGTGGTTGTATCTGTAGACTATCGACTTGCTCCTGAACATCCTTATCCAGCACCACTTGAAGATTGTTATGCTGCGTTAAAATGGGTAGCAGATCATGCGGACGAATTAGGGATTGATCCCAGTCGTTTAGGAATTGCTGGAGCAAGTGCTGGAGGAGGTCTCACAGCTGCACTCGCATTACTTACTCGAGATCGTAATTATCCAAAGCTTAGTTTCCAAATGCCTCTATATCCAATGATAGATGATCGGAATAACACACCATCTTCATTGGAAATTACGGGACATATGATCTGGAACCACTCGCTCAATCAAAAAGGCTGGGAAATGTATTTGAGTGGAGAGAACGGCAGCGACAATGTGTCACCATATGCCGCAGCAGCTAGAGCAGATGATTTATCAGGATTACCGTTTACGTATACATGTGTTGGACAATTAGATCCATTCCGTGACGAGACTTTACAATATGTGACAAAGCTATGTCAGGCTGGAGTAGATGTCGAATTCCACTTATACCCAGGTTGCTATCATGGCTTTGAAAGTATTGCTCCAACAGCCGCAGTCAGTCAAAGGGCTGCCACAGAGTATGTAGAAGCTGCTAAATATGTTTTGCATCGAAAGATTTCAGTGCCTTTATAAATAACTTACAAAAGTCTCGAAACTTTGATTTAAAAAAGTTTCGAGACTTTTTTGGCAATCATAATTACATCATAACTAGTTTGTAATGCCACCTTTTAGGTTAGACTTTTATCGAGTGAAAGGAGGAGAATACAAATTGCTACAATTTGATTCAAAAATTGTTGGAAAAGAGATTGGTTTCGGCTATTTACGTGATAAAATTGCCAATCGAGGTTTTACGATTGGTGGGAATTGGGAGTATTATAAAGGAAGCTTCGATTCGATATTATGGAAAGAGGCAGGGGAAACTATTTATTTGCGTGTTCCCTTTATCGTAACATCAGGGGAACTTGATAATGAGGATGCCCAAATTCGTTTTCAAAAACCATTTGTCATTAAGCATGTTGAGAATATAGGTCTAGATTATGATGAGGGGTCTTTACTTGATGCAACTGGTGTTAGTCAATTCCAAACTCCGCTTGATAAAGACGGGTATATTCACGATAAAAGTAGATGGATTCAAGCAGGCGAACAAGCTGTTGAAGAAAAAGTGCTACCTTTTTTTATGCATTAGCTAGATAAATTTGAATAGCTAATGGCTAAAATTATATGCCTTTTTTCCTTTTTATTATTGGGAACTTGTAATCAAAAATAGAAATAGAATTGTCGTAAGAATTTTCCAACATTATAATAGTGTTAACGTACACTACTAGAAGAGGTGAGTTTATGGACAAAATAGCTATAGATGATTTTCAACATTCCCATCAGAAATTGCAACAAGAAAGACTCATCCATCGAAAAGAAGCGTATCTTGATGTGTTAGCGAAAACAAAAGCATTTGGTGAAATAATCACTTTTGAAGGTATAAAAGGTAATAAAAGAGACGTCTAGGGGACGTCTCATGTTGTTGAAATAAGATCATGTCAATAGCAGAAAAAGAACTTTTAGCGAGGGGTTGATTTCCGTTCCACCAGCGTCCTTTCCAGGGGGCGTCCGCTGAGCCGCTTCACTCACTTCCGTTCGCTCCAGGGTCTCAGCTGTGACGCTAAATCCCCTAGGAGTGACGCTGGCTCCACTTCAATCAACCATTTGGCAAAAGTGGCTTTTCTTTCTCTTTCATACGAGCCGTCACGATCAAAATCGCTCCTTATTTGCCTGATGAGAGAAAGGAAAGCTCCTTATTTTCAATGTGGAGAAGTGATGCGTGACAACACCTCTTCATAAAGAGTAGGGAACACCTTCGCTTTATTTGAAAACCTTTGTTAAAAAGAAACATCTTTATGGATTGGAGTGGAAGGCTACTTGACTCCCGTGGGATAGCGAGACAGGCGAGCCCCTGCACGGAGCGGTAGCTGAGGAAGCGGCTCGGCGCTCGCCCACAGGAAAGCAAGTAGCCTGCAACGGAAATCTATTTTTACCTTTCACAAAATTTCTATAGATCGTTTTGTTTTTCAACACTAAGAGACGTCTAGGGGCGTCTTTTTCTATTTTCTTAATGCATTAAAAATGAAAGGGTGAACAACAATGAAATGTATCATGCCACTATTACTGCTAGTAATGGTTTTATGTGTTGCTTGCGTGCCACCTAAGGACAAGAGTGACGGAGGTTTAGAAAAAGAGGAAACGCGCATGGCTCCTTCAATAAATTCAACAGTAGAAATACTAGCAAATCAATTGCAAACACCATGGTCGATTCAAAAAAATGGTACTGTTTTTTATGTAGCAGAAAGGCCTGGTAGTATTGTGAAAATTGAGGAAGGAGGAGCAGTTGACAGGCAACAGGTCATCCTCGATAAGGAGCTTTCAACAGCGCCAGAAGCTGGTTTATTGGGGTTTGTATTAGCACCTAATTTTTCAGACAAACAGATTGCCTTTGCTTATTATACGTATGTTGAAGGAAGCGAGCAGTTTAATAGAATTGTTACATTAACCTTGAACGATAATAAGTGGTTAGAAACGGATCTTATCATAGATCGAATAAAGAGTGGTACATATCATCATGGTGGTCGTTTAAAAATAGGGCCTGATGGTAAACTGTATGCAACAGTAGGTGATGCGACGCAACCTTCCTTAGCACAAAATTTAGATGCTCTAGAGGGAAAAATTTTACGCATCAATTTGGATGGCTCCATACCGAACGATAATCCTTTTCCACAGTCCTATGTATACAGCTATGGACATCGAAATCCACAGGGCTTGACCTGGGCAACAGATGGTACGATGTATGCCAGTGAGCATGGCAATGCCGCAAACGATGAAATTAATATAATCGAGAAGGGGAAGAATTATGGCTGGCCCGATATTGAAGGAACAAAAAAACAGCAAGGTATGATCACACCTCTCTTTACATCAGGTACTTCTAAAACGTGGGCACCATCTGGCATTGATATGATGGATGATCAATTATATGTCGCAGCTTTAAGAGGTAGTGCAGTGTTAGCGTTTGCTGTGAAAGAAAACAAATATATTGAACTATTGTCGGAATTTGGAAGAATTCGTGATGTCTTTGTGGATGACGCATTTCTTTATTTTATTAGCAATAATACAGATGGTCGAGGAAGCCCACAGTCACAGGACGATAAACTATATCGGATACCATTGTGATATACTATTTGTGAAGACATAGAAGGGTATAAGGAATGGGGAGGACTAACATTGGCTAATTATCTTAAAATCGCAGTGGCAATTGATTTCTCGGAACAATCATTAAAAGCATTGGATCGAGCAAGTCACTTAGCCATGCAACACAATGCTATTTTGCAATTAGTGAACGTCATTGATACAAAATCATTTGGAGCGGTATCTGCATATGATTTGAAATATGCGGAGGAACTAAAGAAAGAAAACGTTGTAAAAATGGAACAGCTGGAAAAAGAGGCATTGCAGACAGGAGTCAAAACCGTGGAATCTGTAGTAGAAGCAGGCTCACCAAAAGGTATTTTAACGCAATTACCGAATGTGGACTTAATTGTCTGTGGTGCAACAGGGTTAAATCGTATGGAGAAAATGATGTTAGGATCTGTTGCAGAGAAAGTAGTGCGCTATGCTCTATGTGATGTGCTAATTGTCCGTTAATTTTTTGAATAAAAAAGACCTGCTTGTGCTAGTAGACAAGCAGGTTTTTTCATTATTATTCGATTGTTTGAGCGTTATCAATAATGCTTTGAGGAATATCAATTGTTTTTAGGTGGTTGAAATCAGTGTAAGTAACGACTGATTTTGTATTCATGATTAATTCGTCACCTTCTACGGCCATTTTTAAATCAAAATTCATATCCATTTTTTTTGTATCGAAAGTCTCTTTATCGATGTGTAATACATAGTTGATTTTTTCAATTGTTAATTGATCCATTGGATTTTCTTCTAATCCCATATCCTCGATAGATTTAGTGATCTCAGAATCAATTAGCTCTTTAAATTTATCGCCTTTTGCTTCTAAAGTAAGGACATACTCATCGTCTGTTTGTTCAAATTTAAAATCACCAATGAATTTTTTTAGATGTTCTAGCTGTTCTTTCGCATCTGCAGAAGCAGCCGTTTGATCTAAAATCTCATCAAAATTCTCATCAGGTAACTTGATCCAGCTATCAGTTGTCATATCTTTCATGAAAAGACCAGTGTCTTTCTTCATGTACATTTCTATTGGCATGTCCGTTGTTTCTTCGCCTTCACTCATCATATCGGGCATCGACATTGAACCTGACAAATGCATTGCAAGTGGGTCAACAATGATGTCCATGTCCATTTTAGAGTCGATAGAAAATTCCATAGCCTCTTTACCAGATCCAACCTTTGTTACCTGTGTCATGTCCATATTGGCACTTGCACTTTTAATGTCAGCCTGGCGGTCCACTGCTTTGTCATACACTTGTTCTAAAGTGAGTTTGCTTGTTTTAGTTGTGTCTTTCGTAGGGGTAGCACTCGAGTTACAAGCTGCAAGTGTCAATGCTAGTGTCCCAACTGCTAATACTTTAAAAATTTTCTTCATTACTTTCATCTCCTATTCTTGGTAAAAAACACTATCTACTACTATACGCCCTAAAAAAGGAAAAGTTTCGTTATTTTTTAAAAAAGACTAAGCTTTTATTAAAAAAATAACATTCTTTTCACAACTGCACGTGATAAACATGCAAAAATTAATAAAGGTACAGAAGCCATAATTAAAAAGGAAAAAGCTGTCACCAAGCAATTGTTCAATGACAATAGCTTGGGACAGCTTTTTTGATTATCTTTGTTCTGCAGAGATTTAAGTGTCCGCTGATCACGATAATGCCCTGATGTAATGGATTAATTATAACCCCAGATCATGGCGAATAATGTACCAATGATTGTGACTACACCTACGAATACTGAATATAAAATCGTTGTATACAACGTTTTCTTATCTTCAGATTCACCGATGTGCATGAATAATACTAATTGTACAGTTGCTTGTGCAAGGGCAGTTACTAGTAAAATTCCAAATGCCATATTAAGAGACATATCGAATTTAACAACAGCTAAAGCTACAATTGTTAGTAATAGTGAGAAGCCGAAGCCCATCACATGTTGTTTTGGGAATAATTCCTTCATCAGCTAATCAGTCCTTTCAAGTAGACGAAGCTGAAGATGAAAATCCAAACAACGTCTAGGAAATGCCAGTACAATGAGAAGATAAACGCTTTGTTCGCTGTTTGTGGATTTAAACCACGTTTAGCCACTTGGATTAAAATAGCTACGCCCCAGAAGAAACCAAATGTTACGTGGGCACCGTGCGTTCCAAGTAAAGTCATTAAGGACGATAAGAATGCGCTTGTTTGAATCGTCGCACCTTCGTGTACATAAGTGACAAATTCATCAATCTCAATAGCTAAGAAGCCAAGACCTAGTAAAAGAGTGATGATAAAGAATGTCATCATCGCTTTTTTACGACCAATACGCATTGCATGAACACCAAGACCAATTGTGAAACTACTTGTTAATAATAAGAATGTTTCCCATAGCACTGGAGTTAATTCGAAAATTTCGGCACCATTTGGGCCACTACCTGTACGTGTATGAAGTGTGAAATACACTGTAAATAATGTGGCAAATAACACGATTTCGGCGCCGAGGAAAATCCAGAAACCAAAGATTTTTAGACGGTTTTCCTCTGTACTATATTCTAATGGAAGTGAAGAATCGATTTTCATATTATTTATCACCTCTCAAGCTTTTTTCAGTTGCCATTACTTCCTCAACTGAAATGTAACGACCATGATCTTTTTCGAATGAACGATGGATCATGAAGCCAAATACACCAAGCATACTGATGATGGCTGGAATCCATAGATTGAATACAGCGAAGAATGCTGCAAGGAAGAAGAATCCACTCATCCAGAATGGTGTGCCTGTATTATTTGGCATGTGAATTTTTTCGATTGGACCTGCAGTAATATCGCGACCTTCTTTTTTCGCGAACCAAAACTCATCTAAGCGAGTAACAGTAGGCACTACGGCAAAGTTATATTCTGGTACTGGAGAATGTGTAGCCCACTCAAGTGTACGACCATCCCAAACATCTGCCTTTTCATTGCGAGGCATATGTTTCCAGCTGTAGTAAATGTTATAAACAATTAATGCAAAGCCGACTGCAAGTCCTAGCGCACCGATGAACGATAACATGTTCAATGGACCATAACCAGTGGACTCTGAATAAGTGTACATACGACGAGCATAACCATCTAAACCTAAAATAAATAGTGGGAAGAATGTTACGTTGAAGCTAATGGCAATGAACCAGAAGCCAGCTTTCCCTAATTTTTCATTTAAACGGAAACCGAACATTTTTGGCCACCAGTAGTGGTAACCTGCAAGTACACCAAATACTGTACCTGGAATTAATACATAGTGGAAGTGGGCAACTAAGAACATCGTATTATGATATTGGTAGTCGGCACTTGCCATCGCGAGCATAACCCCTGTAACCCCACCAATAGTGAAGATAGGAATAAAGCCAAGTGCATAAAGCATCGGTGTTGTAAATTGAATTTTCCCGTGCCTCATTGTGAGTAGCCAGTTAAATATTTTAACACCAGTAGGAACTGCGATTGCCATTGTTGTAATAGAGAAAACACTGTTAACCATTACACCGTGACCCATTGTATAGAAGTGGTGGGCCCAAACTACGAATGATAGTAGGGAAATGACCACCATACTCATCACCATTGATTTGTAACCGTATAAGTTTTTACGTGCAAACGTTGCAATGATTTCTGAGAAAATACCGAAAGCAGGTAGGATAACGATATAAACCTCAGGATGTCCCCAAACCCAGAATAGGTTGGCCCAAAGCATATCCATACCACCGTCTTGCATTGCAAAGAATTTTGTGCCGAATTGACGGTCAAACATCATAAGTGCAAGCGCTACAGTTAATACTGGGAACGCGAATACGATAATAATGTTTGTAATTAAAATAGACCAAGAAAACATTGGCATTTTCATTAATGTCATACCAGGGGCACGCATTTTAATGATCGTCGTGATAAAGTTAACACCTGTCATTAAAGTACCAATACCTGATAATTGAAGTGCTAAAGAATAATAGTTATTCCCTACAGTCGGACTAAATTCCGTACTTGCAAGAGGGAAGTAGGCTGTCCAACCAGCGTCTGGTGAACCACCGATAATGAATGATAAGTTTAATAAACCAGCACCTGCTGCAAATAGCCAGAAGCTGACAGCGTTTAGACGTGGGAAAGCAACGTCACGTGCACCGATTTGAAGTGGAATGACAATGTTCATTAAGCCGATCACAAATGGCATCGCCATAAAAAAGAATCATTAATAAACCGTGTGTTGTGAAAATTTCATTATAGTGTTGTGCATCAAGAAGTCCGTTATCTGGAACGGCTGTTTGTGCACGCATTAACAGTGCATCGATACCACCGCGGAATAGCATTAATAAGGCTACTGCGATATACATAATCCCGATTTTTTTATGGTCAACAGTTGATAGCCAGTTTTTGTAGAAATAGCCCCATTTTTTGAAATAAGTAAGGCCTGCTACGATAACCACTGCACCAACTACGATACTAATAGCTGCCGCTAAAATCATCGGTTCTTGCATTGGATGGAATAATTCTTCCATACTCATTGGATGCGCTCCTTTCAAAATTAAAAATAAATGTAAATATTCGTTCGAATAAAAAATTAGTGATGTCCTGAATGCTCTTCAGACATATCCTCATGATCCATGTCATCCATATTCATGTGTTTACCATGTTCCATTGGAGCTGGTCTGAAGTCTAAGTGTGTAGATGAGAAGCTTTGGCGACCAACATGCTCCGCCTCTAATAGCTCGTCAAATTTTTCTTCAGTTAATGGTGCTTCTTTTGCTTTGACATCAGCAACCCATTGATCGAAATCTTCTTGCGTCATAGTTTGTGCTTCAAATTCCATTTCTGCAAAGCCACGACCATTAAAGTTAGAGTTACGTCCCATAAATGAACCAACTTCATCTGCAGCCAAGTGAATCGTTGTTAACATATCACTCATGGCATATTTTTGACCTGCTAATTGAGGAATCCAGAAACTTGTAATTGGACCAAATGAATAAAGCTTAAACTCTATTGGACGATCCACTGGAATGTTTACATAATTAACTGTTTCAACACCTTCTTCAGGATAACTGAAGTGCCATTTCCAGTTTGATGATGATGCATAAATAACTAAAGGCTCCTTATCGTCATAACCCGCAGGTTGAGCTTCTACTGTAGAAGTTGTTCTTACTGTAACAACAGCTAAGAAAGCTACGATAATAATTGGAATTACTGTCCATGTAATTTCAAGAAGATGGCTACCCTCTTCATGAGGAGGCTCATAATCTGCAGATGCCTTTGATGCGCGATATTTTGTTAGCATAAAGGCTAAAAGCACATACACGACTAGTAATATAAAGGCCATTGTAATAATGGATAAGATAATTGTGTTTGATAATGTTTCGGCATTAGGTCCTTTTGGGTTGAACACTGTTAATGGTTCACAACCAGCAAGAAGAGCAAGTGCACTCAATGCTACAAACATTAAACTTAATTTTTTCTTCATGTTTGACTCCTTTCTATAAGAACGGCTATTCATAAAATTCATGTGTTTTTTGTCAGTCTCACATTTACAAATAGTAGATACTGAGGTCACCTCTTTTATCTTGGAGTATCAATCAACAGCATAAGAATTTACAATGGCATGGTTCAATATGAAACATAAAATCTAGTGTTGATTGATGTGATGCAAGCGTTAGCAAAATCAAAGCGATGTGCAATCGTTTCTAAAGACGTACTTGCCTGACTACGATTGTCACATTTTGTCGTTGTTTGCACATTGGATTATACGCCCTGTTTTTAAGAAAAAACATAATTTTGTTATGAAAATGATAGTAAGACGACACCGAATTTGAACATTTTTTGAACGAAAATCGTTATTTTAGTATTGGTATTTATAGGTTTTTATTAATAAACACTGTGGAAACGTTGAAAATACTGGATTCCTCATGTTTACCTAAGTAAATAAATTTTTTTGTGAAAAATAGCATTTCACATTTTGGACGCTGTTTTGTAATAAAATCAGCGCCTAATAAGTCGTTACAACACTTTTTGTTTGCCTTTTTTTAAAAAAAGGAGTACACGCAATAGCGTTGTGTGGAAACTATAGGATGAATTTTCAATGTAAGGAATTTGCAATAAGGGAATAATTGGAGGGGATTATTAATTATGTTAATATAATTATTGCTTTTCTTTAATATCCAATTTTTTACTTTGTTTATTCTGTCTGAAAAGTAAAAAAGCAAACTAAGACTTGTCCTAGTTTGCTGGTGTTTAGAAAATTTTTAAGTTATGGAGAAGGAAATGTAGTAAATCAGCATTTTTGAAGTTGACTGTCAATCCCCGAGCTTTAGCCATTTAGAAACTTGCCCATAAATCGTGTTTTGCAGTTGATGTGCTTTATTATTCATTTTCAACGAAAAATACAATGTTTTCATAAAGTTTAAGGTACAGGTGCGCCCACTAAAGAAGGAATTATTATAACCTTGTGTCATTAAATGCATTTCAAATCTATCAAAAGCCTGCTCTACAAACTCTATTAGTGCTTCTTCGGAATAATTTTGTTGTAATAGTGCGTCAACTATGTTGATTAAGCGCTCCTCTTCATCATTGATATAGACATTGTCCTTCCAAGTTACAAGCTTTAATGCGTGTAAGATTGATGGTGCGTATTGTAAATCGAATTTTGGATGTTTAATGGTCGTTGCAGCTAAGTCAGCACCGTGTGCAATGCTATGTGCCCATCCTTTATCCTGTACATAACCTCTTATATCTTGCTCCAATAATAGATAGCGTCCGATTTTTTTAAAGAAAATGTGTAAGTCATCATCGTTTAAAACTAATAATTCAGCATCCTTTGCAAGAAGCCCTGCTACAAGTAAAGCAGAAAATGAACGAGTAAAGACGCTATCTGTAGCTTTTTCACCAATATGTAAATATAAGAAATCCTCGCTAATTGCTGTTTCAAATAAATAGTGTAGTTGTTGGGGAGTTAATAAATTGTCACTTAGTAATTCGATGAAAGTCCGATAAATTAGGTGGTCGCGTAATTCTGCATCAACTGAGCCGATATGAGCTAACATTTCTTGTAATAACCAATCACTATGCTGTAGCATAAATGCCTGTCGTTCAGAAAGTGTCATTGTAGAAAAAGACTGTAATGTTTCTTTAATGTTCATATTTGAGAAAGCCCCCATCATCATTTTTGTACTATATATTATAGCCTTTTTTATTTCGAATGGAGCAATTTGAAACCTTCATTTATATGAAGAAAGGATACGTGGCTAATTACCAATATAACTTTTACAATATTATTTCCAGAAACTATAGAAAGTTGTTATGATAGAAACGCTACAAAATGGTAAAGCTTAAATGTGAACAATAAATAAAGACATACCTATTTAAGTATGTCTTAGTCTAGTTAGACGATGATTGCCGCTTTTATGCCGATGGGCCATTCAATAAGGGTGTGCTGATTTGTTTTTAACTCGACAAGAATGTGGGTATTTTTGATCGCATCAATAAGCCATTCACTGTAATGATGATTTGGCTCAGGATGTTGTAAAATTTGCTGCATATCTTTTTTATCAACATGTAACAGCTTGTAGTTACATTCAATGTTTACTTTTTGAGGAATAATGGCAAGTGATTCATTTTGATGACCAAGTGCAATAGAACCAGGAATACACCCTTGAATACGTAAAATATAGGTGCAGGCTTCTTGCGTATAGACGTCAATTTTGGTGCGTGTTAAAAATTCAAATTCTATCGGCTTATCTTGAAAAGGTCCGTCCGCTGTAGAAAATGAAATGACTTTAATTGATAATGCCTCAAATGCAGATGAGATACAATGATCAAATTCTGTGATTGTATCTAGTAATTGCATGGATTCCACTCCTTATTAAGAACTTGATTTTCTTGAAGTAGCAGACATTAATAAAGAGCGTCCGCAATTTGTAATAAATTTTAGATTATTCTAATTATAATACAATTTATTACAAAATATGAATGTAAAGCAATGATTTTTTGTTAAAAATAAGAAACTTGTGGATTTTTTAGTAAATAACCGAAATGAAAAATAGAAATAAAGAGGTGAGAAAAATGACAAAACGAAAGCGTCATGTTCTTAAACATGACAATATTGTTGTTTTTCCTGGCACTGTCCAAACGTTACTACGTGAAGGGCATATGTTTGCTGAGAATTATCAATATGAAAAAGCGGTAGCTAGTTTTGAAAAGGCATTTGTCTATGAAGCGGGAGATGAATTTGCACTCAGTGCATATGCCTTTGCTTTATATGAATTAAAAGACTATGACAAAGCAAAAGGTGTTTGTGAACAGTTATTTACGATGGGAACGACACTTTATGTGGAAGTGATGGAATTGTACATTACAATATGTATGCAGTTGAAAGAATACCATCAGGTTGAGACATTAATTACGACGCTTCTTGAAGAAAATGTATTGCCTCGTGATCAAGTGGAGAAATTTGAACGATTGAAGAGTTTAAATAGAGAAGTGTCTAAAAATCTAGAAAAAAGAGAAAATGCTCAGCTTTTAATAGAGGAACAGGAATATGAGCTGGAGAAATTTTGTGCGCTTACTCCAAATGAACAATCCATTCGTTTACATCGTCTGATGGATACAAATGTAAGACAATTAAAAACGGCACTAAAAGCGATTATTGAATGTTCAACGATTCATCCTTTTGTCCAGAGCTTGGCATTAATTTTATTAGTGGAACAAGAAGTAGCCATTGACGTTACCATAGCCAAATTTAAGCAAACCAAAAACGTTAATCCTGTCCAGTTATTATTACCTAACCAGCTACCACAGTATGGCGAGATAAAAAATATAATAGAAAAGAAGCTAGAACAAGACCCAACGACATTAGAAATGGTACAATATTTAATGGCGAAACATGCTATTGTAACGTATCCGTTTGAATGGCATCCATTCGAAGCCGATGATGTTGCCTATAGTTATATTGATTTTGTCTCAGCGATGCTAGGTAATGTGCAGGAAATGGACTATGAACTCATCGACTTTTTACAAATGTTAGAAAAGCTAACAGAACTACATTAGGTATGAAATAAGTTGAAACTATACTCATCTATGTTATACTAAAATGGTTGTCAAAATCGTAGTTACGAATGAATTGTCTAACATCTAAACTTGATTATTTATTTGGAGGTATTTATACATGTCAGCAAAATGGGAAAAACAAGAAGGTAATATCGGTACTCTTACAATCGAAGTACCTGCTGTAGAAGTAGATGCAGCAATGGACCAAGCGTTCAAAAAAGTTGTAAAACAAATTAACGTACCAGGTTTCCGTAAAGGTAAAATGCCTCGTAAAATGTTTGAACAACGTTTTGGTATCGAATCTCTATACCAAGATGCATTAGAAATTATCGTTCCTGATTCTTATGCAAAAGCAATTGATGATGCTGGAATTATGCCAGTTGATTACCCAGAAATCTCTGGTACAGAAAACTTTGTACATGGCCAAGACTTCACTTTCACTGCACAAGTAACAGTGAAACCAGAACCAAAGCTTGGTGACTACAAAGGTCTAGAAGTATCTAAACTTCCAGTAGAAGTAACAGATGAAGAAGTGGATGCTCAAATTCAAGAACAATTAGCTCGTAAAGCTGAGCTAGAAATTAAAGAAGACGAAGCAATCGTAGATGGTGATACAGCTGTAATCGACTTCGAAGGTTTCGTAGGTGGAGAAGCTTTTGAAGGTGGTAAAGGTGAAGACTATCCACTAGAAATCGGTTCAGGTTCATTCATTCCTGGGTTTGAAGAGCAATTAGTAGGTGTAAAAGCTGGCGAATCTAAAGATGTTGTTGTGACATTCCCAGAAGAATACCATGCAGCTGAATTAGCTGGTAAAGAAGCTACGTTCAAAGTAACTGTGAAAGAAGTTAAAACAAAAGTTCTTCCAGAGTTAAATGATGAATTCGCAAAAGAAATTGATCCAGAAGTGGAAGGCGTAGAAGCTTTACGCGCTAAAATTAAAGAACAAACTGCAGAGCAAAAAGTAGCAGAATCAGATGCAGCTCTTCGTGATGAGCTAGTAGAAAAAGCTGCTGAAAATGCTGAATTTGAAGTACCAGCAGGTATGATTAACTCTGAAACTGATCGTATGTTACAAGAGTTCGGTCAACGCTTACAAACGCAAGGTATGAACTTAGATCTTTACTATCAATTCTCTGGTCAATCAGAAGAAGATCTACGTGGCCAAATGAAAGAAGAAGCAGAAAGCCGTGTACGTGTGTCATTAACACTTGAAGCGATTGCTGAAGCTGAAAAAATTGAGGCAACTGAAGCTGATATTGAAGCAGAATTAGAAAAAATGGCTGCTCAATTCAACATGACAAAAGATCAAATCACAGGTGCTTTAGGTGGAACAGCAGTACTTGAAAACGACATCAAAATCCAAAAAACAGTTGAATTTTTAGTAGAAAACGCTAAAATTACTGAATAGGTTTTTGTGTAATTAGATAGTTAAAAAAAACAAGGTACGGCATTAATCCGTGCCTTGTTTTATCACATAAACTCTTAAAATCAGTCCCCTTAAAGTTTAGTTCTCTTTTTACTTCACTTATACATAGTATTGTTTTAGTTTTTATTTTCATTCAGCAGATGTTTGTACTGAAAGTATAGATCAGTACAAAAGACCTCTTCTCTTTAGGGGAGTGTTGTATTCTATATAGACTTTGTAGTGTGTGTCCAATCACTGAATGAAGATAGAGCCATTGACAGGTTTCGAGAAATTAAAGGTGCTAGCACAATTTAAAATTTAGATGACCATGCGTCAAGGCGAAATTGATACGATGCTAAATTTAACTTCATTCAGATAGATCTTATTAACATGACTTATTCTTTTGAATGAAAAAAGCCCTCGGTCCATGCATGTAGTAGATTTATAAATAGAGATCAGTTATTCTTTTGTATAACTGGAGTGAAGAGCCGTAACTTTATAGCGCGTAAGGTGGCAAAGGTAACAGGTTTCTACAGTGCTTCAGGAGACAAATGAAGTAAAGTACATGACGATGCGTTATAATCTATGTAGGCAGGAACGCCGAGCAGTAAATGATGCAGACAATTTATTTGATAAAGGTTCAATAATCTTGTAAGATTGTTGCTTGAATAGGGGTGAAACATATTGTTCAAATTTAATGATGAAAAAGGCAATTTAAAATGCTCATTCTGTGGAAAACCACAGGAACAAGTACGTAAATTAGTTGCAGGTCCAGGTGTTTATATTTGTGATGAATGTATCGAGCTTTGTTCCGAAATCGTTGTAGAGGAACTAGGTGTAGAAGAGGAAATCGAATTCCAAGATATCCCAAAACCGAAAGAGATTCTAACGATTCTAGATGAGTATGTAATTGGACAAGAGCGTGCTAAAAAAGCATTGGCAGTCGCAGTTTACAATCACTATAAACGCATCAATACGAACAGTAAAATTGATGATGTTGAATTAGCAAAATCGAACATTGTGTTAATCGGCCCAACTGGTAGCGGTAAAACTTTATTAGCTCAAACGTTAGCACGTATATTAAATGTTCCATTCGCAATTGCGGATGCTACCTCACTAACTGAAGCAGGTTATGTCGGTGAGGACGTAGAAAATATTTTATTAAAGCTAATCCAATCAGCAGATTATGATATCGAGCGCGCTGAAAAAGGGATTATCTATATTGATGAAATCGATAAAGTTGCACGAAAGTCAGAAAACCCATCGATTACACGAGATGTTTCTGGCGAAGGTGTTCAGCAGGCACTCCTTAAAATTTTAGAAGGAACAGTTGCAAGTGTTCCACCACAAGGAGGACGAAAACACCCTCATCAAGAGTTTTTACAAATTGATACAACCAATATTCTTTTCATTGTTGGTGGTGCATTTGATGGTATTGAAACTATCATTAAACGCCGACAAGGGGAAAAAGTAATTGGGTTCGGTTCAGATCCGAATAAAGTAGAAGTTGATGAAGGTTCTATCATGTCCAAGCTGATTCCTGAGGATCTACTGAAATTTGGTCTAATACCAGAGTTCATTGGTCGATTACCTGTACTTGCGAGTCTAGAGCAATTAAATGAAGCTGCACTTGTACAAATTTTAACGGAGCCAAAAAATGCACTAGCTAAGCAGTATCAAAAAATGCTTGAAATAGATGGTGTTGAGCTTGAATTTGATGAAGGGGCTCTTGTGGCAATTGCGAAGGAAGCGATTGAGCGTAAAACAGGTGCGCGTGGTCTTCGTTCAATTATTGAGTCAACAATGCTTGATGTAATGTACGAATTGCCTTCCCGTGAAGACGTAAAAAAATGTATCATTACAGCAAAAACAATTACGGATAAAGAAAAACCGAAATTGCTTCTTGAAGATGGCACTGAACTCGATGAAGGTAGCGACACTAAAACTTCAGCATAACGAATAGATGTGGCTGTCTACCGTTGTGAGATAGAGAGTAATTAGCTGACTTCGATTGTGCAATATTCGCACATATCGACAGTCAGCTTTTTATTCATTCCTACATAAAGCCAGCTGTAACTTGAAGAAATTTTTGGCTCGCTTCAATAACTAGTGTGAATCAATTTTTTAAACACATACTAGTAGCGCGGGATGTGAACATGAAAATTTTGACGGAGGTGAATGCCCGCATGGTGACAATACAAAAAACAACAAATGTACCATTATTGCCTTTACGTGGACTTTTAGTATACCCATCGATGGTGTTACATATTGATGTGGGTAGAAATCGTTCTGTAGCGGCGCTAGAGCAGGCGATGTTAGAGGACCAAATGATTTTATTGGTGACACAAAAAGAAATGCACGATGAACAGCCAGAAGAGCAAGATTTGTATGCAGTTGGTACGATGGCTTTTGTTAAACAAATGCTAAAATTACCAAATGGCACATTGCGTATACTAGTAGAAGGGGTATCGCGTGCTACCTGGAATAACTACCGTGCATTAGAGAAGTATACTGTTGTGGATGTTGACGTAAAAGAGGAGTCAATAAATAAAGATGTAGAAACGCAGGCATTGATGCGTACATTAATGACGTATTTTGAAAAATATGCAAAATCCTCCAATAAGATTACGACTGAAACCATCAACACTGTAACAGATATTGAAGAGCCTGGCCGTTTAGCAGATATCATTGCTTCTCATTTACCATTTAAGATTGCGGATAAGCAAGAAGTATTGGAAATGCTGAATGTAAAAAAACGATTAGATCACTTAATTATTCGTTTGCACGATGAACAAGAAGTGTTAGATTTAGAAAAGAAAATTAATTCCAAAGTAAAGCAATCAATGGAGCGTACGCAGAAGGAATATTATTTGCGAGAGCAAATGAAAGCTATTCAAACAGAGCTGGGAGACCGTGAAGGGAAGACTGGAGAAGTAGCGGAATTGCGTAAGCGTATTGACGAAGCGGGTATGCCAGAGTCAACAAAAGAGGCGGCACTGAAAGAATTAGATCGATATGAAAAAATACCAAGTGCCAGTGCAGAAAGCGGCGTTATTCGCAATTACATCGATTGGCTCATCTCATTACCATGGACAAATTCAACAGAAGATCGCATGAATATTGCCCATGCTGAGAATATTTTAAATCGAGATCATGATGGATTAGAAAAAGTCAAAGAACGAGTTTTGGAGTATTTAGCTGTGCGTCAGCTGAAAAATTCGCTTAGAGGACCTATTTTATGCTTGGCAGGACCACCGGGTGTGGGGAAAACATCGTTAGCTCGCTCTATTGCGGAGAGCTTAGATCGTAAGTTTATTCGTATTTCATTAGGTGGCGTGCGTGATGAATCTGAAATTCGCGGACATCGACGAACGTATGTAGGCGCAATGCCAGGACGTATCATTCAAGGAATGAAAAAAGCGGGTACCATTAATCCGGTATTTTTATTGGATGAAATTGATAAAATGTCGAATGATTTTAGAGGGGACCCAGCAGCAGCAATGCTAGAGGTTTTAGATCCTGCGCAAAACAATACATTTAGTGATCATTATATTGAGGAACCGTATGATTTATCGAATGTATTATTTATTGCAACAGCCAATGATTTAAGCAGTATTCCAGGACCATTGTTAGATCGTATGGAAGTGATTTCCATTGCAGGTTATACAGAAATTGAAAAAGCGCAAATAACGAAAAACCACTTAATACCAAAGCAACTTAAAGAACATGGCTTGAAAAAAACACAAGTGGTAATGAAGGATGAAGCAGTCCTCGACATTATACGTTATTATACACGTGAGGCAGGCGTTCGTGGTTTAGAACGGCAAATTGCTACACTTTGTCGTAAAATCGCCAAAGTAATTGTATCTGGTGAGAAAAAACGAGTAACAGTTAGCTCAAAGTCTGTACAAGAATTACTTGGTAAACATCGCTTCCGTTATGGACAGGCTGAAAAGGAAAATCAAGTGGGAGTCGCTACAGGGCTTGCTTATACAACAGTCGGTGGAGATACACTTCAAATTGAAGTATCCTTAACACCAGGTAAAGGGAAGTTACAGCTAACTGGTAAACTTGGTGAAGTCATGAAGGAATCTGCTCAGACAGCATTATCCTATGTTCGTACGAAAATGGAACAACTTAATGTGGATGCAGAATATTTTGATAATCATGATATTCATATCCATGTGCCAGAAGGGGCTGTACCAAAAGATGGACCATCCGCTGGTATTACAATGGCAACAGCTATTGTCTCAGCGATTCTACATCGTCCGATTCGCCGTGAGGTAGGTATGACTGGTGAAATTACGTTACGCGGCCGTGTATTGCCAATTGGCGGTCTAAAAGAAAAAACATTAAGTGCTCACCGTGCAGGCTTAACAACGATTATTTGTCCAAAAGATAATGAACGTGACATAGAAGATATTCCTGACAGTGTGCGTGAGCAACTAACATTTAAACTAGTGTCGTCGGCTGATGAAGTATTAGCCTATGCACTGGACGGAGGTTTTTAGAAAAATGAAAGTCCATAATGTCGAAATGGTCATTAGTGCGGTAAGGCCAGACCAATATCCAGAAGATGGACTGCCAGAATTTGCATTAGCTGGTCGTTCGAATGTAGGGAAATCTTCCTTCATTAATCGAATGATTGGACGTAAAGCTTTAGCGCGGATTTCTTCGAAGCCTGGTAAAACACAAACCCTTAACTTTTATAAAATCGAAGAACAATTATTTTTTGTGGATGTTCCGGGTTATGGATATGCAAAGGTTTCTAAGTCTGAACGCGAAGCTTGGGGAAAAATGATTGAGCGTTACTTTACAGGGCGCCAGGAATTAAAAGCGGTTGTACAAATTATAGATTTGCGTCACCCACCAACAGCAGATGATCGCATGATGTATGATTTTTTAAAGCACTACAATATTCCTTGTATTGTTATTGCAACGAAGGCAGATAAAATCCCAAAAGGTAAATGGGATAAACATAAAAAAATTGTCAAAGAGACATTGGAACTGGAGAAAAGTGATCCACTTATTGTCTTTTCTTCGGAAACGGGTCTTGGCTTTGAAGAAGTTTGGGAAACAATTGAAAATAAAATGTAATGTAAAAACATCTATTGTGTCTAGTCGTTAGGACAGTAGATGTTTTTTGTCTGTTTACCAGTAAGATAAGTAGAAAATTGGGGAAAACGCTTGATGATTAAACAATTTGTCCGATAAATGAGATAGGAGGTGGACTAGATGGATATCGCAGCTTTATCAATGGCAATGAATCAAGCGACACTTATGCAAAATGTATCTTTAGCTGTTACGAAACAGGCTATGGATATGCAGCAACAAAACACAGAACAATTAGTTGAAATGTTAGATGCTCCACATCCAACAGCCGGACATACAATAGACATTCAAGTGTAATGCAGGCAAGGTAGCTTGAAGTTGAAAGCTACCTTTACTTTTAAGAATGTTTGAAACTTCTAAAATGTAACTTTTCGAATAAGAAAAACTACCAATAATACGATATACTATTACTAATATTTAGTAAGGAGGCAGGATTTTTGAGAAAGTATTCATACATACTAATGCTGATGTTACTGATGGTTATTGGTTTTTCCTTTAGCCAACCTGCAAAAGCAGCCCAATTGGTGACGGGGACCTTTGTCGATGTAACGTATTCAGAATATACAAAGCCAGATGGTACGATAGAAAAGCAGCTTAGCAAAGTGACATTGCAAAATGATCGTGGACGAACAGTCACATTCAATATTAATAAGAACACTCGTTTATCAATTAATAATACGTCTACGACTATTGAGGGCTTTAAAATGGGCATGGCAGTGGAAGCTGAAATATCCTTAAGAAGTGTTGTAGAACTTCGTGGTACATCTAATACACCAATAGAAACGAATGGAACATCAACTGGAGGTAGCGTTAAAACGTCGGCTGGTGTCGTAACGAGTATTGATCCAAATGGATTATTTATTATGGTAAAACCAGATGTTGGTGCAGAAACAACCTACTATATAAACAAAGAAACCAATTATCAAAAAGGCTCTTCAGCAACAGATATTAGTGCGTTATATGTTGGAGATCGAGTTAAATTAAGTTTTAAAAATAAAAATACCTCTGTGGTGACGAAAGTAGCCATTAGTGAAACAGGTACTCTAGTGGAAAACTTATACAAAGGCGAAATACAAGCGGTCAATCCAAATGCTAATAAATTAACCGTGAAAAACCAACATGCCTTTGTGAATTGGCAATTTGGCTCACAAACAACAAATGACCTTTCGACAATGTCTTTTACATCCAAGGTGCCAATATATGTTGGCAATACGAAAGTAGAGAAAGGTCAACTGAAAAATTATATAGGTAGTGAAGCATACTATGCGACAGTTAAACAATTTGGGAAAGAAGTCATTGAGAAGATTGTAGTATTGAAAAATAATGAGCGAACGTATTATGAGCCAATGCTTTCTGTAGATACAGATTATAAACTGTTGAAACTAAAAACAGCGGGCTCAATGTACTTCCATAATGGTACCATTTTAATTCGGAATGGGCGTTTAATTGAACCTACTGGGCTGATGGCGTATGGTACTGCTTTTGTCATTACAGACGGTGCTGCTCGTGATCATTATGCACAGGTGGTACAAGTGACAAGTGATAGCTTTATATCACCTAACTTAGCTGGTCATGAATTATATTATGGACGCTTAGCTCAAGCAGATGGTTATTTAATTGAGATTGACGATGCGATGAAAATTGAATCGAATGTTTTCAAGAAAACCGAACGTACAGTACTGTCAGTAAGTAATTCCACAAAAGCTTTAGTGGATGATGGCAATAAAACGTATAGTGTTATGCCGGATATTGAACTTTACTTATCTGAAGGTGATTATGGTTACTTCTATGTGAAGGAAGGGCATGTACAAGCACTTCATATTTTAAATAATGCTAAACCTGTTGCTCCATTAATGCTGACAGGGAAGCTACAATCAGTAAAATCTACGTACCCTGCTGTGCTAAATGTCAAGAGTGTGAGCCAATGGCAAAATGGTCGTTGGTATGAAGCGGGTGAAATGGTTAATGTGAATATTGACCAAGCGACGTTGATTAAAGCGGGAAAAGTCATTCAAGCTTCTGACTTACAACCATCCGATCGTTTAGTTGTCTTATCCGATCGATTTGTGAAAGCTCATTTTATTTTAGTAGATTAGCATAAAAGACAAAGAAAGAATCTGTGAGTCTAATGCGAATAGTATTTGCAAAAAGGCGATGTATACATGATCTGAAAAGAGGAAGGTACTTCGCATAGGCTTGAATACATTCGATAGACGAGCAGATTTTTTGTTAGTCATGAGACCAAGCTTCATTATGCACTTCATGCACAGTGAAAGAGAGGAAAAGCAAATGCAAAAATATTTATCCAAAATAACGTTGGTAGTTCTTGTTATTTTTGTAATTGGAACTACTATCCCGTTCAATGCATCGGCTGCTTCATTAGAAACAACAGGTGCTGTAAAAAACGAGTATACATATGAGGAAGCCGTGTTCCTGTCAGGGACACCAGTTATTTTTAAGGGAACAAGTAAAGATCTTAAAATTGCACAAAAGGAATCCAAAGGTAAGTTAACAGAAACGTATAGCATGAAGCTAACGGCAAGCAATGGGGCTACATTGACAAGAAATATTGCCTACGAATCTGATGTAGTAGATTATGCGGTACTCGGCCAAAAAACATCCAATGGTGAGGTTAAAAAGTATACGGAGAAAATTACGATTGGATCTATTACTTATACATTAGTCGATTATCAATTTTCTCAAGGAACGGTTACGGATAATCGTGCAGCCTCTGATTATTACTCAGGAAATGTAATCTCGCGAAAAACGTATGCATTTGAAACAGGAAAAGGAAAAAACGCAGTTCAAAACACAGTAACGATTGAAACAGATAGTCGACATGCTGGCTATGAAAATTTTTGGGGAGCAACAGAAACACAAATTACAGAGTCAGTTTATTCCTATAGTAATGGCAAGACAAGCCATGTGAAAAATCGTTTGTCTACAAGTAAATCACGTGTTTTAAATTATGAAGAAAACCTTGGTAGTTTAGGAAGTTTTGAGGGTGGCTATGCAGTTTTAAGTGAAAAGGATGTTATTTCAGAATACACTTATGATTTATCTTCTGGACAAAAAGGTACGCTTGATTTAGATACAGAATACATGCCAACGATCGAGCGCCTTATTATTCCTAAATTCCGTGATTTAACTAATCACTACGCAAAAGAAGCCATTGAAAAGCTATATTCTCTAGGAATTTATTCAGATTCAAGTAATTTCTTCTCTCCAAACACACCGATGAAACGCATAGACTTTACAACAGCAATTGGTAAAGCAGTAGATTTACGTGTGTTTGAAGAAAAGAAATCGAAAAAGACTGCAACTACAAGCGTGTTTAGAGATTTAAAGCGTTCAGTTAAAGATTATGGTTATATAGAGTCAGCCTTAAACAAAGGGATAATTAAGGGTGTATCTGCTGATTACTTTAAGCCAGATAGTGCCATAACAAGAGCACAGGCTGCTACTATTTTTGTTCGTGCCTTAGGCCTTGAAAATAGAGCACCAAATCCTGGCTATATAACGAAATTTAAAGATGAAAACCAGATTCCAAACTATGCAAGAGATGGCATCTATATTGCAAATGAAATTGGTCTTATGATTGGCGACTCGGCCGGTCGTTTTAATCCAAATAAACCATTAACTCGTGCAGAGGCATCAGTTGTTCTAGAGCGTTTCTTGAAATATTTAGAAGATGACTTAAAGCAAAACTATCGTGATGACATATTGTTCTTTAACTAAGGAAAGGACTGAACAAAAATGACCTATGTAAAAAAAGCACTGCTCACTACGCTTTGCTTCATGCTAATACTGATGACAGCAACGCCTGTCGTCACGCAAGCAGCTCCAACAATTAAAGATGTTCCTACAAATAGCAATAATTATAAGGCTATTTCTTGGGCAGTTGACAATGACCTAATGTCTTTGAACAATGCCAATAACTTTTTACCAAATGAACAAGTAACGGAACGAGAGCTTATCTTGATGTTTGCTAAGCTGGATCGTAACTATGCATTATCATATATTGATAGTGTTGCTTATAATTTCTATAGTGATTTTTATTTACCGTTTAATGGTACAAATGTGAATGCTAATCGAACAAAAGCCGTTACACGTGGCCAATTTGCTCGAATTTATGCTGCCTTTAAAGGCTTAGATTTAGATGAACCACAGGCTGTACAATATTTATATTCAAATGAACTATCTACAAGTAGTTCAGGCAAAAAAACATTTGCTAGTTTTAATCCTTCTACTAAACTAACACGTGGTGATGTTGCAACCTTTTTATATAGAGCTGTTCAAAATGGCAATTTTGCTGTACAAGGATTAAAACGTAGTGCAGCAGGTCGTGATAATGACAGTATCACTTTACCGCCTGGTTTCATGGGCTCCAACAGTTCTGATTTTGAAGTACCAAAGGATAATTCCAATGATTTTACTGGTCCTAGCAATGTTAATAATGCATTGCAAAGCATTGTGGTGGAAAAGCCAGATTTAATTGCGAACGATGTAGATTCTACACTTGTGACCGTATCGCTAAAGGCTTGTAATGGTGACCCGATTGCGGATGATAAATCGTATACGTTCAAAGTTACGTCATCTTACGGCACAATCGTTGATACATCTGGAGAAGCAGTTAAAACTGTCCAATCTGACGGCTCGACTGTATCAGCTATCGTTATCGCACCATCATTAACTAAATCAGTACGTGATACTATCTCTTTTGAGCTAGTGAATAATACAGATCCAGCTATGAAATGTCTTGTTGGGGAGAAGCTAAATGCAGAAGTTCGTTACGCACCACAGCCAGAATTACGTATTGATTATCAAGTATATGATCCTGCAAATTCAGATGATGATAATGGCAATGTGACACCTCCATATATCCCTTATGAAAAATTGCCAGAGTTCTTCACACAAAACTTAATTGATGTGTATGATCCAATTCCTTTTGCTTATGATGGGGATAAAAAGCTATTTAGTATTGGGCAGCAAACAAATGTAACAGATGCTTTGGGGAATGTACAAAATGTCTATTTGCGTTATGGTGGATCTGACCCTAGATATCCAGCATTAGGGTATGAACATGCAATATTACAATTTGAAAACTATGATATTTCCGTTTTCTTATTTGAAGAACTAATAAAAGGTCGTCTTCTCGACTCTGTGACTACACCTGCTAAAACTGAAATCATGTATATGATTTCGGAAGACGGTCGTCCAATTTATCGCGTTCAAGGGATTGATGATGATATTGCATCACAGGTTGAAAATATTAATCCGGTCGGCGCCATTATTCAACTTATGAAAGAAATGCCAGATGAAAAAAATCTAACATTAGAGCACTATGATAGTGTGATGAAAATTTATGCTATCTTCACTAACTTAAGTAACTATGACCGTACGGTGTTATTAAAATATCAAGGCGGGAAATTACTTGGGCAAGTAGAGGCCTACAAAAAACGTGTAGATGCATTGAAAGAAAGTGCCGATGCAGCCTCAAGACCATCTGGGAAAGATCGATATACAAAAGTTATGGTGACTTTAGTTCGCCCTGGTGGAGAGCCTGTGACGGATTATCAAGGAACCGTTAAAATTAAGTATGATGGCGTGGAAAAAACAGCTTCATTCATTACGAATACTTCAGATCCATTAAATAATACAGGTAGCCCAGGTACGGCCGTAGCCTACTTTGACTCAGTTATTTATGGAAAATCAAAAGTGGAGGCAACACTCGTTAATCCAATAGATCCTCGCTATGCAACAATTTTAAGGGGTTTAAAAGATAAAACAGTAACGAAAGATATTTTTACTAATCCATACTTTAGTAAAAATTCATGTTCGTTAGCAACAGAGATTGCCTATGTAGTCGACTATTCTTCTTCTATGAAGGCAGTTGATCCAACGAATTATCGTGGCAAAAAAATGATTGAGCTAATCAATCAATTGAAAGCAAAAAATAATATCGTCATCGAAACGAATACAAAAGCAACGGTTCTTGGTGAAGGGACGACAGATGCTGTGCTGAAGAAAGATCTTTACAAAGCATCCAAAGAGAAGGGTGCGACAGATATTTTTGCTGGTATTGATATCGCACTAACAAAATTCTCAAATGATACAAAAACAGCCAAAGCGATTGTCGTAGTATCTGACGGTAAAACAAGTAAAACCAAAATGACGAAGGTTATTAATGAGGCGAAAAAGCAAGGCGTTAAAGTGTACACTGTAAGTATGGGCAAAAAATCACAAGTAAATGATGCCACATTAATGCAATTGTCTACAGAAACTGGCGGAGCATATTTCCATGCGATTGATAATCTAAAATTGCATCAAGTGTTCCAGAAGTTAATTGATACTATTTTATGTAAAACACCTGCTTCAAGCTGTATCAACCCGGAAGATTTATTTGAAGAAACAAGCGTTTCGCTACGAAAAGGCTATCTTACAATGAGCGCTCGAGTTGATGGTAATTGTCAAAACGTTGATAAGATGAATGTACGCTACAATTCGATTAGTGGAGATGTCCAATTTGAATTACAAAAGCGTAGTGATCATGTTTATATGTTAACGAAAACTGTACAAACGATGCAGGACTTTAAAGTCAATAATGAAATCCAGTTTGTGGCATATGATAAAGATGGCAATATAATCGCGTTACAAACAGTTACAATTACAAATTAATAAGCAAACTGCCCCCAAACAATGGGGGCAGTTTTTTAATTTGAAACAAGACGTATAATTTGTTACACTTAGTTTATAATAATTCTAATGTAGATGACGAATTGCAGTTCTTCATGACATGTTCACAAATTAGTGATGAACTATTGTCGAACTGTGCTATAATGAGATTTGTGAATTAGAACGTGTGAGGTGTTATTCATGCATACCATCGTAGTAGGCTTGAATTATAAATCAGCGCCTGTTGAAATACGTGAGAAGTTATCATTCATTGAGAGTGAACTACCACAAGCAATGGAAGCGCTGCAAAAGCAAAAAAGTATTTTAGAAAACGTTATTGTTTCGACTTGTAACCGTACAGAAATATATGCTGTTGTGGATCAATTGCATACTGGACGTCATTTTGTGAAACAATTTTTAGCCAAATGGTTTGATTTGCCTGTGGAGACATTTTCTTCGTATTTAACGATTCGTGAAGAAGATGAGGCAATCGAACATTTATTTAAAGTGACAGCTGGAATTGATTCAATGGTTCTTGGTGAAACGCAAATTTTAGGGCAAGTAAAAAAAAGCTTTTTAAGTGGACAAGAGATTGGTACAACAGGTACGGTTTATAATCAGCTATTTAAGCAAGCGGTAACATTTGCAAAACGTGCACATAATGAAACAGCGATTGGTGAGAATGCAGTATCTGTTTCCTATGCAGCCGTTGAATTAGCTAAGAAAATTTTTGGCTCTTTACAACGTAAGCATGTAGCTATTTTAGGTGCAGGAAAAATGGGGGAACTTGCTATTGAGAATCTTTACGGTAGTGGTGTAGGAAAAGTTACTGTCATCAACCGTACATTTGAAAAAGCAGAAACTTTAGCAGCTAAATTCCACGGAGAAGCCAAGTCAATGAAGGAATTGCAATGTTCTCTCTTAGAGGCGGATATTTTAATCACTTCAACAGGTGCAACAGATTTTGTTATTGATTATGAGCTGATGCAATTTGTGGAACGTTTACGTAAAGGAAAACCTTTGTTTATGGTTGATATTGCTGTTCCTCGTGACATTGATCCACGAGTAGGCGACTTACCAAATGTTTTCTTATATGATATTGATGATTTACAAGGTATTGTTGAAGCGAATTTAGCAGAGCGTGAACGTGCTGCTGCTGATATTACAGATATGATTGGCAAAGAAGTTGACCAATTTAAAGACTGGGTAGCAACGCTTGGTGTAGTACCAGTCATCTCAGCGTTACGTAAAAAAGCTAATCGTATTCAAGAAGAGACGATGATTAGTATCGAAAATAAAATGCCAGATTTAACGGATCGTGAACGTAAAATTTTAAGCAAACATACAAAATCTATTATCAATCAATTGTTAAAAGAGCCAATTTTACAAGCTAAAGAATTGGCAAATGAACCAAAAGCAAATGAACAGTTACGTTTATTCCAACAAATTTTTGGTATAGAAGAGGCTGTTGAAGTTGAAGTTCAGGAGATGACAAAGCAAGATCTTGAGCGTAAAGAACGCTCAAAGGCATCTCAAACTTCTGCTGAGCCAAAGTACTCTTTCTAAAATATCCAATGTGTACGCGTAGCCAAAATGGTTGTACGTAAGTACTTCGCGCAATTGGATTCTCTACTGATATTACAAGAGGCGTTTTCGTATCTGTATGGTAAACTAAGGATACGAAAACGTTTTTTTTGTTTTCTGAGAGATACTAGCTTGACCATTTTACTACAAAGAAGGGATGTCTATTGGCTGATTTGACCATGACGAGACTATATGAAGTGATGATCGTCTTGTATGCGATCAGTCTAGTTTTTTACTTTACTGATTATTTTTATAAGCAAGTACGAGCAAGACGCATTGCTTTTTGGCTTGTTTCATTTGTATGGGTGATTCAAAGTGCCATTATTATTTTAACATTTGTGGAAACAAAGCGTTTTCCGATTCTATCCTTGTCCGAGGGAATTTTATTTTATTCCTGGTTACTTGTGACGTTATCGATTATCCTTCACTGTATTGCGAAGGTGGACTTACCGGTGTTTATTATTAATATACTAGGATTTTTATTCGCTAGTATCTTTACATTTATGCCTAAACGCCCTACAGGAGCCGTCGGAGAGACATTAATTTCGGAAATGCTTTTTATTCATATATCATTTGCGATACTGTCATATGCAGCGTTCACTTTAACATTCGTGTTTGCCATTTTGTATCTCGTTCTATATCGTTTACTGAAAAAGAAAAAGTGGACACATTTATGGACAAGATTACCATCCCTACAGCAAACGAGTAGCTGGATGAATATTTCATTTTTTATTGGGATTCCGATGTTATTTATAAGTTTAATATTAGGGTTTGAATGGGCACTATTAACATTAGAGAGTCTTTCGATTTTCGATTCGAAAATCATAGGGTCCTTCATTATTTTAATTTTGTATTGCTTTATCCTATATGTGAATCGCAAAAGCAAGCTGACAGGAACAACTTATGCATGGGTACATATTTATGCCTATCTATTAGTTGTTGTGAACTTCTTCCTAGGAAGTAGTTTATCGCGATTCCATTTATGGTATTAGAAGAAAGGTTGGAGACTGTTGAGAAAAATTATTGTAGGTTCTAGGAGAAGTAAGCTAGCGCTAACTCAAACAAATTGGTTCATTAATGAATTAAAAGCGGCTGGTGCCCCATTCGAATTTGAAGTAAAAGAGATCGTAACAAAAGGGGATCAAATTTTAGATGTGCAGCTTTCAAAAGTAGGGGGAAAAGGATTGTTTGTGAAAGAAATTGAGCAAGCCCTCTACGATAAAGAAATTGATTTTGCTGTCCATTCTATGAAAGATATGCCTGCTGTGTTGCCAGAAGGGTTAGTGATTGGTTGCATTCCTCCACGTGAAGATGCACGTGATGCCTTTATTTCGAAAGGTCATGTTAAATTTGCAGAACTTCCTGCGGGAGCGGTAGTTGGGACAAGTTCATTACGTCGCAGTGCACAGCTATTAACAGTACGCCCAGATATCGAGATTAAATGGATTCGAGGAAATGTTGATACACGTTTAGCTAAGTTGGAGACAGAGGAATATGATGCAATTATTCTAGCAGCCGCTGGTTTGAAACGTCTTGGCTGGAGTGATGATGTAGTCACAGAGTTTTTACCTGTAGAACATTGTCTGCCAGCAGTAGCGCAAGGCTCTCTTGGTATTGAATGTCGTGGAGATGATGCGGAGCTATTAGCTGAGTTAGGAAAATTAACGGATCCATTCACTTGGCAAGAGGCACATGCGGAACGTGCCTTTTTGGCAGCAATGGATGGTGGCTGTCAGGTACCAATCGCTGGGTATGCCACTTCAAATGGGGGCGAAATGACATTAACTGGCCTTGTCGCAGCTCCAGATGCTTCTGTTTTGTATAAGGAAACAGTAGTAGGAACAGACGCACAAAAAATTGGGGAAGAGCTGGCTGCTATTTTAACAGAACAGGGCGCTTTCGAACTAATTCAACGTGTAAAGGCAGAGCAAGATGCCAAGTAATTTACCCCTAAAAGGTAAAACGATCCTTTTAACGGGGACATCTAAGACAACAACCATTGTCGACAATATAACAGCTTTAGGTGGCCATGCCATCATTGCCCCATTAATTGAAACATGCGAACGATTAGACAATCATGATGCTGAACGATTGAATTGTGCGAATCAATTTGATTGGCTTATTTTTACGAGTCAAAATGCTGTCGATGCTTTTGCTCGTAAAATGCTGCGGCATCATTTGAATGCCGATCACTTCCAAGGGAAAATTGCTTCCATTGGAACAAAAACAACGACAGCATTAGAAAAGCTAGGATTTCAAGTGAGCTTTATGCCTTCTGTATTTAGTGCTGATATTTTCGTCCAAGAATTTCCGAGTGTAGCAGGTAATCTTCCGAGATGTTTGTTTATTCGTGGAGAGAAGGCGAAAAGTACGCTGAAGGATGGACTGCCCTTTGAAGTAAAAGAGTGGACTGTTTATGAAACGAGGGAACGACATGATCAAACCTCAGTTATTCTCAAATGCATCGATCAACATCAAGATGTCACGGTCATTTTTGCTAGTCCATCAGCTGTTGATGTGTATGCAAGGGATGTAGCATCACATGTTGGCTGGCGAGCAACTCGTATTGCAGCCATTGGTCATATTACGGAAGCGGCTCTTGAACAATACGGTGCTACTGTGGAGATTATGCCAAGTGTATATACCATGCAAGCAGTTATCGAAGAAATTATGAAAGTAGGGGACAAATCATGACAAAACTACAATTTCAAAGACATCGTCGTTTGCGTGCTAATGCAACGATGAGATCAATGGTAAAAGAAACATACTTACATAAAGAGGACCTGATCTATCCTATTTTTGTAATTGAAGGCGAAAATATTAAAAATGAAGTACATTCAATGCCTGGCGTTTTTCAATTTTCATTGGATAAACTAGAAGCTGAAATTGATGAGGTTGTAGCATTAGGAATTCCTGCGGTTATTTTATTTGGTTTACCAGCTGAAAAAGATGCTGTTGGAACAGGTGCGTTCCATGATCATGGCATTGTTCAAGAAGCGACACGACTTATTAAAGCACGTCATCCTGAGCTATTAGTCATTGCCGATACATGCTTATGTGAATTTACAGACCATGGACATTGTGGCTTAATTGAAGGCGATCAGATTTTAAATGACCCTTCATTAGATGTGTTAGCCCGTACAGCTGTGTCACAAGCAAAAGCTGGTGCAGATATTATTGCTCCATCTAATATGATGGATGGCTTTGTTACAGCAATCCGTGCTGGTCTAGATGAAGCAGGATTTGAGCATATTCCAATCATGTCGTATGCAGTCAAATATGCATCTAGCTACTATGGTCCGTTCCGTGACGCTGCAGATGGTGCACCGCAATTTGGTGATCGTAAGTCCTACCAAATGGATCCATCGAACCGTTTAGAGGCTTTCCGTGAGGCAGAGTCAGATATCGAAGAAGGCGCAGATTTCTTAATTGTAAAACCTGCCCTTAGCTATTTAGATATTATTCGAGATATGAAAAATAACTATCCACTACCGCTTGTTGCGTATAATGTTTCAGGTGAATATGCAATGATTAAAGCGGCTGCTATGAATGGTTGGATTGAAGAGAAAAAAGTTGTGCTTGAAACATTACTAGGTATGAAACGTGCAGGCTCTGATTTAATCATTACGTATCATGCAAAAGATGCTGCACGTTGGTTGGAGGAGAAATAAATGACACGTTCTTACGAAAAATCAAAGCAAGCTTATGCTGAAGCTGTTCAATTAATGCCAGGTGGCGTTAGTAGCCCAGTACGTGCATTCAAATCAGTAAATATGGATCCGATTTTCATGGAATCTGGCCACGGTGCTATTATTAAAGATATTGATGGCAACGAATATATTGATTATGTATTATCTTGGGGGCCACTGATTTTAGGCCATACTCATCCAGAGGTAGTGAAAGCAATTGCTGACACAGCAGCAAAAGGCTCTTCCTTTGGTGCGCCAAGCTATACAGAAAATCGTTTAGCTCAATTAGTTTTAGATCGTCTGCCAGGTATGGAAATGATTCGCTTTGTTTCTTCAGGAACAGAGGCTACTATGTCTGCTTTACGTGTAGCTCGTGGTGTTACTGGACGTGATAAGATTTTAAAATTTGAAGGCTCTTATCATGGTCATGGTGATTCCTTATTGATTAAGGCTGGCTCTGGTGTAGCCACATTAGGCTTACCTGACAGCCCTGGTGTACCGGCAGATATTGCTCGAAATACGTTAACAGTTGCCTACAACGATTTAGAAGGGGCAAAAACGGTGTTCGAGAAATTTGGTGCAGAGCTAGCAGCAGTCATTGTGGAGCCAGTTGCAGGGAATATGGGGGTTGTACCACCACAGCCAGGTTTCTTAGAAGGTCTACGTGCCCTTACAACGGAGCACGGTGCAATATTAATCTTTGATGAGGTTATGACAGGTTTCCGTGTAGATTATGGCTGTGCACAAGGCTATTTTGATGTCACGCCTGATATAACTACTTTAGGAAAAGTAATCGGTGGTGGTCTGCCAGTAGGAGCGTTTGCTGGGAAAAAAGAGATTATGGAGCAAGTAGCACCAGCTGGCCCTATTTATCAAGCAGGTACACTATCTGGGAATCCATTAGCGATGACAGCCGGCTACGAAACGTTATCACGCTTAGACCATAGTACGTATGATTACTTTAAAAAATTAGGTGATCTGCTGGAAGCAGGTTTCCGTGAAGCCGCAACAAAATACAATATTCCGCACACAGTTAATCGTGCTGGTTCTATGATTGGTTTCTTCTTTACGAATGAAGATGTTATTGATTTTGCTTCTGCTAAATCATCTGATTTACAATTATTCGCTGAATACTTCCGCCTGATGGCAGAGGAAGGGATTTTCCTACCACCTTCTCAGTTTGAGGGATTATTTATTTCCACAGCGCATACGGAAGAACATATGGCTAAAACAGTGGATGCCTTCCATAAAGTATTTGCACAATTAGCAAGATAACAAAGTTTAGGGCATGCTAGAAACAAATCTAGCGTGCCTTTTTTAGCTTAATTCAGCTTAAAGTGAAGCGACAGAGACAGAAAACCGCAAGCGCTTACGATTAATAGTTTTCTATGATGGAAGTCATTCTAGTACTTGAGCAATGAATGAGCAAAAGAGAAAGTATAGCATATATTAACTAGCAAATAAGAACTTCTATACTGGATGAAGGACCTGTTTTTGTTAAAATTATATCTTTCAGCATGGCCAAATTGTGGGCGATATCGTTTATAATATAGCTATTCATAATAGAAAGTAGTGAATTAATATGGCAACTGGCACACACATGGTCGAAGTACCCGTAGGAATTGATAATGTATGGGAATTCGTCAGTGATATGGAAAAATGGGCAAAGCTTGTCCCAGGTTATAATACACACGAAATGATTGATGACAAACATTCAACATGGACTTTTAAAGGCAATGTTGGCGTTTTGAAAAAAACGGTACAAGTAGAAATTACAATTTTAGAATGGGTAGCACCATCAAAAGTTACATTCGAATTAAAGGGTCTTTCTGATAATTTCACTGGAAATGGCTATTTCCTTGCAGAAAGCATTGATGCTAAAAACACAAAAATGACAGGTTTTTTAGAAGTCGTTGCTGGCGGCTTAGCTGGCCCTGTGTTAAATCCGATTTTTAAACCGATTGTACCAAAGGCAACACAAATGCTAACAGATCGTGTAGCTAATAAAATTAAATTAGTCAATGTTTAAATGATAAGAACATCCATGAAAATGGCATGCTAGAAGTAATATTCTAGCATGCCATTTTTCTAGTAGTATCTATTTATAATTGTGTTCAACTTGAAACACCCTAGCATACTATCCTTTAAATCGTCATATGATGCAAAGGGAGGGATTATTATCGAACAAAAAACTTGGAATATGCGAGAAACATTTTGTTTTCCTGGATATGGTTGCCCAACAGAATTAGCTGCTGTACAAATTAAACCACAGTGGCAAGCCATGCAGTTAGAGGATTCACTTCGATTAATGGGCATCTACCATATTACTGCACATGTTCGTTTTGATTTTCAAGATATGCAAGCATTTACAGGTGATGATAATTTAATTACAATTGATGCCCTTGATGTCCAAGGAGATACTGGTTATTTTGAGTATGCTGTCCCTTTACATGTGGATTTACCAAAAGAATCGGATGTCAAAGATTTAATGGTCAAAGATATTCGCCCTAGTCTGTCGAATCAGATGTGTCAGCTTGAGTGGACAGTTACAAGTATTTTTAACGAATATGAACCCGTTGTTGAAAATGATACTTTAGACAATCCACACCTAATGGCTCATGCTTTCGATCAAGAAGAAAAAATGGCTGTGATCGAGGAAAGTGTTCAAGTGAAACAACCTACCGCAGTAGCAGCAGCTTCACGCCAAGAGACCTCTACAACAGTTGACCAAAAGATAGTAATGAGAGAATCCTCAAGCCATATTGTTGTACGTGAATCCAGCACTTGGCATGAAGTGCCTTCCATGATTTGGGACCTAACAGAAGAGTATACACCGCTTAAAGTCCGTGTTTCAAATGATGTCTTTCAAAAGTAAATAGCAGAGAAGTAGTAGGAGCAATAAGAAGACTAAATCGCCTGATGTTGGCACAATAATGACACGGATAAACTGAAAAGCACAAATTGGCACAATAATGGTTCTACAATAAAAACGAACTTGTCGTAGCCAAGGAGGTAAAAGCCAAGGGTTATACTTGCGTCGACGCATTGAATTGTCACTTCCTTTTCTATTTACTTTACTCTTACTAAAAGATGACTAAATCACTTGAAAAATGACACGATTCTGCGGTACAATAAGGAAAATCAAATACAGATGCTATGATAGGGAAGAGTAAATTATGTCTACATTTTCAGAGAGGAAACGGTAGCTGAGAAGTTTCTATTTGTACTTAATTGAAGGTAGCCCTTGAGCAGCTTTAGTGAACTAACAGTAGTTAAAGCCGGTTAAACACCGTTACCGAATTAAGAGCCAGTAGGGAAGGCTGAGAAAATGTGTCATTTAGCATTGATCTTAACCGCTGCTGGAATTAAAGGTGGTACCGCGAATTAAAACTCCTTCGTCCTTTTAGACGAGAGGAGTTTTTTATTGGGTAAAAAAATGAACAGCATTTCTTTACCAATAGTCTTCAAACAATAGGAGGAGTCAAGATGACAGAAAACATTTCAATGCCAACTAAATATGACCCACAGTCCATTGAAGCCGGTCGCTATGAATGGTGGTTACAAGGGAAATTTTTCGAGGCACAGCCTGAAAGTGGGAAAAAGCCTTATTCCATCGTTATTCCACCACCGAACGTAACAGGTAAATTACATCTTGGGCATGCTTGGGATACAACATTACAAGATATCCTTACTCGTATGAAACGCATGCAAGGCTATGATGCCCTTTGGTTACCAGGTATGGACCATGCAGGGATCGCAACACAAGCAAAAGTAGAAGCAAAACTGCGTGAGGATAATATTACACGTTATGATTTAGGCCGTGAAAAATTCCTTGAAAAAACATGGGAATGGAAAGAAGAATATGCTGGACATATTCGTGATCAATGGGCAAAGCTTGGCCTTGGTTTAGACTACACACGTGAACGTTTCACACTAGATAAAGGTCTTTCAGATGCAGTTAAAACAGTTTTTGTTGAGTTATATGAAAAAGGTTTAATTTACCGTGGCGAACGTATTATCAACTGGGATCCAGCAGCGAAAACAGCATTATCTGATATTGAGGTAATTTATCAGGATGTGCAAGGTGCATTCTATCATATGAAATATCCTTTAGCGGATGGCTCAGGATATGTAGAAGTTGCTACAACACGTCCTGAAACAATGCTCGGTGACTCTGGGGTAGCTGTTCACCCGAACGATGAGCGCTATCAGCATTTAATTGGTAAAACAGTTATTTTACCGATTGTAGGTCGTGAAATTCCGATTGTAGCTGATGACTATGTTGATAAGGAATTTGGTACTGGAGTTGTAAAAATGACACCAGCCCATGATCCGAACGACTTTGAAGTTGGAAATCGTCACAACCTAGAGCGCATTCTTGTGATGAATGAAGACGGTACAATGAATGATCTTGCTGGCAAATATAAAGGGATGGATCGTTTTGAATGCCGTAAGCAAATTGTTGCTGATTTACAAGAAGCAGGCGTGCTGATTCGTATTGAAGAGCATATGCATTCAGTAGGTCACTCTGAACGTTCTGGTGCTGTTGTTGAGCCATACCTTTCAGCACAATGGTTCGTTAAAATGCAACCACTTGCTGACACTTCCCTCGAGCTTCAAAAAGATGAAGAAGGGAAAGTAAACTTTGTCCCAGCTCGTTTTGAAAACACATATTCTCGTTGGATGGAGAATATCCGTGATTGGTGTATTTCTCGTCAATTATGGTGGGGCCATCAAATCCCAGCTTGGTATCATAATGAAACAGGCGAAGTTTACGTAGGAAAAGAAGCCCCAACTGATTCCGAAAATTGGACGCAAGATGAAGATGTACTCGATACTTGGTTCTCTTCTGCGCTCTGGCCGTTTTCTACAATGGGCTGGCCAGATGAGGCAAATGAAGAATATAAACGTTATTACCCAACCAGCACATTAGTAACGGGATATGATATTATTTTCTTCTGGGTATCTCGCATGATTTTCCAAGGTCTTGAATTTACAGGTCAACGCCCATTCAAAGATGTGTTAATTCACGGTTTAGTACGTGATGGCGAAGGTCGTAAAATGAGTAAGTCACTTGGTAATGGTGTAGATCCAATGGATGTTATTGAGCAATACGGTGCAGACTCTTTACGCTATTTCCTAGCGACTGGTTCATCACCTGGTCAAGATTTACGCTATACAACTGAAAAAGTAGAGGCAGTATGGAATTTTGCCAATAAGATTTGGAATGCATCACGTTTCGCACTTATGAATATGGACGGTATGACCTATGATGAAATCGACTTAACAGGTGAAAAATCCGTTGCTGACAAATGGATCTTAACACGCTTAAATGAAACGATTGAACGTGTAACTTCTCTTGCAGAACGTTATGAATTTGGAGAAGTTGGTCGTGAATTATACAATTTCATTTGGGATGATTTCTGTTCTTGGTATATTGAAATGGCGAAATTACCACTTTATGGTGAGGATGAAGTAGCTAAAAAGACTACTCGTTCTATTTTAGCTTACGTACTGGATCAAACAATGCGTTTATTACATCCATTTATGCCATTCATTACAGAAGAAATTTGGCAGCACTTACCACATGAAGGTGAATCGATTACAGTGGCTGCATGGCCAACAGTACGTGCGGATCTTCATTTTGCTGATGAAGCAGATAATATGAAGCTCCTAATGGATATTATACGTTCAGTACGTAATATTCGTGCGGAAGTGAATACACCGATGAGCAAAAAAGTACCGCTATTTATTTCAGCGAAAGATGCAGCAACAGTAGCTGTTCTTGAAGCGAATCAAGGCTATTTAGAAAAATTCTGTAATCCTGATACCCTCACAATTGGTGAAGGTTTAGAGGCACCAGGTCAATCAATGACGGCTGTTGTCACAGGAGCGCAAGTGTTCCTACCACTTGTTGGTCTTATTAACTTAGAGGAAGAAATTGCTCGCCTTGAAAAAGAGTTAGAGAAATGGGCAAAAGAAGTAAAGCTTGTTACTGGTAAGTTATCAAATGAGAAGTTCGTATCGAAAGCACCTAAAGCGTTAGTCAATGCAGAGCGTGAAAAATTAGCAGATTATGAAAGCAAGCATGCTGTTGTGTTAAAACGTTTAGAAGAATTAAAAAATATGTAATGAGGAAGCAATGGATGGCTGTAAAGTCATCCGTTGCTTCTTTTTATAATGGAGCAAAAGGTATGTGTGTAATTAGGTTAAAATATAGTGTTATTCGAATAATAAGTCTAATAGATTAGTGTTATCATTCGTTCAGTAGGATAAAAAACCTGAATGTTTTGGTGAATTGGGATGGCTAGCCCCCTTTTTGTAGAGCCTATTGTATGAAAAGTGGAGGTGTTGAGGTTGACAGGACACATTGCCACAATTATTACGAAAGTCAATAAAGCATGTGATGAATTAGATTTTGTAAGTGCAAGGGTACTGATAGAAACGAATCTTTTGAAATTATTAGAAGCAAAGTATTATCGTTTATTAAATGCCAGTGGACGTGTGCTCTATTAGCAAATAAACCTCAACAGAATTGTATCCAGTTATCACGTACAGATTGATTAACGATTCAAAAAATAAATGAGTATTGCTCGAATTTCGATATTTAAATGTTAAAAAACCCCTTTGAATGAGTACAACGTCCAAATATTCTCCCGCTATTGACAATATGGGGGTTCTATTAGATGCTCACCAAGTACATTAATTGAAAAAATAAAACTAACACGCAGTCGCTAGCAGCGTGTTTTTTCGAGTGTTTTGCTATTTAACGATGTTATTAAACATTACTTGTACTAAAATAAAGGTATTGCAGTAAGAGGGAGTGTTTCTTTTGTTTAACACAATGAACGAATGTACAAAATTTATCTTTACATTAAAAGCAGTTGATCATAAACGTGCACCACTTGTCCTCATGCGAGAAGTACTTGCCCATTTAGGTCATCCGCACAATCAACTACGTGTAATTCATGTGGCAGGTTCAAATGGCAAAGGCTCTACGGTGAATGCCTTAAGAGAAATGCTACAACATGCGGGTTACAAAGTAGGAGCATTTACGTCCCCGCATTTGGAGAGAGTCAATGAACGGATGACTATTAACGGCAAGCAAATCTCGGATGAGCAATTTTTAGCCTATTTCAATCAACTAGCCAAAATTATAGAAGAACAATACAATGGAGATTTTCCCAGCTTTTTTGAGGTAGTCACACTGATTATGTTTCAATATTTTGCCCATCAAGGAGTAGATATAGCGATTATTGAAACAGGGCTTGGAGGACGTTTAGATGCGACCAATGTCGTAACGCCGCTTTTAGCGATTATTACAACGATTTCGCTAGAGCATACTGCATTTTTAGGTGATACATTCGCAAAGGTTGCCAGTGAAAAAGCAGGCATCATCAAAAGAGGCGTACCAGTTGTAGTAGGAGTTAGGAATGAGGAGGCATTAGCTGTTATTAAAGCCACGGCAGAGGAACGACACGCACCATGCTTCGTTTTAGGACAAGATTTTACGGTGACAAATAGTGAGCAAGGCACAGATTATCAGCAATTTACATATAAAAAAGAACAGGTCGTGATGATGGATGTACCTTTAAAAATGGCTGGTCCCCATCAAATTAATAATGCAAGTCTTGCTATTACGACTCTACTTTTATTACGTGAAGACGGATACCTTTCCTTTGCTGATGATACAATTCGTCAAGGACTACAACGCGCACAGTGGGCTGGCCGTTTCGAGCAATGGCCGAATCATATCGTGCTAGATGGCGCTCATAATTCAGAAGGTACAGCTGCCCTAATCCAAACACTCAAGGATGTCTATCCTAACAACCAATATCGATTCATTTATGCAGCATTGGCTGATAAGGATCATGCCAACAGTATAGAGCTAATGGATGCTGTAGCGATTTCAATTGCTTTTACGCAAATAAACCTGCCCAATGCAATGCCTGCCGAGAGCTTAGCGATGTTATCGACACATGCACATAAAACTCATCACGAAGAATGGCTAGAAATTGTTCAAACTGTACTACATGAACGCCATGAAGAGGATATTGTGGTCATTACAGGTTCTTTATACTTTATAGCGGAAGTTCGACAATGGCTACAGGAGGAAGGACAATGATTCCAAAACTTGATCATTATAAAGAAAAATGGCATGTCAAAAGCGATGATGTGATTAAACCTGGTCTTGAGGCGATTGAAGAGGCCTTGTCCTTAGTAGGAAACCCCGAGCAAACATTGCGTGTTGTCCACTTAGCAGGCACAAATGGTAAAGGATCTACGTTAACGTTTCTGGAGGCAATTGCTCAAGAACATGGCTTACGCGTAGGCAAATTTATGTCTCCATGTATAGTGGATGTCCATGATCAAATTCAAATAGCTGGTCACCCTATAACGGAAGCTGAAATGGATCGAGTTTTTCAACAAATGCAACAGGCAGAGCTTAGTGAAAAACTAACGGATTTTGAATTACTAACTGTAGCTGCATTTTTACATTTTGTGAATGAGCACGTGGATATCGCGCTTATTGAAGCAGGTATGGGTGGGTTACTGGATAGCACGAATGTGGTAACACCGATTGTCTCCATTATCCCAAGCATCGCGTTAGAACATACAAAATTTTTAGGAGATACGCTTGCCCATATTGCCCGTCACAAAGCAGGCATTATTAAACGATCTCGCCCTGTCATTATAGGTGATTTACCAGATGAAGCTAAGCGTATTGTTGATGATGAAGCCGCTCGGAAAAATGCCAATGTTCTAGCATTAGGTCAACATTTTACTGTCAAATCAACAGCTGATGGAGAATGCTATACCAATGTAGTGCAACAGTTTCAAATAGCAAAACTAACTCGGTCTATGAAGGGAACACATCAAGCGAATAATATGGCACTTGCCATTACAGCATTTTTTGAAGTGGCATCTGTATTAGATGTATCTACGAGTGAAGCAGCTATACGTCAGGCAGTGCAAAGGGCTACTATTTTAGGACGTTTTGAAGAAATAATGCCCTGTGTTATTTTAGATGGTGCTCATAATCCAGCAAGTGCGGAAAAATTAGTGGAAACGATTCAATGTGAGTTTCCAAATGAGCGCATAACATTTGTTATCGGTATATTAGCAGATAAAGACGTACAGCAGATTCTCCGCCTTTTTGAGCAGGTCAGCGATAATTTTTATTTTGTTGATTTTGACAATCCGCGAGCGATGACTGCGCAACAAATGCTAACCCTTTCCAATGCAGCATCCAAAGCTGTCCTTGTGGATTATGTACCTTTTTTACAGGCGCAGTCACTAAGTCAGCAAAGAACAATCGTATCTGGCTCATTGTATTTACTAACAGCGGTACGTAATAGATTAAAAGAATAAACCGACTAGGACTCTTGAGAGGGAGTCCTAGTTTTTTTATAGCTAGAGACCATGTTTTCCTTTCAACAGTTCTGTAGCAAATCACAATTAACTCGCATTTACACTTCGTAATCTACATATACTTATATCATATTGAGTCATCGAATTTTTGCAACGCTACTAGTTGGATAGATCGGTGGAAGGGTGAGGTGATAGATGCATGAAAATTGTAAGTCATGTGATAAAAAAACAAATATTTCGAGCAATGATTATTGGTGGATTTGTTGGTTTATTAGGTGTGGCGATTTTTTTAGGCGTGTTACAGGCCAGTACACAGTTACCGTTAAAGATAAATGGTAGTGAAGTAGCAAATAATCAATCAAAAACAGAGACGATTCCAACTGCCGGTGAGACAACCAATACATCTAATGCCCCTATGTTTTTTGCCAGTCAAGCAGGTGTGTATTCGAATTATGAGAGTGCCAGTTCTTTTGTTGCGGAATACCCAGCATTAAAAGAGAGTGCGATTGTTCAGGTTGATGGAAAATTCTATGTATGGACAAGCATGGTAACAGAAGAAAGTCAGCTAGAATTTTTACAGGAACCCGCAACCTTTAAAAAAGCATTTACTGTCAGTGGCGCAAGCTGTAAGGAACCAACACTTGCAGAACTGCCAACAGCCTTAGCAGACAAAAAAGCTACAAAATTAAATTTTAAAGAAAATGGAAAGGACTCTACATTACCAGAGGATTGGCAATCAATTGGAGCGGCTGCCTCTACTATTTCCAACGATGTTAACATTATTCGACTGCATGTTTTTGCGCATTATCAATCTAAAAATACATGTCTTCAGGTGAAGTTTTAAGCATAAAAGATCGCGAAAGTATCATTATCTTGATTTTTTGAAAATTTTCAAATCGTCTATTCTTCGTTATCATAAGGATAAGGAGGAATGGTCAGATCATGTTGAAAACAAATTATAAGCTTGTCCTTGCTTCTGCGTCACCAAGGAGAAAGGAATTACTGGGCATGTTAGCACTTCCGTTTGAAGTAATGACTAGTGAAGTGGAGGAAACAAGTGTACAAGCCAACACTATGCAGGATTATGTAAAGGGAGTGGCTCTATTAAAGACGTGTGATGTAGCCAGAAAAGCACCTAATGCCACGATTATTGGTGCAGATACAATCGTGGTTTACAAGGATGAGCTACTACATAAACCAAAAACACGTGAGGAAGCTATTTCACATTTACAGCGATTGTCAGACAACAAGCATGTTGTTATGACAGCGGTAGCAATTATCGAACCAAATGGAAAAGAAACGATTTTTGTAGAGGAAACTACAGTTGTTTTTCATCATTTATCACAAGAATTAATCGAAGCCTATGTAGATTCTGGAGATCCATTTGATAAAGCTGGTGGTTATGGTATTCAGACAGTAGGCACACTATTAGTTAAACGAATTGAAGGAGATTATAACAATGTTGTAGGTCTACCACTTGCAGCTTTGTTTTCGCAATTGGTAGCACGACAAATTATCCAATTTGCGAAGGAGTGAGTATTTTTGCTGGAAGAGGTTTTACCAAGTTTGATGATACGTGATGTCCATATGGAGGATCGTCCTCGTGAACGGCTGTTACGGCAAGGGGCTGAAAGTCTATCCAATCAAGAGCTGCTCGCCATTTTATTGAGAACAGGGACGAAGGAAGAATCTGTACTTGCTCTTGCAAATAGAGTATTAAATGTGTTTGAACGTTTACATCATTTGAAGCATGCAACCATCGAAGAAATGGTGGCTATTAAAGGAATCGGTGAGGTGAAAGCCATTCAATTACTCGCAGCCATTGAACTTGGTAGACGATTGGCTCAAAAACAAAATATTGAGAAATTTACGATACGTTCTCCGCAAGATGCAGCAGCCTACTTAATGCCTGATATGACGTCGCTTAACCAAGAGCATTTTGTTGTTCTTTTTCTGAATATCAAGAATCAAATTATTCATAAACAGACCATTTTTATAGGTAGTTTAAACGCCTCGATCGTTCATCCCAGGGAAATTGTGCGCCCATAAGGGTTTATAAGGAATCTGCTTTCGCATAGCAGTAGGGACATATCACAAGCTTCACCCTATCATCAGCCAACTTATCTGAAAGGGAAACCGGACAGGGAGTGTAGCATGTTGGAAAAGCCATAAGTTACTTAATGACCGAAGTACGACTGAATGGCGAGATGAATTGTATAAATAAGGATAAAGGCTAAACTGCTTGAATGACAGCTCAAGGGGGACTACGGGGACCTTTAGCGGGAGGTCATGATTTACGCTATTTGAAATGTGCATTGTCCTTAAAGATTTCGAGGTCAATGATGTGATACCATTTCACCCAACTTTCGTATAAAAGTAACGAGCGAACGTCATATCCGACATTATACATGCGACAAGTCTTTATAAATCTAAATGGGGATTACCTAAGTCAGAATGCCTTTGGGCTATGTGTATAGACACTGAATATCTGATATGGTAACGGAGCTCTCGTAGTAGTCCGAGCTAGGGAAAGCCTAGTACATGGCGAAGGGGAGCAGTTTACAACGTTAATACAAAATTGGGAAGGAGCGGAGGCTCTATGAGAATTCCAAAAGTAGTATTAAATCGTCTAACTGCCAAAGCAAAAGATAAGAATTATGTATTTGAACGGCTATATCGTAACTTATACAATAAAGAGTTCTATTTTGAAGCTTACGCAAAATTGTATACAAACAAGGGTAGTAATACAAGATGGATCAATGAAGATACGATTGATGGTATGAGTATAAAACGTATTGAAAAGCTCATTGAAAAATTAAAAACGCAAACGTATCAACCAAATCCAGCACGACGGACGTATATCCCAAAAAAGAACGGGAAAACAAGACCGCTTGGCATTCCTACCTTCGAGGATAAATTAGTCCAAGAAGTTGTCCGGCGATTACTTGAAAGTATTTATGAACAGCATTTTTCCATACACTCTCATGGATTTAGACCAAATCTTAGCTGTCATACAGCATTGAAAGAAATCCGCAATACTTTTACGGGGACAAGATGGTTTATTGAGGGGGATATTAAAGGCTTCTTCGATAATATAGACCACCATGTATTAATAAATATTTTAAGAAAACAGATTCAAGATGAAAAATTCATCAATTTAATCTGGAAGTTTTTGCGAGCAGGCTATGTGGAAGATTGGGTATTTCACAAAACTTATAGTGGTGCACCACAAGGCGGGATTATTAGTCCTCTGTTATCGAACATTTATTTAAATGAACTCGACAAATATGTGGAGCAATATATAGAAAGCTATAATAAAGGTGATAAACGTACACACAATCTTACTTATCATAACTTAGCATCAAAAATTGCGAAGAGAAAAAGTAACAATAAACGTGATTGGTCTAAATTAAGTGAAGAACAAAAGAAAGAACGGTTAAAAGAATTAAAAGCGCTTTATAAAGAATTACAAAGCCATGATAGTAAAGACCTTTTTGACCCAAATTACCGACGCTTAAAATATGTGCGGTACGCAGATGATTTTATACTAGGTGTCATCGGTAGTAAAAAGGAAGCCGAACAAACTAAGCAAGACTTGAAAATGTTCTTAAAAAAACAACTAAAGTTAGAGTTAAGCGATGAAAAGACCTTAATTACTCACAGTAAGAAAAATGCGCGTTTTCTTGGGTATGATATTCGTGTTATGAGAGATTGGCATAGAATGAAAATGCCAAATGGAACAAAAAAGCGTAAGTTCAACTATCAAGCAAAGCTTTTCGTTCCACATGAAAAATATATCCAAAAACTTCTACAGTTAAATGCGTTAAAAATAGGAGCAAACAATGGTTGGAAACCCATTCATCGCCCGTATTTGGTGCATAATGATGATCTTGAAATTTTACGTACGTACAATGCGGAAATAGAGGGCTACTACAATTACTATCGTCTAGCGAGTAATGTACATGTTTTACAGTCTTTCCGTCAAACGATGAAATACAGCATGATTAAAACGTATACGAATAAATATAAAAGTACTGTCAGCAAAATTATCACTAAATATAAGATTAATGGGAAATTGGGTGTTCGATATGAAACCAAAGAGGGTCTAAAAATTGCTTATTTTACAGAGCAATGAATGGAAAAGAACGATACGATTAAACAGCCAACAGTTGATATAGTTGAAAATACATTAATTTATACAGGGCGAACGAGTATGATTGACCGATTACTTGTCGAAAAATGTGAATGGTGCAGTATAGTGGGAGTACCACTTGAAATGCATCACATCCATAAACTAAAAGGTTTAAAAGGCAAGAAAATGTGGGAACAAAAAATGATTGCCCGAAGAAGAAAGACAATGGCGTTATGTACATCGTGTCATCACGATTTACATAACATAATGGTAAGTTAGATTAAAGTAAATGGAAAGCCGTATACTCTGAGAGGAGTACGTACGGTTTGGAGGGGAGTTCTTGGAAACCTAATATAGAAATATATTAAGGCGCTGGGTTCTCACCCTACTTTCGAGAAGCTGTTAAACGGTCTGCCGCTTCCATTATTTGTGCTCATAATCATCCAAGTGGTGTGCCAACACCTAGTACGGAGGATATTGAGGTAACGAAGCGAATTGTTGAAGCCGGTTATATTATCGGTATTGAATTAATTGATCATGTGATCATTGGTGATCATCAATTTATTAGCATGAAAGAAAAAGGGTATTTTTAACTCTGCATGAAGCATGCAGAGTTTTTTTATGTTGAGCCAGCAAATGCTTTTTATACAGAAAGTTAAACATCTTCGTTAGGCAGCTATAAAATTTTTGTATTTTTTTGTGGTTTATTGGCGAACCTTTTTCATTACAAATCGTTAATGTATTCATAGAAACGCTATTATCTTCACAAAAATTGGTAGCCTGATACACGTTGTCTTATGAGAATAAAAATTATATGCTAATCTATACGTACTATTTTTAGTTTAAGAGGGAATTAAAATAGTATCTTTTCTGTGAGATGTAGTATGTGACACTACAAATTCTTGCGCTTTTCCGTTATAATGAACGGTATGAATTTTATCTTTATTCAGGAAGGACTCCCATCGAAATTGGTGGTGAGGTGAATGAGTGTGTAATTTTTTCGAGGTGTCAATCACCAACTGATGAAGATAAAAGCTTTGACAGGTGTGATGGGCTTTGAGAGGAGTCAATTGTGTTTTTTACACAATTAAAGTTCCTGCACATTGTCGTCAAAGATAATGGATGTCAACGAAAGTATGGCTTATATAGAAAGGGAGTACACAATTTGTTTGGACTAGGAAGCAAAGATGTCGGGATTGACCTCGGCACAGCGAATACATTAGTGTTTATTAAAGGAAAGGGGATCGTTTTACGTGAACCTTCAGTTGTAGCAAAAAATACAAAAACAGGAGATATCGTTGCCGTTGGTAATGATGCGAAAAATATGATTGGTCGTACACCTGGCTCAATCGTAGCAATTCGTCCAATGAAAGATGGCGTTATTGCTGACTTCGATATTACAACAGCAATGATCGAATATTACTTAAAAGAGGCATGTAAAAACTCTGGAGGCAACTGGAAAAAACCGAATGTGATGATTTGTGTGCCTTATGGCATTACATCAGTAGAGCAACGTGCGGTTATTGATGCAGCACGACAAGCGGGTGCAAAAGAGGCGTTCACAATTGAAGAGCCATTTGCAGCAGCAATCGGTTCAAATCTTCCTGTATGGGATCCTACTGGCTCAATGGTTGTTGATATCGGTGGTGGTACAACAGAAGTTGCCGTTATTTCTTTAGGTGGTATTGTAACGAGTGAATCCGTACGTGTTGGTGGGGATGCGATGGATCAATCCATCATTTCGTATATTCGTAAAACATATAATTTAACAATTGGTGAACGTACTGCAGAAGCTGTGAAAATGGAAATTGGTACGGCATTGGCAGAAGGTCCAGAGGATAAAATGGATATTCGAGGACGTGACCTATTAACTGGTTTACCAAAAACAATCGAAATTTCTTCACAGGAAATTTCTGAATCATTGCGTGAAGCGGTTGCCTCTATTATTGACGGCGTTCGCAAAACATTAGAACAAACTCCTCCTGAACTATCTGCTGACGTAATGGAACGTGGTATTGTATTAACTGGTGGTGGTGCGCTATTAACAAACTTAGACAAAGTTATTAGCCAAGAAACAAACATGCCAGTCTTTATCGCAGAAGATCCGTTAGACTGTGTAGCAATTGGCACAGGTAAAGCATTAGATCATATCGACTTAATTCGTCAACAACAAGTAAAAGGGTAAGGAGGTTGAGGCAATGCCACACTTTTTCTTCAATAAGAAAGTAATTTTGCTGCTCGTAGGTATGGTTTTTCTTGTGGCATTGATTAGCTTCTCATTACGTGATCGGACGAATGCAACTTTACCAGAGCAAATTATTAAAGATACTGTCGGCGTCGCACAATCGATTGTTGCGAAGCCGGCGAATTATATTAATGGTATTTTTAATAGTATTGACTCCCTCTTAAACACGTACGAAGAAAATAAACGTTTAAAAGCACGCTTAGAAGATTTTGCAGTTGTACAAGCTGAAGCTACGGATTTAAAATCAGAGAATAACAAGCTACGAGAGCTATTGGATAAAACCGAGAGCTTGAAGGCATTTAATCCAATTCATGCAACAGTGATTGCTAGAAATCCAGACCAGTGGGAAGAGAAAATCATTTTAGATAAAGGGTCTTCTCATGGTGTCCAAAAAAATATGGCAGTTATGACGGCGAAAGGTTTAGTAGGGAAAATTATACTAGTAACACCTTTCACATCTGAGGTAGAGCTTTTATATACAAATAATCCAAACTATCGTGTTTCTGCGATGGTATTAGGAGAAAAAGAAGCATACGGTTTAATCGAGGGCTTTGATGAAGAACGTAATAAACTCATTATGAAGCGAATCGATTCTAGCTTAACGGTGAAAGAAGGCGAGCAAGTAGTTTCTTCAGGGCTTGGTGGTATTTTCCCAAAAGGTGTCCCAATCGGAGAAATTACAGAAGTTAGTACAGATGATCATGGCTTAACAAAAATGGCTTATGTCAAACCATCTGCTGATTTTTCAATTTTAGAACATGTTGTCATTGCTAAACGTACATCAACAGTTATTGATGGCTCAGACGGCAATACAACAAATGAAGATTTATCGAATCCGCAAGAGGCGAGTGAAGAGGAGGCGGAATGATGGTTCGATTTCTCATCCCCTCTGTAGCGGTTTTACTATTCTTATTAGAGCCAGAATTTGCTATGCTTTCCCCGATTGAAATTAAAGGGGAAGTCTATTTTCTGGTACCACGTTTTTTAATCTTATATTTAATTTTTATATCCATCTATTACAGCCGTAAACGTGCGGTAATGTATGGAGTTTTTTTTGGTGTCTTGTATGATGTGTTTTACATTGATATTATTGGATTATATTCAGTGCTTTATCCACTTATATGTTTTTTAGCAGGCTCTATCGTGAAAGTTATCCATCAGCACTTAGTTGTGACAACGACAATTTCAGTTGTACTAGTAGCCATTTTAGAATTCATACTATATCAATTTTTCTTCCTAATTGATTTTACAGCAATACCTTTAGCGGATTTCTTACGTTCACGACTACTACCAACAATTATTGCTAATGCTTTATTTTTAATGATTCTTGGTTGGGCCTTCAAATATCTAATTAATGCGCGTGTCTTACAGAGAGCACGTGAAGTTTCTTAATAAAGAACAACGTGAGGTGAGGCATTCATGAAAAAACAGTTAGTTAATATGAAGGGAACGAAGGACGGTTTTGTACTACGTCTAGACGATCAATGTTCGTATAGCGAGTTAGTAGAAGAATTGAAGAAGAAAGTGTTAGAAGGCGGTATCGATGGTAAAGTAGATGTACAATTATACTTAGGCTATCGATACTGTACTGATGAACAAATGAATGAGCTGATAAAAATTGTAGAAGAAACGGAGCAACTTATTGTATCTAAGGTGCAAAGTGAAGTACTGACTGTCCAAGAAAGCAACCAGAAAATGATTGAAGGTCAACAAGATACATATATTGGTGTGGTCAGATCAGGACAAGTTCTGCGTTCATCAGGGGACATTATCATTGTAGGCCATGTAAATCCAAACGGTCGAGTAGAGGCTGGCGGTAATGTATATGTCCTAGGTAGACTAAAAGGAATTGCACATGCGGGTGTGCATGGCAATAAAGAAGCAATCATTGCAGCATCTCGATTTGAAGCCACACATATCATGATTGCTGATCAAGTTCAGGCAATGTCAGATGAACATGTAAACGCGATCAATCAGGCAGAAATGACTTGTGCATTTCTTGGCTATGATGGACGCATTACGTACGATCAAATTCATGCCTTAAAAAATATACGACCATTGTTAAATGTGTCTAAGGGAGGAAGCTAGTGTGGGAGAAGCGATCGTCATAACTTCAGGTAAGGGCGGTGTCGGTAAAACAACGACAACGGCTAACCTTGGGACTGCATTGGCTCTACAGGGTAAAAAAATATGTTTAGTTGATACAGATATCGGCCTACGCAATTTAGATGTCATTTTAGGTCTTGAAAATCGTATTATTTATGACCTAGTTGATGTGGTGGAAGGACGCTGTAAAATCCATCAAGCATTAATTAAGGATAAGCGCGTAGATGAGAAACTATTTTTATTACCTGCTGCTCAAACAACGGATAAAAACGCTGTTACCCCTGAGCAAATGAAGAGCTTAGTAGAGGAATTGAAAAGGGATTATGATTATGTATTAATCGATTGCCCTGCCGGTATTGAACAAGGCTATCGTAATGCTGTCGCTGGTGCAGATCATGCGATTGTTGTGACAACACCTGAAATCTCCGCTGTTCGTGATGCAGATCGTATCATTGGTTTACTTGAACAAGAAGAGATTACAGCACCTAAACTCATCATTAATCGTATTCGACAGCATATGATGAAGAGCGGTGATACATTGGATGTCAATGAAATTACTACACATCTTTCTATTGATCTATTAGGCATTATTGTCGATAGTGAGGGTGTCATCTCATCTTCCAATAAAGGTGAACCAATCGTCATGGACCCATCAAATAAAGCATCATTGGGCTATCGCAATATTGCCCGTCGTATTCTTGGTGAGTCCGTGCCATTGATGGCTATTCAAAATGAGCAAAGAGGTATGTTTTCAAAACTTAAGGCTCTATTTTCAAAATAAATGACAACCTTTTCGTACAAATGTACGAGAAGGTTTTTTCTTGTGCATGTTTGGACATGCAATCTCATATAGTATGGAAAAAAGGATGAGAGCTTGTTTAAAAAATGGAAATGGTTCGTCACGATACTACTTGTGGCAGCAATCATGCTTGTAATTCGTTTAGAAGATCAAGGCGTAGTAGATACACCCGTTCGAAAGCTTGTAACAACCTCTGCAGATTTAACCTATTTAAGTGAGCTCGGACAAAGTTGGTTCGAAAAAGAAAAAGAGACCATCATGGTATCAAGTGATGTAGGGCAGGCCGATCTTCTAACATTTGCTAATGCCCAAGTTTTTAAAGAAGGTTATTTATTGCAGTATGATGTTGGTTTACCGATCTATGCTGGGCAGAATGGGTTGGTGGTTTTTACTGGTCATACAAAGTATACGGGCAAGACTATGACAATCAGCTATGAGGACGGGACAACGGTATCTTATGGTATGTTAGATAGTTTAGCGCAGCTCCCTTATACATCGATTCAAGCTAATGATTTAATTGGTATGAAAGAAGCTGGTCAATTATATATGTCCATTGAAAAGGGAGATACTCATTATGATTTAGAGCAAATTGTACAATGGCTTGAATCGACGGAGACCAATGAGGATTAAATTACATCTTCTATGTATCCCTCTGGTATTTGTCATGATTTTTAGTGGACAATTAGCTTATTACGCCATCATTTTATTTTCTTTGCTGTGGCACGAGGCAGGTCATTTAGTAGCAGCAGTATTGTGCGGAGTGAAGGTGAAATCATGCGTTATTACACCATATGGGGGAGAAATTCAATTTGAAAATCCAGCGGTTGTGCAAGCTTCGTCACTCCTATGGATTGCATTAGGAGGACCAATCGCTACCATTATTGGGATTGGCCTCGCTTTTTTTATGCCTGATCTGCTCGCCACTAAGCTAATAACTGTACAATTAGTGTTACTGGCTGTAAATATTGTGCCCATCATACCGTTAGATGGTGGCAGGCTAGTATTAGCCTGGCTATTTTTAAGTTATCCAAGAGCTCAAGTGGTGGAAATGTATTATTGGTTGTCTTTCATCATTGCCACTACACTATTACTAGTCACTTTCAAGTTCTTGCCACAGTCTATTTTTTTAGCCATCATTAATTTATTCATTTGGCTGCAAGCATTGAAAGAATGGCGCTATCGAAAATATAGAGTTGCTTTTGAAAAATATGTTATGAATAGATTGACTTAAAAAAAAACGTATGGTAATATTTTAATGTTATTGTTTGTAGCACCCGTGCTACTACAACCGCTCTGGAAAGGTTTAAGTATCTAATAAGATCACCTTTTAAAACAGGCGAGTCTGAGTCTAAGAGGAGGTGCAGTAAAATGTACGCAATTATTGAAACTGGTGGTAAACAAATCAAAGTAGAAGCTGGTCAAGAAATCTATGTTGAGAAATTAGGCGTAGAAGCTGATGAGGTTGTTACTTTTGATAAAGTATTATTCGTAGGTGGCGAAAACGTTAAAGTTGGCGCTCCATTCGTAGAAGGCGCTACAGTAACAGCTAAAGTTGTTAAAGAAGGCCGTGCGAAAAAAATCGTTGTTTTCAAATTGAAAGCTAAAAAGAACTACCGTCGTAAACAAGGTCACCGTCAACCTTACACAAAATTAGTTGTTGAAGCAATCAACGCTTAATTGTGAGGTGTAGCGAATGATACAAGTTACGATTCATCACAATGAAAATAGACATGTGTCAGCATTTGAATTTTCAGGACATGCTGGGTACGATGAATCTGGTAAAGATTTAGTGTGTGCAGGAGCATCTACTATTGCCATTGGTACAGTAAATGCTATTTATGCATTATTACAAATTCAACCAGAAGTCGAACAAGCTGCTGAAGGTGGAGGCTATCTTAAGGTAGATTTACCATCAGATTTAGAGCCTGAAGTAGATGCAAAACTACAGTTAATTGTTCAAGTAATGACTGCCCAAGTGTATTCTATGGTGCAAAATTACGGACAATACATCCAAATCAACTACAACCAAGTAGGAGGTGGAACTCGATGAAATTATTATTAGCATTAGATCTTCAACTTTTCGCATCGAAAAAAGGGGTAGGTTCTACTAAAAACGGACGTGATTCTGAGTCTAAACGACTTGGTGCTAAACGTGCTGATGGCCAATTCGTAACTGGTGGTTCAATTCTTTACCGTCAACGCGGTACAAAAATTTACCCAGGTACAAACGTAGGTCGTGGTGGTGACGATACACTATTTGCTAAAGTTGACGGCGTTGTTAAATTCGAACGCTTAGGTCGCGATCGCAAACAAGTATCTGTATATCCAACTACACAAGAAGCTTAATCTTTTATAAGATAACATAAAGCGGAGGACTGCATTTATTGCAGTCCTTTTTTTGGCTAAATTTCAACAATGCCGATTCTGGTCTCAATTAAGCTGAGGCATAATTGATTAAAGAATTAAGGGAAAAATAGAGCAAAACTTGTTATACTAGTAAGGATAACTTTATTGGAGTGAATGGGATGAACAATCAATCACTAACCATTAGTGAAGTATTACGTTTTGCAAATCATGATTATGTGAATCAACTGCAACTGATTCGCATGAATTTAGATTTAGGTAGAATTGATGAATCAAAGAAACTTATTCAACATTATTCAGAACAATTACGCGTGTTTTCTATCCTCAATCGACTACAATTACCACAAACAATTGAGTGGCTACAAACAGCAGGATGGCGTTATCCATCACTAGCATGGAAGCTAAGTGGTGAGATAAAAAAGCCAGTGACCAACAATATTGATCGGGAAGTTGTAGATTATTTAAACAAAACAGTTATGCATGTTTATGATACATTAGATCCATTTACAGAGCAGATCCTAACGCTTGATGTACGTGTTGACGATCATACATTTGCCGTGACATTCACGCTAAATGGGTTATGGAGTGCTGATGCATTCACCGAAAAAGGTTTGAAACAATTCGACATTCAAACAATTGAGCAGACAACTACGCGCTGGCAATATGTCTTGAGTGCAAATAGGGAGTGAACTAAATGTTTGTCGATCACGTAAAGATTTTTGTTAAAGGTGGCGACGGTGGAGATGGTATGGTTGCCTTCCGTCGAGAAAAATATGTACCAAATGGTGGTCCAGCTGGTGGAGATGGTGGACATGGCGGTAACGTCGTATTTGAAGTAGAAGAAGGCTTACGAACGTTAATGGATTTCCGCTATAAACGTCATTTTAAAGCGCCTCGTGGTGAACATGGGATGAGTAAAGGCATGCATGGTAAAAATGCAGAGGATTTAATCGTTAAAGTTCCACCAGGCACAGTGGTTATGAATGAAGAAACAAATGCAGTTATTGCCGACTTAGTCGAGCATGGGCAAAGAGCCATTATTGCGAAAGCTGGCCGAGGTGGACGAGGAAATTCTCGTTTTGCCACTCCTGCCAACCCAGCGCCAGAACTTTCTGAAAAAGGTGAGCCAGGACAAGAATTAAATGTTATATTAGAGTTAAAAGTTTTAGCAGATGTAGGATTAGTTGGTTTCCCAAGTGTTGGTAAATCAACGCTTTTATCAGTGGTTTCTGCTGCTAAGCCAAAAATTGGTGCATATCATTTTACGACAATTGTACCGAACTTAGGCATGATTGAAACGGAAGATCACCGAAGCTTTGCGATGGCAGATTTACCTGGGCTTATTGAAGGGGCACATGAAGGGGTAGGATTAGGCCATCAATTTTTACGACATATTGAACGTACACGCGTTATTGTCCATGTTATTGATATGTCAGGAATGGAAGGTCGCGATCCATATGAAGATTATTTAACAATCAATGAAGAGCTAAAACAATATAATCTTCGTTTAACAGAGCGCCCACAAATAATTGTAGCCAATAAAATGGATATGCCAGATGCAGAAGAAAACTTAGCAGCATTCCGCCAAAAGGTAGGAGAAGATGTTCAAATTTTCCCAATTTCTGCTGTTTCACGTCAAGGGTTAAAAGAGCTGTTGTTTGCCATTGCGGATCTACTGGAAGTAACGCCTGAATTCCCACTATATGAAGATGTAGAGGAGCAATCAGACGCAACTGTCATGTACAAGCATGAGGCAAAAGGTGAAGATTTCGAAATCACTCGTGACGATGATGGTACATTTATTATTAATGGTTATGCCATTGAGCGTTTATTTAAAATGACGGACTTTAGCCGTGAAGATGGTATTCGTCGTTTTGCTCGTCAATTGCGTGCAATGGGTGTGGATGAGGCTCTGCGTCAACGTGGAGCACAAGATGGCGATACAGTACGCCTACAAGAGTTTGAATTTGAATTTGTCGATTAAGACATGAGTTTTAGGGGGAAGCGTATGAAGAATGTTGCGAATCAGCGATATTATTTAGTTCGTGAGGATGTTTTAACGGATGCAATGCAAAAAACTTTGGAAGCGAAACACTTACTATCAAGTGGTTCAGTATCTTCCATTTGGGATGCGGTAAAGCAGGTGGATTTATCGCGAAGTGCGTTTTACAAATATCGTGATGCGGTTTTTCCTTTTCATTCAATTGTGCAGGAACGCATTTTAACAGTCTTTTTACAGCTTCAAGATAGAAAAGGAACACTTGCTAAGCTTTTAGAAACTGTGACAATTACACATTGTAATGTATTGACAATTCATCAAACGATTCCGATTCAGGGACGTGCCAATGTTACTTTATCATTAGATGTAACAAGTATGACCTGTGATCTTGATGACCTCATTCAGCAATTAAAGCGCTTAGATTTTGTAGAATCAGCAGAAGTAATTAGTTCTGGAGCATTATAATAACAGTACAGTGTTCAATCCTTTAATTTTTGACAAAAATGAATTATCGTGTTTAATAAGACTGCTAGGTCAGAATACGATAACAAGCTCAAATAAGGAGCTGTCCCAACAGTGAGTAATCTCGCGGGACTGCTCCTTATTGTGCCATAAAGGAGGTATTTGCAATGACAAAGCAACAATGGGAAAATAGAATCGCCTATTTAGGACCAGAAGCATCATTTACATATTTAGCAACAAAGGCTACTTTTCCAAATGAGTGGCTTGTACCGTGTGCGACGATTCCAGAATGTATAGAGGCTGTCGCGGAGGGAAAGGTGGATTTAGCCGTCGTTCCGCTAGAAAATGCCTTAGAGGGCTCTGTAACATTAACATTAGATTATTTATTCCATGAGGCAACACTCTATGTGACAGGTGAATTATTGCTAAAAATCCAGCAGCATTTAATGGTGAATAAAGCTCAAAAGGATCATTGGCAGTCTATCGCAGGTGTTTATTCCCACCCACATGCACTAGCTCAATGTCATAAATACTTATTTTATCGTTTCAGTCATGTGCCATTACATCAAACAACTTCCACAGCGGCAGCAGCGAAATATGTATCAGAAAATCCACAAGAATGTATAGCCGCAGTAGGCAATGCCGCAGCAGCCGAAAAATATGGCCTTGACATAGTTGAATCGAATATCCATGATTTCCATTTTAACCATACACGTTTCTTTGTACTGTCCAAGCAAAATAAACGATTGCCGCAAGAGCTATCTGAAGGGCAAGCTAAGACAACGTTTATGATTACATTGCCAACGGATCGTTCAGGGGCATTGCATCAGGTGCTTTCTGTTTTTGCATGGCGTCAACTGAATTTAAGTAAAATTGAATCACGTCCACTTAAAACGGGCCTAGGTGATTATTTCTTTATGATTGATGTATTAGCAGATGAAAAAGAACCGATGATGCGTGGCGCCATGGAAGAATTAGCTGCACTAGGTTGTAAGGTAAAATCTTTGGGTACTTACTTCACTTATGTTACATCAGACGAGGCAGAATAGCTGTAGGGAGGAATGGTAATGGCAGGCATCATTTTATTTGATGGTATCTGTAATTTTTGTGATAGCACTGTTCAATTTATTATCAAACACGATGAAGCTGGCTATTTTCAATTTGCGTCACTTCAAAGTGATATCGGCCAAGCATTGCTCAATCAGTACAATATACCAAAGAATATAGATAGTGTGATTCTGATTGAACAAGGGAACGTCTCGCTGGAATCTACCGCAGCATTAAACATATGCAGGAAATTGGATGGACTGTGGCCTTGCTTCTATGCCTTGATTCTTGTTCCCCCCATTATCCGTAATGCGCTGTATCGATTATTTGCTAAACAACGCTATCGTTTATTTGGTCAAAAAAGTGAATGCTTATTGCCCACACCTTCTCAACGGCAACGATTTCTTTCCTAGTAGCGCACGGGTTTATAATATCCGCAGAGAGTGGAAAAATACTTTCGCTCAGGATCAAAATACTCGCGAAGAGAAAAGAAATACTGTCGCTCAAGCGTCCAATCAGAAGCATAACATTTGCAATCAAAACAGAAAGCACCGTATGAAAAAGGATATCATACGGTGCTTTTGCTATTTATTGATCTGACACTAAGTAGCCCTTTTTTTGTAAGGCTTGTTCAATTAAAGTTAAAACTTCAACAGAGGGTGCAGAGATGACATGCAGATGAATGCCACCAGTAAGGGCGGATAAATAATTGGCCTGTGTGGCATTGACACGTTCGATAAACTGTTTCACTTCATGGCGATTTGATACCATAATGGAGGCAGTAAGTTCACCATATATTGGATGTTCTACAATAACATTTTTGACAGTACCACCACAATCGACAATGATCATTAATTCATCCTCTGTTTGCTCTGAGGTATGCAAGCAAGGGAACGTACGTTCAACGGTTTGCTGTAATTGTTCCTGATGCATATAAAGATAGCCCTGGCTTGTGGCAATAATGGGCTCATTTCTTGCCTTTAATAGAGTCATATCATTGACGATAACTTGTCTAGAAACATTGGCGAACTTAGCCAAGTCTGTCCCAGTTATAGGTGCTTTACTGTTTTTTAATTGCGCTAAAAGTTGCAGTCGGCGTTCTTCGCCTAACATTTTTTTCATAAGAGTTCACCTCTGCTCATAATAAAGGAATCAGCATTCCTTATGTTTTAGTGTACCATGAAGCATTTCTAACTTGCTGAAATTTTTGTATCCAAATGAAACATTGAACATATGATACGTAGAGAGGAAGGGAGGAAAAAATTGCGTATTCATATTGTTCAAAAGGGAGACACCTTGTGGAAGATTGCGAAAGAGTACGGCATTTCGTTTGAAGATTTGAAGCGGCTCAATGTCCATCTTGCCAACCCAGATTATATTGTTCCAGGTATGGAAATTATATTGCCTGAAAAAATAAACAAAGAGCCGCATAGAGAATCACATAAAGAAATGCCGAAAAAGGAAACACAAGTGCATAAGGAGGCACCGAAGGAAAGTCCTAAAAAAGAGGTACAGCGACCGATGCCACCACCGCCGCCTATTGTACCGCCACCACCAGCTCCTATGCCAATGCCAGAACCACAAATGATTCCGATTCCAATACCGATGCCAATGCCTATGCAAATGCCACAACAACCGATGTGGGTACCGCAGCCTGTGGAAATGAATTGGCACCAACAATTGGTGATGCCACAAATGGAGCAAAATGTTACAACACCACCTGTACAAATACAGCCACCACCGCCAGCACCTACACCACCACCTGTAGCTCAACCGAAGCCAATGCCACAACCAGCGCCACAGCCACCGATGCATATCATGCCACAAATGCCTGCTGTCCCACATTGCTCAAGTTGTCATCAACCGATCTATCATCAAATGTGGTGGCCGATGATGCCAATGCAACCTCAGGTCGAGCATTATACGATGCCACAACAGCCAATGTCTTGTGACATGCCAGATCATAAAGTAGGTGGGATGGAAGACTTTTTAGAGTCTACATCACCATTCTTCCATACACAGGATCAGCAAATGAAGCCACAAATGGATATGATGCCTGATATGAATATGGGTCAATCTTGTGGCTGTGGTACACAGCCAATGATGATGCCTGATATGAACATGGGTCAATCCTGTGGCTGTCATCAACAACCAATGATGATGCCTACATGGCAAATGGATCCTTGTCATTGTCCGCCACCACCATGTCCGACACATTGTCCACCGCCGTGCCCACCAGCAGGGGGACAATGGATGTCACCGCACTATTTCCCAGGCGGGATGACGCCTTATCGATGGTGAAAAAGCGTATATTGTAGAAGAGTTAAAGTCAAACATTTGGAAATATAAGTATGAATCGAATCATTATTTTGTCAAACGAGCGAAGCAAGTGGAAATTGCAGAGAAGGTGAGAGCAATTCATCGCCAGTTAGGACGCATGGAGCCTTCTCTGATCTTACCATTGGTCCAGAGTGATGATGAGCAGTTAATTGTGCAAGTATGGCAAGAAGGAAGCCATGGTGCTAACTTTGCATATAAAAAAGATCGCGAAGAATCTCTTAAATTATTAATAGCTTTACATGATACACATAAAAAAATAGCTTGGCAGCGAGTGCCAGGCTTGCATACCTACTCGCAGCTTTTAAAATGGCAAATGCGTCATATGCGTTTTAAAAGTAGAAGAAATGAGTTTCGAGCTTTTTTAACAAAAGAAGAAATTGATCAAATTGTGCATTATAGTGATAAATCTTTACAACTGATTGCATTAGAGGATGCGCCTGAAAAAGAAATCACACTATTACATGGGGATGTGGTTCATCATAATTTTTTATGGTGCTCTGATGGACAATTACGTTTAATTGATTTTGATTTAGCACATCTTGGCGAAGCAGATGATGAATATATTTTATGGTTGCATCGTGTATTACCTGCTGTTGATTATGATCTTGGGAAAATTTTTGCCGAATTACCTGAGCTGAAACGACTGGATAAAAGAAAGCTCCATCGTTTGAAATATCCGAATGAGCTATTACGAGAATGGCTTTTTGCAGTGGATTTACCACTAGAGCAACAGCTAGTATTTTTAGATTATTTAGTGCCATTCACAAAACGAGCCCTCACCTATTGGCCAAAACTGTGGTACGATATTGATAGATTTGTTAAAAAATGACCGTCATTTGGCGGTCATTTTTGTTTGGCAACAGCACTTTTGCCACTACTTTTTGTCGAGCATTCGTTCGCTATATGCTATAATCGAAGACGATGATTGTGAGGGATTATAGATGTATGATTATTTAAAAGGACAAGTAACTCGTATTACACCTGAGTTTATAGTATTAGAACAACATGGTATTGGCTGGCAACTTCATACGCCCAATCCGTTTGCATTCCGCACATCAGCCCTAGAGCAACAGATATATGTTCATTTGCATGTACGAGAGGATGCACAAGTTTTATATGGTTTCCCTAATCTAGATCAACGTGAGCTATTTCGAAAGCTAATATTAGTATCTGGCATAGGGCCAAAGGGGGCTCTAGCGATTTTAGCTACTGGGAATCCGCAACAGGTTATTAGTGCCATTGAGCGGGAGGACGAAGCGTTTTTAGTGAAGTTCCCTGGGGTTGGGAAAAAAACGGCACGTCAAATGATTCTTGATTTGAAGGGCAAGCTAGGTTCGTTATTAGATACATTGGAGCTTCCTAGTGCAGAACATGAGCTACCATTGTTTGGTGTGAATCCTTATAAGCATGAGCTAGAAGAAGCTATACTAGCGTTAATGGCACTTGGTTATTCTGAAAAAGAGCTCGAAAAAATTCGTCCACAGCTTGAGGACAACGACAAGCTGGAAACGACAGATGCCTTTATGAAACAAGCATTGCAACTATTGCTAAAAATAAAATAAGGAAAGGAGGGAAGGTGCATGTCTGAACGTATGATGGCAAGTGAGGCAGGTAGCTATGATGAGCAGTTTGAATTATCTTTACGCCCTCAAAAATTAACGCAGTATATTGGGCAACATAAAGTGAAGGAAAACTTACAAATATTCATTGAAGCGGCAAAGCTTCGCCAAGAAAGTTTAGACCATGTGCTGTTATATGGACCTCCGGGACTTGGTAAAACGACATTAGCTGCTGTTATTGCGAATGAGATGAATGTCAATGTACGCATGACGAGTGGCCCTGCAATTGAGCGCCCAGGGGATTTAGCAGCTATTTTAAGTTCACTTGAGCCTGGGGACGTTTTATTTATAGATGAAATTCATCGACTCTCCCGTGCCATTGAAGAAGTGCTATATCCAGCAATGGAGGACTTCTGTTTAGATATTGTGGTGGGGAAAGGTCCAGAAGCACGTTCTGTACGCCTTGATTTACCTCCCTTTACCCTTGTAGGTGCTACAACAAGAGCTGGCGCCTTATCAGCCCCTTTAAGGGATCGCTTTGGTGTGTTACTACGCTTAGAATATTATGATGATCGTTCACTTGCTGAAATTGTGGTGCGAAGTGCTCATTTATTTGAGGTGAAAATTGAGCAAGTAGCGGCAATGGAAATGGCGAGACGCTCACGCGGAACACCTCGAATTGCGAATCGTCTATTAAAACGAGTACGAGATTATGCACAAGTGCTTGGAGATGGTATGATAACGGAGGGTCTTGCACAGCAAGCGCTAGAGCTGTTACAAGTTGATCCTAGAGGGCTTGATCATATCGACCATAAACTTGTAACGAACATGATTGAGCGCTTCCAAGGCGGTCCAGTGGGCTTAGATACGCTTGCGGCATCGATTGGTGAGGAACGGGTTACGATAGAGGATGTATATGAACCTTATTTGATGCAAATTGGCCTTATTCAACGTACACCACGGGGAAGAGTTGCCACACATTTAGCCTACGAACATTTTGGATATGAGTATCCACAACAAACATAAAGAAGGAAGTTTTTTCATGCGTGTAGAAGATTTTGATTTTGAATTACCAGAGGAGCTTATTGCTCAAACGCCATTAATTGATCGTACTGCGAGCCGCTTAATGGTTGTTACACCTGGCGCTACTAAAGTAGAGCACCACCATTTTGCTCACGTTTTAGATGAGCTACATGCTGGAGATTGTCTCGTATTAAATGATACAAGAGTCTTACCTGCTCGCTTAATGGGTGTGAAAGAGGAAACAGGTGCACATATAGAAGTATTGTTATTAAAGCAATTAGCTGGTACAGATGAGTGGGAAACACTTGTAAAACCAGCTAAGCGTGTAAAAGTAGGAACTGTTATCACATTTGGTGAAGGTTTATTAACAGCTACTTGTACAGGAGAGCTTGAACATGGCGGACGTACATTTGACTTTCATTATGATGGCATCTTTTATGAAATATTAGAGCAACTTGGTGAAATGCCGTTGCCTCCATATATTCGTGAAAAACTTGAGGACAAGGATCGTTACCAAACGGTTTATGCCAAAGAACGTGGCTCAGCTGCAGCACCAACAGCGGGACTGCATTTCACGGAGCAATTATTAGAGCAGGTAAAAGCGAAAGGTGTAGAAGTGGTCTTTATCACGCTACATGTGGGTCTCGGCACTTTCCGTCCTGTTAGTGTGGATTCGATTGAAAACCATGAAATGCACGCTGAATTCTATAGTGTGACCGAACAAGCGGCAGATACGATTAATCGTGTTAAGCAAAACGGCGGCAAGGTCATAGCTGTTGGGACAACCTCTACACGTACATTGGAGACAATTGGCTCTAAATATGAGGGGGAAGTGCGAGCAGAACAAGGTTGGACGTCTATTTTCATTTATCCAGGCTACAACTTTACGGTGGTGGATGGGTTAATTACAAACTTCCATTTACCGAAATCAACACTTGTCATGCTTGTTAGTACGCTAGCTACTCGAGAAACTATTTTAAGTGCCTATCAGCAAGCAGTGGAGGAAAAATATCGCTTCTTTAGTTTTGGAGATGCGATGTTTATACGTCCGAAAAAATAATAGTGGATATAATCGAAGTACTGTTTTTACTTCAGATAAGAGAGGATTTTTAGTTTATGACACAACCAGCAATTCGATATGAATTACTTCATACTTGTAAACAAACAGGAGCACGTCTTGGCATCGTCCATACACCACATGGCTCCTTTGAAACACCAGCATTCATGCCAGTGGGCACACAAGCAACTGTTAAAACGATGTCGCCAGAGGAATTAAAAGAAATGAATGCTGGGATCATTTTGTCCAATACGTACCATTTATGGCTTCGTCCAGGCAATGATATTGTCAAGGAAGCAGGCGGACTCCATAAATTTATGAACTGGGATCGTCCTATTTTAACGGATTCAGGTGGTTTCCAAGTGTTCTCCCTAAGTCAATTCCGTAAAATTGAGGAGGAAGGCGTTCATTTCCGTAATCACCTTAATGGAGATAAGCTATTTTTAAGCCCTGAAAAAGCAATGGAAATTCAAAATGATTTAGGGTCTGACATTATGATGGCGTTCGATGAATGTCCACCATTTCCTGCGACACATGATTATATGCTGCAATCAGTTGATCGTACAACACGTTGGGCAAAACGCTGTAAAGAAGCGCATAAGCGTCCAGAGGAGCAAGGTTTGTTTGGGATCATCCAAGGCGGAGAGTATGAGGATTTACGCCGTCGTTCAGCAGAAGCATTAGTGGAATTAGATTTCCCAGGCTACGCAATTGGTGGATTATCTGTTGGTGAACCGAAAGATGTGATGAACCGAGTGTTAGAATTTACGACGCCAATGATGCCTGAAAATAAACCACGTTATTTAATGGGGGTTGGCTCACCAGATTCTTTAATTGATGGAGCAATTCGTGGGATTGATATGTTTGACTGTGTGCTGCCAACACGTATTGCGCGTAATGGTACACTAATGACATCTGAAGGCCGTCTAGTGGTGAAAAATGCTAAGTATGCACGTGATTTTGGTCCAATTGATCCGAATTGTGATTGCTATACATGTAAAAACTATTCTCGTGCTTATGTTCGACACCTTATCCGTACGGAAGAAACGTTTGGTATTCGTTTAACGTCTTATCATAATCTACATTTCCTATTGAAGCTGATGGAACAAGTGCGTGAAGCCATTCGTCAAGACCGCCTTGGTGATTTCCGAGAAGAATTCTTTGAAAAATATGGCTTCAATGGGCCAAATGCTAAGAACTTTTAAGCCATTACGCCTTTCATTTTATGTTACTGAATCGAAATAAAAAAGGTAATGTCAACGGCATAATAAGCAATTTTGTAAGGCGAGGGGTTGATTTCCGTTCCACCAGCGTCCTTTCCAGGGGGCGTCAGATGAGCCGCTTCACTCACTGCGTTCGCTCCAGGGTCTCCTCTATGACGCTAAATCCCCTAGGAGTGACACTGGCTCCACTCCAATCAACCATTCTGCAAAAATGTCTTTTCCTTATCTTTCATACGAGCCGTATTTGTATGATTAGAGAAAGGATAGCCTCTTATTTTCAATGTGGAGAAGTGATGAGTGACAACACCCTCCATAAAGAGTAATGAATACCTTCACTTTATTTGAAGATCTTTGCTAAACAGAAACATTTTTATGGATTGGAGTGGAAGGCTACTTGACTCCCGTGGGATAGCTCGGCGCTCGCCCACAGGAAAGCAAGTAGCCTGCAACGGAAATCCTTTTTCACCTTTCATATAAATTCTATGGATGGTTTTGTTTTTCAACACTATGAAAGGACATTAGGCAGTGCCTAATGTCCTTATACTATGGCAATCGTTTTGTAAAAGCATTCAAATCTTTGTAAAAAGTGAATATTTCTAGCAAAATAATGTCAATCATAGAAAAAATATTAGTAATTGAGAAAATTTTTTGGCTTGTCCATCGCTTTTTATTGGTGGAATAGTCTATACTAAAAAAGTGAGATTTGGAAAGGGGGCAAGATATATTATGGATCAATTATTAGGATTAGCGCCAATATTATTAATGTTCGTTGCAATGTGGTTTATCTTAATCCGTCCAGCTAAAAAAAGACAGCAGGAAACACAAAATATGCAAAGTAGTTTGCAACGTGGAGATAAAGTCATTACAATCGGTGGTCTACATGGTGTCGTAGATGCGATTGAGGACACAGCAGTGACGTTAAAAATCGCTGACAATGTACGAGTGAAATTTGACCGTCAAGCAATTGGGCGAATTGTTAATGGCAATCAGTAACAAAAGAGAAAAGGCTTACAATAGGGCATTAGCTATGTTGTAAGTCTTTTTTTACACATGAAGCGAACTCATGGCTAGTTAGCTGTTTTTATTTTATGGATCAATACTTCACCAGAATCTTTGCCGTTTACAGTTATTCTGCTTAACGTAAACAGAGAATCGCCCCTTTTCACATGTTTATTTTGAATAACAAAGGCCATCTTAAAACCAGCTTCTTTTGCTAATTTTATGGTGGATGGTGAATGAATGCCGTAAGGATAGCTAATAGCAATGGGCTCATAGCCAAGTTTTTCTTTTATTATTTTTCGTGAGCGAATAAAATCATTTCTAACTCTTTCTTCGTATGCATGATAACTTTCAAGTTGTCCGTCTACAAAACCTGGTCCATATACCGCACCATTTAGCCTACCGTTTTCTGAAGGTAATTTATAATGCAAATCCCATGTGTGACTCTGAACTGTCATATAATCCTTCATTTCCTTTAACTGCTCCCAGCTCATCTTTGGAATTTCTTTTGGCTGTTGAATTTTTTCATCATTTTCTAGGATTCGGCTTGCAATCACAAAGATTTCTGCATGCATATCGTATTTTTTTAAAACAGGGTATGCTTTTTCATAATTGCTTAAATACCCATCATCAAACGTAATTAATATAGGCTTTGGAGGTAATGGCGTTTGCCCATTTAAGTAATCATATAATTGCTGAACAGAAATGGTATGATATCCTGCACCTTTCAGCGCCCTCATTTGATTTTCAAAATTTTCGGGTGAAATAACTGTAGTATTATTTATATGTTCCTCTAAATGATGATACATAAGAACCGGTATTTCCGGCTCTTGGTATCCGTAAATAGGGGAGGAGCTTATTAGCAACAGCAGCATATAAACAACAACGAAAACAATTATTTTCCTTGTCATGTTCTCACCTTGTTTGTTTTTATAGTCGTTAAGCATTTTGTTCTTTGTTATTGTGTACGAACAAGTGGAGACTATTCCTTGAAAATTGTATAAAAAACAATAAGTAAGGTCACTTTGATAGTATGGGGGTGTTTTTATGGAAGAATATTACCATATTATTTTTCGAACTTGTTTTTTATATGTGTTTATTATCATTGTTTTCCGTTTAATGGGTAAACGAGAAGTAGGAGAATTATCAGTCATAGATTTGGTTGTATTTGTATTGATTGCAGAAGTTGCTGCTTTTGCGCTAGATGACTTTAAAAATCCTCTCTTTAATGCCATACTACCTATCATTATTTTGCTCTTTATTCAAATTTTAAGTGCTTACTTATCGTTAAAGTTCAAAAAAATACGAGATTTAGTGGATGGTGACCCAGCTTTATTAGTAAAAGATGGTGTTATTTTAGAGAGTGAGATGCGAAAACACCGCTATAATTTAGATGATTTATGTCAGCAATTACGAGAAAATGGCGTTGCATCAGTGACAGATGTGGCATTTGCCTATTTAGAGCCATCAGGCAATCTTTCCATCTATAAAAAAGATGAAAAAGCTTTCGTGTATCCACTTATTATCGATGGCGATATTCAAGAAAGACATTTATTGACCATGCATAAAGATGTGGATTGGTTAATGGGTGAGCTAGCTAAAAACAATATAACAAACAGTGAAACGGTATTTTTTTGTATTTGGGAAGACCATAAGCTCCACATCCAATTAAAAGAATCTTAAACCTTCTTCGCTAATTTTTTGATGTAGCGGAAATCAGTGATTCGTAACTGATTGGTAAATAATAAAAAAGTAAACAGTAAAAATAATGTAACACCACTGCTCAAAATAAATGGTAGTGATAAGATTGGAATAAGAAAATACTGTGCGACACAAACGGCAATAAAGCAACTATAAGGTACGACAAACATTCTGAAGCCAGCACGTAGGTTTTTTCTTTGTCTAACAGTTGCGATATGCAGGAAGGACGTCAGTAAAACACCAAAGCCAATAGCTACGACGGCTCCTTTTTCCTGAATGCCAGGTTGAGAGGCTAGTACAAACATCACAAATAATTTACCGAGTCCACCATAGATGGAGTTCATCATAGCAGCTTTAGCTTCACCAATCGCTTGTAAGATAGAATGGAGTGGGCTTTGAATATAATAAAAATAAAAAATTGGTGCTAAAATTTTAACGTACCCTCGATTTTCTTCTAGATGGAAGAGCTTCATAGCTAATTCATCACCATGTACAAAGAAATACGTAGCAGCAAAGCAGCCTACTAAGGAAGATAATCTTAGGGAGACCGAAATTCGCTCTTGTAACAGCGGGATGTGCTGTCGAGCGACGGCATCACTCACAGCTGGAATTAGTACAATGGATAAGGCTGTTGATACAAAAGCTGGAAACAATAGTAAGGGTACTAAAACACCAGAGATGACACCATATAAAATAGTAGCAGCAGAAGCGGTTAAACCTGCAACTGTCAAAGCTTTTAAAAAGATAATCGGTTCTAAAAACCAAGTGAAAGAACCAAACAGCTTACTGCCCGCAGAGGGAAGGGCAATACGTAGCATAGGTGATGCAGGGTAGCCTTCGATTTTAGTTTTACGCGTCAATAGTCTCTTTTTCGAAACGATATAATGTAGCCATAAATAGAGGAATGCTACAACCTCAGCAAGAAGTGTAATACCCATTGCAGCAGCAGCAGTAACAGCCGCATTATTGTAATTAGCCACATAAGGCAGCATTAACGTAATGAAGCTAATTCGGACAATTTGCTCAATCATTTGAGCCCAAGCAGTTGGGGTAATTTTAGCTACACCCTGTAAATAAGCACGTAATAACCCAGATCCAACGGACACAGGTACAGCAAAGAGTGCAATCCATAGCGTAAATGTTGTCTGTTCATTATGTAAGAGCGTCGTCGAAATATATGGTATTGTGAGTGCAACGAGTGGCATAAAAATGATCATACCTATGAATGACCAAAGAATGGCCGTACGCATGACACCAAAGATGTTTTCGCGCTTATTTTTTGCTAGTAATTCTGCCACGATTTTAGCTACAGCGATAGGTAGTCCAAGTTGAATGAGTGAGATAAAGAAAATAAATGCTGGATAGACGGTCATATAAATGCCGACAGCCTCTTCACCAGCAATACGCATAAATTGCATTCTATAAAAGAAGCCAAAAAGTTTAGATAAAAAAATCACGAACATTAAAAATAATGTACCTCTTACAAAAGAACTCATGCCATCCGTCCCTTCTCAAGCCGCAAAAATTCATTTACACTATTTGTATGCAAACATGTCTTACGTTACGACTTTGATTGGAGATGATTCAAAATGAGTATGCAATATGAGCAACTATTTGAAAAAATCCGTCCGGCAATTGATAGTAAGATGGCAGAGTTCAAACATTATCAATATGATGCCATTACGGCGGAAGAACTTTGGCGCTACTGTATTGAAAAAAAATGGCGTAAAAAGAAAATCGAACAGCTACGTTTACATGAGGTGATTGCGACCATTTTTGCGGTATCACCATCTGATATTGTCTCATTTAATCAAGTAGAGTTTTTACAAAGTAATAATTGGTTTGAAGAAGTAGGTATGGAAGAATTACAATTACTGCTTGGTCCAGTTAGAACGTAATCAAGGATGTGTCAAATTTTACAATATTTCAAAGAATCCTAAATGTGTTGAATTGACACCAAGCGCAACCTGTTTCATAATAAGTGTGTTGCGCTGTTTTTATTTTGAATAAGTTTTTACTTACATAAGTCTTGAATGCTCTTTTACTTGCATTTGGAAGGCTAGTACCTAATAATACAAAGATAAACTTGCGCGTTATGAACGATTGAATAAGTAGAGCAACCTTTTTGAGGCACAGGTAACACGATTCTAAAGGAAAAGGAGGATTAAACGTTTCAAAAGGTATTGCTAGTTACTTGTTTGGCGTGTAAGGACAGCCCTTACACCAATTCGAGGAGGATTTATTGATGAAACTAAAAAGTCGTATAGTTGCATTCCTATTAATTCTAGTGCTTTTCGCAGCAGGAATTAGTACGACTGTAAACGGCGTCTTAAAGGACATCAAGCTTGGTCTTGACTTACAGGGCGGGTTTGAAGTACTTTACGAGGTAAATGAATTAAAAGATGGTCAAAAAATTACACCTGAAATCGTCACTGCTACGGCAACAGCTCTTGGCAACCGTGTAAATGCTATTGGGGTAAGTGAACCTAGCATTCAAGTTGAGGGAGAAAACCGAATCCGTGTGCAATTAGCAGGTGTTGAAGATCAAGAATCTGCACGTAAGTTATTGTCTACTTCTGCGAATTTAACATTCCGTGATGTTGATGATAATTTATTATTAGATGGAGATGATCTAAAAGAAAATGGAGCAAGTGCTTCCTTTGACCAACAAAATCGCCCAATTGTTTCGCTAAAATTAAAAGATGCGAAAAAATTTGCTGATGTAACAAGTAAGATTGCTGCGAAACCCGCAGGACAAAATTTATTGGTTGTATGGTTAGACTTCGAAGAGGGTGTTGATTCTTATAAAGCGGAATCACAGAAAGCGAAGCCTCGCTATGCATCTGCAGCAACAGTTTCTCAAACATTAAATACAACAGATGTAATGATAAGTGGTAATTTCTCTGTTGAAGAAACAAAAAATCTATCAGGTATTTTAAATGCAGGGGCATTACCTGTTAAACTTGATGAAATTTATTCAACTTCTGTGGGTGCTCAATTTGGTGATGAAGCACTGAAAAGCACTATTTTCGCTGGTATTGTTGGCGTAGTAATCATTTTCTTATTTATGCTATTCTACTATCGTTTACCAGGCTTTATTTCGATCATCACACTTGGTGTATTTACATTCCTAGTACTGGTTGTATTTGATTGGATTAATGCAGTCTTAACGCTTCCTGGTATAGCAGCCATTGTGCTTGGTATAGGAATGGCAGTAGATGCCAATATTTTAGCAGCAGAACGTATTCGAGAAGAATTACGTGTCGGCTACTCGGCGAAGCAAGCCTTCCTACTAGGCTCTAAACAATCTTTATCAGCCATTGTTGATGCACAGCTAACTACATTATTAGCAGCAGGTGTACTATTCTACTTTGGGACAAGCTCTGTTAAAGGATTCGCTACAACATTAATCATTAGTATTTTATTGAGCTTCTTAACAGCAGTGTGGGGCTCACGTGTACTATTAGGTTTACTTGTGAACAGTGGCTATTTCAATAATCCAGCCTGGTATGGTATTGCGAAATCAAAACAACATAGTCTGGATGAAAATATTGGTGCATTAGATTTATCAACGAAATTTGATCGCTTTGACTTTGTACACAATCGTAAGAAATTCTATACATTCTCATTAGCTATTTTAGTGGCTGGTTTAGTTGTTCTTGGTATTTTCCGTCTAAACCTTGGTATTGATTTCTCAAGTGGTACACGTATTCAAATTGAAGCAGATCAAACATTAACAAAAGAAGCAGTGGAAAAATATGTTGATAGTATCGGCTTCCCTTCGGAAGATGTAGTTCTTTCAGGAGAAAAGAGTACCTCAGCGGTTGTACGTTATAAAACCGATTTATCTCAAGCAGATATTTTAAAATTCCAAAAAGAAACAACTGAGGAATATGGTCATAAACCTACTGTAAGTACAGTATCTCCTACTGTTGGTAAGGAACTTGTGAAAAATGCCATTAAGGCATTATCTCTTGCAGCACTAGGTATTATCATTTATGTGGCGATTCGCTTTGAATGGCGCATGGGGGTCGGGGCAATTGTTTCGCTTCTGCATGATGTATTCTTAATTGTTGCTGTGTTTAGTTTCATGCGTTTAGAGGTAGATATTACGTTTATTGCGGCTGTTTTAACAATTGTTGGTTATTCTATTAATGATACAATCGTTACCTTTGACCGTATGCGTGAAAACTTAGATCGATATGATACCATTAATGACCGTGAAATATTGGCAAATATTGTGAATAAATCGCTACGCCAAACGATGGGACGTTCTGTTAATACAGTGTTAACTGTTATTATCGTTGTTGTATCCCTATTAATTTTTGGTGCACCATCTATTCAAAACTTCTCTATCGCTTTATTGATTGGTTTAATTACAGGTATGTATTCTTCTATCTGTATCGCCGCTCAAATCTGGTATTCATTAAAAATTCGTGAAATGAAAAAATCAGATGGAAAGCTACTCAAGAAAGAGAAAAAACAATGGGGAACTGACGAACCTACAGTATAATTTAGTAAGCAGGGAATAGAAAACGATTCGTTTTCTATTCCCTGCTTTTTTGTAGGCGAGATTGCCGAGTGTATTTATAATTTAAATTGCTGAAGGACTTCTTGGAGCTGTTGCGCATTCTGACTTAATTCCTCAGCAACCGCATTCACTTGCTGCATTGTCGCCACTTGTTCGTCAACAGACTCTGCAATCAGTTGAGAATTGCTAGCTGATTGATTTGAAACATTGGCTGTTTCGGTGACAGAGGCGGCAACCTGCTCGGCACTTGCTGAAATTTCTTCGGATGTGGCAGATATTTCTTCAATTTGCTCTGTAAAGGCTGTGACCGCTGAGGTAATAGAGTAGAAAGCATCTCCTGCCTCGTGAATTTTAGACACGCCGTCCTGTACAGAAGCTAAGCCATGGTCCACTGCATTAGCCACATTGCGCGTATCTGTTAGGATTTCCCTCGTAATGGCAACAATTTGATTAGCAGATTGATTGGATTCCTCTGCTAGTTTACGTACTTCATCAGCTACAACGGCAAAGCCTTTACCATGTTCTCCAGCTCTTGCTGCTTCAATGGCCGCATTGAGAGCAAGTAAATTTGTTTGTTCTGAAATGGCTGTAATGACAGTTGTAATTTGTCCAATTTCTTCCGATTGCTTACTTAGCTTTTGAGTCAATGTGGCAATTTCAGAGGTAGCCACAGAAATGATATTCATTTGTTCTTCCGCTGTTGAAATCGTTGCTCCTCCTGTATGGGCTAGTTGGCGCATACTCTCTGCATTGTGGTGAAGACTATGTGTCGCCTCAGCAATGCGTTGAACACCTGCTGCTGTTTCATCCATTGCCAGAGCACTTTGCTGCGAGGTACGAGCGGAAGAAGTGAGCGATGTTGCGTTTTCTTGAATTCTTTGTGCAATATCATCGGATGTTACCGTTACTTCCTCTGTGCTCGCAGTAAGCTCTTCAGAGACAGCTGATAAATGGGATGCACTGTCTTGAATGTTCGTCATCAGACCAGCTAGACTTTGTTTTAATGTATTGACTGCACCCGCAAGTATGCCAATTTCATCTTTTGTCTGATGGTCAAGCTCAGCGATTGTTAAATCTCCTTGTGCTAATGTGTCTGCTGCTTCAGTGACCTTCCGTAATGGCTGAACAATGGAGTTTTTAACAAAATACATAAAATATATACCAATAATAATACTAGCAATTAGTAGACTAATGGAAATAATAAGAGCACGTGAAACGGTATGATTTACTTCTTGATCGACCTTTTGAAGCTGCTCATCATGATAAGCTAATAAATCAGTTGTTAGCTTGAAGATTTCCTTATTGTATTTTGTGACATCGTTATTTATGTAAGTGAGAGCTAAATCCGTATTGCCACTATTAAACGTCTGCAAGGCTTTCGCTGAAGAGGCTAGTAACTCGTTTTGTAATGCAGTGACTTGTTGCATAATATCTTTTGTATAATCAGAGCGAACAAGACCAGAAAGTTCTTGAACTGTTTCAGGTAAAAGTTTGTGATAACGCTCTAAATTATCCCGAGCTGCTTCATCCTTATTATTTAAAACATAGGAGCGTAAAAATAAACCTTGAGACGCAAGTTGTTGCTGTATATTCTCCGTTAATTGAATTTGAACAATACGATGCTTCAATACTTCCTCTAAATCATTTTGTGTTGTTTTGAATTGAAGAAATGATAAGATGCTTGAAATGAGTAGTAAACAGGTTAAAGAAATGAAGCCTAAATTTAATTTTTTGCGAACGGACATATACGTTCCTACTTTCTATATATTATATGGAAAAAATTATTGTTCTGAAATTACTATAACTTGATATATTTACATGGTCAATACTCAGAAAATATTCAATAGTAAGGAATCCTTTTCCCTTTTAAGGTCTTTTTGAAGGATAATATACCTACATAAAAAGTTCTTACGAAAACATAAATTTCAATCTTTTTCTTCAGAATTAATTGACAATTAAATTGGTTTGGCATAGAATTAAGGCTAACTTTTTGTTCGGTCAAGGTAGAAGGCTTCGGGAGCGAGGTCAGCCTAAGAACAGATGAGCTGAGTTTAGATGAGAATAGCTGAGAAATTGTTGAATAAGAGTAGTAGCATAGGTATGTAATTTAGAGAGTCAGTGGGTGGTGTGAACTGATTTACAGCTTATGTGAATGGACTTATGAGAGTCGCTTTTAAAAGCGAACGTGATTCCCCACGTTATAGGGGTGCTTTGAATGTATGGCTAAAATGAAGCTGGTCATCATAGAAAGCACAAAAGTGAGAGCATATGCTCTAATATGAGGTGGCAACGCGGTCATGATCGTCCTCTGCAATTAGGAATAATCCTTTTTGCAGAGGGCTTTTTTTATTTTGCTTCAGCATTCGTCTAGACATTAGCAAAAGGAATTTTTGAAAAGGAGCTTATAAGCTATGCAAACAACGAGTTCAAGAACAAAAATGAAAACTATCAATGGCGATTCTTTAACACCTATTTTAATTTTCAGACGTTTACAGGGGAAATATAAATTTTTGCTGGAGAGCTCTGCACAGCATGAGGGAGCAGGCAGATTTTCATTTATTGGTGCGAATCCACGAAAAACCTATAAAGGTGTGGGACAAGAAATTCAGGAGATATCCTATAAAACGGGAAAAACATATGTGCATAAAGGGGAGCTTTTTGTCCTCCTTAAACGACTTATGCCACGTATCTCTAATACGACACAATTTCCGTTTTCAGGAGGTGCTGTCGGATATATAGGTCATGGTGGAACGACAATGTTCGCTGACGAGAAAATAGGGCTTCCTGATGCGCACTTCCATGTGTATGAAACGATCATTGTGTTCGATCATTTAACAGATGAAGTGACACTGATTCATACAAATATTGATGCGGAAAAACAGCAACCTGATTTGGAAGTGCTGGCCCAACAATTATTAAATGGTGATGCTTATGACGAAGCAACTTATCATTATCACGCAATAGAAAAGGCAACGGATGAATCCTTTGCAGCAGAGTTACAGGCGATGCAAACCAAGTTAAATGATGACATAACAAGGGTAGTACTGCCTAAGCGTTATGTAGCAAATTTTCAAGGTGATGCGTTTTCCTTATACAGACAGCTACGCAAAAAAAAACCTGCACCCTATATGTATTATGTAGAGTTTGAGGATCACGTTATATTAGGCACTTCTCCTGACAGCCTTATACGAGTGAAGGGGGAGCGAGTGATAGCCACACCAACGGAGGGCACCTATCCACGTGGGGAGACTAAAAGTGAAGACCTAAAAAATGAGCGCACATTATATGAACAAACGGACATTCGAAATTCACATGCAATACTCGTTAGTGCCATTCAGCAAAAATTACAGTCTGTTTGTTTTCGAGACTCTGTTCAGGTCATTGAGGCCATGCGTATTGAAAGGTCAAAACAGGCATTGCACTTGACGTCGAGAGTAGAAGGTCGGCTTTTACCTATGTTGCACGCTTTGGATGTACTGGCAGTAACAATCCCACCATTTTCAGTTACAGAGATTTCTAAGAAGCAGGTGATACGTTACTTAGAAAATGGGTCACACATGGCAGGTATTTTTGGTGATGCTCTTGGCTTTATTGGATTCAATGGCCATTTGGATTTTGCTTTAACAGCGCAATCCATTGTAGTTGAACATGAAACGATGTATATGCAATCCACAATAACAATGACTAAATATACGAATATCCCTAACGTGTTACAGCAAGTGCAAGAGGAAGAGAAAGGTTTTTTACAGTTATTGGTTAACGATGGAGGGCGAAACTGATGGAACAATTACAACGGAAAGTAGTGCAAGGTGAACATCTGATGTATGAGGAAATGCTGAAGGTCGCGCAATGGTTATTTCAGGATGAGACACCTAAAGAGGAAATCGCCAGTTTTTTAACGGCTTTAGCTGTGAAAGGGGAAACAGCACACGAGGTAGCAGCATTAGCAACTATTATGCGTTCTTTTGCACGTGATGTAGCTGTAAAAGAAGACGACTATATGGATAATTGTGGTACGGGTGGAGATGGTCTTCATACCTTCAACATTAGTACAGCCTCTGCTTTTGTACTAGCTGGAGCAGGTGTCAAAATGGCAAAGCATGGGAATCGTAAAATATCTTCATCCTCGGGTAGCTCAGATGTGTTGGAGGCATTAGGTATTCATACAGCTATTTCCATACCTCAAACGATTGAATTGCTAGAGAAAGAAGGAATTGCTTTTATCTATGCACCGAATGTTCATCCAAAATTAAAGCGAATTGGCGAAGTTCGTCGTTCATTAGGAAAACCAACGATTTTTAATCTAGTCGGTCCTTTAACCAATCCAGTACCATTATTTACGCAATTCACAGGTATTAATCGTCCTGATTTTGTCATGGAATATGCCTCAGTCCTACAGATGCTGGGGCGGGAGCGAGCCATTGTTGTTTCAGGTCCTAAGGGGCTTGATGAGGCTTCCTTAGCAGGACAAAATACATTGGTCCTAGTAGATAGAGGAGATTTAATTCCCTTCTCCTTGTCGGCTGAAGATATTGGTCTTCAAGCAGCACCTTTAGAAGCTATCCGTGGTGGCAATGCAGATGACAATGCGGTCATTATGAAAAAAATATTGGCTGGAGAGCACAGTGCGTACTTAGATACGGTGTTATTAAATACGGGTATTGGCTTATTCGGTTATGGTCAAGCAGAAACCATTAAAGAAGGTGTCGCGATGGCGAAGGAAAGTATTTTTAGTGGGAGAGCATTGAAAAAATTGGAAGCAGTTATTACTTACAGTGAACAAATGAAAGAAGTGGAGGTAGGGCAATGAATATACTCTATAAAATTCTGCAGCAAAAGAAAATTGAGATAGGTGCTTTATTAGAGCAGCCAGATCCTTTAGCAAATTTTACAGAAAAGTCACGACCCTCATTAGTCGAAACATTACGTCAAGCTACAACATTACAGGTCATTGCTGAAATGAAACGTGCTTCGCCCTCCAGGGGGGTCATCGCTGGTGCGGCAGATCCAGTTGCTCAAGCACAGGTCTATGCACAGGCAGGAGCAGCAGCTATTTCTGTTTTAACAGATAAGGCGTTTTTTAAAGGCTCCTTTGAAGATTTAGCGGCAGTTGCTCATGTTGTTGACACGCCTCTTCTTTGTAAGGATTTTATGATAGATCGGGTGCAGATTCGATTTGCGAAGGCAGCAGGTGCCTCTATTATTTTATTAATTGTGGCGGCCTTAACGGATGACGCTTTACGCGACTTATATAGTTATGCAACGGGCTTAGGCCTAGAAGTTTTAGTGGAAGTACACGATACAGAGGAGCTTGAACGTGCTCTTGCAGTAGATGCAAAGTTGATTGGTGTCAATAATCGGGATTTACGTACCTTTGAGGTTAGTCTACAACGGACAAAAGAAATTGCCGAAGTTTTCCCATTCAGTGAGCAACGTATATTAATTAGTGAAAGTGGTATTTGGTCACAGGAAGATGCCAATCAAGTTGCCACAATGGGAGCTAGTGGCGTTCTTGTAGGGGAGGCATTGATGCGCAGTGAAGACGCGGGGCAAGCACTACAATGTTTACAGGTACAAAAGGAGGCAGCTTCTATATGACAAAAGTCAAAATTTGTGGATTACAAGAACAAGAACATGTCAAAACAGCTATTCATGCTGGCGCAGATGCCATTGGTTTTGTTTTTGCACCAAGTAAACGTCGTGTAACTGTTGAGCAAGCCCAACAGTTAGCGAAGGAGGTGCCACGAGGTGTTTTGAAAATAGGTGTCTTTGTCAATCCCACACCAGCTGAATTAAAGGAAGCGGTAGAGCGCGTGCCTTTAGACTATGTGCAATATCATGGAGAGGAAACGCCAGCATTTATTCAGGAGCAAGGCTACCCAGCCATTAAGGCATTGTCGATACGAGGAAGAGAGGATGTTCAAGCAGCTGTTCATTATCAGGTGGATTATTATTTATTTGATGCGCCTGGAACAGATTTTAAAGGTGGTAGCGGTCATACTTTTGATTGGACGTTACTTGAGGAAGTAGGTATTCTACGAGAGAAATTATTATTAGCGGGTGGTCTCAATGTGGACAATATTGAAGCGGCCATTTCAAGTGTTGCTCCTGTAATGGTGGATGTATCAAGTGGCGTGGAAACAGACGGAGTCAAAGATTCTATAAAAATACAGGCATTTTTGCAGGCAGTAAAGAGGGGGAGCGAATAATGGGAAATTCAATCGCATTTAATGTACCGACTAAGGAAGGTCGTTACGGACAATTTGGTGGACGTTATGTGCCAGAAACATTAATGACAGCTTTACTAGAATTAGAAACAGCTTATGAAGAAGCGATGAAGGATTCAATGTTTACAGAGGAGCTATCCTATTATTTACAGGAGTATGTAGGGCGAGAAACCCCACTCTATTACGCAGAAAATTTAACGAGCGCACTTGGAGGAGCTAAGATTTATTTAAAGCGTGAAGATTTAAATCATACAGGTGCACATAAAATTAACAATGCGATTGGGCAGGCGCTTCTTGCCAAACGCATGGGCAAAAAGAAAATTGTTGCTGAAACAGGTGCAGGACAGCACGGTGTGGCAACGGCTACTGCTTGTGCCTTATTAAATCTAGAATGTGTTGTTTTTATGGGTGCGGAAGATATGAAACGTCAGCAGTTAAATGTTTTTCGCATGGAGCTACTTGGCACAAAGGTTCAATCGGTGGAAAGTGGTTCTAAAACTTTAAAGGATGCTGTGAATGCAGCGCTACGCTATTGGGTGACAAATGTTGAGGATACGCATTATATTTTAGGCTCTGCCTTAGGACCTCACCCATTTCCTAAAATCGTTCGAGACTTTCAGCGTGTCATTGGGGTAGAAACGAGAAAGCAAATTTTGCAAAAGGAAGGTCGTTTACCTGATGCTGTTGTGGCTTGTATTGGTGGTGGCAGTAATGCAATCGGTATGTTTCATCCGTTCGTAGATGATGCATCAGTCGCTTTATATGGTGTAGAGGCTGCAGGGAGTGGTCTTGAAACAGGGAAACACGCTGCGGCAATTGCAGGTGGACAATTAGGTGTATTGCATGGTGCCTACATGTATTTATTACAGGATGAAAATGGCTTTGTCCAAGAAGCACATTCGATTTCCGCGGGGTTAGATTATCCGGGAAAAGGGCCAGAGCATTGTTATTTACATGATATCGGTCGAGCGCAGTTTGACGCCATCACAGATGCTGAGGCACTAGAAGGCTTACAATTGTTAAGTCGAACAGAGGGGATACTTCCTGCGCTTGAAAGTTCCCATGCTATTGCTTACACAGCAAAACTTGCTAAAACCATGCCGAAAGACCAGATCATTGTAGTGTGCTTGTCTGGTCGCGGAGATAAGGATGTACACACGGTTAGGGCGGTACTAGGAGGAGATGGCAAATGACGACGTTACAACAAGCAATTGAACAAGCAAAGGTAGCAGGAAACAAAGCCTTTATTCCATATATCATGGCAGGTGATGGAGGGCTAGAAACGATCAAGCCAACCATCCTAACACTACAGCAGCTAGGTGTGACAGCTATTGAAGTAGGTATCCCCTTTACAGACCCTGTTGCAGATGGGCCAACAATTGAGCGGGCAGGCGAACGTGCACTCGCAGCTAGCGTAACATTAACGAAGGTATTGCAAACGCTCACTTCATTTAGAGATGAAATCACGGTACCTCTAGTTGTCATGACTTATTTCAATCCAGTGTTAGCGTATGGCTTAGAGGCTTTTGCAAAAGCCTGTGTAGCTGGGGGCGTTAAGGGAATAATCGTACCAGATGTTCCATTAGAAGAAAGTGCTCTATTACGGGAGGCATTAAACCCATATACGATTGATGTTGTTCAACTCGTCTCTTTAACAAGCCCTCCTGAGCGTATTGCTCGTATTGCAGCAGCTAGTCAGGGCTTCGTTTATGCTGTGACTGTGAATGGAATTACAGGGGCAAGGTCCCGTTTTGCTGCAAACTTAGAGCAGCATTTTGCAAGTCTACGTCAAGCAAGTCCAATCCCTGTGCTTGCAGGCTTTGGTATTTCAACACCTGAGCAAGTGAAAAGGATGGGGTCATTGGGAGATGGAGTTATTGTCGGTAGTGCTATTGTAACAGCATTGCATGAAGAAGATATGGCCACCGTGGCAGCATTAGTGGCCGCTTCAAAAGGTGTATTCGAGAAGTCTACTCTATAGAGTAGGCTTTTTTGCTGCTAGATGGATAGTAAGTTTAAACTGATGGATTAATCAGTAAAAGGGGCGGATAGAAATTTCACATTGATGGATAAAACTATCAATCTAACGGATAGTGCGTATCCAATAGAATTTCGGTATAATAGCTTTCGTAAGGAAGTGAGAAGATGATTCTATCGAAAAAAAGATGGCAGGTGGAGCGTCCAGATGCCACACTTGTACAAGCATTACAAAATGACTTACAACTTTCCGCGATTGCTGCAAAAATTTTAGCAGCACGAGGCTGTGAAACTACGGCTGAAGCAGAAAGCTTATTAAATATGACTGAAGCAAATGTCCATGACCCATTTCTTATGTACGGTATGGCTGAAGCAGTAGCACGAATTGAGCAAGCATTAGAAAATGGGCAGAAGATTTTAGTCTATGGCGATTATGATGCCGATGGTGTCACAAGCACGACTGTTATGCTAAATGTTTTACTAGATCTTGGAGCGGATGTATCCTTTAAAATCCCCAATCGTTTTATCCATGGTTATGGTCCACATGAAGCATTATTTCGTGAAGCATATGAAGAGGGTGTACAGTTAATCATTACAGTAGATAACGGGATATCTGGTATCGAACCTGTTCGAGTGGCTAAAGAGCTTGGCATGGATGTCATTGTGACAGATCACCATGAGCCAGGTGAGGAACTACCACCAGCAGATATTATTCTTCATCCTCGATTACCAGAAGGACATTATCCGTTTGGAGAGCTAGCTGGAGTAGGTGTAGCCTTTAAGTTAGCACATGCTTTATATGGTGAACTACCAATCCATTTAATGGAATTGGTGGCGATTGGAACTGTAGCCGATTTAGTTCCTTTAGTGGATGAAAATCGCTATCTCGTGAAGCGAGGTATACAGGAAATGCGTCGTTCCCTTAGTCCATGGGTACAAGCAATGTGTGATATAGCCAGTACAGAGCAGGCAAAAATTACGGAAGAGACAATTGGCTTTTATTTTGGTCCTCGATTAAATGCTGTTGGTCGACTCGGAGAAGCAGCTCCAGGAGTCGAGTTATTAATGGCAGATGATAGTGCTAAAGCAAGCGCATTGGCAAAGCAGCTTAATGCCTGCAATACAGAGCGCAAAGATATTGTGAAAAGCATTACAGATGAGGCCATTGCACTTATTGAATCGGATGAAAAAATCGGCAATTCCTTAGTTCTTGTTGTGGCGGGGGAAGGCTGGAATGCAGGCGTTGTTGGAATAGTTGCCTCACGACTTGTTGAGCAGTACTACCGTCCAACCATTGTCCTTTCACTTGATCCTGAAAAGGGCACAGCAAAGGGTTCCGCTCGAAGCATTGAAGGCTTCCATCTATATAATGAACTAGCTAAAAACCGAGATATTTTACCGCATTTTGGTGGACATCCTATGGCCGCAGGCATGACCTTATCGTTAGAGCATGTGGATGAACTACGTACACGCTTGGATGCACAGGCAAGAGAATGTTTAACAGAGGAGCAATTAACACCAATCGTCCATATTGATATTCCGTTAAGCATCGATGAAGTTTCAGCAGATGCTATTGAAGAAATTTCAGCACTAGGACCATTTGGAACAGATTTTCCAAAGCCTGTTTACGTACTTGAGGATGTTGAAATCTCATCTATGCGTAAAATTGGAGCAGCTGAGAATCATATTAAAATGGAATTAACAAATGGCTATGATAAATTAGATAGTGTCGGCTTTAATAAAGGGCATTTACATGATGAATTAACGTATGGCATTAAAGTATCCTTTATAGGCGATTTACAAATTAATGAATGGCAGGGACGTAAAAAAGCCCAATTTATGATCGAGGATGTCCAAACAACGGAATGGCAGCTATTTGATATTCGTGGTATCCGTCAAACTGCGCGTTGGCTTAATACGGTACCAAAGGATGAGGCACAGTTTATTGCCTTTCATCCAGCAACGATGGCGTATTATCAATCATTGATTGGTGCTCCTATTACAGTAGTTGACCCAGCACTATCCAATGTGGAACAAAGTGATTATATTGTGCTCTTAGATTTGCCACAACAAGTTCAAAGACTAGAAGAGGTGTTACAGAAGACGACACCTTCACGTATTTATGCGCATTTTTATATGCCTGATTCGCAATACTTTAGTGGTTTACCTACTCGTGAGCAATTTTCTTGGTATTATAAATTTTTGAAAAATCGACCAGCCTTTCCGCTTGATATGCATATAGCAGATTTAGCAAAGCATACAGGTTGGCCATTGGATGTATTAAAATTTATGACACAGGTGTTTTTTGAGCTTGGTTTTGTTAAAATGGAGAGTGGACTGACGACTGTCAACGTGAATGCCCCAAAACAAGCACTAACAGAGGCACCGTCTTACAAACAACGTTCAGAACAGATTGAAATGGAGCAAAAGCTTGTCTATGCTCCTTATATAGAATTAAAACAATGGTTTGATGAACGATTAACATAAACGGACGTACAGCGTTTCGTAGGAGGAGCAATAACATGGATTTAAAGCAATATGTTACAACAGTTGAAAACTGGCCGAAAGAGGGCATTAGCTTCAGAGATATTACGACAATTATGGATAATGGACCAGCATACAAATATGCAACAGACCAAATTGTAGAATATGCAAAAGAAGTGGGAGCTGAAATTGTAGTTGGCCCTGAGGCTCGTGGTTTTATCATCGGTTGCCCAGTTGCCTATGCACTTGAAATTGGCTTTGCACCTGTTCGTAAACCAGGTAAATTACCACGTGAGGTTATTAGTGCAGACTATGGTCTTGAATATGGTCAAGATACGTTAACAATGCATCATGATGCGATTAAGCCTGGTCAAAAGGTTTTAATCTGTGATGATTTACTAGCAACGGGTGGGACAGTTGAAGCAACTGTTCGTTTAGTAGAAGAATTAGGTGGTCAGGTAGTAGGCTGTGCCTTCCTAATCGAACTTTTAGAATTAAATGGTCGTGCAAAGCTTGGAGATCTAAATATTAAAACACTTATTCAATATTAAGAGAAAGCGTCTACCATAGTGGGCACTTCAGATTGTAGACAAACTCAAGAAATTACGAGTTTGCCTACAGTCTTTTTCTTTTACAATGAAATAAAGTAAAGCCGATACGGGCCGAGTTGCTTTCCCTGCTCCATCCAACTTCTTCCCTATTACTGTGTTGATTAACCGTAAACTTTTAAGCTGATGAAAGCTGAAGACGGATAATTAAATCAATAAACGTGAACAATTAGAAATGGTAACGGTTGATCAATTTATACCATTCGAGCGAAAATTAGAGGCTGCTATTTACCCTTTAGTAGAAACGACTTACTAAGCTTATGGATGCCCAAATATTGATCATGCCACTCTATATTTGGTAAGTAATTAGAAGAAAAAATGACAACAGCCATCGAGGTGAACTTTTCGATGGCTGTTGTTTGCAGTTTGAAGCGCTCAATAAAGTAGGTACTTTTTAATCTTCATCATATGTTTGGATGATCCTTTGTATTGTGCGCAAGGTATCATAGAAATCTGCATATTTTTCAACCCCTATATCTTCGATGATTCTATCTTGAATCGTTTGCCAAATGGGTGCGGCTTCATGCAGCTTTTCTAATCCTTTTTCAGTGAGCGTAATCTTTTTAGTGCGCGCATCGCTTGTGTCTCGCTTTAATTCAACATAGCCATGTTGCTTTAATAGATTAATATTACGGGTCACAGTCGTTTGATCAAGTTGTAAAATTTCACCTAAACGGCTAATTGAGACAGTTTGCTGAAGATCGATATGGGCCAGCATGGAATATTGTGTAACCTTTAAACCAGTGGGCTGTAGCAGCTTATCATATAATTGTGTGACAACCCTTGTTTTTTTTCTAAGGTTTGCACAAACACAGATTTGTGTATAATCGATTGTTTTAAGTTGATTCTTCATCGTCAGTACTCCTTTGAGGGGATTCTACTAATTGTAAGTATACACCTAAGAGCTAGAAAAGACTGCTTGACAGCTATAGGAACGATTATTATCATTATACATGTATATACATATAAATGGAATGAAGAGATCGCAAAACATGTATATACATGTTTTGTTATGCATCTCACAAGAAAAGAAGGTGTTAGGATGAAGCGAGTTCATTATAGCTGGTTGATTTTGATTGTCACATTTTTCTCGATTATTGTAGCAGGGATTACAATGTCATCGTCTGGTGTTTTCCTGGATCCCCTCGAAAAAGAATTTCAATGGGATCGCTCAACGATTGCTTTAGCATTTGCTGTAAGTTTATTTTTATATGGCATATCTGGACCATTTATGGCGGCGCTGCTTGAAGTCATTGGCTTAAAGAAAATGATGCTTAGTGCCATGTCTACTTTAATAGTAGGAATGACCTTAACCTTTTGGATGAGCCAATCCTGGCAGTTAATCATTATTTGGGGAGGTATCATTGGGCTTGGTGCGAGCCTTTTTTTAACGGTGCTCAGTCCCTATGTAGCGAATCATTGGTTTGTTAAACGCAGAGGGCTGGCAGTTGGGATTTTAACGGCTAGTACAGCCACAGGTCAATTAATTTTACTGCCAGTGCTAGCCATTATTATTGAACATTATTCTTGGCGATGGGCAATGGGATTAATCCTACTCCTGAGTACCATGATGTTCGTCATGATTGCTATGTTTATTAAAAACAAGCCGCAAGATATTGGTCTAACCCCTTACGGTCATGATGAGATTATAGAAGAGCCGCAAGTACAGCCCAAGAAGAATCCAATTAGTATGGCATTTCTTGGTTTAGCAGAGGCAGTTAAAGTCAAAGCATTTTGGCTCTTAGCAGGCAGCTTTTTCATTTGTGGTCTTTCGACAAGTGGATTAATCGGAACTCACTTTGTGTCATATTGTATTAGCTTTGGCGTTCCGCTAGTAACCGCTGCATCTCTTCTTTCTTTTATGGGGGTGTTTAACTTATTAGGCACGACTGTCTCTGGCTGGCTATCGGATCGCTTTGATAATCGTTGGCTATTATTTTGGTATTACTTGTTAAGGGGAGCTTCTCTCTTGCTACTCCCTTATGCACTCGCTCAAGGCTCCTTTGTTTTATTGACGATTTTCAGCATCTTTTATGGACTCGATTGGATTGCCACAGTACCACCAACTATCAGCATTACACGACAAATTTTTGGGATGCAAAAAAGCAGCATTATTTACGGATGGATATTCGCCTCACATCAGGCAGGAGCGGCAGTTGCTGCGTATGGGGGTGGGTTAATTTATAAATTTTTCAATTCCTACACATGGGCTTTTTTCCTTGCTGGCCTATTCTGTGCATTGGCAAGCTTATTCGTTATCATTGTAAAAAAACAAACGCCTCAGCAAGGATAAACAGTCGACTAAAAAAGTTGAACCTCGACAGAAAGAGGTTCAACTTTTTTTATCAATATTAGTTTGACATTTAACAAACAAAAGTTTACAATATAAACAAATATAATAAAAGGTGATGCTATGAATGAAAGAGAACAGGCGGTGCTTGCTTTAATTCGCCAAAACCCGTTTATGTCTCAGCAAGAGATGGCAGATACAATGAATCTGTCCCGTCCCGTGCTTGCTAATTTAGTGTCTAGTTTAACAAAGCAAGGAAAAATTGTAGGTCGTGCTTATATTTTACCCGAGGAAAATGAAATTATTTGCATCGGGGGAGCTAATTTAGACCGAAAATTCCATGTGAAGGGCAATGTTCAATTTGGAACATCTAACCCTGCCAGCTCTTCTTTTAGTGTAGGTGGAGTTGGTCGAAATATTGCTGAAAACTTAGGCAGATTAAACCATCAAGTGACGTTATTAACAACGGCTGGTAAAGATGCTGATTGGCAAGTGATCCAAGAAGCTTCGGAATCCTTTATGAATCTACGTTATGTGGAGCAGCTAGCTGAGGCTTCTACGGGTTCCTATACAGCTATTATGGATGAACAAGGTGAGCTAGCATTAGCTGTAGCCAATATGGAGGTTTATGACCTGCTGTTACCGAGTTTGTTGAAAAAGCATGAAACAATGCTAGTGAATGCTGGTTGCTTTATTTTGGATTTAAATTGCCCGAAAGAAACAGTGGCGTATATCCAGCAAGTAGCCATTGCTCGTGCCATTCCATTAGTCATTGTGCCAGTATCTTCGCCAAAAATGAATCGACTACCTGAAACATTACAAGGTGTAACTTGGTTTATTTGTAACACGGATGAAGCAGAAACAATTGTTGGACATAAAATTGAAAGCGCTACCCATTATGAAAAAGCATTACAACAGCTCTTACAACTAGGTGCTGAACATGTCATTATCACAGCTGGTAGCAAGGGTGTTTATGCAGCATCTACGACGATCACACCTCGTCATTTCGCTGCGAAAGTGATCAACAAAATTGAAGATGTTACAGGAGCAGGAGATGCGTTTGTCAGCGCTGTGATACACAGTTGGTTGACAGGTCAATCTTTTGAGACATGTATTGATGCAGGGTTAACAAATGCTAAAAATACATTGGCATCTCCTTATACAGTAAGACCTGAATTATCAGTAGATTTGTTAAAAAATGAAATGAATGAAATGGAGGAATAACAACATGAAAGAATTCATCGTATTATCAGAAGAAGTAAAAGCAGGACAAGCAAAAGGTCTACCAATCGTGGCATTAGAATCTACAATCATTTCACACGGTATGCCATATCCACAAAATGTGAAAACTGCGCGTGAAGTTGAGCAAATTATTCGCGATAATGGTGCAGTACCTGCAACCATTGCCTTAATAGATGGCAAAATCAAAATCGGTTTATCAGATGAAGAGCTAGAGATGTTTGGAAATTCACAAGGCGTTGCAAAAGCTTCACGTCGTGACTTAGGCTACTTACTTGCAACAAAAAAATTAGGTGCGACAACAGTTGCAGCTACAATGATCTGTGCTGAACTTGCAGACATTGAAATCTTTGTAACAGGTGGTATTGGTGGTGTACACCGTGGTGCTGAAACAACAATGGATGTCTCTGCTGACTTAGAAGAATTAGCACAAACTAATGTGGCTGTTATTTGCGCGGGTGCAAAATCTATTCTAGATATTGGTCTTACATTAGAATACCTTGAAACAAAAGGGGTACCAGTAGTTGGTTATGGTACAGATGAATTACCAGCATTCTACACACGTCAAAGTGGTTTCGATGTCAACTTCCAGCTTGATACACCAGAGGAGATTGCAGCAATGCTATCTGCGAAATGGCAATTAGGGTTAAAAGGTGGCGCTGTCATTGCCAACCCAATTCCAGAAGCTGAAGCATTAGATCATACATTTATTACAAACATTATTGAAAAAGCTTTAGCTGAAGCTGAAGAGAATGGTATTCAAGGTAAAAACGTTACACCATTCTTACTTGGTAAAGTAAAAGAATTAACAGAAGGTAAAAGTCTTGATGCGAACATTGCATTAGTGAAAAACAATGCAGTCGTTGGCGCAAAAATTGCTGTTGCCTACAATCAATTACACTAATCATTTGTCGAAACAAGAACCCTTTGTGACATCCTGTCGCAAAGGGTCTTTTTCATTAAAAAGAAGAGTATTTTTTCCATTTTTCGAACTGTTCACGAGATTAACTAAACTAAATGACACAGTCTCTTTACAATAGGCTACAAAATTTTATACAATTAAGTTTATATCTAATCTGAAAAATTTGACGAGCAAGGTGGACATGTTATGGCGAAAGAGCAAATTTTGACTCCTGAGGACGTTTTTGAGTTAGTCAAATCCTACATGAATGATGAAAATGTCACATTCGTGAAAAAAGCATATGAATTAGCAAGGGATGCCCATATTGAGCAATTCCGTAGCTCTGGTGAACCTTATATCATTCACCCAGTACAAGTGGCAGGTATTCTAGCTGAATTACAAATGGACCCGGAAACAGTAGCGGCAGGTTTTTTACATGATGTTGTCGAAGATACGGATTTTACGCGGGATGATTTGGTACGGGAATTTGGCGAAGAAGTAGCCGTGCTTGTTGATGGTGTGACAAAGCTAGGGAAAATTAAATATTTATCAAAAGAGGCGCAGCAAGCAGAGAATCATCGAAAAATGTTTGTAGCTATGGCACAGGATATTCGTGTCATCTTAATTAAGCTAGCAGACCGTCTCCATAATATGCGTACGTTAAAGCATTTACCTGCTGAAAAGCAGCGACGTATATCGAAAGAGACGCTAGAAATTTTTGCACCACTTGCACATCGTCTGGGAATCTCGACTGTAAAATGGGAGCTTGAAGATACAGCACTTCGCTATTTAAACCCACAACAATATTATCGTATTGTCAGTTTGATGAAGAAAAAGCGTGATGAGCGTGAGGCTTATTTAGAGAATGTCATGGCTGAGATGAAGTCACAGCTTAATGAGGTTGAAATTGAAGCAGATATCTATGGTCGTCCAAAGCATATTTACAGTATTTATCGAAAAATGGTGCTCCAAAAGAAACAATTTAATGAAATTTATGATTTATTAGCCATACGTGTACTTGTCGATAGTATTAAAGATTGCTATGCGGTTTTAGGGATTGTGCATACACTCTGGAAACCGATGCCAGGGCGCTTTAAAGACTATATTGCCATGCCAAAACAAAACCTGTATCAGTCCTTACACACGACCGTTATTGGACCCTATGGTGATCCATTAGAGGTTCAGATTCGTACGAAGGAAATGCACAAAATTGCAGAGTACGGGATTGCGGCACACTGGGCGTATAAAGAGGGCAAAAATGTTGATCATCAAAAGCAAAATGTCGATCAAAAATTAACATGGTTCCGTGAGATTTTAGAATTCCAAAATGAATCTTCTAATGCCGAAGAATTTATGGAATCCTTAAAATTTGATTTATTTTCTGATATGGTCTACGTATTTACACCTGAAGGCGATGTCATCGAATTGCCAGCGGGTTCTGTGCCCATCGATTTTGCCTATCGTGTCCATTCAGAGGTCGGAAATCGTACGATTGGGGCAAAAGTCAATGGGAAAATGGTGCCGCTTGATACACCACTGAAAACCGGCGATATCATTGAAATTTTAACATCTAAGCAATCCTTTGGTCCGAGCCGCGATTGGCTAAAAATAGCACAATCCTCACAGGCGAAAAATAAGATTAAGCAATTCTTTAAACGACATTTGCGTGAAGAGAATATCATCAAAGGGAAAGAAATGATTGAAAAGGAAATTCGTGCTCAGGATTTCGATTTAAAGGAAACGATGTCATCAGAAAACCTCAAACGTGTATGTGATAAATTCAACTATACGAATGAGGAGGACTTGTATGCAGCAGTAGGAGTGAATGGCATTACTGCACAGCAAGTGGTTAATCGTTTAGCAGAAAAACGTCGTAAAGAGCGTGAGCAGGAAGAAGCTTTAGAGAAAATTGAACAAAAAATGAAAAATCCAATTCCGCAAAAACGAACGGAATCGGGTGTCATCGTCAAGGGCATTGATAATATGCTTATTCGACTTTCTCGTTGTTGTACGCCTGTACCTGGTGATGAGATTGTAGGCTTTATTACAAAAGGTAGAGGTGTTTCTGTACACCGTGCAGACTGTCCAAATATTCAAATTGAGGATGAGCAAGAACGTTTAATTGAAGTGGAATGGGAGCATGGAATCATCCCTGAGAAAAAAGAATATCCAGTGGATATCGAAGTGTCAGCCTTTGATCGACCTGGTATTTTAAATGAAATTATGCAAATTGTTAGTGAAACAAAAACAAATATTTTAGCAGTCAGTGGTCGTGCTGATCGTGATAAAATGGCAACAATTCATTTAACGATTTCCATTTCAAACATTTCACATTTGCATAAGGTTGTTGAGCGGATTAAACAAACACCTGATATTTATTCAGTGCAGCGTGTCATCAATTAATGATTGGCAACAACATAGAATTGGGGTTTTAATGCATGAAAGTAGTATTACAGCGCAGTAAAGCTGCTTCTGTAACGGTTGACGGAGCTGTCACAGGAGCGATTGATAATGGCTATGTTCTTCTAGTAGGTATTACACATGAGGATACACATGAGGATGTCGCTTATTTAGCGAAAAAAGTAGCAAATTTACGCCTTTGGGAAGATGCGGAAGGAAAAATGAATCATTCGATCCAAGAGCATGGAGGCGCAATTTTATCCGTCTCACAATTTACATTGTATGGGGATGCAAAAAAGGGAAATCGTCCTAGTTTCATCAGTGCAGCTAGACCAGAAGTAGCCGAACCGCTGTGGGAAGCTTTTAATCAAGCATTGCGTGAGCTCGGCTTACATGTGGAAACAGGTATTTTTGGTGCAATGATGGATGTTGCACTAATCAACGATGGTCCAGTAACAATACTTCTAGAATCAAAATAATGGAACATTTCCTATAAATCCTTCATATACTAATGAGTATGGTTAGTTTTATAGGAAGGAGTGTCTTGAACTTGACGCAGATAGGGAGTAGATCTAATCCATATTTATACGAAACACTTAACATGATGATTGGCCAGGCAGTAGTGGTGCAAACAGAAAAAACGATGCAAAAAGGTATTTTATTATCCATACTACCTGACCATATGATCCTTGAGATGAATCGTACCCCTTTCTTCATTCGAATGGAGGAAATTGTATGGGTTACATTGGAAACTACAAAAAATTGATGAAGTACGAACCTTCGAATCATAAAAGATGATAGAAGGTTCTTTTTTATATTTTAAGGTATAATGAGCAAATTTAATTATTAGAATATTGAGTTTATATTGGTTTGAGGGCAGAAGCAGGGATCGTTCATGGAGAAAGACACTTTTGGTATGTCTCTTGTGAAATCGGTCATAAAGCGACTAGAATTATACTCAACTAAGAAACAAGTAGTAATGGCTGCTAATATACTATTTAATACTGTCATGAATAGGTTTAAAGGAGGTTATATATTATGAACATAATGAAGAAAATAGCCAAGATAGTGGGAATAATTCTAGCTATTTTCGCTTTGTTTATAGGGGGTGGATACGCTATTCTTGAGATTAATCCATTTGGGAATAAACTAGGCAAGCCAGTTGCGGATATTGAGCACAAAGTTGAAATTTGGGGAGAAGAAGTTGCAGGAAATCATTCTGGAAGTAAGCTAGACGATATGAATATTAAGGGTAATCCTAACAGACTCTTAGCAACATTCAAATTTTCTACTAGTATTGTGGGAGAAGAATATAAAGACAATGAAGCTGCAATTGATACCTTTACATATGTCCATGAAATTGTAGGAGGCTATGAAAAATCTACCTATGAAGATGAACCATATCTGATTCCTTATACGAGGTCAAACAGTGACAGTGCCATCATTATTATTCCAGGAGGTGGCTATGGCTTTAAGGAAATGGATGGTGGAACTGCTGAAGGAAAAGAAGTAGCTGAATCATTAAATAAGGCAGGTATCAATGCATTCGTTCTACACTATCGTTCTAACCCATATGAATGGCCTATTCCCCAATTGGATGTTCAGCGGGCTGTCCGTTATCTACGTTATCATGCAAATGATTATGGTATTCATCCAGATAAAATTGGATTGATCGGTTTTAGCGCGGGTGGTTTTCAAACCGGTAGCTTTATTAATCTCATTCAGGGGAAAAATCTGTTTCCTGATAGTTATCAGCTTGATGACATCGATGCAGTCGATGATCAAGTAGTCTCTGCAGCTATGATTTATCCAGCATTGACCTATCGCTATAATGTGCCTATGCTCTTTGCTTCTTTTAAAGATGAAGATGTAAGAAGTCCAGAAGTGCGTGAAGAGCTTTTGAATCAGACAGATTTATCTAAACATTTTAGCACAGCAAATATACCTCAGTTTATTGCTTATGGGACGAATGATTTAGCTGTTGGGGTAAAAGGGCCACAAGAATATATTCAATCTGCACGAGTAGCAGATGCGGATATTACTGAAGTTGTAGTAGAAGGTCAGAATCATGGCTTTAAGCAGGAACACTATATGAGAGAGTTTCTTGAATGGGTAAAAAAGGTTTTCAATTCCTTATAATGTGTCTTTTTTACTTTTGTTAATTGTAACTTGTGGAAGCAGAATCAATAATGCAAGCGATTGAATTAGTATATACACATGCATGGACTACTTGCTTTTCTGTAGGCGAGCGCCTCTCCGCTTCCTCTCCATGCAGGGGTTGGATACGGCAAAGTTTTACTAAATGTTGGAAAATAAAGAGAGAAAAATGACAAAAGCCATCGAGAGCGACTTCTCGATGGCCTTTGTATGAATTTATTTAACTTCTAAAATGAATTGATAGCTATTATCTATTGAAATAAAACTATTGTTGATTTAAAAGGATCTTTTCAATCACTGCAATCTCATACTAGGACTTTACTCAATTTCTTTCCATAAAGACAATGCGTTTATCCAATTTGGATCTCCGTATCCTTGATAGCTTTGAACGGCTACATAAATCTTTCCTTGGTACTCAACCTTATCTCCTTTTGTGTACGCCTTAAATGGACTCCATTGCTCATAAGAAGCCCCTAGATCTTTTGTAGTCACAGTTAAAATGGAACTTTTAATTGATTCATTTCCAGCCGCATCCACTGCAGTTACTGCATACATATATGTTGTATTCGATTGGAGATTCATGTCCATAAATGATGTAGTTTTTGATGTTCCAACAACAGACATTTGATCTGCTTGTGTTCCTTGATATATAACATAATGGTCAACTGCTACATTATCCTCTGATGCACTCCACATTAAGTCTGCACTTGAAGATGTTACGCCCATTGTGTGAAGTGCAGTCGGTTGCGTTGGTGCTTCTGTATCTGGAGCTGTATGCATTGTCTCTACAACTATCGATTCACTTTCATTAGAAACATTCCCAGCTGCATCCACTGCCTTTACCGTATATGTATACTTGGTAGTCGGTTTTAAATTTTTATCTGTGAATGTTGTTCCTGGTACCACTCCAACTACTTTATTATCACGTAATATCTGATATTCTTTTACACTCACATTGTCTGTAGAAGGACTCCATTTTAGCTCGGCACTGTTTGAAGTAACTTTCGTAGTATGTAATCCATTTGGCTGAGTTGGAGCTTCTATATCTACATTTCCATTATTCACTAAATTAACGTCGATTACATTATAGAATGCATTTGAAGTATCAGCTACATCCCAAACAGCTAGAATAATGTGGTAACCACTACGATCAGTTGGCACGTTAATTGTATGAGTTAAATTATTCGATGCAGCAGAACCATTATGTTCTACAGTTGCAATTAGCTCAAGGTCAGCACGGTTTAATGGTTTATTTGGATTCCATCCCTTTTTAGTAATATAATAGTGCCATTTGCTTGTCAAATGTGGCGCTGTATACTTCCATGTAAAAGTATTTGAACCTCCTGTAATCGTGTTCTTAAACCAACGATCAGCGGTTTGTTGATCGAGTATGCCACCAAACAGACCTCCAGCAGATGCGATTTTTCCATCAGCCGGCCCACTTTGTGGAAATCCCTTAGGTGCCTCTAAACTCTGTGGCTCATACATTATGTTTCCGCACATTAAATTAAGTGCTCCATAATTTTGACTACATAAAGCAGCTCGGCTAGCTGGTTTTTCAACAAACCCATGGGCATATGCATTTGGTGCCATTGAAATACCCATGATTCCAGCTGCTAATATGGCAGCGCTTATTCCCTTTTTACTTAATTTTTTTGTGAATTTAGTATTCATATAAATAGTCTCCTTTTGTTGGAATTGGATAGCAACTAGTATGATAGCAATATATTGAAAATTATTCAAAGTCTGTTTTTATAGGATAATAGTTTTGTTGTGCAAATAACTTTTGTTGCAAAATTAATGAGTATATAGACCTTAATTAGGTGAATATCTTACTTTAGAGGATTGTTTTCTATTAAAAATAATTAGGTATTATAATAAAATCTTCAAATCTATTAAAATTTGTCAATTTACGTACAGTTACTCTTCTCATTCGTGAAATGTAGCTATAGAAGTTGTTAACCTTGGTCACAATACTCAAGTTACGGCGCTCTGCTGAACGCATAATTATCCAATTAATCGAGTATGAATATTTTATGCTAGCAGAGGATAAGCATCCTTATCAGCAGGGTCGTCTGAGAAAGCTTGCTATGGCAACAAATAAATAGAATTTCTGAAATAATAGAAAATTAATACTTTACAATAAATTTGAACTCATGTATATTTATTTTCAATTAACGACATATAGCGACAATATAATGCAAATGTCTAAATTGATTAAAAGGAGGGTGATGTCATGGAAAATGAACAAGGTGTAAAGAAAAGAAGCTGGCTGAAAGTACCTCATACATATACCATTATTTTTGCTATTATTTTTTTAGCGGGTATTGCAAGCTATATTATTCCAGCAGGTGAGTTTGAACGAATAGAGGATAAGGAAGGGCGAATGCTCGTTGTAGATGGAAGCTATCATCATATTGAGAGTGATCCAGTTTCATTTTTCGAAATGTTTACAGCTATTCCAATGGGTCTTGAAAAAGGGGCTCAAATTATTTTCTACATTTTCTTAGTCAGTGGTGTTTTTGGGATTATTCGTTCCACGGGTGCCATTGAAGCTGGTGTTTATAAAGGGGTAAAAGCTTTAGAGGGAAGAGAAAAATTACTTATCCCATTATCAATGATTTTATTCTCTGTTGGTGGTTTTACAATGGGGATGGCCGAAGAAACAATTATTTTCGTACCGATTGGTGTAGCAATTGCGCGTGCGATGGGCTTCGATGCTGTGACAGGGACTGCCATGATCACACTTGGAGCGGCCAGTGGATTTTTTGGAGGGATGCTTAATCCCTTTACGGTGGGTGTTGCACAATCATTAGCAGATGTACCGTTATTCTCTGGGATCGGCTTCCGTGCAGTTGTCTATGTTTTTGTGTTAGGTTTTGCTATTTTCTATGTATCTCGCTATGCCTTTAAGGTGAAAAAGAATCCACAGGCAAGTGTTATTTACGACATCGAGCAAAAGGCTAAATCTAATGTATCCGTTATTGACATTCCTACATTAACAGGAAAGCATAAATTTGTATTTATTGTGATGGCTTGTGGAATTGGCTTTAATATTTATGGTGTATTTAATTGGGGCTGGTTCTTAACACAGTTAACCGCCTCCTTTTTAATTATGGGGTTAATTGCAGGGCTAATTGGTGGGTTGAAACCTGCAACTATTTTTGATTCCTTCATTGAAGGAGCGAAGGCTGTAACATTCGGTGCTTTAATTGTAGGTTTTGCCCGTGCGATTACGGTTGTTTTAGAGCAAGGGAAAATTATCGATACTATCGTTTATGCGGCATCGGAAACAATTGGGCATTTACCACATGCTATCAGTGCAATCGGTATGTTATTTATTCAAGCACTGTTAAATTTATTTATTTCATCTGGTAGTGGACAGGCAGCCGCAACAATGCCGATTATGATTCCAATTACCGATTTATTAGGGTTAGAACGACAAGTGGCTGTATTAGCCTTCCAATATGGTGATTCCTTAACGAACTCTATTATTCCTACTTCATCTGCCTTAATGGCCTATTTAGCGGTTGCAGGCATTCCCTATGAAAAGTGGATCAAATTCATTTGGAAGATGATTCTTGGCTGGGCAGTGATTGCATGCCTGGCGTTAATTGCTGCGGTAGCAATAGGGGTTTCTTAATACGTGAAAAAAGCTGTGGATAGCATCCGCAGCTTTTTTCTTAGTGTTGAAAAACAAAACAGTCAATTGGAAGGTAGAAATGGATTTCCGTTGCAGGCTACTTGACTCCATTCCAACCTACAAAAGTGTTACCTTTTTAGTGAAGGTTTTCAAATAAAGTGAAGGTCTTTACTGCTCTTTATGGAGAGGTGTTGTCACGCATCACTTCTCTACATTAAAAATAAGAGCTTATTCCCTCTAAGAATACAAATAATGGGCTATTTAATCGCTATATTACTATGAAAAAAAGTAAAGACTCTTTGCAGAATGGTTGATTGGAGTGGAGCCAGCGTCACTCCTAGGGGATTTAGCGTCACAGATGAGACCCTGGAGCGAGCGTAAGTGAGTGAAGCGGCTCATCGGACGCCCCCTGGAAAGGACGCTGGCGGAACGGAAATCTCCCCCTCCCCTTGCAAAGTTGCTTTTTCTGCCTTTGACATGATCTTTTTTCATTATTCCTCTTGCTCATTAAAGTAGTTGAGAATTCCTTGATAAATACCGAGAGTCGCCTGTTCACGGAACTTCGCTGTGGTGATGACACGCTCTTCACTTGAATTACTTAAGAAGCCTAACTCAATAAGGACTGCTTTTTGACGATTTTCTCGTAGTACTAAATAGTTACCTTGTTGTGTGCCACGATCTCTTAACTCTAATTTACTTGATAGTCCATCATGAATCGCTTCAGCAAGCCCTTTTTGATTACTATTCATATAATAGGAGGTGAAGCCGTTAATAGAACTATCGTCTGTTGCATCATAATGGAGACTAATAAAGGCATCTGCTTCATATTGATGGGCAATTGATACACGCTTACGCAATGCCACATATTCATCGGATTCCCTCGTCATGACTACATTGGCGCCAGCCGCACTTAGCTTGGATGCAAGCATAGTAGCTGTTTTCAGCGTAATGCCTTTTTCCTCTGTACCACGTTGACCCGTTGTGCCATGATCATTTCCCCCATGGCCAGCATCAACAACTATTGTTAACCCACTTAACGTCCCTTTTTTACGAGGCTCTTCTTTTTCCTTTTGAGGAATCATCGTTTTATTAGAACTTGTTGTTACAACCCAGTTTGCAACAAATGCTGTTTGATCTTCATCTAATTGAATTTCATAAAAATCATTTTTTACGCCGACAATTGGATAATTTAAGCCAGCATCTACCCGTTCGACCACTTCAGCTGCTGTTGAGGCATCTGTTCGTAAGTTTGTCCCATTATAGATTATGGTAACGGATTCCAACTCTTTGGAAGAGGAAGTTTTGGATGTACTTTTAACTTTATTGGAGAAAGTACCATAAAAGCTATAAACCCAGCCTGTTTTTTTATCATTGTACTGAATTTGTACCCAATTATGTTCATGTGCAATTACTTTAAAGGCTTGACCTTTTTTCGCAGTGCCGATTTTTTTAGCATTCAAGTCTGGTTTTTTACGAACATTGAGGACGTCTACTAAAATAGTAAAGGTTGTGTCCTTGTTAACAGGTGTTGTAGTTGTCGTTACTTCTACGGCATCATCTTTAGGTTCCTTTTCTTTTTTAGGATTATCATTAATCGTGACATAATCCTTTGAAACCCATCCCGTAAGTCCATTCCAATCAATTTTTGCCCATTCAGCATTTTCTTCAATGAGGTTGGCTTGGTTGCCTGTAGAAAGTTGACCAAGAACAGCTGAAGAAATATCTGGATCTGTTCGTATATTTAAACGGTCAACTTGTGAGATGACGGATTTATCGATGGCCTGTTTAGCACTTGTAGGAGCCGTCAGCCATGAAGCAACCCAGCCCTCATAGTTACCTGCTTTTACTTGAATCCAATCACCTTCACGACCGATAGAGGTTAAAGGATCACCTTCTTCTAATGTCGTAATAATGGGATATGATAATCCAGGACCCTCACGCAAATGAAGAATCGTTCCAGCGACTTTTAGATCACTGGTGTCAGCGGAAGCTCTTTGAACAAAGTTCTTATTTGGCATCGCAATCGTTACCATTAGTACGAATATGATTATACTATGTAAAATTTTTGTCCTCATCAGATTCCTCCTATTCCTTGTGCTATTTTACCATGCTTTTGTCATAAAATTCGTGGTAAAATGGTAACGGAATTTGTTATTTTCATTATAGCCCTATGAAAAATACAAAAACAGTTGACATTGGCATGGCTAGTGACTAACATAAAGGGTAATCGAAAAATGATTAATCGCTTATGACCAAGCAAGTAGCGTATACCTCTATTGGAACAGAGAGGGAAAGACTTAGGCTGCAATCTTTCCTACAAAAATGTATCACGCGAATAACACTTGAGAGGCTTTTTTCTGAAAAGCAGTGCTTAGTAGGAAAAAACGGAATCGGCCGTTATCCGATTACGAGGAGGACACATGTAATTAATTGTGTCAACTAGGGTGGAACCGCGGAAGCTTATACAGCTCTCGTCCCTTGCTATGGCAAGGTGACGGGGGCTTTTTTGTTGTTCGAAAAAACTGCGAGATTCTTTTGAGAAAAGGGATGGGTTCGGTTTTAGGTGGTGAGTCTGCTCATCAAAATTGCGAACCTGCTCTAATCAAAGTGAAGACCGCTCTTTGAAGGTGTAACCAAACTCCAACCTGAATGAAAACTGCTCAATCGAAGCATGCCTCCGCCCCAAGTAGAATGACAGCTGCTCTATCATAAGCAATCGATATAGGAGGGATTTACATGAGTTTTAAAGTGCCACGAGGGACACAAGATATTTTGCCAGGTCAATCTGAAAAATGGCAAAAGGTTGAAGCGATTATTCGTGATATTTGTCGTGTTTATCGTTATAACGAAATTCGCACACCGATTTTCGAGCAAACGGATTTGTTTGCGCGTGGTGTTGGTGAAACAACGGATGTTGTGCAAAAGGAAATGTATACATTTGAGGATCGCGGGGGACGTTCACTAACATTACGTCCGGAAAATACGGCTGGTGTCGTACGTGCCTACGTAGAACATAAAATGTTTGGTGCTCCAGATCAGCCCGTTAAGCTTTCTTACTTAGGACCAATGTTCCGCTATGAGCGTCAACAGGCTGGGCGTTATCGTCAATTTGTACAGTTTGGAGTAGAGGCCATTGGTTCAGCAGATCCTGCAATTGATGCGGAAGTCATTGCTCTTGCGATGGATGTTTATGAATCAGCTGGCTTAAAGGATTTAAAACTAGTGATTAATTCACTGGGTGATAAAGAAACGCGTAATACTCACCGTACAGCCTTGTTACAGCATTTTGAGCCACATATTCAAGAGTTTTGCTCTGACTGTCAAAATCGTTTGCAAAAAAATCCATTACGAATTTTAGATTGTAAGGTGGATCGTGAACACCCATTAATGCAAACGGCTCCAGCGTTAACTGATTTCTTAACAGAGGAGTCAGCTGCTTATTTCAGTCAGGTGAAATCGTATTTAGATACATTGGGCATTTCTTATGAGGTGGATCCAAATCTTGTACGTGGGCTTGATTATTACAATCACACAACATTTGAAATTATGTCTACAGCAGCTGGCTTTGGTGCGATTACAACACTATGTGGAGGCGGACGCTACAATGGGCTAGTGCAAGAAATTGGCGGTCCAGATGTACCAGGTATTGGTTTTGCATTAAGTATTGAGCGTTTATTATTAGCACTTGAAGCAGAGGGCGTTGAATTAGATACCGCTTCAGGACTAGATGTTTATATTATCGCAATGGACGCTGAAGCCAAGCAAAAGGCTGTAGAGCTAACTAGTACTTTCCGTGCAAAGGGTCTTGCGACAGAAATGGATTATTTAGATCGTAAAATGAAAGCCCAAATGAAATCAGCGGATCGTCTAGGTGCAAAATACACAATCGTTCTTGGCGAAACAGAGCTTGAAGAGCAAGCAGCTGCCGTGAAACATATGGAATCTGGTGAACAGCACAAAGTGGCATTCTCAGAGCTAGTGAATTATTTATCACAACAATCTTAAAGTAGATACAGGGCATTGCTAGTAGATGCTACATAAATTGAAGATATTTTGGAGGAATTTAACAATGGCTACAAGAACACATGCTAGTAACGAGCTATCAGAGGCGTTACAAGGCGAAAAAGTCGTATTAAAAGGTTGGGTGCAGCGTCGTCGTGACCTTGGTGGTTTGATTTTCATTGATTTACGTGACCGTACGGGAATTACACAGGTCGTATTTAGTCCAGACGTGGCTGAAGCACATGCACTAGCGGATAAAGTACGTAGTGAATATGTGATTGAAGTGGAAGGAACAGTTATCCTTCGTACAGAGGATCAAATTAATCCGAATGTACCAAACGGTAAAATTGAAGTAGAAGCAACAAGTTTAATCGTAATTAATACGGCCAAAACAACACCATTCCAAATTGAAGATCGCACAGATGTATCAGAAGACCTACGTTTAAAATATCGCTATTTGGACTTACGTCGTCCAGTCATGTTCGATACATTCAAAATGCGTTCTGATGTTACACGTACAATCCGTAACTTCTTACAAAATGAAGGCTTCTTAGAAGTAGAAACACCGATTTTAACAAAATCAACGCCAGAGGGTGCCCGTGATTATTTAGTACCATCCCGTGTCCATGAGGGTGAATTTTATGCATTACCACAATCACCACAATTGTTTAAACAATTATTAATGGTTGCAGGCTTTGAAAAGTATTTCCAAATTGCCCGTTGCTTCCGTGATGAAGACTTACGTGCTGACCGTCAACCAGAGTTTACACAGGTGGACATTGAAACTAGCTTCTTAACACAAGAAGAAGTATTAGAAATGAATGAACGCTTAATTCAAGCTGTTATGAAAGAAGTAAAAGGAATCGATATCCCTGCACCTTTCCAGCGTATGAAGTATCAAGAAGCAATGGATCGTTATGGTTCAGATAAACCAGACGTACGTTTTGGATTAGAGCTAGTAGCATTAAATGATATTTTTGAAGGCTGTAATTTCAAAGTATTTGCAGATACTGTTGCACAAGGAAAACAAGTGAAAAGTATCAATATTAAAGGAGCAGCGGACAAATATTCTCGTAAAGACATGGATGAATTAACAAAATTCGTTAGTATTTACGGAGCAAAAGGTCTTGCTTGGTTAAAGGTTACAGAAGAAGGCTTAAATGGCCCAATCGCGAAATTCTTTGACGAAGCGTTAGCAGCAGCTTTAATCGAACGTATGGGAGCAGAAGTTGGCGATATTCTTGTATTCGTGGCGGATAAGGCACCTGTTGTTGCAGCTTCTTTAGGGGCATTACGTTCGAAATTAGGACAAGATTTAAACTTGATTGACGAATCACAATTTGCTTTCCTTTGGATTACTGACTGGCCATTATTTGAATTCTCTGAGGAAGATGGACGTTACTATGCAGCACATCATCCATTCACACGTCCGTTCGATGAAGATATAGCGTTAATGGATACAGATCCTTCAGCAGTTCGTGCACAAGCCTATGATATCGTATTAAACGGTTACGAGCTTGGTGGTGGATCATTACGTATCTATGAACGTGACCTACAGGAAAAAATGTTTGAATTACTTGGCTTTACAGAAGAAGAAGCACAAGCGCAATTTGGCTTCTTATTAGAAGCATTTGAGTATGGCGTGCCACCACATGCAGGTCTTGCCTTTGGTCTTGATCGCTTTGTGATGCTACTAGCAGGACGTACGAATTTACGTGATACTATCGCATTCCCGAAAACAGCAAGTGCTAGCTGCTTAATGACAGAAGCACCGAGCGAAGTATCACCAGAGCAACTAAGTGAATTAAGCTTAGCCATCAAACCATTTAAAAAATAATGAATAAAACAAAATACCTGGATTTCCTAGCAAATATTGTTGAGAATCTAGGTATTTTTTTGTGTTTTTTCAGGAAAATATAGATTATGAGAGAAAATCGTTTGAATTATCAGAAAAGTGGTGTTATGATAACTGTAATACGAATCCTGATGTGTTTGTCTAACTGCTAAATCTACTTCACAGTTTTGACCGAACACTATCGAATCGGGAGCCTTCATTTTGTAGTCGCAAACATGCCCCTAGCGGAGCGGGACGTTTAAAGCTGCAAAGCGGGCACCCCCCTGCAAATTGCGGGTTCAAAACGAATGTTTCTTGGCATTACGGCACAATTGGGATTCGTCCTATACATAGGATTAAAAAGGAGCTTGAGAGTAGCTCCTTTTTTGTTGCCAATTTTTAAAAGAAAGATTTATAGAAAAATTTTGAAAATATGAAAAAATAACTTTTTATTTTAGATGAACGAGCATATAATTGGTATAGACAACTATACCTTTTGGAGAGCGTTCATAAAAAGGTTGGAGGTGATAAGTTTGAAGGACACATTATTAATCTCAAATGTTAGGATTATTAATCCTGATGATCAGCCGTTTAAAGGTGACGTCTATATAGAAGATGGTAAGATCATTCAAATAGGACAGTGTTTGTCAAGAAAGGCAGTGCAACGTATTGATGGGCAAAATCATGATTGGCTACTGCTCCCTGGCTATATTGATATGCACATTCATGGATCAGCTGGGCATGATACGATGGATGCTAGTCCATTAGCTTTGCATGAAATAGCACAGTCCTTAGTGCAAGAAGGCGTTACAGGTTTCCTTGCTACAACTATGACACAAACTATAGCCAAAATTGAAAGCGCTTTAGTCAATGTGGCGCAATTTGAACAGCAAGAGGGAGAAGCCATTTTACTGGGCATTCATGTTGAAGGTCCATTTGTTTCGAAAATACGTGCCGGTGCACAGCCAGAAGAATACATGATTAGTCCTACGATTGAACAATTTGCTAATTGGCAAAAAATGAGCTGTTATCGTATCAAACAAATTACCGTCGCACCAGAAATAGAAGGTGGATTCACATTTCTTGAAGCATTAAAGAACTTTAATGTGATTCCGTCTATTGGTCACTCAGATGCTACAATAGAGGAAGTCCATCAAGCAGTATCATTAGGTATAAGTCAAGCCACTCATTTATATAATCAAATGCGACCATTTCATCATCGTGATCCAGGTGTCGTTGGTGGGGTATTATTAGAAGATAACATCAAAGTGGAATTAATTGTTGATTGTGTGCATAGTCATCCTCAAGCAGTCAAGCTAGCCTATCGGACAAAAGGTGCCAAGGGGATCATTCTTATTACGGACGCCATGCGAGCGAAAGGCTTGCAGTATGGTGAATATGATTTAGGTGGGCAAACGGTGTATGTAAGTGAAAAAGGAGCCCATTTAGCGAACGGAGCATTAGCTGGCAGTGTGTTAACAATGGAACAGGCGGTTAAAAATATGAAGGCCATTACGAATTGTTCCTTACAAGAAATAGTCGCCATGTCTTCTACGAATGCCGCTGAACAATTGCAGCTTCCCATGAAAGGTCGAATTGAAGAAGGCTTTGATGCAGATTTTGTCTTGCTAGATCAACAATTAAATGTGCAAAAAACGATTTGTCGAGGTAAAGTTGTATTTGAGAAATCATAAAAGAGGCGATAAGGAAGGTGCAAGATTTGTTAGAGAAAAATTCTCATATACCTATTTATATACAAATAGAAGAGATTATTAAACAAAGAATTTATTTAGAAGAATACAGAATTGGTGAAACGATACCTTCAGAACGTGAACTTTCTGCACAATTTAATGTTAGTAGAATGACTGTGCGTCAATCCATTACCAATCTCGTAAACAGCGGTCTGTTATATCGAGAAAAAGGGAGAGGTACCTATGTTGCTAATCCCAAATTGGAGCAGCCATTAAAGGGCTTAACAAGTTTTACGGAAGATATGCGCGCTAGAGGAATGGAACCAAGCAGTAAGGTGTTACGATTTGAAAAAATCATACCACCAGTGGATATTGCAAGAGATTTAATGATTGAGCCTGGAGAAGAAGTATTCTTTGTGGTGCGAATTAGAAATGCCGATTCTCAGCCAATGGCGATTGAAAGAACGTATATCCCAGTCAAAATCTATCCAGAGTTGGATGAAAAGCAAATAATGGGCTCGCTTTATGCTTTAATCGAAGCAAAGTTCCATCAAAAGATTGGGAATGCCGTACAGCAAATGGAGGCAGCCATTGTCTCAAAAGAAGATAGTAAATTTCTACAGATAAATCAAACAGCACCTGTTTTAATTATCAAACGTACGAGTTATTTATCGGACGGTAAACCATTTGAGCTTGTACGCAGTACGTATCGAGCTGATCGCTATAAATTTATAAGTGAAATTAAAAGGTGATTATATGCATGCATATTTTTCTGAAATCGAAAAGCTCATCCAGATTGTGAAGGAGCAGGAGACTGTTCATTTAAAGGAAGCAGCACAAATCATTGTTCAACGTCTTCAAAGAGGTGGAATCATCCAATTATTTGGCTGCGGCCATTCTCAGCTATTAGCTCAGGAGGCTTTTTATCGAGCTGGTGGTTTAGTACCTGTTCGTCCGATTTTTATAGAATCTTTGGCATTACATGCTGGAGCATTAGCTTCCTCAATCAATGAGAAGGATCCCACTATTATTGAACAACATAAGGAACAGTTTGATTTTCGTGAAAATGACGTTTGCATTGTCATTTCAACTTCAGGGAGAAATGCGGCCCCTATAGACGCTGCTTTGTTGGCAAAGGATTCAGGGGTATACGTGTTTTCTCTACAGTCGCTCCTCTATAGAGAGCAGGTTGCGCGTCACCACAGTGGGCATAGGCTTGAAGACGTGGTAGATTTTGTAATCAATACACATATCCCTATTGGAGATGGTGTTTTGCATCTACATGAAATGCAGTATGCGCCAGCTTCTACTGTCATTGGTTCCTTATTATTAAACGCCTTGTTCAGCGAAGTCATCGAAATAATAGCAAAGACGACAAAAGAATTACCTATTTTTGTCAGCAATAATGTTGACTCGGATTGGTCGCATAATGAAACAATGATGGCCAACTATCAACATCGTATAGATTTTACATGAAAAAGGGGAGACATCGTAAATGAAAAAAATGTATAAAATTACTTCACCTGAGGGCATTCATGCCAGACCTGCTGCACTACTAGTAACTGCAGTAACTCCATTCGAAAGTGATATTCAATTAACGTACAAGGGAAAATCTGTTAATCTAAAGTCCATTATGGGCGTTATGTCATTGGGTGTAACACCTGGTAGTATAGTAGAAATTTCAGCGGCTGGTCCAGATATTGAAAAATTATTTCAAACCGTAACAGAAATCATGGTGTCAAAAGAAATAGGAGAAGAATGTTAAGAGGACAAAAGATTCTTGCAGTGATTGTTTTCATCTCACTGCAGAAGAATCTTTTGTAAATAACTGAATTTTTAGAATTGCAATAGGGGTGATTATATGGATATCCACATTGTCTCGCCTAATGATTATAGGCAGATTCATCAATTAAGAGATTATTGTTTTCCGAATAAATACACAGGGGCTCGACGAGAGGACTTTCATTATTGGATAGAGCAGAGTACGACATTAGGAGCTTATGATCATAAAAAGATTGTCGGTCAACTTTTAATATTGCCACTCAACATGACGGTTCATGGTGTTCCTTATAAAATGGGCGGAATCGGCTTTGTTGCAACATATCCTGAGTACCGACAACAAGGGATTATTAAAAGGCTCATGATAGAAGCCCTACAAAAAATGCGTGATAATGGGCAAACCATTTCAGTTTTAGCGCCTTTTTCTGTGTCCTTCTATCGACATTTTGGTTGGGAATTATTTTTTGAGAAGCTTCATTACACGATCCCACAAGCACAATTTCCGTCGTTTGGGAAACAACTGGATATCGTCAAACGGATGAGCTTTGAATGGGTTGAGCCTGAGCTGTTCAAGGAAATAAAGGATTTTCATAATATAATGGCAATATTGCAAAATGGAGGCATGGTAAGAGATGATGCCTGGTGGAAAAGAATTGAGAGAAGGAGCCCTGACAGCCATTTTGCAGCCTATTTTCAAGCAGATAAAATAGAGGGCTATATTCGTTATACCATTCAGCAGGGGACGTTTGTCATTCAAGACTTTATTGTAGCTAATTATTTAGCGGAGCAAGCCATATGGCGTTATATTACGTCACATGCAGCAAGTGTCGATCAAATTACAGGTGTTACTAGCAATCATTATCCCTTTGGTTTTTATTTCAAAGAGCCGCAATTCAAAAGGGAAGTCATACAGGATGTGATGGTTAGAGTCGTAGACGTTGCAGCTTTTATGCAGCAATATCCATGGGGAGATATCACAGAAACATTGATGATACGTATTGACGATCCATTTTGTCATTGGAATGAGCATGTCTATCAAATAAATAAAAATGGTCAAGTGTCCATAATTGAGACAAATTCGGTCTCTGACAAGCATATGTTAACACTACCAATTAATCTTTTTTCTGCAATGATGGTTGGTTATCTTTCCGTCAAAGAGGCTGTTGTCTATGCTAATCAATCGACAGTGGAAAAGACTCTACAACAATGGCAAAGGGCATTGCCTACTGAAAAACCAGCATTTTATGAGTATTTTTAAGCGCTAAATGGTTTGAAAATTTTAAATTTTTTTGGATTTTTTTCTGGACTATACCAGTTGAGTGGAATCGTTTATGTTGCTATAAAAAAACAATAGCCCAATTTTGTAAATAATTACACGGATATAAAATTAATGTAAAAAGTGTATTGTGGTATATACCAATAGGTGCTATTCTCAAAATAAGTAAGCGATTACACAATCAAAAAAACATAAAAAGGAGTGTTTCGAATGAAAAATATTATGTTAGTGTGTGTAGCGGGCATGAGTACTAGTTTATTAGTATCAAAGATGCAAAAAGCTGCTCAAGAGCAAAATATTGAAGCTGATATTTATGCCATTGCTGAAGGTGAGGTGGAAAAAGTATTAGCGACGAAAAAAGCGGATGTGCTGTTATTAGGTCCTCAGGTTCGCTATTTAAAGGGGTCATTTGAAACAAAATTCAAGGATAGGGGCTTTCCAATCGATGTCATCAATATGGCAGATTATGGCATGATGAATGGTGAAAATGTCCTGAAGCAAGCACTACACTTAATTGGATGAAAAAGGGGTTAAAGGGAATGGGAGAAGCAGCATTAATGGAGTCCATTATGGGTCTTATTGTGCATAGTGGCAATACGAAAAGTGAGTGTATGGAAGCTCTTCAGCTAGCAAAAAAGGGGCAAGTTGAGGAAGCAAAAGAAAAAATTAAATTAGCAAATGAGTCTTTAATTGAAGCACATCATGCTCAAACGGGGTTACTGTCTCAAGAAGCAAGGGGAGAAAAAGTAGAGGTTTCCATGTTATTAATTCATGCGCAAGATCATTTAATGAATGCTATTACTTTTCGCGATTTAGCGCAAGAAATGATTGAGTTATATGAACGAATCAAAGGGGAGTAACATCAAATTTTGATGTCACAATAAAAAGCAAAGGGAGTGTATGTGGATGTTCCGTTTTTTAGAAGAAAAATTTGTACCGGTTGCTGCTAGGGTTGGGAATCAGCGTCATTTAGTTGCTATTCGTGACGGCTTTATTACGATCATGCCGTTGACAATTGTTGGATCATTAGCTGTACTTATTAACAATTTGCCCATTAAATTATATCAAAATGCACTCGATGCCATTTGGAAGCATGAGACATGGACACAGTTTGGGGGGAATATTTGGGGAGCGACATTTGGAATTATCTCTCTATTATTAGCCTTTTGTGTTGCCTATCATCTGACAAAAAGCTATGACAAGGATGCATTATCTGGTGGGGTAATAGGGCTTGCCAGTTATATGACATTTGGTACGTTTGGTGAAGGGGGATTAACGGGTTTAACGACAGGTACAGGAGGAATATTTGTTGCCCTCATTACCGCTTTAATTTCCGCAGAACTATTTTCTCGTTTATCTGGCAATCCAAAGCTTTTAATTAAAATGCCTGCAGGTGTGCCATCCGCTGTGTCAAAGTCATTTGCAGCATTACTTCCAGCAATTATAACAATTGGTTTATTAGCATTAGTTCGTACGATCATTTCTGCTGGGTTTGATATACCTGATATTATTGGAACGTTTTATTCATCGATTCAAGAGCCATTTATGGGCTTAACAAATACATGGGTAGCTGGACTTATTTTAGCCTTCATTCCAACATTTTTATGGACATTTGGTATTCATGGGGCAAATATTATCGAGCCGTTTATGCAATCGATTAATCTACAAGCAATTGATGCTAACGTTGCAGCCATTTCTGCTGGAAAAGTCGCACCTTACATTATTAACAAACCGTTCTTTGACGCTTTTATTAATATGGGTGGCTCAGGTACAACGATCGCTTTAATTATCGCAATATTCATTATTGCTCGTAAAAACAAACAATATAATACGGTTGGTAAATTATCCGCTGCTCCCGGATTATTTAATATTAATGAACCATTACTATTTGGTTTACCAATTGTCTTAAATCCAATTTTATTTGTACCATTTATTTTGACACCAATGGTCAATGTGACAATTGCTTTCTTTGTAACAAAATGGGGTTGGGTGCCAGCAGCAACGATTGCTGTTCCATGGACGACGCCTCCAATTATTAATGGTTTCCTAGTCACGCAATCTTGGCGTGGAGCTGTACTGAGTATTGTCTTAATTGTTGTAGCTATTTGTATCTATTTACCATTTTTATCCATGGCTAATCGCTTGTCAAGACAGAATGAACAAAAGGCTGCTTTAGCAGCACAGAGCGAACAATCTGTTGTGGAATCCCAAGGGGAAAAAGTAGAAGTATAAGCGTCAATTAACGGAGGGTTTGAAGTGAGAAGATTAGGAATTTCGCTATATCCACAGCATAGTACACTAGACGAAATGAAGCGCTATGTTCAACTTGCTCATGACAATGGCTTTGATCGGATCTTTACCTGTTTGATGTCATTAAAACAGGAGGGGGAGCGTCAGAAATTACAGCAAATTAATGCCTTTGCGCAGCAGCTTGGTTTTGACATATCGGCTGATATCGCACCAGCTGTTTTTGATGATTTAGGCTTAACCTTTAAAGATATTGGCTATTTGAAGGAACATTATTATTTGGCAGCCTTACGTTTAGATATGGGATTTTCTGGTCAGGAAGAAGCGTTGATGTCACTTGACGCAAGTAATCTAAAAATAGAATTAAACATTAGTAACGGGACGAAATATGTAGACAATATTGTTTCTTACCAGCCCAATAAAGAGAACATTATCGGGTGTCATAATTTTTATCCAAGACGCTTTACTGGGCTATCTCGTCAGCACTTTTTACAAACATCCCAACACTTTAAAGCACACAACTTGAGAACTGCCGCGATGATCTCCTCGCAGCATGGTCAATTTGGGCCTTGGGAGCAAACGGAGTACGGGTTACCTACATTAGAGGAGCATCGTCATCTTCCTATCACTGTACAAGCGAAAGATTTATGGCATACAGGGCTCATTGATGATTGTATTATTGGCAATATGTATGCCTCAGAGGAGGAAATACGTGCGTTAGGTCAATTAAATCGCAATAAGCTTGAAATAAAGGTTGTCCCGTCAGCAGACACGAGTATTTTAGAGGAAACGATTCTTTTTAAAGAGCCCCATTTTAATAGAGGGGATGTCTCTGAGTATGTCATTCGTAGCACACAATCTCGGGTTAAATATAAAAACGGAGATTTTCCTGTGCATGATACACGACCATTAAAAAGAGGCGATATCACGATTGATAATAATTTGGATGTTCGTTATAAGGGAGAGCTACAAATTGTTCTAAAAGAAATCCCAAATGCCGGGTCGAGCAATGTTATCGCTAGCGTTGTTGAGGAAGAACAATTTTTATTAGCACATATTCAACCATGGGCATCATTCGGCTTTACAAAATGAAAAAAGGTGAGAAAGGGATTGAGTCATCAATCTCACAGACTGTAGCCATCGAGAACTTCACTCTCGATGGCTTTTGTCATTTTTCTTTCTTTGTTCAATAGTTGATAAACCATTCCATAATCAGAATAGGGGTTTGCTACTAATGGATAAATAAACGAAAAATTAATAGTGGTTTCTAATTTTCGCACTTAATGATCTTGTCGTACTAATTGATCAATCGTAAACATTTCTAATTGTTTACATTCGTTGATTTTATTCTTCGTCAGCATCGTTTTTCACTTTAAAAGTTTACTTTTCATCAACATATATGGATGGAGTTGCTTTATATAGATGTTGAATATAGCGAAGGACGGTGACTCCTGCGGGGAAAGCAGCTCGACACCGCATGTGGAAAGTATCAGCCTGGAGTGGAAATCAACGGTTTCCCTTTAGAAAATAATGCCGAGGAAGCATTCCGACTTTATTTTAAAATCCTTGTTTAATTACTTTTATTTGGATGGTTTTCAGTAGGCAATCTTCATTTTTTTCTTTATAATTTTCTCTTGAACAATAACATGATAAAATGTAAGATAGATTTTGATTTTATCTTAGTATATAACTAGGTTTACTAATAAAATATACAGATGGAGAGTGTCAGGATGTTACATCAATTTTCACGTAACGAGCTCGCTATAGGAACAGAGGGTCTCGAAAAATTAAAAAATACAACGGTTGCCATACTTGGTGTAGGTGGTGTTGGTTCATTTGCAGCCGAGGCATGCGCAAGAAGTGGAATCGGTCGCATTATTTTAGTTGATAAGGATAATGTCGATATTACAAATGTCAACAGACAACTAGTGGCATATCTATCAACTGTAGGCAAATCTAAATCAGCTGTCATGAAAGAGCGCATTGCAGATATTAACCCAGCATGTGAAGTCATTGATATGCACATGTTTTACACGGAAGAAACCTATGAAAAGTTTTTCGCACAAGGCATTGATTATGTCATTGATGCAAGCGATACAGTGATGTACAAAATTCATCTAATGAAGGAATGCTTGCAACGTAATATTCCTATTATTTCGAGTATGGGTGCAGCAAATAAAATGGATCCTACTCGTTTCCAAATTGCGGATATATCAAAAACACATACAGATCCATTAGCAAAAATAATTCGTACAAAGCTTCGTAAAGAGGGTATTCATAAGGGTGTAACGGTTGTTTTTTCTGATGAAAGTCCAATTGTTGTACGTCCTGATGTCGTAGAGCATGTTGGTAAGCCTGATGCGGCAATTCGTAAGGCAAAGATGCCGCCTTCATCCAATGCCTTTGTACCGTCCGTAGCAGGTTTAATTGCGGCGAGCTGGGTAGTCAATACCATCTTAAAAGATGTAAAAATTACGCGCGTACAAGGATAATGTCAGAGAATTATTTTAAAAAAACAGCATAATGGATTATTTTCGTAGAAGTAGCTGCCTCATTGTTTTGAGAAGTAGCTACTTTTTCTATGTTACAATTAGACCGTTGAAAAAAGGAGGCGCATACAGATGGAAAAAATTTATCAAATGGAATATAGAGGTTTAAATCTTTTCGATGAAATTAGCACTGTAGAGTTAGCGATTGATGAAGAGAAGCAAACTATACATATTTTTGATGTTGGACAAGTAGTCAGCCCCATTTTTAATTTTGATGTATCTGCCTATGAATTGTCCGATGGTTTTTATAAAATGGCGGATGTTCTGCGGCATAAGAAAATCTTAACGAATCATCAAGCAGATAATAATGTAACATTAAGTGAATGGTTAATTATGAACAATGCTTATTTTTATATACCTCAAAAGCGCATTAAAAAATATATGCAGGGGAGCATTATTGAAATTGTTGATCGCGCAAAGGAACCCTGGTTATTTGATGATTATGTACAAAGGGTATAATTTTACCAAAATAGTTCGTCTTATGTACATAAAATGCTATTAATTCACGAAATTGTCTTATTTTTTTCATGTCCTCACTACTCCATATAGTTTATTGATATAATTTAAATCATCCATTAGATAATCGATCAGTTTGTTTGGGATGCTCCGAGCTACTTAGTAAATAGCCAGGAAGTTAAAACAGCAAATGACATATGGGAGAGTGGGAAAATGGAAATTCAAGTAATTCGTGATCATTTAGATATTGTCAAACTTCAAGAGAAAATGAATGCCATTGTATTTGACTATTTGGATACATCTAATAATTATCCGAAAGCTATGAGAGGGTTGAATCCTTTATATAGTCAAGTAACAACTTATTATAAAGAGTATGTTGATCATCGATCAGGGGAATTACCAAGCGCAAATACGTATTGGCATTTGTTTATCGATTGTTGTGCAAAATTATGTTATTTTTTAGCTGCATCGACCTATTATTCTTCGAATGCCTTGCAAAAAACGCCTGAAAAAGTGGAGCGTTTATTAACAATAGCAGCTTATTCCTTACCGGGAATTGAACAGGAAGAGAATGAATTATTATTAACAGATATCTTTGCTCTCTTAACGGAAGTGCTAGAGGATGAAGAGAAAATGACAACGATACGCAATGAAGTGCTTGCACAAAAGGGTGATGTGAAGCAGTGTCTGGAACAGTTCAAAGCATTTGTTGATGAAGAACTGACAGCCTAGACATTATTAGACTAGCTATTTTCAGAAAATAGCCTATACGACAAGAATCTACGTAACTTTTGTAAGTAATTCTCGTTTTTCTATACTAGAAAAAAGTGGATTTACTTGCTTCGTTTTGTTTCGTGGGTTCTTTTTTGTTATTTGGAAAGTAAAAAAAGACCATTTTACTTAAAGGGAATTATGATTTTTTGTCGAATTATAGTTAAAAAATGGGTTCTCCTATGATCATTTTATTCAACACTGTAAGAACTTATTGAAAGGGGGCTAGGCAATGATTGTAAACGGTATAAAATTAGATTTGGCGAATTTGGAAAAACCGCTTTTACTAGTTAGTGAGGAAGATGAGCATTTATTTCAACGACTTATCCAACCAACGATTGAGAAGGAACTTATACAGTGTCAATTAGCGCTCTCTACAAGAAAATCTATTTCATTGGTCAAAGATATTTGGTTGGCAATGTATAGGGATCGAGAAAAGTTATACATTAATAGTGGTCATGCCATGCTGTACCCAATTCGTTTAATTCTTTTTGAATTAGTGACACAAGCAGAATCTTTCCAGCGCTTAGCAAAAAAGTCGCGTGGTGATGCATGTCTTTCCCTTATATATGCAGTTATTCTTATACAATTTGTCTTGCAGTGGTTAAAGGATCGGTTTAGTGGAAACCAAGAGGTATATGGTGCATTAAAGCGGTTATACAGAGTGACGGATGATGAATTAACTAGAGAGCCATCCTATGAAACAAGAGAACAAAAAATTGCACAAGCTATTGCTGTAAAAGCAATTCGCTTTGAAGTGAGAGAAAACAATCAAGAATTCGCGAGTGTGTTGTATCAATCGTATAATTTGATTGTTTTTTTGCATAGTAAGGTCAATGAAGAGGATGGGAAAGAATCCCTTCTGTCATTACTTCGACATGTAGCAGAACCATTAAATTTGTTTTATAAAGAGCGATACACAGCAAATAACCAGAGCTTTACAGGATGATCATCAAAGCAGCCCATCCTGTTATTTTGTAAAAAAGCAAAGTCACTATCAGTACTGGAAATCGTGACTTTGCTTTTGTGCTGTTATTGATGGAACGATTTGAGCTTTTCATAGATGCCTGCCATTCGTTTTTCTTCTCCAGCAATAACAGGTTTATAAAATTCTGTTCCTACAAGTTCATCCGGTAAATATTGCTGGTCTACCCAACCACCAAAAGTGCCAATGGGTGTGTTATGTGGATATTGATAGCCAACATGTCCTAAATCTTTCGCTCCCTCGTAATGAGCATCTCGTAAATGATGAGGAATATCACCCGTTTTGCCTTCATGAATTGCTGTAATGGCAGCGTCTATTGCAGCTATGGCAGAATTGGATTTAGAGGCAAGGCACATTTCTATGACGGCGCTTGCGAGTGGAATACGTGCCTCAGGTAACCCTAGTCGTTCAGCTGCTTGGATGGCAGCCAGCATATGAGGACCAACATCGGGATTGGCAAGACCAATATCTTCATAAGCCATCACAAGCAGGCGCCTGCTGACGGCCACTAAATCGCCTGTTTCCAGTAAATGCGCTAAATAATATAAAGCAGCATTGGTATCACTGCCACGTACAGATTTTTGCAAGGCGGAAAGTAAATTATAAAAATGTGAACCTTTTTTATCGCCATAAACACCAATTCGGTTAATGAGATGCTCAATAACATGATCGGCTGCAAGCGTCTGCCCATCAACCTCATCACTCGCATAATAAATGGATTCTAGTAGTGTTAATGCCTTCCGCGCATCCCCGTTTGCGGCTCCTGCAATTTGCTCAATTTGAGTGGGTGTTAATACAAAATGATATTTACCTAACCCTCGTTTTTCATCTGCTAGTGCTTTTTCAATCAACTCAATTAAATTTTCCTTTGTTAGTCGTTTTAGCTGGTAAATTTCTCCACAGCGTGAACGAATAGCTGGATTGACGTCATGGTAAGGATTTTCTGTTGTGGCCCCAATTAATACAATTGAGCCATTTTCAACATGTGGTAACAAAGTATCTTGCTGTAATTTATTGAAACGATGAATTTCATCCAAAAAAAGAAGTACTTTTCCGGAGATTCTGGCTTCTTGTACAATATCCTCCACATCTTTTTTGCCAGCTCGCGTTGCATTGAGTGCAAAGAAAGGGAGCTTGGAGCTTCCTGCAATGGCATTGGCAATAGAAGTTTTACCGATTCCAGGTTCTCCGTATAGCAACATGGAAGGTACATGTTCATTTTGAATCATTTTATACAGGGCTGTATTGGGACCAATGAAATCCTGATGCCCAACTATTTCATCAAGGGTTAAAGGACGCATTCGAAAAGCGAGTGGTTCATTATGCAATTTAGTTCCCCCTTTCAGTCGTTGTCATTTTTTGCTTCGACCATGTTTATACGCTAAAATAAAGCGCTGATTGTTATTTTTGAACGATTTTGAATCGCATTTATTAGTATATCACATCCTTCTAGGTGTATTTCCGAGTTCATCAAGAGGAGATTATGATATACTGTTTGTAGTATTTTGACTAGACTAATTGAGGGTGATAAAATGAAAATTTCAACAAAGGGCCGTTACGGGCTTACGATTATGATTGAATTAGCAAAGCATTATGGTGAAGGGCCGATTCCATTGCGTAAAATTGCTGCGGAAAAGGAGCTTTCTGAAGCATATTTAGAGCAATTAGTGTCTCCGCTTCGTAATTCAGGCTTAGTAAAAAGTGTACGTGGTGCTTATGGAGGTTATATGCTAGCGAATCCACCTAGCGAAATTTCAGCAGCCCATGTTATTAGTGTGCTAGAAGGGCCTATTCAACCAGTAGAGGGTATTGAAAATGAGGAAGCGCCACAACGAGAGTTATGGCTACGTATTCGCGATGCAGTAAAAAATGTGTTAGATACAACGACAATTGAAGACCTAGCACAATATACAGAAGAAAATGTAGCGGAAGGTTACATGTTCTATATTTAAAATGTTCGAGCTAAAGTGCTACGCCCGCATCAATCTCATTCATTTTGTGAAATAGTCTTATCGCAATGGCTATTTTTACGATGAGTGATGTGGGTTTTTGCGCTTCTGATCTTGATTCAGGAGAGGACTCCACTTATGAAGGGTGAGCTGAATGCGGTGCTGATTTTTTCAGTGAGTGTTCAAACGATCACTGAATCAAGATAAAGTCTCTGGCGAAAGTCACAGATTTTGAAGAGAGGTCTGCATGATGCAGGTCAGTTACCGTTGTCACAGAATGTGACGAGAGTAGGCTAACTGTTACTCATTAGTTTGAAAAGAATGGACGTATTGTTTATCTGCGCGAAAGTGAAGTGTCAGCGGCAATTACGTCGAGGCGTAATTGATCAAAAAGGAGTTTTCAACATGAATTCATATATTTATCTCGATCATGCGGCTACATCTCCGATGAATGGCCAAGTAATAGAAGCGATGACGACTGCTATGCAGCAGGTTTTTGGCAACGCATCAAGTATTCATGGCGCAGGTCGAGAAGCACGAAAATATTTAGACAATGCACGTGAGTTATTAGCGAAATCCATCGGTGCCCAAGCAGGGGAAATTATTTTCACAAGCGGCGGCACGGAAGCTGATAATACAGCCATTTTAGGCACTGTCTATGCCCGTGCGAACGAAGGGAAACACATCATTACAACACAAGTAGAGCATCATGCGGTGTTACATACTTGTGAAAAACTTGAACGCGATGGCTTTGAGGTGACCTATTTACCAGTAGATCAATTGGGACGTGTAGCGGTTGAAGATGTTCAAGAAGCCCTTCGCGAAGATACTATTTTAGTGACGATTATGTATGGTAATAATGAAGTAGGTACAATTCAGCCTATTGCTGAAATTGGTGAGCTATTACGTGAGCATCATGCCACATTCCATACAGATGCAGTTCAAGCTTACGGCTTGGAGAAAATAGATGTCAACCAATTACAGGTGGATTTATTGAGTGTATCTGCACATAAAATCAATGGTCCTAAAGGTGTTGGATTCCTTTACCAAAAGACAGGAACACCGTTAGCGAGCTTTGCTCTTGGGGGCGCACAAGAGAAAAAACGTCGCGCAGGTACTGAAAATATTCCAGCCATTATTGGTTTTGCGACTGCTGTGCAAGTTGCAAATAAGTTGCGTGAAGAAAAGCGTTCACTATACAATCACTTTAAGCAAATTATGCTCGAAGTTTTTACACAGGAAAAGCTAGCGTTCCATGTGAATGGTGAAGAAAAGCATTCATTGCCTCATGTACTAAATATTAGCTTTAAAGGGATGGAAGTAGAATCGTTTCTAGTGAATCTTGATATGGCAGGTATTTGTGTATCAAGTGGTTCAGCATGTACCGCTGGTTCGATTGATCCATCGCATGTGTTAGTAGCGATGTTCGGGCAAGGAGCAGAGGAATTACGAAACTCCATCCGATTTAGCTTTGGGCAAGATTTAACGGAAAACGATATACGCGATGCAGCGGAAAAAACAGCTCAAATTGTGAAAAAACTAGCTACCAAATAATTTGCGCAATACGACGTTATGTTTCTATATCTTTTGAAGCATCAACTGTAATTAGATAAAAGAAAAGGTGACCACAATGAAAGAAACACGTGACCCCTCACAAATTCGCGTTGTCGTCGGCATGTCAGGTGGGGTAGATTCATCGGTGGCTGCATACTTGTTAAAACAACAAGGGTATGAAGTAATCGGGATCTTCATGAAAAACTGGGATGATACGGATGAAAACGGTGTTTGTACAGCGACTGAAGATTATGATGATGTGATTAAAGTGTGCAATCAAATCGGTATCCCATACTATGCTGTCAATTTCGAGAAACAATATTGGGATAAAGTTTTCACATACTTTTTAGAAGAATATAAAGCAGGGCGTACACCAAACCCTGACGTGATGTGCAATAAAGAAATTAAATTTAAAGCATTTTTGGAGCATGCCATGAACTTAGGCGCCGATTACTTAGCGACAGGACACTATGCACGTATTGATCGAAGTGTTGATGGTGAAGTGAAAATGTTACGTGGCGTTGATGATAACAAAGATCAAACATACTTTTTAAATCAACTATCACAGGAGCAATTAGCCCATGTGATGTTCCCAATTGGCGATATTGAGAAGAAAGAAGTGCGTAAAATTGCAGAGGAAGCTGGACTTGCCACTGCTAAGAAAAAGGATTCAACAGGAATTTGTTTTATCGGAGAACGTAACTTCAAGGAGTTTTTGAGTCAATATTTACCAGCTCAACCTGGCAAAATGGAAACAATGGATGGCGTTGTGATGGGACAACATGATGGTTTAATGTACTATACACTTGGGCAACGACATGGTCTTGGTATTGGTGGAGACGGTGAACCTTGGTTTGTGCTAGGGAAAGATTTAGAGCGTAATGTGTTACTTGTTGGACAAGGCTTTGACAATGAGTTTTCATACTCTACATCATTGACTGCTGTGAAAATGAACTATACTTCGACAAAAAAATTGCCTGGGAAATTTTCTTGCACAGCGAAATTCCGCTATCGTCAAACAGATACACCAGTAGAAGTAGAAATTTTACCAGATGGTCGTGCACACATTACATTTGCAGAGCCTGTACGTGCGATTACACCAGGACAAGCCGTAGTGCTGTACAATGGTGATGAATGTATGGGTGGCGGTACGATTGACGAAGTCTTTAAAAGTAATGAAAAACTAACATATGTTGGATAACTTGTGTTAAGACTGCTCTTACTGCCTCTTGGCTTTCTAGAAGCAGTCTTTCGCTACATAGAGGTGAAGAACAAATGAATTATAATGAACAGGGCATTCAAGCATTTCAAGAAAAACGTTATGAGGATGCTGCCAAACTGTTTACAAAAGCAATTGAAGCAGAGCCCGAAAATGCCATTGGTTATGTGAATTTCGGCAATTTGTTAGCTGTGTTAGAGGATACAGAACGTGCAGAACGTTTCTTCCAAAAGGCGATTACTGTAGATGAAACTGCAGCGACAGCTTATTACGGTTTAGCCAATTTATATTATAATGCGGAACGCTATGCGGAAGCTGCAAAACTGTATGAACAAGCACTTAAACATCAGATTGAAGGGGCAGATGTTTATTATATGATGGGGAAATGCTTTGAGCGTATGGAGAACTCAAAACTGGCATTGCCCTATTTACAACGTGCCGTAGAAATTGCGCCAGAAGATACACAAATTCGTTTAACCTATGCGATTGTGCTATGTGCGCTAGAAATGTTTGAGGAAGGGAAGAGGGAACTGGATCTCTTAATCGAGCAGGATTGGAATAATGCAGATGCACATTATAATTTAGGCGTGCTCTATGCCGTTTCCACAGAACAAACGGAAGATGCAATGTATCATTTGAAACAAGCCTTTACATTACAACCTGAATATGACCAAGCACGATATATATATGATATGATTGCCCAACGATTTAACTGATAGATGATTAGCAGCAAGTGTCAATTGATGAACTTGCTGCTTTTTTTCTATCAAAATGCAAAGCAATCTATAAATCTCATTTATTATTTTTCAGCAAATGAATTCCTTCCTCTTTTATTTTTCGTTCAAACTTGGTAATGTTTGTTATGCAGGGAAGGAAAAGGTGACAGGATGAATAAAGTATTTATTGCACTATTACTTGTAACAGCACTTGCCGCAATTGAAGGAACAATTGTAAGTACGGCTATTCCAAGTATTACAGCTGATTTATTAGGCGTAGACTTAATTAGCTGGATTTATTCCGCTTATTTACTAGCTTCTGCTATTGCTGCGATTATTTTTGGCAAGCTAGCTGATTTATTTGGACGCAAGCGGATGATTATTACAGGGATTATTATTTTTTTAGTAGGCTCGATGTTATGTGGTTTAGCCCAATCGATGGAGCAATTAATTGTCTTTCGTGCAATCCAAGGTATTGGTGCAGGTTCAATTTTACCCATCACATTAACAATGGTTGGGGAGTTGTATAAGACTGAAAAAGCGCGTGCCAAAGGACAAAGCTATTTAAGTATGGTATGGGGCGTGTCTGGCGTAGTTGGTCCATTATTTGGAGGTTTTATTGTAGACCAAGTGTCATGGCACTTTATTTTTTTCATTAATGTACCATTTGGTTTAGCATCTATTTATTTAATTGCGAAACATTATAAAGAGCAAATAGAAGCGGTGAAGCGTAAAATTGACTACCTAGGTGCTGTACTATTTACAATTGGCATGGTGGCGTTGTTATTTGTGATTATCGAAAACAGTAAAACGCAGGCTTGGTTATCAGGTCAATCATTGCTAATGTATCTAATTGCGGTTGTCTTCCTTAGTATTTTTATTTGGGTGGAATTACGAGCTGAAGAGCCAATTATTCCGTTAGCACTGTTTAAAAATGGGCGACTAATGGTCATAAATGCCTTAACATTAAGCGGGATGTCTATTGTGATTGGTGTAACGGTTTATATTCCGATATTTGCCCAAAGTGTTCTTGGTAAAAATGCAACACAAGCAGGCTTATTATTAACACCGATGTCTATTTTCTGGACGGTAAACTCCATTATGGCAGGTTATTTAATCGGGCGTTTAACGAATAAAAGAATTATTCAAATGGGGACAATTTTACTGGTTACGGGTACTCTATTACTGGCAAGACTATCTTCAGGTTCTAGCGATTTCAGCGCTTATTTCGCTTCATCATTAGTTGGGCTAGGAATGGGCTTTATCATGCCAATGTTGATGATTTCCATTCAAAAGGTGGCAAATCCGAAGCAGCTTGGCATCTCAATTGGTTTAAACTCCTTTACAAATACATTTAGTCAAGCGATTGGGGCAGCACTATTTGGGATGATTTTTAACTTAGCAACGAGTGAAAAAATGGCTTCATTAGGAAAAGGTGAAATTCAATTAAATGGTGAATTTGCAAGAGGTGGCTTTAGTCTAGAAGAAGTAAGCTTTTTAAAAGAAACTATTGCGAATGGCGTAAGCTATGTTTATGTCGCTACCTTTGTTTTTGCCATTTGTGCCCTGATTTTCTCCTTCTTTGTAGCGACGAAATCCAAGGAGCAGGCATAATCATTACAAAGCTTTAAAACTGTAAAAATCCACCTCACTCTCTGTGAAAAAGAACATTGGACAATTGGGTCTTTTACTTTTCTCACCGAAAGCTAGGTGGATTTTTATGTTCATTTAGTTTTGGTCATAATGACAACGGAGTGTCATTGATTGTTAGGTAGTTCTGTTAAGTATTTCGCTAAATGTGAAATAGGGGTACTGTCTAGTAATGATGGCTCTGCTTCATTTTCTTTTAAAATATTGATCTCTTTATTCAAACGCTCCATTTTTCGATCTAATTCGGCTGCTTGTAGTGCGGCTTCTTTTAATTCAATACGAATATGCTCGGGTACATCTTTGTTATACTTATAATAAATTTTGTGCTCCAAGCTTGCCCAAAAATCCATTGCTATTGTACGAATTTGGATCTCTGTGTAAACCTTTTCCATATGGTCTGACATAAAGATAGGAATTTTAATAATGAGATGTAAGCTTTGGTAGCCATTTTCTTTTGGATAAGCAATATAATCCTTCACTTCAACAACCTCAATGTCATGCTGTGCCTGTAACATGGCACTAACCTTGTAAATATCTTCCACGAAAGAGCAGGTGATGCGAGCGCCTGCTATATCACGAATATTTTCACGAACAGCCTCCATGGATGGGGGAAGCTCTTTTTTCATCATCTTCGCTAAAATACTTTTCGGTGATTTTACACGAGTGGAAATATGCTCAATTGGATTGTATTCATGAATCAACTTAAATTCTTCTTGCAATATATTTATTTTCGTTTCTACTTCCTGTAGAGCAAATTTGTAGGCTAAAAAGAAACGTGTTAATTCAGTTTGGAATGTTTTTAAAGAGTTTACCTCTAGTCCAGTTTTCATAGTTTGTAAATCCTTTCTAGTTGGTTTGTGCCATTTTTATTTTCTGTGTGGCTGTCATCGCAATGAGATAGCCAATAATGGGTGAAATTCCATAGCCCATAATAGGCATTGGAAAATGGCCAAAGAAAGTGACAAGAATTGTCATCAAGAAATAGAGTCCTAAAGCGCTTGCTAATATATCTTTTTTCCATGTGATAAAGAATGGATAGACTAACAATAGAAGGGCTCCAACTCCTAAAATAAGTAACATACTTCCCATATCTGCTACTAAAAATATTATTTGCTCTACATATGGTACAGGAGCTAAATGATCGATGTAAATCCAGGATGTAAAGACATATAGGGTTAGTATGATTAGCGTAATATACTGCCATTTAGGGTTTTCTATAGCTCGCCATAAAATAATGGTGGAGGCACAAGCAAAAGCAATAATTTGCCCTGCATCTGGTTGCAATAGTAAAATACCACCTATGAGAATCATGAATCCTATAACATACGGTAAATAATTACTTTTTGATAGCCTCCACAAATAAACAATGAGCATAGGTAAAATAATACTGGCCATATAAAAATTGAATGGACCCAAAGTTACCCATCGGTGGACACCCTCTAAGCCATTAAACCAAAAGGGCAGAATAAGTAAAATAGTTAAAATAGATGTGACCAAAAGAGGGTTCTTATGTAGTTCTATTAGGGGTGTTTTATTTAAAATGACATAGCAAAAACAAACGCCTAACATCCAGATGAATATATTTTGTATCCAAATACTTATGTCTACACCGTAGAAGATCATAGCGATCGTTCCTATAAGAAGTGCGGGAAGCATAAAAAAATAAGGTAGTATATGTTTAATATGGAGTTTAGTCATGTGACCCCCTTATACGTAATGCTATACAATATATAACTCATATGACAAACAAAAGGTTTCAGAAATTGTTGAAAGGAATAGAGGAGACGGAGGTGAGAAAATGAAAAAAAGGAGCTAGTGCCCCTTCGGTTTAAGTAATAATTTCAGCATTTAAGTTATAGCGCTTATTAAACTCATCGACAAAAACCTGTAAATCAATATATGTTCCGATATACGGTTCTGTTTCTTGATCGCGTAACAAGCCACAAGTTGCCTTTAATGATTTTGAAAACTCTAGTAACATTTGTTCGTTGTCCAGTTGCACGTGAATCGCAAGAGAATGATCTTTTTTATTTACTTTAAAATATTTACCATCTATGATTCTCTCTAAATTTGTTTCTTGAAATGGAAAAACATAATCTTTATAAATTAGCTTCACAAGATCCCACCTCTTTCACAATAGTTTACTACATCTGTATAAGGTAACTTCCCACCAAAAATAGAGAGGGCACTGCCAATGGTTACATGCAATTTTCCGTTGGCTAATTGATTAAATTTTTCTAAATCCTCCAGCGAACGAACACCACCTGCATAGGTAGTAGGAATAGAAGTCCAGGCAGCCAAATCCCTTACTAGGCTTTCCTGCATTCCCCCCTTTTTTCCTTCAACATCGACGGCATGAATTAAAAGTTCATCACAAAAATCTTCTAGATAGGCAATAGATGCTGCATTGACTTCGAAGTGACTATATGTAGTCCATTTATCTGTCATGACAAACCACTTTCCATCACGCATCTTGCAGCTAAGATCAATGACTAGACGTTCTTTACCTATCAGTTGGTTTAAACGCTTTAAACGTGCTAGGTCTAGCTGTCCATCATGAAAAATATAGGATGTCACGATAATATGCGAAGCGCCTGCTTCAATATATTTTTGTGCATTATCAGCCGTGATGCCGCCACCAATTTGTAAGCCCTGAGGATAGGCTGCTAAAGCGGCTAAGGCGGCTTCTTCATTCCCAGAACCAAGCATGATAACATGTCCACCTGTTAGGCGATCTTTTGCAAACATTTGTGCATAGTAGCTAGCGTCATGTGTAGAAATAAAATTTTCTACGACAGCTTGATTTGCATAACCCAAAGTACTTCCTACAATTTGTTTTACTTTGCCATCATGTAAATCGATGCAAGGTCTAAATTCCACTAACTTCACAATCCTTCCGTGCGCTAATTCTTATTTATCATAGCATGGAATAAGAGATAAAGGCAGAGAATTGTCATTTGTCGCAATAATGTAAAAATAAAGTAGAGAATACATTTTTATCTACGATATTTTGATGAGGCTATGGTAAAATAAAAAGATTGAAGACAATAAGAAAGGACGGACCGAACATGACCGATCATCTAGATTTATTTGAACTCAATAAATTCTTTATACTCGGACGTCCAATCGTCTCTATCTTTCATAATGCACAAAATATGTATTCGATTGTACGTGTGAAAATACAAGAGACGAACTTACAATATGAAGATAAAGAAATTATCGTTGTTGGTTATTTTCCACCATTACAAATGGATGAACAATATCGTTTTACGGGTATCTTAAAACAGCATCCTAAATATGGTGCTCAATTTCAAATCGAGACATTTACGAAAGAGGTTCCTGCAACTGAGCAAGGGATTATTCATTATTTATCTAGTGACTTATTTGTAGGAATTGGGAAAAAAACGGCTGAAACGATTGTAGAAAAACTAGGGGCTAATGCTCTTCGTGTTATTTTAGAAGATCCTAGTGCACTTGACGCCGTTCCTCGCTTATCCACTGAAAAAAAAGAAGTTATTCATCGCACCATCGAACAAAATCTAGGCCTAGAACGTGTGATGATTCAACTGAATGAGTGGGGCTTTGGTCCACAGCTCGGTATGAAAATCTATCAAACCTATCGAACTGAAGCCATAGAATTACTAACTGAAAATCCATATCGCTTGATCGAAGATGTTGAAGGCGTTGGTTTCTTTCGGGCTGACGAATTAGGGGCTAAACTAGGAATTACTGGTAAACATCCTGATCGTGTCAAAGCAGCGATATTTCATGTGTTAAATACAGCTGCTTTATCAGATGGACACGTCTATTTAGATGCGGAGCATGTCCTACCGCTTGTAAAGGATATGCTTCAACAAAGTCAGCGGCAGGAGATCCCGTTTGAGGACATTTCTAAAGCCTGTATTGAGCTACGTGAAGAAGGTAAAATTTGTGGTGAAGAAACTAGATTATATTTACCATCCCTTTATTTTTCTGAAGTAGGGATTGCCTCTAAAATCGTATCGCTCATTGAGCGAAATAATAAGGCTGAGCATTTTAGTAAGGACGAAATTAGAAAAGCCATTGGAGAAACAGAGGAGCTACTCAATGTCACCTACGCTGAGACACAAGCAAATGCTATTGAACAGGCTTTAAATTCAGCCGTCATGATTTTGACAGGTGGACCGGGTACTGGAAAAACAACGGTTGTACGTGGAGTGGTTGAAGTTTATGCAAAGCTACATGGTTTATCATTAAATCCAAAAGAATATGCTCAAAAAGAAGAACCATTTCCTATCATCCTTTGTGCACCAACTGGACGTGCTGCCAAGCGGTTAGCTGAATCAACTGAGCTTCCTGCAATGACCATTCATCGTCTACTTGGCTTTACAGGGCAAGAAAAAGAGGAAGAAACAGAGCGTGAGGTAACAGGAAAGCTCATCATTGTGGATGAAATGTCTATGGTGGATACATGGCTTGCCCATCAGTTATTAAAAGCTTTACATGAAGATGTCCAGGTTGTTTTTGTAGGGGACCAGGACCAGCTTCCACCAGTAGGGCCAGGACAGGTGTTAAAGGATTTATTAGCATCAAAGCAACTGCCAACTGTTGAACTAACAGATGTTTACCGACAAGCAGAGGGCTCTACAATTATTGAGCTTGCCCATCAAATTAAAAAGGGAACGATTCCAAATGATTTAACAGCTAAAACATCTGATCGTTCGTTTATAAAGGCTTCAGCCGATCAAGTTGCCAATGTTGTCACGCAGGTTGTCAAAAGTGCAGTAGCCAAAGGACAGGAAATTCGCAATATTCAGGTGCTAGCACCCATGTATAAAGGTACGGCTGGTATTGATAATTTAAATAAAAGGATTCAAGAGCTCATTAATCCAAATGATACGGGAACAAGAAAAGAGCTGGTCTTTGGTGATGTGACTTATCGCATAAAAGATAAAGTACTTCAGTTGGTCAATCAACCTGAGAGCAATGTTTTTAACGGGGATATGGGCGAGGTCATCAGTATTATTAAAGCAAAAGAAACGATCGAAAAACAGGACTTACTGATCGTATCCTTTGATGGTATCGAGGTAACCTATCAACGCAGTGATTTGAACCAATTGACACTAGCCTATTGCTGCTCTATTCATAAATCTCAAGGCTCTGAGTTTCAAACAGTTATTATGCCAGTTGTCAGAGGATATTCAAAAATGCTACGGCGTAATCTCTTATACACAGGGATTACTCGTGCTAAAAACTTTTTGATTTTATGTGGTGAACCTGATGTACTTGCAGATGGCTTACAGCGTACAGATGACTTACAGCGTTTCACTTCTTTACGTGCAAGACTTAATCCGATGGATATCAATGAAGAAATTGTGGAAGTAGAGGCTATGTCAATAGAGGAGCAGGAGTTGAACAATCCCGTCTCCATAGCACAAAAGCTAACAGTAGAAACAGCACCATATATTCATCCAATGATTGGGATGAATGATATCTCCCCTTATGATTTTTTAAATGACTAAAATAATTACTATTTGCTGTATATGCCCGATTAGACTGTCTAGTCGGGCTTTTCTATTTAGCCTATCGTCACCTAATATTTGGACATTTCATATACTAGGTGAGTACAAAAACATAGGGAATGTATAGGGGTGACAGCATGCCAATAATGACAGGGCAACAGTATATTGAACGTATAGATGCTTTAAAAACGTATATTTCGATTGATGGGGAAGTCGTGACAGGAAAGGTGTCAGAACATCCTGCATTTAAGGGGATTATGCAGAGTCAAGCAAAACTTTTTGACTTACAACATCAAGGGGCTCTTCTTGAAAAAATGACCTATGAATCGCCAACTAGCAAGCAGAGAGTTGGCATGTCTTTTCTTCAAGTAATGACGCCAGAAGATCTTGTGAAAAGGCGCCATGCGGCAAGGGAATGGGCATTATCTTCCCATGGTTTTATGGGGAGAAGCCCAGATTATATGAATACGACCTTAATGGCCTTAGCTTCAGCGTCAGACTTTTTAAAAGATAAGCCAAATTGTTTTCCAGAGCATTTACTGAAGTTTTATGAGTATGCTCGTGAGAATGATATTACTATGACCCATACCTTTATCGAACCACAGGTAAACCGTAAGCGCTATTACTATGAGGATGAAGAAGTGACGATTGCTGCCAAAATTATTGACAAGACGAGTGAAGGTTTAATCATTAAAGGGGCGAGATTACTAGCAACACAAGGCGGCATAACGGATGAACTGCTCGTTTTATCAACAAATGGTTATGATGAAGGAAAAGGTTTCGGCTTTTCGATACCGAGTAATACGAAGGGCTTAAAGTTTTTATGTCGCCAATCTTTTGTAGGTGGAGATTCCTCATTTGATTATCCATTAAGCTCTCGTTTTGAAGAAATGGATGCGATTGTTGTTTTTGATGATGTAGTTGTCCCTTGGGAACGGGTTTTTTATTACGAAAATGTAGATGTTGCCAATCAATTTATGAATGTTAGTGGCTTCCAAGCATACAGTTTACATCAAGTACTTTCTCGGCAAATTGCGAAGACTGAATTTGTATTAGGTGTTGTGCAGTCGATTGTGGACACCATTAATATCGGTGATTACCAACATGTACAACAAAAAGTAGTGGATGTAATTGTGACACTAGAAACGATGAAGGCAATGCTCGTAAAATCAGAAATAGATGCACAGCGAGATATGTTCGGCTTTCTTCGACCAGACCTCTCAACTTTGCAAGTAGCCATTCAAATTTTCCCGAGAGTATATCCGACTTTTACGGAAATCATCCAACAACTTGGGGCAAGCGGCTTAATGTCCATACCAAGTGCCAAAGCATTTGCAGCAGATGAAGGAGATCTTGATCACTATTTGCAATCATTCCAAGATAAAGGCGAAGAGCGAGTGAAAAAATTTCGTTTAGCTTGGGATTTAACAATGAGTAGTTTTGGCACAAGGCAAACACTGTATGAACGCTTTTTCTTTGGTGATCCAGTGCGTTTATCTAGCCTGCTCTATCAATCGTATAAACGGGACCAATTCGTGCAAAGAGTAGAAGACTTTTTGAAAAATGAATGATTTACAGTTTGACAGTTTGAATTCAATCCGCTATGATTTATAGGAATAAAAGAATAACATCCCTTCGTTAGGTGAGGCTCCTATGCTGGAGATACGCTACTACCCAAAAATGTCGAGAGACGCCAATGGGTCAACAGAAATCATCGAAATAAGGTGTTTTTTAACGTAGCTGGACATATTCCTATGCCGCATAGTGCTAAAACTCAACGTTTGAAGGTAACACGCATGCAACGATTTTTTATTGCTCTTTTTTGATATGTGTATTCAACACGCCTTCATTCGTAGAAGGCGTGTTTTTGTTATGAAAGGAAGGTGATGAGAAATGGATAGTAGTCCTGAACCGAATAAGTATCATTCTAGGCAAACGGAAACAAATAAAAGGCATCCATTTCGGATCACCAACGCAGACAAAAGGCGATAAAGGATGACCTTTTGTTTCCCTCAATAACAAAACATGAGGTGAAGTGCAATGATTAAAATCCACTATTTTAATAGCAGCAACAAGACAGTCCAACATGATTTCAACATGAAGGATTTACAACTACCTATTCATAATGAAGATTTATTATGGGTAGATTTATATGCGTATAGTTATAATGAATTGAATAATATAGCAGATGTATTTGGCTTTCATCCATTAGCAGTTGAAGATTGCTTACATGAAGGCTCCCGTCCGAAAATGGACAATTATGGCGATTATAAATTTTTTGTTTTCCATGCACCCATTTATAATGAAAAAAGTAATAATGAAATTACAACCGTTGAGCTCAATATTTTTATGGGTCCAAACTATGTTGTCACTGTACACAAACGGAAATTGCAATGGCTAGGTCACATGGAAAATGTTTGTGTTAATCGTTCCGAATATATGGAAAAGGGTACTGATTTTTTATTGCATACCATTATAGATGGCATTACAGATGAATATTTTCCAGTATTAGAGCGAATTCGAACTCGCATAGATGAACTAGAAGAAGAAATTTATGAGTATCAACCTAAAGTAGTGACTGAGGAATTTCTTGCACTAAAGCGGGCCATTATTTTAATTCGCCAGGCCATCATGCCGCAAAGAAGAATTTTTTCAACAATCAATGGTCAGTGGAAATTTGAGATACAGGAAGAAAATATCCCATTCTATAAAGATTTAAATGACCATCTAGAACGTATTGTTGACTCTACAGAGACATACCGCGATTTAGTTAACAGTACACTCGACACATATTTTTCAATTAATAGTGGTAAATCCATTGAAAAGCTGAATTTACTAACAGTTATTTCTACAATAATGTTACCATTATCTGTGATCACTAGCTTTTTTGGTATGAATGTGCCGTTACCTTATCAGGATTCACCTATTGCAACGATTGCAATCAGTGCTTTTCTAGTGCTCTTTACTTGGGGTATGTGGGTATATTTTAAAAAAATGATTGCTTAGATAGCATTAGTCATAGTAGTACTAATTGACAGCACAATAGATTTTTTTTATAATTTCGTTAGAAAAAGTAAAAACGATGATGGAAAAAGTACGTATTTGTGCGTGTACAAGAAAGGGATTTCTAGGCTGGAAAAATCCTCACGACAGCAAATGCCGAAAGCTACTCCAGAGTGCAGCTAATCCCTGCCGTTCACTGACGTTACAAGTGCTAAAGAGGTAAGTAAGCATTTTTTACTTACAACTAGGGTGGTACCGCGAGACAAATGACAAGTCCTCGTCCCTTTTTTGGGGATGAGGGCTTTTTTTATTTTCTTCGATAGTACTCTCCAAAGTGTAATTCATGTAGATCGCAGGATTCTTATCGTGATTTTACAATATAAAATAGGAGGAATTTATCCAATGAAAGCAGTAGATATTCGCCGTATGTATTTGGAATTTTTTAAAGAAAAGGGACATCATCATGAGCCATCAGCGCCACTTGTGCCAATAAATGACCCATCACTACTATGGATTAACTCAGGTGTTGCCACTCTTAAACCATATTTTGATGGTCGTGTTATTCCTGACAATCCACGTATTACGAATGCACAAAAATCGATTCGTACCAATGATATTGAGAACGTTGGGAAAACAGCTCGTCACCATACATTCTTTGAAATGTTAGGAAACTTCTCCATTGGTGACTACTTCAAAAAAGAAGCAATCCATTATGCTTGGGAGTTTTTAACGGATAAAAAATGGATGGGCTTTGATCCAGCGTTATTATCTATCACAATTCACCCTGAAGATCAGGAAGCATATGATGTTTGGCATCAAGAAATCGGTATTCCTGAAGAGCGTTTAATCCGTTTAGAAGGAAACTTCTGGGATATTGGAGAAGGTCCATCTGGTCCTAACTCAGAGATTTTTTATGATCGTGGTGTAGAATATGGCTCAGATGAAAATGATCCTGAAATGTATCCAGGTGGGGAGAACGAACGTTATCTCGAAATTTGGAACCTTGTGTTCTCGCAATTCAACCATAATCCTGATGGTACATACACACCCCTACCAAAGCAAAATATTGATACAGGTATGGGCTTAGAGCGTATTGTATCTGTTGTTCAAAATGTACCAACAAACTTCGATACAGATTTATTCATGCCAATCATTGAAAAAATCGAGGAATTTGCCAACCGTAAATATAAGCGTCCTAGCGAAGTAGATTTAAATGAAATTTTCGGCTCAGAAGAGGATATTAATACACCGTTTAAAGTTATTGCAGACCATATTCGTACAGTAGCTTTTGCCATTGGCGATGGTGCTCTTCCTTCAAACGAAGGACGTGGTTATGTATTGCGTCGTTTATTACGCCGTGCTGTTCGTTATGCTAAACAAATTGGCATTGAGAAGCCATTTATGTTTGAACTGGTACCAACTGTAGGGAAAATCATGGAAGACTTCTATCCAGAAGTAACGGAGAAATGTGAATTTATTCAACGTGTCATTAAAAATGAAGAAATTCGTTTCCATGAAACATTGGACGGTGGTTTAGCAATCTTTAATGCAGTAGTGGAATCGCAAAAAACAGCTGGCCACGATTATATTCCTGGTGCAGATGCCTTCCGTTTATACGATACGTATGGCTTCCCAATCGAATTAACAGAGGAATATGCAGAAGAAGTGGGCATGAAGGTTGATCATGAGGGCTTCGAGGCAGCGATGGAAGAACAGCGTGAACGTGCTCGTGCAGCTCGTCAAGATGTTGATTCTATGCAAGTACAAAATGAAGTATTAGCAAACTTAACAGTTGCAAGTGAATTTGTTGGCTATGATACGTTAACGGTTTCTACTGAAATCGCTGCAATGATCGTCAATGGTCAAGTAGCAAAAGTTGCTTCTGAAGGACAAGAAGCATTCGTTATTTTAGCGAAGACACCATTCTATGCAGAAATGGGTGGTCAAATTGCTGATAGCGGTACTATTTCAAATGATCGTTTTACGGCTATCGTAAAAGATGTTCAAAAAGCACCGAATGGTCAACCGCTTCATACAGTAGTAGTTGAATCTGGTGAAATGCATGTAGAAGATGCAGTGCAAGCAGTGGTCAATCGTGATGACCGTAATTTAATTATTAAAAACCATACAGCGACACATATTATGCAACGTGCATTAAAAGATGTGCTAGGCGATCATGTTAATCAAGCTGGTTCATATGTAGGTCCTGACCGATTACGTTTTGACTTCTCTCATTTTGGTCAAGTTACAAAAGAAGAATTACAGCAAATCGAGCGTATTGTAAATGAGAAAGTGTGGGATGATATAGAGGTCGTTATTGAAGAAAAAGGCATTGACGAAGCGAAAGCGATGGGTGCAATGGCATTGTTCGGTGAAAAATATGGCGATGTAGTTCGTGTCGTATCAATAGGAGATTATTCGATTGAGCTATGTGGTGGTATCCATGTCAAACGTTCTTCTGAAATTGGCTTCTTCAAAATTGTTTCAGAAGGTGGTATTGGTGCAGGTACTCGCCGTATTGAAGCTGTGACAGGTAAGGTTGCCTATGAAGCAGTAAAAGAGGAAGAAGCTTTATTAAATGAGGCAGCAGCATTATTAAAAGCAAACCCTAAAGATGTCGTGACAAAAGTGCAGGCATTGCAGGCTGACTATAAAGAGTTACAACGAGAAAATGAAGCCTTATCCCAAAAAATCGCAAATGCACAGGCAGGAGCTATCGTTGATGCAGCACAAACAATTGGTGATGTGACAGTTCTATCGACAAAAGTAGAGGCGAAAGATAATAATCAACTGCGTCAAATGATGGACGACTTAAAAGTGAAAATGCCAAAAGCAGTTATTGTTCTTGGAGCGGTTGATGGCGAAAAAGTTATGTTATGCGCTGGGGTTTCCAAAGAATTAGTTGGTGGCAATTACCATGCAGGGAATATTGTGAAAATGGTTGCAGAAGCTTGTGGCGGTAAAGGTGGCGGTCGCCCAGATATGGCGATGGCAGGTGCAAAGGATGCCTCAAAACTTGAAGAAGCATTAGTTTCTGTGTATGATTATATTAAATCCATTTAACTTCTTTCAACGAAAAGAAGTGAAAGCCTCTGGCTGATTCCGAACGTAATTATGCCGAGGTATAATTGATAATACGCCAAAACATGTTATAATAAAGAGAAATTGGAGATGAGCTTGTCTGCACATCTCCTTATTTCTGAAAGCGAGGTGCTGGTCATGAGTTCATTTGATCAAACGATGAAATTTAATTTTCCAGAAGAATCAATGGAACAGGAAGTCAAGCAAGTAATGTTGAAAGTACATTCTTCATTAGAGGAAAAGGGATATAACCCTATCAATCAGATTGTTGGTTACTTACTTTCTGGTGATCCGGCGTATATTCCTCGCCATCAGGATGCTCGTAATTTAATTCGCAAGCTTGAGCGTGACGAAATTCTAGAGGAGCTTGTTAAATTTTATATTAAAAAGAATAACGAGGACTAGAAATGAGAATTATGGGATTAGACGTTGGGTCGAAAACTGTTGGGGTTGCTGTTAGTGATGCACTCGGGTGGACTGCCCAAGGTATTGAAACCGTAAAAATTGATGAGGCTAACGGAGAGTTCGGTATTGACCGCATCGCCGAGCTAGTAAAGGAATATGCTATAACAGAATTTGTTGTAGGATATCCGAAAAACATGAATAATACGGTAGGACCGCGTGGAGAAGCATCTGAGGACTATAAAAAGTTGTTGGAAGAAACATTTTCACTACCGGTTAAGTTATGGGATGAACGTTTAACGACGATGGCTGCAGAACGTATGCTAATCGAAGCGGACGTGAGTCGCAAAAAGCGCAAGCAGGTCATTGATAAAATGGCGGCTGTGATGATTTTACAAGGCTACTTAGATAGCAAAAATTAATTGATGAGGTGACTTAGGCATGACACACGAGCATAACCATGAAGAAGAACTACATGTTCAACACATTACAGTGATTGACGAAAACGGAAACGAACAGCTTTGTGAAGTGATTCACGTTCATGAATCTCCAGAGTTTGGCAAATCATATGTGTTTTACTCAATGGTAGGCGCAGAAGAAGATGAAGATGGCTCAGTTGAAATCTTCGTATCTTCATTTGTACCATCTGAAAATGGTGAAGATGGTGAATTAACGCCAATCGAAACTGAAGCAGAGTGGGATATGGTAGAGGACGTTTTAAATGCTTTAGAGGATGAAAACGAAGAATAATCTTCTAACTCAAAGCTTGGAACAAGGATCGCAGCTTGCATTCCTTGTTCCTTTTTTATTGAGCCTCTGTCTAGTAGTTGAATTGTGGAGATACATGTGGGTTTCGCTCAAGAGTGTTGTAAATCGTTCGTAAAGTGAGAGAAACCGCTCAAAAGTAGGGTGACAGCACTCATCAAATGACTGGAACTACTCAAGAGCCCGCTAATAAAATACTCAACAATAATAGCGTGGGGGTAAATAAAATCCACTTAATAAATGACAGCAAAGGTATAAAGGAGGAACCCAAATGAATGAAGAAACACAAGAATTTACGATAATAGTCGAAGGTGGCAAAGAGCAAAAATGCCGTGTGGTCTTTACATTTGATGCAGAGGACAAGTCTTATGTGCTATTTTCACTTGTAGATGACAAGGGGCAAGAAATCCCGGGGGATATTTCAGCGATGACCTTTGATTATGATGACAATACGGGTGAAATGGCCAATTTACAGCCAGTTGAAACGGATGCCGAATGGGAAATGATTAATGAGGTAGTGTTGACACTTCTTGATGAATTCGATGCAGAGCCCCAGCTTATTACTGTGACCAATGAAGATGGAACAGATCAAATTTGTGAGGTTATTCATACTTTTTCATCTGAGCAATTTGGTAAATCGTATGTTTTATATGTTCCAGCGACGGATGAACCTATGGAAGAACGTGATATTTTTGCAGCTCAATATTTGTCTGGAAATGACGGTTCTATAGAAGAATTATTACCAATTGAAACGGATGAAGAATGGGCCTTTGTTGAGGATGTATTAAACGAATTGTAAAAACTGTGAGTGGTTGTTAGCCACTCACAGTTTTTTTTATGTTGTTGAAAAAAGGTGATGTCAATAGCAGAAAAAGAACCTTTAGCAAGGCGAGGGGTTGATTTCCGTTCCACCAGCGTCCTTTCCAGGGGGTGTCCGATGAGCCACTTCACTTACTGCGTTCGCTCCAGGGTCTCCTCTGTGACGCTAAATCCCCTAGGAGTGACGCTGGCTCCACTCCAATCAGCCATTCTGCAAAAGTGTCTTTTCCTGAACAAAATAGCCCATTATTTATATTATAAGAGAGGATAGCCTCTCTTACTTTCAATGTGGAGAAGTGATGTGTGACAACACCCCTCCATAAAGAGTAGTGAAGACCTTTGCTAAAAAAGGCAATATTTTTGTGGGTTGGAGTGGAAGGCTACTTGAGTCCCGTGGGATAGCGAGACAGGCGAGCCTCTAAACGGAGCGGTAGCAGAGGAAGCGGCTCGGCGCTCGCCCACAGGAAAGCAAGTAGCCTGCAACGGAAATCCTTTTTTACCTTTCGCAAAAATGCTGTGAATTGTTTTGTTTTTCAATACTATGAAACCTCTGAGTGGTTGTTAGCCACTCAGAGGTTTTTGTTTTATTAATAGAAATTTTCTATCAAGGGTCTAAAAATATTCTATCTGTAAATGGGATTTTTGCATTTTCGATTAAATTTAATGGATTTTCGAGAAAAAATATGCATTTCAACTTTTAGTTTTCTGAATTTTTTAATAAATGAAACAAAAGGAGCATTGACCAATTCTTAGTAAATAGATAAGATTTGTTTTAAATTAAACCAAGTAAATTTATTAATTAAGGAGGTAATGTGATGAGACTAGGTTGGAAATGGCTTATCGGTGCATTGGTAATAGGCTTGTTGGCTGGTTGCACAAACAAAGAAGAGGCTACTAAAGAGGAGATTGTAACATTAAAAGTAGGGGCAGCCAATGTTCCTCATGCGGAAGTATTGGAGTATTTAGCAAAAGATATTGAAAAAGATGGAGTGAAACTAGACATTACCATTATAAAAGATGCTGTGCAAGCGAACCAACAAACGGCAGATGGTGAGTTGGATTTTAACTATTTTCAACATGTCCCTTTTTTAGAACAGTCGAATAAAGAAAGTCATTTAGATTTAGTCAGTGTAAAAGGAATTCATATTGAGCCATTTGGTGTGTACTCAAAAAAAATAAAAAAAATTAGTGATTTGCCACAAAATGCAAAGGTTGCTGTACCTAATGATGTTGTCAATTTCTCAAGAGCATTATTACTGTTTCAAAATAATGGTTTGATTGAATTAGATAAAACGAAGAAAGGTGATTATACAGTCGAAGATATTGCGAAAAATGAGAAGAGTATTCAATTTATAGGTGTTGATTCTCCACTACTTGTTCGTTCATTAGATGATGTAGAAGCAGCTGCTATCAATACAAATTACGCATTAGAAGGGGGCTATAATCCTGTGAAGGATGCACTGATTATAGAAGATTCAGAATCACCTTATGTCAATATAATAGCCTCGACAAATGAAAAAAAGGATGATCCAGCTATACAAACAATTGTTAAGTGGTTAACAAGTGAAAAGGCACGTTCGTTCTTTGAAGATCAATATAAAGGTGCTGTTGTCCCAGCATTTTAAAGCTGTGCAATCACATAAATGCTAAGGAGGTAGACGTGCATGATTGAGTTTATTGAGACAACAAAAGAATTCCAGGTCGGTACTTCGACTGTAACGGCTCTAAATAAAATCAATTTAACAATTCAGAGGGGGGATATTTTTGGTGTTATCGGTTTTAGTGGTGCTGGTAAGAGCACACTGATTCGGACAGTAAATTTACTGGAGGAGCCAACATCTGGGCAAGTACTTGTGAATGGCAAAGAATTAACCACGCTCACTAAAAGGCAGCTTCGAGAGGAGAAGAAAAATATCGGCATGATTTTTCAACACTTTAATCTCCTGCATTCTAAAACAGTATTTGAAAATGTAGCAATGCCTTTAATCATAAGTGGAGTAAAAAAATCAAATTTGGAAGGTCAAGTAAAAGAGGTTTTAGCATTTGTTGGTTTAGCAGACAAAACGGATCGCTATATTGATGAGCTATCAGGCGGGCAAAAACAAAGAGTCGGCATTGCAAGAGCATTAGTGACAAAACCAACTATCCTTTTATGCGATGAAGCAACTTCGGCTCTCGACCCACAAACGACCAAATCGATTTTAGCCTTACTGAAGAAGGTCAATATCGAGTACGGTATTACAATTTTAATGATTACTCATGAAATGGAGGTTATTCGGGATATTTGTAATCGTGTCGCTGTCATGGAAAATGGAAGAATTATTGAAACAGGCAATGTACTTGAAATTTTCTCCTCACCAAGAGAAGAGACAACTAAAAATTTTGTCCAATCGGTTGTTCGTGATGAAGTTCCACCTTCTGTTTATGAGCAGCTAAAAAGTATAGATGCTTCTAAAAAAATTTACAATTTAAAATTCATAGGAGTAGACGTTGGGCAGCCGATTGTCTCACAGGTGGCGAAAAAGTTTGCTGTAGATGTCAATGTTTTATTCGGCAATATCACAGAATTACAAGGAATTCCATTCGGCCATTTAATCGTGGAGCTCGTTGGTTCTGAAAAAGATATACAAAAAGCATTTCTTTTTATTCAGGCTAAAAATATTCAAATAGAGGAGGTTGTTGCACGTGAAAGTAAGTACACAAATCATTATCGACGCGGTTCTAGATACGTTGTACATGGTTAGCATTTCCTTATTTTTTGGCGCTATTTTAGGCTTTATTTTAGGGGTAATCTTAGTTGTGACGAGAAAAGGACATATTCTTGAAAATAAATTAATCTTCTCGGTTGTCAATCCGATCGTCAATACATTGCGCTCCATTCCATTCATTATTTTACTTGTTGCAATTATTCCATTCACAAGATTACTCGTTGGCACTGCCATTGGTACGACTGCTGCCATTGTGCCGCTAATCTTGCATATTGGACCATATATTTCAAGATTAATAGAAAATTCATTATTAGAGGTGGATGAAGGCATCATTGAAGCAGCTAAAGCAATGGGAGCCTCTCCATTTCAGATTATTCGAAAGTTTTTGTTACCTGAAGCCTTCCCATCGTTAATCTTAAGTGTCACAACTGCAACGATTGGGCTTGTTGGTGCGACGGCCATGGCTGGAGCTGTTGGAGGTGGTGGTTTAGGTGATGTTGCCATTACTTACGGATATCAACGCTTTGATAATACAACGATTTTGGTTACAGTGGTCATTTTAGTTGTACTTGTGCAAATTATTCAAAGCATTGGCAACAGTCTTGAACGAAAAATACGTAGGGTGTCTTAGGGAGAATGTGAGCATGAAAAAACTGAAATATTTAATAGGACTTTTTACATTACTATTGTTACTAATGGCATGTGCAGAAGCGGATGAAAAAGATAGTGTGAAAGTGGGTATCCGTAGCTCGGAATTGAAAACATGGGCGTATATAAAAGAACAGGCTAGTGAGGAAGGTATTAACTTGGAATTAGTAACATTCTCTGCTCAATATGACCCAAATCAAGCATTGGCAGAGGGAGAAGTAGATATTAATGCTTTTCAACATGTTGCATATTTAAATTTATTTAATACGAACAATAACTCGGATTTACAGGCAATTGGCACAACAATAATGGCACCAATTGGCTTATATTCAAACAAATATAAATCGCTAGATGATATAAAAGAAGGCGCAAAAATTGCTGTACCAAATGATCCTTCCAACTGGGGTAGAGCTTTGCTACTGCTTCAGGAGCATGGACTACTAACAGTAACGGATGATTTTGATGGTAACGGTGGAGAAGACCGTATTAAGGATAATCCCAAAAACTTAATCATTTTGCCTGTTGATGGTGCAACAACGCCACGTGTGATGGAGGATGCTGATTTTGCCATTATTAATAATGGAGTTGCTGTAGAAGCTGGTCTTTTATTGAAGGATGCCATCATTCACGAAAGTGAAACAGCTAAGCCATTTATTAATGTTATCGTGGCAAAGGCAGAAGACAAAAATAATGACATATTGAAGAAAATCGTGGAAATTTATCAGCGAGATGAAACGGGGAAGTTTATTAAAGAAGTGTCAAATGGTAACTATATTCCAGTGGAGCTACCACTGGATGAATTAGCAACATGGAAAGATTTCTATTCATATTAGGAAGGGTGATAACAATGACTAGTAAAAAAGAAATAAAGCTAGCCTTGTATTTAATAGGAGCAGGTATGCATGTTGCTGCATGGAGGCACCCATCTGCCCAAGCAAATGCAAGCATCGATATTCAAGCATTACAAAAAGTAGCTCAGATTGCGGAAAGAGGAAAGTTTGATATAGCTTTTGTTGCCGACAGTTTAGCCATTAATCATGAGTCACATCCACATATTTTAAATCGCTTTGATCCATTAATTCAAATTACGGCTTTAGCGTCGGCAACAACTAAAATTGGACTGGGTGCAACAGCTTCAACCACATACAGTGAGCCATATGTGCTGGCAAGACAGTTAATGTCCATCGATCATATAAGCAATGGGAGAGTTGCTTGGAACTTAGTAACCACAGCAGATGCCACAGGAGAAACGGCATTAAATTTTAGCCGTGATAAGCATTGGGAGCATGATCATCGCTATGAACGTGCAGAGGAATTTATCGATGTTGTTCAATCACTATGGGATTCATGGGAAGACGATGCTTTTCTCTATGATCGAGATAATAATCTATTTTATGATCGTCTTAAAGTGCATGAAACATCATTTAAGGGCAACTATTTATCTGTCAAAGGTCCATTAAATATTGCTCGTTCTGTACAGGGGCAGCCTGTTATTGTGCAGGCTGGTGCATCTAAACCAGGCCAACAATTAGCTGCACGTACAGCGGAAGTTGTATTTGTCCATTGGGATGATATTGAAAAATCGAAAGAACACTATCGGCAATTAAAGGCACAGCTTCCTCCCTTTGGACGTAAGGAGGAGGAGCTCCTTGTTTTACAAGGAATTTCCCCAATAGTAGGTGATACAGAGGAGGAGGCAATTCGTAAATTTAATGAATTACAGTCATTGATTGATCCATACGAAAGCTTAAAATTTGTTTCGGGGTACATGGGGAATGTTGACTTTTCAAAGTATTCCCTCGATACACCTGCTATTGAAGTGGAATTCCCAGAAGTTAATAGTATTCAAAGTCACTTCTATGAACACTTAGAGATTATTAAGAAGGAAAATTTAAAAGTTGGTGATTTGTATGCACGCCTTTTTGGACCTGCAAAGCGCGATGCTTTTGTCGGAACACCAACACAAATAGCGGATGAGATGGAGCGTTGGATAATAGAGCAAGCAGCAGATGGCTTTATGCTACAGTTTCCGTTATTACCACGTGATTTAGAAGATTTTGTTGACAAGGTTGTACCGATTTTGCAGGAGCGAGGTATTTATCGTAAAGATTATACGGGCACAACATTAAGAGAACATTTAGGCCTGAAAAAGCCGCTGAATCGTTTTGCTAAAAGTAAGGTGAATCAGGAATGATGGATATTTTTATTCGAAATGAACGAGAGCAAAGGCTTGTTCAATATGCTCAGAATTTAGCGCAACAAATTGAGAAGACAGCTAACCAATATGATGAGAGTGGAAAATTTCCGTTTGAGCATTTTAAAATTTTAGAAGATGCAGGCTATTTTCGACTAACAGTGCCTCAAAAATATGGAGGAGAAGAAATTTCTTTATACGAGATGTTATTAGTGCAGGAACAATTAGCTAGAGGCGATGCTTCCACTGCCTTGTCTGTTGGCTGGCATTTATTGACGTTTTTGAATGTTCGTGAGGCAAAAACATGGCCAGAACCTATCTTTGCAGAATTATGCCGAAAAGCAGTTGAGGAAGGCTCACTTTTGAATATTATTAGCAGTGAACGTGGAAAGGGGAATATTTCTCGGGGGAGTTTACCTGGTACAATTGCTAAAAAGGTGCCAGGGGGATATTGCATTACTGGTGAAAAAGCATTTGCTTCATTAGCGCCGATTTTAAAACAATTCACTATTATTGCTTATCTGGAAGAAGAAAACCTAACAGCGGAATTTCTAATAACGAAAAACGAACAGGTGGAAATTGTTGAAACATGGGATGCAATGGGCATGAGGGCAACAGGTAGTCATGATATTATTTTTCATGATACGTTTGTACCAGAGGCAGCGTTGCTTTACAGACATCATCCAAATGGAGTTAATCGTTTTTTAGCTGATGGTCGAGTCTATTCGTTAGAGATTCCAGCCGTTTATTTAGGAGTGGCAGGAGCAGCAAGAGATTATGCAATTGATTTTGCCAAAAATACGTATTCACATAGCTTAGAAAATACAATCGCTCATGCTAGTCATGTCCAACAAAGGATTGGTGAAATAGAAGTACTTTATCAAACTGCACGAAGAACATTGTATAGTATTGCAACACAGGTAGAACAAAATCCAGCTCTTAAGGAGCAACTATCAGAGTCTGTTAGTATCGCAAAGTATGTAATTTGTAATTACGCCATCGATATAGTAACAAAAGCCATGCAAGTTGTAGGGGGACGAAGTTTATCTAAAGAAAACAAAATCCAGCGTCTATTTAGAGATGTTCAATGTAGTCGCTTTAATCCACCAGCAGATGATGTGGTGATAGCTCAACTTGCTATGGAGTTACTTGCGGATAAGAAGCAAGTAACTTTTCAATTATAGTTTATATAATGAAGATTTTGAACCGTGCAAGATTTTATAGAGAGAGGATCTGCCAGTAAAAATAGCTGGCAGATTTTTTTTACATATACAATTTCTCCTGAATTGTCGATTTCTGTTTGTCGTGAAAGTTGATTTCTAGTATGATATTGATTAGTGATAGGGGGGAAACCCGTGGATAACGGTTCTAAAAAACAAGAAATGTTTTCAAAAATGCAGGAAAGAAAATCTGAGGTAAAAATCGTGAGAAAAATCGTTGCAATTATTGCGATTGTTTTCGTGCTTATAATCGGTGTTGTTGGTATCCTTGGGTACAACTATGTCAAGGGTGCATTAAAGCCACTCGATCCTAATGCGACGAAGACCATTGCTGTGGAAGTACCTATTGGTTCTAGTTTATCATCCATTTCCACGCTGCTAGAGAAAAAAGACGTCATTAAAGATGCACGTGTTTTTAAATACTATGCAAAATTTAAAAATGAATCTCAATTCCAAGCAGGAAATTATGATCTAACACAGGCGATGACATTCGATGAACTGATCGAAAGCTTGAAAACAGGGAAAGTCTACCGTAAGCCTGTCTTTACAATGACAGTTCCGGAGGGCTTAACACTTGAACAAATTGGGAATGTGATTGAAAAGAAAACACCATACACAAAACAGGAATTTATGGATCTTGTGACGAGTGATACATTTGTTCAGCAAATGATGGCCAATTATCCTGAACTTGTCACGGAGGCTGTGTTAGCGGATAATATTCGCTATGATTTAGAGGGCTACCTTTACCCAGCCACTTACTCTTACTATGAAGAAAAACCATCATTACAGGGAATTGTAGAAGAGATGATAGCGGCGATGAATAATGTGGTGAAGAACTATAGTGATGTTTTAGCAGAAAAACAAATGTCGGTGCATCAGCTGTTAACATTTGCCTCATTATTAGAAGAAGAAGCGACAGCTCAAACAGATCGAGAGACAATCGCAAGTGTCTTCTATAATAGAATAAATGAAGGCATGCCATTACAGACAGACCCGACCGTGTTATATGCACTTGGTGATCATAAAGATCGTGTGCTTTTTGAAGATTTAGAAGTGGATAATGCTTATAACACTTATAAAAATAAAGGCTTACCACCTGGACCAATCGCTGGTGCTGGTAAAACTTCTATTGAGGCAACATTAAATCCAAGTCAAACCGACTATTTCTATTTCTTAGCAGATAAAGAGGGTGTTAATCACTTCTCAAAAACATATGATGAGCATTTACAGAAAATAGCAAAATATTTACAAAAAGAAGAATAAGCGTTTAGGAAGAGCAAAAAGTATATAGCAAACAGATGGATAGAAGGAAAGAAAAATAGCTTTCCTTCTATTTTCATGCTATTATAAAGTGTGATTTTTGATCAATCCGTTCATTTATGCGGGACAAATATGCGTGGTAGCAATTGTTGGAGCATATCTAAACAATTGCTCATTTTTGTATGGCAAAGTACCAAGACATCACGTTTGGTCTTTTTCTTTTGTTGATAAATGATGAAGTACAGACAACGGCAAACGCTCGTTGCCTTTTAAATGAGGGTGAAACAATGGAATTATCAGATGCATATATACAATCATTTATACAGCCACGTAATGAATTGCTTTTAGAGATGGAAGCATACGCGGAGGAGAATCATGTACCGATTATGCAATTAGCAGGTATTGACGCATTAAATCAATTGTTACGTATTCAAAATCCGTCAAAAATTTTAGAGATAGGCACAGCAATTGGCTATTCTGCTATTCGAATGGCAGAGGCATTGCCCAATGCCCAAATTGTTACAATTGAACGTGATCAAGAGCGTGTAACAAGGGCGAAAGCCTATATTCGACGTTCTACTGTATCAGATCGAATTACGGTCATTGAGGGTGACGCATTAGAGGTGAACGACGAGGCTATTGATACGACTTTCGATGCGGTCTTTATCGATGCCGCAAAGGGACAGTATCAACGCTTTTTTGAAAAATATGCCCCTTTAGTGAATTCAGGTGGGGTTTTGTATATCGATAATATGTACATGCATGGCCTGTCTGATTTAGAGCTGAAGGATGTGCCACGTCGTAAGCGGACAATGATTCGCAATTTAAAAAACTTCACAGATTGGATTATGCAGCACCCAGATTATACAAGTGCTTTTTTGCCAGTCGGTGACGGTTTATTACTATGTTTGAAGAGGTGACTACTATGAAAAAACCAGAATTGCTTGTGACACCACAATCTGTAGAACATATAAAAGCACTTTTAGAAGCTGGAGCAGATGCTTTTGTTATTGGTGAGCAACAATTTGGTCTACGTCTAGCTGGAGAGTTCTCTGTTGAAGAGGTGGAAGAAGCGACGAAGCTAATTCACGCAGCAGGTAAAAAGGTTTATGTTGCGGTCAATGCACTTTTTCATAATGAGAAACTAGAGGCACTGGCAGACTATTTAAAAGAAATGCAACGTATCGGAGTGGATCGTTTAATTTATGGTGATCCAGCGGTACTTATTATTCGCCGCGAGCAAGCCGTGACGATTCCATTACATTGGAATCCAGAAACGACTGCCACAAACTGGTTTACAGCAAATTACTGGGGGAAACGTGGTGCAAAGCGTGCTGTATTAGCACGTGAACTTTCTCTTGATGAAGTATTAGAAATTAAAGAAAATACTGAGATGGAGATTGAGGTACAAGTACATGGCATGACATGTATGTTCCAATCGAAACGCCCATTACTTGGTCATTATTTCTTATATCAAGATAAGGTGATGGCCATTGAAAACCGTCAAGAAAATCGTAATATGTTCCTACATGACGATGAGCGAAATAATAAATATCCTATTTATGAAGATGTCAATGGGACACATATTTTTAGTCCAAATGATATGTGTATAATTGATGAGCTTGGTGAATTATTCGAAGGTGGCATTGATGCCCTGAAAATCGAGGGTGTTCTACAAACACCAGACTATGTAGTAACGGTTACAGAAATCTATCGCAAAGCCATCGATACGTATTTTGATGAATCAGAAGACGCGTATGAAGAGATAAAAGATGATTTATTAGCACGAATTGAAGATATTCAACCAGCCATTAGACCATTAGATACAGGCTTTATCTTCAAGGAAACAGTTTACTAGGAGGGGCAATACCATGGCATTAGCGTTAGAACAAAATGACAAAATCCGTGAGATTGTCGACGGTAAACGTGTCATTACTAAAAAACCAGAGCTACTTGCCCCAGCAGGTAGCTTAGAGAAATTAAAAGTAGCTGTTCATTATGGAGCAGATGCGGTATTTATTGGTGGACGAGAATTTGGACTACGTTCCAATGCAGACAACTTCTCGATTGAAGAGATGCGTGAAGGTGTCGAATTTGCCAAACAATATGGGGCAAAAATTTATGTCACGACAAATATTTTTGCTCACAATGAAAATATGGATGGCTTAGAGCGTTACTTAAAGGATATTGAATCAGCAGGCGTAACAGGAATTATCGTTGCAGACCCACTGATTATTGAAACATGTCGTACAGCAGCACCTAAGCTTGAAATTCATCTTTCTACACAGCAATCCCTGTCCAATTGGAAGGCTGTTCAGTACTGGAAAGAAGAAGGCTTACATCGTGTCGTTTTAGCACGTGAAGTAGGCGGAGAAGAAATGAAGCTGATGAAGGAAAAGGTTGATATTGAAATTGAGGCTTTCGTTCATGGTGCAATGTGTATCGCCTACTCTGGTCGTTGTGTTCTGTCCAATCATATGACTGCTCGTGACTCTAACCGCGGTGGTTGCTGTCAATCATGCCGTTGGGACTATGATTTATATGAATTAGAAGATGGTGAAGAAAAAGCACTGTTCGATGACAATCACGCATCTTTTGCGATGAGTCCAAAAGATTTAAAATTAATCGAAGCAATTCCTCATATGATTGAGCTTGGGATTGATTCGTTAAAAGTTGAAGGTCGTATGAAATCCATTCATTATGTTGCGACAGTTGTTTCAGTGTACCGTAAAGTGATTGATGCTTACTGTGCAGATCCGGAAAACTTTAAAATTAAACGCGAGTGGCTCGAAGAATTGGATAAATGCGCCAACCGTGATACGGCTGAAGCATTCTTCCATGATGCACCTGGCTTCGAGGAGCAAATGTTTGGAGTACATGGTCGTAAAACAACGTATGAATTTGCAGGTCTTATTTTAGATCATGATCCAGAAACAAAAATAGTAACGATGCAACAACGAAATTATTTTAAACCTGGTGATGAAGTAGAATTCTTTGGTCCTGAAATTGAAAATTTCCGTTTAACAATGGGCGAAATTTGGGACGAGGATGGCAATAGCCTAGATGCTGCTCGTCATCCATTACAAATTGTGAAATTTAAATGTGACACACCTTTAAAACCGCATAATATGATGCGAAAGGAGAATAACTAATGGCAGCAAAGCGACCAGTTGTCATCGGAATCGCTGGTGGCTCATGCTCTGGAAAAACGAGTGTGACGCGCGCCATTTATGAAGTTTTCCGTGAGCATTCCGTTGTGGTGATTGAACAAGATTTTTATTATAAAGATCAAAGTCATTTAACATTTGAAGAACGCTTAGGAACAAACTACGATCATCCGTTGGCTTTCGATAATGATTTATTAATTGAGCACATAAAAAAACTGTTAGTGCGTCAACCAATTGAAAAACCTGTTTATGACTATGTGCAGCATACGAGAGCAGAAGAAGTGATCCATGTTGAACCAGTAGATGTTATTATCCTAGAAGGTATTCTAGTGCTAGAAGATGCTGATTTACGTGATTTAATGGATATTAAATTATTCGTAGACACAGACTCAGATTTACGAATTATTCGTCGTATCATGCGTGATATTAAAGAGCGTGGTCGTACAACTGATTCGGTTATTGAGCAGTATTTAGCAGCGGTTCGACCTATGCATAATTTATTTATTGAACCAACGAAACGTTATGCTGATATCATTATTCCAGAAGGCGGGGATAATGAGGTAGCAATTGATTTAATGGTAACGAAAATTAAAACTATTCTTGAAACCGACAACGTATTGTAATAAGATAGAGTGGTATTGACAATATTTTCATGCATATTTAAAAAAAGCATGCATACTATTAGGTCAAAGCGTAATTTGAAAAAGTTTAAAAATAATAAAATTCGATTAAATGCATCTTCCGTGCATTTAGTCGAGTTTTATGTTTTTATATTGAAGAAACAAGGAGTGAAGGACTTTGGCAAATGAAAAACAGTACCCTATGACAGCTGAGGGAAAACGTAAATTAGAAGAAGAATTAGTAAAATTAGAAACAGAAACACGTAAAGAAATCGTTGAACGTATTAAAATAGCACGTGATTTTGGAGATCTATCTGAAAATGCTGAGTATGATTCAGCAAAAGAAGAGCAAGCCTTTTTAGAAGGTCGTATTTCTACATTAAAATCAATGATTCGTAACGCAGTGATTATTTCTGAGGATGAGACAGATAACAGTGTTGTATCACTTGGGAAAACGGTTACATTTGTAGAAATCATTAATGGTAAACCGTCATCAGATGAAGAATCGTATACAATTGTTGGTTCTGCTGAGGCAGATCCAATGGAATTCCGCATTTCAAATGAATCGCCAATTGCAAAGGGTCTACTTGGTCGTGCTGAAGGTGAAGAAGTTGCCGTACAAACACCTGGTGGCGAAATGAAAGTGAAAATTATTTCCATTAAATAATGTGTAAGTGTACAAGCAGTTAGCCTTAGGCTGACTGCTTTTAACATTCTTTGGCAATAAAATAGTGAGTATAATTATTTTGCAAGAGCTGTTGAACTTGATAGAATATTTGCTAGAGAGGGGGAGACATTATGAGTGAACGACAAACTCGAAGTAGTCGTCATTTGCAGCCATCTCGTAATAAAAAGCTAGATAAACTATTGAATGTTTTAATAGGTGTTGTGGTTGTACTTATTATTATTACAGCAACCTATGTGTTTAAATGGCAAGATGATGCAGATCAAGCAGTGAAAGATGAACCAGCTCAAGAGGAAAAGAGCGGTGATAACGAAAAAGAAGTAGATAAAGAACCTGCGAAAGAACAGGATAAAGATCTCGCTGTTGAAGAAGACAAAACTTCCGAGGAAGAATCGGAGCCTGATACATCTCAGGAAGAGCAAGGTACGCCAGAAGAGTCGACATCGGATAATCCAATTGTTGACAAGGTTATCACGAATAAAAATTGGCAGCCAACACCTACAACTCAAACAGGTCAGCATGTTTCTTCATATGATGACAAGTCTGTAGACTGGGCTGAGAAGGTAGCCACTGTTTCGACTGTGACAGGCATCGAACAAAGCAATATGATTATTTGGCGTATGCAAAATAATGGTGGTCCTAATTCATCCGTTGCGACAGTTTCAACGAATGATAAATCTCAGATGTACCGTGTCAGTATGGAATGGGTTGAAAATGAAGGATGGAAGCCCGTGAAGTTGGAGCAACTTAACACATTAGAAGGCGCCTATTGACGAAAATCACTCTTTTGATTATTTTTAATAGAGTTGATAAAGAAGGGAAGTAACAGTACATGAAAATAGCAGTAATTGGCGCAATGGAAGAGGAAGTAGAGCTTCTAAGAGCAGCATTAAACGATGCACAAAGTACAATGATTGCAGGCAGTGAGTATACAACAGGGACTTATGAAGGCAAGGAAGTTGTGTTATTAAAAAGTGGTATTGGCAAGGTGAATGCTGCTATGTCTACGACAATCCTTTTACATGAGTTTAAGCCGGATGTTGTTATGAATACAGGCTCTGCAGGTGGATATGACGAGGCACTTGAGGTAGGCGCTATCGTCATTTCTGATGAAGTTCGCCACCATGATGTAGATGTCACAATTTTTGGCTATGAAATCGGACAGATGGCTGGGATGCCAGCAGCTTATAAATCAGATGAGAAATTGATGAAAGTCGCTGAGGAGGCCGTCAAGGCGGTTGGAGAGCATCAGTATGGCATCGGTTTAATTTGCTCTGGAGATGCTTTTATGAATGATCCTGAACGTGTAGAAGCGGTTCGTCGTCATTTCCCTCAAATGAAGGCTGTAGAAATGGAAGCGGCTGCGGTTGCTCAAGTATGTTATCAATTTGCTACACCTTTTGTTGTCATTCGTGCTTTATCAGATATTGCTGGGAAAGAATCGAATATTAGCTTCGATGAGTTTTTACCAGTTGCTGCAAAGCATTCTACACAAGTCGTTTTAAAAGCAATTGCCTCTCTATAAACTACACAAAATGGTCAAAATGTGCGTGTTATTCTGTGAGAAAAATCACAGTTAAAGCAATGGACAAATGCTACACTGACAGTAATAAATCTCTTCATAATAGAATGGGAGGCATTCATGATGTTATTTTTAACAGCGGGTGTAGTCATTATTACAACTTTAATAGGCACGTTGATTTCAGCAGAACTATCGGAGTCAGCGCATTAGTATGACGGGAAAGCTCCTTTGCGACATAGTCATGTCGCAGGGGAGCTTTTTATATGCCATGAAATAGGCACATCTTCCGCCAATGATGCATTGAATTTTTCTACTGTCCATTTTACAATATATTATTCAATAGACTTTTGGTCTCGTTTGTATAGTTGATAGAGTTTAATAAGTGCTCGCTTTTCAATGCGAGATACATAGCTGCGTGAGATATTTAAACGAGCAGCAATTTCCTTTTGTGTAAGGGCATCCTGTTGGTTTAAACCATAGCGTAGTGTCACAATTTCGAGCTCACGTTCATCAAGCATATGCAAATAGTGATATAACTGTGCCACATGTTCTTTATGCTCTAGTTTTTCTGTGGCGCTTTCTTCGTCACACTGAAGTAAATCACGAATTTGCAGTGCATTACCATCTTTATCAGTCCCAATAGGCTCAAACAGTGATACGTCTTTCTGCACTTTTTTTTGTGTGCGCAGATGCATTAAAATTTCATTTTCAATACAACGGGCTGCATATGTGGCAAGTCTAGTTTTTTTGTCAGGGGTATAGCTCTCGACAGCTTTCATTAGACCGATTGTTCCGATGGAAATATAATCATCTAGTTGTTCATGTTTTGGATGGAATTTTTTTACGACGTGCGCGACAAGCCTCATATTGCGTTCGATTAAGTCAAGACGTGCTTGCTCATCGCCACCTAAAAATCGTTCAATACAAGCAGCTTCCTCTTCTTTTGAAAAGGGTTTATGGAATGTTTGCCCCTTTAAGTAGCCAAGCAACGCAGGGATTTCAAGCCATAACTGCAACATTGATGTAAAAATTCCGCTCATTGAATGATTTCATCCTTTCCCCATTTTTCGACAGTATATGTTTAAAAGCTGTGGGAAATGAAAAAAGTGCAACAGCAAATGTGCTGTTACACTTTTTTTAACGTAAATGTACTAATCATGAGTAAAGCTAAGATGGGAAAAAGGAAAAGATAAAATGCCGGATGGAACGCATTGGCTGCGAAATACGTTAAAGTTAAGAACGTACCTGCAGCTGTAATTGGTAAACCTGTGAAATAACCATTCGCTTCACTAATATTGAAGCGAGCTAAACGCATCGCGCCACAGACGATAAATAATACGGCCATCATCATGCCGGCAAAACCAAAATCAACTAGAACAACTTCATACATTAATAATGCAGGTGCCACACCAAATGATATAATATCACTCATAGAATCTAATTGTTTACCTAACTCAGACACTTGTCCGAGTGCTCTCGCTACCTTACCATCGTAGCGATCAAGAAGGGCTGCAATAAAGATAAACAAGACACTATAGCTATAATATTCATGTAAAGTGGCCATAATAGCCGCGCCTCCAAAGGACATATTACTAATTGTGATGAAGTTAGCTGCGTGCGATTTCATTTTCTTAACCGTGGTATCCACCAACTTGTGATAAAAAAACAAGGGGGATCACTCCTTTGCACTTAAGATATTGTACCATTATACTTCGAATGCGAAAAAATTGACAGTCTAAATTAATGGATAGGGGTTTTACTGTATGAAAGAAAAACTATATCAACGCTTGATAGAACTAACGAATGGTAAGCAATCTTCCCATCTTTTGCAGGCAATTGCAAAAGCGAAGTGGAGTAAACGTATAATTCCAAGCTACATGAAGTTATACGATATTAACATTGAAGAAGTTTCAAAAAAACAACAACAATTTTCAAGTTTACATGATTTTTTCACAAGAGAACTTCTAGAAGAAGCTCGACCTATTGAAAAAAATCCAACGATTTATGTTAGCCCAGTAGATGCCAAGGTGGAATCTTTTGGTCGCATTGAATGGGATATGACATTTCTAGTTAAGGGTAAGCCCTATGCATTACAAGATTTACTAGGTAATACAGAGAGAGCCGCACAATATGCAGATGGTCATTTTATCGTATTTTATTTAAGTCCTGCTGATTATCATCGTATCCATAGTCCGATAGATGGGGAAGTAGTACGACAATATACACTTGGTCAGAAATCTTATCCCGTGAATCAGCTAGGTCTTACATACGGTAAAAAACCAATTTCTCATAATTATCGTTTAGTGACAGAGCTGAAAGCAGCCAATCAACAGCATGTAGCCTTTATTAAAGTTGGTGCGACTTTTGTTAATTCCATTGTGCTTACGAATACGACAACGAAATGGCGTAAAGGTCAGGAAGTTGGATATTTTTCATTTGGTTCCACAGTGGTTATGCTGTTTGAAAAGGATACGGTTGAATTTACGGATAATGTTGTACAGGGAAGCCCAATTCGAATGGGTGAAGCTTTTGCAAATATGCTATAATGGTCGAATAATACGTTAAGATTAGGGGTCGCTATTTTGTATAATTTTTTATTACCGAACGAATTTGTGACGAATATTTTTGAAATTACGCCGGAAAAGTTACAAGAATTAGGGATTAGAGGCATCATTACGGATTTAGATAATACGCTTGTTGAATGGGATCGCCCAGACGCAACAGAAGAGCTGATTATTTGGTTACGTATTATGAAAGAATCAGGTATTCGAGTTATTATTGCATCGAATAACAATGAAGCGCGTGTGAAGCATTTTGCTGAGCCATTAGATATCCCGTATATTCACAAGGCAAAAAAACCACTTCGTAATGCTTTTTATAATGCACTGATTCAACTAGGTTTACGCCCAAATGAAGTAGTCATGGTTGGAGATCAACTCCTGACTGATGTGATGGGCGCAAATCGTTTAGGCTTGCATACAGTGTTAGTAAAGCCTGTTGCACAATCAGATGGGCTGGTAACAAAATTGAATCGTTTCATTGAGCGTCGAGTATTTAATGATTTGAAACGTAAAGGAATAATAACTTGGGAGGAACAAGAATGATTGAAATGCCAAATTGTATTGGCTGTGGTACAACAATTCAAACAGAAGATAAAACAGCAGTTGGGTATGCACCCCCATCATCATTAGAAAAGGATGTGGTCATTTGCCAGCGCTGCTTCCGTTTGAAAAATTACAATGAAATTCAACCCGTGTCATTAACAGATGACGACTTTTTACGTATTTTAAACGGCCTTGGAACACAGCAGGGCTTAATCGTAAAAATTGTTGATATATTTGATTTCAATGGGAGCTGGCTACCTGGGCTTCACCGTTTTGTAGGGAAGAATCCTGTTCTTTTGATTGCCAACAAAGCAGATTTATTACCAAAATCAGTGAAACCGAAAAAAGTAATCAATTGGCTTAAACGCGAGGCAAAGGCACTAGGACTTCAGCCTATCGATGTTCTATTAGTCAGTGCCCATAAAGGCAAGGGAATGGCGGAAGCAATGGAGGCCATCGACGAGTACCGTAACGGACAAAATGTCTATGTTGTAGGTTGTACAAATGTTGGGAAATCTACATTCATTAACCGTATTATTAAACAGGCTACAGGAGAAGGGGAAGTCATTACAACGTCACACTTCCCTGGTACTACGTTAGACATGATTGACATTCCACTGGATGATGGTAGTGCATTATATGATACGCCTGGTATTATTAATCATCATCAAATGGCTCATCATATTGATTCAAGTGAATTAAAATATATTATGCCGAAAAAGGAAATTAAACCGAAAGTCTACCAGCAAAATCCTGGACAGTCCCTATTTATTGGGGCATTGGCGAGATTTGACTTTATCCAGGGAGAGCGTTCAGCCTTTACAATCCATGTGGCAAACGATCTACCGATTCACCGTACAAAGCTTGAGAAGGCCGATACATTATATGCAGAACATAAAGGCGAGCTTCTGGCACCTCCAACTGCAGATTTTATCGACCAACTTCCACCATTGGTACGTCATGAGTTTTCCATCAAAGAAGCGAAAACAGACGTTGTATTTTCTGGCCTGGGCTGGATTACAGTACAGCATGCTAATGTAGTCGTAGCAGCCTACGCGCCAAAAGGTGTACAAGTTTCAATTCGTCCTTCATTAATCTAAACAGAAGGATGTAGTAGAGAGAGGGACTAGAAAATGAAGAAATGGTTTGCAGTTATGGGTGATCCAATTGAACATTCAAAATCACCGGCCATGCACAATGCTTGGTTTGAGGACATGTCAATAGATGCGACATATATTCCTTTGCATGTACCTTCTGATCAATTAGAATCAGCAGTTGCTGGTTTGAAAACATTAGGGGCGAGTGGCTGGAACGTGACAATTCCTCATAAGACAGCAATCATTCCATATTTAGATGAGCTAGATGAGCTGGCGCAAAAAATGGGCGCAGTGAATACAGTCGTACGAACAAAAGAGGGAAAGCTGAAGGGCTATAATACAGATGGGATTGGCTTTGTTCGCTCACTAGAAGAAGCCGTTGGTGTATCTCGAAAGGACAAGCCTGTATTACTTGTTGGTGCTGGTGGCGCTGCTCGCGGTATTGCCTTTGCTATGCAGCAACAAGGCTATCACCATTTAACTATCGCCAATCGTACGGTGGCAAATGCCCAAGCGATAATTGATGAAATGGATATGGGTCGTGCGATGTCATTACAAGAAGCAGAAGAAACATTAGCTGATTTCGGCATTATTGTGCAAATGACATCGGCTGGCCTTGCTACGGGCAATTTTTCTATGCCATTTTCATTAGATCGACTTGCGAAAGGAGCAATTGTTGCGGATATTGTGTATAATCCATTAATGACGCCTTTTTTACAAGCGGCTGAAGAAAAAGGAGCAACGATTGTCACAGGCTTAGGGATGTTTGTCCATCAAGGAGCCATTGCTTTTGAACACTGGTTAGGAAACTATCCAAACACAAATTCAATGATTGCGCAGCTTAAGGCGCAATTAGGAGGAAACTAATTTTTATGTTAACAGGTAAACAGAAACGTTTTTTACGTGCAGAGGCACATCATTTAACACCTATTTTCCAAGTAGGAAAAGGTGGAGTTAATGACGAAATGACAAAGCAAATTCGTGAGGCATTAGAAGTACGTGAACTGATTAAAGTGCGTATTTTAGATAACTGTGAAGAGGACAAACATGAAGTTGCTGAATCACTGGCAACAGGTGCTCGTGCGGAGCTTGTCCAATTAATCGGTCTGACAGTTGTTTTATATAAAGAGTCACGCAATCATAAAAAGATTGTATTACCAAAAGCAACGAAATAAGGTGAGACGATGAAAAGGGTCGGTTTACTAGGTGGCACATTTAACCCACCACATATAGGGCATCTCATGATGGCTAATGAGGTTTTTCATGCGCTAGAGCTTGATGAAATCCGTTTTATGCCAAATGCTATACCACCACATAAGCAGGCACGATTTGATGCTAGTAATGTCGAACGACTCGAAATGGTGAAGCGTGCAATTCGTCCATTTCCTTATTTTTCAGTAGAGTCGTATGAGGTTGAGAAGGGTGGCGTATCCTATTCCTATGAGACACTTTCTGCCTTGTGTAGAAGAGAACCGGATGTGAAATTTTACTTTATCATCGGTGGCGATATGATTGATTCGCTACATACATGGCATTGTATTGATGATTTAGTAAAAATCGTGCGGTTTGTCGGAGTAAAGCGTCCAGGAACAGCGGCGACAACAGAGTACCCTATAAGTATGGTGGAAGTGCCTCAAATCGATTTATCGTCCACACTGATTCGTGAACGCCTTGCGACTGGGGGAACGGTAACATTTTTATTACCAGAAGCGGTAGAGACGTTCATACGAGAGGAAGGTCTTTATGGAACGCGAACAGTATTTAGCGGCGATTAAGCCAAGAATGCCTGAAAAACGTTATATTCATACAATCGGTGTAATGGAAACAGCCATCGATTTAGCACAAAAATATGGCGAGGATGTTAAAAAAGCTGAAATAGCAGCAATCCTCCATGATATTGCTAAATATGAAGACATTGAATGGATGGAGAATATCGTTCGTGATGAAAATTTAGATCCACAATTAATTGGCTGGGGCAGTGAATTACTCCACGGCCCAGTCGGTGCCTATATAGCGCAAAGTGAGTTTGGCATCACAGACGATGAGTTGTTAAATGCGATTCGTTTCCATACAACAGGACGCGTTGGGATGAGTCGTTTAGAAAAAATCATTTTTGTCGCAGATATGATTGAGCCAGACCGTCGATTTGATGGTGTGGAGCGTCTGCGAAAGAAGGCGCAAAAAAATTTGGATAAGGCGATGAGTGCATGTGTACGCCATACTTTGGCATTTTTAATAGACACAAAGCAACCAATTTATCCTTTATCAATAGAATGTTATAACGATACGATGAACAGAGAGGATAGTGAAGGATGACTTCAACTTTATTACAAGCAGCGTACAAAGCAATTGACGACAAACATGGTGAGGATATTGTCGTTTTAAATATGCAAGGAATTTCCCTTTTAGCAGATTATTTTATCATCGCCCATGGTAACTCTGACCGCCAAGTGCAAGCAATCGCGCGTGAGTTACAGGATATAGCAGAACAACAAGGCTATGAAATTCGTCGTGTCGAAGGTTTCGATGCAGCTCGTTGGGTACTTGTTGACCTTGGAGATGTAGTGGCGCACGTATTCCATAAGGATGAGCGTGCTTATTATAATTTAGAACGTCTATGGGGCGATGCACCGCAGCTAGACATGCCAGAGGCCTAAGCTAAGTGAGTAGTTACGAACGCTTTGCCCATGTCTATGATGAGCTACAAACGGATATTCCTTACAATCTTTATGTAGATTGGGTTGTACAGCATGCACCATGCAGCCAATACCCCACACTTTTAGATATTGGTTGTGGTACAGGTGTGCTTAGCTTGTTATTCGCCCATGCTGGTTATAAGGTCAGCGGAGTCGACTTATCAGAAGAGATGCTGTCCATCGCAGCAAAACGCTTTGCTGATGCAGGCTACCAAGCTCCGTTATATTGTATGTCGATGGACGAATTAGATGGCTTTGAGGCGTTAGATGTTGTGACGATTACCATTGACTCCCTTAATTATGTTGTAGAGGAGCAAGCCGTCTATACAACATTAGAACGTATTTATCATGCTTTACGTGATGGAGGACAGCTGTTTTTTGATGTTCATTCATTATTTAAGATGAATGAGATTTTTTTAGACGGACCGTTTACGTATGATGATGGGGACATTAGTTATGTATGGCATACAGCGCCAGCTGATTTCGAGCATTCTGTTACACATCAAATGACCTTTTATGTGCGAGATATCGCAAGTGAGTTATATGAACGTTTTGATGAAGAGCATTTACAACGTACTTTCTCAATAGAGCAGTATATGGCTTGGCTGCGCGCCATTGGTTTTCATGATGTGGAAATCACAGCTGATTTTACGGATGAAGCACCTGAATATGAAAGCGAACGCATTTTTATTCGTGCGGTGAAATAAAGAAAACGGAGCCACACTGTCCCCCAATGGGCAGTGTGGCTCTTTTGGTGGATAGAAAGGCTAAAGTGAAGGATAGCGTGCTTAAATTAGTGGATAGAAAAGCGAAAGCGAAGGATAGCAAGCTTAAATCGGTGGATAGCAAGGCGAAAGCGAAGAATAGCTCTCTTAAGCAGGTCAATAGAATCTCCTGATATTTATTATTATTTTCAATCAACAAGTCATAGTGTATGATGTAGATAACTCCATATGATGACCTTTTGCAAGGAAAGGATGGGTGCTATGCTCCAATCTTTATGGCAAAAGTATAAAAAAAGTATGTTATTCCCCAGCATACTGGTAGTCAGTGGACTTTGTTACTTCTATTTTTCGAGTTTTGACTCTTCACCTCCCCAAGAAGAGCTCATCGAGACAATCCAATCGTTTGAAGAAAAAAATCATAGTGAAACTGCTGAAGAAGCGGTGATTCAGCAGATATTTGTTGATATAAAGGGTGCTGTGATGTATCCAGGCGTTTATGAGCTTCAGCAAGACCAACGCATAAAAGATGCTGTCGAGCTTGCAGGTGGCTATACAGAGCAAGCTGACACACAGCGCATGAATCATGCGCAAAAAGTGCAGGATGAAATGGTGATTTATATTCCCACAAAGGGTGAACAGCTAGAAGATGGAGCTACAACTCTTTTAACAATACCTACTGAAAGTGCTCCTAAAGAGCAGAAGATTAATATTAATCAAGCCGATATAGCAATTCTAGCAACCTTACCAGGAATCGGCCCCTCGAAAGCGCAAAGTATTCTTACGTATCGAGAGGAACACGGACACTTTCAAGCGATCGAAGACTTAAAAAATGTAAGTGGTATTGGTGATAAAACATTTGAGAAGCTAAAAGATGCGATTACTGTAAAGTAAACGTTTTACAGGATGTAATATTGACGCCTCTTTTCTATAAGGGATACACTATAGTAGAAAAGCAAGAGAAATATAATTTGTAAGCCAATTTTTGGAGGTAATCATATGGAGCGAATTACTTGGGATCAATTTTTTATGGCACAGAGCCATTTACTCGCATTACGTAGTACATGTACAAGACTAGCAGTAGGAGCAACTGTTGTGCGTGAAAAACGCATCATTGCAGGCGGTTATAACGGTTCCATTATAGGAGACGAACATTGTATTGAACAAGGATGCTATGTAGTTGACAACCATTGTGTGCGTACAGTGCATGCTGAAATGAATGCCTTGCTGCAATGTGCTAAATATGGAACACCGACAAAAGGTGCTGATTTGTATGTAACACATTTCCCATGTCTACCATGTACAAAATCCATTATTCAAGCGGGCATTGAACGTGTCTATTACGCAACAGATTATAAAAATAATCCCTATGCCCAGGAATTATTTGCAAAAGCGGGCGTGGAAGTTGTCCATGTACCCTTTGATGACCGTAAAATCGATTTTTTACGAGATGAAAAACTAGCCTTGTACACAGAAATGCTTCATGAGCTTCGCGAGAGTGGCGTGCCAGCCGAAAAGTTGCTCCCATATGAACAGAAGGTGAGTGCATTATTTGGCATCGAGCTTTAAAGCATAAATGGATCTTTGTAGCTCTTGCTGTACTTGTAGCGGCTATTGCAGCACACTCGTCAGCATGGCTACTCACTTTTTTATTGCTTTTAGCCCTGTGGCTCATCTTAAAAGGTGAGTCATGTTTTCTTGTGACGTTTGTAATGATAAGTGCTTTATTCGCTTATTTTTTTCTTTCTACCTATCAACTGACGGAACCTTCCCCCTTACCAAAAACCTTCCCTATAACCTGGTCAAACGATTATAAAATAAACGGCCAAAAACTCCGTGGTTTTGCTACAACTACAAATCGTCAAAAGCTTTATGTGATATATACCTTTTCATCAGAGCAAGAAAAAAGTTTGTATGAAAATACTTCATTAGCAGGCAAAACATATCTTGCCAGGGGTGAGCTTGTAGTACCGTCTCCATCTGCGCATGCTTATGCATTTTCAATGACTGACTATTTAACAAGCAAGGGAGCAACAGGCATTGTGGAAATCGCTAGCTGGCGTTATGTCGAAAAGCAGTCTTCCATCTTCACCTTTTTGGCTGAAATAAGACACAGTATGAAAAAACATATAGAAAGAACCTTTCCAAAAGCCCTTGTAGCAGAGGCACAAGCACTTCTGATAGGGGCACAAGATCAAATGGAGGGTGAACTGCAGCGTGCCTATCAAAAGCTTGGTATCACCCATTTGTTTGCGATTTCTGGCCTACATGTCGCACTCGTGTCTTGGTTATTCTTTGAAGGCTTACTTCGAATAGGCATACGCAAAGAAATGGCTACGGCTGCACTACTGATCCTTTTACCCGTTTATGGGGTCATTGCAGGAGGTGCACCTTCTGTTTGGCGTGCAGTCTCTGTAGTTGAACTAATGATGTTACTGCGCTTTTTGAAGTGGACTCTTTCAATAGATGATGCACTAGCCATTAGCTTTATAGGCTTCGTTATGCTTGAACCAGGTGTCATTTTTCAAATTGGCTTTCAACTGTCCTATTTAGCTGCCGCTAGTTTGGTTTATTCAGGTATCATTTTCAAACAGACGGGGAATTGGCTCAGTCGTTCTTTTTTCGTCACATTTGTCTGCCAGCTGCTCGTTTATCCTCTATTACTTCATCATTTTTATGAATTATCTATGTCCTCGTTTTTTGTCAATATTCTGTTTGTTCCATTGTTTTCCTTTGTTATATTACCATTTAATATTGTAGTGTTTATGTTATCCTATATTTCCTTACCGCTTGCCAATATGCTATTTGCTGGCTACGAACCGCTACGTAATGGGCTGACCCGTATGATTATGGTGATGCAGGAGCTACCATTTCAATTATGGTCACCGGGTAAGCCAATGATCTGGCTTAGCTGTGTAGCGCTGCTAAGTGTTTTAGCAAGCTTATATTACTTAGAAACGAGACGGTTCAGGAAGGCTATTGTCGCACTTGTTATTCCCGCCATTTGGATTCATCTGTCACCCATGCTGTCTAACGAAACACAGATCACGTTTTTAAATGTAGGGCAGGGAGACAGTATCGTTATTGAATTGCCTTTTAGAAAAGCTGTCTATGTCATTGATGCGGGTGGGTTACTACGCTTTGAACAGGAGCAGTGGAAAAAAGCAGATAGTCCTTATGAGGTAGGGAAGCAAGTTGTAGTGCCATTTTTAAAAGCTAAAGGAATACGCACCATCGATATTTTTATCGCCACCCATGCGGATGCAGATCATATAGAAGGTGCCGAAGAGGTTTTACAAGAGATTAAGATGAAGGAAATACACGTGACACCAAGTTCTTTACAGCAGCCTTTAATGCAAGAATTATTGCTAGAAGCAAATAAGCACAATGTACCTGTTAAAGAAAAGATGATGGGGACAGCATGGCATAGTGGTGGGACAAATTTTTATTATTTATCGCCTGATGACACCCTTTATGAAGGAAACGATGATTCCCTCGTATTGTACATGCAACAGAACGACTTTACAGCGTTATTTACAGGTGACTTGGAACAATATGGTGAACAACAGCTAATCAAGCGTTATGGGCATCTATTAGCCAATCTAACATTGCTGAAAGCGGGACATCATGGCAGTAAGACATCTAGTTCAGAAGCCTTTGTTGAGCTGCTCCAGCCCGAATTAACGGTTTTCAGTGCAGGTCTCCATAATCGCTATGGTCATCCACATGAAGAAGTAGTACAACGTTTTGTCAGTCGCAATTTAGCGACTTTGACAACAGGGGTGGATGGAACCATTGAAATACGTATTCGTGCTAATGGTTGGTCTGCTGCAGTAAATGAAAAAGGCCTTGTCCAATGACCAAGGCCTTTTTCCTGCATAAGTCCAATTACTGTGATACGAATTCTACTATAGTTGCAATAATAAACATAATTGTGAAAACGCCAAATGATACACCGAAGCCAACACCAGAATCGATGGCATCGTTACGTCGACATTGTATGTTCTTTCCTTCAAATGGATTCATTGTTATCCCTCCAATTCTGTTATTTATTATAAGACAACATGGTCATAAAAGCTATATCGAAAAGGAGAATTCCCAGTCTGGCAAGGAATAGACACAATTCGGTCAAAGTCACAAAGGACCATGAAATCATGTATACTAATAGTATTGCTAGATGGAGGGAAAATTATGATTTCAAAGGTTTGGAATACAATAAAAAAAGGTGAGCTGGCACCGGTTTATTTACTTGTTGGTGAAGAAAGCTATTTTATAGATGAAACCATTAAACGTTTAAAAGAAGCGATGGGGTCAGAAGAAGAGCTGGAAATGACCGCATTTGATTTAGAAGAGGTGCCAGTAGATGTGGTTATGGATGAAGCAGATACGATTCCTTTTTTCTCAGAACGTAAGCTTATTATTGCTAAAAACGCTTCGTTTTTAAAAGCAACTGAGAAAGGGAAAGAAAAAATCGATCATGATGTAAAACGTTTGGAAACGTGGTTATCGAATCCATCTGATTTCTCCGTAACGGTTTTTATTGCCCCTTATGAAAAATTAGATGAACGTAAAAAAGTGACCAAAATGCTCAAAGAGCATGCATTACTTGTACAAGCCGAAACCCCAAAAGAGCAGGATTTAGCCGTATGGATTCAAGGCGTTGTCGAGGCACAGGGCAACAGCATCACACAAGAGGCTATTGAGCTGCTTGTAACGATGGTGGGCGCCAACATGCTGCAATTGCAGATGGAAATTGACAAGCTTACCCTCTATTTAGGTGAGGGTGGAGAAATTACAGCTTCGTTAGTGGAGGATCTAGTAGCAAAAACATTGGAGCAAGATGCCTTTAAAATGCTCAATGCTTATTTGGCTAATGATTCGGTCAGCGCTTTGTCCATTTATCATGATTTATTACGGCAAAAACAAGAGCCTATTATGTTAGTTGGCTTGCTTGCATCCAATGTTCGTACCATGTCCAATGTTTTTTATTTGTTGAAGAAAGGGTATCATCCACAACAAATTGCCAAAAATTTAAAAATTCACCCGTATCGTGTCAAACTCATGACTGAGCAGCGTCATCGTCCATCAGAAGAAAGTTTATTGAGAGCATTATATCAACTAGCTGAGGTTGATTTACAGCTGAAATCGACTGGTGGTAATCGAGAGAGACATTTAGAATTATTTCTATTACGTCAACTGTAACATAAAAAGCTGTCCAATAAAGGGCAGCTTTTGTGTTATCTATCAAAATGAAAAAGATCAGCTACTCCTAGTAGAGTATCTGATCCTTTAAACAATTACGCTTTTTTAGCAAGGCGAGACTTTTTACGAGCCGCCGCGTTTTTGTGGATAAGTCCTTTTGAAGCTGCTTTATCTAATGATTTGAAAGCTGCTTGTAAAAGTTCTTGTTTGTTTTCAGCGTTTGCAACAACAGCGTTTTCAGCTTTTTTCACTGTAGTACGCATTGCAGATTTAGCTTGAGAATTAGCAATGTTTGCTTTTTCGTTAACTTTTACGCGTTTAATCGCAGATTTAATGTTTGGCATATATTTCACCTCCTAAATTAGGTACGAGATGATATCTTCTCATTGATTTCTTGTGTTAATACAACAAAAATCATTTTAACAAACGCTTGACCAAATTGCAATAGATAAATGCAAAGAATATTTACTTGACAGTTTGAACAAACTACAGCTTGAGGTGAACTGTATGCAAAATTTTAATTGGCAACGAACAGATTTAATCGATGAATCTGAAGAGGTAGTTGTCCATCAGACCAAAGAACAAAAAGAAAAGCTAGAACAATCGAGTGGCGTTCAAATAGAAGATCGGAATGCTGGTCGAGTGAAAATTACAGATGTCCTTGTAGATGCTGAGGGTGAAAAGCAAATTGGCAAAAAAGAAGGGCAGTATATTACACTTTCTGTCCCAACACTGACATTAGAAGATCAAGATGGCTTTGCACAGCTTGAGCAAGAATTACTTGTGAATTTTAAAAACATGCATGAATCACTTTCTTGGCAAGAAGATGATAAAATTTTAATTGTTGGTTTGGGCAATCGTACCATTACACCTGATGCCATAGGTCCTTATTTAATTGATCATCTGCATAGCTTAGATGTGATAGATGAAAAGTTTGTCATGTATGCGCCAGGTGTTACAGGGCAAACGGGCTATGAAACAGGGGAGTTTGTGGCTGCGATTGCTGAGCGTCTACAACCAAAATTAATTATTGTGGTTGATGCGCTTGCTACAAGGGCGAGTAATCGTCTTTGTAAAACAATTCAATTAACAGATACCGGCATCCATCCTGGCTCAGGTGTAGGCAATCAACGGCAAGAAATTTCCTATGAGATGCTAGGGATTCCTGTAACGGCAATTGGTATCCCAACAGTAGTAGATGCACCTGTATTAATTGCTGATGCGGTAGAAACGATGCTTCGCTCGATAGCTGCTCGTGTAGCTGAGCGCAGTAAACCATCATCGAAGCTCTCATTGTCCTCTTGGCAACCCGATATCAATAAAGAGCTTGATATGACGTTAGTACAACCTATTTTTGGAGAATGGGCGACATGGACGAAGGAGGAACGTCAGCAGCTGTTTGAAGAAACCTTCGCTGGCTCACATACACAATTGATGGTTACACCAAAGGAAGCAGACTATTGGATTGATCGCTATGCAAAACTAGTGGCTTCCATGCTAATGAACTGGGCAAGTGATTTATAATAAAGGCTAAAAAAATGTTCTTGATAGACCTTCTAAAACACTCAGATTTATGCGTAAAACAAGAAAATTATTTTCGTTCTAAATGACACCCCCTCTCCATACGATATGGGGAGGAGGGTGTGACTTTGCTAAAAAAACTACAATGGTCATTTGGTATATTATTGTTCTTTTTCGTATTACCTGTCATTGCTGGGCAACTTCCGTTCAACAAGCAAGCATCGACTCCGATTAAACAATCAGAAGATAAGCAAGTCGTGTTTGCCGCTACCAATTTAGCTGAACAAAGTGTACTGGAACAAACGAAAGAGCCTGAACCAGATCAAGCCCTAGACCCGGACCCATTTAAAGTGTTAGTGTTATTTACTCATTCACATGAAGCATACGAACCAATGGTGAAAGCTGTGAGTGGTAAGGTAGCGACTTCTCATGAAACAGTCAATATTATGAGTCTAAAGGATAAGATTGTGAATCATTTTAATGTAAATGGCTTGAAGACAAATATCCTCGATGTAGATATTATGAAGAAATTACAAGCTGAGGGTAAGGGATATCATGAATCCTATAATGTCATGAGACCTTATTTAAGTAAGCATTTAGAAACAAATAATTATGATTTAATACTAGATTTACATCGTGACTCATTAAAACATGATCTTACAACGATCTCATATAATGGGGAAAACTATGCAAAAATTGCTATTGTGGTTGGTGCAGAGCATGCAAATTACCGCTGGAATACAGCGTATGCAGAAAGTTTATCCTCCACATTAAATGCCATCGTTCCAAAAATATCAAAAGGTGTTATTTCCAAAAGTGGTGATGGTGTTGATGGGCGATATAATCAGGATTTGGCAAAGCAAATGATGATTGTTGAGGTTGGTGGAATTGGCAATACGGAGGAAGAGGTTAATCGTACGATTGCTGTAATTGGCAAGGCCATATCAAAAGCATTTGTAAATGATTCAAAACAATAGAACAAGGATGAAAAAAGTGAGTCTGTTACAGGCTCACTTTTTTGCTATTCTAGCATAAAAATTTCCAGAACAAAATCTAATTATTTGTCTTTCCATTGCTTCATTCTTGTCTTATAATTTTCAAGTTGGCTTTCGATTTTCATGATAAAACGTTAATGAAGGCATATGCAAGTAAGGCAAAATGTGCTTTTGAAGCATCTACCATTTTTGGGAATGCCTTTTAAGACAATAGCAAACATACATATGAATTTTAAAAAGACAAAGAGTGATCACGTTTCATTTTTCTCTAAAACTTTTATCGTATTTCAAACGTCAAACATATAAGTGCACAAATGAAAAAGTATAAAGAGGAGATGATGTTCAAATCACAGGTGCTATTAAGGGATAACAGGTTTTATCTTGATATAGTAGCTATAAGGCCATTATGCAAAAGGAAATTGATAGATTATTGAAGGAAGGAATAGTATGTCAGGCAAGTCATTAAATCATCGTTATATTCCTGGACTAGACGGGATTCGAGCATTAGCCGTATTAGCAGTTATTGCTTATCATTTTAACTTCAATTGGGCTAGAGGTGGCTTTTTAGGAGTAGATATCTTTTTTGTATTATCAGGCTATTTAATCACCTCTACCATTTTGCCTGTAAAGGGCAATCAATTAACAGTCAGTCTAAAGAAATTTTGGGTTGGACGATTTAGGCGGTTACTACCAGCGGCCTACGTGATGATTGTTATATCATTTGTCTGGGCAACGCTCTTTCATAAAGAACTTCTTCATACATTACGTGGAGATGCGTTGTCCTCTATTTTTTATTCAAGTAATTGGTGGTTCATTTTTCATAAACTTTCTTATTTTGATAGTTTTGGCTCCCCGTCACCTTTAAAAAATTTATGGTCGCTAGCTATTGAAGAACAATTTTATCTGATTTGGCCCTTGCTCTTAATGATTGGCCTTTATATTTTTCAAAAACAAAGCAAACTGGCTAAAGTTGTCTTTATTGGAGCGGTTTGTTCAGCTCTAGTAATGGCGATTCTTTATGAGCCAGGTGCAGATCCAAGCCGTGTCTATTATGGAACGGACACACGCTGTTTTGAACTATTAATTGGCTGTTGGCTAGCTCTTGTTTGGCCAATGAAAAGGCTATCTGCACAAAAATTATCAACAAACCATGTGAAGAAGCTAAATAGTTTGAGTTTCATTACGCTTATGATTTTTCTAGTTAGTATTGTTTATGTAGATGAATATCAACCCTTCCTTTATAGAGGTGGCATGTTCTTATTTTGCTTAAATGCAGCAGTTTTGATTGCATGTATCTGTCACCCCGTCAGCATTTTAGGAAAACTACTAGCGTGGAGGCCGCTTTGTTGGATTGGCTCTCGATCCTACGGCATATATCTATGGCATTATCCTGTCATGGTACTAGGTACACCTATTCATGAAATTGGCAACCTATCTTATTGGCGGGTTGCACTTCAAATCATACTTATTGTTATGATAGCAGAGCTATCCTATCGCTTCATTGAAATGCCTATCCGTAAAGAAGGATTCCGAGCCTATTATGGGAAATACTTTGTCTTTAACAAAAATAAATGGGGAAGTCTTTCATTCTCACGAAAAATTTCAACGGTAATGGCTCCACTTTTCCTTCTTATGTTTTTCACAGGAATGACAGGAGTAGTAGGGGAAGGTCAGCAAAGTACTTCGAGTTCATATCCAACAAACATCAAAATTAATGGTGATGAACCTACAACTAATTTAAACAAGCATGACCAGCAATCAGAGCTACCAACTAACGAACCTTCCAAGGAAGAGAAAGTGGAGGATGTTCAGCAGATAGAAACACCAAAGCAAGAAGAAAATGATGTAAATAAAGTGCCTGAACGGGATGAGTTTTATCGTGGAATAGTAGCGATTGGTGATTCACTTATGATTGATATTGGCCCGAGCTTACATACTATTTACCCAACTATTACAATCGATGGAAAAATAGGTCGTCAAGTTTCACAAGCTGTCAAACTAGCACCAAATTATGCAAGTTTTAATCAACCCAATCATGCAGTCATTCTTCAATTGGGGACAAATGGTTATTTTACAAATGACCAAATGGACACACTCCTTGCCGCTTTTTCAAATGCTGATATTTATTTAGTGAATACACGTGTGCCCCGTTCATGGGAGGCAAAAGTGAATGAAGCATTACAGCAAAAAGCCCAGGAGAATGAACATATTACACTCATTGACTGGCATGCTGCAGCACTCAATCATCCAGAATACTTCGCCCCAGATGGCGTTCATTTAGAGAAAAAAGGGGTAGAAGTTTTAACAAACCTGATTCAACAATCCTTAAACAAGAAAAATTAATGAAAAAAGTCAGTCTACACAGCTTTGTCTGTTGACTGACTTTTTCTGTGCAAATATATGGTCTAAAGTTGAATTTGGACAAATGCGCCCTTAATTTCTCTGCATTTATATACTTAATACTGTAAAATCTAAAAACAGCATTAAACACTGAAAGTATTGATATTATAGGCTTTCTAGTCTAGTTGCTGTTGTACTTTGCGTTATGTTCATAGTATAATTCATTATAGTTTAATTAGGAGTGGAAAAGATGAACCGAGATGCACGTTTAAAACGACAAGAGAATATACGAAATTTCTCTATTATTGCACATATTGACCATGGGAAATCAACGCTTGCTGACCGTATTTTAGAGCAAACAAAATCTTTAACTTCCCGTGAAATGAAAGCACAGCTCCTCGACTCAATGGATTTAGAGCGTGAGCGAGGGATAACGATTAAATTAAATGCAGTTCAATTAAAGTACGAAGCAAAAGACGGCGAAGTGTATACATTCCATTTAATCGACACACCAGGACACGTCGATTTCACATATGAAGTATCCCGTAGTTTAGCTGCTTGTGAGGGTGCCATTTTAGTTGTGGACGCCGCACAAGGTATTGAAGCGCAAACACTAGCAAATGTTTACTTAGCACTTGATAATGATTTAGAAATTTTACCTGTTATTAATAAAATTGACTTACCTGCAGCTGATCCTGAGCGTGTGCGTCAAGAAGTAGAGGATGTCATCGGGCTGGATGCATCTGAAGCGGTATTAGCTTCTGCGAAAGCAGGTATTGGTATTGAGGATATTTTAGAGCAAATCGTGGAGAAGGTACCAGCACCAACGGGTGATCCTGATGCTCCACTACAAGCTTTAATTTTTGACTCTGTGTATGATGCCTATAAAGGTGTTATCATTTCAATTCGTGTAATCAACGGGACTGTCAAGCCTGGCGACAAAATCCGTATGATGGCAACAGGTGCGGAATTCGAGGTTATTGAAGTTGGGGTACATACACCAAAGGTTGTGCCACAGGCTGAATTAACAGTTGGTGATGTAGGTTATTTAACAGCATCTATTAAAAACGTAGGTGACACACGCGTAGGTGATACTGTAACCTATGCAAATCGTCCAGCAGCCGAGCCATTAGCAGGTTATCGTCGCTTGAACCCAATGGTTTATTGTGGTTTATACCCAATTGATACAGCGAAATACAATGATTTACGTGAAGCGTTAGAAAAACTAGAGCTAAATGACTCTGCTCTACAATATGAGCCAGAGACATCTCAAGCACTTGGCTTTGGTTTCCGCTGCGGTTTCTTAGGATTACTCCATATGGAAATTATTCAGGAGCGTATTGAGCGTGAATTTAATATTGATTTAATTACAACAGCACCTTCTGTAATTTACAATGTTCATATGACAGATGGCACTGATATTAAAGTAGATAACCCATCCTTTATGCCAGACCCACAAAAAATCGAGCGTGTTGAGGAACCTTATGTAAAGGCAACCATTATGGTGCCAAATGATTATGTGGGAGCGGTTATGGAGCTTTGTCAATTGAAGCGTGGTAATTTCATGACGATGGATTATATTGATACATCCCGTGTAAGCATTATTTATGAAATGCCTTTATCCGAAATTGTCTATGATTTCTTTGACTATTTAAAATCAAATACGAAGGGCTATGCATCCTTCGACTATGAACTTATCGGTTACCAGCCATCGAAATTAGTGAAAATGGATATTTTACTAAATGGTGAGCAGGTCGATGCACTAAGCTTTATCGTACACCGTGACTTTGCCTATGATCGAGGCAAAATCATCGTAGAAAAATTAAAAGAATTAATTCCACGCCAACAATTTGAAGTACCAATTCAAGCAGCAGTTGGTCAAAAAATTGTGGCACGTTCAACAATTAAAGCCATCCGTAAAAACGTTTTAGCGAAATGTTACGGTGGGGATATTTCTCGTAAGCGCAAACTTCTTGATAAACAAAAAGAAGGTAAAAAACGTATGAAACAAGTAGGCTCCGTCGAAGTCCCTCAAGAGGCATTCATGGCTGTGCTGAAGATGGATGATTCGAAGTAACGTTGATATAACAGCGTTTATAGGGGTTTGAAATAAGTGTTTTGTGGTGTTTCCCACCATAAAAAATACGTTAGTAATTCTTATATATATTGAACGAATGAGTCAAAGATGTTAGCAGCATCTCTGGCCATTTTTTCAGTGAGGTGGACATAGCGATCTTCTGTTACGGCAGCTCGACTATGTCCTATCTTTTTGTACTTTTTTAACAGGTGTACCGTTTTCGATTAAAGTTGTAGCATGTGTGTGCCGTAAGGAATGATAATATAAACAAGCAATTATAGAATCAGGTGAACAGTAAACGCAGCATTAGCTAGCGTTATTTTTATTGTCTAAAAATGATAAGGTCTATGGAAGGTTAAGATTTCTTTACCTTGTCAAAATTCTATTGAATTAATTTAGAAATAAAATTACAATGTTGACGGGGAAATAAGTACTAGATTTTCTGCTGACGGATCGCCGTGTGCGATGAAAGTCGCCTGTGTGGTGAAGGCTCGTTATAAAGCATGTACATGAATAAGACGAGAATGGCATAATAACAATAGGTGCTGCTTATGCAAACCCAAACAGTAAAGTTGTAGGGTTACCGTCATCCACGCAAATTGAAATACGTCATTTACAATCAGATGGTATTACACCAATTTCTAATTGGACATTAGTTACTACTTTTGTTGATGGAACAATTATGTGGGGTACACAAATAGGACAAATAGTCGAAGTGCGTTTACCTTTTGACCCTACAAACGTTTTAAGCGTAACAGTTCAAGCTGCACCATAAATTTATTATTTTTTTATTAAATGGTTAGGGGACATATCATTATGATGTGTCCTTTTTCCTTTGACATCTGTGTAGGGTTCTTTTTATATAACAAGACCTAAGTAATGCACTGTGCTGAGCAGTGCTATTTCTATTTGTGAGGTATTGACATGGACAGTCAAACAGTAGCTTTAATCGGAATTTTATGTATAGTATTAGGAGCTTTTATTGGAGTACTTACTTACAATTGCAATCGAGACAAGGATGTAAAAAATGATGCATCTGATTCAGCTGTAATACGCACAAAATTAGACAATATTAATGCTGGGATAAATATTGATATTAAAGCGCAAGAAATGCGTGTTACAGGGTTATCAGAGCGTGTGATTCTTGTAGAGGAATCAAGTAAACAAGCACATAAACGTTTAGATAAAATGGAGGGAATTATACATGGGAATTAACTGGAAATCACGTTTGCAATATAAGTAATTTGGGGTGTCATAAATTGCATTACTATTGTACTCGCTAATCAAACAGCGGGCATTTTTAATGTCGATATTACGATTTACAATGTACAAATCACAGCCATTTCAGAGACTGTATTAAATATTTTAGGCTTGCTTGGTATTATTATCGACCCGACTACAAAAGGCACTTCGGACAGCAAGTAGGCATTGAATGATGACAAGCCTAAGGGTGATGTAAAATGACAAGCATTACTACAACATGCGGGGAGATCTTGGAACTATTGCCAGCTGCACAAACAGCATGTAGATTGTTATTCCAAGAGTGCTTTAAAGCAGGTATTAAGAACATCTTTATTACTGAAACATATCGCTCACAAGAACGACAGAAGTACCTTTATGAACAAGGAAGAACTCGACCAGGACAAATTGTTACTTGGACACCAGACAGCAATCATAAGTCACGCTTAGCGTGGGATATCGCTGTTGGTCCTCCACAGTCTTTATATGATGTGGCAACCCTAAGTCGAGTAGGTGCTATTGTACGTCAGCTAGGTATTACATGGGGAGGAGATTGGACAGGTAATATTGATCGTCCCCACTTTGAGGTTAAGCCAAATTGGATTATGCCAAAGGGATACAAAATTGAAGGACAAGTGATTATTCCAACTAATAGCAAATACCAAGTGCAATTAACTGTGGAAGGCAATACAACTAAACCAATTGCAAAGGATGATGATAAAATGCAATTTACAAACGAGACAACTAAAGCTGCTGTACGTGATTACATTAAACAATCAGTTGATAAAAAGAAAATTGATAAGACATGGCTAGAGAAATTCGATAATGGCACTATGACAAGTGGTGATTTTGAAGGATTGAAGATTATCATTGCACAACGAAGCAATTAGTGACAACAAAGCCCAGGCTCAAATTAATTGAGTACCTGGGCTTTGTTAATATTAGAAGAAGTTATTTTAACCTGTATAGCCATTTCTTCTAGCATTTTCAACACAATCCTGTTTGTTGACGTAACCTTGAGAGGACGCACCAACTATTCGACCATTTGGTGCCGTTCTTCTCCATCTCCATTCATTCATGTTGTCTTTATAAAACTCCCATTTATCTTGCATGTTATTCACCTCCTGTATATACTTTCCATTATATATTCTAATAGTTTTATTTTGTATATGAATTTTGTGATAAAAGTAATAAGAAAACTACAAAATTTGATTGTTTATTACAATGATTTCTTTATGTTTAAACTATTACTGAATAAAATTGTGATAAATATAAAATAATATACAAAAAAAGCCACTCGTTTGAGTGACTCGAAATAAATTATTGTTTAACTTCGTAATCCTGTTTACCTAATTCTTTACCACTAACACCTTGATTCGCTACTAATGTAACTGGTGTTTCTAAATCATCTAATTCGTATGCGATAGCATTTTCTACAGTTCCATCTTTTTTAATTGTTTCTAATTGTGTGTCTAAAAATTTATCATCTGGAAGCATACCTACTTCTAATTTATTAACAGAATTAGGGTTGTTATCTTGAATGGCTGTAAATACAGCTGACCAAGCTATTGTCGGATCGATATCTTTATCACTTAGGTTTGTTGTACTGTACCAAATAGCGAACACAGGTTTTTCACCATATTCATTACCTTTTTCACCAACTGGAATAACTTTAGTTTCAGTGATGTTTATTTTCAAATCTTCTAATTTCGCTTCGCCATCTTTAAAATAAACATCCTCACTTTTTTCTTCTTTATCAGTTTTGTCAGTAGATGCAGGTACTGATGTTTCTTCTTTTTGTGGTTCTTCTTTTGCTTTTTCTTCTCCACATGCAGCAAGTCCAAGACTTAATACTAATGCAGCACTAAAAATTAGTTTTTTATTCATTTGTAAATCCTCCCTTTATATTACCATTCTAGGGAATTTGGAGGAAAAAGTACATATAAAAAAACAGACAACCATATAGTAGTTATCTGTCTAAAATCTTATATTGAATTACATTTGATAAACTCGCAAATCGCCAATTCTTACTATACCACCATTGGTAAAACCTAATTCAATACTATAAATTGGGCTTCCAGTTACAAAGGAACCGTGCGATTCATATCCAAGGAATCTATTGTCACCTAGCGCAAAAGCTGACATACCACTACCTACTACTTTTTGATAATCGCTGTTAATAGTAAGAGTATAGTCAAGCATGAATGTTGCATCTAATCCCCAACCATTACGTCCTGTATAGATACCTTCTTCTGGATTTCCCCATTCATTTATACCTGCATCTCCACCCATGTGAACAAAACTTTTGTAAGAGCTATTTGAGCCATTAAGTCGAATAACCAATCGGTGGTCTTTTCCTTCAGCTGCTAGTTCGCCTGATGCAATGATTTTTATCATCCCTGGCCTATCAATAGGGCAAATAATTTCATTTGTATTATTAAAAGCTAATTGTTTTATTAACTCCATGTTAATTCCTCCTTACCAAAATTAATATTATTTTTTGCTTATATTTGTTTATTTATTCGTAACAAATTTTGTTCAAAATATCATTTAATGTTTCTGATATATAGCTGGCAAGGTGATAGAAGCATGGAGATATACAATAAACCAAACTTAAAAAAACTTCGGATTAAGCCTGGAAGAAGCTATCCACAAAGTCCCTCATAAAAAGACACGTTAAATAATAAAGGCTATGTATTAATTCAGATGTCCCCATTATTTTTAGAGATACTTAGAACGATTGGTAAGGCTGTTTAAAAAGTTTAAAAATAAAAAGAAAAAAGCGTGCTATACACGGTCTATAACAAGACGGTGTATATGCAACGCTTCTTATTTATGGCACTAGGAGGTATGAAGATAAGTTACAAAAGCTAGTGAAGACTACCTAAATTTATTTAGGCACTTGTAAAATTATTCGTATTTCGAACGTACTCCGGCTGTCTACAGTAACTGGTACAGGGACTGCAAAGATCAATAAAATCCAATTTTGAAAAATGAGTTATACTCAAAGTTTTATCCATTTATTTTCCCCCCTTCATTAAAAGATTTCTAAAAAATGTCGATCAGCCTCGCTAAGCATTTCGAGAAGGGATACCCCTCCTCGTGGTGTTAGCAGGTTTTACTAAATGAGGTTTTGTTTAACTTACTTATCATCCTTATCTGGACTCTTTCGAGCCAGTTTAAAAAGTACAATAAAGTCTGTTACTCCCCAAATAGTGATTGTGTAGCCATTTGGTGTTTTTACTTCTACTAATTGTGGGCCGTATATTGCTATTAAAACAACTGCCACCATAGTAATTAAGTATAAAACGATGCTTTGTAAAATCTTCATAATGTGTTCCTCCTGTGTTGGTTGGTTTATTATTTTTTAATTTTTACAACCACGCGGAGAGAGTTAACCCACGATGGGTCTTCTCCCCCACCGTGCCATAGGAATATTTTATCACACAATTTATTACTAATAAATGGTATCCTTAAAATGGAAATATGTTTTATAAGAAAACGCCATTGAATAGATAAAAAGACCACTCTGTGATGGGTGGTCTTAAATTTTCCCCATCATATCCCCATCAGTCGTAGAAAATAAAGCTCGATAAGTAAAAATATCCATGAATAAAATTAAATAAAAAAACAACCGATAAACCCTTATATATTATAGGATTGTCGGTTATATAGAAGTTTAAAAAGATACGCCTGAATACAGCATTTCTATAGGAGGCATTCATGGCTGTGCTGAAGATGGATGATTCGAAGTAAGACACAACTATTCAAAAACAGGGAATGCTATTTTTTTGTAGCATTCCCTGTTTTTTTCTCTAGTTAAACTGCACCTAAGTAGTTTGCTTCTTGGCGATTTTTATATTTTGTAGCTATCATGTACATTTTGGAAAAATTTTAGTAAAAGATAAATAGATTTTCTACATTTTAAAAAAATCCTGACCATTTTTATTGTCTGCCGAGAAAGTTGAAGCACCATAAAACAATAAAAGGAATTGCTATTGAAATAGAGACCCCTTTTATAGTAATACTCTTTGTAGGCAATTTAATGAAACAATAGGAAGAACTTAGCCAATAAAAAAATAGGGACTCCTACAATTATTACGCCTGCAAAGAAATAACAAAATAACATAAAAACATCGAAAACCGCACCAGCTAAATCATCAATGAATTTTAACATTTCATTTCCCTCCAAACATAATAAGTATGGGCACTACAAACGATTTATTCTTTAACTAATTGCAGAAAGTTTTTACTTAAAGCTAAAGTGAGATAGATTATACAGACATTCATAAAAAATGAAACATATGATAATGGCTTTTCACTAGGACGGCGGGGTTGAAATAGGAAAGGGCTGAGACTTCTTCTCCGATATAAAGTACCCATGGAATCGGTCCTCCAAAAGTTGTCTGTTGATAGGTCACGAAAAATAGAGAGATACAGGTAGTAAAATACTAATCCAAAAAAATCGTTGATGGACCTTCATAATATCTCCCCTTTAAAGATCAGATTGTAGCGTCTTTTTTAAATAATCATGTTTAAAATCTCTGCCAACATGGTCGAGAGTCCCGTAAATTTCATAATGATGATTTTCATAAAATGTTAACGTTTGAAAGCTAAGCGTGTCAACTTTAATGAAATCACATTCATGGTTGAAGGCAATTTGTTCAATTGTTTGCTACAACTTTGATTCATACCCTAACCCACGAAGCTTTTTGTCTACCATTAGCGTGTGTATTTCTAACCAATTCCAGCAAATTTCACCCAGTATGCCACCATAAACGTGACCATTGCTATCAGTTAGAAATAAATTAATTTCCTGATATCGACCTTGTAAATCTTTTGGAAAGTGTTTTACATTGTATTCATAAAGCATGTTATTGACATAAGCTTTGTTTTTCTTATGTCGTTCTTGTGTGATTTGATAAGACATCTTTTACTTCTTTTCTCGCAATGGTAGTACTCGTTGCCAAATCATATGATGGCTATTCGTTCCCCAAAAGTGCTCAAGTATATAGTCAGGCTGTCCAAATTTTTTCTGCCAGATGACTTGTGCCTGTTTATATCCACTATCTAAACAAAAGCTATGCACCTTTTGTTTTTCCAACGTTGTTAGCATTTTCTGTAATAGCATGGTGCCAATACCACGATTTTGATAGTCCGGATGAACAAATACGGTACCGATTTCTGGACAATGGGAAAGATCTCCTTTAATCGTTTGTTGAATGATCTCGTTGGCTTCCCCATATTCGATCGTTCCTATTATGTCATTTGTTGCTTCGTCCATAGCTACCCAGAAAAATCTTTTTTTGCCTTGGCTCTCTAAGTCTATTGCGACATACTGCTTTTTCATTGCCCATTCACGCTGTTGATCGTCCACTAGCTCGGCAATCCCTTCTTTTGCATAAGTATCTTGAATGACGTGGAAAAAGAATTGATGTAATGTTTGTATGTCCGATTGTTCGGGACGTCTTATGAGTAATTTCAAATTTTCTTACGCTCCTTCGTATTTGGTGATTTTTGGCTTAATAAGGTATGAGCTCTTTGCACGTCAACATCTATATCTGCCTGTACTGCGGTTAATCGATCAAGTGCAAGCTTGTAGCCAATAATAGGAGGCATCATATTTTTCAGTATGCCAAAGCAACTCTCTATAGCAAATAGAGGGTTGGATATTCACCAGATGAGCTAATTTTTTCAGACATTGTTCTCCTTGTGCCACCTTGGTTTATTGTACTGTCTGTTCGTTCGCATATTGTGACATGACAGATAGCCCCCATCCGTTATTGTTGAGCACGTTATGCATACTACCAGTCTATTTTAATGATTATAACATGTTCACCTTAATTGGTTAATGATGGAATATGTTAAAATATAAAGAAAGACACTAGGTAACGAAAGGAGGGAATGCAGTTGAAAGAGTTGCAGGAGAAACTAGATGCAGTATTAGAGCAAATGCGCAGTTTTATCCAAGATATTCAAGAGAGGGATTCAGCTTACCCTATGTTTTTTCACAATCAAATCGAGGAGGATATTAGCCAATTTGTAGACAGTCAGTGGTCATTACCAACAGAATATGTCTATTTTTTAAGGCGTTATGTCGTTGAAAGAGTTACATGGAATACGGGTGATTATATAAATCTACAAATCTATGGAGCAAGAGATTTAATGCGTGGGCAGGAAGGCTATCATTATAATCCAGTGACAGAAGAGGTGATTCTGGATTGGCCGCACAATTATTTGGTCATCGCAACAGATGAAGGAGATCCATATTGTTTGGATTTATCAAGAGGGGATACGGCAATTTTTTCTGCTCTTCATGGGACAGGCTGTTGGGATTTCACAATGGCCTATGACAATCTAATCATGTTTCTTGAGAGTGTGCTAATTCCACCTGGTTTAGAGGAGATGTTGCCTGAAGACAACTCTACTACTTACTATGAACTGACTATAACAGGAGATGGGGAAAATAAGCTAAAGACATTATTGTTACTTAAGAAAATATTCTCTTGTGATTATTCGCGAGCAAGAGCGATGTTAGAACAGCCTCCACTATTAATTTATAGAGGAGTTGAAGCGGGTGCTTTAAGGTTAGAAGACGAGCTTCAGCATATTCGTGCAAACTATCAAAAAAAGAAAATTAGCTTAGCTGAATTTATCGAATGAACCATTACATGATTTTTGCAAAAAATAGGGGGATAACGAACTGCTTTAAATGGACCGAAGGGAACTTCATTCTTTTGCATGACGCCATATCATATATTTGCTTGTATAGTGGGGAGTAGTAAAGGGGTGCTTGAAGATGAAAATTACGAAGGTTCAACTATTTGTTCACGATTTACAAAAGATGCAGAAATTTTATAGCGACCAGCTAGGCTTTGCCTTATTAGAAAGTACAGGTGACTATTTTACAATAGCAGTTGGTGAAAGTAAGATGACTTTTGAAAAAGTGCCCACTACGATTCAAAAGCAATATCATATTGCATTAAATATTCCAAGAAATTTATTTTATCAGGCAAAAATTTGGGCCAAAGAACGTGTTGGCTTGCTTACTTCAGAGGGGCAAGATGAAGTGTATTTTGATTTTTTAAAAGCTTACTCTTGTTATTTTTACGATCCTGAAGGCAATATACTAGAATTTATTGCGAGGCAGGAAGTAAATCCAGAACAGGATACAGCCTATTTTTCTATGGAGCAAGTGCTACAGATTGGTGAAATCAATGTAACGACCGCCGACATTCTAGCAGCCGCTAGAAAATTAAATGAATATGCTATTAAACCTATTAATGATCAGAAAATCCAACTAGATGCTCTTCATTTTTTAGGTAACTACGAAGATGGAGCCAATATTCTATTAGGACCAAGTGAACGACTTTGGTATTTCTCTGATAAGAAAGCAGTAATCAGTCCAATCTGTATCGAGATAAACGATATGTTACAATTATTTGTAGATGAAACAGGTCAATTGACCATCAGTCAAAAAAGATAAGATGGGCATACCTAAGTGGAGCGAGTATCAGAACGATTATACAGAGCTAGAATTAATCAGAAAAAGGAGCAAGAATCGTTGAAAGCAAAATGCCTTAAACTATATGAATTTGGAAATCCACATGAGGTGTTAAGGATTGAAAATAAAACGATTACACCTCCACAAGGTCAAGAAATTCTTGTGCGTATGCTAGCAAGACCCATCAACCCTTCGGATTTAATACCGATTTGGGGAAAATATGCCCACCGAATCACTTTACCAACTGTTCCGGGTTATGAGGGCGTTGGAATCGTTGAAGATGTTGGGCCACTTATCTCTCCAAAGCGCATTGGTCAGCGAGTCTTGCCACTACGAGGAGAGGGCACGTGGCAGGAAATGGTGAAGACTCAGGCGGACTTTGCTGTAGCTATTCCTTCTACGATGGATCATTTTACTGCAGCACAAATGTATATTAATCCGATAACAGCCTTCGTCACCTGTACAGAAGTTCTCAAATTACAATCAAATGATGTACTAGTAGTGAATGCATGTGGCTCTGCTATTGGACATATCTATGCTCAATTTGCCAAATTACTAGGTTTTCAGCTTATTGCTGTCACACGAAGTCATCAGCATACAGACGAATTACAGCGGCTTGGGGCCCGCTTTGTCATAGATACTTCTAAGATGCCACTTCATGAAACGATAATGGCTTTAACAAATGGCAGAGGTGCTGATGCAGCGATTGATTCGATTGGTGGGGAGGCGGGCAATCAACTTGCATACTGTGTGAAGCCTGGTGGGAAATTTTTAGCCATCGGTCTTTTATCGGGAATACAGGTAAATTGGACAAACATTGTAAGGGAAGCAAAGGTACAAGCGATGATGTTTCATTTGCGCCACTGGCAACGCCAAACACCAATCGAAAAATGGCAGCAAACTATGCAACAGCTCGTCAATATGGTACATACGGATTCGTTAAAAATGATGCAGGTACAGGACCATTTCCCACTAGTGAACATACACCAGGCAATAGCTGCCGTTGAAGCTACTAATAAAGGAAAGATTTTTTTAACGAATTTTGATTAAGAACCCTACTACCTTCAGTGTTAAAGAACTTATTGTAAGCTCTTATTGATGGTAGTAGTTTTTTTCTTTCTATTGAGGGGGAATGCGCTCCAACAATGAGAAAGTCGTTAATCCGCTCATAAAGAGGATGACCTCGCTCCAACAAGTAAATAATCTACCTAAAGAAGTCTCCCTCGCTTAAAAGAATAGAACCTTTACATAAATAGAGCAATTCTTTATCTTTCATCTTCATAAAAAACTAAATTAGTAATTTAAGGTAATCGGAAATTGCGGTATGATGGAAGTAACTGTTTTTATGGAAAGGGAATTTAAGATACAGGCCATTGTGCAAAGGAGTTTAGATAATGGAACATGTCAACAAATTAAAAAAGGCGATAAAGCGAATGAGTGAGGCTGATGCGAAGTCTATGCTCTTTTTGACTTTAATGAATGAACAGTCGAAGGACGATATGGTACAGTTTTTATTGCAGCAAAATGAGGAGCAGGATGTTTCAACGATCGAAACGGTTCATATTGTGTTTGGTCATTCACCTGGAGGGAGTTTGAAGGCTGCATTTCGCAATAGTAACTACGTGAAAACGGAAGAAATCATCGTTATGCCTGGTAATTTTTCTGTTGGTCCTTTGAAAGATTTACATCTATGTGAAGGGATTGAAGCTCGTTTTCAATGGCTACAAGAGCGCTATTTTATAGAAGACGATGGATTGGCCATTTTTGAGCGCGAGGTGAAGGAAGCCGTAGAGAAAATAAAATCTATTCCGCCACATCAAGATATAATCATATGGACTTGTCAAAATGCCCATGAACAAATAGGGCTTCGACTTGTCTTAGCGATGCTAGAAAAGAAACCAAATGATATCTATGTATTAGATACTTTTCAATTATTCCATGAGTTGCATATATTCCCCCAGTTAGCAGAGGACAATTATCCAAGATCCTCTGGAGAGGTCAGTGTAGAGAATGTACTTCATATTTATGAGCAATACCAGGGACGCCCATTAAAAAAATCAGTACAGCAGACTTTATCTAAAGAAGGATTAAAGATGTTAATGGATGACTACTGTATACATACCTGGGAATACAATGAACTTTGGAGTCATCACAATGAAAATGTAGATGATGACTGGATCATTGCCTGTGCTAAACGATTACATGAAGACCAAGAAGAAGCTCCATATCTAATGGCGGCTAGACTCATTGGGGAAGTGCTAGGGCATATGGAACAGTATAGAGAAGCGGAATGGATTGAATATCGCCTGCGTCAATTAATTCAGCAAGGGGTCTTTTCTTATCGAGGTGAGTTAAAAGGGATGTTGCATTATCAAGTAAAATTAGCAGATGCTTATTTGCTTGACTGAGGCACTGACTGTCATGCTCTGAGGTATTTTATGGTATAATGTTTTCTAATATAGATGGCTTGAAGGAGTGAGATCATTGTTAAAAACAGAAGTATTTGAACAATTAAAAACGGCAATGAGAGAGAAAGATACTTTAGCAAAGGGTGTATTATCTCTTTTGAAATCAGCTTTAGATTCTGCTGAAAAAGAAAAGGGAGCAGCATTAACCGCTGAAGAAGAGATAGCCATTATTCATCGAGAGGTCAAACAAACGAATCAAGCGTTAGAAGGCGCACAGACGGCTGGACGAGCAGATTTGATTGAAAAAGAGGAAGCCAAATTGACACTTTTGAAATCTTTCTTACCGAAGCAATTATCCGAAGAAGCGATTGCTGAGAAATTAGTAGCGGCAGGTGTTGGTAAAGGAATGAACATGGGAGAAGCCATGAAAATTGCGAAGCCATTGCTTACAGGCCAAGCGGAAGGTGCAGTTATCTCAAAAGTTGTGAAAAATATTATTGCCTAATCTTCTACCATTTTGGTAGGAGATTTTTTTTGCAGAGAAAAATCCGCTATGCCGAAAAGGAGCATAGCGGATTCTTAATTTTATAACTTAAATTTTTGAGTGATATTGCGAAGCTGTTGAGCCATTTCTGCTAAGTTATTCGAAGAAGCTGTGATTTCCTCGATACTTGCAGATTGCTCCTCAGAAGCAGCAGCAACGTTTTGAATATTGCCTGAGGCTTGCACAGCTACTACGCCCACTTGTTCAACAGAGATCGCGATGCTGCTAACGCCTTCATTGATATTGGACATTATGTTATTAACATGGTCCATTTCCTGCGTAAGTGATGTGACGTGGCTATAGATGTCAGCAAATGCTTCTCCTGATGCATTAAATGTTGTGGAGCTTTCCGCAAGATTACTGCTGCTAATAGCCATCGATTTTACGGCTTGAGCCGATTCTTCCTTAATGGTTTCGATACGTGTTCGAATACTGTTTGTAGCATCTAAAGATTGATCGGCCAGCTTACGTACTTCCTCAGCTACTACTGCAAAGCCTTTGCCATGCTCGCCTGCACGCGCTGCTTCAATGGAAGCATTTAACGCAAGTAAGTTGGTTTGATCCGTTATCTGGGTAATCAATGCTACAATATCCCCGATTTCATTCGTGTATGTGCTTAAACGTTCAACGACAGTTGCTGATTCTTGAATGGCTTGGGATGTTACGGCCATTTTTTCTGTAGCATCTTGAATCGTTGTATTGCCTTTTTCTGAGATCGCAGATGCCTGGAATGCCTTTTCTGTCACACCAGTTACGCTTGTGACAACCTCTGTCATTTTGCTAGAGATGGTTGTAATATGGCTTTCCACTTCTTCAATCGAAGAGGTTTGTTTTTCTGAGCCCACTGCAACCTCTTGCATAGAAGATGTAATTTGCTGTATGGAAGCACTTGTTTGCTCGGAGCTTGCAGTTAATTCCTCTGACATGGCCGCCACTTGTTCAGCATTTTGAGCTATTTGCTGAATTAATGTACGTAAATCTTCCGTCATATTTTCAATGCCTGATGATAGCTGGGCAATTTCATTGGAACCTTTTATTTGGAGAGGCTCGACGGCTAAATCTCCCTGTGCAACCTGACCGACATAGCGAGTCATTTTTTTAATTGGTTTCGTAATACCTACACTAATAAAGTAAGCAACGATAATACCAAAAATCACAAAAACAACGGTTAGAATAATACAAATCCAAAGTGTTTCTGTTTGTAGCTTAGAAATGAAGGAAGCATCCATATCTAAACCAAAAATAATATCAGTATCTTTAAATGGGATGAAAATAGATTTATGGATACCATATTCATCTTTGTATATATCACTTGTTTGAATGGTTTGCGTGTCGACGGCTTTTCGCATTTCATCACTAAATTCATAGTCTTGCTGATGATTGTCAGTATTACTTAATGCCACGATATGCTCCTTACCATTGGCTTTTGAAAGCACATAGGCGTTTTCTATATCAAACTTTTTAACCGTAGCGTTTAATTGATCTAATAGTTTTTTATAATTGTCAGAGCTACCGTTATCCGCCGCTTTTACATCATTTTTCTCAAGATCTTCAAAAATCGTATTCGATGTGATCTCTAAAGTAGTTTCGAATTGTTTAATGACAAAATTGTCGATAATACGGTAAGAAACCGCGAATAAAACAACACTAAATAGCAATGAAATAATGGCTATTGGAATGGTGAAACTGGCTATATATTTATAGAGTAAAGAACTTTTAAATTTAGTGACGATACGCAATGTGAGACGCCTCCAATACTGTTAGCTTTTGCTGTAAGAAATGAATCATGTTTGGGATATGATCTGTCTCTGTGTATGGTGAAATAGAGAAGAATTTTGCCGCTGCAACGGGAACATGCTGTGTTGTATCACTCGTGCTAACCGTACAAACTCGTGTTGTATCACCGAAGAATACATCATCACGACCTTCACCTATAATTTCAAAGAATGATGCATTGATGCCATTAATGTGTTCGATTTGATCCTGTGTATAATGACCAGCTTGTTCAGCCTGCCAATTGAAGCCATCAGGATACAAGCGAAAGGCTGTAACTGGACCAATATTTGTGTCATTAACGACCTGTAGCATTGGTGTTTTCTCAGCTAATTGTGTGCGGAACGCTAAATTCACACGTACATAGTTGGCTAATAGTTGCTGATAACCTTCCTTACCGAATGCTTGGAGAGCAGCAAAAATAGCAATGGAGCTACCCATACGAGAGCACTCTAATGTATAACCAGTATGGTATGAACCGTAACCACGATTGCCCACATAAGGTGTATCGAAGTCCTCAATATCTAATAGCTGTAAACTGTTACCTTCTTTAATTAAGAATAAGCTAGTTAAATAAGGTGTTTGTCCAAGCTTTTGGAAGTCAAAGCAAAGGCTATCTGCCATAGCTAGATGTTGCATGCGGTCATGGATATGTTGTAAGCCTTGTACGACATCGTCTTCAAATTGTAGAGGATTTTTTTCGAAATTATAATCATTGAAGAAGGCATAAAAACCACCTAAAGCTGAATCAGCATGAATATGTACTGGCTGTAAATTGTACTTCTTCTCAAGCGTTGTAGTAACCTCTTTAATAGCTTGTACATCATCAACACCAAATTGATCAGTCGCTCCTGTAGTAGCCACTACATAGACAGGGATACCGCCATTTTCGATTACTTCTGTCATACGAATACGTAGGTCTTCCACATCCATTGAGTGGTCTTTGCCAGCTTTTACACGTACTAAATGTTTACTGCCAATGCCCACGGCCTCAACAGATTTTAAAAGGCTATAATGTGCGTTTTCTGAAGCAAAGCAATATAAGTTATTCGGAACACCATCTTCTTTGGCATGTGGAAATTGTTTGGCGATGGCAAGGCGAAGTCCACTGAAAACGGCACCTTGTCCACCCCATGTTGTATAACCAAAGCTCTTCGTATAATCATAGCCAACTAATTTAGACATCATAGCCACTACTTTGACCTCACACTCAGCGGCAGCAGGACCATAAACATCCCATAAATTGTTGCCATTTAGTAGGGCATTTGTAAATTGACCTAATACACCTGGGATGCTTGCCATTGGTAAAACATTGGTTACAAAGTTACGTGTATGATAAGGATGTCCTTGCATTAATTGTGTCATTTCTTTTACAACTTGATCGAGCCCAACCCCTGTAGTTGGCACTTGATGTTCTTGCATCAGCTCTTGATAGAAATTAGCAGAACGCTCTTTCATTGGACCAAGTGTTGTCTTATGTGGATTTTTTAATTCATCTAATGAGGAAACAATTTTCTCTAATAGGGATAAAAAATTCTCTCTTTGTTGGATATTTCCATCTTCGCTCTGGAATAATTGTTGGATATTTTGCATAATCATCATCCTTTTATAGTTCATATTTCCTCTATTTTTAATATAATAAAAATAGGACATTATACTAAAGGTATAATAGCATATTTTAGCAGAGATGGTGATTATATTTTACTGAAAAAATATTTATTAACATTTCTGAAAAATCCAACTTCAATTTATAAATTCTAAATAAGTTGTTTTCCTTTATGCCATGGGGTTTATAAGACGAACATGCTACTGGATATGGAGATTGAGAGGAAGATTAGAAATTATAAATTAGATAATGTTTAGGTCGTAGAAAAAGAGTGAAAATCTAATCCTTTCTAACTAAAAAAATCTGCACGAAAGATGATGCAGATTCTTGGCAACAGGGGTGATTATTTTTGATATTGTAAAAGTTCCTCTATCGTAACAAATGTATAGCCTTCATCAATAAGCGTTTGAAGAATGCCTTCTATTGCCTGTAATTCATTGTCTGTATGGTCGTACATAGGGTGCATTAAAATAATGGAACCTGGTTGAATATTTTCTTTCACATAATTTATTTTTTCCTCTGCCTTTGTAAAGAACGTATCGGGCTCTAAGTTCCATGTAATGGTCTCACGTTGATGTTTATGTAAATAATGGGGAAAGCCGATTAGTTTTTTACCATAGGGTGGTCTGACGAAAGGTGTTTGTTGATAGCCAATGCTAGCAATGAGTGCATCTGTTTTTTCTATTTCATTTTTAATAAAGGAAGGGCTTTTCAATACCATACGCTTATGCGAATACGTATGGTTGCCAATTTGATGGCCTGCTACTGCAATTTTCTTTGCTTCTTCTGGATGCTTCTCAATATCCTGTCCAATTAGAAAAAACGTTGCTTTTACTTGGTAGTCTTCTAGTAACGCTAAAATAGCGTCTGTCTTGTCAGTTGGTCCATCATCGAATGTCAGGGCAGCCACCTTTTCCTGTGTGTCAACATGAGAAGTAATATTGCCAAACAATTGATAGTTACGAGCGTTCATTAGTTTATAAGCTGAAAATGCGAAAGCACACATTAGTAGAAGAACTATGCCAATAGTAATTAGTTTCCGTTTCATGAACAGACTCCTCTCTTTGTCCAAATCGATATCATGTTTTAAATGTATGTTAACTTGAATCCAATTTCAATGACGCTTTGTCCGTACTGCAATTTTTAGCTACCACTTTCTGTTTGAATCACAAAAAAATAACCATACTACATGGGAGGTGAAGAGATGTATAAATTATTATCACATAATGATTTAGATGGAGTAGGGTGTGGGATTTTAGCAAAGCTTGCTTTTAACGATAAGGTAAGGATACGCTACAATTCTATTACGGCACTTGACCGTGAAATAGAATTCTTTTTGGAGAATGATCAACAGAAAACATTTTTGTTTATTACAGATCTTTCTCCAAACGAAGAAAATGAAAAAAGGATTCAGGACTATTATCAGGCAACTGGGAATGTACAATTGCTGGACCATCATAAAACAGCGCTGCATTTCAATCAGTATGAATGGGGAAAGGTTTTAATTGAAGATGAGCATGGCTATTTAACGTCCGCTACTTCTTTATTGTATCAGTACTTGGTGACCCATGGTTTATTAGAAAAAACAGCCGCCATTTCAGAATTCGTAGAGTTAGTAAGACAATATGATACATGGGAATGGGAAAAGAACGGCAATTTTCAAGCGCAACGATTAAATGCACTGTTTTTTCTAGTATCCATTGAAGAATTTGAAGAGAAAATGCTGGATCGTTTAAAAACAAGTGATCGCTTTGATTTTGATGAATTTGAAAAGAAAATTTTAAGCATGGAAGAAGAAAAAATAGAGCGTTATATTCGGCGGAAGAAACGAGAACTTGTGCAAACCAATTTGGGCGACTTTTATGCTGGCGTTGTTTATGCGGAATCCTATCATTCTGAGCTTGGTAATGAATTAGGTAAGGAAAACATGCATCTTGATTATATTGCGATGATCAATATGGGCAGTAAAAGAATATCCTTTCGAACGGTTCATGACCATATAGATGTGTCAGCTATTGCCGCTGTTTATGGTGGAGGCGGACATCAAAAGGCTGCGGGCTGCTCTTTAACGATGGAAGCCTACAAACAGTTTGTATTGGCAACCTTCCACATAGAGCCTATTCCAGAGGATGCGAAAAGGAATCGTTATAATTTAAAGGCTTCTTCATTTGGAACATTTTATAAAAATCAGCAAGAGGATGTGTTTATTCTTTTTTCAAGCGACGATATTGACTGGGGGATTGAAAAGAATAACACGCCATTAGCGCAAAACTTTGCTAGCTTTCATGAAGCGGAGTGGTTTTTAAAGCGAAATTATCAGGTGTGGTTAGTAAGAGATGATCTCTTTGTGGACTATTTAATGCAAATAGCCAATAAAGTTCGTCATCAGCATAAAGGAATGTAAAAATTCCTTTTATACATAATGGATTCGTCCTGTCTTGCTTTTAAACAAGGTTATATAATGCTTTGTTACAAACTACAATGAATTATAACGATATTTATAAAAATGAGGTGTACGGTTGTCCAATGATATACTGCGAGTAGTGGATTTGGATAAGGAAAATCGAGGACGCAGAAAAAAACGAGGAATAGTTGTTATCTTTTTATTGATGGTCGTTAGTGGATCATTGCTGTATTTGTGGTGGAATCGAGATGTGGATTTTGAAGCCTATAAAACAGAGGTAGGGAAGACAGCAAGCAATAGCTTAGGGCGTTTAACGTTAAATGAAGTGATTATTGATGACAATCAAATTTTACTGAATGCTACCTTTGAGCCTGTGAAAGCATTTACACCAAAACACCAAATATTTTTCTTCCCTCAAATACTCGTCAATGGGAAAGATTATATGGTTCGTAATGGAGGTCAATCCATTGTCCAGTCTAAAAATGTATATACCATATACAATAGTATCAAAATGGATGATTTTCCGTCAGACGAAGATTTAGCATTAGCTATTCGTTATAAAGATTGGAATGTAGAAACACCGATTGATAAACCTTGGGAATTTCAGGTAGAGGCTTCTCAGGAACAATTACAAGAAGATCGAAAAATCTTTGTGATTAATAAAAAAGTCAATCATGTCGATCAACAGGAAATAACGATTGATAAAGTTGTCTCCACACCCATCTCAACAACGATTTATTTTCATGCCGATCAAAGCATTGTCAATGATGCAGTTTACTTTAAAATCCAATCAAAGGCAGGACAATCATGGAACTTTGCTACACCCTATCCATTAAATAAAGAGGGGACAAAGTGGGGAAGTCGCGTAGATGCACTTTATTTAACAGAAAAAAATTATACATTAATTCCTGTCAAGAAGGATGGCAGTAAAGTTGCTGACAGCATCAAAATAAAAAAAGAATAAAGTTGTAGTCATTTGTTATATATGAAAAACTGCACTCCGATTTGTTAGAAACGTGCTAACAATCGGAGTGCAGTTTTTTCTAGAACTAAATGAAAAAGAAGCTACCCTTGCAGATATGTATGGAAAACTCGCTAGATGGTTTCATAGCGTTCCTTCTATTGATTCGTTATAATGTAGAAATGGAAAAGACTTAACGAGAAAGAAGGGATTGCTATGGCACGAGGTGTTTACATTCATATTCCTTTCTGTCATCAAATTTGTAATTATTGTGATTTCAATAAATTTTACTTTAAAAACCAACCAGTGGATGAATATATAGAAGCACTTGGTAAAGAGATGGCTCTTGCCACACAAAAAAATCCGGACAATTTTCGTAATATCGAAACGATTTTTCTTGGAGGTGGGACACCAACTGCTTTATCACCGGAGCAATTGGACAAACTACTAACGTATATTCATACGTATATTCCGATGGAGAGTGTGACAGAATTTACATCAGAGGCTAATCCGGATGAATTGTCTGCGGCAAAATTGCGAGTGTTGTTTGATGGTTGTGTCAATCGTCTAAGCATGGGTGTGCAATCTTTTGACCAAGGGCTGTTACAGAAGATTGGACGCACTCATAGTAATGACCATGTTTATGAAACAATCGCTTTGGCTAGAAAAATTGGCTTTCAAAACATTAGCATTGATTTAATGTATGGTTTACCTGGGCAAACGATGGCTCAATGGAAGGACTCATTAGACAAAGCTTTTGCCCTTGATTTGCCCCATTTCTCTGCCTACTCTCTTATTGTAGAGCCAAAAACGATTTTTTATAATCAATACACAAAAGGCAAGTTGTATTTACCAACGGAAGATCTCGAAGCAGATATGTATGATGTGTTGATGCAGCAAATGGCTTTACATGGACTTCAACAATACGAAATTAGTAATTTTGCAAAACCAGGCTTCCATTCAGAGCATAATAAGATTTATTGGGATAATGATGAATATGCGGGGTTTGGGGCTGGTGCCCATGGTTATTTAAAGGGCATACGTTACTCCAATCATGGTCCATTAAGAAAATATATGGATGCTGTTTTTGTAAATGAGCTACCTATTGTTCATGAACATGAAGTATCTCCAGCGGAAAAAAGAGAAGAACAAATGTTTTTAGGGCTGCGAAAAACAGCGGGGGTTATGCACACTATATATGAAGAAAAATTTAAAACACCAATGGCTGCTCATTATGAGACTGTTATAAAAGATTTAGTTTCAAAAGATCTTTTAGAACAAGATAAGGTGGGTGTTCGTCTAACTAGAAAAGGACGTTTTGTGGGCAATGAAGTTTTTCAACAATTTTTGCTAGAAGATTGAGCGATATCGTTGACATAAAATGTGGGATTTGATAACTTAATAATAGTATTAGCACTCCTCTTAGTCGAGTGCTAACAGAGGTGATAATCATGCTAACAAATCGGCAGTTACAGATATTGCAAGTCATTGTAGACGACTTTATTGTGTCTGCACAGCCGGTAGGTTCTCGCCAAATCTCCAAAAAACAAGGGATTACATTTAGTCCAGCCACTATTCGAAATGAAATGGCGGATTTAGAGGAATTAGGCTTTTTAGAGAAAACACATACTTCCTCTGGTCGAGTGCCTTCAGAAAAGGGTTACAGATTTTATGTAGATCATTTGTTGAGTCCTCAAGGCATTAATTCGAAGGACATTCAACAAATCCAATCAATTTTTAATGATCGACTAGTAGAAGTAGAGCATATTATCCGAAAGTCAGCCAACATTCTATCGGAGCTGACATCGTATACTTCCATACTTTTAGGACCTGATGTTCAAAGGCATCGTGTCAAACGATTTTCAATTGTCCCTCTTTCTAGCGATACAGCAGTAGCAATTATCGTAACGAATAATGGGCATGTTGAAAATCGCATGTTCAACTTACCGCCAGATTTTACCGCTTCTGATTTAGAGAAAATGGTCAATATCTTAAATGATCGCCTGATTGGTGTATCCTTAGAAGATCTCCATAAAAGCCTTGAAGCTGAAGTGCTAGCCGTGTTACAGCAACATATTAGATCAGCGGATGATTTTATTCGCGCGCTCGTAACAGCAACAATGCATAATTCAGAAAGTAAAATTTTCTATGGTGGGAAAACGAATATGTTCAACCAACCAGAATTCCATGATTTAAATAAGGTTCGCATGATTTTGGACTTGATGGAGACGACTAGCCAAGTGCAGTCCCTTTTCCATCCGAACGAATCAGGTATTCATATTCGGATAGGCTCAGAAAATAAACAATTAGAAATGGAAAATTGCAGTGTCATTACCACTACCTATTCCATTGGTGATGACCAACAAGGAGCCATTGCTATCATTGGCCCAACACGTATGGATTATAAGCGTGTCGTGGCTTTATTAGACATAATGCGCTTGGATTTAACACAAGCCTTTATGAAAAATCGTAGTGAATGATAATGAGGAGGATTCAAGTGACGGAAACAACGGAAAACAAAGATTTAGTACAAGAAAATGTACAAGCTGAAACGACAGCAGAGGAAGTAACACAATCAGAAGTTCAAGAAGCAGTAGAATTATCTATTGAAGAACAGTATGAGGCGAAGCTGGCTGAGCTACAAGCAAAGCTAGATGACGAGGAAAATCGTCACCTACGTCTACGTGCTGACTTCGATAATATGCGTCGTCGTCATCAGTTAGACAGTGAGGCTGCTGAGAAGTACCGTGCGCAAAACCTACTATCTGACTTATTGCCAGTTCTTGATAATTTTGAGCGTGCTCTACAAGTAGAGACAACTTCTGAAGAAACTGCATCCATCATTAAAGGGATTGAAATGGTGTACCGCTCTTTAATTGAAGCGACAGAAAAAGAAGGTCTACAAGTCATTAAAGCTGAAGGTGAGCAATTTGATCCAACTATTCACCAAGCTGTTATGCAAGAACAAGATAGTGAAAAAGAGACGGGTGTTGTCTTACGCGAGCTCCAAAAAGGGTATATCTTAAAGGATCGTGTTTTACGCCCAACAATGGTATCTGTGAACGAATAGTCCTTGTACTATTTAGTCAATTAAAATTAGTTAGAAAACGCATCCCTTGCGTTGACATAATAGGAGGAAATTTTAATGAGCAAAATTATTGGTATTGACTTAGGAACAACAAACTCTTGCGTTTCTGTACTTGAAGGTGGAGAACCAAAAGTAATTCCAAATCCAGAAGGTAACCGTACGACACCATCTGTTGTTGCATTTAAAAATGGTGAACGTCAAGTTGGTGAAGTAGCGAAACGTCAATCTGTAACAAACCCTAATACAATTATGTCTATTAAATCAAAAATGGGTACAGCTGATAAAGTAACAGTAGAAGATAAAGATTACACACCACAAGAAGTATCGGCTATGATTCTTCAATACTTAAAAGGTTATGCAGAAGATTACTTAGGGGAAAAAGTAACAAAAGCAGTTATTACAGTTCCTGCTTACTTTAATGATGCACAACGCCAAGCTACAAAAGATGCTGGTAAAATCGCAGGTCTAGAAGTAGAGCGTATCATCAACGAACCAACTGCCGCTGCACTTGCTTATGGTTTAGACAAACAAGACCAAGACCAAAAAGTATTAGTATTTGACCTTGGTGGCGGTACGTTTGATGTATCTATCCTTGAGTTAGGTGACGGTGTCTTTGAAGTATTAGCTACAGCTGGTGATAACAAACTAGGTGGGGATGATTTCGATGACGCGGTTATTGAATATCTAGTAGCTGAATTCAAAAAAGAAAACGGTATTGATTTATCAAAAGATAAAATGGCGATGCAACGTTTAAAAGATGCCGCTGAAAAAGCGAAAAAAGATTTATCTGGTGTAACATCAACACAAATCTCTTTACCATTCATTACAGCTGGTGAAGCAGGTCCTTTACACTTAGAAATTTCTTTAACTCGTGCAAAATTTGACGAAATTACATTACCATTAGTAAATCGTACAGTTGGACCAGTACGTCAAGCATTATCTGATGCAGGTCTTTCAACTTCTGAAATCGACCAAGTTATTTTAGTTGGTGGTTCTACGCGTATTCCAGCAGTACAAGAAGCGGTACGTAAAGAAACTGGTAAAGAGCCTCACCGTGGTGTAAACCCTGACGAAGTAGTAGCTATGGGTGCTGCTGTACAAGGTGGCGTATTAACAGGTGATGTAAAAGACGTAGTATTACTTGACGTAACACCACTTTCACTTGGTATTGAAACAATGGGTGGCGTGTTCACAAAATTAATCGACCGTAACACAACAATTCCTACTTCTAAATCACAAGTATTCTCTACAGCAGCTGATAACCAACCAGCAGTAGATATTCATGTTCTACAAGGTGAGCGTTCAATGGCAGCTGACAATAAAACATTAGGTCGCTTCCAATTAGCAGATATTCCACCAGCACCACGTGGTGTACCTCAAATCGAAGTAACATTCGATATTGATAAAAACGGTATCGTATCTGTCAAAGCGAAAGACCTTGGTACAAACAAAGAGCAAACAATTGTGATTCAATCTGATTCTGGTTTATCAGAGGAAGAAATTGAACGCATGGTAAAAGACGCAGAGTCTAATGCTGAAGCGGATGCTAAACGTAAAGAAGAAGCAGATCTTCGCAACGAAGCAGACCAATTAGTATTCCAAGTGGATAAAACAATTGCTGACTTAGGCGAGCAAATTACAGAAGATGAGAAAAAATCTGTTGAAGACGCTCGTGATGAATTGAAAAAAGCGCTTGAAGCTGGTGAATTAGAAGGCATTAAAGCAGCAAAAGAAAAATTAGAAGGCGTATTACAGCCACTAGTGATGAAAGTTTATGAGCAAGCGGCAGCGGCAGCTCAAGCGGCTCAAGGTGGCGACGCAGGTGCAGACACTGGCGCTGGTAAAAAAGATGACGGTGTTGTAGACGCTGATTTCGAAGAAGTAAAAGATGATAAATAGGAAGTAACACAGTTAAGTGAAAAAGCCAAAGACCGCTTGCGGCTTTGGCTTTTGTCATGATGTTGTGATCGCTTCACGTAAATGACACCATTTATGGAATAGTTGCATACGTTAGCTGCTAGGAAGTGAAAACCTCAATTTTATGGGATGATTAATCGAAAAAATAAGGCAGTTTTAACAACTGCATGTTACAATAGATTTTATGCAAACAGAGCGGAGTGTGAATCATGGAGAAACGCGATTATTACGAGGTGCTTGGTTTAACAAAATCAGCTTCTAAAGATGAAATTAAAAAAGCATACCGTAAATTATCAAAACAATATCACCCTGATCTTAATAAAGAGCCGGGTGCAGATGAAAAATTCAAAGAAATCGCTGAAGCATATGAAGTATTAAGCGACGACCAGAAAAAAGCACGCTACGACCAATTTGGTCATGAAGACCCGAATGCGGGCTTTGGTGGTGGCTTTGGAGGCGGCGGCTTTGGCGGCTTCGAGGATATTTTCAGCTCTTTCTTCGGTGGTAGTGGTCGCCGTCAAGACCCAAATGCGCCACGTAAAGGCGATGATCTACAATATCGCATGAATATTAAATTTGAGGAAGCTATTTTTGGGAAAGAAACAGAAATAGAAATTCCGAAAGATGAAACGTGTGAAACATGTCATGGCTCAGGAGCGAAGCCAGGCACACAGCCAGAAACATGTTCGACATGTAATGGGGCTGGACAAATCAACCAAGCAGTGGATACACCGTTTGGTCGCATGATGAACCGTCGTGCATGTACGACTTGCCATGGTACAGGTAAAATCATTAAAGAAAAATGTTCAACTTGTCGTGGAGAAGGAAAAGTTCAAAAACGCAAGAAAATTAAAGTGACGATTCCAGCAGGTGTGGATGATGGACAACAAATTCGTGTATCGGGTCAAGGTGAACCAGGTATTAACGGTGGTCCTGCAGGGGATTTATATATTATGTTCCGTGTTCAAGGGCATAAAGAATTTGAACGTGATGGGGACGATATTTACTTCGAGTTGAAGTTGACATTCCCTCAAGCCGCACTTGGAGATGAAATTGAAGTGCCTACAGTGCATGGTAAAGTCAAATTACGTATCCCAGCTGGCACACAGTCAGGCGCCCAATTCCGTCTTAAAGATAAAGGCGTTAAAAATGTTCATGGCTATGGTATGGGGAATCAGTATGTAACGGTCAAAGTCATGACACCTGAGAAATTAACAGAAAAGCAAAAGCAATTACTACGAGAATTTGCTGAAATTAGTGGCGATATCCCTGAAGAACAAGGTAGTTCACTATTCGATAAAATTAAGAAAAAATTCCAAGGTGAATAATTAGAGGGAGCTGAAGAGCTACGTGAAGTGGTCTGAATTATCCATTCATACAAAAAATGAAGCGGTAGAAGCAATTTCGAATATTTTGCATGAAGCAGGTGCAAGTGGTGTTGTCATCGAAGATTCTGCAGAATTTGCGAAGCCACGTGAAGATCAATATGGTGAAATTTATGCGCTAAATGAAGATGATTTTCCGAAAGATGGCGTCATTGTCAAAGCTTATTTATCAGAGTCTAGTTTTTTAAATGAAACGGTCGAAGAAATTAAAGCAGCCATCACAAACTTGACGAACTTTAACATTGATATCGGTGAAAATGTTGTCTCCATTGTTGAAGTCAATGAGGAAGATTGGGCAACTGCCTGGAAGCAATACTACCATCCTGTCAAAATTTCTGAACGCTTTACAATCGTACCAACATGGGAGGATTATACACCTGTTTCAACAGATGAACTGATTATTGAATTAGATCCTGGTATGGCTTTTGGTACAGGTACACATCCAACGACGGTGATGTGTTTACAAGGACTTGAAAAGGTCATTAAAGAAGAGGATACAGTTGTCGATATCGGTACAGGATCCGGTGTATTATCTATTGGTGCAGCATTACTTGGTGCTAAAAGTGTGCATGCTCTCGATTTAGACGAGGTAGCTGTACGTTCGGCACAAGAAAATGTGGCGTTGAATAAAGTAGAAGATAAGGTAGAGGTATTCCATGGTAACTTATTAGATACTGTCAAAGAACCAGCAGACGTGGTGGTGGCTAATATTTTGGCCGAAATCATTATGTCTTTCACTGACGACGCATTTACAATTGTGAAACCAGGTGGATTATATGTCACTTCAGGCATTATCGGGGCAAAACGTGATGATGTCAAAGCAGCACTAGAAGCTTCAGGCTTTGTGATTGAAGAAGTATTATTAATGGAAGATTGGGTAGCTATTATTGCTCGTCGACCGCTATAACCTGACTGAAGAAGCGCCAAATCGTAAGCCGTGTGCTTGTGATTTGGCGTTTTCCTGTCTTGCTAGAAAGGACTGTGTAGCATGCAACGTTATTTTATTGAAACAGCCATAGAAAATGCACGTATTAGCGGAGAAGATGCACGCCATATTGAGCGAGTAATGCGGATGAAGCAGGGCGACAAAATCGTTGTTGTTGCACAAAACACCGCTCATATATGTACAATCGCAGGGTTTGAAGGGGATGAGGTCGTGATTGAAGCGACTGATCAAACAATACCTTCACCGGAGCTACCTATTTATGTAACAGTAGCTTGTGGCTTGCCAAAGGGCGATAAGCTAGAGCTAATTACACAAAAAGCGACGGAGCTTGGGATGTTTGCATTACAGCCATTTGAAGCTGAACGTTCCATTGTGAAATGGGACAAGAAAAAAGGGGCAAAAAAGCAAGAAAGATTACAAAAAATTGCTAAAGAGGCCGCAGAACAAGCCCATCGCACACATATCCCAGAGGTTTTTGAACCAATTACCTTTAAACAGCTCCTACAACAAATAGATCAATTCGATGCCGTTTTTATTGCAGATGAAGAGGATGCAAAGGCTGAAAAGCGCACAAGGTTTGCGGAGAAGCTAAAAAACGTGTATGATAAGAAGTCGAAATCAATGCTTATAATCTTTGGTCCAGAGGGGGGCATTTCTCGTCAAGAGTCAGAAGCGCTGTTACATGCAGGCGCTCAAACTATGTCATTAGGACCAAGAATTTTACGAGCAGAAACAGCGCCATTATATGCACTGTCTGCCATATCCTATGAATTTGAATGAAAGAGGTGTTCAGCCTTGTCAAAAGTGGCTTTTCACACACTTGGCTGTAAAGTAAATCATTACGAAACAGAAGCAATCTGGCAACTGTTCAAAGAAGATGGCTATGATCGTACAGAGTTTGATCATCAAGCAGACGTTTATGTCATTAATACATGTACAGTTACCAATACTGGAGATAAGAAATCTCGTCAGGTGATTCGTCGCGCAGTTCGACAAAATCCTGATGCTGTTATTTGTGTAACGGGATGCTATGCACAGACATCCCCAGCTGAAATTATGGCGATTCCTGGCGTAGATATTGTTGTAGGAACACAGGATCGTACGAAATTATTAGGCTATATCGATCAATATCGTTCAGAACGACAACCGATTAATGCCGTACGTAATATTATGAAAAATCGCGTTTATGAGGAATTAGATGTACCAGCATTTACAGACCGTACACGTGCTTCCTTAAAAATACAAGAAGGCTGTAACAACTTCTGTACATTTTGTATTATCCCATGGGCACGTGGCTTAATGCGTTCTCGTGATCCCCAAGAAGTATTACATCAAGCCCAGCAATTAGTTGAGGCTGGCTATCTTGAAATTGTTTTAACGGGTATTCATACGGGTGGCTATGGACAAGACTTAAAAGATTATAATCTTGCTCAGTTACTACGTGATTTAGAGGCTAATGTAAAAGGCTTAAAACGTCTTCGTATTTCGTCCATTGAAGCTAGTCAATTGACGGATGAAGTCATCGAAGTCCTTCGTGAGTCGAAGATTGTCGTTAATCATTTACACATTCCAATCCAATCGGGTTCTGATACAGTGTTAAAACGTATGCGTCGTAAATATACAATGGAATTTTTCGGGGAACGTTTAACGAAATTACATGAAGCTTTACCAGATTTAGCTGTAACATCTGATGTTATTGTTGGTTTCCCAGGTGAGACAGAGGAAGAGTTTATGGAAACGTTCAACTTTATTCGTGATCATAAATTCTCTGAACTACACGTCTTCCCATTCTCTCCACGTACAGGTACACCAGCTGCCCGCATGGAGGATCAAATTGATGAAGACATTAAAAATGAACGTGTACACCGTCTGATTTCTTTAAATGACCAACTGGCAAAAGAATATGCATCTCGTTTTGAAGATCAAGTATTAGAAGTGATTCCTGAAGAATTTGTGCATGATGGCAGTGAAGAGCAAGGTCTTCTAACAGGTTATACTGATAATTACTTGAAAATCGTATTTGAAGGTCCAGAAAGTCTGATTGGACAGCTTGTAAAAGTAAAAATTACACAAGCAGGCTATCCACACTCACAAGGACAATTTGTACGTGTTTTAGAAACAGTTAATTAATATGCAAAGGGTTGCCTGCTTTTGAGGCAATCCTTTTTTATTGGATGAATATCCCACTTTTCTTGTTACAATGAGAAGAAATAGAAGAGAATATATCAGTCATTTATAAGCTTACTGAGCGTTTATCACGACTGGCATAAGGAAGGGTCAGAAAAGCCATTCACTGCGGATTTTCATTTAGTAGAGTTTCAAAAAACAATGACATAGCATTTAATGAATAATTGGCTAAGAAAGAAATTAGACGGCAACGAGAAAAAATGGTATGATTCGAAGAGGTACGTACATCTTGCTTAATGAAGGAGCGTTTAACAATGGAACAAAATTTTGCGCGTATGATTGATCATACATTATTAAAGGCTGAGGCAACAAAGGAACAAATTGAAAAATTATGTGCAGAAGCGAAGCAATTTAACTTTGCTTCAGTATGTGTCAATCCAACATGGGTGAAACGTAGTAGCGAATTATTGCAAGGGTCTGATGTTTTAGTTTGTACGGTTATTGGCTTCCCACTCGGTGCCAACACACCAGCAGTGAAAGCATTTGAAGCAAAAGATGCGATTGCTAACGGTGCAAAAGAAGTAGATATGGTCATTAATATCGGTGCGTTAAAAGATAAAAACTATGAGCATGTACAAGCTGATATTGCAGCAGTTGTAGAAGCGGCTAAAGGCAGAGCACTTGTGAAAGTGATTATTGAAGCATGTTTATTAACAGATGAAGAGAAAGTGAAGGCATGTGAGCTAGCTGTGGCAGCAGGTGCTGACTATGTGAAAACATCAACAGGTTTTTCAACTGGTGGTGCAACAGCAGAAGATATTGCTCTTATGCGAAAAACAGTAGGTCCTGAATTGGGCGTAAAAGCTTCAGGTGGCGTTCGTAGCCTAGAGGATATGAAAAAAATGGTAGAAGCTGGTGCTACACGTATTGGAGCAAGCTCTGGTGTTGCCATTATGAATGGCTTAATTGCTGATTCCAATTACTAATTTTAACGCCATAAGCTCTTGCACAGATTTGCATGAGCTTATGGCTTCTTTGTGTCGAATAAACATAATATTTTTTTCCGCACATATACTCCACTGATGAATGTGAAGACAGAAAGGAGGATGCCATGTTTACACAGTATAAGGCTTGGAGACCGTATATTAGCCCTTTTGATCCTTGTAAGCCTATCGAAGTAAAATACTTTGCTACACCACCACAATTATATATGGGTTTTCAACCACCTGGACTACCACAATTCCCAACCCCACGAGAAGCTCTAATGGCAGGAACACTTTGGCCACAGTTATTTAGCCCGTATCCATTTCCCCTAAAAAGGAGGGGTGAAGCATGACTAAAAAGATGCCGCCTGAATTTTATAAGCAATTAGAAGAAATACAGGCAATTGATTTCGTCATTGTGGAATTAAACCTCTATTTAGACACCCATCCACACGATTATGATGCCATCCAGCAATTTAATGAAAATACAGAGAAAAGCATGAAGCTTAAAGTTGATTTCGAACAGAAATATGGACCGCTCATGAATTTTGGAAGAAGCTATTCGAATTATCCGTTTAATTGGATTGATACGCCGTGGCCATGGCAGGTCTAATCAAAAGAACTAGGAGGAATAATTTTTGTGGTATTACGAAAAAAAGCTCCAGTATCCGGTAAAAGTTAGTACATGCAATCCAATGCTTGCTAAGTTTTTAATTGAGCAATATGGAGGAGCAGATGGGGAACTGGCAGCAGCCCTTCGCTATATGAATCAGCGCTATACCATACCAGACAAAGTGGTAGGGCTCTTAACTGATATAGCAACGGAGGAATTTTCACATTTAGAAATGATTGCCACGATGATCTATAAGCTAACAAAAGATGCGACACCTGAAATGCTCAAGGAGGCTGGTCTAGGCGACCATTATGTAAATCATGATCGTGCTTTATTTTATCAGAATGCTTCAGGGGTACCATTTACAGCATCCTATATTCAGGCTAAGGGTGATCCTATTGCAGATTTGTATGAGGATATAGCTGCTGAGGAAAAGGCGCGTGCCACCTATCAATGGATTATTGATTTATCAGATGACACGGATTTAAATGATAGCTTAAAGTTTTTACGTGAACGGGAAATTGTCCATTCCCAGCGTTTTAGAGAGGCTGTTGAAATTTTAAAAGATGATAGAGATCAGAAGAAAGTTTTCTAAAAAGTGGCTGGCTGGATCAAGGGGGACTTGAAACAGCCTTTTTGTTTGTCAATAAATCATGTTTTACTAGAAGGAAGAATAAATATTGGATCTATTGCTAGCTAAATACAATTTGAATAAGTTAACAAAAATAAAACCAAAAATTCACTTGATAATTTCGCACACTTTCTATTGACCATTATTAGACAATACGATATAATTTTTTAGTACACAACAGAAGGTAATTTGCCTAATTGTGTATTGACGTGTGTTCGGAGGGAGGGAAAGAGAGATGTCAAAAACTGTCGTTCGCAAAAACGAATCGCTTGAAGATGCTCTTCGCCGCTTCAAACGTACTGTATCAAAAAGTGGTACAATTCAAGAAGTTAGAAAGCGCGAGTTCTACGAAAAACCTAGCGTAAAACGTAAAAAGAAATCAGAAGCTGCACGTAAACGTAAGTGGTAATTTAATTTCCCATTAAAAATCCCTACGTTCATAACACGCAATTGTATGATTCACTGAGCAGACAAAATTATACCTGAAATTAATCACATGGAGGATTGATTTCAGGTATTTTACATTGCTCACGCTTACGTACATATGAAAAAGCCGAATGATATCTTATTGATTCATTCGGCTTTTTTTGTAGCATACTAAGTGTCAATCATTCAAAGGAAATGAATCTTAAATAAACTTAAAAAATTTTAAGATTTGTGAAACTTTTCGCATGATTGACCGTATATACAAGGGAGAAGCATGTTAGAAGGGAGGGAAAAAGATGCGAAGACGGAGAATCCTCAGCTATTTACTAGTAATATGGATGACTTTTTTGTTAGCGTTTCCATTAACGTCAGCTTTTGCAAGTAGTAAGGTCTACCATGTTCCAATTCATAATGAAGTAGAGCGAGGGCTTCATGCATTTTTAGAACGAGCTTTTAAAGAGGCTGAAGAAAACTATGCAGAGGCGATTATCTTAGATATACATACGCCTGGCGGATTTGTGAATGCTGCAAGTGATATCGCCATGCTTATGGATGCAACGGAGATACGTACAATTGCTTATATTAATAAGGATGCGCATTCAGCTGGTGCTTTTTTAGCCTTACATGCGGATGAGATTTACATGGTGCCGAATGGAACAATCGGTGCAGCAGCGGTCATTGATTCAGCAGGTAATGCAGCAGATTTAAAAGCTAATAGTGCTTGGCTTGCTCAAATGCAGGCAGCGGCAGAAACGTCAGGTCGCGATCCTAAGTATGCATTAGCAATGGCAGATACCAACTATGAACTACCAGAATACCGTGCTGGCGGAAAGAATTTGTTAACCTTATCTGCTTCAGAGGCATTGGAGGTTCGCTATTCTGAAGGAACGGTTAAAAATTTTCAGGAGCTTTTAGCGAAAACAAATCTAAAGAGTAGTGATATTGTTCCCATCGAACCAACATTTTCTGAAAAATTGGCTCGTTTTATTACAAATCCAATCATTGTACCCATTTTATTGTCTATCGCAAGTTTAGGGCTGGTGATGGAGCTATATTCGCCAGGATTTGGCGTTCCAGGTATAATGGGGCTATCAGCTCTTGGTTTATTTTTCTTTGGACATATGGTTGCAGGCTTCGCTGGTTATGAAACATTATTGTTATTTATAGTTGGTTTAGCCCTTGTAATTGCAGAGTTTTTTGTCCCCGGAGGAATTGTGGGAATTTTAGGTGGCGTGCTCATATTACTAAGTCTGATACTGGCAGGTGCAAATATGATGCAAATGATAGTAGCAATTCTCATTGCGCTTGTGATAGCGATGATAGGAATGGTGATTCTGATGAAATTTTTCGGAAAAAAAATGCATGTCTTAAACAGGCTCGTGTTAATGGATGCAACTACGACAGAAGAAGGGTATGTGTCCAATGTCAATCGCACAGAACTGTTAGGAAAAATTGGGAAAACGCTTACACCACTACGTCCATCAGGTACAATGGTACTTGGTAGTGAACGCATTGATATTGTATCAGAAGGTGGCTATATCGATGCCAATCAACATGTAGAAATTATTAAAGTTGAAGGCTCACGTATTGTTGTGAGACAAACAGATAAAGAGATGGAGGAATAGAAAATGGGTTTTGATTTAGCTTTAATTGGTCCAATTGCTGGACTGGTTATTTTATTCATTGTTCTTGCGGTATTCTTTACCTTTGTACCGGTAGCACTGTGGATTTCTGCATTAGCAGCAGGCGTTCGTGTTAGTATTTTCACATTAATTGGGATGCGTTTACGTCGAGTTATCCCTTCTCGAATTGTCAATCCGTTGATTAAAGCACATAAAGCAGGTTTACCTGTTACGATTAATCAGTTAGAGAGTCACTATTTAGCAGGTGGTAATGTTGACCGTGTTGTCAATGCATTAATTGCAGCTCACCGTGCCAATATTGAACTATCTTTTGAACGTTGTGCAGCGATTGATTTAGCTGGTCGAGATGTATTAGAAGCGGTTCAAATGTCTGTTAATCCAAAAGTTATTGAAACACCATTTATTTCAGGTGTAGCAATGAACGGGATTGAAGTTAAAGCAAAGGCACGTATTACAGTGCGTGCAAATATCGAGCGTTTAGTCGGTGGTGCTGGTGAAGAAACAGTTATTGCCCGTGTTGGTGAAGGGATTGTTTCGACAATCGGTTCGGCTGTGCACCATACAGAAGTATTAGAAAATCCTGATATGATTTCACAAACAGTATTATCAAAAGGTTTGGACTCAGGAACAGCCTTTGAAATCTTATCCATTGATATTGCCGACGTAGATATCGGTAAAAACATCGGTGCAGAATTACAGATTGAACAAGCACAGGCGGATAAAAACATTGCTCAGGCAAAAGCTGAAGAACGCCGTGCAATGGCTGTAGCGAATGAGCAGGAAATGATTGCCCGTGTTCAAGAAATGAAGGCGAAAGTAGTAGAGGCTGAAGCAGAAGTACCACAGGCTATGGCTGAAGCATTACGTTCTGGTAATCTTGGCATTATGGATTACATGAATTATCGTAATATTCAAGCGGATACGGCGATGCGCGATTCGATTTCAAAAGTAAGCACTGATAAGCCAGACACGAATGATCCAAATGCTTAAAAACGGAAAGGAGCGGAACTAACATATGGAACAATTAATAATTCTTGCCTTAATTGCCATAGCCAGCTCTATTTTCGGAAAATCAAAAAATAAAAAGCCTCAGAAACAGATGCCTCCTTTTAATAAAGATACAGCGGCAGAGCCTCCAGTTATGGCGGAAACAACGCCGCATCGTGCAGGGAGAGCGCAAAGTTTTGAAGATTTTGCACGAGAGTTTATTGGTGATTGGATTCCTGAAAATGAGAAAGCCGAAGAGCCTAAAAAGTTGGTCGAAGAACAGGTGAAGCAGGAAATACCGAGCTATATGGCCCCGCCAGTTATGCCAACGGATGTTCCTAGTCGTACTTCTATTCGAGAAAGTAGAGGACGTCTAGCTACTGGGAAAAAAGAGGTGCAAACTGTCGGTACTCCATCGGCTTTTCAATTACCTCAATCGAAAAACGATCTTATGCAAGCGATCGTAATGGCTGAAATATTAGGACCACCTAAAGCAAAAAGAAAATAACTAGCATGTCCTCCTTTTTCGATGCATATATTGCCGAAGAAGGAGGCATTTTTTATGAAAAAATTATTTCAATTAACGCCACTACTCGAATTGTTAGAATACGAATCATTAAAAATTATTGGACCTTATCGGTTTATCCATGCAGATGCTACGACCTGTTCGTTTGTTTATGCAGATTATCATATTACTGTCAATGCAGATTCCGTGAAGATTAATGCTCTAAAAGAAGAAATGCTTCATCTCTCTGTTGATAATCTACAGGAGCTTCAGATGAAAAAGGCAAAGAATATGGATGTGAGCTAAAATGTGGAATAATCGGCCTATCATTATACGTATAAAGCGCCATGAAAATGTTCATCCTTTTATTCAAGCATTGCATGCTCAGCATGTTCCGTTAAAGCGTGTAGTCTTTCGTGAGCAAGAAGTTTCCTTTGAAACAACTATGCATTACTTACCAAAAATTCGCCGTGCTCGAAGACAGTTTCGTTTGAAAATGGCTGTTTTTTATGCAGATGAGCTGCAAGTTTTCCGAGCACAGCTTTGGACTTTGCTTGGCTTAACCTTGATGATTGTCATTCCTATTATCTGCGCACAAGTCATTTGGCGAGTGGACATCGAGGCAGCGACACCCGAACTGGAGCAGCGGCTAGGCAAAACCTTTCAAGAGACCTTTCAACTAGAAACACCGCTCTCTAAAAAAAGTTTACCTTCCAATACCATCATACGTCAAAAGCTGTTAGAGCAACATCGAGAGCTATCATGGGTGCATATTGATAAACACGGCGGACGAGTAATACTGAGACCTCAGGAATCACCGAAGCAAACAGAGCAATCGAATGACAAATTAGCTTCGCATTTAGTCGCAACGAAAAGTGGTGTCATTACTCATTTTAATATACAAAATGGTGAACGGAAAATTTCAATAAATGATACAGCCTATGAGGGAGACGTCCTTGTGAGTGGTGTTATTGAAAGTGGTACAGATCAAGTTTATGTTGGGGCTAAGGGAGAGGTATTTGCAGACTATTGGCTTGAATGCTCGTTCAAAATCCCAACAACGATTACAATGGAAACTGTGCAGCAAAAGCAGTGGCGAGTATTGCTAAAGGGGATACACAAAGAAAAAGTAGATTATGTACAAAAGAAGGATTTACCGAATTGGTTAGACCCCTATGTTTCGATTGTAGAGGAACAACAGACAAATACGATGCAAGTGGAGCTTGATGAATCGAAAATAGAGTCATTGCTAATCCCTCTACTGCATGAAAAAGTGTTACGTTCGTTACCTGCAAAAACAATGATCAAGAAAGAAAACCTTTTACAGGCAAAGTGGGGGAATGGTACAGTTGAAGGGAAAGTTCTATTTTTAGTCAATGAAAACATTGCAAGTCCAATACAAGGCCTACAAGGAGAATGATTATGTCAGAACAGTTAACTGTATTACAGGTGGATAATCCAAACGAAGCGGTTATGCTACTCGGTATTTCAGATGCAAATATGAAATTAGTCGAAGAAGCACTAAATGTTCATATCATTACGCGCGGTGAGCAAATTCAGCTAGCTGGTGAAGAAAATGCTAAGGAGCAGGCAACCTTACTTCTGCATGCACTATTGAAGGTCATTCGCAAAGGAATTAATATTGATCAACGGGATGTTACAACAGCGATTGAAATGATACAAAAAGGCACGATTGAATATTTTGCAGAACTTTATGATGAAGAAATAGCACGCACGACGAAAGGCAAGCCAATCCGTGCAAAAACAATTGGTCAACGAGAATACATACAAGCAATCCGTCATAAAGACGTTGTTTTTGGTATTGGTCCAGCCGGTACTGGGAAAACGTATTTAGCGGTAGTCATGGCAACACAGGCACTTAAAAATGGGCATGTAAAGCGAATTATTTTAACTCGCCCTGCTGTTGAAGCAGGAGAGTCTCTAGGATTTCTGCCAGGAGATTTAAAGGAAAAGGTAGATCCTTATCTTAGACCTCTCTACGACGCTTTAAACGACATTTACGGGGCTGAACAAACACAAAGACTGATTGAACGCGGAACAATAGAAATCGCGCCATTAGCTTATATGCGTGGTCGTACATTAGATGATGCCTTTGTTATTTTGGATGAGGCTCAAAATACAACACATCAGCAAATGAAAATGTTTTTAACACGTCTAGGCTTCGGTTCTAAAATGGTCATTACAGGTGATAAAACGCAAATTGACCTACCTAAAAATACGGAATCTGGCTTGATTGTAGCAGAGCGTACATTAAAATATGTAAAATCCATACATTTCCAAGTATTAGAACAAGGCGATGTCGTACGCCACCCAATCGTAGCCAAAATCATCCAAGCCTACGAAGAACAGCAACTTTAGAATTGCGAAGCAATTCTAAAGTCTGCCCCGTAAGCGAAGCGTCAGGGGCAACGAGGTTTAAAAAGTCTGCCCCGTAAGCGAAGCGTCAGGGGCAACGAGGTTTAAAAAGTCTGCCCCGTAAGCGAAGCGTCAGGGGCAACGAGGTTTAAAAAGTCTGCCCCGCAAGCGAAGCGCCAGGGGCAACAAGGTTTAAAAAGTCTGCCCCGCAAGCGAAGCGCCAGGGGCAACAAGGTTTAAAAAGTCTGCCCCGTAAGCGAAGCGTCAGGGGCAACGAGGTTTAAAAAATCTGCCCGGCAAGCGAAGCGCCAGATGTGATAGTGTTTTAAAATCATCATTACAAAGCAAATAGCTAAACTACGAAATTAATCAAAATATGGGAAAAAATGTGACGGCTATGCAAAATTGTATAGCTGTTTTTTGCTTTCTTATACATTTTTCGAGAAAAATGTATGTTGAATTGGTATGATAGTAGGTAGATAGAGGAGGTGCCAAATGGAGAAACAACTTCGAAAATTTACAGAGCTTATCGGTTTTCGCTACTTTATTATCATCATTCTCATTTTAACAGGCGGCCTACAGTTTGCGTTTATGTATGGCAATGTTAAGGGAGTTACATATGATTTCAAACCACTACAGCTTGCGCCTGAAACCGTACGATCTACCAAAACGATTGAAGACACTTATAAGACGCAGCTAGAGCGGGAAAAAGCCGCCAATGCAGTGGATTCAGTCTATCAATTTTCGGAGGATGTCGCCAAGCAAAGAGCAGCGATTGTAACATCATTGTTTGATTATGTACTAGAAGTGAAAAAGGATGTTGCAAACAGTAAGGAACCTATACCTATTGCCGATCAAGTTGCACAGCTTCGCAAAAAATTCGAATCAATAGATGAAGACCAGATGCCATTAATCTTTACAGATTCACAGTTGGAAGGTCTGTTAGTGCAAAGTGATGAAGATTTAAACAGAACTAGTACGCAATTATCCAAATTTGTAGAGGACTATTTACAAAAGTCTATCCGACCTGAAAATGTCTTTGTGGCTCAAAATGATTTTGAGACAAAGATTCGAGGGCAACGAGGGTATCCTGATAAAATATTCAATACAGTCGTGTTAATAGGGCGTACAAGTATTATTGAAAATGAAACAATTAACGAAGACCAAACGAAAATTCGCAAAGAGCAGGCGAAGGAAAGCGTCGAGCCGACACGAATCTTACAAGGACAAATCATTGTGCAGGAAGGTCAAATTATTGATAATGAGGCTTACCGACAATTAGAGCTATTGGGTATGGTAAGTAATAAAGCATCCTTGAAGCCAATTGCTGGACTTATTATTTTAACGCTACTGCAAATGATGTTTATGTATATTTTATTTGAGCGTTGGGATGCTGACGAACGAAAAAAACGCAATGCCTTATTAGTGACAGTGATTGTTTATACGTTGTCAATCCTGCTCATGAAATTTATTAGCTTAGTGTCTGGTGGCTTTGATGTAACGATTGCCTTTCTGTTCCCGACGGCATTAGCTACAATGCTTGTACGATTATTAGCGGATGAACGAGCAGCTGTGCTCATTACCGTTATGACCGCAGCCTCAGCAGGTGTTATTTTTCAAGAAGGCTATTCATCTGTTATGCAAATGGAAATTACGTTGTATATTATTTTTGGAGGGCTTGCAAGCCTGTTCTTTTTGCGCAGTGTGGAAAAACGCTCACATATTTTACATGCAGTTGGTGTGATTTCCCTTGTCAACATGGCATTTATCGCCTTTTATTTACTCATGACACAATCATCCTACGGCTTGCCAGAATTAGTGTTTTACTTGATTGCAGCTATGTTATCTGCCTTGCTTTCAGGGGCATTAACAATGGGACTTTTACCATTCTTTGAGTCAGCATTTAGCTTATTATCGTCGCTGCGTTTAATTGAGCTATCCAATCCTAATCATCCTTTATTAAAAAAATTACTAATGGAAGCACCAGGGACATATCATCATAGTGTAATGGTAGCGAATTTAGCAGAAGCTGCCTGTGAAGAAATTGGTGCAGATGGTTTACTAGCGCGTGTTGGTTGTTATTATCATGATATAGGTAAAACAAAGCGTCCTGCCTTTTTCATTGAAAATCAAATGTCAGGTATTAATCCGCATGATTCTTTACCGCCTGAGACAAGTGCAGAAATTATTATCGCCCATACAACAGATGGAGCCGACATGTTAAAACGCTATAAAATGCCGCAAGAAATTATCGATATCGCTTTACAACATCATGGTACAAGTTTATTAAAGTTCTTCTTGTTTAAAGCGAAGGAACAAGGAAAAAGCATTGATGAGGCAAAGCTCCGTTATCCAGGTCCAAAACCACAAACTAAGGAAGCAGCGGTTATTAGTGTTGCTGACAGTGTTGAGGCAGCAGTTCGTTCAATGAAAGAGCCGAATGCTGAAAAAATTCATAAGCTAGTACGAGCGATCATTGATGATCGTGTACAGGATAATCAGTTTGATGAATGCGATATTTCGATAAAAGAGTTAAAATGTATAGAGAGAGTTCTTTGTGAAACGTTGAATGGTATTTTCCACTCACGTATTGAATATCCAAAGGCAGATAAGTAGGAGGATCTATGATTTTAACAATTGATTTTACAGATGAAACAAATGAAGTGGCTACACCACATACAGAGCTTGTTGAAAAGCTTTTACAGCATGCAGCGAGTATTGAAAATATTGAGCCAGAAACTGAGGTTTCAGTGACGTTTGTAACGAATGAGACGATTCAAGATATTAACCGTGAGTATCGTGGCAAGGATCAGCCTACAGATGTCATTTCCTTTGCGTTAGAGGAGCTAGGGGAAGGGGAAATCGAGGTAACTTTTGAAGGAATGCCACGTGTACTAGGTGATATTATCATTTCTACAGACCGTGCCAAAGAGCAGGCTGAGGAATACAATCATTCCTTTGAACGAGAATTAGGTTTTTTAGCTGTACATGGCTTTTTACATTTGCTTGGTTATGACCATATGGAGCCAGAAGAAGAGAAAAAAATGTTTACAAAGCAAGATGAAATTTTACAAACTTTCGGCTTAGGGCGAGACTAAATGGATTTGCGCAAATACTTGCGATCTTTTGGCTATGCATTGGAAGGCATTATCACAGCAAGTAAAGAACAAAATTTAAAATCACATATAATTAGTGCAATCATTGTTATAATGGCTGGTTATTGGACAGGTTTATCTCGTATGGAATGGTATATTGTGCTACTATTAATAGCACTAATGTTTGCGCTGGAAATGATCAATACAGCTATCGAACGGGCGGTTGATTTAGCTTCCCCAGAGATACATCCACTTGCTAAGCAGGCGAAAGATATTGCGGCAGGTGCAGTGCTTGTATTTGCGCTATTCAGTGCTATAATCGGATTACTCATCTTTCTGCCAAAATGGTTTTAATGGAAATGAGTGTCTTCTTAATGAAAATAAACCATAATGTGAGGGAGAATTTGTATAGATGACAGTGGATATGCAAGGATTATTAGAGGAATCAAAAAAAGCACGTGAAAAAGCCTATGTTCCATACTCGAAATTTAAAGTAGGTGCAGCTCTTTTAACAAAAGAGGGAGAGGTCATTCACGGCTGCAATATTGAAAATGCAGGCTATAGTATGACGAATTGTGCGGAGCGTACAGCGTTCTTTAAAGCTGTATCAGAGGGCATTTATGAATTCGAAGCCATTGCCATTGTTGCTGATACGGACGGGCCATGCGCACCGTGTGGAGCATGTCGTCAGGTAATGATGGAGTTTTGTGCGCCAACTATGCCTGTTTATTTAACGAACTTAAAAGGTGATGTGACGGTAACGTCGGTAGGCGAATTACTACCGTTTGCATTTACGACGGAGGATTTAGAGAATGCAGGAAACTAACAATGGCTACAAGTCAGGCTTTATCTCCATTATTGGTCGTCCAAATGTAGGAAAATCGACATTTTTAAATCGTGTCATTGGCCAAAAAATTGCGATCATGAGTGATAAGCCACAAACAACACGAAATAAAGTACAAGGTGTACTGACAACAGATGATAGCCAAATGGTTTTTATTGATACACCAGGTATTCACAAACCAAAACATAAACTAGGCGATTTCATGCTGAAAGTTTCTAAAAATACATTGCGTGAAGTGGATGTTATTATGTTTATGGTCAATGCTGAGCAAAAACTTGGTAAAGGCGATGAATTCATTTTAGAATTGTTGGCGGGGAATCCGACGCCTGTCTTTTTGGTCATCAATAAAATTGATGCCATTCATCCAGACGAATTAATAGGGATTATTGAGAACTATAAAGAGCGCTATAATTTTGCAGAAATTGTACCGATTTCAGCACTACAAGGGAATAATGTAGAAAATTTATTAGCGACGTTAGCAAAATATTTACCAGAAGGACCACAATATTACCCAGCAGATCAAGTGACGGATCATCCTGAGCGATTTATCATCTCAGAGCTGATACGCGAAAAAGTTTTACATTTAACACGTGAAGAAATTCCCCACTCGATTGCAGTGGTGATTGATAAAATTCGCCGTGATGAAGAAAATGCTGACAAAATTCATGTGGCCGCGACGATTATTGTGGAGCGCGATTCTCAAAAAGGCATTGTCATTGGGAAACGTGGAGCCTTGCTGAAAGAAGTAGGGACACGTGCACGAAAGGATATTGAAATGCTGTTAGGCTCAAAAGTCTATTTAGAGCTATGGGTTAAGGTACAAAAAGATTGGCGTAATAAATCTACACATTTACGCGATTTTGGATTCCGTGATGATGAATATTAAGCTGTTGTGATCCTAATCCAGCAGTGTTTATCGGGTGAATTTCTTAGCAGATGTTCAAACGCCTGCTGAATTAAAAATATAGACTTCAGCAGATGTTATAGATTGCCTCCTGGAGGTCTTTTTTCAAATCGTCTGCTCAGTAAAATCTGAGTGTAATTGAGAGGTATTACTTTGAGCTGTCCAAAGCATTTTGGATAGCTCTCTTTTCTTGGATAGCTCTTTTAGGAAAGGAGGAGAACTATGCTTCATAAATGGGAAGGCATTGTATTAAAGGTACGTGCTTATGGGGAATCCAATAAAATTGTCACTCTGCTAACACGAGAAGCTGGCAAAGTGGCTACAATGGCTAGGGGGGCAAAAAAGCCTTCTAGTCGATTGGCGTCCGTCACACAACCCTTTACCTATGGCATGTTTATGGTGCAACATCATACTGGTATGGGGACATTACAACAAGGAGAGCATTTGAACTCGATGCGTCATATTCGTGAAGATATTATGGCCACTGCCTATGCTAGCTATATCATGGAACTGGTGGAACGTGTCGTGGAAGAAGGGAAACCAGAGCCATTTGCTTTTGATGTATTATTACACGCATTACAAGCAATTGAGGAAGGCTATGATCCCGAAGCTATCACACTATTTGTTGAGTGGAAAATGTTACCCTATACAGGTGTGCAACCTATTTTACATGCCTGTGCTGCGTGTGGTGCTGTCGATGGGGAATTTGCTTTTTCCTTTGCACAAGGAGGGTTTTTATGTCATCGCTGTTATCAGTATGACCCCTATATCATTCGTTTAACACCAACACAACTGAAGCTTATACGTATGTTTTATACTGTTCCAATCGATCAAATCGGAAAAATAGAGCTAAAAAAAGAAACAAAATATTTCATCAAAAAAATTATTACAACCATCTATGAAGAACAAACAGGTATCCGCTTTAAGACGAAAAAATTTATTGAGCAACTAGAGCGAACGCCTGAATTGCAAATACGATCTAAAAATGAAATGCCAGAAGACTCATAATGTTCTTCTGGCATTTTGTGCTATTAAAAAATTATTTCAGATATCAAATTCATATAGAAAAGCCCATTGTCCAGCAATTTTTTTACTTTCCACATAGAGATAGACTGTTTCCTCGTTTTTACCTGTTAGATGAAGAATGGCAATACCTTCTGTTTTTGGTGTAACATGTAGTTGTCCATTAAGAATAGTTGCTTTTACAGGCGCTGGCTCAAAGTCAAAAACTTCAAGAGCTACACTAGCTGGCTCGAAAGGTAATACTGGCGTTGATAGTGTTAATTCGTCAGTTAAATGGTACAAATCAATACCGCGAACAAAGTCATAGGCATACACATCAGCCGCCATCTTTTGTTGCTGTGTCCCATCTGAAAATGTAACAATGAACTGTCCATTTTTCAAGATAGTTAATGTTTGATCATTCTGATTAAAGCTGTATAAATTCGATGCAAGTGCTTGCCCGTTCATATTTTGAACTGTTACCTCAGTTGGCACGAATGGTAAATTGCTTTCTGCTAAATCAAGTGGTGAATTTTCTGTATAATCCTCTTCCTTTACTTCCTCAAGCGTTACCTTCAGTTTTCCATTGACATTTTTTACATGAACTAAATAAAAAATAGTTGTAAAGTCCTCTGAATCATCAGTAAATCCAGTAATCACTAATTTGCCCGTACCTTCTTTTATAGGGGTAATCGTGATAGACTCTGTCATATCTTCCTCTTCAGTCCATGTGAAAATATCCTCTGCTGGCTCAAGACCACCATAAGACGCAAAGATATAGTCCTGTTTAAATTGACTTGCATAAACGGTTGCATTGCTTAACATTTTTTCAGCACGTACAACGAAGGCAGCCAATTGGGAACGCTTCACAGGACTCTTTGGACCGTATGTAGTGGCTGACGTTCCTTTTGTAATGCCATTGGCAAATAAAGCTTTAATATGAGGTTCGAATTCAGTTCCTTTTTTGACATCTGTAAATGGCAATTGTGTATTACTTGGACTCGTTAATCCAAAGCCCTTAGCAATCATTTTTGACATTTGTTCGCGTGTAATATTTTGATTTGGGTAGAAGTAACCATTTGCCCCATTAATTATTCCTGCATTGGCTAATGCGGCAATCGCTCCGTAATTTTCATCGCCAGGTTTAATGTCCTTAAATTGAGGATTTTTTACATGAACTGTATCTAATTTTAAAATACCTGCTAAAATTTTCGCAGCCTGTGTGCGTGTAATGGGGTTTGCAGGTTTAAACGTTCCGTCCATATAACCAGAAATAATGCCACGCTCTGCTAACTGAATGATAGCTTTTCCTTCTTCAGTGGATGAATTAACATCAGGAAAAAATGCTGCATATGCTGGTGGTGCGATAACAATCGCACTTGTTACTAAGGCAGATGCCATGGCTAGTTGAAATAAACGTTGAGACTTCAATTGAATTCCTCCAAATAGTACAATATAAAATTTTATAGTATGAATGTTTCGTTCAGACCTTCCTATGTATCAGTTCAAACTTCCGGACGATTGAATGTTAAAAAGGGGGATGTCTTTAGCATGTTAATTATTCATTATTTAACAGCTAATACTAACTATAATACCTTATTTATACCAAAAAGTTGGAACTGCGAATAGAGGAAATATCATCCTTGAGCATGACATTACTGGTAATTAAATGTTTAACAGCAACGAAAAAACTTGATTTGCCTCTTGAACTATACATCTATATGGAGAGAGTTGGATAGGTCAATAGTAGCATCGTTGGTTATACTTTAAGGGAATGAGAGGCGGATTGTAAATGAATAAAATTTCAATTTTTACAAATTAAAATGATTATAGAAAATTAGTTTTATATAATAAAGTTATGATTGTGAAATTTGAATAAAGGGTCTATTTGACTTTTTATTAATTTTTATTTCGATGATAAATGAAAAATAATAGGTAAAAGGTTTTGTGTTTTTCTTTAGTTTTCAATATATTAATAGTAGAAACCGATCACTTGAGTCCCATATACTAGTTGAAAAGGTATTTTAACCTATGATATTGTAATAAATATAGATAATCGTATTTATATTTTAAAAATATAATTTAGTCGTTTCATCCCCATCGACACAAATGTACGCTAGATCAATTTAGACATGCCTATGAAATGGAAGCCTCTATCAGCAAAACGTATTTTATCTTGATTCAGCAAATGTTTTTTTGTATCAAAAGCACAACATTAGGTACAAAAGCCTCCCTCTCTATAGGGAAAAATAAATGCTTGTTTTGCTGTTTTTAACGGGTATTTAAACACTGGCTGAATCAAGATAAAGCCTCCGCTAGATGTCACGGTTTTAAAAAAGAAGCTTTTCAAGCAAGCTTGGAAAAATCAGGACATATTCATCTGTGCGAAAGCGAGGAGTCATTGATACGTTATCAGAATAACGCAGTCCTATGGAAGAAGGAGGGAGTCACATAGTGCTTAGTACATTGCGTATGTGGCAGAAAATATGCTACGAAAAGTAACCTTAAGTATTCAGGAAGTTGAAGCGAATGATATATTAGCTGAAGATATTTTCTCAGACTATCGTCTATTAGCTAAAAAAGATTTAGTTTTAACGGAGCGAATTATTGCCTTACTTAAACTTCGAAAAGTAGATGAATTGTCAGTCTATTTACCATCTGATTCAGTTCGAGTTGTTCATGATTTAAGTATTCAACGAACAAGAGAATATGAAGATTTATTTGCTCCATTAATTGAAAAAACTGAACCAGTAGATGAATATAAAGAAACGGTAAGTCAGCTTTTTATGACAACGTTGGAGAATGTTGTGCATGAATTACGATATGGACAAATACTGAAAAGCATGCAAGATACGGCTTATGTACGTGGTGTTTTTGAAAAAATTTTAGAAAAAAAACATCGCTATGAGCTACTTATGCGCTTAAAGGAATGGGATGAATATTCATTTGTCCACTCATTTGATGTATTTGTGTTAGGGACAATCTTTGCTAGATATCTAGGTTTAACGGATATCGAAACATTAGCAAGAGGTTATTTATTCCACGATATTGGGAAGGTCTTTATACCGCAGGAAATATTAAATTTAAAGCGCAAACTCTCTGAAGATGAGTTTGAAATCGTCAAAACGCATACAACAAAAGGTTATGACTTACTAATAGAATATCAGGAGGAAGACATTGCCTATTTAGCGAGAGATCATCATGAACGCTTTGCAGGGAAGGGCTATCCAAATCAACTTTGTGCAGATGAAATGAGTGATGGTGTGCAATTATTACAAATTATTGATGTGTATTCAGCCATGACATCGAAAAGAGTCTACCATGTTGGCTACGGTGCTACAGATGCATTAGCTGTTTTATACAGGGATCGTCATTTATATAATGAGAACTTTATGCATAAGTTTGTTGAATGTTTAGGCATTTACCCAGTCAACTCGGTTGTTATGCTATCGGATAATCGTAGTGCACAAGTAGAGCTAGTTTATGATTTATTTCCGACATTACCAAAGGTGAGGTTGCTAGATGAGCAAAAATCTATGAACTTGCCTTTAAACTATAGTGTGAAAATTACGAAGATGATTGACTACAGGGCGAATAGCTTCGAAGAGATTTTTAACTTATTTGTGGAGCAATTAATCCGCTGTGATGAGAATAATCTGAGAATTCATTTTAGTAAATTAATTGATCATTTACATCCTAAAGAAATTGTCTTAAAAATTTTCTTACCAGCGTTTCGTATACTACGTTTGCTAACACGAGAAATACAAACAGATATGACGAAATATAGAAATTCTATTAGTATCTTAAAAAAGCTATTAGAAGAGCAATTAAATGTATTATATATGGATTATCAGCATGAACAAACGACCATTTTAGTGGTGGAGTCTTCCTTACGTGAAAATTTCTTCATTAAACTTGTGCAAAGTATTTTGTATATCGATAAAATAGTACCTTTCTTTATCAATCCAGGTGATGATCAACGTATTACACAATTGATGGGGCATTGTGATGTCAATGTCGCCTATTTTATTGAAGAGGAACAAACTGTTGACAAACGAGTTCGTCCAATGCGAGAAGGTGCCTTTCTTTATTATTCATTAGCTGATATTGAAGAGATACTAGTGAGCTTAGTAGGGATGAGCATGAAAAAGTTTTCATTCGAGGAAAAAATGCAAGAGCGCTTATTTTCCACATATAAAGCATAAAAAGAGGGAGTTGCCAGACTGGCTACTCCCTCTTTTGTTCAGCAAAACGATTAGAATTGAAGATGTTTTTCGATATATGCTTTTACTTCTGCAATTGGCATACGAACTTGCGTCATAGAATCGCGATGACGTACTGTTACTTGGCCATCCTCTTTTGAGTCAAAATCGTATGTGATACAGAATGGTGTACCAATTTCATCCTGACGGCGGTAACGTTTACCGATTGATTGTGATTCATCAAAATCAACAGGGAACGCTTTGCGGAGCTCTGCCCAAACATCTGCCGCTTCATCAGATAATTTTTTAGAAAGCGGTAGAACAGCAGCTTTAAATGGTGCTAGTGCAGGGTGGAAACGTAAAACTGTACGTTTATCGTCACCTTCTAGCTCTTCTTCATCATAGGCATCACATAGGAATGCTAATGTGACACGGTCAGCCCCTAAAGATGGCTCAATACAATAAGGAACATAACGTTCGTTTGATACAGGATCGATATAAGTGAAATCTTCACCTGAGTGTTCCATATGTTGTTTTAAGTCATAATCTGTACGATCAGCTACGCCCCAAAGCTCTCCCCAACCGAATGGGAATTTGAATTCGATATCTGTTGTAGCATTTGAGTAGTGAGATAGCTCATCATCTTCATGGTCACGAAGACGCATAGATTCTTCTTTCATGCCTAAGTTTAGTAACCAATTTTTACAGAATTCTTTCCAATAGGCGTGCCATTGGAGATCTTCGCCAGGTTTGCAGAAGAATTCTAGCTCCATTTGCTCGAATTCACGTGTACGGAATGTGAAGTTACCAGGTGTAATTTCGTTACGGAAAGATTTACCGATTTGTGCGATACCAAATGGTGTACGTTTACGCATAGAACGTTGAACGTTTTTGAAGTTCACGAAAATACCTTGTGCCGTTTCGGGACGTAAATAAATTTCGTTTGTAGAAGATTCCGTCACACCTTGGAACGTTTTAAACATTAGGTTGAATTGACGAATATCTGTAAAATCCGCTTTTCCGCAATCCGGACATACTACGTCATATTTAATCATTGTTTCTTTCATTTGATCGAATGTCATACCATCCACAATGATTTCATCGCCTTTTGCTAATGCAGCATCCTCGATAATTTTATCTGCGCGATGACGAGCCTTACATGATTTACAGTCGATCATTGGGTCGTTGAAGTTACCAACATGACCAGAAGCAACCCATGCTTTTGGGTTCATTAAGATCGCAGCATCAATACCTACATTGTGTTCTGATTCTTGAACGAATTTTTGCCACCATGCTTTTTTAATATTGTTTTTTAATTCGACACCTAGTGGACCGTAATCCCAAGTGTTTGCTAAACCACCATAGATTTCAGAACCAGGGAAGACAAAGCCTCGATGTTTTGCTAATGATACGATGGTTTCCATTGATTTGTTAGCCATAAAAATAGCCTCCTTCTAAGTTTTTCATATTGTTCTTTTAGCGGTAAAACGCTAAAGTTATTTCATCTAGTAGTAGATACTAAATGAAAATAGCACCCGTCTCCGGGCACAATGTATGCCCAGGGACGAGTGCTAAGACCCGCGGTTCCACCCTGATTGTTTTAAACGAATGTTTAAAACCTCTTTTCAAAAAGTTAGCTCAAGGAGTGCCTTTTCTCTGTTGCTGTGTAGACTTTCACCATCTTCTACTCGCTATTGAATGGAACAGATACTTTTTTCCCATCATCGCCTGTATAACGCAATTTTGCTCGAAAATACAGATAGAGCAAGCGTATGTGTCAATATTGTAGCATGCAGTTCTTTAATTCGCAATAATTATTAAAATAGTATATAATAATTGAGCATAAGTATAACACTATTAGATTTGAGGCGGTGAGTCCAATCGAACTCAATAAACGTCAGGAAGACATTTTACAGATTGTGAAAGAAAATGGCCCTATTACCGGGGAACATATTGCGGAACGTCTCAATCTGACACGAGCAACTTTAAGACCAGATTTAGCGATTCTAACGATGGCAGGATTTTTAGATGCGAGACCAAGAGTTGGTTATTTTTATTCAGGTAAAAAAACATCCATTAATTTATTGGATAGTATTCACAATTTAAAAGTGAAAGACTTTCATTCAGGTCCTGTCGTGGTCCCGGAAACAATGACGGTTTATGATGCAATTTGCTTTATGTTTTCAGAAGATGTTGGTACACTCTTTGTCGTAGATAAGAATGAGTTTTTGACAGGCGTACTATCTCGCAAAGATTTACTACGTACAAGTATTGGTACGCAGGATTTAAATAAAATTCCAGTACATATTATTATGACACGTATGCCAAATATTTCGTACTGTGAAAGATCAGATTCATTAGTTGTTGCAGCGAACAAGCTTATTGAACGAGAAGTTGATTCGCTACCAGTAGTTGAACCACAGGAGGGTGGTTTAACCATAGTAGGTCGTCTTACAAAAACAACGATTACACGAGCTTTCTTATCTCTTGCACAAAACGTCTAAATTAGAAGGAGAGCTGCATGAAAAAACTACGCGTATTTGTTGTATCTGATTCTGTCGGCGAAACTGGTGATCAAGTTGCCAAAGCGGTTATTAGCCAGTTCCGACCGGGTTTAGAAAATACTGTGATTCGTCGGTTTCCTCACATTCAGTCCGAGGAGCTAATCCGTAAAATTGTTTTCCTTGCAGCCCAACAACGAGCATTTATCGTCTATACATTAGTTCGTCAAGAAATGCGTAAATTATTACATGATTTATGTGAGCAAGAAAAAATTCAGGCAGTAGATATTTTAGGACCAGCCTTACAAACTATGGCAACCTTTATGGAAGAAAACCCATTAGAAACGCCAGGGATTGTTCATATGTTGGATGATGATTATTTTAAAAAAATTGAAGCCATTGAATTTGCGGTAAAATATGATGATGGCAGAGATCCACGTGGGTTATTACAGGCTGATATCGTACTCGTAGGCGTATCAAGAACATCCAAAACACCACTTTCACAGTATTTAGCCCATAAAAAATATAAGGTGGCAAATGTTCCTTTAGTACCAGAGGTAGAGCCACCGGAAGAGCTTTTACAAATAGATCCGAAAAAATGCTTTGGCTTAATCATTTCACCTGAAAAGTTAAACTTTATCAGAAGAGAAAGATTAATGTCACTCGGATTAAATGATGATGCTATCTATGCACAACATGAACGGATTTTAGATGAGATACAACATTTTGAAAAAATTGTCGGTAAAATAGGTTGTCAAGTTATTGATGTGACTAATAAAGCTGTCGAAGAGACTGCAAATACGATCATTGAACATATTTTTACTCGTAAATAAGATGGAAATTTAAACCACCTCGGTTAGTAGAGGCGGTTTTTTTGAGTGTATTTTGAAAATAGTATAGATAAAAACTAATTTTTGTTTTATAATAATAAAATTGTGGTAAAAATATTTATAAGAGAAAAATCCTAATTTTTTGTCGAGAAATAAAGGAATTTTAAAACGAATAGCGAATTGTGTTTCTAGAACGCAAATATTAAAGATGGTGATGGATTTGGCAGGGAAGATTCCAGAAGAAGTAATTGAACAGATTCGTACACAATCGGATATCGTTGATGTGATTAGTGAATACATGCAGCTGACCAAGCGTGGGCGAAATTGGTTTGGCCTCTGTCCATTTCATGGAGAGCAAACACCGTCTTTTTCTGTATCAACAGACAAGCAAATCTTTCATTGCTTTGGTTGTGGTGCAGGGGGGAATGCTATTACTTTTGTAATGGATATAGAAGGCATTTCTTTTCCTGATGCCGTTGTGAAACTTGGGGAACGTGCTGGCATACACTTAGATGTTGAGCCAAGCTTTCCAGAGGGAACAAAAAAGATATCTAAAGCAGAAGAAAGGATGAAAGAAGCACACGCTTTTGCAGCAGATTTTTTTCATCATCTACTGTTGAATACAGAGGATGGCGAAGAACCTTTAAATTATTTGCTAGAAAGAGGATTTACAAGGGAACTTATAGAATCTAATAACATTGGTTGGTCTCTCCCAAGCTTTGAAGCATTAACAATATTGCTTGAAAGAAAAGGTTATAACTTACAAGAAATTGCGGAAAGTGGCCTCATCATTAAGCGAGAGGGAGAAGAACGCTACTTTGATCGCTTTAGAGGACGTATTATGTTTCCGATTCGAGATGAGAATGGTAAAATTATTGCCTTCTCAGGTCGAATACTTACATCAACTGGTGAAGAAGCGAAATATTTAAATAGTCCAGAATCACCAATATTTCAAAAAAGTGAAGTGCTTTATAACCTAGATAAAGCACGAACTTCTATCAGAAAAAATCGTCAAGTAGTATTGATGGAAGGTTTTATGGATGTTTTAGCGGCCAACTCTGTAGGTGTCATGAATGTGGTTGCGACAATGGGAACTTCGCTAACAAATCAGCATATCACAAAGCTAAAACGCTTAGTAGAGCAAATTACGATTTGCTATGATGGTGATAATGCTGGATTTGATGCAGCGAAACGAGCGGCGCAATTACTGCATACGGAGCGCATGAAAGTCGATATTGCTGTATTGCCAGAAAAATTAGATCCTGATGAATACATTCACTCTTTAGGTGGACAAGCATTTAAGGAACAAATTTTGGAAAATCCTCATGCGTATATTGCTTTTATGATGATGCATGCTAGACGCAATAAGAACTTTCAATTTGAAAATGATACGCTTCAGTATATTCAAGAAGTCCTTGAACAACTAGTAGGGAGATCCTCACCAGTTGAACGAGATTTGTATATACGACAGTTATCAAATGAAACCAATATATCGGAAGAAGCCATTTATGCTCAATTCCGAAAGTTGGAGGCTAATCAGGTACGTTCTGCAAAATCAGAAATGCCTACACAGATGCCTTCAATGCCAGTCACGCAGCAGCAAAAGCCTATGGACGCAGCCGAACGTGCCGAACGTTTATTACTGGCTCATATGCTTCATAATATAGATGTAGTGGACAGGGTATTACGTAGTGAGCAAAAGGAGCCATTTGTACGAGATGCTTATATGGCTGTTTTTGTTCGCTTAGTAGGGTTTTATGAGGAATATGGTCATCCTGATTATCAACGCTTTGTGGAAATTTTGGATGACGCTGAATTACGAAAAATTGTCATGGAAGCAGCTTTAGTTGAGCGAGATCCTGATCAAGCAGAGGCAGAGGTAATGGACTCCATCCGTCAGCTTCAAAAATATAGAATTGAGCAAGAAATTTATCAAAAGATGCATGAGTCAAAGGAAGCGGAGAAGATGCATGAGTATGCACGTGCACTTGAAATCGCCCAACAGATTATTCATTTAAGAAAATCGTTATCGGCGATTTAACCCGATTCGGTTGTTTAGAAGGAGGAAGGTTTATGGCGGACAAGTCAGAACGTTCAAAAGAGATAGAAGTAGAAATTACATTAGATGATGCAAAAAAATTCCTACAAGAAAAAGCGAAAACAGAAGGTGAAATTTCGATGAAAGAAATTTCAGAGAAACTAACACCTTATGAATTGGAAAATGAAGAAATTTTCCATTTTGCTGAGGATCTTGAAAAGCATAAAGACATTCAAATCATTGGAAAAGAAGAATTTGAAGAAGAAAGTCTAATGAAAGAAGAAGCAAATGAAGAAACTTTCGACTTAAACGATTTGAGTGTACCACCAGGTGTTAAAATAAATGACCCTGTACGTATGTATTTAAAAGAAATTGGCCGAGTAGATTTACTATCTGCTGAGCAGGAAATTGCACTTGCAGAGCGTATTGAGCAAGGAGACGAGGAAGCACGTAAACGTTTAGCAGAGGCGAACTTACGTTTAGTTGTATCGATTGCAAAACGTTATGTTGGTCGTGGTATGCTATTCCTTGATTTAATCCAAGAAGGGAATATGGGTCTGATTAAGGCTGTTGAAAAATTCGATTACCGTAAAGGATTTAAATTCTCTACTTACGCTACATGGTGGATTCGTCAGGCAATTACACGCGCGATTGCTGACCAAGCTCGTACGATTCGTATTCCTGTTCATATGGTCGAAACCATTAATAAATTAATACGTGTACAACGTCAACTTTTACAAGATTTGGGTCGTGAGCCTTCTCCAGAAGAAATTGGAGAGGAAATGGATTTAACACCTGAAAAAGTTCGTGAAATTTTAAAAATTGCACAAGAACCAGTATCTCTTGAAACACCAATTGGAGAAGAAGATGATTCACATTTAGGAGACTTTATTGAGGATTCTGAAGCACAATCTCCATCTGACCATGCAGCCTATGAACTGTTAAAAGAGCAATTAGAAGATGTACTAGATACGTTAACAGACCGTGAAGAAAACGTACTTCGTTTACGTTTTGGATTAGATGATGGTCGCACACGTACATTAGAAGAGGTAGGAAAAGTCTTTGGCGTAACTCGTGAGCGTATTCGTCAAATCGAGGCGAAAGCATTAAGAAAATTACGTCATCCTTCTCGCAGTAAACGTTTAAAAGATTTCTTAGAATAAATTTAAATAGATGGAGCTATCCGACTAGTGTAAATATACCTAGTTGGGATAGCTCCTTTTTTATATACTGAAAAGGTAATAAGCCCCGCTACTCGACTTTCTTATTTTCGACAATAATAGATAATTAGAATGAAGGAAATGAAAGATTTGCGACTTTATACAGATGTGTTTTCCAAAATTGTGAGATAAAATTGTAATACAACCATTATTAAGCAATGTTTGGAGCTATCACTATGACAAATCCTCGAAAGAAAATAATCCTTAATGAAATTTTATTTTGGAAGCAAAATAAACTTTTACCAGAGCACTATTGTGACTTTTTAGCAGCTCTTTATACAGAAGGGGCTGATATAGAGGAGTTAGAGCCAGTGCAACATCCTAAACAAGCGATTTTGCCATCAGAAAAAAGAAAAATGGTCCTATTAGTAGTGGGTCTATGTATCGCCATCATGGCTGTTTTGACACTCTATTTTACAATGCAATCTTTGACTTTGATATTAACTGTGGTTGTGGGATTAGGGGCATGTATCTTATTTATTGCTGCATGGCAAATGGCACAAAAAAAACATCTACTGGCGCCTATTTTTCATGTACTGGCAGCCATTCTGCTATTTAGTATGTCTATTCGTATTTGCACTACATATTTTAGTGGAAATAATACGGTTTTGTTTTGTTTGATTGCAGCGAATTGTATAATTTGGCTTTGGTCGGGTATTAAAATGAAACTGCTATATTTCACAGTCTCAGGTGTTTTAGGGTTAGTAGCACTGATTGGATATTATATCATAAATCTATCTTGATACAGCAAATATTATATTGAAATTATTATTACATGAGAATCTGTATGTTGATACAAGACATACAGATTTTTTAATTTTTTGGTATATGTACGTGTGCAAAGGGTATGATAACAACAGAATCGTAATGAAAACAATGGTATGGAAAAGGATAAATATGACCAAATTTTGGGGTTGGCAAGACATATTTTATCCAATAGATACAGAAATGTCGAATTTGTTACAAACAAAGGAAAACTTAGCGAATAGGGCTTTTCGTTTCTTTGTTAATGAAGTACAATATTAGATGTTGACTGATTCTATATTATAATAGAAGTAGACTTAAAATGAGGAGGGGAAACTTATGAAAAACAATCCAGTCGTTCCTTACATCTTAATTCTGGCATTTGGTATTGGTCTTATTTTCTTCATGTCTTTACAAGGTGCAGATAACAAGAAAGAAATTGCTGCTGAACATGAGGGCGGTGGCGAAACTACTGAAACTACAGATGCAAACGATGATGGTGCAGCACTAGTACAATCTTGTATCGGTTGTCACGGTAATGATTTAAGTGGTAGTATGGGTCCAAACCTACATGGCTTAGATGAAGCCCATATCGTTGAAGTTTTAACAAAGGGTATCGAAGGTACTCCAATGCAACCGAACATGAAAACTGAAGAGGAAGCAAAAGCAATCGCTGAATACATTTCTACTTTAGAATAGTATGACTGACAAGTAGCTGTACTGACATAGTACAGCTACTTTTATCTTCAGCTACATAATAAAAATGGGGTTGTCCACAAAAAATGTGGGGCAACTCCATTTGTTTTTTTTCACGACATCATCCATACTATTAATGGACTCTATTGAAGATAGGCGGTATAAAATGAACGCACAAAAACTTTCAAAACGATTAGAAACAGTAGCAAAATTTGTTCCCACAGGAGCTATTATGGCAGATATCGGTAGTGACCATGCCTATCTACCATGCTATTTGATTCATCAGGGAACTGCTTCTCGTGCCATCGCAGGAGAGGTTGTAAAAGGACCCTATGAATCAGCTGTAGGACAAGTACAAAAGGAAGGCTTAACGGAGAAGATTACCGTACGTCTTGCAGATGGATTAGCAGCGATTGAAATGACTGACCATGTGGACACAGTCACAATTGCTGGGATGGGTGGACCTTTGATTGTTTCCATCCTAGATAAGTATCCTGAAAAGCTTCAAGGTGTCACACGTCTTATTTTACAGCCCAATATTCATGCTAAGGTCATTCGTGAGTGGGCGTTAGCACATCAGTGGGCGATTCTGGATGAAGAGATCTTAGAGGAAGATGATAAAATCTATGAAATCCTTGTATTGCAAAGAGGACAAATGAAGCTATCTACAGCAGAGATTTTATTTGGTCCTAAATTAAGCCAACGCAAATCACCAGCATTTATGAAAAAATGGTTACGCGAAAAAGACAACTGGCAACGAGTGCTACAATCCATTGAAGAGGCAGAACAAACACCTGAAATTGAAGAAAAGCGTGCAGAGTTAATGGCTCTGATACATTTAGTGGAAGGAGTTTTGTAAGATGAAAACCGTGAATGGTCAAGAAATCATTCAAGTGTTCGAAGCATGGTCGCCCAAGAAACTTGCTTGCATGGACAATGATCCAATTGGGTTAGCTATAGGGACACTCAATAAACCTGTCCATAGAGTATTGGTGACGTTAGATGTTAATGATGCTGTTGCAAACGAGGCAATAGAAAAGGGCTGTGAGCTGATTATCGCGCACCATCCACCAATCTTTAGACGTCTGTCGAATATCCGCACAGATCAACCAGCGGGACGCCTATATGAAAAGCTGATTAAACACGATATCGCTGTTTATGCGGCCCATACTAATTTAGATGTAGCTGAAGGTGGGGTCAATGATCTACTAGCAGATGCCCTACAGCTAAAAAATTGTTCCATATTAGAAGAAACGTATGCCGAAAATCTGTTCAAGCTAGCTGTCTTTATACCTACTGCCAATGCAGAAGTATTACGTGAGGCTCTAGCAAAGGCTGGGGCAGGTCGTATTGGTGACTATGAAGCATGCAGTTATACGACGACTGGAGAAGGACGATTCCGTGCATTAGCAGGAGCAAATCCATTCGTTGGCACTATTGATGAATTACATGTGGAGGAAGAGGTAAAGGTCGAGGTCGTATTTCCTGAATCCATCAAAAACCGCGTATTAAAGGCGATGCTTACTAGTCATCCTTATGAGGAACCCGCTTATGATGTGATACGTCTTGAGCAGCAAACTAATGTTATGGGGTTGGGGCGAGTAGGATACTTGCCACAAGAAATGACGCTACAACAATTTGCAGAATTTGTAAAGCAGCAGTTAGAAGTTCCAGCAGTTCGTGTGGTTGGTGATTTACAATCGAAGATTAACAGAGTGGCGCTTGTTGGTGGAGACGGCAATAAATATATTTATGCGGCAAAACGCGCTGGAGCAGATGTTTTCTTAACGGGTGATATGTACTTCCATACAGCACAGGACGCACAAGCCATTGATTTGCAAATTGTAGATCCGGGTCATCATGTAGAAAAGGTGATGATTGCAGGGGTAGCCAAAAAAATGGCTGAACTATGTGAGGATAAAAAATACCATGTTGAATTTGTACAATCAACCATCAATACAGAACCATTTTTATTTGTATAAGCGAGGGGAACAAATGTGGCGAATGATAGACCTGGAGGCAATAAGACGGGTAAGTTATGGATTATAATTGGTTTATTCATTGCTGTTTTTGGCATTGGTATGACGGTGATGACAAATACGATCAATGATAAGAAAATAGATGCGATGACACAGCAATGTGAAAATGATGGTGGACAAGCGATTGTATCAAAGGAAAAAAACTTTTTATCCACTAGCTATTCATTTGAATGTAAACAATAAGATGGTGGCTGAATGCTAGTGGAACTAGTATTCAGCCTATGTTGTTGAAAAAAGGTAATGTCAACGGCAGAATAAGCAATTTTGAAAGGCGAGGGGTTGATTTCCATTCCGCCAGCGTCCTTTCCAGGGGGCGTCCGATGAGCCGCTTCACTCACTGCGTTCGCTCCAGGGTCTCCTCTGTGACGCTAAATCCCCTAGGAGTGACGCTGGCTCCACTCCAATCAACCATTCTGCAAAAGATAGCTTCTTATTTTCAATGTGGAGAAGTGATGTGTGACAACACCCCTCCATAAAAGAGTAGTGAATACCTTCACTTGAACCTTTGCTAAATTTATGGAGTGGAAGGCTACTTGGCTCCTGTGGGATAGCGAGACAGGCGAGCCTCTAAACGGAGCGGCTCGGCGCTCGCCCACAGGAAAGCAAGTAGCCTGCAACGGAAATCCTTTTTCACCTTTCACATAAATTCTATGGATGGTTTTGTTTTTCAACACTATGGGCTGAATGCTAGTGGAACTAGTATTCAGCCTTTTTAATAGGCAAAGAATCTATAGGTAGTGATAAGATGGAGGAGAAATCAAAGAATAGGAATGGGGAGATTTGACTTGTTTATTCGATTATCAAAAGATCAGCAAGAAATGATACTGGCTGATATTCAACGGTTTTTCTATAATCAGCGTGATGAAGATATTAGTGAATTTGAAGCAGAGCGTGTATTCGATTTTATCAAGGAACATATTGCTCCTCATATTTATAATGCCGCTCTATCCGATGCCAAATATGTAGTGGAAAGACAATACGCCTCTATTGAGGAGGAATTGGAGGCATTGGAGCAACCTATTAAAATGAAATAATCGCCCCTCTAGTTTAAATAATTGACAGAAAATAAAAAATTATGTTAATTTAATTCTGATTATTCTAGGCTGACAAATTAGTGATGAATAAAGGGGTATGTTCCTGACCAAAATGGTTACGAGTGGCGATCGCGTACAATGAACGATGATGGAGTCACAAGAACGGATGAAAAAGAGGAGGCGTCATATGTTAAAAATCGGCATTATTTTAGGAAGTACGCGAGAGGGTCGTGTAAGCCCACAGGTTGGCACATGGGTAAAGGAAGTGGCAGAAAAACGTCGTGATGCGGAATATGAAATAATTGATATCGCTGATTTTAAATTACCGCTTTTAGGGGAGCCGGGCGGAGATGCTTCAGGAGTAGCGGCCTGGTCAGAAAAAGTCGCAGCATGCGACGGCTTTGTCTTTATTGTTGCTGAGTACAATCACTCCATTACAGGTGCATTAAAAAATGCATTAGATTATTTACGAGTGGAATGGAATAATAAAGCTGCTGGAATCGTTTCTTATGGTTCTGTTGGAGGTGCTCGTGCAGCTGAGCATTTACGAGGTATTCTTGGAGAATTACTAGTTGCCGATGTCCGTGTGCATCCAGCACTATCTTTATTTACTGATTTTGAAAATGGCTCTGTCTTTAAACCAAAAGAGATGCAAGCAGATTCTGTTCATCAAATGTTAGATCAGCTCGTACCGTGGGCAACCGCTTTAAAAACAATCCGATCATAATTTCATGGCAATATGCACGTTCTATGTGCATATTGTTTTTTTGCTTAAATGTGTTAATAAAATAACTCTTCTCCATTCACTAGTACGGTGAATGGAGTTTTTTATTTTTGTGAAAATACTAAAATTAAAAATATTCTTTCAATTCTGAAAATAATATGATACTATTAAAAAAATTATAGTTATACTTCAAAAAATACAGTGTAATCAAAAAAAGAGGTGGCAATTTGGAAGATATTCATCAAACCATAAAAAAAACAAGGATTGATCAAGGCATGACATTAAAGAATTTAAGTGAAAAAACAAACTTATCGATTAGTTTTCTTTCACAAATAGAAAGGGGGTCATCTTCACTGGCTATTACATCTCTAAAAAAAATAGCTGATGCATTTGGAGTTCCGATCACCTACTTTTTTGAGTCCGATTCAAATAATACGTATGTCGTAAAAGAAACTGATCGCAAACCATTTAAATTAGAAGCATCTTCGATAGAATATACGCGACTTAATGGACATTTTAGTGGAAGAAATCTTGAACCGTTGCTTGTGAAGCTGGCCCCGGGTCAAATGGACAAAAATCAAGAATCGAGTCATCCAGGGGAAGAGTTTTATTACGTATTAAAGGGTGCTGTCCTATTTAAGGTTGATGGGCAAGAATATTTTCTTAGAGAAGGTGAAACAATTCATTATCCTTCTGAAGTTCCACATTCATGGGAAAATCCTTTGAATGAAGAAAGTATTGTTTTAAGTGTGTTAACGCCAGTGATTTTCTAAAAAAAAGGAAGGTTGGGTGGATGGAATGAGAGTCGCAACAGATATTGGGGGTACATTTACAGATTTAGTGTATGTTGATGAACATGGAAACTTCGGCTATGAAAAAAGTAATACAACTCCTCCAAATTTTGAACAAGGAGTCATTGATGTTATTAAGAAAAGTGGAGTGGATCAACAGCATTTAGAAATGTTTATCCATGGCACAACGGTTATTATCAATGCTTTAACTGAGCGTAAAGGAGCAAAGACGGGTCTAATTACAACTAAGGGGTTTAGGGATGTGTTGGAAATTGCTCGTGGAAATCGACCTGATTTATTTAATGTTAAGTATCAAAAACCACAGCCATTTGTAGAACGATATTTACGCAGAGAAGTAACTGAAAGACTTAATTATAAGGGACAAGTATTAGCAGCTCTGGAAATGAATGAACTAGAAGAAATAGTTGAATATTTCAAGAAGGAACAGGTTGAGGCCATTGCAATCTCTTTTTTACACTCCTATGTTAATAACGAGCATGAAAAAGCAGCTGTAGAAAAAATAAAGGAATTGTGGCCAGAAGTTCAGGTAACCGCTTCCAGTGAAATTACACAAGAGTGGCGTGAATATGAACGCACTAATACAGCGGTTTTAAATGCTTATGTACAACCAACTGCAACAACTTATATTGATCGACTTGAGCAAAAATTACAAGATACTATTGATATAGAGCAAAGTTATATTATGCAGTCAAATGGTGGTACCACTAAATTTGATAATGCGAAGCGTTTACCAATTAATATGGTAGAATCAGGCCCAGTTGCTGGTATTTTAGGTGCAGCGGTACTCGGTGAATTACTAGGAGAAAAAAATATTATTGCTTTCGACATTGGTGGAACAACAGCAAAATGTTCATTGATTGAAAATGGCGAAGTAAAAGTTTCTACAGATTACTATATCGAAAAAGATACTCGACGCGCAGGTTATCCAATTAAAACACCAGTTGTTGATATTGTTGAGATTGGTAACGGTGGTGGTTCCATTGCATGGATTGATGGTGCAGGTTCATTAAAAGTAGGGCCGCAGTCAGCGGGTGCTCGACCAGGCCCAGTTGCGTATGGTCAAGGTGGAACAGAGCCGACCACAACGGATGCAAATTTATTAACTGGTAGATTATCACCGAAGAACTTTGATTACGAGGTGAATTTGAACAATGTGAAAAATGCAATTGAAGAAAAAATTGGGAAACATTTTCATATGTCTGCTGAAGAAGCGGCACTTGGAATTATTCGTATCGCCAATTCCAATATGTTAAATGCTCTAAAGTTGATTTCTATTCGTAAAGGTCATAACCCTCAAGACTTTACCTTGATTGCATTTGGTGGGGGAGGTTCGATGCATGCACCTGCGTTAGCATTGGAATTAGGTGTTAAAAAGGTTATTATTCCAATCGCATCACCGGTGTTTTCCGCATGGGGGATGCTCATGACAGATTTACGTCATGATTATATTCAAACATACATTAAACGAATGAATAATCTTGATTTAACAAAAATGAACTCAATATGGGCAAATATTGAGCGTCAGGCATTCCAACATTTCCAAGAAGAAGGTATGGACAAAGATAATGTATTTTTCCAACGCTATGCAGATATGCGTTATCTAGGCCAGGAGCATACTGTGAAGGTACCTGTAGAGGGCGGTGAATGGAATCAACGAGTGTTAGATAAAGCGATTGCAGATTTTAATTTATTACATGAAAAGAATTTTACATTTAAACTACCAGAAGCAGAGACAGAAATCGTTAATATTCATGTGACGGCCTTTGGGAAGGTTGGTAAACCTAAATTAAAAACGATTGAGCGCCATACTAGCTTACAAGACGCATTAATAGAACAACGCAATGTTTATTTTGAAAATGATGGCTGGGTGAGAACAAATATATATGATCGTGAGCTATTACCTATTGAAATGAAGATAAGTGGTCCTGCTATTGTGGAAGAAAGAGCTGCAGCTACCGTAATCTATCATAAGCAATCACTCTATATAGATGCTTATGGAAATATTGTTATTGAAAAGGAGGAAGCGTAATGACTGCAATCAATCCGCAAATTGATCCATTTACTTTAGAAATTGTGAAGGATGCACTGCTATCTGCTGGAGATGAAATGTTTGTAGCTTTAGCACGAACTTCAATGAGTCCCATTATTTATGAAGTATTAGATTATGCGAGTGGCTTAACAGATTCAGAAGGTAATTTATTAACTCAGGGTAATGGTGTGACAGGTTTTATCGGCATGCTCACTTTTATGGTAAAAGAAACGTTAAAAAAATATCCAGGAGATAAATTAAAAGAAGGAGATATCATTATAATTAATGATCCTTATCAAGGCGGCGGTTCACACCTTTCAGATGTTGGACTCGTAATGCCAATTTTTTATAAAGGTCAATTAATTGCCTTTTCAGCTAATAAAGCTCATTGGACTGAAGTTGGAGGGAAGGATCCGGGTTCATTTACTAACGATTCTGTTGACATATTTCAAGAGGGACTACAGTTTTCATGTATCAAACTTTATGACGAAGGTAAATTGAATGAAGCACTTGTTGAAATAATACGTTCAAATGTGCGGTTCCCAGATCTATCTTTAGGAGATATGTTTGCACAAGTTGCAGCTCTTCGAACAGGAGAAAAACGAGTAAGGGAATTGTGTGATAAATACACATTAGCTACCATATTGGCAGCAATTGAATATCATTTAGATCATGGCGAAGCGATGGCCAAGCAGGAGCTTGCTAGATTACCTAAAGGAGAATTTTACGCAGAAGATTTTATTGATACAGATGGGATTGGTAACGGACCATTTCCAATAAAAGTGAAAGTGACAATATCAGATGATGAATTTATTTGTGATTTTAGGGGGAGTTCTCCTCAAGTACCTGGACCAATGAATTGTTCCTATACAGGTTTAGCATCAGCTGTACGTGCAATCTTCTTAGCTATTACAAATCCAGCGCAGGATGTAAATGATGGTGTGTTTAGACCACTAAAAATAATTGTTGATCCTCAATCAATTATGTCTGCGGAAAGACCAGTACCTGTGTCCAATTATTTTGAAACCTTGCTTGGCAGCTTAGATTTAGTATGGAAAGCCTTGGCACCACATATACCGAGTCGATTAACTGCTGGTCAGTTTTTATCCGTTTGTGCTGTAACGTTAAGTGGTACACATCATGATACAGGAGAGCCATTTTTAATTGTTGAGCCATCAGTAGGTGGATGGGGTGGTGGAAACGATGCTGATGGAGCCTCTGGTCAATTCTGTTTTTCGGATGGTGAGACGTATAATGTGCCAATTGAGGTAGCGGAAACTCGCTATGGTGTGTTAATTGATGAATATTGTTTAAGAGAAGATAGAAATGGAGCAGGGGCTGGAGAATACATTGGTGGCAAAGGAGTAATCAGATCCTATAGAGCCATGACGGACAATCAAGCAGTAACAGTGACCTTTGGTAGGAATAAGTTTTTACCATGGGGGATTGACAATGGACATGAAGGTTCGCCGAATGAATTTTATGTAAAAAAAGCGAATGGTCAGGTAGATGGACCATTCGGGGTCTATCCAAGATATAAACTAGATAAAAATGATGTGGTTCAATTAATGACTGGCACGGGTGGAGGCTATGGCAATCCACTTAAACGTCCAGCGGAACAGGTAGCACATGATGTGAAAAATGGCTATTTTTCAAGAAAAGAAGCAGAAGCTATTTTTCATGTTCTTGTAGATGAGTCAGACTACAGCTTTAAAGAAATGCCAGAAAGAAATCGAGTAGTAAAGGGAGAATAACTATGATTATTAAAGAAGTATCACAGAAAGATATTGTTCAACAGAACCTATTTCAAGACAAATACAACGATAGCCAAATAAAGTTTGGCTTTGTCCAAATAAAACCAGGGGAGCGGTTACCATTAGAAGGGACAACTTCTCATTTAGAAAATGAGTACTCCTTTATTGTAAAAGGTACTTTAACTGGAGAATCCGGTGGAGAAAATTACCGAATTTCACAAGGAGAAGCTTCCTATATTCCTGCTGGAGAACCTCATTGGTGTAAAAATGATAGTGATGAAATGGTTGAACTTGTCTATGCGCTATTGGATATAAGATAAAGAGATTTAATAGAAAACAAGCTATGAATAAACACATACAGTAAGGGGGTTAAGTAAAATGAAAAATGAAGTCAACACAGAAAAAACATCTATGCTTGGGAAAGATCCTGCATTAACGCCAATACCAGAGAATGATCGTCAACATTGGATTACACCAACAATGATATTTGGTGGGCTTGAATTTACCATTCCCGTTTTAATGGTAGGAGCAAGTTTATCGGCTAGTTTCGGATTAGGTAAGATTTTTTTAATATTGATCATTGCTTTATTTGTTTTTCAATGGCTTGGTAATGCATTACAAGGATATATCGGTGCAAAAACAGGGCTACCTTCTTCAGTTATTGCCAAAACAAGCTTTGGAACGGTTCAAGCTAAGTTAATAGTTGGATTGACAATATTTATTGTTTCACTTGGCTGGTGGGCATTACAAACGGCTGTTGCTGGAAATGCCATTGCTGCTATGTTTGGGATCGACTATAAACATGACTGGTTAGCTTGGGCAATAGTCACGACAGTGGCAGGTCTTCTTTTTGCTGCACCTTCAATTATTGGCTATGGTTCAATGAAGTGGACAGATTATTTAGCTGTCCCATCGGGTTTATTGTTAATTGTTGGTGGTATTTATTTAGCATTAAAAAATACGGGCTGGCAGACAATTGCAACTTGGAGTCCTGAACCATCGATGACCATAATGGCAGCTATTAGCCTTGTAATTGGTGTCAATGTGTCACAATGGGTAATTGCTTCTGACTACACTCGGTACGCAAAGCCGACTTGGAAAGACAATTTTATTATTCCAAGTGGGATAGTTTTAATTGGATTCCCTCTATTTATTGTAGGAGCCATCATGTCTGTGGGTGTGGGAGATCCTGATATCGTGAATGTTATGATGAATTTAGGTTTTCCAGTTTGGGGCTTTCTCATCTTATGGTTAGCTACTTGGACATCTCAATTGGTTAACAATTACAGTATGGGATTAGCGTTAGCTAATGTTTTAAATGTGACATCAGGTAAGGGACGTGCGTTACTCACATTTATTGGTACCATAATTGCCATAATCATTGCGTTAATGGGCATTCTAGATTACTTTACAGACTTCCTGTATTTAACGGCTTTGCTCTATCCAGCAATAGCAGGTGTTATGTTTGCTGACTTCTTTTTAATCCGTAAAAGACAATGGGTTGAAATAAAAGGATGGAATTGGATGGCTACCATTGCTGTCGTTGCAGCTGTTATGATTGGGTACTATTTCCAATATGTAAATCCAATGGGTTTACCTGCAGTACTATCTTTATTTGTTTCGATCGTTGTTTATTTAATCGCAATGAAAGTAAAGAAACAAGTGGCCCCTGATCAATTTACAGGAAATAATCTATCGGATTAGGGATTAATCAAAGGATACTGGAGGATCATTTTTGAAGGTAGTTCCATATTAAAATAAAATGCAACTTTACAATGGAAATCGTAACAGGAGTAGAGATTTTTCCTATGAGTTTCAAATTAATAGAACGGCCACTTTCAGTAATACGATCAACATGAAAGTGGCCCTTTGGTTGAGACAGCTACCATTAATGTTTGATTTCTTCAATGACTTTTTCTTTTAAATCATTCTCCATAGAAGATAGTTTTACTGTATTTGTGAGGCGTTCCTTTAATTCTTTATCAGTCATAATGCCACGTTCCTCTAAAATTTGTATAAGTAGATTCAATGTTAGCATATTTTTAATTTCCGCTGCTTTTGTCCCCATATAAAACCCTCCAAAATGATAGAATTACTACCCCTTTAGTGTACTCCTTTTTGAAAAGCGTAACACAGAATGGACAAAAACAAGCAAATTTATTTCGTGTCCCGGAATATGTGGGTAAAAATAAGCAATCCAATGACAAGCTATTCGATGAGATAAATTTGATAGAACAGGACCATGAAAACAGTGAATATTGTTTTGAATGGGGTCATACCTTCGTAACAGGAGGGATTCAATGGTCAAACGGTTTGGGCTTGTTATAGGATTGTTAGTCGTCATCATATCTCTATTGATCCTGTTTGATAAAATAAAAATAGATAATAAATCAGAAACAACAAAAGAGGGACAACCGCTTATTACGAATGAAGAGTTGAGCCTATCTAGATTGAAGGATAAGCTTCTTGAAAAGTATGTTGGCATTGATGTCAAAACGACTGCAGAAAAGGAATTGGTGATCCAGGTTGTAGGCGAAGAAGACTATTTCCAGTCCGTCAAAAAAGATATGGAATCCATTGCAAAAAATGTGATTAAAACCTCCGCATTAAAGGACTATCCGATTGTTTTTGAAAGATGGGAGTTTACTTCATTGCTTGATGACAACAAAATGCTGGGGGCTGATATTAACCTGTTGATGGAAGATTTAATCAAAGGCTTAGAGACTTTTGATGTATACGAATATTTAGTCATTGAAAATCGAACAACCATTACGATTCAAACAACGATAAAGAGTGCCACTCATGAAGATTTACAGTTAGCTATGAGGATGGAACAAGCCATTAAGAAGATTTTACAAACAAATGCATCACCAAATCAGTCCTATGTCATTAACATATTAAATACACAGCGGGAAAAACTAAATTAGCTATCTTAAGTCATGACAAAGGCATCGAGAAATAACGCTCGATGCCTTTGTCATGGCTATGTAGTGAATGCAAAGAGTGCTTGATAAAGGGTTGCTAGGAGTGCAACGAAGTGCATATCGTCTGTTTGGAAAAGCTTAAATAGTATGCCTGTTCGTACTAGTTCGTTTTCAATAGGATTTGCACTGGCAATCTTTTCATCATTGCAATATAAATAAGCTGTAGAGGTAAAATCCTTTTCAAATCGAAAATGTAAATCGTCCATTTTGAATGCATAAGAGGATTCTAATAATTGGACTGTTTTTCGCTGAATCGGTATCGAGCTACCATCAGGCATCCTAATTTGATGGCTGACCCCTTTTGCTAATAGGGTAGATTGTACTTGAAAAAGTGGTGCCCCTGACGTAGTTCGCGTTTCATAACGATACGGTAATGTTTGCTGAGCCGCTACTAGCAGGACGGCATTCAGTATTTTACCAGTAGAGGAACGATCTACTTTTTGAAGCATACATATTGTTTCGTTGTGTTCATTCACGATTGGGATATCCGTAAAGCTTTTAAAAGCTTTTGGATAGGTAAGTGTAAATGTTGCCATAAAGAAACCTCCAGTCATTATCTATACGAGTAAGCAGTCGAGGAGGTTTCAAGAAAATTTACTTACTAAAGAACAAGCCGAGCAATGTAACATAATCACTTTATTTCCAAACAAAGAGGCTGCTGAAATGGCGAATATTTCGCTTTCAGTAGCCTTTTTGTTGTTATGGCATTGAAGTATGTCCTGCAAGAGCACGTTTTTCTTGCTCCGTATCAAATTCTTTTTCCATTTTTGACACGACCACTGTTGCCACGCCGTTTCCAATTAGATTTGTCACTGCACGTGCCTCTGACATAAAGCGATCTACGCCAATTAATAGGGCAATTCCTTCTACTGGAATCATAGGAAAGGCTGCCAATGTTGCGGCAAGTGTAATAAAGCCAGAGCCTGTTACACCAGCTGCTCCTTTAGAGGTAAGCATTAAGATGGCTAGTAACGTAATTTGATGCCAAACATCTAAATCCACCCCATATGCCTGTGCAATAAAGATAGCAGCCATTGATAAATAAATGGAAGTGCCATCTAAATTAAACGAGTAACCAGTTGGGATAACGAGCCCTACTACTTGCTTAGAACAACCATAGTTTTCAAGTTTACGCATCATGGAAGGTAGTGCAGATTCAGATGAAGATGTCCCAATAACGATAAAAATTTCATCTTTAATGTATTTAATAAATTTAAAAATACTAAAGCCGAAGTAGCGTGTAATTAATCCGATAATCACAACAATAAAAATAAACATTGTAGTATAGACGGATAACATTAAAAATCCTAAATTTCCAAGTGATTTAAGTCCGAAGTTTCCGATTGTATAACTCATGGCACCGAACGCACCAATAGGAGAAATTTTCATTACCATGTTAACAATTTTAAAGAAAATATCTGCTACTTGTTCAAAAAATTTAATAACAGGTTTTGCTGGTTCTCCAATCGCTGCTGCAGCTAGTCCAAATAAAACAGCTGAGAATAAGACAGGTAATAATTCACCATTCGCTAATGCACCTACCACATTTTCAGGGATAATTTGCATGATAAAAGCACCTAAGCCATGTTCTGCAGCCGCCGCATCTGTATATTGTGAAACATCAGCACCGCTGGCAGCATCTGTATTAAAGCCTTTTCCTGGTTGAACAATATTGACAACAATTAAGCCAATCGCAAGTGCAAATGTTGAGACAATTTCAAAATAAATTAAAGCCTTCCCACCAATTTTCCCAACCTTTTTGACATCCCCCATACTACCAATACCGATGACGACTGTTAAGAAAATAATCGGTGCTATTAACATTTTAATTAGTTTAATAAAGATGTCCGCTAATATTTTTAGCTTTGCCCCGAACTCAGGGAATGTTGCCCCGACAATGATCCCTAGTACAATGGCAATCAACACTTGTACTGTTAAGTTTTTAAAATTTATCCGCATAATAGTTCTCCCCCTACAACATCTATGAATATTGTGTGAACGCTTTCATGTGGTTATCATAGCTGAAATTTTCCGACAATAGTGTTTATGACCGTAATGTTTGTATTGTTCATTTTGTTCATTTTTTAGGGAGGGGAGAGATAAAGCTAGTAATAACAGGGGTTTCAGGCTGTTTTATAGTAGATTTGAGATTATTTAATCTATTATAATACAAAAGAAAAAATCCTTACGGTTAGTAAGGATCTTTCATTAATGAACAAAAGTATTAAGGCGCAACGATTTTTTCAATCTCTGTTAAGATGCGATCATTTTGAATATGGGCTTTATAAAAATCGTAGACAGGCGCAAGCTGCTCTTTAAAGCGCTGTCTTTCTAGTGGACTCATTGTATAAACATCAAAGTCATCTTGCTGTTTAAGCTTCTGCATATCTTTTTCATTCATCAGTGCAGCCTGTTCAAATTGCCAATCTGTTGTTTCTTTCATGGCATCCAACAATTGGTGTTGAATTTTTACAGGCAAGGAATTCCAAAAGGTTTCGTTCATTAACACAGCATAGCCCAAAATACCATGCTGGGTGATGGTCATATGTTTCTGTACTTTGTAAAAACCTTTTGAGTAAATATTCGATGCTGTATTTTCCTGCGCGTCAATCGCATGCTTCTCTAAATCTGTAAAAACCTCGCTAAAGGAAATGGGCATAGGCGTTGCTTTGACCACTTCAAATTGCTTTTCCAATGTTTTACTAGGCATCGTTCGCACACGTAAGCCCTGTAAATCCTTAAATGTATGGATAGGATGATCAGAAGAGGTTAAATGCTTAAAGCCATTGTACCAAAAGCCAAGTCCCTTAATATGAAACGGCTCTAGTTCGTTGACTAATTGTTCACCTATAGAACCCGTCAGAACCTCCTTGACTTCATCATCTGTCTTAAATAAATAAGGTAAATCCAATACCTGCCAATTAGGAACATAAGCGGTCATCTTCGAAAAAGTAGGAATAATCATTTCTACGTCTCCCTTTTGTAAAGCCTGGAACTCATTTTCATCATTGAATAAAGAAGAATTTGAGTAGACATGTACTTTAACTTTCCCATTTGTTTTTTCTTCTACTAGCTCAGCAAATTTATTGGCCGCTTGTCCTTTAGGCGTATTCTCAGCAACTACATGACTCAAATGAATCGTTATTTGTGTGTCTAACCCATTTTGCTCATCATCATAGGGAAGTGGCTTGGCAAAGAGTAATCCTTGCTGAATACTAATGGTAACGATTAAAGCAAAGACAGTAATCATCGTTCCTATAATAAATTTTTTCATTGAATACACCCAATTTATTCGTATTTTCTGATGTTTTTGTTATTCTAACATATGGAGTACGCTAAAATATAGTAGGAGGGAGGCGGTCATCTTGAAATTTCAAAAGTTATCGATGCAGAGAAAAATCATGTCACTGACGTTTTTTATTCTGATGCTTTCCTTTAGTATTGGTGGTACTTTCTTATTAGGGTTTGTGATGAATGAACAGAAAACAAAACTAAGTGATCAAGCACTACTAGTGGCCAAAACCGTCTCACAGCTTCCTGAAATAAAAACGTATATTGCTAGCGAAAATCACCTCGAGGCCATTCAACATATTAACCCTGTAGTAGAAGAAATCCGTGATATCAATGGAGCAAAGTATATTGTTGTTCTTGATATGGAACGTCGAAAATATTCTCACCCCAATAGCCAGGAACTTGGTCGAATATCGCAATCGGGTGATTTAAACGCTGCGTTTTCTGAGCATTATTATACGTCGATCGCTCGTGGAGAGCATGGTGATATGGTGCGTGCATTTGTACCGATTATGAATCAAGAAGGTCAACAAATCGGTGTTACGGTAGTGGGGTTCAGTGTACTTACAGTAGTGGAATTACTACAATCAATGGAAACAGAGCTGATGATTACTGTTCTATTATCTTTAATCTTTAGTGTATGGGGTGCACGAACTTTAGGGCTTCATATGAAGAAGCAAATGTTTGGATTAGAGCCTCATGAAATTGCCAAAATGTATGTGGAGCGTACAGAAACATTTAATGCCATGCATGAAGGCATCATTGCCATCGACAATGATTTGACCATCACAATTTTTAATGAAAAAGCTTGTGATATATTAGGTGTTCATGAAAAACCCTCTGTACTAATTGGTCAGAAAATCTTTCATGTCCTGCCTGATACACGACTTCCAGAAATTTTAGAGCTAGATCAGCCATTATTTAATCGTGAGCTATATATTAATAATCACAGTATTATGAGTAACCGAATTCCGATACAGGTTAATGGGGAAACCGTCGGGGCAGTAGCCATGTTTAAAGACCGTACGGAAGTGAAAAAGCTTGCAGAAGAACTAACGGGCGTTCGAGCTTTTGTCCAAGCTCTGCGCGTACAAACGCATGAGCATAAAAATAAACTGCATACGATAGCAGGTCTTTTACAGCTCGGTCATCATGAACAGGCACTCACTTATATAACGCAAGTGAAGGAAGAACATGATGAAATCACGAATTTTTTAAATGAACGTATAAAAAATGAAAATATTTCTGGGCTATTGCTTAGTAAAATTTCTTATGCTAAAGAACAAGGAATTCGACTAGAGATTGATCGTGAAAGTCGATTAACATCCTTCCCACCTAATTTGGATCATCATGATTTCGTTATTCTATTTGGTAATTTAATCGAGAATGCATTTGATGCATTAAAAGATGTACAGGTTGAGGAGAAAGTGATTCATGTTTCAGTAGATGAAGATGAGGATGTCCTTGCGATTTTAGTAACGGATAACGGTGTTGGCATGACGGAAGAGGTCAAACAGCACATATTTGACAATGGTTATTCTACAAAAGAGAAAAACTACCGTGGAATAGGGTTGTTCCTAATAAAAGAAATCGTTGAAAAAGGACAGGGTGATATTGAAGTCATCAGTGAACCCAACAAAGGGACAAGTTTTTTAATCACCTTTTATTATTCATAATTGGATGGAGGGCAGACAGTGGCACAAATCAAAGTATTATTAATTGAGGATGATCCAATGGTGCGAGAGGTAAATCGTCAATTTATTGAAAAGGTAGAACATTTTCAAGTGATTGGACAGGCATCTAATGGCTTAGAGGGCATTACACAAATTCGTCATCATCAGCCTGATTTAGTCTTTATGGATATTTTTATGCCCGAGCAAGATGGTATTACGAGTTTACGCAAAATACGCGAGCTGGATTTACCAGTGGATGTCATCACTGTAACGGCTGCGAATGATATGGAGACGGTGAAACAGGTACTGCATCTAGGTGTCTTTGATTATATTATGAAGCCATTTTCATTTGAACGAGTCAAAGGGACACTTGACAATTATTTACGCTTTAAGAAGCAAACACAAATAGAACGAGAGCTTACACAGGGAGAATTGGATCAGTTATTTCATTATCGTGATGAAAAAAATAACATAGAGCTATCACATACACTACAATCAGAGAAAAATCTTCCAAAAGGTTTTAATCGTACAACACTCGAAAAGGTGGTGCACTTTTTACAATCGGTAGATGGTGCATCGGCTGAAGAGGTAGCAAGTGGAATAGGAATTGCCCGTGTAACGGCCAGAAGATATTTGGATTATTTAGAGAAGCAAGAGGAAATTACAATGGATGTCCATTATGGAGGCATTGGTCGCCCTATCAACTATTATTTTAGTAAATAGAGAAAATCCTGATTGTCATCATGGCAACCAGGATTTTTTAGCTGTTAATTAATAAGGCAAAATTTTATCAACAGGTGTTGGTGTTTTAATTTTCGGCAGGATTTTATTTAATGTTACCGTACGCTTAATCTCGTGTGTAGAAGGGTCATTTTCATCAAATTGATCAAGGAAGGAAATAACCTCTTTTACAATCGGTGTTGGCGTAGAAGCACCTGCTGTGACAGCTACAATGTTAATGCCTTTTAACCATTCTACTTTTAGCTCTGAAACGTCAGCAATTCGATAGGATGGTGTTCCTGCAATTTCTACAGAGACTTGTGTTAAACGGTTGGAGTTATTTGATTTAGGATCACCTACAACAATTAGTAAATCCGCTTCTCCTGCTTGCTGAGCAACAGCTTCTTGACGAACCTGTGTAGCTAAACAAATCTCTTTGTGTACCTCTATATGTGGGAACTTTTCTTTTAAACTATCCATTAAATGGGCGACATCCCATTGACTCATTGTCGTTTGATTTGTGACAAGTAATTTATCGTTCGTTAATTGTAACGCATCAATATCAATAGAGGACTGCACTAAGTGGACATGATCCGGAGCAACGCCAATGGCACCCTCTGGCTCGGGATGTCCTTTTTTACCAATGTAAATAATATCATAGCCTTCTGCAGATTTTTCGCGAATTAAATCGTGAGTAACTGTTACATCAGGACATGTAGCATCAATGGACACTAAGCCTTTTCGCTTCGCAATTTCACGAATTTCTGGTGAAACACCGTGTGCTGTGAAAATGACCGTACCTGTTTCAACTTGCTCAATAATTTCTTGGCGGTTTTCACCATCTAACGTGATGATACCATCCTCTTGAAACGCGTCTGTGACATGTTTATTATGCACAATCATCCCTAAGATGTAGATAGGTCTTGGTAATGTTTTATCAAGTGCGGCATTACGTGCGATCACCATCGCATCGACAACACCGTAGCAATAGCCACGTGGATTAATTTTCAATACTTGCATGGTTGTGACTCCTTTCAAGCTTACCTATCTACATTATAACGGACAGGGACGGTGAATACAAAGAAACGTTCATTTACATAGGTGGTTGGAAAATACGTGGTTTGGATGGAAGTGGTTCAGCTGGCGTAAATGATGCACTTTGCCTAGATGATCGTCTACTTCCAGTAGCGGCCTTACTATCACTACCTGCTGCTTCAGCGCCAGCTCCAGCGGAAGGAAGTCCTTGGAATCCTTTATACAATTTTAAAAGAGATGGAATATTTTTCACCATCGGCATGGCTTGTTGGATATAAGGGGTATAGGTTTTAGCCGTATTGAATAAACTGTTGGCTTGCTGTAAAAACGAACCGACTTTCGAAGCTTCTTGCACAGGTGGCATCGGCATTTGCCCTCCAAAGGAACCTATTCCATTAGCCATTGGAAAGCCGCCTGGAATTCGTGGTGGAACAGGGAAGCCTCCAGGCGGAAAAAAGGACTGTGGCGACATCTGTGAAGGTGTTGGCATGGGCATGGGCATTCTCATGCCACCCGGATACATAGGGTATGGATAAGGTTGTCGAAATACCATAATGATCTCCTTTCTACTTGTTTTTCATTGATGACATACCTGACTATAGCTATGATATGCAAAGGCTAATGGTGGGGTGCGATAATTTCTAAGGCGAATTCATCAATGAAAGAGCAGAAGTGCAAATAAACCTTCTGCTTCGATCTTCTTATTTTATTCATCTTCATGATAGCGAAGCATTCGATAGCCGACTCGCACATGTGTCTGTATAAGTTTAGGCTGTGCTGGGTCGGCTTCTATTTTTTTTCGAAGTGTTGCCATAAAAACTCGTAAACTTGGAATATCTGATTGAAGGGCATTATGCCAGATTTCTTTTAAAATAAAATTATGGGTTAGAACCTTTCCAACATGCTTGGATAAAACAACTAAAAGTTTATATTCAATAGGTGTGACATGTATTTCTTTTCCATTCACTAATACTGTTTGATTGACATAATTGATTTGAAGATAACCATTGGTAAATGTTGAACTTTCCTGTTCAGGTGGATGTTCATAGGCTGCTCTGCGCAATGCTACACGAATTCTTGCTAATAATTCTTCCACACTAAAGGGCTTCGTGACATAATCATCTGCACCTGCATCCAAAGCGTTAATTTTATCATATTCTTCCCCACGCGCACTGACGACAATAATGGGCGTTTGAGTCCAACTTCTAATTTTTGTAATAAGCTCTACACCATCCATGTCCGGTAGTCCTAAATCTAAAATATAAACATCGGGTTTCATGGTAATAGCTTTTTGAAGTGCACTGTTCCCATCTTGAGCAATGTCAAATTCATAATGCTGGGTAGATAATGTCATTTTAATTAAATTGGCAATGGCCACATCATCTTCTACTACTAGAATTCGTTTATTCATCAAATTTCTTTACTCCTTTTTCAGTGAAAAGTTAAAAATTGTTCCTTGCGGTTTATTATCTGAAACAGTTATGTGACTACCATGTAACTTTAAAATTGTTTGACACAGTGCTAAGCCTAGCCCCAGTCCTCGTCTACTATCACTGCGTTGGACCTTGCCAGTCGTAAACGGCTCAAATAAGCTACCTTTTAAGGAATCATCAATTCCTGGCCCATTATCCGAAATGCTGAAATTTACTAAACCATCACATTCCTTCACCGAGATAGTAATGTCACTGCCTGGAGGGGTGTAAGTCAATGCATTATCAATGATATTGACGAAAACCTGTATAATCAATCTAGCATCCATTAGGCTCAATAAAAATTCTGGTTCTATTTGATAGGATATTTTATGAGAATTGTTTTGGTGAACAACATGGGAAAGAGCCTCTTGAATAATATCTTCTACTAATTCCATTTGCATTTCTAAAGCAAATTGTCCATCCTCTAGCTTAGAAACAGCTAGTAAGTTTTCTACCATTTGGACAAGCCATTTTGAATTATTAAAAATATCCTCATATAATTTGTTTTTTTCACTATCAGGTATTAATGATGCATTATTCAGTAAGATATCCGCATTTCCAGAAATAGCAGTAAGCGGTGTTCGAAGGTCATGGGATATGGCCCGTAACAGGTTAGCTCGCATCTGCTCCATTTCAGCCTCTCGCGCTACTTCTTCATTGAGCTTCTGTAAATACCATTTATCCATTGCGAATGAAAAATCATTAATGATGGCGTGCAAAATATTGCGTTCAAATGCAGGTAGAGGCAATAATTTAGACAGTGCAATACCAATAACCCCCTTAACATGACTATTAGAAATAACAGGTATATAGTAAGCACTCACTTCAGGAAATATATCTGTTGATACACCAGCTACATGCTTATTATTCGTCACCCAGCTCACGACGCCATGCTCGTTTGGATTATTGAAAAGTGTAGCTATTTTTTGATTTTCTATTGCAGATATTTTCTCCGTTCGGAAAAAAGTAGATTTCCCAATTACCTGATTGTCTATTTCAAAAAATTGCACAGGTTTTTCTACTAATTTGACAATTTGAGTCATACCTTCCGTAATAATTTCTTCGATAGACTTTGCGTGTTGCAGTCTCCGATTCGTTTCAAGGAGTACTTCCATTCGATAAGATTTCCGTATGGCTATAGTAGTTTGCGCCTTGATCTTTTTCGTTAAACTACTTGTAATTACACCAGAGAGAAACATGATAAAAAAAGTCATAGGATAGTCACGATGATACGCATCAAATGAAAACCGTGGCTCTGTAAACAAATAATTAAAAAGTAAAACAGCAACGATAGAGCTAATAATGCTCATTATCCATCCTGATGACCAAATAGCAAGAATGAGAACACCTAGAATATAAATGGTTATAATATTAGGCTCACTAATATCAATGGAATACAAATATAAGCCGACTATGGATATTACGCTAAATACGATAAACATTTTAAATAGATCAAGCCATTCAAATGCCAGTTTATTTTTGATACTAGGAAAGTAGAATTGTTCATTTTCTTGATCTGGCACTATGTGTATAGATAAATTCGGCACATATTCGTTAAGGCGATCACTAATTTTGGTGTTTGGCTGCCACCATTTTTTTCTCATACTTGTTCGACCGATGACAAGTTTAGTGACACCACTAACTTGAGCATAGTTGGCAAGGGCTGCGGCTACGTCATCTTCTTGAACAATGACAACATGACCGCCAAGCTGTTCAACAAGTTTGATGTGCTGTTGTAAGCGTTCTGAATCGGCGTGATTTCTTTCATGTGCCTGCATGTTTTGAACATAGAGAGCGGTAAATTTGCCATGTAAGGCTTGTGCAAGCCTTGCAGTAGTTCGAATCACTTTTGCATTTGTAGGAGAACTACTGATACCTACAAGTAAGTGTTCTTCAATTTGTACATAATTTCTGACAGATTCGTTACTGTTTAATTGTTGATAGTTGATTGTATCGGCTGTTCGTCGTAATGCGATTTCCCGTAGTGATACTAAATTTTGTCTGCGGAAAAAAGAATGTAAAGCTTTCTCTGCCTGTTGCTTGACATATACCTTTCCATCTTGCAGACGTTGAATTAATTCGTCTGGTTCAATATCGACCACTTTTATTTGTGCAGCTTGATCAATTAAATAATCAGGAATACGTTCTCGCACTTTAATCTCAGTGATTTCTTCTACTAAATCATGAAGACTTTCAATATGCTGAATATTTACAGTTGTAAAAACATGTATCCCTTTAGCAAGTAGTTCTTCAACATCTCCAAAACGCTTCTTGTGCCGCATCGTTGGCACGTTAGAATGGGCCAATTCATCGATCAGGACAATTTCTGGTTGGCGCTGCAATACGGCATCTATATCCAATTCCTGAAATATTTTTCCCTTGTAGGTTATTATCTTTGTAGGAATTTGCTCAAGTCCTTCTAGTAATGCTAACGTTTCTGGACGAGGATGCGGCTCCACATAGCCAACCACTACATCTTTACCGAGTTTTTGTGCCTGATGTGCCGCATCTAACATGGCATAAGTTTTACCTACCCCTGCAGCATAGCCGAGAAAGATTTTTAATTTCCCTTTAGTTTGTTCCTCCTGTTGAAGCCTCGCAAGAAACATCTCTGGAGTTGGGCGTTTATCTTCCATCCTCTTTCACCTCATTTGTATTATAGCGTTAACTTCCATTAAGAAAGTGTAAAGATTTTGCTTCTTTATCCTTTCTTAATAGAAAAAAGGATTTCCTAACACTACATTAATTTGAAAGTCAGTATGATGAGAGCATCCTTAAGGAGAAGAGGTGTTACGATTGATGGATTTTTTTATGATGGGCTTACTAATCATAAGCTTTGCTTGTGTTTTGGCGTTAACAGTATGGTGCTACAAACTAGTAGAAGAGTAACGAGGAGGAAGTCAATTTGTGGATTTTTATGGGAGTAGTACTAGTATTTCTATTTGGTTATTTAGGGCATGCATTACTTTATCCAGAAAATTATTAAAGGCTGGGGGGACACACTATGTGGCAAATAGCCATCGTACTCATTATCTATCTACCGCTCGTTATTTTAACGGGTCATTATTTATATCGAGTAACATTACAACAAAAAACTTGGCTTGATCCTCTATTAGATAAAGTCGACGCAGCAATTTATAAAGTTTGCGGCATTAAACGACTTGATATGACGGGCAAAGAATATGTACTTTCATTAATTATTTCAAATGCCATGATGGTGTTTGTGGGATATATAATACTACGCATTCAAGCATTACTATTTTTAAATCCAAATAATATTGACAACATGGAGGCTACTCTTTCGTTTAACACAATTATTTCTTTTATAACGAATACAAATCTTCAACACTATAGTGGTGAATCTGGACTCAGCTATCTATCACAGATGCTAGTCATTACTTTTATGATGTTTACATCAGCAGCTACAGGTTATGCCGCTTGTATGGCTTTCTGTCGTAGATTAGTAGCTAAAACAGATACGATAGGGAATTTTTTTGTCGATTTTGTTCGTGTTATTACTCGTATTTTAATGCCTTTTTCCATTGTTGTGGCTCTTATTTTAGTATCTCAAGGATCACCTCAAACCTTCAATGGCAATCAAACAGTACAAACAATAGAGGGTAAATTGCAAGATATTGCACTTGGACCTATTGCTTCTCTTGAATCTATTAAACATATAGGGACAAATGGTGGTGGTTTTAACGGAGCCAATTCAACCACACCTTTTGAAAATCCGACCGTTCTTTCAAATATAGTAGAGATGTTATCTATGATGTTATTACCAGGGGCATGTGTCGTCGCTTTTAGTCTGATGGTTGCCTACAGAAAAGAGAAAACTATTTTTGGAAAACAGGGGCTAGCTATTTTTACGGCAATGAGTATATTGTTCCTCGTAGGATTAGTGACTGTGTACATTGCAGAGAAGGCTGGTAATCCATTCATTAGTGAACTCGGCATTACACAGGAGCTTGGGAGTATGGAAGGAAAAGAAATACGCTTTGGGGTAGCACAATCGGCATTATTTACGACTGTAACGACTGCATTTACTACAGGGTCTATTAACAATATGCATGATACTTTAACGCCACTTGGTGGTCTAGTACCTATGTTTAATATGATGCTCAATGTTGTGTTCGGAGGCAAAGGAGTTGGCCTGATGAACATGATGATGTATGTCCTGCTGACCATTTTCATTGCCTGTCTAATGATTGGTCGATCTCCACAGTTTTTAGGTAAAAAAATCGAAGAAAAAGAAATGAAATTAATTGCTCTTTGTATTCTAATTCATCCTGCTATTATTTTGCTCTTTTCAGCACTTGCGGTTGCAACACCATCTGGAATAGCTGGAATAACGAATCCAGGGGCACATGGATTATCACAAGTTCTATATGAATTTGCCTCTGCCTCTGCCAACAATGGCTCTGGCTTCGAAGGTTTAGCGGATAATTCAACCTTTTGGAATATAACAACAGGTTTTGCTATGTTCTTTGGTCGTTATGTAACTATAATTATTCAATTAGCTATCGCTTCTTTACTTGCTAATAAAGTAAGGCATAGCGATTCAGTAGGGACATTAAAAACGGATACGACAACTTTTACTTTTTTACTTGTGGCTGTCGTTTTGATGATTGGTGCGCTGACATTTTTACCAGCTTTAGCACTTGGTCCAATTACAGAGCACTTACAACTTTATTCTTAATGAGGAGAGACACATATGGAAACAGCAAGAAAAAGTTTTATGACTGGCGTCATACTAAAAAGAGCATTAATAGATGCTTTTAAGAAATTTAGCCCCATATATATGCTGAAGAATCCTGTTATGTTTGTTGTGGAGGTAGGATTTTTGTTCGTGTTACTATTAGTTCTTTTTCCAAATTTGTTTGGTAATGAGAGTGGAGAACATGCACGATTATATAATGGTATTGTAGCTATTATTCTATTTGTTACGATTCTATTTGCCAATTTTGCAGAGTCGATTGCAGAAGGAAGAGGGAAAGCACAGGTCCAAACATTAAAAAAAACAAAGACAGTGACACAGGCACGTGTTTTGCTAAATGATGGTTCTGAAATTTTTAAACTGGCACATGAATTAAAAAAAGGCGATATGGTGTTAGTTCAAGCTGGAGAGATCATTCCCAATGACGGGGAGGTCATTGACGGAATTGCTACTGTAGATGAATCCGCAATTACAGGTGAATCTGCTCCTGTAGTGAAAGAACGGGGCGGAGATTTTTCGTCAGTTACGGGCGGGACGACGGTGACAAGTGATTGGTTGATAATCGAAATTACTTCCATGCCTGGTGAATCATTTCTAGATAAAATGATAACGCTTATTGAAGGAGCTAGTCGCAAGAAAACACCAAATGAAATAGCACTTAACACACTTCTTGTAAGTTTAACGATTATTTTTCTATTAGTTGTGGTGTCACTCTACCCAATGACAACTTATTTAAATGTGCCGATTTCTATCGCTACATTAATTGCCCTGACAGTTTGTCTAATTCCGACAACAATTGGTGGATTATTGTCGGCGATCGGAATTGCAGGAATGGATAGAGTAACACAATTTAATGTTATTGCGATGTCTGGTAGAGCGGTAGAGGCATGTGGAGATGTAGATACATTAATCCTAGATAAAACAGGAACGATCACGTATGGAAATCGCATGGCAGCTGAGTTTTTACCAGTAAAAGGGGTGGAAACTAAGGATTTAATTCGAGCTGCATGGCTAAGTTCTCTAACAGACGATACACCAGAGGGGAAATCTATTTTATCATTGGCCACCCAATTAGGGGTAAATACGGACAGTGAAGAAAACATGATTAAGTCAAGTGAGCATATTCCATTTACCGCACAGACACGAATGAGTGGTTTAGATACACTAGATGGCACTAAAGTTCGAAAGGGAGCCACTGATACGATAAAAAAAGAATGTATGAAAGCAGGTCATAGCATTCCTAGCAATTTGGATCAATTGGTTCAACAAGTGTCTTCTGTTGGTGGGACACCACTGTTAGTAGCGTTAAACGATAAAATTTTAGGGGTCATTTATTTAAAGGATGTCGTCAAGGCTGGACTGAAGGAACGCTTTGAACAACTTCGTGCAATGGGCATTAAAACGATTATGTGTACGGGTGATAATCCACTTACTGCAGCAGCAATCGCAAAGGAAGCGGGCGTAGATAGCTTTATTGCAGAAAGTAAGCCAGAAGATAAAATCCAAGTGATTAAAGACGAGCAGGCACAAGGTAAAGTTGTAGCGATGACGGGTGATGGTACGAATGATGCGCCAGCACTGGCACAGGCGAATGTAGGGCTTGCCATGAATTCAGGAACCAATGCAGCAAAGGAAGCTGCGAATATGGTTGATTTAGATTCAAATCCAACTAAAATTATTGAAGTTGTCGAAATTGGCAAGCAGTTGCTAATGACTCGCGGTGCTTTAACTACATTTAGTATTGCAAACGATATCGCAAAATATTTTGCTATTATTCCAGCTATGCTAATGGTTGCTGTACCTGAGATGAAAGCATTAAATATTATGAATCTCAATTCACCTACTAGTGCCATTATTTCTGCCTTAATTTTTAATGCGGTCATTATTCCATTGCTTATTCCAATCGCCATGAGAGGCGTTAAGTATAAGCCAATGAGTGCCGCGAAATTATTGAATAAAAATTTGCTTGTGTACGGTGTTGGCGGAATAATAGCACCGTTTATTGGCATTAAAATCATTGATCTACTAGTAGGACCATTATTTCGTATAGTTGGATTATAGGGAGGAAGCTATATGCGAAAAATTTTTGATAGTTCTAAGCAGGCATTACTTATAACAATCGCCATGTTCATTATATGTGGTTTAATATACCCGTTTGCCGTGACAGCCTTAGTGCAAGGGGTGTTTCATCAACAAGCAAATGGCAGTTTAATCGAAATGGACGGTCAAGCGGTTGGTTCTGAATTAATCGGTCAAAATTTTACTGCTCCAGAATATTTCTGGGGGCGTGTTTCATCTGTTAACTATAATGTTTATACGAAAGAGGATATGCTACCAGATGACAATGGCCAGGTGAACTACAGTGGTGTTAGCTCTGGTACATTTAACTATGCATCAACGAATCCAGAATTGAAGAAACGGATAGAGGCAGATATCGAGAAGTTTTTACTTGCAAATCCATCCGTACAACGACAAGATATACCTTCTGATTTAATGACTGCCTCAGGTTCAGGATTAGACCCACATATTAGTGTGAAGGCGGCACAAATACAAGTGGACCGAATTGCCCAAGCAAGTGGGCTTTCAAAGGAAGAAATTAATAAAATTATAGAGGCAAATATACAAAAACGTACATTAGGAGTATTTGGAGAAAATAAGGTGAACTTCCTTATGGCGAATCTGGAAATTAAGGGGAAAATGGATAAAGTTAAAGATTAAAAAACAGGTAGAGGAAGCTTCTCTACCTGTCTCTCTATATTAAGCTTGTGAATTTACAAGGATTTTAATATGATTTCGCTCTTTCATTAATGCCTCGAAGCCCTCTGTCACCACTTCATCAAGTACAATGCGTTTTGTGACAAGCTTGTCCGCAGGGAAGTAACCTTGTGTCATGAGCTCCATTACTGCTGGGAAAATATCACGGTACGCGATAATTCCTTTGACTGAACGCTCTGATAGAACAAGATTGTTTGGTTGAATAGATGCAGTAGACTCCCAAATAGATACGATGATTGTTTCGCCTTCAAAAGTTGTGGAATCAATGGCTTGTTGTAATACCACTGGAACACCTGTTACTTCAAAGGCAACGTCTACGCCGCCGTTTGTTAATTCATGTAGACGAGCTACTGCATCTTCGTCTTTAGGGTTAATTACGGCTGTTGCACCAAGTTCTAAAGCTTTTGCGGCACGCTCTGCTGAAAGCTCTACAGCATATATTTCTGCTGCGCCTGCTGCACGTAATGCTTCGATCACAAGAAGCCCGATTGGACCTGTTCCAAATACAGCCGCTTTGTCGCCAGCTTTCAATTTACTTTGACGTACTGCATGTAAGGCAACTGCTGCTGGCTCTACAAGTGCCCCTTGTTCATAAGAAAGACCTTCTGGCATTTTGTGAACCATTTTTTCATCTACCATTGTATATTCAGAGAATCCTCCGCCACCGCCTGATAAACCGTGGAAACCTAGGTGTTTACAAATATTGTATTTCCCTTTTTTACACGCTGCACATTCACCACATGCAAGGATCGGTTCAACAACGACAGGATCTCCCACTTTAACGGATGTTACACCATCGCCAATTTCTACGACTTCTCCTGAGAATTCATGTCCCATAACAATTGGTGCGATATCTTTACTTACATAGTGAGGTTGCTCCACTGGAATAAAGATTGGCCCAGCTGCGTATTCATGTAAATCACTACCACAAATGCCTGTCCAATGTACTTTAATCTTTACTTTTCCAGGTGTGATGACTGGTTCTTCAATGTTTTCTACACGGATGTCTTTTGCTTTATACCATCTTGCTGCTTTCATAATCTATCAACCTCCTATAATATCTTACAGCACCATCATAACATGTGGGAAATATGCTAATCATTAGTTCACTATAAATTGACATAAAAATTACATATTACTAGCGTTTTCGAACATTGTTACAGCGCTTTTTTGATTGCATATTCTGCGTATTTCAAGTACCTTTGATAAGGGCTTTGTTACGGTGATTATAAAACACTAAAATTATGTTTATGCTTGTAAGAAATAGGACGTAAATATACCTTAAAGTTCGAATCATGGTACAATGAGAAAGATGTTAGGAGGAACGAATGATGTCAAAATATACTGATTATAATTTTCAGCCATTTTTGCAGGACGCCATTGCAAAACTTGGCTTTACAGAACCGACACCAATTCAAAAAGAAATTATTCCACTTTTATTAAAAGGGAAGAGTGCCATTGGACAGGCACATACAGGAACAGGGAAAACACATAGTTTTTTAATTCCAATTGTTCAACGTATTGATGCAGAAAAACAGGAAGTACAGGCCGTTATTACTTCCCCTACACGAGAGCTGGCACAGCAAATTTTTGATGCTTTAAATCAATTAATAGAAGGAACTGCTATTCAAGCGAAACTATTTATTGGGGGTACGGACAAACAACGCTCCATTGATAAATTAAAAACACAACCTCAAATTGTTGTTGGAACACCTGGACGTATTCGTGATCTTGTTTCAGCACAAGCGTTATTTGTGCATACGGCACCAATGTTAGTTGTCGATGAAGCAGATTTAGCTTTCGATATGGGCTTCATAGAAGAGATTGATGGATTTGCTTCACAGATGCCAGAAAAGCTTGAAATGTATGTTTTTTCTGCAACGATTCCAGAAAAACTTCAGCCATTTTTAAAAAAATATATGGAAGCTCCAGTGCACATCCATATGAATGATAAACGACCAGTGGCAGAAGGTATCGATTTTGTACTTGTGCCAGTGCGCTCAAAATCTCGTAACAAACGTTTATTAGAAGTCATTGAAGGTATCAATCCGTTTTTAGCCGTTATTTTTACTAACACACGTAAAACGGCAGAGCATGTTGCTGGTTATTTAAATGAGCATGGCATCCGTTGTGGCCAAATTCATGGTGATTTAAGTCCACGTGATCGTAAAAAGATGATGAAGCAAATTCGTGAACTCGACTATCAATACATTGTTGCTACTGATTTAGCGGCACGTGGTATTGATATTCAAGGAATTTCTCATGTTATTAACTATGAAATTCCAGAGGACTTGGAATTCTTCATTCACCGAGTTGGACGTACAGCACGTGCAGGCAATAAAGGAACAGCCATTACTTTATTTGAACCGTCTGATGAGGATGCAGTAGTTCGTGTCGAAAAAATGGGCATTCCATTTGTGCAAAAAGACGTAAAAGATGGCGAATGGTCTGAGTTAAAAGAACGTCACGCACGTAAAAATCGCGTGAAGCAAGAGAATGAAATCGATGTGAAAGCGAAAGCGTTAGTGCGTAAGCCTAAAAAAGTTAAACCTGGCTATAAACGTAATATGAAATGGGAAATGGAAAAAATTAAAAAACGTGAACGTCGCTTAAAAGCACGAGGTAAAAAATAAGGGGGCTTTTACATGTTACTTGGCTCACATGTTTCGATGAGTGGGAAAGAAATGCTGCTTGGCTCTAGTAAAGAGGCACTATCTTACGGTGCTAATACATTTATGATTTATACAGGAGCTCCGCAAAATACGCGTCGTAAAGCCATTGCGGATTTAAACATTATGAATGGTCTCCTGCATATGAAAGAGCACGGCATGACGAATATTGTTGTGCATGCACCTTATATTATTAATATCGGCAACACAGAAAAACCAGAAACATTCCGCCTTGGGGTTGATTTTCTACAATCTGAAATTGAACGTACAGCAGCACTGGAAGCAACGCAAATTGTTTTGCATCCTGGTGCTCACGTCGGTGCTGGTGCTGACGCTGGGATTGCGAAAATTATTGAAGGCTTAAATGAGGTATTAACACAAGACTATCCCGTTCAAATTGCTTTAGAAACAATGGCAGGGAAAGGGACAGAATGTGGACGCTCCTTTGAAGAGCTCGCGAAAATTATAGATGGCGTCACTCATAATGAACGTCTTTCTGTCTGCTTTGATACTTGTCATACACATGATGCTGGCTATAATATTGTGGAAGATTTTGATGGTGTATTAAACGAATTTGATAAAATTATCGGTGTGGATCGCATTAAAGTCTTGCATATTAATGATTCAAAAAATGTGCGAGGTGCTGGTAAAGACCGTCACGAAAATATTGGCTTTGGTCATATTGGCTTTGATGCCCTAAACTATGTGGTGCACCATCCGCAATTGATGAATGTTCCTAAAATTTTAGAAACACCATTTGTGCCGCTAAATAGTGATGCAAAATCTAAGGTAGCTCCGTATAAAGTTGAAATTGAAATGTTACGAAGTGGTACATTTAAGCCTGAGCATATTGAGGCGTTAAAAGGCTAATACCCGATATGGAGCAAGATAAAGAAGCCCGAAATCAGTATAGTACACTGATTTCGGGCTTCTTTTTACTTTGTAAACAATGCGATGAGTTGACGAGAGCGCTTTCTTCCTAAAACCGCCTCAACTTCTACTAGAATGTCCTTTGGAATGCCTAAAAAAAGCCAAGAAAATGAGAATTGCTCCAAATAAGGTCGAAGTTTTTTGACTTCCGAAGTCGTAATGTTAAAGCCTTCTTCACGAGCAATCGCGACAATTTCCTTATCTGTGCTTTGTGACAATTGCTGTAAAAATTGAATACTCAAAGTCAATCCTCCTTTATCGCGTTTTATTTTCATGACATCATGTACACACGCGCAATCAGCCCATTCGAAAAAGCATCTGTCTTCTTTTCTTTACAAAAACTGCACTTTCCTTTATACTTACAATTTGTAAATCGTAATGATTTTGAATTAGAAAGAAGCGATCATGCATGAAAACAACACTTATTGATATTGAAAATGTGTCATTTCAATATGACTATACACACGTTTTAAAAAACATCTCTTTTCGTGTAGAAGAGGGTGATTTTTTAGCACTTCTCGGTCCGAATGGTTCTGGGAAATCAACGCTATTAAAAATCATTTTAGGTTTATTAAAGCCTTTGTCTGGAGAAATAAAATTATTTGGTGAACCAAGTGCAACCTTCAAGCATCGTGAATGGATTGGCTATGTTTCTCAAAAATCTAATGCCTTTAATTCCGGATTCCCAGCAACTGTGCAAGAGGTCGTGAAAAGTGGATTAACGAAAAAAATAGGGCTCTTTAAAAGACCAGGGCGAGATGCTAAAGGGAAAGTTCAAGCAGCTTTAAAAGCAGTTGGCATGGATGCTTTTATGCATCGTAACATTGGCGAGCTATCTGGTGGACAACAACAACGCGTCTTTATTGCAAGAGCTTTAGTTAGTGATCCAAAACTACTCATTTTAGATGAGCCAACTGTCGGCATTGATCATGAGAATGTGCAGTCATTTTATGATATGCTGGCGAAATTGAATCGGGAACAAGGAATTACCATGATTCTTGTCACACACGATGTCGATACGGTATCGAATCGCATTAGCCATGTGGCATGTTTAAATCAAACCATTCACTTCCACGGCTATAAAAATGACTTTGATAATATCTCCCAGGATGCGCTAGACGCTTGGTATGGTCATTCCGTGAGAAAGATTCATTAGAAGGAGTAGGCACCATGATTGAAGCAATTTTAAACTATGAATTTTTACAAAATGCCTTTTTCTCTGGATTATTAATTGGCATTCTTGCTCCATTATTAGGTGTGTTTATTGTTGTACGAAGGTTATCCTTAATTGCGGACGCTTTGTCACATGTAACACTTGCAGGAATTGCGGGGAGCTTATATATCAGTCAGTCTGTAACAGCCTTAGCCATGCTCAATCCTATTTATCTAGGAATACTAGCCTCTGTTAGTGGCTCTATTTTAATTGAGCGTCTAAGACGTTTGTATAAACACTATGAGGAGTTGGCCATTCCTATCATTATGTCAGGTGGTATCGGCATAAGTGCCATCTTTATCTCACTGGCTAGTGGCTTTAGCACAGATTTAATGAGCTATTTATTTGGCTCGGTATCTGCAGTGTCACGCCAAGACTTATGGGTTGTAATCGGAATTGCAGCTGTTGTCATTGTCTTTTTGTTTTTATTTTTTAAAGAATTATTTGTTTTATCTTTCGATGAGGAATATGCAAAAGCTAGTGGACTGCCGGCACGTTGGGTTCATCTTTTATTTATGATTGTGACAGCACTTGTCATTGCAGCAAGTATGCGCATAGTAGGGATTTTACTTGTGTCATCATTAATGACGTTACCTGTTGCAGCTGCAATGCGCTTGGCAAAAGGCTTTAAGCAAACGATCATCTATGCTATCATCTTTGGAGAAACGGCTGTCTTAATTGGTCTAATTAGTGCCTTTTATATGGATTTAGCGCCGGGTGGTACGATTGTTGTCACTTCGATTTTGATTTTGTTACTGGTAATCCTAGGAAAGAAAGTAGCGTTTAAAATGGCTGCAAAGCAGGGGGAGGTAGCGCAATGAATGTTTCAAGAGCGTGGGAAATATTAAAAGAAAATGGTTATAAAAAAACAGATAAACGGGAGTTACTATTAGATATGTTTGCTGCAACAGATAAATATCTGACAGCCCGTGACTTATTGGACGTTTTAAAAAAAGATTTTCCAGGAATGAGTTTTGATACTATTTATCGCAACCTTGCTACTTTTGTGAAGCTGGGGATTTTAGAAGAAACGGAGCTATCAGGAGAACGTAACTTCCGTATGCACTGTGAATCTGCCCATCATCACCATCATTTCATCTGTATGGACTGTGGCAACGTCAAAGAGCTGAATCTTTGCCCAATGGAAATGCTAGGAGAAAAATTGCCTGACTATGAAATTGAAAATCATAAGTTCGAAATATATGGCAAATGTCCAGATTGTAAGCATGAAACGCTGTCAAATTAAAAGACGACAGCGTTTTTTCTATGTAGAAAGAGGGTAGTACCTATATAGGGCTACCCTCTTAACTTATTAAGCTACTGCTACTCTACGGATCGCAACAATTTTATTACAATCTACAATTAAAGGAGAAGCAGGTGCTGCACCTGGCTCAAGGAAGTATGCACAGCAAGTTCGTGGATCGAAGGAAATGAAAGTCACACCTAAGAAGCTAATACCTCCAGATAAGAAGATATCTAGTGTAGTAGCAAGCTCTAATTTTCTTAATTGTTGACAAATACAACTTCTACAGTTGCTGCTCATTCTTGGTGTACATTTTTCCTCTTTTTGACAAGGACATTTCTCAACTTTACGTTGACAGCATTTTTCCACCTTTTTAGGACATTTACAGCCTTGCCAGTTCATCTGTGTCGTATATCGTTTATCTTCCATCGTCTAGACCTCCCTTCCTCTAGTTTCGTAAGGGTAACCCTTACACTAATAATCTATGTTTGGTGCATAACTAGAGGCTGGCGATATGTCCGATAGGCAGCTTAAAAATCTATATTTTTCTCAAAATCTTTTGCATTGTGTAAAGCCCTAAGCTGAAAAATTGCTATAAATATCTAATTCAAATGATTTGTAGGGGGATAGATTCGCATGATTTTTTTTAACAAAAAACGACGAGTCATTACAGAAACGTAATTCGTCGTCGTTTAGTATAAGTCTATTGATGTTTTTGTTGGAACGCTACCATGAAATCTCGTAAAGCCTCACAAGCCTCAAGAGGCACTGCATTGTAAGTGGAAGCACGACAGCCACCTACAGATCGATGCCCGTTTAGCCCTACAAAGCCTGCTGCCTTCGCCTCTGCAAGGAATTGCTTTTCAAGCTCCTCATCTGCAACACGGAATGTAATGTTCATTAAAGAACGGCTATCTGAAGCCGCATGACCTTTGTAGAAGCCATTACTATTGTCAATGGCATCATAAATCACTTTGGCCTTTAATTCATTGTGTTTTTCAATTGCAGCTACGCCACCTTTAGCTTCTACCCACTTTAACACCTCTCCTAGCATATAGATACCAAATGTCGGTGGTGTATTATACAGTGAATTACTATCAGCGTGTGTTGTGTATTTCAGCATTGTTGGGATATTTTTATTGGCTTTCTCAAGCAGATCTTTGCGAATAATGACGACCGTTACCCCTGATGGACCAAGGTTTTTTTGAGCGCCTGCATAGATGATTCCGAATTTTTCAATATCCACTGGTTTTGACAGAATATCACTAGACATATCGGCAATTAATGGAACATTTCCTGTGTCAGGATAATTTCTCCATTGTGTACCGTAGATCGTATTATTTGATGTGATGTGTACATAGGCATCATCTTCATTGAATTGAATGTCTGCTAAAGCAGGAATATTACGGTATTGGTTTTCTTTTGTGCTTGCAGCTTCAACAGGTGTACCAAACAATTTCGCTTCCTTAAAAGCTTTTTCAGACCATGAGCCTGATAATACATAGCTAGCTTTTTGCTCAGTTGTTAAGAAGTTCATAGGAATCATTGTAAATTGAAGACTTGCGCCACCTTGTAAAAATAGCACCTCATAGTTTTCTGGAATGGCATAAAGTTTTTTTAATAAAGCAATGGCTTCGTTATGTACTTCGTCGAAAATAGCACTACGGTGACTCATTTCCATAATGGACATACCTGAATCACGGAAGTTTACTAATTGCTCTTGAGCTTTTTCTAATACTTCTTGTGGTAGTGCAGATGGACCTGCGTTGAAATTGTATGCACGTTGTGTCAAAGTGGTACACTCCTTGTTTGGTTAATAACAGAACTTTACTGGATTATACCCCAATTTTCAAGAGAAAAAATAAAATTCTTAATATTTGAGCAGAATAGCGACAGACTCGCAACAAAATGGTCACATTTAAGTCTGTTTTGAAGGTTAAATACGAATGAAAAGAAGTTTTGGTCAAATAAATAAGTTGTATATTTCGTGATTTATACATATTGCTGTGATTTAATTCGTGCAATGTTCGTTTTTGAAGATATGGGAATTATTCTACCATTATAGATAAAATGTATAAGAAGCACCAAAACAAGCAAAATCGATTGCAGTACTCTCTATTTTTGAAGAAAGGGACTTCTTACTTTACGACAGGTAAAGCAAGATTTTGTATAATCATAAGAGAGAATAGGAAAAAGAGGTGTTCAAAATGTTTACAGTAGAGAAAGCTTGTTTAGTGGTTGTGGACGTACAAGGAAAGTTAGCGACAATTGTGGATGACAGTGAAGCGATGATTGACAATGTAGCAAAGTTGGTACAAGCCATGCAAGCACTTGAAGTACCTATTTTATGGCTCGAACAAAATCCAAGTCGTTTAGGTGGAACAGCACTGGATATAGCCCAGCATTTACAAGGGCAACCCATTGCTAAAATGGCTTTTAGTGCTTGCCAGGAAGAGGCATTTGTGGAGGCGATGAAGGAAAGCGGACGTTCACAATTTATTGTCACGGGTATCGAAACACATATATGTGTGTACCAAACGGCGAGACAATTGAAGGAACAAGGATTTGAAGTGGAAGTTGTGGTAGATGCTGTGTCTTCTCGAACAAAGGCAAATAAAGAAATCGGGCTAACTAAGATGAATGCACTTGGTATTTATCCAACGAGCACAGAGATGATTTTATACGAGCTGTTACAACGTGCAGACCATGAACATTTTAAAACAATTTTACAGTTAGTGAAGTAAAAGGAAGTTAAAATTGAAACAATTGGTCTGGAACATGCAATCTTTGTAATAATAATTTTTGCTTTTAATAATAATGTACAAAAATATAATGATTTTATATAAATATGGTAGGTGTTCGATGGGTCTATAGACCTTTTTCGGACATCTTTTTTTTATGGAAACAGATACGCGTAGGACACTACTCTTATAAAAGCTTCGCCATTCTAATTATTGTATACTATAATAAAAAGGCGGGATTTCATTATAGGGAAATAACGATTAATGAGGATGATGACAATGCGTAAAAATAATAAATGGTTGCTGTTTATAGGTAGTGTTGTTCTTTTTTTGATTAGTTGTACGGCCAAAGAAATGACTGTTCAAAAAGAACCTCTTTCACCAACGGAACAGTTTGTTATTCAAGATTTACTAAATGATAAAGGGTTGTTAAGCACAGATTTAACAAACCAAAAGGATTTATTTTTATCAGAATCAGTAGGGTTATGGCTTGCGTACCTATTAGAAAAAGACGATCAAGCTCGTTTCAATGACCAGGTGAATGTCATGAAATCCTATTTTTTAACAAATGATATGATTGTCTGGAGAATAGAGGGCTCAAAAAAAGCTACGGTAAACGCCCTGATTGATGATTTACGAATCATTCGTGTTTTACTGGAAGCAGGTGAAAAATGGCATGATTCGTCTTACATACAATTGGGTAAAAACATGGGAGATCAGTTAGTTCAATATGGGATGAATCAAAATCTATTTGTCGATTATGTGGATGTTTATACTCATGATAAAGCCCAGACACTAACAATTAGCTATATTATGCCTTCTGCTTTCAAAGAAATGGAAAAATATGATGTGTTATCACAACAACAAGTTCAGCATCAGTTAGCAATTTTGCAAAATGCGCCACTTACTGAGGCAGGGTTCTTTCCAAAATATTATGATATTCCTTCTAAAAGCTATGTGTTTGACGAGGAACTACACATGATTGATCAGTTGTATACGGCTTATCATCTGGCTTCAATGAATGGAGATACAGCCGCATTTAAAAACTGGCTGTTAAACCTTCTAAAAAGAGACGATAAATTGTATGGTCGATACAATGCACAAACAAATGAATCAACAGTTAGCTATGAATCACCAGCCGTTTATGCAATGGCAGCTCGCTATATGATTGCCTTAAATGAGCAGCAATTAGCACAACAGTTCATCGAAAAAATGTCAGCTTTGAAAGACCCTACAACAGGCTATGTTGATAAAAAAACGCAGTCAACGCATAGTTTTGATAATTTACTACCACTATTAGCAGAAAGGGAGGTAGAAAATGCGTACAACAATGACTAAAAATAGAGCGATTTTGGTATATGGGACCATTCTTATTTTACTCTTGCAAATACCTGCTTATTTTTTATTGCGACAGGATGTTGAAGGCTTATTACTATACATGTTTTTAATGCTCTTACTTGTTCTCACCCTTTGGAGAGGGACGGTATTTGGGCTTATCAGTAGCCTTGTCTTTATTTTTATTACAGGATCAACACTTCTCTATACAGGAATATCTGGATCCATGACATTTTTAAATTCTACCTTCTCTATGCAGATATTTTTCATATATGGCATCATATTGCTGCTACTCATTCTTTGTGCTGGTAAGATGCATGAATTAATGAAAGAACAGGAAAACTATTTAAAAAAGTTGCAAGAAGATGTTAGAAAATATGTAGCGATTGATGTTGAAACTGGATTTGATAATGAGGCACGTATGTATATTAGTGTCAATGAGGAAATGCGACGAGCGGATCGACATAAGCATACCTTTGTTTTTATGGTGTTGAAGATTGAAAATTATCGCAAGTTCCAACAACTTTATGGAGCGAAAGAAGTCCAACATTTATGGCAACAGCTCTCTCAAAGGATTCAACAAACTGTTAGGCAGACAGATAAAAAATTTCGATTTCGTGAAGACCATATCGGCTTACTGCTAATTGATACGACGGATGAGCATATGGAAGTTATTTATGACAAATTGGACCAGGCTTTAAAAAATCACCAATTGTTAAATGAAAAATGGGTGACGCTCCGTTATAAAACAAGCTTTTTTACCTATCATCCACTGAAGGAATCAACATTTGATGAATTACTAGAAGAACTGGAAAGAGAGATGAAAACAAGTGTGCTCTAACTATCGTTTATGGTTCGCCATTGGCATGCTTTGTTTTTATACTTTCATCAACCAAGAGTTGGTCTTTGCAGCCGATTCTGATAAGGACGTAGCTTTGATCTATGTCACAAGTAACCAACAGCCAAATGAGGATGTAATCGCATTGCAAGCCATATTGCAGAGTTACACATCAGTAGATGTTGTTTCGATAGAAGATATCAACAAACAAAAGCTGCAACCATACAAACGCATCGTTGTAATGAACGCCTACCCAACAAAACTTCCTCCACAAGCACTGTCTGCACTGAATCAATTCAAAGGGTTCGTACTGTTGATAGGTGACAATGCGCTTCAATTTGCACCCTTTTCCAAATGGCAGGAAGGTCCAGTAGTGGAACTTAGAGCGATAGGAGAAGAAAGTTTACACAGCCCTGTGCGGTGGAACAGTTTACTACCAACCGATGATTCAAAAATAATCCAGAGGGCTTTATCAGTAAACCAATCCTATCCTTTTATCATCAGCAAGGACAAATGGTCATTTATTGGAGAATTCATCAATAAAGATACATGGTCCTATCAATGGCCTGCTATTATAGGCGAGCTTTTACAATTACCCAAGCCACAGATACATCCTGGCTATATTGTGTTAACAGATATTAATATGAAAACAGATGTGCAAAAGTTAAAAGAGGTAGTGATGGGATTTTCTGAAAAAAAAATACCTATTGCTCTTGAAGTCACACCCATTTTCATGGATGAGCATGAAAAAAAATCCTATCACTTGCACGACAATAAAAAATTATTAAGTTATTTGCAACAATTGCAAAAGGAAAATTATCCATTTATTCTTTCATCATCCACTACTATTCCAACTGAAAGAAGTCTTGATTATTTAGTACTTCGTAAAATTTATCCTACAGTCATCAATGGTGATAGCCCCTTATTTAAAGGGAGTATACAACAAGGAAATCAACAATTATATCTATCGAAAAGTGACAATCGCATCATTTACCCGATGACGGTTGGGTCTATTGACAGTACGGACAATCTTCCTCTATATCCTGTCCAACAGGAAATAGATCGATTATTAAAAGTGCCTAGCTCCATCATTGGTATTCAATATCCAGCCTATTTAAATGCTTCCTATGTAGAGGATCTTGTAGCTTATTTAAGGGAACATCCACAAATCGAATTTTTCGATTTCCGTCATACGAAACAGCAAGTAACATCAGAGAACGTTTCGATTGTGCAGGATGAAAAGGGTAAACAAACTATTCACTTATCGTTTTCGAACTTAGAACGATTAAAAATTTCATTTGATGAACGACCATTTGAGTTAATATTATGGGCGCTCGTTTTCATTGTTTCCCTATTTGTTACATTATTTTTTATAAGTACCTTACGTTTACGTATCACATTACGTAAGAGATTATTTGAGGAGAGGAAAACAAATGGCTAATACATTATTTTTTATTTCACTTTTCCTCATTTGGATCATGTTACTCTATCATATGTTTTTAATGGAGGGTGGTTATTTACACTTTCGTACATTTGAAAAACCGATTGATGAATGGGCTAAAAAAATGGACAAAGTTCCTTCTGTTAGTGTCTTTATCCCTGCTCACAATGAAGCGCTCGTGATCGACCAGACACTAAGGGCCATGTCTCGTTTATATTATCCTAAAGATCAACTAGAGGTGATTGTCATTAATGATAATTCCTCTGATGAAACAGGTGCGATTGCAGAGCAATACGCTAAGAAATTTCCATTTATTCGTGTGATTGAAACAGTAGAGCCGAACAAGGGGAAAGGGAAATCCTCTGCGTTAAATTCGGCACTTGCTGATTCAACAGGCGATATCGTAGTGGTCTATGATGCTGATAATACTCCTGAACGGATGGCAGTTTGGTATTTAGTGATGGGATTAATAAATGATCCGAAAGCAGCTGCTACTGTAGGGAAGTTTCGTGTTATCAACGCAGCGGAAACGTGGTTGACACGCTTTATTAATATTGAAACGATATGTTTCCAATGGATGGCTCAGGGAGGGCGTTGGAAATGGTTTAAGGTGGCTACCATACCTGGCACTAATTTTGCTATCCGGCGCACTGTTTTAGAGCAATTAGGTGGTTGGGATGTAAAAGCATTAGCAGAAGATACAGAGCTGACCATTCGTGTTTATAATTTAGGCTACCACATTCGCTTTTTCCCAAAGGCAATTACATGGGAGCAAGAGCCAGAAACATTAAAAGTATGGTGGAAGCAACGCACAAGGTGGGCAAGGGGCAATCAATATGTAGTGCTAAAGTTCTTGAGTCAATTTTTTACCTTAAAAAGAAAAAGTATTATGTTTGATTTATTTTACTTCTTCTTTACGTATTTCTTATTTTTCTTTGGCGTTATATTATCCAATACTTTGTTTATCATTAATTTATTTTATGATATTGGTTTGACCGTTGGCGATATTGCCCTTGTTTTATGGGTATTAGCCTTTTTACTTTTCCTAGGTGAAGTTATGATTACTTTAAGTATTGAAAAAACAGAAATGAATCGAAAAAATTTCTTCTATGTCATACTTATGTATTTTACCTATTCGCAAATGTGGATCGTGCTAGTCGTTTGGTCATTACTATTAGAAATAAAACGCATGTTTACAGGGCAGGAAGTTCAATGGTATAAAACAGAGCGTTTTTCCAAGCAATCAGATAAAGGAGCAGAATAATGAGAACCAAATTCTTCTATTCATTGTTATTTTGTATTGGTTTTTTATGTTTTGCTAACGATGCAGTTGCGGCAACCATTACCGTGGATGACAACATAATTGCAATAGAAGGCAATCAACAGCAGAAAAAGCCGTTATTAGCACAGCCAATCGAATTACAGGGGCCTTCTTCGTCCAGAGATTTTTACTACAATTTAACTGAGGATGTTCCCTCAAATAATCAACAAGTGACATTTCAAATTCAGCATTCAGAACTACTGATAGCACCGTCCTCCTTCACGGTGAAAGTGGATGATGTAGCACTTAAAACAGTGCCATTGAGAGCCGATTTATTAAAACAAACTGTTACGGTCAATCTTCCAAAAGAAGCACTGTTACAAGGCTCACATAAAATAACAGCTAGTTTTTATGGCATTCTGAAAGAAGGAATTTGCGTCGCTCCAGGCAATGCAGGGAATTGGTTACGCATCGAAATATTATCATCTATTTCAGCATTCAGCGAGGAAAGTCAGGCAGGGTCCTTAACAAGTTATCCTGCTGCATTTTTAGGTTATGAGGGCTATGTCACGACGGTTGTTTTACCGAAGCAGGCCTCTGAAGCCACATTAAACAGTGGCTATCAGCTTGCTGCTTTTTTATCCGAACATGGTGATATAGATGTACAGATTAAACGAGAAGATGCTGTTAGTAAAGCGTCAGGTCCAATCATTATCGTCGGGGCGAAAACCGAATTTAGTACAAGCCTATTGAAAAAAATAGTAAACAACATAAGTGTTACGGGTGATGCAATGACACTGACAATGCAGGAACTTTTGAATACAGACTCTAATCGAAAAGTTCAACTTTTAGTGGTAACCTCTTCGAATGCTCAAGCGATACAGGATCGACTATCATTTTTAACCGAAGCAAGACTATTCGAGCAATTAATCGGTAATACAGTAGCGATTAAAGATGTACCGACAGTGGAACAGACATCCGACACAACGATTCCATTCCAGCAATTTGGCTTTGAGGACCGACTTTTATCTAGTCAAGTCACAATGACACCTCATTATTATGTTTCCTTGCCGCAACTAGAGGCAAATAAAGAAGCGACGATGCGATTGATCTTAAAAAAATCTGCTACTATACCGAGCAGTAAAGAGGACGAGGATCGAAAATTAGAATTGATTGCTTATATTAATAATGTGCCACATGCTGTAGATTTACGAAAATTAGAACAAACAACATCAGATATGTACGAGGCGATCATACCGATCCAAACCAACGTGCTTAACAAGCAATCAATGACAGATCTTCAATTTGAGGTAACGGGCTTCCAACTTGAAGATCCGTGTGAAACAACTAATGAGCGATACTGGCTGTATATTGATAGTGACAGCACATTGTCCATTGTAAAAGATACAGCAGAGCCAACCTTTACATTACGTGATTTCCCCAATGCCTTTCATGAAAATACGTTAATGGTCATCCCTAGTAACGAAAATATGGATGATACAAAAATGGTGTCGCTTTATAAAGCATTAATGATGAATGGAAAAATGGCGCAAATCACACTGATGAAGGACAAAAATGTCACAAAGGAAAAGTTACAAAAGCATGCAGTTATTTTTACGGGAGATATGGAGCATCTGACATGGCTGTCACAACATGCTACCACGATTCCGCATACAACTAAGCAGTTCATCAAACAAGGATTTTTACCTGAGGCTATTGGTCAATATGCATTTATAACAAAAAATTTCTGGCAGGTTAATGAGCCTTTACTATGGATTCATTCATTTGGAGATACTCCCATAACGGGAGACTTTTATAGCCATTTAAAAGAGACGGATTCACAGATAGCTGCTGCGATTGAAACAAAAGAAGGACAATTTGTAGTGGCAGTGAATCAGCATGCTAATAACGGCGTTATAAACGTAGATAAAAAAGGTGAGATCTCCTATGTCTTAATTGCGGAATTTGTGGGGCTGATTATTGTCATCGCAGTAATTCTATATATCATTCTTCGCAAAAGGAAGAAAAATCAATTGAAAAAATAAAAGCAAAGTCGCGTGCGACTTTGCTTTTTTATGCAGGCATATCAGTTGGTGTTGGCTTTGCATAGCCTTCTTTATAAGTATCATCAATGACCTGACGAATTTCTTTTAGGCTTTTTCCTTCTTTATGCATTTGTGCGGACTGTACAGCAATCTCTAAGCATACTAAACAACGTGTTCCATGATCATCCCAGACGATGGATCCGTCTTCTCGTTTGTCCTGAATAAAGCAGTTTAAATTACTTTTATGGCCTACTGATTCGCCACAACCGCAATAGCATGGCATCCATTCTAGAACCTCTGTCGATTGTCCTGCAAGCTGATAGACTAAACGAATATTTTCCTGTTTATCGTCTAAAAAGGATGGCAGGACATCAGCCGAAGCGGTTTCTTCCTGTATATCACCTGAAGCTTGTGTATGTCCTTCATGTGAAGCGTCATTAGCTTCATGGTTCGATTCAACACTGTTTTTATCTTTACCACATGCACTTAATAATAATAACGCCAATACAACAAAAATAGAAATCGTTTTCTTCAAAAATAGCGCCTCCTACATGTTTACAATACTTCCATTATAACATCGTTTCCGTAAACATTTACAGGCAGTCTATTTGAAAATCAATGAAATATATCTAATCCACGTGTTTTGTTCATGAAATGTTCCATTTTCTCGCTCAATAATTTCTTTAAGAAAAAGCCGAACAGGATAAAAATGAACCAGAAACCTGCTAAGAAGAGGAGATCCACCCAAACTGTGGACCAAATTATCCCTCCTACAGCTTCACGCATTAATTCTATAGCATACGTAAAAGGTAAAAATGGATTGATTATTTGGAAAAACCTTGGTAATAATTCCACAGGATATGTCCCACCAGACCCTGCAATTTGTAGCACAAGCATCACGATAGCTAATGCTTTCCCTACATTTCCAAAGACGGATACGAGTGTATACACAACGGTTATAAATACGAGACTAATGAAAAGACCAAATAAGATAAAGTAAACGGGTGCTTGAATAGAGCCGTCTACTAAAAATGTATCGCCGATGGTAATAATCAATGTTTGGATAAAAGAAAAAGTTCCAAATGTTAAAAGTCGACCAAAGTATATATCACGAATACTGTAAGATGAATTGCCATGAAGATTCACAGATAATAATGAAATTAACAGTAAACAACCTACCCAAATAGATAGCACAGTGTAAAACGGTGTCATAGCTGTTCCATAATTTGCAATAGGGAATAAGCGATGCTCCTGCAGTTTAATAGGTTCCTCAAAGAAATCGCGTTCAGCATTGACGTCATTTTTCAGTAATTGCACAATCTCTGCAATATCGGCTTCCTCTTCTAGTGTCCGCAGTTTAGTCGCTAATTCCTTAATTTTTGAGCTTAAAGTCGGAAATTCCGTTTGTATTTTTTGAATAGCATTATTAGCCGTTCCTAGTGTATTTTTAGCCTGTGACAATTTAGCTGTTGCTTGTGGAATGAATTGCTTTACATCCGTCAGCATAGCCGAAGCATTTGTTAATGTTTGTTTAGCACTAGCTAAGGTGGATCGAATTTGTGGCTCTAGACTATCATTATAATAGGATAAAAATTTCTGCAAATTAGTCGTTGCGTTTTGTGCCATGTTTTTAATAGCGACAATATCCTGCTTGATGACTTCCTTATCAATTGGCTTTACTTGTGCCAGTTTATTTAGTACATCGTCATGTAAAGCATGTAACTGTTGTAATGCGCTAAGAGCGTTTGTCGTGGAATCAATGAAGCTTGGTTGATGCTGTAAGGCTTCACGGATCGTTGTAAGCTGTTCAATGAGTGACTGATTCTCTTCGGCATTATTTTCCTGTAAAGAATTGATAATAGTTGTCAAAGACTTCTCTAATTGCTGTCGTGTTAAGGCATCAGCTTGAATTAATTTTTGCAAAGCTTCAAGCGTTTGAATACTATTAGTGATGTTATCTTTGGCGGTTGTCAATTGCTGTTGCAATGCTTCCTTCGTTTGAGCAAAGGAGGATGGATCTAAGTCGATATTATTGAGCTTATTTATGATATCTGAAAAGTGTTGTGCGATAGTTTGGACAGTGGCTACATCTTGTTTGATAACAGGTGACAGCTCATTAAACAGAACATCCGCTTCATTCACTAAATGTAAACCCTTCTGAATGGTCGTTAAACCATCTGTTGTAAGTTGTTCTACTTGAGGTATTTGTGTAAGTGCTTGATTCAGTAATTGATTTGCATCCTGCCCTTGCGTAGAGGCTTGAGTCAAAAATGAATTGATATCAGGTAAATGCTGTTCGATTGTAAAGACATAGTTTTCAAATTTGCGAAAATCAGGAATGTCACGCTCCATTTCAACGCCAATTGTATTGAAAATGGAAAAAAGAGTGCCATTGACAGTCGACACAAATTCATTCGAAACTTGCTGTGTAAGGACACTTGCACCTTTACTTGTAATTTTAGGGGCAATAGGATTCTTTTTTTCATTTACATAATAATCGATATGAGCTTTCGTTGGTTGATCGGTTAGAATGGAAGTTAGCTTTTCGGAAAAATCATGGGGGATGACAATGGCAGCAAAGTATTCGCCATTTTTTAATTGTGCCAGCGCTTGTTTCTCCGTCTCTAGCTCCCATGTAAAGCTATTATTAGTACGTAAATTCTCTATGACCTCTTTTCCAACATTGATGGCATCATCTCTAACAGTAGTTCCCTTATCTTCATTGACTATTGCGATCTTCATATTAGCTGTGTGGGCGTACGGGTCCATGGAAGCATAAATATTCAACCATGCGTAAAGAGAAGGCAGGAAAATAAGTCCACCTATAATGACAGCTACGACCCAATTGGTAACAATATTTCGGATATCCTTTGTATAAATTTGAAAAACATGCTGGAACGAGTTTTTCATCTAAATCACCCCACATTTCAAAATTTGCATGATCTCTCATTATGTATGTTCCCAAATATACTTAAAATTATGTTATAAATGTGAAATATCTTCATTTAAAGGCAAATTAGTTTACTAGGTTTTCAAAACACTTTATAATCAAACGCGAATACACTAAAATTAGGCTTTTAGTGTAAAAAAGGAGGTCACTATTTTAGTGAAAAAATTATTAATTATTGGCTCAGTGATTGTTGTATTATTTGCAGCAATTATTGTGCTTACCAATGTCTCAAACAAGAGTAAATTAGAAAGCGCAAACAACCCTTACGGCGATAAAAAGCTAAAACAAGAAACAATCGATCAATTAGACGATAAAAACTATCAAAACATTATGTTACCAGATGAACTAGAAGCTAAAATTGAAGCTGGTGAAGCGGTTAATGCTTACTTCTTCAGTCCAATTTGTGTTCACTGCCAAGCATTTACACCAGTATTAATGCCAGTTGCCGATGAGCTAGGTGTTGATGTTGCACAATTGAATGTCTATGAATATGAAGATTTATGGAATAAGTATAATATTGAAGCAACACCGACATTTATTCATTTCGAAGGTGGTAAAGAAGTAAATCGCTTTGTAGGAGCTCTTAAAGAAGAGGATTTACGTACTTTTTTAAATACCGTCGTGTTAAAGAAATAGAGAAGTAGAGACTGTATCAAAATAACTTTTGATACAGTCTCATGTTGTTGAAAAAGATGATGTTAATAGCAGAACAAGACTTTTTAACAAGGTAAGAGGTTGATTTCCGTTCCGCCAGCGTCCTTTCCAGGGGGCGTCCGATGAGCCGCTTCACTCACTGCGTTCGCTCCAGGGTCTCCTCTGTGACGCTAAATCCCCTAGGAGTGACGCTGGCTCCACTCCAATCAACCATTCTGCAAAAGTGTCTTTTCCTGAACAAAATAGCCCATTATTTATATTATAAGAGAGGATAGCCTCTTATTTTCAATGTGGAGAAGTGATGTGTGACAACACCCCTCCATAAAAGAGTAGTGAATGCCTTCACTTGAACCTTTGCTAAAAAGTTAACATTTTTATTTTATGGGGTGGAAGGCTACTTGAGTCCCGTGGGATAGCGAGACAGGCGAGCCCCTAAACAGGGAAGCGGCTCGGCGCTCGCCTACAGGAAAGCAAGTAGCCTGCAACGGAAATCCTTTTTTACCTTTCGCAAAAATGCTATTATGGATGGTTTTCTTTTCTACATTAAGAGACTGTATCAAAATAACTTTTGATACAGTCTCTTTTGATTTTTGTAGTGTATACTAAAAATACTGAAAAGTTGTACACTGGAGGAATCGACAATGTTAATGGATGATTATTTTTATAACGGTGAACTGATGAAATGCTATGAATTGGCGAAGCAGGTGACAAGCGAAGAAGAAAAAGCACGGGCACAAAAATACATGGCTTTATTCGAACAATATGATCTTGATCGCTACCCAAAGCCTACAGCACATGGGGAAGTACAGCATGCAGAAAGAGCTGATGAAAGCTACCCTGAATCGGATTTGGTGGTGGAAATACGTGCAATAGAAGAGGAAGAGGCATTTGCCAAGCGTATTCAGCAATTAGAGGAAGCTGCGAAAACAGGCACACCATCCGATAGGGCTCAATCCTTTTTTACACAAGGGGAGCTGTTTTTATTTGCTCACCACTACAATGAGAGTGTTCACTGCTTTCAACAAGCAGTAAAGGAAAACCCAAATAAGGCTGTCTACTGGGGGATTACGGGGCAGACAATGCATCGCTTTGGTTGGATGCCTTTTGATGCACTTGGTTATTTAGAGCAAGCGATTCAACTAGATCCTATAAATCCTCGTTGGAAATGGAATAAAGCACTAGTCCTTATTCAATTGGCGAAGGATTTACAAATGGCTCCATTTATGGCGAATGCCGCACTCGCTTTGGAGGATGCACTAGCCTCTTGCGGAGAACAGCAACGATCATTGAAAGATGCCATTCAAAATACAATGGATACTATGGATAGCTATGTGTTCTCTTAATTTATGTAGAATGTCTCCAACTGTAAATGGAGGCATCTTTTTTCGGCTGAGAGAGGTTCGTTGCCATATTCCACAATCATGGTATGATAAGAAAGAAAATGATTTGTAGATATAAAGGACGGATTTTTTTATGGCACAAGAAGTGGCAAATAAATTTATTGAAAACGTATGTAATCATTTAGTTCGCAATATGAATATAACGAAGGTGGAAGAGCATTTTAAAGAAACCATTGCCGTGCAGCGACAATCAGCCGCATCCACTAAGGACTTTTGGGATATGCTGATGGTCAATATGCTCTTTTTTACTGAGAATGAACAGGCTTGGGAGCAACAATTTTTAAAAATGCTTCATGCAAAAAATTGGCTAAAGCCTGCAGCGCTGGAGGAAGAGTTATTAATGCACCAGATGCGAATTCGTCAGCAAGTAGCAGAGCAAATGGAGGCAGCGAAGGAATTATTCCATAAGCAGTATGAGACGGAAAACATGACAGAGGAAGCCATCATTTATGACTATGCATATAGCTCAGCCGGTCATTCAATGCGGATGGATTTATTAACTGTTTTTGTATCAACGCCAGAGCAATCAAAAGTACTTTTTGATGCAGACCCAGAAGAAACAATTCGTATTGTAAATGGGTATATTGCTTATCATACAGATGGTTTGATTAATAAAACAAAATTATGCTAACTTTGTTACGAAGTTTTACGTGAAAGGAATTTAATTGAATGAATACACCATTTACTTTTAAACATACACAACCAACTGAAATGGATTCTACGAAAAAATATCCTGCTATTTTTTTATTGCATGGTATGGGTAGTCATGAAGAGGACTTACCACAATTAGTGCAAGATTTTCAAGAGCAATGTCATATATTTAGCTTACGAGGGCCGATTACACAGAATCCTGGCTATGCTTTTTTCACGATTCAAGAGGTGGGACAACCAGATCGCGCAATTTTTGATAAAGTATTAATGGCGCTTCAACGTTTTATATTAGAAGCGATCGATGAATATCAAATCGATCCTCATAAAGTATTCGTCTTAGGCTTTAGCCAAGGCGCCGTATTAGCACAATCACTTGCCTTTGTCATGGGGAATTTAGTGACAGGAATCGTTGCTTTAAGTGGCTATACCCCTAAATTTGTAACGGAGGAATATGCCATTCGCTCAGTAGAGCATTTACATGCTTTTATTTCTCATGGTGATTATGATTATGTCATTCCTTCTCAATGGGGCATGGAGAGTAAGGAGATTTTTGAACAATTTGGTGCAAAGGTAACCTTTAAGCAATATCCAGATGGACATGGTGTCACACCTGATAATCTTCGTGACCTTGTAGCATTTTTAGCACAGCAATTACAAGAAGATCTTCAATAAAATGACAACCGAGGCAAATAAATGTCTCGGTTTTTTTGGCTATGGAAAAAAGATCACTTATCAAATTATTTTTCTCCAATAGTGATTAGAAGAATCGAGGCAAGAAGGTTCAAATTCATGTCAGTCGGTGGTATCATAGAAGATGTTGTGAATGAGCGTGGTTGGTTAGATGAAAACATGTACTTTATGTGAACATAGAGACAGAACCAATCTAAAAGGGGTAAAATAATAATTTGATGTGCTAGATGCAAATTTTGTCGCTTTCTATCGATGGAAGCGGGTAGAAATTATGGAGAAAAGGAATTAAGATGAATGGAACAAAATCTGAAAACGGAGCATAAACCGCAATCCTCCGAAAAATCACGAGGGAAGTCATCACGCTCTGCTATTTTAGCGCAAACGGTCAAAACTGGCATTATCAAATCCAATTTAATACCGATGTGGGCTGGTTTAACGCTAGGCATGTACAAAAATAAAATGACGTTAATGGACAATATACCAGAAATTATTTTTTCAACAATCGGTTCTGCCCTTGTAATTGGAGCAGCAGGGGCATTTAATAATGTCTATGATCGTGATATTGATGCGATTATGCCTCGTACACAAAGCCGACCAACTGTAACAGGGGAAATGTCAGCAAAAACGACGCTATCTTTAGCCGTTGCGATGTTGATCATCGGGGTAGCTGTGTTGGCACTGGCTTCACCATTAGCAGCTGCGTTTGGTCTATTAGGTGTGTTTTTATATGTAGTCCCTTATACAATGTGGACAAAACGTCGTACGATTTATAATACGGAAATTGGTAGTATTAGTGGGGCAGTGCCGCCATTAATTGGTTGGTCTGCGGTATCAACAGATATTACACATCCTGCGATACTTGGTTTATTTTTTGTCATGGTGATTTGGCAAATGCCCCATTTTTATGCCATTGCGATCCGCAAACGTGTAGACTATGAAGCAGCCAGCGTACCTATGCTGCCCGTTGTCAAAGGAATGCGCCGTACGTATTATCAAACCAATTTTTATTTAGTTTTATTGATTCTATCAAGCTTTTTATTTGGCTCGTTAAGTGTTGGAATTATGCTTGTGGCATTGATTTTAAGTGTTGCTTGGTTAGTGATGAGTATTTACGGCTATCATAGTAATACGGATCAAGTGAAATGGGCTACTAAAATGTTTGTCTTTTCACTTTTCCATATGACAATACTATTTTCAACTGTCATTGTATACTCATTAGTAGGGGTTATCTTTAAGTTATATTGATTCAATCAATGATGACTAGACGTCATGGCGTCCAGATTTATAGAGCTCGCTTGAAAAAACAATCTTCAAAATAAAAACCAACAAGTTATTCGTTACTTGTTGGTTTTTTATTAGCCACTGAAATAATTTGGCGACTTGGCCACTCTAATGCATGTAGCTGTCCGCCAAAAACTGCGCCACCATCAATGCCTATGATGTTATTTTCTCCGAAATAGACACGATAGTCCGTTGGATTTTGGTGAAGATTATACGTAGGGGTATGTCCAAAGATCACCGTTTTATCCCCATTATAACCTGCATGAAATTCCTCACGAATCCACAGTAAACGCATGGGGTCAGTGTCTGCGATAGCGACACCAGGAACAACGCCCCCGTGGACAAAAATAGCATCCTCTAACTCAATATATATTTCAAATGTTTCAATTAGTTGTAAATGTTCTTCAAGCTTCGGTAATGTTTGAATAAAGCTAGGCAATGTATTGTTTTCAATAGCTTCCTCAAAATCTTCCAACTGGTAGCCATAGCTTGCCAGTGTGGCCTCTCCACCACATAGTCCGACCCAATGGTTCCATGGCTTAGCAAGGCCAGAACGACAGGCATTGAGCATGATTGCCTCGTGGTTACCTAGCAAAACACGTGCACCCTTTGCTTGTAATTCATTAACCAAATTTAATACACCACTAGAAGCGGGACCTCTGTCTACGTAATCACCAAGTAAAAAAAGTTGGTCATTCGGTGGATCGTAGTTTGCTTTTAAAAGTAATTCTTCTAACAGCCCTAATTCTCCATGTATATCACTAATTGCTAGTATTCGATTCATTTCCGAGCATCCTTTCTAATAGTAAAGCATTACTATTCAGTATAGAGAATTCTTCTACAAATTTCGACTTTTCCAGCTTTTACTGGCTTTTTACATAGAATGGTCGAAGAAATAATTCACTTCCTACTATTTTTCTTTATCATATGAAAGGAGATTTTATTTCCTTATTCATTTGTCAGGGGTGGGGGTTTTGCGAGAGGGGAGGGGCTGAAGGTTAACAGCAGAAGCAGGTTAGAATACTTATACTGTTAACCTATTAGATTAAATCATTAATTCGTCCCAAGCTTGTTTAACGATTTGTTCATCAAATGTTGAAATAAGGCGAAAGTTATTATTGTCTAAAATGCGGAAATGCTGACTGATAACGTTTTGCTGTAGTTTATAACCATCGTGCTCATGAATATTTTTCCACCATATGTATCCACCCATTGTTTTTTCCTTTGGCTGCAATGTTCCGTTATTCGCGATTAAATCTACTACCTCCAATGGATCACCGCCAAGCTCATGCTGTAAAATCGAGCTGTCACGACACAAAGTGCAAATGGCAACAGTAGTTGTCCAACCAGCTAGGATACGGCCTTTTTCAATTTGTACAAGTGTTTTCTTAGATAGTCCTAATAAATCACTCATTTGATCCTGTGTAAAAGCTTTTTCTGTACGGATTAATTTCAGTTTTTCTGAAATGAGTGTGATTAATTGTTCACGATTCATCCTAACACCCCTTTTTTCAGATTGTTATGTTCCATTATACATGAAAGTAAAGATACGTGTTTTTCTTTCAATAGTGGAATTAAAAATGAAACAGACTGCCCATAATGGAACAGTCTGTTGGATGATTAAATCTCATATTTTTTCGTATCAGAGATTACACGGAAATGGATGCCTTTAATCTGTGCACTTACTTTATGGCGGAGCGTATCAATATCCACCAGTTCTTCTTTATTTTTGACACATAAGGCAATCTCATGTAATAGCTTTGTAAAGGCCTCCTTAAATAAGGCACGCATATTATCGAAATCTAAACTGCGGAAACTACCATCAATATCGAAGGCTTCCACAGAATTTAATTGCTTAGAAGCTCCTGCAAAACGATCGTCATAGACTGTGTAATTTTCGTCTGTTACAACGATAATATATAAAATTTCTCCTGTAACCGTTTTTAATTCAATATTTGTTTTGTGTTTTTTTACGTCGGTAATAATGTGAATACCATCTGAATGATATAGCTTAAACAATGTCATGTGTATTGCCCCCTGAAACTAGAATCTTATTACGTTATCCATTATATAGTGGAATGGCTAATAATGGAATAATAAATACCAGTTTCATTCCCTTATGTTGATTGTACTTCTGTGATAACTGGTGCACTTTTTCGTAGAGGTCGAACCTCAATATAATGAATTTGATGCCCTTGTTGCTCATAGATGCTAAAGAGATAGGTGTCTAATTCAATATTTCTTGAAGCTTTAATGCCATTATTCACTGTTAAGAACCAACCACCTAATGTTTCTACTTCCTCTGCATCCAGCGTAATGTTTAATAGATTTTCAACATCTTCCACAAGCATTTTGGCATTTAAAATATAGTGATGATCTGTGATTTTTCGAATATCAGCAATTTCATCACCGTCAAATTCATCCCGAATTTCACCAACAATTTCCTCTAAAATGTCTTCAACCGTTACTAGTCCAGACGTACCACCATATTCGTCCATTAAAATGGCCATATGGATTCGTTCTTTTTGCATGCGTACAAGTAATTCCTGAATAGGAATTGTTTCAATAACACGAATGACAGGATTAATGAAATCCTCTAAAACTAATGTATCGTCTGTAAGTTGTTCAAGTAACCCATGCGTAAATAGTTCCTTGGCATTGATAAAGCCTAGAATATTATCGCGGTCACCATCGTATACAGGGTAGCGCGTATATTTTTCCTCGGCAATGGTATGAATGATATGGGTAAACGATTCATTTTGTTCAATACCAACTATTTCTGTTCGGGGAACCATGATTTCACGAGCAATACGTTCATCAAATTCAAAGACATTGTTCACATATTTAAGCTCAGATTTATTGATTTCACCACTTTTAAAGCTTTCAGACATTAATAATCGCAATTCTTCCTCTGTATGAGAAAGCTCATGTTCACTAGCGGGCTTCATGCCGAATAGTCCAATTAAAACACGTGCAGAACCGTTCAAAAACCAAATAAATGGGTACATGATTTTGTAGAAAAACATAATTGGCTTTGCGAAAAGAAGTGTAATAGCTTCAGCCTTTTGAATAGCTGCCGTTTTTGGAGCTAGTTCGCCAACTACTACATGTAAAAACGTTGCGATAGCGAAGGCTGTACCAATTGTAAAGATCGTCATATATTTATCAGAAATGCCGACCATTTCAAAAAGTGGGTGAAGCATAAATTCAAAGGTTTTTTCACCAACCATCCCGATACCAAGTGCGGTTACTGTAATACCTAATTGGCAGGCAGATAAGTATTCATCTAAATGATGGACAACATGCTTAGCAGCAATTGCTTTTTTATTGCCCTCTGCAACCAGCTGATCGAGTCTTGAGGAGCGCACCTTGACAATGGCAAATTCTGTTGCTACGAAAAAGCCTGTTAAAGCTAATAAAATGGTAAAAATCGATAGGTTTATAATGGTCTCCAAATAGTCGTTCTGTAAAAACAGAACGTCACCTCCTAATTATGAATAAGTAATAGTAAGGATTGCATTAATGCAATACTTTCGGGTGAAACGTTTTTCTTAATGGTTTCAATTTTTTTATCATCTTGTTTGTTCATTTGCTCTAGCAATGAAGCTACATCATGCTCTAAATCTTGCATTTTTAAACGAAGCATTTGTACATCGATTTCTTCATAGGGTGTGATGTTCAATTCATGTTGGATTGCTACGAGTGAGAGCCCCTGTTGTTTGCGTTGTTCAATAAATTGAAGTCGTTCAATCATGATTGGATCATAGAAGCGATAATTTGTTGCAGAACGTTCTGCATCCAACAAACCAATATTGGTATAATAATCGATTGTTCGTTTAGTAATGCCTGTTTTTTCTGCAAGTTCGCCAATTTTTAATTTCTCTGTCCCAATGCAAACACCTCCAAACCATCACGTGATACTTTGATTATAACGTGATGGTCTAAATATATTCAAATGATAGGCGTCAATATTTCAAAATTGTAAGATTTTTTTAATAAAAAAATAACGTTTCTGCCATTGTTAACTGGTAGAAACGTTACTAAGATTAGGGAAGTAAATAGGTATCGTATAGGTGATGGAGTGCTTCCTCACCATTTTCTTGTAAGAGAATTTCCTCATTATATGTAAGTATGACGTTTGTGTGCTTACTATCGATTTTATCATCAATGAATTTACACGTTACCGTGACAAAGCCCGCTTCCGCTAGCTTTTCTTTCATATCTCCATCCCAGGGCTGGTCAGAAAATAGTGGGGGCTGCCAAGTGCCTCTCACATGTAGCTCATTTTTTTCAAGGTCATAATCCCAGCGGATGTCACGTAAAATAGTTTTAAATAGGTCATTAACTGTAAAAGATGTATCTTGATAGTTAATGTCTATAGCGCGCATGGCATGGACATCTCGACTAACTGCACTAGCTGCGGAATTGGCCGCTGAATTGATGCCTGAAGCAGCATCTCTAATTTCTGCTAATCGATCACCACAGCCTGTTAGTAAAGCACAGATGCATGTTATACAAGCTACCTTCGTCATCCATTTCACAAGTAGTCCCTCCAGTCTAGTAAGTTGTTATTACTATCTTAACGAAAAGAAAAATACGAAGAAAGGGCATGAAGGCGGCAGTTTGTGACGGTTTTGCAACGATGCGATCTCCACTTGATTGTTCGGCATTTGGAAAGTATATAAGTCTGAAGATTTAGTAAAATGATGAGAGAAAGGGAGCGGTTTGGATGAAAATTAATGATGAAATGCTTGATCGATTAGGAACTTATTTTGTCTATCATGCTGTTTATGATAATTATGGTATTACCTTTGAAAACTTTGTGGATCGTTGGCTACGAGGAATTCTTGAGGTATAGCAATCATCAATGCCGCCTTGATAATGATGTCCGAATTTTTTGAGCATGCTCTGAAAAGTTGAAAAAACGGTAACACTCGATTTAGTAGACAAGTTAAACAAAAGAGTCGTGTCCATGTTTGAACACGACTCTGCTTTATTTGAAATAATCTGTAATAAACTGATTGGCTTCCTGCCAATTATATACTCGTATAACATTATCAGGAACAGTGAGGCGGTTATATGGTGTGTCAAATAACACAACAGGGATTTTTAGTTCCTCCGCCAGCATTACCGCATTATCGTGCTTATCCTCAAAGAAAGCTTCTACATGATGCTTTTTCGCGGCAGCTAGTTTATCGTGGCTACCTAGAAGTTCGATATGATCGTATGGTATAGCTTGCGTTTTAAACCAATTGACAGTGATGTTTGCTACATTTTCACCTCGTGCAGAAATATAATACAGCTCGAAATTATTTTTCCAAGCGGTTAGAATATTTTTTGCATCTTTTGCCACTTCAGAGACTTCATACATATAAGGCTCATTTTCCTTAAACCATGTATTAAATGCACTGCGGTCAACAGGGTGTGGAAAGGCGGATAAAAAATCATATTCACAAACATCATCAAGTGTAATATTTACATTGTATTGCTTATTAATATGTGGAATGAGTGTACTTGGACATGTCACAGTCCCATCGATATCAATACCAAAACGAGGCTTTTTCATGCTAGCACCTCCTTAAGCATTCGCTTTTTGTGCTGCTTCTGCTGCTTGCTTTTCTTCCATTTCTGCTGCTAATTTATCAATTTCTTTTTTCAGTTCTTCCACCATCGTTTCTTCAGGTACTTTACGAACTGTTTTTCCCTTCATGAAAAGTAAGCCTTCACCACGAGCACCAGCAATTCCGATATCCGCTTCTCGTGCTTCACCTGGACCGTTTACGGCACAGCCCAACACAGCTACTTTTAAAGGAACCTTTAATTTTGAAATATATTCTTCCACTTCATTTGCGATCGAAATTAAATCAATTTCAATGCGCCCACATGTAGGACAAGAAATAAGTGTGGCCATATTAGAGGCTAGACCAAATGATTTTAATAATTCTCTTGCTACTTTTATTTCTTCTACAGGGTCAGCTGAAAGGGAGATACGCAATGTGTTCCCAATGCCTTTTGAAAGGATGGCTCCAAGACCAGCTGCTGATTTTACTGTACCAGCAAACAGTGTCCCTGATTCTGTAATCCCTAAATGAAGCGGGTAATTAAAGGCTTTCGCCGCCTTTTCATAAGCTTCAATAGCAAGATTAACATCAGATGCCTTCATTGACACGATAATATCGTGGAAGTCCAAGTCTTCCAAAATTTTAATATGGTGTAGAGCTGATTCAACCATACCATCAGCTGTAGGATAGCCGTATTTTTCTAAAATATGACGCTCTAATGAGCCGGCATTAACACCAATACGAATGGGGATACCTTTCGCTTTGGCAGCATTAACAACAGCTTCCACTTTTTCTTTACGGCCAATATTACCTGGGTTAATACGTACTTTATCAATACCATTTTCAATGGCTTTTAATGCTAATCTATAGTCAAAATGAATATCAGCTACTAATGGAATATGAATACGTTTTTTAATTTCGGCAATCGCATCCGCTGCACGCTCATCTGGTACAGCAACACGAACAACCTGACAGCCCGCTTCCTCAAGACGAAGAATTTCCGCAACTGTTGCTTCTACATCATGTGTTTTGGTTGTACACATACTTTGAATGAATAATTCATTACTACCACCAATTGTTAAGTTACCGACACGTACGGGACGCGTATTTGAACGGTGACAAATTTCACTCATTAACTTTCTCTCCTTTTCGGGCCACTATTTTCAGCCGTCACTGTCATTTATTTTAGCAGTGTAGGAAAATAAGGACAAGGAAGAAACGCTAACTTTTCATTTTCCACATTTGTTTTCAAGCTCAAACGACAGTGGAAGCTTGATATTTTCACCTGGAATGAGAGCTTGTAATTGTAAGTGTGGGTTTAAGTTGTAAAAAAGTTGTAAGCGCTCTGGAAAGGTCATAGGAACTTTTGCAGGATGTAGGGCAAATAAACTATGGATAGTGTCACCTTCAATCGTTTGTACTGTAATATAATTTGGCTCACGCTGTTTTTCACAAAGACTATTTTCTGTATTTTTGGTAGATAAAGCTGCCAGTGGGATAGATCCTTCGGTTAAATCTACTTTGACGACAAAGGCGATCACAATGATGATGGCTGTTAAGATGAATGCGCGCAAAAAATCCCCTCCTTTTCTACACTATATTGAGAAGAGAGGGGATTCATGCACATTATTTTGTAATTGGTTGTTTTGGATATTTTGTAAAGGCCACAATTAATAGAGTAATGGTTAACAATAAAGAGAATACAGTGATAATGGTACTGTTAATTGGTAAATAGTCTGCTAGCATTGATAGCAAAGTTGCCCAAGTGATGGCAAAGGTAGCTGTTCGCCAGATGTGACGATATTCACCTCGACGCTTCATTGCCTTTAAGATAAATAAACCAGCTAAAGCATAGAGAGCAATTTGTGCAAATATGAGCATGGTTGTCACAACAAAAAGCATGAGGAAGGTGAATGGATATAAGAGCCATTTAATGCCTTCTATATATTCCGTTAAACCAGTTAAACTATCCATATCAAATGTATCAACAGACATACCTGCTGCAAAGCGACCTAAAGAAAATACGGACACAATGGTAATGAGTAGAAAAGTATATTGAATAACCTTTCCAATAGGTAATAAACGATAGGCTGCTAGTTTTTTAGGATGAATGAGACTATCGATAAAAAGCTGTGAGTGTTTCATACTATATCTCCTCCAATCGATATTTTAACATGTTCAAAGAGGACAGGATATGAAAGAAGTATAAATGAAGAGGAACTAGATGATAAAATGTTAACATTATGTAAAGAAGTTAAAGGATTTCTTTACTTTTTGTTGGTAATCATTTAATGATTACAAATAGAGTAGTAGAGATGTAGGAATTGGAGCGAAAACAATTGACAATAGATTGGCAAAGCATACTCTTTCAATTTTTAGGTGGGTTAGGGGTATTTTTATTTTCCATTAAATTTATGGGTGATGGACTTCAGAAATCAGCGGATGATCGATTACGTGAATGGTTAAATCGCTTTACTACAAACCCGATTATGGGTGTCTTAGTGGGTATATTTGTAACGATTTGTATTCAGTCAAGTTCTGCAACAACAGTCATAACTGTAGGTTTAGTGAGTGCTGGTTTTTTAACATTGCGTCAAGCCATTGGCGTCATCATGGGGGCAAATATCGGTACAACCATTACAGCATTTATTATTGGCATTAATATTGGTATCTATTTTTACCCTTTGTTGGCAATCGGTGCAGGTTGTTTGTTTTTCTTGAAAAAAGCAACGTATCAACATATTGGCCAGATTCTTTTTGGCTTTGGTGGTTTATTTTTAGGGCTAGAGCTAATGAGTGCAAGTATGCAGGCACTACATCAATTGGCAGACTTTGCATCATTAACGCTTCATTTAAGTAATCAACCGATTTTAGGCATATTTTTAGGAACCGTATTCACATTATTGGTGCAAAGTTCTACTGCGACGGTTGGTGTGCTGCAAGGGTTATATGCTGAACATTTAATTGGTTTAAATAGTGCATTACCTATTTTGTTTGGTGAAAATATTGGCACGACCATTACAGCGGTATTAGCTTCCCTTGGTGCTTCTATTTATGCAAAGCGTGCAGCTGCCGCACATGTCCTTTTTAATGTCATCGGCACGATCATTTTCATGCTATTCTTTACACCATTTATACAGTTTGTCCAGTGGGTAAGTGAGTTATTTCATTTAGAGCCTCGCATGCAAATTGCTCTTGCACATGGTTCATTCAACGTATTTAATATGATGATTCAACTTCCATTTATCGCTGGACTTGCAACATTAGTTACGAAGTTGCTGCCAGGAAATGACGGTCATATCAATGTGACAACTAAGCATCTGGACCCATCCTTTATTGATTCCTCTCCAGCCATTGCCCTTGGTCAAGCGAAAGAGGAAGTGTTACGAATGGGTGAACATGCATTGCGAGGGCTGGAAGAAACGTTTTTATATATGAAAACGGGGGAAGCAGAACATATTCCAACGGTTTTGCAATTAGAGGTCGGCCTCAATCATCTCGACAATGAAATTACGGATTATTTAGTCATGGTGTCTAAGCAGCCGCTATCTCGAGCAGACTCAGTAAGACACCATACCTTATTAACAAATGTGCGAGATTTTGAACGGATTGGAGACCATTTTGAAAATATATTAGAGCTTCTACAATACAAAGATCATCATGAAGTGAGTTTAAGTAAATCAGCACGACAAGATTTAATTGGTATGTTTAGTTTAGCCATTGAAGCAGTACGGAAAAGCATTGAAGCTTTAGATACGGCGAGCTTAAGTTTAGCTCAGGAGGTAACAGAGCTAGAAAGCTTAATAGATGATATGGAAGATAAACTCCGTCAAAAACATATCGCTCGCTTGAACACTAATGAATGCAGTGGAGCAGCGGGAATTGTTTATATGGATATTGTAAGCAATCTAGAACGTATAGGAGACCATGCAGTAAACATTGCCGACTCGATTTTAGGCATTCGTCATTAGCGAGATGAAACTTTTCACTTTGTTATTCCGTATGAAAGGCAATGCACGGTAAAAGGAGAGAAACTTTATGGAAGTTATTGGCTGGATCTTAGTGATTGCCTGCTTTATTATTTCGTTTATTGGTTTAGTGTATCCGATTATTCCGGGTGTACTATTTTTAGTTGGCGGATTTTTGCTTTATGGTGTATTTTTCTCATTCGCAGAGCTGAGCTGGTGGTTCTGGGTGATTGAAATCCTATTTGTAGTGCTATTATTTGGTGCCGATACAGTGGCAAATGCGTTCGGTATTAAAAAGTTTGGTGGTTCTAACGCAGGAATGTGGGGAAGTACTATCGGTTTATTAATTGGTCCATTTATTATTCCCGTTGCAGGGATATTAATTGGTCCATTTTTAGGCGCGGTGATTGCAGAACTTATTGTTGAGAAACGTACCTTTAATGAGGCTGTGAAAAGTGGTGTGGGCTCTCTAATAGGCTTTTTAACATCTACCATTGCAAAGGCTGTTATTCAAATCGTGATGATTATTGTATTTTTTATCGCGATTTAATGCTTCACTTTTAAGGTTTAGTGTTTATGATGAAAGGGTAAGATAGTAAACGTATTGGTATTTCAGTCAAAAGGCTGAAATCTTCAATTTGAAGTATTTTTCATTGAATGGTTTGACCAATTTTGATAATCTAAGGATGTACTATTTATTTCTTATTTTAGGGAGGAACTTAACAATGGCTTACGAATTACCACAATTAACTTACGCTTATGACGCATTAGAACCACATATCGATGCAAAAACAATGGAAATTCACCATTCTAAACACCACAATACTTATGTAACAAACTTAAACGCAGCAGTAGAAGGTACTGAATTTGCAGAAAAGAACATTAACGACTTAATCGCAAACCTTGACGCTCTTCCAGCTGACAAACAAACTGCTGTACGCAACAACGGTGGCGGACATGCTAACCATACATTATTCTGGGAAGTTATCGCTCCAGGCGGTTCAAATACACCAGTTGGCGAAGTAGCAAAAGCAATCGATGCTAAATTCGGTTCTTTCGATGCTTTCAAAGAAGAATTTGCTAAAGCTGCTACAACTCGCTTCGGTTCTGGTTGGGCTTGGTTAATCGTTGATGGTGACTCAGTGGCTGTTACGTCTACTCCTAACCAAGACTCTCCAGTAATGGAAGGTAAAACTCCAATTCTAGGCTTAGATGTTTGGGAACATGCATATTACTTAAACTACCAAAACCGTCGTCCAGATTACATCGGTTCTTTCTGGAATGTAGTAAACTGGGACGTAGTAGAAGCTAAATTCCAAGCTGCAAAATAATGATGAATCTTCGGCTATGCCAAAGGTGAGTAATCACCAAGGCATAGCCTTTTTTATTGGATAGAAAAGTAAGCGTGAGGGAAAGTATAAAAAAAAGCAACCTTTCCTCAGAAAGTGCCGTCAAATAAATGATGTTTTACATAAGATTTCGTAAGTGCGTGCTTTTCTGTCATACCTTCGAATGGTATACTAAGTATCGTGTATTGAAATGATCAGAAGATGAGGAGGGGAATACATATGCGCAAAGCACCCGGAAAAAATCGCGCGGCGAGTGTTAAAGCAAAACATCATTCTAATTTAACATTTCGTATGAATATCCTTTTCTTTGCAATATTTATCGTATTTTCAATGTTAATTTTTAGACTGGGTTATATGCAAATCGTCAAAGGGGAAGAGTATGTACGACTTTTAGAGAGTAAAGAGGAAGTTCCTGTTAATACAAGTGTGCCAAGGGGCCGCATGTATGATCGTTACGGGCGTATTTTAGTCGATAATCACCCTGAAAATGCCATTACCTATACGAAAATGCAAACGACTACAACAGATGAAATGCTAAATATAGCTGAAAAGCTGGCGCAATTAATTGAACAACCAACAAAACGCGTCACATTGCGTGATAAACAAGATTTTTGGATTATCAAAAATCATGATGCGGCTTATGAAAAAGTGACAAAGGCAGAAGAAGCTAAAATTCGAGCGAAAGAAAATATTACGACAAGTCAAATCAATGCAGAGATTGATAAACTAGTACGTGAACGCATTACGAATGAAGAACTTTTGCAATTGTCAGAGAAAGATTTAGAAGTATTAGCAATCTTTAGAGAGATGACATCTGGTTATAATTTATCACCTCAAATTATAAAAAGTGAAGATGTCTCGGCAGAAGAATTTGCACGTGTCTCCGAGCGTTTAACGGAACTGCCAGGAGTTAACACAACGACAGATTGGAAACGCGTAAAATTATCTTCTCTATCGATTCTTGGTCGTACAACGGTCCCAACAAAAGGGATACCAAAAGAGAAGCTGAATTATTATTTAGCCCGTGATTATTCACGAAATGATCGAGTAGGGGAAAGTTATATCGAAGCTCAATATGAAGAGCTACTACAAGGTCAAAAAACAGTTGTCAAAAATATTACCAATAAAAAAGGGCAGGTCGTCGATACGGTGACAACCTATGAAGGTGAGCCAGGTAAAGACTTAATCCTGTCAATGGATAGTGAGCTACAGGCGGAAACAGAGAAAATTTTGGAAGAAGAGCTGCTTAACCTAAAAGCACTCCCAGGCTCGTATTTATTAGATCGCGCCTTCTTAATCATGATGGACCCGAATACAGGGGATGTCCTATCCATGACTGGTAAGAAAATAGAAAAAAATCCTGAGACAGGGAAAAATGAAGTCATTGACTATGCATATGGATCATTTACAACAGCTTATGAGGCAGGTTCATCTGTAAAGGCAGCAACTGTTCTTACTGGATACAATCAAGGTGTTATATCGATGGGTACTTCTATGGGAGATGAGCCTATTGTATTAGCTGGTACAGACCCTAAAACGTCTATTTTTAACCGTAGTGGATATATTCCAATGGATGATTTAATGGCTTTAGAACGTTCTTCCAACTCCTATATGTTTAAAATTGCGTTGCTGCTTAATGGAACACCTTATAGCTATGGTATGCCATTACGCTTAAAGGACGATACGTTCCCAAGAATGCGTAATAATTATGCGCAATTTGGTTTAGGTGTGAAAACAGGCATTGATTTACCAAATGAATTTAGTGGGGTGCGTGGTCCATCAGGTGCAACGATGGGAGGGAAAACGCTTGACTTGGCCATTGGTCAGTATGACACTTATACACCTCTGCAATTAGCACAATATATTTCAACAGTTGCCAATGGTGGCTATCGTATTCAGCCACATGTCGTGAAAGAGGTTCGTGATCCATCTCAAGATGGTAAACAATTAGGCCAGTTAGTAACAGAAGTAGGACCAACTATTTTGAATCAAATTGATAATTCCAAAGAAGAGATCGATTATGTAAAGCAAGGATTGCGTCGTGTATACACTGGTAAACACGGTACAGCACGAGCTCAATTTGCGGATATTCCATATACAGCTGCTGGGAAAACAGGGACAGCAGAGGTAGTTTATTATGGTCCATTACGAGAGTACTATGGTACAAACACGATTAACTTAACACATGTCGGTTTTGCACCATATGAAAACCCTGAAATTGCCTATGCAGTTGTTATCCCATGGGTTAATACAAACTTAGCTCCACACTACTATCAAAATAATGTCATTGCTAGACGTGCTTTAGACAAGTATTTTGAATTAAAAGCAAAATATCAAGCTGAAAAAGTGACAGATAGCAATGTAAAACAACCAATTTTACCTGCCGTTACACAAGAGAAAATTGGTGAGGATGAGCAACAATAAGAAAACCGCTAGGCATGAGAATGCCTAGCGGTTTCATGTTGTTGAAAAAAGGTAATGTCAACGGCATAATAAGCAATTTTGTAAGGCGAGGGGGTGATTTCCGTTCCGCCAGCGTCCTTTCCAGGGGGCGTCTGATGAGCCGCTTCACTCACTGCGTTCGCTCCAGGGTCTCCTCTGTGACGCTAAATCCCCTAGGAGTGACGCTGGCTCCACTCCAATCAGCCATTCTGCAAAAGTGTCTTTTCCTGAACAAAATAGCCCATTATTTATATTATAAGAGAGGATAGCCTCTTACTTTCAATGTGGAGAAGTGATGTGTGACAACACCCCACCATAAAAGAGTAGTGAATACCTTCACTTTTTTGCTAAAAAGTGAACATTTTTATTTTATGGATTGGAGTGGAAGGCTACTTGACTCCCGTGGGAATAGCGAGACAGGCGAGCCCCTGCACGGAGGAAGCGGCTCGGCGCTCGCCCACAGGAAAGCAAGTAGCCTGCAACGGAAATCCTTTTTCACCTTTCACATAAATTCTATGGATGGTTTTGTTTTTCAACACTATGAAACCGCTAGGCATGAGAATGCCTAGCGGTTTTTTTTATTAAAGTAAGCTTTACACAGATAATTGCTGAATAGCCAATTCAAACTGCTCTCTTGGCTTTACTCCATAAAGCTCTATATTGTGATAGAAATAAGAAGCTATCATAAAATCAATCGCCTCCTGAAGTGAATATTCCCGATGTTCCATTACTAGTAATAGATAGGTTTTAAAATAATCGGCATTTTGTACTTTTGCATGTTTCATGACAAAGGTCAAACTCTCCTCATCCATTAGCCTCAACGTGATTGTCGCTGATGCTTCGCTTTTGTTCAGAAAAACAATACGTCTAGATTTTTTCGTGCCTGCCATTTGTAACAATCGCCGGAAACTTTATTTCGATGCAGAGGACGTTTGAACACCTGCTAAAAAGCAAAACAAGTATTGATCTCCCGCGATTAAGGAGGGGGCCTTCAACACTGCATCAACATAAAATATTTCCTGACACAAGTGCTTATTATAGCATCTTTCCTATAGGAAGCAAGTAGAAGAAGACCCTCGCGCCTTAAGATAGTGAAATGAATGAGGGGGTGGTCTCTTTTCGTTAGGTGTCGAATCATCTACTCTCAGGACGCCATTTTACCGTGACGATTGTAAATGCGTCTTTACAATCGTTTACAAAGCATTACATTCATTTACATCTCTTTTACGAACCGTTTATACGACTTCAACAATCAGTCATTATAGTAAAGATTGTAAGACAAATAACTATAAAACAGTTCACGACGGAGGCAAATGAGATGAAAAAGTGGAAGTACTTAACGATGACAGCAGTAATGGGTTCTGCATTAATGCTAGGTGCATGTGGTAGCGATTCTGCACAAAATGGAAACAATGCAGAAACGAACGCACCAGCTAGTTCAGGACAAGAAGCTGCTGATGAAAAGCTACAAGGATCTGTAGCTGGAGATGGCTCATCAACAGTAGCACCAATCATTGAGGCAGTTGTTGAAGAGTATGCAGGCGCACAACCAGATGTCAAAGTATCAGTGGGGGTTTCTGGTACTGGTGGTGGTTTTGAAAAATTCATCGCAGGTGAAACAGACTTTTCAAATGCATCTCGTAATATAAAAGATGAAGAGAAATCGAAATTAGAAGAAGCGGGTATTGATTTTACAGAGCTAGCTTTAGCATATGACGGTTTATCTGTAGTGGTGAACCCAGAAAATGATTGGGCAAAGGATTTAACAGTAGAACAATTACAAAAAATTTGGGTTGAAGATGGAAAAGAGAAAAAATGGTCTGATATTGATCCATCATGGCCAGATGAAAAAATCGTTTACTATTCACCAGGTACTGATTCAGGCACATACGATTACTTCGATGAAGTCATTTTAGATGGTGCGGATCTAGTAAGCTCAGCAACATTATCAGAGGATGATAATATGCTAGTGCAAGGTGTAGCTGGTGACAAAAACGCAATCGGTTTCTTCGGCTATGCTTACTATCTTGAAAATAAAGATAAATTAAACATTGTCAAAGTAAATGGTGTTGAACCAACAAATGAAACAATAGAGGGTGGCGAATATACACCACTTTCACGCCCACTATTCACTTACGTGAAAAATAGTGCTATGAAAGATAATGAAGCAGCATATGACTTCATTCAATTTACACTTGAAAATGCAGGCGATATGGCTGAGGCAGTTGGCTATGTTCGTTTACCAGAAGAAAAATATACTGAAGGCTTAAAAACTTTAGAAGGCTTAAAATAAGTAGACATGCATAGAGGGAAAGAGATGTATGCTCTTTCCCTCACTTATTTGAAAGGAGCTCCCAATGGTTTCTCAAAAGGAAAATAAGACATCATCTGTGCAGCAATTAATTGCAAATTCTCGCAATCAAAAAACAAAGAAAATAGTGGAAAAAGCAATGCCAGCTCTATTATTTTCTGCCGCTATTATTTCGATTTTAACAACGTTTGGCATTGTTTTCACCCTTATTTTTGAAACGTTTGAGTTCTTTAAACGTGTGTCGATTACGGATTTCCTATTTGGGACAAAGTGGTTACCGTTTTCAGGAAATGAACCGTTATTTGGAATTTTGCCATTAATCGCAGGTACATTAAAAGTGACACTTATTGCAGTTGTAGTAGCCGTACCATTTGGAATTGCTTCAGCTATCTATTTAAGTGAATATGCAAGTGAGAAAACACGACGTACAGTGAAACCGATTTTAGAGGTATTAGCAGGTGTACCAACAATCGTCTATGGTTTCTTTGCATTAACGTTTGTCACACCTGTTTTACAAGAAATTGTACCTGGACTCAAATTATTTAATGCATTAAGTCCTGGGATTGTTGTAGGTATCATGATTTTACCTATGATTACATCTCTATCAGAGGATGCGATGTCATCCGTACCAAATAGTATGCGTGAAGGAGCTTTAGCTCTAGGTGCGACGAAATTTGAGGTAGCTATTAAAGTAGTATTACCAGCTGCACTATCGGGAATTATTGCTTCAATCGTGTTAGCTATTTCCCGGGCAATTGGAGAAACAATGATTGTTTCACTTGCTGGAGGATCTACACCGAAATTTGATTTAAATGTAACGGATTCCATTCAAACAATGACGGCGTACATTGTACAAGTTTCAACAGGTGATGCAGGTTATGGTACAACAATCTACTACTCTATCTATTCAGTAGGATTTACATTATTTATCTTTACACTAATCATGAATTTACTTGCTCACTATATTTCGAAACGCTTCAGGGAGGTTTATTAGCATGCGCTATATGGATGACACGGTCGTCATGAAACGATTGACCAAGCGTATTACATTTAATAAAGTTTGGAAAACCTTATTTTTCTTAGCAACTATGTTTGCGCTTGTGACTTTAGCTATTTTGTTATATCGCATAGTGTCACAGGGAATTGGTTATTTAAATATCGATTTCTTAACTAATTTTGCATCACGATTTGCAGATAAGGCAGGGATTAAAGCTGCCTTAATTGGGTCACTGTGGTTAATGGCAGTTGTTGCGCCAGTATCTATTATTTTAGGTGTAGGTACTGCGATTTATTTAGAGGAGTATGCTAAGAAAAATAGAATTAACGACTTTATTCGAATGAACATATCGAATCTAGCAGGTGTACCTTCCATCGTTTTTGGATTACTTGGATTAACAATTTTTGTCCGTATGATGGGGCTAGGCAAAAGTATTTTAGCCGCAGGGTTTACGATGAGTTTATTAATATTGCCTGTTATCATTGTAGCTGCACAGGAGGCTATTCGTGCCGTACCAAATGAACAAAGAGAAGCATCATATGGTATGGGTGCAACGAAATGGCAAACCATTTTACGCGTGGTGCTACCAGCTGCCATTCCGGGTATTTTAACAGGAAGTATTTTAGCCATGTCTCGTGCCATTGGAGAAACAGCTCCACTTGTTGTCATCGGGATTCCAGTTATTCTACAGTTTTTACCGAATAGTTTATTGAGTCAATTCACTGCATTACCGATGCAAATTTATGATTGGGCAAAGCGACCACAAGAAGCCTTTCAGTATGTGGCGGCCGCAGGTATTTTAGTGCTTATGACGGTTCTGCTATTAATGAACTCTATTGCTATCTTTATACGAAATAAATTCCAAAAACGTTATTAATGAGGTGACCTTATGGTGCTAGATTTAAAAGAGGAAAAAACGATTGTCAAGTTGAATCAAATGGCAACTAAGTCTTCAGATGATAGAGCGAAGAATATTGTCTACGATACACGAAACTTAAATTTATGGTATGGTGATCACCATGGTTTAAAAGATATTAATTTAAGTATTTATGAAAATGAAGTAACGGCTATTATTGGGCCATCTGGCTGTGGTAAATCTACGTATCTAAAAACATTAAATAGAATGGTAGAACTTGTACCAAGCGTTCGAACATCAGGTGAAATCGTCTATCGTGAGCGAAATATTTTAGATAAAAGCTATACAGTAGAGGAATTAAGGACACGTGTAGGGATGGTGTTCCAAAAGCCGAACCCATTCCCAAAATCTATTTATGATAATATTGCCTATGGACCAAGAATCCATGGGATTAAAAATAAAAAGATTTTGGATGAGATTGTGGAGAAGTCACTAAGAGGGGCAGCGATTTGGGATGAGGTAAAAGATCGTTTAAATCAAAATGCCTATGGGTTATCGGGTGGTCAGCAACAGCGTATTTGTATTGCACGTTGCTTAGCGATTGAACCAGATGTCATCTTAATGGATGAGCCAACATCTGCTTTGGACCCAATTTCTACGTTGAAGGTGGAAGAGCTTGTGCAAGAGCTGAAAAAAGATTATTCCATCATCATCGTGACACATAATATGCAGCAAGCGGCTCGTATTTCTGATCGCACAGCATTCTTCCTAAGTGGAGAGGTTGTTGAATACGATAAAACAGATATTATTTTCCAAACACCAGCGGATCAACGCACAGAAGATTATATTTCAGGACGTTTCGGCTAAGGAGGAGCAATAGATGGTAGTTCGTGAGCGTTTTGAACAAGAGTTACAAGAGGTACAGGGTCAATTTATTGCCCTTGCCAACAGCAGTATTCTAGCGCTACAAACGGCTTTTGAAGCATTAGTAGAGCAGGACTTAGAAAAAGCCTTGAAAATTTTAGAAGATGATTTAGTCATTAATCGTCTTGAAGAGGAAATTAATGACCATGTGATTTTAATGATTGCTAAGCAACAACCAGTGGCAACAGATTTGCGTCGCCTTATGGTCCTTGTAAAAGCGGCAGCAGATATGGAAAGAGTGGGCGACTATGCGGTTAATATTGCTAAGGAAGCGATTCGAATTGGAAAAGAACCAATAGTGTTTCCGATAACCAATCTACAAACGATGTGTAATAAAACAGTCGAAATGCTAGAGAGTATCATGAAGGCCTTTACAGAGGAAGATACGGTACGTGCCAAAGAAATCGCAGAATTAGATGATTATGTAGACGATTTATACGGGGCAACAATTACACTTTTACTTCGCGCGGGTGTAGAAAATCCTGCACATATTTCGCAGATAACCCATCTCACATTTATTTGCCGATATCTAGAACGCTCTGCCGATCATGCGACAAATATTGCAGAACATCTATTTTACTTAGTCAAAGGCAAGCATTATGAATTAAATAATTAATGAGGAAGAGCTACTTTTAGCTCTTCTTTTCATTTGGATAAAAAAATTTTATGTAGCAGCAACATTGTCTTTTTCCCTAGCGTCTTTATAACGAGCACTATTGTATTGTCAAAAATTTTTTTTGGCTATACTATAGACATTATCCGAAAAATGTGATGCTTAGGAGGTGCTGCTACGTGAAAGATGCAATCGAAACATTCATTGAGCAATTTGACCAGCAGATGTCAAACGAACAACTAGACTATTTACGTTTTCTCTATAAAAACTTACATTTAGAGGAGTTAAGTGAAGGAGAACAACATTATTTTATCGACTATTTTTTCAAGAGCGAGCCATTACGAAATATGGCAGCATTTGCACTAGAATTGGCAGATATTATGCATGAAATTCGAGAAAATATCCCTGCTATTGAAAAAGCTGAACGCTTAGCAAACGGCCATGAGCAATACCTATATTATGAACGAAAATGGTCAGAGCTGAGACGTCAAAAGCTCAAGCAACAGACAACAAAAAGTGGTAATATTTTTTATGTGCCATTTCATGAATATCAACAGGAACCTGGGCCTATGATTATTTGTTTAGAACAAACGACGGGGATGGCTGCTTACTCTGATCTTTGTAAAAGTATGATTTTACCGTTATTTATGAATGCTCATCGTGAAGGTCGCGATTTATATATTGTTCCATATGATCGTCAAATTCATGTTCACTATCGCTTTGAAAATGGTCATTTAAATTTAGCTGATTTTAAAAGTTTTATCGAATATAAGGCACAAGGAGAAGCCGCAATATTGCCTGTTTTACAGTTTGTTAAAGCATTACTACAGGAAAATCAACTCGATGCTGAAGCGGATGTCATTATTTTTACAGAAGGAACGCCTATTGATGGACAGCATCTCATAACTAAACAAGCAAGAACGATGCTAGAGGAAATGAAGCGGAAATACCATGCTGAATTTTCAGTGATCGCCATGCACGAACATAATTTTAATAAACAGCAGTTTTGGTTTGCCAATAAGGCTTTTTTTGCGGATGATGCTATACAATAAAAAAATAGGGGCTAACCGTTTCTGAAGGTTTGCTCCTTTTTGGTGGAGATACATAGGTTTTTAAAGGAGAAATACATGGATTCATTACTTTGGTTATTACCTAAATTTACAGTCCCAACTTGGATGGATGTCTTGATTGCCGCCATTATTTGTTTAGTTGGTTGGCTTATTCAACGTTTCATCATAAAAAAAATCATTCATTGTGTAGTGACTTTTTTAAGAAATCGCCAGCGGAAATTCCAGGCGAATGTACTTGCCCAATTCAGTAAAGCAATTGGCTATGCATTTATGACGACAGTCATTGTCCTGAGTTTATCTTATTTAATAGAAGTTCCTTTATTTACGCATAGATCAACGAAAAATTTTGTATTGTCAATTCTGGTGTTTTTTGCGTTTAAAGGGATTTATGATGTGTTAAATTTTTATACGAAACAACCATTCGAATTAACGAGTGAAGAGGATCAGAATGTCTTATTACCGTTTTTTCTACGAATTGGTAAAGTAATCATTATGATTTTTGCTATGTTCACGATTGCTTCGTTTTGGGATTTTAACCTCAATGGCTTTTTAACAGGGATCGGTTTAACTGGTGTGGCGATTGCCTTTGGGATTCGTGATACTTTAGCACATGTATTTGGTGGTATGTCTGTCGCGTTGGATAATCCATTCCAAATAGGAGATTGGATCGCAACGGAAGATCAAAAAATTGAAGGCACAATTGAAGATATCAATCTGCGAAGTACCTTAATTCAAACAGGGGATAAGGGGCTTGTCTATGTGCCGAATTCCTATTTAGTCAACCGCCCTATTTATAATTTATCAAAACGAGAAAAACGGAAATGTGAGCAATTTATCTATGTAGCAGCCGAAAATGAGGAGGACCATTTACGTAGTGCTTTAACAGCCATTCATAAGGAAATTTATTTGCATGCCAAAACGGAGAAAGAGATGATCCATGTTTTTATTGATGAATTTCATCATGATTCATATCGTGTACTTGTTCGTTTCTTTATTGCTACAAATGATACAGCTGTTATGCTAGAAGTGCGTCAGGATATTTTATTTGCTATTCGTCAAATAATGGAGGAGTTATCCATTACGTTAGCTACCCCTTACGAGGATGACAGTCTACGAAATAAAAAATAAATTGAATTGTGAGATAGTTTGCATTACAATATAACTTACAAATCAGCGTTGATGAAGAGTAGTAGCTATTTAAATTTGTCATAGAGAGCTAGTGGTTGGTGGAAACTAGTACAAATGAATGGTGAATGGACTTCGGAGCTCTAATCCTGAACGACAGTAGGGATTAGCGTATGCCTACGTTATAAGGCTTCAAGAGGGTCTTCTAGATTGGAGACCAATGAAGGTGGCACCACGGCTTTTCCGTCCTTTTGTGATGGAAAGGCCTTTTTTTATCTTGATTCAGTCATGTTTTTGTCTGAAAGTGAAGCGTGAGGTGCAGAAATTTTCCTCTTGTGTAGGGGAGATAGATGCTTGTTTTACTTTTTTAGCAGATTCAAACACTCGCTGAAGCAAGAGAAAGCCCCTCCATCGGATGTCACAGATTTTGAAGAGATGCTATGTTAGTAACTTGAAAAAATCTGAACACACATACGCTGAGGAGGAGGCGATAGATAGGTGTAGAAGAGCAGAGAAGAGCTTAGAGAAGGAGAGAAGAGTATGACAGTTGAGCTTAGAAAGTATGCCATGAAAGTATTACAGGGGGATATGATGACCCCTATCTCTGTGTATCAATCACTGAGCGGGCAGCATAAAATGTTGTTCGAATCATCAGCCAAGCATGAGGAAAGTGGGCGATATTCCTTTATCGCCATCAATCCAGTGGCTGAATTGAAAGGGAACAAGGAAGAATTCATCTTTTCAAGAGGAATGGAAAAGGACACAATTAGTGGGAATGTGCTCGATCAATTAAAGCAAGTTATGCCATTTCATGAGGAGCACTATCCATTCGCCTTTTTTGGTGGGATCATAGGTTTCTTTGGCTATGAAACAGCTTTTTATACAGAAAAAATCGGAAACTATTTACAGGATGATTTAGCCATGCCTGATGTGCATGTTTTTTTCTATGATACCTTTATTGTTTTTGATCATGTAACACAGGAAATCACACTAGCCTCGATTGATCTATTTCAGGAGGGGCTTTCAATAGAGGAGATGGAGGCTGCTATTGCGACAATAGAGCAACAGCTTTGTGCAGGTACGACCTTTGAGGCATTGAAGGTAGATGAACTACATTTTACACCAATGATGACAAAGGAGCGATTTGTTTCTTTGGTGGAACGTGCTAAGCAGCATATTTTAAGAGGAGATATTTTTCAAATCGTATTATCACAACGCTTTTCAGCACCGTTCACAGGTTCACCATTCTCACTTTATCGTCAATTACGCACATCGAATCCGTCACCCTATATGTTCTATATGGATTTTGGATCCTATGTTATTTTAGGAACATCTCCGGAAAGTCTGGTAAAGGTAAAAAATCGTCAGGTGACAACCAATCCAATAGCTGGTACAAAGCCGCGTGGCGCGACAACAGAACAGGATGAAGCAATTGCAAATGCTCTATTAGCAGATGAAAAGGAAATAGCGGAGCATCGTATGTTAGTAGATTTAGGTCGCAATGATCTTGGACGCATTGCCAAAGTCGGTTCTGTAAAGCTAATGAAATACATGAATATTGAACGGTATAAATATGTGATGCATATGGTGTCAGAGGTAATGGCAGAATTACGAGACGACCTCCATGTTCTGGATGTACTGCGTGCTTGTCTACCAGCTGGGACTGTGTCAGGAGCACCTAAAATTCGAGCCATGCAACTGATTAATGAATTGGAACCAGTGAAGCGGGGCGTGTACGCGGGAGCGGTGGGCTATATTTCAACAACAGGTGATATGGACTTAGCACTCGCTATTCGAACAATGCTCATTAAGGATCAAAAAGCCCATGTACAGGCAGGGGCGGGAATTGTTTATGACTCCATCCCATTGTCGGAATACGAGGAAACGCTCAATAAAGCCCGTGCGCTATTGGAGGTCAAAAAATGATTTTATTAATCGATAATTATGATTCCTTTACTTATAACCTATTTCAACAAATCAGCGTGCTGGGAAAAAACGTTAAAGTCGTGCGAAATGATGCTATTACAATAGAAGAAATTCAAGAAATGTCGCCTGAAGCCATCATTTTATCTCCTGGACCAGGAACACCTGCTGAAGCAGGTATCACGGTAGCTGTCATCAAGGAACTGTATCAAAATTTCCCCATTTTAGGTATATGCCTTGGCCATCAATCGATTGGGCAGGCTTTTGGCTCCAATATTGTGCAGGCCCAAAATATTATGCATGGAAAGCTGTCACCATTACAATACGAGCAAACAGGTTTATTTAAGCGAATAAAGGGTGATATTGAAGTAATGCGTTATCATTCTTTAATTATTGAAGCAAGGACATTGCATAAGGATTTTAACATAATTGCAACAGCCGGTGATGATGGGGAGATTATGGCCATTCAACATAAGAATTATCCTCTTTATGGTCTGCAGTTTCACCCAGAATCAATCGGCACAAAAGAAGGCAATATCATGATGCAAGCCTTCCTCGATAGTATAGCGTAATGGCCGCAAAAAAGCTGTCGTCTAATGTGACGACAGCTTTTTAGGTTACTGCTTTTTGCCTGTAATTAACTTAGCAATTTCTTCTAAAGACATGGAAGAATTGACTTCATAGGAGCCGATTTGTAAGCTGCGGGCATATTTTGCGTTAGCGAGTAGTAACTCCATTTCAACACTATTGGTAATAATGCCGCCGTCTTCAAGCTTTTGTGCCACAATATAGGGTGTGATTCCACTGTATAATTGCAATGTCATCTTTGTCACATCACCGTTTGTTTCTTCAACGGCTTGTTCATCAGAATCTGTCGTAGACGTTTCTTCTGTTGTATGTACTGGCTTTAATTGTCCCTTTAACGAGGCAATTTCTTGGTTGGCCTTGTTTAGCTTATCTTGCAGTTGTTCTACCTGTTGCAGATTGCCAGCTTCTTTAGTAGGGAGACCAATATTTACATCAAAGCGACTGGAGAGTGCTAGCAAAGCTCCGACAAGAAAAATGGCAATGCCAAATGCGCGGATGGCGGACTTGTTCATCACTTATCGACCTCCATTTGCAATGACTTGACGAACTTGCTCTTCTGTTAAATTAGAACGAATACTGATATCAGCTACAGAAAGACCTTGTTTATTTAATTCGAGCACCTGACTAACAATAATTTGATGAATCGGTTTGACTTGGGTTGTCGTTTGTGCAATTTTTGACGCTTGTGCAGCCTGTTGAACAGCTTGCATGACTTGTTGAACTTTAGGGTTTTGTCCTTTTTGACTCGGAGCTGATGTTGATTTCACTTGGAATTCAGGCTCTAATAAAAGTTCTTCCTCGACAATTTTTAGGCGACGCTTTAAATTATTTGTTTCTTGGAAGATCGAGATGGATAATTCTTCGACATCTTTTTCGATTTTTTTCGAGCTATTTTTGAAAAAGAACGATAGGATGATTAAAATTATGCCGATACTCATTAGTAAGATGGATAAATCCAATAGTTTCACCTCAATGTAGTATGTAATTATAAGATATTTTACCATATGCAAACTTAATATGAAATGAAGGTAGATTTTTTTTCAGTTTATGTTATAATAGGTTAGTCGTATAAATCATGCTCAAATTTTAATTCTTGATATAGAGTGGGAGGGTTAATGATGCGCGTAAACATTACTTTAGCTTGCACAGATTGCGGCGAACGTAACTACATTTCTAAAAAGAACAAGCGTAACAATCCAGAGCGTCTTGAACTTAAAAAATATTGCTCTCGCGAGAAGAAATACACTCTTCACCGTGAAACTAAGTAATCGCTCATTAAGCCAAAACCACAAGTGGTTTTGGCTTTCTACATTTTATGAAATCATTTCGGGTATAAGGATACGAAGTATGATGATATAGGAGGTAGCCTGGATGGATAAAACAACATTACGAAATAAGATGCGACAAGCTCTTGCGACAATGACTGATGAAGCTTATCAATATCAATCATTAGCTATCGTAAAAAAGGTGCTACAGGAATCATATATAATAGAAGCAAATATAATTGGCATGACCATTTCAAATAAGCCAGAAGTCGACACCATTCTTTTAATTGAAGAATTATGGCGACTTGGTAAAAAGGTCGCTGTTCCGAAATGTCATCCAAAAACAAGAGCAATGTCATTTTACATTATTGATTCATTTGCCCAGCTTGAAACTGTATATATGCATTTGCGTGAGCCTATTCCAGCAAGATGTGAGTTAGTTGACGCAAATGACATGGATGTCATCCTTGTGCCTGGCGTTGTTTTTGACCGTAATGGCTATCGAATCGGCTATGGCGGTGGTTATTATGACCGCTATGTATTAAACTATAAAAAAGGGAAGCTGATGTCGCTGCTCTTTGATGAGCAAATCATTGATTGTGTCCCAGCCGAGGAGCATGATTGCCCAGTAGACATCATTATGACACCGACAGAACGTATTGATTGTCTAGCACAACGAGGAGCGAGCGAAAATGGATAAAATGTTAGATATTTATGAACTTTTGAAAACATATGGTACTTTTATTTATACACGTGATCCCATTGGCGATTTGATGTTAATGGAGGATGAAATACGTGAGCTCTATAAAGCAAATGTACTAGACATAAAAGACTATCAAATGGCATTGTTACTCATTCGACAAGAAACAACAAAACTTCGTATGGAAGAAAATAAAAAGTAATGTTTAAAATATAATGTAATGGAGTATTGTGAAAATAATGTAACAAGTATGTAATATTCTTAAAAACAGTGGATTTCCGCTGTTTTTATGTTTTTAAGAAACTTTTTACATTCCAAAACGTATATATAGATGTCTGGTGCATAAAAAGAGCGCGGAGAAAAAAATTTCCAAAAGATATGTGTTGATTATCTGTTAAAAAAGGATTAAGATATATTTTGTTTCCGTAACAAAATGTAAAAAATTATTATTTTTTTGTAAGGAAGTAGGGAGGATGTTAGGAATGAAATCAATAAAGTGGCCTAAACATTCATTTATGATACTAGCAATTATAGCAACATGGATCAAAACGGTCATTGTTTACCACACAAGCTTTGAGATGAAAATTGAAAATGCAATGCAACAATTTATTTTGTTTATTAATCCATTAAGCTTCTTGCTATTTACGTATGGTTTATCACTATTCTTTAAATCAGCAAAAGCTAGAAATCGTTATCTGATTACGGTCAGCGTTATTTTATCCATTGTTTTATACGGAAATGTAGCGTTCTATCGATTCTACAATGACTTTATTACGCTACCAGTATTATTCCAAACAAGTAATTTCAGTGACTTAGGAACATCAGTAGCAGCCATTGTTGAGCCATGGGATGTATTATATTTCGTTGATGTCGTTATTTTAATCTTAGCGAATAAATTTTTACCGAAAATGAAAGAAGCATTTAAAGTGAATATTGAATTCCGACGTGCATTTTTTGTATTAGCAGTCGCAATTTCATTTTTAAACTTAGGATTAGCTGAAACAGAGCGTCCACAATTATTAACACGTAGTTTTGACCGCGAATTATTAGTAAAAAATATTGGTACGTACAATTACCATTTGTATGATATTTATATTCAAACTAAATCATCTGCTCAGCGTGCATTAGCGGATGGCAGTGAATTAGTTGAAGTAAACAACTATGTGCGTTCTAATCAGGCTGCCGTTAACCCAGAGATGTTTGGGAAATATAAAGGTCGCAACTTAATTGTTGTGTCGATGGAGTCTTTACAAAACTTTGTCATCAATAATGATATGAATGGTCATGAAATTACGCCATTCTTAAACTCTTTAACAAAAGATAAAGATACGTATTATTTCAGTAACTTCTATCACCAAACAGGCTTAGGAAAAACATCTGACTCAGAGTTTATTGTTGAAAACTCATTGTTTGGATTAGGTCGTGGTGCTGTATTCTTCACGCATGGTGGAAATACGTATAATTCAATGGCTGAACGCCTTGGAGAAAATGGCTACTTTACAAATGTCATGCACCCGAATAATAAATCATTCTGGAACCGTGATATCATGTATCAATCGTTAAAAATTAATAAATTCTACGATATAGATTCATATACGGTTGAAGAAGGGCAAGCTGTCAACTGGGGTATGAAAGATACACCATTCTTAGAGCAATCTGCTGCTTTAATGAAAGACATGCCACAGCCATTCTATTCAAGATTAATTACGTTAACGAACCACTATCCATTCACTTTGGATCCTGAAGATATTATGATTCCTGAATATGATTCAAATTCAGGTACATTAAATCGTTACTTCCAGACAGTACGTTATATGGATGAAGCTTTAAAAGACTTCTTCCAAGAGTTAAAAGATCAAGGTGTTTATGATAACTCTATTATCGTAATGTATGGAGACCATTATGGTATTTCTGAAAACCATAATAAAGCGATGGCACAATATTTAGGAAAAGAACAAATTACACCAATGGACAATGCATTGCTTCAAGAAGTGCCTTTATTCATCCATATCCCAGGATCTGACGATGGTAAAGAAATGACAGAGATTTCAGGACAAATGGATTTACGTCCAACAATCTTACATCTTCTTGGCGTTGAAACGTCAAAAGACATGCAAATGGGTGCAGATTTATTCTCTCCAGAGCATGAGGATTTTGTTGTCTTCCGTGATGGACGCTTTATAACAGATAAATATGTTTATGCTGGAGAAGCTTGCTATGACAAAGCAACTGGTGAAGAAATAGATGGTGAGCCATGCCAGTCATATGCTGATCGTGCGACAATGGAGCTGGAAAATTCCGATGCTATCATAAATGGAGACCTGCTACGTTTCTATGATGAAAAGACAGGTAATTTAAAACAGGATTCCGTCAAATAACAAAAGAGAGATCTCAAGTTGAGGTCTCTCTTTTCTTTTTTGATTGACAAATTACTATAAGCAATTATAATAAATTTAAATATCTGCATAACGAAGATTTGTTTTTGCATTTCGGAGTATAAGAGTGAAAGGCATGGAAAAGAACGAGTAGCTTTAATCGAACTGACAGAGAGTAGCCGGTTGCTGAGAGGCGCAAGGGATATTAAAGTGAATACATCTTGGAGCTGCGTACCGAAATTTTAGTAGGCTACGACGGGGTTGCATCCGTAATCATTGCAAAAGTATCGCTATGGCTGTACTTATTGAGGAGGGCTGTGTGAATAGCTCTCGAAAAAAGGTGGTAACACGTTCATGAACGTCCTTAGGATTAGTCCTAAGGGCTTTTTTTATGCCTTTACAGCCCAAGTGTTTATCTTGATTTGGCCGTCCTCTTACGCTGAGGCGTAGTTGATTAGTGAACTCTTATAGAGCTTGCAATATTAATATTTAATATTACAAGGAGATGTTTCATATGTTTTTAACACCAAAAGAGCAATTAGCGATAATTAAGAAGGGTGCTGATCAAATCGTTGATGAGCAGGAATTACTCGAAAAATTAGAGCGATCCTATAAGGAGCAGAAGCCTTTAATCATTAAGTTAGGGCTTGATCCGTCCGCCCCGGATATTCATTTAGGGCATGCAGTCGTTCTACGGAAAATAAAGCAAATGCAGGATTTAGGGCATCAGGCGGTCATTGTTATCGGTGATTTTACAGGGCGTATTGGTGATCCAACGGGTAAAGCAAAAGGCCGTGTCGCGTTAAGTGATGACATGGTCAAGCAAAACGCTAAAACATACTGTGAGCAAATTTTTAAAGTGATAGATATGAACAAGACAACTATTCGTTTCAATAGTGAATGGTTAGCAAAGCTGTCATTTGAAGAAGTCATTCAGCTGGCAGCCACGACATCCGTTGCTCGACTGTTAGAACGTGAGGACTTTCAAAAACGGTACCGTCAGCAAATACCAATTGGCATCCACGAATTTTTCTACCCGCTTATGCAAGCATATGATTCGGTAGAGCTACAGGCCGATATTGAATTAGGGGGAACAGATCAAACATTCAATATTTTAATGGGCCGCACCTTACAAAAGCAACGGCGGTTAGAAAAACAAATTGCCATTTTTATGCCATTACTCGAAGGTTTAGATGGCATTGAAAAAATGAGTAAGAGCCTTGGCAATTATATTGGTGTCAGTGAAGCGCCAGAGGTCATGTTTAAAAAGGTAATGGAAGTACCAGATGCCTTACTCATCAAATATTTTGAACTAGCAACAGATGAGCATCCACTACAAGTGCAAACCATTCAAGATAGACTGCAAATGGGAGAGAATCCCCGTGATGTAAAATTACAGTTAGCAGAAATTATAACGGCCTTATACCATGGGACTACAGCAATGGAGGAAGCTAAATCCTATTTCCAAGCTGCATTTCAAAGAAAGGAAATACCAAAAAATATTCCTATACTGCTCCTAGAAATTGATAAGGAAAGAATAGTGGATATTATCCCACAACTAGTGGCAATGGATTATATTCATAGTAAGAGTGAATTTCTGCGGTTAATCAAGCAAAATGGAGTATCCTTGAATGGAGAAAAAATAGTGATGGATGATTTATCACTTGTACTAATGAATGATGATGTCATTCAAATTGGTAAGAAACGATTTCTTAAATTAAATAAATAATAAATACAAAAAAAGAGCAATCTCCAGGGAGACTGCTCCTTTTTGTCTGAATTTTAGTGTAATTGTGGTGGATACCCACTGTGAACAATCGTCATGATGACGAACCATCCAAATACAGCGGCACTTAATAAGTTGAAAACAACGCTTAATAGGTTCTTTTCTTTAATTGCTTGGAATGTACCAACTACAGCTAAAATCGCTACTAGACCAAAAATAACCATTAATAAGTTCATTAAAAATAGACACTCCTTTCGACATCAGAAAATGAATGTCGCAAACAATATTCCTCCTTAATTGTAAACGTTCTGTTTGTTTTTGTCGAGAACTAAAATAGCGTAAACTATGAACATTTATCGTCAAATTGTGGCAAAGCCTGTATAATAGAAAGTTGAGGTGATCACTATGATGAACGTACGAAGTTATTCTCTTGGACCTGTTCAAACGAATTGCTATATCGTATCGAATAAAGAAAAAGAATGTATTATATTTGATCCAGGTGAGGAAGCAGAGCGTCTTATTAAAACAATTCGTAGCAATGGCTTAAAACCACTTGCTATCTTTTTAACACATGCCCATTTTGATCATATAGGGGCTGTAGATGCTGTACGCGAAGTGTTTGATATTCCTGTATGGATTCATGAAAAGGAAGTTAGCTGGCTAGGAGATCCAACGAAGAATGGCTCTAGTAAATATGCTGCATTACCAGATTATAGGGTAGCAGCACCAGCGCAAGACACAATTATTAAAGAAGAACAGCTATTTGAGATCAGTAATTTTGCTTTCCAAGCTGTTTTTACGCCTGGACATTCACCTGGTAGTATTTCTTATGTTTTTGATAATGACGGTTTTGCCATTGTTGGAGATACGTTATTTGAACAAGGTGTGGGACGTACAGATTTAGTAGGTGGCTCAACAAAAGTATTATTAGCATCCATTCATCACAAATTGTTGACATTACCCGAGGATACTATTATTTATCCTGGACACGGAAATTATACAACAGTAGGCGCAGAAATGGAGACAAATCCTTTCTTAAATGGATTTTAAAAAGGAATAACCAAAGCGCATAAAAAAGCGTATCTCAGCATTGTGAGATACGCGATTTTTTTTGTATTAATGACCGCCACCAGGTACGTGAATGAATGTTGTATAGTACGTGAAGCCAGCGAAGAATACAGTTAAATATGCTCCGAAAATGTACATGTACATACGTTCTGAAAGGTTTAAGAAGCCTAATAATAAGAATAAACCTGTATTACCTAAGAATAATAGCGATACCTCGTTCATACCACCAAGGTAGAACATAACGGCAAAAATACCTGTCCAGAATGCCATAACTTTATACATATTATCCATGAAGATTTCCCCTCCTTTTGCCCACGACACAATAATCTCTTACTCATTATAAATGATATGAAAGGTGTCTGTAAACTGGAACTTCTCCGTCTTTGTGACAAACAAATGGATTTTTAATCTAGCTTTCGATTTCTGTCACGTTTATTTCATATTTACATAAATCGCAATTATGTATCATACTTTCAATTTGCACAAATTCATTGTTCGTAAACAATGCATCTAATTGACCTTTTAAATAGGATTCATGTAATGAACAAACAATATCAGAATGCGAAGTAAGTTGCTCCTGGAAAGGACAATTGAAGATGGAGAAGGTCACTTTTTTGCCATGTTCGGTTTGTTGAATTTGTGGAATATAGCCAATTAAAGCGGCATTGTCCGTTAACAGCTGAAGCTTTTCATCGAAGGATAGAGAATTATTTAATGTTAATTCAGCGCTGATATAATTTTTCATTTGCTGGTATCCGTCTTGGTAGCTAATTTCTTGGCACTTCGTTAAGGCAGATGGTCCAATGTCTTCAATTAATTGGATCGTCCATTTTAATAAACGATCTTCATCGCGTCTTGGAAATGTTAGAGATACGCCTTTCTCTGAAGCTTTATAAACACGTCCAGGTCTACCACCTTTGCCTGTTTTGACATAGTCCGCAGAAATAATATTGATTTCTGAAAGCTTTGTTAAATGAAGCCGAGCAACGTTTGGATGGATGCCGAATTGATCAGCAATATGTTGTACTGTGACTGTTTTTTTCTCTTGCAATATGTACTCATAAATAGAGTACCTTGTTTCATCGGCTAATGTACTAGTAATTTTCAATGGATGGATCATGCGCTTCACCTCTTTAAATTTTTTTAAAAAATTATGTTCGCCTACCAAGTGTTAGGAAAATAATCATGTTCATTCTATTATATTGTATTATTGAAAAAGGTACAGTTCATTTCGGCATAAATATTAATTTTTTCATGCATTTATCTTCTTTTTTAGTGGGAAACTGCACTTTATCCACATTTTTATAGCAAAAAACATGATTGACAGGAAAATGTACAACAAATTTTTATTTTCAGAAAAGGGCTTTTCTCGTGGCATTTTCCTCTTTATACTAGGAAATAACGAATAGAGCGGTCATATTCGAATGAACTAGAAGTGAGGTGCATATATGCAGAATTTTGAAACAGTTGTCGAACAAAAATGTGAGCAACTTTTACTAAAGGCCTATCATTTTGGTGCATCCGATTTATTACTCGTTCCAGGTAATAAAAGATATCAGGTTTATTTTCGAAAATATGATAAGCTACTCCAAGCTGGTGAGCTCCCAAATGAACTTGCAGAAAGAATGATTTCCTACTATAAATTTCTTGCGGCATTAGATATCAGTGAACGACGAAAACCTCAAAGCGGCTCCTTTCAAAAAGCAATGGAACACAATCCATACGCCTTTCGAGTATCCACACTGCCTTCCGTCTTTTTAAAAGAAAGCCTGATTATCCGTTTACTTCTCCAAAATCATACATTCCCACTAACGTCATTAAGCTATTCCAAAAGTGCAGCACACAATTTAATGGAGCTTGTGCAACATCGTCAAGGTCTTCTGTTTTTTACAGGCGCAACAGGCTCTGGCAAATCTACATCACTCTATTCCTTAATCCACTATTGTTCCACAGAATTAAATCGGCATGTGATTTCTTTAGAAGATCCTGTAGAAAATAGCCAAGCAAATTTACTTCAAATTCAAGTGAACGAGCGAGCGGGCGTTACATATGCTATGGGACTAAAAGCCATTTTACGTCACTCTCCTGATGTTATCATGATTGGTGAAATTCGAGATAAAGAGACAGCAAAAATTGCTATCCAAGCTGCCTTAACAGGACACTTAGTTGTCTCAACCATTCATGCAAAAGATACCATTCGTTGCCTGTATCGTTTAATGGACTTAGATGTGTCGATAGAGGAGCTTCATCAAACGATTATCGGTATTGTGGCACAAATACTTGTTCAGACTTCAGCAGTACAAGATGAGCGCCGTGCGGTATATGAAATTTTACAGGATGTTCATTTAACAAGAGCCATTTCTGCGATTAAAGAAAAGGTCAACTATGAACTCCCTTATGAATTAACATTAATGGGACAAAAAGAATTAGTGGAGAGCTTTTATGCACCTACAAACATATATCCATAATGTTTTGCTTTATTATAGTAGGGCGACAAAATGGCGAGTAAGGGAGCAGGCACAATTTTTTAATCGATTATGTGTGTTAATGCAAGAAGGATATTTATTTCCACAGGCCATTTCAATGCTATTGCCTCATCATATAAAGGCGCATGAAGATATGCAGCAGCAAATTGATGAAAAACTGAAGCAAGGGGAAGGGGTTGCAGGGATACTTGAAACTTTACAGCTGAGCAAGCATTATTTAATGGCCATCAAGGTAGCAGAAAATAATGGTCATATGATAGAAGCTTTACAAGGTGTAGCTAAGCAAATAAAGGTAAGTGAAATGACCAAGAAAAAGCTCATAAAGCTGCTGATCTATCCTGTCACGCTGATCGTATTTTTGCTGTTATTATTTTTGGTGTTTCGTACCATCTTTTTACCAAACATCGAAAGACTGGTAGCCGGCCGAACCGCAGAAACAGAAACAAGTATTACGTTGTCCACTACGTTATTACATGTTCCTGATGTAGTCATCCTCACCATTTTCATCGCAACAGGCAGTTTATTTATTGTTCGTCTCTATCTCAATCGACAGCCTACTGCACATCAACTCACCATCCTATTCAAGATTCCTTTTATTCAACGCTATATGCGACTGATATTAACAAGACAGTTTGCTGCTTATTTAGGAAGCTTACTGCAAAGTGGATTTTCATTACAAGCCAGCCTCCAACTTTTAGAAGAGCAACAACTTCAACCTTTTCTGCAAATTCTTTCGCAGCGCATAAAAGAAAGGGTTATTTTTGGAGAGTCACTAACACTTGCCGTAATGAGACTAGCTGTTTTTCAAAAGGATTTTCCTGTTTTTGTAGAGCACGGTGAGCAAAGCGGCTATTTAGGAAAAGAATTAGTGTTGTATAGCGAATTATTACTGGAAAAACAGGAACAACTTCTGCAAAAAGTATTAGCATTTGTACAACCAACCTTCTTTATCCTCATAGCAGTCTGTATAGTAGCTGCCTATGTCAGTTTATTATTACCCATCTATCACATGATTGAATTAGTTTAGGAGGGAAAAGATGAAACGTATCAACGAACAAGCAGGGTTCACTTTAATCGAGATGCTAATTGTTTTATTAATCATTTCAATCCTTATTTTAATTACGATTCCAAATGTTACGAAGCATTTTGCTACCATTGATGAGAAGGGCTGTAAGGCTTATATATCTATGGTACAAGGGCAGGTCGAGGCCTATCGAGTAGATTTTATGACCTATCCAACATTAGATGATCTAGTGATGAAAGGCTATTTAAAAGAACATGAAACGACTTGCCCAAATAAAGCCGAAATAGTCATCACGAATGAGGGAGAGGTACGACTAGCCAATGCAGATTTGGAAACAGGGTCAAATAGCTGATGAACATAATAAAAATGGTGGTTTTACAATTCTTGAAATACTGATTGTTTTGTTTCTTGTTATGAGTTTAACAGCGATTGTTAGTAAATTTTCATTCAAAATAGCAGAAGCAAAGGAATTGGAACGATTTTTTACGCAAATGCAACTAGATATTCAGTATATTCAAACCTATAGCATGAATGAACGGCAATATATAGCAATGAAAATAATAAGTCCCAGTAATCGTTATGTTATTCAAAAAGATTTTTATACCATTTTATATGAACGTCCTTTTCCAAAAGGAGTGGAGTTTTTGAACGCAGAAAGTTCTATTCATACACTTAGTTATAATACTAAAGGAAATGTTATGTCAGCTGGAACCATTGCCTTTAAAACCCCTCAAGGAAAGAAAAAGGTCGTTATTACATTAGGACGAGGGAGAGCTAGAGTTGAATGAGTCAGGCTATTCTTTTGTAGAAACCATTTTAGCTATGGGGATTTTAACAATATTGTGTATGTCGTTAATACCGCTTACCTATACGATGAAGACGAATCTTACAAATAAAAAACTAGAACTCATCGCAGCTGAAACTGCCTATGAAGGTTTAAAGCAATATCAGGCAGTACAGCAAACAGAAGGCTCTAGGACCATTGAACAAGTAGAGTATCATTGGGAATTTGATGGACAACAAATTTGTGTCCGTTTTCAAAACATGCGTGAACTGCGCCAAAAATGTATACAAGATACAGGTGAAGTCCGTGAATGACAAAGGCTATACATTAATAGAAGCCATATTTCAATTGGTTGTTTTTGTGCTTGTATCTCATCTTTTTGTTCTTATTATGCTGTGGTTTGCTGAAATGAAATCAACCATGCTAACAGATGAACAAACAAAGTGGGAGCTATTTGTTTATGATGTAAATCATTCTCTACAGAATGTCTCTGCGTTTGCTATTCGGGAAGATCGAAAAAGAGTGAGCTTTCAAACTGCAAATACAATCCATCACATTGATTGCTATCCTAATATTATTCGTGAGCAAATAAATGGTGGACATGTTCCCATGCTAATCGGAATTAATAAATGCCAATTTAACTATACAGAAAACATGCTGACGGTAGCTGTCGAAATGACTAGCGGTATTCAAAAGGAGCGAAGCTTCTATGTGCCAATTATTGAAAAATGACAGAGGGGCTATTTTTTTGATCGCAATTGCATTATTATTTTTTGTAACTACTTTTGTTCTTGCGTATTGTATGTCTTATGAAATGCAGTTTCGAACATATGATGGGCTAGAAAAATTAAATGTTCAAACTACGATAAATTTATTAGGACAAATTTTGTCAGACAGTGTAGAATCGTAGTTATAAGAAGGTGATCCGAATTGCGAAAAATATATTTAGTTGGCTTTATGGGCAGTGGGAAAAGTGCGTTAGGAAGACGTTTAAGTTATTTATTAAAGATGCCATATTATGATATGGATCGTGAGATTGTGCGCCAGCAGGGAATGACAATTCCACAGATTTTTGAAAAATACGGAGAGGCCCATTTTCGAGAAATAGAAACAGAATTTTTGAAAAATTTCAGAGATGAGGCTTGTATTATTTCTACAGGTGGTGGCGTTGCCATTAATGCTGAGAATCGAAAAATTATGAGACGTAGTGGATTAGTGTTTTTTTTAGATGCGTCTTTTGAAGATATTTATAAACGAATACAGCATGATCCAAACAGACCCATTGTCCAGAGCTCTACAAAGGAAGAGCTAGAAAGCCTGTATCATTACAGAAGGAAGTTTTACCGTGAGGTAGGACATATCCAAGTATTGACAGAAGGTAGAACTATCCGTCATATTCTAGAGTATTTAGTATTTCAAGTGAAAAGATTAAAAAACGAACGATGATTGTATTATTGATAAATTATGTTCGTGTTTTATTATCTTTTAAAAAATGATTGCCTTTTCAATGCATTTAATGTTAGGATATAGACAAATAAGTAACTAAATGTTCATTGACTACTAAATAGTACCAAGAACTATCTTGGGCGGATGATTGTGCGGGGAGAGCGCGTGTAGACGCCACCGAAGGAGCAAGTAGTAAATGGCTATGAATCTCTCAGGTAAAAGGACTCGTACAAGACGCAACTCTGGAGAGAGCTGTAGTATAACAATAACAGCCACCAAAGGGGAAAGCCGGCTGATTGGCAGTGTGAAAACTTGCGAGCCAGTCTGGTGTAACTTTCAGGTGCAAGGACAGAGAATCCCGAAAAGGGGTTCGTCTGTCTTTTTTTATGTCCACAGGTGCTTTAAAGATTGGAAACGATACGCACTGACTGTATTAATACAAAAGCAGACGAACTACTACCAGTAAAAATGTAACGAACAATAAGGGGGCAAAAAAGAATGACGAATGAATTAAAACGTACACCTCTATTTGAAGAATACGCGAAATACGGTGCAAAAACAGTAGACTTCGGTGGCTGGGAACTACCTGTTCAATTTACTTCCATTAAAGAAGAACATGATGCAGTGCGTCATCGTGCAGGCTTATTTGATGTATCACATATGGGAGAAATTTTAGTAACAGGTCCCGATGCATTAGGTTTTTTACAAAATCTTTTATCAAATGATGTATCTAAAATTGTTAATGGCCAAGCGCAATACACAGCCATGTGTTATGAAGATGGAGGCGTTGTTGACGATTTATTAACGTATAAATTAGCTGATAATCACTATTTATTATGTGTCAATGCAGCCAATATTGAAAAAGACTATGATTGGATGATGGAAAATCAACATCAATATGATGTGACGATTGATAACCAGTCCGATGCTTATGCACAAATTGCTCTTCAAGGACCATTAGCAGAGGAAGTTCTTCAATCCCTTACTTCGACTGATGTTCGTGCCATTAAATTTTTCCGCTTCCAAGAGGGCGTTGAAGTTGCGGGTCATCAAGTATTAGTTTCTCGTAGTGGCTATACAGGAGAAGATGGCTTTGAACTTTACGGTGCTCCAGAAGATATTAAAGCACTATGGGGTAAAATTTTAGATGCTGGTCATGATAAAGGCGTAGTACCGGCAGGTTTAGGATGCCGCGATACACTACGTTTTGAAGCAGGGCTACCATTATACGGTCAAGAGCTATCGGCAACAATTTCTCCACTTGAGGCTGGGATTGGCTTTGCTGTGAAATTAAATAAAGAAGACTTCATTGGTCATGAAGCATTAGTAGCGCAGAAGGAAAATGGTCTTACACGCAAATTGGTAGGCATTGAAATGATTGATAAAGGCATTCCACGTCATGGCTACAAAGTGTTCAAGGACGGTAAGGAAATCGGTGAAGTGACAACGGGTACACAGCTTCCTTCATCTAAACGTAATGTTGGTCACGCTTTAATTGACAGTCAATTCGCAACAATCGGAACTGAGCTAGAAATCGAAATTCGTGGGAAACACTTAAAGGTAGTAACAGTAGAAACACCGTTTTACAAGCGTTCAAAATAATAGTTGAAAAGAGGGACCTACATTTATGAAACATCGTTATTTACCAATGACGGAGCAAGATCAAAAAGAAATGTTAGACGTAATCGGTGTATCCTCAGTTGATGAATTATTCGGGGATATTCCTGAGAAAGTCCGTTTTAAAGGCCTTTATGATATTAAGGAAGCAAAATCAGAATCTGCTTTATTAAAAGAATTAACAGCACTCTCTGCAAAAAATAAGGACACAAATGCTAATGTATCGTTTTTAGGTGCAGGTGTTTACAATCACTATAAACCAGTAATCGTGGACCATGTCATTTCTCGTTCAGAGTTCTATACAGCGTACACACCTTATCAACCAGAGATTTCACAAGGTGAGCTACAAGCAATCTTTGAATTCCAAACGATGATTGCCGAGCTAACTGGCATGGATCTTGCAAACTCTTCTATGTATGACGGTGGTACAGCATTAGCAGAAGCAGGTATGCTAGCAGCAGGTCATACGCGTCGTAAGAAAATATTAGTGTCTGAAGCAGTGCACCCAGAATATCGCGATGTTGTTGCTACATATGCCTATGGTCAATCCATTGAAATCGTGACAATCCCACAAAAAGATGGTGTGACAGATGTCGAAGCATTAAAAGAGTTAATCGATGACAACACAGCAGCTGTTATTGCTCAATATCCAAACTTCTTCGGTCAAGTAGAGGATATTCAAGTTATTAGTGATATTGCACATGAAGCGAAAAGCTTATTCGTTGTTTCTTCTAACCCACTTTCATTAGGCATTTTAACGCCTCCTGGTAAGCTAGGTGCTGATATTTGTGTAGGGGATGCGCAAGTATTCGGTATCTCTGAAGCATTTGGTGGGCCACACTGTGGTTTCTTTGCAGTGACAACGAAATTAATGCGTAAAGTGCCAGGTCGTCTTGTTGGTGAAACAGTGGATGGTGAAGGGCGCCGTGGTTATGTATTAACATTACAAGCACGTGAACAACATATCCGTCGTGATAAAGCAACATCTAATATTTGTTCGAACCAAGCACTTTTAGCACTTGCTGCATCTGTAGCGATGACAGCTTTAGGTAAACAAGGTATTCGTGAAATGGCTACGCAAAATATTGCCAAAACACGTTATGCAAAAAATGCCTTTGAAGCAGCTGGCTTTACAGTAGCATTCCAAGGCGCACACTTTAACGAGATCGTTGTGAAAACGAATAAATGTGTGAAGGAAATCAATAAAGGCTTAATCGAAAAGGGTATAATCGGTGGATATCCTCTAGGGCAAAATTATGACTCTCTGAAAAATCATGTGCTTATTGCAGTAACTGAATTACGCACAAAAGAAGAAATTGATGCACTTGTTGCAGAAATGGGGGCTCTTAATGCATAACGAAAATCAATCACTCATTTTTGAAATTTCAAAAGAAGGTCGCGTTGGCTATAGCTTAGAAGCACTTGATGTACCTGAAGTAGACCTAGCAGATTTACTGCCTGCAAGCTTAGTTCGTACGGAAGCTGCAGAGTTACCTGAAGTGTCTGAGCTTGATATTATGCGTCATTACACAGCACTTTCTCGTAGAAACCATGGGGTAGACTCTGGCTTCTATCCACTCGGCTCTTGTACGATGAAATATAATCCAAAAATTAATGAAGCAGTTGCACGTCTTTCAGGCTTCGCGAATGTTCACCCATTACAGGATGAATCGACAGTACAAGGTGCGATGGAGCTTCTCTATGATTTACAAACTTCTTTAGTAGAAATTACAGGAATGGATGAAGTAACATTACAACCAGCAGCAGGTGCCCATGGTGAATGGACAGCATTAATGATGATTCGCGCATTCCATGAGGCAAATGGTGAAGGTCACCGTAACAAAGTTATTGTTCCTGACTCAGCTCACGGTACAAATCCAGCCTCAGCAACAGTAGCAGGCTTTGAAACAATCACTGTGAAATCCGATGAAAATGGCTTGGTTGATATCGAAGACCTTCGTAAAGTCGTTGGTGCTGATACAGCTGCATTAATGCTAACAAACCCGAATACACTCGGTCTATTTGAAGAAAACATTATCGAAATGGCGGAGCTTATTCACTCTGTAGGCGGGAAAGTTTACTATGATGGCGCGAACTTAAATGCCGTTATGAGTAAAGCACGTCCTGGCGATATGGGCTTTGACTGCGTGCATTTAAACTTGCATAAAACATTTACAGGTCCACATGGTGGAGGTGGTCCAGGTTCAGGTCCAGTAGGCGTAAAAGCAGATTTAATTCCATTCCTACCAAAACCAGTACTAGTGAGAACAGAAGAAGGCACATACCACTTCGACTACGATCGTCCACAATCAATTGGACGTGTAAAACCTTACTATGGTAACTTTGGTATCAATGTTCGTGCTTATACGTACATTCGTACAATGGGTCCAGATGGCTTAAAAGCTGTTACAGAATATGCTGTATTAAACGCAAACTATATGATGCGTCGTTTAGAGCCATTCTTTGATTTACCATATAACCGTCACTGCAAACATGAATTTGTCTTATCAGGTCGTCGTCAAAAGAAATTGGGCGTTCGCACATTAGATATTGCAAAACGTCTGTTAGACTTTGGCTACCATCCACCAACAACCTACTTCCCATTAAACGTGGAAGAGGCATTAATGATCGAGCCAACAGAAACAGAATCAAAAGAAACATTAGATGCATTCTGTGATGTGATGATTCAAATTGCGAAAGAAGCAGAAGAAAATCCATCTATCGTGCAAGAAGCACCACATACAACTGTCGTATCTCGTCTTGATGAAACACGCGCTGCTCGTACACCAGTGCTGCGCTATCAAAAAGCATAATCCACAAAAAACCGTTCACTTCATATTGAACGGTTTTTTGTTTGCGCACTTTAGGCTAGTACAAACTATACATAAAAATATAGTAATTGATATAATTACATTAATTTGTATATTTGATTTTTGAAGGGAGATTAAAATGCAGGCAGCAATATTTGAATTGAGCTTACCAATAAACAGTCTATTACATAATACATATAAAATAACGCAAGTTCTTGCCACTAGTAAATTATCCTTTGTGTATATGTCTGAACATATAAATACTGGAGAGCAACTAATCATTAAGGAATTTTTCCCAATGGAAATAGCGTTACGTGATTTGGATAACAAATCAGTAATCAATCGTGTACCCTCAACAAAGGAAAAATTTCAGGAATTAAAGGAAAGATTTCTAAGTGAAGCATTCATGATCCAACAATTGAACCATCAAAATATTGTTAAGTATAGACATCATTTTACTGAAAATGGTTCTATATATATGATTACAGATTATTATGAAGGGATATTACTGGACCAATATATACATAAATATGCTATTCACGAAAGGCATCATCTATATGAAGAAGTATTCCTTCCCTTAATTGATGCCATCTCGTATTTACATAGTAAAGGCATTATTCATCGGGATATAAAGCCGAATAATATTATAATTGATACGCAAGGGAAACCTTGCTTATTAGATTTCGGTTCAGCAATTTATTATAAAACGGTGGAAAAATATCCAATATTTACTACACCAGGATACTCACCTATTGAGCAGTATTCCGTTAAAGGAGAGCAAGGCATTTATACAGATATTTATAGTTTGATGGCAACTTTATACTTCGCATTAACAAACGAAGTCCCACTAGATGTTTCACAAAGAGTAATCGAGGATAAACTTACAAATGTGAGAAAATATAATAGAAAAGTGAGCATTCCTATGTCATTGACTATTTTATGGGGCTTGCAAGTGCAGCATAAAAAAAGATGTTCTTCCCTTTCTTTTATTAAATACATGATTATTTTGGAAAGAAAATTCAAATGTATAAAGAACTATTTTAAATAAATTAATTCTAAAAGACCAAAATTACTATATTTTTAATACTTTTTACTCATTTTAGTCTTAAAAGGATGATATTCAAAAGAACAACTTAGGACCTAATAGCAATCGGACCTTTAGTTGTTTTTTTTATAAAAAAATAGGATTTATCCACTATTTCCCTAAAAAATATCATAATTATTACCATGTAATATTTTTAATAAACTGTCCTTAAAATGTTTTTGCTTACAATATATTCTATAGAAAATATTGACATTGATTTTAGGTATTGTATAGTTACTTTTGTGATACATAAAACCATTAGTGAATTTTGTATAAAAAATGCATAAAGTTGAATTAGAGCTTCTCGTACATAGTTCAGTACATTATTGTTTTTATTGTAAAATTTTATCTTAAATGTATATATCGACTTAATTTAAGTGTCTAAATGTTCTTTTAAGATGCTCGATTCAAGTAGTTATACAATTCTAATTCTGTATTTTTTACGCACTAATGTTTATGCTTACTCGAAATTCGTTATCTAAAGGAGGGATGGCTGTAGTAATATACAGCCAAATGAATGGAGATTATTAGTCAAACGAACAGAACAATGCTCTTTGAAGAAATAAACCCAGAGAAATTGGATTTAATTACGCTTGTTGGCGATGTAAAAGGAATCGACAGTCTAAGTGATGAAAAGATCAAAGAAATTAGTCAACATCTTCTTGTAAAAAGCTTCGACGAATTTTTAGATAAGTTTTCACCTACTGTGTATTCATTTTATAACGCGGCAAATCAAAAGGTTATGTATACCTTGAAAAAGCCTGAAGGAATTCAAGATGATTGTATATCTGAAATAGCAATCGACCAAAATAACGATTTTTTAAAGATGCTATTTACGCTCATTGATACAAAAAGAAGTCAGGGCATCACGAATGTAGATTTTAAATTTGAAAATTTACTAGACATGATTTCTCCTAAAAAAGTCATGGATGATATTCGCCAAGTTCGTAAGGAAATTCATTACCTATACAGTGAGTATGACAAGCTGGATGAGGGAGATCCGAAAAAATTAGATACTGGTGACAAGCTAAATCTTATGTTTGAAGTAGCTAGTAGAAACTACAACAATGTAATGGCGATGCTGCCTTTAGCAATTGAAGATATTAAAACAAGATTATTATTAGGTGCTAGTCAAGATGAGGATGAGTCCGAAAAATTACAAATAGGTACGCTTACTATTGGTGATAATGGTGAATTGAAAATTATTGAGGCACCTCAAACGAATAGTTCAGAACTGATGGTCATTGAAGAAAATAGTAATTACGGCTTGAGTACAGTTTTCGAAGAAGACTATGAGGCTATTACAGAATCGCCGTCTTCCTATGTAAAAGATTTAGTTGTGAGAACGTTCTCACCTCTACCAGCTATAAAAGCCGAATTTGATGTTGAAACAGAAGTTCAAAATTACAATACATACCTGGAGTTCTATAAGGATGCAAAGGATGAATTTGTAAAAACGGTCAAGCCTTTAGTCGAAAAGCTATTAGGTGTCAAAATGTACTTCGATCAATATGTTACGAAAAATAAAGGGATGCAGCCGTCATTATTAGTGACAAACACGAAGCTCGATATGCTTGTGAAAAGTAATAACCTGCCAAGATTACGCACGTATTTAAATACGGTTAACGCTAAAAATGATTTTACAGATACTGTATGGTATGGCATTGTACCTGCTCTAGAATTAGAATCTTCTGGAAAAATGAAAGTTAGCCGTTCAAGATTCAAAGGGAATGAAAAGGTTACAAAGCAAGAGGGTAACACAATGGAATCTTTATCAATCCTCTTAGATACGGTAAAAGATTACAAGGTTCAAATTTTCTTTAACTTTATGGCTGAAGAAGAAACTACCTTCAACGGCATCGCAACTGCTGGGATTGATCGCCTGATCGATAAATGCTCAGTTCTTGTCAGAAAAGAATTTAGTGAGTTCGCGATACCATGCCTACCAAACTTTACGATTATTCCAAAAGATAAATCAGGCGTAGTTATTGATACGAGAATGCATACTACCGAAAATGGAGCTCGTCTATCGAAAGAAAAGGAAGATATTTTAAAGCTTTGGATAGAAGGCGTTTATGTAGGTGCTAGCTATGTAGCAGCAGGTATCGTTTCCGCCTACCAATGCCCAGAGTATTTAAAGGAATCATTTAAAAATGTAAAACGTAATTACCCTGGAGTTCGATTTGATATTGAAGCCGGAGACAACTCACTTAGAGCTGTAACTACGATGGCGAAGGAAATTTCAGGTTTTACGAATAATATTAAAGACGCTATTAACAGCAGAAGCTTCGGTTTTGTATTCTCTTCCGAAAATGCCCAACTACAGGATAAAGATATTAGACGTATTACTGTTTATAAAGCAAGAAGTCTAGCAATGGAAGAAGATGGATTCGATTCAATCTATAAAACGCAAGTTAGTACGTATATTGAAAGAATACTTCGATTCCAATCTGGTGACTTTAAGCACGAGAATATCGTTCGCTTCTTTAGTAATAATCCAAGTAGTCAAAAAAGTAAGTGGCTGAATGATAAAGGTCATGTAAACTCTATCATTCATGACGGAGATGATATTGGCTATATCATTGATGAGAAAACAAGCTTATGTCAGATCGATCTTGTATTTAACGGTAATGTTAAAAATCTTGAGGTCACGATTACTAAAGGGACAAGTGCTGTTAAAGCCTAACAATTTATTTATCACCATTTTCAATTATTTAAGTAGGGTGTTTAAGATTTATCATTCATAAATCTTTTAACATAAATATGAATCGAACGACTAATTGCTAAAATGAAAAATATTACATATTTCATCGTGTCGGTATGAAACATGGCACTGTGAAATGAATAGCTGTACTTAAATTTATTTCATTAGAACAGTCAGAAGTTACGATTCAACAAAATTTAGGAGGTACTAAAAATGGGTTTTGTATTAAAAGTAGAAGGATCAGAAGCAATTGAATTAGGGTTAGAAAGCATCATGACTGTCGAATACGAGACAGATACACCGAATGATTCTAACGCGCGCTCTACAGATGTTGGGGCAACTTTAAAAGTAAAAGGTAAAATTTTAACTGCCACTGATGGTGATAATTCTGATGATACGATGAAATTAGGATTATGGTCATTAGTACCAGCTGAAAAAGCTGATTGCTACCGCAAAGTGACACTTGAAGTGATCTCAGCTGATCAAGTAGTAAGAAAAATTCATTTCCCAAATGCTTTCGTTGTGGACTATACAGAAAGATATGGTGACACTGAAGGTATTGGTGAGTTCTTCTTATTTATTAAGCAAAAGAAAGACAAAACAGAATTGGCAAAAATCGAAGGCGGCTACGCTGTCTAAGATTGCAGCACGATAAAACACTACTATATCTAAGGAACTTTTATAGTTCCTTAGATTATTTTTAATAATCCTAAATTGGGGTTGAAAACATGAAAACGCATTATGAAACATTGGGTATAGACCGAAATGCAACACAAGAGCAAATAAAATTAGCTTATCGAAAGCTTTCCAAAAAGCATCACCCTGATGTGAGTGGTGGAAATCAAGAGTCAGAGAAAATTTTTTTAGAGGTTCAAGAGGCATATAAGGTGCTTAAGGATCCAGCGCTGAAAGAGACTTACGATGCCCGTCTCGATGGCAAAGGTACCAGCTGGCAAAATGAACAACAAAATGAAAAGCATTCAAACGGACATCAGTCTACAGAGAAAAAGCCAGATTTTAATATGAATAATATTGAAAAAAACTTTGAACATTTCTTTGGCTTCAATCCTAAAACAAAGGAGATGTCCTCAACGCTTCATAAAAAAACGAAGAAAAATCCATTGGATACAACGGATTTATTTGAACGTTTTTTTAATAAATAAGCTATGGCAAAAAGAGAGGAGTGTGATTATATGTATGAGCCATTTTCAGCTGAAGCTTACAGTGGAAATACACGAAAAAAAATGTTTATAAAAATTATCGATATCATTATTGTCACAATCGCCTTCTTTTTCATTTTATATGTTTTTGTAATGAATCAGGATGTCCTTTTGAAATTCGTTATTGGGACGGTAATAGTCATACTCGCCATTATATATGTATCGCTTAAATACGAAGCAAAGGCAATCACTCAAGTGATGGCTAAGAAGGACATTTCAAAGCTTGTTCTTCTTAATGAACGTGGAGTAGAAATAGATGAATGGGAACTTGGCGATCAAATTTCATTGCTTATTGGAAAAAGTTCAGCTGAACACAAGGCGGATATTGATTTAAGTGGAACAGAGTATGAATCTCTTGTGAATTATGAGCATGCTGTACTAAATTGTGTAGCTGGAATTTGGTATTTAGAGGATATAGATTCGGTTAATGGTGTTGGCTTAAAAAAAGCGAATAAGCGGGTAAAAAATAGATTAAAACATGAGATTCCTTACCCATTAGGTAATGGAGACACAATATACATAGCGAATACGCGAATTTTGGTTAAATAGAGAAAAAAATTCGTAACAAAGATGGGGGATATCAAAATGAGTTTGATTAGATGTACAAATGGTCATATGTTTAGTTCAAGGAGACATCGCAATATTTGTCCTTACTGTAACGTGATGGTGGAACAGGAGCAAAGACAAAATAGTCCTTCCTCACCTGTCATTGAAGCAGATGATAAAACATTGCCTTACTTAGGAGAAATGGATGGGATAGATCCTGTAACAGGATGGTTAGTTTGTATTGAAGGGCCGCAAATGGGTAGAGATTATCGTATCTTATCTGAAAAGAATTTTATAGGTAGAGCAGAAGATATGCATATCCGCATTGCAGGGGACAATTCCATCTCTAAGCGAAATCATGCAGTCATTGTGTATGATCCTAAAAAACGTAATTTTTACTTACTGCCAGGAGATGCATCAGGATTAGCCTATCTAAATAATGAGGCCGTTTATACACCAACGGAATTAGCAGCCTATGATGTGATACAGCTAGGGAGAAGTATATTTTTATTTATTCCACTTTGTGGTGTTCACTTTGAATGGGAAAACAATCAAAGTGAGGAATGATGACATATGGACCAAAAGTTATTGCCGTACATAATTACCTTAATCTTTATCATTGTCCTTATCTTGTTACTGCTAATAAGAAGTATACTTGCTCAAAAAATGGATAAAGGGAAAATTTATATTGGAAATGGTCAAACAATCGGAAGACGTGATGAGCAGGATGATTATTTCTCAACTGCCGAAACGACATATGGCACAATCGCGGTGCTTGCAGATGGAATTAGCGGCTTAGCCAATGGTCGGATGGCTAGCACGATCGCAGTGACAACCTTCATAGAAGAATTTAAAAAGCTTAGTAGCTTAAATAATCTACAAAACTTTTTTAAGGAAGCTGCTATAGCAAGCAATCATATGATTGTGGAAAACTTAAATGGCTCCAATGGAGGAACAACATTAGTCACGGCCGTTATTGATAGTGAAGGCTATCTTCATTGGGGGGCAGTAGGGGATAGTGTTCTCACGATCTTTAGAAATGGTGAATTTCTAAAGATTAACCAAAAACATATTTTTGAGTCAGTTTTAACCGAAAGATATATTTCAGGTGAAATTTCGCAACTTGAGGTTCAGGAAAATCCTCTAAAAAAGAGATTAATCAATTATTTAGGATATGCAGGCTTTAAAAATTTGGATACAGGAAATAATCCGATTCAGCTAAATAGAGGGGACAAGGTATGTCTTTTTAGTGATGGAATCTATGATGCTTTAACGGAGGTTGAAATGGAAAAAATTCTCTCTCAGCAAGCTCCACCCTATGATTTAGCACAAAGCATGATAAAAGCCGTTGAACAAAAACGCTTAAAAAATCAAGATAATGCTACCATCGTAATTTTAGAAAAAACTTGGTGACGATGAATAGGGAATAGAGAAGGAGGAGACGTATGAGAAAGGAAAATTGCGACTTTAAAACGGGCTTTTTATCTGAAGCAGGGTCCTTTCTGCAAAATAAAGACTATTTTGCCTATACAGAACTCGACGATGTAGCTTGTTGGGTAGCTGTCAAGGGCTTGGATGCAGATCAGGAAATTAGTAGTGCAGAGCTTGCCGTAAAGGCTATTTTGGAGAAGTTTATGGAAAAGCCAGCTATGTCAAGGAGAGCTATCAATAAATACCTTAGACATGCACAAAATATACTACAAGCGCAAAGCTTACGAGTAAGATTAAAGGCTAGTATTGTCATAGTTGTTTCCGACTACTCAAAAATGATTGTTGGAGTAGCGGGGAATTCGCGACTGTATCACTTCCGAAACGGTACATTAACCTACAAAAGTACAGACCAAAGTTTAGCACAGGAAATAGTAAACAGTCAGAACCGTTCATTAGATATTAGCCAGCATGAAGAAAGAGGGAATTTGTTGAATTATCTAGGTAAACCAAACAAATTTCAACCCTTTGTGTCTAAAAAAATGAAGCTTACTGATGGTGATGTCCTATTACTTTGTACAGCTGGCTTTTGGGGAGATGTCAGTGAGATTGAGATGGCTGACGCTTTGGAAGGTGTCAAAGATTCTGAACAATATACAGATTTGTTGGAAGAAATATTGTTGAGTAGGCAAAGAAAAGTTGTAGAAAATTATACGGTTGCTGCCATATTTGTGAACAAAGTGTATCAAGAAACAAACAAAAACAAGATGAAGTATATAAAAATGATTGCTGCTGCATTAGTTTTAGCCTTGGTTGTAGGTGGCGGCACGATTTTTTATCAAGTAAAACAAGCAAAAAAATTAGCAGAGTTAACAGTCGAGATGAAGGACCATGAAAAGAGTGGAAATGTTTACTTTCAAGACGGAAATTATGATGAAGCGTTACTTGCATATAGTGAGGGAAGAAATGCAGCAAAAAAATTAAAAGATCCTATACATAGAAATTTACTAGCTAGAAAATTAAGAGTGACACAACTAATTATCAATGGTGATAAATCAGCGGAAACTGGAAAATTTACAGAGGCATTAGAACATTATGAAAAAGCTAAAAAAGAGGGCAAACTCATTAATGGATTTGGTAAGGAAGAAGTAGAGCAAAGAATTGCCAACATGGATTCCGTTGTGGAGATTGTTGATGCTATAAAAGATGCAGATTTTCGTTTTGAGGCAGAGGACTACAATGGGGCTTTAGCCATTTATGAGAAAGCTAGAAAAAAAGCACTCGCCATTTCATTTACTGGAGAGACACAAATTAAAACAAAAATTGAAGATACACAAGAAAAAATAAATGAATTGAAGAAGGTTCAAAAAGAATTAAAGGCAGAAGGGTTAGAAAAAAGTGGGGATCAGAGCTATGCCCGTCAGGAATACGTTCAAGCGATAGAGTCCTATACGCTTGCGCAGGAGATTTATCAAGAAACAGAATTACTGGCAAAAGTTCTTGGACTAGAGAGAAAGATTATGAATGCAAATGATAAATTAAACCCTGTTCCACAGGTTCAACCAGCAGATAATGCACTTCCTAATGAAGCAGAACCTCCAGGAGATGAAGTAACTGATGCCAGTTAGCATTCAAATCCTGAGTCATGAAAGAAGGAAAGAAAATTGTTAAAAGAGCTCATGTTTGAACGTTTACGAAAAATAGAAAATCTAGAGCAACGTCAATTACTAAAGGATATTGTAAGTGGCGTTTTTGTAAATCTAATTGATTATCAAGAAGATATGAACAAAAAGCTTGAAGAACGTATTTTTAATGAAATCGATGATTACGAGAATAGATATGACATTTACACAACGCTTAGTGCCCGAGAAGATGTCGACCCCATTCATGATTGTTTGTTTCCGATATGTCCAACAGATTTGGAAGAGACAAAAATAGACATGGAGAAGCTTCTTGAATCCATTAAAAATAATGAACCTGCAATACTCAAGACATTATTTTTAGAGTGTGATTCTATCGAAATACAGCATTTACTTGCACAGCAACGAATTTTCAATGGTCATCTTGCTACATCGCAGGGATTGGTCGAAATAAAACTGAGTCTTACCAAAAATAATCGCTATTTGCAAAAAATTAAAGACCTTTATTCAATCTTCCAAAGAAATGGCCTACCTTGGAAAACAATCAATCATCCTTTTGTGAGTAAGTTCATTGATGTCATACTGATAGGCTGTCCACCATTAAATGAGGATGTAGAAATTTTCGAGGTTACGATTGATTTAGAGGAATATGAGCAGCAAAAACGATTGAATATGGTTCCGCTTTGGAATGTTCAGCGTCACGAGGTTAAGAATAGCGGTTTTCCATTTCCGGCCATCGATCGAATAAATTATGAGCATGTCTTATCGTTACGAAAAACAGGTACTCAACATGGTTATCTCATTGATGCGGAAGAAGACAATATTAGATATATAAAACGTTCAGATAGCGAATTAACCATTGTTTCACCTCAGGATCAATCAGGAGTATGGCAGCTACTTAAAGTTGCTAAAGTAGAAAAAGAACAAGTAGGTAAATTGACTTATGAACTAGTCTCGAATCGGCGAAATGAACACTTTATGCACAAGCTTTCTAGTAAATATAATGTCAATGTTTCAACAAAAGGAGAAATAATTAGACTGATAAACTCCTTTCAGGCAGCAGACAATCTTGAACTTTTGAGAATAGATATTTTGGAAGGGCATTTAGAGAATCGTCACTTCGTGCATCCATTTTTAAAAGACGCAACAGAAGATGCCAGTCATAAAAAGACGATGCTATTACAATTCCTATCAAAACAAGAGCGAGATTTTATGACGAATGATGTCTTAAGCTTTCTCCTTGCTGAAGTCCAAAGGCATTTCACTGAATATAAATGTGTAGGTAAATGGTTATGAACTATATTTGGGATTTACTTATACAAGCTGAAGAAGAGGGCTTTTTAACAAAGGATATTTACTTTCATCTTGCCAAAATCTATTCACCTTATATGGAGCTTAGTCCACAACTATTAAATTCACAGGCAATAGAGCAACATGTGGAAGTAAACCCCTATTATCGGTACTTCGATATTTTTAAAGATCTCTTTCATCCTGATCATACGACTGATGAAGCATTTAGAGACGCTTTATTAGATATTATATTGCATTTTTTAGCTGAAATTGATCGAATGCAAGGCTTGAATAAAAAGGAATATTATATTCGCTTTATGCTGAGAGACATTGAAGCAAATGTATTTGGAAAACTGGTTCGCGATAAAATCAAATCTTTTTCAAAGAAAGAGCAAGAAATTATTGCGCTTAATATGCTCAGACTCTATCAAACAGGAGAAGCATTATATCTGATAAAGGACACGCTGAAAAATATATTTAGAAATTGTTTTATTTATGTGAAGTCAGAGGAAAATGATGAATTACTGCTTTACATTCATCAAAAAAAGACAATAGAAAATATCAATAAAGTTCAGCTAATCCAAGAAATCTTTTTACCTATTGGCTTTCAGATGGAGGTTTACTGGCAATACCATTTTGGCATCATTGACGTAGAAGAGACGATGAAGCTAGATCGAATAGCTCTTTATTAAAAAGTGGGGAGGGGTATAAATTGACGACCAAATATTCATATAAGCTTTATGCGAATAAGCGTTTTACAGAAAAGAAATATATGACCTATACACGTGTAGAGTTGATGGAGATGACCACTTTTCAGCTTAGAAATATTTGTTATAAAGAAAAGCTCATAACAGGTTTAATTAATACGCTAACTAGGGACGAACTAATCGAGAAGATTTTAAGATACCGTGGAGCGGAAGAACATCTATTGATTAAAGAAAATCAAGATGGGGGCTTTGAGAGAGTCGAGGAGGCACTGCAAAAGTATTTAAAAACACCACTTTCAGATAATGGTGATATTAAAATACCTGCCAAAATGAATCTCTATAAAGGCATGAAAATAGATAAGCCAGATCAATACCTCATTGAAACAGGTGGCTTTCTTGTAGAATCCAATGTGCTACTAGTAAATGAGCATTTTGAGTTATGTGGCATTCTAAATATCGTAAAAGACGATGAAAAAGCGAATTGCTATTACTTAGTAGCAGATCAAGCGCTAGGGATACGCGAGACAAAGAATAAGAATTATAGCTTTATTTTTTTGCGAAAGCAAGACTCAGAGTACATCTATAAAACATATTATCAGGAGACGCCACTCCCACCAACAAATCTACATTACTACAAAGTGCCAATACCAGATTTAGAGATGAAACAGTTAGAGACAACCAATGCCATTCTTGCCATTGATTTTGGCACAACCAATACAACAGCTGGTGTATTTTTGGATAGCGATTATGTCTCATCACCTTGTAGCCATGATCTTTTAAATAAGAGAATTACACTCAATAGCATCAATTTTGTACAATTCCCAGACCCACTACACCAAAATGAATGGATTGAAGTTGTGCCTACAGTGGTTGCGGTTGCAGATTGCTCAAACGCTGATCACATAAACTATCATTTCGGCTATGAAGCCTTGAAGGTTATGAAAAAAAATAGCTATACATCATTAGCCACTAAATTTCAGGGCATCAAACGTTGGGTTAGTAATTATGCCAAATTGGAGGAAATAATGGATGCGAATGGGAATACAGCGGTTATCCCACGTAGTCAAATCCTAAGAGAATTTTTACTCTATATCATTCAAATGGCTGAGCATCAATTTAAATGTCGCTTTAAACATTTGCATATTTCAAGCCCTGTTAAGCTGAAAACTCAATTTTTAGATATGTTTCATGCCATTTTACCTGAATATCAAATTGAAATTGAGCATGCTCTCGATGAAGGAATGGCAGTGCTCTATAATACGATAGCCAATCAAATAGAGAATCAGAGCTTTATGGATGGCAAGGAATACAAGGCTCTAGTAATCGATTGTGGAGGGGGAACAACAGACCTCTCATCCTGTAAGTTTCGAATAGAGGACGGACATATTTCCTACAAAATTGATATTCATACAACCTATGAAAATGGGGATACCAATTTTGGTGGTAATAATATTACGTATCGAATTTTTCAATTTATGAAAATTGTCTTTGCGAATTATTATAGTCGTGGGAAAAATGCCTATGACATCGATGCGTTAATTGATATTCCAGGGAAGGATATTTATCGGTATGTGGATGATTATGGCGTCGAGGCGGTTTACAAGCAATTTGAAAAGGCATTTGAGGATGCTGAGTCTATTATCCCAACACGTTTTAAAGAATATGAAAATCATACACGTGATGAGTATTTAAGGGTTCGTAATAATCATTATTTCTTATGGGAAATGGCCGAGGAAATGAAGAAAGAATTTTTCCGAAAAACCGGTATTCTTAGGAGTCGCTTTTACTCAGAAAGCGATATACAGCAAGATAGTGATTTGAATATCACAACGGTAGATCGCTGGTGTTTATCCCTATTAGAAAACCACCAATTTAAAGATGTTTATGACTATCCAAACGTTTATTTCAATATTAAAGAAATTAACCACCTAATCAAGGCGGATATTTATGATATTGTACGAGAGTTTTTAGAAGGTTTTTATGAAAGTGGCATGCTTGGGGAATATTCCATTATTAAGCTGACAGGGCAATCTTGTAGAATTGACGCTTTTCGAGAGGCTTTAAAAGAATTTGTACCAGGTCGTAGCATTGAATTTAGACAAAAGGCTGAAAACGTTGGAAAAGTGCCAGAATTAAAGCTCGCTTGTTTAAGAGGCGCATTACGCTACTTAAATGCGAAAAAGATTGGCATGATCGAAACGGAAGTAACAAATGCTGCACCTATTGTACCGTATACGGTTAGTGCATTTACTCATAATCGTCAGGAAAAGCTTCTGATTAGTAGTCTGGAGAGACTGAATCAAATTCATGGAACTATCTCCCGTCCATGGGGCGTCACAGAGGTTGAATTTTTCCTAACTGGAAGCGATCCTCAAGCAGCACATAAGTATACTTATATTAATCGTCAAGAGGATTTTGTCCCTGTGCTATATGAAAGTATTGCATCGAATTATTTTGATAAAATTCCACAGGACGAAACAGATTCAATCGTCAATGGGGAGGTTAAATTCTTTGTCTTTGCAGGAGAGGATCATTGGGGCTTCCATGTCGTGCCAGTGGCTAGGAAAGAGGAGCAGCTAATGATCGGGAGCAAGGAATTCTTTGCCTTTGAAACAGATTTATCAGAGCTAGATTTCTTTGATGGATTAAAGTAAGTAGGCATCTGCCAAAAAATAAAAGAGGTGAGTGACAGATGTTTACCAATCAATATCCACATTTTCAAAAAGGCAGAATTTTAAAAAGAGAAATGCTGGAGAACTTGCGCGATTATCCAAGGGAATTTTTAGATTTATATTTCCAGGATTATTCAAATGGCATTATAGCAGGTGCCAATATTACGATTGCAGATACCATTATCCATATTACAAAAGGGATCGTTAAACATAATAATAGGCTTTATCTACTGCATAATAGCTATGAACTTCCATATGAGGCAACGGGGCAAGAAACCATTATAAAAATAAAGTTTGCTGAAGCAGTGAATAAATTAGACTTCACGGATTTTACAGCCACTATTTTTCTCGATGAGTCTCTGAATCTTGCCCTAAACGAATTAGAAATAGCCCGTTTTAAATTAAAGGCTGGAGCAAGGCTGCGATCCGAGCCAAATAATTTTTTAGATTTTGCCACGGAATACAATACAGTGAATTATCTGCACTGTCAGTATGCAGGTATACAAGAAAGCACATACCACCCTAAAGTTTTACAGTTTTACGCAAAGGAATTATTAAAAAATCGCCCAACCAATGTATATGATATTACCTTTGCTTTTGAGTGTTTGAATCAGGAGCGGGTACAGCGGGATGTCATTGAAATGTATATTTGCAATCGATTAGAGTTAGAATTTCAAGCGTTTTCCAATAGTCAAATTCATAAATATTTGTACCGTATATTATCTGAATCAAAGAACGGTGGTCGTCGAGGAGGACATAGTCCAGACCGACCAAAGCGTATGATAGTCGATTAACTAAAATCCAGTTGGTGAACAACGTTTAGGCATAAACAGGAGTTGAACGAAAAGGAGTGGTAAAAGATGAATTTCATGGATGAAGAAGTCATTGAGATGACGAAACAAGCAAGGCAGAAGAAACGATTGGACAACATAGAAAAACAATTGTTACATACGGACCTTGTTCAAGCGATTAAAGATGGTCAGCTAATAATCGAAGATGAAACAATCGAATTTACGAAAATGGACTTTTATGATGGTCAAATCCAAATGCGTATTCCAGCCGCTTTTGAAGTAATGGAATCTGATTTAATGGATATTAAATATCCGTCCAGCCGAAGACCCGATTACATCTATACAAGTGAAAGTACATCTATTAATGTCACGCTGAAAATCATGGAACAACAAATAAAAGCAGAGGAATTAGAAGATTTCACACAGACGATGATGGAGATACTTCAAAAAATGCAGCCAACAACAAAAATGTTGGATATCGGCTTTAATGAAGTGAACGATGTCCAAATTGGTTACTTTGATTTCATAACACCTGCACTAGATAACAAGATTTATAATTTAATGTTTTTGTTTATAGTAGGCGAAAATGTGACGATGGGCTCTATAAATTGTTTGAAGAAAGAGATGAATATTTGGAAACCTATTGCTTATGGGATGATGGAAACTATCTCAATCCAAAATAAATTAGATGGAGAGGGTGTTATTTGATGGATCGGATAAAAAATGAAACAGCCTTAACATATAAAGATATGATCGTGATGCCCTATAACATTCGCGTCCATCAAATCGAAATTACGCAACAAATGAACGATCATGCTACATTGCATTTAACGGGTGTAATTCCAGATGAACTTGAAGATTCCTATGTATATATGACAGATGCAGAAACATCTATAGAGGTATTGCAAATAGATGGTAATGGTCAATCGAAGCCTATTTTTAATGGGTTAGCGTTAGATGTACAAGTGAAATCGGTGATGGGCACTTACTATTTGGAAGTTAAAGCAGTTTCACATACGTATTTACTAGATGTTAAGAAAAAAAATCAAACCTATCAAAATGCTAGTATGCCATACAGTGAATTAATCGATGTGTGTATTGCCGATCAAAAAGGTGCAGATTTCATAGATCATGTCACAAAGGGAGCTAGTATTGGTCGTTTTACAATGCAATATATAGAGACAGATTGGGAGTTTCTTAAACGAATGGCCTCGCGTTTTCATACAGGTCTAGTGCCAGATACAGTTCATTCATCTGCAAAATTTTATTTTGGTATTCCATTTCAAGCTGGAAGCACAAAGAAAATGGAGGCCATTAATTATCGGGTTAAAAAGGCTATTGGCAATTTTCTTATCTCAAGTAAAAATCATCTCGAAAGTATTACTGATAGTGACTACATGTATTATGAAGTAGAATCGCTGCAATCCTTCAAAATAGGCAATGAAGTTACTTTCCAATCTAAAAAATTGTATGTTTATAAAATTTTTTCAACTTTAAAAGATGGCTTGTTCAAGCATATTTATACGTTAACACCTCGGAACGGTTTCAGTGTCCACACTACCTATAATCAAGCTATTATTGGTGCTTCCATTCAAGGAAAGGTAATTGATGTTGCCGGGGACAAAATTCGTATTCATGTCGATTTCGATGAGGGGCAAGAAAAGGATACGGCCTATTGGTTTCCATATTCAACAATTTATGCATCAGAAGATAACACAGGATGGTATTTTATGCCGGAGCTATCTGATAATGTAAGAATCTATTTTCCAAGCAATCATGAGGATGAAGGGATTGCGATTAGCTCTGTTTCAAAAGCGCCTCCACAATCAAATACGATGTTAGCAGCAACTAATCCAACTAGTCAAGATGGGGGTGGCGGGTCAAGTGCCACACCACCAGAGGATAGCCGCCAAGATCCAGGACGTATGGCTGATCCAGATGTAAAAACACTCAGAACAAAGCATGGAAAACAAATTCTACTTGCACCTGATCGGATTGTCATATCGGGTGGAGGATTGATGATTTCACTGATGGATGATAATGGCATTTCAATAATAAGTGATAAGAATATTAACTTAAAAGCTACAGATAAAGTGGTCATTAATGCCAAACAAATAATGATTAATGCGAACGAGAAAATTGAGATGACCTGTAAAGAAAATTCAATCAAGATGGAAGATAAAATGGAAATTAAAGGAACAGAAGTGCGAGCAAATTAGTGAGGATGTGAATGTATGAAACGAGAAGAAGCATTACAGCATTTTATGGATGAATGCGTTTCAGTTCATGTCAGCCGATTGCAAGAGAAAGTTGATCGACAGTTTCACCAAAACAAGGAAATTTTGCTACAGCCAATCATTTACTCACTTGAACAGCTGTTTGCGAATATTAGAGATCAGCAAAGACAGGGAAAGTTAGCACCAATTGCCTTTATTCATCTCTCTTTGCTGCGAACCTCATTACTAGAAAACAAGTGTACGTATTTGCTAGAGGCATATGGTGAAGCATGGTACTTCGATTGGGTCGAATGTACAGCACATTATGAAGCAACATGGCTTAGTGAGGCAATGGTTGATTTACAAAAGATACTTGAGAAAGAAAGAAAACCGTATCTCATGATTCAAGCAGCTGATGTTAGAGGGATTATTCAAAAGATAGTAGTTCTATTTCATCAGTATATCATTCAATTGGTTCGCTATCTTTTTCGTTATCAAAAGGAAAGCGTACCTGAACTCCATTTTCAACGAGCAGAGTGCTTGCGATTTCGTGTTGGTGAGTACAAAGGGGTTAGTGAGGATGTTGCTATCATTGACGAACGAGAACGGGTGGATAAAAACCTTCTCTCATGGTTAGAGCAAAAAGAGATGGACAAATCGTATACATTCGAAAACTTCTCAAACCTACCATTACAACAGAAAAATTTTAACCAGATGGATTTTTCCTACGCAATTTTTAACAGTTGTGATTTAGCAGGGTCTTCATTGAAGCAAAGTATTTGTGTTGGTACTAGCTTTGTAGATTGTGGTTTAGAGAATGTTGACTTTTCCTATGCAGCTATTCAAGATACTGATTTTCGAAATGCCAATTTGGTAGGCGCTAATTTTAGTTATGCTCAAGGAAAAACGCTAAGGCTTTCCGGAGGGGAAGTGGCATGCTACCTCGGTACTGATTTCAGTAATGCCAATTTGGAAAATGCGAGATTTGACTTTGCGCAGATTGAAGGTGCCAATTTTACAGGTGCTAATTTAAAGGGGGCTACCTTCTTTAAACGTGATCAAGAGAAGTATCAATTTAGCGCAGAACAGATGAAAGATGTTCATTGGATTTATTAGCACTGATAGATACAGGAGGAAAAGATGGAATATTTTATTCTTCGGCAAGATCTAAGCATTCTCAATCCAATCATCCCTTTGAAAACGGACCTCGATGAAAACTTTGTCTGTTCTTCTGTATTCGGGGAAGTGGTAGAAAAAGAGAATGCGGTATATCTAGATTATTTAGACAAGCCTCGAAGAATCGTGTCTGATGATTTAAAAGCGCTGTTAATGAAATACGAGGATAACTTAGGTTTTACAGCTATTGTCTTTACGGATGTCAAGAAAGGGACACAGCGCGTGTATTGGCTTATGGATATAGTGAAAAAGGACTGTATTTCTCATGAAACCGCTTATTATCCTGACGGAGGAATAAAAGAGCTAGTGATCGACCCCAAGAAAGTGGAACTGGATTGTATTTTTGAAGTCGCAGGCCAAAAGGAAGCTTTCACCGTCATCAATTTAGATGTAGCAGAAAGTATATTGCGACGCCCCTTTCTTGGGATTCAGTTGCAGCGAGTAAGATTGGAAAGTAAGTAATTTTAATAAATCATTTGTTGCTATGTACTGTTAAAGCGGAAATTTATTACAAATGATAGGAAGGGAAGGATATTTAATGGCTCAAGTTGTAGAAAATTTGGAGACAGAAGGTTCGGAACAAGAGCAATTTAGTTATGTAGTACATGGCGCAATCATTGCCTGTGAGCATGGTAGCCACCTCAATTATTTAAATTTGCCGCAAGATCATGGTGTTTATATTAAAGAGAAAGCTGTAATGAATGTTGGGGATCGAAACCCTGATAACATCCCAACCTTTGGTGTTTGCTTAAAGTTGAAAAAACCATGTACACCTGTATGCTCCATCGACTGGATGGAAGGGATGGAAAATGTCAATATCGAGGGGAAGCAAGCGTTACTTAATCGTTGTCATACGCAATGCTCTGCAGGCGGAGGCAAAATCGATATTGTTCATGATGGGCAAGAGGACTTAGAAATACCGAAACAAGGTTTTTAAAGAATAGATTGATTGAAAGGAGGTAAGCAATGAAAGCGCTAGGAGAAAAAGAAGTCCACATGATTAGTACGTATGAGGATCTTGTAGTCGAATGGCCTTATCCACTTATTCATTTAGACAAACTAACAATAAAACATAAAGGTAATGATCATGCGAGGTTGTCCTTTACCGGAATGATTGCTGAAGAGCAAGCACAAAAGTATATTCAGCGAGTTAGTCATACAGATGAGATTGTTGTTAAATTTGGACGAGATAAGAGCATATTGTTCTCAGGAAGAATTGAAAATGCAGAGTTACAGGCATCTCAAGGTGTGCACACTGTCACAGTAGAGGCAGTGTCATTTACAGCAAATCTGGATATTGAGAAGCGCTCACGTTCTTTTCAAGATGCAAATATGACATATGTGGAGTTAATGGATAACATTGTGGGAGTCTATCCTCATGGAGATTACATTGACCATGCCTCTAATAGTCAAACCATTGGTCATATTGCGATTCAATATTTGGAAACGGATTGGGCATTTATTAAAAGAATGGCCTCCAATCTACATGCGGTTGTTTTTCCTGATCTAAAAGGGAAGGGTCCACGATTCTGGTTTGGTACACCCCAAAGCAGGAAAAGCATAACGATTGATCATCTTCCTTCCATATTACGTATGGATGTCGATACGTATCGGTTGATTACAGAAAATGATGGTTCGGATGTAAGCGAAGCTGATTATACATTTTGTGAGTTTGAAAGCACAAAGGCCTTTGAGCTAGGCACTTCGGTGCAATTAAAGGGAAGGCCCTATATTATAACGGTTCGAGAAGTCCATCTTGATGATGGTGTATTAAAGTTTCAATATACTGCACAACCAGAGAAAAGTATTCGCCAACGATTGGTACGCAATTTAGATTTGATTGGGGCAGCTTTTACAGGAAAGATTATTGATGTCACGCAAAACACCGTTAAAATTCATTTAGATATCGATAAAAAACAGGAGAAAGAAAAAGCGCACTGGTTTGCTTATTCAGCAGATGCTAACGGTGTAATGTACTTAATGCCACAAAAAGGGGCCCGTGCCCAATTGCATTTTCCAAGTGCTGTGGAAGAAGATGCCATTGTGATTAGCTCGGTACGTGTTAATCCAGCCACACCTGAAGGTGGACAAAAACAAACGAAAAAAATGGCAGACACGACCGTGAAATCATTAGCGACCAACGCGGGAAAAGATATGACATTAGGTATTGGAGATATTACCTTTAGTGCAGTAGATGGCGTTTTGGACCTCAAGATGGATGATGGAGAAGGTGTAACATTTCAAAGTAACAGTACCATCATGCTAGCGGCAGATGAAACACTTGAAATTAGTGGAATGAAAGAGCTATCTGTAGAGGCGGAGGAATGGATTGCTATTTCAGCGAAGGAGCAAAGTCATGTAATCCTTGCAGCTGACACACAGTTAATTAGTACACTCATAGATCAAGAGGGTACGGAGAAGCAAAGCCAACCACCGAAGCTAAATGAAGAAGCAATCGAAGCTACAACAAAAGTGGACGTCATTTTCCCACAAAAAGCAGAGCAGAAGAAAGAGAAAAAAGGCTTCTTTAGTAAGCTGCTTGATAATGTTAGTTTAGCGTTAGATGTCGCTGGATTTATTCCAGGTATCGGGACCATTGCAGATATTGCGAATGCAGGTATTAGCTTGGCAAGAGGAGACTATATGGGAGCAGCCATGAACTTAGTGGGCGCAGTTCCAATAGTGGGCGATGCAGCGAAAACTGCTTACAAGGTCAATAAAGCCGCAAAAGTGGCAGAGGCAGCAAGTAAAACCGCCAAGGCTGCGGATAAGGCAGTGGATGCCTCAAAAGCAGTAAAAGGGATGAAAGCGGCCTATACAAAAGTATCACAAACGCTAGATACAGTTTCGGCGTTAGCCAACAAAGGCTCTAAAGGTGTGAAGACAGCCGCGGATAAAGTTATCGCCTCGATGGATGAAGTACTTGCCGTTTCGAAGGCAGTAGACGGTATGAAGGCTATGGCCAAAACAGAGCTGACGAAATTTAATCATGGGGTATTAAAGAAGTTTAATTGTACAAAAGGATTAAGTGATAAATTCTGTAAAAAGGGCTTTGAACCTGTTGATTTAATCACAGGGCGTATGATTTATGAAGGTGTCGATTTTGAACTACCTGGACCTATCCCACTATCATGGGAACGTGCTTGGTACAGTGATAGTAGTCGTGTTGGCTTGTCAGGTCATGGTATGCACTTTATATATGATTTAGCCTTAGAGATATTTGAGGAAGAAGACCTGATTGGGATTGTTGTGACAGATGGTCGCGCAGTAGGATTTCCAATTTTACCAATAAATTTGTCATATTTTAATAAAAAAGATAGAATGACCCTGAAAAATACAGGTGAGGAATATCATTTATTTGAGCATGACACACGGTTGACTTATGTATTTGAACAAACAACAGAGACAACATACCGATTAAAAGAAGTAAGAAATGAGCAAGAGCATCATATTCAATTTGCATATAACCTGAAAGGCTTCTTATCTCAAGTAACGGATAGTGTAGGGCGAGTATTAGACGTTACGACCAATGAAGCGGGCAGAATGACAGAAGTCGCCCTACGTAACCAGATGAGTCGTGAAGTTTTAGTTCGCTATGTTTACAACGATGGCCAAGATTTAATCGAAGTCCAAGATGCATTAGGGCAAAGTACGCATATACAATATGTGAATCATCTCATGATGCAAAAAATAGATCGCAATAAAAATAGCTTCTTCTGGCGCTATGATGGTCCAACGACAGGGGCACGAGTAGTCAAAACATGGGGAGATGGCAATGTTCTTGCAGGTGAGCTTACATATCACGAGGGCTATAACGAAATTACAAATAGCTTAGGCCATAAAAGCTATTACTATTTTAATGAAGATAATCTCTGTACAAAAATTGTTCATCCAGATGGTAGTGAGGTCAGCTATGACTATAATGAGGACTTTGAATTACTGCAAGAAGTAGATGAAGATGGACGCACAACAACATTCAGCTATGATGAATGGGCAAACCCGATAAAGATGACTTTAGCTGATGGCAGTACATTATCCTCGCTGCATGATGACAAGGATCGATTGATTCAGGCAGTGAACGCAGAGGGTGGAAGTCGTCAATGGATCTATAATGAGGACAGTACATTACAGGCAACTATTTTAGAGGATGGTACAAAGACGGAATTTTCCTATAATGAGCATCGTTTGATTGAAACAGTGACAAATGCGCAAGGTCATATGGTAAGCTTAGCTTATGATGCTGATCTGAACTTGAGCCAAGTGACATTGCCAGACGGGACGAGTTCCACATGGACATATGACCGTCGTGGTAACTGTACATCAACGACCAATCCGCTAGGGGCTACAGAAAAATTCCGTTACGATAACTTGAATCGCCTTGTACGGGCAAATCTTTCAGATGGAAACGACGTTCAATTAAAGTACAATGCCTATGACGATATTGTTATTGCAAGGGATAACCATACGCAAGTAGCCTTTGATTACACCATTCTTGGCAGTTTAATTTCTCGAGAACAGGGTGGGAAGAAAGTCAAATTCACCTATGATACAGAGGAGCAGTTAAACGCTGTGATCAACGAAAGAGGCGAAACGTATCAGTTTGAACGTGATGCGAAAGGGAATATCATCAAGGAAATTGGCTTTGATGAGGTTGAAAGAACGTATGAGCGAAGTCTAGCCGGATTGGTTCAGAGAATTCAACGACCGGGTGATCGTTGGACAACATATCAGCATGATGGTCTAGGGAATGTCATCCGTGCTGATTATTATGATGATACTTGGGAAACGTTTGGCTATGACAAAAATGGGTCGTTAATTCAAACTGAAAATGAGCATGTGACAGTAAAGTTCGAGCGAGATTCATCTGGACAAGTGATCAAAGAGTGGCAGAATGACCATTGGATTGCGAGTAGTTATGATGAATTAGGCAACCGTTCCCAGATTACAAGTAGCTTAGGTGCAAAAATCGATGTCGCTCGCAATGAAATGGGAGATGTATCACAAATCACAGCCTCTAGCTCAGAGCAAGCGCATTGGACAGCATCAATGCAGTACAATGAACTCGGTCAAGAGATTGAAAGAATCCTACCAGGAGATGTCATCAGTAAATGGCAGTATGATGTGACAGGTAGACCTACACACCACCGAATAAGTAGTCAAAACCGAGATACACGAAGACGCGTGTATAATTGGGACGTCAATCATCGCTTACGAAGCATGGTAAACGAGTTAACAGGTGTAAAAGTTACCTATGGCTACGATGAATTCAGTAACCTCGTCTGGTCCAATCAAGGCGGTCAATTTGACTTCTTACACCGCAGTGTCGATGATGTCGGGAATTTGTATGAAACAAAAGAAAAGACAGATCGTGTCTATGGTTCCGGAAGTAGATTGCTTGAAACGAGAGAAGCAACATTCTCTTATGATGATGAAGGTAATCTGATTCAGAAAGTTGAGAAGAACGGTGATACGTGGGAGTACGAGTACTATGGCAATGGCATGATGTCGAAGGTCATCAAACCAGACAACGCAGAAGTTACTTTCAAATATGACTCGCTTGGTAGACGAATAGAGAAGTGCTCTGACGAGAAAACTATGAGATTCGTATGGGATGGGAATACTATTCTACATGAGTATTTCTCGCATAATAATTCAGATACATTTGAAAATATAGATGAGTATTCATCACAGAACGACTCAGAAATACCAGATAATCTAGTCACATGGGTGTTTAATGATGGGTTTGTACCTTCAGCTAAAATTACGAATGAAGGCAACTATAGTATTATTAGTGATTATCTTGGAACGCCTGTTGAAGCCTATGATGAACAAGGTAATAAGATTTGGTCAGCAGAACTTGATATTTATGGGCGAGTGAAAGAGTTCACAGGTGATAAAGACTTTATTCCATTCCGTTATCAAGGGCAGTATGAAGATGTAGAAATAGGATTGTATTATAATCGATTCCGATACTACTCTCCAACTGAAGTGATGTATACACAGAAGGATCCGATTGGTTTAAGTGGAAATAATCCAACATTGTATGGGTATGTGTATGATACAAATATTCAGATTGATCCATTTGGATTAATTTTGAAGCCAGAACCTGGTTATTTAAGAGGGAAAAGGCATGGATTGAAGCTATCAGACAAGGATGCTCAAATAACTTCAAATAATGATAAACTTCCACATGGAAAATGGGGAAATAAAAAGGATTTAGCATATGCGGGTGAATTAGCGGACACATTAGAACCAGGAGGATTCAAGGACTTCCCGGTAAATCCGGACAGCAAGAGTGTTGTATTTCATCCTAATGGTGATTCTAATGCACCAAAAGCACATCCACCAACACATTATAGATTAAGAAATAATGGAAACGGAACTTTCCATGGATTCCCTATTGATCATACAGCAGAAGAAATTAGAAACGATAGTCATGCAAAAGTTAAATGTCATTGAGGTGAGTAAAGTGGAATTTAAAATAATAATCAATCCAAATTTTAAGATTGGAATACGTGATCCAGAAGATACAACGATATCTGAAGCACTGGATAATAGGCATGTTAATAACCAATATTTCACAATGAAATGGTGTGATACGTCATTAAGAATCAATTATGGAACACAAATAGCTGATGGTATAAGCGATGTAATTAAAATGTTAGAGGCAATAAAAAGAAGAGAGGAACGGTTTGTCGTAACTTTCCCAAGTCAAGCATTTTTCGAGACATGGATATGTAAAATTGAAAAATGTGATATTAAAATTAATTGGGATAGTCGTGAAAACTATAGAAGTATCATGATGAAAACTGAATTATTTATAAAAGAGTGGCTCAAGCTATTGCATCAATTACAAAAAGTATTGATAGAAACTGGATATGATGGTACCAATCTAGTAGATTTTTATTTACTTGAAAATCTTGAGAGATTTCATTCTAACAACATTGAGGAGTGAAAAAAGGAGCGTTTCCTATGATTGGGGATTCAAATACAAAGGATTAGTAGATTAGTAACATGTCTTTGCGAAATTTCGTATGTATAAGCACGAATACAGCGGATATTGATATCATGAAACAAATTTCCCTTAATACGATCCAGAGAGGCTGAAAAGAGCTACGCGTAATATTTGAATGTTAATAAGTCCTTGTTATGGTATGCCCTTTTGTCCTCTGTGACAGAAGGGCTGCTTTAATGAGCACGGCATGAGTTCTAAAGCTGTGAAGACGGCCGCAGATAAAGTCATTTCTTCGATGGATGAATTGCTCGCTGCGTCGAAGGCAGTAGACGGTATGAAAGCTATGGCGAAAGCTGGGCTAACGAAATTTAATCATGGAGTATTAAAGAAATTTAATTGTACACAAGGCTTAAGTAAAAAGTTCTGTAAAAGAGGCTTTGAACCTGTTGATTTAATCACAGGGCGTATGATTTATGAAGGTGTCGATTTCGAACTACCTGGACCTATCCCACTGTCATGGGAACGCGCTTGGTACAGTGATAGCAGTCGGATTGGCTTAACAGGTCATGGTATGCACTTTACATACGATCTAGCCTTAGAGATATTTGAAGAAGATGACCTGATTGGGATTGTTGTGACGGATGGTCGCGCTGTTAGATTTCCAATTTTACCAATAAACTTGCCGTATTTTAACAAACGTGAAAGAATGACCTTAACAAATACAGGTGAGGAGTATCATCTATTTGAGCATGATACACGATTGATTTATGTATTTGAACAAGTAACAGAAACAACATACCGATTAAAAGAAGTAAGAAATGAGCAAGCGCATCATATTCAATTTGCCTATAACCTTAAAGGCTTCCTATCCCAAGTAACCGACAGTGCTGGTAGAGTGCTTGAGGTTACGACCAATGAGGTAGGCAGAATGACAGAGGTTGCTTTACGCAACCAGATGAGCCGTGAAGTCTTAGTTCGTTACGTTTACAATGATGGACAAGATTTAATCGAAATCCAAGATGCGTTAGGGCAAAGTACGCATATTAAATATGTTAATCACTTAATGATGCAAAAAACAGATCGCAATAAAAATAGCTTCTTCTGGCGCTATGATGGCCCAACTACAGGTGCACGAGTAGTCAAAACATGGGGAGATGGCAATGTTCTTGCAGGTGAGCTTACATATCACGAGGGCTATAACGAAATTACAAATAGCTTAGGCCATAAAAGTTATTATTATTTTAATGAAGATAATCTCTGTACGAAAATTGTTCATCCAGATGGTAGTGAGATCAGCTATGACTATAATGAGGACTTTGAATTACTGCAAGAAGTAGATGAAGATGGCCGCACAACAACATTCAGCTATGATGAATGGGCAAACCCTATAAAGGTGACTTTTGCAGATGGCAGTACATTATCCTCGCTGCATGATGACAAGAATCGATTGATTCAAGCAGTGAACGCAGAGGGTGGAAGTCGTCAATGGATCTATAATGAGGACGGTACATTACAGGCAACTATTTTAGAGGATGATACAAAAACGGAATTTTCCTATAATGAGCATCGTTTGATTGAAACAGTGACAAATGCGCAAGGTCATGTGGTAAGCTTAGCTTATGATGCTGATCTAAACCTGAGTCAGGTGACATTGCCAGACGGGACGAGTTCCACATGGACATATGACCGTCGTGGTAACTGTACATCAACGACCAATCCGCTAGGGGCTACAGAAAAATTCCGTTACGATAACTTGAATCGCCTTGTACGGGCAAATCTTTCAGATGGAAACGACGTTCAATTAAAGTACAATGCCTATGACGATATTGTTATTGCAAGGGATAACCATACGCAAGTAGCCTTTGATTACACCATTCTTGGCAGTTTAATTTCTCGAGAACAGGGTGGGAAGAAAGTCAAATTCACCTATGATACAGAGGAGCAGTTAAACGCTGTGATCAACGAAAGAGGCGAAACGTATCAGTTTGAACGTGATGCGAAAGGGAATATCATCAAGGAAATTGGCTTTGATGAGGTTGAAAGAACGTATGAGCGAAGTCCAGCAGGATTGGTTCAAAGGATTCAACGTCCAGGTAATCGTTGGACAGCGTATCAGCATGACGGCCTAGGAAATATAATTCGTGCTGATTATTACGATGACACTTGGGAAACGTTTGGCTATGACAAAAATGGTTCGTTAATTGAGACTGAAAATGAACATGTGACTGTAAAGTTTGAGCGAGACCAATCTGGACAAGTAATCAAGGAGTGGCAAAATGACCATTGGATTGGAAGTAGCTATGATGAAATAGGTAATCGCTCACAAATTACAAGTAGCTTAGGTGCAAACATCGATGTCGCTCGTAATGAAATTGGAAATGTGTCGCAAATTACAGCTTCTCGCTCAGTTCAAGACCATTGGACAGCAACGATTCAGTACAATGCTCTTGGACAAGAGATTGAGAAAATCCTACCAGGGGATGTCGTTAGTAAATGGAAATATGATGTAACTGGTAGACCGACACAGCATCGAATATGTAGTCAAAATCGTCAAACACGAAGACGAGTGTACAATTGGGATGCCAATAATCGCTTACGAAGCAAGGTAAATGAGTTAACGGGTGTACAAATGACCTATGGTTACGATGAATTCAGTAACCTAGTTTGGTCCAATCAGGGCGGTCAATTTGACTTCTTACACCGCAGTGTCGATGATGTCGGGAATCTGTATGAAACAAAAGAAAAGACAGATCGTGTCTATGGTGTCGGAAGTAGATTGCTTGAAACGAAAGAGGCAACATTCTCTTATGATGATGAAGGTAATCTGATTCAGAAAGTTGAAAGAACTGGTGATGCGTGGGAGTACGAATACGATGGTAATGGGATGATGTCAAAGGTTGTGTTCTTATCAAAGAACAATTCAACTTTAAACAAAGTGATTACTTTCAAATACGATCCACTTGGTAGACGTGTGGAAAAAAATTGTGAAGGAAAAGCGACTCACTTTGTCTGGGATGGCAATACGACTTTACATGAGTGGGTAGTAAAGGCAAGTACGATAAGTACCCAAGATGCGAATACAAACCAACAGGGAAATCTCGTAACATGGGTGTATGAAGATAATTCACTTACACCATCAGCTAAAATTACCAATGAAGGTAACTTTAGTATTATCAGTGATTATCAAGGTACTCCTGTAGAGGCGTACGATGAGGAAGGAAACCAAGTCTGGTCTATAGAACTTAACATCTATGGACAAGGTAAGGAACTTACAGGATATAAAGGTTTCATTCCATTCCGTTTTCAGGGACAGTATATGGATGAGGAAACAGACTTGTACTACAACCGATTCCGATATTACTCGCCGAACGAAGGGGTTTATATCCAACAAGACCCTATAGGACTTGCAGGAAACAATCCTACACTATATGGATATGTAAGTGATACAAATAGTTGTATTGATCCATTTGGATTATCGAGAGCGCCAAGTACAATACTCTCAGGTAATGTTCAAAAAGGTTTTAAAGGGAGAAACTTTACAGGTTTTCAGGCTCATCATGTGATTCCGACAAATGTTTGGAAGCAATATCAAACATTTTTCAATGATATTGGTATTGGAGGTTTAAGAGATCAAGCTTTTAATGGTATGATGATTCCTAGTAATCCGGATACTTTAAAAGGTAGTACATTTGATTTTATTCATAATACTTCTCATAGTGCTTATAATAAGAATGTAATGAACAGAGTAGCCACTATATATGAAGAATTTGATGATGGTTTTATAAATGAAAAACAAGCTAGAACAAAAGTACGTAAACTGCAAATGCAACTTAAAAATCAACTGCAAACAGGACATTTTAGTAAAGATTATGTACCATCAAAAAAATATCCAACTTGTAAACGATTGGGGTAATTTTATGAAATATTTTATGTTAGTCAATGATAGTGCAAATTCCCCCATCTATTTAGATGGTGTTTTGCACGAAAGCTATACTGATGAGAAATATGACGAAGGAATGAGCTATAATTGGAATCGACCTTTTATTGAACAAATGGATTTCCCAAAAGAACTTTGGTTAATAACGAGAAGCAAAGTTCAATTTGACTACTACGAAAATTTCTTTGGTCATGTAATCTCTGAAAAATTTTTATCTTCAATGGATCAAGTAAATATATTACAGGATTATGGTATAGCTAATTTACATGTTGTTAGTACAAAAGGTAAACCAAAAGTAAAAGATTTATTTTTCTTTATTAAATGTATTAAAAGACATTCATTAGTTGATTATGATAAATCTGAGTACCTTACAAGAGAAGTTCCAAGTAATGCAAAATTAAAAGTTGGTGGAAGTTTCGTTGATAAGTATATAAAGTTGGTGATAAAAGACACTGATCTTGATTTATTTCAATTAAGCGATTTAAAACTGGGAAGGTACCTGTTTTGTTCAGAGAGATTTAAATCATTGTGTGAAAAAGATAATCTTAAAGGGATTCAATTTATGGACTTAGATTCAGTGCCTAACTATCTACAATCTATATTGTAAATAAACACTATTTTTTATTATTTCGATTCGGAAAATAGAAATTATTGATATAAACAAACTATAAAACGGTCTGCATTATATTGAATTATTCGATAGCGACTTTTAGTTCAGTAAGCATAGCAAAAAAATAGTAAAATTCCCCATGGTAATGAAGTGACCTTCAAATGTTAGACAGAGTTATTTCATTATGTAGAGGTTTGGGCATGAGTTCGATATTTTGTATCGGACTCATGTCTTTTAACGTGGCCCTTAATTCGTTTTGTATTCTAATATGTTATGTATTTTTCTAATTCAATTTTAAAATGTGCTACACTTTCAAGCTTTGTAAGGTATAGAAATTCTAACTTCAAAATGCCAAAGAAATTAGATGGTAACGACGTACAATTGAAGTACAATGCCTATGAAGATATTGTTTTTGCGAAAGATAACCATACGCAAGTAGCCTTTGATTACACCATTCTCGGCAGTTTGAAGGCTCGAGAACAAGGTGGGAAGAAAGTCAATTTCACCTATGATACAGAAGAGCAGTTAAACGCTGTCATCAATGAAAAAGGCGAAGCGTATCAGTTTGAACGCGATACGAAAGGGAATATCATCAAGGAAATCGGCTTTGATGAGATTGAAAGAACGTATGAGCGAAGTCTAGCCGGATTGGTTCAGAGAATTCAACGACCGGGTGATCGTTGGACAACATATCAGCATGATGGTCTAGGGAATGTCATCCGTGCTGATTATTATGATGATACTTGGGAAACGTTTGGCTATGACAAAAATGGGTCGTTAATTCAAACTGAAAATGAGCATGTGACAGTAAAGTTCGAGCGAGATTCATCTGGACAAGTGATCAAAGAGTGGCAGAATGACCATTGGATTGCGAGTAGTTATGATGAATTAGGCAACCGTTCCCAGATTACAAGTAGCTTAGGTGCAAAAATCGATGTCGCTCGCAATGAAATGGGAGATGTATCACAAATCACAGCCTCTAGCTCAGAGCAAGCGCATTGGACAGCATCAATGCAGTACAATGAACTCGGTCAAGAGATTGAAAGAATCCTACCAGGAGATGTCATCAGTAAATGGCAGTATGATGTGACAGGTAGACCTATACACCATCGAATAAGTAGTCAAAACCGAGATACACGAAGACGCGTGTATAATTGGGACGTCAATCATCGCTTACGAAGCATGGTAAACGAGTTAACAGGTGTAAAAGTTACCTATGGTTATGATGAGTTTAGTAACCTCGTCTGGTCCAATCAAGGCGATCAATTTGACTTTTTACACCGCAATGTCGATGATGTCGGAAATTTGTATGAAACGAAAGAAAAGACCGATCGTGTCTATGGTGCCGGAAGTAGATTGCTTGAAACGAGAGAGGCAACATTCTCTTATGATGATGAAGGTAATCTGATTCAGAAAGTTGAGAAGAACGGTGATACGTGGAAGTACGAATATAACGGCAATGGCATGATGGCGAAGGTCATCCGACCAGACATCACAGAAGTTACTTTCAAGTATGACTCGCTAGGTAGACGGATAGAGAAGTGTTCTGAAGAAAAGACAACAAGTTTCGTTTGGGATGGGAATACTATCTTACATGAGTGTTTCTCAGAGAATGATTCAACTGAACTAGAAAATGATAATCTAGTTACATGGGTGTTCAATGATGGGTTCGTACCTTCAGCTAAAATCACGAGTGAAGGTAACTACAGTATTGTTAGTGATTATCTTGGAACGCCTGTAGAAGCCTATGATGAAGAAGGAAATAAGGTTTGGTCAGCTGAGCTTGATATTTATGGTGAAGTGAATGAATTTACAGGTTAGAAAGACTTTATTCCATTCCGTTATCAAGGGCAGTATGAGGATGTTGAAATTGGATTGTATTATAACCGATTCCGATACTACGACCCAGAACAAGGGAATTATACTCAAATAGATCCGATTGGACTTGCGGGTGGGAATCCTACGCTTTATGGGTATGTTAGTGATACGAATGCTATAAATGATCCATTTGGATTAAAGCCAAAACCTAAATTTAATTTTGCTGAGTTATCAGGAAATAAACCTCTTTCGTTAGATCCAAATGAAATTCATTTTATGCAGAGTAATATCAAGAATAGTACGGGTGCATTTACAGTTTTAGAAAATGCTGAATCATTAAAGAATGGTTCACTTAAAGTAAGTGACTTACCTACAGTTAATGTTTGGAAGGATACAGACGGTAAAATATGGACGTTGGATCATAGAAGACTCGCAGCATTTAGACTCGCAGGTATTGATGAAATTCCAGTAAACTGGGCAAGTAAAAAACAAGTGAAGAATCAATGGTTTAAAATGTCAACAAAAAATGGTGGAACATCAATTGTTTTAAAGAGGGAAGATGGATCTAGACAGGTGATTTGTAGGAAAAAATAGAGTCAATAGTTGAAATAGAGAGGTGTGAATAATATGGATTGGTATAACAAAATTGAAAACGTATCAAACAAGCAACAATTCTTAGAATTTGTAAATTTATTATCAGCGGATTATAAAAAAAATATAGATGAATGGGAGAATAAATCTATAGATTTATTTCTTCAAGCCATTGAGGGATGGATGGAAGATATGGAAGGATTTTATGAAAATTCTGGTTTAGATACTCCTAAAAATATTGACTGGAAACTATTATCTATTATGCTATATGTAGGTAAGATATATGAATAAAAGGCCCACGCTAAAAAAGAATTAGTTATGTGAAATTTGTATGGAAAGACTTTAAATTGATGAGTGCGGTGTAAATAATATATCAATTTAAGGAATTTATTAGATCGATTGATTAGTTGAAGAAGCCTTATTAGTGATTATCTAGGTACACCTTCTGAAGCCTACGATACTGATGGTAATAAGGTTTGGTCCAATGAGTTAGATATTTATGGTCAGTCAAAAGAGTTTACCTGTGACAAGAATTTTATACCATTCCGATATCAAGGGCAATACGAGGATGAAGAAACTGGCCTTTACTACAACAGATTTAGATATTATTCACCAATTGAGGGTATGTATACGCAAAAGGATCCAATTGGGCTTAATGGAGGTTTGGTCTTATATGGCTATGTACAAGATACAAATAACTCAATAGATATTTTTGGTCTTTCTTGTACTAAAGAGTTAAAGAAAAATATGAACAAAGCTAATCGTGAGTTAAGAAAGAATGAAGGGTACATGAAACGTGCTTGGCATAAGTATAAAGGTTCAGCAGCTCATCATATTGTGGCGGGGGACCATTCAAATCCAAATGCTCAAAGAGCTAGGGATATTCTAGAAAGGCATAAGATTGATGTCAATAGTGCAGATAATGGGATTTATTTAAAACATGGATCCAAATAGTATATAACCTGGTGCTTATCATAGAATAATCCATACTAATGATTATTTTAGAAATGTTGCTGATAGGTTGGAGTCTGCAGAACGTTTTGGTGGAGCAAAAGCAAAAGAAGCAGTATTAGCTGATCCAGAAAATATTAGGGAGGATTTATTATTTAATGTTAATATTTGGTAAATGGAGTTTTGTAAATGAATGTATATAGATTTGTAAATGATGATGTTTTTAAAGATTTAACCTTTTTAAATAAGGACTATGTTCGTCTTTTTTCAACTTTTACAGGGCAAAAAATTACTCTGGATTGGAACGCAGAGATATTTGGTATTTCAGAAGATAAACTGAATAGAGGAAAATTGTTAGATTTTGATTCACGTTGTTATGGAGCTACATTAATAGTAAAAAAGAAATTCGAAAAGTTTTTTATTGATGAATTTTCAGAAATTACAGAAACCCTCCCCATAAAAATCAAAGGTATTTCAGAGGATTATATATATATAAATATAACAAATGTTTTAACAGCAATTAATTTTGATGGTTTAGATATGCAAGAATCTCTTGCAATGTTGCGAGGTGAAAACATTACATTTAATTTAGAAAAAATAGAAAATGAAACTATTTTTAGAGATATTAGAATTAACAACTTTTATTTCTGTACACAAAATTTTAAAGATTTTATAGAAAAAAATGGAATTAACGGATTGCGTTTTATGAAAGTAGGGACAGGACTTTAACTCTAATAAACGAATAGCATATTTTAAACATACTCTTATTTCATAATATGAATTTCCTCAGTACTATGAAGAGAATTATTTCTCTTCATAGTCACTATAATGGTTACCATTAATGAATGTATCTGAAGTGTCAAGATTTAGAAAAGCTAATTCTCCTAGCTCACAGACAGAGTTAGTAAGTTTTAATATTGCAAACTGCTTTTCATTAAAATTCACAATGATATTAAGAAAGTTATCTAAGTCGTCCACACTAATACCTTCTTCCTCCATTTCTTTCTCGGTAATAAAATCATCTATATGGTAAGAAATATCAATAGCATCCATAAGAAGTAGCTTTTCAAACTCATCGCATACTTTATCTTCAAAAACTAATTCCATTAATTCGAATTCTTTTGACTTTTTAATTTGAATGAAAAGAGATTGTAAAATGTATTTTAATGAATAATTCATAATTGAATCGAAATCCTTTTGAACAATACCAGCTTTGATGTTAAAGGAAATTTCTTGAATCATATCTGTATGAAAGTTATTTAAATAGATTTATAAATAGGATGACTAATTTCCTCTAAGGTGTCATTCCAAATTCTCATGTTCTCTTCAAAAGGCATCATTTTATTATTCCTCCAATATTTTTTTGTTTAATTTTACCATATGAATATTAGATAATACAGTTAATTTAAATAAACAATTTTATGGATAATATCTGTCGAGCTTTGACGAATTCGTATGGGATGGAAATACGATTCTGCATAAGTATTTGTCACAGGATAATTCTGATACATTGGAAAATTCAGTGGAGAATGCCTCGCAGACAGATGCCGATATCGCAGATAATCTAGTGACATGGGTATTTAATGAAGGGTTTGTCCCTTCTGCAAAAATCACAAGTGAAGGTCATTACAGTATTATTAGTGATTATCTTGGAACGCCTGTTGAAGCCTATGATGAGCAAGGTAATAAAGTTTGGTCGGCAGAGCTTGATGTTTATGGACGAGTGAAAGAGTTCACTGGTGAAAAGGATTTCATTCCATTTAGGTATCAGGGGCAGTATGAAGATGTAGAAATTGGCTTGTATTATAACCGATTCCGATACTACGATCCGGTGCAAGGGAATTATAGCCAAATTGACCCGATTGGACTTGCGGGTGGGAATCCAACTCTGTATGGTTATGTCAGGGATACAAATAATAATATAGATAAATTTGGCTTATATTCAGATTTATTGGATACTGGCATGGGACATCATTTGATGCCAAGATCAATAGCCAAGGCTTTAGATATTTCAGAGTTAAGTCAAATTCATTCCATTTCTTGGTATCCAGATGAAGGAGCTGGAACGGCAGAACTTCACAAAAAATTGCATAGAAAACTTATAGAAGATGGAATACCTTATTATGGTTCAAAATTCACTGGTACAACAGATGAGTTTTTTGAAAAAGCTGCTAAAGCATACAAAGATATTGACGTTAAAGGTTATTTAAAAATACCATACACAAAAGAAAAGTTATTCAAAGATTTAACTCCTGCAGAAGCTTTAGAGAAATTAAAAGAATTACATTCTAATGGAAAAATACCTTGTAAATAGGAAAAAAGGAGATGTTATAATGGATAGAATTCTAGATACTGGAAGTTACGGAATTTGTTTGTTTTCAATAGACGTCCTGCAAGACTTTTTAAAGAAAGAAAAAGTTAGGACAAAAAAAATTTTAAAAAATTTTCAGGATAATCATAACCGTTATTTAGCTTCACTTGAAAATGGTATTTGGATACCTTTTCTACCTATAAATTCTATAGAGTATATTATCAAACTTGAAAATTGTAATCAGTCATTTGACGATGAATGGGAAGAAAAATTCGTTTATCATGACTTCAATATTGAAGTTAAAGATTCATTGTGGATTGCAGATATTGGTTCATTTTATGAATTTGATAAAAATGAGTTTCTAAAAAATGATGAGGTATCTTATCAAACATTAGATGGTAAAACACTATATTCAGGATTTAGATACAGTGTTCCTTCTGGTAAGTATTCGGTATCTATAAAAGGATATGCTCGTATGAAGAAATTAGATTTTCCTAGTCTAAATTTTGGTTTTTTATTTTCTCTTGAAAAAGTAAATGAATTTGAAGGATTTAATGATCCACGTGAAGATGAAAAATATAACTTTAATGTGGCAAAGATAGATTGAATCAGTATATTCTTAAAATTGTAATAAGAGAAATACATTAGTATCAATTATATAGGGCGATAAATCCATTTAAAGGGATTTATTGCCCTTTTAATCTTACTGTGATTTCAAGAGATGGGAATATTCGTGAGATAGGAACCGTAGAAGTTCTGTCATGACTATTTAAATCGTCTTGTACGGGCCAACTTTCATATGGAGACGACGTTCAATTAAAGGACAATTCCTATGAATATAGGGAATGTCATTCGCTAAGGTTACTAGGATGGCACTTGGGAAACGTTTGCCTATGATAAAAACGGTTCGCTACTAGAAACGGAAAACGAGCATGTAACCGTCAAGCTAGAGCGAGATTCATCTGGACAAGTGATCAAGGAATGGCAAAATGAACAGTGGATTGCGAGTAGCTACGATGAATTAGGCAATCGCTTCCAAAACAAGTAGCCTCGGTGCCAAAATCGATGTCACACGTAATGAGCTGGGCAATATTTTACAAATGACTGCCTCTCGCTCCGAGCAAGCCCAGTGGACAGCCTCGATGCAGTACAATGAACTTGGGCAAGAGATTATCCTGCCAGGGGATGTTATTAGTAAATGGCAATATGATATAACAGGTAGACCGACACATCATCGCGTAAGTAGTCAAAACCGCGATACACGAAGACGCGCCTACAATTGGGACGTGAATCACCAATTTCGCAGCATGGTCAATGAGCTAACGGGTATAAAAGTGACGTACGGTTATGATGAATTTAGTAACCTCGTATGGTCTAATCAAGGTGGTCCATTTGATTTCTTATACCGTAGCGTCGATGATGTCGGCAATCTATATGAAACAAAAGACAAAAAAGATCGTGTCTATGGCGCTGGCAGTAGATTACTAGAAACAAAAGATGCCCAATTCTCTTATGATGAAGAAGGAAATCTCGTAGAGAAAGTCGAACATAACGGAGATACATGGAAGTACGAGTTCTATGGCAATGGCATGATGGCGAAGGTCATGAAGCCAGATAAGACAGAGATTACGTTCAAGTATGACGCACTAGGTAGACGGATAGAGAAGTGTTCGGAAGGAAAGGCTACCCATTTTGTATGGGATGGGAATACGACTCTGCATGAGTGGAACAATTGTTCAGAAGACTTATCAAATATACATGAATCCTTGATAACATGGGTATACGATAATAAATCATTTAATCCAATAGCTAAAATCACAAGAGAAGGTGTTTTTAGTATTATCAGAGATTACCTTGGTACCCCTGTTGAAGCATATGATACACAAGGAAAGAAAATTTGGACTTGTGAGCTTGATATTTATGGACGAGTTAAGAAGTTCATTGGGGAAAAAGATTTTCTTCCATTCCGTTATCAAGGACAGTATGAAGATGAAGAAACAGGGCTCTACTATAATCGATTCCGTTATTACTCGGCAAGTGAGGGGATATATACCCAATCTGATCCGATTGGACTGGCAGGAAATAATCCAACATTGTATGGGTATGTTAGTGACACGAATAGACAGATAGATGTTTTTGGGTTAATGCCTTTATCGAACCCTGTAAATCAAGGACATCACATGGTTCCACATACACTTGCCACTAAATTAGGCATCCAACCATTTAATTCTCAAACAGGTGTGCCTGCTTTATATTTCTCATCAGAGCAATGGTTAGAAGGTGAAGGACTTAATCATTCTGCGATGCATGGCTATAATGAGCTTGGTGCAGGAACAAAACCTGTACTTACAGAAAATCAATTTAAAAAGTCAGGTTTAACAAATCAAGAATGGATAGATAGTCTGCAAAATCACTATAATAATTCAGAAATTCAGAAATTTAAAGGAGATTTGCATGTTATTAATTCAGATGGCACCAAAGGGAAGTTATTAAAGGCGGATGTCACACCTGCACTAGCTTGGGAAGAAACAAAGGAATGGGCGTCTCAAAAAGGATATCCAATAAATTGTCAGGGGTGAAATTAATGAAAAATACAGCTTTATGGTTTGAAGAAGGTTATTGTACTAGCCATATAAAAGATGCACATTTGAAAACTAAAAATTTAGCACTAGAAATCCCTATTAATGAAACTATAAGCGAATACGATATTTGTAGATTTAAACTAATTGTTGAAGAAGTGAAAAATGAAGATCAGCTATTGTTGGATTCTGCTATATTAGGTAAAAAAATAACAGAAAAAATATATAAAGATGTATCTTTCTTTGAACAAGATTTTATTTGTTATACACATGAAAATAATTTGGAATTAATAAAAAAAAATAAAAATGAGACTATTCAACAAGCTCTTAGAGATAATGTATTACTTAAAAAAATTTCTTATCGAAAGGATTGTATAGAATTATATGGGGAATACAATATTAAAATTCAAGTTTTTAGACATGGAGTTCATAAGCCTGAATTTTTATCCTCGGAATCTCCACCGTTTCTAACGGATTATGAACAAAAAGTTGAAACAGTCACTGTCTATGTGCTAATATTCAAAAACACAACTGATATTAAAAAGAACAATAAAGTTTTTGATTCTTCAGTTTATGGAAGTTTGGGAAGTCTGGGGTTTTTTATGGTGGATTTAAAACTTTTTAGTGAATTAATAAGAACTGAAGTTGGTGATGAGCCATTAAATCTTGTTGAGTTATTTACTACAACCAATTTAGTTGATAAATGTTTTGAAGAGGGAATATTAATTATTACTTGGGGGATTAAACCTTGGCATTATTATATTCAAGCAATGAGTAATTCAATTCTACTTGATGAATGCATAGTTAGAGGAACCTACAAAATAAAAAATGAGATAAAGGAGTTATCTGTAATTCCTGGTGACGAATTACTTACATGGCCTGCATGTCTTGAAAAAAAATGGCCAATCATTCGTTTGGAGGGTACTGGTGAAAAAATTGATCTTTCTTTATGTACTTGGTCAGGTGAACTCGGAAATGAATTAATTCCAATGTATATTCTTGAAAGAAGTGAAGAAAGGATAGAGAATGTAAATCCTATTATTAACTATAGTTTCATTTAAAATCGAGGTTTCAAATTTGAAGAGTGATTATGTATCAGGAAAAATAAAGAGTGGCAAGAATCCCTATTTGAGGGATTTTTTGCTACTCTTTCTGCTTGGTTAATTTTACAAATTCTCATAATATTAAAGGTCATTTAAGTTATCAGAGAAAAAACATGATGTCTATTGTCAGTCACCAATTTGATTTCTTATACCGTAGCGTCGATGATGTCGGCAATTTATATGAAACAAAAGAGAAAAAAGACCGTGTCTATGGCGCTGGTAGTAGATTACTAGAAACGAAAGATGCCAAATTCTCCTATGACGAAGAAGGAAATCTCGTAGAAAAAGTCGAACATAACGGAGATACATGGAAGTACGAGTACTATGGCAATGGCATGATGGCGAAGGTCATTAAGCCAGATAAGACAGAGATTACGTTCAAGTATGACGCACTAGGTAGACGGATAGAGAAGTGTTCGGAAGGAGAGGCTACCCATTTTGTATGGGATGGCAATACGATTCTGCATGAGTATTCCACCCAGAATGTTGCGGATACTTTAGAAAATCTGAAATCTTCACAGGCTGATACTGCTATAGCTGATAATCTAGTGACATGGGTGTTCAATGATGGTTTTGTCCCTTCTGCAAAGATTACGAGTGAAGGTCATTACAGTATTATAAATGATTATCTTGGAACGCCTGTTGAAGCCTATGATGAGCAAGGAAATAAGGTTTGGTCGGCAGAGCTTGATGTTTATGGACGAGTGAAGAAATTTACAGGTGAGAAAGACTTTATTCCATTCCGTTATCAAGGGCAGTATGAAGATGTAGCGATTGGATTGTATTATAACCGATTCCGATACTATGACCCAGAACAAGGGAATTATACTCAAGTTGATCCGATTGGACTTGCAGGTGGGAATCCTACGCTTTATGGGTATGTTGGAGATTCGAATACATGGATTGATCCATTTGGTTTGTTAAATGAATTTGAAATTGCAGAATATGCAAGTAAATTACATGTGAAAGATGGATTTACAGCACATGAAATATTACAAAATGCATGGTTAAAATACAATGCTGGAGTAACTAGAAGAGGTACAGGACCACTTTCCAGACAAAACCCTGCAATTGCATTAAAAGAGAGTCCTCTTCATCAAAGTATTACAAATTTACAGAAAAAATATGGTATGCATTCTGAAGAAACTTTAAGAAAACAAAGTGCTTTGCAGAACATTAATAGAAATGCCGCGTTAACAAGACGTGGGATTATGAATGAACTCATTACGAGAGGTTGGGACAGTAAGGAAGCAAAAGTATTTGCAACTGAAAAAGTTATGGAATTAAGAAAACAAGCAATTGAACATGGTGAAAGACATGGATTAATCTGTAGAAAATAACTAAATGCAAAGGAGTGTGAAATCCGGATTAAGTTTTTCGGATGAACAATATGGAGAATAAAAATAACATATTAGTTGAGCGAAAAGAAAGTATTTTATTTCAGTTAGACAAAAACCGAAATGTTGGTAATGGATGGATTGGTGGAAATGCTCCAGCATATTTTGACGATAAAGGTGAACTTTTAAGTGAAATTGGATTTGACTATAACTTCTATCTTTGTTTTGTTAATCCATTAGATAAAAATAACATGATTTCCATCTTTATACCAAAAAAATACGAAAATCGGGTTTCAAAAAATATATATCCAAACTGTTCATTGTATGTGTTTGAACATCCAATTTCGATAGAAAGTTTGGATTCTACTTACACTGAATTTGGAATAGATAAACACTATATTTCAGAAGGTATTTTAGTAAGTGAAGAACAAGCATTTGAAACTCCTTTTTTTATTAAATTTGGAGGGAATCCTTTCCATATCCAAGAAGAGGAATATTATTACAGAGAATTGGAAAAAAATGGATATAATTTCTTGTGTCAAATTGATGAGGACGGCTATCCAAGTGGATTATTCCATTCAGGCACAAGTCTTCCATTTGGGTTTGGTGCTGTGTATTTGTATGCAATTGTGACGAAGGATTCGATAAAGGATCCAATAGTAGGATATTGGCAATATTCATAGTTTGATAAATAATAGCTGAAAAATAAAAAAGAAGGCGCTTAAGCCTTCTTTTTTATACCATTCATAAGTGAACAGTTATCATTCCGTTACATCTAAGAAATGTTTTGCTATGACAAAAACAGTCCGCTACTAGAAATGGAAAACGAGCATGTAACCGTTAAGCTAGAACGAAACTCATCTGGCCAAGTCATCAAAAAGTGGCAAAACAACCACCAAATAACAAGCAGCCTCGGTGCCAGATTCGATGTGGAACGTAATGAGCTAGGCAATGTCTTACAAATGACAGCTTCTCGCTCCGAGCAAGTCAATGGACAGCCTCGATGCAGTACAATGAACTCGGTCAAGAGATTGAAAGAATCCTACCAGGAGATGTCATCAGTAAATGGCAGTATGATGTGACAGGTAGACCTACACACCATTGAATAAGTAGTCAAAACCGAGATACACGAAGAAGCGTGTATAATTGGGACGTCAATCATCGCTTACGAAGCATGGTAAACGAGTTAACAGGTGTAAAAGTTACCTATGGTTATGATGAGTTTAGTAACCTCGTCTGGTCCAATCAAGGCGATCAATTTGACTTCTTACACCGCAATGTCGATGATGTCGGAAATTTGTATGAAACGAAAGAAAAGACCGATCGTGTCTATGGTGCCGGAAGTAGATTGCTTGAAACTAGAGAAGTAACCTTCTCTTATGATGAAGAAGGTAATCTGATTCAGAAGGTTGAGAAGAACGGTGATACGTGGAAGTACGAATATAACGGCAATGGCATGATATCGAAAGTCGTGCGCCCAGATAAGACAGTAGTTACATTCAAGTTTGACTCGCTAGGTAGACGTATAGAGAAGAGCTTTGACGAAAAAACAACGAGATTCGTATGGGATGGGAATAATATCCTGCATGAGTATTACTCGCAGGATAATTCAGATATATTTGAAAATCTAGATGAGTATTCTTCACAAAATAAGTCTCAAATACCAGATAATCTAGTGACATGGGTGTTTAATGAAGGATTCATTCCTTCAGCTAAAATCACGAATGAAGGTAATTACAGTATAGTTAGTGACTATCTAGGAACGCCTGTTGAAGCCTATGATGAACAAGGCAACAGTGTTTGGTCAGCAGAACTTGATATTTATGGACGAATGAAAGAATTCACAGGTGAGAAAGACTTTATTCCATTCCGTTATCAAGGGCAGTATGAAGATATTGAAACAGGATTGTATTATAACCGATTCAGATACTACTCGCCTATTGAGGGAATTTATACACAGTCAGACCTGATTGGACTAGCGGGTGGAAATCCGACTTTGTATGGTTATGTTGGTGATCCCAACATTAGTATCGATCCGCTTGGATTGTTTTTTAGTGATGTAAAGTGGAAAAAAGGAAAAAATAAATGGAAAAGCGGGGAATTAGGTACTCATTATAACAAACATGTAGTAAAACAAGGCGAATTTGGTGATATTTCTCAGAATGAATATCATGATCTTATGGAGCAATTTCTAGCAGATGAATCTCCGGGTATGAAACAAGCTAAAGTTGGAAACCAACTTATAAAAGTTGATCCAGCTACTAATCGAGTACTTGCGGGACATACTAAAGATGGAAAGATTCTTTCGTTTTATATAGCACTTCCTGAATTCGTTGTAGAGGATCCTTTTACAGATGCAGTTAATTACGCGCTTGAAAAAACAAAACTATCAAAGTCAGAGGTTAAGTACAAATGTTAATATTTAGTAGGGAACTTGCGTTAACAAGTTACGCGATATACAAAATCTCTTCTTTATCCAAAAACGAAATCGATAATATCCTTTGTTCCGATTATTTGGATGAGGAAGGTGAAACAAAAGAATATGATAGTGTTTACTCTCCAAATGTTCAAAACTTTTTAGTTGGCCATTTTACTACTACTATTCTTGTTGGAATATCAAATAACTTTTTAAAAAAATTTCTTGAAGATTGTTTTAAAGACGAAGTAAATATAATTGGAGATGAGGAAGTTTTATATAAATGTCCATGCTGTGGGTATCTTACTCTTTCAACTCGAGGCGAATATGAAGTGTGCCGCGTCTGTATGTGGGAGGATGATGGCGGATCGGAAAATGATATAGAGCGTATAAGTTCTGTAAATCATTCTTCAATTAAAGACTATAGAGATAAGCACCGGATGCTTCTTGATCCAGAAAATATCCCATATAAAAAAGGTGACTAAATCAATTGTATTTGCATTATAGAGAACGCTCGACTTTCAATCGTCAAAAGCGAGAAAACCGAAGAAGAGATTAGCCTTCAAGAATATAGTTTACAAAGGCTGAAAAGGGTTACGTGATATTTTAAGGCTAATAATATTTTTGTTTTGTATGCCCTTTTGTCCTCTGTGACAAAAGGGCTTTTTAAGTGCACGGCATGTGCAACAAACGCCACATTTTTAGGTTTAATATAGGGTGCCGACCTAGTATGAGCGAAGTCTTGGGGATTGGTTCAAAGAATTCAACGTCCAGGCGATCGTTGGACAACATATCAGCATGATGGTCTAGGGAATGTCATCCGTGCTGATTATTATGATGATACTTGGGAAACGTTTGGCTATGACAAAAATGGGTCGTTAATTCAAACTGAAAATGAGCATGTGACAGTAAAGTTCGAGCGAGATTCATCTGGACAAGTGATCAAAGAGTGGCAGAATGACCATTGGATTGCGAGTAGTTATGATGAATTAGGCAACCGTTCTCAGATTACAAGTAGCTTAGGTGCAAAAATAGATGTCGCTCGCAATGAAATGGGAGATGTATCACAAATCACAGCCTCTAGCTCAGAGCAAGCGCATTGGACAGCATCGATGCAGTACAATGAACTCGAACAAGAGATTGAAAGAATCCTACCAGGGGATGTTATTAGTAAATGGCAATATGATATAACTGGTAGACCGACACACCATCGCGTAAGTAGTCAAAACCGCGATACGCGAAGACGCGTGTATAATTGGGATGTGAATCACCAATTACGCAGCATGGTCAATGAGCTAACGGGTATAAAAGTGACGTATGGTTACGACGAATTTAGTAACCTCGTATGGTCTAATCAAGGCGGTCAATTTGATTTCTTATACCGTAGCGTCGATGATGTTGGCAATCTATATGAAACAAAAGACAAAAAAGATCGTGTCTATGGCGCTGGTAGTAGATTACTAGAAACAAAAGATGCCCAATTCTCTTATGATGAAGAAGGAAATCTCGTAGAGAAAGTCGAAAAGAATGGGGATACGTGGAAGTACGAGTACTATGGTAATGGCATGATGGCCAAGGTCATGTCTGGCAAGATTGGTTCAGCGCATTCAACGTCCAGGAAATCGCTGGACAGCGTATCAGCATGACAATGTAGGGAATGTCATTCGATCAGATTACTATGACGGTACTTGGGAAACATTTGCCTAAAAATGGTTCGTTACTAGAGATGGAAAATGAGGATATAACCAAAAAGCTATAGCGAGACCCATCTTGTCAAGTAATCAAAGAGTGGCAAAATGACCATTGGATTTCGAGTTGTTATGACGAGTTAGGCAATCGTTCACAAATAACAAGTAGTGATATGATATCTAAGACGATTAAAGACGCACGGATGAGAAGTTATTTGAGAATATCATAATAGAGCAGTGAGAACGAGCAGAATTCTGATTCCAGGAGAGGTGTTAAGATGAGTATTGGATTGAATGAGATATGGGATAGAAAAATCCCTGCAGATGAAATGGATTTAGCGGAGTTATCGGATAAAATATGGGAGATTGGTGGACTGCACGTAATCCAAGAAACGGTGTCACCAGAGTTATTTCAACTTCACATCGCCATCAATATGATTGGCAACTGGCAGTCGGATGGCTGGGATGGTATCATTGCGTATCAACCGCATCTTGTGCCGTATATTTCAGAGGTTTTGGGGAAATTTGGCTTGCAGCATTTGCAGTATGCCTTTGACGAAGTCATTGCTATTTTCCCAGATTTCATTACGTTTGAGGATAATTCACTTTATTGTGACATGATCAACTTCCTGCACAATATGCGACTTAAAGTAAGTGACGAACATTTGAACGCGTACACGCAAAAAGAACGTCAATCCATGGTGAAGCAATATCAGGAAAAGATCGATCAATTGGAAAAAATGACGGGCCCCCTATGGGGATATGGCAGCCCAATGGATGGTTGGGCCATGATATTTGATTATATACAGGCTTAGAACGGGAAAGGGGAAAAATAGAGACGTTATATTAATAGGGCTTCATAACGTGATTTTTTATGATGGAGATTTTAGAGTAAAGAAGCAATGGAAACGAAAAGCCATTGAAGAAATCGAAAAGGTTAAAAAAGGGGTTATCAAAAAAATTCCCCTTTTTAATTATTCTGAGTAGCTTGATTTCAAAAAGAGGAGGAATAAGGAATTGAAGTTCTATCGTTATGTGTTAAGTTTCCCACCTTTAGATTGGGAGTGCTGCTTTCTTAGCATTGAGGAGTATAAGCAGAGCTTTGTGAATAAGTATAATCAGAATATAGAGTATTACATGCTAGTTATGGGAGATTGTCAACAGCATCTTGTAGATATCGATAACCTTGCTACTATTACTTATAAAGATCTTTGTGCAAGCGTTCATTCTGCTGAGCTGCGTTGTCCAGCTATGATTTTCTCTATACCGAGTGGCAATCAGCGAGGTTCAGCTTTGTTTTGTATCATGTATAAGCTTGAAGACGACGGGGATACGTTTATTTACTCTCCTGTTCCACTTGTTCATCTAGAGCAAGATCAAGCAGGTGAAGTAGAGCTTTAATGTTTTGAATTCAGAGGTGCTTGTATACTACTTAACTGTCTACCAATAGTTTTTTTATGTTTCGTTGGTTTTCGTGTAAAAGCAATAGGAGACACTTAGGGTCAGTAATAATATAATTAAGAGATTTAAAGGTTCTTAAAGAACGAGAAATGTGTATGCTTTTTCAAACGAGCGAAAATGATACTGGTAATGGATGGAATGGTAGAAATGTGATCAGCATGTTTTGATGACAAAAGTGAGCTGTTTAAAGAAATCGGATTTGATTATTACTATATTGAATATCAGGTTTCAGAAGAAAGTTTGGATATTACATATATGGAATTTGGCATAGAAAAACACTATATTTTCAATAGGCTCGAATAACGGGTGGGGGCATTCGTTTGTCGGTAGTAAACTATCGAAAATTTTATAATTTATTACAAGTAGTTTGTTGGAAACAGTTAAATGCTCTTCTGTTTGTGTCCACACGAAGATAAAAGATATGTTTTTGCTAAAGTCAATTGAGGTATTAGTTTAAACATAAATATTTATGAAAAAATATCAATAGAGTCCACTTTATAGGACAGACGATGGGGGAAGATTCACATCTTCAATTATCGTCTTTTTTGTATTATGTTTGACATAGAAAGGGGAAGTGACATCCGATGGTAGATACAAATTTGAAGGAACGAGTGTTTGCAACATTATATGGTGGAATTATCGGTGATCTAATGGGAGTACCTGTTGAGTTTAAGCAAAGAGGGACTTTCCATGTGCAGGATGTGACCGGGTATGGTACTTACAATCAGCCACCAGGTACTTGGTCTGATGATACTTCTTTAACGTTATGTTTAGTCGAAAATATCATTGAAAAAGGCGATACGAAAACCTTAATGAATAAGTTTGTACGATACATGGAGCAGGGCTATCTTACACCATTTGGAGAAATGTTTGATATAGGCATCACGACTGCTGAAGCCGTTACGAACTATAAAAATGGTGTTTTACCTGAGCATTGTGGAAAAACGGGCGAGTTTGATAATGGCAATGACACCCTTATGAGGATAGCGCCTATCGTATTTGTGGTGATGAATGAGTTAGATTTTGATAAAAGAAAAGCATGGGTACAACAATATACAGAAATTACGCATGCCCATCCACGTTCAATCGTTGGGTCCATCATTTATATTGAATTGCTATTAAGCTTATATCGAAATAATACGCTAGAAACAGCCTTAAAAGAGGTATATTCATTGCTCCAAAGTCATTTACAGGATGATCTGCGAGCGGAGCTAAATGCATATGCAAGGATTTTTAAGGAAAACTTTTTAAAGATTGCAGAGCGTGATATTAGCTCAAGTGGCTATATTGTCCATTCACTAGAGGCCGCAATCTGGTGTGTAGGTAATTCTACAACGTTTAAAGAGGCTATTCTAAGGGCTGTAAATCTGGGAGAAGATACAGATACCGTTGCAGCCATTACGGGCGCTATTGCGGGTATGTATAAGAATATGGATGAAATTCCACATGAATGGTTAGATAAAATGATTAAGAAAGAAGAGATTGACCACTTAATCATGGCATTTTACGAATTTTGTGCAGCTTAGGTGTAAGCTATTTCAAATGAAAGGATGGTGACGAAATGTACCCACTACATAATAGTGCGGCGGCCAATCCACCTGCTACAGAGCACGAAATTCTACATGTGGAGAAGGGCCTGACTTTCCATCTCCCTCAAGTTTATCGATATGTCTTAAAAGAGATGAATGGTTTATCGTTCACTAACGGCGTGTTAATTTACGGTACAGTAGAATTGCTAGAAAGAAACGAGACTTGGGAAGTAGCAGAATATGCGAAGGGCTATATAGCCATTGGTGATGATGGAGGTGGAATGGTTTTTCTAATGAATAGACAAGGAGAGGATGGTCACGTTTTTGCGGTGGATTGTGGTGTTATGAATCCCCAACTTGCTACGTTAATCACATCCGATTTAAACAAGTGGCTACAAGATGGCTGTCAGTTTGAAACAATATAGCTATGCAAACTATTAGAAGCTTATTCCTACTATTGGGAATAGGCTTTTTATTTGATTTTATGTCTATTTTTGGAGAATTTGATTTGAGAAATATAGCAAAATTATTACATATCCTATTAATTTTTTGTATTTTTTAGAAAATTATGTTGAATTATTGGAGGGAGATAGTATAATGAAAATATAGTTACATATATGGTTAATAATTACTTTAATAAAGAACTTATTGGCAAATACTTGTAACTATAATCTTAAAAAAACTAATGAAATGAGGAGATTTTAATGATTAACGTTATTCAATATTTAGAGCAAAATCCGTCGTTGGTAACATTGTTAAAAGAAAAAAAAGCTTCTCTTATTGGTATTTCAGCACTTGAACAAAAGGCAATCTTGGATTCGTTTGATGAAGATATATGTTTAGAAAGCACAATTTGGTATTAAATTTAAATAAAAAAAAATGGTTTTGGCTCACTATAAGTATTTATTTGGTATTAGGTCTATATTTACTAAATGTTACATATAGTGAGCCTGTTTTGAGTTTGAAGGTACAAAAAGCGGATGGACAATGGATTTTAACGGAGCCATATTACAAAGAGTGGGCTGAAAAACAGCAACTTACTACAGGGGATATAATTTTAGAAGTTAATGGTATAAAAATAGACAATATTCAAGATTTAGCGTATGAACCTGTAGTTCGATCTGCTAGAGAATTGACTGTAATGAAAAGTAATGGGACTGTTATAAACTTAAAAATAAAGTTATCTGATATACCTCAACAATTTTATTATGTTTTAATAGTCCCTTTTTGTTATTTTATACTAACTTTGCTTATCACTTTATATTTAAAATATAAACAAAAAAATACGATTCTTATTAATTTGTTAATTCTTTTTATTTTAACAGTTTCATTGGCTTATGTTAGTAGTGGAGCTTCTAGTAGATTAAATATTGTAGGTATTATAATCAACCGTAGCAGCATGTTACTATGTTTAGTGATATTAATGCACTTTTTGAAGATATATTTTGAATTCATAGAGATAAAATGGTTGTTTATAAAGCGAATTAGTACTGTTTATGTCATTCCTATTTTTGGTGTATTACTTAGTATTTTCAGTGTTCTGTATCCTTCAACTCATTTTCAAAATTCATATATCATTTTGGGGTTATTTTTCTTCTTATTACTATTAATTCTTGGAATTATAATAGAAGGATATTTCAAATATAGAACTCCACAATTAAAAATACTATTAAGTAGTATCATCATCCCATTTTTGCCTTTTTTATTTCTTTACGCACTACCTGAAATCCTATTTCATAAACAACTATTATCCGCCGACGTATGTTCATTATTTTTAATGCTTATTCCATTTAGCTTCATATTCACACAGCTAACTGAACGTATTTTCGATATGGAGTATTTTATTTCTCGATTACGTTATTATTTTAATTTTTCCTTTGGCTTTACAATTTGGTTATTAGCCGGTTTATATTTATTGACCGATCTATCCATTACGCGCATGACGGAGATTTTCTTTTTCGCCTTTCTATCGTTAATGGCTTTGTTTTATATAAAAGAGCGGATTGATTATCGTAAGCGGAAAATTTTATTTTCTACAAAAGGGGATTACATCCACCGCTTGTATACAACCGTCGATAGTATTGGGAGAGTTGTAAAGATTGAGGATTTATTGGAGAAATTTGTGCAGGAGGTTGTGCTCCAGCTTGAAATGGAAAGGGTATATGTTTTAACCTATGATTTTCAAACACATCAAGTGACATTGACGAACAAATCCAAGGAATACACGCAGCATCAGATTGATGAGGTTCTAGTCGAACGATTAGGTTTAGGGGATATTAAAAAAACAGACCATTTCTATATCGCCTTTATTCATCAAGATGCAAATTATAAACGCATTCTTGTTGTGGATCATAATAAATCGATTTATCTGAAGGATGAGGAATTGTTATGGCTCGAATTGCTGCTGCTCTATTTAAATAATTTTATCGAAAATACAAAAATGGTCGAGGAGCTACTAAATCAGTTAAAGCATATGAAAGAGGCTGATAATCGACAGCTGCCATGGCTCAACAAATTACTTTGGCTACGCTTCGAGGAAGAAAAATATCAGCTTGCTCAAGAACTTCATGATACGATTTTACAAGAACAGCTTCATATCGCCAGAGAAATGGGTGTCCTCATGCATACAAAGGAAAAAGAGGAGATCCCCACAAAACTTGTGAAGCTTCATGAACATATGCTTACCTCATTGAATGATTTAAGGGGCTATTGTGAAAATTTAAAGCCTCCACTCTTAGATACATTGGGTTTAAATGCAGCCCTTGAGAAGCTTATACAAAAAATCCATAAACGCGCTGATTTTGTCTTGATCTATACCATTGACCGTCTTTATTTAGAGGATGAGCGTTTGAATTTAATGATTTATCGACTGTTCCAAGAATTATTAAACAATGCTTTAAAGCATTCGTATGCCCATACAGTAGAAATTTATTTATTGGGTACCGAAGAGGGCTTTGAAATATTGTATACCGATGACGGGGTGGGTTGTCATATAGATGATATTTTACTTGCCGATTCTATGGGCATTCAAGGTATGCAAGAGCGAGTTCAGGCTTTTAATGGGAAATTCACCTTAGACAGCAAAGTAGGAGAAGGGATGACCATTCGAATTATCGTAAGTGAAACGAATCATACACACTCTTATACGTATAGTACCCTGAACCGTCCAACTTATATGATTCGTGGATAAGCAAATGAAGCAGAAGCACATAGGCATACTTTTTTCACCTTTTAATCTCTTCGTCGATGCTACGAATGTGGATTAGAAGGCTTTTGTTTTTTCATAACATTTTATACTAGTGAAACGCTCTCATTAGAGATCCCATTATTTGAAGTGTCATTGCTAGTAGGTGGAAAGTATTGCTATAATATGTGATATATACATAATGTAAGGAGCGGATTTTGAATGACTAAGGCAAAATTCTTACTAATGGCAGTAGCCCCAGCAGCTATTATTATGCCTATCGATGCACATGCTGCTTCAGAGCAGGTAACTATTGAAGGAAGTGGTATGGTAGGGACAGAATTAAAGGCTGATATCACCTCCTTACCAAAAGATGCTAATTATCAGTACGAATGGTATTTTGTGAAAGCGGGCGTAGAGGAGCTGCTTTCTTCACAAACTAGCAACGTCTATTTAATACCTTCAGATGCATTAGGAAAATCCATTATTGTTAAGGTTACAGATGATCGTGGGAAAATGTATGAAAGTAAAAAAATCGTTGTTAAAGGAACTCTTTCCACTGAAGGCAATGATTATGTGAATGGTAAGTTAGTCGCTAAAATTGAAGGTTTATCAAGTAACACAAATAAACCGACTGTATTTACAAATTTTCAATGGTATGTCCTAGAAGATAATAAGGCGAAACCCATTGCAAATGAAACGAAATTAGAGCTCGTTATACCACCTTTAGCTGCTGATAAACTGATCTTTGTGGAGGCCAAAACAGAAGATGGATTGGTATATGTAAGTCCGAATAAAAAGATTCAGAAGCTGAATTTAAGTATAGAAGCAATTGAATTTGAAGGCTTCACAGGTGGAGATTTTGTCGTGCCTGGAGATACGCTTAAAGTGAAAATCCCTGTCGTTACAACAGAAACGGATACTTCACAAAAAATCACGTTAGAGTCGAAACAAATTTCGTTTACCTATCAATGGCTATATAAGGTAGGAAGTAGTTATTCTATCATCCCCAATGCCTCCACTCCTTCCTATATGATTCCTAAAGATACACAGGATTCAGCAATGAAGGATATTGTGGTGAAGGTTACTGCAAAAGTGGGAGATCAAGTGATTTCTGGTATTGCCGTAACGCCAATCCGTATTTCAGACAATCACATAAAAGCTATTGAAAAACAAATTGTCACGTTGCTCACAATGGATACCCAAAAACGTGTTATCTATAGAGAAGATATAAAGTCAGTTCTATCTCAGATAGACAATCAATATCAAAAATTAACACCAGCAGCAAAGGCACAGGTGACAAACTACTCGATATTGCAGCGTGCTGTAGCTGATATTGCCAAAGTAGAGCGTATTGCAGCGCAAATAAAAGCATTAGATGGAAAGAGTAGCCTCCAACAGCTTCAACAACTAAAGGCTGAATATGATCAACTGGATTATTTACAACGAAGCTTAGATGCAGGTAATAATTATCAGCAAATAGTAGATTTATTGCTGAAAAATCCAGATAGTCAAAAGGAGCTTGCAAAGCTTGGTGAAATCAATAGACTGATTACAGAGTTATTGGGAGGCGGTATGGATCCGATCCCACAATACGCTCCAGAAACAACGAATGTCTTAGCGGAAAAAATAGCAGATATAGATGCTAAAATTAATGCCCTTTTACCGGAGTATAAAACGGTTGTGCAAAATCAAGCCATTTTAACAATGGCAAAAGCGGATTTAAAAAGTGCACAAAAATTGGAAAAGCTATTTGATAAATTACTAGGACAGACGCCTAAACAAAAGGTAGCAACAGCTAAAAGCATTCGGTCAGCCTATTTGAAGCTGAACTTACGTCAGCAAGGATTGGTAGAATATAAGCTACCCCTCCTAGTGGAAGCTGAAAACGCAGAACGTACGACAATCGAAGAGCTGGAGCAATTGCTAGCCGAGGTGAAAGGGGCAGCAGGATTAGCGAATGAATGGGAAACACTTAAATCGAAAGTTAATACCATCATCTCACTGCAAAAAAGTTTAAAGTCCTATAATGATATGGCGACAAAAAACGAAATGCTTCAAATGCAAAAGGATTTAAAGGCAGCTGAAAAAGTCATTATCCAAATAGAAAAATATAAGGCGCTATTGAAACCTGAAACGAAATTTAACAAAATACAGTCAGCCTTTCATTCTGCATTAAAAGCGTATAATAAATTAACAATATCTCAGCAAAAGTATGTTTATAATGCTACTCTTTTGAATGAAATTCCTACGAATAATGAGATTCCTGGTGAGACAAGTAACGATGCAACTGTAGGTAAGAAATTCAGTGATGACATTAAAAATGCTCTTAACGATTCATCTGACTTTGAAAGCTATGCTAGAGCTGTGGACGAATTAGTCAATAAATATAAAGAGTTGCCTAAAGGCGTAAAGAAATATGTGATAAATTATGCAGACTTAAAAGCTGCCGAAGCCAATGTGAGAGCGGTCAGATCCTTTGATAAGAAGGTCAATGAGGCATTATCTGTAGCAGATTCCACTAAACAATATTCGAAGCTACAGACTGTTCAAAAAGCATACAGCAAATTAAATGCCATTCAGCAAGGATTAGCTCAACCTCTTTATGTAAAAATCAGCAATAAAATCGAAGAATATACAGAGAATTATAACGATTTAAATAAAGAACTTATGGATGCAAATGGCTATATTTTTTCGCTAACTGAAGTAAAGGATATGATTAACAAGTACAATGCTCTTTCCTCTGCTGAGAAAAAACTAATTACCAATGCTCAGGATCTTAAACAAGCAATAAGTGACGTCAAAGCTGTTGAGTCCTTCATTAAGAAATTCCAGACGAATCTAGAAAAAAATCCATCGGCGATTATTAAAGATTTTCGAAAGCTCACAACGCTACAGATTAGTTTATTAGAGGGCTATGAGGCCGAGATGAATGGACAGTTAACGAGTTTATTGGAAGAGATTCAAAAAATGGAAACAAGTGAGCAAACAGCCAATGATCTTGTATTAGAGACGATTGATTCAATCAATGAATTACAAATAGATGGATATTATGTGTCCGACTTAGAAAATCGAATAATTGATATAAAGAACAAATATAATCACTTAACAGCTATGCAACAAAAACTTGTCAAAAATTATAGCAAGCTTACACAGGCTGAAAGTGATTTACAAAAAGTGAAAGAAGTAATATTACTTAAAGATGATGAGGAAGCATGGCAAAAGGCATATAATAAATTATCTAAGAAATTAGAACAGCTATATGAATCAATAAACTCATAATAAACAGCAATCTAGCAGTCAATCTCTGCTAGATTTTTTATTGTTTAATCAAAATATTATTATTGTCTTAATATTAATTCAGGAGAAAATACACTTTTTAGAATTCTTTCTGCAGAACAAAGGAAATTATGGCTTTATGGTCGATATAATTCATTAGATGGATAGAGGAGGTTAATCGATTTGAATAAGAAATTATTTTTAACAGCAGCAGCTATTCCTGTAGCACTTATTGTACCAACCGTAGCAGGTGCAGCAGAAACGGTTATCATTACTGGACAAAATATTGTCAATGAAACATTAACAGTTGATAAATTGCCAGAAAATACAGTAGTTAATGCTTATCAATGGTATTATTTAGAGAAAATTGATGGTGAAGATGGTTCAAAAAATGCGACGAATAAGCCAATTTCAGGTGCTACATCGTCTACTTTAAAAGTACCGGTTGAAGCGGCTGGAAAATCAATTTTCGTGGAGGCTACTACAACTGATGGTAAAAAGTTTCAAAGTGAAACACGTAAGATTAATCAATTAGATCTTGAGATAACAGCTCCAACGCTGGAGGGCTATTCCGCTTCTGATTTTGTTGCACCTGGGGAAACCGTTAAAGTGGCAGGTGTTACTGTAACGGATAAAGCAGGCGCGAAATTACAGAGTGGCCAAATTACATATAGTTATCAATGGTTTTATAAACTTGGTGATAGTTCCTTTACCATTATTGAGGGAGCCGCTGGTGGCACATATACAATACCAAAGGATGCCATTGAAAAGGGCATCAAAGATATTATTGTTAAAGTAAAAGCACAGGTAGGTACTGCGTTTGTGGAGTCAGATTTTTCTACCGCTATTACTGTATCTAAAGAACCAACGGATACGTTAATGAATGATATTAAGGCCTTACTGGTGCATGATAATCAATACAATGTATCGAGCCTAGAATCATTTAAGGGACAGCTAACAGCATTAGAAAGTAAATATCAAGCCTTATCAGTACCAGCTAAAGCAAATGTATCCAATTATGAAGTCCTAAAGAGAGCACTTGCTGATGTGGAACTAGTCAGTAAATTAGAAGAAAAAGTCGATAAAATAAAGGACGTTAATGAAAAAGACCGACCTAAATATATTCAAGAAATTGAAGAGGCATATAATAAGCTCGATCAGTTACAACGTAGCTTAGATGTGAATGATACCCTATATACGAACATTAAAGATCTTTTAAATGAGCCAAATGACCTTGAGGAAATAACAGAAGTACGAAGACTAAATCAAGCAATTGTTCATTTACTATCCTACGAGAATTCTCTCGCGCAATATGTACCTTCAGATAAGGATGCCCTACAAACGCTAGTTACTAGCATTGAAGCGGATATCGCAAAGCTATCCCAAAATTACCGAGGCGCTATTCAAAATCAGACTATTTTAACGGAAGCTAAAGCGGATATTAAAAAGGTTGAGCAATTTATTAAGTCATTTGATAAATTATCACCAAACAATACGCCCAATAAGCAAGTTACGGCTGCCAAGTCCATTCGTTCTGCCTATGAAAAATTAACATATAAGCAATTAAAATTAGTATCAGATACGTATTTGCAGCGTTTAACAGTTGCAGAAAGTGCTGAAGAAAGTCAAATTGCTGCACTAAATCATGATATAGACAGCTATATTGGCGATGATATCTATCCAATCAATCCATCGGCTAGTTCATGGCAAAGTCATGTCAATAATGTTAATCGAATGATTAAAGAATATAAGAGCTTAACAAAAGCGTCAGCAGCACAAATTATTGGATATGATGATCTTGTCACGCTACAAAAGGATTTGAAAACGGCTGAAAAAGTAATAAAAGATATGGACGCTTATCAGAAGTTGATGGGCATAACAGGTGTTAAGGAAAGTAAATTGACTTCAAGTTATTCCAGTGCGTTAAAAGCTTATAATAAGCTGACGACATTACAACAGTCTCTTGTATATAATGCAGATGATTTTTTACTGAATACGCCAAAAGTTTCGATTGATGACAATGGTAAAGTGCCTGCTGATAAGGCAGCAGCTGAGGCTTTAAAGGCGAATATCGCGAAATTGGCAAATGTTACTACATTTACATTTAAACAATTAGAATCTGCTGTTGATACAGCATCAGAATCCTATAAAGCACTATCTTCTGGTGGAAGAAAATACGTGACGAATTATTACTTATTAACAGCGGCGAAGAAGGATATTTCAGGTGTAAAATCATTCCATAAAAAAGTACAGACAGCTAGAGAAGAAACAGATGCTGCGAAACAAGCTAAAAAAATTGAAACAGTGCAAAAGGCTTATGCAAAATTACCTGCAAATCAGCAGCATTTAGCAAAAGAACAGTATGAAGCTTTATTAAATAATCAAATTATCGATGAAAATGCACCGAATATCACACAGCTAAATAATGAAATTGCAATAATCGTTTCAAATGAACTCTATACCGTCTCAATGGAAAAAATTCAAAATCTTTCTACACAATATAGTAGTCTTAGCTCAAGTGATAAAAAGCTGATTACGAATTATGATATTTTAAAAGCTGCAATAGCTGATGTGAAAAAAGTAGAATCCTTTATGAAGACCTATGAAAAATCGTTTAGTAGTAATCCGAGCACAGTCATTAAGGCATTTGAAAAGCTAACGTCTAAACAAGTGAGTCTTATTGATGCAGGGACTAGACAATTGATTATGGAGAAGCAACAAGGTCAGCAACAAACGAATGAAAATGCTTTAATGTTAATTGAATCCATAAATTCTCTACTTGTAAAAGGCGAGTATGTGGATGGTTTAGAAGATAAAGTGAAAGAAATACGTGCCAAGTATGATGAATTAAGTGCTACTGATAAGAAAATTGTTAAAAATTATTCGAAGCTAACTCAGGCTGAAAATGATTTGAAAAAGGTAGCAGAAGTCCATGCTTTATACAAAGCAGATGGCGATGATGCGGCTCGGAAGGCATGGCAAACTGCTTATGGTAAGCTTTCCAAAAAATTAGAATTACTTTATACAAAAATGTATCCAACTGAAAAATAATTTTTATTCAAAGATGGCCCCGAACTATTTTCGGGGCTTTTCTTTATACAGGAAGCCATTTTTATTTGTCTTGTCATTTAATTGTCCGCTATACTATGTACAACAGAGAAAGAAAATTTTTACATAATGATTGCAGTTGCACAAAGAAGGTAGGAACGAAAGATGTATAAAATAGGTGTTGTTGGTCCCGTTAAATCCGTTGAAAGAATTATTGCATTAGCACGGGAAATTGAACAGGATATGGAATTTATTCCGTATGTTTATGAAGTAGCAACTGAAACAAAGCATCTAGTAGAGAAACATAATCAGGACGTGGATTTCTGGCTATTTTCTGGCTATATCCCTTATAAGCTTGCTCGTCAAACGAATGTTTCTCAGGAGAAATTGGCTCATATTATTTTTTCAGAGGCTGCCATTTATCGTGGATTTTTAGAGCAGTCCTATCAACAAAAAAAGTTTATTGAAAATGTTAGTATCGATATCATCCCATCCCCTTCTCAAATGGCGTCAGAGAGTCTCGCGGAGATTCAGCACAATGTAAATCACATGTATTTAAAGGAATTCGATGTGGCCATTGATCCGCAGGAGTTATTTGATTTCCACTATAGTCTCTGGCAGGAAGGAAAGATTGATTTTGCCATTACTTGCTATCCTTCTGTTGATGAAGAGCTGAGGAAACAGGGTGTTCCATCTTATTGGGTTTCACCGACGAAAACAGAAATTTACCATACCGTTCAGCTTTTTACTGAAAAAATCAAAACATCCTACTATAAAGAAACACAAATTGGTGCAGTTATGCTTGAAATAAAGGACTTCGATTCATTGAAAGAGCGCATGAAGCAAGGTTATCGCATTCAATATTTAGAATTGCGCACGAAGGAATATTTGCTCCAGCTTTGTGAACAGATAGATGGCTCTCTTATTGAAGAGGGAAATGGAAAGTATACTATTTTTAGTACAAGGGGAGCCATCGAAGGACAAATAAAATTTTTACAAGAAAAAATGTACCAGCTGTCGATCGAAATGGAAGCAAAGGTGACAGCAGGCATTGGCTTTGCTCAAACGGTATTTAATGCCGAGTTACATGCACATCGAGGACTAAGACAGACAAAGGAAAATGAAGCGATTGATATTGTCATGATTCAGGATGATGGCACGATTATTGAATCGGTTGGGAATGTAGAAGAGCTTGCTTATTCCTATCGAGCAGAAGATCCTTATATTTTAGAAAAACTAAAAAAGGGTAATATTAGTATTAAAACGTATATGAAAATAAATGCACTCGTGCAGAAAATGCACTGGAAGCATTTCACAACAAAGGATTTAGCGACACAGCTTCAAATGAGCGAAAGAAATGCCCAACGGATCGTAGCTGATTTATGTAATGTAGATTTAGCGAGAATCTGTGGAGAAGAGTTACAGCATACACGTGGTAGACCAATAAAAATGTATCAGCTTGTTTAGAATCTGGCAAAAATGTCCCAAACCATTAAATGGTTTGGGGCATTTTTTTGCTATTTTTAGAATTAGGCATTTTTTGAGCAACCCAGCTACATCAACGAATTGTACACCTTTTTAGTAAATCAAAGACGATTATCTATTAGAAATTTTCAAAAAAATATTGTCATTTCATAGAACTTTGATTATTATACGAATATATAACGAAAATGTCGGTATATAAAAGGGGTGTTGATTTTACTAGTTATGGCAAGGGGGCAAAGATCATCAAGAACAATAAGAGCAATGAAGCAAACATTGCAATCAAGAAAATGTTTCTGATCAATGGGAGGGATATGAATGACAGCAAATGAAGTAACGAAAAAATCTAGAAATGTCATCCTTGCACTATTATTTTTAGGTTGGTCTTTAGGTAATTTAGATCGCTACATTATGAACTATGCAGTTGTATCGATTACGGGTGATTTGCAACTGGATGCATCTTCTACGGGTATCATTTTAAGCGCTTTCTTTTTAGGCTATGCCATTATGCAAATACCAGGTGGCTGGCTGGCAGATAAATTTGGCGCTAAAAGAATTTTATTGATGGCTGTTATTATGTGGTCTATTTTTACGGGTCTAACAGCGATTGCTTGGTCATTAACAGCGATGATTGTGATTCGATTTTTATTTGGGATTGGCGAGGGTGGATTTCAGCCAGCAAGCTCTAAAATTATTGCCACAATCTTCCCAAAAGAGGAAAGAGGCAGAGCTATGTCCATCATGCTTACTTCTGGTGGCATTGTTTCACTCATCGTGCCGCTGCTAGCAGCTTATTTATTAGGGACGATTGGCTGGCGCATGATGTTTATCATTATTGGAGCTATTGGCGCTATTATTGCCTTTTTATATTGGAAATATATTAAACTTCCAGAAAACGAAGCAGAAGATGCTAGTACAGAAAATCCTGCACATAAAGTGAACTTTAAAGAACTATTGAAAACACCATTGATGTGGAATTTAATTATTGCTTATTTCTGTATTTATGCCGTGAACTGGGGCTTGGTTTCCTGGATCCCGACTTATCTGCAAAAAAATCGGGGATTGGATCTAATGTCCATTGGCTGGGCACAAACAATTCCTGCCATTACAACGATTATTGGTGTGTATGGTAGTGGATATATCATTGATAAGCTACCAAAAGGAATGGAGAAAGTGTTAGGCTCCATCTCCTGTGCAGTTATTGGTCTTTTATTGTATTTAATGTTTACTGCAAAAACAGTGACGTTATTTATTGGTTATCAAACAGTTGTTTCTATCTTTATTGCGTTTGTCATTACATTACTACCTGTTATTGTACTGAAGAAATTACCCTCTTCTATTACAGGATCTGCAATGGGGATTGCGAATACAGGGGGGCAATTAGCGGGCTTTGTCACGCCAATGGCGATTGGATTTATGGTCGATGCCTTTAATGGCTCCTTTGATGCAGCCTTTTGGATGTTAATTGGCTTTGCGCTTATCTGTATTGTGTCGCTTGTCACCCTAAATGACCAAAAAGGAATATTGTTGAAAGCATAAAATTGGAGGGATAAAAATGAGTTTTCATGAAAAAATTTCTGCGTTAATTGAAGCAAAACAAGAGGCAAGTGTAGCATTAAGTGATGCTATTTGGGCTGTGTCTGAGCTTCATTTTCAAGAGAAAAAATCCATGCAATATATGAAAGAGGCGTTAGAGAAAGAGGGCTTTCAAACAGAGGTTGGCGTTGCTGGACTTGAAACGGCGCTTGTTGGAACTTTTGGTTGTGGAAAGCCTGTCATTGCCTTTTTAGGTGAATATGATGCACTTCCCGGTTTGAGTCAAAAAGGTGGGGCGACACAACATGAACCTCTTGAGAATGGTGGAAGCGGACATGGCTGTGGTCATAATTTATTAGGAACAGGTGCATTTGCAGCTGCTGTTGCAGTGAAGGATTACTTAGAGCAAAATCATCAATCAGCAACAATCCGTTTTTATGGCTGTCCTGCAGAGGAAAATGGATCTGGTAAAGCTTATATGGCGAAAGCTGGTCTTTTTGACGATGTGGATATTGCAATCTCTTGGCATCCAGGTACATTTTCAACGGTTATGACTTGTAGCTCTCTAGCAAACTATGCCGCAACTTTTAAGTTTACAGGCAAAAGTGCACATGCCGCAGCCGCACCGCACCTTGGAAGAAGCGCTTTAGATGCTGTTGAGCTTATGAATGTTGGGGTAAATTATTTACGAGAGCATATCATTCCAGAAGCTCGTGTCCATTATGCTATTACGAATTCAGGTGGAACTTCACCGAATGTAGTCCAACCATATGCAGAGGTAACGTACCTGATTAGAGCACCTAAAAAGCAGCAAGTGCAGGAAATTTATCAGCGCGTTGAAAATATTGCTAAGGGTGCCACACTGATGACAGGCACATCAGTGGAAGTTGATTTTGAAGGTGCTGCTTCAAATCTGATTACTAATAAAACGCTTTATGATGTGATGTATCAACAAATACTTGAAATTGGCATGCCACACTATACAATAGAGGATGAGCAGTATGCGCAGGCTATTTTCAATACGTTTACTCCTGAAGTACAAGCCGCCTCATTAATAGGCTTGCGTAAAGAAGATGTCAAGCAATTACAGGGAAAAGTGATTGCTGATCACGTTCCAGGCATGCTACCCGAATTTATTATGGGTGGCTCAACAGATGTAGGAGATGTCAGTTGGAATGTACCAACTGTACAATGTACAACGGTATGTATGGCATTAGGAACACCACTACATACATGGCAGGTTGTTTCTCAAGGAGTTATGCCAATCGCGCATAAAGGGATGCTACAGGCGGCTAAAATCATGGCTTGTACGGCTATTGCGGTGCTTAATAATCCAGCCTATATCGAGGAAGCGAAAAAGGAATGGCAGGAACGTCTTGATGGAGAAACATATGTATCATTAATTCCAGAGGGAACACAGCCTCCTAAGCTATAAAAGGCTAGCGACATTGGATGGAGTCTTCATAGGAGAACTATGAAGGCTCTGTTTTTGCCTCATTTTTGAAAGGAGAACACAAACATGTCAATACAACCACATCAGCAGGATCACCTTATGACACAATGGGTATCGCAGTTTCGCACTGCTGCCAAAGAAGGTCAATGTGCTAGCTATATCCCTGCTTTAGCCAAAAAAGATCCGAACCAATTAGCGATTGCGATAATCGGTTCAAATGGCAGCGAAATCAAAGCAGGAGATACCACAGAACTATTTACACTTCAAAGTGTTTCTAAAGTGATCACATTTATATTAGCCTGTATGGATCGAGGTTTACCTTATGTACTAGAAAGAGTAGATGTGGAACCAACAGGGGATACGTTCAACTCTATTATTCGCTTAGAAAGCCATCAACCAGGGAAACCGTTTAATCCAATGATAAACGCTGGGGCCATTACGGTGTCCTCGATGCTGGCTGGTCATTCACCGCAAGAGAAGGTCATAAAAATTCTACAATTTTTAGAACAAATCATTGGCAAGCAATTAAGTATTAATGAAGAGGTATTTCAATCAGAATGGCAAACCGCCAATCGTAATCGAGCATTGGCCTACTATTTAATGGATTCAGGCTTCCTAGATTGTCCAGTAGAGGCGGCACTTGAGGTGTATTTGAAGCAATGTGCAATTGAAGTCAATGTATCAGATTTAGCGATGATTGGCTTAGTCATTGCCAATGATGGCTACCATCCATTGTTAAAGAAACAGCTATTTCCTAAACAAGTGGCGAAATTAGCGAAGGCCTTGATGGTGACATGCGGTATGTACAATGCTTCAGGAAAGTTTGCAGCCTTTATTGGCCTGCCTGCTAAAAGTGGTGTTTCCGGTGCGATTCTTACAGCTGTTCCAGGTCATGCAGGCTTGAATTCCCCATTTCCTACTGGCTGTGGTATCGGTATTTATGGGCCAGCAATCGATCCAATAGGAAACAGTGTGGCTGGTGTGCAGTTACTAAAGCATTTAGCGACAGAATGGGATATGACTATTTTTTAATGCGTGAAGATGACTTCAGCACTTAGGCTGAGGTCATCTTTTTTTCATATTATAAAGAATGAATAAGGCGATAAACCAAATTGGTGTTAATAGTAGAGCTGTACGTGTAGCATCAGAAATAAACATTATAAGTAAGAGAAAGGCAAAGAATGCTAGAATTACATAGTTGATAAAAGGTGTCAGTGGTGCTTTAAATTTCGATGCTTCATGTAAGGCACGGTTTTTTCGTTGATAAATAATGTGAGAAATAACGATAATGCTCCACACCCAAATAAAACAAATCGCACTAATCGTCGTCACAATACTAAAGGCATTTTCTGGCATCAGCTTACTTAACAATGCACCTATTGATACAACAATAGCTGAAATAACGAGCGCATTACTTGGCACGCTGTTTTTGTTGAGCTTGGCAAATGTAGGAGATGCTTGTTTATTTTTTCCAAGATTAAAGAGCATCCGACTTGTTGAAAATAAACCACTGTTACCTGCTGAAGCGGCTGAAGTGAGTACAACAAAATTTATAATACCCGCAGCAATCGGAATACCAGCCAGTGTAAATACTTGTACAAAAGGACTGCTGGAGGCAGACATTTCATACCATGGATTGATACATAAAATCACAAACAATGCACCTACATAAAAGAGTAAAATACGAAATGGAATTTTATTAATGGCGGAGGGAATATTTTTTTGAGGATCTGCTGTCTCAGCTGCTGAAACCCCCACTAATTCCACGCCAACAAAAGCAAATACAACCATTTGGAAAGCCATTAAAAAGCCGTACATTCCATTTGGAAATAGACCACCGTGTGCCCAAAGATTTTCCACTGCTACCGTTCCTGAGCTAGTTTGAAAGCCTGTTACAATCATAATCAGTCCGATGATGATAAGAACCACAATCGTAATCACTTTAATGATGGCAAACCAAAATTCCAATTCACCAAAAAGTTTAACAGTTAATAAATTGAGTAGTAATAACAAGATTAAGCAACCAATGGCTGGCATCCATTGGGGGATATCAAACCAATATTGTGTATAAACCCCCACCGCGATAATGTCCGCCATAGCTGTCATAATCCAACAGAACCAATATGTCCAACCTGTCACATAACCTGCCCAAGGACCTATGTATTCGGATGCAAAATCCGTAAATGATGTATAGCCTGCATTGGATAATAGCAGCTCACCTAATGCACGCATCACAAAAAATAAGGCGGTACCGACAATTAAGTAGGCAAGGATGATAGAAGGGCCTGCAAGGGCAATGGCTTTGCCAGAGCCTAAAAATAAACCCGTCCCAATTGTTCCACCAATGGCAATAAGCTGCACATGGCGATTTTTTAAATCTCGTTTTAATTGTTGCTGTTCCACGTTAATCCCCCTCAAAGATACATAAAAAACTATGACTGGAAAAACAAAAAGAGACTAGTTGTGACACTAGTCTCGGAAAAACGTCAGAATAACAAATACCATTTAGTCACGAATATTACACGAAATAGATGTACTATTCGTGTGACATCGCTAATAAAAGCTGATATTACTCCTCTGTCCTTTTGCCTGAGATAGTGAACCCTTCGGCGACGCACATGGCGCTCTCTCCAGAACTGCTCCTGCTATAGTTTAATCCATAGCATTCATAGCTTATTAACTTCATAATCAATTATTATTGTAAGATATTATACATCCTATCAGTGCTCGTCCCATTATTCAATAATAAATTCTGACTATTTTCAGAAAAATAGCAGAATAGGACGCAATATGCTAAATCTCTAACGAAAAATAGTATTTTTGAACATACAAAATATTTGATGGGGTGCCATTTAAAATGAGGTGAAAATGAATCAGTGTCGTGGAGGATTTGCATAAAGATAGTGTTGGCGTGATTGATTTTGTAGGGGAGCTCACTACTAACGTGTAAAGGGGGGCTATGGGAGAACCGATTCCTAAGTGACATTAATTCGCTCAAAGAACGGATCATTTACAGTCAGGAATTGTTAGTAAGAATGAGCTATATATTTTGTCTCTCGTCGCTATCCTTTTTTCTGTCCAATGCATGATTAGAGACTTGGTGAACAAAAAGCTAGTACTTAATCATTTGCAATAGATATAATATAGTAGAAACTCTGAATTTTTTAAAAAAGAAGCCGTCTCATAGTTCTTTGAGACGGCTTTTGTCATGTAGACATTAATATTTTTTTGCTTTTATTTTACCTGTCCAAGTTTTGAATCCACCTTGAAGTTGGTAAATTTGGTTGTACCCACGTTTTTTAAGAAATAGTGCAGCACGTGAGCTACGGCCTGTATTTTGACAGTATAGATATACTGGTAAATCTGGGCGGATTTCTTTATAACGTTGACGTAGTGTTGTGGAAGGAACATTTCGTGCACCAAGAATATGACCAGCATCAAATTCTTTTTGTTCACGTACATCGATTAGCTGGGCTTTACGATAGCCTTCTATGAATTGCTCTTGTGTTAAGTTGGTTACGGCTTTTTTGAGTCGTAGTGCATTAATACCGATATATGCAATTATGACTACTAAAACGACACCGATTGTGATAAGTATGTCCAAGATTTTCTTACCCCTTTCTATCTTCTCTATTATTATAAAAGATGCGCTAGCGATAGTCCAATGAGTTTGATAAAATTAACTAGGTTGTGGCGAATTCGGCTATATCATTACGAAAGTACATCGTTAGCAACTTACACTGTAGCTAATTTTTGAGAGGTTTGAACCACAGGTGGGGCCTGAGGGATCATTTTATATTTGTAGGAGATGAACATATGACAACTTGGTATTTTCTAAATTCAGGGAAATGTAGTCCTTCTTTTAATATGGCACTAGATGAAGCATTACTTGACTGGCATAGTGAGGGGTTAATTCCACCAGTGATTCGTTTTTACGAGTGGGAGCCTGCGACACTATCGATTGGTTATTTTCAACAGGCTAAAAGAGATATTAATTTAGATGCTGTACGTGAGCAAGGCTTAGGCTTTGTGCGTCGTCCAACGGGTGGACGAGCTGTCTTGCATGAGCATGAACTCACATATAGTGTCATCGTTACGGAAAGCTATCCGGATATGCCAGAGTCTGTGACAGAGGCATACCGTGTATTAAGTGAGGGAATCTTGCAAGGTTTCCATAATCTTGGGATGGATGCTTATTTTAGTGTACCTGATACAGAGGAGAAAAGAGCTGACCTCAAGAGTCCGAAAAGTGCTGTTTGCTTTGATGCGCCAAGTTGGTATGAGCTGGTCGTTGAAGGAAAAAAAATAGCGGGAAGTGCTCAAACACGTCAAAAGGGTGTTATTTTACAGCACGGCGCCATTTTATTAGATTTAGACCAGGAGAAACTATTATCCGTATTTAATTTCTCAAGCGAAGAAGCGAAGAATCGTATGCGCAGAAAGTTACCGGAAAAGGCGGTTGCCATCAACGGTCTTGTTAAAGAACCAGTAACAGTTGAACAATGTGTAACAGCTTTTCGTGATGGGTTTGCAAAATCGTTGCAAATTGAATTAAAACCATTTACACTTTCTGAGGAGCAGTTAGAATATGTTCGTGCATTAGAAGAAAAAAAATATGCAAATGATGAATGGAACTTTAAAAAGTAAAAAATGGTATGAAAAAAATTTTTTAACGTTCGACCCTAGTAATAACAAGTAGTTCGGATTCTATTTAAAAAAGCAAGAGTTGAATTAAAAAACTATATATAGTATCTTTTTTAAAGACATGTACACAATATGTAGTGTTTAACGGCACATGATATTGTGTATTTATTTTGTAATGAAGATAACAAGGGAGGCAAAACGATGGTAATCACAAATCATCAACCCGAAGTAAACAATCAATTTGAACAGTTAAACAAAGATATCGAACAATTCCCACAAGTACACCCAGTAACGCCTGATATGCATATTACGCATAAAGGCGTATCTAGACTTGTTATGATCGATCGCTACTCGTTTAAAGACACAGAAAAGAAAACACTGAAAGCCGGTGACTTTGTTGTTTTAACAGTAAAAGCTGATCCAAAATTCCCTGCACGTGGTTTAGGGACAATTCAAAAGCTGGACATGTCTACAAAAACAGCAGATATTCTGATTGAGGAAGATTACCGCAGTGCATTAGACGATCCGCAAGAGCAAGAAACGGGTGTAATTACGCGTTCAATTGACGTGCTAGAAAAGCCTCTTGAAATTTTTTATGAACAAATCGCAAAACGAAATGCAACAGGCCTTGCCGCTGTTGAAAAAACTCCAGAGAAACGCCAAGAGTGGTTTGAGAAGTTTTATAAGCAATTAGTTTCATTGAAATTTATTCCAGCAGGACGTGTCATTTATGGAGCTGGATCTGAAACAGATGTAACCTTCTTTAACTGTTACGTAATGCCGTTTGTCGCAGATTCACGTGAAGGCATCAGTGATCACCGTAAGCAAGTAATGGAAATTATGAGTCGTGGTGGTGGTGTAGGAACAAATGGTTCAACATTACGTCCACGCAACACGTTAGCACGTGGTGTAAATGGTAAATCATCTGGTTCTGTCTCATGGTTAGATGATATTGCGAAGCTGACTCATCTTGTCGAACAAGGTGGTAGCCGCAGAGGTAAGCATAATCTAGGTGCTTCTGCGTAAACAAACCTCGTGAATTGCTGGGAACTCTTTAACGGAAATATTGCCACTTTAATCGAGGTGGGAAATATGGATGTTTATGATGCGATACAACCACAAACTTGTTTAATATGTGGCTTTACAATAAATCATAATAAACAAGGATGGTTTACGTCTCATTTGAAAAATGAGCATAACTTAACATTAGATAATTATTTAATATCTTATTTTTATCCAATAGAAATGGTGATCTGCCAATATATTTTATGTAATAAAAAGGTTAAACTGAGGCGAGGTATTCCAAATCAATTTTGTAGTAGAAGCTGTCGAGGAAAAGGTGAGCCTTTAACTTGTGTAATTTGTGGAAAACTATTCGATGAAAAACATCGGCAGACTAAAACTTGTAGTAAAGAGTGTGCGAGTAGACTTCGATCACAAAATACAGGTAAGTGGCATAATGACATGCCAAATGAACAAAAAAAGTTTCATTTTAAAAATATCATTTCAAAAACAGCTGAAACTAGAAAAATAAATGGAACGCCTTCATGGAATAGCGGTAAGACAGGGGTTTATAGTAAAGAAACCATTGAAAAGATTCGACAAGCTGCATTAAAGCAAATAGAGAGGGAAACGTTTAGAAAAACTAGTATTGAAACAGCTTTAGAGAATTTCTTAGTTGAACAATCAATCACCTACAAATATTCCTTTATATTTGAAGGTGCACAATTTGATTTCTTACTAGTTGGGACAAATATTCTAATTGAATGTGATGGTGATTTTTGGCATGGGAATCCAAAATTTTATTCCTCTTTTTATGAGGTACAAAAGAGAATAAAAGCTAGGGTTATCGAAAAAAATCAAATTGCAGCAGCTAATGGATACACTTTACTCCGTTTTTGGGAAGATGAGATAAAAAATGATTTTGAAAATGTTAAAAAACGCATTATAAATGCACTGCTAGCTACAACGTAATCGGAAACGGTAAACGTGAATGCTTGAAAATAGCAGTGGGATAAAGACAATCAGCAGCCAAGCTCCTTTTAAAGGGGAAGGTTCAACGACCATCGAAAGCACGCTAAGTTAGCGGAAGTGAGTAGAGTAGGAGTGAAGCCACTCCGAAGTGCGAGGGCATCTAATTGGATGTAAGATATGGTCTCAACTTCTATGGTGACATAGAGAGTGGGTGTAGCGAACCCGCGTAAGAAATCGGCACAAATGATTATGCTAGCAGATTGGCATCCAGATATTGTGGAATTTATTATTTCTAAAATGCAAAATCCACGTATTCTGCGTTACCTGATCGAAAATACAACGGATGAAACAATCATTCGTCTAGCAAAAGAAAAATTAAACTTCAAGCCACTTTCTATGCAAGAAGAAGCGATGTATCAAGGCATCGTGAACTACAAAAACATTGAAGGCTTAGGTGGATTCGATACAGCGATCATTCGTGATGCTGAAAATAAATTACGTGATGGTGGCACATACACAGTTCATAACCCAGAGTTTTTAACAGGTGCCAACATTTCCGTGACATTAACGAAGGAATTTATGGAAGCAGTAGAAAAAGACGCTGACTTTGAGCTTCGTTTCCCAGCTGTGGAGGAATATACAAAAGAAGAAATGAACGTGTACAATACGAAATGGCATGAAGTGGGCGATGTTCGCGAATGGGAAAAAATGGGCTATAAAGTCCGCACATACCGTACAATGAAAGCAAAAGAATTATGGAATTTAATAAACGTATGTGCAACATACTCAGCAGAGCCAGGTATTTTCTTCATCGACAACGCGAATGATATGACAAATGCAAAGGCATATGGTCAAAGTGTTGTAGCGACAAATCCGTGTGGTGGACTTCGCCTCACGTTAAAAATTGCGGGATAAAGCGGGAAGGCTGAGATGCTAATCCGAACCGAAGGCTAATGGTAAAGCTTTAGTCAGGGGCAACGCATACCCGGTGATCCTACTTAGTAGACTATAACCCGGGCACGAGACCGCAACATTACACATTCATAAAAATTCAAAATTGCCTAATGTAAGAAAGGCTGTGATAGAAATGAATAGAGGTTATGCAGGCTTTTATAAATTACATTATTTAAGAAGCTCTTATGAGTATGCATACGCCATGTGTAATGAAAATGTATGCTGAACTTGCAGGAATTGAACTGTAAGAACTAAAGGATAAAAAGCCTTTAGGATAACAATTATTGGAACAACCACTTGCACCATACTCTGTGTGTAACTTAGCAGCTGTGAACCTTGCACAGTTTGCGAATAAAGAAAATCAATCAGTTGATTACGAAGCACTACGTGAAACAGTTCGTGTGGGTGTTCGCATGCAGGATAACGTTATTGATGCGACTCCTTACTTCCTAGAAGAGAACCGTGTACAAGCCCTTGGCGAGCGTCGTGTTGGTTTAGGGGTTATGGGCTTAGCAGACTTACTTATTTACTGTGAAAAGGAATACGGTTCAGAAGCAGGTAATGCTTTAGTCGATGAAATCTTTAAAACAATTGCGGAAACAGCCTATGAGGCGTCTACAGAGCTTGCAAAGGAACGTGGTAGCTTCCCATTCTTAGTAGGTGCTACTGACGAAGAAACAGCTCGTTTACGTAAAGCCTTTACAGAGACAGGCTTTATGCAAAAAATGCCTGCTCACATCAAAGAACAAATTCTAGCGACTGGTATTCGTAACTCGCATTTACTAACTGTTGCGCCAACGGGTTCGACAGGAACGATGGTAGGCGTAGCGACAGGTCTTGAACCATACTTCTCCTTCACGTACTACCGTTCTGGTCGTTTAGGTAAATTTATTGAGGTCAAGGCTGAAATTGTAAAAGAGTATTTAGATCGTCATCCTGAAGTAAATGAGCAAGAGCTTCCTGAATGGTTTGTCACAGCAATGGAGCTAAAACCAGAAGCACATGCCGATGTTCAATGTATTATTCAAAAATGGATTGATTCATCCATTTCTAAAACAGTGAATGCACCAAAAGGCTATACAGTACAGCAAGTAGAAAAAGTATACGAGCGACTATATAAAGGTGGCGCTAAAGGTGGCACGGTCTATGTGGATGGTAGCCGTGATTCACAAGTTCTTACACTAAAAGCGGAAGAAAATGATATGGATCAATTATCATTTGAAGAAGAATTAGTAGAAGAGCATACAAAACGTCCAGTCGTATTAGTAGATACAATTCAAGCATTAGAGTCTACAACGGTTATCGGCTCAGATGTAGGGAATACATGCCCTGTTTGTCGTAAAGGAACAGTCGAAGAAATGGGTGGCTGTAATACATGTACAAACTGTGGTGCACAGTTAAAATGCGGTCTGTAGATTTGAATTAAAGTCACGATGTTTATCAAACAGATACAAAGTTTAAAATAAAGTCGCGACATTTATGAAAATGTTACGAAGCTACGCCCCTTTGGATATTTATATATCTAAAGGGGTGTTTTCATCGTGAAAAGGTTCTTCCGTTAAAGGGCCTTTCATTAGTATCAAGAAATGCTTGTGCATATTTTCTCTTTAGCATTTTCATCCCCAAAATTGAAAAGTAATTATCAAATTATAGCTGCCGAATTTTAATTGCTATAGAAAGAGTGGTTTAGTTTAAGTAGAAAAAGGCTCTACTACATTGCTTGAAGCAAAGCATCTAGATTCTGAAGGGGCAATTAAAAAATTCCTATAAGAAAGGACAAACTTTGATGAAAAAATATTTAAAAGGCTATACTTTAGGGGCTTTATTAGGTTTATTATTCTTTTTGCCTGTATTTAACCCTGCGTTAAGAGTTAATTTTCAGCAACATTGGGTGGCAATAGTCATCTTTACACCAGCCATTATCTATATGATATTAAGCTATGCCGAATACAGTGAAATTTCCTTCAAAAAGGAAAATATCATAAAATCGGGATTCTTTTTGCTTGGTATATTTTTGAGTATATACGCAATGTATTCTATTTGGGGATTCCCTGAATAAAAGCACGCATTACTCAATTTCTCAGTTTACTTAGTACTGAAGTTGGCTAACAATCCTCCGTTAACAGGTGCATTTCTTTCATAAGGAGTGTGTCTTTTTCCATTTAAGGACCAGATTGTGGAATAACACTTTTTTATAAAAAAAAGTCCACTGACCAATTCACAAATTCTTTAAAAATAATATTTATGCCCATTTCAGTCTAATTACCGATAGCATATTCAATGATTATCCTTTATGGTTAATAGGTCGTAAAAGACACTATCAGGAATATCCTGCAAATATTTAAATGATAGGTGGAAAACAATGAATTATCAAGTTTTATTATATTACCATTACACGAAGATTGAAGATCCAGCTGCGTTTTCAGCAACGCACTTAGCCATGTGTAAAGAAATCGGTTTAAAAGGTCGTATTTTAGTAGCCAACGAGGGCATTAACGGTACTGTTTCAGGTACGATTGAGCAGACAGAGCAATACATGGCAAACATGCAAGCTGACTCATTATTTGAAGGTATAGTCTTCAAAATTGATGCAGTAGAAGAGCATGCATTCAAAAAAATGCACGTACGCCCACGACCTGAGTTAGTAAACTTAGGCTTAGAAGAAGACGTGAACCCACATGAATTAACAGGTCGCTACCTGTCACCAGAACAATTTCTTGCTGAAATGCAAGCTGACAATACAGTAGTATTAGATGTGCGTAACACGTATGAGTACGATGTCGGCCATTTTCGTGGTGCGATTCGACCAGATGTACAAAACTTCCGTGATACACCAGAATGGGTACGTGCAAATCGCGAGCTGTTCGAAGGGAAAAATGTTTTAACCTATTGTACGGGCGGGATTCGCTGTGAGAAGTTTTCGGGCTGGATGAAACGTGAAGGCTTTGGCGATGTTGGTCAATTACATGGCGGTGTTGCAACATACGGAAAAGACCCTGTTGCGAAAGGCCAATTATGGGACGGTCAAATGTACGTATTTGATGAGCGTTTAACGGTGCCAATCAATCAAGTAGAGCATGTGATTATCGGTCGTGATCACTATGACGGTGAACCTTGTGAACGTTACATTAACTGTGCAAACCCTGAATGTAACAAACAAATCATTGCATCTGAAGAAAATGAAGCAAAGCATTTAGGTGGCTGTACAATCGAATGTACAAAGCATGCGCGCAACCGCTACATCGTGCGTCACAATTTAACAGAAGAGCAAGTAGCTCAAGCAATTGAGGCGTTACAAGAATTAGCATGAAAAGCTTTCTGAATTAAATAGCTTCCATAACCTCAACCAACTATTTAGAGGGACCTAAAGCACTCTATGTAAGTGTTCAAACTAGCCATTTCAAAATTGGACTAGTTTGCTTGCTTACATAGGGTGTTTATTCTTTGATGGAGGTTTATTATTAACTGGTACATATATGTTGAAATAATACAATCTAGTACCTTCTGCCCCGTAAAAGCTAGACACAAAATCTAGCTTTTACGGGGTGTTTTGATGATCAATAAGAAAATAAAAACCGTACTACGTTATATAAATGGACAAGAAAGCATCCATCATATTGCGTGAGAAGAGGGTGTTCATAAATGAGAATTAAGGACTTAGGTTCGTTTATATGAACATATGGTGTTGAATATTGGCCATTTCGCTCTATACCATTTTATTTGCTAACACAATCTATCTCGCTGCTTCTCTAAGTGAGGCTTAACCGAAGTAAGATAATGATATTTTTTTGTCTAAATTAGAAGGAAGTCTTTTCCTTTTTATAGAATATTAGTATAAAGGGAAGGTGGGGTTAATTGGTTGCTGCTTGGAAATTAACATTAATAGCTGTTATTCAACACCAGTTTTTTAGAATTATAAATTGCTTTTCTACAGCTTTACGCACTTGATCTATAATGATTAGGAGGAAAACAATTTGAAAAAAATACTTTCTTTATTAGTAATGGTTACAATTATGCTTTTTTCTACTCCAGATGTTTTTGCCTCAAACACGATTGAACCTTATGGATTGAAGCCACCAGGTGAAAGCTTTACACCTGGAGAGTGGTTTCTAGGAAATACTCCACCTAATGTTGATTTGAATAAGCCACCTCTTGTTTTCGTTCAAGGGAAAAACGGTAACTCTACAAGTTGGTATGGCAATACAGAATATCACGGTCTTAATGATATGTATACAAAAGCTTATGAAGCAGGATATCAAACGGTATTTGTTCAATTATACGATTCGGCAGGTAAAGGTTCTTATAGTCAATACGATAATGGAAAATTATTAGCCTCTATGTTAAAAGAAATCAGTCAACATTTTCACGGAAAAAAATTAAATATAATTGCCCATAGCAAGGGTGGGCCTGATACCCAAGCAGCATTAGTTCTTCATAATGCTCATCCGTACGTTGGGAGGGTGTTTACTTTAGGATCCCCTCATTATGGATCAGAGTTAGCTGATCTTGCATATAGCTGGTGGGCAGGTTGGCTAGCTACATTACTCGGTGAAAAAGATGATGGAACTTATTCACTTCAAGTTGGGGAAATGGAATATTTTCGCTCACTAATAGACAATCATCCCAATGTTAGCAAGAACAACTATTATACAATTGCTGGTACTAATACAGGACCATTTCTATCTGCACTCTGGATGGGAGGTCTATATCTTTCCGATCCAAATGATGGATTAGTCAAAGAGGCAAGCACTAAATTATCTTACGGAACACATTTATTTACCGATCCCTCACTTGATCATGACAATATTCGAATGGGATCTGCGGTATTTTCAAGATTGGAACAGTATCTACAGTCTGCTTCTACAGATCGTATCATGATGAACAAAGAATACTTTTCTCAATCTGATATGTTTCAAGAGTTGGATGTTTCTCATTATTTTTACGGAGGGAAGTTACAATCGTCAAATGATGTGACACATTCTTTTTATGTGGATACTGCGCTCGATAATGTGAAATTATGGACAGGGTTAACTAGTGATAAGATAGAGTTAGTATCTCCTTCAGAAAAAAAATATACCAACCAAACAATCCAATCATTGGATGAAGCCTCCTTCTTTAATGGCGTAGTACCTCATACATTTACTGGGGTTATTTCTGAGATTGGGGAATGGAAGATAAATATAAGCACGCAGGCAGAAGATAATGCGTTTTTACTGGCAGTTCAACATGGGGGCCCATCTTTGATTAAGGTAAGTATTCCAACAGTATCATTAGAAACGAATAATATCGTGACAATGCAAGCTAATGACCAATTACAAAAACTTACCTTCGATGTACGAGTACTGGATCCAACAGGGAAAGATATTGCTTCTTCTCTACAGACGCAAAAGGTTAATCAGCAAAACTTTATGGTGAATTTTCCAGAAAATAAAAAGTCAGGTGTATATAATATAACTTTAAATATTTCAGGTGAAACGTTACAAGGTGAGCCATACAAAAGGACCGTTGTTCGTTCTAAGTATATAAAATAAAAAACTTGAAAACATATCTTTAGCAACGGCTGGATGCCAAATTGATAATCAGACAGTTAAAAAGTTATTAATGAGTTACTTGTTTAAATAAAGATGAAAATATCATGTTGGCAATCAGCATGGTATTTTTTATTTTCATTTAAATACGATGGATGTTGAAGGAGTATACGACATACTGTGGAATTAACATAGAGTACGAAAAAAATATTTTATTTAACGGATGCAGGTTTGTCTCTATGATACGGTATAGATTATAGTACGTGTGAAAGCTTCTGATACATGGCTCTTATCAATGTATGTGCGTGATGAAACTTAAAGGGGAGAAAAAAATGACTGTAGAAATTTTTAGCGGAGATCGTTCTGAAGAAAGTGTTCAATTTGAAAAATGGCTATTTGCGCAAAGTAATAAAAAGAGTTTTTCTAGTATTGAAAATGCTAAACAGTTTATTGAGCAGAGGGGAACTGAAAATAGTCAGCTTTATGTTATAGGGGAAGATGTTCAATTTATAAGTGATATGGAGGAGCAAACCTTTGAGGCTATGCAGGTCTTCACTTTAAATGACCAAAAGTCCTTGAAGCAAAAAGTTATTCTCTATATACATGGTGGTGCTTGGACGAATCAGCCTTTAAGTTTACATTGGTTATTCATGGATAAGATGGCACAATCGTTAAATGCAAAAGTTATTGCGCCCATTTATCCGAAAGTACCTCATTTTAACCATCATGACACCTTCCAAAAAATGCTCAATTTCTATAAAGAAATTTTAAAAACGGTTGAAAGTTCTAATCAATTGACCATTATCGGAGATTCGGCAGGTGGAAATATAGCACTTGGTCTGGTCCAACTTTTGAAGCAGAACCATCTACCTCAACCCCAAGATATTATTTTACTATCAGCATGTGTTGATATGAGTTTAGAAAATCCTCAGATACTTGAATATGAAGAAAAGGACCCAATGTTAGCTAGTGCAGGAATGGAAGTCATTACAAAGATATGGGCTGCTGATAAAGATCTAAAGGACCCATTGATTAGTCCTATTTACGGTGATTTTCAAGGACTTGGGAAGATTACTCATTTTATTGGAACACATGAAAGTTTATATCCAGATGCCATAAAATTTGATGAACAACTAACCGAACAAGGCATTGACATCACTACCTTTGTTTATCCTCAAATGAATCATGTATTTGCTGTGATGCCTATCCCTGAAGCTCTAGATGCTCAACAGAAAATTATGAATATAATTCATAGTCGAGTGTTGAAATAGGCGGGTTAACGCTAAAGGAAAAGGTGCGGAAAAATCCTATAAAAAAGCGTGTTTTGATTATCATTCAAAACACGCTTTTTATATTCCTTATTTTGGAATTTAACTTTATTTTACAGTGTAGATAGGTACGATGGAGGTGGATGCTTTTCTTCACAAACTGACTACATTTTTCAAAATTAGCGTGTGGTGTCTTTTCTAATTATAGCCCTCACTATGTCTCCTGATCGTTCTTCATAAGAATTCCTGTATTGTTTAAACGAAAACTAAATTGTAAAGTCAACTTGACATATGAAATGGTGTAAAGTAAACTTTACTTATCAAAAAAATGTACAGTTTACTTTACATTTAACGAGGAGGCTTTATGAAAAATAGAATTCGTGAATTGCGGAAATCGAAAAAGATTACGCAGGAGGAGTTGTCTAAAGTAGTTGGCGTCTCGCGACAATCAATCATTGCAATTGAATCGGAGAAATTCAATCCATCTTTAGAACTCGCCTACAATATTTCAAAAGCTTTCAATTGCACAATTGAAGAAGTGTTTATATTCGAAGAGGAGGGGACGGAGTGATGGAGATTTCTATCGGGGGAATCATCGGGTTGTATGGAGGAATGACTTGTGGAATTTTAGGCTGGTGGTTAGGACGGAGTAAGGCGAAGAAAAACAGAGGTTTAGATGAGCTACACGACTATATTTGGCAAAAAGCGAAATCCTATTCGTGGTATGTGACATTAGCGGCGATTTATATTTTCTTTACACTCATTGTATTTGGCATTGAATTGAATGCAGCAATGGTTTTAGGTAGTATTCTTTTAGTGCACTTAGGGAGTTGGGGGATAATTGGGGGAGTTTTGACCATCAACATGTTTAGTCCCATCCCGTTTCAGCTTTCTCGAGTGAAGCTGGGCATAGGTATTATTGCTGCGTCCATTCTTATTTTTACAAGCATCTCCATCATGACGAATAATTGGCTGTTTTTAGTTTTCAGTATCTTACCAAATTTAATAGGGCTGTTTACTGCACTTATTTATACTAAATAGAGCAATAATATAAAACAGGCAGCCTCAACACTTGTTGGGACTGCCTGTTCTATTATTCATGGTTCAATGTTGCAGCAATTTCAGGTTGCTGCTCTACTTGACGTAGCATATTAAAGGAAGCAATTGCTACTTCTACTTGATCGTCCTTTGGTTCACGAGTTGTCAGTAATTGAAGCCATAAGCCAGGGTAGCCAAGGAAACGCAACACTGGGATATTGCGGCAAGCATTTGTCGCTTGTAATACTTCAAATGAAATACCGAGTACAACAGGAATTAATAGAATCCGATCTAAAATACGAAGCCACAGTGGGTCAGTTGGTACAAAGAAATATAAAAACATGCCGACAAACACTGTGAACAGAATGAAGCTACTGCCACAACGATAGTGCAGACGTGATTGAGCTTGAACGTTTTTTACTGTGATGTCTAAGCCAGCCTCATAACAGTTAATGACTTTATGCTCGGCACCATGATACTGAAATACTCGCTTAATCAGAGGGGTTAATGAGATAAAGTATAAGTAGGCTAGCAGTAAAAGGAGTTTAATACCACTCTCTAGTAGAATTTGTCCCGTTTTCCCTTCAATCCATTTTGAGAAAAAATCTGCTATAAAAACAGGAATTAATGTAAAGGCAAATTTTCCGAATAAAAAGGAAAGAATACCTACTACAGCAACTCCAAGTATCATCTGAAGTTTAGAACCTTCTTCTTTATGATCTTCTTCTTCGCCAGGTGTCACATCATAACGATCCCCTGCAAATTGCATGTGACGAGAGCCTAAGCCAGCCGACTCAATGAGCGCTACAACGCCTCGTACAAATGGAATTTTTTTGAGCTTTTGTAAAATAGGCTTTTGAACTTTTTTAAAATGATAATAATCAATGGAATCATCGTTACGACGAATGGCTGTAACAGTATGTTCCTTTCCTCCGAACATCACACCTTCTAATTGTGCTTGTCCCCCGTATACAGGTGAATTGCTCAAGGCTAACACCACTCTCTTTATATATTTCAACTGTACCATTGTACTAAATTTAGTGAAAAACCTCTACAGTTACGCATAGTAAATTTTCTATATGGCTACACTAATCGTACATTTCAGGAAAACATTAGTGTGCAAAAAGGAGGTTAGATGATGAAAGTAGCGACGATTACCGCACTTGTAAATGCGCTTGTTTTAGCGCTGTGCTTAAAGGGTTTACATTATTTCCATCTTATTAAATGGCATCCGATTGGGTTTTATAAAAAGTGGAATTGGTTTGAAGATAGCTCTAAATTATTTCAATGGACCTTCTTTATCTTTCTGCTGTTTATCATCGGCTTATTTTTATATATGACCATGCGCTATGTCTATATCATTCCAGCTTTCTTTTCGTCACTGCTGCTAGGTCTTCTTGTGACTATTACATTGGAGTGGATTGCTTTAGATCTACCATTACAACTGACGTCCTTTAAAAAACTGTCCATTCCATTTATAGTGATTGTTGTCTGTCTATTACGTTTCTTGTTGGAAACGGCCAATTTTCATCAGAAGGAGCATACAGCACAAAAAGGAAGTTAATGATACAAAATATCCCCTTTGTTTGAGGGGATATTTATGAAACCATCAATTGAAATTAGTTGCTGAATGCACGGTGTATGATAAAATAAATGGCAAGTACATAGAAAGAGGCGAATAGAAGCGTGAAGTTATTATGTTTGAATGGACCGAACTTAAATCGACTTGGCAAACGAGAGCCACATATTTATGGATATGAAACATTGGATGATGTTAGAGAAAATGTTCGAAATCTTGCGGCTTCTTTAGGTGCTACGGTTGAATTTCGTCAATCCAATCACGAAGGGGTACTAGTAGATTGGGTGCATGAAGCAGAGGACGAAAAATATGATGGTATTATCTTTAATCCCGGTGCGTATACCCATACGAGCATCGCGTTACATGATGCGATTGCAGGAATTTCTGTGCCGGTTATCGAAGTACATATTTCCAATATCCACAAACGTGAGGCTTTCCGTCATCATTCTTATCTTGCTCCGGCCTGCCTTGGTCAAATTTGTGGACTAGGTACGAAAGGCTATGAACTGGCACTACGTACATTTATTGAGAGGGAGAATTGATTATGTTGAAATTACAAAAGCTACGTAAAGCACTTCAAGAACAAAGCATCGATGGCATTTTAATCACAAATGGGTATAACCGACGTTATATGACTGGTTTTACAGGGACAGCAGGCGTAGCAATTGTGTCTCAAAATGATGCTGTGTTTATTACAGATTTCCGTTATACAGAGCAGGCTGCTGCACAAATTCAGGACTTCCGCATTGTCAAACATGAAGCAACAATCATTGAAGAAATTGCTACACAAGTAAGCAATATGGGCATCAAATTATTGGGCTTTGAGAAAGATACTGTAAGTTATGGCACATATGAACTGTATAAATCAAACATTCAAGCAGATTTAGTGCCGATTTCTGGGCTAATTGAAAAAATTCGCTTGATTAAGACGGAACAAGAGATTAATATTATTAAGGCTGCGTGTGAAATTGCAGATCACGCATTTACACATATTTTAGGCTTCATCAAGCCTGGTAAAACAGAGCTTGAGGTTTCGAATGAATTAGAATTTTTCATGCGTAAACAAGGAGCAACTCAGTCTTCATTTGACATAATTGTTGCGTCTGGTCTTCGTTCAGCATTACCACATGGCGTTGCAACGAATAAAGTGATTGAAAAAGGCGACTTTGTTACTTTAGACTTTGGTGCGCTATATAATGGCTATATTTCGGATATCACACGTACTGTGGCTGTTGGAGAACCATCTGAAAAATTAGTAGATATGTACAATGCAGTCCTTGCTTCTCAACTGTTAGCACTTGAAAAAGTGGGTCCTGGATTAACAGGTATTCAAGCGGATGCGATTGCACGTGACTACTTAAAAGAAAAAGGATATGGCGACGCATTTGGTCATTCTTTAGGACATGGTATTGGTCTTGAAGTACATGAAGGCCCTGGCTTATCGATGCGTTCAGAGACAGTGCTAGAGCCAGGTATGGCCGTGACGATTGAACCTGGTGTTTACTTACCAGGAATCGGTGGTGTCCGTATCGAGGATGATATTTTAATCACTGAAACGGGTAATGAACTACTAACACATTCGTCAAAAGAACTCATTATTTTATAAACTTTGGAGGAACACAAATGATTTCAGTAAACGATTTCCGTACAGGTCTAACAATTATTGTTGATGGCCAATTATACCGCGTGTTAGATTTCCAACACGTTAAACCAGGTAAAGGTGCTGCGTTCGTGCGTTCTAAATTACGTAACCTACGTAACGGCTCAGTGAATGAAAAAACATTCCGTGCTGGTGAAAAAGTAGAGAAAGCACAAATTGATAACCGTAAAATGCAATACCTATATGCACAAGGCGACGAGCATGTATTCATGGACTTAGAATCTTACGAGCAAACTGAACTTGCTTCAGCTGCTATTGAATATGAATTAAAATTCCTAAAAGAAAATATGGAAGTGCATATTCAATCTTACCAAGGTGAAATGTTAGGTATTGAATTACCAAATACTGTTCAATTAGAAGTTACAGAAACAGAACCAGGGATCAAAGGAGATACAGCTTCAGGCGGTACAAAACCTGCTACACTTGAAACAGGTCTAATCGTACAAGTACCTTTCTTCGTTAACCAAGGTGATGTTTTAATCGTTAACACAGAAGAAGGCTCTTACGTTTCTCGTGCTTAATAATTAATAATAGCCAACCTACTCTTTAAAAAAAGGGTAGGTTTTTATTTTTTTCTTATACATATCCTGCCAAACATTTCATTTAATGTGATAATAGATAGAAGCACGTACTCTTTTTTACTAAGAGTCCATCAAGATTCTATCATCAGATAGATGGTCATTGCTGGGAGAATTGTTTACAATAATCGTAAGGAGTGAAAGGTATGCTACAAACATTTGATATGACATATCCCATTATTCAAGCACCAATGGCAGGCGTGACATCCCCGAAATTTGTGGCGGCTTGCGCTGAGGCTGGGCTATTAGGCTCAATAGGAGCGGGCTACTTAGATGGTGCACAAACAAAGCAATTTATTCAGGAAGTAAAGAAGTTAACAGCAAAGCCCTTTGCGGTCAATCTGTTTGTTCAAGAAGAACCAAAAATTGATATCGAGGTTTTACAACAAGCCCGTATGGCACTACAACCTTTTTACGATGAACTAGGATTATCACCTGTACAAAGTGTTGTTTCGAAGGAAGTGTTTGCAGGTCAAATTCAGGCGGTGATCGAGGAACAGGTAGCAATTTGTTCATTTACATTTGGGTTGCCCTCTCCAGAGGTTCTACAGCAATTAAAAGACAATGGTATTTATACGGTTGGTACCGCTACGACAGTAGAGGAAGCTATACTAGTAGAACAAGCAGGAATGGATGCAGTTGTACTACAAGGAGGAGAGGCTGGCGGTCATCGAGGCTCCTTTTCGGCCCCACTGCAATTAATACCGTTATATGATTTACTACAACAAGTAGCTGGACAAATTGCGATTCCTATTATCGCAGCAGGTGGACTTGTGACGAAAGAGGATATTCAAAGGGCATTAAAGGGCGGGGCACAGGCTGTTCAAATTGGTACAGCGTTACTAGTGGCAGATGAATGCGAAATTTCGCCACTTTATAAAAATGCTGTGTTAGCTTCGAAAGAACAGCAAACAACGATTACGCTCGCCTTTACGGGTAAACCAGCAAGAGGCTTAATGAATGATTTTACAAAACGTATGAAAGATGCGATAGTAGCTCCTTATCCATTACAAAACTATTTAACGACTACCATTCGTAAAGAAAGTGCCGAGCAAGGTAATGCGGAATATTTATCGATGTGGATGGGCGAAAAGAGTTATCTCGTACAGCAAACTGGCACTGTCAGAAGCATTGTAGAAAAGCTTCTATAAATTTTATCAATAAAGATCTCTATACATATGTATAGAGGTCTTTTTTTTGGTAGAGCGACATATATTGCTGTACACGAGGGGGCGTAGGAATGGAATTACAAGACGTATTAAGAGTTGCTGGAGTGGGACTAGTCGTTGCGCTTCTTCATGTTTTCTTTGATCAAACAGGGAAGAAGGAGTTTTCATTTTTCCTCTTTTTCATTGCCTACTTATATATGACAGCAGAATTACTTCGATTTTTACGTCTATTTTTTAATGAGATTTTAACATTCTTCCAATGGCTTACATCTTCCGGGTAATGTAAATGGAAATTGTGATTGTTGCTGTTGTCATGCTGCTTTTATTATTGCTGATAAAAGAAGTTATACAGCCACTCCATGCGCTAATAAGTGTGATGTTTTCGTTCTTGCTTTTTGGCATGTTGTTCTCGACACTTTTAATGCCTTTCGTCAAACAGCTGTTAGAAACACTTGCCTTTTTACCTTATGCGAAAGCTATTTTAATCAGTGCAAGTATGTTCTATGTCGGGCAGTGGATGTCTTTACTGCTGGCAGAACATAATTATAAGGTGCTCGGGAACATCGTTTTTGCTGCAGTAAAAATCGTGATTTTGTTGTATTGGTTCAAAGAATTTTTGGCTGTTTTACAGGAGGTGTCGGCCATTTTAAAAAGGCTAAACTAAGGAGCGAAGCCATTGCAGGAGCAAATACTATCGTTTTTAATCGACCCATTCTTTCTCTTGCTAAAGATGACGCTCATGCTTTGCAGCTACGTCATCATTGTTTTGATTGTGAACATGGTATTACCAGAATTTGAAAAAGGGACAAGGATACTCTTTTTTCTGATTGTTTTAGCAACGATTGGTCCAGTTGTAGTTAAGTCTTTTACATTAATTGATGAAATTGCACAAGGACTAGCCCATCTATTTACAGCATTTTATCCCATTTTAACTTCAAGCTTTCTTCTATCAAGTAGTATTACAGCGATTGCTTCCTGGCAGCCTTTTTTACTGTTTTTTGTACAAGTCCTGACCATTATTAGTAGTAAGTGGCTTATTCCAGGTGTGCTTTTAGCCATTGTCTTTGATGTGTGCAGTGTCATAGTCAAGGAAATTTCTTTTACACGAATCGCTGAGTTGATTCGTTTTACGATTATGAGTATCGTTTCTGCCTCCGTTATTTGCTATATTCTGTTGATGACTGCAGGCGGTGTGGCAGCATTTAGTGTCAATGCTGCTGTAGCGGAACCCGTCAAAAAATTAATTGAGGAAAATATTCCAGTTGTTGGGTCTTTTATTGTAGACAGCTTTTCAATGTTTCAGCATATGACACAATTTACATCTTCACTTACTAGTATTAGTGCCTTTATCGCCGTCATTACAGTGTCCTTTATCCCAACCGTACAGCTCGTTGTCAGTGCTTATTCATTAAAATTGTTGGCGGCTATTTTAGAACCAATCGCCTTTGATGATATTTGTAGACTACTAGAACAAATTAGTAAATCGCTATTTACATTATGTGCTGTATCATTTCTCATTGCTTTTTCATTTATGTTTTCTTGTTTTTTCCTCATTGTATTCGTACAAGTGATGGCAGGGGGGAGATAGATTGATTCTTTTATTGGCATTGCTCTTTGTATGTCAGATATTTGTGTTTCTAACGGATGATAAGGAAATAATTTCACTAACAAAATTGGTCATCACGTTAGTATTTTTGCAATTGCTATTAAAGATTCCATTTATCAATTCATAGGAAGAAACAAGCGTACATACACTTGAAAAAGAGAAGATGAAGGGAGGCAATGTACAAGTGATGTGGAAAAGACACGAAAAAAAACAACGTCATTGATGGTTTTAATTTTGATAGCTGCCTCCATGGGAATATTCATCATTTTACCTATGTATCAGACGAATTCAACAAGCGACAAAGGTTCACCACTCACCAATGAAGAAAAACTTGAACAAACTTTGAAGTCAATGCAAGGTGTTGGGGAGGTTAAAGTCTATTTTTATTATGGAGAGATGACAAATGACCAAGAGGCCAATAAACTATTCAGCCAATATTTTCGAGGGACTGAGCAAAGCGCGAAAAACGTAACAGGAATGCTAGTTGTTTCAGAAGGTGCATCCGATATCTTTGTGAAAAATGAAATTCGTGCAGTCGTCAGTCAAGTGATGCAGTTACCGATTCATCGAATCATAATCGTTCCGATGGAAAATAAGGAGGAAAAGTAAATGCGCGTACGTAGAAGAACAGTTTGGTTTATGACATTATTAAGTTTAGTAGCAGTCATTTCAGTGTATTATTTGGTTGATCCAGCAAAACAGTTCAATGGTCTAACTATTTTTACAGATGATACACTACAACAGACAGCTGTCACAGGCGTTACAGATAAAGAAGCGACAAATGATATCACACAAGAAGTATCTTCACCGAGTCACTTATTTGAAGAAATGCGTATGCAGGTAAGTGATGAGAGAAGTCAGCTACGTGAACAGTTAACGCAAAAAATTGCTGCAGAGGAATCCTCTGCTGAAGAAAAAAATGAGGCATTTAATGAAATGGATGGTCTGATTAAACGTGAATCAGCAGAAGCAATGCTTGAAATGCTTGTTAAATCATTAGGTTATTCAGATGCGTTTGTTCGCGCTGAAGGAGAAAAAGTTTCTGTTACAGTGATGGCTGAAGAATTGTCAAAAGCACAAGCAAACGAAATTATTTACTTGGTGAAAACAGAGATGGAAGGCGCAAATGATGTGCAAGTAAAGTTTAGTGCAAATAATTATTAAAAAATATAGAAAAAAATAAATATTTAGTTAATTTAAAAATAGTTGTTATATATCAGCGTTATGAAAAGGCTTTCGTTTAGTAAAGGAAAGCCTTTTATTTTGTTCATATTTACTTAATTTTCATTTAACTATTTCAAATTGATACGAAAAAATATAGAATAGTTATTGTAGTAGATTTTATTTCATAAGGAGAGTTAGAAATGTTCAAAATTCAAGAAATTCGTGAAATTATTAAATTAGTAGATTCTTCTTCAATTGACGAGTTTGTGTACGAAGTAGATGGCGCAAAAGTAAAACTAAAAAAGAATAATGTTATTGTTACAGAAACTGTAGCACCTAAAAAAGAAGTAGTAGCCCCTGTTGTACAACAATCTGCACCAGCAGAAGCTCCAGCAGTAACACCTGCACCAGCTAAAGTGGAAGAAGCTCCAGCTGCAGCTACATCAGCAACTAACGACCCTTCGTTACATAAAATTGTATCTCCGATGGTCGGTACTTTCTATCAAGCACCAAACCCAGATTCACCAGTTTACGTAAAACCAGGTGATAAAGTAGGAAATGAAACAATCGTATGTATCGTAGAAGCAATGAAATTATTCAACGAAATCGAAGCAGAAGTGCAAGGGGAAATCGTTGAAGTTCTTGTGAAAGATGGCGACTTAGTAGAATACGGCCAACCACTATTCCTTGTAAAAGCTGAGTAAGGAGTGCAAAACAAATGAAAAAAGTTTTAATTGCAAACCGCGGCGAAATCGCTGTGCGTATTATTCGTGCTTGTAAAGAGTTAGGCATTCAATCGGTTGCTGTCTACTCTGAAGCAGATGCGGACGCATTACATGTGAAATTAGCAGATGAAGCTTATTGCATCGGACCAAAGCTATCAAAAGATTCTTATCTTAGCTTCCCAGCGCTGCTTAGTGTTGCCGAAAAAACAGGTGCAGACGGTATCCACCCAGGATATGGCTTCGTATCGGAAAACGCTGATTTTGCTGAAGCTTGTGAAAACGCTGGCATTAAATTTATCGGTCCATCCTCTGATTCAATTAAAATTATGGGTATCAAGGACGTTGCACGTACAACAATGGAAGCAGCAGGCGTTCCACTTGTTCCTGGCACTGGTATTGTGCCAGATATCGAAACAGGTAAAGAATGGGCTGCTCAAATTGGTTATCCTGTCATCATTAAAGCAACTGCTGGTGGTGGTGGTAAAGGAATCCGTGTAGCTCGTACAGAAGAAGACCTTGTAAAAGGTATTGATATTACGCAAAAAGAGGCAGCTGCTGCATTCGGCAACCCTGGCGTATATTTAGAGAAATTCATCGAGTATTTCCGTCACTGTGAAATCCAAGTTTTAGCAGATGGCTATGGCAATGTAGTGCATTTAGGCGAACGTGACTGTACCGTTCAACGTCGTATGCAGAAACTAGTCGAGGAAGCTCCATCTCCAGCACTATCTTCTGAGCGTCGTGCTGAAATGGGTGCTGCGGCAGTAAAAGCGGCACAAGCATGTAACTACGAAGGTGCCGGTACAATCGAATTCATTTATGATTATCAAGAAGACAAGTTCTACTTCATGGAAATGAATACTCGTATTCAAGTGGAGCACCCAGTTACAGAAATGATTTCTGGTGTAGATCTTGTACAACAACAATTAAAAATCGCATCTGGTGAGAAGCTTCCATTCACACAAGATGATATTCAATTAAATGGTTGGGCTATTGAATGCCGTATTAACGCAGAAAATGCCTATAAAAACTTCATGCCATCAGCAGGAACGGTAGATACGTATGTAACGCCAGGCGGCTATGGTGTACGTATTGATTCTGCTGTCTATGCAGGCTATACAATCCCACCATATTATGATTCAATGGTAGCAAAACTTATTGTTCATGCGGATACACGTGAAGAAGCGATTGCGAAAATGAACCGCGCGCTAAGTGAATTCGAAGTATCTGGTCCTGGGATCAATACAACCATCCCATTCCACCAAGCGCTAATGAACAATGACGTCTTCAAATCAGCACAATTCAATACGAAGTTCCTTGAAGAGAATGATGTATTGGGTGTAGCAGAAAAAGCAAAGTAAGCGTTCGCAATTTTAAAACCTTCTAACTTTTATTAGTTAGGAGGTTTTTTATATTTCCATTAAATTTTAATAAAACAAATAGCATTAACAACAAGAGAACCTTTTAGCAGCTCCTACTAATTTAGAATGACTGCTATTCAATATATAGAAGGTCGTTCTCAGGTGTTAGCATACCACCCTTAGTTGTATAGTCTCCAACTTTTCTGTAAAGCACGGCTGTCTTTATAGCATGACCTTCTTTAGCAAATACAAGTAGAAAAATATCTTCTCGGACATCTATTCCACTGGTGCTACCTTTAAACTGAATGTCCATTGTTACTTCAATAGCATCTCTCGTTGTATAAGGTCCATAAACTTGTGCTTTTTCCCAATCAAAAGTAGTCAATTGATTTAGTGAAACGATTTTTGAGCCACCATTAGCTTGCTCCATTATATTTTTTGCGAGCAAGGTATCTTCAGTAGCTCTATTTCCTAATAATAAAATAAGCATTGTAAAAATAATGACAGCCGCCCCAATACCCAACAACCATTTTCGTAACATCCTACACCTCTATTCTGAAACTATTTCTATATTATAGAAATGATACTATATAATAGAAGTTGGTGATAGTACAAAACTTTTGGATGAATGGGAGTTAATCAATAGATGCCTGTATACAATAAGCTTGTAAGAGATAAGATTTTAGACATTATTCAAGCGAAGGGTTTATCTTATCATGCGCGAGCCCTAGAATCTAATGAGCTATTGAATGCAATAAAAGCTAAGATGATAGAAGAAGCATCAGAATTTCATGACGCAAAAGATAGACAAGCAAATATGGAGGAGCTAGCGGATATACTTGAGCTTATTCATGCAGCCATAAGAGTGTTAGGTGTAAGCTATGAAGAGCTAGATGCGACTCGTGAGTATAAGAAAATAATACGTGGTGGATTTGAAAATGGGGTTTACCTAATAGATGTCGAGGATCAATAATTCCAATTCAACGATTCTATCGATAAATTAAAACGGCTTTCGACAGCCAAACCTTCCTTTTTATAGTATAATGAACGTAAGTACAGCACTTGTTTGTGATGTGTAAGGGAAAGGATGATATTTGTATGGCAGAGAAAGTAGGACAATCTTTCGTACAACCAACACCTTCTGGAAAAGAAGAGCTTGGAAAAATTGAGGTAGCAGCAGAGGTGATCGAAGTTGTAGCTGGGATTGCTGTCAATGAAGTTGAAGGCATTGCTGCAACTCGTGGAAATATTGCGACGGGTGTCGCTGAACGTTTCGGTAAAAAAGTACACAATAAAGGCATTAAATCAGGTGTAACGGAAACTGGTGAAATTGCTATTGATGTATTTTGCTCTGTGAAATATGGATATGCCATTCCTAAGGTAGCGAAGGAAGTTCAAACCCAAATACGACAAGCTATTTTGAATATGACAGCACTAGAAACAGCAGAAGTGAATGTGCATATTACAGGAATTCATTTCGAAAAAGAAGAAACAGTAGTACATGAATAAAAAGAAGGATTGCCCAACGATGATTTGTTCATCGCAAGGGCAATCCTTTTTTAGGAGGATTCTCTAGGATTCATTTGTATAGATGTGTATCGTTCATTTTTATAATTCGATATGCTTTGGCTTTCTCCAGAATAATGCAAGAATGACGCCAAGCACTAAGACGATTGTGGCAAAATAGTATGGATAGTTCAGGTTCACATCGAACAATATACCACCTAAGATAGGGCCGAAAATATTACCAAGACTTGTAAACATAGAGTTCATTCCACCAACAAATCCTTGTTCATTTCCAGCGATTTTTGATAAATAGGAAGTAACTGCAGGACGAATTAAATCGAAGCCTACGAAAATAAAGAATGTAACAAATAAGATGGCAAAATAATGATTCACTATCGTCATGGCGAATGTTAAAACTGCTGAAAGGATTAGTGAGTAACGAATAACATTAATTTCGCCCATTTTCTTTGTCAGCCAATCAAATAGTATTAATTGAGCCAAGGCACCTACAATACCACTTCCTGTAATGATAATGGCGATATCAGATGGTGTGAACGCAAATTTGTGATCGACGAATAAGCTAAATAGCGATTCGAATGCAGCGAGGCCAAATGACAGAACGAAAATAAGAATGAATGGAATGAAGTAGAGCGGGCTAAAAACTCGCTTGACACTACCAACAATAGATGGTGCCGATTCTTCATTGTCTGTAGCACGTGTCGGTTCTTTTAAAAACATAAATGACAGGATAGCCGCGAACAGACCAAGTACCCCAGCTGCATAAAATGGTACACGTGTACCATATTCAGCTAAAAAACCACCGATGCCAGGACCGATAATAAACCCTGTGCTGATGGCTGCACTCATATAACCAAGTGCTTTTGGACGCTGTGCCAATGTTGTAATATCGGCAATATAGGCAGTTACGGCTGGCATAATGAAAGCTGCACTCACGCCACCTAGCATACGGGAAACAAAGAGGATTTCAACTGAACGACCAAAGCCGAATAAAAACTCTGAAAGTCCAAAAATAAAAAGACCTGCAACAATCATAATTTTGCGGCCAATATTATCGACAAGCTTACCAGCAATTGGTGATGCGATTAATTGTGTGATAGCAAAGGCTGCCACCATATAACCAACGACAGAGCCCGAAATATGAAGCTCATTCATAATCGTTGGTAAAACAGGGATGACTAAGCCAATCCCTAAAAAGGCAATGAAAAGATTAGACAGTAAAATGGCTAAAGTTATATTTTGTTTCTTGCTCATAAAGTACTCCTTCTATTTGTTCACGATACATTTGTATTAAATCTACTAGATTATTTCCATGTAATACGATAAACCCTATAGTAACTATAGGGTCAAAAGATTTGTTTTCATTTTTAAAAGTTTTTATTAGTTTGGAAGTTTTCATGAGGAGTTATACGAATCCGTAGCTACTTTTTCGCAGAAATCATTGTTTCTTGTTTTTGCCTAATCTTTAATTCTACAATAAATTTCTTTTCTTTCTCCATCGTTAGAGTTGCTGGCATATATAGCTCATACACTTGTGATTCAAAAATTTCTTGCTGTGCCAACACATAATTTCTCAATTTTTCATAGAACGAAAAATAAGTATCGGGGTCATAAATAAAGGCAATGCATACATACTTACCAGCAGGGATGATGGTTTGCTGTACATTGGGTGAAAGCTTCGAAAATGTGCGCTCTGTTAAAAGAGGAGTGAAGACAGCATCATAAATAATATCATTGACCTCTTTATAGGGCACAAGAGGATATGTACAACCATATCGACTATTTAAGACACTGCCTTCCTTTTCGATGATTTTAGTTAATGTTGCATAATATGTACTCGTGCTCGATGTTGGTGTTAATTCAGTTGTTGTCACTTGCAGAACGGGCATAGCTTCTTCTATCTGCATATAGACCTCACCAAAAATCGGGATATCAATTTGCTCCTGTAATTGTTTTTTCGTTTTCAGTAACGTATTTTTGGCTTCGTTTAAACGTGAAATCTTTTCGTTTATACGTAGCTCTTGCTGTGCTAAAAAAGCAAGCAATTCTTCTGAAGTTAATGTCAGTGCTTTTTTTATATCTTCGAGCGTAACGCCGATATATTTAAGCGATTTGATAATGTCTAAATAGAAAAGCTGATTGCCTTTATAATAACGGTAATGGGTGTAGGGATCAGTATAAGCAGGCTTAAATAAATCAATTTGATCATAGTAACGTAACGTCTGAATCGATAAATTTGAAAGTTTGGCAACCTCACCAATGGTATAATAATGTTCCTTCATAAAATGGCCTCCACTAGTAATAGCTAAAGAAGTTTCGAATGGCATCAAATCGAATTTTATGCTTGCAATCCTCGCAGTAAAATAGGCGAGATTTTCGTTCCTTCATTTGTTTATATTGCTCCTCACCTTCCATCAATTTAAATGGTTTTTTACAGCTCGTGCATACAGCCTCATATTGCATTGTCAACACCTCTGAAGATTCTTTTTATTTTCTTCTTTAGTATACCATTATGGAAATGAAACCTTCATTTTTGAATAACCATATTTGATTAGAAGAGAGCTCCAATTGAATGAAAGGCTAAATGAAGCAAAAAGTTCCTTGGAAAAGGTTTCAGATTATTGAAAACTTGCTTGAAATCGTGTTTCTCGGGCGATTTTATGCTATTATAAACCTTAATGCCACTTAAGAAGGAGAGCTTTACATGAAACGACATGAAGCACGCGAAAAAGCGTTGCAAGTTTTGTTTCAGCTAGACAACACGGATCTAACAGTTGAAGAAGCAATGGGCCATATTAAAGGTCAACCTACCAATGCCTTCTATGAAAAGATTGTGAATGGAACAGCTGAACATTTGGAGGAAATCGATGCTACATTAGAACAGCATCTTGAAAAGTGGTCACTTGCCCGTCTACCCAAAATTGAAAGAACGGTATTACGCCTAGCTGTATACGAACTGTTATACATGCCTGAAACACCAAAAAGAGTAGTACTAAACGAAGCAATCGAGTTATGTAAAACATTTGGCGAAGATAGTTCATCTAAATTCGTCAATGGTGTACTTTCTAAATTTACAGAACAAGAATAATGTGTTGAATTGGAAGGAGTAACGAAGGTTTATGTCAAGTGCAATTATTAATGGTAAAGAGATTGGTCAAGAAATTCGTAATGCTGTGGCGGAGCGTGTCATTCGTTTAAAAGAACGAGGGTTAACACCTGGTTTAGCGGTTGTATTAGTTGGAGACAACCAAGCTTCAGCTACATATGTGAGAAATAAACAAAAATCTTGTGAAGCAATTGGTATGTTCTCAGAACTCATTAAATTACCAGAAGAAACAACGCAAGAGGAATTATTAGCACAAATTCAACGTTTAAATCAACGTGAGGATATTCACGGTATTTTAGTACAATTACCACTCCCAAAACATATTGATGAGGATACAGTCATTGCAACGATAGCTGTCGAGAAAGATGTCGACGGTTTCTCACCTGTCAGTGTTGGGAAAATGATGCTTGGCCAAGAAACATTTTTACCTTGTACACCGTTTGGCGTGATGAAGCTTCTTGAGTATTCAGGAATTGAAATCGCTGGAAAACATGCAGTCATCGTAGGACGTAGTCATATCGTTGGTAAACCAATGGGACAACTATTATTGCAAAAGGATGCAACGGTGACCTATACGCATTCTAAAACGCCAGATTTGCCTTCATTTACAAAACAAGCAGATATTTTAATTGCCGCTGTTGGACGTGCGAACTTTATTACGAAAGAGCATGTGAAAGAAGGGGCTGTTGTCATTGATGTAGGGATTAATCGCGATGACAACAATAAATTATGCGGTGACGTAAACTTTGTAGAAGTGGATGGAATTGCGTCTCATATTACGCCTGTACCAGGCGGCGTAGGCCCAATGACCATCACTATGTTACTATTCAACACTGTGCAAGCAGCTGAAAATAAGCTTGCACAATAAATAACCTTACGAAAAAAGGCATCTCAACATTGTTTTGAGATGCCTTTTTTATGTGACGTAAATTCAGAACTTTTATGCTGTTTTTGACGTCTAATGTAACGTTTGGGACATACATACTTAGAAGGAGGTTTTTATGGAAAATATCGATATTGTGTTAATTGTCAAACATATCATCATTGGTCTTGTCCAAGGTTTCACAGAACCCATCCCTGTATCGTCGAGTGGACATGTGATGATCGCCAGTGAAATACTTGGACTTGGGGAGCAAGGATTTACGTTTGCCATTTTAACAAATACAGCTTCGCTACTTGCTATTATGTATATTTATCGTGAGGATATTGTTCGGCTTATTACCCATTTTTTTCTTTATCTGAAGACACGTGAAAAACGGTATCATGCAGATTTTCGCTTTGCTTTGTATATCGTGATTGGTTCGATCCCTGCTGGCGTTTTAGGGGTGTTATTAAGTGATGTCATAGCTGATAACGTCAGTATGACAACGATTGCGCTCATGTTATTTGTCACAGGGGCCGCATTATGGTTAATACGTAATATGCGTGGCAAGAAAAAAGATGCAGATTTACGTGCAAAAGATGCCATTATTGTAGGATTGGGGCAAGCGGTTGCTTTAACGCCAGGTATTAGCCGTTCAGGAGCAACAATTATTTCAGCAATAGCCGTAGGGATGAAGCAGGATACTGCCTTACGTTTCTCCTTTATGCTTTATATTCCTGTAAGTTTGGGTGGGGTTGTCCTAGGGATTACAGATTTTTTAGACGAACCGAATAAAGGTACATTAGCGTTGCCCTATGCAGCTACTTTCCTAGCAACACTCATTATGACTTATTTTGCGATGCGTTGGTTTATGGGCATTATGAAAAGTGGTAAACTTAGCTATTTTACGTACTATTGCTTTATTGTAGGGACCCTTTTATTACTATTCTATTAAAATATAAAGTCTCATAACGACTCATGTTATGGGACTTTGTTTTGTAATGTATTACAATATACGGTTTCTAATAGTGAGAACGTGTAGGAATGTGTTATAGTTATTTTTCGATAGAGGAAACATCGTCGTTTTTTCTAGCGAAACTGCATTTTAGTCACGTCAACGACCGTAAAAAATGTTATGATAGGTGTAGTTTTGTGAAAAACTTGATTTTAGTAAAGGAGCCGAAAACATGTCCTCTGCTTCTTATTTAACTGTAAAAGCGTTAACAAAATATATTAAACGAAAATTTGATGCCGATCCACATTTACGCGAAGTATATGTAAAGGGTGAATTATCGAATGTTAAAATTCATCAATCAGGTCATATTTACTTTACATTAAAGGACGATGGTGCCCGAATTGCGGCTACCATGTTTAAAATAGCGGCCGCGAAGTTAGCATTTGAGCCAAAGGAAGGTATGCAAGTATTTATTCGCGGTGATGTAAACGTTTACGAAGGCTATGGAACCTATCAGCTCTATGTGCAGGAAATGCAACCTGATGGCATTGGAAGCTTATTTGTAGCCTTTAATCAATTAAAAGAGCAATTGCAAAAAGAAGGGCTTTTTAAACCGGAGTGGAAGCAGCCGATTCCAAAGTTTCCTGAAAAAATTGGTGTGTTAACATCGACAACCGGTGCTGCCATTCGAGATATTTGTACGACGTTAAAGAGACGATACCCACTGGCTGAGATTTTAATTTATCCAACACTCGTTCAAGGAGCACAAGCAGCCCCGAATATTGTGCAAAATATTCAACGTGCTAATCAGGAGGCAAGCTGTGACGTGTTGATAGTCGGACGAGGGGGAGGCTCAATCGAGGATCTTTGGGCATTTAACGAAGAAATAGTCGCACGGGCTATTTTCGACAGTCGAATCCCTATTATTAGCGCAGTTGGTCACGAAACAGATACGACAATTGCTGATTATGTTGCTGATTTACGTGCACCTACACCAACAGCAGCCGCCGAAATGGCTGTACCAGATCAGGCGGAATTATTTCAACGTGTGCTTTCGCAAAAATCACAACTTCATCAGATGGTTAGGTCGCAACTTATGGCTGAACGTCAACGTCTAAATAAACTCCAACAGTCTTATCCATTGTCCATGCCCGAAAGACTTTATCGACCTTTTACGGAAAGATTAGCACAGCTTGAGTCCGGATTGCAGACAGCGATGCAAGTGGATTTGATGAAGAAAGGCGCCCAGCTTCAACAATTACATAGTACGGTGGAGCAACATTCACCAAAAAAAGCACTAGCCTTCCATCAACGGGAGCTTGAAGCACGCATCCAACAATTATCTCGTGCTACGACGTATTATGTGGCGAAGCAGCAACAACAATTCGAGGCAACTGTTAGAACATTAGAAGCTTTAAATCCACTATCCATTCTAACTAGAGGCTTTACAGTAGCATATAAAGATCAGCAAATGATTAAATCATCCACTGAGGTGCAAAAGCAGGATCAGCTTACGCTCACTTTCCATGATGGGAAGGTAGTGGCTGAAGTGACGAATATCTTGCCAAAGAATGAGGGGGAATCGTTGTGACAGAAAAACAACAAACATTTGCAGAAGCCATGACGGCATTAGAAGAAATCGTTCGCCAGCTAGAGCAAGGCGATGTGCCATTGGAAAATGCGATTGATTTATACAAGCAAGGAATGGAGCTATCAAAGTTTTGCCATAGTAAGCTGCAACATGCAGAAGAGCAGCTTGTATCGATTGTCCAAGAAACTGGTGAAACAACAGCATTTGATCCACTAAAGGGAGAGAATTAGGAAATGAATGAGCCATTAAAGTACTTTATCGAAAGCAATATACCACAAATTGAAGAAACCATGTATGCACTTGTTGAAAAAATTGATGCACCAGCAGATTTAAAGGAATCCATGCTTTATTCATTAAAGGCAGGCGGTAAACGTATTCGTCCACTTTTTGTCTTAGCTGTGCTTGAGCTTTACCGTAAAAATCTACAGGACGGTTTGATTGTCGGTTCTGTGATTGAAATCATTCACACATATTCATTAATCCATGATGATTTACCGAGCATGGATAATGATGATTTCAGAAGAGGCAAGCCAACAAATCATAAGGTGTTTGGAGAAGCACTGGCTACATTAGCTGGAGATGCTCTAAATACATTGGCATTTGGCATTTTAGCACGTATGGAAGTGTCTGCTGAAAAACGCATTGAACTTGTCCAATTGCTTAGCGTAGCAGCAGGCGCAGAAGGCATGGTTGGTGGTCAAGTGCTTGATATGGAAGGGGAGCAACGTCAACTGAATTTAGCTGAACTGGAACAGGTCCATGTCAATAAAACAGGTGCTTTATTGCGCTTTAGTATTGAAGCGGGAGCTGTATTAGCAGATGTATCAGCGCAGGACCGTGCTACTTTGAAGGAATATGCGCATCATATCGGTCTTGCTTTCCAAATTCAAGACGATATTTTAGATATTGAAGGAACGACAGAAGAACTAGGAAAAACAGCTGGGAAAGATGTAGCTAGTGATAAAAGCACCTATCCAGCACTATTAACGTTAGAGAGAGCAAAAGAAAAGCTTGCTGAGCATTATCAACATGCCATTAATGCACTTGATCAATTACCAATAGATGTCAGCTTGTTACGTGACTTTGCTGCGTATATTGTTCATCGTAAAAACTAAGAGAAAATTAAGGCGTTGAAGGAAAAGAATATGCTAGAATAGGTGGGAACGTTTGCAATATGCAAACAATGGAGTGTTCGTACTTTTAGCATATTGATAACACTGTTATAATGGTGGAAACACAATTGCGGTGAATATTTTATTGAAAAGGTGTGTGAGAAAGGTGGATTTAAATAAAATAACTAGTCCATCCTTTTTAAAAAACTTAAATAGGAAGGAGCTTGAGCAACTTGCTCAAGAAATTCGTACCTTCTTAATCGAAAAATGTTCTGTCACAGGCGGGCATATCGGGCCGAATTTAGGCGTAGTTGAACTAACGATAATGCTGCATAAAATGTTTGACAGTCCAAAAGATAAGTTTTTGTGGGATGTTGGCCACCAAGCTTACGTGCATAAAATTTTAACAGGTCGTGCGAGTCAATTTGACACCCTGCGTCAGTTCAAAGGGCTTTGTGGATTTCCAAAGCGCGTGGAGAGTGAACATGATGAATGGGAAACAGGTCATAGCTCGACTTCCTTATCAGCAGCCATGGGTATGGCAGCAGCACGTGATATTAAAAAAGAACAAAGCTATGTTATCCCGATCATTGGTGATGGCGCTTTAACTGGTGGTATGGCACTGGAGGCTTTAAATCATATTGGGCATGCGAAAACGAATATGATTGTCATACTAAATGATAATGAAATGTCGATTGCACCAAATGTTGGTGCTTTACACAGTGTTTTAGGTCGTTTGCGTACAGCCAAGGAGTACTCCAAAGCGAAAGAAGAGCTAGAATCACTCATTAATAAAATTCCTGTATTAGGTGGTAAGCTTGCTTCGACAGCTGAACGTTTGAAGGACAGCTTAAAATATTTAGTGGTATCTGGAGTGTTTTTTGAGGAGCTAGGTTTTAAATATCTTGGTCCGATTGATGGACATGATTTCGAGGCTCTTGAAACGACTTTATCCTATGCGAAAAAAGTGAAAGGCCCAGTACTTCTTCATGTGATTACGAAAAAAGGGAAAGGCTATAAACCTGCTGAGGACGATACTATTGGCAATTGGCATGGGACAGGTCCGTATAAAATTGAAAACGGTGCCTTTGTCAAGTCTGAGGCCAAGGGACCAGCTTGGAGTAGTTTAGTTGCTGAGACGGTACGTAAAATTGCTCATGAGGATAAGCGTGTGGTGACCATTACACCCGCTATGCCTGTTGGCTCCAAGCTACAAGGCATTCAAAAAGACTTCCCAAATCGTTTCTTTGATGTAGGAATTGCTGAACAACATGCAGCAACAATGGCAGCAGGTCTAGCCACACAGAAGATGAAGCCATTTTTAGCAATTTATTCTACATTCCTGCAACGTGCCTATGACCAAGTATTGCATGATATTGCTCGCCCAAATTTAAATGTCTTTATCGGTATTGATCGTGCTGGCTTAGTGGGAGCAGATGGAGAAACACATCAAGGTGTATTTGATATTGCGTTCCTTCGTCATATTCCAAACATGACGATTATGATGCCAAAGGATGAAAATGAAGGGCAGCATATGGTGAAAACAGCGATTGATTATGATGGTGGTCCTATTGCTCTTCGTTACCCACGAGGAAACGGTATAGGTGTGCCACTAGATGATGAGCTTGTCGCATTACCGATTGGTAGTTGGGAAGTATTGCGTGAGGGGAAAGATGCATCGATTTTGACATTTGGAACAACGATTCCAATGGCAATGGCAGCGGCTGACATGTTAGCACAGCAAGGGATCGACATTGAAGTAGTCAATGCTCGCTTTATCAAACCGATGGATGAAAATATGCTGCACCGTATATTAGCCGATCATAAACCGATTTTAACGATTGAAGAAGCAGTTCTACAAGGTGGGTTCGGTAGTGGTGTATTAGAATTTGCTCACGACCATGGTTATTTAAATGCGCTCATTGATCGTATGGGAATTCCAGATCAATATATCGAGCATGGTAACGTCGATCAGCTTCTTGCAGAAATTCATATGACTGCAGAGGATACGGTTGCACGTATGCATGTATTACTTCAACAAAAACAGCAAGTAGGTTTGAATAAATAATGACAAAACAACCAAAAGAACGAGTAGATATTTTACTTGTAGAGCGTGGATTATGTGAAACACGAGAAAAAGCAAAACGTTCCATTATGGCAGGACTTGTTTTTTCGAATGAAATACGTATTGATAAGGCAGGCGAGAAAATTGCCGTCGATGCACCGCTACAAGTAAAGGGCTCTGATTTAAAATATGTAAGTCGTGGTGGTCTGAAGCTAGAAAAGGCCCTGCAAATTTTTGATATGTCTGTAGAAGGGAAGCTAATGCTTGACATTGGCTCCTCTACAGGCGGCTTTACAGATTGTGCCTTACAACATGGCGCAAGACATTGCTATGCACTGGATGTTGGCTCGAACCAATTGGCTTGGAAAATTCGCTCGGATGAACGTGTCACGGTCATGGAAAAAACGAATTTTCGCTATACCACGGCAGCTGATTTATCAGAAGGCTTACCTGCTTTTGCCACAATTGATGTTAGCTTTATCTCGTTGTCACTGATTTTACCAGTCTTAAAAACATTATTGCTGCCAGGTGGTGATGTTATGGCATTGGTGAAACCTCAGTTTGAAGCGGGGAAAGATAAGGTTGGTAAAAAAGGGATTGTTCGTGATAAAAAAGTACATTTAGAAGTATTAGAAAAGACGGCCACTATGGCGACAACGCTTGGCTTTGTCGTGAAGGATGCCTCTTTCTCTCCAATCACAGGTGGAGAAGGAAATATTGAATTTTTATTCCATTTAGTGAATCCTATTGGAGAAGAAGTCATCCCTGCATATACAGCTTTTAATGCACTCGTTGAAGAAGCGCATAATTCTTTAAAATAACACGTGCTCGCTTATTGAGCCGTGTTTTTTCTTGTGCTTTTTTGTTGAAAATGGTAGGGTGATTATACACATATACTATTATTTATAAGAGGTGATTTCGTTGAATAAAGGACAACGACATATACGGATTCGGGATATTATCGCCAATCATGAAATTGAAACACAAGATGATTTAGTCGATTTTTTAAAAGAAGCAGGCTATAATGTGACACAAGCTACGGTATCACGCGATATAAAAGAGCTACATTTAGTAAAAGTACCATTACAGGATGGTCGCTATAAATATAGTCTGCCCGCAGATCAGCGTTTCAACCCAGTCCAAAAATTACATCGTGCATTAGCAGATGCATTTGTAAGTATTGATGGCGCATCTCACTTTTTAGTGATGAAAGCTCTCCCAGGGAATGCGAATGCGATTGCATCCTTACTTGATCATTTAGATTGGCCAGAAATTTTAGGTACAATTTCTGGAGATGATACCATTTTAATTATTTGTCGAAATGAAAATGAGCGTGAAAATACAAAAAATCGCTTATTAGACATGCTTTAAAAAATGGGGAATTTGATTCAGAGGTGACAATTTGTGTTAAGAGAGCTTAGTATTCGAAACTTTGCTATCATTGAGGATTTGACAGTGAGTTTTTCAGAAGGCTTAACTGTACTCACAGGGGAAACGGGTGCTGGAAAATCCATTATCATTGATGCTGTGCATTTACTTGCGGGGGGACGAGGCAATACTGAATTTATTCGTCATGGCGCAAGAAAGGCAGAATTGGGTGGCTTATTTCAAATTTCGAGTTCCATTCATCCCGTTCTGAAAAAATTAGAAGAAGCAGGCATTGAAATAGAAGAAGATACCGTTATTTTACGCCGTGATTTAAATGATTCTGGTAAAAGTATTTGCCGTGTAAATGGAAAGCTTGTGCCCTTATCCGTTTTAAGAGATATTGGGGCAAGTCTCATTGATATTCATGGTCAACATGAAAATCAAGAGTTGATGGATGAAAAACAGCATATTAATTTGCTTGACCAGTTTGCAGAGGAAGAGCTGTCACCTATTCAAAAAACGTATAGTACTCACTATGAGGAATACCGTTTACTCAAAAAAGACTTAGCCTCCATATCCATCGATGAACAATTGATGGCACAACGGATTGATTTGTATCAATTCCAAATAAAAGAGCTAGAGGAAGCTAATTTAAAGCTAGGTGAGGAAGACGAGCTCCTAGATGAACGTCGCCGTCTTATGAACTTCAATAAAATTTTTGAACGCTCTAGTGCAGCTTATGAGGCCATTCAAGGCGAATCGAAAGGACTCGATTGGATTGGTGCAGCTATGGGCGCGCTAGAAGATGCTGCAACAGTTGACGAACAATTTAAAGAAGCTTCTGAAGCGGTGACAACTGCGTTTTATGCCTTGCAGGATGCAGCCTATCAGGTCAAAAATGTATTAGATGAATTAGAATTTGATCCAGCTCGTTTAAATGAAGTTGAGCAACGTTTAGCGTTATTGCAAAATTTAAAGCGCAAATATGGTTCAACAGTGGAAGAAATTTTAGCGTATTACGAAAAAATTAAAACAGAGTTAAATGAGCTGTTGAATCGTGATGAAATATTGCAAGTGAAAGAACGACGTGTGTTAGAAATGGAAGCTGTGCTCAGTGATCTGGCGAGTGAACTTTCAACTGTACGTAAAGCTGCCGCCCAGCAATTAAGTGAAGCAATTATGGCAGAGTTACGTGAATTACATATGGAAAAAGCAAAATTTATTGTCAATTTCGATGAATTACCATATTTTGATGCTAACGGGAAAGATCAGATCATTTTCTATATCTCTACAAACGTTGGAGAACCGCCGAAGTCTTTACCAAAAATTGCATCAGGCGGAGAATTATCGCGCATGATGCTTGCATTAAAAACCATTTTTTCCTCTTCTAATGGCATTACATCCATTATTTTTGATGAGGTTGATACGGGTGTCAGTGGCCGTGTGGCGCAAGCCATTGCAGAAAAAATAGCCGCGATTTCCGTTAATTCTCAAGTTTTATGTATTTCACATTTACCGCAAGTTGCTGCTATGGCTGATCATCATTACTTTATAAAAAAAGAAGTGGAGCATGATCGAACATTTACATCTTTATCAGAAATTGATCAAGATGCTCGAATTGAAGAAGTAAGTCGCATGATGTCCGGAACAGAAATTACTGCCTTAACATTACAGCATGCAACGGAACTTTTAAAAATGGCGGATGAACGAAAAAAACAGATGCGTTAAATTTTTATGCCAGGAACAGTGTCTGCTGTTTCTGGCTTTTTTCATTTTGCACAAATATTTACCGCTTATAAGAATGGCACAACAACACATAGTAAAAAGACAAAAATGAAAAGGAGGTGTCGTATGAATCGTCATTGGCGTCAATTAGTCATTTTGCCTATGCTCATCTTTTTGTTAGTGTTGCCTATACAAGCTTTTGCCGCCAAAAAGCTTATACCAATGGGCGAAGCGATTGGAATTCAACTTCAATTATCACATGTATTTGTAGCACATGATGTACTGTTAGCTTCCAATCAGTGGATGAAGGGAGGTGCTGTGATTGAAAAAATAAATGATGTCCCAGTAAAATCTCTTGCTGATGCCAAACAAGCTGTGGCAAAGGATGGCCAACAGAAATGGACGATCAATAGTGGTGGCCAACAAATTACACTGGAGTTACAAGACCAAGAAGCAGAGCATGTCATTTCCTTTTTAAAAGATGAAACAGATGGAGTAGGAACACTGACTTATATTGATCCAGAGACAAAAAATTACGGTGCACTAGGTCATCAAATTGTCGATTCAACCCTACAAGAAGCCCCTGTTTTTAAAGCAGGCTCCATATTTTTAGCTTCCATCCAACAAATTCGTAAAAGCACACCGGGTCAACCAGGCTATAAAATTTCCTCCATTGAAAAGCACCAAGAACGACTAGGCAGTATAGATAAAAATACTATTTATGGTATTTTTGGCCGTTGGGAAGAGGGTTATCAACAAAGATTGCCCAAAGCCATAGAAATTATGCACGAAAAAGATATAAAAGCTGGGAAAGCTGAAATCTATACAGCCATTGAAGGCAGTAAGGTGGAATCCTTTACGATTGAAATTACAAAAGTTGAAAATGAACGCCTTGAATTTTTAGTATCTGACAAAAAGCTCATCGAAAAAACTGGTGGTATTTTGCAGGGAATGAGTGGCAGTCCTATCATTCAAGACGGACGTTTTGTCGGTGCTGTGACACATATGTTTGTTGAGGAGCCGAAAAAAGGAGCAGCACTAACTGTAGCAGAAATGTTAAGAAGATCTTCCTAAAAAAATGATGAATGGTAAAAATCCGCTTTTTTCCGTGAGCATAGCAAGAGCCGCAGGAAGCTACGCGGATTTTTACCTTTTCAACAAGTATTTCTGATAACTTCCTGAAGGAGTCATGATATTTAAAAAAACTGTAGTTTTATCTACATTTTTTATCTAAAATAAGTAATAAGAGCATTCGACAGGTTGCAGCTATTTAGCGTAACTTGTCGATATAAAAAGAAAGTATCGGACTACATACTCATTTTTGGAAATAGAAAAGGTTTTTAAAACAAAAATGTCGAAAATTCCACAGTGTGCCAAAAACGGCATTTAGGGGTTAGGTTAACGCTTTGAGGTGTTCAAAGCAAGTCCAGAAGGAGGAATTGAAATGACAAAGGTAAAAGTAGCGATTGCAGATGATAATCGTGAGTTATTAAAAACAATGGAGCAGTATTTTCAAGGACATGCCGAAATAGAAATTATTGCAACTGCTTCAAATGGGAAAGTTTGTCTACAAATGCTTGAGGAATTCACACCAGATATTTTACTTCTAGATATAATAATGCCTCATCTTGACGGTTTAGCTGTATTAGAGTCCATGTATCAAAATGAGAAAATGGCATCCATCCAAGTCATTATGCTAACAGCTTTTGGCCAGGAAGATGTCATGAAACAAGCGGTCGATTTAGGGGCTTCCTATTTCATGCTAAAACCATTTGAATTCGATCAATTGGTACAAAAAATTCTACATTGTGCTGGACAGAAGGCGACACTTCCGAAAAAGACAAGCGTGTTACAACCGACAGTACCTCAAAAATTAAATCAGCATCAATTAGACAGCACGATTACGGCCATCATTAAAGAAATCGGTGTACCTGCACATATTAAAGGGTATTCTTATTTACGTGAAGCCATTCAAATGGTCTTTGAGGATATTGAGCTACTAGGATCTGTGACAAAAATTTTATATCCGGAAATCGCGAAAAAATTCAATACGACACCATCTCGCGTGGAACGTGCCATCCGACATGCCATTGAGGTTGCGTGGAATCGTGGCAATTATGAATCCATTTCGTCGATGTTTGGCTACACTGTGCATCACTTAAAATCCAAACCAACAAATAGTGAATTCATTGCCATGATCGCAGACAAAATCCGCATTGATATGATGGCTAGCTAAACGCCTAGTCTTAGCGGACATTGACAGAAAAACTGATTATAGCAATTATACTGCATATTTTTATAACGCCTTTTTTAGACAGTTTAACCACTGTTTAGAAAGGCGTATTTTTATGTTTCTTATAATCGAAATGGGTTGGATTGTTCCGCAAAAAAGCCTTGGTTTATTTTCTATAAAATGTACCCTCATGTACTTAAACTTTGTTACCTTAAGCCTTAATTTCAGCAAAAAAGCAAAAGATAATGCTACGCCTCTTCATAAACATCAAATAAAAATATAGGCAAATAAGGCAACAGTAGATTTTACTTATGACTTTGGTTATACTGCTTGGTAATAGTTTATTTTTTCTACCCCATCCGTTTGGGGTATTTTTTTATTGCATTCATTGATTGAGAAGTAATTATAAAGTAGGTGTTCAAAATGAAAACTGTAAATTTCCAACTGGATGGAATGAATTCGCTAGAAATCACACAAATAGAGGAAAATTTATTTGAGGTGCGTGTCGCATTAGATGGTAAAATAAGTATGAATTATATGAATCGTGAGCAATTGAAACAAATTGGTTCCACTTACTATATTGAAAATAGCCAAATATGTATTGATGACCTATTGAAAAATTAAAAAAATGTAGTATAAAAGAACTAAAAAGAACTATGATTAAGTGCGATGCAACCCCTTACTACCTGTTCTAGGAATACGATTGTTCAATCTAATCTAATGGAATAACTTAGAAAATATCAGCAATTATAATAAAAAAACACAAAAACAAGCAGAAAAATAGTGTTAAATAACTAATTTATTTTTTAAAAAATAAAATATTGTCGGATACATTAATGGTTTAGTAGTACTATTTTCTTTCTAGGTAGTGACAATGGTCTCTAAACAAATGGAAGGTGATTGTATATACTTACATGTAGAGGGAAGGAGGAGGTAGCTTGATTCTAGTTCGAAATGAAAACTTCGAAATTTCTGAAGAAAATGGCAAGGTATTTATGCTTACTTTTAATGCCGGTTTCCCATTAAAAGAATTTGATAGCATTCTACGTAGTCATCCACGACTTAAATTATCTAATTTTTCAATTTTAAAAACCGTGTTGTCAACCCAAAATACAAGCCTGGTTGAAATTGGTCGCTGGCTTCCGAATGTGGAAGCTGAAATAGCACGTGATAAAATGTCAGCCTCTATTTTTATATATGAAACGCTCGAATATATTCAAAATAATCACGAAAAATTGACACAACAAGTACATGAAACACTTGAAGAAAAAGGCATTGTACATGGAATATTAGATTTTGATATTTCGAAGGCTGAGCCAGGAAAAGCATTTTTAATTGCTCAAGGAGAACCACCTGTAGCAGGAATGGATGCACAAATTACATACTTACCTAAACCAGAGAGAAAGCCGGTCATTCGTGACGACGGTAAAGCAGATTACTATGATATGAATTTCATTTCAGAAATTTCAGAAGGCTCATGGCTAGGTGAAAAGATTCCTGCTACATTAGGTAAAGCAGGGAAAAATGTGCTAGGTGAAGTAGTTGCTGCTGTACCGGGGCGAGATTTTCCTATAAAATACGATACAAAATCTGCCTATGAAGTGGAAGAGGACGGAAAAGTTGTAATCCGCTCGAAAATTGCCGGTGTTTTAGATGATGTTAAGGGGATGATTGGTGTAAACCGACACCTTCCTATAAACGGTGATGTTGGAGTGGAAACAGGCAATCTCGAATTTAATGGTTCACTTAGTATTAAAGGAACGGTGACAAGTGGCTATACAGTGATTGCGACTGGTGATATTTCCATCGATGGTGCAGAGGGTGTAAGCGGTGCCAAGCTTATTAAATCCATTGAGGGTGACGTTTATATTCGTGGGGGCATTTTTGGACTCGGTTCAACAATAGTGGAAGCGGGGGGCAATATATTTGTAAAGCATGTGAATGAAGCGAATTTATTTGCAGGTGATAGTATTCATATTGGTTTTTATGCGCTAGGTTCACAGCTTTCTGCCCATTCCATTTATGTGGATGAACGAAAAGGTAAAATTATTGGGGGACGTGCGGTAGCTAAAAATACCATTGTCACGGCCATTTCAGGCAATCGCTTAGAGCGCCGAACGGATTTGATAATTGAAAGCATCAATAAGCAAGAAAATAATTCTGTCATGCAAGAAAAAGCAGCGCAGCTAAAAGAAATTCAAGCAGAAATTTCTGCCCATGAGACGAAAATGAAAAGCTTATTGCCATTTCTCAATCAAATGTCCAAAGAACAAACGGCTTCATTTGAAGAGACAAAGCAAGCTTTAACAAAATTAAAGGCTGAAGCCTTAACATTAGATCGTGAAGTTAAAATATTAATGGATGAAATGCGTCATGTCGGAAAAGAAGAAATTATTGTAACAAAAGAGGCACATCCTGGTACGTATATTCAAATTGGTAGAAAATCATCGTTATTAAGCAAAATGACGAATGGTAAATTCCTGCTCGAATTTGGTGAGCTAAATGTCTAATTCATCATGTATCCCTGTCTTTGCACATCGAGGTGCATCTGCTTATGCATTGGAGAATACCTTTCAGGCTTTTGAAAAAGCATTAGAGCTAGGGGCGGACGGGATTGAATTAGATATTCAATTTTCAAAAGAGGGATTACCTGTAATCTATCATGATCCACAGTTATCAAGACTCGTCGGCACCAATAAACTGGTGAGTGATTGTACGATAGAGGAGCTTATGCGCTTTAAACTAGGAAAGCCTTGGAGACGTCTATTTTCATCGTATAAAATACCAGCATTTGATGCAGTTTTAGCATGGGCAAATCAACAGCAGCTGCCATTGAATATTGAATTAAAATCAACGATCCTGGACAATAGGAGTGGTCTGATTAACTTCCTTCGAGGCTTAGTTCTGCCAACGGGAAGTCATTTTTCGTCCTTTCACTACGAGCTTCTAGAGATTGTGAAAGCGCATAGACCTGAATATGAAACAGCTTTTATTGCTACGAAAAAAATAAAATGGGATTTGCTAGCTGATTATCAAGCGGCTGACTGTGTCCATATGCATAAAAGATATTATAAACCAAGATACTTAGAGGCTTGTGTCACAAGTGAGAAAGCATGCCGTTTTTATGCAATAGATGGCTCGGAGCCTTTCTTAACAAATCCACACCATGCTGTGATTGGTTGGATTACAGATTATCCTGATAGAGTCATCGCAGCACAGCAGCGTCTATAAAAATAGCTATCCAGTAAGTCGGTGAGACTTATGTGGATAGCTATTTTTATTTTTTCTGAAAGCGTGGTGCTACTTTTCCATTTTTTCGGTCGCGATGTAGTAAAAATCCTGCGAAAAACCCAAAGCCTATTACAAAGAAAATAACACCTACTACAAATTGTAGCCATAAAAATGGGAATGGTGAAATGAGTTTACCAAATAATGTATCACGCATAAATTTAATGCCACCTGCAGCCATAAGACCTGGAATAAGCATTACAATAAATGCAGCTAAACGGGCCATGCATACCCCTCCTTATTCCTATGATTAATTGTACCTGTGGATGATGGAATGTCAAGGAAGGGAGAAATCAATATAATATTTTTAAATAAAAACGAGGAAGGACATAAAGTAGCGGTTGTAACAGAATGTTTAGAAAATTCTTACTTAAATAAGAATATGTAATAATAGTTGCGAAATTGTGAATTTGTCAGTATTGTAAAAATAAGTGGAGCAATATTATCCATTACTAAACAATTTTTTCTTCATACATTGGGGTCTAAACACCTACTGAATAAGAGGGGCTCAGTTTTACTGAGATGGCAACGCGATGGAGACAGGATTGTTAGATAAAACTTGATTGGATGGGCATTTGGGGATGCACTTTCCAAAGCAAAGGGGCGAGTTTCATGGAAATCTTCAAGTATATGGAAAAGTATGATTATGAACAATTGGTATTTTGCCAAGATGAAGCATCAGGGTTAAAAGCGGTTATCGCTATCCATGATACAACACTTGGACCAGCACTAGGTGGAGCACGTATGTGGACATATGCATCAGAAGAAAATGCTATTGAAGATGCGTTACGTTTAGCAAGGGGTATGACTTACAAAAATGCTGCAGCTGGTTTAAACCTTGGCGGTGGAAAAACGGTCATTATAGGTGACCCATTTAAAGATAAAAATGAAGAAATGTTTCGTGCATTAGGTCGTTTCATCCAAGGATTGAATGGCCGTTATATTACAGCTGAAGATGTAGGTACAACGGTATCTGATATGGATTTAATCCATGAAGAAACAAACTATGTAACAGGAATTTCTCCTGCATTTGGTTCTTCAGGTAACCCATCTCCAGTAACAGCGTATGGCGTTTACCGTGGTATGAAAGCGGCGGCAAAAGAAGCATTTGGTTCCGATTCATTAGAAGGATTAAAAGTTTCTGTACAGGGTCTAGGAAATGTAGCCTACAAGCTTTGCGAGTATTTACATAATGAAGGGGCAAAACTTGTTGTAACAGATATCAATCAGGCAGCCATTGATCGAGTTGTTAATGACTTCGACGCTATTGCAGTGGCACCCGATGAAATTTATGCGCAGGAAGTCGATATTTTCTCACCATGTGCATTAGGCGCTATTTTAAACGATGAAACAATTCCACAACTAAAAGCGAAAGTGATTGCTGGATCTGCTAACAATCAATTAAAAGATTCTCGCCATGGTGACTATTTGCATGAATTAGGTATCGTCTATGCACCAGACTATGTGATTAATGCTGGTGGCGTGATAAACGTTGCAGATGAATTATATGGTTATAATCGTGAACGTGCAATGAAACGCGTTGATGGTATTTATGATAGTATTGAAAAAATCTTTGCTATTTCTAAACGGGATGGCATTCCAACATATGTGGCAGCGAATCGCTTAGCTGAGGAACGTATCGCTCGTGTAGCGAAATCTCGCAGCCAATTCTTAAAAAATGAAAAAAATATTTTACACGGTCGCTAATCGACATGGTTGATACATTATGAGAAGTCGCATTGTCGACTTCTTCTATTTTCAACCAGAAATAAGGATCTCGATGAAGTGAAGCTAAAGCTCTTCTAAAGCAAGAACTAACCGTTGGAAAATTGGTAAGTTGGTTGTTTAATAGATAGATTACTTTAGCATTTTTCTCAAAAGGGGGAATAAACATGGCTCAAAATTATGATGTTGTCATCTTAGGTGGAGGTACAGGCGGATATGTTGCTGCCATTCGAGCTGCGCAGTTGGGCTTGAAAACAGCTATTGTAGAACGTGAACGCTTAGGCGGAACTTGCTTGCATAAAGGTTGTATCCCAAGTAAAGCCTTACTTCGAAGTGCGGAAGTATATCGCATGGCTAATAAAACAGCTAGTGACTATGGTGTCGATATTGAAGGTGTGACATTGCAATTTGACAAAGTTCAGGCTAGAAAACAAGCCATCGTTGAGCAATTAAGTCAAGGTGTGAATACACTGATGAAAAAAGGCAAAATAGATGTTTATCAGGGTACAGGGCGAATTTTAGGGCCATCTATTTTCTCTCCTATGCCAGGCACGATTTCTGTAGAGATGTCCAATGGTGATGAAAATGAAATGCTTGTTCCTACAAACGTTGTCATTGCAACGGGTTCAAAGCCTCGTGGAATGGCAGGCTTAACGGTTGATGGGCAATATGTGCTGAATTCAGATCATGCCTTAGCGTTAGAAAAATTACCAAAATCATTATTAATCGTTGGTGGCGGTGTCATCGGAATTGAGTGGGCATCTATGCTATGCGATTTTGGTGTGTATGTAACGATCGTCGAATACGGTCCATCGATTTTACCAGCAGAAGATGCAGATATCGTCAAAGAAGTGACGAAACAGCTTGAAAAACGAGGTGTTCGCATTGTGACAAATGCTCGACTAGATGCGAGTACATTCAAAATTGAAAATGATAACGTTTTCATTTCAGCGACGGTGGATGATAAAGAAGAAATTTTTGAAGCAGATAAACTATTACTTTGTGTAGGACGTGAGGCGAATACGCAAGGTATTGGCTTAGAAAATACAGAAATCGAAGTTGAAAATGGCTTTATTAAGGTGAATGATTCCTATCAAACGAAGGAATCCCATATGTATGCTATAGGAGATGTGATTGGTGGCTTACAATTAGCACATGTTGCTTCTCATGAAGGAATGGCAGCTATTGAACATATTGCAACAGGTAAAACAGAGAAATTGGATGATTTGAAAGTACCAAAATGTGTTTACTCATATCCAGAGGTTGCCAGCATTGGCTTGACAGAGCGTGCGGCAAAAGAACGTGGATTTTCATTAAAGATTGGTAAATTCCCATTCAAGGCTATTGGGAAAGCATTAGTTAATGGTGAGGCAGAGGGCTTTGTCAAAATTATTGCGGATGAAGAAACAGATGATATTTTGGGTATTCATATGGTAGGGCCTCATGTGACCGATTTAATTGGGGAAGCATCATTAGCGAAAGTATTAGATGCAACGCCATGGGAAATTAGTCAGGCTATTCATCCACATCCATCGTTAAATGAGGTTTTAGTGGAATCTGCTTTAGCGGTTGATGATCGTGCTATCCATTTTTAATTTTCTGAATTTCATAACTAACGTATCCAAATGTGGGGATATAGGATAAGATAGTTATTTCTCTATAATACGAAAGGGGTGTTCGTATGCAAGATGTACAAATCAAACATGAAGATTTAGGTTTGTCAAATGAAGATGTACTTGCTATGTTCGAAACAATGTTAATGGCCAGAAGATTAGATGAGCGTATGTGGTTATTAAATCGCTCTGGTAAAATTCCGTTTGTTATTTCTTGTCAAGGCCAGGAGGCAGCACAAGTTGGAGCAGCCTTTGCACTTGATAATAATAAGGATTATATTGCACCATATTATCGTGATATGGGTGTGGTTTTACATTTTGGTATGACACCAAGAGAACTGATGTTGTCTGCATTTGCAAAAGCAGAAGATCCAAACTCCGGTGGTCGTCAAATGCCAGGTCACTTTGGTCAAAAGAAAAATCGTATTCTAACAGGATCATCTCCTGTCACAACGCAAGTTCCGCACGCAGTTGGTGTTGCGCTTGCTGGACGTCTACAAAAAGAAGATTTTGTTTCTTTCGTTACGCTTGGGGAAGGTTCATCTAACCAAGGAGATTTCCATGAAGGAGCAAACTTTGCGGGTGTTCATAAGCTACCCGTTATTATTATGGTAGAAAACAATCAATATGCTATCTCTGTGCCAGTTGAACGTCAATTAGGCTGTGCCAAAGTATCTGATCGTGGTATTGGTTACGGTATGCCGGGTGTGACGGTAGATGGTAAATGTCCATTACAAGTGTATAAAGTGGTAAAAGAAGCAGCAGACCGTGCACGTAATGGAGAAGGTCCAAGCTTAATTGAAACGGTGACATATCGTTTAACAGCCCATTCTTCAGATGATGACGATCGTCAATATCGTACGGCTGAAGATATTGCAGAAGGTAAAGCAAAAGATCCGATTCTATTATTTGAAAAGTATCTGATGGATGCTGGCGTTATGACAGAAACAATTCGCACTGAAATGGAACAACGTGTGATGGCTGAAGTAAATGAAGCAACAGATTATGCAGAAGCGGCTCCATATGCACAACCAGAGCATGCACTTAAATATGTTTATGCACCAGTGGACGGAGGTGACATGTAATGGCAGTTATGTCTTATATTGATGCGATTACATTAGCAATGAAAGAAGAGATGGAACGTGATGAGCGTGTTTTCATTTTAGGAGAGGACGTTGGTCGTAAAGGTGGGGTATTTAAAGCCACAAATGGACTATACGATCAATTCGGCGAATATCGCGTGCTAGATACACCACTTGCAGAAAGTGCCATCGCAGGCGTTGGAATTGGTGCTGCAATGTATGGTATGCGTCCAATTGCAGAAATGCAATTTGCTGATTTCATTATGCCAGCTGTCAATCAAATCGTTTCGGAGGCAGCGAAAATTCGTTACCGTTCCAATAACGATTGGACTTGTCCAATGGTCATCCGTGCTCCTTTTGGTGGAGGCATCCACGGTGCACTTTATCATTCACAATCCGTTGAAGCACTTTTTGCTGGGACACCAGGTTTGAAAATTGTCATACCATCAACACCATATGATGCAAAAGGTTTACTGAAAGCGGCGATTCGTGATGAAGATCCGGTATTATTTTTCGAACATAAACGCGCGTATCGCTTAATAAAAGGTGAAGTACCGCTAGATGATTACACATTACCAATTGGTAAAGCAGATGTGAAACGTGAAGGGGACGATGTAACAGTAATTACGTATGGTTTAGCAGTGCACTTTGCCCTCCAAGCGGCTGAACGTCTAGCTGCAGATGGTATTTCCGCTCATATCCTTGATTTGCGTACGGTTTATCCTCTTGATAAAGAAGCGATTATTGAGGCTGCAAGTAAAACAGGCAAAGTATTACTTGTCACAGAGGATAATAAAGAAGGCAGTATCATGAGTGAAGTTGCCGCGATTATTGCAGAACATTGTTTATTTGAGCTTGATGCTCCAATTCAACGTCTAGCAGGACCTGATGTGCCAGCCATGCCATATGCACCAACAATGGAGAAATATTTTATGATTAATCCTGATAAAGTTGAACGTGCAATGCGAGAACTTGCTGCGTTCTAACAGATCACAATAAGGCTGAATGAAAAAACGAAAAGCCTCAGACGGATGAACAGATTTTGACTTACGTGTAGGTAAGTCAAAATTTGTCTAATTGCCTATCTACGTTTAATGATTTTAGCGCTGCATCAGGTACAAGGACGCCTAGGCTTAATTGATGGGAGGAATAAAGGATGTCAGTTCAAAATATTACAATGCCACAGCTCGGCGAAAGTGTAACAGAAGGTACAATTGAAAAATGGCTTGTTAAGCCTGGAGATACAGTTAAAAAATATGATTCATTAGCAGAGGTTGTTACAGATAAAGTAAATGCTGAAATCCCATCATCATTTGAAGGGGTTATTACGGAGCTTCTTGCGCAAGAAGGTCAAACCTTGCCAGTTGGGGCAGTCGTATGCTCGATTGAAATAGCTGGAGAGGGCGAATTACCACCTCCACCAGCTGAAAAAAAATCAGCAGTAAGCACAGCTATTTTAAATGCTGGTGTTCAAAAGAAACAGGAGGCACCACAGCAGGTGGCAGCTCCAGCAGCTGCACCAAAAGAGACGCGTAAAGATAAAGTACGCTACTCACCAGCCGTTCTTCGACTTGCACAGGAGCACGATATTGCACTCGATCAAGTGACGGGCACAGGTGAAGGTGGTCGTATCACAAGAAAAGACCTGATAAAGCTAATTGAAACTGGCAATATCCCTACAGCAAATGATGTCGCACCAACTTTATCAACGGTGCAACCTACAGTTGAGCCAGCACCGACAGCACCACAGCAACAAGTGGAAAAAGCAGTTGCACCTGTACCTGTTCATCCTGGAGATATTGAAATTCCAGTGACAAAAGTGCGTCGTGCGATTGCAAATAATATGGTAAAAAGTGTCCATGAAGCACCACATGCTTGGATGATGATGGAAGTGGATGTAACAGATTTAGTGTCTTATCGTGATAGCTTAAAGAATGAATTTAAGCAAAAAGAGGGCTTTAATCTTACATATTTCGCCTTCTTTGTAAAAGCAGTTGCTCAAGCATTAAAGGAATTCCCAATGCTGAATTCAATGTGGGCGGAAGATAAAATTATCCAAAAGCATGACATCAATATTTCGATTGCAGTAGCAACAGATGATGCCCTATTTGTGCCTGTTATAAAACACGCAGATGAAAAATCCATTAAAGGAATTGCTAAAGAAATCCATGAACTTGCCAATAAAGTTCGTACAGGTAAATTGGCAATGGGTGACATTACTGGTGGTACATTTACTGTTAATAATACGGGAGCATTTGGCTCTGTTCAATCGATGGGGATCATTAATTACCCACAAGCAGCGATTCTTCAAGTGGAAAGCATTGTAAAAAAACCGGTCGTTTTACCAGGTGGAATGTTTGCTGCACGTGATATTGTGAATTTATGTTTATCATTAGATCATCGTGTGTTGGATGGACTTGTATGTGGTAAATTCCTAAATAGAGTGAAAGAAATACTCGAAAATACAAATAAATCTTCAACGTCAGTCTACTGATGACTCGTCGGAAACCTGCTGTATAAGGGTTTCCGATTTTTTTTATGCTTTTCGAGTCGCAATTTGTCATGTAGAATAACAAATAGAAACTACTAAGGGGGGAAGCTGATTAAGCGTCCGCATGTCAAACAACATGAAAAATATTGAATTTGAAAAACCAGCCTATTCAGACTGGCAAGATGCAGCAATCAAAGCTTTAAAAGGGAAACCATTTGAGTCACTATTTTCCAAAACAAATGAAGGTGTTACATTACAGCCGCTTTACACGCAAGAAAGTTTAGTAGCTAAGCTTGGAGAAGAGCTTGATTTACAAGTTGCCACAATCCGTTCCCTACAAAATAGTCAAGCGTTTCAGGTGGCACAGCAAATTCACGCTGATACAAGTGAAGCATTTTTTGCACAGCTTGAAGATAGTTTAGCGCGAGGCAATGAAGTGATTACAGTGGATAGTCGTGTGAAGTTTGATTGGACAGAAGAAGTATTGGTCAAATTAGCATCATATTTCTCAGAATATTCATTTAAAATTACTATTAAAAATACAAAAGACCCATTATTAGCAGTATTTGACAATATTGCAGAGGATCAACGTGAAGCAGTTAAAGGTTTCATTGTTTCTAAGGACCCGATCTCTTTCAACGCATTTCCGAACGTGCGCTCAGTCAGTGCTGACACGACCGTTTATCACAATGAAGGTGCCAACGCAGTACAAGAGCTAGCCTATGCACTTGCATTAGCAGCCAAGTTTGCAGAACAGGAAGAAAGCTTTGAAGCATTCTCGAAGAAGTTTTTTGTAATCTTTGCCATTGATACACAATTCTTTACGGAAATTGCCAAACTTCGTGCTTTTAAAGTACTTTGGAAAGCGTTCTCATCTGCTTATGGTGTGACAGACAGTGTAAAAATCCCAACGGTTGCTGAAACATCACTAAGAAGCTTTTCTAAATTAGATGTGTATGTCAATTTATTACGTTCTTCCAATGAAGCGCTTTCTGGTTTAATTGGTGGAGCTGATCTCTTTACTGTTCATCCGCATGATGTGTTAACGAAGCCTACGGAACAATCGATTCGTATCGCTCGGAATGTATCATTAATATTAAAAGAAGAAACAAATGTTTTGAAAGTGACAGATCCAGCAGGAGGCTCTTATTTTATTGAGTCGTTAACAGCAGACTTTGTAAAAGAAGCGTGGGCATTATTTTTAGATATCGAGGCTGCTGGCGGGATGGATGAATATATAGCGTCTGGCAAGCTTGCGGAAGAAGTGGCAACCACTTATCATACTCGAATCAAAGCTGCATCAACACGTAAGCAATCATTAATTGGAACGAATATTTATGCAAATCCAGCAGATGTACTTGAGCAGGATACAAACCCATTATTTGCTGATATCAAACGTATTGCTGTTCCATTTGAGAAGTTGCGTGCAGAAATGACAGCAGCTGATGTGAAAACAGGTATTTTAGCATTAGGGTCATTAAAAAGCTCTAAGCCACGTGCAGATTTTGTAGCTGGTTTCTTAAATACAGTTGGTCTTGTTCCAGAAAAAAGTGAGCCAGTGGCAACTGCTGAAGAGGCGATTGCTTGGTTGCAGGCTACAGAGGCTAAGTATGTTGTAATTGCAGGCAGTGACGATGATACAAAGGCACTTGTACCGGCTATTTTAGCTGCACAACCAGCAAATGTGCTTATAGATGTTGCAGGTAAATTTAAAGATGAAGAAGAAGCATGGTTAGCAAATGGTTTAAACGGCTTTATTTTCGCAGGACAGAACATCATTGAAAAATTACAGTCCGTGTTTGCGAGCATGAAGGAGGTCCAACGATGAGCAAGCCTAATTTTAATGTAGTAGAAATAGAAAAAGTGTTAACAGCTGAAGCCCCACAAGCGTCTGACGACAAGTTTATGACAAATGAAGGGATTGAAATTAAAGATATTTACACGAAGGAAGATATTAAAGATGCGAAACATTTAAACGATGTAGCAGGTATTGCACCTAATACACGTGGACCATACCCTACTATGTATGTAGCACGTCCTTGGACCGTTCGCCAATACGCAGGTTTCTCAACGGCTGAGGAATCCAATGCCTTCTATAAACGAAATTTGGCAATGGGGCAAAAAGGTCTTTCTGTAGCGTTTGACTTAGCGACGCATCGAGGCTATGACTCAGATCATCCACGTGTAACAGGGGATGTAGGGAAAGCTGGTGTTGCTATTGACTCTGTTGAGGATATGAAAATCCTTTTCGATCAAATACCGTTAGATCAAATGTCCGTTTCTATGACAATGAATGGAGCAGTTTTACCAGTTCTTGCCTTCTATATTGTGGCAGCTGAAGAGCAAGGGGTAACACCAGACAAATTAGCAGGTACAATTCAAAATGATATTTTAAAAGAATATATGGTGCGTAATACATATATTTACCCACCAGCTATGTCAATGCAAATCATCGCAGATATTTTTGAATATACAGCGAAATATATGCCAAAATTTAACTCTATTTCAATTTCTGGTTACCATATTCAAGAAGCTGGCGCAACAAATGACATTGAGCTTGCCTATACGTTAGCAGATGGCTTGGAATATGTACGTACAGGATTGAAAGCAGGAATTGATATCGATGCCTTTGCACCTCGTCTATCGTTCTTCTGGGCAATCGGTATGAATTATTACATGGAAGTAGCTAAAATGCGTGCAGCACGTCGTATTTGGGCACAAATGATGTCAACATTTAATCCGAAAAATCCGAAAACATTAGCATTACGTACCCATTCTCAAACATCGGGCTGGTCTTTAACGGAGCAAGATCCATTTAACAATGTGGCTCGTACATTATTCGAAGCGAATGCATCTTCAATGGGACACACACAATCCCTCCATACCAACGCACTGGATGAAGCGATTGCACTTCCAACAGATTTCTCGGCACGTATCGCGCGTAATACACAGTTATTTTTACAAGAGGAAACAGCGATGACGAAAGTGATTGATCCATGGGGCGGTTCGTACTATGTGGAGAAACTAACAGAAGAAATTACGCAATCCGCTTGGGCATTGATCGAAGAAATTGAAGCACTTGGAGGGATGGCCAAAGCGATTGAAACAGGACTTCCGAAAATGAAGGTTGAAGAAGCCGCAGCCAAACGCCAAGCAAAAATTGACTCTAAAACAGAAACCATTGTAGGAGTGAATAAATATCGCTTAGCAAAAGAAGAGCCAATTGACATTTTGGATATTGATAATACAATTGTTCGTCAAAAACAAATTGAACGTTTAGAAGCGATGAAGGCAGCACGTGATGAAGCAGAAGTTCAAAAACATTTAGCTCGTTTAACAAAAGCTGCTCAAGATGGTGAGGAGAACTTACTAGCTGTGGCGGTGGATGCAGCACGTGCGCGTGCCTCTTTAGGTGAAATTTCTGATGCTATCGAGGCGATTTCTGGTCGTCATAAGGCTGTGATTCGTTCTATTTCAGGTGTTTACTCTGCCAATTTCTCAGATGAGGAGCAAATTGCGGAAGTGAAGCAAATGACAGAAGAATTCCTTGAAAATGAAGGACGTCGTCCACGTATTTTAGTAGCAAAAATGGGACAGGATGGACATGACCGCGGTGCCAAGGTGGTTGCAACAGGTTATGCTGATTTAGGCTTTGACGTAGATATTTCACCATTATTTATGACACCTGCTGAGGCTGCTCAGATGGCTGTAGAAAATGATGTCCATGTCATTGGTGTATCTTCACTAGCAGCAGGTCATAAAACATTAGTGCCTGAATTAATTGCGGAGCTTGAAAAGCTAGGTCGTGAAGATATTATCATTATTGTTGGTGGTGTTATTCCAGCGCAAGATTATGACTTCCTTTACGATGCTGGTGCAGTAGCCATTTTTGGACCAGGTACAGTGATTCCTGTATCTGCACAAAAAATTATTGAAGAAATCTACAAACGTTTAGGCTATGAGGAAGTGTCTGAATAATGGACAAAAACAAAGGAATGGAAGACAGTGCGCTATTTGTCATGGACGGAGTCGAGGCAACTCACGACGGTATGCAGTATGGCACACCTAAAAAATTCCGAAAGAAAAAGGCAGACAATATGAATGTAGGAGAGCTTGCTCAACAAGTACGTGTGGGCTCTCGCACACATTTATCAAAAGCCATTACCCTCATTGAAAGTGCCAACGCTACTCATAAAGTGCAAGCACAAGAATTATTACAGGAGCTTCTTCCGCATACAGGAAATAGTATTCGAATTGGCATTACCGGAGTTCCAGGAGCGGGAAAAAGTTCATTCATTGAGGCTTTCGGAACAATGCTTTGTGATATGGGAAAACGAGTAGCTGTTCTTGCGATTGATCCAAGTTCTTCCTTATCAGGTGGGAGTATTCTTGGCGATAAAACACGCATGGAAGAGCTCGTTAAGAAGCCTACTGCATTTGTTCGCCCATCTCCATCGGCAGGTACCCTTGGGGGTGTTCACAAAAAGACCCGTGAAACAATGTTAGTTTGTGAGGCGGCAGGCTATGATGTGATTTTAATTGAAACGGTTGGTGTAGGGCAAAGCGAAACCTACGTCCGTGGGATGGTTGATTTCTTTCTACTCCTTGTGTTAACAGGGGCAGGAGATGAATTGCAGGGCATGAAAAAAGGCATCATGGAATTAGCGGATGCCATTGTCGTGCATAAAGCAGATGGCGATAATATTCGTTTAGCCAAAAAAACGGTTGCAGAGTATAAGCAAATTTTGCATTTTTTACAGCCCGCTACACTCGGTTGGATGTCTACAGCAATGCCTGTTAGTTCATTAGAAAAACGGGGACTTGATAAGGTTTGGGAGACAATTGGAGATTTCAAGCAAATTGTTGAAGCCAATCACTATTGGGCTACTCGTCGACAACAACAAACAAAAGAGTGGTTTCAATCGATGATTACCGACCATTTAATTGATCAATTTTATGGGAATCCACAGCGTAAAGCACAGGTACTGCTACTTGAACGTCAAATTTTAAGTGGACAACTGACTGTCACACAAGGTGTCGATCGTTTATTTAACGAAGAGCAGGAAGACAAGTAAACGAATCTTAGTATTCAACTGAATTGTGATGAGCAAGTAGGTGCACAAATTCGTTGCAAACTGCTATGATAAGAGATGGATGAGCGTCAAAAAATTTTTATAGGCAATCATGCTGAATGGACGCGAACTTGAAAGGAGCTATCGCTATATGAATATGGATTACGATTTATTTATGCAGGAAATTTTAAAAACAGCACGTGCTGAAATTGAGGCAGCGGGTTACGAACAACTACAAACACCAGAAGCTGTTGAAGAGGCGTTTACTCGCCCAGGTACAACATTAGTAATGGTGAACTCAGTATGTGGTTGTGCGGGCGGTATCGCTCGTCCAGCAGCGGCACAATGTGTTCATTACGATAAACGTCCCGATCATTTAGTTACAGTGTTTGCAGGGCAAGATAAAGAAGCGACTGCAGCGGCACGTTATCATTTTGGAGAAGATCACCTACCTTCTTCACCATCTTTCGTTCTATTAAAAGATGGACAAGTAGTTGCAGAAGTTGGTCGCTATGAAATTGAAGGGCATGACCCAATGTCCGTTGTGACCAACTTACAAGCAAACTTTGAAGAATATTGTGATGAGCTTTAATTCTATTCTTGCATAACAAAAATGAATTCAAATGAAGTAGAAAAGCCTCATAGATCACAGAATCTATGTAGGCTTCCTACTATCATCATGTATAGATAGTTTCATTATTACTAAAATTTTTGTAATATTGGCTAAATAATTAGCTAAAAGAGTGAAGAGTACTAAACGATAGGAGGCAGTCGGCCTGAAGAAATTTTCAATCGGCTATCGAACTTTAAAAACAGCAATTGGTGCGGCCATCGCTATTGCCATTGCTCAGTATTTTGATTTAGCCTCGTATGCATCTGCTGGTATTCTAACCATATTATGTGTGCAGCCAACGAAAAAAAAATCTATTCATGCAGCTTATACACGATTGGTCGCGAGTATTGTGGCAATGCTTTTTGCCTTTGTAAGCTTTGAATTTTTTACTTATCATCCGCTTACATTAGCAGGCATGCTCCTGTTATTCATTCCAACCATTGTATCATTAAAGGTAGCAGATGGATTTATTTCTAGTGTTGTAATTATAATGCATATTTATGCTGCTGAAGGTTTTTCATTAGCACTTGTTTATAATGAATTAGCGTTGATGGCAATCGGTTATGGCACAGGGATTGCCATTAATATGTATATGCCAGACATACAAAAGGAATTAAATTACTACAGAGTTAAAATTGAGGAGCTATACAGCAAGATTTTTTTAGAAATTGCCACCTATTTACGTCAAGGAGACACGCTATGGAATGGACATGAAATCATTGAAGCAATCCGAACGCTAGAAGAGGCAAAATCATTGGCGTTTAAAGATGTTGAAAACCATTTTATGAGACTAAAAAATGATTACTATGTGTATTTTGATATGCGTGAGCAGCAGCTAGAAATTATCGAACGAGTATTGCCAAAAGTGACGACACTACCTGTTATAGTACAAGAGGCTGAAATTGTGGCAGATTTTTTACAAGACCTCGGTGAGCATGTTCATTCGGGGAATACGGCAAGTCATTATCGAGAAAAATTAGAATATGTAAAACGTGATTTTTCTCAGCTGCCTTTACCGCAAAACCATGAACAATTTATCGCTCAAGCCGCTCTCTATCAGTTTATCGAGGAGATGGACAGGTATTTAGAAATAAAGCAGTCATTTAAGGGCTTAAAGGCTAAAAAAGAGCGCCCACAGTAACGTGGACGCCTCGGGCTTTGCCTTAAACTAACATGGATAATCCGAATGCTAGAGATGAGATTAGCATAATCGCGATCATGCTATAAACAACGATTTTTTGAAATTTTTTATTACTCATATGCTCGTTCGCTCCTTCTTTTCTTATAAATAGTTTAGCAAATCTGAAAAATTTCTCAAGTAGTAGAGTTTTGACAAAAAAATCTGTAAAATAGAGTATGTACCATAACAGAAGGAGATGTCACCATGGAGAAAGTAGACCATATTGGGATTGCAGTGCGCGATCTTGATGAACGCATTACATATTATACAGAAACTTTAGGCTTAAAGTTGATGAAAGTAGAAGAAGTAGAATCTCAACAGGTTCGTGTGGCATTTATCGACGCAGGTAACGTGAAATTAGAGCTATTAGAACCAATGAGTGATAAAAGTGCCATTTATGGATTTATTGAAAAACGTGGAGAGGGAATTCACCATGTTGCCTTCGGTGTAACAGGAATTCGTGAGCGTATGGCAGAGCTTCGTGAAAAGGGTGTACGTCTATTATCGGAAGAGCCAGGACCTGGTGCTGGAGGTGCAGAGGTTGCATTTATGCATCCTAAATCCTCATTCGGGGTGTTATATGAATTATGTGATAAAAGTGGAAAAGGGGATAAGTGATCATTATGGATATGTTCGACAAAATCAATGACTTGTATGACCGTAAGACTGTAATTGAACTTGGTGGTGGCTATGAGCGCATCGAAAAACAGCATGAAAAAGGGAAATTAACAGCTCGTGAGCGTATTGATTTGCTACTAGATGAAGGGACATTTTTCGAAATCAACCCATTTATTACTCACCGTACAGTAGACTTTGGGATGGATAAAATGGAAGGCCCTGGTGATGGTGTAGTTACTGGTTTCGGTAAAATTAACGGACGTCCAGTATACTTATTCTCCCAAGATTTCACAGTGTTTGGTGGGGCGCTTGGTGAAATGCATGCCAAAAAAATGGCGACAGTGATGGATCTAGCTGCTAAAAACGGTACACCATTTATCGGTATTAATGATTCAGGTGGTGCACGTATCCAAGAAGGTGTTCTGTCTCTAGATGGCTACGGTCATATTTTCTACCGCAATGCGATTTATTCAGGCGTGATTCCGCAAATTTCTGTTATTATGGGACCTTGTGCTGGTGGAGCGGTTTATTCGCCAGCTATCACAGACTTTATCTTAATGGTGGATAAAACATCTCAAATGTTCATAACAGGACCTAAAGTCATCGAAACTGTAACAGGTGAGAAAATCTCTGCTGAAGATTTAGGTGGTTCAAAAGTAAATAATGCGGTAAGTGGGAATGCTCATTTCCGTGCGCCATCTGAAGAAGAGGCAATTGAAGAAATTAAAAAACTATTAAGCTATTTACCACAAAACAATAAAGAAAAGGCACCTCGACAAGCTCGACCTGAAGGGGATGACTACCGTCCAGAAATCGTGGATACAGTGCCAATCGAAACAACACGTCCATATGATGTTCGCAAAGTAGTTGAGCAGGTAGTGGATGAAGGTTCATTCATGGAAGTACATGCAGAGTTTGCGAAGAACGTAGTAGTTGGTTTTGCACGTATTGCTGGTGAATCAGTAGGGCTTGTTTGTAACCAACCAAAAGTACTTGCTGGTGGATTAGATATTGATTCTTCTGATAAAGCAGCTCGTTTCATCCGTACTTGTGATGCGTACAATATCCCAATTATCACATTTGAAGACGTATCTGGCTTCTTCCCAGGCGTTAAACAAGAGCATGGCGGTATTATTCGACACGGTGCAAAGATTCTTTATGCGTATTCAGAAGCTACAGTACCAAAAATTACAGTGATTTTACGTAAAGCTTATGGAGGCGCTTACGTTGCTTTAAACTCTAAATCAATCGGTGCTGACCTTGTATTTGCATGGCCAAATGCTGAAATTGCTGTTATGGGTGCTGCTGGCGCAGCGAACATCATCTTTGCCCGTGAAATTGCGAAATCAGATGACCCAGAAGCAACACGTGCAGCAAAAATTGAAGAATATAAAGAAAAATTCGCCAACCCGTATGTGGCAGCATCTCGCGGCATGGTAGACGATGTAATCGATCCACGAGATACACGTATGAAGCTGATTCAAGGACTGGATATGCTTTCAAATAAACACGAAACACGTCCTGAGAAAAAGCACGGGAATATTCCTCTATAAAATGAGTACAAGCCTAGTAGCTAATGAGTTGCTAGGTTTTTCATTGCTAAAAAGTGAAACATTTTTTCTTGCCATCCGTACTGATATAGTAAGAGGAGTTGAGATGAATGGAATGGAAGCAATTGCAAACAGAGCAAGAAAAGATTCATGCACAACTAAGAAAGGCATTAAGATTAAACGAGCAAAGCGAATTATTGCATAAGCAGATTCACTATACACAACAGGAAATAGACAAACATACGACAGCCCTCAACCAAATTCGATCAAAACTTGATAAATTGGATGGCTTCTCATTTATGAATATGATTCGTACGTGGACTGGACAACAAGATGAACTACGCGCTGAAAAAATTGATAAAGCAGCAGTTCTTGAATTAAAGATTAGTGAAGCGAAGAAAATGCAAGCGGATTTAACAGAAGATAGTGTTCAAGTAACCAATAAGCTAGCTCAATTTGATGAAATGGCGTTACAACAAGAACTTCAACAAATCTATGCGAAAAAGAAAAAGTACTTACAGCTTCATGATGTTGCTCAGGCAAAGAAGCTAGAGCATTTAGCACATGAGGAAATGGTAACAAAGCAACTCATAACAGAAATTCAAGAGGCTGAGGAAGCGGGGGAAGTAGCTCTAACAAAGCTAGGGCAAGCAGCAGCCTCTCTTCATTCGGCTAGTGGCTATTCCTCCTGGGATACTTTCTTTGGTGGCGGGCTGATTGCCACTCACTTAAAGCATGATGCACTCGATCAGTCAGAAAACTATTTACATCGGGCTCAAATCGCGTTGCAACGTTTTCATAATGAATTATTGGATGTTCATGAGATGTCAACGAAATCGCTGCATGTAGAAACAGATGGGTTTGTGAAGTTTGCTGACTACTTCTTTGATGATATTTTTTCTGCATGGTCTGTCCATTCTAAAATTTCAACAGCAAGAGAACAAGTTTCACGGGTTCAGGACGATGTACATAATACCATTTGGCGCTTACAGGATAAACAAAATAAAGCAAATAACTACCTACAAGCTATAGAAAAAGAAAAAGAGGCTATTGTCAATGCCTAAGGAAAGTCTGAGAATTTTTCATAGTTTTGGAAAATAAAACTACCACAGAACTTTTGTGAAAGATGAAAGTGGATTTCCGTTGCAGGCTGCTTGCTTTCCTGTGAGCGAGTACCAGGCCGCTTCCTTCGCTACCGCTCCGTTTAGAGGCTCGCCTGTCTCGCTATCCCACGGGAGTCAAGTAGCCCTCCACTCCAATCTATAAAAATATTTTTTTATTAGTAAAGGTTTTCAATTAAAGAGAAGGTATTCACTACTCTTTATGGAGGGGTGTTGTCACACATCACTTCTCCACATTGAAAATAGGAACCTATCCTTTCTCTAATAAGACAAATAATGGGCTAAGGAAAAGACACTTTTGCACATGGTTGATTGGAGTGGCGCCAGCGTCACTCCTAGGGGATTTAGCGTCATAGGTGAGACTCTGGAGCGAAACGCAGTGAGTGAAGCGGCTCAACGGACGCCCCCTGGAAAGGACGCTGGCGGAACGGAAATCAACCCCTCGCCTTGCTAAAGGTTCTTTTTCTGCTATTGGCATCACCTTTTTTCAACAATATGGGAAAGTCTGAGAATTTTTCTCAGACTTTTTAGTTTGGTAGGATTGTTCAATGATTTCAACTCTTCTGACCTTGTGCTAAAATAGTACATATACTATAACGTGGCAAAACACGTAAACTAAGGGAGTTTTACAACATGACAAGTCGTTTAGTAGAAGAGTTTTTTGAGCTCGTTCAAATTGATTCAGAAACAAAACATGAACAAGTAATTGCACCAATTCTTGTAGAAAAATTAACTGCACTTGGTTTTACAGTTATCCAAGACGATGCTCATACGCGTAATGGACATGGAGCAGGTAATATTATTGCTACATTAAAAGGCACATTAGATGTGGAGCCAATTTACTTTACGTCTCATATGGATACAGTTGTTCCAGGGAAAGGTATTAAACCTTCTCTACGTGAAGATGGTTATATCGTATCAGATGGCACGACGATTTTAGGTGCTGACGATAAGGCTGGTCTAGCAGCACTTTTAGAGATGGTAAAATGTTTAAAAGAGCAAAATATTGCACATGGAGATATTGAATTTATTATTACGGCTGGTGAAGAAAGTGGGCTTGTTGGAGCAAAAGAGCTAGATCCAACCATGATTAAGGCGAAATATGGCTTTGCAGTAGACAGTGATGGGAAAGTGGGAGGCATCGTGACTGCAGCACCATTCCAAGCGAAAATTTTTGCGAAGATTATTGGCAAAACGGCACATGCAGGGGTGGCTCCTGAAAAGGGTATTTCCGCTATTACAGTGGCATCAAAATGTATCGCTCAAATGAAGCTAGGTCGTTTAGATGAAGAAACGACTGCAAATATTGGACGTTTTGAGGGTGGACAAGCGACGAATATTGTTTGTGATGAAGTGACAATTTTAGCAGAAGCGCGCTCTATTGACCAAGCTAAATTAGATGCACAAACAAAGCATATGAAGGAAACTTTTGAGCAAGTTTCGGCTTCACTAGGCGCACGTGCTGAAGTAGGAGTGAAGCTGATGTATCCAGGATTCCGTGTAACAGAAACAGATAAAGTAGTTCAAGTAGCCATCGCAGCTGCACGCAATATTGATCGTACACCAACATTAGGTATTTCAGGTGGCGGCTCGGATGCGAATGTGATTGCAGGCTTTGGCATTCCTACCGTTAATCTATCAGTTGGCTATGAAGACATTCATACAACAAATGAAAAAATACCAGTAGAAGAATTAGAAAAATTAGCAGATTTACTTGTAGAAATCGTCAAAGAATCGGCGAAAAACTAACAGTCAAATAGAAGGATGTGACCGCATGGAAAGTGTCAAAGCAGTCGTTTTTGCTTGTGGGACAGAGGAATACGCAGTGCCTGTGGAGCAAGCAATTTCAATTGAAAAATTAGAGCATGTAACACCTATCCCTCATTTACCTAATTATCTTTTAGGCTTTACAAGAATTCGTGGTGAGCTTGTACCTGTTCTTGATTTTGAACGAATATTGTACAACCGCTCATCTAATACAGCAACTGCTCGTATAATTGTTTTAAATACAGACGTGGTTAATTATGGATTACTGGTGACAGAAGCTCGAGAAATTCTTGATTTTGATGATTCAGTACTTCAACAATTGGGCCTTGTTAATTACAGTAAAACACGCTACTTTACGGCTGTAGCTAATCTTGAGAACCGTATGATTACTTATGTCGATCCAAAAATATTGGTCAATTCATTAGATGGCATTCGTGAGATTATCGATTATTTACACAAAATGCTTGAAAATGAAAAAGAAAACGTGGAGGCATAGGCACTCTAAGTTTTCTTAGTGTTGAAAAAACAACACAATCACTAGGATTTTGTGTACGGCGAAAAGGCTTGTCGCTGACGCATTGCTTTCGCACAGAGCAAAACCTAGGGGCTAGCTATTCCACGGGACTCAAGTAGCCTTGTTGTGACTAATCCCTTCACATTTAAATAAAGGCATAAGATAAAGAAAAGACACCTTTGCAACATGGCGGAACGGCTATCAACCTCTCGTCTCACCAAATGTTTATGGACATCGTCTTTTTTCATAGGTTGACAATATGGTCATAATAAAAAGCCCTTCCAGCAAACTGGGAAGGGCTTTTCGTTTGTTATTAAGACAGTCGACCACTGTAGTCTTCAAATTTAAATTTACGAATGACTTTACTGCCTTCTTCATCGTTATAAGAAACGATAGAAGGTAAGTTGACACCATTAAACATATGGTTTTTAACCATAGAATAATGAGCCATATCTGTAAAGACAAGACGATCGCCTGGTTTTAATGGTTGATCAAATGAATAATCACCAATTACATCACCAGCAAGACATGTAAGTCCGCCTAAGCGATACGTATGCGCGAATTCATTTGCTTGACCAGAACCGATAATCATTGGACGGTACGGCATTTCAAGTACATCAGGCATATGACATGTTGCTGACGTATCTAAAATAGCAAGGTCCATGCCATTTTTTTGAATATCAAGTACTGTAGCGACTAAATAGCCTGTATTAAGTGCTACCGCTTCGCCTGGTTCTAAGTAAACAAGCAGGTTGTATTTTTCTTGAATATAGTTAATGATGTTAACAAGTTTTTCGACATCATAATCTGCACGCGTAATATGGTGGCCACCACCGAAGTTTAACCATTTCATTTGATGTAACACATCACCAAATTTTTCTTCTACTACTTCAATAATACGTTCTAACGTGTCGGAATTTTGTTCACACATCGCATGGAAATGTAAGCCATCAATGCCGTCAAGCTGTGATTTATCGAAGTTAGCCAAAGTTGTACCAAGGCGAGAGTTCGTGTAGCAAGGATCGTAAAGTGCTGTTTCAATTTCAGAGTACTCAGGATTCACACGAATACCACATTCAATTGTTTTTCCAGCAGATTTTACTTTCTCTTTGAACTGAGCCCATTGGTTAAATGAGTTAAACACGATGTGATCCACATAGCCTAGAAGCTCGTCCATTTCATGCTCAATATAAGCAGGAGCATAGACGTGTACTTCCTTGCCCATTTTTTCATAGCCTAGACGTGCTTCATGCAAGGAGCTAGCAGTAATACCTGCTAAATATTCCCCAACTAATGGGAATGTTGAATGCATGGAAAAGCCTTTTAGGGCTAGTAAAATGCGGCAGCCTGTACGATCTTGAATTGATTTTAAAAGCTCAAGATTTTTTGTTAATAATCGCTCATCCACTACATAAGAAGGGGATGGAACTTTTGAAAAATCAATTGGTTTCATCGGCTTAATTCCTTTGCATCTAAATCAAGGTCAAGTAATTCTGGGTTATGACTTTCTTGCCATGGTAGACCCCATTTATTTAGTGCATCCATGAATGGATCTGGATTGAAGTCTTCTACATTCCAAACACCTGGTTTACGCCATTCGCCATTCATCACAAGCATAGCACCGATCATAGCTGGTACACCTGTTGTGTAAGAAATCGCTTGAGAACCCACCTCGTTATAGCACTCTTCATGGTCACATACGTTGTAGACATAATACGTTTTTTCTTGCCCATCTTTTAGACCGCGGATGATACAACCGATATTTGTTTTACCTTTTGTACGTGGTCCAAGAGAAGCTGGATCTGGCAATACCGCTTTAAGGAAGTGGATTGGTTGAATCATTTGACCTTCAAATTCGATTGGTTCAATAGATGTCATACCAACGTTTTCTAATACTTTTAAGTGTGTTAAGTATTTTTCAGAGAACGTCATCCAGAAGCGGATTTGTTTTAAACCTTTGATATTTTTTGCAAGTGATTCAAGCTCTTCATGGTATAGAAGATAAATATCTTTTGGTCCGATTTCTGGAAGGTTATACACTTCTTTTTTCTCAAGTGGTGCTGTTTCAACCCACTTGCCTTCTTTCCAGTAACGACCATTCGCTGTAATTTCACGAATGTTAATTTCTGGGTTGAAGTTTGTTGCGAAATGGTAGCCATGATCTCCCGCATTCGCATCCACGATATCAATATAGTGAATTTCATCAAATTCATGTTTTTGAGCATGAGCTGTGAAAACGCCTGTTACACCTGGATCAAAACCGCTACCAAGTAATGCAGTTAAGCCAGCTTTTTCAAACTTCTCTTTATAAGCCCATTGCCATTTATATTCAAATTTTGCCGTTTCAGGTGGCTCGTAGTTTGCAGTATCCACATAGTGCACACCTGTCGCTAAGCAAGCATCCATAATCGTTAAGTCCTGATAAGGTAATGCCACGTTAATCACAACATCCGGTCCGAAAGCTTTAATAAGCTCAATAACCTCTTCTGTATTATCCGCGTCTACCTGTGCAGTATGAATTTTTGTTTTTCCGCCGTCTAGTTTTTCTTTTAGAGCGTCACATTTTGAAACAGTTCTACTTGCGATACAAATTTCCTCAAATACGTCCGAATTTTGAACACACTTGTGTACCACAACACTGGCAACTCCGCCAGCTCCGATAATCAATGCTTTACCCAATTGTCTACCCCCAAGTTCATATAAAGTATTGTCAAACAAGCTGATTATACAGAAAATTGATATACTACTCAATCATTGTTTTAAAAATTTCTACAAAAATTTTTATTTTACTACAATAATTAGACGTAATCAGAGGGGAATACCTCGAGAAAGTAGCTAATTGTGTATGAAAAAAACTAATTTATTGAGCTCATTTGTAGATTTTGTTAGATGAAGTTGTTCAAACTAATCTAGCCTCTCATCATAGAATTTCATGTGCTTTATCCTTTTGAGCTGTACATAAAAAATCCCTTTCACCCTATAAGGTAAAAAGGGATGTACAGCATAATAAAATCAACTGCTTTCAATCGTTTTAGTGTGTCAAAACAGGCTAATTTTATGCTAATTATTTCAAAAAGCGATTGGGTATCTGTTGTTTTTCTTCTCCCCATATATAAAAGAAAACCACAAGTAATGTACTTAAAAACCCCATCACAAGAGCATACGTACTGAGGGCTACATGCACTTGACTTTGCATAGCATAAATAAAAATAGCTCCTATCGTTAACAAATTTCCTGTAACAAGCGATATAAAATGAAAGCGTTTATTCATAGCAAGCCCTCCTATTAGATGATAAGGTAATGCTCCATGATGAAGAGAGTTCGCTTCAATTATCGCATAATTCAGAACTTTTATCCATCGCTTTTATTATATTAGTAATATTAAAGATGCTTTTTAAATACATCTTTTTGTAGTATGATTGAGGAATAATAGGGAATATTCATAGATGATTATTAGAAAGGGGAGAGGATGAATGGTGAAATTACGCAATTCATTAACTTTTCAACTTGGGACGATTATTGCTGGTATTTTAGTGGTGATGCTAGGGATTACGTCGTTCGCTACATACATAACTGCTTACAATAAACTATATGATGCTGCTGGCGTGGAGGCCTATGGCTGTGCCAATATCACAACAGGTTTAATTGATCCAGCATTAATGGACAAGGCCATTCAGGGCGATCAAGATGCACAGGCGCGTATTGGACATGATTTAAACTGGACAACGGGCCATAAGGACATTTTTCAAACGCAATATATTTTAGCACTCGATGGCACATTATTAGCGCTGGATGAACATTTAGCTGAGGAAGGTCTCGCACCTGGCGATTCATTTTATTTAGATAAAGAAGCCATTGATATGTTGCTGACACATAAGCATCCAACATACTCACAGCCCTATAATTTTGCTGGTATGGATCGCTTATCAGGCTATGCACCTATTTTTAAAGACCATGATTCTAGTAAAGAAATCATTGCAATTAGTGTCATCGATTTTGATGCCAATATCGTAAAAGAACGAACGTGGGATGTCGTGCGAAATGGTATCTTAATAAGTATTTTCCCTATGCTTATTGCTTCGATCATTACAGGCTTTTTAATTCGTCGAAAAGTGAAACCGATTAGTGTGCTAATTCAGCAGGCTAAAGAAATTGCGAATGGGAATTTAGCTGTACCTGAAACAAAAATTCATAGTAAGGATGAAGTAGAGGATTTAGCAAATACCTTAAATCGAATGACCGCTAATTTGCAAAATATGATTATGACGATGCGCTCCACTTCTAATACTTTAGCTAATAACTCAGATGAAACCGCTTCCACGTTGCACGATATGAGTAATACGATTCAAGGTGTTGCGAACAATATCGAAGAGGTCACAAGTGCTGTGACGGAAGGGATGCATCATGCTGAAAATGCGACAGATGTTCTGACATCTTTAGCAGAGGACCTTCAAATGATACAGCACAATGCCAATGACAGTGCTGAGAATGCTCGACAAACGATGAAATTAGCAACAGAGGGTGAGCGACTAGCAAAGGATATAAGTAATGATATGGCATTGATTCATAACGGTTCAGGTGAAGTTCGACAAACAGTCGAAAACTTGGTCACATCAGCAACCAAAATACAAACGATTACTACCTCTATTGCTACTATAGCCTCCCAAACGAATTTACTAGCTTTGAATGCTTCCATCGAGGCGGCTAGAGCAGGGGAGCATGGGAAGGGTTTTGCCATTGTTGCTGAGGAAGTACGCAAGCTTGCCGAGCAGTCCAATCAAGAGGTTTTACAAGTCGAACAGCTAATTCAAGACATTATGAAACATGTTCAGCAAGTGATGACATCTACGAATGATAATACGCAATATATCGAAAAAGGCACAGAGACAGTGCGTTTAACCGCGCAATCTTTAGGCAATATTTCCACAGCAGTAGCCACAACGGTAGAAGAAATGATTATGCTTTCTCATGCTATGACCGCTGAAAATGAAAAATCAGCTCGTATTGTTCAAATGATTCAACAATTAACAGAATCCATTAGAGATATAGAAGAAACGATGAATATGATTACGGTAGCAGCACAGCAAACAACAGCAAGTATTGATGAGGTAGCACAAGGTTCTAATGAAACAAATCATATGGCTCATACACTTAAACAGCATGTAAAAGCGTTTAAATTAAAAGAATTGTAGAAAGATTAGGACAAGTTGTCTTTTGCTTCTATTGCGAAGATGGTACACTAGCTATAAGATTTGTCTTTTGTGAAGTGGAGGATTTAAATGGTGGTAAAACAACTGGATGAGCAAGTTCAACAAGTTAATGACTTATTTTTGAGTGGACAGGTAAAGGAAAGCTATCAACTGGCTAAAAGAATAATAATGAATCATGCAGTGGTTGAAGAGGAGGCCTATCAATTCATCCAACAGCATGTGGCCATGCTAGAGGCGAACGGGTATGCGAGTATGCCTCACCCCACTGATGAAAAGGTGAAACAAAGTGTAGAACGCACAGATGGTTCTTATCCAGAACGAGATGTTCTCACGGCTTATATTGGGAGTCAGGATGATGAGCAATTTGGAAAAGTAATCGATGAATTATTAGCAGGGTCTATTGAAGCACAGGCGAATGCTTATTATACAATGGCGGAATACTTTGTTCTTGCTGAAGAACGAGACAAGGCAACAGCACAGTATGCAGAGGCAATCAAATTGCAGCCCAATAAGGCGCTCTATTGGGGAGCTTTTGCCCAGTTTTTGAATCGTCAGGAGGGCAGCCCCTATCTGGCATTACGATTAATTGAAGAAGCTATTCTACTAGATGGGATGAATCCACGTTGGCACTATATTCAAGGCAATATTTTTTTACAGCTAGTAGCAGCGACGAAAAATTTAAGCTATTTACCTGCCTTAGAAGAGGCGTGGAACAAAGCTGAAAAACGGTGTAGCGCTAAGCAAGTTGCATTGAAAATGGATCTTGTAAAGTCACGTGATCTGTTAACACAATGGAAAAAGCAAATGCTATAACGATTAAAAACTGTCTAGCAAAGTATTAATAATTATTTGATTTTAAGTATATTTATGCTATCATAAAAAGATAAACGGACGTATGAAGCTTATCGATTACATGAAAGAAGTGTTTTTTTGAGTTTATATGTAGCGTATGTATTGGTAGGACTTGCCATTGCCATGCCTGTAGGAGCTATTACTGTAGAAATGACAAAGCAAGGACTCAAAAATGGTTTTATGCATGGCTGGGCTGTAGGGCTTGGTGGCATGACCATTGACATTGTATTAGTTTTTGCTTTATACATGGGACTAGCCTCTATTTTGGCTATGCCGATGGTCCAACTTCCTATGTGGATTATTGGAGCAGGCTTTTTATTCTTGTTAGGCTATGATTCTATCAAGAATGCAGACCATGATATTACATTAGCAGGAGAAAAAGTAACCAAATCGTTTTTTGCCTCTTATTTTAATGGCTTATTGGTCGCAATTTCGCCTGGTAATCTTGTATTTTGGGTCAATGTATTTGGTGTAGTGCTAGCTAAATCTTATGGACAAGGACAGCCGACAAACTTTTTAATTATTGCTGCTGGCGTTCTTAGCGGTATTTTACTCCACGACATCGGTTTGCTGACCATTGTGTCAGTCACTCGAAAAGCTATGAACCGTAAGATGATTAAGACATTTACAATTGTTGCAGGATTCTTATTGATTGGTTTTGCTGGTTATTTTATATATGAATTTATTCAAGCAATTAAGATATATATATGAAAAGTGCGATCTTCTAGATCGCACTTTTTTTATGGTACCATCAGTGCTGCTTGATGCTCATGGATACAGGCGATAATTTCTTCCGCTACTTCATGCGCTAGCGATAGTTCTGAAGTAAAGCCCACACAGGAGCAATTCATTTCACCTAAAATATAACCATCTTCTCCAGCCTCATTCGTATCTAACATAAAGTCAGCCGTCCAAATCAATGGTAAATCATAATTGCCTAATAGGTTCGTCACTTGTGGGAGTTGTGCTAAAAAATTTTGTACGAGCTCTTGCCAATCTGCAGGCTGGTCATAGCGATATTGGGCACCTGAGAAAAGTGTGGCGCTAAAGGCATCCTCAGTATCTGCCGGTTTTTTATGTACTACATAAATAGGACGGTTTCTTAACATGAATAAGCGAATTTCACCTTCTGTAATTCGCGGAAGAAATCGCATATCGATTAACATACCATTCATCCCTGTAATATACTGCTTACAAAATGTCATGAACTCGCCAAGCTGCCAATATTCAACATGATTATCTTTCGCTTCTGTACATTTGATTTGTGCATTAAGTGGCACTTCAGTGATGCCCTTGGCAAGCGGATTCACCAATTGTACACGCCAAATACCTTCACCAGTTGAACCACGATTTTGCTTCAGAACACGTTCTGTCGAAGCTAAGGAGATAGGGAATTGCTTTTTGAATGCTTCTATAGTGTAGTAGGCATATGTATCATCAGGTACTAAATTCGTTGATGTAAGCTTTGATAGAGCGTCTTTCGAGCCGTAGCTAATCATCGCATCAGGATGTGGCATTCCGATAATTCCAGCCTGGCACAGCTCTCGTAGCATGGTAAAATACGCTTCCTCATGCTGTAAGTTACCAGGGTTTATACGCGATACATAGGCAACACCATGTTCCTTCACATAGTCAAAGATTTGCTGTTTTTTTGTGACATCAAAAAATAGCACCTCTGCATCTTGCCCACGTTCCTTTAGGGCATCCACCATCGGTAGGGTGTCTGGGCGATAGCCGTCGGGTCCTTTATCTGTGCCACCCTCAACCTCGAAAAAAATAACTTTTTTATCCATAAAAATACCTCCTTTTGTCTGCTATTAAATTCAGTATAGTAGACAAATCAGGAAAAAAGATAGATGAAATATGTAAATTTTATGTATAAATTTATATATTACTAGTCCTGTTTTAGGAGGTATTTACTATTGTTTTCGGGACATTTTGAATAAGTTACGCTTCAACCTGTTTTTTCTGAAAGACTGTGAGGTATAAAATCATAAGAAGAATGAGTAATGTGCCTATAAACTGATAGCCCCCAAAGGTAATTTTTAACCACCAGACACTCGTAATAACAGCCATTAATGGTTCAAGGCTTCCTAGTAAGCTTGACTCCTTAGGGGAGAGATAGTGCAAACTAGCAATATAAAACCAAAAAGCGAGCATTGTGCCAAAAATAATGATAAAGAGAAAATAAGCAACAGTGGAAAAGGTCCAATTTGATACATCAATCGCCCAAGGTGGATGGAAAATACTCATTACTGCCCCACCGATAATCATTGACCAGCCAACAACTAGTAATGAATGAAATTGCTGCAAAAGTGGAATCGCATAGAGAGTATAAAAGGCAACTGAAAGCCCTGATAACACGCCCCACAGCACAGCCATAAAAGGAACTGATAAGGTTGAAACGGAGCCATTTGTTAATAATAAAAATGTTCCTACAAGTGTAAGTGTGACGGCAATCCCATCTTGTTTTGTCAATGGATTTTGCCTCGTTAGTAAAAAATAAGCCATGATAAACAGCGGTGCTAAATATTGTAATAAGGTGGCTACTGCAGAATTACCAATCGCGATAGACATCATATAGGTATATTGGACAGCGAGCATGCCGAGTAAACTAAATAAAATTTGTTTAAAAGCATTCTGTTTCGTGCGCCATATGGCAAAAATTGAGTCATGACGGTAGGTTATTTTATAAATAGCTAGTAGCAGTAGGCCAGCCAAAAGTAGCCGACTAGATACAAGCCAGCCCACTTCTATATCGTCTTGTTGGAATAACCTTTGGGCAACGGTCCCACCTATTCCCCAAAAACTTGCCCCTAATATAACAAGAAGGAAGCCCATAGTACGATTTCTTTGGATGATTTGATTCATTTGTTCACATCTCCTAAACTATCAATATAAGGTGATTATAAAGGAGAGAATTGCAAATAAATATCGATTTAATCGTATAAAAATATCAATATATTGAGGTGTTAAGGATGCCGTTGACGCATATTAAAATAGCAAAGGATTTACAAGAATTAACGCTGCACGGGACAAAAGAATTTCCCGTTGCCTTGTATGAAACGGTCATGCAATTAGAGAGGTTGGATTTCCTACCACTCCATTGGCATAAGGAAATTCAATTTGTTTATTTAAAAAGTGGACGAGCTCAGTATCGAGTAGGGGGAGATGCATTTATTTTAGAACAAGGGGAGGGGCTCTTTATCAATGCCTCGGTATTGCATGAAGCGAAGCCTTATGAAATTGAACAAGCTTTGATTTATTGTGTCAATGTGGACCCAATGCTGATAGCTGGTCATGAGGGCAGTATCTTTGCCCCAAAATATGTTGAGCCTTATATCACAAAAAATCGAGTGCCTTATGTCAAGCTGACGGGGGAGTTAGCACAGAAAATAGCATCGATTGCAGCATTGATGCGGGAACAAGACGTATTTTTTGAATTAAAGTTTTGGAGAGAGCTCCTATTCATTTGGGAATCGATGCTAACTCAATCCTTGCTGACAGAAGAAATGATGGATCAATCCTCCATCGTACAGCATGAACGAGCAAAAGTAATGTTGGATTTTTTACATGCACATTATCAACAAAAAGTAACGTTAGAAGATTTAGCAAGTCATGTCTATATAAGTCGCGCCGAATGCAGTCGCTTTTTTAAGAAAATAGTGGGTATGACGCCGTTTAGCTATTTATTACAATACCGACTGCGCAAAAGCATAGAATTATTGCGGAATGGTGAGCTATCTATAACCGAAATAGCTGGTGATACAGGTTTTAGTACGGTCAGTTACTATATCGAAAAATTTAAAGAATACACTGGCTACTCGCCACATGTTTACCGTAAAAAGTTTCTAAGTGTGAAAAATAATTGAACATGTTTGGAAAAAGATCATCTTTTATACTCAAAATATATACAAAATTAACCATTTGAAATAAAGTAAAATTAGCAATAAGGAGGGGGATAGGGAAGGATGGTTTTAAAAAGTAAGCAAAATATATGGCTAGGCTTGTTATTAATCGTGTTAGCCAGCAATTATACACTCTATAACACTGGATTGGGTGTATCCATTTTACCAATCGAAACGAATGGGGTTGTCATGGGGTCATTGATCGACTTTATTGTGGTGATGCCCGTATTATGGATGCTTTATAAAGGAAGGTTTTCGTTCAAGCACGCCATTTTATTAGCCGCATCAGGCTGTATTGCCGCACGCTTTATGATTCCCATGGAGCATCTTCAGCCATTTGTGGCTGTGACATGGGCAGGTTTTGTGATGGAATCAGTTATTATTTTATTAGAAATTGTCGTACTAGCAACACTCGTGCGCTATTTGCCCCAAATCCTGATGGAAGTGCGTAGGAGTTCATTGCCAGATCTCTTTTCATTTTCAAAAGCTGTAGAAAATCATGTACCCAAGCATCCTATCATTCAGATGATTTGTGCGGATATGCTAGTGCTATATTATGGTTTTGCAAGTTGGAAAAGACAAGAACGTCAGGGCTTAACTTTACATAAAAATTCGAGCTACATCGCTTTTCAGCTCATGATTATTCATGGCATTGCCATTGAAACGATTGGTATTCACTGGTGGCTACACGAAAAATCAATAGTACTTTCCATTGTTTTGCTCCTTTTTAATATGTATTCAGTGATTTTCTTTTTAGCGGATATGCAGGCCATTCGTTTAAATCCTGTTTACGTAACAAATGATACATTGTATTTATCTCTTGGACTAATGAAACGAACTGCCATTCCATTTGCTCAAATTGCAGCAATCGTGGAAGATAAGGAGCAGCTAGAAGGAAAATTATCAAAAGATACGATTGATTTTATAGCCCGTGATTTTGCTGAAGCCTACCCACAATTCATTTTGAAAATGAAAGAGCCTGTAGAAGTGACATTTATGCTAGGAATAAAAAAGCGCTATAATCAAGTAGCCATCAAGGCTGATCAAGTACAAGAGTTTAGACAAATGCTTGAACAAGGAATAACAAAATAACTATCCTAAAACGGGTGCTCCTAATATGCGTGCACCCGTTTTATGAATCGCTCAAAGTAAGTCTGTAAAAGTAAGATGTTCCATTCTATAAAGATGGCTTATGTATAGCCTGTAAAAATAATAATATTATTTAACCAAATTTTAACCTTCGTTTTTTATAGTATTTCATATACAAAAGTAGGAGGAAAGGGAATGTAAAGGTCGTGTCCAAACTAGATAGAGCTTTGTGAAATTTTCTGAGTATTGAATAAAAGGTGAAGAACCTTCAATAGAAAAATAGTATAATAAGCTTATACACTAATATACAATTTCTGGATGTATCTTAAAGATTTACATTCTTGTATACCTCATTTTAATGTGCTTGAAAAACAACCTCGATTTTTGGCATAAATGTATAAATAGTGATTTAGTTTCGTTGGAATTCTAATTAACAAATGAAGGTAGTATAACTAGATAGAAGAGGGGGTTCGTTTGTGAATGATTGTATCCTTTTGCAGTCTAATCAAGATTGGCACTTACAAAGAATGTATATGAAGAAATTTAACAATCTGGTACTCGTAAAAAGTATTCATCAAAATTCTGCTGAGACAAGAGCCAAACTGCAATATGAATTTACCTTGTTTTCCAATGAGCAAAATCCTTGGCTATTGAAGCCGATTGCTATGGATTATATAGATAAACAATATGCGATTATCTATGAAAATTTTAATGGTGTGCCCCTAAAGCAACTCGGAAATAACCTTATTTCTTTACATCAATTTCTACTAATAGCGATTGAGCTTGTGAATATTTGTATTAAAATGCAACAAAGTAATTTACTTTATTTGCACCTTCATCCTGATCAAATATTAATCAATCCAAATTCGTTCAAAATAAAATTATTAAGCTCCGAGTTTAGTTCGAAATATGATGCAGAATCGCCAGTTGTAATTGAAAATCCCTATGAAAGACGGGATCAGTTACCTTATTATGCACCTGAACAGACGGGCAGACTTCATTTAGATGTGGATTATCGTACGGATTTATATGCACTTGGTATGATTTTTTACGAAATATTGGGCGGTCAATTACCTTTTCAAGCAAAGGATGCTGTAGATTTAATTTACGAAATCTTAACCAAAAAGCCAGAATCCTTGATGAACCTTCAAAATAGTTGTCATCCTCTCCTTTGGAAGATTATTGACAAGCTTTTAGCTAAAAATCCGGTTGATCGTTATCAAAGTGCAATGGGTTTGAAAGAGGATTTGCTCTTTATCCAACATAGACTTACGGCAAATAAATCACTTGACGACTTCCCACTAGGTCAACAGGATTTACAGTTGAATTCGGGATTGTCTACTAAGCTTTACGGCAGAGAAGAGCAATTTGCAGAGCTTTCCTCTCACTTTTATCAGGTCACAAAAGGTGATAAAAAAATGGTCACTATTTCAGGGCAAGCAGGATATGGAAAATCCAAGCTAGTACAAGAGCTGAAGGGTGAAATTGCGGCGGCAAAGGGCTATTTTATTGCAACGAAGTATGAGCAATTACAATTAGAAAATGACTATACCATTGTGGTTCATCCGTTAAGAAATTTATTGAAATTGGTTTATATGGAAGGTGAAAAATCTGTACAATTATGGAAAAAATTATTCCAGGAAGTCAAATTAGTTGTGACAGATGAGCTTATTCATTTATTACCTGAACTCAAATGGTTTGTGAAGGAAGAAGTAGGCTTTCAAAAGGAGGTTCGTCAAAATACAAAACAGCTCCATTCCTATACGTTTATTTCGATTCAAAAAATTTTATTAACATTTGCAATACAAAAGAAACCGGTTGTATGGTTTGTTGATGATTTGCACTGGGCCAATCAGAGTACGCTTGAAATTATGGCACAAATTTATGAGCAGCAACGAGCGGGGTACTTTATGATGATTGGGACATTCCGAGTGAATGAGGACAGCACAGAGGAAAAAAGTGAGCAAAGAACCACTGTTTTTTCCAATTGTCACCATATTCCTTTACCCCTTCTTCAGGAACAACATGTGCAGCAATGGCTTGAGGCATCTTTCAATGCTCAGCCGCAAACGATACAGGTCATTGCTAAACAATTATTTAATTTGACCAAAGGGAATCCACTCTTTGTAAAAGAAGCGTACCGTTCACTCCAGCAAGATAACACGATTTATTTTAATACGACAACAAAAGAGTGGCAGTTTAATCGTCAGAAATTCAATTTATCTCGTTTAAATAACGAGCTACTTGCTTTCATTGAGAATAGAATGGCTAATTTAACGACCGATGTCCATGCTATTTTACGACTTGTCGCATGTTTTGGTCAGCGTTTTGAATTTAGTGATGTCTTAAAGCTTGTCTCCCTACCTGCTCAAACATTATTGAAATATTTAGAAACACTTGTGGAAAATGGTTTTATTATTCCGTTAGATGCACATTATAAATGGGCGAGTACATTTGAACATGAAGGAATTTTGCATACATTTTCGACAAAATTCCAATTTGTCCATGATCGTATTCAGCAAGTAGCCTATCAAGAAATTCCGTTACAAAAGCGCATCAAGCTGCATTATCAAATTGGCCAATTACTAACTGAGAATTCTCCAACGATTGCAGACCATGATCGTTTAAACGAAATGGTTATGCATTTTAATTACAGCCGGCAATTATTGACGAGGGAAGAAAAACAGAAGTTGGCTCTCTGGAATTATCAACTAGGAATAGAGGCTAAAAGAATAGGGTTGTTTGATAATGCGCTTAAATTTTTTACAACTAGTAAAGAACTATTAACACCGGATCATTGGATAACTAGGAGAGAACTGTCTGTTAAATTATATGCGAACTTAGGAGAATGTGAATATATTGCAGGGCACTATGAACGCTCTGAAATACATTTAACAGAAGCTTTGCAGCATTCAGAGACAGTGTTAGAAAAGCTGATGATTAATAATTTAAAAACGATATTATATATTGAATCTGATAATCCTAGTATTGGTCTAGAAGCAGGCTTGGCGGGGTTACAAGTTGCAAATTTGAAAATTACGGCAGCTCCTAAAAAATCACAGCTTCTCAAAGAATATCTATTATTAAAATTAGCATTGCGACATATGTCTGACCAGGATTTATTGCAACAATCTGCAACAAATAGTAAGGAAATTGATCTATTAATTCATTTAATTATTAATATGACGGCAAGTGCTTTCCTGTTAAATCCTAACTTAACGGGCATTCTTTTAATGAAAGGCATGCGCCTACAGTTGAAGTATGGTACGACACCGAAAAGTGCCATGGTATTGATTAATTATGCCATGCTTTTAAATGCGGGATTTGGCAATATAAAAGAAGCTGCTCGCTTTGGAAAACTGGCCATCACCGTTGCCGATACGCAAGAGAGTATTTATATCAAAGGACATACTTATTATGTGTATGGGGTGTTTATCAGCCATTGGACAGAGCCGTATGAAGCCAGCATTCAATATATTAACGAGGCTCAACAAAAAAGCCAAGAGCTCGGCTTATATCATTTAGTATCCTCAGCCTCTTGTTTTATTGTCGCTATTCGACTTATTCAGGGGGCTTCCATTCAAGATTTACAGCAGGAAATTAGGCGACAACAAGATGAATTTTCCATACATGCAAGTACTTTATCGATTGATTTTTTAGCTGAAATGGGAGGATGGATGAATGCTCTGCACGATCCACATCATCCTGTACATTGGGGGTACTCCTTTACGATACAGGATCAACCTGCTATTAAAATCATGCATTATTCAGTACGTTTACAAATGTCCTTTTTATTAGGCGATGAAAAGCAAGGAAAAGCGATTTTGATAGACTTAAAGGAATTAAGTAAAGAAACCTATACATTACCGATTTCTACCGTTTATTATTTTTATCGGGCTATGTGGCAATTTCATTTTCTGCAGCGCCTCAATGGTGAAGCACAAGAGCGACGCTTATATCTATCTGACATACAGCAAAGCATAAAAAAATTTAAAAAATGGGCCAGTTATTCTCCTGCCAATTACGAGCATCTCTATATCTTATTAATGGCAGAAAATTACCGTTCCAACAACAAAGAAAAAGATGCTGAGCTCTATTATGACCGAGCTATACAATTAGCAAAAATGAATGGCTTTATCCAAGATGTGGCACTTGCTTATGAACGAGCAGCAGACTATTATCGCGCCAAACAGCAAATGAAAACAGCAAGACACTATATATTAAATGGTATTCAAAGCATGCAAGCATGGGGAGCCGAAACGATTGCTAGAAGATGGGAAAGTGATTATCAAGTAAATCGCCAACCAGAAAGTCAGCGTAGACAATCACTTACGTTTGATATGATGACTGTATTTGAGACGACCCAATCTTTTGCAACAGCCATTCGCATGGAGGATCTCCTGCATAACATATTGTTTTCCCTGTTAAAGCATGTGGGAGCAGATAGTGGTTACTTTATTCATAAACAGCAGCAGCAACTACTGGTGTTGGCAAAGGCAGAAGCTGCGGAAAATGCCTTTACGCTGTATGAGCAACAAAAAATAGAGGACTTTAGTGCGAATATGCAGTCTATTATACGCTATGTTCTTAAAAGCAAAGAACATGTGATTATTCAAAATGCTCAAAAGACACAGCATCCTCTTTTATCTTATTCAACGGCGAAATCTATTCTTTGCTTACCGATTGTTCATCAAAATGAAATTATTTCGATTTTATATTTTGAGAATACGTTGCTGACAAATGCCTTCCATCCATCTCATGTCCAGCTTCTGAAAGTCATAGCTGCTCAAATTGCCGTATCTTTTGAAAATGCCAAAATATATGGGGATTTAGAAAAGCGAGTACAGCTACGTACAAAGGAATTGGATGAAACCAATCGGCACTTGAAAAAAATGAATGAACGTTTAGAAAAAAATGAACTGGAACGCAAAAAACTTTTGCATAGTATTTCTCATGAGCTACGTTCCCCACTAACCTCTACTTTAGGATATATAGAATTGATGCTTGAGGGCGTTATCGTGGAGGAAGCGGCTAAAGAGAAATACTTACTAAGAAGTAAGGAAAGGCTACTATCATTAAACAGCTTAATTCAAGACTTGTTTGATTTAGCGAATCTAGAAGCGGGTAGAGCAGAATTTTCTTATACAGAGGTAAAGGCAAAGGAATTATATCAACAAATGGCAAATCGATATAAGGATGACATCAAACGGTCAGGATTAACCTATAGTGCTCACTTTTATGGTCATCAGGAAGCACAGCTACTGATTGATGAGACAAGAATCAACCAGGTGATTGAAAATATGATGACTAATGCGATGAAATATACATCAAGTGGTGGTATTCAATTGTCCATGCATGTGGAGGACAAGCATTTGATTTGTTCGATAGCCGATAGTGGTGTTGGTATTGCTGAGAGGGATTTACCTTTTATCTTTGATAGCTATTATCGAGCTACCCATATCCATGCATCCGATTCACATGGGATCGGATTAGCCATTTGTAAGCAAATTGTGCACCAGCATAATGGCGAAATTTTTGTTGAAAGCATTGAAAATGAAGGAAGCATATTTAGCTTTACATTACCATTAGCGAAAGTATTGGTAAATAGTTAACAAGAGTGATGAGCCTTATCTTAATGCTCATCACTCTCTTTTATAGACGAATTGATAGCCAAATCCTCTCACCGTTTGAATCCATTTTGGTTTAGAGGGGACATCTTCAATTTTGCGCCGAAGGGTACTAATATGGACAGAGACAGTTTTCAAATCGGTGACACCGTCATAGCCCCAAACATGGTCAATGAGCTGGTCAACACTAATCACTTGATTTGCATGCTCCATTAGAAAAAAGAGGAGCAGTTTTTCCTTTGTGAACAAGTTTAGAAGCTGACCATCTTTATAGACGTTTTTTTCGTCAAAATGAATAGATAAATTATCAATATGTACAACATGATTTTGCTTAGATGGGATTCTTCTTTTTAAATTGGCTTGAACACGTGCCAATAATTCTTTCGGAATAAATGGCTTTGTTATATAATCGTCTGCCCCAACCTCAAAGCCTTCAAGCTTTTGTTCAATTAAATGATTGACGGTCACAAAGATGATAATGGCATCCGATACTTCTCGGATTTTTTTGGCTAGCTCAAAGCCTGTACCATCCGGTAAATTAACATCTAACAAGATTAAATCGGGTTGTTGCGTGCCAACGAGATGCCAACCAGTGGATAGGGAGGGTGCCTTTAATACTGTATAGTTAGCATTCACTAGCGTTAGCGATAAAACTTCCATAATATCTATGTCATCTTCTACTATTAAAATCTTCTCGTTCACCATATCACTAAATCTCCTTCCTATTATAAAATATACCAACTTTTATCTCGGATGGGAAAGAGAAGGTTTAGCGCTTGTGTCATTTTAACACTGCAATATCCTATAGAGCAAAGCAATCAGGGAGGACTGTTTATGGCTAATAAACAGCAAGAGGCTGGGACAGAACTCCATTATTTTGAAAAATAGCGAAAATAGATAATAGTTTTTTCGCCTCATTGAGTTAAATATTTCTTCCTAAATCAAAAAAATGTCAGACCGATTGTATCTTGGTCTAACATTTTTTCTTTTTGTCCCAGCCTCCTCCAACATCATGAATCGAGGTGTGCGATTGCATTTAGCATGTCATCACGGACGGCCTCCCAAAATTGCTGTTGAACATCGTCACAATATGTGTAAAGCTCCTTATGTTGTATGTGCTCATAGAGAGCAGCAATAGCTTCTTGATGAAAATAAAGGCGATGATTTAATCCTGCTCGTTCTTCTTCGATACAAAATAGCTTATAGATATCAGCTAATCGCTCAAACTTTGCTAACTTTTGTGTGATGGTCTCATATTGTGTTTGATGAAAGCGTCCAACAGATGAGGTCATCGAAATCTTAGTTCGATGCTCCACCTGTAATGTGCGAAACTCCTCAAGACGTATCGCCACACGATACCAAAATTCATAACGGGTCGGTAATTCTTTTAGTTCATAGGTCAGTAAAGATTTTAAAATTGAATGCACTTGTTCATATGTATCGATGATCTTCTCGGATTCTTTAAAAATGCCAAACATACAACCACCCCCATACAGTGTAATACTACAAGATGAGATGAAACTCCTTTCAATATCAGCGTTATTTTCAATCCTTTTTATTTTATGAATAAGTAGCCTCGAGTAGGATTTAGGAGGTAATGATTTAGTTTTACATAAATTATCGCAAAATTCCCTTTTTTAAAACGAGTTTCTTAGAAAATGCAAATAGGCATTTACAAAATGAAATTAAATGTGTTAACTTTTATATTGTTATTAGTTAACACAAAGAGGGGGAGGTTAACAATGCGACATTTTTGGGTTGTAGGCACAGATACGGATGTTGGTAAAACGATGGTCACTACTATGTTGATGTGTCATTTGCAAAGGCAGGGTTTGCAAGTCACACCCTATAAGCCCGTGCAAACAGGTGAGGTATACGAAAATGGGCATGGCTATTATCATGATACAGCTATGTATGAAAAGCATTCTTTACAAAAGCTGCAACAAGAGCATATTAATAGCTATTCATTGAAGGAAGCGGCATCACCGCATTATGCTGCCAAGCTAGAGGGACAGTCAATTGATGTCAAAGAGCTATTACAGCAAATTCAATTTTTACAAGATGCTTACGATATCGTGATATGCGAGGGGGCTGGTGGGCTCTTTGTTCCTTTCACTGCCCCAAATGGTACGACTCTGCTTGATGTTATTGTCAGTAGCAAGCTGCCAGTCGTGTTGGTCACAAGGACATCACTTGGGACGATCAATCACACATTGTTAACGATGGAGGCATTGCGCGCTCGTCAAATTGATATTCTTGGCATTGTCTTTAATGGAGACACGGGTAGCAGTATAGAACAAGACAATATACAAACAATTTTACAGTACTATCCTATACCTTATGCCATTATTCCACAGCTGAAGGACAAGTCACAGCTAATGGATTATGCCATGACACACACTACTTTGTTTGAAAGGCTCTTTCACTATGAATCAAGCATTAACTGACTTGCAGGCAAGAGATTTACGACATGTTTGGCATCCGTGCTCACAGATGAAGGATTACGAAGCATTTCCGCCAATCGTCATAAAAAAAGGGCAAGGTGTGTGGCTTTATGATGAACATAATCATCGTTATTTGGATGCTGTATCCTCTTGGTGGGTTAATTTATTTGGACATGCCAATCCGCGAATTAGCCAAGCTTTAAGTGAGCAAGCATTTACATTAGAGCATACAATTTTCGCTAATTTCACACATGAACCAGCCATAAATTTAGCTGAAAAATTAGCAGCTTTAGCACCTCAAGAATTACATAAAGTCTTTTTTGCAGATAATGGCTCGTCTGCTATTGAGGTGGCATTGAAAATGAGCTTTCAATACCATATGCAGACAGGAAAACCAGCGAAACAGCGCTTCCTCGCTTTGACAGATGCCTATCATGGGGAAACCATTGGTGCTTTATCGGTAGGAGGGGTAGGGCTATACAATGAAGTATATCAACCTCTTTTATTAGATACTGTTCGTGCCAAAGGGCCAGATTGCTTCCGTTGCCCATTTCAGGAAGAGCCAACAAGCTGCCAAGCGCCATGTAGTCAATTTGTAGAGGAACAGCTTCAAGCACATCATGAGGAAATTACGGCCGTTATTATTGAACCGCTTATTCAGGCCGCAGCAGGTATGAAAATGTATCCACCTATCTATTTGCAGCGCTTGCGAGCATTATGTTCACACTATGAGGTCCATTTCATCGCGGATGAGATTGCTGTCGGTTTTGGTCGGACAGGTACGTTATTTGCCTGTGAGCAGGCGGACATCACCCCAGATTTTATGTGTTTATCAAAGGGATTAACAGGCGGTTATTTACCGTTATCTGTTGTCTTAACAACCGATCAAATCTATAACGCTTTTTATGACGACTATGGAACGATGAAGGCATTTTTACATTCACATAGTTACTCAGGCAATACCTTGGCCTGTCGTGTTGCACTTGAAGTATTAACAATATTTGAAGAGGAGCAAGTGATGGAGATGATTCAGCACAAAGGACAACAAATGCGGGAATTAGCCATGGCAGCCTTTCATGATATTCCGTATGTGGGGGAGTATCGACAAGTTGGTTTAGTGGGAGCTATTGAACTTGTCGCCAATCGACAGACAAAGGAACCATTCGCTAGTGAGGAACGGATCGGCTATCACATTTATCAGCGAGCTTTAGCAAAAGGTCTACTCATCAGACCTCTTGGCAATGTTTTATATTTTATGCCACCCTATATTATTTCTGAAGAAGAAATGTCCTTCATGATTCAAACAACGAAAGAAACGATCGAACAGTTTTTCCAAGATAGGGGGGCTAAGGTTGGTTAAGCGACATCAGACATTAGCACTTGTCATGATCGCCATGTTTGCAGCACTAACAGCGATTGGGGCGTTTATTAAAATTCCATTGCCTGTTGTACCGTTTACATTACAAATTGTTGTTGTATTTTTAGCAGGGTGTTTGTTGGGTAGTCGGAATGGTTTTTATAGTCAGCTTGTCTATATCGGTGTGGGCTTAGTAGGCTTACCTGTTTTTACACAGGGCGGTGGCTTTACGTATGTCCTACAGCCAACATTTGGTTATCTAATTGGCTTTGCGCTAGCTGCCTATGTCATTGGGTTCATCATTGAAAGAATAGAGAACCCAACGAAAAAGCATTTTATTGGAGCAACGATTATAGGACTTATCATTATTTATATGGTGGCTATTCCTTATTTATATATAGCATTAAATTTCTGGTTAGATATGAAATCAAGCTGGTCACATGTTTTTGTCATCGGCTTTTTCAGTAGTATTATCGCTGATGTTTGCTTAGCAATAACATCAGCCCTATTGGCAGAAAGAATGTATAAAGTATTTCATTCGGCAAGAACTGTGAACATTTCACACGTGGAGGGGGAGAAGATAGGATGAATTATTACCAATTAGCACAAGAAGTAATTGCTGGCAAGATCATTAGCAATGAGGAGGCACTTGCTCTCTTAAATAGTGAGGATGATGAGCTATTACAGCTAATGGACGGTGCTTTTGTCATTCGGAAGCATTATTACGGTAAAAAAGTAAAATTGAATATGATTATGAATGCCAAAAGTGGCTATTGTCCTGAGGATTGTGGCTATTGCTCTCAATCTTCTAAATCAACCGCTCCTATTGAAAAATATCCTTTTATTACAAAAGAGGAAATTTTGGCTGGTGCTAAACGAGCGTTTGACAATAAAATTGGGACGTATTGTATTGTTGCAAGTGGTCGAGGGCCAACACGTAAGGATGTCAATGTAGTGAGCGAGGCTGTGGCGGAAATTAAAGAAAAGTATGGCTTGAAAGTTTGTGCCTGTCTAGGCTTATTAAAAGAAGAGCAAGCACAGCAATTAAAGGAAGCTGGAGTGGATCGCTACAATCATAATTTAAATACATCAGAGCGCCATCATGCCTTCATCACAACCTCCCACACGTATGAGGATCGTGTTAATACGGTGGAGATAGTGAAAAAGCATGGAATTTCACCTTGCTCTGGTGCCATTATTGGGATGAAGGAAACGAAGGAGGATGTTGTCCAGATTGCACGTGCCCTTCATCAATTAGATGCTGATTCTATTCCTGTAAACTTTTTGAACGCAATAGATGGTACAAAGCTGGAAGGAACAAAGGAATTAAATCCTCGCTACTGTTTAAAGGTTTTAGCATTATTCCGTTACATCAATCCGACAAAGGAAATTCGCATTTCTGGAGGGCGAGAAATCAATCTAGGCTCACTTCAGCCACTTGGTCTCTATGCAGCCAATAGTATTTTTGTAGGGGATTATTTAACAACAGCTGGTCAAGAAGCAAATAGTGATTATCGTATGTTGGAGGATTTAGGCTTCGAGATTGAATTAACGCAACAGCAAGAAAAAGCATTTTGTTAAGCTTATGAAAGAAAAATCTACTACTACAGCAAAACCGTACTTCTGTGCGGTTTTTTGCTTTAGGTGGATAGAAATCAAAAAGTGGTGGATAAACATCAAAAAAACAGTGGATAGAAATAAAAAAATGATGGATAGATCTGATATCACTAGCTGTTTTTATACCTATAAAAGAAAGGTTTTCACAAATTGTTCAATGAAAGCGTTTTGAAATTGAACAGTTTGTGAAGAACTTCACATAAAGCTTTCTTTTTGAAAAAAACAGCGTAAAATAAGAATCAAGTAAGGAATTGTTATAAAACAGTTGATAAGTAGTCTCACAAATTTTGGTGGTTGTTATATTACAAAAATAATGGGAGAAGGGAGCTTTTCATATGTGGGTTATTACAGTATTTGATAAAAAGGATGTCCGAATTTTTGAGTATACAAACAAAAATGAGGCAACAGAAGCTTTAGCAAAATTCAAGAAAAATGCAGTGTTAACATATACAAAATAAATTGCTTTTGAGACAGCCCTCTCCTGATAGAGGGCTGTTTTTTATGAACAACAAAAAACCGTATAAGCGTTTATGAAAAGCGTTTATACGGTTGCTATTTTTATAAAATACTTGCTAAACGTTTAATCCCCTCTCGGATGACTTCAGGTGTTGCATTTGTATAGTTGAGACGCATTGTATTGACATTCGTTTTAGATGTATAGAATGGATCTCCAGGCACAAAGGCAACCTTTTGTTCCATCGCTTTCTGGAATACATCAAGGGCTGATGTACCATCCTTCATTGTTGCCCAGATGAACATGCCTCCCTCAGGTTTTGTATATTCTACATGGGCAGGGAAAAACTCTTGCATCGCATCAAGCATCGCTTCGGATTGATTTTTATATAATGTAATAATTTTTTTGACATGTTCCGAATAGTCATTACTTGCTAAATAATCGTAGATGATATATTGCGAGAAAATATTTGTATGCAGATCAGACGCTTGCTTAGCTGTTTCAATATGCTGTAAAAGCTCTTTATTTTTTGTAATGATAAAACCAAGTCGCATACCAGGTGTGACCGTTTTAGAGAAAGAACCTAGTAAAATACTATTATCTAATTTTCCAGCACCGATATATGGAAGCGGCTCTCCTTGGAAACGTAACTCTCCATATGGATCATCCTCAATTAAAGCAACATCGTATTTTGCCACTATTTCGCAAATTTGCTCACGCTTTTCTTTCGAGTATGTGAGCCCTGTTGGGTTTTGGAAGTTAGGCACCGTATAAATGAATTTTACATTTGGTTGTTGTAGCGCACGTTCTAACTCTTCTAAGTTAAGACCATCGTTTTCAAGTGTTACCCCATAGAAAGTAGGCTCACTTAATGTAAAGGCTTGAATGGCTCCTAAGTATCCAGGCTCTTCGATGATAATGCCATCGCCTTTATTGATGAGTACTTTACTAATCAGTTCAAGAGCTTGCTGTGAGCCTGTTGTAATAAAGACATCTTCAGCTTGTACATCAAGCCCATGCAGGCGTTGGTACTTTGCGGCAATGTACTCACGTAATGGTGCATAACCTTGTGTGGAAGAATATTGAAATAGTCGGCTACCATTTTCCGTAATAGCATGATCTACGGATGCTCTTAACGCATCAATAGGGAAAGAAATGGGATTTGGAAGTCCGCCTGCAAAGGAAATAACATCCTCTGCATCTGTTACTTTCAAAATATTTCGAATAAATGAGGATGGTGTTTTTAAGATTCTTTCAGAATATTGCATAATGATCGGTCCTTTTTTTCTGATTTTTTAAAAATTATATCATTGTCATGGTGTGCATACAATATTATCATTGTATGCAAGACAATTAAACTATTGTATGCAAATTAAGAGAAAGAAGGGCTTAGTGAATGCCTATTAATTCATTTGACGAGTATCCAATGAGTTGGAAGCCAGATATTCGCAATATTTCTGCCCCATTATATATAGCTATTGCGCACCAACTGGAACAAGACATAAAAGATGGAAAGCTAATGCCAGGAACGAAACTTCCTCCACAACGCGAATTAGCTGATTTTTTAGATGTGAATTTAAGCACCATTACACGAGCTTTTAAGCTGTGTGGACAAAAAGGATTCATTTATGCCTCGATTGGCAGCGGGACATTTGTTTCCACAGATGCGGCTAGCAATAAAATGTTACTGCCAGCCAATCATGCAACACCTATGATTGAAATGGGTTCTGTTTTACCAGACAACCTGGTCAATGATGATATTGCACGCTTTATGAAAAAGATGTTGAACGAGCCTAGTTTTAGCAAGCTATTTCAGTATGGTCGGCCTGAGGGCAATGCTTGGCAAAATGAAGCCGTGATGAAGCTATTCGAATTGGTGAATTTTCAAACAGATCAGCCTATTTTGCTCGGTGCAGGGGGACAAAATGCCATTGTGGGCACACTGGCAGCTTTATTTCAGCCAGGCGACCGTATTGGGACAGATCCCATTACTTATGCTGGTATTAAAACAGCAGCCAATATGTTAGGTATACAACTTGTAGCTATTCAACAATGTCAAGGAGAAATGACCAGAGAAGGATTGCTATATGCCTGTAAAAATGAGCATATTAAAGGAATCTATGTGATCCCTGATTTTCATAATCCAACGACACATACGATGTCGGTGGAGACACGAAAAATGATTGCTGAAGTGGCTAGGCAGAAGGATTTGCTTGTGATTGAGGATGCGATTTATAGCTTTCTTAAAGAACAGCCACTTGCACCCATTGCTTCTTTTGCACCCGATAAGGTTATTTATATCGCTAGCCTGTCCAAGACGCTCTCGCCAGGTTTACGCTTATCTTTCCTTGTGACACCTTCAGCATTAAGGAAAAAAATAATGGAAACGCTCTATAATATCAATATTTCAGTGTCACCGCTCATGCTGGAACTAGCAGCAAGATTGATTCATGAAGGCGTGGCACAAACGATTTTAGAAAAGCACCGAGCATATGCGAAGCAGCAAAATGCGCTTGTTAATAAATATTTAGGCGATTACGACATTTTAGGGGAGGAGGAATGTATTTTTAGGTGGTTATACTTGCCTGATAAATTTACGGGAGTTCAATTTGAATTGCTAGCCTCCAAAGCCGGCGTACAAGTCTATGCAGCGGAACGTTTTGCTGTAGGCAATACAAAGCCAGTGAATGCCGTACGTTTAGCGATTGCAGCGCCAGAAGCTCAACTGGAGCAAGCTTTAATTATTTTAAAGGATCTGCTAGAAAGTAATGGTGATTATGCATTTGTTGACTAAAGGTCATCAAGCGTATAATAAAGCTAAGAGAGAGAAGAGGTGATGGACATGACGCATAAAGGGCGTGTTATTTTTCATGTGGATATGAATAGTTTCTATGCTTCGGTAGAGCAAGCACATGATCCAAGCTTAAAAGGGAAGCCAATCGCCATTGCGGGCAACCCAAAAGAGCGACGTGGCATTTTAGTAACCTGTTCCTATGAAGCAAGAGCGCTTGGCATTTATACAACAATGACTGTCCATGAAGCGAAGCGTAAATGTCCTGAACTATTGTTATTGCCTCCAGATTTTAAAAAATATCGTCAAGCATCCAAAGAAATGTTTACCATTCTTCGTAGCTACACTCCTTTAGTGGAGCCTGTTTCGATTGATGAGGGCTATATGGATGTGACAGCGTTAAGTAAGGAGCAACATGCATTAAGTATTGCCCAGGAAATACAAGAGCGCATTTTAGCTGAGCTTGATTTACCTTGCTCTATCGGTATTGCACCAAATAAATTTTTAGCAAAAACAGCTTCTGATATGAAGAAACCGTTGGGAATTACCGTACTACGAATACGGGATATTGAACAGCAGCTTTGGCATCGAGAGGTTGTTGATATGCATGGAATTGGAGCTAGTACGGCCAAAAAATTAAATGTACATGGCATATTTACGATTGGTGATTTGGCGAAAACGGAAGAGTTTAGGATGAAGCAAATTTTAGGAAAGAATGGTGTGCGACTGCGGGCAAGAGCTAATGGGGTGGATCAACGTATGGTCGATCCTGAAGCGGTTTTTGATACGAAAAGCGTAGGAAATTCAACAACTTTACCTGAAGATGTAACAGATGTCCGTGCACTACATAAAACAATAGAAGGTCTGTGTAAAAAGGTGGTTGAACGACTTGAGGCAAAACGGTTAGCGGGCTCCACTGTAAGTATTCAAATACGGGATGCAAGTTGGCATAATCACACACGATCAAAAACAATGTCTAATGTTCTTTATCGTTTTGAAGATATCTATGACATTGCTTGTGCCTTGTTTGATAAGCATTGGGATGAGTCTCCAGTAAGACTTTTAGGCGTGACGGTTTCTAATGTAGTGGATCGTAAGGATTACTCGCAACAATTATCGATATTTGATTTTCAAGAACATGTAAAAGATGAACCTATTCTCAAAATCGTGGATGAAATTGAGGGACGTTTTGGGAAGGGGATTATAAAACGTGGTGTAGATTTAGGGAAACGTTCATCCTATCAATCACAAACAAGCTTTAGTAAGGATTTTTTAGATGACCATGATTGAAAATGAAGGCAGGTGTATACATGCGATACAAAACATATGGAGATGTCCATAATCCTCTAATGCTGTTTATTCATGGAGGTGGAGTCGGTGGCTGGATGTGGGAACAACAAGTTCAGCATTTTTCAAATTATCACTGTGTTGTTCCAGAGCTGTTGTCACAAGATGTATTCTCCATTGAGCAGAGTGCCAGAGAGCTTCTCCAGCTTCTAGAAGAAAAGGCGACTGGAAAGCCCGTCATACTGATTGGATTCTCTTTAGGAGCACAAATCGCTATTCAAATGCTAAGTATAAAGCCTAGTTTAATCGATTTTACCATTATCAATAGTGCACTTGTAATACCTTCTCCAGCTATGGAATGGATGCTTCAACCGTTCATTCGGCTGACATTTCCACTTATAAAAAATAAAACATTTGCGAAACTTCAAGCTAAAGCCCTATACATCAATGATCTTGATTTTGAACGCTATTATCAAGAGAGTGCTACGATGAAAGTAGAGACATTGATTCAAATTTTGAGAGAAAATATGTTGTTTTCCATCCCGCATGATTTTCATAAAGCCCAAGGGAAAATTTTAATAACGGTAGGAGATAAAGAGAAAAGCATTATGAAAAAATCAGCTAAAGCCCTTGTTCAAAGTCATCCAAATAGTCATGGTGTCATATTGCACAACATTGGTCATGGAGTATCATTAGCCCAACCTGCATTTTTCAACCATTTTGTAGAAAATTGGATTAAGAATGGTCAACTACCTGAGGGGACAGTGATTCAATAGGGGGGCTCCATTATGAATATTCAAACTCATAATGGAGTTGACAGGAAAAGTGTATTTAAGCTTGAAAATAATGAGGATATAAATCTTTATGCTGTAACATCCAGTCCTTCATCTCTACAATCATTTCCTCATAGCCAGGGACAACAAAGGAGAAGTCATTTCTAGTATTCATTAATGTTTTATTGACATTAACGAGCCGATGAGGAAGAATTTTTATGTTGCTGTCCATAAAGTGTTTATTCAATAGTTGAAGTAAGTCGTATTTTGAAATATTCGTAGTATTGACGAGATGATAGAGTCCTGTTAAATCTTCTTGGACAGCCCGTTCAATGGCTTTTGCTAATGTAAGTGTAGTTACTCCAGTCCAAATAGCCCCCGTATAACCGTGAATGGGACCTTTTTGTTGCATAAACCAATTGAATAGTCCGATGCCATCGTTTTTTAAATCAGGGCCAATAATCGAGTTACGAAATGTTAAATGCTTGTTGTGCTCAATCTCCCCCAAGCCTTTTGTGCGATCATAAAAAGTTTCACCGTCTCCTATGCTAGTTTCATAGTAGGGGGCATTTTTCCCTGAAAATACGCAATCAGTACTTAGATGAATCAGCTTAGTTTGTCGGTTTTCTAGGAGAGAGACAATGGCATGCGGTAAATAACTATTCAGCCAAATGCTTTGTGCAGGATATACCGTACAAGCTTCGTTTAAGACACCAATACAATTAATGACGACATCAAAATCATGATCTACTAACAACGACCGTAAAAATATAGCGTCCATCACATCGCCCATTATATGGTTCCCAAATGGGAAAGGGGTTCTAGCGTAAGTTGTCACATCATGCCCTTGTTCACATAAATAGATGGCAATGGTATGGCCAGCCATGCCAGTAGCGCCGAGCACTAAGAATTTCATGGCGTTCCTCCAGTCCAATAAAGAAGCTCTTCTTGAATAAGCGGTAATGTCAATAATTTTTCTTTGATGTCAGCCACACTTAATTGTTGTGTATTGTTGGAGTTATATTCATCGGTTAATGTAATTTTAGGAGAGCCCTCATCGAGGTATTTTCCATAATTTAAATCCCGATTATCTGCAGGGATTCGATAAAAATTGCCCATATCAACGGCTTTTGCCGATTCTTCTTTTGTACATAATACCTCATACATTTTTTCCCCATGCCGTGTCCCAATAATTTGGATGGCATTGTTTGCCTGAAAAATCTCAAGTAATGCTTGAGCTAAATTGGCTATTGTTGCTGCGGGAGATTTTTGTACCATAATATCTCCATTTTGTGCATGTGAGAAAGCGTACAATACTAATTCAACGGCCTCATCAAGAGTCATCATAAAACGTGTCATGTTTGGATCTGTAATCGTTAACGGCTTTCCAGCTTTTATTTGTTCAATAAATAAGGGAATGACAGAGCCCCGTGAAGCCATAACATTGCCATATCTAGTGCCACAAATGAGCGTATGATGAGGATCAACCATTCGGGATTTAGCGATAAACGTTTTTTCCATCATCGCTTTGGATATTCCCATGGCATTGACAGGGTAGGCTGCTTTATCTGTAGAGAGGCAGATCATTTTCTTGACACCAGCCTGAATGGCAGCTGTTAGGACATGATCGGTTCCTAAAATATTAGTTTTCACAGCTTCTAAAGGGAAAAATTCGCAGGAGGGAACTTGCTTAAGAGCAGCGGCATGGAACACATAGTCCACATTATACATAGCGGTATGGATGCTTTGAATATCACGGACATCTCCGATATAAAATTTGATTTTACTATGCTGATAGAGCTTGCGCATATCATCTTGCTTTTTTTCATCCCTTGAAAAAATACGAATTTCCTTAATATCCGTATTGAGGAATCGCTTTAGTACAGCGTTACCAAAAGAGCCAGTGCCTCCCGTAATCAGTAATATTTTATTTGTAAACATTGTATGGTTCATTACACCTCCTGCATGCTTTTATTTCAATCCTCTTTGGTGTAGATCACATTCTGAGTTTTCTCTAGGATAGTTGTACCAGTAAGCAAATTCGTTTGTATATTTACTTGTCGGATTTTTATCCATGAGGGCACAATTAAAATCCCAATCTCCTGCTATATCTTTGCGTATTGTAAATTTTGCATCCCCAATTAAACTTCTTCGAATGATTTTAAATTGTCCGGGTAAGGAATAGCGATTCGATTCATCTTTAATAAAGGCGAAGCCATTTTTAATGATCATGTTGTAATAGTAAACATCAAATGTGCCATCCACTTGTGCTAATACATTGCGAATAGCTGGCAAGTAGTGGTCATCGCTATCGATGATGGCTATATAGTCTCCTGTCGCCTCTGCAATGCAGCGATTATAAGCAACACTAGCCCCAAGGTTCGTTGGATGCACGATGATTTTTAAAGCTGCACAGTTTTTTTGGTAGTCCTGTAAAATGGCTAATGTATTGTCAGTAGAACCATCATCCACAATGATAATTTCATAGGCATATTCTTTAGGAATACTGTCAAGCATTGTTAAGATCCATTCTTCGCTATTAAACGCAGGTGATAAAAAACTTATCTTCATTTTATCCCTCCATTCTTTATCTAGTAGTAGAGCTCTTCTATGTGACTGAGCAGATTCTTTAATACAATATGCGTGGACATAGAGCTATTGTAGGCAATTGCTTGTTTTAGGAAGTTTTTAAGAGAGACGCTTTTCTGTATACGATTTCTGTTTACTAGAGAACAAGCAGGATAGGGGCAAAAATTTACTAAGGTATGCACGTTTAGCAGGAAGGGTCATAAACTAGCTAGAGCGCTTTTTTAGAAAGAGGGATACAATGTCAAAAAGGATCGCATTTATTTGTAGCGTGGAATCTTATAAACTGTCTGATGCACATATTTTCAAAGATTTGTGTCTCGTGCCTATTTTGCTAGGGGAGGAATTAGGCTATGAAGTAAGTATTGTGACAACAGAGATGAATGAAGCCCTTCTTCAACAGGCCTTTCCAACTGTAAAATTTGAGTCCATACCATTTGAGAAGGATTATGTGGCGAATATGAATGCTTATTTAGCCAAGCATGCAAAGGACATTGACATTGCCTTTGCCATAGGACCGTATCCATCTTATTTAGCCATTTTGAAAACCTATAAGCATTATAATCCGCAAGGAAAAATTTATATGAAGTTAGATGTAAATCGATTTTGGTTACATCGATTAAAATCCTATCCATACTTTTTAGAGCTACTGCAATTATGTGATCTGCTATCCTCCGAATGTGTGTCCATTCAAACCGCTATTCAAGTGTATTCGCAATTAGCGATTAAACATATCCCCAATGGCTTTTATGAGCATTTTCCCACAGCACCTGTGTCCTTTCATGACAAGGAAAATAGAATTTTAGCAGTGGGGCGCTTAGATGCACCAGAGAAGCAAACGATTTTGACAGTCAAAGCCTTTCTAGCTGCCCAGCTTCCAGACTGGGAGCTTCGTTTAGTAGGACCGATGTCTGCCTCCTATCAAGAGGAGCTAAGGCAGTTGCTAGATGGCCATCCAACTGCCGCTCAAGTAACGATGGTAGGGCCTATTTATGATAAGGTGCAATTAGAAGAAGAGTACCGTAAGGCTAAAATTTTTTGTTTAACATCTGTAGTAGAATGCTATGCCCATGTTTTTGCAGAGGCTGCTAAAAATGGCTGCTATATCGTGACTACTGATGTTGATGGGGCTGCTGATATTACAATGCAACAACGCTTCGGTACAATTCATCCGACACATGATTGGGAGGGGATTGGTCGGACATTGCAGCAAGTTGCCACACAGGAATCATTGCTGGCCGATACTTGTGTACAGCTTCAAGCATTTGCTCGAAAGGAATTAAATTGGTGCCATATTGTGAAAAGGGTTGCTGAATATTTAAGTGAATAAACAATCCTCTCTCGATTTTGAAGACTATTCTTTTCTTTATACCATTATTTCCTATATAATAAAAACTAGATTCATCATGTTAGACAATCATGGGAAGACACAAGGGGAGACAGGAATGGAAATACGACAAGCGACAATGCATGAACTAGAAGATTTATCAAAACTGTTTGATGAATATCGTCAATTTTATGGGATCGAGCCAGATGTAAGCAGCGCCAAGGCATTTTTACAATTACGATTGGCTTTAAAAGAGTCTGTCATTTTTGTAGCATTGGTAGATGGCAAGATGATTGGATTTACACAATTGTATCCAACATTTTCATCCATCGCTTTACAATGTGCCTATATTTTAAATGATATTTATGTAACAGAAGATGCTAGAGGCCTAGGGGTGGGCAAGGCATTGATGGAAAAGGTTTTTCGATATTGTGAGCAGCAAGGTGCTCGCTATGTCACACTGCAAACGGCGGCTGATAATGTAAATGCACGTAAACTCTATGAAAAGCTTCATATGAAGCAAGATGAATATTGTAATTATGTGAAATATTTTATGTAGGTGGAACTTGCCAGCATCTCGTCTTCGGATGAAGATGCTTTTTTTTATCAAAACATCCCCTAGATAGCAAATAGTATCTAGGGGATGTTGCTTGATGTTACTTATTTAATTTCAAGTGTATATGGTTGTGTGCTTGCTTTGCCATAATACTCACTGACTTCAATATAGTATTTACCAGCTTGTAGTTCAACTGTACCAACTTCAGTATCGCCAGCTCCGTAAAGATCGAAGGTTTTAACGGTTTTTCCGTTCGCATCAATCACTCGGATCACACCATCTAATGCTTTTTCCGTTTGAAGTGAAAAAACGACATCGCGTTTTTGGACATTATTAAACTCAAAATAGTCCTTATCACCGAAAGGAATACCTGCATTTAAATATTGAGTTGCAACCCATTTATCATCTTTTTTTGTCAGGGCAGATGGTTTTGTTGGTACACCATTCACTAATTCAGAATCTGCATCTTCATCTGCTTGCTGATGGTTGAACATCGTTAAAGTATACGGTTGTACAGACACTTGACCAAGACCCATGCTGTTGACAAGGATAAAATAACCGCGGTCTTTTTTTGCTTTGAAGGATGTATTTACATCTGTTGTTCCACCCATTCCAAGTAATAATTCAAGAATATTATCGCTTAGTCCAAATGGAATTTCTGTTTCCATTTCTTTCGGATCAATTTTCTTATTGCCGTTCGTATCTTCTATAATAGAGCCAGCAAATTTTAACTCTTTTTGAAGCTCTTTTGGTAGTTGAGCTAATTGTTCATTTGTAAATGGGGTAGAAGAAAGAAGCAGACTCATCACTTCATCATTGCCTTCTTGCTTATAGTAGTAATAATCTACATCATCTTGATAAATAAGATGGTCTTTATAAGTCGTACCTGGCTGAACTTTCAGCGCTTTTGCTTCCTCATGATTGTCTGGATTGTAATCTGCTGGAATATCACCGATTTTTTTTGTTTTCAACGTATAAGGTTCAGCAGATCGTTCTCCAGCATTGACAACAGCGACCACATAGGTTTTATCCTTTTTCAATGGGATGACCTTTGCATCATTTTCATTTCCAGTCGAACCAAGCAGTAGTGCTAGTAATCCAAGGTCATTTGTTAAGGAAGAAACAGGGATTAATTCCTTTGCTTCCTCATCATATTCAAATACGGTACCAGCAGGCTTTTGGTTCATCCCTTTGATAAAGCTGAAACTATAAAGGGCATCTTCCTTCGTTTTAAATAAGAAATAATCCTCATCATAGTCTGTTTGGAAATAAGCTTTCTTATTTTCACCAATTTCAAAACGTATAGCCTGTTTTATAATCGGCTCAACATTTTCTATATTCCCTGACGCCGTTGGATTCATTAGCATACCCATTAGGCTGTCAATTTCATTGCGTTTTTTAGTTTTACTTGGTGTAATCGGTAATTGTCCCTCTGGCATTCCTTCTTCTAACATGGCTTCATTTAGCGGTAGCCCATCTTCGTCTGGTGGAAGGGTAACCACTTCACCTTTTAATGTGTAAGGAATCATCGATTCACTAACCGTTTCTTCTTTTTCAATACCACCACTAAAGAACATTTCCATAGAAAACTCACTATTACTGTCATTAGAGACACTTAAAACATATTCCTGATCCGGTACAGCATCGATAATCATGCTAACTGCTTCACCTTTCGCTGTACCATTTGCTGTTTGCATAGGATAGGCTTGTTCTTCCTCGCTGTCATCAATTTTAGCTTGCTCAGCTTCTTCTGGTGGTATCGGCTGAAAGTCATCCTTAAGATAAAGCTCCATAGAGGCTGTGACACCTGGAATACCCGACAGGTCGAATTGTAATGTCGTTGGTTCTTTTACAGAGAATGTGAAATAATCTTGATCTCGTTGTTGATCTTTTGACAGAAGGGTATAGTTTTTGCCTGCCGTACTATAAGGGAACTTATTTATCGGCGCCATAGTAGATTTATCTAATGTATCAATTGGCAAGCTCTTCGTCGTTTGTGCTGTAAACGTGTAAGTAGATTTGCCTTTTAAGCTATAGCTACCATTATGATCTTTGACAGCAATTAAAAGCGTCCCTTTTTGATCTGCTTTAAATAAATAACCTTCTTTTTTTCCTACGCGAACATCATTGACATGAATCGGCTCTACTTCACCCTTATGATTATTTGGGTAGAAATATAAATCAAAGGCATAATCATATTTGTTTGCACCTTTTAATGTTAGCTGAGCATATTCATTTTCGTCTAAATCGACTTTATACCATTTCTTTTCATCTTGCTGCTCGAAAGCGCCGTGTTCGATATTTAACGTATTTTTAGCAAGAACTTTAGCGTTTTGTATGCGTTCTTCTTTCGACTCTGAATAGTGTTTAGGTAGTTTATTTAAATCGAATTGCAATGCTTTGACTGGATCGATTAGTCCATGACCGTAGGTAAGATCATAGCCTTTCGCTCCTAAATCTTGTGCCGTCATTTCCAAAATTGCCTCTATTTCATGCGGCTTTAAATGTGGATATTTTGATTTAAGAAGAGAGGCGACGCCTGCCACTACAGGTGATGCCATGGATGTACCACTGAATTTGACGAAGGATGATCCTTTTTTGTCATCATGAACGGTACTATAAATTTCTTCACCTGGTGCAACAACATCAACGGACGGTCCGTAATTTGAATAGCTTGATAGTTTGTTGCGCTCATTCGTTGAACCTACACTAATAACACCCTCATAAGAAGCAGGGAAGGAGTATTCATCTGTTGATTCATTGCCCGCGGCTGCCACAATTGTAATACCACTGTCAACGGCTTTCTGAACGGCTTCTTTCATCAGTGGAGATTCCCCGTAGCCTCCTAGACTCATATTAATGACGTCAACACCCTGTTCAATAGCATACAAAATGCCTTGTGCAATAATGAAATCATTTGCACCTTCTTTGCCATTAAATACGTCAATGGGTAGTAGCTTCGCTTTCGGATTCACACCGTGTCCGCCTATGCCATTATCTTTAGCTGCGGCGATAATACCAGCTACATGTGTTCCGTGATCACCTGGATAAGTAGTATTCGCTGGTGCTGCTGCATTATAGGGTGGGAGTACTTGAGATTTTAGATCGGGGTGTTTAAAATCTACACCAGAATCAATGACAGCGACTGTCACATCATGCTCACCCGCTAATTCTAGTGCCTTATCCATTTGCAGTAGGTTTAAATGATACATCTCTTGTTTCTTTGGATCGACTTCTGTTTGAAAAGAGCGATACACATAGCTAGGAGATACACTTGTAATGCCATCTTGCTTTAGATAGTAAGCAACTGCTTTTTCTATTGATACGCCTTTATTCAGTTGTACCACATCATAGCCTAATGAAGGAATGGAGCGGATGACTTTGGAGCCAATGTTTTTATGTACATTTTTATCAAGTCCTGAATGCTTGATAACAATTTTATCCTTACTCATCCATTTTTCTTCATTCTGCTCTGTTTGTTTCATACTACTTGCCAGTACATTCTTGGCTTTATGCTGAGGTACTTCAGCAAAGGCAGAAGCAGCTGGAACCATTAGTGTAGCGGATGCTACAATAGCGACTGATTTTTTAAACAAACTTTTCAATTGTTATCTCTCCTTGGTGTTATAAATTAAGTCTCGACTCTATTAATACGGATAAAGATTAGAAAAGTTTCGTAAAGGAGGAAAATTTTTCACTATTTTTTCCTTCGAATTGTCTAAAGTTTTTTGTTTTACAACTAATTAGTAGAAAGCCTCTATTCAGCTGATGGACTTCCAAGTATTGCACGCTTCGTTCTTTTACGTTTATCCAATATGTTTTTGGCATGCCAAACCATCAAAGACATCGCAACGAATTTGACGTATCGCTAACATAAATCGAATCTTTTGATTTCGTAGTAGTTTACTAATTTTTGAATATGAAAGAAAATAAAAAATGATAAAGCCATCGAGAGAGAATTTCTCGATGACTTTTGTCTACAATTGTTCTATTAATTGTTGTAATTCATACTTGGAGCGGGGGGGTGTAATGTTTTCCTGCAATAGCTTCTTTTTTTGTAATGTCATGAACATATCAAAAACCCATGGACGTTCGAGATGTGCAAGTTGCAGCAATTCTTCTTCATAAAACAACTCGATCGGGTCTCCGTTATAAATGATATTCCCTGCCTCCATGACAATGATTTGATCCGCCCATTCATAAGCAAGGGGAATGTCATGGGTAGCAAGTAAAATGGTTCTTTCGCCGTCTTCTAATTTACCTAGGTACTGTAGAACTTGGGTAGCATAATAATTGTCAAGGCCTGCTGTTGGCTCATCTAATAAGAGGACAGAGGGCTCCATCGCTAAAACACCTGCCATCGCCACACGCTTTTTCTGACCTACGCTTAGAAAGTGAATAGGTTTTTCGAGTAAATCGCCTATTTCCGTTTGCGCAACAGCCCATGCTATTTTTTCTTCGATTTTTTCGGTAGACCAGCCAAGATTTAGTGGTCCAAATGCGATATCTTGCTTGACAGTACCTGAAAAAAGTTGATGATCCGCATCTTGAAAAACAATGCCAACTTGCTGGCGAAGTGCCTTTAAAGCTTTTCGACTATATTGAAGCTCGTTGCCATCAAAAACAATCGTCCCAGCTGACGGTTGTAAAATACCATTAAGATGCTGAAACAATGTTGATTTTCCAGCGCCATTATGACCAAGGATGGCAATTTTTTTTCCTTTTGGAATGTGTAAAGTAATGTCTGACAATGCCTTCGTACCATCTGCATAGGCATAGGACAAGCGGTTTAGTTCAAAATAGAATGCTGTCATGAGAAGTACCCTCCATATACAATGAGGAATAGGAATAGTGTCGCTATGCCTAGCCAATTTTTCTTGCTATAGGAGCCCATCTCTTGCCAGTAGACGGCTTCGCCACCCCGTGACTGCATGGCATTATTAAGCTCACGACTACGCTGAAACATTTCAGCAAATAGCGCCACAATAAGCATGGATACGGAGCGTAGCCATTGCATTGGAGAATGATAGCCAAGACGCGCTTGCTGGGCAAGATGTATTCTGTACATGCTTTCTAAAAATATAAAAATAAAACGATAGGTTAGTTCAATAAGCTCAACCAATAAAGAGGGCAGCCGCCATTGTCGGAGCACATAGCAAATCCCTTGTACGGATGTGGTCAAAATTAAAAAGTATAAACAACTACTACTGCCAAGGACAATAAAGAACAATTGTTGGGCGGACAGGGCACTTGCTTTTCCGATGAAAATTGTCCAATTCATCCACGTAAAAGACCACAGATGGGCAGGTAATACATGAGTTGCTGGTGTGATTGACAGCAAGATGGATACAAGACTTGTTAGTAAGAAAAATCCAGGTAGCAATAATAACTTAACATAGTAGGTAAGCGGAATTTTTGCACCTAAAATGATAAAAGCACTCATTACAAAAAATGTAATGAGTGAAAGTCGTTCATCTCTCATGATGAGCGTAACGAGAAGTAGACCAATTGAAAATATCATTTTTTCTAGCGGATGAACGGACGCTAGCTTATTAAGATACGCATACTTATCAATGAGTAACATAACGGGTTAACCTTCTTTATGCTTGCCGCGCATATAGCCGATGAAGTAGCCAATAAAACCAGCTCCAATAGCTGCCTGTAGCACGAATAATAAGCTTTCAATTTCACCACTTGGTGGCTCCCATAAGCTTTCAAACCACGGTTCATATTCTGCATTGATTTCGCCAATGGCTGCTTCTGCCTCTCCATCAGCACCACCAAATTCTGCACCTTTTTGTATAAACAATGGGATGATAGCTAACAGCACAACAATCGCTAATAGTAATAAATTTCGTTTCATCTACTAATGTGCCTCCTTTGTTGAGAAAACACGCAACATTTTTAATTCGCTGACATTGTACTTTTTCAAGAAATTCATCACAATGACCGTTAAAATTCCTTCACTCACCGCTAACGGAATTTGAGTTAAGGCAAAAATACCTGCGAACTTTGTAAACGATGCCATAAAGCCGCCAACCTCTGAAGGGAAGGCTAATGCTAACTGTACAGAAGTCACAACATATGTACCTAAGTCACCAAGCATCGCAGCAAAAAAAACAGCTAGTGAAAATGACAACCCTATTTTTTGAGCCCCTTTAAAGACAAAGTAAGCAATAAATGGGCCTACAATCGCCATAGAGAAGGCGTTCGCTCCTAAAGTGGTAATCCCACCATGTGCTAATAATAAAGATTGGAATAATAAAACAATCGTTCCGATGACACTCATAGCGAGAGGTCCGAATAAAACCGTTCCAAGTCCAACACCAGTTGGGTGGGAGCAACTACCTGTAACCGAAGGGATTTTTAACGCCGACAGCACAAAAGCAAAGGCTCCTGAAAGACCTAAAAGCATTTTGGTTTCAGGGTTTTCTTCAATTGTTTTGCGAATGGAGCGCAATCCTAGAATAATAAATGGGATAGAGATGACCCACCAAAAAATAGCCCATTCGATTGGTAAAAAACCTTCCATGATATGCATGGCAAAGGCACGTTTTGGCACGAGTAAAAAGGCCAATAAAAAATAACTAAGTTTCCACCATGAAAATTTCAAAAGCTTTCCTCCTTACTAATAGATTTTTAGAATGTAGCGTGCGTAAATAAAAAAGCACTTCTCCGTTGTTGGAAAAGTGCATAGCTAAAAAAGCAAATAACATTCTCATCTGCTAAGCCGCACACCTATCCTCGTAGGCTGAAACGATCACATATTTTTCGGCAGGTCTCCTGGCTCTAGTTCAACACTTTATAGGTCTTCCCATCCGTTGGACAGTGACATGTTCTATAAAGCTCCCTAATACAGTGGCGGGACCGCGCCGGACTCAAACCGGCTTCCCTTTTAAGCAAAATGATAAGTATTTTACACCGAAAAAACATTAAGTTGTGAGATTTCACGACAAAGTGTAACATGATTTTCCATAAATATGCTATATTTTTTTAAAAAATATTTTCAATTGAAGGTCAATAGAGAAGATTCTGATAACTACTGAATTGTCATAAATAAGGAGATATTATAATTTTTATACCCGGTCTACACACAAAATTGATAAAATTGTCATAAATTTTTATAGAAATATTGAAATTTTAAAATAATGAGATATGATAGAGACAGTTTTCTATTCTATAAAGAAGATAATAAATTTCATATAAAACGTCGATAAGTGCTCGAATAACTCGAGATAATAGGGAAATTGGTGAAAATCCAATACAGCCCCCGCTACTGTAATAGCTGATGAAATCGCAAAGCCACTGGTGCAAACTTGGGAAGGTGCGATAGTAAAATGAAGCTTAAGTCAGGAAACCTGCTTATTTGATTGTGCATGCAAACTTTTCGGAGGGAGAAGTTGAAGCAAGAGCGAGTACCTGTATTTTATTTTATTCGTTTTTATTTGGCTTCTACAAAACCTTTACTCTTCGTAATTAGAGTAAAGGTTTTTCTTTTTCCAGAAAGCAAATGAGGGGAGACAGAAGATGACAACATGGAATTTAGAGGGGATGAAAACACATCTCTTTATTTGTAATGGTAGTAGCTGCATGAACAAAGGTGGGGAGGAAATTACCCTAGCTATTCGAGAAGAAATACAACAGCAAGCACTTGATCAAGAGATACATACAACAAGAACGCGCTGTAATGGACGATGCAAGGATGCTTGTGTGGTCATCGCCTATCCGCAAGGGAATTGGTATCGTGTACCATCAACAGAGCATGCTAGAACACTTGTACAAGATTTACATCATGAATCCTTATACAACGAACATGTCTTTACACTTCGTGAAGGTACATTACAGCGTACAGCACAAACGACAGCCATTAAAGGGATCGAAAAGGTGAAAGAGGGGTAACAACATGGCGCAAAAAGGAAAAATTTTCGTAGTGGGCTTTGGACCTGGAGACTTTAAGCATATTACGACACGGGCGGTAGAGGCATTACAACAAAGTGATATGATCATAGGCTACAAAACCTACGTGGAGTTGATTCAAGATTTAGTCAGTGCGAAGTCGATTGTCAGTACTGGAATGACCGAAGAGGTGTCCCGTGCGCAGGAAGCGGTGCGCCAAGCAGAGGCTGGAAGCATTGTCTCAGTCATTTCAAGTGGTGATGCGGGTGTCTATGGTATGGCGGGATTAGTGTATGAGGTATTGATTGAGCTAGGCTGGACAGAAGCAACGGGGATTGAGGTAGAAATTGTCCCTGGTATTTCTGCCATCAATTCATGTGCTAGCTTACTTGGTGCCCCGATTATGCATGATGCCTGTACGATTAGTTTAAGTGACCATCTAACACCATGGAATTTAATTGCCAAGCGCGTCGAGGCAGCCGCTATGGCGGATTTTGTAATCGCTTTATACAACCCAAAAAGCGGTCGCCGAACAAGACAAATTGTCGAAGCACAGCGCATTCTCTTAGAATATCGTTCGCCTGACACACCAGTAGGACTTGTGAAAAGTGCTTACCGCGATCGTCAAGAAGTGACGATGACAACATTAGCCGAAATGCTGGAGCATGACATTGGAATGCTGACGACAGTCATTATTGGTAATTCGTCGACATTTTTCTATGACAATAAAATGATTACACCACGTGGCTATCAACGTAAATATACATTGGGTGAAGAAAAACAACCCTTACGTCCACATCAACGTTTACGTGAAGAAAATGAACCTTGGGCAATGAACCAAGAGACAGGGACTGCACGACAAGACTTTACAGCAGATCCTAATGCAGGGCGTTTTAATAAACCCAGTGTAGCCGCTACGCCAAAGCCAAAAAAAACAGCACTTGAAATGGCTACAGCGGCACTCGCAATGGTGAAAGGAACAAGTGCAGTCAAAGTAACGCCGAAACTTGTACAGCAAAAAATAGAATCCATTTTTGAATTAGCTGTAAGCCCAGGAGTGGTGAATAAGTTTTTCACACCTCAGCAAATGATGACGTTAGCAGAGGTCGTTGGGGAAGAGGGGACGATGGAATATACACCAGACCATCAAATCCATTTGAAAATCCCAACGACTGCCCCTGAACGTATCACGGAGAAATTACAGGAAGTAGGCTTTTTATTAGCGCCGATTGGTGATGTGCTATCCTTGAAGGCTTGTGATTTTTGCTATGGTGAAAAGGCCGATTCGATTCCCTATGCAGAAGAAATACAACAAAAATTAGGTGGAATGTCTTTGCCGAAAACATTAAATATCGGTTTTAACGGCTGTGGTATGGCCTGTTACAGGGCTGTATTTGATGATATTGGTATTGTCTATCGCAAAAGTAAATTTGATGTCTTTATTGGGGCGAAGCCAGTTGGTCGTACGGCCCATGCAGCACAGCCTGTTGTAGAAGGGTTGGAGCCTGAACAACTGATTCCACTAATTACAGATATTATTGAAGAATATAAAGCAAATGCTCACCCAAATGAACGTTTATTTAAATATTTTAAACGTGTGAAAAAGATATTGCATTTTACGTATCAAGATATGTCTTCCAAAATAAAAGTAGAGCCAGCTCCGTGCGGCGACTAGTGAGGAGAAAAGAGATGAAAGCTATTTTATTTGTCGGCCATGGGAGCCGTTTAGCAGCAGGAAATGATGAGGTACGTACATTTATTGAACAAATGACACCGCGTATTGATGCACAATTTTTAGTGGAAACATGTTTCCTAGAATTTGCTTCACCGAACATCGAAGAAGGCATTACGAATTGTGTGAAGAAAGGGGCTACAGAGGTTCATGTAATTCCGATTATTTTACTTCATGCAGGCCATTCAAAGCTGCATATTCCAGCAGAGATCGAGCATGCGCGTGAGCATTATCCGAACATTACATTTACCTATGGTCAAACCATTGGCATTCATGATGAAATATTTACGATTTTACAAGATCGTCTAGCGGAAATTGGTTTTCATTCAGAACAAGAGCAACAAGATACAGCCATTTTATTGATTGCACGAGGTGGCAGTGATCCATCTGCAAATGGTGATTTTTATAAAATTACACGACTTTTATGGGAAAAATTACCTGTTAAATATGTGGAAAGTGCATTTATGGGCGTAACAGATCCACGTGTTGAAGAAGGTATTGAACGCTGTGTTAAATTAGGTGCGAAAAAAATCATCATGCTCCCATACTTTTTATTCACAGGTATTTTAATGGAACGTATGAATGATATGTGTGTGAAGTTTAATGAACAATATCCAGATTGTACTGTTCAAATTGCCAATTATTTTGGCTACCATGAACGTTTACAAAATGTTCTATTAGAGCGTATTGAACAAGCGATAAATGGTACATCTACAGGCATGCAAGATTTAGAAAATTATCGTGCCTATGCGGCAGTTCATGGACATGCCCATCATCACCATCATCATGATCACGATCATGGACACGACCACCATCACGACCATGACCACCACCATGAAGAGGAGCCAGTAAAATGATTTTCATGTTAGCAGGGACGAGTGATGCAAGGGATCTAGCCCTTGCCCTGCAAAGCGCAGGACATGCGGTAACAGCTACCGTCGTGACTGATTCGGCAGCCTCTAGTCTTGCTGACGTTGGCCTACCACATTTAATAGGTCGACTGACAGCTGAGGAAATGGCAGCCATCATAACAGAGCAAGGCTATCAAATGGTGGTTGATGCCTCTCATCCATTTGCTGAGGAAGCTTCTAAAAATGCAATGGCAGCGGCCGAACAGGCACAAGTTCCTTATATTCGCTATGAGCGTGCCCATGAACACTATGCGCATCCTCTCATTACGATAGTGAAGGATTATGAGGAGGCTGCCCAATTAGCGGCAAAAAAGCGAGGTGTCATCATGCTGACAACAGGCAGCAAAACACTTGCTACTTTTACAAAGGTTTTACAAGGCTTAGAAAATACGAGAGTAATTGCTCGCATGCTTCCACGACTGGACAATATGGAAAAATGTGAGGCACTTGGTGTGGCACAACGAGATATTGTAGCTATTCAAGGTCCGTTTTCAAAGGAATTAAATGAAGCATTGTTTCGTCAATATGGAGTAACTTTGATGATCACCAAAGAAAGCGGTAAAGTTGGCTCAGTTGATGAGAAGCTTGAGGCAGCTCTTGCCTGTCATATTGAAACGATTCTTATTGCAAGACCAACCATTCAATATGGCCAACAATATTCAACATTTGAAGAAATATTACAGGCTGTACAACATACACTTTAGGAGGCATTATCCATGGATTTTAAAACAGATTTCAAACCATTAACGGTAGACCCAGATAAAATTTACGATTATAGTTTCTCGATTATTGCAGAGGAAATGGGCGATCATGATTTTTCAGAGGACGAGTGGAAGATTGTGCGCCGTATTATCCATGCTTCGGCGGATTTTGAGCTAGGTCGCAGTGTCATCATTACACCTGATGCAATTGAAGCGGGGATTAAGTCCATTCTTGCCGGACGACATGTCATTGCAGATGTTCAAATGATTGAAAGTGGCTCTGGTAAAAAACGTTTCCAAAAGCATGGTGGCGATTTACATTGTTATATAGCGGATGAAGATGTCGCAGTAGAAGCGAAAAAACAAAATACAACTCGTGCCATCATTTCCATGCAAAAGGCTACAAAATTACATGAAGGTGGGATTTATGCAATTGGTAATGCGCCAACTGCCTTACTAGAATTGATTCGTTTAATTAAAGAAGGCTTAGCAAAACCAGATTTAATTATCGGTATGCCTGTCGGTTTCGTGTCAGCAGCCGAGTCAAAAGAAGAACTGTTAAAACTCGAAGGGATTCCGTACATTACCAATGTTGGTCGTAAAGGCGGTAGTACAGTGACGGTTGCCGCGTTAAATGCCATCTCACTATTAGCGGATGAACAGGCGAAAAAATAATGGAGCGGAAGCCAAAAAAGGATCCCAAGGACATGCGTCACGGTTATACAACGGGAGCCTGTGCAACTGCGGTAACAAAGGCTGCATTGCTCGCTCTGATTACAAAGGAAGAGCAGGAGACGAGTACCATTCATTTACCGATTGGTCGGGATGCAACCTTTACAATTGAAAAATGCATATTTGAAGAAAATGCTGTCAGCTGTGAAACGATTAAGGATGCTGGTGATGATCCTGATGCGACCCATCAGGCGCTTATTGTTGGCACAGTGAGCTGGGCTGATACACCTGGAATTCATTTAGATGGAGGGATTGGGGTCGGGCGTGTTACAAAGCCTGGCTTACCAGTGCCTGTTGGCGAGGCAGCCATTAATCCTGTACCACGTAAAATGATTCATAGCACGGTTCAAGGGGTATTAGACGAATTTCACATTACACGAGGCGTGAACGTAGTGATTTCCGTACCTAAAGGAGAAGAAATCGCTAAAAAAACGTTAAATGGACGACTTGGTATACTTGGAGGCATCTCAATTTTAGGCACAAGGGGAACCGTCGTGCCTTTTTCGAGTTCTGCGTATATGGCAAGTATTGTACAAGCCATTAGTGTAGCTAAAGAAGCTGGTTGTGAGCATTTAGTGGTAACGACAGGCGGTCGCAGCGAAAAATTTGCGATGAAACAATACCCCGATTTACCAGAAGAGTCTTTTATTGAAATGGGTGACTTTGTCGGCTTTACTTTAAAACATTGTAAGCGACTCGGTATCAAACAAGTTTCTCTTGTCGGTATGATGGGGAAATTTTCTAAGGTGGCACAAGGTGTCATGATGGTTCATTCCAAAAGTGCACCAATCGATTTTAACTTTTTAGCACAACTTGCAGAGGATACAGGAGCAGATGGAGAAACAATAGCGCAAGTACGTGAGGCAAACACAGCGTCACAAGTAGGCGAAATCATGATGGAGAAGGGCTATGATGCATTCTTTCATCAGTTATGTGAGGCGTGCTGTTATTCCTCTATCCATCATATAAAAGGTGGTTTAACACTTTCCACATCGATTTATTCGATGCAGGGACAATTATTAGGAAGGGCTGATGACATTGCATCGATCGATGAAATTGATTGGGATCGGGGATAACGGATTAGCAAGCTTATTTCCCCAATACCTCGAGTGGATTGAAGACTGTGAGGTACTTGTTGGTGGTGAGCGAGTACTGGATTTTTTCCCGAACTTTACGGGTGAAAAAATCAGCATTAAAGGGGGACTTTCAGCACTTGTTGAAAGATTATCTGAGGAAACAAGAAATACGGTAATCCTTGCCACTGGCGACCCATTATTTTATGGCATTGGGGGCTATCTCGCTAAAAAGCTAGATATTGAGGTTTATCCATATATGAGTTCTGTTCAGCTGGCCTTTGCGAAGATGGGAGAAAGCTGGCAGGATGCCTATGTCACAAGTATTCATGGCCGACCAATGAAAGGCTTGGCACAGCGTATCGATGGGAAAAAGAAAGTAGCGCTTTTAACGGATGCTGATAATAGCCCCAATGCGCTCGCTCGTTATTTAAAGCATTTTGGTATGACAGAATACCGAGCGTTTGTTGCAGAAAATTTACAGGGCGAAAACGAAAAATGTGGCTGGTATTCGTTAGATGAAATGGAAAGCGCTCATTATTCGCCATTAAATGTCGTGATTTTACAACAAATAATGGAACCGAAACGTTACACGCTTGGGATTGATGATGAAGAGTTTTCACAACGCAAGCCAGATAAAGGACTGATCACGAAAAAGGAAATACGTGTTTTAAGCTTACAGGCCATGCAGCTTCAACAGAATAGCATTATTTGGGATATTGGTACTTGTACGGGTTCTATGGCGATTGAGGCAGGAAAACTTGCGTCAGAGGGTCAAGTATTTGCTGTAGAGAAAAATGCACCTGATTTAGACAACTGTCTTCAAAATCAGCAAAAGTTCCGTGTTGATATCACAGCGATTCATAGTAAAGCACCAGAGGGATTAGACAGCTTCCCAGATCCTAATGCCATTTTCATTGGTGGTACGGGTGGCGAAATGGTGGAGTTACTACAGTTATGCTGTAGTCGTTTGAAGCCAAACGGTCGCATTGTCTTAAATGCAGCGACCATTGAAAATTTATATAAAGCGGTGGAAGCGTTTAAGGCTTGTGGCTTTGCGGTTGATATTTTACAGGCACAGCTTGCGCGCAGCAAACCTATTTTAGATATGACACGCTTTGTACCATTAAATCCAATTTATATTATTTCGGCTTATCGAAAGGAAGAAAATAATGAGTAATCTAGGTGTATTATACGGCTTGGGCGTTGGTCCTGGCGATCCAGAATTAATTACAGTCAAGGCGTTTCGTGTGATTCAGGAATCACCTGTTATTGCCTATCCAAAAAAGCTAAGAGGTAGTAAAAGCTATGCCCATCGCATTGTCGATGTTTATATTAATCCAGACGAAAAAGATATGCTTGGCCTTGTATTCCCTATGACCAAAGATGAGGCTGTCCTTGAACGTGAATGGACAAAATCAGTAGAACTTGTCTACGAAAAACTACAAGCTGGTAAGGATGTAGCCTTTGTAACAGAGGGAGATCCGTTACTATATAGTACGTTTATTCATATGATGAAGTTGATGCAGGACATGCATCCAGATGTAGAAATCCGTACGGTGCCAGGGATTTCTTCGTTCAATGGCTCCGCGTCTCGATTAGGGATTGCTTTAGCTGATGGCGATGACCGAGTGGCCATTATTCCTGCCCATGATGATTATGAAGCAATGCGTGAAGCCATTGAAAATCATGATGCCGTTGTCTTTATTAAAGTGGCAAAGGTGATCGATTTAATGCTAGAGGTGCTACGTGATCTAGATTTATTAGATAAAGCATCTGTCGTGACGAAGGTCACTTCTGATGAAGAAGTTATTTGGGATGTTCGTGAATTAGATGGTGTGGAATTAGAATATCTAACATTAATGGTGGTGCGTAAATAATGAAGAAAATCTATATAGTTGGCGCTGGCCCAGGTGATCCAGATTTAATTACAGTTAAAGGTTTACATATGCTGCAAACAGCGGACGTTGTCATGTACACAGATTCATTAGTGAGTGAAGAGCTTATTGCGAAAGCAAAACCTGATGCAGAGGTCATTCGAACTGCTGGCATGCATTTAGAGGAAATGGTGGCCGTTATGGTAGAGCGTGTTAATGCTGGGAAAACAGTAGCTCGTATGCATACAGGTGATCCAGCGATGTATGGTGCCATCATGGAGCAAGTGGCTCTATTGAAAAAGGAAGGCATTGGGTATGAAGTGATTCCAGGGGTTAGCTCTGTTTTTGCATCAGCAGCGGCAATTGGTGCAGAGCTCACAATTCCTGATTTAACACAAACCCTCATTTTAACACGTGCAGAAGGACGTACACCTGTCCCAGAATTTGAAAAGCTGCGTGACTTGGCGAGCCATCATTGTACAATTGCTTTATTCCTTAGTGCAACACTTACAAAAAAAATTGTTAAAGAATTACAAAGTGCTGGTTGGGCTGATGATACACCAGTAGCAGTTATTCAACGCGCTTCATGGCCAGATCAAAAGATCGTGCGTACGACTTTAATCGAATTAGATGAAGCAATGCGTGTAAATGGTATTCGTAAGCATGCAATGATTCTAGCTGGTTGGGCATTAGACCCGAACATTCATGATAAGGATCAATATCGTTCGAAGTTATATGATGCAACCTTTACACATGGCTTTAGAAAAGGTGTGAAGACAAGTGATTGAGTTACAGGAAGGTGTATTACCAGAGGTTGATCAACGCAATCCTTATGCGGTTGTCGCCATTACGAAGCATGGTGTTCAAATTGGACGTCGCCTGCAGCAAACCTTTGCAGCGAGTGATTTATATTATATGAGTAAATTTGAGCAAGGCGATGAAGCAGAAAAGCATATTCAATTATTTACAGGTACCGTGCGCTTGTTATTGCCAACGCTATTTAAACAATATAAAGGGTTGATTTTAATCATTTCGCTCGGTGCGGTCGTACGCATGATTGCGCCCATTTTAAAGGATAAAAAGACAGACCCTGGCGTTGTCGTAATTGATGATCGAGGCGACAATGTCATTAGCGTATTATCAGGGCATCTTGGCGGTGCCAATGAGCTAACGCATGAGGTGGCAGCGGCACTTGGTGCAAATCCAATTATTACAACAGCTTCTGATGTGCAAAAGACGATTCCTGTTGACTTATTTGGAGCCCGTTTTGGGTGGGTATGGGATAGTGCCGACAAATTGACACCAGTGAGTGCTTCCGTTGTAAATGAGGAGCATGTGGCCATTGTGCAGGAAACGGGTGAGCGCGATTGGTGGATGCGTGATACCGCCATGCCAGAGCAAATTAAAATCTATCCATCCACACAGGCAGCCATCGAGGCTAAACCTCATGCCACGCTATTAATAACGGATCGAATCATAGAACAAGAGGAAGAGATTCTTCTAGAAAACGGTGTTATTTATCGACCAAAATCTATTGTGCTCGGTATGGGCTGTAATCGTGGGACATCTGTGGAAGAAATTGAACAAGTGATTGATGAAACCTTGGCAGAGCTAAAGCTTTCGAAAAAAAGTGTGAAGGCATTATGCACGATTGATTTAAAAAAAGATGAGCAATGTTTTTTAGACATTACCAAGAAATATGATTGGGAGTTCGTCACTTATACCCCGGCGGAATTAAATCAAATCGAATTTCCTTCCCCTTCTGAAACAGTCTTTAAATATACAGGTGCCTATGGTGTGAGTGAACCAGCGGCTATGCGTTATGCACAGGTCAAGTCACTCCTATTAGAAAAGAAGAAATCGGGAAATGCTACGATTTCAGTTGCGAGATACCTATTTTAAGGAGGAAGTCCATGCAAACAAATCGTTTTGTACTAGCTGGTACGGGTAGTGGGGTAGGCAAAACTACTTTCACCATTGGACTGATGAAAGCACTACAAAATAAAGGAAAAGTAGTGCAGGGCTTTAAATGTGGCCCTGATTATATCGATCCAACGTATCATACGGCTGTAACAGGTAGAGTATCACGCAATATTGATAGCTGGATGTTCTCCCATGAAGCAGTACGTGATATTGTGGCACGCGCAAGTATGGATGCGGATGTGTCCATTATTGAAGGTGTGATGGGCTTCTATGATGGCAAAAGTCCTTTATCAGATGCTGGCTCTGCCGCAGATATTAGTGTAGTGACAGAGAGCCCTGTTATTTTAATTGTTAATTGTGCAAGTATGGCGCGTAGTGTAGCAGCTGTTGTAAGAGGCTTTCAAGTTTTGTCAGATAAACCGAGGATCGTTGGCGTTATTGCGAACCAAGTGGGCAGTGTCGGTCATTATGAAATCGCCAAGGCGGCTATTGAACAAGAATGTGGCATTCCTGTCATCGGCTATTTAAAACGTGAACAAGGCATCGATATTCCGAGTCGTCATTTAGGGTTAGTACCCGCCATTGAAAGGGGAGAACTAGATTCATTTTTTGATAAACTAGGTGACCTTATGGCAGAAACGATTGACTTGGATCAATTACTTGACTTAACAAAAGCCCCTATCCTACATGAATCAGGTCATTTATTTGCTGAGGAGCCTTCACAAAATATTTGTATAGCGGTTGCAAGGGATGCAGCATTTAATTTTTATTATGAAGAAAACTTAGCTTTGCTACGTGCGAAAGGCGCGACATTACAATTTTTCTCTCCACTTGCCAATGAGCCTGTACCATCAGAAGCAGATGGCCTCTATATTGGTGGTGGCTTTCCTGAAGAATTCGCAGAGACATTGGCTTCACATACAGTCGTGAAAGACTCCATTCAAGACGCTATTGCCAAAGGACTGCCAACATTAGCGGAATGTGGTGGCTTTATGTATTTAACAGAGGCTATTACAAATAGTCAGGGTGAACGCTATGAAATGGTAGGTGTGATTCCAGGGGAAGTGGCTATGCAGACAAAGCTTGCAGCACTAGGCTATCGTGAAATTTTTGGCACAGCAGATAATTTCTTAATCGGTGTGGAGCAAGAAGCGAAGGGCCATGAATTCCATTATTCTAAATATAGTGGTACCCACAACACACCAGCCTACGAGACGATTGGTCGTTTTGGCAAAAAGCAAGAAGGCTATAAACAAGGGAATTTGGTGGCTGGTTATACACATTTCCATTTTGTATCAAACCCAAAGCTAGTTGACAATTGGTTAACAGCTTGTAAGAAGGTGAAAAATGATGACTAATTATTTTCCTATTCATATCAATCTAGAATATAAAACCGTAGTGATTGTAGGTGGCGGACATGTGGCAACGCAGAAGGTAGCCTCTCTATTACCCGCAAAGGCCCATATTGTCATAGTCAGTCCAACCCTACATGATACATTACAGCCACTTGCCGATTCGGGGCAAATTACTTGGAAGCAGAAGGAATTTGAACCACGTGATTTGGATGATGCCATTCTCATTATTGCTGCAACGAATGTGACGGCTGTAAACGAAGCTGTTCAAGAGGCGGCACAGCATTGGCAATTAATCAATCGAACGGATAGACAAAGTGAAAGTGATTTCATTACACCTGCTACTGTTCGTCGTGGCCCATTGGTGTTAACTGTTTCGACATCGGGAGCAAGCCCAAGTCTAGCGCGCAAGATCAAAGCAGATTTAGAAGACCAATTCGATGATGCTTATGATGACTATGTATGCTTTTTACAGCAAGCACGATTAATGATTGCTGCTAAGTATGACAAAGGTCCGCAAAGACGGGCGGCATTACAAGCATTGCTAGAGCCAAGCATTCTGGAATGGACACGTCATGGAGAGATTGATAGACGTGAAGCCTATTTACAACAACTTTTGATGGGAGCGAAGCAATGAAGGAAGGAATAGTATATATCGTTGGTGCAGGTCCTGGGGATCCGAAGCTCATCACTGTGTATGGTCTGGAATGTATTCAAAAGGCTGATGTGATTGCCTATGACCGTCTTGTGAATCCCACATTGCTCGACTTTGCAAAAAAGGATGCAGAGCTCGTTTATTGCGGTAAACTTCCAGGCAAGCACCACCTTATTCAAGATGAAATTAATGCCTTACTTGTTGAAAAAGCACAAGAGGGTAAAGTTGTGACACGTCTGAAGGGTGGCGATCCATTTGTATTTGGACGTGGTGCTGAGGAAGCAGAAATATTAAAAAATCATGGCATAACCTATGAAATCGTTCCTGGTATTACAGCCGGCATTGCTGCAGCTGCTTATGCAGGGATTCCAGTGACACATAGAGACTTCGCAACAAGCTTTGCCCTAGTGACGGGGCATGGTCGTGAAGAAAAAGGACAGGATTTTTTGAATTGGCCAGCATTGGCTACAGGTATTGATACCGTCGCATTTTACATGAGTGTTGGAAATATTGCCTACATTGCTCGCAAATTAATTGAAAACGGACGTCAGGCCACAACGCCAGTAGCGGTCATTGAGTGGGGAACAACTGCTCAACAACGCACGATTACAGGACAGCTAGATGAGATAGCGGCCATTATTGAACGTGAAGGGTATCATAATCCTTCGATGATTGTCGTGGGAGAGGTAGTCAATGTACGTGAGAAAATTCAATGGTTTGAAGAGCAGGGATTAACCTTTTCATAATCATTTCTTAGAAGAGCACAAGGAGGAAGCAACATGACCGTTATCGAAGCATTAAAAAAGCGTAGAGCCATTCGAAATTACACAACACAACCAGTAGAGAAAGAAAAAATTGAGCAAATTTTACAAGCAGCCACCTATGCTCCGAATGACCGTATGCGTGAGCCTTGGCATTTTTATGTTATTCAAGATGAGGCAATGAAGCGTTATGAAGAAATGGCGAGTGCCTATTTACAAGAGCGTTTCCCCACAAAGCCGAACTTAGTGGAAAGCTCTTTAAAGGTTGTGCAAACAACGCCTGTAGCCATTGTTGTTACTGCAGACATTGTCGAAGGTGATACGGATGCGACAGAGGATAATGTTTTTGCCGTATGTAGTGCCATTATGTCCATGTGGCTCACTGCAGATGAGCTAGGTCTTGGTTTTGTTTGGCGTACACGTGGTGTTGGGCTCGTGCATGATTCACGTATGCATGCATTTATTGGTGCAAGTGCCTCTCAAAAAGTAGTCGGTACGATATTTATTGGCTATCCACAAGAGCAGGAGCAAAGCGACAAAAAGCGTACACCATTTGCAGAAAAGACAACATGGCTGTAAGGGGGCTACTCACATGGCAAGAAAAGGCTTGTTTTTAGTATATACAGGTGAAGGAAAGGGCAAAACAACGGCGTCTCTAGGTGTCACATTACGTGCAGTTGGCCGTGGCTTAAATGTGCGCTATATGCAGTTTATTAAATCACCTGAGCGTACGTACGGTGAGCAAATTGCCCTTCGCAAGTTAGGTGTGGAAATGGAGCAAATGGGTATCGGCTTTACATGGACAAAGACACCTGAAGAGCATCGTGCTGCCTTAGCTAAAGCATGGAAAAAAACGAAGGCCGCCCTGCAAGACGACAGTATTGATTTATTGGTGCTAGATGAACTAAACAATGCATTGGCTATCACCAAGTTTCCTATCGATGATGTCCTTCCACTAACAGAAGTCATAGAGGCGATCCAGCAACGTCCATCGACGATGCATTTGGTGGTCACAGGTCGAAGCGCGAACCCTGCCTTAACGGCAATGGCTGATTTAGTGTCAACCATCGATGCAACAAAGCATTACTATGATGAAGGCATCCCAGCGGTGAAAGGGCTAGAATTTTAAAGCCCTTCACCATTGCTGGGTGAAAAATATACGCGCGGAGTGGAGAGAAATACTCGCGGAGCGAAGGGAAATACTCGCGCTTGCCCAAAGAATACTCGCGGAGCGAAGGGAAATACTCGCGCTTGCCCAAAGAATACTCGCGGAGCGAAGGGAAATACTCGCGCTTGCCCAAAGAATACTCGCGGAGCGAAGGGAAATACTCGCGCTTGCCCAAAGAATACTCGCGGAGCGGAGAGAAATACTCGTGCTTGCTCCGAGAATACTCCCGAAATGAAGGCAAACCCGCACAGCTCTAATACAATATACTGCGTTACACCAATAATGACGGAGGAAAGTGACTATGCCAGCTAAATCGATTATGATTCAAGGAACGGCTTCCGATGTTGGAAAAAGTATGATTTGTACGGCACTTTGTCGTATATTTTCGGATGATGGACTAAGTGTTGTCCCGTTTAAATCGCAAAATATGGCTCTTAATTCGTTTGTTACGAAGGATGGTGGCGAAATCGGCCGTGCACAAGGGGTGCAGGCAGAGGCAGCCCGTGTTATTGCGACGACTGATATGAATCCTATTCTGCTGAAACCGAAGCAAGATATGATGTCTGAGGTCATCGTCCATGGTAAGCATTTTTTAAATATGGATGCCAAAAGCTATCGCAATAATTTTGTGCAAGAGGCAATGCCAATCGTTGAAAAATCTGTCCGTACGCTACAAAATACATATGATGTCATTGTCCTAGAGGGGGCAGGTAGCCCAGCTGAAATTAACTTAAAGGATCGTGATATTGCTAATATGCGAATGGCACATTTAGCAGATGCAGCGGTAGTGCTTGTTGCTGATATAGATCGTGGTGGGGTCTTTGCCTCGATTGTTGGTACACTGGCGTTGCTAGATGATGATGAGCGCGCCCGTGTTAAGGGATTAATCATCAATAAATTTAGAGGCATGCGTGAATTATTAGATGATGGTCTTGAATGGGTGGAGAGAGAAACAGGTATCCCGGTGCTTGGTGTGATTCCTTATGTCAATATCAATATTGAAGCAGAGGATTCCCTTGCATTATCGTCATTACGCTTTAAAAAGCCAAAACCAGGCGAATTTACTGTCGATGTAGCGATGATTCGTTTACCCCGTATTTCAAACTTCACTGATATTGATCCCTTTTTCGATGAGCCAGAAGTAGGTGTACGTTTAATTAGCAATGTCCATGAGCTAGGCACACCGGATTTGCTTATACTGCCAGGAACAAAAAGTACAATGGATGACTTAGCTTGGTTAAAAGCACAGGGCTTCGATCAAGCTATTACCCATTTACGTGAGCGCGGCACAAAAATTATTGGCATTTGCGGTGGTTTCCAAATGCTTGGTGAAACATTACTAGACCCTGAAGCAGTGGAGGGAAATGGTGAAGCTGCAAATGGTCTTGGGCTATTGCCAATGGAAACGATTTTTGTAGGCACTAAAAAAACGGTACAAATGACAGGAACAAGAGGGCAGGATACATTGACGGGCTATGAAATACATCTAGGACGTACGAAAATTTTACGTGATGAAGTATCACCTTTTCTACTGCTAGAGGATGGTCGAGAAGATGGCGCAGTGAGTCATGATGAGCAAGTGATTGGTACGTATTTTCATGGCGTGTTCCATAATCGCACCTTTACTCGTCAGCTTGTCAATGAAATACGAGTGAAAAAAGGGTTAATGGCTTTACCGAATGATGTAAAAAGTGATGCAGAACGAAGAGAGGACGCCTATAATATGTTAGCCGACCATGTTCGAGCAAATCTGGATATGAAAAAAATATATGAAATTTTATCTTTAGAGGTATCTATATGACAAGAAAAGGACCATTAGCCATTAATTATGAGGCATTATGGCAGGAGGGCATGAAAGACTGGCATGGAATGATGCCGGAGCGCATGGTCAATGATCAGTTAGAGGAGCAATTTTGGGCTCAATCCGTTGCACGTAAAAAAATAGGACAAACTGATCCTTATGCCCAACGCATTTTTCAGGAGCTTCAAAAAAGTATTGAGCCACAGCATTCTGTATTAGAAATTGGGCCAGGATGGGGTAATTATACGTTTCCATTGGCTGAGCGAGTGGACAAGCTAACCTGTGTGGATAGCTCTGAAAGCATGCTGCATTACTTACAACAGTGTATGCCTCATCAGGAGCATGTTTCATATGTTCATGCGAAATGGGAAAGTCTAGAAAGTGATGAAATTGAGCCACATGATATCGTTTTGGGCGTGAATTGTTTTTATCGGATGTATGAAATTAAAGCCGCCTTATCCCATATGAATCAGCTTGCGAAAAAGCGTGCCATCATTGGCATGACGACAGGTCCTATTCAGCCTCACTATGAGCGATTATATGAAAAGTATGGCTATGAAATTAAGTTTCCTCGTAGAGATTATATAGAATTTTTAAATCTACTGTATGAGATGAATATTTATGCGGATTGTCAAATTATCCCTTTGGAACGTGTCTATGAATATGAAAGCTATGAACAGCTTGTTACAACGCAAAGTAAAAAAATTTTAACGGCAAATGTCCAGCAAGCACATGTGGAAGAAGCTCTCTCACCTTTTATTGAAGAAAAAGAGGGACGCTATTATTATCGTCATGACTTTCATGCAGCCCTTGTCTCATGGCAACCAAAATAAAAGAGAAACCTTTGGAGAAATCTGTTCACCAAGGGTTTTTCTTATTGGGTATGTTAAGGTACAATAAAACGATAGAAACAAGAAGTGAGGTGGCATATGTGCAACTACATTTTTTAGGGACAGGCGCAGGCATGCCTTCAAAAGAGCGAAATACGAGTGCATTGATGATCAAGTTATTAGATGAAGTGAGCGAAATGTGGCTATTTGACTGTGGGGAGGCTACACAACATCAAATCCTACACACATCGTTAAAGCCACGTAAAGTAACAAAAATTTTTATTACACATTTACATGGCGACCATATTTTTGGATTGCCAGGGTTTTTAAGCTCTCGTTCCTTTCAAGGAGGGGATGAGCCTTTAACGATCTTTGGTCCCCCAGGTTTACAGCAATGGATTGAACAAACATTAGCCTTATCTAAAACCCATTTAACGTATCCACTGTATTTTATAGAAGTGCAAGAAGGGATTATTTTTGAGGATAATCATTTTACAATTTATGCACAGGAATTGCGCCATGTTGTACCATGCTATGGGTATCGTATTGAACAAAAGGATTTACCTGGTGAATTATTAATCGACAAGGCACAGGCACTTGGTGTTCCTAAAGGCCCTTTGCTTGGTCAATTAAAAAATGGTTACGATGTTGTGCTTGAAAATGGGCATGTGATTCAAGCAAAAGACGTTGTTGCCCCCTCAAAAAAGGGCTTCACACTGACGATTTTGGGCGATACGAAATATTGCGAAGAGGCCATTCAATTATCAAGGGATGCTGACATCATTGTACATGAAGCGACCTTTGATGGGACACTGACTGCTTTAGCAGCCAGCTATGGTCATGCTACCAATGTGGAAGCAGCAAAAGTCGCACAGCAAGCTGGCGCAGACTACTTGCTTTTAAATCATTTAAGTGCCCGTTTTCTTCCACAGGATTTACCGCAATTTTTGGCAGAAGCACAGGCAATTTTCCCCCAAACATTACTGACATCCGATCAAGCCATTTTTACTTGGCAAAATAATAAATTAATCTAAACTAATTTAAAAAACATCTATTGATTGACATGCAACTAATAGATGTTTTTTATATATAGTTCTTACTATCACTATTTTCAGTTCGACTCATGGAATGTTTGTTACTAGCCAAGGAGAAAGATATTTGCTCAGAAGGCTATACATCAAGCGGAAAATATGAAAAGCATAACTGCATTGATCAACCAATTAAATACAACAGTAGAAAAACGCCAACGATTTGCAGGTAAATATAGCGTTTAAAAGGAAAAATATAGTACAATCGATCCTTCACTTCCCGTATAATTGAAAAAAGGGGTGTGGTTTAATTGAATCAACAAAAGATGCCGCCAGCACTATTGCGATTAATTGTTATTTTTCCAAATGTGCTGAGCTATTTATTACTATTCGGATTAATTATTTTTGTCATCTCGAATTATGAAACGCTAAAAGCAACAAATAATTTAACCGTTTGGATTATTTTTATTATCGTATTAGCACCTGCTGCTGCCTACACGACTTTTAGTATTGTGAAGAAAATTCGGGCAGGTCATATGTAGCTCATCCGTGTTGTTATTAGAATGTATTCTAGTAACAACACATTTTTTTGACAAACTGGACTCTATCATCTATATTTTTGTTAGTCATAACTAACATTTTGGAGGCGTATACAATGAAAAAAGGCACAAAAGATAAAATTCTTGATGCAGCAACAAGTCTAATGACAGAAAGGGGCTATTCGAATGTTTCGGTAAAAGATATTGCTGCCACTGCTGGTGTTAGTGAAATGACTGTCTTCCGTCATTTTGAAACAAAACTAGGAATTCTTCATGCTGTCCTGCAAAGCCACTCATATATCCCATACTTTGAACATTTATTTGCACAAGATTTATCCGGAAACTTAGAGAATGATTTAAAGCAAATTGCTAACACATATCTAGCCTTTATGGAAAAAAATAAACCAATTTTTCTCATTACTACACAAGATAGAAGTATGCTACCAGGGTTAATGGATACAATTTCGGATAACCAAACTAAACAATTACTAAGCTTACTGGCCGTTTATTTTCAATCTCAAATTGAACAAGGAAAGATGAAGGAAATAGATACAAACGGACAAGCCATTGTTTTTTTAACGAGTCTGTTTGGTTTTTTTGTTTCCAATGCGCTATGGGACCAACATTTTCTAAAAGATCAACAAGAAATTTTTATTCAACATTTAGTTGCTACTTTTGTGAGTGGAGTCTGTGTTTAATGGTTCACTCACATAGTTTGCATATATTTTTTAAGTAAAATGTTAGTTATCACTAACTAACATACTATTTAGGGGGAAGTTTCATGAACGAAAAAAGAAATGTCATAGTAGCAATTCTACTATCTGCAGCATTTGTGTCTATTCTCAATCAAACATTATTACTCATAGCTATGCCACCAATTATGAACGATTTCAAGATTGATGCTAATTTAGCACAATGGCTCACGACAGTATATTTATTAACGAATGGTATTCTCATACCTATTACAGCTTTTCTGATTGGTCGTTTTTCCAATCGATTACTGTTAATAGTGGCTCTCACTTTATTTAGTATGGGTACATTTTTAGGCGCCTTTGCCCCAACCTTTACGGTTTTACTTATGGCTCGAGTTATTCAAGCGGCTGGAGCAGGGGTGATCATGCCCTTAATGCAAACGATTTTATTAACGATGTATCCAAAAGAAAAGCGAGGTTCCATTATGGGGCTAGCTGGCCTTGTAACAGGTTTTGCACCAGCAATAGGCCCAACATTATCAGGCTGGATTTTAGAACATTTTACATGGCGACATCTGTTTTTTACTGTCTTACCCGTTTCAGTTATTGTTTTGACTGTGGCCACGATTTTTATGAAAAATGTCACGACAAAAAAAGAGGGGCAGCTAGATGCTCTTTCTATCGTCTATTCTTCTTTAGGTTGGGGTGGCCTGTTATATGGTTTCAGCATCGCAGGAGCTGTTGGATTTCAATCAATGCCAGTACTTGCATCATTAATGGTAGGAGGAATTACGCTGTTTCTATTTATTAGACGTCAGCTTCAATTGCCTAAACCAATGCTTGAATTTCGTGTATTTCAATCCGCCATGTTCTCTATTACAACTTTTTTATCGAGTTTAGTTTATGCCCTCATGATTGGTACACAAATACTTATCACATTTTATATTCAAAATGTACGGCAGCTGTCGGCACTCGAAACAGGGCTGGTTTTATTGATAGGTGCGCTTGTAATGGGTATATTGTCCCCAGTGACAGGGAAGATTTTCGATAAAGTGGGTGGAAAAGGCTTAGCACTGGTAGGGTTCACCAGTATCTTAATTGGTTCAGGTGCTTTCCTAGCATTATCAATGCATACAAAACTTTGGCTACTGGCATGTCTCTTTACGATGATTTCCTTTGGGATTTCAATGATTATGATGCCGCTGACAACCGCTGGCATGAATGCCTTACCTACCCATTTGATGGCACATGCGACAGCGATGAATAGTACATTGCGTATGATCGGTGGTGCATTAGTAACGGCATTACTTGTAACCATCATGAGTACGGTAACTACTTTACAGCAAGAAATGGGTGTTGCTGATGCTATGCTAAATGGCATTCGCACAGCGTTTATTGTCACAACGATTTTAAGTGCTGTGGGACTACTACTGTCTTTATATATGAAGAAGCCAAATGCCAAATAGCCACCATCTCCTTGACGCATAAAAATAGTTTATCGAGAGAAACTAATGGAAGAAGAAGCTTCACAATTTTAGAAAAGAGAGGTGCTTTTTATGAATCCAATAAATTGTGATTTTTCACCAATGAAAGAAACATTAAAAGATGAGCTTCTCCAAGTGATTATGTCCTTACAGCAAAGTGTGCAAGAAATGGATACAGATGCAAATTGTCTCCTTGGCAATTTTGAGAAAATTAAAGAGAGATTTATGACAATTGAAATGAAAGCCGCGACGTTTTATTTAAATTGTTATCTTTCCCCGTTTACAGAAAAGTATCCGGAATTATCACATAGTGTGCAAAATATGTCGTTGAGAAGACATGGTGGTTTAATTGTCATCCAACGACAGGATTCGTTAGTGAATTTGATGCAGCCTGGTATTCATATTGGGGCAGATTTAACGCATTCCTTATTAGAATCCATTTTCTTTCCAGGTAATCCATTACATGATGGAGCGGTACTCGTCAATCAAAATCAAATTGAATCGGCAGCGAATGTACTGCCATTATCAGACCGTCAGACTGGTGAAAAAAAATTAGGAACAAGACATCGTGCAGCGTTAGGATTAAGTGAAGTAAGTGATGCACTTGTGATGGTCGTCTCAGAAGAAACAGGTAGGATTTCTTTTGCTTTTCAGGGAAATTTATACCCGATTACATCACCTGGCATCATATAGGGACTCTCCTCTGTAAAACAATATCTCAAATTCGAGATATTGTTCTTGCAATGTTATCACTTGCGTGGTAAAGTGATAACTAAAGGGAGGATGAAGTCATGAGAAATCATACATTAGGCACATTAACATGGATTCGTATGATGCGCTTTACAACGCAAAGTAACCAGTTATCGAATGAATTTTTAAAGCGTTTCGATTTAACAACGGCACAATTCGATGTGTTAATCCAAATCCAAACGTATGCACCGATCACTCAATCTCAATTAGCAGAGAAAGTAACAGTTACACAAGGTGGCATGTCTCGCATGCTTGCCCGACTTGAAAAAGAGGGACTAATCGAGCGTAAACAAAATTGGAAGACCAAAGCTATCTCATTGACGGCAAAAGGGGAGCAAATGATTGATGCAGCAACACCAAGTCAACTTCACTTCCAATCCTCATTTTTTGAAGAAGTATTATCAGATGAAGAAATAAAATCTTTATATAAAGTGATGACAAAGCTTGAAAAGCATAGCCGAGAAAAAAAATTGCCGCCCGTGTAATTTTTTTTACAACATCACTTGCTTAGTCAAGTGAAAAAGGAGGAACAGTAGGATGAATAAATTAAATGGACACCATCATATATCCATGCTAACGAAAAATGGCAAACAGAATAATCATTTTTATACAACTATTTTAGGGTTACGACGTGTGAAAAAAACGGTGAATCAAGACTCACCATCCATGTATCACTTATTTTATGGTGACTTAACTGGAGCAGCTGGTACAGAATTAACATTTTTTGAAATGCCCGTTGCAGGACGTACAGTGCGGGGCACGAATGCTATTACTCGTATTGGCTTACTTGTACCTAGCTCCGAAAGCTTACTATATTGGAAAGAACGCTTTCAACAGCTAGAGGTAGAACATAGCGATATCACTACTTATGCAGGCAAAGAGGCTTTGTTTTTTGAAGATCATGAGGGATTACGAATGGTGCTGTTAAATCATCAGGGGCATGATACGCCTGCACAATGGCAAGCATGGGATGACAATGATATACCGGGGGAACATCGTATTTTAGGTATGGGGACTGTTGAAATCACTGTACGCTATTTACAAAGAACCGTGAATTTACTACAAGATTTATTTCACTATACAGTTGTTGCAGAAACGGACAAAGAAACGATTCTGCAATCGATAGAAGGAGAAGTGCTTGGAGAAATTGTCGTCAAAGAATTAGAAGGGCCAAGCGAGAAACCTGGTAAAGGCAGTATTCACCATCTTGCATTACGTGTAGCAACGGTCGAGGAATTACAGGAATGGGATACGAAAATTAAGGCACAAGGTTTGGATAGTACAGGTGTCGTCGATCGTTATTATTTCCAAAGTCTTTATTTCAGAGATCGCAACGGTATTTTATTTGAAATGGCGACAGAAGGTCCAGGGTTTACTGTGGATTCAGCAGTCGAAGATCTTGGAAAAGAGCTAGACCTTCCACCCTTTTTAGAAAAGAAACGTGCAGAAATTGAAGCCATTTTAGAACCACTAGAATAAGGAGAGATGAAACATGATGGAAAAATATCGTATCGATCAATCAAAAGGATTGGAATTTGGGCTGTACTCTTTAGGGGATCATATTCCAAACCCATTAACAGGCGAACGTATTTCTGCTCAGCAACGACTAAAAGAGCTAGTAGAGGCTAGTCAATTGGCTGAACAAGCAGGCATTGATGTATTCGGTATTGGTGAGAGTCATCAATCGTACTTTACAACACAGGCACATACAGTCGTGTTAGGGGCTATTGCACAGGCAACGTCCAATATTAAATTATCTAGCTCAGCAACTGTATTAAGTGTTTCAGATCCAGTACGTATCTATGAGGATTTTGCCACAATTGATTTAATATCAGATGGTCGAGCGGAAATTGTAGCGGGACGTGGTTCACGTGTAGGAGCTTACCAATTGCTAGGTATTGATTTACAGGACTATGAAGAAATTTTTGAGGAAAAATTAGAGCTACTTATGAAAATCAATGACGAGGAGCTGGTGACATGGGAAGGGCAATTTCGAGCACCACTTCACCATGCACAAATTTTACCACAGCCCAAAAACGGCTCCTTACCGATTTGGCGAGCAGTTGGTGGTCCACCTGCCAGCGCTATTAAAGCAGGATATATGGGAATTCCGATGATGCTTACAACATTAGGTGGACCTGCTATCAATTTTAAACCATCTGTTGATGCCTATCGAGAAGCGGCAGAACGCAAAGGTTTTGACCCAAATGAATTACCTATTGCCACAACAAGCTTGTTTTATGTAGCAGATACAACAAAAGAGGCATTGCAAGGCATGTATCCACATTTAAATGGTGGTTTCCAAGCCATTCGTGGCGGAGGTTATCCAAAGCAACAATTTGCTCAAGCACCAGATACACGTGATGCTTTAATGGTTGGCAGTAAAGAGCAAATTATTGAAAAACTACTTTATCAGTACGAGCTATATGGCATGCAACGCTTTATGGCACAAATCGATTTTGGTGGCGTACCATTCGATAAAATTATGAAAAATATTGAAATCATCGGTCAGGATATTATTCCAGCGATGAAAAAATATACAGCAAAATAAGGAGTGGCTCATCATGAAAATTGTCGCGCTTGCAGGTTCTATTGTCGGCTCTAAAACAAGAACAGCAACACAGAAAATAGTTGAGATGTTACAAGAAAAATATCCACAGCATGAAGTAACATTACTGGATCTTGCTGACTATCAACTAGTTTTTAGTGATGGACGTAATTACTTCGACTACGAAGGCGATACAAAATATGTGACAGAAACCATTATGGCTGCAGATGCAATTGTTATTGGGACGCCAACATTCCAAGCATCGATTCCAGCGACATTAAAAAATATCTTTGACCTTTTACCTGTCAATGCCTTCCGCGATAAAGTCATCAGTGTCATTGTGACAGCGGGTACATCCAAGCATTATTTAATGGTGGAGCAGCAACTAAAGCCGATACTAGCTTATATGAAAGCACACATCGTTCCGACCTATGTATTTATAGAAGAAAAGGATTTTTTACGCAAAGAAATTGTAAACGATGATGTCCTTTTCCGTCTAGCACGGTTAGCAGAGGATACAGTCATGGTAGCAGATGCCTTTGCAGAAATTCGGGCAAAAAAAGATGCAGAATATGATTTTTAAAGATTATTAGATGAAACGCTGTGTAAGTAGTCTGACACAGCGTTTCTTTTTGCGTCTAAGCTAACTATTTGACCATTCAAACCATCGTGCATGCCCATCTGGACGCGGCATTGTACGTATGGATATGATAGTACCTTGATCTATAAAATCTTGATGAAGTTTTGTATCAAATAAATTGTTATAGCAATGATAAAGAGGCCTCCCCATGCTAATTTCTTTTAATTGCTCTATTAATTTATGACGTAATTCAATGGGGATTTGATTTGCGACATGTGTATGATAAATCACTAACATCGCCTCTTGCTCAATTATTCGACTAAGCTTTTTAATCAGTTGAATCGCATCCCCTTTTATTAACTGAATATCTAATTGATTGATGATGGGGAGGGCCTGTTGGAATAATATTCTACGTTCATGATGTTCAGGCCAAATTAACGCTTGAAGCCATTGACTTTCCACTTTATTTCCAAGATTAATTGGGTTTAAATCGATCCCTATTCTTTGACAAACAATAGGAGATTGGGAAAGGGAGGTAGGCAGTGTTTCACCACGATTTTCCGAGAATAACATATAATCATTTTCCGTATTGATAATGGATAATTGTTGATTGTAGCAATAATTGTAGTGATCCATACCAAGCTGAAGTCCTGCACTTGCGCCTATTTCAATGAAAGCCAATGGTTGTTGATGTTTGGCATAGATTTCAGTCATCATTGGGTAGAGATAGGCACAACGTCGAATTTCATTTGTTTGTACAAGCTTTTCTTGAAACAATGTCGTTAATTCATTTGTATGTGATAGTACGAATGCTTTAAAAATAGGGAACACCTCCTGTATTGGATGAGGGAGGGTGTTAAAGATGCATAATAATTGGTCAAAGGATCATTGGATGTAGCTAATAAATAATGAACTGCTGCCAACAATAAATTGGGCGCAGGCTGATCCTGTGGGATTGAGGAGGCAATGTCTAACAAATCTTCATCATTGGCAATTTTAGTAGCTAAATGTTCATAAAGGGGGCTTGAGCCTTGACATTCCTGTTGAGCAAACATCTGAAATTGACGACTTAATATAGTGTGCGGCATATGATTCTCTCCTTTTTACATACATAATCAAGTTCATCATCAGTCTAATCTTATTGTATAATTTAGTAAATTAAATATATTTAATAAATTTAATTAATATTTTTAATCACTGAGGTGAGATTTTGGAATATAAATGGTTACAATCTTTTATCGTCGCAGCCCAGACTTGTAATTTTCGTACAGCAGCGGAACAACTTCATTTATCTCAACCAAGTATTACGGTTCATATTCAGCAGTTAGAAGAATTTCTGCATGTACAATTATTTAAGCGCGAAAAAAATCGTGTGCAATTAACAGACGCTGGAAAGCTTTTTCAAGTAGAGGCACAGCAAATGGTCAATCAGTGGGAACAAAGCATTGAACGTATTCGATTAGCAAGTAAAGGTATTCAAGAAAAAATCATTATGGCTATGACCCCGTTAATGGTTGAAACGATTCTGCCGCATGTGATCTATCAATTTATCAATGACAATCCTTCACTTGAGATATCAATTTTAGTAGAGGATTCAGCTAAAATAGAGGATTTAGTCAATCAAGATCAAGCTCATATTGGTATTTCATTATTACCAACACGTTATCGACATTGGCATCAAGAGCTGCTGATTGATAGTCCAGTAGAGTTAGTAATCCCCCTAGATGCCTATGATGATGAAACAGGCACTTATATTGATTATGAGGAGTTATTTCAAACGTATACTTTATTTACGCATCATCATCCAACAATTTGGGGAGAGCTATTACGTAAATTAAGAGAAACATATATTTTAACGAAGCAAGTATCCATTTCTCAATCTTATGTGGTAAAAAGGCTAATAAAGGATGGGTTGGGGATGTCGTTTTTACCTCGTATGATTGTGAGAAAAGAACGGATGGAGGGACGGTTTAATATAGTTCCTTTTGAAGATTTCCCATTACCGAGTGTACCCGTATACCTCTTTTATAAGGAATCTACACAAGTACCAGATGGATTATTAGATTTATTGCAAACAAGAAATTATTTATAATTCACAAGATGGTCAAAAATGATTTTGAAATGATGCTGTTCAGTGTAAGGGTTTTCATAGACTTTGTCGAATTGTGGTAGGATCGTTTTTAAAGAGTAGGAGGTCAATAAACATGGTATTTTCTCTATTTAAAAAAAAGAAAGAACCACAGCAGCTAAAAAATAGAGTGGAGTTTTGTATCACTAATTTATCACTTGGTGCGGCAGATGCGTATGATGAATTAGTAGAACGGGATGATATTGAGATAGAGGAATCTGGTTGTACATCTCACTGTGAAATCTGTGAGCAAAGTATTTTTGCGCTAGTTAATGGAGAAGTCGTGACAGCAGAGGACGCAGAGACATTGGTGCAGGCTATTGATGAAGAATTAAAACAAAACCCACTTTTCTAATGAAAAAACAGCTTGCGGGATAACAAGCTGTTTTTTTACTGCAAATCAATTTACCAACCGCGCACGTATTGTACGGGAGGTTGCACTTCTTCGCCTAATTCTTTAGCCGCATGAAGTGGCCAATAAGGGTCTCGTAATAAAACGCGTGCTAAGAAAATTAAATCTGCGCGATTATTTTGGAGAATTTCTTCTGCTTGAACAGCTGTTGTAATAAGTCCAACTGCGCCAGTAGGGATGTTTGCCCCATGCTTAATGGCCTCTGCATGCGATACTTGATAGCCTGGAAAGACATGAATAGCTGCTGGTACAACACCGCCTGTTGATACATCAACCAAATCAACACCTTGAGATTTCATCCAGCGACTAAAAACAATAAAATCTTCCATTGTTGTGCCATCCTCAGCGTAATCTTCTGCAGATACACGTACCAATAATGGCCCATCCCACACACTGCGAATCGCATCGATAACTTGACGAAGGATACGATAACGGTTTTCCTGTGAACCACCGTATTGATCTTGACGTTTATTTGTCGCAGGTGATAAAAACTCGCTAATTAAATAGCCGTGTGCCCCATGAATCTCGAGCACATCAAAGCCAGCCTTTGTGGCACGAACAGCTGCTTGTTTAAACGCTTCTATTACATAAAGAATGTCCTCTTCTGTCATTTCTATTGGTGTTTTATAGTCTGAGCTAAAGGCAATAGCTGATGGAGCAAAAATTTCGCCATCCACCGTTGCTTTGCGACCAGCATGTGCAAGCTGGATGCCTGTTTTAGCGCCGTAAGCCTTCATCCCTTCAACTAGTTGACTTAATCCTTCAATATGTGCATCATCCCAAATGCCTAAATCCTTATTGGAGATGCGGCCTTCTGGCACAACACCAGTAGCTTCCAAGATGATTAACCCAACTTGACCAGCTGCTCGTGTCGCATAATGGACTAAATGAAAAGGTGTCACCATGCCATCGTCTTGCGCTGAATACATGCACATAGGTGCCATAACAATGCGATTTTTTAAGGAAATGGATTGTAATGCATATGGTTCGAATAATTTACTCAAAATAAAGCCCCCTAATTCCTAGTGATACACTCTATTTTGCACATAATATTAACCATTTGCAAGTGAACGAGATCGAGCTTCCGCTTCTTTAATACATGCTTCGATGGCTTCATTAAATTGATATTGCTCTAGTGCCTGAATACCAGCCTCCGTCGTACCGCCAGGGCTCGTTACTTTTTTCCGCAAAACATCCGGTTCATCTACCGATTGCTTGAGCATTTCAGCAGTACCTGCCAGTGTTTGAGTCATTAGTAATCGTACAGTATCTTTAGAAAGACCAACTTTTGTTCCTACTCTTTCAAAGGCTTCCATTAAATAATAAATATACGCAGGACCACTACCAGAAAGGGCTGTAACTGCGTGTAATTGATCCTCATCGACTTCAATAACGGAGCCGACAGCCTCTAATAACTGGAGGAAAAGAATACGCTGTGCCGCCGACACCTCATTATTGAATGCTATCCCACTTGCTGACATACCGATTGTGGCAGATGTGTTAGGCATCACCCGTGCAATTGGACGACTCCCTAAAAATTTAGTAATCGTCTCAATAGCAATACCGGCTAGAATCGACAGAACGGCAGAGTGCGTTGTAATTTTAGGTTTTAAATCGCGCATAGCTGCAACAGCATCCTTTGGCTTCATTGCTAAAATGATAAGATCTGCCTGTTGATAAATGGCTTGATCAAACAGGCACTGGACTCCATATGTTTCGTGTAAGAAATGTAAACGTTCTTTGTCAGAGCGATTGGTGACGTAGATTTCCTGTGGTGTAAACACCTTTTGCTTTATCCAGCCCTGCATCAATGCTTCTGCCATTGAGCCTGCACCGATAAATACTATTTTTTTCATGAACAAAACCTCCAGTTCAAAATAAAAAAGCGCTCTCGTCCTTATCTCGAAGGACGAAAACGCTCTCGTTTCCGCGGTACCACCTTTGTTTGCCAATTATTGGCACAACTCTTAGCCCTCTTATCGCAAGGGAAACGGTTATGTTTGCATAACTGCTCAGAAGTAGGTTCGGTAATGGGAGCGGGTGATGTTACTCTCAGCAAATGTAACACTCTCTAACACCTTCACCAGTTACGTACTCGGCTTCTTCAACGCACAAAAATAATTAGATTATTCAAAATTATAGTGAGGAATTAGCAAACTGTCAACAGGAGGATGACGAAAACAGAAAAAACTTGTAAAATAGAATGAATCAGTATTCACTAGCTCGTAAAAAGGGGGAGACAACTTTGTCTATAGTCAAAATAGAAATTCCAACACCCTATGAAGTAGGAGATGTCAATGCATTTATTGTAAAGGGCGATGCACTCAGCATTTTTGATGTTGGACCAAAAACGATGGAAGCCTATGATGCTTTGAAATGGGGAATTCGAGCAGCTGGCTTTGACATGCGAGATATTGAACAGGTTGTGTTAACCCATCATCATCCAGACCATGCGGGTTGGGTCGATGCCTTTCCACATGCAGAAATTTTGGGGCATGCCTATAATGATAAATGGCTTCGTCATGATGAAGCGTTTTTAAGCTATCACGAGCAATTTTACAGTGAGCGTTTATTAGAGCATGGGGTACCACAAGAATATATTACAAAAAGTGTACATGTTCGTCGTGAATTAGAGCTTGTGGGTGAGCGCCCATTGACACAAATTTTGGTGGATGGAGACGAAGTGCCCGGTCATCCGGGATTAAAGGCAATAGAAACATTAGGTCATGCACAAAGCCATTTTATTTTCTGGGATGAAAAAACGCATCATGTTATTGGAGGCGATTTATTACTCGAAAAAATAACGCCCAATCCATTAATCGAGCCACCATTAGATCGTACATTAGGACGTCCAAAATCCTTACTGCAATACAATGAATCACTCGAAATTCTACGCCAATTACCCATCAAAATGATGCATACAGGGCATGGGGCCGATTTAGAGGATATTCCTTCTTTAATTGATAAACGATTAGAGCGCCAGCATCAGCAATCATTGAAAGTTAATGAGTTGCTAGGTGACGATCAATTAACGGTTGTACAAGTAACAAAACGCTTGTATCCAGCCATATTCCAGCATCAGCTAGGATTAACCTTGTCCAAAACATTAGGGCATTTAGATTATTTAGAAGCCAATGATTATATTAAATCAACGAAGACCGAAGCAGGTATCTATTTATTTCAAAGGAAGTAGGTTTACACATGAATAAATATAAAAAGACGATCTTCGTGACAGGTGCAACAAGTGGTGTAGGCTTAAAAACGACAGAATTACTTGTAGCTCAAGGGCATACAGTTTATGCCACGGGTCGTAATGCTGTTGCACTAAAGGTGCTAGAACGTTTAGGAGCTCACGTTATCCAAGCTGATTTAACCAATTTACATACACTCGATGATGTTTGTTCACAGCTCCCACCCATTGATGTGGCGATTCTTTCAGCAGGTGTAGGGAAATTTGCTGTAGCCCCCGCTTTAAAGGATGGGGATATTGCTCAAATGATTGAATTGAATGTAAGTGTACCGATTTACCTTGCCAAACGATTAGCTTCTGCAATGATGGCACAACAGCATGGTCATCTAATTTTTATTGGGTCACAGGCAGGAAAGGTAGCAACACCGAAAGCGAGTGTTTATGCTGCTACCAAGCATGCCATTGTCGGTTTCACGAATGGACTTCGTATGGAGTTAGCTCCATACAATGTGAAAGTAACCGCCATCCACCCAGGTCCCATTGATACACCATTTTTAGATAAGGCAAATGATGCAGGTGGCTACAGAGAGTCCTTAGGAAGATTTTTATTATCCGCAGAAGAAGTGGCACAAGCTACAGTTCAAACAATTGACCGTCCAGTTCGTGAGGTAAATTTACCAAGGATCATGGGATTATCGAGTAAATTATATGCACTCGCACCTGCAACCATTGAATTTCTAGGCAAATCATTTTTCAATAAAAAATAGCAATAATCAGACTGTCGCCATGCTCCCTATGTATGGCGACAGTTTTTTTCATATTTACCTGAAATTGTTGATATAGTAGGGAAGATGAAGCTAAAAAAGGAGAATACAATGTACACTATTGGACAAGTTGCTAAATTTTTAGGCATTTCTAGAGATACGATAAAATTTTACGAAGAAAAGGGATTGGTAAAGCCTCAGCAAAATAAAGGAAATGGCTACAGAAGCTATACCCATTTTGATATCTATGACCTAACAACGGTCAATTTTTATCGAGAAATTGATTTGGAAATCAAAATAATACAGGAATTAAGAAGAGGCAAGAGTATCGAGGGCATTCGCTCATTATTAGAAGAAAAAGAGCAGGGAATGTTGGAGGAGATTGCCTATAAAAAACGACAATTAAAAAAGTTACAAAGGGTCAAGGAAGATTGCGAAAAAATTAAGCAATGTTTAGGAACATACAGTATAAAAGAAATGAAACCACTAGAGATAATGGGAGAAATAGATCATTATACAGCTTATGATGAATATGACATTCTAAAAGAAAACACCGATAATTTTAAAAAAGCAGTGGTCCTTACATCATTAAGAAGAGTAATACGGTTTAATGATGAAGGGATACTAGAAGAACAATTTATAATTACCAGAAAAGTTGAAGATGATGACAAGGCAATAGCTGGGGAAATTCGAGCCTATCCAAAATGTCTTTATACAATCATTGAAGATGGTAGATGGTCTACAGGTGGTAAAAATACGGACGATCAAGTGGAAGCCAGTATGAGAAAAGTAGCCGAGGAAATGGGCTATGAGCTGTTAGGGCTTGTGTATATCAATCTACTGCTAGTTACGTATGAAGAAGGGCTGGAACGTATTTTTTTAGAAATGTATGTGCCAATAGAGATAGATGATTGACCTGTGAGCAACCCCCAGGTTTATGCTGAAGTTCAGTGCAATGAAATGGGGGATCAACATGAATAGAAATAAGAAGCTAAAAAGACCTGTAGCGAGTTTTATTGTCTTAACCAATGTCATTTTTTGGCCGCTTTTTTGTCTTGTAGGAGCTGTCAAGCTGTTAGGGTTTCCAACATGGGTTTTCGATGTAATACGCTGTCTATCAGCATGGTCATCAACCTTTGCCTTCGCTATATTATTTCCAAAAATATATCCTGGGCAGAGCTTCCTACACTTTGTGAAACAAAAATTTAAGAATAGGTTGAACGGATCGGTGATTTTTTCAGTGCTGACGATTCAAGTGGTCATTTTTATTATTATTTTGAGTCTAGTTATGAATAATTATCAAACAGATTCTATTTTTACAATCTCTTCTTGGGTTATACTGAGCTATTACTTTTTTAGAAATCTTTTATCAGGACCATTAGGTGAAGAATTGGGATGGAGGGGTTTTGCCCTGCTGGAGCTTCAAAAGAAGTATTCCGCATTAGTCGCCTCTATCATCATCGGGTTTTGGTGGGGGCTATGGCATTTACCGATATGGCTTACAACTGGCTTTATGGGCATGGATTTACTCCAATATAGTGGCTTCTTTATGATAGCCATCATAGCGACGAGTATTATTATGGCAGGATTTTATAACATCAATCAGAATTTAATCATCCCGATCATCATTCACCAATTCTTTAATTTTTTTATTGGTTTAGTGAACGGGCATCTCGTTGATTTAATGATGTATAATGCCATTTTATATTCAGTAGCCGCCCTGTTATTGATCATCATTAATCCAAAGAATGCATTGTACAAGACAAAATCAATTAAATCGTGAAAAAAAAATCCCGTTTTCTACGGGGTTCTTTTTTATTGATACATTTATATAGTATACATTTATGCCTTTAGTGAAAAAACGCTTATTCGAGTAAATATTCATACTTTCTCCAATGATTTGATGGATTGGTTGACGTTCGCTTAACTAGTAAAATAAATGTCTATGAATTTATAAAAATACACTTGTATTTATTTTTATAACATGATACTATTCGTGTATAAACTTTTAAATGAATGTATAAAAATACATATCGATAGAGCAATGGAGGCGCATTTTTAATGGCAAATAAAAAAGTTGTATTAGCTTACTCAGGCGGACTTGATACTTCGGTAGCAATTCCATGGTTAAAAGAACAGGGTTGGGATGTAATCGCGGTATGCCTTGACGTTGGTGAAGGGAAAGACCTTGAATTCGTAAAAAATAAAGCTCTTCAAGTAGGAGCTATTGAATCTTATATGGTAGATGCAAAGGATGAATTTGCTGAAAATTATGCATTAATTTCATTACAAGCCCATACTTGGTATGAACAAAAATATCCATTAGTATCAGCACTTTCTCGCCCACTAATCTCAAAAAAATTAGTAGAGATTGCGAACCAGGTCGGTGCGGATGCCGTTGCACATGGTTGCACAGGAAAAGGTAATGACCAAGTTCGTTTTGAAGTGTCTATTAAAGCATTAAATCCTGATCTAGAAGTATTAGCACCAGTACGTGAATGGGGCTGGAGTCGTGACGAGGAAATTGAATATGCGATGAAACATAATGTACCAATTCCAGCAACATTGGATTCACCATTTTCAATTGACCAAAATTTATGGGGACGTGCCAATGAAGCAGGAATTATGGAAGATCCATGGGTATCTCCACCAGAGGAAGCTTACGGCTTAACTGTTTCTGTTGAAAATGCACCAAATGAAGCAGAATATGTGGAGATCGAGTTTATAGCTGGTAAACCAGTAGCATTAAACGGAAAAGAAATGAAGCTAGCAGATTTAATTCAAGAATTAAACGCAGTAGCAGGTGCGCATGGTGTAGGACGTATCGACCATGTAGAAAATCGTCTCGTTGGTATTAAATCACGTGAGGTTTATGAAATCCCAGGAGCAAAAGTGCTGTTAACAGCGCATAAAGAGCTTGAAGATTTAACACTTGTAAAAGAATTAGCACACTTCAAGCCAGTGATTGAGAAAAAATTATCTGAATTAATTTACGATGGGTTATGGTTCTCGCCATTACGTGATGCACTTGAAGCATTCCTTGCGCAATCACAACAATATGTAAATGGTACAGTACGTGTGAAACTGTTCAAGGGGCATGCGATTGTAGAAGGACGTAAATCACCAAATTCACTATACAATGAAAAGCTAGCAACATACTCGAAGGAAGATCAATTCAATCACGCTTCCGCTGTAGGCTTTATCGAGTTATGGGGTCTACCAACCGTAGTGAACTCATCTGTTAATAAAAAATAATATTTAACAAGCGAGGTGTGGGAAGGCATTATGCTTTCACTACACCTTTCAATAAGAAATAAAGGAAAAGGTGAGCTGACATGACAAAACTTTGGGGTGGACGTTTCCAAAAATCAGCAGAAGCATGGGTAGACGAATTTGGGGCATCCATTGGCTTTGATCAGCAACTTGTGCTAGAGGACCTTGAAGGTAGTGTTGCACATGTCACAATGCTTGGTGCAACAGGAATTTTACCTGTAGCTGACGTAGAGGCCATACTAGGTGGTCTTGCCCAATTAAAAGAAAAGGCAATCGCAGGTGAGCTTGAATTTAGCGTTGCCAATGAAGATATACACTTAAATTTAGAAAAGATGCTGATTGATTTAATTGGTCCTGTTGGTGGCAAGCTACATACAGGTCGTAGCCGTAATGATCAGGTCGCGACGGATATGCATCTTTTCTTGAAAAAGCGTGTGCAGGAAGCAATTGATTTAATCGTGACGTTTCAACAAACATTAGTAGAGAAGGCTCAAGAACATATTGAAACGATTGCGCCTGGTTATACACATTTACAACGTGCCCAGCCAATATCCTTTGCGCATCATTTAATGGCGTACTTTTGGATGCTAGAGCGTGATAAACAACGCTTTACAGAATCCATCAAGCGCATTGATATTTTGCCATTAGGGGCAGGGGCTATGGCGGGAACGACTTTCCCAATCGACCGCTTAAAATCCGCAGAATTACTTGGCTTTAGTGAGGTATATGCCAACTCTATGGACGCTGTGAGTGATCGTGATTTTATTGTGGAATTTTTAAGTAATGCATCCTTGTTAATGGCGCATTTATCACGCTTTGCTGAGGAAATTATTATTTGGTCTACAGATGAATTTAAATTTATTGAATTGGATGATGCCTTCTCTACAGGTTCTTCCATTATGCCACAAAAGAAAAACCCTGATATGGCAGAGCTCATTCGTGGGAAAACAGGGCGCGTTTACGGGAATCTAATGGGCTTATTAACCGTGTTAAAGGGCACACCTTTAACGTATAACAAAGATATGCAGGAGGATAAAGAAGGCATGTTCGATACTGTACATACCATTCTTGGTTCACTGAAAATCTTTGAAGGCATGATTCGTACAATGACCGTCAATACAGAACGTTTGCATCAAGCTGTCCATGCTGATTTTTCAAATGCAACAGAGCTAGCAGATTATCTTGCGACAAAAGGTATGCCATTCCGTGAGGCACATGAGGTGACAGGGAAGCTTGTCTTCACATGTATTCAAAAGGGGATTTACTTATTAAATTTACCGCTGGAAGAAATGCAGCAGGAAAGTGCACTAATTGAAGCAGATATTTATGATGTGTTAGCGCCAGAAGCGGCTGTTCGACGCCGTCATTCCTTAGGTGGAACCGGCTTCGAACAAGTGAAGATCCAAATTGACAAAGCAAAAGCCTGTCTTGTAAAACATTAATTGTTGCGTGCATGTCCTTGTGACTTTTGCATAGATATTCATTAAAGCTGTCCAGTGAGGCACTATGAAAACCTATATCCTTTTTCAACTAAGCCAGAGGGTGACGTGAAAAAGAGACCCTTACATACGTGAAGGACAATCCCCAATTCTGGAGACGCGGAATTGGGGTTTTTGTATAAGAAAATGGTGGGAGGAATCCAGTAAATGAATGAACGTTTTACAAAGGGGCTTGACACAATCAAACAATATATGACTGAGGAAGAAGTAACACAGATGATTACATCCGATCCATTAGCCGATGTGGCACCTGATTTACGCAAAATGATTATTGAATTTGCTTATGGTGATGTCTATGCACGACCAGGATTGGAGGCCAAAAATCGAGCACTTGTCGTGATAACAGCAGTTGTCACACAAGGTGCTGCGCCGCAAACAAAAACCCATATCCAACGAGGATACCATGCAGGCTTAACACAGACAGAAATTGTCGAGGCTCTGTTACAATTAGTGCCCTACATCGGTTTTCCAAAAGTGCAAAATGCCTTAACCATTGCACAGCAAGTCTTTGCAGAAAAAATTTGAAGCATGAATAAAAAATCAGGCAAAGGTTCATAATAAGTTCGGAAACACTTATTAATCTAATATGATGGGGAGGATGCAGAATGAGTAATAGTCAAACACCCAAAGACCAAGAATCTCAGGAAAGTCCGCCACAACTGGTTAAGGTTGAAGCTTCTTAAAACTTAAGCCTAAAGGTGAAACAGAATTAATCTGCTTCGCTGTAGATTAAGTTGAAGCGTAAACCTACTAGTAAAAAATCAAATAGAAGCAATAAGTGTCCATGGATCCAGAATTATTCTGGGTCCTTTTTGTGGTTCACTGTTAACAATCTAATTGAGGGTGAGCAGCAGAGAGAAAGGCGCTCCTACTAGGGTAATAAAATTCATAAGGAAGGCAAAATGCACTCACCCAAGCCAAGACTCCACCCCTTTCAAAGGTAAAACATCATATAAGACATTCACATAGGTGAGTTAGTCACCTTCATCATTACCTTCATTTGACATTTTGAGAAATCTGTATTACTCTATACATAACAGATTCTGTTTGGGTATTAACAATACAGATTGGAGGAGCGATATGCAAATACGGTTAGATCCAAATAGTGAATTGCAGCTTTATAAGCAATTAGCCAATCAATTAATTGAATTCATCGCAAAAGGTGAACTGAAAAATGGTGATACATTACCAGCAGTGCGTGCGATGGCTACGGATTTAGGTATCAATGTAAGCACAGTGAGTAAGAGCTACCATGAACTCGAGGAAAAAGGGTTAATCGAATTAAAACCGAAAGCGAAAGCAGTCATTATTGGTGGGCAAAAGCGAGAGCTGGAAGAAACAGAGCTTGAAAAAGTGGAAAATGCTTTAAAGCCAATTATGGCGGAAGCTTTTGCACGTGGGCTTGAAAAAGAACAAATAACAAGTTTGTTCCAGCGAATTTTAAAACAATGGAAGTAGGGGTAGTATGCTTATAATAGTAGGCATCTTTATCATTGTCGGTATTTTGGAAACTATGACACCACATTTAACAAGAAAAACGAATGTTTTTGGTGTTTCCATACCAGAACCTTATGTCAAGCATCCTCAATTACAGCTTTGGAAGAAGCGTTATAGTCAAATTATCGGAGGAATTGCAGGCTTATTTTTACTAGGTCAAATCGGATTCTCTTTGTCGCCTATGCAAGAGGAGAAAACGTCTTTAATCTCCTTTATCCTTTTGTATGTCATGCTCCTGCTATCATCTGGTCTTTACATGAGTTACCATGTTAAAACGAAAAATTTAAAGGGACAGGAACAATGGGAAACAAACATCAAAACGGTGCATGTAACAGACTTAACAATCCGCCAAAAAGATGAAACACTATCGCCCTTATTTTTTAGTTTGCCTATCATCATGACATTGGCATTGATTGTTTTTACGTACATGAATTATGAGACCATTCCAGCAATTTTTGCCACGCATTGGAATGGTGCAGGGGAGGCGGATGGTTGGACTGAAAAAACTAGGCTCTCCGTCATCAGTATGCCACTGATATTATTAGCGATACAAATTAGCTTTTTCATCATGGGCCAAGGGATGAAAAGTGCCAAAATTCAATTGAGTGCACAGGCTAGAGAAGCCTCAGTTCATCGGGAACTGACTCAACGCAAATATGGTAGCTGGTATTTAGCAGCGATTAATTTTAGTATGACGATTCTATTTATTGTTTTACATTATACAACCGTTATTTTACATGACCAAACAGCCCCATACTTTTTTCCCCTTTTTCTTGTCTTTAATATCGTTACATTAGGTGGCTTACTAGTATTAATTTGGAAGCTCAGTAAAAGCAATGAACGTTTTGATGAGGTACATACAAATGAAACAGCTGCGGCAGATGATCAATACTGGAAATGGGGGATTTTTTATTGTAACAAAAACGATCCATCCTTATTAGTGCCGAAAAAATTTGGAATCGGATGGACTGTCAATTTTGCGAATAAATGGAGCTACATCATAATCGGTATTACCTTATTGCCAATTTTATTGGTGATCTTCATATAGAGAGGAAGATTGGATGAAAAAATGGTTATTGTTATGTTGCACATTGTTACTTTTAAGTGCCTGTGGGCAAAAAGAGGTCACTGCGGACAATCAAGAGACAAAGGGGCAAAGTGCAATGAATGAACAGTTTATCGGAAAATGGGAGGGAAATATTGAAACGCCTAATGGAGCACTGCCAATTATCGTCGATTTACAGAAGGATAGTGGTACATTATCTGTTCCAGCACAAGGTTTATCTAATTTTCCATTTCAAAGTGTCAAGTATACAGATGACAATGTGAAAGTATCTATTCATTTGAACGGCTCTGTTATTGCGATAAACGGCATATTAAAAAATGGACAAATAGAGGCTACATTTCAACAAAATGGTGAGAATTTCCCCCTAATTTTAACGGCTTATAAAGAGCAGCCCGTTACCTATGAAAAACTAAAAATTCCTGTTCAACAGGGAGACTTAACTGTTGCTTTACAAAAAGCGAGCACGTCGCCATCGCCTGTGGCTCTCATTATAGCAGGCTCTGGGCCAACTGATAAAGATGGTAATTCCGCTCTAGCTGGTAAAAATAATAGCTTAAAAATGCTGGCGGAAGGTTTAGCACAAGAGGGCATTACGACGGTTCGCTATGATAAGCGAGGACTTGGTGATAATCAAGCGCTCTTAACAAAGGAAGAAGATGGGACGTTTGATCAATACGTGGATGATGCAGTACAAATCCTACAAACATTGATGGCGGATAAAGCTTATACAAGTGTACACGTGATTGGTCATAGTGAAGGCTCACTCATTGGTTTGCTAGCAGCTCAAAAAACAGGGGTAGCGTCCTTCGTCTCTATCGCAGGTGCTGGAAGACCATTGGACGTAGTACTCTTAGAGCAATTAAAAGGTCAGTTAGCACCGAAGCTTTACAATGAATCAACGGATATTTTGACAGCTTTAAAGCAAGGCAAGCAGGTGACAACTGCTTCGCCAGAGCTGCAAGCCCTCTTCCGTCCATCTGTTCAGCCTTTCCTGATTTCCTTGCTAAAGTACCATCCTGCTGACGAGTTGGAGAAAGTAAAAAGCCGTGTATTAATCGTACAAGGAACAACGGATTTACAAGTAAAGGAAGTCGATGCCGAGGCATTAAAGAAAGGCAAACCAGAGGCGAAGCTACTTTATATGGAGGGTATGAACCATGTATTGAAAAAGGCTCCAGCAGATCGTGCAGGAAACTTAGCAACCTATTCAGACCCTTCATTGCCATTACATGAAAAATTACTACCAGCGATTCAGCAATTTATTAATGAAGAGTAGGATGATGAACGATGAGTATCTTTGTATATGGAATTATCATGCTGCTATTTCTGACCTTTGCCATTGTGCTGTCCCAAGGGAAAGGAGCGTTTTTAATCGCAGGATTTAATACGATGCCAGAAGAAGAAAAAAAGCAGTATGATGAGCAAGCATTGGCGAGATTTATGGGGAAAATGATGTATGGCTACTGCTTTTGTGTGCTTTTATGGATTCTTAATGAACTTTTTCATACACAGTGGTTATTTTTTAGTATCGGACTTGTTCTTTTCGTAGCATTGACGATCTTTTTAATGATCTATGTGAACACAGGCAATCGTTTCAAAAAATAAGAAGGATATAAAATGGACTTGGTCAATGCAATGACAAGTCCATTTTGTTTGGCTACATTTGAAGGAAATGCATTTTATCTATGAGAATTATTATCAATTAGTGGGATTTCTGTTAAACTAGAGACATGCTATTGGTTAAACTAGAAGGAGTGCTTGAGCTCGATGAAATTAAGTGATCATATACTTTTATGGAATCACGCATACATCAAAATTATGGATGTACGATTGACAATGATGGAGCAGGGAGAGGATTTTGGTCCCTATCGATTGCCGACCAGTGCCTTTCTCTATACAAAAAGAGGGAATGCTCAAATCTGGCTGGATAAAAACAGACATCTGGTACACCCGTTTCACGTCCTGCATGCAGGAAAAGGGGTGGATGTAGAGATTGTAGCGGAGAAAGAGTTTGAATACTTTATGATTTTCTATAAGGCAATACTTCCGTTACCTCATCGCCAAGAAATGGTAGCCTTGATGGAAAATCATAATCCTTTCCACTATCAATATGCTTTTGTGCCAGCTCATCCTCTTGCATTACTTGACAGAGCAGAGCAGATGAAGATAGTTTGGCAACAGGCCCATGACAAAGAGCTGAAAAATTTACATATAAAATCATTATTCTATCAATTTATCTATGAATTATTGCGGCAAATGCATGGACAGGGAATTCATCCCGTAAAGCCAGATATGGTGGCGCAGGCAGTTCGCTATATAGAGGAACATGCGCATATGCCTCTAACACTAGACATCATAGCGCAAGAGTTAGGCTGTAGCATTGGTTATTTATCAAAACTGTTTAAAGAAAAAATGCATACAAGCCCGATTCATTATTTAGGTGAAATGCGTGTCAATAAAGCAGCGGCATTACTCGTGCAAACAGATGCTACGTTGCAGGAAATTGCGGAGCATGTCGGTTATCCTGACGGTCATTCCTTGAGCCGAAGCTTTAAACGATACAAGGGTGTATCTCCAGCACAATTTAAAGTGGCATGGAGGCAAAAGCGGCAACTGGAAGATGAAGAATTGCCACTTTGGAAAAGAAGATATGCTATTCTCCCAAAACAATTCGAGTGTTATATTGATGGTGAAATTGAAAATCATTATCAACGAAAGGGAGTAAATGAAATGTCGAAGTACAAAAATATGAAAGTAAAGGCTATGACGTTGTTTATGTGCCTATCATTGCTGCTAGCAGCATGCTCAAATACAAATGGAGCCTCATCATCTGCGACAAATCAAGTGGAATCACAAGCGAATGGACAAGAGGCTGTACAAGAAGGAAAGACAAGAATTGTTTCGACGCCTAGAGGTGATGTAGAAATTCCAGCTCAGCCACAGCGTGTAGCAGCTGATCAATATATGGGGCAGCTTTTAAAGTTAGGAATTATTCCAGTTGGTGTACGTGAAGGCATGTTAACGGAAGGTTGGATTGAGAAAGCGGGGATTCCGCAAGAAACGCTCGCTAAAATCGAGAATTTAGGTGGCTTCCCAATGAATCCTGAAAAACTCATTATGCTAGAGCCCGATTTAATCATTGGGTCGATTGAGAAAAATATTGAACAATACGAAAAAATCGGCTCCACTGTTTTTATTCCTTACTGGGAAGAGCTTTCGACGGCTGGACCATTAGAAAAATTTAGAAGAATTGCTGAGGTATTTGGAAAAGAGCAGGAAGCTGAGTTATGGATAGAAGACTATGAACAGAGGGTAGAAGATGCTCGAAAACAAATCGATGGCATCATTAAAGAAGGTGAAACGGTATCAGTCGTGCAATTAAGCCCTACAGGTTTATTTGTGTTAGCTGCTGAGGGAGGGAATTATGGTAGTAACACCATTTATCAGATGTTGAAATTACCTCCAACAGAGCAAGCTTTAAACATGAAAGAGGGCTTTGAAAATATCTCATTAGAGGTATTGCCACAGTATTTGGGCGATCATGTATTTGTCTATGTCAACTCGCAAGAAGATGCAGAAGAAATTTTGAATAGTCCGATTTGGCAGGGAGCACCTGCCGTTAAAAATGGCAATGTTTATATGTATGGTGAGTTCGATGATGAGTTTGTCATGGAAGATCCTTACTCTTTAGACCTACAACTTGAGAAAATTGTCAAAGTTTTATTGGAGAAAAAATAAAAAGCAAGCAAAAGCTGCATTCATTTTGCAATAAAGTAGAGCTATTTTCTGATGAATGGCCGTTTGTATAAATTCATCCTAGCTGGTCATAATAAAGAAGATTTCACTTATGAAATCTATAATGATGAGGAGGATGAAAAATGAGTAGGTTCGAACAATTAGATCCAAAATCTCAAAAAATCCACCGCAACTGGTCAAGGATTAAGCGATCCAAATCGCAAGTAAATGGTGAAACGGAGATAACTCTCCATAATCGCCTCTTGCGAAGTGAAGCAAAGGCCCGTCAGTTTTAATCATGTTAGAAAAGTAAGTGTCATCAAGCCCAGAAAAAATTCTGGGTTTTTTTATGGATAAAAATAGAAGGCGGAATGTATTATAATACGTTATAAGGAAGAAAAGGGGAGGAAAGCTATGAATATTACTATTCCAACTTATTTACAGTCATATGTAGAAAATGTCCAACAGCTAGAGGCAGTTGAATCACAGTTACAGCTTTGTTCCAGCACAGGGAATAAACAGTTTGAAATTTGGTACTATGGAGATTTACTAACAATCGAAGGTGAGGCATTGCCTTTCATTACTGGAGCAACCGCTAGAATCGTTGCAAAAGACCCTTTAACGGCGGAGGAAATTTTGCTATTTGATGCAACCCTACATGGCTATAATGCGCTATTTTGTGATGAATTTACGGAGGAGCAGCGTATCCATCGTCCACTACGGAAATATCTTTTGCCCACAACAGAAGTTGTCCTATCATTTTTCTATAATATTGACTATGACGAAGAAGCAGAAGACTATGAGGTAGGTGAACATGGCAATGTACAGCTACTCAACGGAGAAACAGCAGATTGGGAGATGATAAAAAGTATTGGCTATGATGCCTTTGCTTTTTATGGCAAATCAGAAGATGGTACACTGCTAGCATTTGCACAGGAAGAATTAGCCTAGCATGAAAGGAACATAGAAAAATGCAATTCATCTCATATACACAAGATTTAGCGAAGCAAATTCATCAATATCAATCAAACAATGCATTTTATCGGAACATTATGAAAACAGAAGAGCCAGTGAATATCGGTTTCATCTATATTGAGCCAGATGGGGTAGTTGGTATGCATGAAGCCCCTGTTCCTCAGCTTTTTATCGTGATGCATGGCGAAGGCTGGGTTCGTGGTGAAGATGGTAAAAAATCACCATAAAATCTGGACAGGGTGTACTTTGGCATCAAGGGCAGGCGCATGAATCTGGTAGTACGACAGGCTTGACAGCACTTGTGATCCAAGCTGAGCATATACATCTTACATAAAAAACGTGTGTAACGGTAGGAGGGGAAGGCATTGAGCAACACAGAAAAATGGAACAAATGGTTGAAAGACTATGGGTTAGCACATAAGGCTGAGCAAATAGCAGCTTATACTAGAAGCTCTATACGTATGGTAGCTAAGCAAAATACTGATGAAGAAATTCCGATTGGCCATTCAAAAATAGGTGGCTGTCCGGATGTTCCCACAGATTTTGTGTGGCCATATACGAACGATAAGAGACCGTTGTATTTCCTTTGCCAACTACATGTAAAGGATATCAAACCTTACGATACCAACAATTTATTACCTACAGATGGATTATTGTCCTTTTTCTATGATGCAGTCGAGCAACCATGGGGATACGATCCGAAAGACTATGATGGCTTCAATGTTTTCTATTTCACAGAACCAGTTAGTAGCCTTACAAGAATAGAAATACCTGCTATCTTACTCAAACATGGCGACATTGCCAGTGCAAGTCTGCAATTTAAAAATGAATGGACACTCCCGCCCTGGGAATCTCCATTTTGGGATGATTTAGAAGAAACTCTAACGGAAGAGGAAGCAGATAATTTGAGAGACCTTGCATATGAATCGATGGAAGAAGCTGATGCAAATGGAGCCGTTCATCGCATAGACGGTTTTCCAGATGCTATTCAAGGGGATATGTACTTGCAATGTCAGCTTGTCTCCAATGGCTTATATTGTGGCGATTCAACTGGTTATAATGATCCCCTTCGAAGGGAATTAGAGGTTGGGGCAACAGACTGGCGATTATTGCTTCAACTTGATTCAGAAGAAGAGCTTGGATATATGTGGGGAGATAGCGGTAGATTGTATTTTTGGATTCGTGAGGATGATTGCCAAAAGACCCGCTTTGATCAGACATGGGTTGTCTTACAATGCTTTTAAAAACAAAGGGGGATAACGGTTGTCAAAGCAACCGGTATCCTTTTTCATGTTGTTTCACCATTTTCACTGTTTTAAGCGGATAACCATCGAAACACTCATCGAATTCTACTAGCTTTTCGAACCCCTTTGCCTGATAAAAATGCATACCAATTGTATTTTCTTTTTCTACACAAACAAATAATGACGATAGGCTGGGGAGCATGTTTAGCCCTCTCTGTAAAAGAGCTGAACCGATACCACTCCCCTGGCTATCAGGATGCAAGTAAATGGCAAGCAGCTCTGCCTCACCATGTGTAACATTTGAGAAATTAGCAAAGCCTACTAGCGATTCATCGACGATTACGACTAAAAATAGGATAGTAGTGAGGCGCTGTGTTAAACGGTTACTGCTATACGCCATTTGTAAAAAGCGATCTTGAATATCACGAGGGATGATTTCTTCATATGTATGGTGCCAGCTTGTTCTAGCAATTTCTTGTACAAATGTAATGTCATTTTCTAGCATCTGTCGTATAATAAATGTCAACACTTTTTACCTTAAATTCCAATTTTTATCTTTATTGTAACATTCAATTAGTCAAAAGGGGGGTCACTTTCATGCGAGTAGTGGAAAAAGCATTTGGCTATATTACGAGAGAGCATGAAGAACAATTACAAGTGCTCGTATTTGAACAGAATTCAGTCGGTGCAGGTATTCAAGTGCCCAAAGGTACAGTAGAAGAGGGCGAAACACCTTTAGAAGCTGTGAAGCGTGAAATGTTGGAGGAGACTGGTCTAACAACACTTGTCGTTCAGGCGTTGATTGCACAGGACTATTTTAATCATCCATCAGGTATTTTACAGAAACGTTATTTTTATCATTTAACATCCGATGAAACACAAGATTCATGGCAACATCATCCAACGGGCTTAAACGAAGCGGATTTAATTTTTTCATTTTATTGGATTTCTGCTGAACAAGAAGCGCTACTAGCAAAGGGGCATGGTGATTATTTATACCGTGTGTTAGGAAAGGTGAAAAATTGAACGTAGGATTATAAAGATGTGGTGACATGACTACTTTAGCTATTAACAAATAGAAAACCCTAACTATAACAAAACACGCAATGAGCGTTTCGTAAAATAGTTAGGGTTTTTCAACGGTCTCTTTCAGGTTGGTTCAATCAAGCCTTGGCCGCAATCTCTAAGGCTTGTGTAAAATCAGCAATTAAATCATCCACATGCTCAAGTCCCACTGAGAATCGTAAAAGTCCATCTGTGATGCCACGTTTTGCACGCTCCTCAGGCTCCATAGCAGCATGACTCATCTTTGCTGGGTAAGAAAGAATTGATTCCACACCCCCAAGAGAGACCGCGAAAACAGGAATTGTCATTGCTTCGACTAATGCTTTTGCGGCTGCATAATTCGGTAAACGGAAAGACAATACAGCCCCACCACTGGTACTTTGACGTTGATGAATGTCATACCCTGGATGTGAGGCAAGACCAGGATAGTAGACTTGTTCAACCAGTGGATTTGTAGTTAAAAATGTTGCAATTTTTTGTGCAGATTCAGCAGAGCGACTAAAGCGCACATCTGTTGTTTTGATATTTTGTAGCAGTGTGAAAGAATCTTGCACACCTAAAATATTGCCAAAAGAATTTTGGATAAAGTATAGCTCTTGTCCTAGCTTGTCATCTGCTGTAACTGTTAAGCCAGCAATAATATCAGAATGACCAGATAAGAACTTAGTTGCACTATGAATGACGACATCAACTCCAAGTTCTAGTGGACGTTGGTATAACGGTGTCATAAAGGTATTATCTAAAAATGTCAGACATTGGTGTTGTTTCGCTAGTGCCACCACGCCACGAATATCTGTGATGCCTAATGTCGGATTTGATGGTGTTTCCATATAAAGCAGCTTCGTAGCTGGCGTTATTGCTGCTTCTACTGCTGCTAGATCCGTGAAATCTACAAATGTATGGGAAATCCCAAAGCGTGGTAACACCTTTGTCACAAAACGATAGGTTCCACCATAAACATCCTCGGTCATGACGATATGGTCCCCTTGGGATAACAGCATTAACGCTGCTGATACCGCTGCAATGCCCGAAGAAAAGGCATGAGCGCGAACACCACCTTCAAGTTCTGCCACAGCTTTTTCTAATGCATCTCTCGTAGGGTTGCCTGAGCGAGCATAATCATATTCTCCAAACTCATCCATACTTTCTTGATGGAAGGTAGAGGACAGATACATGGGAACATTGACAGCCCCTTTTTTATTACCATAGCCATCACGAACACCTGCATGAATGAGGCTCGTTTCAATACGTTGCTTCATAAATTAGGCCTCCTTTCTTAAGATATCGAATACTTGTTGTAAGTCTGCAATTAAATCTTCTGCTTCCTCAATACCGACAGAGAATCGAAGTAAACGATCACAAACGCCACGTTCAACACGCTCTTCATATGGCATATCTGCATGTGTTTGTGTGGCAGGATATGTAATAAAGCTTTCCACACCGCCAAGACTTTCAGCAAAAGTAATTAACTTTAAGTTACGAAGGAATGGGTCAATCCACTCAGGCTTTTGCAAGCGGAATGACAGCATGCCACCTTTTCCTGTATAAAGTACATCAGTCACTAATGCTTCTTCCTCTAAATAAGCAGCAATGGCTTTTGCATTCGCATCATGCTGTTTTAATCGAAGATGTAAAGTTTTTAAACCGCGAATAAGTAACCACGAATCCATAGCGCCTAGCACCATACCACTGCCATTATGAATAAAGCCAATGCGTTCAGCTAATTCCTTACCTTTAGCCACAACTAAACCAGCTAAAACATCATTATGACCACCGATATATTTTGTAGCAGAGTGAAGGACAATGTCAGCCCCTAATGCGATAGGGCGTTGGAAGTATGGTGTATAGAAGGTATTATCTACAATTAACCAGGCTCCATGCTTATGGGCTAACTCTGCATACACTTGTAAATCGAATTCCTGCATAAGTGGATTTGTTGGAGTTTCAATGAATAACGCACGAGTATTTTCAGTTATTAATGCTTCCACCTGTTCAACCGATTCAAACTTTGAATAAACAGGCTTGATATTATAGGTTTCTTGGAAGAAGTTAAATAGTCTATAGGTACCGCCATATAAATCATCAGGCACGACTAACTCATCGCCTGGTTTAAATAAGGATAACACCAATTGAATAGCAGCCATCCCTGAACTACAGGCAAAGCCCATATCGCCACCCTCTAAATCAGCAATCCCTTCTTCTAAAAGAGCACGTGTAGGATTTTTTGTACGTGTATAGTCAAAGCCAGTAGATTCACCAATTCCAGCATGTTTATAAGCAGTCGATAAATGGATCGGCGGGCTCACAGCACCTGTTATGGGGTCACTTAAATTTCCTAGTTGTACAAGTTTTGTTTCAATACTTCTGTTTAATGTCATGACGTCACTCTTTTCTCCAATATTATTAAAAGCGACAATTTTCGCTTTCAATTTATTAGTATTCTCAATAATTGTTACCAATTTAACATGGATACTAAAGAAGAACAAGGGTGTTTTCTGAAAATTAGCTAGATTATTTATAGTTAATCACGTAGGAATAGTAGGAGATTGATTATTAAATTATGAGCAATAATGTGTGGGTGCTCCTAGTTAAGTTAACAGGAAAGAGCAGAGAAAGTGGAGGATACATAAAGTTGGTGGATAGAATAAGGAAAGTAGCGGATAGAACGCGGAAAGAGATGGATAGAGCAGAGGAAGAGAAGGATACGCATAAAACTGGTGGATAGAGTAAGGAAAGTAGTGGATAAAACGCGGAAAGAGATGGTTAGAGCAGAAAAAGAGAAGGATACGCATAAAGTTGATGGATAGAATAAGGAAAGTAGCGGATAAAACGCGGAAAGAGATGGTTAGAGCAGAGAAAGAGAAGGATACGCATAAAGTTGGTGGATAGAGTAAGGAAAGTAGCGGTTAAAACGCGGAAAGAGATGGATAGAGCAGAGAAAGAGAAGGATACGGATAAAGTTGATGGATAGAATAAGAAAAGTAGCGGTTAAAACGCGGAAAGAGATGGTTAGAGCAGAGAAAGAGAAGGATACGCATAAAGTTGGTGGATAGAATAAGGAAAGTAGCGGATAGAACATCCAAAGAGAAGGATACAAAACCAAAGGATCTGCCTTATTCGAATGAGGCAGATCCTTTAGTGTCATATGTTAGGCTTGTTCTTTTTTGAGTAAATCACGAATTTCTTTGAGGAGCTCTTCTTTTGCATCTAATTCAGGAGCTGGCTCTTCAACGACTGCTTCTTCTTTTTTACGTGTAAGCTTCGTCATAATTCGGAGCGCCATAAAAATGGCAAATGCAATAATTAAAAAATCAATAATTGATTGTAGAAATACACCTAAATTGACTTGGGCTTCACCAGAGCCAAAAACAAAGCTCTTTGTTAAATCAACACCACCTGTTAAAATACCAACTAATGGCATAATGATATTTTCAACTAAGGAGGTAACAATTTTACCGAAAGCACCACCGATGACTACTGCTACTGCTAGATCGACAATATTGCCTTTCATTGCAAATTCTTTAAAGTCTTTCCACAAAATAAATGCCTCCCTATTATTATCCAATATAATGAATCAATCTGTATTTTACTATATTTTTAGCAAACCTTTCAACTGCTTTTATAGTGAAAATGAATAGCATCCTACAACTGGAAGTTTCTATCTTACAAAAATTAAAAGATTTACTACATATAACGAAAAATTTGGTAATATAGAAAAAGAATACTAGATTAGGTGTGACGTATGACAAAGAAAAAGAACAACAAAGCCATGTTATCACCCGCTACAAAATTGGGTATGATAGCATTATTGATTCCCGTTGCGATAACGGTGTATGTCCTGACATTTTTTGCGTGGAAGGAACTTCAAACATTACCGATTTTCGAAAAGCTTGCACAGCAAAAGGCAATCGAGGAGATTCAACAACATTTCGATATGGACATTCCAGAGAAATACATTCCGGTATATGTAGCAGCGGAGGAGAAATATGGTGTGCCATGGACATTGCTTGCTGCACATCATCGAATTGAAACGCGATTTTCTACAGTGAAATCAATGGTTTCATCTGCCGGGGCAGAAGGGCATATGCAATTTATGCCGTGCACGTTCGTTGGCTGGCAGCATCCTACTTGTTCAGGACTAGGAAAAGGAAACATCACGAAGGCTGAATTAATGAATCCAGAGACAATTGCTAAATATGGAGGATATGGCGTAGACGCGAATGGGGATGGTATAGCCGATCCCTATGATATTGAGGATGCGGTATTTAGTGCAGCTAATTATTTATCTAAATACGGCGCTGCCAAAGGTAATATTAAGAAAGCTGTGTATCAATACAATCATAGTGAGGAATATGTGGAAAATGTATTGTATTACTACCAATTGTATAATGATTATCACGATGAACTCCGAGCAACCGTTTTACTAAATGAAGCAAAATAAAGAGCCATCACCATGGATGGCTCTTTATTACATATTTAAGTTGCTTTACGCATACCTTTTAAAATAAGGCTGACGATAAAGATCAACACAACGGCACCGATCAGTGCTGGGAACACGTAGAAATCACTTACTCTCCAACCCCAGTTCCCTAAAACCATACTACCGATCCAAGAACCAACAATCCCTGCAATAATATTCCCGATGATGCCACCAGGTACATCTTTACCTAAAATTACGCCAGCTAACCATCCAAGAATTCCTCCGATGATTAAATACCAAATGAAACTAATCATTATTTTCATCTCCTTAAAATTAAGATATAATGGCGATTACTTAGTTATACCCTGAATGGAGTAGATTAAACACTGCGATTTTGTTTAGTAATTATTACATGCTGTCATAATGGCTGTAGACAAATGAATGCAGCTCTTTCATCATGCCCACACTAACGTAACTCCAACTGCATAAATGATTGTGAAAATGTCCACATTAACTACAATTACTTCTATATTGTACATACACCGATTTTCGCTTACTTCTATAGTATGTTCACGCATTCAATTCGTACCAAAAATAGATGGAACGCTCCAAAATCAGCCGTTTGACTAAATATTTGCAAAAACCACCTTTTTATCCATGAAAAAATGCATTTTTTGTTGAAGCAGAATTTCAATCAATTATACGGTTGTTCATTTTTTATTTATATGAATGGAAAATGGTTAAATTTTCACCTTTTAATAGTTTGAAAATTCTGTTTAAAAGGATTATAATGTAGAAAAAAGGAGCGTGTTGCATATGAATATGGCTGTTATGAAACGTTTAAATCGTCAAGGTTTTCTGATTGCTGGTCTGCATTTGTTAGTGCTGCTAAATCTTGCAGCCGATTTCTTATACGCATCGTAACCAATTGAATAGAAAGGTGAATGAAATGTTTGTCCCATTCTAAAACAACTGTGTCGACTTATTGAATAAAAAGCGCACGGTTGTTTTTATTTTGACTCATGAATAAAAAAATTATTCTGTAAATTATCAAATACATAGTATATACAGGAGGGATTAAATGACGACAAGATTGGATCGAGCGTTTAGTGATTTGGAAAGACCATTTGCTTGGTTGGACTTAGATGCGCTGGATAAAAATATACGAACTGTGCAAGAGGCTTGTGGTGGCAAGCAAATTCGTATTGCGACAAAATCGATTCGTTCTGTTGAAGTGCTTCGTTATGTTCAGAAAAACCTTGCTAATGTTGTAGGCTTTATGACATTCACAGCGGCAGAGACCATTTTTTTACTACAGCAGCAATTTGATGATTTATTACTGGGCTATCCAGTAATGGAGGAAGCAGCTATTCGTCGCTTGCTACATTTCGTCAAAGACGGGAAAAGCGTTACTTTTATGGTGGATCGGCCAGAACATATCCAACTATTAGCGAAGCTGGGACTAGAAATAGGTGTACGTGTACAGGTTTGCATTGATATTAATGTTTCGAATGATTTTAAAGTACTGTATTTCGGGACTAAACGTTCATCGTTGTATTCTCTTGAGACGCTGACACCTTTTTTGCAAGAGATTCAAAAAACGTCAGCGATTGAGGTTGTAGGTGCAATGGGCTATGAGGCTCAAATAGCAGGCGTTGGCAATCGTCCTGCGAATGCATTAAAAGGCAAAGTGATTGAGGCAATGCAAGTACAAGCTAAAAAACAAGTAACCCAATTTCGTCGCTTAGCGATAGCCCATATCAAGGCGTATTTTCCAAACTTACGCTTCGTCAATGGTGGAGGCTCAGGGAGCATGTTATATACCAATCAGCAGAAAGAAGTGACTGAAATTACAGTAGGCTCCGCTTTTTATGCACCTGCATTGTTCGATCAATTTACACATTTACAGCTAGAAAAGGCAGCTGGATTTGCTTTGAGTGTAACGAGAAAGCCTGAAAAAAATATTGTTGTTTGTCATGGTGGTGGTTATACGGCTTCTGGAGCAATTGGATTGGATCGCTTACCTGTATTCTATGAACCTAGCAATTTTGCATACCTTAGCTTAGAAGGAGCAGGAGAAGTACAAACGCCTATAAAGGTCAAAGGAAAACATATTAATATTGGTGATACGATCTATTTTAGACATGCAAAAGCAGGGGAGCTTTGTGAGCGTTTTCAAGTACTCCATGGGATTCGAGAGGACAAGTATATGGGGCCTTACACAACATATAGGGGGGATGGACAATGTTTTCTATAGAAAAATGGCGTAATGGTGAAAAGTGGACAAATTGGGCGGGGAATGTTATTTCTTATCCGAGTGAAATGTACTTACCACAATCGGTTGAAGAAGTTTCAACCATTGTCAAGCATGCACGTGAAGCGGGAAAAACGATTCGGGTCACAGGGGCAGCTCACTCTTTTAGCGCTGTGGCTATGCCTGAGCATATCGCTATTTCCTTACATAATATGCGTGGATTAATCGCTGTGAATGAGGAAAAGCAGGAGGCAACATTATGGGCTGGTACCTACCTATATGAAATTGGACCAATGCTGGAGAAGCACGGCTTTGCTTTAATCAATATGGGGGATATTCAGGAGCAAACGATTGCAGGAGCAGTATCAACGGGTACACATGGTACAGGGATTACACTTGGTTCTCTGTCGTCTGCTGTCATGACATGGGGGTTTGTAGATGGCACTGGCACATATCAGGAGCACAGGAGGGGAATGGACGATTTATCTGAAGCACTACACGTATCGCTCGGTATGCTTGGTGTCCTTGTCAAAGTAACGATCAAAGTCATGCCACTTTATAGCTTGCATTATGTTGGGGCAAGAGAAACTTTGAGCAATGGTCTCACACTATTCGCAGAGGATATTCGCCAACATCGCCATGTGGAATGGTTTTATTTCCCTGGTAGTGAGACGATTCAAGTAAAACGGATGAATGCTGTAGCACCCATCTATCAAAGTGAATGGAATAAAAAAATAGACACGTTAAAGCTCCAAATTGTAGAAAATGGTGCTTTCTTTGCAATGTCAGAACTTTGTAAGTGGAAACCAGCGTTAAGTGGTGCTATGAGTAAAATAGCAGCCGCAAATGTGGTGAAAAGTGAAAAAGTGGGCATAAGCTATGAAATTTATCCTTCTCCTCGTAGTGTGAAGTTCCAAGAAAGTGAATATGCCATTCCACTCGCTCAATTTGAAGCATGCTTGGAGGAAATTCATACAACCTTTAAAAAAGGGATTTTTAATGTTCATTTCCCATTAGAGTGTCGAACAACTGCAGGGGAAGCAGGCTTTTTAAGTCCAACACAGGGGCGCGAGTCTGCTTTTATAGCCTTTCATATGTATAAAGGGATGTCAGAAGAGCCTTATTTTAAATGGGTTCATACTTTGATGCAAAAATATGATGGCCGACCTCACTGGGGCAAACAACACCATTTAACAGCACAAACCGTCTACGAACTGTATCCAGAGATCGAAAAGTTTTTAAAAATACGACACCAATATGATCCCGATCAAGTATTTTTTACAGGCTACTTAAAAAAATTGTTTCTATTGTAAGCGTTATCTCTATAGATAAGATGATTCAACTTGTCCGAAAATATGGGAATCAATGGCCTCTTACATTGTTGGTTATTATTGAAAAATTAAAATTTGAACGAAATGTCAAAATTTTTATCAAAGCGAGATAAAACTGATGCTTAATCAGCATGTAAACGATTTCAATTTTGACAGATTTTTTTAATTGTTTGAACAATTCAAAAAATACTGTTGACGAGACCTTTTTTTCGTACTATGATAACAACAATTTAACACGTTCGTTACAGCAGTAGCCATCTAGTAGGCTGCTACTCTATAAACAAAAATTAAAAAGACAGAACATTTTGTCTATAGCAACGAACATAGTATGGATAGCAATGAGGGGCGTTTAAAATGAGAAGTGACATGATTAAAGTAGGCGTAGATCGAGCGCCACATCGAAGTCTTTTATATGCAACAGGCAAAGTAAAAGCAAAAGATTTAGGCAAACCATTTATTGGGGTTTGTAACTCATATATCGACATAATACCAGGTCACGTTCATTTACGTACGTTCGCTGATGTAGTGAAAGAAGCCATTATTGAAGCGGGTGGTATTCCATTCGAATTTAATACAATTGGTGTCGATGATGGTATTGCAATGGGGCATATTGGTATGCGTTATTCATTACCAAGTCGTGAAATTATAGCAGACTCAGCAGAGACAGTTATTAATGCACATTGGTTTGATGGTGTATTTTATATTCCAAACTGTGACAAAATTACACCAGGGATGCTGATGGCAGCAGTTCGCACAAACGTACCATCTATCTTTGTTTCTGGTGGTCCAATGGAGGCTGGTACTTCTGCTTCAGGCAAGCAGCTTTCTTTAACCTCTGTTTTTGAAGGCGTAGGAGCCCATAAATCAGGAAAGATGTCATCTGAAGAGTTGTTAGATATTGAAAATAATGCATGTCCAACATGTGGCTCATGCTCAGGGATGTTTACAGCCAACTCGATGAACTGTTTAATGGAAATGCTCGGTGTTGCTCTACCAGGGAATGGTACAATCGTTGCCACTTCTGAAGAGCGTCACAAGCTGATTAAAGAAGCAGCCAAACAATTAATTCGTATGGTCAAGGAAGACATTAAGCCACGCGACATTATTACAAAAGAGTCAATTGATGATGCTTTTGCTCTTGATATGGCAATGGGAGGCTCCACAAACACTGTTCTTCATACATTAGCCATTGCCAATGAAGCAGAAATAGATTACAACATTGAAGATATTAATAAAGTAGCAGAGCGAGTACCCTATTTAGCGAAAATTATGCCTGCATCCGATATTTCAATGGATGATATCAATAAAGCGGGTGGTGTTAGTGCCATTATTAATGAATTAACATCCATTCCGGGAGCTATTCATCCAGATCGCCCAACCGTTGCAGGTGTAACGATGGGTGAGCTTGTCAAAGATTATCACATCACGAATGATCAAGTCATTCGAACAAAAGACAATCCCTATAGTGCTGTAGGTGGGTTATCGGTGTTATTTGGTAACATTGCACCTGATGGCTCCGTTATTAAAGTAGGTGCAGTTGATCCTTCCATCAAAGTATTCAAGGGAGAGGCAATCGTCTTTGATTCCCAGGAAGCAGCGCAGGAAAATATTGATAATGGAATAGTGAAAGAGGGCCATGTAGTCGTCATTCGCTATGAAGGACCTAAGGGTGGCCCAGGGATGCCTGAAATGCTTGCACCAACATCTGCGATTCAAGGTCGTGGTCTTGGTACAAAGGTTGCATTAATTACAGATGGTCGTTTCTCAGGTGCATCTCGAGGTATTTCAATTGGTCATATTTCACCAGAAGCTGCTGAAGGCGGTCCAATCGCCTTAGTAGAAAACGGAGATATTATTGAAATTGATCTACCAAATCGTACGATTAATGTACAAGTTTCAGATGAAGTTTTAGCTGAACGTCGTGCAAAATTACCAGTCTTTGAGCCAAAAATCAAACGTGGTTGGTTAGCAAGATATTCAAAATTAGTGACGAACGCTTCCACTGGTGGCGTAATGAAAATTTAACAACTAGATAAATGAAAACGTTGATGAGGTTAAAGGTTCTAGAGCCTTGTATCTACCAGAGAGCCGGTCGTGCTGGAAGCCGGCGATACAACTAGATCCGACATCCCCTCGGAGTGGGCTATTAAACGTGTTTACACCATTAGATAGCTCCGGGCATAGTCGAAAGTGCTCGTTATTAATGAATAAATGTTTTATGACACCCTATTGGATGTGAAATTTTTTGCATAGGTGTATAAATGCAGTCATTTATTCGCGAGGTAGCAATTATTTGCTATAAAAAAGGGTGGTACCATGGAAAGTCTTTTTCATCCCTACGTAAGGTAGTTCTTTGCGTGTGGAGAAAAGGGCTTTTTTATTATTTTCACGACGTAATGAGCAAACTCTCAATGAAAAGGAAGAGAGGTAGACTTACCAGCTAGTGGCACTTTACTAATCTAGAACACTGATGTATGACTTTGAAAGAAATGAAGGAGGCATAAATTGATGAGTGCGAATGTTTCAATCAATGAACAAGAACAATTAGCAACAACAGCAACGGCTGAACAAACCTATCAAGCGAAGGACGGTGCAGATGTTTTAGTGCAGGCTTTGCATGATCAAGGTGTTGAAATCATCTTTGGCTATCCAGGTGGAGCCGTATTACAAATCTATGATGCGATGTATAAAAATCCGATTCGCCATATTTTAACAAGACATGAACAGGGGGCTATTCACGCGGCTGAAGGCTATGCACGTGTCTCAGGTAAAACAGGCGTTGTCATTGCCACAAGTGGACCTGGTGCAACAAACCTCGTAACAGGTATTGCGGATGCCATGATTGATTCCATCCCATTAGTTGTCTTCACAGGTCAGGTTGCTACATCTGTCATTGGAACAGATGCTTTCCAAGAAGCTGATATCATGGGGATTACGACACCAATCACAAAGCACAATTACCAAGTGCAGGATGTCAATGACATTCCACGTATTGTGAAGGAAGCATTCCATATTGCAAGCACTGGACGTAAGGGACCAGTGGTTGTGGACTTTCCAAAAAACGTTTCACAAATGTTGTTTGATGTAGAGAATCCACCACAAGCACCAGATGAAATTTATTTACCAGGCTATCAACCAACCTATAAACCAAACTATTTACAAATTCAAAAGGCGATCCAAGCAATTTCTTTGGCAAAAAATCCAGTTATTTTAGCTGGTGCAGGTGTTCTTTTTGCTGACGCACGTGAGGAATTAACGGCCTTTGCTGAAAAATACCGTATCCCCGTAACGAATACATTGCTAGGGCTAGGCTCCATTCATGGGGAACATGATTTATTCCTTGGAATGGCAGGAATGCACGGTACGGTTACAGCGAATACAGCCATCACAAAAACAGATTTACTACTCAATATCGGTGCACGTTTTGATGATCGCTTAACAGGAAATTTAGCCACATTTGCACCAAATGCAACGATTATCCATATCGATATTGACCCTGCTGAAATTGGTAAAAACGTACCGACAGATATTCCGATTGTTGCGGATGCAAAAGAGGCGTTAAAGGCATTGTTGAAAAAGGATTTCGAAGGTCCTGATACAGCAGACTGGCTAGCCTTTTTAAATAATCATGCGAATGAATACCCATTGTGGTATTGCAAAGATGCCAATACGCAAGAAATCTTACCACAAGAGGCATTGCAATTAGTGCACAAGATTACAGAGGGTGATGCCATTGTAACGACAGATGTAGGGCAGCATCAAATGTGGGCAGCACAATACTACCATTTAAATAATGATCATGCATGGGTAACGTCTGGTGGACTTGGTACGATGGGCTTCGGCTTCCCGGCCGCAATTGGGGCTCAGTTTGCGAAGCCAGACAAAAAAGTTATTTCGATTGTAGGAGATGCTGGATTCCAAATGACGGCACAGGAGCTATCTATTCTACAGGAATTTAACTTACCAGTAAAAATAGTGATTTTGAATAATAGTTGTCTTGGAATGGTGCGCCAATGGCAACAAACATTCTATGAAGAACGTTATTCATCGTCGCTGATGCCAATCCAACCAGATTTTGTTAAATTAGCGGATGCCTATAATATTAAAGGCTATCGTATTAACACAATCGATGAGGCGGAGAATATTTTCCGTGAGGCACTACTTTCTGATGAGCCAGTATTAATTGATTGTCGAGTGAAACAGCTTGAATGTGTTTACCCAATGGTAGCACCAGGCAAAGGCTTACATGAAATGATTGGGGTGAAAAAGAATTGAAACGAGTAATTACTGTAACTGTGATTAACCAAAGTGGTGTATTAAACCGATTGACAGGTTTGTTGATGAAGCGACAGTTCAATATTGAATCGATTACAGTAGGGCATACTGAACAACCAAATTTTTCTAAGATGACCTTTGTTGTCAATGTTGAGGATGAACGCAAAATCGAGCAGCTAGTAAAACAATTATCCAAGCAAATTGATGTGTTAAAAGTCAATGATATTACCGACAAATCAATTGTTCTGCGAGAGCTGGCGCTAGTAAAGGTTATTTCACCACCAAATCTACGCTTGGAAATGAATTCGATTGTTGAACCATTTCGTGCACAAATTATTGATACAGCCAAAAATGTTGTGACGTATCAAGTAGTAGGGCACCCAGAAAAGATTGATGCCTTTATCGAACTCATTCGACCATATGGCATTAAAGAACTGACACGTACAGGAGCCACTGCCTCTGTGCGTGAAACGCAAAAAATCTCAAACCCACAGCTCTCTATTTTAAAATAGTTTGCATATAAAATTGATAGCTTTATTGAAACAGCAAGTTGCTCTAAAGCTATGAAAACCAAACCAAATTCTAGGAGGAAATAAACTATGGCTACAATGTACTATGAACAAAACATCAACGAGGACGTATTAAAAGGAAAAAAAATCGCTATTATCGGTTACGGCTCACAAGGTCATGCACATGCACTAAACCTTAAAGAATCAGGCTTTGACGTAGTAGTTGGGGTTCGCCCAGGTGGATCATTCGATGCTGCGAAAGCTGATGGTATTGACGTGAAAACTGTGGCTGAGGCTGCACAAGAAGCAGATGTGATTCAAATTTTATTACCAGATGAGCGTCAAAAAGCCGTTTATGAAGCAGAAATTGCACCATATTTACAAGCTGGTAAAGCACTGATGTTTGCGCACGGCTTCAATATCCATTTTGGTCAAATTACACCACCAGCAGATGTTGACGTATTTTTAGTAGCACCAAAAGGACCAGGACATTTAGTTCGTCGTCAATTCCAAGAAGGTGCTGGTGTACCAGGTCTATTCGCTATCCATCAAGATGCTACTGGGCAAGCAAAAGATTTAGCACTTGCTTATGGGAAAGGAATTGGTGCTGCGCGAGGTGGTTTACTTGAAACAACATTCAAAGAAGAAACAGAGACAGATTTATTCGGTGAACAAGCAGTACTTTGTGGTGGTGCAACACAGCTAGTAAGAGCAGGTTTCGAAACGTTAGTAGAAGCTGGCTACCAACCAGAACTAGCTTACTTTGAAACGCTACATGAACTTAAATTAATTGTAGACCTAATGTTTGAAGGTGGTATGGCTACAATGCGCTACTCGGTATCTGATACAGCAGAGTGGGGAGATTATGTGGCAGGACCACGCATTATTGATGAAACTGTAAAGGCTCGTATGAAAGACGTGTTAACAGATATCCAAGATGGCACATTTGCACGTCGTTGGATTCAAGAAAATGAAAATGGTCGTCCAGAATATACAAAATTCAAGGAAGCTGGTGCGAACCACCAAATCGAAGAAGTTGGCGCGAAATTACGTGCTATGATGCCATTCATCAACGAAGGGAAAGAAAAAGTTGTGCGAGAAGTAGCGGCAAGTGCGAAAAATTAATATTTTCGATACTGCGCTTCACAATGGTGAACAATTGGCTGAGATCTACTTAACCGCAGCTGAAAATTTACTATGAGGATATATCGACTACCGGCCGTAACTCCTCTCAAGATGTTTAGAAGCTGCTATTAAATGCCATTAACCGTCATTTAATAGCAGGCCTTCGGGAGCACATCCTGTATAGGTTTTAAAGGTAGTGAATCGTATGACATACCATTCACAAGTCGGATGCAATGATGATATGGCGTATTGTATCCATTCACAAAAAATTACGCGTAGACGTAATGAATGCGCCCACCTAAATTAATGGTAGGTGGGCGTCTTTACTAAATTAGCGAATGCGCTATACAAAGAAAGGTGTTTTGATGATGGAGAGAAAAATTACAGTACTTCCTGGTGATGGGATTGGCCCTGAGGTTGTTGCTTCTGCTGTACGTGTATTACAAGTGATTGGTAAACGATTTAATCATACTTTTCATTTGGGGTATGCAACAATTGGAGGTGCTGCTATCGACCAGCATAATAATCCACTACCAGAAGAAACAATCGAGATGTGTGAAAATAGTGATGCGATTTTATTAGGTGCTGTAGGTGGTCCAAAGTGGGATCAGAATCCACCTGAATTACGCCCGGAAAAAGGGTTATTGCGAATTCGCAAACACTTCGATCTTTTTGCAAATCTACGTCCAGTAAAGGCGTTCCCGAGTTTACTAGATGCTTCACCACTGAAACGTGAAGTAGCTGAAAACGTTGATTTAATGATTGTCCGTGAACTAACAGGCGGCGTATACTTCGGGGAACCACGTATGCGTACTGAAAATGGCGCAATTGATACAACGGTCTACTCAAAAGCAGAAGTGGAACGTATTGTTGAAAATGCCTTTGAGCTAGCACGTTTACGTGGCGGCAAATTATGCTCTGTTGATAAGGCGAATGTGCTTGAAACAAGTCGCTTATGGCGAGAAGTCGTAGAAGCTAAGAAAAAAGATTATCCAGATGTGATCGTAGAACATAATCTAGTAGACTCTGTGGCGATGAAACTTATTACAAACCCAGGACACTATGATGTTGTAGTCACTGAAAATATGTTCGGTGATATTTTAAGCGATGAAGCTTCTGTCATTACTGGCTCTTTAGGTGTATTACCATCAGCATCTATCCGTGGCGATAATTTTGGCTTATATGAACCAGTACATGGGTCAGCACCAGAAATTGCAGGGCAAGGAGTCGCAAACCCTGCAGCAACCATTCTTTCTGTCGCTATGATGCTACAATATTCATTTGGTTTAACAGAAGAGGCAGCAGAAATTGAGCGTGCTGTTAGTGCGGTATTTGATGATGGTTACTTTACAGCAGATCTAGCCCGTGACGGCAATCGTATTCTTTCGACAAATGAATGGACAGATAAAGTAATTAATGAAATTGATACTAGCTTTGTTTCACAAAGCATTATGACAACATATATTTAAAGAAATAGGTGAAGACAATGGGTAAAAATATAATTGAAAAGATTTGGGATAAACATGTAGTTTATCAGGAAGAGGGCAAACCGGACCTGTTATATATTGATCTTCATTTAATTCATGAAGTAACATCTCCGCAAGCTTTTGAAGGGCTACGTTTGAATGGACGTAAAGTGCGTCGTCCTGATTTAAGCTTTGCGACAATGGATCATAATGTACCAACGAAAAATTTACAGACTATCCATGATCCCATTGCACGCAATCAAATCGAAACATTGGCTAAAAATGCTGAAGAATTTGGCGTTGAGCTAGCAGGGATGGGTCACCCTGACCAAGGCATTGTACATGTTATCGGGCCTGAGCTAGGGCTAACACAGCCAGGTAAAACAATTGTCTGCGGTGACTCACATACATCCACTCACGGTGCCTTTGGGGCAATTGCTTTTGGGATTGGTACATCAGAGGTAGAGCATGTATTATCGACGCAAACATTATGGCAAAATAAGCCGAAGACGATGGAAATTCGTGTTGAAGGGGAGCTACAAGTTGGCGTAGCAGCTAAAGATATTATTTTAGCCATTATTGCGAAGTTCGGCATTGGCGTTGGTACAGGACATATTGTGGAGTTCACTGGAGAGGCAATCCACAAATTATCAATGGAAGAACGTATGACGATTTGTAATATGTCGATTGAGGCAGGAGCAAAAGCAGGGCTCATCTCACCTGACCAAACAACCGTCGATTATATTCGTGGTCGCAAATATGCACCCCAAGGTGAAAAATTAGAGGAAGCAGCTGCTTATTGGCTAAGCCTTGCCTCAGACGAGGATGCTACGTACGATACAGTTCGTATCATACAAGCAGAAGAAATTGAACCTATCATTACATGGGGTACCAATCCCTCGATGGGTACGGGTGTTTCAGGATATGTGCCTACACAGGCAGATTACGAGGATGACTCTGATAAGGCGGCACTTCAAAAAGCGCTTGCTTATATGGGCTTAGAGGAAGGGCAATCCTTAACATCCATTGACATCCAGCATGTCTTTATTGGCTCCTGTACAAATTCACGAATTAGTGATTTACGTGCGGCAGCTAATATCATCAAAGGACGCAAGGTGCACGATAAGGTCACAGCGATCGTTGTGCCAGGGTCACATACTACGAAAAAGCAAGCGGAGGCAGAAGGTTTGGATAAAATCTTTATGGAAGCTGGCTTTGAATGGCGGGAGTCAGGTTGCTCCATGTGTTTAGCCATGAATGATGATGTCGTACCAGCTGGTGAACGCTGTGCTTCTACATCTAACCGCAACTTTGAAGGACGTCAGGGCGCGGGTTCTCGTACACATTTAGTATCACCACCAATGGCAGCAGCCGCTGCGATTGCAGGTCATTTTGTTGATGTGCGTGAATTTGTCAAGGAAACTGTGTAAATCTTGCTTTACACGGAAGGGATGAGTAAAAATGGAACCAATTAATATCGTCAATAGTGTCATCACACCACTTGATCGTAAAAATGTCGATACAGATCAAATTATTTCAAAGGAATTTCTAAAACGCATTGAGCGCACAGGTTTTGGGCAGTATTTATTTTATCACTGGCGCTATGATGCGCAAGGCAATGAAGTAACAGACTTCGTATTAAATAAACCTGAATTTAAAGCATCAAAAATTCTAGTAGCACAAGATAATTTCGGCTGTGGCTCATCTCGTGAGCATGCACCATGGGCCATTTTAGATTATGGTTTTAATGTAGTAATAGCACCTTCCTTTGCAGATATCTTCCATAATAATTGCTTTAAAAATGGAATTTTACCTATTAAGCTAACAGAAGCCGAATGCGATAATATTCTGGCTAAAGGTTTGGCAAAGCCGTACACAATGGAAGTAAATCTGGCAGAGCAAACTGTAACGGGTGAAGATGGTACAGTGTATCAATTCTCGATTGATCCGTATTATAAGGAAACGTTACTCAATGGCTGGGATGAAATCGCCTTAACCTTTAAATACGAAGACCATATTGCTGCCTATGAAGCAAAGCGGATAGCCTATTAACTTGATAGACTGAAGACAACTTTATGTTGTCTTCAGTTTTTCTTTTACAGTGAAATAAAGTAAAGCTGTTGATTTCCACTACTGATGGATCAATTAGCACCCAAAGATAATTTAGTATGAAAACTAGAGACTGCTATTGATTTCGTTTATTTATCTAGTAGAAAACCTCTCTTCAGCCTAACATCCAAGTATTAATCCCTTCATTCTCATGTCGTAAATGTTCGGCTTCCTCCACAGACGATTCCCAAATATGATGTTGAATGAGTTTCTGGTGATTTGTCTATTAAAGAAATGTTTAGCTTCCCCATACTCATATATAAATGGAAGGTACTAAGTTCTATGGTCTAATTGTGTCTTAGTGTTCAAATTATAAAAGAAAAAATTCCTAAATATAACATTATCTATTGATATTTTTACATAATATGTTATTTTAAAATGGGTAATATAGTACCAAATAATAAATATATTACCAAATAAGTAATGTAGTACTATAGGAGGACTTATTATGAAGAAAAAATTTAAATTCAATCAAGTGTTAATTGGGATTAGCACAATGGCACTGTCGTTAGGAGGGTTACAAGCAGAAGCATCAGCAGCAGAAAAAACGCCCTATAATGTATTACAAATGAAACCAATTGGCATAGAAACGTCGAAAGATGAAATTGTACACTCTACAAAGGCTGATGAAACATTATCATTTGATGAACGTTTGGAAATTGGAGATTTTTCGCAACATCCAGCTCCAATTATAGAACAGGCTGATACGAAGCAATTGCAGGAAAAGTACTCGATGGCAGAGCTTAATAAAATGAACGATCGTGAGCTAATTGATACGCTAGGAAATATTCGGTGGTATCAAATAACAGACTTGTTCCAATTCAGTGAGGAAACAAAAGCTTTCTATCAAAATGAAGAACGCATGCAAGTGATTATTAATGAATTGGGGAAAAGAGGAAGTTCTTTTACGAAAGATGATTCAAAGGGGATTGAAACATTTGTTGAGCTATTGCGTTCGGCTTTTTATGTAGCATTTTATAATAACGAACTAGGTTATTTAAACGAGAGAAGTTTCCAAGATAAGTGTTTACCAGCATTAAAAGAAATAGCTAAGAATCCGAACTTTAAACTAGGTACAGCTGAACAAGATAAAGTAGTATCTGCCTATGGGAAATTAATAGGTAATGCTTCTAGTGATGCGGAAACAGTTCAACTTGCTACGAAGATTTTAAAGCAGTATAACGAAAATCTCTCTACATTTGAAGACGAGTCGTCAAAAGGACAAGCTATATACGATGTAATACATGGCATTGATTATGACTTACAGTCGTATTTATATGATACTCGTAAAGAAGCTAATACGACGATGTGGTATGGCAAAATTGATAGCTTCATAAATGAAGTTAATAAAATTGCTCTTATACATAATGTGACAGATAACAATAGTTGGTTAATCAATAATGGCATTTATTATGCAGGGCGTTTAGGAGGCTTCCATAGTAATCCGAATAAAGGTTTAGAAGTTGTTACACAAGCGATGCAAATGTATCCATATTTAAGTGAAGCTTATTTTGTAGCAGTAGAGCAAATTACTACAAATTATGGTGGAAAAGACTATAGTGGAAAGACAGTAGATTTACAGCAAGTACGTGAAGAAGGAAAGGAGCAGTATCTACCGAAAACATATACATTTGATGATGGATCCATTGTATTTAAAACGGGAGATCAAGTAACAGAAGACAAAATTCAAAGATTATACTGGGCTGCAAAAGAAGTAAAAGCACAATATCATCGTGTAATTGGGAATGATAAAGCATTAGAACCAGGTAATGCTGACGATGTCTTAACAGTAGTCATTTATAACTCTCCAGATCAATATCGATTAAACCGTCAATTGTATGGATATGAAACAAATAATGGTGGTATTTATATTGAAGAGAATGGAACGTTCTTTACATATGAACGGACGCCAGAGCAAAGTATTTATAGTTTAGAAGAGTTGTTCCGTCATGAATATACACATTATTTACAGGGTAGGTATGAGGTTCCAGGTTTATTCGGAACAGGTGATATGTACCAAAACGAGCGACTAACATGGTTCCAGGAAGGAAATGCAGAATTTTTCGCTGGATCAACGCGTACAAATGACATTGTTCCACGTAAGAGTATTATTAGTGGATTATCGGAGGATCCATCACAACGCTATACAGCTGAACAAACAATGTTTGCAAAATATGGATCATGGGATTTTTATAACTATTCATTTGCATTGCAGTCTTATATGTATAATCACCAATTTGATACATTTGATAGGATTCAAGATTTAATTCGAGCGAACGATGTGAAAAATTATGATGCGTATCGTGACACTTTAAGTAAAGATCCACAACTAAATGCGGAATACCAAGCCTATATGCAGCAATTGATTGATAATCAAGAAAAATACGAGGTACCACAAGTATCAGAAGATTATTTAGTGCAACATCAACCAAAAGCGTTAGACGAAGTGGAGCAAGAAATTGTCGATATTGCTAACCTAAAAGATGGAAATATGACAAAACATAAATCTCAATTTTTTAATACATTTACACTCGAAGGCACGTATAGAGGTAGTGAAACACAAGGTGAATCTCAAGATTGGAAAACGATGAGTAAGCAAGTGAACCAAGTATTGGAGCAACTGTCGCAAAAAGAATGGAGCGGCTATAAAACAGCGACAGCGTATTTTGTAAACTACCGTGTGAATGCGGCAAACCAGTTTGAATATGATGTTGTTTTCCATGGCATTGCGACGGATGAGGGAGAAAATCAAGCGCCTTTTGTAACTATAAATGGTCCATATACTGGAATCAAAAATGAAAAAATCCAGTTCAAAAGCGATGGTTCAAAAGATCACAATGGAGATATCGTTTCTTATCTTTGGGATTTTGGTGATGGAAAAACAAGTGAAGAGGCAAACCCTATTCATGTATACGAAGATGAAGGAACATACAATGTGATATTAACAGTGCAAAATGATAAGGGAGTAGCAAGTAAAGCTAAAACAATTGTAACTGTACGGAGAGGGGAGCAGACAGAGAATAATCATCCCGAAGAAGCGACTATCATGCCATTTAATATGCCTCTAAAAGGTAGTTTGATTGATAAGGATACGAATGTATATCAATTCGATATTACGTCTCCAGAAGAAATAGATATTTCTGTTGTAAATGAAAATCAAATTGGCATGACATGGGTGCTTTATCATGAGTCTGATATGCAAAATTACACTTCCTATGGGCAGGAAGATGGGAATATTATAAAAGGAAAATTGAATGCAAAACCAGGAAAATATTATTTATATATTTATAAATTTGATAATGAAAACGGGACATATACAGTAAATGTACGGAATGGAGCGCAAACAGAGATAGAACCAAATAATCATCCCGAAGAAGCGACTATAATGCCATTTAATATGCCAATAAAAGGTAGCTTGCTTGATGATGATAATACGGATATATATCAATTCGATGTTACGTCTCCAAAAGAAATAGATATTTCTGTCGTAAATGAAAATCAAATTGGCATGACATGGGTACTTTATCATGAGTCTGATATGCAAAATTACACTTCCTATGGACAGGAAGATGGAAGTATTATAAAAGGAAAATTAAATGCAAAACCAGGAAAGTATTATTTATATATTTATAAATTTGATAATGAAAATGGAACATATACTGTTAATGTACACTAATACTATTTTTTAAGATAAACGAAAATTCTTGTTTTTAGTGTGACGAGTAGCATTGAAAACTAAATAGTGTACGTAAGACATTCCTAGTTTAAAAAGCCCAATTTCTCTGTAATTAAATAGAGAAATTGGGCTTTGTTCTTACAATCGAGTTGAGTTTGTTTGAATCGTAAATTTTGAGACATTTTCCTGCATTTTATTAGCTAACTTTGCTAATTCTTCACTGGAATTGGCAATTTCATAAATGGAGTTTGTTTGATTTTGTAAATATGCGGCTGCTTCTTCCGTACCAGCTGCATTTTCTTCCGATATGGCAGATAAGTTTTGTAGAATATCTATTACTTCGTCCTTCTTTTCACCCATATTATTGCCTAAGTTATATAATTCCTCAATGACCGTTTTTATTTTTTCAATAGAGTTTGCAACATCTTCAAACTTGCCATTCGTAGTATTAACACTTGTAGCTTGAGAATTGACAATATGATTCACTTCTTGGATAGTCTGAACAGCTTGTCCAGTTTTTGCTGTTAAGTCTCCTATAACAGTGGCAATTTCCTTAGTGAATTGATTTGATTGCTCCGCCAATTTTCGTATTTCGTCCGCAACAACTGCAAACCCTTTTCCAGCTTCGCCAGCTCTAGATGCTTCAATAGCCGCATTTAAAGCTAATAAATTCGTTTGTTCCGAAATGGTTCTTATCATCTGGCTTGCATTTTGAATTTTCCCAGAGCTTTCGTTTGTCGTGAGAATGATGTCATAAATTTCTTTTGCTGCCTTATTATTTTCTTCTGTTTTAGCAACAAGCTCTTTTAATATGAGTAAGCTTTCATCTTTAATATGGCTTACTTCATCGACAAATAGATTCAGATTTTCTAAATGATCCTGATTACTTTCAATTAATTCTCCTAGCTCTCCAATACTTGCAGTCCCGTATTCGGTATCTTTTGCTTGTTCCACAGCTCCCTTAGCAATGTCTTCAACAGCAGATGATAAATCCTTTGAAGACTCTAAAGAAGTACTGGTTGCATCTCGCAGTTCTTCAGATGATGCAGTAACCTTATTCGAAGTTAGACTGATTTCATTAAGTAAATCAACAAAGTGATTTTGCATCTCATTTAAAGCATATGTAAGCTTACCTACTTCATCGTTTCTAGTTGTATATTTTGGGGGGATTAACTCAGTGAATTCTCCTTTTCCCATGTCATTGCATTTATCAACTGCTAACAGTAAAGGTTTGAACATTTTATTTAAAATAAAAATCATTAAAATAATGAATAAAATACAGCCAACAGCAACTGTAATAATTTCCTTTAGTAAAATGGCATTCGTAACTTTTGTGATGTCACCCTCGAAAATACCTACATCCATAGATCCGTAAAGCGTATTATTTATATAAATCGGTACCATTATATCGAACGTCCAACTTTTCTGAATATCCGCATAGAATCTACTAGTCATCGTTTTCCCATTTTTCGCTCCATCTACAGAGTAGGAATCATCTTCATAGTTTTTACCTATTTTCTCCTTATCACTATGGGCAATTGCCGTAACATTTTTATCAATGACAACTGCATAAGCAATTCCATTTTGTTGTACTTTGTTTTCAACGAAATTTTGCAGTTCCACTGTAGGATTAGAATTAGAAACTAGAATATTCTCCACTTGACGTGCAATTTCATCGACCTGCTGTATACTCTTTTCTAATAAAGCATCTGAAACATTTTCTTTAACTGTCTTAATATTTAAATAGGAACTGATGCTGATAATCGAAATAAACAGTAAAAGTGATATTCCAATAATACGATTTTTTAAGCTTCCTTTTCTGACTCTACCATTTTTCTGCTGTTGACCCATAGACACTTACCACCTTCTTTTTATTATCTCTATTTTAAAATTAATTATAGTACTTTAGTTGTAGTTAATCAATATGATTTAGAACAAGGGTATTACTATAGCTTTTTCATTTTCATTGTTTTAAAAATGTTACCTTAGTTGGTGAACTTCCTTATTTTCTAGGTTTTGTTAGCTGTTCATTTTCGTATTTGAAAAAGGCTTACCGCAAACCCTCTTATATCAACTATCTCTTGAAAATTTAACATATGGACAAATGAAGGAACGCTACTACAGGTGAGATGGTTTATGTTAAACATGGCAGGCAGCTTAAAAGAATTTTTATGCTTAAAGAGTATGTTTATTATGTAGTGAATGACCATTTTTAAACATAATGAAAAATGACAAAAGGAAGCGAGTATGAACTTCTCGCTTCCTTTTGTCGACAGTCTGAACAGTCTCCGAGAAATCGAAGCTGTTTTATTGTATCTTTTGAAAACCCCTTGCTATGCGAGGGGTTCTAAAGAACTTCTAGCTATGGACAAGAAAAAAACCCCAATCGTACAATGAATTCAGGTCTGGTCAACCGACTTCGTACGAAAGGAGATCCAAATGGATAATAAAAGTTTAGCACACGCAACATGGAATTGTAAGTATCACATTGTCTTTGCGCCAAAATATAGAAGGCAGATTATTTATGGACAAATCAAAGCAGACATAGGTAAAATTTTACGCCAGTTATGTGAAAAAAAGGAGTAGAAATTATAGAAGCAACAGCCTGCCCTGATCATATTCATATGTTGGTGAGTATTTCACCCAAACTAAGTGTTTCATCGTTTGTGGGATATTTGAAAGGGAAAAGTAGTTTAATGATATTCGATCGACATGCGAGCCTGAAATACAAATATGGAAATAAAATCATTCAGGAATATATAAAAAATCAATTACAAGAGGATATTCTTGAGGATCAAATGACCATGAAAGAATTCATCGATCCTTTTACAGGAGAAGAAATAAAAGCAAACAAACGAAAATAATAAGACCACTTTAGTGGTAGCTTGAAAATGGGGTGCGGTTGGCGGACCTTTCAGAGTGTCTTTAGACATGGGCCAGTATCCAAGCGTTTCACGAGAAGAGCAAACCACCAGTTGGACTGGTGGTTCTGATTTTATTAAATAGCAATACAATATAGCTTTGAAATAAAGTTGCAGTGTTTACAAAAAAAGATAAGATGTTTGAAATAAAGCCGCAACGAAATGGCTATGTGTTTCAAGGAATATCCTGATTTAATCATTGTTTTGTTTGAGGAAACCCAGAAACATTTGCGCGAAACGCTACTAGAAATCCAAGAAGAATGAGGATAAACATTACCCATGGAAAAGATACTACATCAAATGATTCCATCAGGATTGCTCCAATTGCACTCCCTCCACCGATAGCGAGGTTCCAAACAGTAACTAGCATTGATTGGGCAATATCTGCACCTTTTTTAGCATTATCTGCTATTGCTGTTTGCGTAAGTGTTGCTGCTCCTCCAAAAGTTAAACCCCATAAAGCTACAGCAATGTAAATGATAGTAGGGTGACTAATTCCGATACCTAATAATAATGATGCCAATCCAAATCCGGCTAGACTCATTAACACTAAAGTACGTAGTATACGCTCAATGAATATACCAATAGCCCAAATTCCAACTAAAGATGCAATACCGAAAACGAGTAAAACCAAATCAACTCGTTGCGCAAGACCTGCTTCGGAGAGGTATGGTCCGATATAAGTATAAAGTATGTTATGAGAAAGTATCCAAACTAATACAACAAATAAAATCGGACGAACCCCAGGGGTAATGAAAACCTTGAGCAGGGTCATTCGCTTTTCAGATGTTTGCCCAGGAAAGTCAGGGATTTTCCAGATAATCCATAAAATCAATAATACTGCTAAGAGTGACATTATTCCGAAAACAGATCTCCAGCCAACAAGGGAACCGAGAAATGCCCCAGCAGGAACACCAAAAGCTAATGCAAGAGGAGTACCAATCATGGCCACTGCCATTGCCCTTCCCTTAAGTAACTCTGGCGCCATAAGTCGTGCATATCCCGCGCTCATTCCCCACAGGACGCCTGCCGTTACACCCGCAAAGAATCGAGCTATTATAGTTAAGGTAAAACTAGAAGAAAGGGCTGTAATAGTATTAAATACAAGGAACCCAATAATACATAAAAGCAGCAAGGGTTTCCTATGCCACCCTTGTGTTGCAGTGGTTATAGGAATAGCTGCAATTAGTGAGCCAAGAGCATAAGCTGTAATAAGTTGACCTGCAAGAGATTCGGACACAGCGAGTCCTTCACTTATCTGTATTAATAAACCAGCTGGTATAGTTTCGGTAAGGATACATATGAACCCTGCCATAGCTAGTGCAATTAAACCGGCCCAAGGGAGACGTTCTGAAGGTATTGCAACAGATTTTTCATTTTGTTTAGTTAAATCATTATTATTCATTTATAAAAGACCTCCTGATTAGTTGATAGAATTAATTATACTAATGTCATTTTTGATTTTACATTTGATAATAAAGGTATTATTATGTATTTAGCTATAAAATTAATGTATTTTGATGATATTGCATTTGAAGTATAATATAATAATGTAGGAGGCATAGACACCTTACAATAGGATAGCTATTAATTGTGAAATGTCAGTATCGTATAAATGAAGGGGTGCTTAAATGGATAGTATTGATGCAGATATACTAATGCGTTTACAATCAGATGCTCGGTTGTCAATGACTTCCCTTGGAAAACTAATAGGATTATCTCAACCAGCAATAACAGAGAGGGTAAAAAGACTAGAAGAACAAGAAGTGATTAAGAGCTACAGAGCTATAGTTTCGAATGAAAAAGTTGGGAAAACCACTGTTGCGTTTGTCCTTTTCCGGACTACAAAGTGCAATAATTTCGTTGATTATTGTAAGCAGGCCTCACAAGTAGTAGAGTGTCACCGAATTAGCGGAGAATACAATTATTTGATTAAAGTAGTAGTTGAATCAACAAAGGAACTTGAATTATTTGAAAATGATAGTATGAAGTATGGCGATTCCACTACATTGATTTCCTTATCATCACCTATTGAAAACAAGTCATTGATACCAAATTTAAGTGTTGAGTAACAAGTAGAGAGGCTTTTCAATTTTTCCAGGGTGCTCCAATAGAAAACTTAATGAACATGCAGGATTTCAAATTACTGCTGTTTCTGCTTATCAAGTGATTTCATTGGATATATTAGAAAAGTATCTAGATGATTTTTCGGTTTTTGCAAATATATTACTATAAAATTAGCTACTGAAATGAATACAATATTGTGTTCATTTCAGCTTTTTTTGCTAATCAAAAAGAAGAAAGGTAGTGAAATTGATGATTACAGTGATCGGAAGTTTAAATATGGATTTAGTTGTACACATGGATACTTTTCCAAAACAAGGGGAAACCATTCTGGGCAATGCATTTCAAACGGTCCCTGGAGGAAAAGGGGCTAATCAAGCAGTTGCGGCAGCTCGTCTTGGCAGTGAAGTGGCAATGATTGGCTGTGTAGGTGAGGATTATTTTGGTAAGGCATTACAAGCCACTTTACAGCAGGAGCAGATTCAGACAGATGCGATTGTAACTAGTACTTCTTCTCCTACAGGCATTGCCAATATTCTTCTTTACAATGACGATAATCGAATCGTTGTTGTACCTGGAGCAAACTATGCGTTATCCCCATCTCACCTTGAAGCTTCTAAGGAATTGATACAAAAAAGTCAAATGGTAATCATACAGCTTGAAATCCCAAAAGAGACGACAGCCTACGCCATTCAATTATGTAAAGAAGCAGGTGTTTCTGTCCTATTAAATCCTGCACCAGCAGCCAATTTTGATGTGCAGTGGATGGAGGATATTAGCTATTTAACGCCAAATGAAACAGAATGTGCTGAAATTTTTAATGAGCCGTTCGAGCAACTTTTAGAAAAGTATCCTAATAAAATAATTTTGACACGAGGTAGTGATGGTGCATGTTATTTCGATGGCTCCTATCCAATCCATGTACCAGGCTATATGACGACAGCTGTGGATACAACTGGAGCAGGAGATACGTTTAATGGGGCATTAGCCTATGCTTTAGTAGAGGGACAATCGTTGGATGAGGCCGTATACTTCGCCAATATTGCTGCTTCCTTGTCTGTAGAAAAATTTGGTGCACAAGGCGGCATGCCAACACTTGGCGCTGTTTACGCTCGGATGGCTGGAGTAGAGGAATAGACTTCATTTAGGAGAAAGGTCATTGCAATAGAAAAACAGAGGTAAATAAAAATGATAATACCTCATGCTTCTATTAAAATTAGTAGAATTCAGAGGGGTACGCTGTTCCCTTTAGTCCGAGTAACCGCTCATATATGGAGCAGACATCGAATAAGTATAAGGATGAATTCCTATTTACTATATAATCACATAAGTACATTGTCCTCTTTTCATCAATCCATGTATTAGAAAAGCCATGGTTTCCTTTATAATAGTTTTATAGATACATACGAAAAGAGGTTTTGAGGATGACGAACATTGACAACACGCCAATCGAATATACAACCTCAGCGAATAATATTTTGCCACAATTTGTTGATCACCTGCGACATTTGTATGGCATCATTGTGCAAAATACATATGTGAAAGATACAGCGAAACATTTAAATCGGATTATTCAAGATGCCAATAACCAAACGATGATCTTAGTAGTCGGAAAAGAGAGAGTGGGCAAAACGACACTTGTCAATGGGCTTCTTGGACGTGAAATATTATCAGTTGATGATCAGCATCCAACAGGTGTAAATACATTTATACGCTATGGTGAACAAGAAGAGATTAAAGCCTATTTTTTAGATGGCGTTGTAGCTATATTTGATATGAGTAAACTAGAGCTACTGACAACTGGTGATACGTTTGCCTCTCAGATTTTACGGGAACATTTAGATTATCTTGAAGTCTATTTGAAAAATGATTTATTAAAATCGGTAACTATTATCGATTCTGTCTCATTAGAAGCAGGTGGAGGCGAAATGGCTTATTTCTCAGAAGCGCTTATGAACCGTGTCGATGAAATTTTCTGGGTGCTGCGTGCGGGTTCTATGGCGATTGATGCCGAACTATTATTGATAGATGCATTAAAAAATAAAGGGGTAGAACCTTTATGTGTCATCAATGGCATTGATATCGATGAGCATGCTACAGCATTTATGAGCTCAGAACAACAACGTATTGGTCATTTAATGAGTGATTTTGTAGCGGTTTCAGCAACCGATGCACTAGAAGCCAAACAAACGGACAACCAGGAGCTTTGGCAAAAAAGCCAGTACGATCATTTAATTGCCCACATCCATCGTGTGGCTGAAAATAGTGATAAAAAAACCTACGCCATCTTAATCCGCTTCTTGCAATGGCTTGAACGATTCCGCTTCGAATTAACTGTAATTCCACAACGTGATCCTTTTCAATCTGCTGTAGAGAATATTGAGAAATATGCAGGCGATACCCAATATGAATTTTCTCGCTATCAACGGGATTTAGCAATTGTTAAAGAATATGAGCAAGAATACGAGCAGGTAGCGAATACATTTAAACAAGTTCAAACATTATATCAGCTGTTACAAACGATCTCGCTACATGATTATTTACAGGATGATAAGGTGGAAGAGTTTACTGAAATGGCTGTGTATTACCAACAAATGTTACGGGAATATCGCAACATGCATAGTGAATATTCCCGTGAATATGAGCGCTTGGATGCGCAGCATAAAAAAATTCATGGCAAAGGGCTTATGAAAGCTATTTTTGGTCAGCATACACAAAATGAATTTTTCAAAGAGCGAGTTCAAAAATTAAATGAGCAGCAATTGGATTGTGTCGCTCAATATGACAAAGTACAGCAAGCGGAAGCCACTGTATTACAAATGATGCAAGGTATACAAGCCTATTTAGTGGATTTAGTGAAAGAGCGCATGCATCGTATTGAACAAAAAGTACAAGAATTAAATCAACAACGTGCAAAAGAGAAGCGCCAATTAAAGCGTTATGCTGAAAAGTTAAACGAATTTTCTTGCTTAATTGAAGCGCAGGGTTATATTAAAGAGCAGCTTCAACCATTTTTAATGAACGAGCAAATGCCGCTGAAAACGAAGGATCTTGAAATGCTAGAGGAAACTGTTCAGGCTATTCTAGCTATTGATTTATCCAACAAAGGCTTACTTGCACGAAGTCAAATGCATAATAAAATGGAAAGTATTGCAATACCTTTTGATGTGCAAGAAAAGTACGCACTACAAAGGCTTACGTTAAAAGAAGAAGATGTAAAATCAAACGATATACCAGAAATACCAAAGAAATTAGCTATTCAGTATGAAGAATAAGCCTTTGCAAAACGTTCTAAAAGTATAATCTTTTAGAACGTTTCATGTTGTTGAGAACAGGTGATGTCAACGGCAGCAGCAGCCATTTTGAAAGGCGAGGGATTGATGGCCGTTCTGCTTGCGTCCTTTTCAGGAAGCGTTCGATGAGCCGCTTCACTCACCATGTGTAAAAGTATCTGTTTCTTATCTTTTATCCAAGCCCTAGTAAACAAAATAGCCCATTATTTGTATGATTAGAGAAAGGATAGTCTCTTATTTTCAATATGGAAAAATGATGAATGATAACACCCCTCCATAAAGAGTAGTGAATACCCTTCACTTTATTTGAAAACCTTTGCTAAAAAGAAACATTTTTATGGAGTGGAAAGTAAGTAGCCTGCAACGGAAACCCATTTTCACCCTTCACAAAAATGCTATGGATGGTTTTGTTTTTCAACACTACGAAACATTTCATTCCATTTTTACGTATAAATAGGAAGGAGGGATAGACATGATTGACATTAAAGGTCGTTACACAGAGGCCAAAATTTATGCACAAACAGCATTGCAAACTGCCATCGAGCAAATTCAAGAGCTGACAGATCAGGCTTTCATGGCAGGTACTAAGGTACGGATTATGCCAGATTATCATGCGGGGAAAGGTTGTGTTATTGGCACAACCATTCAATTACAGGGTCGTGTTGTACCAAATCTTGTCGGTGTAGATGTAGGCTGTGGTGTATTAGTCGCTCAATTAAATGTATCGACAGTGGATTATGAAAAGCTCGATACCATTATTCGAACACATATACCAAGTGGGCAGGACATTCATCAAGAAGTATCACCCAATCGACATTTTTTAGAGTTTGAAGGTAAACAATTTCGAGCAAGCGGCTTGAAAGATGACTATACCAATCTATCATTAGGGACACTTGGTGGAGGCAATCATTTCATTGAATTGGCAAAGGATGAAGACAATCACTACTATTTATTGATTCATACAGGTTCACGCTATGTAGGGGCAAAGGTTGCCAATTGGCATCAAAAGAGAGCTTATGAAAATTTACGTCGACAAGATTTGACTGAAAAGATAGTAGAGCTTAAGCAGCAAGGACGGGAACAGGAGATTCAAACGATGATTCAAGCCTATAAGGAACAACACCCGCCAGTTCCGAAAGATTTAGCCTATTTAGAAGGTGAAGCTTTCCATGACTATATTCACGATATGAAGATTGCACAGCAGTTTGCACGTATGAATCGTTGGACGATTGCAGAAACGATTGCTAAACAGATGGATTGGCATTTTGTAGATACCTTTGATACGATCCATAACTATATTGAGACAGAAACAATGACCCTTCGTAAGGGGGCTGTTCGTGCTAATAAAGGAGAAAAGCTTGTCATCCCTATGAATATGCGAGACGGTTCTCTTATTTGTATTGGGAAGGGCAATGCAGAATGGAATTATTCAGCACCGCATGGAGCAGGGCGCATGTTCTCACGTCGAGCGGCTAAAAAAGCGTTGAATATGGAAGATTTTAAAGACACGATGAAAGGGGTTTGGACAACATCTGTTAACGAAGAAACATTGGATGAGGCACCAATGGCCTATAAGCCAATGGCAGAAATTACAGCTGCTATTGGGGAAACAGTGGATATTGTAAAAGTTATTCAACCCGTCTACAATTTTAAAGCGAGTGAAGCAGCTAAGCCCTATGAACGAAAGGGCTAAACCAATAATTGGTCTTCCCTATTACCATTATGCTATAAATGGTATAATATAGCTTTACAATGATGAAATGGGTGGTTTTTTTGGTATCTTCAAAAGATGTGGCAAAGCATGCTGGTGTCTCACAAACAACCGTGTCTAGGGTGTTGAATACGCCAGAGCTGGTAAAGCCAAAAACAATTGAAAAAGTAATGAAGGCGATTGAGGAACTAAACTATGTGCCAAATGATATAGCAAGATCGCTTGTTCAGAAAAAAACAGGCATTATAACATTGATTTCGGGGCCGTTACACAACCCTTTTTTTGTTGATACAACAACAGCAATCGTGAATTATGTTAATGCACGTGGCTATAAAGTCAATGTCTATTTTGGAACAGAGGATAATTTACATTCAATTTATAATGCGGTTTTGGAAACAAAAGCAGACGCGATCATTTTATCTTCTATGCTGTACCAAGATGATTTGTTTTTTAAACTAGAAAAACTAGGCATCCCGTTTATTATGTTTAATCGTAAGCATCAAGAAAATAGACATTTTGTAGAGATTGATAATGTGCATGCTGGTTATCTTGCAGCCAATCATGTTTTATCGTTAGGGCATCAATCCTTATGCTGGATAGGTGGGCCCCATCAAATGAGTACTTTTTATGGGCGCTATCAGGGATTTGAACGGGCCTTAAAGGAACATGGGATAGAGGCCAAAGCCGTGCCTACTTTTTTAACGAATACTAATAAAAAGGATATTGAACGTGCCTTTGAGGAACTTTTACAACTCGCTAGTAGACCAACAGCTATTTGCGCAGCTACAGATGCTATCGCTATTGAAATATTAAATCTTTGTTTGGAAAGAGGCTTTCAGGTTCCGAAGGATTTTAATGTCATAGGTATTGATAATGTCGAGCTGAGTAAACATCATTCTATTGCTTTAACAACAGTTGGTTTAACCACAGAGGAAAACCTTGGTTTTATGGCCATCGAAAAATTATTTGAGATCATGGAAAAAAAAAGTACTTGCATCCAGCAAACAGAGTCTGTTAAACTTTTCCCAAGAAATACAACGTGTAAAAATGAACTGATGTAATGTCAGTTTGTTTTTTACACCAAAATGGTTACGTATTCATTTCTTTATTTTCTGAAATGAATACGTAACCATAAAGAAAGGAGTGACACAAGTTTTGAAAAAGGGCTTATGGATCAACGGGGAATGGAAGATGACCGCTGACTGGATGGAGGTGCAAGCTCCTTACTCACAGGAAGTGATTGCACAATTTGCGATGGCTACTGAACAGGATGTACAGGAGGCCATTGAAAGTGCGCAGGCTACAGCTCCTCAAATGGCTGCTTTAACCGCTTTTCAACGCGCGGAGATATTGGAACATTTAGCCACGCTGTTTGCGGAACATCGGGAAGAAGCAGCAAGCATTATTTCATTGGAATCAGCGAAGCCGTTAAAGTATGCCTATGCAGAAATTGATCGCACCATTGAAACCTATAAATTTGCGGCTGAAGAAGCGAAGCGACTTACGGGTGAGATGATTCCGATGGATGCCTCGAAAAATGGAGAGGGGCGTTTTGCCTATACATTACGGGAACCAATAGGTGTAGTGGCAGCGATTACGCCATTTAACTTTCCGCAAAATCTAGTAGCCCATAAAGTAGGGCCAGCGTTAGCGGCAGGCAATACCATTGTGTTGAAGCCTGCCACACAAACAGCATTATCTGCTCATTTTTTAGCCAAGTTATTAGCCCAAACCAATTTACCAGCAGGAGCATTTAATCTTGTAACTGGACAAGGCAAATTAGTAGGGGATATGTTTTTAGCACATCCATACGTTAAAATGATAACGTTTACGGGAAGCCCTGCAGTAGGCATTTCCTTACGTAATCGAGCTGGTTTGAAAAAAGTAACATTAGAATTAGGCTCGAATGCAGGCGTTATTATTGATGAAGGAGTCCAACTCGACCGTATAATGGATCGCATTGTGATGGGAGCTTTTTCAAATCAAGGTCAAGTGTGTATTTCATTGCAGCGTATTTATGTTATGGAGAGTATGATTCACGAATTTTTATCGCTGCTGAAAGTAAAAATAGAACAGCTAATAATGGGTGATCCACTGGACAGCAAGACGGATTTAGCGACGATGATTTCACGAGCTGAACAACAGCGAGCCTATCAATGGATTGAAGAGGCAGTTGCGGAAGGGGCACAGATTATAACTGGTGGTCGCATTGAGAATCACATTTTATTACCTACTGTTTTATATAATGCTCAACCACAAAGCCGTGTGTCCTGTGAGGAAATCTTTGCACCTGTCGTTACGGTGAATACAGTCTCATCGATAGAGGATGCGATAGTAGCTATCAATGATTCCCATTATGGCTTACAGGCAGGGATTTTTACACCTTCTATTGAGATTGCTTTCCAAGCCACGAAATCATTACAGGTTGGCGGTGTCATTATTAATGATGTTCCGACGTATCGTGTAGATCATATGCCATACGGTGGTGTGAAGGAAAGTGGCACAGGTCGTGAGGGCATTAAATATGCAATAGAGGAAATGACGGAAATGAAGCTAGTAATTTGGAATAACCAATAATCACGAATGGAGATGGGAAACATGAAAATGATCAAACAACACCCAAAATTGTATGTAATGGACAATGGTACGATGCGAATGGATAAAAACTATATGATTGCCATGCATAATCCAGCAACGATCGATCATCCAAACCAACCAAATGAATTTGTGGAATTCCCTGTTTATACAGTGCTGATTGACCATCCAGAGGGTAAAATTCTCTTTGATACAGCGTGTAATCCAAATTCTATGGGGCCAGATGGCCGTTGGGGTGAATTTACGCAAAAGGCATTTCCTATTAATATGCCAGAAGAATGCTATTTGCATCATCGCTTAGAAGAATTAAACGTTCGTCCAGAGGACATCAAATATGTTGTCGCATCCCATTTGCATCTCGACCATGCAGGCTGCTTAGAATTGTTCACAAATGCAACAATTATTGTGCAAGAAGACGAATTTAACGGTACATTACAAACCTATGCACGAAACGTCAAAGACGGTGCGTATGTTTGGGGTGACATTGATATGTGGATTAAAAACAATCTACAATGGCGCCTAATTAAGCGTGGCGAGGATCAAGTGAAGCTAGCAGAAGGAATCCAAGTATTGAATTTTGGTAGTGGCCATGCTTGGGGTATGCTCGGTTTGCATATACAGATGCCCGATACAGGAGGCATCATTTTAGCCTCGGATGCTATTTATACGGCTGAAAGCTTTGGTCCTCCCGTTAAGCCACCAGGCATTATCTATGACTCTGTAGGCTATAATGCGACGGTTGAACGGATTCGAAGATTAGCAAATGAAACGAATTCACAAGTATGGTTTGGCCATGATCCTGTCCAATTTAAATCATTTAGAAAATCAACAGAAGGTTATTATGAATAGATAGGAGTAGAGAAGCCATGCATAAATTAACCTTTACACCTACAAGCTATACCGGCTGGGGAAGCTTAAGTCAGCTCCTGATAGAGGTAGAGAAATTGAACGCGCGCAATATTTTGATTGTGACAGATCCATTATTAAAAGAAATAGGGTTAACAGATCATGTTGAAAAACCTTTAATTGAAAAGGGGTATACAACCACTATTTATACGGAAATTGCACCAGAGCCACCGCTTGCCATTGGCGAAAAACTTGTAGATTTTACTCGAAATCATCAGTTCGATTTAGTCATTGGTGTAGGTGGGGGAAGTGCATTAGACTTAGCAAAGCTCGCTGCTGTATTAGCAACACATGAGGGACAAGTCGCAGATTATTTAAACCTAACAGGGACAAAAACATTGGACAATAAAGGGCTGCCCAAAATCTTAATTCCAACTACTTCTGGGACAGGCTCAGAGGTAACGAATATCTCTGTGCTATCACTCGACACAACGAAGGATGTCGTAACACATGATTATTTATTAGCAGATGTAGCAATTGTAGATCCAGCTTTAACGATTTCTTTACCACCAAAGGTAACGGCTGCTACAGGTGTGGATGCCCTCACACATGCCATTGAAGCTTATGTATCAGTGAATGCGAACGAGGTAACAGATGCCCTTGCCCTGCAAGCTATTCGATTAATTAGTCATTCGATTCGAACGGCTGTCCATGAGGGGCAAGATAAGCAGGCTCGAACAGATATGAGCTATGGCAGCTATTTAGCAGGCTTGGCATTCTTCAATGCTGGTGTAGCTGGTGTCCATGCGTTAGCCTATCCACTTGGCGGCCAATTCCATATTGCACATGGTGATTCCAATGCAGTGCTATTGCCATATGTTATGGGCTATATTCGTCAAAGCTGTGAAAAACGTCTGAAAGATATTTTAGATGCAATGGGTATAGCATCTGCCTATTTATCGCAAGAAGAGGCTTCCTATAAATGCGTCGACGCATTACAAAAACTCGTTCAAGATGTTAATATTCCTTCCACATTAAAAGGATTTAATATACCAGAACAAGCCTTAGAACAATTAACGGATGATGCAACGAAACAAACAAGAATTTTAGCACGAAGCCCGATGCTACTAGAACGAGAAGATATCTATGCTATTTATCGAGCTGCATTTGATGGAGAAGTTCGAGAGCCTAAACAATCATAATTAAGAAAAGAGAAACGTTGATTTTTGACGTTTCTTTTTTATGCAGATTATGATTTTTATTACGATCACCTACAGAATTAGCTGTAGTACAAAAATTAAGCTACGAAGCTTCTATGATGAAACTTCGTAGCTTTTGTCATTTCTTAGCTAATGATTCATGATTTAAAAAAAAACTATGTTTTATGCTTCAGCATCAGGTGTAAATGTACGCGAAGCTAATTCTGCATCTAGCATAAAGATAGCATTGGAGTCATTTTCAATACGCTCAATTTTGCGGATTAATGTATCGAATGTTGATTCTTCCTCTACCTGCTCATCGATAAACCATTTTAAGAATGCCATAGTCGCATGCTCACGTTCATCTAAAGCAATGTCTGATAAATTGTAAATGCGTCGTGTTACTTCTTTTTCGTGCGATAGAGCTGTTTTAAAGGCGTCTAAAATCGAATCAAAATGATTACCTGGGCTTTCAAAGCCTTGTATTGTTGCACGATAGCCCATATCACTTAAGAAATTATAAAATTTCATGGCATGGAAGCGTTCTTCTTCGGCTTGGACTAAAAAGAAGTTAGCGAAGCCATCATAATCTTGGTCTGTGCAATAGGCTGCCATTGCCATATAAGCATGGGCAGAGTAAAATTCAAAATTCATTTGTTCGTTAAGAGCTGTGTGTAATTTTTCAGATAACATAAAAGTTTTCCTCCTTTTGCAGTAAATGACTTCTTTACTAGTATACAGTGTAAAGGGGGTTACATACAAAAAATTTAATTTTCGAGGCAAATTGTGCAAAAGTTAATTGATATTAGTTCTCAATTAGAAAATTTGTACGTTTTCCTTTGAAGGAAATACGAAAACATCGCCTCGACATGAATCGAAGCGATGTTTTTTGTCTTATTGTTCTTGTTTCTTTTGGTTTTTGACACCGATTAAGTAGCCACCAAGTGCGATAGCAACTAAAACAATCCAGAAAATTGCTTTCCAAATAGTCGAGTGCGGGAATTCATGTGGAATCACGCCTAATTTCTCATGTGCCAGTGTTAACACAGCTAGTTTCACACCAACCCAACCAACAATTAGAAAGGCAGCTGTTTCAAGCGATGGGAATTTATCAAGAACTTTCACAAACCAACGAGCTGCGAAACGCATCATGATCACACCAATAATACCACCTAAGAACATAACAGCAAACTGACCTGCATTAATGCCACCGATATCAAAATCACCGATATGTGGTAGTGTGACAGCAATCGCTACCGCTGCTAAAATAGAGTCTACTGCGAATGCAATATCAGCAAGCTCTACTTTTACAACCGTCATCCAGAAGCCAGATTTCTTTTTAGGCTCTTGTACTTCCTCGGAGTTTTGCGAGGCTTTCCGGGAATCATAAATATGCTTTATTGACATAAACAATAAATAAGCAGCACCAATTGCCTGAATTTGCCAGAAATTAACGAGTGTTGTAATAAGGAATAGTGCGGCAAAGCGGAAAATAAATGCCCCAACTAATCCATATAATAAAGCTTTTTGTTGTTGAGCTTTTGGTAAATGCTTAACCATAACAGCCATTACGACAGCATTGTCAGCAGCTAACAAACCTTCTAGTACGATTAATACGACAAGTACCCATGCGTATTCTAAAATAATTGCCTCCAAATGTATTTCCTCCTTTAATTGTTGAACAGAAATGAATGGCTTGCTAACTTATTCTTTCCCTATTTTAAGCAAAAGAAAAAGACCTCTGCCTAAAAAACAGGCAAAGGTCTTGCTAAGCAATTAACTGTTCATTCCACAGAATAAATTCTGTGTGACAAAAAATGCCAACACACCCGATGGTAAGATACCATGTAATGACGAATGTGAAATCAGATGCATCGATCGCATCTGCTAGCTACTCCCCTTTGACAATAAAGTCAAAAGCTATTCAATTCTTACTTTTATAATAGCATGTGACAAAATGAAAGTAAATAAAAATATACTGCTATGGGGAAAAAATACTTTTCCGTTACCATTGCACAAATGGTACTATTAAAAGATAGGCGAAATTTTTACAACTTAGAAAGGAGACAAACATGTATAGAAAATTTTTTTCCTATTACAAGCCACATAAACGATTGTTTGTCATCGATTTTTCGAGTGCTATTATTGTAGCCATTTTAGAGCTTGCCTTTCCGTTAGCTGTACAGTGGTTTATCGATGAACTGTTGCCATCAGGGGATTGGGGCATGATTGTAAAAGTGAGTGTGTTATTGCTGCTTGTATATGCCATTAGTACTTTTTTGAACTTTATCGTCAACTATTTAGGCCATAAACTTGGCATTAATATTGAAACAGATATGCGACAGGAATTATTTACACATGTACAAAGACAATCATTCCGTTTCTTTGATAATACAAAAACAGGTCATATTATGAGTCGTATTACTAACGATTTATTTGATATAGGGGAGTTTGCTCATCACGGGCCAGAGGATTTATTTATAGCGATTATGACCTTTATTGGGGCCTTTGCTATTATGTTTAATGTGAACCCAACGCTCGCTTTGATTGCAGTGATTATGGTGCCGTTTTTAACATGGCTAGTGACCTTTAGTAATGTCAAAATGAATAATGCATGGAAAACGATGTACGGAAAAATTGCTGATGTCAATGGACGTGTGGAGGACAGTGTATCCGGTGTGCGCGTCGTAAAATCCTTTACTAATGAAGCTTTTGAAATTAGCCGATTTAAAGAACAGAATGGATTTTTCCGTGCGGCAAAATTATATGCCTATAAAATAATGGCAGGAACACACTCCAGTATCTACATGATGACACGCCTTTTAACATTAGTGGTACTTGTTGTCGGTGCTTGGTTAAGCTTTAATGGAAAGCTTTCTTACGGTGAACTAGTAAGCTTTGTCTTATATACGAATGTTTTGATTAAACCAATTGATAAAATTAGTGCATTATTAGAGCTTTATCCTAAAGGGATGGCTGGCTTTAAGCGCTTCCGTGAATTAATTGAGCAGGAGCCAGAAATTCAAGATCGTGAGGATGCCAAGGTTATCAAGCACTTAGCAGGTGATATCGCATTCAACAATGTTCATTTTAATTATGATGCATCGAAACAGGTTTTACGTGATCTATCATTTGATGTAAAAGCTGGACAAACCATTGCCTTTGTTGGACAATCAGGTGCGGGTAAAACAACGATTTGTTCGTTAATTCCTCGATTTTACGAGGTGACAGAAGGTGCTATTACGATAGATGGTATTGATATTCGCAATATGACGCAGGCTTCATTACGTGCTCAAATTGGTATCGTACAGCAGGATGTCTTTTTATTTACAGGGACGATTCGTGAAAACATTGCCTACGGAAAATTAGACGCAAGTGAAGCAGAAATTCGAGAGGCAGCGAAAAAGGCCCATTTACAATCATTTATTGCAGAGCTGCCAGATGGCTACGACACGCAAATTGGTGAACGTGGCTTGAAATTATCAGGGGGTCAAAAGCAACGATTAGCAATTGCTCGTATGTTCCTGAAAAACCCACCGATCTTAATTTTAGACGAGGCAACTTCTGCATTAGATACAGAAACAGAAATGATTATCCAGCAATCGTTAACAGAGCTAGCTGAAAATCGCACAACATTAGTTATTGCTCACCGATTGGCAACTATTCGGAATGCAGACCGCGTGCTAGTTGTGACATCGAACGGTATTGAAGAAGATGGTACATATGATGAGCTAGTGGCTCAAAATGGACTTTTTGCGAAGCTTCATCATATTCAATTTCGTAAGGGACAATCGGAACAAAACAAACAACAAGATTTTGTTGAACTAACGTAGAGAAATGGGGAGATTGTTTTAAAACAATCTCCCTTTTCTATTTGACACATATTCTCAAGCATTGTCATAAAAACACATACATGCATAGTATAGGTTTATGTAACAAGGGGAGGATGATTGAATGGTTATGCCATCAAATAATCAAAGGATATCTCTTCAACAAGCCATGCAAATTGCTGTACAAAGAGTACCAGGTCAAATCATACATTATGGCATGGATATGGAAAACGGGACTTTGGTCTATGAAATATTTATTTTGACTGCTCAAAATAAGATTTATGAAGTTGAAGTAAATGCAAAGACAGGTGTCATTCGAAAAATAGAAGAAGAGAATGATTACGACTAATTCTTGTTTTAATAAGCATAGCTCAAGTACTCAAATGATTTTGAGCTTGGGTTTTTTTATTGATCATGAAAAGGCCTCAGCTCGTTGATTAAAAGCACACTTAGTATAGAAATAATTAGTAATGTTGAAGCGGGATTAGATAGGTTAGCAAAATTTTTGAATGGTGAAAGGAATAATACGCAAAAAAATCGAATAGAACAATCACTAGTAAAAATGATGAAATAGATGAGGTGAAGTAATGGATAACCAACAAATCATTGGTCAAACAAAAAGTGTAGGCTTTCAAGTAGGGGTTAGAAGGACATTTCCAATTTCACAGGAGCAAGCATGGGCGCTTATTACGACGGCAGAAGGAGTACATTCCTGGTTAGGAGAAGGTACTACGATTATTTTTGAAGCTGGGCATAAATACCATTCAAGGACAGGGACAGGGGAAATCAGGATTGTTAAACCATTAGAGCAGCTTCGACTTACGTGGCAAAAAGAAGCGTGGTCAAGACCATCCACTGTACAAATCCGTATTCTACCTAAAGAACGACATAAAACGACGATTAGCTTTCATCAAGAGCATCTTTCTGATCAGACTGTACGAGAAGAAATGAAACGTCATTGGGAAAGCGTGCTAGACAGTATCAAAGAAAGGGCACAAACTATTTGAGTGTACAAAGAATAGCATCCCTACCATTTTTGAAGGGATGCTATTTGCTTTGTTTTTAGGACTCTTTGTTTTCGTGACCTTTTGATGTTCGTGTATAATCCTGAGGAGCAAGTGCTTTGTTACGCTCTGTATAACCCTTAGGTGATAAACGAAAGATGGATTTTTTAATGGTAGCCCAATTTAAATCTGTTGCCAGATTCATGTAGGAGTAGCCATAAATGCGAATATTACATTGGTAAAGGAGTGTTAAATATAATGAAACAAAGAAGCCAAACAGTCCAAAAAAGGCACTGGCAAAAATAAAGGCAATCCTTAAAATACTAACGGATGTAACAAGCGATTGATTGACCAATGTAAAAGAGGCAATAGTAGAAATAGCAATCACAACAATCATTTCAGGACTTGTTACCCCTGCTCGAATGGCAGCATCTCCGATAATTAATCCGCCTACCACACTGATGGTCCCACCAATAACAGAGGGTAGACGTAAGCCTGCCTCACGAAACAATTCAAACATTAGCAACATCAAGAGCATTTCAAGCGAAGAGGGGAGCGGTAAGCCCGATTTAGCCTGCACAACGGTTGCGAGTAGCTGTAACGGTAATTGATTTTGATGATAGGTCGTTAAAGCTAGCCAAAATGCAGGCAGTAGTAAGCCGATTAAAATACCTGATATCCTTAATAATCGTTCGAGGGAACTGAAGATAATAGGATATTCATTATCCTCAGCCGATTTAAGTAATAAAAACAGATTGACTGGTGTAACGACAGCATAGGCAACACCATCAACAAAAATTATAAATCGACCTCTTGCTAAGGCTTGAACGGCATAATCAGGTCGCCCTGTGTAATCAAACTTTGGAAAAAGCTTAGAATTTTTATTGACCCGTTCCATCAATAAATCACCACTAAATACAATATCTGTATCTACGGCTGCTAGCTGCTTTTTAATCCCATGTAAAATATCCATATCCACAATATCATCAAAATAAAGTATAGCAACCGTTGTTTTTGAACGTTTCCCAAGCTCCATTTTTTCTACACAAAAGGAATTGGTTGGCAATCGTTTTCGTAACAGTGCGATATTGACGCGAATATCTTCAATGAAATTATCCCTCGGTCCTTTAACAAGAACCTCCATGCGCGTTTCTTCAGGTTGACGATTAGGTTTATGCGCAATATTACTAGCATATAAAAGATTATCTTCATCAAAATACAGCAACAGGAAACCACTATAAACAAATGTAATTAGCTGTTCCTTGTCTTCCATTTTTTGAATACTCGGAATATGAAGATGCCTAGCAATATTCTCTTCAAGGGGGACCTCATCCAAATGGTCAAATAAATATTGAATACGTTCAATAATCACTTCATTGAGCATTTGTTGATCAATCATCGCATCACATGTAATGAAATGTACTTTTTGCTGATTAAAGGTGTATTCTTGAAATTGAATATCTGCCGATTTTTGAAATAATTTTCTGAGCGTACTAAGATCTAGCGCCTGCTCGTGCTGAGGCATTACGATTCACCACTTTTCATGTCTTGTTTTTCAGTTTTCCCCTTTTTAGAAGATTTATCCGACAAGAAAGCTACGATTACGAAAAAAATTGACAGGGCAAAGAAAAAGATAAACGTAGAAGTTAGGATATAATTTCCTTTTACCTTTAAAAATAAATTTTCATTTAACATAATGAGTGGCAAGCAAAGTATAAAGAAGGGAGGAGCAAGCATTTGCCATATTCGCTTCGGATTGCCGGTCATTTTTAATAAATCTGCCACGATATACAAAAGGAAGCTAACGCGAATAAAGGTCCCTGTTAGCCATTGGTAAATAGAGAAAAAGTCTAGATGTTCAATATAGCGCCCGATTGTCACTAAACCCCATTCTTCATAGGCAGGATAGCGTTGTTTAGCCGCTTCACTTGGTCCAAATTCGGTAATGGCTCCAATTAATGGCCCTAATGTGAGTCCCACTAAGATCGATAGCATAATGACAAAGTGATACCACCGAATTCGTTCTTTAAATTGATGTTGTAAAAATAGTAGCATTAAAAGCTCTATGAACCCTGATGCTGGGAAAATCATGCCTCGAAAAACGGGCTGGAAACCATGTTCAAAAAACGGTCGTAATAAATCATAGTCTTTTACTTGTAGGTTGGTAAAGGCAACAAAAAAGCCAAACACCACAACTCCGAATAACACAAAGACATTTAAAATCACAATTGTCTGCAAGCTCGTCGTCACCAGAAGAATACACAAAATGGTATAGATAAATAATAGGATGATAACGGGCGTTTGCGGTAAAAATGTTGTGTTAACCCATTGCAAGGTTTCAACCATCGTAAAAGCTGTAATAATCATTATAAAAATGACAATTGTATAAATGACAATAGAAGAGCCAATGTTTCCGATTTTTTCGTTTAACCAGTCTCGAATGGGTTCCTGTTTAGACTTCGATTGAATATATACTAATAGAAATAGCCAAAAGAAAATGACTCCTCCAGCAAGTAAAACCGATAGCCAACCATCTCTTTTGGCTACATCTAACAGCGGGGGAATAATCGTTACATGATTTTTTAAGCCAATAACAGTCATAGATAGGAAGATGACATGTAAAATACTGATTGATCCTACACCTTTCATGATGAAAACCCTCTAACATTGATTGATACATACTAGCTTAGACAAAAAAAGTCATTTTTATAAGCAAAAAATGGCATGACCTCATGAAAAAACGAGGTATTTGATGATTCAATCGTCAAATACCTCGTCCTATGAATAGTAAGCTCAATTAGTGAATATATTTCGTACTAACTAGATCTCCTTTTAGCACATCTGTTGGGATTTCAAATTCTACAACTCCCATATAGCCTGGTGCTACTTCGTATTTATCGAAGGAAATCACTAGTTTCCCTTGATCTGAAATATAGAATGGTTGATCTGGTTTAATGGTTGTAAATGCTTCCATTAATTCTTCATCTGGAAGGCCTGCGCCTTTCACCCAGTAAATTTTTTCTTGATTAGATTCTGCAATTTGTGTACGCATTTGTTCCTTAATATTTTCACTAATTGTCTCAACATATTGTTGATCTTTAAAGAGCATTGGTAGTGTAATTAAAATTTCATTTTGCTTGTCGATTGTATCGTATTGCATGACCGTTGAAGAGGAAGCAACCGTATTCACCACATAACGGCCAATCGATAAAATTTGGTCATTATCTGTTTTGATTTCAAAGCCGCTATCAACACCTAAATGTCCACCACCACTAGCTTTTAAATCTCCAACCTCAGCAATAAAATTATCATAAAGGGCTTTCCCCTCTGCACGATATTTTTCATTTAAAGCATTGGCAAGCTCTTGATTCTCTAAATTTTCAATGGAAGGAACTTGAATGTTGGCATCATAATTATCTTCTGCCACCTCATATTCAGTCCAAGTTAATACTTTCACCACACTACCAACAACAGGTATTTCAGAAAGTGTTCGTGCCATTGCAGGGCTAACATTTAAACTAGCTGTAAACAGCATAGCCGCAGCCGCTGATCCAAGTAGCCATTGTGGTGTGCGATTTTTTTTCTTTTTTCGACCTTGTTTTAGTGCACTTTCAACCACAAAGTCTAGCTCCTTTGGAATAGGAACCTCCATATATTGTTTTTCTAATTTTTGTAATTTTTTATCCATGTGCAGTTTCTCCCTTCACATCTTCCAATTGTATTTTCAATAGTTTTAACGCTTTATAAAGACGCGATTTGGCTGTACTCAACTTAATATCAAGGATGTTCGCTACGTCAGCGAGCTTTAAATCCTCAAAATAATGGAGAATGACAACCTCACGATACATTTGTGGGAGCTCATCCAACGCATGCTCCAAGTCTACATTCTCATAAACATCCTCTTGAGCTGGCGTTAAATATTGTAATGTATCATCATCTGTTACTTGTAAGCGTTTATGCTTACGCAAAAAATCAATGGCCGTACGGACAACTATTTTGTAAAACCAGCTTTTCATATAGGTCACATTTTCAAGTCGATCTAATGAGAGCATGGCTTTTTGGATACTGTCCTGTACAACATCTAGTGCGTCCTGTTCATTTTTTGTATAGCTATACGCGAGCATATAAAAACGCTCTTTTTGTTCACGAATGAATTGGACAAACACCTCTTCATGTTGAAATGCATTTCTTGTTTTCATGTCCAAAGAAGCTCCTTTTTTAACATTGTCAAATTGTATACACTATCTAGACGTGCGAGTAGAGGGAAAAAGTTTAATCCAAGAAAAAAACTTACCTCGATTGAGATAAGTTTTATCCTTCAATAGTATCGGCATACATAAGCATAATGCTGATTATGAAAAATAGTCATATGTATTTTTCAAGAGTAATAGAATGGTCACAACGATAAATAATTTACGTACATAGCCACTGCCGCGTTTAATCGCAAATTTAGAGCCAACAATAGCACCTGCAATTTGTGCAAGTCCCATCGGTAGACCATAAGCATAATTTATTTGTCCTAAGTATATAAACATAAGAAGGGCAGCTATATTACTGCCAAAATTTAAAAATTTTGCATTTCCTGCTGATTGTAAAAAGTCAAAACCAACCATAAGAAAAGCAAAAAGTAAAAATGAGCCTGTTCCAGGACCTAAAAAGCCATCATAAAATCCAACTAGTGTGATCACCATAACAAAAATGAGATAACGTTTTGGTGTTAATGTTTTATAGCTCGATATACTTCCCCAGTCCTTTTTGAAAATGGTGTAAATAGCCACTACTGCAAGCATTATCAGCATTAGTGGCTTGAGAACACTGGGGTCCATTAAGTGGACAATCCAAGCACCTAACATAGAGCCGAAAAAGACAAAGGGGAATAACTTATAGACGGCTTTAATATCTAGCTTGCCAGAGCGATAAAATGTCACTGTGCTAGTCAGTGATCCCATCGTACCTGCTAATTTATTTGTTGCTACTGCAGCAGAGGGTGGAAGACCAACAAACATAAGAGCTGGTAAAGAAATAAGGCCACCGCCTCCCACCACTGAATCAATAAATGCTGCTAAAAAACCAAAAAGAAGTAAGATCATTAAAATATTTACATCTAATTCAAAAGGCACAACAGGTCATCTCTTTTCTATCATAATAATCTGATAGTAGCGAACTGAAGATAAGCTGTAAATATACTATCGATTATTTTTGGGCTTAAGTACATGGAGAGGTTTTATAGAAAATGAATGTAATTGCTACATTGTTCAAATAATTTCTACTTGAAGTCATTATTTTGATGTATTATGTAAATGATGGTGTTTTTACGTAAAGGGGACGTGATGACATGAGTTTAGGGAATCATCTACGCGTATTTCTCTGTGTGGTTTTTATGGGAGTGCTTGTAGGATATGTCTTTAATGCAAAAAAAGATATAACAGACCATGATTATATTGATACCGTAAAAGAAGGCTATTTGGAGAATTTTTCAGATGTCACAGTTCGAAATGCGTTTAATTATGCTTTTTTTGAACCGTACTGGCGTTATTATCAAGCAAAAACAGGGGAGCAGGTTGTTGAATTATCGGGTGATATTACGTTTCAAGGTGTAAAAGGACATGCTATCTTACAATTTGTTGTCAACGAACAAACGCAGCAATTCTCACTTCAGGCGATGAAATTTAAAGATGTAGTATTGAACCAGCAGCAACAACAAAAGCTAGTCGGCATGGTCTATCAAACATGGGAAAAGAAACAACTAGCTTATGAGTAAGGTTTTTTATTTTGTAAATCATCCAAACTGTATTACAGTAAAAGGGGGAGCTTAGAGACAGAGAGGATGTTTTAAATGAGATTAAGTATGTTAGATCAAATGCCCATTCCAAAAGGTCATTCTGCAGAGGAAGCCTTCCAACGTACAGAACAACTGGCACTACTAGGTGAAGAACTTGGCTATCATCGTATGTGGCTAGCTGAACATCACAATAGTCAGTCACTAGCAAGTTCAGCTCCTGAAGTGACTGCCGCTTTTTTAGCCGCGAAAACAAAACGTCTTCGCATTGGCACAGGTGGCGTTATGATGATGCATTATTCGCCTTATAAGCTAGCAGAGGTATTTAAGACATTATCTGGTTTAGCACCGAATCGGATTGATTTTGGTGTGGGTAGAGCGCCAGGTGGCGACCATGCCGCTATTTATGCATTAGCAGAGGGAAGACGTCAACGCTTCACGGAACAGTATGATAAGCTCGAAATCGTTTTAAAGCTGATGAATAATCAAAAAACAGGTGAGCATGTCTATGATCAAGTCATCGCAGCCCCTGCTCATATTTCATTACCAGAGGCTTGGTTACTAGGATCGAGTGGACAAAGTGCTATGCAGGCTGGACAGCTTGGAGTAGGCTATTCATATGCACAATTCTTCACTGGCAATATGTCGAAGGATATTTTTGATGCCTATAAATCCTATTTTACGCCTTCTTATTATATGGAAAAGCCACAAATTATTGTGACATATGCAGCAACGGTTGCACCAACTTTAGAAGAAGCGGAATATTTGGCAAAACCAATTGATATCTCTCGTCTTCAACTGATGAAGGGGCAAATCATTCAAACGATGTCACCAGAAGAAGCAAAGGATTATCCGTTGTCGGAAATGGATAAAATGACAATTGACAATAACCGTAAGGCGAATCTTGTTGGGACACCAAAAGACATTGCTGCATTTTTAATCGCTGAGCAAGAGAAGTATGGTTTCGATGAAGTCATGCTGAATTGTAATCAATATGAACTAGAAAGTCGTTTGAATACCTACAAATTCCTGGCAAAGGAATTAATATAGAACGAATAAAGCTTGATAAAATCACCTCGTGTATGTAGTCGTCGAGGTGATTTTTTATTGACCATTGGCTTGCACACAACATAGAAAAACCCGGAAATAAATTTCCGGGTCTGATTACCACTACATTTTTTTCTCCATGACACACTGCCTCGCTTCCGTATAGGATCTTAAGATATTCCTAAGAAAACTGTACTTTACTCAGCTTTGATGGTCCTTCTGAGTTATCGATCAATCGCACTCATCGGGTTAACCCTCCCAGTCATTGGATTTGAAGTGAAATCTTTAATAGTATAGACCATTCATTATTTTTTATACCTTGTTGAACAAATTATAAAAAATATAAATTAAGTAAATAAGCAATTTAGTGAAACTCTTCTTGGATCAAACTTTGGTCAATATGGAGGTTATCTATTTAAAGTTACTTACTGGAAAACATTTATACGCGAGCAGAGCCACTCACAAATGCGGCATCTTGATAATACATATTTTTCACAAGAACATTTGGCCCTAAGCATTTGACTGCTGGACAGTGGCAGTTGAGTGATTTTGCTAAGTCAGTTGTCATCCATTTATCAAAAATGGCTGGTAGCTCGTCATGCACAATATTGCCAAGTGCTGGTGTATCACCAAAATCTGTAACGATCACATCGCCTGTGAAAATATTGATGTTTAATCGAGAACGACCGTCTGGGTCATTTCGCATTGTGACATTCTTCGCTGTGCGCAGACGGTGCAGCAACTTTTGATCCTCTTCATTCCTACTGCAAGGGTAGAATGGGAGTGTGCCAAATAGCATCCATGTATTTTCATCACGAATATCAAGTAGATGGTGAATGGCTTCACGCGTTTCTTCTAATGATAAAGAACTAAGTGCACTTGCGAAGTCTGATGGGTACATTGGGTGTACCTCATGTCTCGCACACTTCATTTCCTCAATGATTTGATGATGGATATGCTCTAAATAAGGCAATGTTTTTTTATTTAACATCGTTTCAGCAGATACCATAACACCATGCTCAGCTAGCATTTTAGCATTATCAATCATGCGTTGGAATAAAGCTGCACGTTGGTCATAAGTTGGTTTGCGCTCCATCATGGCAAAGCCGGTTTCTACAAATTCATCAATCGTTCCCCAGTTATGAGAAATATGAAGGACATCTAGATAAGGGGCAATCAATACATAACGAGCTGGCTCTAATGTTAAGTTGGAGTTGATTTGTGTGCGTACGCCTCGTTCGTGTGCGTATTTTAAAAGCGGCAATACATAGTTTTGAACAGACTTTTTACTCATCATCGGTTCTCCACCTGTAATGCTGAGTGTTTTTAAATGAGGTATCTCGTCTAAGCGCTGTAAAATTAAGTTTATAGGTAGTGCCTCAGGGTCTTTATTTTGTAATGTATAGCCTACTGCACAGTGAGCGCAGCGCATGTTGCAAAGATTAGTAGTTGTAAATTCAATATTTGATAGTGTCATTTGTCCATGCTGTTCCACATCTAAATACGCTTCCCATGGATCAAAGACAGGTGTTATTTTTTGTAAGGTCGTCATCTTTCGTACATCTTCCTTTCTAGCATTCTATTGTCTCATATTCATCGAAAATTTCAAATATGAAATTACCGAATGGACTATTTTAGGACTAGACGAACATTTTTTCCCAATATAGGAAAATGTTCACCGTTCCATTTGGCTAGCAATTGAAGAGTTAAAGCGCATTGATGTCCTAATATTCTGTTATAGGACATTTTACTGTTATTTCTTATAAAAAACGTTATCATGGTAGAGAGTAAATAGTCACAATGCATCGAAGAAAGTGGGAACAGATATGACGAAATATGAGACACTATTGTTTGACGTGGATGATACGTTACTAGATTTTGATTTAGCTGAAAATGCGGCGCTGGACCGCATGTTTAAAGAGGAAAACATAGCTACTACGCCAGAGATGATTGCCCGTTACAAGGAGATAAATGAGACGATGTGGCGAGCTTTTGAGCGTGGGGAAGTAACAAAAAATACACTACATAATACACGATTTGCAATTGCTTTAAAAGAATTTGGGATAGAGGTTGATGGCGTCTACTTTGAATCGCTGTTCCAAAAATATTTACAGGAGGCACATCATTATGTGGATGGGGCTTATGAAGTCATTGCTCAATTAGCCGAAAGTCATCATTTATATGTTGTGTCAAATGGCATCACGATGACACAAAATAAACGATTAGTGGATGCCAATTTAGCACAATATTTTAAGGGTATCTTTATTTCGGAGCAAACGGGCTATCAAAAGCCGATGCCAGCCTTTTTTGATTATGTATTTGAACGGATTGATCATTTTGATAAAGCTAAAACGCTTATTATCGGTGATTCTTTGACGTCAGACATAAAAGGTGGTTTACTATCAGGGATCGATACATGCTGGTTTAACATCCATAATGTTGAAAACACGAGCGACATTGAACCGCATTATGAAATTAAAAAATTGCATGAATTACATGGGTTATTAAATAAAAAAATAGCTCTGTATTAAGAAATACGGCACTTCCTTTGCTATCTGGACAAAGGAGGTGTTTTTTAGTTTATCATCCGTTTTTTCATCAAACAATGTAGGTATAAAATACAACAGAAAAGGCAAAACCTTTTATGAGACTAGTTTCCATGAAAGGGGAAATATTCGATGAATATGGTTTTAACTGCCAGTAAACGTCAAAAAGGACGACAATCTTCATTAACACAGCTTCGACAAAATGGGGACATTCCTGGTGTTGTCTACGGCTTTCAAATGGAATCAACAGCTATTACGTTAGATGCTAGAACCTTTGCAAAAATGTTAGCAGCACATGGTACGAAAAGTGTTTTTCAACTAGATGTAGAAGGAAAACGAATTAATGCTGTATTAACAGAAGTACAACGTTGTGCATTAAAGGGCAATGTTAAACACGTTGATTTTAAGTCCATCAATATGTCAGAGGAGCTAGAAGTGGACATTCCAGTAACAGTGACTGGTCATGCTGTCGGTGTTGCGGATGGCGGTTTCCTGCTACAGCCAAATCGTGAGGTACGCATCAAAGTGAAGCCAACCGAGATTCCAGAAACTATAGAAATTGATGTTACGAATGTAGCGATTGGCACGTCTCTTTATGTAGGAGATATTCGTCAGCAGTTTTCGTTTGAAATTTTACAAGAGGATGACTTCACATTAGCAACAATTACACCACCACCTGCTGAAAATGTACAAGAAGAAGATACTGTGGATGGTACACCAGAAGTGATAGAAGCAACAGGACAAAACGGTGCTGAACCAGAAGCATAGAGGAAAGAGGAGCCATTTTACGCTACGTAAGTGGCTCCTTGGTATTTTCTATAACAGCTGCTGTATAGATTTCCGATAACGATAATAAACGACTACATACATCCCACATATTGCTAAAAATAGCCAAGGTGGAATAAAGCGCATAAGGGCAAAGGGTGTTTCAAATAAAAAAGCCAAAAGGAATGCTAAACCTTCTTTCTCCCATAAGCCAGGTGTATAATAGGCAGCTTTTATACTGAAAAAGGAATCGAAGCCATCATTGGCATACAAAATCATTAACAAAAGAAAAGAGAGTAACGCCCAATGGCTTGCATGCTGCATTAAACGTTTATATTTAGCAATATACGAATCATTATCCGAAAATAATTCATCGTTGCCATCTTTTCTTTTTAACCAATAGTAGGTTCCATCATACGACTTTTCTTTTAAAGGGCGCCACCCAAAATCCTCATGTAATTGCTTATAGTTGGGTTGCTCTTTTTTTCGAAGATCTTGCTGATAATCAATTCGGATAACTTGTTCAAGATCTGTAGTATGTTTAAATGTATAAAAGCCTGCTGAGTTTATGTTTGTGCAAACTAAGCCTTGGGATAACATTTGATTTAACCATTGTTCTTCCTTTTCAATATCAAAAAAGATTTTAAACTTTATCATGTTCATCAGCTCCCTCATATAAAGATAAAATTCGTTGCAATCGCTGTTGCTCGGCAGCTAATATATTTAGCCCTTCAGCGGTTGTTTGATACACCTTGCGTCTAGAATCCTCAGTTGCAACAGGAGTAATCCAATGATATTTCAACAAATTTTCTATTGCCCCATACATGGTGCCAGCAGCAATTCTCACACTGCCAGCACTCATTTCCTCGATTTTTTGCATCATGGCATAGCCATGTAACGGTTCACGTAGAGCAAGTAAAATATAATGCATGGTTTCTGATAAAGGCAGTAATTTATGTTTTTTCATTAGGTCACCTCAACTATACAGTTTAACTATATAGTTTGATTATATATAGTTGGACTGTATATTGCAACTGTATAAAAAAAGACAATGCATTTTTGCATTGTCTTGTAAGCTTATACGACAGCGCTTTTCACGCCAGTCCATCTCATAAATAATTTTTCATTATAGGTTAAGGCAAATTGTACAATGGGTCCAAGCCCAAATGCCATAATGACTGTACCAATTCCAATAGGACCGCCTAGTAAAAAGCCAATAACAGCGACAGTCACTTCCATTGTTGTACGAGAACGTGTAACACTCCAGCCAAGCTTATGGACCATCATTAACATTAACGTATCACGTGGACCGATTCCCAAATTGGCTACCATATACATACCGCAACCCCAGCCTAATAAAACTAACCCTGTAAGATAGGAGACAAGTTGCATCCAAAATCCATCGATATCTGGCAACCAATAATTAAATATATCAATAAAAATGCCTGCTAAAAACATATCAATAAAGGTCCCTGGTAATGGAAATTTTTTTGTGATCAGCATATCAAATGCTAAAATGGCAAGTCCCAATATAATGGACCAAGTGCCGATTGTTAAACCCACTGTTTTTGTTAAGCCAATATGTAGTACATCCCAAGAGCCAACGCCAAAAAGCTGCCCTTTAATTGTTAATGTGATGCCAAAAGATAGCACGATAATGCCTGTTATGAAAAACAAACAGCGCGTAAAGAAAGCTTGTTTCATTTTTTAACCCTCATTTATCCGAAAATTCCTATTATCCATCCAATTAGTATAACAAATAAATTTTCAATATGGCCGAAAATTGTCATTTCACATTTTTCAAAAAAAGGCGGTTTAGCTTTTTGAGGAGAGGGCAAAATAGATATGTAGATGAAAGGATGGGATGAAATGACTTCTGTACGTGATGAAATTTTAGAAGTTTTAAATCGAGAAAAGATTGGAACGATGGCGACTGTAGAAAATGGAAAACCGTACTCTCGTTACATGACGTTTCAACATGAGGACTTTGTATTATATACGGTAACGAATAAACATTCAGAGAAAATGGCAGAACTTCGTAAAAATCCCTATACCCATATTTTATATGGCTATGAAAATGAAGGCTTTGGGGATACGTATGTTGAAATAGAGGGCCAGCTTACGGAAGTCCATGAAGAGGGGTTAAAAAATAAACTAGCTGAATTTTTTACGGGTATCTTCGTTGGTAATCAGGACGAAATGGTGACCTTGAAAATTGAACCTATTCGCATGCGCTTGATGAATAAAAAGGGGCAACCACCAAAAGAGCTAGAATTTTCGAACGACCATTGATGGATGGTCGTTTTTTACTGTACTACTATAAATACTTGCAATGATCGGTATTTTTCAGGCATGATAGTTCTTAAAAGAAAAAGGAGTATAGGCTATGACAACAAAATTACAGAAGTTAACGCAAAATATCTTATCATCTCAAGGGAAATTAGAGGCAGATTTCATACTGAGAAATGCTCAAGTGGCCGATGTTTATACGTTAACGTGGAAAAAGGCAGACATTGTTGTGAACAATGGTACGATTGTGGCACTGGATCACAACCACAAATTTCAGGCAAAAGAGGAACAGGATGCAGCAGGAAGCTACGTCATTCCTGGATTAATTGATGGTCATATACATATAGAATCTTCCATGCTAACGCCGGGGGAATTTAGTCGAGTTTTACTACCTCATGGTATTACCACAGTCATCACAGATCCACATGAAATCGCCAATGTCGCAGGAGCGGAAGGCATCCAATTTATGCTCGATGATGCACAAAAAGCGGATATGGATATTTTTGTGATGCTGCCATCAAGCGTACCTGGTACACAGTTTGAAAATGCAGGTGCAACACTAACAGCTCAGGATTTGGCGTCATTTCTAAAACATGAACAAGTTCGTGGCTTGGCAGAAGTCATGGATTTTCCAGCCGTATTAAATGGGGAAGAGGGCATGCTTCAGAAAATTTTATTATCACAGCAAGCAAACCTAGTAATCGATGGGCATTGTGCTGGCTTACAGAGCGAACAAATTACAGGCTATCGCGCTGCAGGCATACTGACAGATCATGAATGTGTGACAGCCGAAGAAGCCATTGATCGTGTAGAGCAAGGGATGTATGTACTGATTCGAGAAGGCTCAGCAGCTAAAAATTTACGTGATTTATTACCGGCTGTTCAGCCACATAATGCTCGTCGCTTTGGTTTTTGTACAGACGATAAATATGTGGATGAGTTAATCGATGAAGGTAGCATCAATTATGATATAGCTATGGCAATAGCCGAAGGGATGACACCATTACAGGCAATCCAGTTAGCAACTGTGAACACAGCAGAATGCTATCGTTTATTTGATCGAGGGGTACTTGCCCCAGGCTATAAGGCAGATTTTGTGTTAGTCGAGGATTTGTCGACGATGCAGGCAAAGGCTGTATGGAAAAATGGTCGAAAGGTTGCTGAAAATGGAGAAATGCTGACAAGTCGTCAAGAGCTAATTGTTCCTGCTCATATCCACCAATCAGTGCATTTACCAGCCATTACAAAGGATAGGCTACAACTAGCTTTCACAAAGGGTACGAAGGCTAATGTTATGGAGATTGTTCCAAATCAGCTCATTACCAATCATGTAGTAATGGATGTACCTGTGAAAGAAGGCGTTTTTGAACCATCTGTAGAACAAGATTTACTGAAATTGGCCGTAATTGAACGACACCATCATTTACACACAACAGGCCTAGGCATTGTCAAAGGCTTTGGTTTACAAAAAGGGGCAGTAGCCACAACCGTAGCACATGATTCACATAATGCCCTTGTCGTAGGGACAAACGATGAGGATATGATACTTGCGCTTGCACGTATTCAAGAAATCCAAGGGGGCTTTGTGATTGTAGCAGATGGCAAAATTCTAGCGGAGATGCCATTAACCATTGGCGGCTTGATGACAGATGCCCCTGCTCAGCAAGCAAAGGAACAGCTAGCAGGCTTGCATAGTGCATTAAAGACGCTCAACCCAACATTAGATTTCCATTTTCTACTGACGTTTTCTTTTGTGGCATTACCAGTCATTCCTGCACTAAAACTAACAGATACAGGATTATTTGATGTGACAACCTTCCAGCACATCTCTGTAGAAGCATAGACGAAAACGACCTAATAGCTTAAAGCTTTAGGTCGTTTTTGTATTTCGTGTTGATCTAAGTAGCTCTGAGACATCTTTTATACTTCCGATAATTATATATTTAGTAATCTTTTTGATAAAAATAAAAAACAGACAACATATTTCATTGACTGTTTTAGGATCTATTATTCTTTTAAAACACTAGGTTTATCGAAAGAAACAATATCTATTATATGGTCAAGACAAACAATTTGGTAGTGAATTAGGTCTTTGTAGGAGTATATTTCCTGAGCAATTGTTCCATTACTTACAAAATCTAAATAGGTAGACTTTGAGAATAAACGTACTGAATGACCAATAAATTTATCTTCTGAATTTACAAAATGAAATGACTCATCGAAAACAGAATAGGCTACATACGAATCAAATTCTATATGTATCACTGGTAATGTCTTATCAATTTCAATTGGGTTGACATCATATAATGTATATTCACCAACATTTACCTCATCGCTTTTAGAACTGATAGAAGCTCTTTTAATAGAAATTCTCAATGAATTCGTACCAGGCTCTACTATATTATCTAAAAAAACAAAACCTTTTTGCTGTATCAAATCCTCATAGTTCATCAAATCACCCTTCCATATTTATATATAAGGTTTTGGTCATTTTATAATTTGAAATTTAAAATGTCAATAATAAAATAGTTGATAAAGGATAAAAAAATATTGTTTTTCGATAAAAAATAATTGTCTTAGAATATATTTTAAGCTTCTGATTGTAGGTGGCAGGATCTGAATTTTGCACACTAAAAATAGTTAAATGAAGGAATAAGGTAATGACGAAATATATGATTGCTTCAACACCAATTAGATTAGGTGTACTTAGTTTTTGATTTTATAATGATAGGGAGTAATGTAGCTCTGGAAGGTATTCTAATAGGATTTTTATTGGATTTGTTTGTGTAATTGGCACAGAGATAAATTCTTAAAAAAAGGGGATTGCGGGAAATGGTAGTTAAGTGGTGATTTTATAAATTGTTAATGGCATCTGATAAAATGCCTAGGTTTGAAGAGCCGTATTTGGAAGATAAGCAAATTCCAAATACGGTTCTTTATGTTGATTATATAAAATTATTGTTACGTGATACCGCCGCTATAGCATGAATCAAAAGTTTTAGGGTTACAATATTCATTACTTTATTTTTTATCTTTCATTGTCCAGTCGTTGTGCATAATATCTTGAAGAACATTTTTCAGTTGTATAAATTGCTGCTCTGAGATATTTGATTGTTGCATTACTTGTCGTGACACTTCTGGTAGCATACAACGGACATTACTGCCTTCTTTTGATAAATAAATTTGCATTTGTCGTTCGTCATCCTTGGAACGCTCACGACAAATATAGCCCTTCGCCTCTAACTTTTTGAGCAACGGTGTTAATGTACCTGAATCTAAAAATAAACGTTGTCCCAATTCTTTCACTGTTATTTGTTCGTTTTCCTCCAAGGCTAATAAAGAGATATAACCTGTATAAGTTAGATCGTATGGCTTTAATAATAATGTGTATTGTCGAATGATTTCCTTTGATGTGGCATACAAAAGAAAGCACAGTTGATTATCTAAATGATTAGGCATAAAAATCCCCTCTTAAAGTTCTTCTCATTACATTTATATTAAAAATAAAGTTCCTACTTGTCAAACGCAATTAAATTGTGTACAATTCGATTTGTAAAAATTAAATTGTGTACAATTTAAAATACTAATATAGATATGGGGTTTTCGGTTATGAAAGAATTATACTCAACTACAATGATTAATGATGGTGGGCGTAGTGGCACATCATATGCAGAGGATCAATCACTCTCTTTAAAAATTGCACCACCAGGCTCAAAATTAGCTAATGTGACAAACCCAGAGCAATTATTTGCGGCAGGTTATAGTGCCTGCTTTAATAGTGCATTAGATTTAATTAAACGCCAAAAAAAACTAAACAACGCATCAACAATTAAAGTAACAGTCAAATTAATGGAACAAGCTACTTTTGACTATGTGCTTGCTGTTGACATCGAAGGACATATTGAAGGATTAGCATTGGAAGAAGCACAGGAATTATTAGAGTTAACACATACAGTGTGCCCATATTCAAAGGCAACGATGGGAAATATCAATGTAATAATTAAAGCAGTTTAAATTTTTTTGAAAAAGAGGGAAATGACATGTTATCAACTACACCATTAAAACAAATTATGCAGGAGCGAAAATCAGTTCGTAAATACAATGCTAATACTAAAATTTCTCGTGAAACAATAGTGCAACTGTTGCAAGATGCTACTTCAGCGCCTTCTTCAAGTAACATGCAACCATGGCGATTTATTGTCATTGATGATAGGGAAATTCAAAAGAATATTAATTTCTTTTCGTTTAATCAAGAGCAAATCGAAACAGCCTCTGCTATTATTGCTGTCATTGGTGATACTGAAATGTATTTAAATGCAAAGGAAATCTATGCAAAAAATGTGGAATTAGGCTATATGCCAGAAGAAATTGCCAATAAGCTTGCTCAAGACGCATTAACAATGTATGGCTCAGCTTCGGCAAAAACATTAGAAAATATCGTACACTTTGATGCTGGCTTAGTTTCTATGCAAATAATGCTATTGGCGAAAGAAATGGGTTATGATACAGTTCCAATGGGTGGGTTTGATAAAGCTAAATTTGCTGAGTACATGGAATTACCTGCGAATGAAGTACCTATACTATTATTAGCAATTGGTGAAGCAGCTGCACCAGCTTATGGCTCTTCACGTCTTTCAATTGATCACATTGTAAGGTTCAATAAATAATGTTAGAGAACGACTCACATTAAAAAATAGCCAAAACAAAGGCTTCATAATATGATTTGACTTTAAAAGGGGAGGGTGAAAGCTCTCCTTTTAGCGTGCTTGAAAGTAATACTTGTTTCTTTTCCATTTAGCAACCTCTTTATAATCAATTTTTTCGATCTATTTTATCGAAATAATCATCTTTATCGATTTGTAAAATCATAATAAGATATAAGCATTCGGAAACAATAGTAGGGAATTTTAAGGAAGAGGGGATAATCAATATGTCAATAGCAGTTATTTACGGTGGAAATCGTCCGAATGGGAATGTAGAGACACTGACAAAATTAATCACGCAAGGCTTAAATGTTGAAGAAGTTTATCTAAAGGATTATGTCATTCAACCAATAATAGATAAGCGGCATGCAGAGGGGGGATTTTCCGAAGTAAACGATGATTATAACACCATCATAGATCGTATACTCCCGCATGATATTCTTGTTTTTTCGACCCCTATTTATTGGTATAGCATGACAGGGGCGATGAAAAACTTTATTGATCGGTGGTCCCAAACTTTAAGGGACCCAAATTATCCCAATTTCAAAGCGATGATGTCTTCTAAAAAAGCCTATGTAATTGCAGTTGGTGGAGATCAACCTTATATGAAAGGTTTACCAATGATTCAGCAGTTTCAACATATCTTTGACTTTATTGGCACAACCTTTGAAGGGTATATTTTAGGAGAAGGAAACAAACCAGGAGATATCCTTCAAGATTTAACAGCGTTGTCTGCAGCTGAATGTCTTCGAAAAGAATTACAATAGCATTTTGTTTCTGATGTATGTTAGCTACTAAAAAAGATCATTTATGCTCTTATGTTAAAGACATATAAAGAATAGAACAAAATTTTCTCCCGCGATTTAAAAACGGATTTGGACGATATGTAGCTTCCAAATCCGTTTCTTTTTATTTGATTAAAGGTTCTTTTGTTGTCGCTCGGTTTGGCAAAATCGATTACCATGTTTTTTAAAATTCTCTCGAGCATCAGAAAGTCATAACGTCGTGACGTAAATCATAGATAGGTTCAATGTTAAATCCTTGGCTATATAAATTGTCGTGTGGTACACCTGCTAACATGATATCTGTTCATTATTCGACATTGCTTTGTTGTCCAGAATTTGCGATGAATCATGAGACGCAACTTCTTTCTTTCAACTACTAACTAGTGTAAACTGAATTTTACTATCGATTTTTATGAATGTTTCGGTAAAATCTATCGGAAAATCCGAATGAAGGGGATTAAGTGAATGGATATGAAGCAGCTCCAAACGTTTTTAACGGCATCTGAAACATTAAGCTTTACCCAGACAGCACAGCGTCTCGACTATGCCCAGTCCAGTATTACAGCCCAAATTAAAACATTAGAACAAGAATTGGGTGTTATTCTTTTTGAGCGGCTAGGAAAACGCATTGTCCTGACAGAGGAGGGGAAACATCTCCAACAGTATGCAAAAAAAATGCTAGAGCTAGATCATGATATGAAAAAAGCGATGTCCAATGAACAGGCGCAAGTTGTCTTAAAAGTGGGGGCACAGGAGAGCCAATGTGTCTATCGACTGCCAACTATTTTACAACAATTTCAACAGGCGCACCCGCATGTGAAAATCATTTTTAAGCCAGTGCATACGACAGACATTGCGAAGGAATTATTACAAGAAGGCAAACTCGACGTTGCATTTATAACAGATACATATCAGGAAACCGCCATGCTACAGCGAGAACGATTGATTCAAGAACAGCTTGTTTTTGTCAGTGCCTCTAAAGAAATCAGGCAGCCTTTATCTGCTCAACAACTATCAATTGAAACTATGCTGTTAACAGAAACGGGTTGCTCTTATCGGAACCATTTAGAAGCACAGCTACAGCAAGAAGGTGTCTTGCCTTCACAAATGATTGAGTTTGCCAGTATTGAGGCGATAAAGCAATGTGTGATGGCAGGCTTAGGTATCACGTTTTTGCCTAAAATGGTTGTAGAAAAAGAGTTGGAAAGTGGAAATTTAGTGGAGCTACCGTCCTCAATCGACCTAGCGCCCATTTATACAGATATTGCATGGCATAAAGATAAGCATATGCATGCCTATTTACAGGATTTTATTGCTATAGCCAAGCTTAGCTATGAAGCATTTGGCAATGAAAAAAGAGCCTGAATGAATCAGACTCTGTTGCAAGCTATTGCTTCTTTAATGTACCAGAGAAATTAGTGCTTTCATTACGCTCTGCACGGCAATCAATCTCGGACACTTTCAGGGCGTTATTAGATAAACGCTCTACCTCGACGACACAACGATTGCCATTAGAGGATTTATTCATGATGGCTTTTGTACTGCTTGTGATTGTGGCGGTACCATTGACACTACCTGAAGCGGTGCCATCATTCGCCGTTAAAGCAAGAGAAAAGCTGTTGTTTGTGGCATTGGAAATGATGGCATCGCGGCGATTAAAATCATTTGTTCCTTTTCCCCATTTATAATAATACGTATAAACGCCTTCCCAGGCACTCTTACTAGGGGTATTTTGCTGTAATGATTTATCGAGCTGGTTTTGAGCATTTTTCGCTCTTGTACTTAAAGATACATTGTTGGCATTATCATGAATGGACTGTGCGTCCGCTGAAATTTCATAAAAATTTCGTTCATCCATGCGATAGAGCATCGTGACAACTTGTGCACGTGTCATATTGTTCATTACGCCATAAAACTTCTGTAAATTTCGATCTTCATACTGTGGATTTTGCCCTGAAGAAATATAGGTATCAAGTAAAAATTGAATAGATTGATCTAACCCTTTCTTCCCGCTAGCTAAATGAGCAATTGCTTGTGCCACGACACCGCGCTTCACAGTAGCCGCTCGAATTCGGTTATCAAAATAACCATTTAAAGGTACACCATAGCTAGCGAGTTGGTTATAAAATTCATCCGACCAGTTTGCCGTAGGGGTCTGTTTCTTTAACTCATCGATGGGTGATTCAAGCTCATAAAAATTAGCTAGCAATTTGGCCAACTGCTGTTCAGTAATCGTGGCATTTGGTTTAAATGTACCATCTGTAAAGCCGTTGACAATATCATACTCTTCTGCCCATACAATCGCTTCATAGGCATAATGATCCTCTGATACATCTCGAAAGCCAGAAGCTTGTACATTGCCTGCACTGGCAACAATCAGAATGGAAAATAATAAGGTACATACTAATTTTTTCATTCGTCGTTTTCATCCTTTCTTGCTCGCTTTAGTAATAGTTTGCAGGAAATGGATAAAAACTGCAAATTTTTCTAGCACAAAAAATAATCGCTGTCCCTTGTGGGGAAGCGATTATTTACGATGTAATTATTGGGCTGTGTAGCCACCATCTATAGTTAATGTGTTACCTGTCATAAAGGTTGAATCATCACAAGCCATGAATAAAACAGCTTTTGCCATTTCCTCTGGTTGTCCTAAGCGTTGCATAGGTGTTACTTGACGTAGTGGCTCCTTGCTTTCTTCTGGAATAATCGGTGTATCAATAAAACCCGGGCATAGGGCATTGACACGAATACCACGAGTAGCAAACTCCAATGCTAATGAACGCGTTAAATTAATAACGCCCCCTTTTGCTGCATTATAGGCGGCTGATCCTGGTGAGCCAACCCAACCATACATCGAAGCCGTATTAACGATTGTACCGCTATTCACTTTCAGCATTTCTTTAATGGCAGCCTGCGCCATTAAAAATACACCATCTAAATCTACATTGACAGTTTGACGCCATTCCGCATAAGGAAGCTCCTCAGTTGGTGTGACACGACCAATTCCAGCATTATTAAAAAGGACATCGATTTTGCCAAATGTCTCAATTGTTGTTTGATAAATAGCTGCTACTTCATTTTCGTCTGTTACATTTGCTTTGATAAATATAGCCTTTGCACCAGCTGCCTGTAATTCGGCAGCAAAGGCTTGGCCTTTTTCCTCGTTTAAGTCCACAAGTACTACTTTTGCGCCTTCTGCTACAAATAATTGAGCGGTTGCGGCACCAATACCAGAAGCACCACCTGTAATGATTGCGACTTTATCTTGTAATTTCCCCATATATGACACTCCCTTAAATTATAATTTTTTCTTGCACACTGCGTAAATGACGGTGTACTTTTATTGTAAAACGCTTGAAATTGGAAACAATCATTAATGTCGTAGCAAGTGTCTAACTAGTAGACATATTTGCCCGAAATGTCTAAAAGGGAGGAAGTAAAATTGCCAAAATGGACACAAAGACAGGAAAGAACCCGTCGTCATTTTTATGAGGCGTTTGTCGAATTAATTAAAAAGCATGGGTTTCAAGCCTTGACAGTGAAGGATATTGTGGAACGAGCTGGCTATAACCGTAGTACTTTTTATGTGCATTTTCAAGATAAATTTGAGTTAGCGGAAAATTTGCTCGAACAGATGTTGAATGGTCTGGAAGTCGCAGTAGGTGAACCTTATTTATATGGGGAAAAGGTGTATACGACGAAATTGAAAGCACCGTCCTTTAATATTATTCATTATATTTACAAGCATCGACTATTTTTCGAGCTGCTGAATGTTGAAGATACAATTCCTGGATTGCATACACGTATGCCCCTAACCATTACAAAAATATATCAAGAGCAATTTAAATTTGAAACGATCAATCAGCAGCCAGTCAATATGGACATGTTCAAGCATTATACTTCATACGGTTTTTATGGATTGATGATGCAATGGATTGCAAGTGGTTATGAAAAATCGGAAGAGGCTTTAATTAAGGATATTATCGAACTAACTAAAACTCATATTTATGCATTTGAATTTATAGGGAAGCCACTGGAAAAAGAAGAGTGAAAGGTTTGTATAATATATTTTGCATTTTTATAAAAAATCTCTAATGAAATAATTAGAGATTTTTTTGTTTGGGCGAAATTATATTTTCTTAATGAAAAAAATTTTTTAAAAGAAATTTTCATAAAAGGGTTGAATTATTTTTGCTTTAAGCATATATTTTTCCTAAGGGAAACAAAATATCTACAGAGAAAGAAGAGTGTGTGTATGAAAGATTTAGGTGATATCAAACTGACAATTTTTCCAATGGTCATTTTAATCCTTCTGGCAATACTATGGAAACTCACAGATTCTGTAGGGGCAGGCATAGTGTTAATACTTTTCTGGATGAGCTGGCGCCAGCTTATTAGGAAAATGAATATAAATTAAGCGATTGTATGAGAAAAATGGGTGATGTGAACGACAGCAGTTGCTAAAAGGCGGGCATGACAGGAAAGGTATGGCTTGTCCGCTAACTCGCTACTTCGTACATATTAGCTATTTTTCAAGCAATCACTAAAAAAGAGAAAGATGAGGTAAAAAAATGAAACAATGGTTAGGTGTAATGGTACTATCACTCTCCCTTCTATTATTCGGTTGTTCAACTGAAACAGAGGGAAAGAAAGAAGGCATTGTTGTCGCAACAACTGGACAAATAGCGGATGCAATCAAAGAAATTAGTGGCGATCATTTACAAGTATCAGCATTGATGGGCCCAGGGGTAGATCCCCATTTATACAAGGCGACACAAAGTGATTTATCGAAATTGGATAAAGCAGAAGTCATTTTTTACAATGGCTTACATTTAGAAGGCCAAATGCTCGATATTTTTGAACAAATGGCGAAGGACAAAACGGTTTTAGCAGTGGGCGAGACATTAGATGAAAAGCAGCTCCTTGCAAGTGACGATGATTCGATGCTACATGATCCGCATATATGGTTTGATATTGAGCTATGGAAAGGTGTTGTCAAAGCAATCAGTACACAACTTCAGGAAGAATACCCTGAATTTAAAGATGATTTTCAAACGAATGAAGCATCTTATCTAAAGAAGCTGGATGATTTACAAAGCTATGCTCAAAACCGTGTGAACGAAATACCACAACAGCAACGAATCTTAGTAACTGCTCATGATGCGTTCAATTATTTTGGTAGAAGCCAAGGGTTTGAAGTACGTGGTTTACAAGGGCTTAGTACAGATTCAGAGTATGGTGTTAAGGATGTTCAGGAAATGGTTGATTTTTTAGTAGAAAATAAGATTAAAGCTCTCTTTATAGAATCGAGTGTATCCGATAAAGCGATGAAGGCTGTTATTGAAGGGGCTAAAGAAAAAGGTCACGACATTGTCATCGGTGGGGAATTATTCTCAGATGCCATGGGTGCTGAAGGAACAACGGAAGGTACATATATTGGTATGTATCAACATAACATCGACACAATCGTCGATGCATTAAAGTAGGTGAATGGTATGGATGCATTAACAGTAGAAAATCTATCAGTAGCATATGATAAAAAAACAGTATTAGAGAATGCCTGTGTGACGGTACCTAAAGGTCATCTAGCGGCCATTATTGGTCCGAATGGTGCAGGGAAATCAACCTTTTTAAAGGCCATTTTAAATCAACTTCCTAATAAAGTAGGAAAGGTTGAAATTTTAGGGAAGGTGTTTGAGCCGAAAAGTTTAGTTGTTGGCTATGTCCCTCAGCGTAATGCTGTGGATTGGGATTTTCCTACAAATGCGCTGGATGTAGTGCTCATGGGGCGTTATGGCCATACGGGTTTATTTAAAAGACCATCCAAGCAAGATAAAATTGTTGCGCGACAAGCGTTAGCAAGCGTTGGGATGCTGGATTTTGCAGAGCGCTCCATCGGACAATTGTCAGGAGGTCAGCAGCAGCGTGTATTCCTAGCTAGAGCACTTGCTCAAAATGCAGATATTTATTTTTTAGATGAACCATTTGCAGGTGTAGATGCTGCGACTGAAAAAACCATTATTGATATTTTAAAAGATTTAAAGGCACAGGGAAAAAGTATTTTTGTCGTCCATCATGATCTTCAAACCGTCAAAGAATACTTTGATTATACGATTCTATTAAACAAAACGATTTTAGCATCAGGTGCAACAGAAGATGTTTTTACACCAGAACAATTACAAAAAACGTATGGTGGTAAACTATTCATGATGCAGCATGCGTAAGGAGGGACACAATGTTAAGTGGTAATTTATTGTGGGTACTTAGTGGAACAATGCTATTGGGCATTGCAGCTGGTATAACAGGCACCTTCTCCTTCTTGCAAAAACAAAGCTTAGTTGGTGACGCTGCGGCACATGCAGCATTACCAGGTATTGCGCTCGCATTCCTGCTAACAGGTCAAAAGGAATTGCCGGTTTTAATGCTAGGAGCGGGCATCACATCTGCATTATCTGTGTATTGTATACAATGGATTGTATCGTTTTCAAAAATGAAGGCTGACGCTGCCATTGGTTTAGTCCTCACTGTATTTTTTGGTGTTGGTGTAGTATTTTTAACAGTTGTCAACCGTAGTCCACTTGGTAATCAAAGCGGTCTGAATAATTTTATTTTTGGCAAGGCAGCGACGATGACCAAAGCGGATTTAATGTGGCTGTTTATTAGTGCAACCATTATTATAATGGTTAGCCTCTTACTCTATAAGGAATGGAAGCTACTCATCTTTGATCCTGTATATGCAAAAGGGATTGGCTTACCGATTGAGGCTTTAAAGGCAACCTTAACAGTTTTAATTGTGATGACAATTGTCACAGGTATACAAGCTGTCGGCGTCATATTAATGTCTGCTTTATTAATTATTCCTGCTGCAAGTGCCAAGCTATGGACACAAAAATTAAGCACGATGCTTATTTTGAGTGCCGCGATTGGCGGAATTGCTGGCATAACAGGAACTTTTATTAGTGCGATTCGAACAGGGTTATCGACTGGTCCGATTATCGTCTTAGTAGCAGCAGGAATATTCTTTATATCGTATTTTATTAGTCCTGCAGGTCAAATTAGTAAATATCGTAGAAAAATGCAATTTCGAAAGCAGGGTGATGTAGGATGATCGAATTTTGGGTTGTATTCACAGGATTATTAGTTGGTGTGACATGTGGGATTGCAGGTGTCTTCCTCATCTTGCGTAGAATGTCCATGATCGCAGATGCCATCAGTCATACGGTGCTCTTTGGTATTGTGATGGCCTATCTTGTTACCCAGACATTAAATGGCTTTTGGATGCTTGTAGGCGCTGCGTTTGCAGGAATTTTAACAGCCTACCTTGTGCAATTATTGCATTCTTCTGGCATTCAAGAAGATGCCGCAATAGGGGTGGTCTTTACCTCCTTGTTTGCGGCAGGTGTCCTTCTGATCACCTTATATGCCGGCAATGTCCATTTAGACGTTGAACATGTTCTAATGGGGGAAATTGCTTTTGTACCTTGGGATAAATGGACACTGCTTGGGCTAGCGATGCCTAAGGCCGTGTGGATGTTGTTACTCGTCCTAGTAATTAATATTGCCTTCTTGCTATTATTCTTTAAAGAAATGAAGCTTGCCACTTTTGATCCTGTGTATGCGGCTACTATTGGGATTCCTGTTGTATTTCTTCATTATGGCTTTATGACATCCATTTCGTTCACAACTGTTGCGGCATTTGATAGTGTAGGGGCCATTTTAGTAGTGGCCATGTTGATTGGACCAGCCGCCACTTCCTATTTAATTAGTAAGACGATTAAGCAAATGTTTGTCTATAGTATGCTCTTTGGTGCTGCTGCTTCTGTTATCGGCTATTATTTAGCGAAGTTTTGGGATACTTCTATAGCTGGTATGATGGCGACAACGGTAGGGTTAATATTTATTGTGACGTTCATCAGCCAAAAAATAATCGAACGTAGAAAAAAAGCACTTGTCCATAAGCTAGAAATGTCTTAACGAAAAACACCGTTTGATGCGCTCATCAAACGGTGTTTTTTCTTTATAGATGGAAGTTCAAACTTTTGGATGAGTATTTCAGTTAGGAAAAATAGTATACTCATTAAGAAATGCTAGAAAGAGAAGGCTTAGATTCTAACAAATTTTTCTATATTTTTATGTACGAATATTTAATAGTTTGTTACGATAAATTTTATTGAAGAAACAACAAGGAGAACAGCATGTGGAGAAATCGAAACGTATGGATTATTTTATTAGGTGAATTTGTCGTCGGACTTGGCCTATGGGCAGGCATTATTGGAAATCTAGCCTTTATGCAAGAGGTAGTACCTTCAGACTTTCACAAATCATTAATTATTTCCTGTGGTATTTTAGCAGGCTTGGTCGTCGGTCCAATGGCAGGACGCATCATTGACCAATCGAAGAAAAAAACGGTTGTCCAAATGGCAAGTATCGGACGAATCATTAGTGTTTTATTTATGTTTATCGCACTTTATACCAATTCGGTTATTTGGATGATTCTTTTTTTAATTACGTTGCAAATAGCCGCCGCGTTTTATATGCCTGCCTTGCAATCGATTATTCCAATGATTGCGAAGGAACAAGATTTAATTACGCTTAATGCTTGGCAAATGAATGCCAGAACCATTTCAAGAATTGTTGGCACAGCCGCAGCAGGGTTTATGTTAAGCTTCTTTGACTTAAAATGGCTATATATTATTTCATTTATTGTCTATGTGATCATGTTTGTTATTACAAGCTTACTGCAATTAGATGAAACGACAAATGCAACACTGACACACAAAGATAAAGGAAACTTTAAAGAAGTATGGCCTATGGTGAAGGAGCATCCGGTCGTCCTGATGACACTCGTCTTAATGTTAATTCCCACATTATTTTTAGGCTCTTTCAATTTAGTCATTATGAAAATTTCTGAAATCCATCAATCAACAACCATCTCAGGATTGCTATATACAGTCGAAGGCATTGGCTTTATGTTAGGTGCTGCAGGCTTAAAAATAATTGCTGAACGTGTACACATGGGTACACTGCTCTTTTCATTAGCCTTTATTATCGGCTCAATGGAGCTATTATTATTACTGGCGGAAATTCCTTTTTTTGCTTTAGTGGCATTTGGGGTCTTTGGCTTTTCAGTCGGCTGTTTTTTCCCGACAACGATGGTTATTTTCCAGAAACAAGTACCGAAACAGTTCCACGGACGTTTTTTCTCATTCCGTAATATGATTGATTCGGTCGTCTTCCAAGTCGTGCTCTTATCTACAGGGATGATGCTAGATTTAATCGGTTTAAGTGGCATGGGGCTTATTTTCGGGATTATTAGCTTAGGTTTAACAACTACTTTCTTACTCTATTCTAAAAAGAAGAAAGTGGTTATGCATGCGTATTAATTCAATGTAACCCATGCTCTACACCAATACCTATAGCGATATAAGGGTGGTGGCAGATGAAAGGAACTGTCTATGAAATGAGGACGGTTCCTTCTTTATTTTATAGATTCAATTAATCTTGATTGGTATGCATAGAATACCTTGAAGATGATGGCACTTTAAAAGGGATATTTACATAGAGAATACATTATATTTAGAGAAGGAAGGTTGAAAAATGGTTGTAAAAGATCAAGATTCAATAGAATCCTATATAGCGTCCCCAGAGAAACTAAAAACCTTATATAGGCGTGTGTTGGTCGTTGTCAGTCTATCTCAAATTTTTGGTGGGGCTGGGCTTGCAGCAGGTATTACAGTAGGTGCTCTGTTAGCCCAACAAATGCTAGGAACAGATGCTTATGCAGGTGTACCGTCTGCATTATTTACGTTAGGCTCTGCAGGAGCAGCTTTCATTGTAGGGAAACTGTCGCAGCGATATGGTCGTCGCACAGGCTTAGCAACAGGTTTTATAGTCGGTGGAATAGGGGCTGTAGGTGTCGTTTTGGCCGCTATAATGAATAGTGTGATCGTTTTGTTCGCTTCTCTATTAATCTATGGTGCTGGCACTGCGGCGAATTTACAGGCTCGCTATGCTGGGACGGATTTAGCCAATGATAAGCAACGTGCCACGGCGATTAGTACGACTATGCTGATGACAACGTTCGGTGCTGTTTTAGGTCCGAATTTAGTAGAAATGATGGGGAGAGTGGCGCTATCCATTGGTGTTCCAGCTCTTGCAGGTCCTTTTCTATTATCTGCGGTTGCCTTTATTGTCGCAGGGCTTGTGTTATTTATTATGTTGCGTCCTGATCCTTTAGAAATAGCTAAGGCCATTGAGGCACATCAGCAAAAAATGAACAAAGATAATAAAGCACCATCCTTGCATACAGCTGGCAATAAAAGAGGGCTAGCAGTAGGGGCAACGGTGATGATTCTGACACAGATTGTCATGGTCGCAATCATGACGATGACACCAGTACATATGAAACATCATGGACATGGATTATCGGAAGTAGGCATTGTTATTGGATTTCATGTAGGGGCTATGTATCTGCCATCGCTTGTAACAGGTATTCTTGTTGATAAAGTTGGACGAACAGCCATGAGTATCGCCGCCGGTGTTACCTTGCTACTAGCGGGTTTATTAGCGGCATTCGCTCCAAGCGATTCGATGGTTTTATTAATAGTAGCACTTTCTTTACTGGGGTTAGGCTGGAACTTCGGTTTAATTAGTGGTACCGCACAAATTGTTGATGCGACCGAGCCGTCTACACGTGCAAAAACACAAGGGAAAATGGATGTTTTAGTTGCACTAGCGGGGGCATCTGGTGGTGCACTATCAGGAATGGTCGTAGCGAATGCTAGTTATGCGGCATTGTCCTTAGCAGGAGGGCTATTGTCTTTACTGCTCATTCCCGTAGTGATTTGGTCTAAAAGAGCTTGAGCATAGTATATACTACATTGGTTACGAAACAATCTTGTTTGGGGATAGTTTCAAAGTTTAAAGAGTTGCTTCAAAGAAAAGTGAACCTTTTCCTATAGTTATTTTCTTTCTCGATAAATAGTATTTTAATAAGAAAAAATGGCTGCTAATGGTGAAAAAGCAGACGAAAGCTGTACCTCTCATTTTTCAAAGTAAAAATCTAACAAGACAAATAAAAACACCTTTCGTTGATAAACTTATCAAATCAACGTGAAGGTGTTTTTCTATGGGGACAAAAGTTTTTATCCAGTGTGAAAATGGAAGAAGTTGAAATGTGAATAGCGTGAACTCTATAAAATAAGCGGGAAAATTAGAATTTCTAAGTTTATCTATTCATACAAAATATAGTTTTTTAGTAAAAAATATGTCAATATTGATCCCTAAATCCACTCATTATTAGAAAAATGTAACAAATATAGACTTATTTAGTTTGTTTTAGTGGTTTTTCAAAAAAATAAACGACATAAAAATCTATTTTCATCATTAAATAGCCTAATTATGTTGTTTTTTGCCAAAATATGTGTCTTTCTCTAAAATTTATGTTATTAGGGATGTCTATTCTTATTAAGAACTTTCCTAATATCAATAGTAGATTAGAGGTGTACAAATGTAGAACAAATTGTAATAAAAATATTGTGGCAATCTATGTAGGGAGGTACAAACAATGAAAAAGAAAATAATTACAGGGTTGATAATAACATCGATTGTTGCTACTGGAGTGAGTCCTATCCATTCTTTTGCAACGCCTATAGTGCAAGTAGAAATGCAAGAAGAGAACGTGGCTCTGTCCTCATCATTAAGAAAATTAGGTGCACAATCAAAATTGATTCAAATGTATATAGACAAAGCTTTGATGAACCCTAATGTACAGTTAGAGGAAGTACCAGCTTTAAATACAGAGCAATTTCTAATAAAACAAGATATGAAAGAGTGGGCAGTGGAACTTTATCCAAAGTTAATTTTACTCAATTCAAAAAGTAAAGGCTTTGTAACAAAATTTCAGGCCTATTATCCTACATTAAAAGAATTTGTAGACACTAAGGAAAATAAGGAAGGCTTTTTGGATAGATTGGAAGTTCTTCAAGAAATGGTTCTGACAAACGAAGAAAGTGTTCAATACCAAATGAATGAGCTAACAGATCTTAAATTACAGCTTGATAAAAAACTAAAAAATCTCGATACTGATGTGATAAAAGCGCAGGAGGTACTAAGCGCAGAGGGAACAGGGAAAATAGACAAGCTAAAGGCTGAATTACTAAATACAAAAAAATCAATTCACAATGATTTACAGCAAATCGCATTGATACCAGGAGCTTTAAATGAACAGGGACTCAATATTTTCCAAGAGATTTATAGTCTTTCGAAAGATATCATTGAACCAGCAGCTCAAATAGCGGTGGCAGCCTATAACAAAGGTAAGGAAATTAACAACGCTATTCTAGAAGCAGAGAAAAAAGCAGAGCAAGAAGCAAAAGAACAGGGGAAATCTATTCTAGAGATTGAAGCAGCTAAAAAAGAGGCTCGTGAAAAAATTGAGAAAGATAAACAAGCTGAAATTGCTGCAGCCGCTGCTACAAAATCAAAAGAGTATGACCTTATGAAAACAATTGACCCAGAAAAAATCAAAAAAACATATAATACCTTCGCTGAAGTTAACAAACTAATGGCTGAACAAAGAGCATATTTAGATGATTTAGAGATCCAAAATCAAAAACTATATGATTTAACAAAGAAACTAACAATAGCAGATTTACAACAATCCATGCTTCTTCTTATGCAGCATGATTTGCATACATTTGCTAGTCAAGTAGATGTAGAAATTGACCTATTGAAACGCTATAAAGCAGATTTGAAGCTAATAAAAAATAATATAACAAAATTATCAACTGATGCGGCAAATCAACTGTCTCAACAAGATACATTAAGAAGATTAAAAAATATAATCAATCAACTTGAGGAACAGGTTAATAAATTTTGATGCTTAAAATTTGTAAAAACCTATCGAAAAGTAGGGAGGAAAAAATATGAAGAAATTTTCGTATAAGGTGTTAACCTTGGCTGCATTGACAACGCTTTTAACTGCTAATAATAGTACATCTATTCATGCGTTTGCACAAGAATGGAGCGCTCAAAAAGAGGTCGTTCAAAAACAGGATAATTATGAATTAGGACCTGAGGGACTGAAGAAGGCGTTAGCGGAAACGGGATCTCATATTCTTGTAATGGATTTGTACGCAAAAACAATGATTAAGCAACCGAATGTAAATCTCTCCAATATTGATCTAGGGTCAGAAGGGGGAGAATTAATCAAAAATATTCACCTTAATCAGGATCTGTCTCGAATCAATGCAAATTATTGGTTAGATACAGCGAAGCCAAAAATTCAAAAGACAGCACGTAATATCGTGAATTACGATGAACAATTTAATAATTATTACGACACATTAATAGACATTGTCCAAAAAAAAGATAGGGAGGGGCTAAAAGAAGGCATTGGTGATCTAATCAGTTCAATTCATACAAATTCAAAAGAAGTGACAGAAGTAATTAACATATTAGAAAATTTCAAAACGAAACTCTATACAAATTCAATTGATTTTAAAAATAATGTCGGTGGTCCAGATGGGAAGGGTGGATTAACAGCCTTATTAGCTGGAAAAGAAGCATTGATTCCACAACTTCATGCTGAAATTCAGCAGCTATCTTCCACTCAGAAAGACCATTTTAACAATGTATTGGCATGGTCAATTGGAGGAGGATTGGGAGCAGCTATTTTAGTTATTGGGACGATTGCAGGAGGGGTAGTAATTGTTGTGACTGGTGGAACAGCAACGCCGGTTGTTGTTGGTGGCCTTACAGCACTCGGTGCAGCTGGTATTGGTTTAGGGACAGCATCCGGTATTATGGCATCTAATCATATGAATGCCTATAACGAAATTTCCCATAAAATAGGGGAATTAAGCACGAAAGCTGATCTTGCTAACCAAGCCGTTATTGCACTTAATAACACAAAAGACACGTTGACATATTTGTATCAAACAGTGGATCAAGCAATCATGTCTCTAACAAACATCCAAAAGCAATGGAATACAATGGGGGCAAATTATAAAGACTTATATGATAATATCGATCAAATGCAAGATCATAAGCTCTCTTTAATACCTGATGATTTAAAAGCAGCTAAACAAAGTTGGAATGATATTCATAAAGATGCGGAATTTATTGCAAAAGACATTGCTTTTACACAAGACTAATGCACAAAAACTTAAAAAGTATATAGGGAGGAATATAAAATGAATAATAAGTTTCTTTACAATCTACTTGCTGTATCAGCCGCTTTAACCCTGACATCCACTTCTATAGTATCACCAGTAACCGCTTATGCAACTACAAGCAAAATGGAGCAAACGAACTATGATGATACGTCTCTTTCAGCAAATGAAGTCAAAATGAGAGAAACCTTGCAAAAGGCTGGGCTTTTCGCAAAATCTATGAATGCTTATTCGTATATGTTGATCAAAAATCCAGATGTGAACTTTGAAGGAATAAATATTAATGGATACGAGGATTTACCAGGTAAAATTGTACAAGACCAAAAGGATGCAAGAGCACACGCCCTTACATGGGATACGAAAGTAAAAAAACAGCTGATTGATACATTGACGGGGATTATTGAATACGATACTAAATTTGAAAATTATTATGACGTTATTGTATATGCAATAAATGCAAATGATGGAGAAACATTAATAGAAGGAATTACAGATTTACGAGAAGAAATTCAAGAAAATCAAAAATGTGCACAACAATTAATAGAAGCGTTAACGGAATTAAGAGACAATATTGGAAAAGATGTCAGAGCATTTGGAAGTAACAAAGAGCTCTTACAGTCAATTTTAAAAAACCAAGGGGCAGCAGTTGAGGATGATCAAAAACGCTTAAATGAAGTTTTAGAATCAGTAAACTATTATAAAAAATTAGAATCTGATGGAATAATAACAATAGCGGTGCCTACTATTCCTACACTAATTGCCGGCGGTATTATGTTGGGGATTGCAAAAGAGAATTTAAGTCAATTAGAACCGTTATTAAAACAATTACAACAGACAGTTGATTATAAATTAACATTAAATCGCGTAGTTGGAGTTGCGCATAATAGTATTAGTGAGATGTATAATGCACTTGATGATGCGATTAATGCTCTCACTTTTATGTCTGCACAATGGAATGACTTAGATTCTCAATATACAGGAGTACTCAGACATATTGAGAATGCAGCTGACAAGGCCGAACAAAATAAATTTAAATTTTTACTTCCTAACTTGAATGCAGCTAAAGACAGCTGGAAAACATTAAAAATAGATGCAGTCACATTAAAAGAGGGAATAAAAGAATTAAATCTAGAATCTTCAAAGTAGATTACTTTACTTTTTGCTATGGATAATTGGTATGAATTTCTATTGCATCGTTTTTTATGATATAAAAAACGATGCAATGCACCTGTTAATTTCATCTAATAAGACTTGTATTTTAAAAGAAGTAGATTGGGAAAAACGTTTTTTGAAGCTACTCTTTATAGCTTGTTTATCCATTTTTTAAAAACATTGGATATTGGAGTATAATAGAATGCTTTTGTTAGATCTGACATACTCACCTCAACTAAAATTGGATAAATGGTAGTTTTTAGTGAGTGAAAGAGAAGGAGATAGTATTTATGGTGATATTAAAAAGTAAGAAAGTAATCGCAAGTATATGTTTTTTCTTTACAATGCTTTTTTCTTTAGGTGGTGTCCACTTAACTTCTCTGGCAGCTTCCGAACAAAATAATCTAAATTTATCAGAGTGGATGAGAGAAATACCTAACTCTTGCGCATTAGCAGAAATTTCTATTCCAGGAACCCATGATAGTGGTACATTCAGACTGGAGGATCCTATAAAATCCGTATGGGCAAAAACGCAAGAAAATGACTTTCGCTTTCAAATGGATCAAGGTGTCAGATTTTTTGACATCAGAGGACGTGTAACGGATGATAATACAATTGTTCTACATCATGGACCTGTTTATCTTTATGTAACACTCCAGCAATTTATTAATGAAGCCAAAGAATTTTTAAAAAGTCATCCAAGTGAAACCATTATAATGTCTCTAAAAGAAGAGTATGAATCCATGCCAGGAGCAAAAGAGTCATTTGCTAGAACCTTTGAAAATAAGTATTTTGGAGATTCTATTTTCTTGAAGACAGAAGGGAATATAACTTTAGGGGATTCTCGTGGAAAAATCGTACTCTTAAGAAGATATTCTGGTAGTACGATGACTGGTGGATATAAAAATTTTGCGTGGAAAGATAACGCAACATTTACTTCTATGACAAATGGTAATGTGAAAATAACGGTACAAGATAAATATAATGTGAACTATGAGGAAAAGAAAGCAGCAATTGATAGTATGCTAAAAGAGACAGCATTAAATAAAGATAACCCAAATCACATTCATATCAATTTCACAAGTTTGTCTTCGGGTGGTACGGCTTGGAGTAGTCCGTATTACTATGCTTCCTACTTGAACAGCATTACTGCGGCTAAAGTGAGATTAGAGCATCTAAAGAATCTTGAAACAAAAGCTGGGTGGATCATTATGGACTATATAGGTGATAGATGGAATCCGAAATTACATGAAGAGATAATACGTTCTAATTTTCGCAATCTACCAACTGATGAGCCACACTTATTTGAGCATATAGATGGAGAGGGAATAGATTTGACTTATCTTCCACATTCTCAATGGAATGATCAAGTGTCATCCATTTTATTAAAACCTTATACAGAAATAACTATCTATGAGCATAGTAATTTTACAGGGAATAGTGTAACGATAGCAAACACAACTGGTTCAGCACAATTATTCAATTTAACGTCTTATAACTTCAATGACAAAATGTCAGCCTATACGTGGAAACTAATTCGTTAAGATTATCATACGAACAGTATTTATAAGCGTATAATCTTAGACCTGCACTCTTACTAGCGTTGATGTCACGCTGTGCATGACAAAAAGGACAAGTTCATTATCCCTTATAAGGTGATTTCTCCACCTAGAAAATTAAGTGGCGTCATCTTTGAACAAAGATAAATGTTCCAGCTGTGATTTGGTTTAGAAGTGCAGCGTAGCACAATTGTATAGAAGCGCTTTTTAGATCTTACCCATATCTTTTTAGGGTAAGATCTTTTCAATCGGAACTATTTTGTGGGAGAAGCGTCACAATGTTAAATTGTAGGAAAGCGAAGAGTAGGTATAGAAGTGGAGTTAATCACAGATAAATTAATCATGATTGCTTTATTCATTTTAATCATTCATGCTATTGAAACACTTGCTTATGCCGTACGTTTATCAGGGGCACGTGTTAAATTACTAGCATCGGCTTTATCTCTTTTTAATGTGATGGTCATGGTGTCGAGGCTGGCGAATATGATGCAGCAACCATTTACAGGAAGTCTTGTTGATACAGCACCAGCCGATCAGGCTTTGATACATGTAGAAAACCAATTTCGACTGATTATTGGAGCGTCATCACTTGGAACATTACTAGGGATCTTACTAATCCCAACCTTCATAGCTATTTTTTCAAGGGCTATCGTCCATTTGGCAGAGGAAAGAGGCTCAATCCCCGCTTTATTGAAAAAGGGCTTTACGTTTGAATATGTAAGACGAGGTATGAAGCACATTCATAAACCTCATTTTACTTATTTAAAAGGTATTAGCTTACGGGATATACCAATGAAATTATTTGTTATCAATATTGTCATAACAGCGATTTATACCATTGGCGTTTTATCTGCTTTGTATGCCACTTTGTTAGTACCAGAACTAAAGACTACTGCGGTTATGGCATCTGGATTAATCAATGGCATAGCGACGATACTTTTGATTCTATTTATTGATCCTAAAATATCCATACTGGCCGATGATGTTATCAATAAGAGAGGAAGTTATCTTGAATTAAAAAAAGCTTCCGTTATGATGATGTTCTCTAGATTTTTAGGAACGATTGTGGCACAGCTATTATTGATTCCTGGCGCCCATTATGTAGCGTGGTTTGCACAGCTGATTGCTTGAATAGAATCCTCTTCCTTTATCGTTTTTTCGTATAGAGGAAGGGGGTTTTTTATTTTTGGGACGTCAGCTATTGATAACAGTGTGTGGTAAAAGGGAAGTGAAGCAGATATATAGTATAATGTATGTGAATAATACATTGGAAAAGGGGAACGAACGTATGCCGACTATACTTGTTGCGGATGATGATGCGAATATTCGTGAACTTGTTTGCCTTTTTCTGCGCAAAGACGGGTTCACAACAATGGAGGCCGAGGATGGCAAAGAAGCTCTAGCCATCTATCACTCAATGCCTGTCGATCTTGTTGTGCTGGATATTATGATGCCGACGATGGATGGCTGGACATTATGTAAGGAGCTGCGCAAAGTAAATGCTGAGCTTCCCTTACTGATGCTAACAGCAAGGGGGGAAACATGGGAAAAAGTGAAGGGCTTTGAGCTCGGAACAGATGATTATTTGACAAAGCCTTTTGACCCACTAGAGTTGACGGTACGAGTAAGGGCTCTTCTAAAGCGCTACAGGATTGGCTACTCACAGATCATTCAACTTGGTCAAATCATGCTGGATCGTCAGACCTATAAAATTAAAAATGGAACAGAGTCTATTTCGCTGCCGCTAAAGGAGTTTGAATTATTATATAAGCTTGCGGAAACACCTGGGCAGGTCTACACACGAGAGCAGCTGATCGATCAAATTTGGGGAATGGATTATGCTGGCGATAATCGAACGATCGATGTACATATTAAGCGTCTGCGCGAGCGCTTCACTGCAACAACTGAATTTCAGATTGAGACAGTACGAGGTCTTGGCTACCGACTTGAGGTTAACGAATGATTCAATCATTATATACGCGTGTCGTTTTAACATTTCTAGTTGCCGTAATTGGTGGCACAACTATATCCTTTTTTATGGCAACATGGGTATTTGAAGATAAATTGAATGAAAACTTACAAATCCCCCTAGTGAATTTTGGTCAGGACATTGTCCATATATTTGAGACATTGCCATTTAATGAAGCAGAACAATTTATTCGTGAAATGCATCAGCTTGAATCCTACTATATCCGCATTTATGAAGAAAAGGGGCAGTTCAAATCCTACGGAGAGCAAAAGGGTGTTCCACTGGCCAATGTAACAATGACACAAGTTCAAAGTGTACTGGATGGGGAAGTCATTCAAGTTAATCCGGGTGGTGTTTCGTCTATTTTTGTAGGAATGCCACTACAAACTGCAATGGGGACTAAGGCGATGTTTATCGAACCCATCTCCCTCCCTTCTACTTCCTTTGCTATAAAATTGATATTGAATTTTGCTACTTATGCTCTTGTTATTGGCAGTGTCGTGTTTATAGTGGCTGCTAGGTTTCTCGTCAAGCCAATAAAAAAATTGACAACAGCAACAAAGCATATTGCAGGTGGAGATTTCAATGTCGAGTTAAATATTAAACAATCAGGGGAGCTAGGTACCTTGGCCAAAAGTTTTGAGGACATGGCGGAGGGGTTACAGCAATTGGAGCAAATGCGGAGAGAGTTTGTATCGAACGTCTCACACGAGGTTCAGTCACCACTTACTTCCATATCAGGCTATGCAGCAGCATTGAAGCAAGTAGATATTACAGACGAGGAGAAAAGTCGCTATCTTGATATTATCATGTCGGAAGCAAAGCGAATGTCTAAGATGAGTGATAGCCTGTTAAAGCTAAGTTTGCTCGAGTCGAAGACACAGCCAATGCAATGTGCGACGTTTAGTCTGGATGAGCAAATTAGGCGAGTAATTATTGCCATTCAGCCGCAATGGTCTGCTCGCAACATCCAGTTTAATCTTCATTTACAGGCTGTTCATATAATGGCTGATTATGACCAATTAAATCAGGTATGGACCAATCTTCTTACTAATAGTATTAAATTTTCCAATGAAGGTAGTATGATTGAGGTCAGTATGAAGCAGGACGCTCATCATGTGATAGTACGAGTAAGTGATTCGGGCATTGGGATTTCTTTAGAGGATCAGAAGCGTATTTTTGAGCGGTTTTTTAAGGCGGATCGTTCACATAGTCGTAAATATGATGGGAGTGGAATGGGTCTCGCAATCGTTAAGCAAATCGTATCATTGCATCAAGGAGACATTCAAGTAGAGAGTAAGCTTGGACAAGGGACGACCATCATTATCCAATTGCCTCTTATGACACAGTAAATGCGTGAGATAGCGAAATTTTTTTGTTGTTCATATTGCGTTCATATTACCGTCATATAGTAGACATCTTCGTCCTTTACACTGATCAATAACAGCTAAGTAAGCTAGCTGGAATAACGGTTGTAAGGGAGGAAAGCACGAGCAAAGATGAACCTCGTGCATAAAAATGAAAAAATTTTTTCGAATCTTACTTAAAACAATAGCTGTTATCCGTTTAACGATAGTACTGCTACTTGCTATTGTGTTTATTGTAAACATTATTTGCAACAAAATAGAGCAAGGGAAAATAGAACACTATGGTCAGCTCATTACTGTGAATGAAGGAAAAATGAATGTTACCATCCAAGGGAAGGGGGCAGAAACAATCGTCCTACTACCAGGCTTCGGAACAGCAGCACCAACACTTGATTTTAAGCCACTTATCGAAGAACTAACTCCTCATTACAGAGTCGTTTCAATAGAGCCTTTTGGCTATGGTTTAAGTGATGATACCGATAAAGAACGAAGCACCGACAACATAGTGAGTGAGATTCATGAAGCTTTACAGGCGTTGAAAATTGACCGCTATATGCTCATGGGACACTCTATAGCAGGTATTTATGGACTTGATTATGTCAATCAATATCCGAATGAGGTGACTGCATTTGTCGGGATTGATAGCAGTGTGCCTACTCAAGACGGTATGGATACAAAATTCCCAATTAAGTCGTTACAACTTCTCAAAAAAACCGGGATCGCTAGAGTTCTTATAAAATTTTCAGATGATCCATATGCTGGCCTACCGTATGATGATGACACAAAAGAACAAATACGGATGATTACAAACAAAAACTTTTATAATACGAGCACTTCCAATGAATTAACAAATATAGAAATGAATTTTATAGCTGCCAAAAACGTAACTTTCCCTAAAGATTTACCTCTTTTGTTATTTGTTCAGGCGAAAAGTGAAGGCATTGAAAAAAATTGGATACCATTGCATGAAGAGCAAGTCAAAAATTCAGTTCATGGAAAAGTAATCACATTGGACGGTGACCATTACTTACACCATACAAGATCACAAGAAATTGTTGAAAACCTAAAAGAATTTATGGATAACTGATAGTTATAGCATCTTACCTCTTTGTTGTTAGAGGTAAGATTTTTTATTGAAATTCATGAAAATAAAATACCTCCCCCAATGAAGTCGCTTTAAGTAGCAATCTAATTGTCCCATTCTTTTACATGGATGTAATCCATACTTCGATAAGCGTTGAATAGCTTCCTGTTTATAATCAGATAGTAGTGATTAATGAAACAGGTTAGGAGTATCTTGTATGAAAAACTATCAATTTATTGCTTTACTAGTAGTAACAACCTTTTTAATGGGTTCATCGTTTGCTATCGTAAAATTAGGATTACCGTATTCATCACCATTATTATTGGCTGCCCTTCGATTTATGCTGGCAGGGATTCTAATGGTCATTGTTGTCATGATTTTCAAAAGACCTCATCCGACCTCAAAGAGAGAATGGCTCAAGCTATGCATCATCGGAGCATTTCAAACGGCTGGTGTAATGGGGTGTATTTTTTTAAGTCTACGCACCATTACAGCAAGTGAATCATCTATTTTAACATTTACAAACCCTTTACTCGTTGTCATATTTGCCACCATTTTTACCAAAGTACGCTATCGTTTCTATCAGTGGATCGGGGTTGTGCTTGGCTTAATCGGAGTGATCATTACAATGGGGGCACAAGTTGAATTGAAAATAGGTCTTCTATTTGGACTTTTATCCGCTGTATTTTGGGCGATTGCAACACTTTTAGTGAAAAAATGGGGAATGTTCTTTGATACATGGGTTTTATCAGCCTATCAAATGCTGTTTGGGGGCTTACTCCTTTTGCTAGGAAGTGTCGTGTTAGAGCAACCATACTTTATTGTCAATCCACAGTCATTATTGATTTTGTTATGGCTTAGTATTTTTTCTTCCATCATTCAATTTGCAGGCTGGTACTATCTTCTTCAAAATAGTGATCCAGGAAAAACAAGTGCCTATTTATTTTTAGCACCTTTTTTTGGGGTGCTAACAGGCTGGGTAGTATTAGACGAAACGTTACATGAATCGTTAGTGGTTGGTGGGTTATTTATCATTAGTGGGATTTATTTAGTAAATCGTACTTTTAGTAGAATAAAGGGCTAGTGGGGCAATCCAAAAGCCCTCTATTCTTCTAGCTGTCTAAATGAAATACCTCTTTAAAACCTCTTTTACCTTTCTCAGTCACTTTAATGGCGCGAATAGATGGTACACGTGTAAGCCAGCCGAGGTTTAATAATTGGTTTAATAGACCATTGCCTAGTGCACCTGCTAAATGGTAACGTCGTTCACTCCAATCTAAACAAGCAGGTGAAAAGGAGCGTCGTTTTCTTTTTAAAGCAGCTAGATCCATCCCGAATGTAGTAAAAAATAAAGTGCCTTCATCTGTCAGGATAAATTGTTTGTCCTCTAATTTTAGATAGCCTGCATCCACCATTGACTCTGTTAATTGGACACCTAATTTACCAGCTAGATGGTCATAGCAAGTTCTAGCATCCTGCAATAATTTCATTTGGCTAGATTGTTTTAAAGAACGTACTTCAGGTGGCGGTGAGATGACGAGAAAAGACTCAAGAAATTGAGCAATGTCCTCACCAGCTAATTGAAAATAACGGTGCCGCCCTTGTTTTTCAACTTTAATCAGCTTTCCTTCTACTAATTTAGCAAGATGAAAGCTAGCAGTTTGTGGTTTAATGGCAGCCATATACGCCAGTTCACTAGCTGTATGAAAACGCCCGTCCATCATGCTAGCAAGAATGGTTGCTCTTGACCTTTCGCCAAGAAGTGCCGCTACCTCCGCCATGTTTGGATTAATTCCCATATGTCACAATCCTTTCAGTTTTCTATATTTTGATTTTAGTTAATTTCATTATCGTTTACAATAAAAGTAATAGAGGAGGAGAAATAAATGGAAACCTATTATGCAGTGATTTTTACATCTCAAAGAACTAAACAGGATGGGGAGGGCTATGGCAAAATGGCTGACCTCATCGATGCCCTAGCACAGCAACAGCCTGGTTTTCTGCGTGTTGAAAGTGTCAGGAACGAGGAAGGAAAAGGCATTACGGTGTCCTATTGGGAATCGCTAGAGGCTATTCAAGCATGGAAAGATAATGCCAAACATTTAACCGCACAACAATTGGGACAAGATAAATGGTACGCGAACTATAAGGTGGAAATTTGCCAAATGATAAAAGATTACTCTTTTGTGAAATAAAATGACGAGTGAGAAGGAGGTCTATTTTTTATGACAATTGCTGAGGAATGGCATGAGCTAAGACAAAAATTTCATCCTTCAGATCCGATAACGATTAATCAGATGCATGTTTTCAAAGAGCGATTAAAGCAGGAGCAGCAAACGGAAGAAACGTTAAGGCTACTAGTAGAAGTCTATTGCTTGCTTAGGATGTACCTAGAGGCTTATCAGCTTTTTACGACCATTATGAATAAAGCTGATAAAAAAGATCGAAAAAAATATGGTGTTCTGCAAACCTACATAAATCAACCAAATTTGGTGAATCCTCTGCTACCACGAAAAATAAACGACCAACAGCCAACTCAAACAATCATTCCAACCTTTAAATATGTTCCTAAACCGCTTGAGGCGAAAATTTTTGAAACAGGTGAAATCGTTGTCTGTGATTGCTGTCAACAGCAAGTGGATGTCTATTACACAGGAGGTATTTACGCTATTGAGGATGTAGATTATCTTTGTCCTTCTTGCATCCACAGTGGAGAGGCTGCCCAAAAATATGATGGCTCTTTCCAGCAAGATTTAATGGATGATGAACAGGTTACTAACCCTGCCTTTGTACAAGAAATTCTCTATCGAACGCCCGGCTACGTAAGCTGGCAGGGCAATAATTGGGTAGCTCATTGTTCGGACTATTGTGCGTTTATCGGCTATGTTGGCTGGAGTGATATAGTGGAGCTAGGTATTGAGGATCAATTTGATAATTATACAGGCTTTTCGAAAGATGAGCTTTCAGCATCGTTAATGAACAATGGTCATCATCAAGGCTATTTATTTCAGTGCTTGGAATGTGACCGTTATGTGCTCTATTCAGATTTTAGTTAATCGCTGTTAGAGGAGGTAGAGAGGTGGAACAATTTCTTCAACGATATATGTATTCATGGCGTTTGAATGGCTGGCTGATGCATGATATTTTTTTATGTATCGTGTTGGGATTAGGATTTTTACTGTTATTGTTTATCGTCATTAAACGTAAAAGCCTTGTTATTTCTAGCATTTTACTAGTTGTATTTATAGTGGTTAGCAATCTAGTCATGATTGTTTTTGGCTTAGCGGGGAGAAGCTTTCCTATAAAATCTGATTCGCCCATTTATACAGATGATTCACAACACATCGCTGTCCAAATGGTGCAGGGCTCTGAAAATAATGGAACATCGAATGGCATTACGCATTTGCTTGCTCATTATCTCATTGTGGCTGTGAATTTAGAGACAGGTGAAAAGCAATGGACAAAATCAGCTTCCCATAAAGATACATTGATTGGGAATTTTATGGGTGGTCTTCTTGTTCATCATCGTGATGATGAGTTTGGTCAATTGTCACTGTTAGATATAGCAACAGGAAAGGAAATACTTTCTGAACAAGAATTTCGTCAGCAATATCAGCCATTAATAGATAAATTAAGTAATGGTGCACATCAGATGGTTATTTTACAAAATAATTTATATTTGGAGGGTGTCGATGGCAAATTCTATCACTTTGATGGTGAAACTTTAAGTGAGAACCCAAAAGCTCAAGATTTCCTAACAGCTCGTTTCTTCATTGAGACAGGGTTGCCTGGATATTTTGCCACACACCCACAGTCTGTAGAGGACTATCAGGTAATTCAAGATTTTAGTCAGGCTGTTCTAACAGAGCCTGCCATTCAAGCCTACCAAAATTTAGAACCTAAAGTGATTGATGTGGATATCGCAAAAAAAACAGCTCTCGTGTCTTATCGTCAAACACAGCGGGAAAGTGCTGACCATATGGTTTTGTTTTATGATATGAATAATCATCAAGTATTGTGGGAAGAAAATATAGGTGTTATCAATCCTGACCAACAACAACCTGGTATACGTACATTAGAGGAGACCTATGTTATTCAAGCAGGTGACAGATTATTAGTATTGGATAAAGAAACGAAAAATAGGAATGTTCAATATCATCTGCGGTGGAATCGACCTATTGATTAGTGGCGAATGCCAATATTTATCCTTTTGACAACAAGTTAAAACCATCTATTTGAAAAAACTGTTCATTTTTCGATTCTGTAAAAAAGGAGTATAATTTAATAGGAAGAAACTCTATGTAAAAGGATGACGTACAAACATGAATGAGCAATTAGTGGATTGGATTATACGCTTTCAAAGGGATAAAGATATTGAAGCACTCGCCCATTTAAAAGACTATTGTTATGAGATGATTGAGCCTTTGATTGAGGAATTTACTATGAAATATGGTGAAGAGGCAGGGGAGCTCCTGCATTTAAAATGGGATAAACGGTTTTATTTTATTTTTACGAAATATCAGGTCAATGTTGGACTACCTTTAGATACCTTCGTTCAAAATACGTACCGTTTTTATTTCATGCAAGTGTTAAAAAAGGCAGGCTATTTGTGACAGAAAAATCCCTTGATTTGTGTAAAAGCAAATCAAGGGATTTTTGTTTTATTGGTAAAGCAAATCTTCTGCTAGGTTAGTAAATATCTCACCGATAATCGTTTCTTCCTCATATACTGATGAGCCTGTATTTTCTTCAGGCTGAGCAAAAGGAACATGGGCGATTACTTGTGTTTGCAGTAAATCTGCTAACTGATCGGCTCCACCTTGTCCAAACAGATAGTTTTTTTGACCATCTGCTCCTTCAAAATAAGCCATGTTTTCAACAACACCAAGAATAGTATGTTTCGTATGTTGAGCCATCAAGCCTGCACGGGATGCGACGTGAGAAGCAGCAAGATGTGGTGTTGTTACAATGATTTCCTGTGCCTGAGGAATCATGGCTGCCATATCAATGGCCACATCGCCTGTCCCTGGTGGTAAATCTATCAGAAGATAGTCCAAGTCTCCCCATAATGTGTTGACAAGGAAATTACGAATCCATTTGTTGAGCATGGGGCCACGCCACATAACAGGCTGGTTGTCATTGGTAAAAAAGCCCATCGACATTAATTTAACCCCATGACTTTCTACTGGAATAGCTGTTTGGTCAAGCATAGTAGGTTTTTGGTCAATATTCATCATAGCAGGAATACTAAAGCCATAGATATCCGCATCAAGTATTCCTACCCGTTTGCCGAGACGGGCAAGGGCGACTGCTAAATTAATGGTCACAGTCGATTTCCCAACACCGCCTTTACCACTTGTGATGGCAATGAATTGCACACCAGAATTAAGCAGTAGCATATTCGGCATTCCTTGCTCTGTCACATTTTTCGCTTGTAGAGACGCAGTTAATGTGCGACGTTCCTGATCTGTCATAGCCCCAAAGGTAATGGCAACACTGGAGGCACCAATCGCTTGTAATGCTTTTTCCACATCATGCTGGATCTTCGCTTTTAAAGGACAACCTGGAATGGTTAAAATAATATCCAGCGATAGATGGGTGCCGTTTATTTGAATATTACGCACCATATTCAATTTGACGATACTCTGATGAAGCTCTGGATCTTCTACTTGTTGTAATGCGTTGATAACATCTTCTTTTACTAACATGTCGGAACCACCTTATTCTTTTAAGCCTTTGCCAAGTCCCTTTAAGAAATGGACTCCAAAATTGAGCGCACGATTGACATCTGGATCATTTAACATTTTCATAAGCTTAAAGGCACTTACTTTTTCATTGGATTCAAGTGCTTTGCTCGCTTCATCTACACCTGAATTTAAGCCGTCAATTAGCTTAGTCGTTGTTTCTGGATTGAGCTCCGTCAATGCTCCTGCAACGCCCATTAAATTATTAATAATATTGGTTACAGGCTTACGAGTTAATTGTCCAAGTGCAATATGGGCCACATCCTCTTTCGCTTCTAGTAGCTTCATTGCTGCTTCTAGTGCACCTATATCATTCAATTCAGCCATAATACTAAACACTTGATTAACGGCTTCTTCATTATCAGAAAGCAGTTCTTTTAGATTGTCTAATTTTTGTTCCTTTAGTTGTTCTTCCGTCAATTGTTGTTTTTTAATGCTTGTAATAGGTACAGCCATGCTCTCACTCTCTTTCGTTAATAGTTGTTAAGTGAACGTAGCCAGGACGATTCCATTTCCGATGAACCTCAACACCATTTTGAGGATGACGCTTTTTATAGCGTGGGTTCGTACGAGGAAGTGGTGATTTTCCTTTTGCTTTTAGCACTTCAACTCGTACTTTTGTTTGTTTATAAGCTGGTGTTGATGTATTCACATCTGCTGCAGGGCCCGTTAAGAAGTTGATAGCTGAATCTTTATTAACGGAGTTCATCGGTAAAAATAATTCGTTTCCTTGCACGCGATCTGTGACAAGAGCATTTAGCTTTAATGCACCATAAGGAGATACTAAACGAAGTAAGGCTCCATCTGCAATACCTCGTTCCTTCGCCAGTTCCGGTGATACTTCAACGAAAATATCAGGTACTTTCGATTGAATACCTTTTGATTTATTTGTTAGATTTCCTTCATGGAAGTGTTCAAGCATACGACCATTATTAATAAGACAATCGTACTGTGCCTCATATTCCACAGGTTGCACCCAATCATTTAAAGCAAAACGAGCTTTTTTATCAGGGAAATTGAAACCATCTTCATATAGTAAAGGTGTATCTTTACCATCATGGCTACCCCAGCAGAAGCTACCCCAGCCTTCTAAGACATCATAGTTAGCTTGTGAGAAGAGGGGGGACAGGCTGGTCATTTCATCAAAGATGTCACTTGGATGATCATAATGCCAATCTGCTCCTAAACGACGAGCAACCGCTTGCAAGATTTCCCAATCTGCTTTCGATTCACCAAGTGTTGGTAATACTTGATAGAGGCGTTGAACACGACGTTCTGTATTCGTGAATGTACCTTCTTTTTCAAGGGAAGGCGCAGCAGGTAAAATCACATCTGCATATTGTGCTGTACGTGATAGGAAACAATCTTGGACAACAAAAAAGTCTAGTTGTGAAAGCACCTCATCTACATGGTTGGCATTACAATCAACAAGCGCCATATCTTCGCCCACTAAATACATGGCTTTCATTTTACCTTCCATAATCGCATCTAACATTTGCATATTAGTTCGACCTGGTTGCGACTGAATTGGGACACCGTAAGCTTTTTCGAATTTTGCACGCGCTGCCTCATCTGTTACCTTTTGATAACCTGGCAAGAGAGTTGGTAGTGTACCCATATCACAGGCACCTTGCACATTGTTATGACCACGAAGAGGGTAGGCACCCGCACCTGGACGACGATAGTTCCCAGTTGCTAAAAGTAAATTTGAAATCGCTGCGGATGTATAAGAGCCACCAGTATTTTGTGTTACACCCATGCCCCAAAGCACACATGTACCATCTGCATCACGAATCATTTCAGCCACTTCGATCAATGTTTCTTTACTAATACCCGTCATTTCTTGCGCATAATCAAGTGTATATGTTTCAAGTACTTGTTTAAAATCATCATAATGAAGGACGTTTTCTTGAATAAAGGCTTCATCGTGCCAACCTTGGTCAATGATATATTTGGTAACGGCCATTAACCAAACTTGGTCAGTACCTTGCTTCGGACGCATAAAGATGTCAGAACGCTCAGCCATTTCATGTTTACGAATATCCGCAACAATTAATTTCTGACCATGTAATTTATGTGCACGTTTCACACGTGTTGCTAAAACAGGGTGTCCTTCAGCCGGGTTAGCCCCAACAATGATGACAAGACCAGCCTTGGCAATATCTTTGATCGTACCCGCGTCACCACCTAAACCTACTGTACGTAATAAACCGTCAGTAGCAGGGGATTGACAATAACGGGAACAATTATCGACATCATTTGTTCCAAATAACTGACGTGCCATTTTTTGAATTAAGTAATTCTCTTCATTTGTAATTTTAGAAGATGAGATAAAGCCGACAGAACCAGGACCAAATTGCTGCTGAATACCACCAAGCTTTGTGGCAATTAAATCGAGTGCCTCATCCCATGATGATTCAACAAATTCATTATTTTTACGAATAAGAGGTTTAGTAATTCGTTCCTCAGAATTAACGAAGTCCCAACCAAATTTCCCTTTGACACAAGTAGAAATTGCGTTAACGGGACCTTCGGAAGGTTGTACTTTTAAAATTTTACGGTCTTTTGTCCAAACTTCGAATGAACAACCTACACCACAGAAAGTACATACTGTTTTTGTTTTTCTAGTACGTTTACTACGCATAGCTGCTTCCACTTCAGAAACGGCAAAAATACCGCTATAGCCCGGTTCAACTTCCTTAATTAAACTGATCATTGGATCTAACATATCCTGTTTCAGACCAGTCATAAATCCAGCCTCTCCAAGCATGGATTTTTCCATTAAGGCATTACATGGACAAACGGTTACACATTGACCGCAACTTACACAGGAAGAATCATTAATTGCTACGCCAGTATCCCATATGACGCGTGGTCTTTCGGCTTCCCAATCGAGGGATAATGTTTCATTCACCTGTAAATTTTGACAAACCTCTACACATTGACCACAAGCGATACATTGGTTAGGGTCATATCGATAAAACGGGTGTGACATGTCCACTTCATGAGGTTCCACTTTCGGTTGGTAAGGATATTTTTGATGCTCGATTTCCATCATTTCAGCCGTGTTGTGTAATGCACAATTTCCATTGTTATTATCACAAACTGTACAGTACAGTAAATGATTTTCGAGTAGACGATCCATCGCTTCTGTTTGTGCTGCTTTTGCTTTGTCAGAAGTTAATAAAACATTCATGCCGTCTACTGCCTTTGTGGAGCAGGAACGAACTAATTGACCGTTCACCTCCACGATACATGTATCACATGTTTCGATTGGATCAACAGCAGGCACATGACAGATCTGTGGATGTGGAATGTCATGCTGATTAATGGTATCAAGGATTGTAGCTCCTTCTTTTACATCATACGATACGCCATTAATATTAATTTGAGTCAAGATAACTTCCTCCTTTTGCACTTTGAGACTAATCGGACAACATGTTGCAGCTTAAGACAAAAAGGGAATAACAAATCGAGTTGGTTATTTTTGAAAAGATTGTCTTGTTATCATTGTAATTCCCAATTGTTCTTGAAGCTACCTCAAAATAGGCAAATTGCTAGATCATAACAAGTTATCCATGTCTCGGTTTTAAAAAAAATAAAAAATCCACCATGAAATAACATGTCCAAGACATGCTAATGATTCATGGTGGATAAAATTCTTAGCAGGCCTTGCTAAAAACTCAATCTACTTTTATTTTTTAATAACAATAGAATTTAAATATTAAAAACACTATGCAACATCGTGACATAGGGATCAAAATAAATCAATTCCATTTGTGATATGAATATTATAGCTCTTTCCTTCAAAATGAACAATATTTATCATAAAATTTATTAAATGAGAATTATTATCAAAAAGTATTTTCTCTTTTATTTTTTTAAAAGTTGCTATATCATTAACAAACTGTAAGGGTGACCCTCATAATCATTTACCTAAAAAAGTTTAATTACGATGGGAGAATCGTTGCTATGTCTAAAAAAATACACGAATTTAATGACATGATTCGAAAGTTACGCAAGGAAGTATTTGGTAAAGGACCTGAACGTATTCATACCGTTTTTGTCGAGAATATGGCTGTATCTACTTTATACGGTAATATCACACCGACAGAAAAATTTATTGCCAGTACACCAGAAGGGTTAAAAATGGTGCATGCTGCAAGGACGAGTATGATTCAGGATTTATATACGCAATCACCACCAGAGGGTATGGAAGAATTGATGGGTAGCAAACTACTCCACCTATTTTCAGATATTAAAATTGAAGAGGATTTTGCGATTTCCGTCTTTGTTTTTGAAAAGAATATCAGTGAATAAAGGGGATGCCTTATGGAGCGAGCAATAACAAGGAAAATTGTGCGAGTTGAAGGACAGCAAGTGAAAGAAATGGATGATTTAATCGTCTCAGAATACGCGGTGACCGTAAAAATTAATCAGCAAGAATTTGTCACGATGGTATGTACACCAGAGTATGTAGAAGATATGGTCATCGGCTATTTAGCTTCTGAACGAGTGATTCGTAGCTTTGAGGATATTGAGGAAATTTGGCACCAAGAAAAAGAAGGCTTTGTGCATATTAAAACAAAGCATGTCAATCCTTATTATCAGCAGACGCAAAACAAACGCTATATTACCTCTTGCTGTGGGATGAGTCGACAAGGATTTGTTTTTACGAATGATGCATTAGCAGCAAAAAAAATGGAAGACGTTCAGGTGCAAATGTCGACTGAGGATTGCTTCCGTTTAATGCATGCGATGCAGGATGGTGCCGACATTTTTAAGAAAACGGGTGGTGTGCATAATGCTGCACTATGTGATGTCAATGGCATTGTGTTAAGTCGTATGGATATTGGACGCCACAATGCTTTAGATAAAATTTACGGCTATTGCTTACGCAATAACATCCGTATGCAAGATAAAATAATTGTTTTTAGCGGACGAATATCGTCGGAGATTTTACTCAAAGTCTCCAAAATAGGCTGTGCCATTGTGCTGTCTAAATCAGCTCCAACTGAATTAGCCTTGCAATTGGCTGAGCAGCTTGGCATTACGACGGTAGGCTTTATCCGACAGCATTCATTGAATATTTATACACATCCACACCGCATCCTATTACCAGCTCAGAATGTACTGAAAGAAGGAGATTAAATGACGAATCTACAAGACCAATTACACAGACCGTTAAGAGATTTAAGAATATCCGTAACAGATCGCTGTAATTTTCGTTGCCGCTATTGTATGCCAGCTGAGGTATTTGGTCCAGATTATGCATTTTTACCGTCTGATAAAATATTAAATTTTGATGAGATAGAACGATTAGTAAAAATCTTTGTTTCATTAGGCGTGAAAAAGGTGCGAATTACGGGCGGCGAGCCATTGCTACGTCGTGATTTGCCCGAATTAATTGCCCGTATTCACCATATAGAGGGTGTAGAAGATATTGCTTTAACAACCAATGGCTCTTTATTAAAAAAATATGCACAGCCATTGGCACAAGCAGGCTTATCTCGAGTCTCAGTTAGTCTAGATTCACTTGATGAAGAACGTTTTTTCGAGATGAATGGTCATCGGGGCAAGGTATTGCCGGTGTTAGAGGGAATTGAAAAGGCAGCAGAAGCGGGTTTACAAGTAAAAATTAATATGGTTGTTCAAAAAGGCAAGAATGACCAAGACATTGTTACAATGGCTCAATTTTTTAAAGAAAAACAGCATATTTTACGCTTTATTGAATATATGGATGTAGGGAATTCGAACGGTTGGCGTTTAGATGATGTGGTGTCCAAAAAAGATATCATTGAGCATATCCATCAGTTTTCTCCATTACAGCCAGTGGCTCCAAATTACAGGGGGGAAGTGGCAACGCGCTTTCAATATCAAGATGCACAAGGTGAGGTTGGTGTGATTTCGTCTGTGACAGATTCTTTCTGCTCCAATTGCTCCCGTGCTCGTCTCTCAGCAGAAGGATCATTATACACTTGTTTATTTGCAACTGAAGGCACTGATTTAAGAGAGCTGTTACGATCAGGGCAAGATGATGCAGCCATCATCAAATGTATTACGAACGTTTGGGAAACAAGAAATGATCGTTATTCAGATGAACGCAATGAACAAACAATGGCAAAAAGGAAAAATTCAAAAATTGAAATGTCTCACATTGGGGGGTAGTGTGTAAAAAAACAGAAAAAATCGGCAAAACGATGCCGAATTTTTCTGTTTATTTATGCACAAAGGTGCCACTTTTTCCACCTGTTTTTTCAACAAGATAGGTTTCTTTAATGACCATTGTTTTATCAACGGCTTTGCACATATCATAAAAAGTTAAGGCAGCAATCGACACAGCAGTAAGGGCTTCCATTTCAACACCAGTTTTCCCACTACATTTGACAGTGGCTTGAATATGGAGCTCATAGCCATTCTCCGCCTTTTCATAGTCAAACTGGAAATCTGTGCCCTGTAGCATGATAGGGTGGCACATAGGAATGATATCGGCCGTTTTTTTAGCACCCATAATCCCTGCAATTTGAGCAACTTGCGTCGGATCACCTTTTTTAATGCCACCTTGTTGGATGGCTTCATAGACTGCATCCGATAAAATAATCGTACTGCGAGCAATAGCTGTACGTGTCGTGATTTCTTTTGCAGATATATCGACCATTTTAGGACGACCTTCTTCGTTCCAATGTGTAAAATTATTCATCGTTAAACTCCTTTTTAGTCGTTTGTGACCAATCTTGTTGTGCGTTGATATTGACAAATGTTGGGCTATTGTCATCAAAAGGAACGTAGCAAACACGAATTTGCTCTAACAGCACTTTCATACTTCGCTTGTTTTGTTCCGTTAATTGCTTTGCCCTTGGTAAAGCTGTACGTCGATATAATGCCGCCAATGGTTGATCCCGTAGCGCTTGCGTAGGAACAATAGCATCATAGGCGTCATCAATCAGCCCTACTATTTTTTTGATAAAATTGGCATTCATATAAGGCATATCGCTCGCTACGACAAAAAACCATTCCACATCAGGGTAGGCTGTCATGATAGAATGCAAAGCAAAAAGTGGGCCTTGATGTGGCTGCTTTTCGATGATCCATTGGACGTTTTCCTGCCCAAATTGATGTTGTAAGTGCGCGTTCGTAGCAATAATGATAGGATCTAGCCGATTTTTTTGCAAGGCTGTGAGACTATGTTTATATAAAGGCTGCCCAGCAAACAGCTCAAACATTTTAGGCTGACCATAGCGAGAGGATTGACCACCAGCTAATACAACTCCAGCAATTTTCATAGGCGATTCAACTCACCGACAAAATGTTGGACAGTAGGAAGAATGAGCTTCATCATAGCCAATGTCACCGCATTTGTAGAACCTGGTAAAACATAAATAGCGGTTTGCTGACGGCTTCCAGCAGTGGCTCGACTAAACATTGCTTTTGGGCCAATTTCTTCATAGCTGAGAGTTCGAAATAATTCACCAAACCCCATCATTTCTTTTTCAAAAAGAGGCAGAATGGTGTCGTAGGTTTGGTCTCTTGGTGTAAATCCTGTTCCACCCGTGACGATAATGGTATTGATTGTGTGATCACTGCACCATTTCTTGATATGATTGGCAATATCCAGTGGTTCATCCTTTGTTAGCTGGTAGTCGACTACTTCAAATGTAGCTTCTTGAAGTAAGGATTGAATGCGCTGACCAGCATGATCATCTGCTTTAGTGCGTGTATCACTGACCGTTAAAACAGCTACTTGGATTAGTTGCTGTTGATGTGTGGGATGCACAGTAAAAGACCTCCTTCAAACGTATTTTGCTGAAAAACATTGCTTTTATTATAATGCTATAAATGAAAAGGTCAAACGAAAATTCAAAGAAAGAAAGGCCTCATACTTATGCAAAATAGATATTCTAGACAACAATTATTTCATCCCATCGGACAAACAGGGCAGCAGTCCATTCAACAAAAACACGTCCTAATCATTGGTGTAGGTGCATTAGGGAGTGCTAACGCAGAAGCACTTGTGCGCGCTGGTATTGGCAAGCTGACCCTCATTGATCGTGATTACGTAGAGTGGAGTAATTTACAAAGACAGCAATTATATACAGAGCTAGATGCACAAGAAAAAATGCCAAAAGTCATCGCAGCTAAAACAAGACTTCACAGCATCAACTCAGAGATAGAAATCAATACTGCTATTATGGACGCTTGTACAGAGTCCTTGCTGCCATTATTAGAAGATGTCGATGTGATAGTCGATGCAACCGATAATTTTGATGTCCGTTTTCTCATGAATGACCTTGCACAAAAGTCTCGTATTCCCTGGGTATATGGTTCTTGCGTTGGTAGTTATGGTGCGACCTATACGATTGTACCAGGCAAAACACCATGTTTGCATTGCTTGTTACATGTCATGCCACATACAGGAATGACTTGTGATACGGTAGGTATTATTAGCCCAACAGTTCAAATCGTTGCAGCTTATCAAGTGGCAGAGGTTTTAAAATTGCTCGTTGGTGATGAGAAAGCCTTGCGAAAAAGCTATTTAACGTTTGATGTTTGGCAAAATCAACACTATGAAATCAATGTGGAAAAAATACGGCAAGCTGATTGTCCATCTTGTGGTAATCAACCAACATACCCTTATTTATCCTATGAAAATCAAACTAAATTACAGATACTTTGTGGACGAGACGCAGTACAAATACGCCCTCCGAAGCCAATTCACTATTCGTTTGAGCAGTTGGCAAATCAGCTTCGTCCCTATGGTGAAATTCAGGTAAATCCTTATTTGCTTTCCTGCCAAGCTGACGATTACCGAATTGTGATTTTCCAGGATGGGCGCGTAGTGATACATGGTATACAAAATATAGAAAAAGCGAAAAGCATTTATTATCGTTTATTAGGATAAAGGAGTGTGCCAAATGATAGAAAAAAGACAACCAATCCCTGTGGCAGAAGCGGTTCATCGTGTAATGGACTATGCCTTCCCAGCAAAAAAAGAGCTTGTACCATTAACACAGGCCCATGGACGTTTTATAGCAGAAGCTGTTCGAGCTGATCATGATGTGCCCGCATTTGATCGTTCTCCTTATGATGGTTACGCTATTCGCTCCATTGATAGTAAAGAAGCCTCCTCAGAACATCCAGTCCGCTTTCAGGTTGTGGGGGAAATTGGCGCAGGCTATGTCTATGACGAAGTAGTTGGTCATAGACAAGCTGTCCGCATAATGACAGGTGCGCCAATCCCACAAGGGTGTGATGCAGTAGTCATGCTAGAATTAACCCATACTTTCGAAGAAAATCAACAAATGTGTATGTCGATTAAACGGAATTTTGAAGCGGGGACCAATATTTCGTATAAAGGGGAAGATGTGCAGCAAGGCGCTGTTCTCATTGAAAAAGGTCAATATATTAATCCAGGGGTGATGGCCTTACTCGCTACTTTTGGTTATGAACAAGTACCTGTTTTTCGTAAAACAGTCATTGGTGTGATGGCCACTGGTAGCGAATTACTAGATCCCGGTGAACCTTTACAGCCAGGCAAAATTCGCAATAGTAATGCGTATATGATGATGGCTCAAATTGAGCGCGCTGGAGCAGAAGTTAAATATTTTGGCAAGTTTAGCGATGATCTTGAATTATGTATTGAGAATGTTGAAAAAGCTTTACAGGAAGTTGATATGTTAATTACAACGGGTGGCGTTTCCGTAGGGGATTACGATTACTTACCAGCCATTTACGAAGCGATAAATGCAAAGGTATTGTTTAACAAAGTGGCAATGCGCCCAGGTAGTGTGACTACAGTAGCTGCTCGAGAGGGACAATTATTATTTGGACTTTCTGGAAATCCTTCAGCTTGCTATGTTGGCTTTGAGCTTTTTGTACGTCCGATTATTCGCACTGCCTACAGTAATTCACAGCCCCATTTACGTAGAGAGCAAGCTATTTTAGGTAAGGATTTCACAAAGGCTAATCCATTTACACGCTTTGTAAGAGCACATGCTTATTATGAAAAAGGTCAGTTAGTGGCTGTGCCATCTGGTTTTGATAAGTCGAGTGCAGTTTCCTCTTTAGCATCAGCTAATGCGCTCATCGTCTTACCAGGTGGCTCGCGTGGCTATGAAAAAGGCATGTCAGTAACGGTCTTATTGTTAGAAGATTTGCAAGGAAGTGAGTGGCCTTGGGACAACATCGAAAAATCTTACAGATAGTTGGCTATCAAAATAGTGGTAAGACGACATTGATGGAGCAATTGATTAAGAGAGCGACAACGGAAGGGTTAAGAGTAGGAACCATCAAGCATCATGGTCACGGTGGTGTGCCGATGATAGAAGCTTCGAAGGATAGTAGTCGACATGAGCTGGCAGGTGCGAGTGTCACAGCAGTGGAGGGGGAGGGTACTTTACGTATGAGTATTCAGCAAAATAGCTGGCAACTGTCTCAAATACTTGCGCTTTATGCGTCCCTTCCAATGGATATCATTCTGGTTGAAGGGTATAAAAATGAACATTATCCGAAGGTTGTGCTTGTACGAACTGCACAGGATCAAGCTTTATTACAGCAAGTATCTCAGATCATTTGTGTGCTCTATTGGCCAAGTTATCCACTGGATTCCTCACCCACTGTCCCAGCCTTTTCGATACATGAAGAAGCGCAATATATGGAGTTTTTATGGAAGGAAATGAGGAGAGAATCATGACGACAGCGTTATTTGAAATTATCAATAAACCCATTGATGTAGAGGAAGTTAGACAAAAGGTTCTGAGTCGAAATGCTGGAGCCATTACACTGTTCATTGGCACCGTGCGTGAAATCACAAATGGTAAAAAAACATTGCACTTGGAATATCAAGCTTATCCTGCGATGGCCATTAAAATGTTTGAACAAATTGCGCAGGAAATACAAGAGCAATGGCCAGAAGCGAAAGTAGCCATTACCCATCGTGTAGGTCATTTAGATATTGCTGATATTGCTGTAGTCATTGCCGTATCATCACCACATCGTAAAGTCGCTTACATGGCGAATGAGTATGCGATTGACCGTATTAAGCAAATTGTGCCAATATGGAAAAAAGAGCATTGGGAGGACGGTACGGAATGGATCGGCGATCAATTAGAAAATGTCCCCTATCCGCAAGGGGAACCAGGCATTCAGAAGGAGGAAAATCGTGATTAATATCTTATTATTTGCTCACTTGCAGGAAGCAGTTGGTGCGCCTAAGCTAACTGTAGAGCTGTCAGATGTGACAGTGGCTGAATTGAAAGAGTGGATGGAACAGCACTATCCACAGCTATCATTACAGCAAATGATGACAGCGATTAATGAGGAATTTGCAACGGATACAACGATCATTAAGTCTGGTGACACAATCGCTTTTATTCCACCTATCAGTGGGGGATGAGAAAAAGAGGTAGTTGGTTCAATCCAACTACCTCTTTTATACTTTTAGAAGATGAATGCTAAGTAGCAAAAGGAAGGAAATAGCCATCATGCACAAAACCCATGTCCAGGCAAGGGTCATGTTACCCGCATCAATCGCCATATAAATAGCGAGCGGTGTTGTTTGTGTTTTCCCTGGAATATTCCCCGCAAACATTAAGGTAGCCCCAAATTCACCTAAAGCTCGAGTGAAGCTTAAAATCCCGCCAGACACGAGTGCCTTTAATGCAAGAGGAATTGATACAAAAAGAAAGACCTGCCGTTCATTAGCCCCATCCACACGTGCCGCATGTTCAATATCGCGATCAACAGAGGCAAAGCCTGTTTTAGCCGATTGATACATTAATGGAAAGGCAACAATGGTAGAAGCGATAACCGCCGCCCACCATGTGAACATGACGGGCTGATCGAATAGCCAAATAATAAAATTTCCTAATAGACTATTTTTCCCGAAAATGACGATGAGCAGGAAGCCTACTACAGTAGGAGGTAATACTAAGGGTAACAATAATACGGTTTCTAGTACTAGCTTGCCTTTAAAATGGTGGGTTGCCATCCATTTGCCCATGAAAATACCTGCTATGATCGCGATAATGCCTGCGACGAAGGCAATCTCAATGGAAAGTCTAAGTGGAGACCAGAAATCGGTACTCATTTTTTATTGAGCTCCTTTAAACCCATACTTTTTAAAGACATTCATAGCCTCATCACTTTGTAAAAAGTGATAAAAATCTTCTGCTTCTTGCGCATGCTTACTCGCTTTTAGCACACCTACAGGATAAATAATTGGTGCGTGTGTAGCATCATCTGCAGTTGCAATGACATCGACTTTATCAGATACTAGGGCATCCGTTTTATAGACGATTCCTGCATCCACATTTTCTGTTTCTGTGTACGTAAGTACTTGACGTACGTCTTTTGTATACACCACTTTAGATTCAAGTGAATCCCAAAGTTGCATATGCTTTAATGTGTCCACACCATACTGTCCAGCAGGAACCGTTTCAGGTGTACCGAGCGCGATTTTCCCTGCTTGTTGTAAATCTTCGAAGGATTGGATTTGTTTTTCATTGTCTTTTGGAACGATTAAGACTAATTCATTCGCTAAAAGATCCATTCCTTGCTTTTGATCAATCATTTCTTTCTCTACAAGTGCATCGAATTTATCTTCCGCTGCAGAAAAGAAAAGATCTGCAGGAGCACCCTGTAAAATTTGCTGTTGCAATGCACCTGAACCACCAAAGTTATAGAGGATTTTAATCGTATCATGCTCTTTTTCATAAGTTGTTTTAAGCTCTTCTAAGGCATCCTGTAAACTTGCTGCCGCAGAAATTGTTAATTCAACGGGTTTGTTTGCTGCCACCTCTTTTTCTTGGTTACCACAGCCTACTAATAGACCAACTAGTAATAATAGTGTCGCAAATAAACTATAAAATTTTTTCACTATGATTGTACTCCTTTTATAACTCGTTATAACAAGACATAACTAATTATAATCAGTTATAAGTAAAAAAGAAAGATAGTATTGGAAGAAAATTTCAAGATGTTCATCAAGCTATAAATGCGTTACCATGTAAAGAGAGGTTTATAGGAGGAGAATGTTTATATGTCACAAGATCAATCCTATACGATTGAAGAGGTTGCACAATTATTAAAGGTTTCGAAATTAACCATTTATGATTTGGTGAAAAAGGGAGATTTGCCAGTTTTCCGTGTGGGGCGGCAAATGCGAGTAGATCGTGCGGACTTGCAAGCCTATATACAAAAACGTAAAACAGGTACCACTCCAGCTATGTCCCCTGTAGCTACTTCACCTAAAAATCAGTCGAAAATTATTATTAGTGGGCAAGATTTAGTGTTGGATATAGTAGCAAAATATCTTGAGAAAAGACAAACAATGAAAGTATTACGTTCACATGAAGGTAGTTTTAATGGTGTCATGGCGATGTATCATGGCGACTGTAATATTGCGAGTTTACATATGTTTGATGGAGATACAGGAGATTATAATACGCCTTATGTAAAAAAAATCTTTGTGAGTCATGCCTTTGTCCTCATCAATGTTGTATCACGTAGAGCAGGTTTTTATGTTCAAAAAGGGAATCCATTGCAAATCCACACATTTGAAGATTTTAAAACAAAGTCATTTACATTTATTAATCGTGAGAAAGGCTCAGGTGCTCGCACTTTATTAGACGAGCAATTGCGTATTCATGAAATCGCACCATCCATGATTAAAGGGTATACCCATGAAGAAATGAGCCACCTCGACGTTGCCTCTGCTGTAGCAAATGGATATGCAGACGTTGGAATTGGGATTGAAAAAATCGCCAAGCTCATCCCTGTCGATTTTATACCCGCTGTCAGAGAGCGTTACGACATTGTGTTATTAAAAACGCCTGAAAATCAACAACTAATTGAGGCGGTGAAGGAAATTTTAAACGCACCAGATTTCCAAGCTGAGGTGGCTGCATTAGGTGATTATGACATTTCCCAAATGGGCCAAATTATGTATGAAACACTGTAATCAAAATTTTATATTGAGTTTAACAACGAAATCGATTATAATTTTACTGGGAAATTTTATGGTCGTTATGTCATAGTAATATTGCATAGCTTCTATGGAATTTTGAACGTATATATGGTGAGATGGATAAATTAGTAGGTAAAACTGCTAGAATATTAGCCCATCATAAAATAGCTTGCGTAGTAACCACGCAACTATTTTATGATGGGCTTTTTTATGTATATAGGTATAAAAAAGAGGAGTTGAATCATGTGACCTGGTCAGTATTACATGTCATTGGTATTATTGCTTATGCGATAAGTGGCGCATTTGTGGCGTTACAGGCCAAATATTCTTTTATTGGTATATTTGTGCTTGGACTTACTACATCTTATGGAGGTTCCATTATTCGCAACGTCGTACTGGATATACCAGTATCAGATATATGGGAGCGGCAATCCTTATTAGTTGTTTTAGTCACGCTGACGACTATTTTATTTGTCAAAAGGAATTGGATTCATCACTGGAACCGCTGGGGCTATTTCTTTGATTCGATTGGCCTTGCTTCCTTTGCAATACAAGGAGGATTGTTAGCGCAAAGCCTCCATCATGATCTAGGTATTATTATTCTAGCTTCTATGTTTACTGGTGTTGGCGGTGGCATGATCCGAGATTTGTTAGCGGGGAGAACGCCGCTCGCACTAAGAGAAGAAATCCATGCTGTCTTAACATTTTTGTGTGGGCTTTGCATCTGGGCAGGGTGGAGCAGCCCACTTCAATTGTCAGTCATTGTTATTTTGATTGTGATCATCCGTATGTTATCTGTGAATAATAAATTGAAGCTTCCTTAAAAATTGTTGGACTTGTCCAAGTTTTTTAGCAGGACACTGAAAGTAGGTGATTGAAGGAATGTTTTAAGCTGTTCAATTTAGTATGTTGTGTTTCTTTATGAAGAATATTCTTCTGCTGATTTGTATTGGAAATTAATCTGAGTGATTGAATGTGTTGGGTATAGAAAACTTCCTAATAAACATACATATCAACATAGTATAATTTTGTTTTAAAAGGACTTCTATAGGGAAGAATCCTTTTTTTTTGTGATTTTTAGTAGTTCTAACAAGACTCTATGTAAATACTCATAGACTAAGAACAACGAATGGTAAATATAACATAATTGGTATTTTTTATAAAATAAGGCAGGTTATTTATTGACTATTTATTCCAGGGTGTTTAATATTGTAATTGGAAAATAGATTTGTTTTTATAAGTAAATATCCTTTAATGTAATTTTAAGGAATTTTTACTCTGGGGTTGTGGAGAACATTTTGGGGGCGTGATATGTGATAGAAATTTGTTTAATTAAAGTACCTGTACATATTTCAAATTATTCTGAACTAATGAATTTTGTATGTACAAAAAAAGCAAGAAGAATAGAAGCTTACTTAAATAAAATAGATGCATATAGATCCTTAATAGCTGAATTGTTGATGAAATATTTATTGATGAAGCATTTAAAATGTCATCCTTCTGAAATAAATATCCAAACGAATACATATGGGAAGCCATACTGTATCAATGGAGATTATGAATTTAACATTTCTCATTCAGGTGAATGGGTCATATGTGTCATTGGCAATTGTGATGTAGGAATTGATATTGAAGAGATGAAAGCTAATTACGATGATGAAATAATTAAAAATTATTTTTCACGTATAGAATACGCTTCGTACAATCAAACGCCAACTGAAAGGAAAAAAGAACATTTTTATGATTTATGGACTTTGAAGGAAGCTTTTGTGAAAAATATTGGATTAGGTTTAAGCATTCCTTTAGATTCTTTCTCCATAGAGACTAGTAATAATGAAATTTCAATTGAACAAAATATTAGTCCTTATCCTTATTATTTCAAGCAATATAACTTGATTAATGGTTATAAAATTTCCGTATGCAGTAAAATGAATGAATTTCCATCAGAGCAACAACTAAAGATAAAAGAGTTTTCGGCCTTAGAAAAATATTTTTTGAATAATCTGATATTAGAGGAGGATAAATATTATGAGTAAATTAATACCTCAAGTTTTAAATCTTCTTAAAAATAAAGAACTAACAAAAAATGCAGCGAAACAAATCATTGAATCGGTGAATGAAATTAAAAGTGAGTCTAAACCGAAAGTAGATAAAAAGATTGCAATTATCGGAATTTCTGCGGAATTACCTGGTGCTAAAAATTTTGATGAATTTTGGAATGTTTTAAGCAATGAACAGGACAAAATAACAGAATTAAGTGATAGTAGGAAAGCGTTGTGTGAGGGATTCCTTGTTAATAATATGGAAAAACTTAAAATTTCAAAGGAGAAGCCGTTTTGGGATGCAGCATGGCTAGATGAAATTGATAAATTTGATGCTGGATTTTTTAATATTTCAGCTGCTGAAGCAAAAGTGATGGATCCACAACAGCGTAGATTCCTTCAAATTGCATACCAATGTTTTGAAGATGCTGGTTATGCAGGGAGTCGTATAAAAAATTCAAATACAGGTGTTTACATTTCAGCAGCTATGACCAATTACTCTGAAGGATTGGCTGAATTCACACCATTAAGTGTTCCAGGTAATATTCCTGCTTTTACGGCCTCAAGAATTTCTTATATTTTTAATTTAAAAGGACCGTCTTATGTTGTGAATGCTACCTGTGCCTCTTCAATGTTGGCAATTCACGAAGCCTGTGTGGGTTTAATGAATAATGATTGTGAAACGGCATTAGTCGGTGGTGTTAATATTTTTCCTTATCCAATAAATAGTGAAAAACTTTTTATGAATGCTGCGGGTATTATGTCTGAGCAACAAAAGTGTAAGCCATTTGACGACTCAGCAAGTGGGATAGGAAGAGGAGAAGGGGCAGTAGCGCTGTTATTAAAACCTTTAGATCAAGCAATAGAAGATAATGATAATATCCACGCTGTTATAATTGCCTCTAAAGTAAATAATGATGGTACTTCAGCAGGTATTACTGCACCAAATCCTAAAGCACATGCAGATTTATTAGCCGAAACTTGGGATTTAGCTGGCATTAAGCCTGAGCAAATTGACTATATTGAAGCGCATGGGACAGGTACTCATTTAGGTGACCCTATTGAAATACGAGGCCTTCAAGAAGCAGTTGAACGAAGTAATAATGATAAACAATTTTTGCCAATTGGTTCTGTGAAGGGAAATATTGGCCACTTACTTGATGGAGCTGCAGGTTTATCGGGTGTAATCAAAGCGCTACATGTAATAAAAAAAGGAATAGTTCCACCTACAATAAATTTAGTTGAACCAAATACACATATTGATTTTGTCAATTCTCCAGTTTTTATTCCGACATTACCATTTAATATTAAAAAAAATAAAAAAGAAAATGAACCTATTGTAGCTGGTGTAAGTTGTTTTGGCTTTAATGGTACAAATGTACATTTACTATTAGAGGAAGCTCCAACGAAGACTGAAATCCATAAGAAAGATCATAATAAAAAAGCATATGTTATTCCTTTTTCTGCTAAATCTGAATTATCTTTGCGAGGGACTATTGAACATTTCTCCAATTTAACTGGGGATATGATTAATATAAGTGATTTAGCATATACGATGTGTACAGGTAGGGAGCATCATGAAATAAGAGTAGCCATTATTGCTGAGACAATAGACGATCTAATAGCCGCATGTAAAAATTTAATCAATCTTGATATGGCTAATTGGGAAAAAATTATTGATATGACAACCCATGACGATCACAATATCAAAAAATTGGCAGAAGATTTTATTACAGGTGAAAAATGTAGTTGGCATAAACAATTCCAAGATGAGAAGAATCATAAAATTTCTTTACCTACATACTACTTTGATGAGAAATCTTATTGGTTACAGAGTGAGGCTGGCGTAAAGGCTATAGAGGTAAAAGGAAAAACAAATCTTGAAGAAATCATTCGTTTAGCAGAAATAATCCTAGAAACAGAGAATATTAAGCAGACGGATAGTTTTATATCAGTAGGTGGAAATTCTCTTTCAGGGCTACAATTTATTACTCGTTTGAAAAAACAATTTAAGAGAGACTTTGTATTAGATGATGTATTCCTTACATTTGAACAACTAAGTAAACAATTAAACAATGATCATTCAAAATCAACAGAGGAAATACCTCAAATTAGTGTAGAAAATCATGAATATCCATTATCATACGGTCAAAACAGATTAAGCATTATAGAACAATTAACAGATCAAAAAATGGTTTACAATACTCCGTTTATTTTTAAAGTTAACGGGTTAGTTGACATTGAGAGATTACGCCAAACATTCGATTTACTTTCACAGAGACATGAATCGTTAAGAACAGTTTTTGTAAAGCATGAGAATGGAAATAAACAGAAAATACTGCAAAAACCAAACTATTTATTTGAATACAAAGATTTTCATTTAGAAGATAATGCTGAAGCAAAAGCTATGGATCAAATAAATCGTTGGAAAGAAACTCCGTATGATTTGGAAACGGGACCCCTTTTAAGAGTATTTGTATATAAAACAGGAAAAGATAAAAGTCTGTTTGCTTTAATGATGCACCATATTATAGTAGATGGCTGGTCATTATCGCTATTATCGGATGAACTTTTCACTTTGTACAATAGTAATAATATACATGAAACATTGCCACAAATAGAAAATACGTATGTAGATTTTGCTGCATGGCAACGTGAAAATATAGAAAGTGGTAGATTTAAACAACATGAAGATTACTGGCTTCATACATTAAGCGGAAGTCTTCCGATTACCGAAATCACAGGCGATAAATTAAGACCAAGTACTTTCCGCTATACAGGAAAGCTAAAAAGGTTTGATATTAGTGCTACATTAGCAGATCAATTAAGAACTTTTGCTAATACACATGAAAGTACATTATACATGGTTTTAGTTTCAAGTGTATTTAAACTTATTAATCAGATGACTGGAGATACGGATATGGTGATCGGGACACCAGTATCTGGAAGATTGAATGAAGAATTAGAGAAAATTATTGGTTTATTCACAAATACTATCCCATTAAGGATTAATTATGAAGAACAGGATGATTTCCTTACATTATTAAGAAATGTCAAGACCATGTTATTGGATAGCTTTAAGCATCAAGAATATCCTTTCGATTTATTAGTGGAGAAATTAGATTTACCTCGAGATACTAGTCGTTCACCTTTATTTAATATAAACGTGGCACTTCAAAATTTTAAATTTAAAAATACGACATCAGCTTTTGACGATGCAGAATTAACACCTATTGTTTCTGAACACAAAACTAGTAAATGGGATCTTGAATTCGAATTCGTTGAATTACCAAGTGGAGAGTTATTCTGCAACCTTGAGTATTATGACGGTGTATATTCATCTAAATTTATTGATTCATTAATTGAAACGTATTTACAAATACTAGAAATGGTTTTACATGAGCATGAATTAAATAACACCGATGTAGAAAATAGTAAAAGTGTTATAAATGGTCAATTTGTCGAAGATGGCAGAAACTTTTTAAATACCATTTTAATGATGGCAGAAAAGAACCCACAAAAAACAGCATTAGAAGATAACGAAGGTTCATTAACATATCAAGAGTTGGTAGATAGAAGTAAATCAATAGCAAGAAAATTATTGAACAGCAACAGTGAAATCAAAAATATTGTCATTATTTCTGACAATAATAGAACAGCCATTTTAGGTATTTTATCTTGTTTAATGAGTAATGTCACATTTATACCTGTATCACCTAAAAATCCAAAAGCAAGAATTGAATCTATTATCAAACAAAGTCAAGCTAACGTTATTATTTCAGAAAAGAAATTCTATTCATTGTGTAATAGGCTGTTATTTGAAAATGACAATATTCAAACGGTTATGGTGTTAGGAGAAACAGATTTAGATCAGTGTGCTGTTGTTGATTCAAGTGAATTAATGAACGAATCTTTGTGGAACTATTTTGCAGAAGGGCAGAAAACAGAAATAGAGGCTAGTGGTTGGAATAGTAGTTATACAGGTGAAGCTTTCAGTTCCTTAGAAATGCAAGAGTATGCGGAAAATGCAGTAAACAAAATAAGAAAGTATTTACCTCAAGATTCAAATGTATTAGAGCTTGGATGTGGCTCAGGTTTGACAACTTTTGCTCTTGCTCCATATACGAAAACATATACAGCTATGGATTTATCTTCCTCCATTATCGAGAGGAATAAACAGATTGCCCAAAAATCTAACTTTAACAATATTCAATTTGACATTTCCAAGGCTCATGCCTTTAAGAAGTTTGAAACAGCATTAGATGCGGTTGTCATTAATAGTGTTATTCATTGTTTCCCGAGCTATGGCTATTTAAAGGTGGTACTTCAAAAAGCTATTGACTCTTTAAAAGAGGGCGGAATCATCTTCTTGGGAGATTTATTAAATATCGATAAAAAAGATGAATTTGTCTCTTCTTTACAAGCATTTAAAGAAGAAAATATGGATAAGAATACTAAATTAGATTGGGATACAGATTTATTTATTAATGAAGAAATTTTAAAAGAGCTTCTCAGTGATATCGGTGCTGATATACAAATTGAATGTTCTGAGAAGACATACACTGTAAGCAATGAGCTAAATCAATATAGATTTGATGCTGTCATCATTGTTAAAGAGAAGAGCGAAAAATATAAACAAAGCAGCTCTAAAAATATGCTAAGTGAAGCAATTCATCTAGACGAGCATGTAGAGATTGAGTTAAATTCTTTTGCTAAAACTTCTCCTGCATATATTCTCTTTACATCCGGTAGTACTGGAAAACCAAAAGGTGTAGTTGTTTCAGGTAAAAACCTTAATAATTATTTGAACTGGGCTACTGCATACTATTCATCTACTGGAAGATCGTTAAATATGCCATTTTTCACTTCAATATCTGTCGATTTAACGATTACTTCCATGTTTATTCCGTTAATAACGGGTGGAAAAATAATATGCTGTGAAGGAGAAATCGATCAGGCTTTTGAAAGTGTAGCCAAAATAAAAGAAACAATAACGATAAAAGGCACACCTAAACAGATCCAGTATTTAATTGAGGATGAGAGATTTGCACCAAATGTAGAGTGCTTCATCCTAGGGGGAGAAGCTTTAGATATATCATTATGTAAAACGTTGAGAGATCAATTCCCTTATGCTCGTATCATTAATGAATATGGGCCAACTGAAGCTACTGTTGGAACGATTTATCATGAAGTAACAGAAGAAGATTTACATTCAGATTATATCCATGCGCCAATCGGATTACCGATTCATAACACTTCTGTTTACATTTTGAACAATCAGAATCAGCTAGTCCCTTCATATGGTGTTGGTGAAATCGTATTAAGTGGTGAGAGTGTTGCCCTAGGCTATTTGGGAGAGCCTAATTTAACTAGAACTAAGTTTATAGCTAATCATATTAAACATTTACACTCAGGCTATTTATATAAGACAGGTGATTTGGGGCAAGTATTGCCTAACGGAAAAATCGTTTGTTATGGACGTAAAGATAATATGGTTAAAATTCGTGGCCATAGAGTGGAGCTAGAAGAAATCGAAAGATATTTGCGAGAAATCCCAAGTATTAAAGATGCTGTGGTTAAATTATATAAAAATGAATCTGGTGAACAGCTGTGTGCTTACTTAGTCAGTCAACAAGAGATTAATCAAAGAGATATTGAAAAGTACCTTTTACGATATTTACCAGAATCTTTAATTCCTACGTATTATCAAAAAATAGAACAAATTCCAATGGCTAATAGTGGAAAAGTAGATAGACTTTCACTGCCAAGCCCTGAATTATACGACGACAGAATAGTTCAGACAGATGATATTAGTAGTTTGACAGAGGTTGAAAGAGAGTTGCTGTCTATACTAAAAGGGATTTTAAGTGACCGTCAATTTAACATTGATTCTGATTTCTTTAAAATTGGAGGAGACTCCATCAAGGCATTAAAGTTTATCTCAAAGGCAAAGGAAAAAAATATTAATTTGAAAATTGACCATATCTTTAATTGTAGAAGTATTCGAAAAATCGCTATGAACACTACTAAAGAAATGGACATTCAAAAAGAATGGCAGGAATTAAGTTCTAAGGAGATTCCACTTGCTCCAATGCAAAGATGGTTCTTCCAACAAACATTTAAACATGCCCACTATTGGAACTTATTAATGTCAGTAGAATTGCCTGAGAAAGTGGATGTGGCTGCTTTAGAAAAGTCTTTCCAATCAATTATTTCGGTTAATGAGAGCTTGCTGACATGGTTTGATGTGAACGAGAGCAAACCAAAGGCTTTTGTTGAACCAAGCTTAGTCAACACATTTAAGCTAATTGTGAAAGATCTAAAATTAACACCTCCAAGTATGTTAAAAGAAGAAATTGAAAAGATTCAATTCCAATTACAAAATAACTTTAATTTTGGAAAGGTATTACCAATAGGAGCAGTAGTGTTCCTAACAGCTAAGAAGCCTATTTTAACATTCTTTATTCACCATCTAGTCGTTGACGGAGTTTCATGGAGGGTTCTATTAGAGGAATTAGAAAATAATTATGTAGCTATTGTAAATGGTGAAGATAAGATTAGCTTCCCTATGACGCAATTTTCGGATTGGATAGGAGAATTGTATAAAAAAGAATTACACACGAATTATTCTTATTGGGAAAATATAGATGTGGAAAATGTACATCCATTATGCATTCAGCCTGTCAGAAAAGATTATTTATTTAAGGATCGATATCATGTAACGAAAACGCTAAGTGAGGAAAGTACAAAGCAATTTTTAAATGCTAGAAAACATTCAGAAATTTATAAACCTGATGTTCTTATTGCCGTAACATTTGCTCAAGCGTTTAGTCAAATATTCGGTCAAAAAGATGTGTTATTTAACTTTGAAGGGCATGGACGAGATAGTCGCCAATCAGCATTAGATCTTAGTAGAACAATAGGTTGGTTTACTACGATGTATCCGCTACAGGTGACAATAAATACTGTCGAAGAAATGCTTTACACAGTTGGACAAGCATTGAGCGAAATTGGCAGTGGACTGGACTTTATGATAGCAAGGTGGATCAAAGAAAATAACAACATTAAGCATATTCAACCATCAATATTGGTCAATTATTTAGGGGATTTTGATAACGATATTAGTACTTCCACAAATAGTAAAAATGGAGGGAACGGAGTGCTACAGTACTCCTCAAATCTTCCTCAGGCCCCTGCTATTCATCCTGATAATGAACTTTCTAATATTTTGGAAATAAACATCTTTATTTTGGATGGAAAACTTAATCTAAGCTTAGAGGTAGATACACAAGTGATTAGTAATGAAAAAGCTCAACATCTCTTATCTAAGTTTGAAGAAGCTTTGGTTGAATGTAGTGGAAATGCAAAGGAGCCCCAAAGTACATGATAACTTATTTTAGCAAACCAACAAACAGAGGATTTACAATCTTTTTAATGGTTGTAGCTACTCATTTTATATCTTTATTAGGTTCTTCTGTTGCAAGGTTTGGGCTTGGTGTCTGGGCTTACCAAAGTACAGGTCAAGTATCTAGTTTTGCGGTCGTTTTAGTTGCGGGATTTCTACCAGCAATTGTGTTATCGCCTTTTATAGGAATTTGGATAGATAGGAAAGGTCCACGATTATTAATATTACTAGGAGATATTATTGGACTAATTATTTCTTCAATAATTTTCTCCTCCCTTTTACTAGGGAATATAAGTATGGTTCATGTAATTGCTGGTGCTATATCTCTTTCTATAGTTAGCTCTATGCAAACACCAGCATTACAAACATTAGCACCTAACCTAGTGCCAAAGGAAAAGTTATCTAGAGCTAATGGTGTATTTTCCATGGCATCATCGACTAGTGATGTTCTGGGTCCTGTTATTGGTGGTGTAATAATGGGATTTGGAAGTATTATCTATATCATTGGGGCAGAGCTAGTTACTTATTGTATTGCCATTCCTATTCTCTTAATACTTTGGACAAAATTAAGCGTGAAAGAGAACAGTGACAATGAAGATAGCAATGAAAATAACTCCATTTTAGGTGATCTAAAAGATGGTTTCAATTATTTAATCAAGCATAAATCACTTCTTACGTTAGTGTTACTATTTACGGTTTTAAATTTTGCACTAGGGTTCAATCAAGTAGTTGGACAGCCGTATATATTGAGCTTTGGAACTGTTGAACAATTTGGTTTACTAAGCTCTATATATGGAGGAGGGATGGTATTAGGCGGAATACTAATGTCATTCATCAAATTGAAGAAACACATCATATGGTTAGTACTAATTTCGAATTTTGGTATTGGTGTTTTTATAACGTTAACAGGGTTATTCAATAATATGCTATTAATTGCCGTTTTTTGGGGAGGTTTAGGGTTATTACTGCCAGTGGTTAATACAGGTACACTAACTTTAATTCAACTTCATACGGAGCCCAATTTATTAGGAAGAGTTTTTTCAATTGCTAGAACATTCGCTTGGATTTCATTACCCGTCGCTTACATTTTAGGAGGAATACTTGCTGATAAATTAGTTGCCTCAAACGTAAATATTATCCCTTATTTAGGTAGTGGAGAACGAGGAGTGTATGGGACACTACTCCTACTAGCTGGAGGCTTAATTATATTAACTGTGGCAATTTTCGCTCAACTAAAATACATTAAAGACTTTGATAGGAGAGAAGAAAATGATGTACAGCACAATGTCTAAAAAAATATTAAGTTTAGTAGAAGAAAATAAGTTGGATACAAATTTAGCATTAAATTTACTAGATGAAATGGAAAAAGAAACAAGTGAACCACTCGCAATTGTTGGTATGTCTTTAAGATTTCCTAATGTCTCAAACCTGGATGATCTATGGACAGGTCTCATAAATAAAAAGGATTTTGTGACTGAATTTTCAAAAGAGCGTTTTGATTTAATTGTTAATTCTAACCCTAAATTGCATGACATGTATAACCATTTGAAAAATAATCTAACGAATGATCCAAGATCGTATGGCTCATGGCTAACGAACATTGAACAGTTTGACCCTGAACAATTCGGATTGAATGAACATGAAGCTCAATTTATGGGGCCAGCGGAGCGTTTGTTTTTACAGGTTGCATTAGAGTCCTTGTACATGGCAGGATACAAGGAAAATCATCTAAAGGATTCAAATACTGGCGTATTTATAGCGCATACTCCTCATCCTGCATTTGATTATTTAAATTTATTTGAAGAAAAAGATGAGCGGGCTTTTATTTCAAATATACCTGCTAATCTGGGCTACCATTTATCATATGCATTCGATCTTAAAGGTCCAGTTATGACAATTAATACGAGTTGTTCCTCTTCTTTAGCCGCTGTTCATGTTGCTAAAAATGCGCTTAAGCAGGGGGATTGTAACTTAGCGGTAGTCGCTGGAGTGAATTTGAATTTATTTCCTTATTGGGAAGAGGAAGCGCCTGATTATGTTGTAAGAAGCACAAAATATAGATGTTCACCATTTGATGAAAGTGCAGATGGAATTATCGGAGGTGAAGGGGTTGCTGCTATTGTTCTAAAGAGATTATCTGATGCCATAAACGACAACAATCACATTCATGCTGTCTTAAAGGGTTCAAGTATAAGTAGCGATGGTGCATCAAATGGGATGCAAGTTCCGAATCCTGACGCTCAATCTAAAGCAATCATGGATGCTCTGGAAGATGCAAAGTTATCATTTAATGATATTGATTTTGTTGAGGCGCATGGCGCAGGTACTCAAGTAGGTGATTTACTCGAAGTAGAGGGACTTAAAAAGGCCTATCTACAAAAATCAAATAAGACTGTTGAATGTCAATTAGGTTCAATTAAGTCGAATTTTGGCCATATGGGTGATGCTGCAGGTATTGCAGGATTAATAAAAGCTGTACTATCCATCGAAAAAAGAACAGTTCCAGGTCTTAATCATTTTGTAGCAGAAAATCCTAAAATAAGCTTCAAAGAAACACCGTTCAAAGTCAGCTCAGAAAATAAAACGTTTGATGAGCATAAAATTTTAAGAGCAGGTGTTAATTCAATAGGCATAAGTGGCACGAATGTTCATGTGGTACTAGAGGAGTATCGACATCATAAACAGGAGCAAGTAACTGAAAAACTGACACCGTTGTTTATTTCAAGTAAAACTCGTAGAGCGCTTTGGGATCAAATAAAAACCTTAGCTAGTCATCTTAAAAATAATGAAAATTACAGTATTCAAGATTTAGCCTATACATTAAATAATAGAAGAAGCCATGAACAGTCTAGAGTATGTATTTTTGCAAGCGATTGTCATGAACTACTTCGAAAAGTCGAAAGATTATTAAATGTAAGAACATTTGAAAAGGTCCCGAAGAATTTTTATACACAAGGCATATTTTTAGCTGATGAACATGAAACACAAGTTGATAGTATTAAAAATCTAGATGAATTTACCGCTTCATCATCAGCAGATAAAGCGCTAATGCAGCGATACTTAGAAGGTAACAATGTTACAGAGGAATGTCGCGAATTATTTAAAGATGGGCAATTACTTCCGTTGCCAGTCAGTATTTTTAATACAAGAAGAATATGGCCATCTAGTAAAGAGGCATTCCAAAATCAGACGAAAGAGCTATTTTTCGAAAAGAAATGGTTATATTATCCTTATGATAATACGACTACTGATGTAGCATTAAAAGCAGGATCAACTTGGCTTTTCTTTGTGAATAAAGATGATGAAAATATAGTTGAGCTAAAAAATAGAATGGCTGCTTTAGGTATAAAAATAATTGAAGTACTTGAATCAGACAAATTTGTAAAATATACAACGGAACAATATGGTATTGACATAAATTCCGAAAAAGATATGTATAAGCTGTTTGAAAATATAGGTGTGGATGAATTAAGGAATTTAAAAGGGATTATCCATTCTTACACATTCAAGCACTTAGATGAAACAATGGAAACAAAAGAAAATATGGAGAAATCCCAAGAAGAAGGTATTTTCTCACTATTCAATATAACAAAGATGTTATTAGAGTTTGAAGTTACGCATCCAATTCAATTAAATGTCATGTCGTCATTAACAGAGCAAGTTCAGTACAATGAAAAAATAATTCCTGCTAGGGTAACAACTTTTGGCTTAGCGAAAGTTATCTCACAGGAACAGCCGACTATTTCATCCTATTCGATCGATCATGATTTAGACGGAAGTTCTCAAGACATTGCTACACAATTATTAAAAGAGTTACAACAAGATAAAGAGCTTCGCCCAGAATTAGTGGCATTTAGAAAATCAAAAAGATATACAAAAGTTATTGAAAGACAAAGCGATGATTTTAATGGTAATGAAATTATAGTAAGAGAGAATGGAAACTATGTTATTGCAGGTGGTACAGGATATTTAGGTGTTCAATTAGGGAAGTTTTTAAGTGAAAAGCAAAATGTCAATATAATTTTATTAGCTAGAAATTTATTACCAGACCGAATGGAATGGGCAAAGATTATTGAGAATAATCAAGCAGAAGATGAAATGTTGATTTATAAACTGACGTCAATTATGGAGATTGAAAGTCGAGGTTCTACAGTTACAATCTTGCAGTGTGATGTGACAGATGAACATGCTGTTAAAGAAACATTTGCGAAAATTAGACAGGATTTTGGTGAAATCAATGGAGCGTTCATGTTAGTCAAACAACTTTACCATCTATGGATAAAAGAATTAACGCTTAGTCAATTCAAAAAAGGTATTCATAACCGAGTAATCGGCACTTATTTAGTGGAAAAAGAATTAAATCCAGAGCCATTAGATTTCTTTATCCTATTTTCTTCAATCTCTTCTTTAATGGGTACAAAATCTGCAAGTGAATGCTGCGCTGTGAATCAATATTTAGACTCAATGGCTGGGTATTTGAATCAAAAAGGAATCAACGGTAAAACGATGAACTTTACGTTAATACTAGACGATAAAAAAGATTTTGGGAGTGATACGGCCATACCTCCAATTGATTTTGTAGATTTCCAAAATTCATTGAACTTATTTTTCACTAAAGGCTATGAATGGAGTCTGATTTCACGTTTTGATTTAGAGCAAGTCCATTATCTTAAACCAGTTATTAAAATTCCATTTGGCGAGCGTTTTTGGAACGAAGTAGAGCGCTTTAATCAGTCAAAAAATAATCAAAACGAAAGTATTTCAACGGAAGAAGTAGTAGTGAAAAGTGAGTTTACACTATCTGAGATTGAAGCGAGTATACGTGAAATTTGGAAAACAGTTTTAGGTATTTCAACGATTAAAGAAATTGATAATTTCTTTAGTTTAGGAGGAAGTTCTTTAAGTGCTTTAAGATTTGTTCATTTATTTAAAAATAAATTCATTGATTTAAAATTTGAAATCTCTGATTTATATAGTAATCCTACATTCCAAGACCAAATTGTATACTGCGATCATTTTTATAATGCCAAAGATGAATTAAGCGATATTCTAGAGGCATTTGAAAGTGATGACATTTCATCAGAAGAGGCACTATCTCTACTATTGAATAAGCATTGAGTTGAAAGGAAAATGACTATTAACATTGGGAGGGATATCGTTTGAACACTGCAATTGTATTTCCGGGTCAAGGTTCACAATACGATTCTATGGGACAAGAATTATACAAAAATTATCAAATAGCTCGTGATCTGTATAATGAGGCTAGCGATATATTAGGCTATGATTTATTGAAAGCATGTGAAAATAACAATGGAGAACTTCGTAATACGGTAATAGTTCAGCCTGCAATTCTAGTTTATAGCATTGCCTGCTGGGAGATATTTAAAAAAAATAATGATGTAAAACAACTCTATTTAACTGGACATAGTCTAGGTGAACTGTCGGCAGTAGTTGCTGCCGACGGAATCCCTTTTGCCAAGGCAGTTGAATTAGTAAAGCTTCGTGCAACTGCTATGAGTGAATGTACTCAAGATGGTGGTATGGTTGTTTGTTTTGGACTTATTGGAGAAGAAGTAGAGGCAGTATGTCAAAGAATAGATACTGACAATAATCATGTAACTGTTGCAAATTTTAATTCGACAAATCAAATCGTACTAAGTGGTCATAAAAATGCATTGGAGCAGGCCTCTATTGAGTTACAGAAAAAGGGAGCGGTTACAAAGATATTACCTGTTAGTGTTCCTGCTCATAGTAGACTCATGAAGCCAGCAGAAAAAAGATTTCAAGCAGCTCTGCAACAAACACAGATGAATGATTGTCGATATCCTATATTTTCCTGTGCTTCAGGTCAACTATATAGTAGGGCTGACGAAATAGCAGATCAATTAAGTAGACAACTTACGGAAAGTGTGAGATGGCCAAAAGTTATGGACGTACTCATTAATAAAGACGTTGGCACATTTATTGAGATGGGTCCTAAAACGATTCTAACGGATATTATGAAGATGGAATATCCTGACTATCGGGCAATACCGGTTAACGAGAAAAATGGCATCCATTCTATTTTAAATAATCTTAATGAAAATACATTCAAAGTAGAAGAAACTATCCACTTTTTACAAGCGTGTTTAAGAGTTATTATTGGGACTCCTTTTAAAGAAAAAATCGATAAGCAGGACTTTGAGAAAGAAATCCATTCTCCCTATCAGATCATTAAACAGGAATTAAAAGAGATGAAAGAGAGCAAACAAATGACAGTGGAATCTCACAGAGTTGCAAGTTTATCTCAACAATTTTTTTCCATTTTAATGCATAAAGGGTTTCCTAAAAATGAAACACTGGAATTTCTAAAATTATCAATCGCAAATCCAAATTTATATTCTAAATATCTAAAAATTAATGCTTCTAAATAATTTGTTAGATTGGGGTAATAGAATGTCAAATTTCTATGAAAGTTTTTTTAGTGAAGAAATCAATTACTATGACGAACAAAGCTTATGGTTCAATCAAAATAAATACAGTTTAAAACAACTGGCTAATAAAGCGTTTAAATTAGCAACCGCAATGCAAGAGAAGGGGATTAAACCGGGTGCTGAACAAAATGTTTTGATTGTTCTTAGAAGGTCACCAGCTCTTCTTGTTGCACATTTATCCACATTTATTGCTGGTGGGGTTATTGTTTGTATCGATCCAGAGACACCAAAGGACAGAATCGACAACATCATTGACGATATCAAACCTAGCATAATAATTACGCATCAGGATATTTATAAGGCAAATGCTTTTCAAGATCAGATCACTTTTAAGCTTGATGATGCTCTTCAACATTTTAACTTGGATCATAAAGAAATTAACATAAATATTCATTTTTCTGTAAAATCAGCTGCTTATATTGTCTTTACATCAGGTACTACAGGCAAACCTAAGGGTGTAGTCGTTGAGTGGCAATCTTTAAATCGATTAATCGATTGGCATACAAAAACGTTTGATGTGACAAAAGATTCAATAGTATCTTTAACCTCTTCACCTGGATTCGACGCTTCCATATGGGAGATTTGGGGAGCAATAGCTTCAAGAGCATCTATTTATATGACGACAAAAGATGAAAGACTGAACCCAGAGCTATTAAAAAATACTTGGATAAAGCATCAAGTAACGCATTCATTTGTATCTACGCCAATTGCAGAGCGACTAATGGAACTCGGCTGGGATCATAGTCATGTAGCTTTAAAATATCTTTTGGTAGGGGGAGATAAACTAACAAAGTACCCTTCAAAAGATTTACCTTTTCATGTAGTAAACAATTATGGACCAAGTGAAGGGACTGTTGTAAGTACTTCTGGAATTGTGGAGAGAGCGGATGGTAAGGCGAAAAAGCTACCTCATATAGGCTCTGCTTTACCTTATGTAAAGTGTTTTATTTTAGATCGAAATTTACAAATCATTCATGAAGTTGATAGAAAAGGAACATTATGGATATCTGGTGAGGGATTAGCAAGAGAATATATTAATTTGCCGCATGAGACAAATGAAAAATTTAAACAGTTAGACATTGACGGTGAAAATGTAAGAGCCTACAACACTGGGGATGTCGTCAGCAGAGATCTTCAAGGGAAGTTCCATTTCCATGGTAGGGAAGATTTTCAATTAAGCATTAATGGAGTGAGAATTGAATTAGGGGATATAGAGAGTACTCTTCAAAAACATAATAGAGTAAGTCAAGCTATAGCATTACCAATACATATAGCTTCAAATACGCTATTGACAGCATCCATTGTATTAGAAGAGGAATCCTCTATTTCAGAACTCGAATTATTTAGCTATTTAAAAGACAAGCTGCCTAACAATATGATACCAGTTCAACTTATTTTTCATAAACATTTACCGTTGACTAGAAACGGGAAAATAGATCGAGAATTGTTGAACAAACAGCATATTGACTATTTCAACAGAAAACAATTAAGTGAATCTTCAACGAATATAAGTGAGTCTTTGCAGAAGATTATTGATATTTTTTCTTCTACCTTAGACTTAAAATGCTCATCACAAACAGATTTGTTTGAAGTTGGAGGAAATTCCTTAGATGCGGCAGAAATTGCTGTGAAAGTGTCAAAAGCGTTTCATGTTGATTGTTTACCATGGCAAGTACAGCAACAGAGAAAACCATGTAATTTATTGGATATTCTTTCTACTTTACCAGCCCTATCAACAAACAATGAACCTACTGTATATAATAAAAACGAGTGGTTCCCTGCAACGAGTATGCAGAAAGGGCTTTGGTATTTATGGAAAACAAATGAAGGAAATCCATTTTATAATGTAGGTGCTACTTTTCATATTAACGGTCTTTTCGATGAACGTAAGTTTTATAGTGCCTTTGTGCATAACATTAAGAAAAATGCTGCCTTTTTTGTGAATTTTAGAGAAAATGCCTCCTATGGAATTGAACAAAAAATTAGAAATATAGATGAGATAGCAGAGCACGTGGATCATCACATTCAAATCTTACAGGTGAAAAATATGGAGGAGGCACGCTCACTTGCAAAGACAATTTATAATCAACCTTTCCAGTTAGAGAGCGATGTATTGTTTAGAGGGGCAGTCATTCATACAGAGAATGCTGGAGCCGTTTTTGTACTTGTCTCTCATCATATTGTATGTGATGGCTTATCTTTAAAAAATATACTTCAAAATATAGCTAAAGTTTATAATGAGGAAATTACTAGAGATGACATCAAATCAAGTAGTTCTGAAAATTTATATAATAATATAAATAAATTGGTTAATAAATCAAAGGATCAAAATTTAAAGGATTTTTGGGTTGAGCAATCTAAGACATTTAAACTCGCTCAACTGCCTATTCGAGAGAAATCCGAAGAATATATAAGAATTGGAAAGATTTTTGAGATTGAAAGCAATAGAGGGCTAGGTAAAAAAATTGATCAATTTTCACAGGAGATGAAATTGAGTCAGTTTACAATATTACTTACTGCTTGGGCACTAAATTTAGCAAAATATTGTATGCAGGACACAATAACGATAGGAGTTCCTTATCATGGTAGGACAAATGAAAATTTAAATGATGTTGGCATGTTTGTTAATTTAGTTCCTTTAACGCTTTCATTAAATAAAAATGCCTCCTTTAAAGAGCTCCTGCATGAAATCAGTAACACTGTACATGAAAATATTGCTCATGGAGATTTCTCTATTGTTGATATTGCGGCTAACATTGATAAAAGAGAGTATTTTGATGTAGTAAATAATACATTCAGTCTTAAAGTGAATCTTGAAATGGATTTAAAGAATATCAACACAAGTTTTATCGAGCAAGATACTGGTGGATCAAGATTTCCTTTAAGTTGTTTCTTCAATGTGGAGAACGGAGAAGTAAAAGGACATATAGAATATTCATTTGCTCATTTCACAGAAATAGAGATTCAATTGTTGGCGAAGAATTATTTTAGATTACTTGCTTCATTAATTAATGAACCAGATAATTTGTGGAGTTCTGCATTTACAAAAGGTTCCATTATATCCGCTAACGATAATGGAGGACTAATACAAAAGGCTAAGCCACTACACTGTCAATTTGAAGAGGCAGCGAGAAAATATAAGGATTATATTGCCATTCAAGAGCTGGATAGAGCTTTAACATATGAACAACTCAATCAAGAAGCAGAAAAATATGCTTCATTACTGCTATCAATGGGTATTGCAAAAGGTGATTATGTGCCTATTTATATGGACAGGGGAATTGATGTCATCGCAGTAATACTAGGTGTTCTGAAGGCAGGCGCAGTATATGTGCCTTTAGATACGGAGCATCCTATAGCAAGAACACAGAAATTATTAGCGAGATTAAATCCAAAAGTTTTAATGGTAAATACAATAGATGAAATACCCTATGGAGAATGGGAAATTGTAAATACTTTAGAAAAAAATAGCGTTAAAAATAATATAAAAGCAATGAGGAGTGTCTCTGTCCATGATTCAGCATATCTTATGTTTACTTCTGGATCGACGGGTGAGCCGAAAGGTGTAGTATGTCCACATTTAGGGGCTTCTTTACGCATTGAATGGCAAAAAAACCAAAATAAGATTAAACCTGGTAATAAAACATTGTTTAAAACGCCATATACATTTGATGTATCTGTTTGGGAAATATTTTATACCCTTTGTACAGGTGCTACGTTAGTTGTTGCTCCTAAAGACTTGCATCGGGATCCTTTAGGTTTATTGAATTTTATTAGTGATAAGTCAATTGACTTGTGTCATTTTGTCCCTTCTGTGTTGCAATTAATGCTCAATGAAATGGACTCTCAAAAAGATTACAATTTACCATTAAAATATCTTCATTTAAGTGGGGAAGCTCTGCCAGCTCCATTAGCTAAAAAAATAAATGAGTTGTTACCACAAGTCGAAGCATTCAATTTATATGGTCCAACTGAGGCAGGGATTGAAGTTACTGTTCAACAGGTAACAAAAGATCACTATAATATTGGTTTTCCATTACCTTATGTAGAAATAGAAGTTGTCGATGAAGCTGGGCTACCAGTTCCAAAAGGTTTTCCAGGTGAATTAATGATTGGAGGGCCTTCTTTAGCAAAAGGTTATTTCAAGGATGAAATAGAAACAAGTAAAGCTTTTGTAGAGCGAAATGGTAAAACCTTTTACAAATCTGGTGATTTGGTAAAAATTTCAGCGAATGGCAGTTTAGATTTTCTAGGAAGAAAGGATTCACAAGTTAAGGTAAACGGTGTAAGGATTGAGATAGAAGAAATCGAAGCGTGTGTAATACAGCAACCACAAGTTAATGATGCAGCGGTAGTATTAGGGAATGATCAAAATAACAAACCATGTTTAGTTTGCTTCTACACTTTAAATTTAAAAGATAGTCTAAGTAGAAATGACTTGAAAAAAGCTGTCTCTAAAGATTTACCGGCAACGTATATCCCATCAATGTTCGTTGAGTTAGATAGATTACCATTAACATCTAGCGGAAAAAGAGACAGAAAACTACTTAGCTTAGAAGCTTCACAATACCTTTCCGATGGTGCTCAAAATAATTTCAGGGAGCCAACAACTGAACTGGAAAAATCAATTGTAGAAATATGGGCTGAAGTACTAAAGGTTAATGAAATAGGTATTGATGATAACTTTTTTGAAATCGGTGGAGATTCCATTAAATCTCTTCAAATAGTATCTAAATTGCGTACCAATGGTATTGACATTACTCCGAAAGACTTTTTGAAGCACCCGACGGTATCAGAAATGTCTCTCATACTTAAATAATATGGAAGGAGGTTAGTATAGAATGCTACAAAATGATAAGAAACTCGCGTTAACACCATTGCAGCTAGTTATGTTAATGGAAACGTTAAAGGACCCAACATCAGATGCATATTGGCAAATTTTATCTTATGAAATTCCTAATTCATTTACATTCGAAGAGATTCAAGATGCTTGGTTAAATACTGCCAAAGCCAACCCAGCATTAAGAACAAAATTTGAGTGGCAGCAAGAGATAGAACCAATCCAAATTATTCAAAACAATGTAGAAGACATCAATGTAGTCGAGGTTAATTATTTAAGGATTCAAGATGAATTTATGAATATAGAGAATTGGTTTAAAAGTGAGATTGGTAGGCTACAGCAAAAGATGCTGAATAAGACGCAACAATTTTATCTTATTCAAAATTGGAAACCATCTAAAAACTTATTAGTATGGGTGCATCATCATATCATTATGGATGGTTGGTCAATTGCTCAAACACTTGAAGATTTCTTTAAGCTGTTAAATAAGGATGTCACTTCATTAGCCATTCGTCCAGATATAGAACCTTATTTACATTATATTAGTGATCCAATGTATCAAAAAGGACTGGAAAAATATTGGGGAAATGTATTAAGTGATTTAGCTGAAGCCGAAACATTAGCTATAGAAAAGTCACAACATATTACTCAAAAGCCATTATTCATGTATATCGATAAAGAGTTAAGCAAGAGAGCGGCAGAAAATCTTCATGCCTATAGCATAAAGAATAGAGTTACAACTTCAAGTATTGCTTTAACAATATGGGGCGTGTTAATCAATCGATATCAACATACGAATAAGCTATACGTAGGATCGACTTTTGCATTAAGACCATATCAATTAATAGAGTCGAGTGATATGAATGGAATGCTTATAAACACATTACCCGTCAAAATAGATATAGAAGATGAACTAACATTAAAAGAAGTATGTCTACAGACAATGGATCATCTGCAAGATGTTTCTGAAAACAGCGGAGTTCCGTATTCTAAATTATTACAGTTTGGTGGGGTGTCTGGAGATACAGAAATCTTTAAAACCTCTGTTATTTTCCAAAATTTCAAGGGAACTTTAAATAATAAAAAGAATGGTGATTTGGTTCACCAATATGGAACAAGCTCTGATCCATTATCGGTAACATTTGATATTACGCAAGACTCCATATGCTTACGATTAGGTTGGGATCAACAACGTTATGAGAAAACGGAGCTTCTAAGACTTCTAGATTCACTTGAGTATATATTTGAAAATATAGATAACTATAATAATATGTTGGTCCAAAATATTAACTTAACACAAGGCGAAGAGCTATATTTAAAAAATGTTTTGACGACAGAATTTTCTACTACGTCTGAAAATTTTTCAATTCAATCCATTTTAGGAGACCATAGGGATGATTCCTTAGCCATTTCAGATGGTCAAAGAAATTTAAGTTATCGTGATGTCAAAAGATATAGCAATATTGTGGCAAATCAACTGCTCGAAGAAGGAGTACAGAGCGGGGATACAGTTGCACTGGTAGGAAAGAAAAGTATTGAAACAGCAATCGGTATTTTTGCTGCTTGGACAATAGGTGCGGCATGGTGTGCTATTGATACGAGTATACCTGAAGCAAGGACTAAACGTACATTAGACATATTGCAGCCAAAAACATCATTATTCCTAGATAACATTCCAACCATTATTGAACGTAGTATGGATGAGAAAGAAATGATGAGCGAGGCTTACAGATTTAATTCGGAAGATGTGGCATATTATATTTCTACTTCTGGTAGTACAGGGGAACCTAAAATCGTTTCATTGAAAGCAGAAGGGTTGTTACAACTAATCCAAAGCTGGAAACAATTTTATGACCTTTCTAGTGAACAACATGTTCTTCAACTAGGGAGTTGGACATCCGATGTTTTTTTAGGTGATTTGCTGAAGGCATGGTCAACGAATGGCTGCTTGTTCGTTTGCGAGGAAGATAAAAGAATTGATATGGCATATTTAGCAGAAATGGCAGCTAAATATAAAATTTCGTTTTTGGAGTCAACACCTGTTTTAGTAAGGGAATTTATTCACTATTTAAATGAGGTAAATATTATCTTAAAAGATTTAAAAACGATAGTGGTAGGTGCTGATACGTTCAGACTTGAAGAAAAGAATGAAATATGTGACATGCTTTGGGACGGCGTCAATTTTTACAATGGTTATGGTCTAAGTGAATGTACAATTGAGTCTCTAGTTTATACGTGTAATAACAATCATGACAGTTCTAAATCCGGACTTTGTCCAATAGGTAAACCATTACCAGGAACAATGGTGAGAATTGTTGATAAATCAGGTAATTCGGTAGCCCCTGGCATGATAGGTGAACTACACATTGGAGGGAAACAAGTAACAAAAGGCTATGTAACCGAGGAGGGTTTAGTTACCTCAAATAGTTATACTCTGAATGATGTTAACTACTTCCGGACTGGTGATTTAGTTAGGTTGAACGCTAATGGAGTGATTGAATTTTATGGGCGCAGTGATCAGCAAGTAAAAATTCGAGGCTATCGATTAGAATTAGGAGAAGTAGAGAACGCGTTATTATCCCTTCAACCAGGTATGGAATGTTTTGTTATCTGTCTTCCAAGTAATAACGGTGAAAATACTTTAATTGCCTTTATAAGTGGAACAGACCAAAGTATTGAGACCATTAATAGTAGTATCTCTAAGATACTTCCGGATTTTGCTATTCCGAATATTATTGTTCCTTTAGAAAGGCTACCCCGCAATACGAATGGCAAGATTGATAGAGTTTTGCTAAGGAAACAAGCTGAAGAATTACTTAATCAGTTAACCGATACATCGACTATCTCAATGTCAGGAGATATGGTTGATATTGTAAGAGAGACATGGGAAGTAGTTTTAGGAAAAAAGGTACAGTTGAATCGTAGCCTATTCGATCAAGGTGGCCATTCTTTAATTGTACTGAAATTATATAACTTACTTAGAAAAGTGTTGCCTTCGTATGAGTTTGTAGTTGGTGATCTTTTCAGATATCCAACGATTAATCGGTTTGTAGAAGAAATTACGGCTAGAAAAGAAGCTGTGCCTATCCAAGAAAGTACTGTTCCATCTTACAGCAAAATTGAAGTACTTGAAAAAGTGAAACAAGGCGAGCTTTCAGTGGAGGAAGCTATGAAAATAATAGGTGGTCATAGATTGTGAAGATGAAACAAGAAAAAGGATATCTAGTATATAACCCAAATCCACATGCAAAATTAAAATTGCTATGTTTTCATCATGCTGGAGGTTCGGCACTTTCGATGGTTCCTTTAGTGAGAGATTTATCTGAAGATATAGAAGTATGTTTGTTCGAATTACCTGGTAGAGGAATGACTAATGATTTACCGTTTCTATCAACATTTTGTGAGGCAAAAGAATATCTTTTTAAAACAGTATTTCATTATATTGATCGCCCAGCCGTTTTATTTGGTCATAGTTTAGGTGGACTATTTGTCTATGCTTTATCAAGTTTACTGGATGATAAAAGTCAATATATTCAAAAATTAATCATTTCAGCTGCTAGGTCCCCTATAACTGTATCTAATAATGCGACGCATCCTGAAGCTCCGTTTACGAGGCGAACGAGGGAAAGTGTCATAGCAGATATTAGAAGGCTAGGTGGAGTGCCAAATGAGCTTGAGTCTGACTCGAAGCTGTTTAATTCAATCGTTGATGTTACAGGCAGAGATTTTCATTTACTTGATACATTTAAATTCGATGACAAAGCATTTATCAACTATCCAATGGAACTTTGGCTAGGTGCACAAGATTCAGCAGTTCCTGATGAGGAAGTGAAGCTATGGGAGAAAATGACGCTCAATGACTATAAGTGTAAGTATTTTAATGGTGGTCATTTTTACTTAAATGAGAATGAGGAGCCTGCGAAAGAATTGACAAAGGAACTCATGACTATTTATACCAACATCAAAGGAGAGGTGATTCATGCAGACTAAACTTAAACCAGGTGAAAGAAGACATTATAGGGAAATTGAACTTTGGAAAGATATTACCCAAGAGCAATGGGATGACTGGCATTGGCAATTAACGAACACTATTAAAACGTTAGATGATTTAAAGAAAGTTGTAAACTTAACTGCTGAAGAAGAAGAAGGAGTGAAAATTTCTCTACAAACGATACCTTTGAATATAACTCCTTATTATGCATCTTTAATGAATCCAGATGATGTACGATGTCCAATACGCATGCAATCTGTTCCATTATCTGCTGAAATTATGAAGAGTCACTATGATCTAGAAGATCCGTTGGATGAAGATGAAGATTCTCCTGTACCAGGTATAACTCATAGGTATCCTGATAGAGTATTGTTCTTGGTAACCAATCAATGCTCCATGTATTGTAGATATTGTACAAGAAGAAGGTTTTCTGGACAGGTGGGGATGGCAGTACCTAAAAAGCAGCTTGATAGAGCTATTGATTATATTAGGAATAATAAAGAAGTCAGAGATGTTTTATTATCGGGCGGAGATGCCTTATTAATTAATGACAAAATTCTCGAATATATTTTAAGCAGTTTAAGAGACATACCGCATGTTGAAATCATTCGAATTGGTACTAGAGCACCAGTAGTATTTCCTCAAAGAATAACAGATGATTTGTGTACGATTTTAAAGAAATATCATCCTGTATGGCTAAATACACACTTCAATACATCGATAGAATTAACCGATGAAGCGAAAGAAGCCTGTGAGAAATTGGTCAATGTGGGGGTTCCAGTTGGGAATCAATCTGTTATTCTGACAGGCATAAATGATAGCGTGCCAATAATGAAAAAATTAGTACATGATTTAGTTAAAATCCGGGTTAGACCATACTATATTTATCAGTGTGATCTGTCTGAAGGGATTAGCCATTTTAGAGCGCCTATTTCTAAAGGATTGGAAATAATTGAATCTTTAAGAGGACATACTTCTGGTTATGCTGTACCAACATTCGTAGTAGACGCACCAAACGGAGGTGGGAAGATAGCTTTACAGCCAAATTATATAATTTCTCACAGTCCTGAGAAAGTCGTTTTAAGAAATTATGAAGGGGTTATTTCTTCTTATCCAGAGATAAAGCACTATGAATCAGATACAGCCGATAGTTACTTCTCTGAAGTGTATGATTTAAAATCATACGAATCAACAGGCGTTTCAAAGCTTTTAGAGGCTGAACCTTCGAAAAGCTTAGTACCTGCAAATCTTCCGCGATATAAATTAAGAGAAAGATATAAAGAAGAGGGGGCGGAGACATTAAAGGATAAAAGAGAAAATAGAGATCTTTTAAAACAAAAGAAAATAGTACAAGCACAGAAAATAAATAAATAAATGCTAGATAGGAGACTAGAGATGGTAAGTTTTTATGGTAGTTTATCTACAGAATTATATGATATAGATAAATATATTGGTAAAACATTTGGCGATGTAGAGTATTATTCAGAAAGGTTAGAAGGCGTTAAGGGAAAGATATTAGAGCCTGCTGTTGGTAATGGGCGTATCTTAATACCTTTATTGCATAAAGGGCTAAATATTGAAGGTTTCGACCTTTCTGATGACATGTTACAATTATGCAAAAAAAATTGTGCAGAAAGAGAGCTTTCACCAAATCTATATTCATTAAATATGTGCAATTTTTCTTTGGAACAAAAATATGAGGCGATTATTATTCCGACTGGCTCATTCCTATTATTGCATCAAAGAGAAGATTCTTTAAAAGCCTTAAAGTGTTTTTATGATCACCTAGAGGATGGAGGCCGTTTAATAGTAGATACTTTTCTTCCTGAGTCGTTTGAGAAGGGTTATGTTTCAACTAGAATATTAAAGAATCAAGACGGTGACTCTATAACGTTGGAAGAAGTATTGGTAGATGTGGACTACATTAATCAATTTACTATTACTCACAATAAATATCAGAAATGGCAAAATACGAAACTAATTGACACTGAGTTAGAAGTTTTCCCATTAAAGTGGTATGGAGTAGAAGAGTTTCGAGCAATTTTACAAGATATTGGATTTAAAGATGTTACGATTTCTGCGGATTATGAGTATAATAAATATCCAACAAATGGTTCAGAGGTATTTACGTATGAAGCTATAAAAAAATAGCAGTTAATAACGACTTTTATAGAACCTCAACATAAAAAAAGGTTGTTCTTAAAGCCCTTAAAAGTTCGATTGGAGAACGATTCGTTTTCCAAATCGAACTTTTTCCTTTTCTGCTGAAAGTAGTAGGGTACTTCCTATTTTCAGTAGGTTAAGGGCAACAGCATGCGGTGGGGCGAGTCTTGAGGTATATCCCGTCAACCAAAACTGCCCATGATGATAGAAGGAAAAACGTCTATATTAATTTAGATATTTTACAACAGACAACTTTATTTGGAAAAGAACGTATACATTTAAAAGAGGCGCCCTTATAAAACTAGGAGGCGCCTAAAACATTTGAGGTAAAAATTCCCTCATGAATCGTTGATTTTTACGTAACCATATTTTTAAAATCATACGGTGTGTTAATAATCTATGCCTTTTATTTGTCCTCGTCTTGGCCTCAATTAAGCTTTGTAGCAGAATACAAGTTTCCGTTGTATAAGCTTGAGGTTCTACGAGGACATCCAGCTTGTAATCAATTAGCCGTGCTGCCTGAATCTTTGCTAGTAAATAGGCAAATTGTGTATTCATTGCGGCATAATTTTCTTCTAATTCTAGCTCAATAAGTGAATAGAGTGTTTGTTCTATTTCAGCTTCAAGTTCTTGGAGTTGCTCATTTGATGGTTGTGTCAATACATATCACCTCTTTACACAACAAGATAACCGATAGCAGCAAATAGAATTCCAACTAGCAAGGTACTGGCAATATAGCTAATGGCTTGTCTCCATTTTTGTTGCTCTATAAGCTGTAGTGTTTCAAACCCAAACGTAGAGAATGTCGTGTAGGCTCCTAAAAAGCCTATGCCTATCAACTGCCACAACCAGTCACTGACATGCAGGGCGAATAAAAAACCAAGTGCAAAGGAGCCTGTACAATTAATGATAAAAGTTGCCCATGGATATGGATGTGCAAGTAATTTTCCTAAATAGAATCTTGACAAAGCGCCAAAAATTCCCCCAATTCCGACCAAAATCATACCATGCGCCCCCTTGCAAGTCGTATCCCCAGCCATGCACCTGCTAGTCCTCCTAAAACACTTACGGCAACATAAAGTACAGCCTGTAGCCACTCATTATTTTCAAGGAGGAGCAGTGTCTCTAAGGAAAATGTCGAAAAAGTAGTAAAAGCACCACAAAAACCAGTCCCAAGTCCTACTACAATCGGTGTGCGTTTTATAAAAGTGGTGAAAAGCCATGCTAAGCAAAAGCATCCAACTATATTTATACAAAGTGTTGTATAAGGGAAACCGTTTGTGCTTGGCCAAATCAGATTAAGACCATATCGACTGATTGCGCCAAAAAATCCGCCGATGCTAACTGCTAAAAATGTCTTCAACGTAAAGACCCCTTACTAAAAATGACTATATTGAAAGTGTATCATGAGATGAAAATTTTAGAAATATTTCTTCTGTTAGCCTTCCTATAAAATGATTTCGTGTAATAATCGTTTTGTTATGACCAATAGCTTTGTAAAAGAAACAAGCCTTGAGTGCTTGAATCTTGTGAAGGAGCCTTCTTTCTCTCTATCCTTTTTGTTCATTTCATCCTTTTGGTCAATATAAGCGACCTAACATTTACTGTAATGTTAAAGTCAATCAACCACTTATGCCTATGCTTTCCTTTTGGTTCTTTTCAATAATTCAACGCTTTAAAGCACTAACTATTTCCTGAAAATGATAAAAAAATAACAGGGTGATAGTTGACAAATATTTCTATAGTGTGATAATCTTCAAGAACACTATAACAAATAAACCAAGGGAGGGCATGACAATGTTAATTTTATTAGTATCAAATTCAATTACAGTTACATACATTGTCCATGCCTAACGCTTATTTAAGATTGCATAAAAAGGTATGGGTTCAATCCTGCCTTTTATAAGAGACACATGCTCTTTTTAGGGTATGTGTCTTTTTTCATGCCAAAAAGGTTGTAGTGAATACTAAAAAGGAGTGTATGTATATGAGAAACACAGTACAACGAATGATTTTCAAAAAGGAATTTCTAGAAAGTGGGTAGTCATCCACAACAGCATGGAAGAAAGAAGGTTATAATGTATGTTTGATGTGTTAAGTAAATTAGGCTGGTTCTTTAAAAAATACTGGAAGCAATATACGGTTGCCATTGTGGTACTCATGATTGCCAGTGGATTAGAGGTCATTCCTCCATATTTATTAGGCTCCATTATCGATTTATTGACTGCAGGAGAAATGACACCAGCTATTTTAACAAAATATGTATTCATTTTTATTGGGATTATTATTGGGGGCTATCTATTAAATTTTGTGTGGCAATTCCGACTATTTGAAGGAGCTATAAACCTTGAGAAAATATTACGTCGAAATTTAATGCAGCATTTTTTACGCATGACCCCAACGTTTTATGAGAAAAACCGTACAGGGGATTTAATGGCACGAGCAACAAATGACTTAAATGCCGTATCCATGACAGCTGGTTTTGGCATTATGACGTTGATTGATTCAACGATTTATATGGGCTTTATCATTTTTGCGATGGGCTATATGATTTCATGGAAGCTCACATTTTTTGCGATGTTACCAGTTCCTATTATGGCCATCCTCATACAATATTTAGGTAAAATTGTTCATGAACGCTATATGAAGGCTCAAGACGCTTTTGGTGAGCTGAACGATAGTGTACTGGAATCTGTTGCTGGAGTTCGAGTGGTGCGCGCCTATGTGCAGGAAAAAAAGGATGAGGCTAATTTTGCGGATATGAGTGAGATTGTGTATGCCAAAAATATTCATACAGCTAAAATTAATGCATTATTCGGCCCGATTACGAAAGTCGGAACAGGTATTAGCTATGTTGTAGCACTCGGTTACGGGGCTCATTTAGTGGCGATAGAGGCAATGACGGTTGGGCAACTGGTCACATTTAATGTGTATTTAGGATTAGCGGTTTGGCCAATCTTTGCGATTGGAGAGCTCATCAATGTTATGCAGCAAGGGAATGCCTCACTGGATCGTGTGCAGGAAACATTGAACTATGATGCGGATGTTCAAAATATTCCGAATCCACAAATGATTGCGACACCTAATGCAATTGGTTTTGATGCTTTAACATTCCAATATCCAATGAGTCAGGTGAAAAACTTACGGCAAATTTCACTTGCCCTGAAAAAAGGTCAAACGCTGGGCATTGTCGGCAAGACGGGTGCGGGAAAAACAACCTTCCTTCGCCAATTATTGCGAGAGTATCCAATCGGACAGGGGCAGCTTTCCATTGACGGTATCGACATCACCTCTCAAACTAAGGAGCAGATTCTTGATTGGATAGGCTATGTGCCGCAAGATCATGTGCTATTCTCACGTACTATTCGTGAAAATATATTATTTGGGAAAGAAGATGCGACACAAGCTGAATTACAGCAGGCGATTCGTGCCGCATATTTTGAAAAAGATTTAGAAAATTTACCAATGGGCCTTGAAACACTTGTTGGGGAAAAAGGTGTATCTCTTTCAGGCGGTCAAAAACAACGTGTATCTATTGCTCGTGCACTGATTAAAGATCCTGAAATTTTAATGCTTGATGATTCGCTTTCGGCTGTCGATGCCAAGACAGAGGCAAGAATTATTGAAAATATTCAGCGTGAACGTCATGGGAAAACGACGATTATTACTACGCATCGCCTATCTGGTATTCAGCATGCGGATGTTATCATCGTGTTGGATGATGGACAAATCGTAGAGCAGGGAACACATGAGGAACTTCTTTCGCAACAAGGATGGTATAAAGAGCAATTTGACCGTCAGCAGCTAGAAGGGGGTGCCTCATGAGTACGAGTCAACGTTTAACACGCTATGCGATGCATTTTAAAAAGCCGATATTACTAGGCTTATTCTTCCTTACAATCGCCGTATTTACGGAGCTTGTTGGGCCATTTATTGCCAAGCATATTATTGATAATTACATGACAATTGGTCATATTGAAATCAAACCGATTACATGGCTACTACTCGTTTATTTACTGTTAGCCATTGCAACGGCTATATTACGCTATTTTATGTATATCTATTTACAAATTGGTGCAAACCGCGTCATTCAAAAATTACGTAAGGATGTTTTTGAGCATATTCAAACTTTACCAATTCAGTATTTCGATAATTTACCAGCAGGTAAAATTGTTGCGCGTGTAACAAATGATACAGAAGCGGTGCGTAATTTATATGTACAGGTGCTATCCAATTTTGTTACGAGCTTTATTTCCATCATTGGTGTATATATCGCACTCTTTATTTTAAACTGGAAAATGGCAATGCTAGCTTTAACGATGATTCCTATTGTTTACGTATGGATGATTTTGTATCGAAAATTTGCCTCAAAGTATAATGATGTCATTCGTACAAAAATCGCTGACATTAATGCCATGATTAATGAATCCATTCAAGGCATGACCATTATTCAGGCATTCCGTCGTGAGCAGCAAATGACGAAGGAATTTGATGACATGAATAATGAGCATTATGCATACGAACGTAAGCTATTAGTGCTCGATTCAGCCACATCCTTTAACCTTGTGAATACGTTAAGACTAATTATGTTTACGGTCTTTATTTTCTATTTTGGTACGCAATCATTTACAGCAACCCAAGTGGTTTCAGCGGGTACTTTGTATGCGTTTGTCGATTATTTAACAAAGCTATTTAATCCAATTACGAACATCGTGAACCAATTTTCTCAGCTTGAGCGTTCTCTAATTGCTGGGAAACGTGTTTTCGAGGTGCTAGATACAGACGGTGAGCCTGTCTCTGAAAAAAGCCTCCCACGATATAAAGGCAATGTCGTTTTCGAGGATGTTTCCTTTGCTTATAAAGACAATGAATACGTGCTGAAAAACCTATCATTTGAGGCACATCAAGGTGAAACGATTGCCTTAGTTGGTCATACGGGCTCTGGAAAAAGTTCCATTATGAACTTGTTATTCCGCTTCTATGACCCATCAAAAGGCAAAATTACCATTGATGGCATTGATATCACCTCTGTTCCTCGTCAAACGATGCGTGAACATATGGGAATAGTGCTACAGGATCCTTACTTATTTACAGGTACGATTGCTTCAAATGTCGGCTTAAACAACCCTAATATATCATCCGAAAAAATAGAAGCTTCTTTAAATGCTGTAGGAGGCGAACGGGTTTTATCGAACTTACCTAATGGTTATGATGAGCCAGTGATTGAGAAGGGTAGTACGTTATCTTCAGGGCAACGTCAGCTGATTTCGTTTGCGCGGGCACTTGCCTTCGATCCAGCGATTTTAATTTTAGATGAAGCGACATCGAATATTGATACGGAAACGGAAGAAATTATTCAGCATGCAATGGATGTCCTGAAAAAAGGACGAACAACATTTATTATTGCCCATCGACTGTCTACGATTAAAAATGCCGATCGTATCCTTGTACTTGATCGAGGACAAATTATAGAGAATGGCACGCATGATGAACTGCTAGCACTTGGCGGTATTTATAACAAAATGTATCAAATGCAAGCGAATTCCTTACAATAAAATCTATGGAAAGCCCCACTTCATAAAAGTGGGGCTTTGTCATTACAAGGATATACATACATTAAAAGTGTCGTAATATCTGATTGAAAATAGATAACTTAAAAAGCATTTAAATGGTTTTACAATAAAAATTTTATTGGATAGTCGGCGTTGAATGCAGACAGGGTTAATTGAATTTTGAAAAGCCTATTTTGGATTAACCTTTCTCCAAAATAGGCTTTTCTTTTTATTCGTTTAACAAAAAATAATAGCTAGTTGAATGATTATAAAGTGATAGTAGTGACGGATAAAGGTAAAGCAATTTAGTTTAAAATTAAATAGTTTAATGTTAAACTATTTAGGAATGAAAGAAAAGGAGATGTGTTAGCGATGGGTAAACTACAAGACAAAGTGGTTATCATTACTGGGGGAGCAGGCGGTATCGGTAGTGGGATGGCAAAAGCAATGGCAAAGGAAGGGGCTGTCGTTACAATTGTTGATTTAAATGCAGAGGCGGGTGAGGTAATGGCAAAAGAATTGCAAGAAATCTCACCAAAATCTATGTTTTTGCAGACGAATTTAATGGAACGCGATCAATTACCAAAAATTATTGATACAGTCGTAGAAAAATACGGTAAACTAGATGTGCTAGTTAATAACGCTCATGCTGCGAAACAAGTTACAATCGAAGAAACAACACAGGCAGATCTTGATTTATCGTTTGGGACAGGTTTTTATCCAACCTTCTATTTAATGCAAGCAGCACTCCCACATTTAAAAGAAACGAAGGGCAATATTATTAACTTTGCATCTGGGGCAGGTATTCAAGGCCATGAGACACAGGCAGCTTATGCCGCAGCTAAGGAAGCAATCCGCGGTATTTCTCGTGTTGCCGCAAATGAATGGGGACGTTTTGGTATCAATGTCAATATCATTAGTCCACTTGCGGATTCACCAGGTGTACAGGCATGGGCAAAAGCACAACCAGAATATTATGAAGCGGTTAGAAGTAAAATTCCACTTGGTCGTTTTGGTGATATTGAGCAAGATATCGGTCGAGTAGCTGTTTTCTTAGCTTCTGACGATTCCCGATACATCACGGGTCAAACGATTATGGTGGATGGAGGTTCACTAATGCTTCATTAGTTCTCGGCGTTCGAGGAGGATTTTTTTGAAACAGACAAATATTTTTAAACTCATTCATATGATTGAACAGGTGAATAATGCCAATATTATACGCTTTACAAAAGCGTTTCCATATCCTTTAGGAATTTCACCGATTTTAGTGTTAAACGAGCTACATGTTAAAGGCCCTCAAAAACAAGCAGAATTAGCTGAAACCATTGGCTATACGAAAGGTGCTATGACAAGCATTGCAGAAAAATTGGTTAAGCTTGGATTAGCGGAAAGACTTTATGATCCATCTGACCGTCGCACCATTCGCTTGCAAATTACGGAAGAGGGGAAAGTAGCTTTGGCGAAGGCTCAATCCATCGGGAAAGAGGTCTTTGTACAGCTTTTTGAAGTATTAGATGACAAGGAAATTGCCCAATATTTGCTGATTCAAGAGAAATTAGTACAGGGAATTCAACAGAAAAATGACTAGCTAATTATCAACTCACCTCTAAGAAATTTTATAGAGGTGAGTTGATTTTTTTGCTGGATATTTATATTAATGTCATAGGTGGTAGAAGTCTATGGCTTTGAACGGATAGAATACTCAAAGTGAAGGATAGAACTCAATATGTGAAGGATAAAACAAGAAAACTGGTGGATAGAACTCATCTTTTGCCCGATAGAATGGCTTTGAACGGAGAGGATATCCAAACCGAAGGATAGAGCGCACCATTTGCCCGAATAGAATCACTCTAAACAGATAGGGTGCCCGAACTCAATATTTTGTTTAAAATCTAATTGTAAAATAGTTGAATTTATTGAAAATTGTCCAGCTTCATTTTATAATCAAGATACGGTTCTATTATAGAGACAATCGAGGTGTGAAATGACATTAAAAACATTGGATAACTCATTAGAGGTTTTAAAATATTTTAATAAAGAAAATCCTACATGGGGTGTGCGTGAATTAGCAAAGGAGATGAATATTAGTCATTCTATTATTTATCGAATTTTAGTTACATTCGAGAGTCATGGATTTCTGATTCAAAATCCTGAGACAAAAAAATATGAATTAGGGCTTCGTTTTTTAGAGTATGGTCAGATGGTGAAAGATAAATTAAATCTTTCTGATTTTGTTTTGCCAATTATGAAAAATCTTGCAGAAACCATTAAAGAGTCGGTATTTCTAACTTGGCTAGATGGCAAAGATGGCGTCACCGTGGAAATAGCTGAAGGCTCTCAAACAATTAAGTTTTCGGTGTCAATGGGCACACGAACACCACTACATATTGGGGCTTCTTGTAAAGTCATCATGGCCTATCTACCTGAGGATCGGAAGAAGGAGATTATGGAGCATGGTATGAAAAGATTAACCCCAGAAACGATTACTGACCCCGCAGAAATGATAGCCGATTTAGAAAAAATTCAACAACAAGGCTGGTGCTTCTCGACGGGGGAATATGCTCATTCTGTTTTTGGGCTTGGTGTACCTCTTTTTAACAGCAAAAAAGAAGTAATTGCTTCTTTAACGATTGCAGGACCTATTTATCGTAAACCAACAGAGGAAAAGTTACCTGAAATGGTGAATGTTCTTCAATATGGAGCGATGAATATTCAACGTTATTTCGATCAGTATAGCTTTAAGCTGTATCATGAATAAGCTTGAAACAAGGCTCAAGATAGTTAATATCTATCTTGGGCCTTTGCTCTGATTTCCTTCATGAACGATACAGCCGTGTCTATTTCTTCAAACGTATTAAAATAATGTGGGGAAAAACGAGCCATTTGACTAATCTGATTACGTTCCATAATGGCATTGGCCATAAATGTGCCAGCCTCAATAATGACCCCACGTTCTGCTAATTCATTCGTTAGCTCATCTGGAGAAATCCCTTCTATATTAAACGGCGTAATGGATAATCGATGTGCACTATTTTGCGGACCATATAACACAATACCTGGGATGGTTGAGAGCTGTTCCACTAAATAGTTCGTTAATTGTTGTACTCTTTCATAAATAGAGTGAATACCAATAGCGTTGGCATAGTCAATCGCTGCTCCCAATCCCAAAATACTTGGGATGATTGGACAGCCTGGCTCAAAACGTTTCGCTGTTACTAAAAAAGAATACTCATCGTTTTGATAATCCCACTGGGTACTACCCCAGCCAATCATAATAGGTGTGAGTGCTGGGATAAGCGCTTGGCGCACATATAAAATACCTGAACCCTCAGGGCCGCGCAACCATTTTCGGCCACAGGCAACTAAAAAGTCACAGCCAAGCTCTGCAACATGTATCGGTGTTAAACCAACAGTTTGATTGGCATTAATCAATGTTAATACATGGTGTTGCTGTGCCAGCTGACAAATTTCCTTGGCGGGCTGGAGTGCACCAGCAGCATTGGACATATGGGCAAAGGCAATCAATCTTGTGTGTGGCGTGATGAGTTGCTCCAGCTCTTGTAAATCTACTAGATACTCCGCATTAGTTTTCAAAACTTTTAACTGAACACCTTGTTGCTGAAGGGCAAGCCAAGGCACATAGTTACTTAACATTTCTGTATCGAGCACAATGACCTCATCACCTTGTTCCCATTGCAAGCCCCCTGCTATATAATTAATAGCCATTGAACCGTTTGGCACAAAGGCAATTTCTTCTTTTTTGGCGCCGATAAATAATGCGCTTTTCTCTCGTATACGCTCTACCTGTGCATATATTTCTTGACGAAAAGAGGGTAAGTAGGGACCAATACTCGCTTGTTTTTGAAGATAGCTAGTCATTACATCCACTACTGGCTGGGGCATGGCAGAAGCAGCAGCCGTGTTTAAATAAATATAGTGCTCTAGTAGCGGCATATCTTTTTGTATTTTCATCATATTTAACATTGTGCGCACCAGCCTTATAAAATGATTAATTCTTTCGAATAGGTCATTAAATTCTTATAACCATTTTCTGTAACAATTAAATTATCCTCGATACGAACACCGCCGACATCCTGAACGTAGATACCTGGCTCCACTGTAAATGCCATACCAGGTTTTAATACTAGCTGATTATGCTGCATGATATAAGGTTCCTCATGTGCACTTAAACCAATACCATGGCCAAGTCGGTGTGTGAAATTGTCACCATAGCCTGCGGCGTGAATAATGCCTCTTGCTATAGCATCAATGTCATGTGCTGTCATGCCTGGTTTGATCGCTTCTATTGCCGTTTCATTGGCTTGTTTAACAATGCTGTAAATCGTTTTTAAAGTTGGAGAAATCTCCCCTAAAGCTACCGTTCTAGTCATATCTGCCACATAGCCCTTATAAATGGCCCCAAAGTCTATGACGATCAATTCGCCTGTCTCTATTTTTTTCATGCTTGCTCTGCCGTGGGGAAGCGCTCCTCGGTAACCTGATGCCACAATGGTTCCAAAAGGTGTTCCCTCTGAACCACGTCGTCTCATTTCATATTCTAATTGTGCAGCGACTTCCATTTCTGAAACACCAGCTCGTATCGTTGGCAATGTTGCTTCAAGACTTTCTTCTGCAATTTGTACAGCCTGTCGCATCAAGGCTATTTCATGATGCTCTTTTTTCATACGGAGTTCACGAATGGATTCACCGATGTCACATAAATTGTTATATGTAAGGTGTTCGATTGCTTTTTGATCCTTTACGTGCATCGTGTCAAATTCCACACCAAGTGTTTGCGACGCTCCCAGCTCTTTTTTTAATTGCCAGATGGCCTGTGTCGGTCCCTCTTCATCTGAATAAGATACGATAGCATTCGCACACTCCGTATCAACTTTTGTTAGTTCTACTTGTGGTACTAGAAAATATAATTGATCGTTAGCCGTGATAGCCACTAACGTTAAGCGCTCACTTTGCTTTAACTGGAGACCTGTAAAATAAGACATATTCGACCCAGGTACAAGGATCGCCACATCAATTTGCTGTTGCTGCATATAGGAAACTAGTTTCTCTCTTCTATTTTGAAACATAGGGTCATTCCTCCTAAAATAAGTTACATTAATTGTTTCTATTATAGATACAGTGTATCTTAAAATTATATATTAATAATAATGAATTTTCAATAAATAAAGTGGACGTCAGCCTAATAGGTGGCTCTAATAGGAAGGGAATTTACAAATGAGGGAATAGTATGCTGTTAATTTAGTAAATACTAGTGTACGTCTTTTTTTCGTCCATTATGCATATAAGTAGACTAGATAAACTTTTTTCCAACTTAATACGTCAAAAAGAGGGGCAAAATTGTTAAGCAAGAAAGGACTAATGTATGGAAAAAAATATGAAACGCTCAAAAGAGAAAAAGAGCAAGAAAAAATTATGGCTGTGGATAGTCGGTAGCCTACTAGCAATATTTTTAATTTTTATAGGTGCTGCTTACTTTACCATCCAAAAAACTATGAATAAAATAAATACACCACTTATTCAAACAACGGATGCTGCACAACTCGAAGAAAAAACAGTGATCAAAAAAGAACCATTCTCGGTTCTCATGCTTGGGGTCGATGAACGAAAAGATGATAGCGGCCGTTCCGATACTATGATTGTGATTACTGTGAATCCTGAAAAACAGACAATGAAAATGCTTAGTATTCCCCGTGATACACGTACAGAAATTATTGGTCATGATACCGTTGATAAAATTAATCATGCCTATGCCTTTGGTGGCGTTCCGATGGCTGTAGATACAGTGGAAAATTTTCTAAATATACCTATTGATTATTATGTGTTTATTAATATGGAGGGTTTTCTACAAATTATTGACACGCTTGGGGGCGTAACCATCAATAATGATATGGATTTAACTTTTGATGAATATCATTTCCCAGAGGGAGAAATTACGTTAGACGGTAATGAGGCACTGATTTTTTCACGTATTCGTTACGAAGATCCGCGCGGTGATTTTGGTCGCCAAATTCGTCAGCGCCAAATTATTGAAGCTGTAATGAAAAAAGCTTCTACACCATCTACGTTATTAAAAGCAACAGATATGCTGAATGTTCTAGGTGATAATGTGCGTATGAACTTTTCTGTCAAAGATCTTATTCAGCTGCAAGGTCTTTATAAAAAGATGGATGCAGATATTGAACAGTTGTCATTTGACGAGGGGGATGGTCAAAGGATTAACCATATTTGGTACTACATTCCGAATGAGGTAGAGCTTGAAGAAATACAAACGGATTTAAAAAATCATTTACAAAAAAGTAAGTAAGTTAGCTATAACTTTGGGCCATGAAGGGAGGGAGATGAATGAATGGGAGGACCCAGGTGCTTAGGTATACAGCACTGAATCATTGCATGCAAAGCTATGTACCTAAACGTAAAGTGCGAAAAAATCCAGTCCAATCAGCGATAAGAGGCCTACAAGTATTGTGTTTAAAATTGTTTATGTAAGAGATAAAAAATCATTCAGGTAGGGCGCATGCCTAGTTGAATGATTTTTTTATGGCTTCATCAATCATTTTTCAATATTTCTTGAGATATCAGAAAATTAAGTGTATACTGACATTAGAAATGGTTAAAGGAGTGATTGTGATGATTATAGGCACAATTTTATTAGCATTTGCATTACCAGTAGGTATCGTATTAGCAGCAGATTTATTAAACGAGCAGCGTCACTCTACTACACTATCTAACCATTCATAATGACCAAACAACTAAAACGTTCATTTTTAGACAATGCTACCTTGTAGCCTTGTCTATTTTTTATGTTATTTCAGCAGGTATCACAGGTTCATTTTTACTCGTCAGCATGAAAAAATCTGGACGCAATTATACGAAAGCTTAGTCGATAAATTGGAAACTATTTATGTGATTCATTCGTCAATAGTATAGAGAAAATGTTATACTATATAAAAAAACAGTATCGGGGAATGAGCATGCAAGAGGAAAAAACATCTAATTTTAAAAAAGAAATACTATCCTACATTAAAATTATTGTCATTACAGCAGTTGTCGTTTTTGGCTGTAAGCAATTTTTATTTGCGCCGATCAAAGTGCAGGGAGCATCGATGTATCCGACGTATCATGATAAGGATATTATTATTGTAAGTAAAACAAGTAAAATCGAACGTTTCGATCAAATTGTTTTCCAATCACCTGTAGAGGATGAGTTATATATTAAACGTGTAATTGGTCTTCCAGGAGATAAAGTCGAAATGAAAGATGATGTATTGTATGTCAATGGCAAAGCGTACAAAGAAGATTATGTCAATCGCCAAACAGAGGATCCTAATCAATTACGCATTACGGAAAACTTTACGTTGGAACAATTAGTGAATGAACAAGAAGTGCCAAAGGGAATGTTTTTTGTGCTTGGTGACAATCGCCTAAAAAGTAGTGATAGTCGCCATTATGGTTTAATTTCCGAGGATGCAGTTTACGGTGAATCAAAATTAATACTATATCCATTTAGCCATTTTCATATTGGTTCAAAATGATGAAAAAGAGGTCACTCCCTTGAGTAGCCTCTTTTTAATTTTGGGGTAAATCTGTACAGCTTTTATACGTGGGATAATAGACACAAATTCTTGAATTTTCAACAGTTTCTTTAATGGGCGACGGCCTACTTTTTGCTGGAGAATGGATTGCTGGTTCTTCAATCGTGAACTCTTCTACTACTAATTCTACGCCATAAAATAGTATTAAAAAATAGCAAACAAATCCTACTATGCGCAAACAATCACCTCTTAAAATAGTTATTGTATGTTAATATGTATGGTCAAATTCGTCGAAATATAAGCAGAAATTCAAAATTTTCTCTCGATTCCACGGTTTTATGATGGCGTTCATTCTATGAAAAAAATCTATTGTCAATGAAATTTTGATGTGCTACTATAGCTAAAGTAAATATTTGATCTGTATAACCTCAATAATATGGATTGAGGGTCTCTACCAGGAACCATAAAATCCTGACTACAAAACTTTGCTTCATTTTTGTAGTCAGGATTTTTTTATTATGTTTAAAAAAAATCTCCTACAAAAATGGAAGTGTAATGAAAGGGAGATTACGATGAATTGGAGAGTTTATATTCTTGCAGTGACAACCTTCGCAGTAGGCTTAGTTGAATTAATTGTTGGTGGAATCCTGCCAAATATTGCAGAGGATTTACATGTATCATTAGCAACAGCAGGACAATTAATCACAATTTTTGCACTGGTTTATGCGATTTCTGCGCCAGTCCTACTATCCTTGACAGCCAAGGTGGAACGGAAGCGCTTATTCCTTATTTCTTTATTTATTTTCACGTTAGGGAATCTAATGACCTTCTTTAGTACAACGTTCATCATTGTGCTAATTGCTCGTATTTTCACAGCGATGAGTACAGCGTTAGTCATCGTATTATCATTAACGATTACTACTAAAATCGTAGAGCCTCGCCACCGTGCCAAAGCATTAGGGCTTGTTTTTATGGGCGTAAGTTCCGCGCTTGTAATCGGTGTGCCAATGGGTATTTTTATTACAGAAGCGTTTGGCTGGCGTGCTGTATTTTTAGGTATTAGTATCCTGTCAACGATTTCAATGGTTTTAATTGCCTTATTGCTTGAAAAAATGCCAATCGGAGAAGTAGTGCCACTGAAGGCACAAATCAAATCATTGGCGAATTTGAAAATCCTAACTGCACAGTTAACTACGCTGTTTATGTTAGCGGGTCATTACATGCTCTACGCTTATTTAACACCATTTTTAGTAGAAGCATTTGATCTGAGTGCCTCATGGATTAGTATTTGCTACTTAATTTTCGGTATTGCCTCTGTTAGCGGGAACGCTATAGGAGGCTGGGTGAGTGATAAAATTGGCACAAGCAAGGCTATTATTTTAATCGTCTCTGCCTTTGCCATTGTGTTATTTACTATTCCTTATACAGTTATTGCCCTGCCACTGTTTTTAGTATTTACGGTTTTATGGGGGGCGTTGAGCTGGGCTTTGACACCACCATTACAAAATTATTTAATTCAGGCAGATCCTCAATCATCTGATATTCAGCAAAGCTTAAATACAGCTGCCCTGCAAATCGGGATCTCCATCGGATCAGCAGTAGGAGGCGCCATGTTTGCTTGGACAGGGTCCGTTATGCACTTAGCAAGCTTTGGTACGATTCTAGTTCTCTGTGCATTAGCTTGTGCCATCTTCTCTATCAAAAGAGCACCTCTTGGTCAGGAGCAGCACGTAGATTATTCATCAGCACATCATAACTCGTAATAGAACAACTGCCTGTAAGGTATTGGGAAAGCCATCCCAATACCTTTTTTTGAATCTATTTTCGAATCGTTTCAAAAATTAAATTCTCTATGGTTTCTTAGCATACTCCAATTCTCTATGGAATAGATTGTTGTAGTTAATGAATTTACAGACTTGAGGAGTTTGAGATTTAAGTGTAAATACTACTTTTTAAAGGAAACCTTCAAATCTTGTAAATGGAAGGAGAACCCAATGACTGAATATCATCAACAATCATCTGCTGAAGTCATGAAAATATTGAACGTCACCACACAAGGCTTGACCGATGATGACGTCAAAAAAAGACAACAAATCTATGGCTATAATGTATTAGAGGAAGGGAAAAGAACAAGTACATGGGCTGTTTTCATGGGTCAATTTAAAGATTTATTGGTCATTATTTTACTCGTTGCGGCCTTCGTTTCCTTTCTACTAGGAGAAGTGGGAAGCACCATTGTGATTATGATCGTGGTCATTTTAAATGCTATTTTAGGCACGGTGCAGCATGTGAAGGCAGAGCAGTCACTAGATAATCTGAAAGCATTGACCTCTCCGATTGCCAAAGTCATGCGTAATCATCAACTAGTGGAGATTTCTTCTGAAGAAATTGTGGTAGGCGATCTTCTGATGTTGGAGGCAGGCGACTACATCAATGCGGATGGCAGGCTACTGGAAAGCCATAATTTACACATCAATGAAAGCTCGCTCACAGGCGAATCGATTGCTGTAGCAAAAAGTACGGACCCTATTCGGAAAAATAATGTAACGATTGCGGATAAGAAAAATATGGTGTATTCAGGAAGCTTTGTGACTAATGGACGTGGCATCGTGATGGTTACTGCGATCGGAATGCAGACCGAAATCGGAAAAATTGCGAATTTACTCGATACGGCCAAGGAGAAGAAAACACCATTACAAATTAGTCTTGATCAATTCGGTGAAAAATTAGCACTAGGCATTACCCTAATTTGTTTAGCTATTTTTACGATTGACCTTATTCGAGGAAGGGCCTTAGTGGAATCCTTTATGTTTGCTGTATCCCTTGCTGTTGCAGCGATCCCAGAGGCATTGAGCTCCATTGTGACCATTGTATTAGCTTTTGGCACCCAGAAAATGGCGAAGGAAAATGCGATCATCCGCAAGCTTTATGCTGTTGAAAGCTTAGGAAGTGTATCGGTTATTTGCTCTGATAAAACGGGTACCTTAACCGAAAATAAAATGGTCGTACAGGAAGTTTTCGTCGACCAGAAAAAGATTCCACACGATTGGCTGAATCCAACGAACCCAGTGGAAAAAGAGCTGATGGTAAAAGCGCTTCTATGTAGTGACGCTGTCGAGCGTGAGCAAAAAGAAATTGGTGACCCTACAGAAATCGCCCTCGTGAAATTAGGGAAACAATATGGTTTAGATGAATTGACAGTTCGCGAGCAATATCCTCGACTGGCTGAAATTCCATTTGATTCAGCGAGAAAGCTCATGAGTACTGTTAATCAGATGGACAAGCAACCTATCATGATTACTAAAGGGGCTTTAGATGTACTTTTACCAAAAGTGACACGAATCAAAACAACAACTGGTATTTTTGAGATGACTGCGCAGCATCGCCAGAAAATTGAAGCAGTGAATCGTGATTTTTCTATGAATGGTTTAAGGGTGTTAGCTATTGCTTATAAGGAGGTATTGCCTCTACAAAAAGTCGATACAAGAGCTGAACGAGATTTAATCTTTGTTGGCTTAGTAGCGATGATGGACCCTCCAAGAAAAGAGTCGAAAGAGGCTGTGGAAAGCTGTATAAAAGCAGGTATTAAGCCCGTCATGATTACAGGGGACCATAAAATTACAGCAACAGCTATCGCTCAACAAATTGGTATTTTACAAAATCCAGCAGAAGCTATAGAAGGACATGCACTCGAAGGTTTAACCGATCAAGAGCTACAAGAAAAAATACATGATTATTCTGTGTATGCTCGTGTTACACCAGCACAAAAAATTCGAATTGTCAAAGCCTGGCAGGATAAAGGGCATGTTGTCGCCATGACAGGGGATGGTGTCAATGATGGGCCAGCCCTGAAACAAGCCGATATTGGTGTAGCAATGGGCGCGACAGGCACAGAAGTTGCGAAAGATGCCTCGTCCATGATTTTAACTGATGATAATTTTTCGACGATTGTCAAGGCAATTGCTAATGGTCGTAGCATCTATACGAATATTAAAAATGCCATTCTGTTTTTATTATCAGGAAATGCGGGTGCTATTTTTGTCGTGTTATATGCCACTGTTTTAGGCTTACCTGTTCCTTTCGCACCTGTGCATCTATTATTCATCAATCTATTGACAGATAGTCTACCAGCAATCGCAATCGGTTTAGAGCCAAATAATAAGAAAACAATGAAGGACAAGCCTAGAAATATTCATACTCCTTTATTAAATAAAGCCTTTACAACACAAGTAGTGCTTGAAGGTATATTAATCGCCATTTCCACCATTATTGCGTTTCAAATCGGTTTATCGACAGGTGATACGTTAACAGCCAGCACAATGGCCTTTACCACATTATGCCTATCAAGATTAGTGCATGGCTTTAACTCCAGATCCAAACAATCAATCTTTGCTATTGGCGTATTTTCGAATAAATATACTTGGCTTGCCTTTATCATCGGTGTATTTAGCTTACACATTGTCTTGTTTATGCCAATGCTCACAATAGTTTTTGAGGTAGCTCCATTAACGACAGCTCAGCTAGGCTTTATTTATAGCTTATCGGTATTACCATTCCTAGTGAACCAATGGTATAAGCTACTGTTCGTGAGAAATCGATAGTAGGTCAAAAAAGAAGCTTCCGTTAGATAAAACGGATGCTTCTTTTTAGCTTTGAGGTGCTACTATCCAACCTTTACGCTTACTGAGGTCAATCAATTTTGCCCCTAATAGTGCATAACGCATATGAAGTTCACCATATTTAGTTAAGTGGAGCTTTTTTACTGACAAATCCAGTGCTTGGCTTACAGCAATTAAAGATGAGGCAATATTCATGGATAAAATAGCACTAATTTCGCCATCATTAATAGCCGATTTTCCACGAAGATCCGTTAGTTTCATCTTACTGTACTCGATTGCTGTAGTGGGTGCCAACATGCCATTTTCCTTTAATAATAATGTCAACTGCTTATTTTCCTCTTTTAAACATTGAATAAACTCCAAGATCATGATTTTTAAATGTTTATCACGTGTATGCTTAAAAAAGGCATGGCTTGAAGCAATATAGCTTTGATTGACACCAAGCTGTGACCAAAGCTTGAAAATTTCCTTAAATTGTAACGATGCTAGATTGTCCTTTATCATTATGGCACTTCCTAACTCTTAGTTTATCTAAGATTAGGATGGACAGGAAATGACATTCTATTCATCTTTTACAATAAAAGTTTACTAACGAGCCTTTAATAATAGGTGCCATAAGGAGACATGTGAGGATTAGGGTAGCGATATGGATAAGGGTATGGACATGGCTTCATGTAGTGCTGCGGTATTGTTTGTTTTGACGGAGTTTGATCGGTTGCTGACTGGACACGATGACAGCCTTTTGGTGGTCCGATATAAGTGGATGGAACAATCGGTGCAATTGTTTTCTTCCATTGTTCTTCATCTAAACAATACGTATGCGCCATAATATTTGCTGGTGAAAATTTCAAGATATCGGAACCTAAAATGACCTCTGGCGTTGGTGCATCAAAAATCGCAAGTAAATGAGTATTATCTTCTGTTGCTATTTCATAATGCCACCAGCCCTGCGGTATATTGGCAACTTGCCCAGGTCTAATGGGATAGTTTTGTATTTTCTTTGTAAAGGGATTCAAGATGGAAACCGTCGCTGCCCCAGCGATACAATAGACGAGCTCAGCGGCATTTTGATGGTAGTGTGGCTCAACGATATTTTCTTTACTCAAAAAAATATCGAGTAAAGATGTATTTTCTACTGTATTTAATTGTTCCACACTAAGAATATTAATGTAATTTTGTGAATCCTTTTTAAAAAGCGTACTTTTATTAACATCAAAAGTGAATTCTGTAGAGGGAGAGGTATAGTCGATATTTGAGCTAATACTTACATCCTTTCTCATGAAAGTGGGATATTCATCATCATAGATTATGTTTCAACAGCATATAGGCTTACACAGATGCCTAGAGAGCAGCTACGGAACGTATCTTTTTAAAAATTAGCTAAAATTACCACCTCTAATTAAGAATGTATGTACGTGTAAAGAAAAGTAGATATTTGTTCTTTTTATATAAAGTATTGTAAATGTGTAAAAGGCATATGCAGAGCTGTAAAGGGGCGTTCAACAGGAAAGAATCGGTAGCGTCACCAAATCGTCCATATGATGTAGATAGAGAAATCAGGTGCCATTACAAAAAGGTGTGTAAAAATCATCAACATAACAGGTGAATCTTTTACTTTACAAGGCAAGAGGGGTGTACGTTTCCTATAAACAATATTTTAGCCATGCTGCCCATTTTACAGCGAGAGTCTAAGGTCATAAAAGATATTTTTTATATTGATGTGGAATGTTTTTATATGGGGTAGTTATAGTATTCTATGGATATTATAACTGCTCTTTTTTTACCTATACACCTCTTCTATGATTCACCTATCCAATCATGAAATTTACACTGCTCTTATAGGGCATAGAAGGAATCTAGATAAACAAAATACCGTTCTTATTACTGTAAAACTGATGCACTTGATCCACAATCTATTAGCAGGCGGCCTTTTTAAAACAGTCGCTGGCTATTTTAATTTCCTAGATTACATATAAACCGACCCTTCCAATCCCTCCTTTTACAGCCCTCCTAATTTTCTATAAGCAACTACATCACTGACTGTATCTGCCACTGATGCCTTGATGGGGTTAATTGGAAATATTATGAATTACTGTGAGTTATTTATGGTTTGAAAGTTCTGTTTTTTTATACAATTACTAGGAAAATAGATTTAATCTATTTTTCATAAATTGATACAAATTATCAATATTTCAGAATATTTAAATATTCCGATTCTCGAATTAGTTTCATTGTGATAAATTGGAAATATCACACTAAACTGAAAAGTGTGACAATTAAAGGAAGAGGAGGAAATGAGATTTGAAAAATTTTAAGTTTATGAAGTTTTTAAGTAGTATTCTAGTTTTCGTTATGGTGCTTTCTCTATTAGTTCCATTGTCGAGTGCTAGTGCTGAAGAATCGAAACCATTCAAGCAAGATAGTCAAAGTGAAAGTATAATTCAACTAAAGGCGGCTATTGCTGAACAGCTAAGCTTGTCTAAAGATGGTCCAACCCTCCATGAAAGCTTAGAAAATGTATCAGGCAATCAAAAGGTTGCAGTCATCGTTCATTTATCCGAAAAGCCTGTTGCATTAGAGCAAGGAATAAGTGAAGTCAAAGGCCGAAAATTCTCTAATGCCCAAGCAAAAGAAGTTCGTTCCAATGTAAAAGTACAACAAGCAGAAGTTAAAAAAGAGTTAGCTATTAAAAATGTGGAGATGACTCAAGGTTACACATTTGATACTGTTTTAAACGGTTTCGCAGCAACTGTGAAGGCAAAGGATCTCCCAAAACTGCTTACAGTTGATGGAATTACATTAATTGAACCTGATGCAATTGTTTACGCATCAGAAGATAATACGATGAAATCATCGGAACTTATGAAGAAAGATTCAGTAGAAGCTCAAATGAATACAAGTAATTCTTTCCTTGGTATCGAACAGCTTTGGAAGGAAGGAATTGAAGGACAAGGAATAAAAGTAGCAGTATTAGATACTGGTATTGATGCAGATCACCCTGAATTCGCTGGAATTTATAAAGGCGGAAAAAACTTTATTCCAAATTCCTCTACTTACACGAAGCCTCGAGCAGATAACGATGCATCGGAAACATTACCTTCAGAGCGTCCAGTCGGGACACCTGAATTTAATGAAAAAGGAAGCTCGTTCTATACTTCTCATGGTACACATGTTGCTGGAACAATTGCAGCAATCGGCGCTAACGAATTTGGTATTAAAGGAATTGCGCCAAAAGTAGACCTTTATGCTTACCGTGTTCTTGGAGCATACGGAAGTGGAGCTACATCTGGTATTGTTAAAGCAATTGAAACTGCTGTAAAAGAAAAAATGGACGTTATCAACCTTTCACTTGGCGGGGGAGCCAATTCTGAAACGGATGCTGGTTCTTTTGCTATTAATAATGCAATGATGGCTGGAACAATCGGAGTAGTTGCAACAGGAAACTCTGGTCCAAATCGCGGAACAATGGGTACTCCTGCAACAGCTCGTTTAGGCATTGCTGTTGGTAACACAACAAATCCTGAAACAATGTATAACGGGGAAGTGAATGTTACAGTTGGCAATTACAACTTAACAAAACAGCTTCCATTAATGGGAACGACTTTTGGGAAAGATGTAGCAAAACAGCTTCAAGGAGAATTTGACCTAGTTGCTGTTCCTGGAAACGGAGAAGTAAAAGACTTTGAAGGAATTGATGTAGAAGGGAAAGTGGCATTGATTTCCCGTGGCGGTATCGCATTTGTTGATAAAATTGCGAATGCAAAGGCAAATGGAGCTGTCGCAACAATAATTCATAACTTTGCTGGCGGAACAAATGCACCGGACATTTCAGGCACATTCCTTGGTGATTCATTTGAATTTCTGCCAACATTCGACATGTCTCAAACGGATGGTAATGCAATTCGCGCTGCATTAGCAGGCGGAACTGGAAAAGTAAGTTTTAGTAAATTCGCTTCCACAAAGACACTGGGGGATGAGGTAAACTCTTCCAGTTCGCGCGGACCATCTACACCAAACTTTGATATTAAACCAGATGTAAGTGCACCTGGAACAAATATTATGTCAACGATTCCAATGTATAAAAAAGATTTCCCTGATGCAGATTATGGGGAAGCTTATGGTCGTAAAACAGGAACATCTATGGCAACACCGCATATTGCAGGTATTGTTGCATTAGTTAAACAAGCAAATCCTAGTTGGAACGCGTTCGATGTAAAAGTGGCGCTTTCTAATACAGCACAGGTTTTAGATACAACAAAATACGATGTGTTTTCTCAGGGTGCAGGGCGTGTAAATGCTTATGCAGCAGCTCATCCAGAAATTCTTGCCTATGCACTTGATAGCGCAATTTTGGATGGTACGGGTGCAGTTACAGAAAACTTGAAAGGGACAGTTACTTTCGGTCCACAATCATTGAAAGATCAGGATATTTCTGTAACGAAACAAGTTTTAGTAAAAGATATTAAAGGGAACGGCGGCAATTATAACGTATCGATTGATGTGACAAAAACATTTGGTGATGCAACTGTTACAGTAGATCAGCCGACATTTAATCTAGTTGGTGAGCAAGTGTTAAATATTACATTAACTGCTTCACAAGCTACGGCACCAAATGGCTCTGAAATATTAGGGTATATTTATATCAATGGAGGATCTACAGAAATTTCATTACCATTTGCAGCTGACTTAGGTGGCGAGGCAGTAACGGAAATTAAAGATTATAAGATTACAGAAACAGACCTATCCTTTAACGGCGATGGAGTGAAAGATTCAGCTGTACTTTCATTCACATTAACTGGAGACGTAACAACTAACTATATCGAGCTTTGGGATATTATGAATCCTGAAGGTGGAGAATATGAAGACGGCTACATTGGTTATCTACATGCAGGTACTGCGCTAGGAAAAGGCTCTTATACGCTAAATGTTGGTGGGCAGTACAAACCATGGGGATCAGAACCTGCCACAACGATTCCGGATGGCCTGTATACAATTGACTTCACTGGTCTTGCAGCATCAGGAGCAGTTTCCGATTATGTTGGGCCAATTGTCGTGAAAACGACTAAACCAGAAATTACAGGTTCAGTAGCTGATGGTGTCGCTACAGGACAGGTAACAGATAAGTATATCGACTACAATGAAGAGTTAGATTTATACGATTTAAATTACAATTTAAATGATAAATTAAAAGCTTCCTATATTTCGACGATAAATGGTGAAGTACAAGCACCAGTTCCTTTTGAATTAAATCAAGACGGTAGCTTTACATTCCCAGTAACAGCAGAAACTAATGCTGTATCAGTAAAAATTACTGACGCTGCCGGAAATGTTGGTGAAGCAAAGATATATGAAAATGAAGTAGTAACAGCACTTTCTGTAAATCCAACTGAGCTAGACCTAAAAGCTGGAGAAACTGCACAACTGACGGTAACAGAAACGTCAACGCCTGCAAAAGGTGATGCAACAGAGGAAGATGTAACTACAAAAGCTACTTATGTGGTTGGAGATGAAAACATTGCAACAGTAGCAAATGGATTAGTCACTGCAGTAGGTGAGGGCACGACTACTATTACTATTTCATATGGTGATAATAAAGTTACTGTAAATGTTACAGTTAAAGCACCTGTTGTAGAAGTAGTAACACTAGAAATTGACCAATCTCAGGTTGAAACTAGTATAGGTAAGGAAGTTGCCGTGAAGATTACTGAAGTAACTACTTTTGATGGGAAAACAACAGAAAAAGATGTTACAAAGCTTGCAACCTATGAAGTAGCGAATGATAAAATAGCTACTGTAAAAGCAGGGGTGGTAAAAGGAAAAGGTCAAGGTAATACGACGATTACGGTAACGTATGGTGAGCACACACTAACATTTGGTGTGTTTGTAAAGCAAGGTGATGACAACGGAAACGGAAACGGAAATGGAAATGGAAACGGAAACGGAAACGGAAATGGAAATGGAAACGGAAACGGTAATGGAAACGGAAACGGTAATGGAAACGGAAACGGAAACGGAAATGGAAACGGAAACGGAAATGGAAACGGAAACGGTAATGGAAACGGAAACGGTAATGGAAACGGAAACGGAAACGGAAATGGAAACGGAAATGGAAACGGAAACGGTAATGGAAACGGTAATGGAAACGGAAACGGTAATGGAAACGGAAACGGTAATGGAAACGGAAACGGAAACGGAAACGGTAATGGAAACGGAAACGGAAACGGTAATGGAAACGGAAACGGTAATGGAAATGGAAACGGAAACGGTAATGGAAACGGAAACGGTAATGGAAATGGAAACGGTAATGGAAACGGAAACGGTAATGGAAACGGAAACGGAAATGGAAACGGAAACGGAAATGGAAATGGAAACGGAAACGGAAATGGAAACGGAAATGGAAACGGAAATGGAAACGGAAATGGAAATGGAAATGGAAACGGAAACGGAAACGGAAATGGTAATGGAAACGGAAATGGCAATCATATAATAATGAAGTCACCGTGGATGATTTATAGTTAATTTCAGTTCAAGTAAAAAGAGAAATTGCACCTCGCAATTTCTCTTTTTACTATTATTTATAAAGAAGTCCCTTTTAAAAAATTATCTCCTACTAAACTAACTGTGACATATTCTTTCGAATTTTCTTGCCATATTTGATATAAATCAGTTCCTCTTTATTTCTCCCATTCATAGTTCACTTCTTGATCAAGATTTTTTTACCTATTCCCTAATCACAGATGATACAACATTTCCAAAAAGGGCTCACTGGCACTGATAGAATATCAATGCTAGATGGCTGCTTAGTTTTTTACAACTTTCTACTTGACAGGGATAAATTTGAGTACTTGGTCTTTTTCCAAAAATTGAACATTGCCAAGGTAAGAACATTAGTTCTATTATGTATACAAACAAATGTTCTTACGTAATATAGGTAAAAGGGAAAATCATTGTGCTAATAATAAATAACAATCATTTCAAAAAATTACGAGAGGCAATGGGAGGAAACTAAGATGAGAGAACAACTGATTAAAGCTATGCAGCATAAACAATTAGTGAATATGATGTATATAGCAAAAGATGGCTCCATAACAAAAAGGCGTGTAAAAGTCATTAAAATTGTTGGTGATTCATTCCAGGCGTTTTGTTTTACAAGACATGCAAAACGTACTTTTTTGATTAGGAATGTTCTAGCTGTTATTCCTTTTGTTAGTAAGGGACGTGAAGTTATATGAATTATGAGGGTATGCCCAATAGACCAATTATGTGTATCGATATGAGATGCTTTTATGCCAGTATCGTGGCGATGTTACATGGGCTAGATGTTTTAAAAACGCCAGTTGCCGTAGTAGCAAATTTTGACCAACCAGGTAGCGTAGTGCTTGCGGCATCACCATTGATGAAAGAGAAATTTAAAATCAAAACTGGAAGTAGACGTTATGAGATACCAAAACATCCTGACATTAAATTGTTTGAGCCTAAAATGAGTTTCTTTATTCAAATGTCGATGACGATTACTAAATTAATCTCTAATTATGTACCAGTTGATGCGATACATGTGTATAGTGTGGACGAAAGTTTTGTTGATTTAACTGGCACTGAAAAGCTTTGGGGTTCACCTGAGGAAACGGCTAAGGAAATACAAAGAGCTATTCTTGACCAATTTAATATACCTAGTGCAGTAGGTATGGGACCAAATATGTTAATAGCCAAATTAGCTTTAGACCTTGAAGCAAAGAAAACAGGTTTCGCTAAATGGACATATGAAGATATTCCAAAAAAATTATGGCCAGTTCAACCCCTTTCTGAAATGTGGGGGATCGGTAAACAGATGGAAGCAAATCTAAATGCTATGGGGATACAAACAGTCGGTGGTTTGGCTAACACAGATTTAAAAGAATTAGAAAAGCGCTTTGGTGTAATGGGCAATCAACTCTATTACCATGCATGGGGAATAGATCTATCCAAATTAGGGGAGCCGTTAATAACAAACGGAGCGTTAAGTTTTGGGAAGGGCCAAATGTTGATGAGGGATTACCATACACGTAAAGAAATCTCTGTAGTACTTCTTGAAATGTGTGAGGACGTAATGAAGCGAACGCGGGATGCAGGTTATGTTGGTCGTACAATTAGTATTGGTCTTTCTTATAGTCGAAACGCTATGACCAAAGGATTCCATCGATCTAAAACAATTGCAGTACCGACAAGCGAAACACTTGTGATGTATAAAACTTGTATTGAATTACTGGATAAATATTTTACAGGTGAACCAACTCGGCAAATAGCTGTCCGAATATCCAACCTGGAAAGAGAGTATAGTATCCAATTAGATTTATTCGATGATCGTAAGCCACAGCGTCAAATACTCGGTCCTACAATGGATGCAATACGCAACAGGTTTGGAGCTACTTCAATATTAAGAGCAGTTTCTTTCACAAAAGCTGGGACGGCTATTAAGCGCGATCGCTTAGTTGGTGGTCATTTGGCATAGGAGTGATTTATTAATGATACAAGACAGAGGTCATATTAAATGGGCGTCGATGATGTTGCCGGAGCATTTAGAGCTTCTTAGAGAGTATAAACAAGCGCATCCAGAACAGCCAAGAGAATTGACTGAGTGGGAACTGGAAGAACTACAAAAAGCAATTGATCAAGCTTTTAATCAGCAATTGCACATAAAATTAGAAGTGTGGGAGGACTACAAAATCACACAATGGACTGGAATAATTAAATCGATTAATACTAATGAACTCATACTTGAAACACTACTTATAACGAAACGTATTCCAATTCAAAGTATTCAATCAGCTCAACTGGATGCTGATTATTATGATTAAAGCCAACGAAAGACAGTTACTGCATAAATATCTTTTGTTAGAGCTAGCAGTTAAATCATTACAGGTTGACTACTATAGATTGGAGCAGTTTAAAATGAAAACGGTATTTCTTCCAATGATGGATTCATTGCTAAAGGATCTAAGACAGGAATATTTTCACCTCAAAGGAGAACTTGCACAAAAACGTATACGAGTAGTAGGCTGGCAACTAGTAGATGAATACTTTAGTGACGTACAAGTTGCCACTGCAGGTAATGATGTAGTACTTCGTTATGCAAATCAAGCTCTGAAATCACAGGTGGAAAAATTGTTGATGCATCATATACATGTAGCTTTAAAATAAAGATTGATTAAAGAAAATTTTTCCTTCATTTATCAGCAAACGTAAAAACACTCCATTTTGAAAAAATATTGATCAAAATGGAGTTAAGTATGAGATTTTTATTTGATTAATTAAATGAGCCTTATTCAACTAAAGCTCTGTTAGTTGAATAGACAAAATTCACCTAAATTTTCAGAAGGGAGTGTTTATGCTCAATTCTTATCCTGAAATGGTTCATTATTCGTATTTGTTCTTCAGTTAATTTTTCTATGTCCCAATACATATGCATTAAACTGTATTCAAAAATTTCCTTTAATTTTATAAATAGAGGGAGTTTTTCTAACATCTCTGATGATATAGAATTTTCTTCCTGATACCCTTCAATTATTGCGTTAGATATAGAACGACCATAGTCAACAATATTACTGTTTCCTACAAATGAATATTCCATCGCACTATAGATTGGAACAGCTAAATCAAATATATAGAAGTTTTTTTCGCAATCTTGAAAATCAATCATCGTAAAATTATTATGACTATCTACCAATATGTTTTCTAACCATAAATCACCGTGTATCAAACCATAATCTGACTGTTTTTTCGGAATATCCTTTATTGAGGATAAAACCTCATCTGCAATTTCTCTAATTATATTTTCTTCTTTAGGGATATATTTCAGAAAAGCATATTCTTCATTCTCATACCAATCGTTAATGTATTTAACGGTCTCTATATTTTCAAATGTTTTTGATAGGCGATGTAAACGACCAATTTGTGCATTAGACATTGTCAAAATTGTCATTATGATAAAAAACACTGTATATTCCCTGATTATACCATATGGAAAATCTCTGTTATTTAACTAAATTACAAACATATGGAAGACAATTTAAATACAATGTGCATCCAAACAGTTGGGGGTAGCCCATGCAGATGGAACGGAATTAGCAAAGCGCTTTGGGGAATTAATACTATTATCATGCATAAGGCATTGTTTTCTACATTGGGTGAGCCATTAGTGAGCAATGCGGGCTAAGCCTTGGGAAGGACCAGATGCTGATGAAGGATTATCACACATAAAAATACATTGCGGTTGTGCTGTTAGAAATATGTGGGGACGTGATGCGACATCCAACAGAGTAGGGTGGACTGTTAGCTTGGGCCTCCCTTATAGTCGCAATGCGCTGAATGGGAGCTTGAAAAATTACAACAAACCATCACACATGCATTCGTACAACATAACGATATTATGTTAACTATACGGAAGCAGGCTAATTATGGACAATGGGGAGGCACCATTCAAATGGAGCAGGGAAAACCACGCTTTGTAAGGTATTAGTGAGGCTATACAGACAGCAAAAAGGACAAATTCTTTTAAAGGATAAAGTGTTATCACCATCAAAGCGAAGTAAGCTAACCTATTTTGTCATGCAGGACCCAGATTATCCACTTTATGTGGCAAGTGTTGGGAATGAAATCATGTTAGGCCGACAAGTAACAGAGACTCTAAGCAACAAGGCGATCGAAGCACTAGAAAATTTTTTGCTTGTCCCACTAAAGGACAGACACCCTGCATCACTAGCAGCAGTATTCTGTAGCTGATGCACAAATTGTACCACTGGATGAGCCTACTAGCGGGTTAGATGGGGCAAAAATGGGTGTAGCACATGGCAAATCAAAATAAATTTGTTTTTATCATTACACATGATTAGGCTTTTATAGACATTATTTGTGATGAAGTGTTAGTTCTATAAGGAAAGGACCATAAAAATAGCAACGTCACTCATTTGAACAATGCAAATGAGTGACATTTACTTCAAAGCGGCAAGTTCATAACGATTTGCTCACCAATAGGGCCTATTCTTCTTTCTCCGTGGTCCACAAAGCCAACTTTGGCATATAGATGCTGGGCAGCCGTGTTTTTATGATTGACAACTAACACCACTTCGTTACATTCTTTAAATTCCTGTTTGACAAAATCAGCTAGTGCAAACATGGCCTTTTTAGCATAACCTTTACCTTGCTGTTGATAATCGATAGACAAAGCGGTTAGTAACATTGCTTGGGGATTACTGGAATATTCTTTTACTCTATCCGTTGCATGAAGAACAAAAAAACCAACTGGCACATGATTACTTAAAATGACAATAGGATATTGTCCAACCTTTTCAATCGTAATTTCTTTTGGAAGGGCTGTAAACTGGTGTTGTTCTTCAGGTAGTTCAAAGCTGTTTAATTGCTCCACATAGTCTTCAGAGAAATGTACTAATTCAATGCTCGTTGTTGTTTGCATAAAAAAGCCTCCTTTTTTATTATTCTAACTATAGAACAAATGTTCGTCAAGGAGGCTTGTATAAAAATAACGCAAGTTGGGACTTTTTAACTTAATAAGTGACCGAAAAATAAAATGAAAGAAATACTAATAATCAAAATAAGTGTGATAACCATTGTCAATATTCCCCGAAGCAAGGTCGTTAAATTTCTTACATCTTTCATGCCCATAAGGCTAAGATAGAAACAGACAATGGACAAAAGTAGTGTCAATGTCAATGGATGAACATGAAGGTAGGTGTCAAAAAAGTTTTTCAATGTGCCTGATAGAAAAAATAGTAGGGTACAACCTAAAGAAAAAATAAATGACCAAAAGTTTAAATTAATTCCCATTGTTTCCCTCCTTCCTACAAAAACGAATTTGTCGTATCGATGTGCCAATGATTCCGTTTGATAGGGTAAAAGGATGAAACAAACAAAAGGGTAGGTGTAAAAGGAGGTCACTTGGACGAAAGTGACCTCAAGTACCATAAAGGAGTATAACGTAAAGTTGAAAGAACTTTACATTACTATTAGTATGCCTGAGCTAGTTGTTGAAGATAGTTATCTATCTCAGACACTAGCTTTTAATTATAAGTCCATATAAAAAAGCTAGAAAAACCTAAGAGAAGGCTGCGGGAGTTGTTTCCTTAGCCTTCTATAAAGGAATAGAAGCTAAAAAACATCCTAGACGGATGTTTTTTAGTATAACGGCTGCTGACAAGGGGGAAAGCCGTTGACATCTTGAATCACATGAAAATCATATTGCTTTAAGGCGAATTGACTTTGATACAAATATTCAAGGACAAGTAGTTTCCCATCTGAAACACCACAGAGGACACCTGAAGTACCTTGACCATTTGTCAAAGAAACACCGACAGGCTGACCGATTAAGTAAGCAATTTTATGTTGCCAAGGCACAATAGCCACTCCTTTCATTATAATATATGAAGGTGGTGGCTAGAGGTTCTTGCCTATAAAGTGACTTTCATTAAATCGTAGCCTCTGTTATTTGTTAAATTGCCATTATCCTAAAGGAATAGGAGTTATAATTGGGTTTCTGATTTTCAGTGGGAATATTGATTTACATAAAAAAGCAAGAGGGGGTTCTTTTAAGTAAAGATAAAAACTATTCACAGAAGAAAACAAAGCAGCAAGGAAGTTACTGATAAAATTCAACTTTATAAGAAGAAGGCTATTTAAGACAATATGAATGCAACCATGTTACTGAAGAATGTAGTGATATGTTGATCTATTCTTTATTGCATACAAAAGGGATAGCATTGTACAAAAACATCTTGGGGGCGATGTTAAAGGTGCTATCCCGCCATTAATGTATGTGTAAACGGTTATAAACATTACCACTGTGTGTAAATTAGAAAAAACGAAAAATTTTCTTTAAAGTAATGATGTCTTTTGATGATTACTGTAAGTAAAAAAGGTTAATCGCGACCAGCCTCCTACCATAGCTGGTCTAATAATCTCCCACCATACACAGAGACGCTTTTTTACTAACGACGCAGTTAGTTAAAGAGCGTTGCTTGACTTGTGTTCAACAATCGGACCATAATGTGACATAATAAAATTTGTCATTATTTTAATGTGTAATAGACTTAGTAATTACATTTGTTCTTCCTATATTACTTGAAATGAATTTTTTTAAATAAAAAGGAGAGTCAGTATGGAGATAGTATATTTTGCAGGTGGATGTTTATGGGGAGTACAAGCTTTTATAAAAACTTTACCTGGAGTTACGTTTACAGAAGCAGGAAGAGCTAATGGCACAGGTCATACACTGGAGGGCGATTATGATGGGTACGCCGAATGTGTAAAAACGGAATTTGATCCGACCATTGTCACAATCAGGGAATTAATGGGATATTTTTTTGAAATCATTGATCCATACAGTTTGAATCAACAAGGACAGGATATTGGCGAGAAATACAGAACGGGAGTATATAGTGAAAAGCCTGAACACTTACAAGAGGCGAAGGCGTTTCTTGATGAGAGAAATGATTACGATCTTATAGTTGTTGAAGTATTACCTCTTACAAACTATGTAAGAAGTGCAGAAGAACATCAAGATAGGTTAGCTAGATGTCCAAATGATTATTGTCATATTCCAAAAGAAATATTAAATAAGTATAAGTATTGAAGAACATTGAGTTGCATCGGCAGCTCTTTTTTTCTTTTAAACTAATAGTGCACGTTATATGCCCGTTTTATAAAAGAATATAATTTTAGCATGATTAGTTCTATTATTATTTTTGGTATTGCAGGCATACTTTATGCTTTGGTGGAAAATTCTTTCAAGAGAAATATAAAATTTGCTTAAACTAACGGGTAGCAATTGTTCAATTTAGTACACTCGCTTCCTGTGCTAAAGGGGCAGATTAGAAGTACTTAATTTGGATATTAACAATATACACTTGTTTTTGAACATCGTCCTCCAAACAAATTTAGAAAAACGTTTTCAAGATTTATCATTTATTCAATGTGCTTCTTGGAGTTATCCATCTAGATAGATTTATCAAAAAATCACTCATGCCAATATCATGAGTGATTTTTAATGGGTAACCTATTAAATAACGCCATCAGCTTTGGTTTTTTGTGTCATTTTTTTTATTTCTAAGTATAAATGATGTCAGGAATAAGAAGCTTGCCACCCATAACGAATAGAAAAGATTTTCAAGCAACGCCCAATGCCCATTTTTAAAATAATCCCATCCTGTTGATAATAAAAATACAACGATAATGAATGTGATATATATAGATTTTCCGAATGTAGTCAATTTAAACACCTCTATTTGTAATGTATGTAAATTGTAGCGTCAGTGAAAGTAGCAGGCTAAAATCAAAGAAGTCCCATTATTATTAGCTATTACAGGTCATTTTAAACGAGATAATGAGAGATTCGAAAAAAGAATGATCAGTGAATAGGTGTTTTTAGTTATAAAAAGATTTTTTAATATAATAATTATGCAAATTTAACAACCGGGAAATTGTATAATTATCCCACTGGTATAGCATAATGAATGAGCATGGAACAGTGTATAAATGCTTTATCGAGATGGAGCTATGTAATTTGTAGATACTGTATAATTCCTTTTTAAAAAAGGGTTTTTTGAAATGATTTATAAAAATACAAGAAGATGTGATGTCAAATGATACGAGCATCCATTTAGGAGACATGCTATCGAATTTGAATTTTTTGTTAATTTATCTTTCTTTTTCCCATTTAGGTGCCAATGAGTGTTATTCTATATTGGAATAATAATTATGGAGGCGATATTATGTATTACAGTAATGGTAATTATGAAGCTTTCGCACGTCCGAAAAAACCCGAGGGTGTCGATGAAAAATCAGCCTATCTGATTGGTTCGGGGCTTGCCTCACTTTCAGCCGCATGTTTTTTAATTCGTGATGGCCAAATGAAAGGTGAGAATATTCATATTCTTGAAGAGTTAGATATTTCAGGCGGTAGTCTTGACGGAATTTTAAATCCGACAAGAGGGTTTATTATTCGTGGTGGTCGAGAAATGGAAGATCACTTTGAATGCTTATGGGATTTATTCCGTTCCATTCCATCATTAGAAATAGAAAATGCTTCGGTTTTAGATGAATTTTATTGGTTAAATAAAGAAGATCCTAATTATTCAAAATGTAGATTAATGGAGAATCGAGGACAAAGATTAGAGGATGACGGAAAGTTCACATTATCCGATCAATCGTCTGAAGAAATGATTAAATTATTCTTTACGCCTGAAGAGAAGCTAGAGGATAAAAAAATTACAGATGTTTTCTCTGATGAATTTTTTGAATCGAATTTTTGGCTGTATTGGTCCACGATGTTTGCCTTTGAAAAATGGCATTCTGCTATGGAAATGCGTCGTTACATTATGCGCTTTATCCATCATATTGGTGGATTACCAGATTTATCTGCACTGAAATTTACAAAGTATAACCAGTATGAATCCCTAGTACTTCCGATGATCAACTATTTAGAAAAACATAATGTTGATTTCCAATATAATACGGTTGTCGAAAATGTTCTAATTGACAATGTTGGAGATAAAAAGGTAGCTCATACATTAGTGTTAAAGCAAAATGGTGAGAAAAAAAATATAGAGCTAACCGAAAATGAATTGGTTTTTGTGACAAATGGTAGTATTACGGAAAGTACAACGTATGGAGACAATAACACACCAGCCCCTGAAACAACTGACTTAGGAGGAAGCTGGTCTCTTTGGAAAAACATCGCTGCCCAAGATGCTGCGTTTGGAAGACCAGAAAAATTCTGTGATAATTTGCCGAAAGAAAGTTGGTTTGTTTCAGCAACACTCACTACATTAGATGATCGAGTAGCACCTTATATTGAAAAGATTAGTAAAAGAGATCCATATGCGGGGAAGGTCGTTACGGGTGGTATTGTAACAGCAAAAGATTCGAATTGGATGCTAAGCTATACATTGAATCGACAACCTCATTTTAAAAATCAACCAAAAGATCAATTAGTTGTTTGGATTTATGGTTTACTATCTAATAAACCAGGGGATTTTATTAAAAAAAGTATTACGGAATGTAGTGGCAGTGAGATAGCACAAGAGTGGTTGTACCATATGGGTGTACCTGTTGAGGATATTCCAGATTTAGCGCAAAATTCTTGTCAGACAATCCCATGCTATATGCCATATATCACATCTTACTTTATGCCGAGAGCAATAGGCGATCGTCCGTTAGTTGTCCCAAAAGGATCTGTAAACCTAGCCTTTATAGGGAATTTTAGTGAAACTGAAAGAGATACCGTATTCACAACAGAATATTCAGTAAGAACAGCAATGGAGGCGGTTTATCAATTATTAGCAATTGACCGAGGGGTTCCTGAAGTATTTGCTTCTGCCTTTGATATTCGTACGTTATTAGCGTCAACGGCTCGCTTACTAGATGGTAAAAAATTGACAGATATAGATGCGCCATTTATCTTAAAACAAATCGGTAAATTAGGTATTCATAAAACAAAGGATACAATCATTTATGATTTACTAAAAGAAAGTAAATTGATATAAAAAATAGCTCATCCTAACAATTTGAATCAGCACAAAAAAATAATAGACAAAGTCGAAATTCGGACTTTGTCTATTATTTTTTTAATTATTTAGCTTATCGGAAATATTTCTTAATATTTCAGTTTGTTCCTTTTGTAAGTTAATAAATTTAAGTAAGAACCAAACAATGAAAACAACTGGGACAAGATAAAAAAATAATAGCAGAAAAACAGGGATAATGCCGAGTAATAATTCCATAATTGTATAAAAACCTCCTTATTGGTTTATTATACCATAATAATTATGGGGGAAGCGGCCAATTTTTGAAGATAGCTCAACCTACTAGCAACCATATTTATTACATAGTACAATGCTTTAAACTAGAATACTGGAATAGCGAAATAAGAAAAAATAAAACACCCAAAAAAACAAAGAGGAGGGTACTTGGCAGAACAAGACTTAATCCAGAAAACATACCACCGATTGCCATACCTGAATAGCGAATAAAATTAAACAGTCCTAAGGCAGCTCCTCTATATTCGCTATATTCATTACTTATAATCGTTGAAAATAGTGGAGGGGCAAATCCAATTGCTAAGCCATACACAAATAACAGGGTACTTAATACGATAATTGATTGAGTATGTAGGAAACCAAAAGCTATAATTAACAACGGGAGGAAAAATAAAACAGTGATAAATAGCTTTTTCAACGTCACTTTCTTCTGTATTTTTTTAAAGATAACACTCCCCAAAATCATACTAACAGTTAAAGGTAAGTATAATAATCCAATGTTTTGTAACGATATATGATAATGATCGTGGAGCAAGATCGGTAAAAATACTAGAATGACAAAGTAAATAAAGAAGACAAAAAAGCTTACCGTCATCGTCATTAAACCGACACGATTCAAAAAAATGGCTCGATAGATTTGGATAAAGCTACTAGCATTTTCTTGACCGTTATTTCTTTTTCCGTTGTTAGGAAATGCCAGCATAATAAACACAAGTAATAGGGTTGCAATAAGAAATAGACATAAAAAAATACCTTGGTAGCCATAATATTCGCCTAATATTCCACCTACTATTGGAGAAACTGCTGGGGCCAGGGAAAGTAGTATTTGATACGTCCCCATTGCGCTTCCCCTTGCTTCGCCATCAAATAAGTGTGAAATCATATTTATCGTAACCAAGGGAATAACACCAGCTCCAATGGCTTGAACAATCCTAAAGGTCATAAATACTAAAAAGTTGGTTGTAAATGCACAGACGATGGTTGAGATACTAATTAACAAGAAACTAAAGATCAACAACCGTTTTTGATTTTGGGTATCTATTACTGCACCTAAAAAAATTTGAACCATGGCTATGATAAAAATAAAGCTACTGACAGTGAAATTCACCCAATTAATAGATACGCTAAATGAATCCCGAATGAGTGGAATGACAGGCGTATAAATATTTTGATTTAAAGAAGCGAAGAAACTGCTTATACTTAACAAATACAATGCAAGTATTTTCGTTTGAGCTAGTCGAGACATATACATTCTCCTTTTACAGCTTTAATGTGACTTCATGTTTTTGGTAATAGCGTTTAAAAATCGAATAATTGTCTCTAATTCCGAAGTGTTAAAATCATTAAGGATACTTAAGTAACGATTTTTTGCCTGCTCATGTAATTGATGGTGGATAAGCGCAAGCATCTCCCCTGATTTTGTTAGCATATAATATACTTCCTTTTTATTATCTTCTTGCTGCATTTTTTCAAGGATATTATGCTCTAATAGCTTTTTTACTGCTTTTGTAATCGCTGGTTTCGAAACATTTAAAGTTTCTGAGAGTGTGATGTTATTCGCCTTTCCTTTCTCTTTAATTGCTGCAACAATGTGTAATTGTGTCAATGTCCAATCTGAAACAATTGCTTCCTCCTGACTGACTTTCATTCCTTTTCTTCTTCTGTCAGCCGATTCTCTTTCTGTAATTAATCGTTGCAAAGCTTCTATAACATCATTTTTTTTCTCCATTTGTGTCACCTAGCCTTATTTTATTTTAGTTAACTGGTTAACGATTTAAATTTTATATTTTATTTTTATTTATGTCAACAGGTATATTTAACGAGGTGATTTAATAGTTAATCAGTTAATAATAAGGGTGATATTAGCGATTTGACCGTAGCTATGCCTAGTGAAACTTGGATGTAGTGCAGTCAACTAAAATAAAATGAAGAAATTCATTGTAGTTATAGTTCGACTTTATGGTTCACTGTATCTGAGTGACTTTTAATAGCTATTATTTTCTAGTTGTCCAGTCCAGTTTTTTGTACACTAAGTACTCCAATAGGGTATTGAGCGAGTGAAAAAGCATCAGAACTGGAACGGTAAATACTGTGCTCCCCGAATTTTAAGTGCAGATCGTTGGAATAGTTTCTTGCAAAGCATTAGCCATGCTATGACTATGAGTAACCGTAATGAACTAATTAAAAAGAATGATGACATTATAAAATTTACAAATTCAATAACTAAAGAAGCAGTTGGATAAATTCGATAATGGCATTATGGCAGGTGGTGACTTTGAAAGGTTGAAAATTATTATAAAACAGCGAAGTAGCTATCCTGAAATAAAGTATTACAGTTTTGTGAAAATATCATTTTAAAATGAGAATTATAAAAGTAAAAAAATCAAGTGTTTACTTGTGGTTAAGTAAAATTGTTTCTTTTGTCATATGAAGGAATAAACAAACGCCAATTCACGCCAATTTCACCTCCTTTAATTGGCGTGTAATGTATATGCACGCCATAAAATGAGACTATGAACGCCAGAAATTTGGCGTCAATTCATCCTTGAAATGGTGTTGTTGGTAATGATAGGATAATGTTTACTCGAGTTAAGTTTAGCTATAGCTAGATAAAAAATTATTTATGTCATATTAGTATGTACCTGTTCTGTAATGTTTTACTAATATAAATATTTGTTGATAATTTTGTTTTAAAAAAATAGTTAGTTAATAGTATTAAATTAAAAATAAAGGATGATTTTTAAATGGCAACAGTTCGTTCAGATGCTTATAATACTGGTAGAAGTATGGGAGAAGCATTAAATAATACAAAAGCAGGTAAAGCTATTAATAATGCTGCAAAAGCAGGTGCTAAAGGTGCCTGAAAAGGCGGCGGAACTGGTATGCTTTTAGAATTTGGAGTTAGATCTGTAAATAATATTTATAATGATGTAATTCGTGGTTCTAAATAGTTCTAGAGAGGTAGAGGATAGGACATAACTAAATGATTCCTTCATAAAGCCGAATAATCTCTAAATTAACTAACACGATAATTAGAAAAACCGAACTATTATTGAAACACTTCATTAGCGTTTCAATAATAGTTCGGTATTTTTGTTAGATTAAACACTTTTGTCCCAGCTTCTACTTTTATAATTTTATTGTTAATGAGGATAAAAATGTATAATATCATTTATAATAGTCTAACTAAATTGGATTCTGTGTTATTAGTTTATTTGGATAAGGATATAGGTAGAAATAAAATAGAATTAGTTAGTGAAAATGGTCTACTTTGGTTAATTCCTACATATCAAAATTCAATATTAAGTAAGGTTGAATACTTTTCTTTTATTATTAATGATCAATTTTGGGTTTGTGATCCTAACTGCTATCGTATTCATGTTATTGATGAGATGAATTTTTCGTATATTGAAGACTTATTAACCCAGCCAATAAATAAAGTGGTTGTAAACAATTCGAGTACAGGAAAAGATTTGAATAATAACACTTTTGAAGTAATAAATAAAACAAAAGTATTTTCAACCTTAGATTCAGCAATTTGTTATACGGCAAACTTAAAAAATATAACCGAGGACTCTGCGGTTATTTTTCAAATAATTAACCCAGAAGGAAAATTGCATTTTGTGGACTGTGAGTGCTTAATGAGGAATAAAAAAATGGTGAACGAATTTATTATGCAGGATTAAAAATTACGCCTAATTTATTAGAAGGTACCTGGACCTTTCAACTGATTCATCAAAATAAAATAATAGATTCAAAAGCCGTTTTATACAAAATCTATAAAATTAACTATGGAAAAGATAAGAATAGTCATTTTACGAAAAAAAATTTCAATTTTAATTTAGAAATTTGAACGATATTAATTTTAGGAAGTGATTTTTATGAGTACTGGTAGGCAAATAGCTTCAATTTTTATATTACTATATTTTGTAGTTTTTTTTATAGTTTCAAAAACCTTTTCATTATCATCTACATTCAATTACATAGTTTGCGGAGCAGGATTAATAATTTCTGTTATTCTACATATGTATTTTAAATTTAAATATGAAAATATTAAAAAACCAGGTTCTCGTTAAATTGAGTACCTGGTTTAATTAATTCCATAAATTTTATCTTGCTAATACATATTCTATCGTATGTGCGAACGAACATTCTATGTAAGGGAGATGAACTCAACTTAGAGGAAATCGCAACCGCATTAAGTCTCCAGATTCCAAATATACCCCACATAAGAATACAATTAAATTCATATAAATAAAGGTAGTAAAAAAATCATAGAAATCTTGATTTCAACGTACCTATTCAATTCTAAATACACCCCCATAAAACTAAATCTTAAGAAAAACTTCAGGTTCTACTAAGGAAATATTTAAGATTCGTTGTGTATACTTATTAAAAAAAGGAAATTCACGAAACCATTTGAAGATTTAAAACGTATTGGTAGTAGGAGAGAGAATATTGGAGTAGGTGAAGATATGGCACATACGATTTACATAGTATTAACTAAAACAGGGACATTACTATCGAAAGCGATAGGCATGTATACGGGCAAAGAGATGAATCATGCATCCATAGCCTTTGATGAGGGGCTTTCTGAGATGTATAGCTTTGGTCGAAGGCAATTAAACAATCCGTTAAGTGGGGGCTTTTTACGAGAGGATGCAGAAAGAGGCCTATTTGAGTCTGCCGATTGTGTCATTTATCGTTGTCGGATATCCCATTATCAATATTTAGAGATGATGAAAATTGTGCGCTATATGTATTGGAATCGGGATCGCTATAAATATAATTTTATCGGTCTTTTTGGTGTGGTGATGCAAAAGGAAGTGAGACGTGAGCGTGCTTATTTTTGTTCCCAATTTGTAGCGACGCTATTAAAAGTGGGTGGTCTAAAAATCTATCAAAATCCAGCATTAATGACGCCTCATTGCCTAGCACAATTACCATATTTAGAAAAAGTGTTTGCTGGAAAACTAGCAGACTATTTACAAGCTACTCGTGAGCCAGTTATGCTGTATGGCTAACGAAGACATACTCCAATCTATAAATGCCTTTCATTACGTATTAATATCAATATATTGAATCAGGTAGGCAATCTTCCATTTTATTTTTTCGTAAAATAGAAGATTGCCTGCTGATTTTTTATTAGTAATATTTACCTCATATAGGATGACCATACACCTAATTGCTGGAAAGCTGAAAATAAGTCCTATTCCTGTTAAAGTACTACCATAAAATTGCTATCATAAATACTAGGTACGTATGTGTAACGATTGAATCATCAGCAAGGAGGATATATAGATGAGTGAAGAACTAACAGCAGTTGGTTGGGATGCGATTGATCAGGCATTAAGACAGGTGTATAGTGAGCAGGAGCCAATGCATTACGGAACCATGATTCCCTACTCGCTAGGAGGACAAGATCCTTTAGATGGGATAAGTGCCTATAAAAGTGAAACCCCGATTCCGCATTGGCATTTTGTTACATATGGTTTCTCGGAATTATATGAAAAAGAATTTGACAATCAAGAATATAGTGGGTATGGATTTGAGCTGACATTTCGCTTAGTACGCAACGAGAATGAAGAGGAGCCACCTGCTTGGGCTTTAAATTTACTGCAAAATATGGGCAGATATGTCTTTAATAGTGGCAATGTTTTTAGAGCAGGGGATTATTTAGATGCAAATGGACCCATCTGTCTTGATGCTGACACGCAATTAACCGCACTCGCCTTCACATATGATCCACAGCTTGCTGAAATAAATACACCAAATGGAAAAATGGAGTTTATTCAAATGGTTGGTATTTCAGAGGATGAGCTAGAAGCGATGCAGACGTGGAATACACTTGGGGTGCTAGAGGCTGGTATTGAGCAAATACCAAGCTATATTACGGATTTAACACGTAATTCTCTCCTGCAAAATCAAGAAGTTGTCGCAGCAGTTGAGCACGGAATGGAGGAAGATGGCTCCAATACGGGTTTTCTTTTTGTAGACCAGCTCGCTTGGGAGATTGGGAAAAAAGGTTGGTTTAACAAACAGTCCAATGTTATTCAACTCGGGGCGAAACAGGCAGAGGTCATTAGTAAATTACTACGTGGGCGTATTTTAAAAGATAAAAACCTAAGCTTAGTCGGACAACAAATAACAATCCAATTTAAAGCGGATTCCCAAGTTGGCTATCGTGAGGATGGACAGGAAATTACCATTTCATTGAACAGGGCAGCGGTAGAAGAATTAAGTCAAAAGCTAGTGCCACAAGAAAGCCAATTCACTGTGTCTTCTTTAGCAGGTGTAAGCTTTCAAATTTTGAAAACACATATTAAAAATCAAGAAGGAGCGGTTGTGAAAACAATCGGATAAGATTGATCTCTCGCTAAGGCTTTTTAGCGGGAGATTTTTCTCTAAAAGTAGAAAGGGAGGGTGAGACATTGCAACAGTGTGTAGAACATTTTCTAGCAGCTGTGTGGGAACAACTCACAGCTGTTTATCAACAAGAAAGTAAACGGATAATGGACTTAAAAGAACAAAGTAAATTACAAGCAGGTGTCTTTCATTATTTAAAAGTTGCCTGGAAAAAAGGGAAAAGTCCTAATGGCAATATCTTTATTGATGTCTATGAGCCATTTAGTTGGAGTGATAGTGCCTATAGGGTAGAAGCAGGTCCATACATACAGGAGTTTACCAAAGTAAATCAGATAGAGGAGCTTTTTTCGGCTCTCTGTACAAAAATGGAGACGTTGTTTCAATCCGAGCAATATGGTTTCCGATTTTTTGATTACCATTTTCAAGTAGTCCTTGAATTTGAGCATGACGGGACGATGCTTAGCTATCAGAAAAAGCTTCTCCATGATCATAAGCTAGCGTTAGTGAAAGAGAAGCTGGCCACATTTATTGAAACAAAGGTAATGGCTGAGCTACCTATACGACCAAGTGATCATGATGAATTTTTCTTTGCACAGTATTTAGTCAATCCGCATTTTTTTCATCAGTCAGCCAGTGAAATCGAACCACTTATTTGTCAACTAGAAGTAAAACATCGTGCCAATAAAGAGCGTCTAGACCAATGGGTTTATTATTATACAATGGCGTTTAAGCACTGGGCAGAGAAACAATTTTTACCGTACTATTTTGAACAAACAGGGGATTATATCCAAGAGTGGGTGCTGAAAACTGAGGATATGGTACAGCAACTGGAGCAGGAAAGGCTAAATTTCTTTCTTTATGTAGCATTGAAAATTGGTCAAAAAGAGCCAGCTACCCGTTTAGAGTATCTTGAGCTTGCCAAACAGCTGGGCTCACAGCAAGCTGTTGATTATTTGCAAAAAGGAAGCGGTCGTTTTGAAAGTATGCGGAAGCGTGAGATGTTCCAAGGGCAAGCAAATGATGTTTTACAAACAATTGATATACGAGTAATAGTTGAAGAGGAAGCGGCTTATCGTGAAGCGCTTCATTATATCATTCAACTGTTGCAGGAAGGTTTTCCAAAGGGCTATAAGCTAACCTTCAAGAGCAAAGTGAAAAATTACCTTCCTGTTAAAAAGTTAGCCAAGTCAAAGCTCCATCAGTTTTTTGCCAATTGCCTTGAATATCCTAGCCTTTTTCCGTTAGTAGCGGATTATGCACAGATTGCTATGGAGGAATTTGCATGGTATCAGGATGTCGAGCCGAGCGAAAAATCAGCGATGCCTGGCACCTATGCGGTCTTTGGTTTAGGTCTTTATAGTAAGGCTTATTTCCCGCTCGTTGAACATTACATGGCACTAGTGGATACAGAGCATCAATCTGTGCAGGATGCTTATGCCGAGGCTTTTCAGGAGGTACATGGCCTAGCAGTGGAGGTGATGCCTGTGTTCGTAGCTATTCTATTAGGTGGGAGTGAATCGGCTAAGCCATTAAAGGGCATGGACATCAAGGGGTTAGACTTACTTACGGCACTTGTGCAAGAACTGGAGAAAAAAGAAGACTACCAGCGTGCATTTATTTTATATCGAATATTTGGTAGTTCCAAGAAGATCGCACAACGTCTAAAGCAAGAAGAAGCACCGATGAAAAATGAGCTGCAGAAATTATTGCAATGGATGGATTTATGAAAGGAGGGCAGTTAAATGGAATGGGCGAAGGTGTGTAAAACTAAGGATATTGAGCGCGTGCGAGAGGCGGTAAGCAAGCTGGATGTCAATGAGCGGGATGTACGTGGGAGAACGCCGTTAATGCTTTTCCTAACAAATCGAATGCCACTTGAAGCAATCAAGCTGCTATTGGCACAAAATATTGATTTAGAGGTACGAGATAAGCTAGGTGATACGGCGCTTAAAAAGGCTGTAAAATTTAAGCAAGCAGAGGTACTTTCATTACTACTTGCTGAGGGTGTAGATTTACAGGCGCCTGAGGGGATTACCGCTACAGCTTGGTATGCAGCAAGAGACCATAGAGGGATTGCGGATTTATTGCTGGATACGCCTGGAGCCATTCGACTGACCTTGCAGGCAGCAGAACAGCTGCAAGTGGAGTCCATTTTATATGAGGAATCCCTTGATACAATGTGCCATGAAATAAGTAAGGTGTCATCAGCTGTCATTTTGCATGCCATTGTGAATGGCTATAATTGGGATGATGGACCAGAGCCCATGCTTGCAGCGTTAGCCAATCCAGTATGTGCACCTATAACCATGATGGACATGTTTGAACTGATGGAAGGCGAGTATTGGCTAGAACAAACAGAAGAAGAACTAGCGAGCTCCTATTGGAAACGACCATGGAAAGAGATGGCAGAAATACTACAGGAAAAGTTGAAATTCTGTGATAGATAGTGAGGAATGTGCAATGGATCAGAAAGCAAAAAAAATTTTAATGCAAACCTATTGGCAATCAGGTAGATGGCGGTCAGGCGGATATACTTATACAGAAGAAGATTTTCAGTATGCCAAAAGTAAGGGCTTGATGTTTGACCGATTAACCATTACTCATGATGAATGTGTACAGAGGTTACGACATCTTCATGAAGAAGGTGTAACAAAGGAGCTTGTGGTGACAGCATTTTTGCATAGCTTATCGACGCGTAAAGTATATTTGCGCAGTGCCTTATCCAGCTGGGCTCTTACCCATGACCTACTAATCCACACGTATCATGAGCGACCTGTTACATTAGTATCCTATAGTGGCTGTGGGTACTGTAATGAGCAGAAAATCATGTCAAATGAAGAATATGTAAATGAAGATTTAAATGTGCTTAATTTTGAACGAATGAAGTGGGGAGGTGTTCGTCTCAATTGGCTCTTATATTGTTTGCTAGATTTAGAATGTTTAGTGAAAGAACAAGAGACGTTTACGGTGTGTGAGGAAGATATAATGATAGTAAAACAGATGATAGCGGCAATAGAATCCTGTAATGAGACGGATGCAGCTAGACAGCTTGAGAAGCGCTGGAAGGATGTATTTAAGTCCAATCAATATGAACGAGATGCTGTGATGGAAATCTGGGGCTATGCTGGTTTACTAGTATCACAGGATGATTATCGCAAGGAGCGTGGACGTGGAACGGATTTTATGTCAATGGCTACCTGGAGAGGACAAGATGGCTATTCGCAAGATAAGATGCAGTTTTACTTTGGCTCCTATCTGTAAATTTGGACTAGCTACGCCAACTCATAAGACAATATTCTGTTAGACAATCCTGATAGCGCAACCATATGGAACGAGCTCTAGCATGCTTCTAATTTGATCGTTTGCTGTTGACATGTTCATTGGGAGACGCCCCCTAGTAATGTGCGCTGATGGTGTGCTAATTTTAAATACAAATGGTTGCGAAAAGCTTTAATTAGATAGATGAAGGGAGAAGTGTAGGGAAATGGGTGCATGGGGATACAAAGCATTGGAAAGTGACGAAGGTTTGGATGTAGTGGGCTTTTTACAAGATTTTATGAAGCATCACAAAGAATCGAGTCAGATTACCTTGTGGAGCATTGTCCAGATGATGAAAAATAAAGGCTTTTTTGGAGACAACTTTGAGGATATCGATTTTTTCTACGATATTAGCGCTATGGCACTGGCAGAGCTTTATTGCCAATATCTTGATACAGGTCAAATTTATGGTTACGAAAGTAAGAATGTACAAGTGCACTGGACAGCAAATGAAGACTCTTTGACATTTATTTTACAGTATCTAAAGGACATTCAAGATGAAAAGCCTGATCAGCATGGAGGGAGAGAAATGACAGAACTATGGAGAGAGTCCGAGAGTTGGTTAGAATGGCAGTCGAATCTAGCCTATCTTATACAAAGGATTGAACAAGAAATCAGCTGTTTGCAGCAATAAAAAAGGGAGGTCATTGGAAGTGACCTATGATTTTTGGATAATGGCTTCCATCATGGAATTGCTTGACTATCCAGATGAGGAAAATGATCATTATATTCCTCAGCCAACATTGCAAGCCATTATGGATGTGCTTAATATCCAAGTGCCAATAAAAGAAATTTACGAACGTTTTTTTGATCAGTCCATTCATACAGGGCATGTTTTAGTATTTGCTAATAAGCATCTGCCGCATGCCTGTATTGTACTTGATACTTATCGTGATCCACTAGATCAGCAGGATTTAATTCGATTTGGTTGGAGGGTGGCAGCGAAGGATGTTTGTCTAGTAAGACAGTTATCTCGGAAACTATTTGACAATTGTGATGAGGGCATTCGCTACGAGGAAGGTCAATCTATTCTCTATCAGGTACTGCAGGAACAAAGCTATCCTCGTAAATACTACTACGAGACGGTATTTGAGCAAAAAATGAAGAACTATATGGTGTGACCAATCATAAAAGGATTCGTGACACTTCCTATAGAAAGTGCGCGAATCCATATGAAAGACATTATACAAAGAAAAAACTAAATAAAGATAAGATGATGGAAATGCCAACAATAGGTCCAATCATTTTCATATGTCGTTTTCGTCCCATCACAACAATCGCCACATACTCACGAATCATGGCATTTGGCCAATAATAAAAGGCTGTCTTTGATCCTATGCCTTGACTATTCAAGCCCGCAAGTCTTGCATAAATACCAGCGCGAAATAGGTGGAAGTTATTCGTCGTAAAAATACTGTTATAGTCCTTACCTTGTTTCCGATCATCCATCAGTTGTTTAGAAAATAACATATTTTGATAGGTATTGACAGAGCGGTTCTCCTGTAAAGTATGCTCAATTGGAATGCCTTTTTCAATCGCATATCGTTGCATTGCTTCAGCTTCAGGTAGATTCTCGTCAGGACCTTGTCCACCAGAGAAAATAATGGTCGGTGGCGTAGTAACAGCTGCTTGCTTATGGTAGAAATCCATTGCTTTTTGAATTCTACTAGCTAACAGCGGCGGTACTTTGTCATTGATCAAGCCACTTCCTAGCACGATGATAAAATCTTGATTCAGCTTTGGTCGATTGAATTGATAAAGAAAATAGGCGGACAAAAAATTAGATAAATGGATAAAGAAATAAAACGTGATCAGCGAGATCCCACCGAAGATCGGTTGGAGGTGGATTGAAAACACACTCGCTGGATAGATAATTGGTAATAGGATAAATAGCAATATGCCTATGGCGACCAGTAATGTTAAAGAATTGGCCAAACGTCGACCTTCTCGCTTCATCAATACTCTCGCATTTAAAAATAAACCAAACATTAAGGCAAGAATGCCAAAAGGAATCAAGATAAATAGGGCAATAAAAGGGATAATAACAATGAGCCTTAAAAAGTAATGGTCAGATGCTAAAGATGCGATGACGCAGAATAACAGAAAAGAACAAATAAATAGATTAAATAATAGTCCATTGATCATTTTTCTTGGGTCTTTTAAATAAGAAATGAGAAAAATGACAAAAAGAATGAGTGGAATAATGCCAAAATACATACAAAATGCACCTCTAGTGATGGAGTGGTTGATGATATCTTTATATTATAAGTCATAATTGGGCGAAATCAACCATCGACAAAATGACAAGAGGGAGCCTGACGATACTACCTCTATTTTTTGTGTGAGCGATTTTCGGATTTATGGAGATAATGAAGATATTCATGACGCGTTAATCCGCCAGTTTGACGATTAAATTCATCATAAGTAATATCTGCTGGTAAGCCAAATTCAGCGAATGCCTGTTGATGTTCTTTATGATAGTACGGATGAGCCAGTGATCTAGATACATTTTCTTCCTCTGATTTCAACCAATCAGTTGCAACGCCTGCAGAGACACCATGGTTTGTAAAACGATTGCCTGTTTGAAATGTAGTGATAGATGCTGGCTTGCTAATCGTTCCTGTGCCCCATGAAAGACGGTAACGAGGCTCCTTCCCATAGTGGAGAGTCTGTCCGTAACCTAGAGGGAATAAAATATCGTCTTCTGTTAACGTTTTATGACCAAGTTTTTCATAGCAGCCCCTCATAAAATAGTCGTCCATGACGATTTGTGTTTGGGAAGCTAATGGAGCAGCGGTAATTTCCTCAAGAGAAGGCAAACGCTCTGTCGTGGTCAACAGATAAGGGCGAATAAATAAAGGCATAGTCATCACATTATGCCAAATACTATCTTCTGCAAATAACTGATCTTTTTGCATTTGCCGTAAATCGCCAATAACCAGCACATAGCCGTTGACGAATAGATCAATCTCTACACGAAAAATATCGCCTGGTATAGCCTTATAACGTAAACTTTTCATCTTTGTCAGCTTTTTTAGCTTGTCTGCGTAATCTGTAGGAAGCTGAGTCGGAAATTGCAGTAGCCAATCCATGATCGCCGACTTAGTCGTTAAATGCTCAAAACCTGTAAGCGGAAGCTGATAATATGTTTTTGCATTGCGAGCTGTAATATAGCTTGATGGCTGGTGTTCATTGCCTAGACCAGCAGAAAAAATAACACCTGTTGCTTTCACGGCAGAAATCGTTGTGTAATTTAATTTCTTTTCCTTTCCACGTGCGGTTTGTGGGACAATCATTTCACGATTACGTGTTAAAATGTCCACATCAGCTTCCTGGTAGCTATGCTCATTAACGAAAATTCTTTTTTTAATCACATCCCCCTCGAAGCAAATAAAGTAATCTTCTCGAATTTGATGTGTGTCCCAATGATTTTCTAGCATATGTAGACCGAAATAAGGGCGTAGTGAATTTGTTAGCCAACTAGTAAATAATGTCAATAAGACTTCCTCCTTACGTATGTTTGTTATGTGGGTCAAGTATACTGAATTTGACGGATGACGAAAATAGGATGGGTGAAAAATGGTTAAAATAGTTGCTTTTATGTGATAGCAACGATTGCTTTCGGAGCAGAAGGCCGCCTTTTTCATCAGGCTATAGAACTGTTATAATGACAGACAGAGGTGATGAACATGCATATTTTGACGATTGAAGGCATACCCTATGCTTGGCTTGAGGCATTACAGGAAATTCATGCTCACGTCTTTGACGGTGCCAAACTGCCAGTCGAAAAGCTAGAAAAGAAAGAAGGTCTTCTTTGTTTATTGGCAGTTGAAGATGAGGCGCTATTCGGCTTTAAACTGGGCTATCCACATCCAGATGGTGTTTTTTATAGTTGGTTGGGTGGTGTTCATGTGACAATGCGGGAGCGAGGTATTGCTAGTCAATTAATGAAGGCGCAGCATGCGGCTATTCAGGAAGTAGGATTTCAAAAAGTTCGTACATATGGTAGAAATACACGCAAAGCCATGCTCATTACCAATCTCAAACATGGCTTTGATATGGTTTCAACATTTCTTGATGAAAAAGGAAGACATAAAATTATATTTGAAAAAACATTCGATTAAGGAGTTTTAAACATGAAAGCATATTTAGCAAACGGATTATTTTCTTTAGGAGATCGCTTCGTCAATGAGCAATTGGCAGCAGCTATTCGGGAGGCCGTGCCAGACATCGCTTTATACGTACCACAGGAAAACGATGCTATCAATGATAAATCAGCCTATGCAGATAGCTTAGCCATTGCCCACGCAGATTTAGAAATGCTGCAAAATAGTGATGTATTGATAGCTGTATTGGATGGGGTTGAAATTGATTCAGGTGTGGCCGCTGAAATTGGTGCGTTCTCTATGCTGAATCGTCCTATTATTGGTGTACTGACAGATGTTCGTCAGCAAGGACGAGACAATATGCAAAAAATAGAGGCGCTAATCCGAGATGGGCTAGAGAATCAGTTCGTTTATCGTAATCTATTTGTTGTGGGGTTAATTAAACGTAATGGCGTTATAACGTCTTCCATTGAAGAGGCTGTGGAAGCCGTACAAAAATTGAACAACGAGGAGGCATAATCATGCTGTTAGCTACATCAGACGTGATAGCAGGAAAAGACATTATCGACACTTTAGGACTAGTGCGAGGAAATTCTGTTCAATCAAGAAACATCGGTCGAGACATGATAGCTGGTCTTCGTAATATTGTGGGTGGCGAGATGAAAGAGTATGCTGAGATGCTTGTGCGTTCTCGTGAAATCGCCACACAGGCAATGATAGAGGAAGCCCAACAAATGGGAGCAGATGCCATTGTGGGTGTCCGTTATGCGACTTCATCTGTAATGGATGGCACATCAGAAGTGTTGGTATATGGAACGGCTGTGAGATTTAAATAACAGTTTCAGACTGGGGGATAGAAGCCATCGAGAAGTTTGATATGCTCTCGATGGCTTTTGTCATTTTTTTCTCTCTTTCATATTCAATATTTGGTAAACTATTACCAAAGGAGCGCTTGCATGAACATTTTTTTAGACCACTTAAAGTTACCCATCGCATCCGTAAAACCATGCTCAATGGTTTCTTTGATTTGTTTGATGTTATAGAACTATCGTAAATGTTCAGCTTCCTTCACATAGAATTCCCAAATAGGAAGTTGAATGAGTTCTTACTTTCTGTACATTATAATAGGCTTGGTCACCTCAAACGCTTGCTTTTCATCAACATATGTAGTTGGAGTTCTTTATCTAGAAGCTGATGGAATGAAGAGCGCTGACTTCTGCGGGAGAAGCGGAAGTTGAGATTCTGGACTGAGAGGATGTTTTCTGTGCGAAAGCGAAGCGGAGGGAAATAGCTTGACTGCGCCTGTAGCGGAAATCAATGGCTTTACTTTATTTTATTGCAAAAATGCTGCGTTTATCGAATTTATTGTAAAATTTTAGTTAATTATGTTAGAAATACAGTCTATTGTGCTGCTTTAATGATGTTTTATTATAAGATGCGTATAATACCTATTATACAGATAAGGTATAATGGTTATGGTAGTAAAGGTTAATGATGCCCAACTTAGAATCTGTTGGGCATGATAGAAGAAAGAGTGGGATATATGGTAGATTCACAACAAAGCAAAGGCTATCGTGTTCTTTCGATATTTGATCGATTGATGGATGGCCAAGGAATCAACAAGAAGCAGGAAGCATTGACACATCAGGTTGGTGAAAAAACCATACAACGGGATATCGACGAAATTCGTACATATCTGAGAAAGGTTAAACTCAATTGCCGCTTACAATATGTCCGTACAGAAAAAGTATATAAACTAATACAAACAGATCATCATCGTTTATCTAAAGAACAAGTATTAGTTATTATTAAAATACTAATTCAATCAAGAGCATTTAGTAAGACTGAGATGAATGAACTGTTGGAGAAGCTTATTTCTATTGTGGCAGCAAATCAGGATGCTCAAATACTATTAAAGGAAAAATCGGTAGAGGTAGATGTACAACATAACCAATCCTTAGTACCATTCATTTGGAGCATTTCAGAAGCCATTCAAAAGAACAAGGTCATGACAATTGATTATGTAGCTGAGGGAGAAAGTATCTCCACCGAAAAGATGGTGAAGCCTCTAGCTGTGATCTTTTCAGCACCCTATTTTTATGTTCTAGCAGATAATCAAGATAGTCCAACTGTTTACCGAATGGATCGTATTCAGCATCTTCGTGAACAGGATAAAACATTTCAAATAGGTGAGCTCCACAAGGATCAGCCATTGATTGATGTTAGTGAGCCTATACGATTTCTCTATAGAGGAAAGTACCCCCAAACTGTTTTCAATCGATTTCCGACAGCCAAGCTCGTATCGCAAAATGATCATGCCTACTTATTTGAAGCAAATGTGTTTGGAAACGACATCAATATGTGGTTTTTAAGTCAGGGAGCAGATCTAGAGATATTGGAGCCAATCGAGCTGAGAGAAGAGATGATAGAAACTATACAGGCAATGCAGCAAAATTATCATTGTATTTAAAAACCCGCGCAATTTTAAGCACGGGTTTTACTATTACTGAAAAAGTTGTTCAATGAATGTCAAATCGACATCATGATTGAGCTTGTAATCTTTCATATAATTTTCTTCATATAAATAAACGAATAAATGGTGATTATCATCTATACGTAAACCGATTTCCCTGTCATCATTGATCGATAACGTCAGCCAATAAGCTTCTTTAAAATCGGATTTAGCAAACCATACTTTTTTTAATGGCAGGTCTTTTAATGGCTGCATTATTTGGTCGATTTCTGCTTTATTTGTAAGCATGATCGTTTTTTCATCCGAAGAACGAATGACTTCAATTTCATGAATTTCCTTCAAATCGAGACGCTCTGTTACCTCTGTTGTAAAATCGGTGTCCCTTGTTAGTAGCATCGTTGAGATATACAGAATAAGTAATGGTAGTAAAATGCCTAGAAGTAGTTTGTATCTTTTTTTCATACTCGTCTCCTTAAATTCTAAAAATTCGCACATATGTATTCTTTTCCACGCTATAATTGAGCATATACTGAAATGATAAAGGAAGGCAATAAAATGACATATAATTATGCAGAAAAAGAACTATTTTATCCAGATAGAACTATTATGTATCGAGGCGGCGTCAAAAAAAATGATTTTGGCCATGATATCTATGATGGGAAAGGCATGCTTTTTGATCAAGATGGCGAGCTCTTATTCGAGGGGGAATTCGTCAATCATATGAAGCAAGGCAATGGCATCATGTATTTAAAAGGGCAACTTATTTATCAGGGAGAATTCATTCAAAATAAAAAACAGGGTCATGGCATTTTATATAAGGATGGTCAAAAGCATTATGAGGGTCATTTTCGCAATGATTTAATGGATGGCTATGGCATCTTATATTATGAAGAGGATGTGACGGCTCCTTATCAAGCATTGCGGGCACAATATCCTCATTTAAATCAGCCACAGTATGAGGGTGATTTTGTACATGGCATGAAAAAAGGAAAAGGCAAGCAGTATTATCCAAATGGGTTTTTACAATATGAGGGTGATTTTATTTGGCATCATATGCAAGGGGCTGGTAAGCTCTATTATCCGACAGAATCACCAACGGCTGAAGAGCTTGCCCGTGGTGTCACAACATGCCACTATGAGGGTCATTTCTTTGAAGATCTGAAACATGGCAAAGGGAAAGTTTTTTCTAGGCAGGGTATGCTGGAAGCGGAAGGACAGTTTAAAGAAGATAAGATGACAGGGCATGGAACGCTTTATTATGCCAATGGACAGGCTTCCTATAGAGGGGAATTGGTTCATGGCAAAAAACATGGACGAGGCGATTATTTTAATGAAGATGGCAAAATCATTTACAGTGGTGAATTTATCAATGATGAACGATTGCGCATTACACCTGAAATCGAACAGGAGATTACTAAACTACAAAAGCAATTGGACAGTCTTGTAGGATTGCCGAACGCAAAAAAAGAATTACATAATTTAATAAACTTCATTAAAATCCAAAGCCTGCGTGTCGATCATGGATTAACAAGCTTTCCAATTACGTATCATCTTGTTTTCTCAGGCAATCCAGGGACAGGTAAAACAACAGTGGCACGCATTATTGGCCAAATCTACAAGCATCTTGGCGTGTTATCAAGCGGACATTTTGTTGAAACAGATCGCGCAGGATTGGTCGCTGGATATGTAGGGCAAACAGCACTCAAGGTTCAGGAAGTTGTTAACAAAGCAAAGGGTGGGGTTCTCTTTATTGATGAAGCCTACTCATTAATTCATGATAAACAGGATGCATTTGGTAAGGAAGCGATTGACAGTTTATTAAAAGCAATGGAGGATCTACGTGATGACTTAGTAATTATCGTTGCTGGGTATACAGAGCTTATGGAGGAGTTTTTACAAGCGAATCCAGGCTTTAAATCTCGCTTTAATCATTTTGTCCAGTTCGATAATTTTAGCACCGATGAACTCTTTGCTATTTTTGCTATGCTTTGTCAAACGAATGATTATCAATTCGGAGAAGCATTTGCCCAACATATGAAAGTGCAGCTACGCCAAATGCCAATTGAAACAATTCCTAATTTCTCGAATGGTCGCTATATTCGAAACCTGTTTGAAAAATTGGTGACGATCCAATCAAACCGATTGATTCAACAGGCAACAATCTCGAAAGAAGAATTGATGACTTTTGAGGAGCAAGATATTTTACAGGGCCTATCAGAAAAGCTATTTGATAACACTTTTTAAGATAAGGAGTAGACGAATGAAAAAATGGTTTGCCATTATTTTAGTGTGTGCTTGTATTTTACCACGGATAATAACGATTCATGTTACAGTAAATAATCATATAAATGTCCATAAAAACAATAAAAGTTAATGAGTTATGCTTGATATGGTAATATAATACAAAATATACGCTATCGTTAACGAACACGGATGCCTTTAATTGGTATTTTCGTGCACCGGATGGAGAAAGTGATGAGACTGTTGTGCGCAGACTAACATCTTGGCTTGACGGGATTCAACAATTCCCAAAAGTGATTACTGTCTCGCATGGTCCGACTGGCCGAATTTTACAGGGTGTCTATGCAGGACTTAATAAAGAAGAGGCACTCAAGTTAGAGGTTTCTCAAGATGTATTATTCAAGTTAACCAATAAAGAAATCTCAAGAATTTGTTCTAATATCGAAGATGATTAGTACATATAAAGATATTTGAGTTCATCACATTGTTCTCAAGGAATATTCAGAAATGCCACCTATTATAATGTGTAGGAGGCGTTTTTTTATGAAAAAATGGATGTTATGTTGTTGTATTTGTATCGTGGTTTTCTTATTTTATTATACAAACAAAATATATGAACGCGCTCAGCTAGAACTGCCATCATTACATAGTCATAATGCTTTATTGCTCAATGAACAAGGCGAAGTATTATACGAAAAAAATGCAGATGCTATTATTTATCCAGCTTCCTTAACCAAGATTATGACAGCCATCGTTGCCATAGAGATGACAGAGGATTTACAAAGGCAAACAATTGTAGAACCTCAAACGATTGCCAACTATACGGCCCAAAATGCTTCGATGGCAGGCTTTCAAGCAGGAGACTTTGTTACAATGGAGGATTTATTATATGGCACACTCCTTGCCTCAGGTGCCGATGCAACAGGAACTCTTGCAGATGCTATCGCAGGCAGTGAGGACAAATTCGTCACTTTGATGAATAACAAGGCGCAGGAATTAGGCATGCATGATACACATTTTGTTAATACCAGTGGCCTACATGATGAGGCACATGTATCTAGCGTGCGGGATATCAGTAAGCTTCTACGCTACGCGTTAGAAAACCCTATCTTTTATCAAATATTTACCTCGAAAAGCTATACAACCCATGTGCCTAATGAATTAATTATCACAAACTCGTTGTTTACAAAAGTGCCTAGTGTAGATGGCCCCATACTAGGAGGGAAAACAGGATATACACCAGAAGCAGGGCTCTGTCTGGCGTCCATTATCGAAAAAGAAGGAAAATCATTTCTTTTCATTACAACCAATGCCCCGACCTATGTTTGGACGCCACCCCCTCATATCGAAGATGCTTTAACTGCCTATGATGCCCTGTAAGTGGAAAAAAGATGAAAACATCTCAACTTTTTCATCGTTTCCAACGTCTTATTTGAAAGGGAGACATTTCTTGTTTTGTGATGGTGCTAGGTAATCCATTTTTGAGGGAAGTCTCTCCTGGATCAAGCAAAACGATTACTTTTTGTAGCCCTTTGCTTATTGATGCGGGGAAGATGCTCTCATGGTTGGGGAAGCTCTGGGGAATTCGCTCCAAAATAGGAGCGAGCCACTCAATCACTCCACAAAAAGGAGGGCTCAACATGTCATTATCATAATCTACGCATAGTTTTATAGAAAAAAGGGAAGGAGAAATGTAGTAAGGTTAATATTATACAGATGTGAAGGGTCTTGGAAGATGGAATCTAGTCGATTACTACTATTTTCTGGTCTGAATGGTTACTCTATAATGATAGTTAATTCTTAGCATTTTTTTAGCAAATGACATGGGAAGACATCTAAGGACGGTGAAGAACAATGACAAAATTTTTACCCTATGCAATCGTGTTGACATTGATGATGTGTTTATTTGCTGGGCAATTGTCAGCAAGTGCTGAAGGGCCAGTGGTAATTCAAAAAGTGATGAAGGATACGGTCATTTATGAAAAGCCTTCCACAACTAGCAATGAGATGGGGGAACTGGCGAAGGGGCATTTTGTCACAGTGACGCAAGCAAGCAAAGGGTGGACACATATTCAAACGCTAGAGCAGGCAGGCTTTGTGCCATCTGATGTTTTAGTCAAGTTGAAATCTGTCGGCTATTTAGTCATTCAAAAGGGTGGTGCGACGCTATTTACTGCGCCAAGCCAAAATGCACAGCAGGCAGGATCGCTTTATGAAGGACGCATGATTTATGTGTATGGCACAGCACCTGGAGGCTGGTCTTTCGTCCAATATGGGCAGGATATAGGATATGTGGCAACAAATGCTTTAAAAAAACCTGTTCCAACGAAGAAACGAATCAACGCTGTGGCTGGTGCTGAATTACGTTTAACTGCTAGCCCGCATGGAGAAGTTCTTGGTACACTTGCCAATAATACAGCTGTCCAGTATTACATAACGCTTGCAGGCTGGGCCTATGTAGAAGCGGGCGACCAAAAAGGGTATGTCAAAGCTTCTGAGCTAGCCAATATTCAGCTAACCGATAATAAAGTGTATAATAAAGGTGTGCCAGTAGTGAAGGGTGCTAAAAAACGTGTAGCTTTAACATTTGATGATGGGCCTAACGCCAAGGTAACACCGCAAATATTGGCGACTTTAAATAAATACGATGCGAAGGCTACATTCTTTATGGTAGGAAAAAATGTGTCAAGAAATGCTGCTATCGTCAAGCAAGTCTATGAGGCTGGGCATGAAATTGGCAACCATACCTTGAATCACAAAAAATTAACGGCTTTATCCATAGCGGAGGTTAAACAAGAAGTCAATGGCACAAGTAATGCGATTTATACAGCCATTGGCCAATACCCAACCGTTTTCCGTCCACCGTATGGGGCGACAAATGATCAAGTGCGCTCGTTCATGACGATCCCTTCGATTTTATGGTCGATTGATACACTAGATTGGAAACATCATAATGCGGATAAAATTTTAGCGTATGTGAAAGCCTCTGTAAAAGATGGCAGTATCATTTTAATGCATGATATTCATCAAACGACAGCGAATGGTTTAGAAAATGTCATTCTTTATTTACAGAAACAAGGCTATGAATTTGTTACAGTGAGTGAGATATTACAATAAATAATAGAAAAGCTGTGCAATTGTCTTCTAGAGACCACTGCACAGCTCCTTTTATTTAAATAAATTAATGGTTGTAATAATAATAGGAATCCCAAACACGTCGATTAAAAAGGCGCCGACAATTGGTACAACAAGAAAGGCTTTTTGAGAAGGTCCGAAGCGTTGCACAACAGCTGACATATTTGCCATAGCATTTGGCGTTGCCCCTAAACCATGTCCTGCAAAACCAGCTACCATCACAGCTGCATCGTAGTTTTTGCCGAGTAGCTTAAACAAAACGAAGATACTAAATACGACAATAAAGAATACTTGCACAAAAACGATGATGAATAATGGTAGCGCTAAATCAGCAATTTCCCATAATTTGATACTCATTAATGCCATTGAAAGGAACACGCCTAATGTTACATCCCCAATTAATGAAATGCTTTTCATATTAATTGCTTGAGGTTTAACTTTATCCATAATATTACGTACTAATACAGCCACAAACATTGCGCCTACATAGCCTGGTAGGACGAAGCCTGTTGCTTCTGAGAATAATGTCCCAACATATGTGCCGACAGCCATGCTGAACGTAATCAATAAGACTTGTGTAAAGAACGAGTCAGATGTAATTTGTTCGTGTTTATTTTCATATTCGACTGCTTCAGCTTCTTGTTCATCAGGTGTTAAATTGTATTTACCGACTAAATATTTGACAATCGGACCACCAATTAATCCACCAGCAACTAGACCACAAGTTGCGGCAGCAGCCCCAATCGTCATGGCTGAGGAAATGCCCAAATCTTCTAATGTTTGTCCAAATGCGGCAGCAGCCCCATGACCACCTTCCATGGAAACAGCACCAGCCATCATTCCGATTAAAGGATGAATCCCCATGAGGGAGGCAAGTGATACCCCAATGACATTTTGCATTAAAGCAAGGAAGCCACAGGCTAGCCAATAAATAACTAATAATTTTCCTCCGAGTCTCACTAATTTAAAGCTTGCCCCTAAGCCTATCGTTGTGAAGAACGTAATCATAAATAAGCTTTGCAAGGACGTATCGAGCGATATTTCTAGAACACCAGTTGTTTTTAAGATGGTAGCGAGAGCAGCGAACAATAAACCACCTACCACTGGAGCTGGAATACAAAATCGCTTTAAAAATCCAATTTTATTAATAAGAAAGCTTCCCAATGCAAAGAGTGCGACGGCTAAAAACACCGTTGTTATTTGATTAATTTCGATCATGAGCCTTGCCCCCTAAGTAAGTTGTTCAGTGCTTCATACACAAAATAAGCACCTAATTTAACCGTTCGTCCATTTTCATCTAATAACGGATTGACCTCACAAACATCAAATGAATGTGTATGAGGATGTGCAGTGACTTTTTGTAGGATCGTGCGTACCGTTGATGGGTCAAGCCCAAACGGTGAAGGTGCACTTACACCTGGAGCAAACGCTGCATTCAAGACATCCATACATAAGGTTAAAAGAACATAATCATGTTGATCCATATAGTGTTGTAGCTCATCCAATAATTGCTGTTGGTTGGCTACTGTCATGTGATCTTCAAACACATACTTTACCTGTAATTCATCCGCTTTTTCGAATAGTTCTCTTGTATTGCCATAGCGTTGAATACCGACAACAAAATAATCAGCATATGGATCCTGTTCTAAAATTTGACGGAACATAGTACCAGAAGAAGGCTGTTCATCGTATGGTCGTAAATCAAAATGAGCATCTATATTAATAATGCCGATTTTAGCATCCTTTGATAATGCTGAGCGAACACCTAAATAATGGCCATAAAGTGTTTCATGACCGCCGCCAAGCACAATACATGGACATTTTTTTTGCAATACTGTTCCGACAATTTCACCAAGCTCACGCTGCGCTTCCTCTAAATTATGATTAAGACAAACGATGTTGCCAACATCAATGATTTGTTGATCATCTTCAAATGTCCACGGTAAACTAGCTAGTCCTTCCCGTAGTGCGTTCGGTCCATTGGCTGCTCCTAGACGACCTTGATTTCGACGTACCCCTTCATCGCAAATAAAACCAACGAGTGCAGCCCTTTTCTTATCTGAAGCGCTTACATCATTAATCGCTAATCTTTTTACTTGTTGATGTAAACGAAAACTGCTTGTATTTGTCGTTGAATCTATACGGCCTTTCCATTGTTTTTGATCTGTCAGTGTGTACATAATCCTATTCACCCCATTGTTAAAATTATTGTAGAAAAAGTATTGTTGTAATTCATTATATATTCACATAATTATAATTACTAATATATAATTAATATTAACTTATAGCTTTTAACTATAAATGAAGGAGGATTATATAAGTGGATATTAAACAACTACACTATTTTATTGCTGTTTCAGAACAAAGGAATTTCTCGAAAGCCGCAGAAAGACTGCATATTTCGCAGCCTTCCTTAAGTAATGCTATCAAAAAATTAGAACAAGAGATTGGTTCCCCCTTATTGGAGAGAAATACTAGAAATCTGCAATTAACAGAAGCTGGAGAGCTACTTTTTGAACGGGCAAAAGTTATTGTGAAAAATATGGAAGTATTGAAAATTGAAATGGATGAAGTCATTGTTCATGGCACGAGGGACATCACCATTGGTGTTATGGAATCGATCAAGCATTGGTTGCCTAAAGTAATCGCTAACTATAAAAAGGATTATCCACAAATGAAGATTCATTTAGTCGATATTTTAGGCAGTAAACGTGTGAAGAAATCGTTAAAAAGCTATAAAACCCATTTAATCATAACGAATCAGTTAATGGATGATCCAGAGTTGGAAGTCCAAACCTTATATGAAGAGAGGTTGGTTGCAGTGTTACCCTTACACCATCCGTTAGCCAGGAAAGAGACTTTAACCATCTCGGATATTAGTGAAGAGCCATTTATTATTAGTACCGAGGGCTTTCAAACAAGACACGATATTTTAACGATGTTTGAAAAGGCTGGGAAAAACATCAACATACAATTTGAAATCGAACGTTTTGAAACGGCTGTCTCACTAGTGCGTGAACAGTTAGGGATAACGATATTACCTGAAAACTATTTGCAAGGACCAACAGCCAAAACCATTGTAAAAAAAGAGATTGAAGGTGCAAATTTAAGTCGCAATGTTTATTTAGTATCTTTAAAAAATCGTCATTTACCATTGGCTATCCGACAATTATTGAAAGATATTTTGCATTCTTTTGAAAATAAGATGCTATAACTTGCAAGCAATCCTTAAGTCATGTTTTTTCTGTTTTATTAGAAAATTCATAATAGAACATTGCTTTACTAGAAAAATAGCGGTAACATTTAATGTAAGAATGAAAATGAATATTCATTCATTTTATGTTGTTGAAATAAGATCATGGCAATAGCAGAAAAAGACTTTTTGGCAAGGCGAGGGGGTGATTTCCGTTCCGCCAGCGTCCTTTCCAGGGGGGCGTCCGATGAGCCGCTTCACTCACTGCGTTCTCTCTAGGGTCTCACCTGTGACGTTAGTGACGCTAGCTCCACTCCACTCCAATCCAATCAACCATGTGGTAAAAGTGTCTTTTCCTTCTCTTTCATACGAGCCGTAGTGAACAAAAGAGCCCTTTATTTTCAATGTGAAGAAGTGGTAAGTGACAACACATCTCCATAAAGGGTAGTGAATAACTTCACTTTAGTTGAAAACCTTGCTAAAAAGAAACATTTATATGAATTGGAGTGGAAGGGGGATAGTGAGACAGGCGAGCCTCTAAACGGAGCGGAAGCGGCTCGGCGCTCGCCGACAGGAAAGCAAGTAGCCTGCAACGGAAATCCATTTTCACCTTTCACAAAAATGCTATGGATGGTTTTGTTTTTCAACACGATGAAAATGAATTTTCATTCATTTTTAAAGTTCAAGCAAAGGGGGTATCTTCCAATGAATTTTTCTTATAGTGAAAAAGTTGTGAAGTTACAGGACAAGCTAACGAATTTTATGGAGCAATACATTTATCCAAATGAGGCTGTTTATGCAGCGCAGGTAGAGGCTATGGAGGATCGTTGGGGAGCGATTCCACCCATTATGGAGGAATTGAAACAGAAGGCACAACAGGCGGGATTGTGGAATTTATTTTTGCCAGATAGTGAATATGGAGCAGGATTAAGCAATTTAGAATACGCCCCTTTATGTGAAATTATGGGACGTTCACTACTGGCACCAGAAGTGTTTAATTGTAATGCACCAGATACTGGAAATATGGAAGTGCTTGTACGTTATGGCTCAGCACAACAAAAAAAGCAATGGCTTGAACCATTGTTACGAGGAGAAATACGGTCATGCTTTGCGATGACGGAGCCCGCTGTTGCATCTAGTGATGCTACCAATATAGAGGCGAGCATTGAGCGAGATGGCGATGAATACATTTTAAATGGCCATAAATGGTGGACGACAGGTGCTGGGGATCCTCGCTGTAAAGTGGCCATTTTTATGGGTAAACATAAGGATACAAATGCCCCTATCCATGAGCAACAGTCTATGATTCTCGTACCGATGGATACACCAGGGGTAAAAGTAGAGCGTATGCTGACTGCTTTTGGCTACGATCATGCACCAGAAGGACATGGTGAAGTTACCTTTACCAATGTACGTGTACCAGTGGACAATATTTTATGGGGAGAAGGAAAAGGGTTTGCCATTGCTCAAGGTCGACTAGGACCGGGAAGAATTCATCACTGTATGCGTCTCATCGGTGCTGCGGAGCGCGCATTGGAGGAAATGTGTGTGCGTGTTCAGGAGCGACAGGCGTTTCATCGACCGTTGGCAGATCAAGGAGTAATGCGTGAGCGTATTGCTGAATCTCGTATGGATATTGAGCAAGCAAGACTTTTAACATTGAAAGCGGCCTATATGATGGACACAGTAGGCAATAAAGAGGCTAAAGCTGAAATTGCTATGATTAAGGTAGTGGCACCAAATATGGCACTAAGGGTTATTGACCGAGCCATCCAAGCATTTGGTGCGGCTGGTGTTGGGCCAGATACGACGCTTGCTGCACAATGGGCAAACTCACGAACATTACGTTTAGCAGATGGTCCTGATGAAGTACATCGTAATACCATTGCTAAATTAGAATTGAAAAAGCATGCGAAAAAACAAGAGGAGCTGATGAAATGACGGTCCTAGAGTTATTTAGCTTAAAAGGTAAAACAGCGATAGTGACAGGTGGGGGACGGGGACTCGGAGCGCAAATTGCTCAAGGATTTGCAGAGGCTGGGGCCAATGTCGTCTTATGCTCAAGAAAAGTGGAAGCGTGTGAGGAGATTGCCATAGCACTTGAAAAGCTAGGTGTTCAAACATTAGCACTAGCCTGTGATGTCACAAAACCAGAGGATATTGCTAATGTGGTGGCTAAAACGATTACTACATTCGGTAAAATAGATATTTTAGTCAATAATAGTGGTGCTTCATGGGGGACACCTGCCATTGATATGCCCTATGAAGCCTGGCAAAAAGTATTTGATGTCAATGTCAACGGGACCTTTTTGATGAGCCAAGCAGTGGGCAAAATTATGCTGGAGCAGAAAAGCGGCAAAATTATTAATATTGCTTCCATCGCAGGACTTGGGGGCACACTTCCCGCCTTTATGGATACCATTGCCTATAATGCGAGTAAAGGGGCCGTTATAACCTTAACGAAGGATTTAGCTGTTAAATGGGGACCACACGGTGTCAATGTCAATGCGATAGCACCTGGATTTTTCCCAACGAAAATGTCCAATGTTTTAATTGAACGAGGACAGGACTATTTGATGGACGTTACACCGTTAAAACGTTTAGGCTCAGAAAATGATTTGAAAGGTGTGGCGTTATTTTTAGCAGCACCAGCTTCAGACTATGTAACAGGTGATGTCATTGTTGTAGATGGGGGCATGAGCTCTATCATTTAGGGAGGGAATAAAATGGATACGATGCAAGTAAGGGCAAGTGAGCGTTTAGATGTGGACAAATTACATGCCTTTTTGGCAAGCTATTTTCCTGAGCTACCACAGGGTGAACTTGAAATTTCGCAATTTAGTGCAGGGCATTCCAATTTAACGTATTGTTTAAAAATAGCTGATTTCGAAGTCGTTCTTCGTCGTCCACCGCTTGGACCAGTAGCCAAGAAAGCACATGATATGAAGCGTGAATTTACAATTTTATCAGCATTGCATCCGTTTTTAACAGCGGTTCCAAAGCCATATGTCTATGTAGAGGATCGAGATGTTATTGGTAGCGACTTCTTTTTAATGGAGCGCAAAAAAGGTATTGTTCTCGATACGCATTTTCCAAATGGGACAGAGCCAACAGAGGAGCTAGCCCGTCAGTTGTCCGAAATGATGGTAGACTCTTTAGTGGCGCTTCATGCCATTCCCTACCAAGACACAGCGTTAAAGGATATGGTGAAGCCTGATGGATTTATGGAACGACAAGTTCATGGCTGGATAGAGCGCTATGAAAAGGCCAAAACAGCAGAGCATGCGGAAGTAGCTATTTTGACAGAGTGGTTAAAAAATCATATTCCTTCCAATAATGAGGCAACCATTATTCATTATGACTATAAATTAAATAATGCGATGTTTTCTGAGGACTATGCCGAAATGATTGGCCTTTTTGATTGGGAAATGACGACGGTAGGGGACCCATTAGCCGATGTCGGTGTAGCAATGAGCTACTGGATGCATGCGGATGACCCGAAAATGTTGTTATATGCACTGGGAGAACCACCAGTAACCATTTTACCAGGCTTTTATACGCGACAACAGTTTATTGAACGATATGCGGAGAAAAGTGGGCGAGATGTTTCGACTATTCATTATTACTGTACATTTGCTTATTTCAAATTAGCCGTTATTTGTCAGCAAATTTATTATCGTTATGCTAAGGGGCAAACACAGGACGACCGCTTTGCTCAGTTGGATAAAATGGTCGCTGCACTCATACAACAGGCTTCTAAATCGATATAAATTCTAAAAAACGGTTACTTTTTACTAAGTAACTGTTTTTTTATTGCTCTCAATAACAGATTATCCGACATTATAAAATATAATTATTTATAGCTACTCGCACCAACCCTTCTTAATAGCCAAAACAACACACGTAAAAAAATTAAGAGAGATGGAATGTATGTTCTTATTTTATCACATATGCCTTCTTTTTGCGAAAAAAAGGATTTTATATAAAACAACAATATTTTATTGTTTATCGATAAATAATTGTTGACTTAGAATGTGTATAAAGCTATTATAACAATAGTGAATAGGTGTTTGATAATTGATCAAATACAAATTTAAACAAATAGATGGAGGAAGCAACAATGAAAAAATATTTACTAGCTACAATTCCAATGGTACTTGGGGTTTTATGTTTATTTATAAAGGGGATTATTGGTGATGAAATATTAGCGGATGGAACGATCGTGGAGAAGAATTTCTTTTTCATTCCATTAAGCTATCTATTTTTCTTTAGTGGCATACTGACATTCTTATTTATGGCCCTTTTTTCAAAAATAAAAAATATGAATGTCGCAAAATAATGCTAAAACAGGCCCTAAATAGGAGCCTGTTTTTTACGACCATATTTGATCAAGTTTATCGCTGTAATAGTGAATAGCTTTTTTATAATCTTGAATGCCCTGATGATTGGTTGTACGTAATAATGTCTGAAGTAATGTCTCCATCGATTTTACATGGTTGCCAAGATTGTAAAGTGTCATGGCATAGAAGACCTTGACATGCTCGGCTTCAGGGAATTCGTGAATGGCTTGTATAAAGATTTGTTCGGCTTGCTCATATTGCCCTAATGTCCGATAAGTGCTACCTAAACCAAGATAAGCATCTATTAAAACATCTGGTTCCAGTCCTAATTTAATCGCTTTTTCATAATGGGGGACTGCCTCCTTTTCTTTTCCTAAAGAATCAAAGGTCCAGGCACATTGAAATTGATAGTAAGCATTTTCAGGATGTTCCTTGACTAGTCCCACCATCAATTGATTTGCTTCCTCAAGCTGTCCGTTTTTTCTCAATGTGATAAGATGTGCTATTTGTTTATCCATATTATTAACCCTCTCGTTATATTTTATAATAAATTACCATTCGCGAAAATAATCTTCAATCAACAATTCGAATGAATCTACTAATAGCCTCATTTCTCCCGAATCATGATAACAAATGAAAACCTTACCTGATGAATCGATAAAAATGGGATTGCCCTCACCATCCATTGAAAAGACATAGCTAGTGTCTAGAATGTTTGGAGATAGAACATCTTTGTATTGGTGACGAAAATCCAGGGTTAGTTAAATCGACAAAGGTTTCGTTTCCAATACTAGAGCCATTAGAAAAAGCATGAACTGCTATTCCAGCATAGGCACCCCCAAATATTTCAATGAATGTTACATAATCAGCATGAAATTGTACATGAGGTTGCTGCTGATCTTCTTGGCTAGCTGGAGTGCCTACTAAGGAATGCTGATCCTTTTGTTTATTATACATGATCTCGAATTGCTAGAAACCTGTAGGAATGGTATTGTTTATGTCATAGTAACATTCATGAGGTGATAGAATGCTAGAGCGTTCAATGGAAAAGACACGGGAACATCAAGAGGAAAGGAAGTGATTAAACAAAACAAGAAAAGAGGATTAAGATGATGACTTATCAAAAAATAATTTGTGATGGATTTGAATTAAATTATTGTATAAAAGGGCAAGGTCAGCCGATTTTGGTGGTGGGTAGCAGTGTTTATTATCCGCGTTTGTTCTCTGAAAACTTTTCCCAACATTTTCAGCTTATTTTTTTAGATCATCGAGGATTTGGCAAGCCAACTCGTGCATTTAAACAAGCTGATTATACATTGGATAAAATAGTGGAGGATATAGAGCATGCAAGACAAATCCTAAAGCTAGATGACTTAATTATTGCAGGGCATTCGGGGCATGCATTTATGGCGGTGGCGTATGCCAAAGCCTACCCTCAGCATGTTCAAAAAATGATCCTATTAAATACAGCAACAACGAATAGCCAAAAGAGACAGCAACAAAGTTTGTCTTATTTTGAGGCATATGCAAGTGCGAAGCGTAAACATCAATTTCAGCAGGATATTGCTTTATTGGAACAGGATCTAAAGAGAGAACCTGAACGACGTTTTGTTCATATGTGTATTCGGATGGGTGCACATAGCTTTTATGATTACACATTCAACGCTACCTCTACATGGGATGGCGTGTATCCAAATATGGAAATCATTGATTATCTTTGGGGTGTAGCTTTTGCTGAGCAGAACCTTTTACAGCAAATATATCACTTAAACATGCCGATTTTTGTCGGTCTAGGTAGGTATGATTATTTAGTTGCGCCTGTATCATTATGGGATGCAATGGAGTGTACTCCTCATGTAAAGAAAGTTATTTTTGAAAAAAGTGGTCATAATCCTATGCTGGAAGAACCTGAATATTTTGATGAACAATTAATTGCATGGATAAACGAAGGATAGTTATTTTTGGCTGGTGATGCTTTTATAGCAAATAACCAGCCTTTTTCCTTTCTTTAACCATAAAAAAGGCTACTCCCAAAAGGGAAGAGCCAAAGTATTAGCTTGCAGAACAAGCTTTGCGTATCGCATCAATTTGTCGACAGTCAATCATCACAGGAACGGCTTGATCATCTATTTGAAGGAAATACCCACAGCAACTTTGCGAATCAAGATAGATAAAGTAAATACTTAAAAATTGACAGCCGTTCGAGAGGTATACATCGACTAAAGTTCCAAGTTTAAAATATTCTAAATGATGGCAAATACAACTGTCACACTGCTTTTTGGCTTGCTCCTTCTTCTTATATGTTTTTTCATATTGGGGGCTATTATAGTATTTGATTGTATATGACTCTTCCTCATCCACATGATGATCGATGTCAGAATAGTAACCTGAGCAAAAATTCTTTGAGGCACAATAGCATTTAGCAAACTTATGATAATTATTAAACTCCCAATTCATTCGTGTTAAAGATCTGTTTTCATCCATTCCTTAAACGCTCCTTTATGGTTTGAATGTCTTGCTAGCACGAGGCACCTATTTCTAATCTATGTCAAAGAGCATTTGGGAGATGGTAAAATGTCCAATTGTTTGTAGAATAAAAGAAAAGACTAGACTCACAAGTAGAGTCTAGCTTTGCAGATCATGTTTGCAATCGCCTTGCAATAAACTATATATTTCTAAATCGACAACTCCTTTACCAGACCATAATGAAGCTTGTCTCAATAGACCCTCTTTTAAAAAGCCATTTTTTAGCAGGACTTTTTTCGAAGGCTCATTTAACGGCATGACCTCAGCTTGAATTCGATTAACATTTACATCCTCTAATAAAAATTTCACAATGATTTCGACTGCCTCTGTAGCGATGCCTTTGCCCCAAGATGTCTCAGCTAAATAGTAACCAATTGTTACCATATCTACTTTTTGATTAAAGTCCATTGCTTCGATAATACCTACTAGTTTTTCACTTTGTGATTTTTCGAAAATACCCCATTTAATTCTGCTTTTCTTCGAATAATCTCGTTCAAAATGAGCAATCATTTTTTGAACAGTTTGTAAGTTGTGTTTTGGGATGATTCCGCAGTACTCAAATACTTTGTCATTATCATAAATGGCAAATAATTCTTGTAAATGGGATTCTTCTATTTTTTTTAATTCCAAAGTTGTTGAATGTAAGATTGGGAATTGTTTAAATACTTTTTCAATAATCATTGATGTTGCTCCTTTTTATTCTTTAATGGGAATGTATATTGTCATCTTCATATCATGTGGATAGATAGATTGCATGACATCGGTTATTTCAAAATCAGGGCCTGCATCTCGCTCATAATTAGAGTTTGGTAGCCATACTCCGTAAATGTAACGTCTTGTATTTTGAATTCCTTCCGCAGTGCTATTCAATGTGAATTCCGCATATTTACCAGCAGGAATTTCAAGGTGAACGAAGCCTTTCTCTAATTGCTCCTCAAAGCAATGAACTTCCTCTCCTACAATAAAGGAAAATTGACCATCCTCTTGAAAACCTGTAGAAATGCCATATGCCATATTAGGGGCTACCTTATGTGAGATTCGCTCATAATACTGCTGTTGGCCAAAATCTAAATAAAAGCTTGGGATGTCTGCATAATACTGATCGTTTTGTAAGGACGTTTTGTATTCATAGCCAGTGATACATTTTTTAGGTAATTGAAGTATTTCTGGTCGCTGCATAGGGAGTTCTCCTTCCAGTTTATAATCCAAAAAGTTCATTTTGGTTAGAAGTGGTATGGAGTTGGCTTCTTTTCGGTACTTAGCAGGTGTGACGCCAAAATATTGAACGAATGCTCGTGTAAACGCCTCTTGAGAACCATATTGAAAGTTGATCGCAATTTCCAGTATGTTCTTGGGAGTAGTTACTAATAGAGAGGCCGCTTCAGAAAGCCTTCTGTTGCGAATATACTGCTGTACCGAAAATCCTGTAATAGCTTGAAAAAGTCGTTGGAAATGAAATGCAGAAAAGTAAGATTGGGAAGAAATAGCTGTGATCGTTAACTTTTCCTGTAGATTGTCCTCAATAAACTCTATGGCGTTTTGTATTCTTTCAAAATAATCCATACCATCATCCTTTCTCGACTTAATAGTACTGTTTCAGCGAAAGTATTTTTTGATAATTTGTGCTAATTTGTACATTAAATGGTCATCAACATGAAATCAATAGAAATATTGAATTAAACGTTCAATTCAAATTTACAAGATAATGATAGTTAGCTCTATGTTCCCATTTTTCTTTGGCATAATATGTTCAGCGAATTACACGTATCTTAAAACAACCTAATCAAGAAACGTCACTCATTACATTTGAAGCGGCTGTTAATGGAAATGACCAGCACTCTGAAAAAGAGTCTGGTCATTTTTGGTTGCTTAATTTAGTTTTAATTTTGTAGCAGTCCCGATTCCTTTTGTATGAACATCGACCTTAATACGAACAGTTAGCTCGGGATAAAGGGTTGGCCAGTCTTTTTTTATTCGATTCCATGCATGGTAGTCCTCTCGGTGTAGCACTTCACTAAATTTTAAAATGTCGGCTTGATAGGTTTTTTGGATCGTATGAAGCGTGCGTTCTAAGCTCTCTTTAATTTGTCTACTCGTCTCTTTATTTAATGTATCGATAGTTTCAGGTTTCGTTAAATCCAGATGACAACCTACCTCAGCTATGTTTTGGTCAATATCAAGTTGAATCGTAATGGAAGGGCTGTCATTTTGAAAATGGCCCGTCACTTTTGTTGAAGAGTTGATAATTTCTGTCGATATTTTTCCTTGCTCTGGGCAGGCAATATTTTCAAACGTACTTTTTATATGATTGTTTAAAAAATTATAATCTCTGCTTTCTTGTTCGGTTAAAAAGCCAATTAGCTTATAATTTTTAAAAACGGCCATTCCACCATATTGTAATTGTACAGGGCTCTCAATTTTTTCTATATTGCTAATAGATTTTCCAATATCCGCATCTCCGAGTATTTGAATAGAAGGTAATACGGCACTATGATCAATACCACCTAAAGATTGGACTAAATCATCTAAAATTACAGATTCTGTCGTTCCCCATGCAGCTTCTGAAACCTTTAAGGATTTAAACATTTTACTGGCAGGAACATCCTCTAGCGGTGTTAAAACACTTAAAATTTCTTGTGCAGTCGATTCTTGGGTAACGATAATGTTAAATTCGCTCCGACCCTCAGCATCTCTTTGAAATAAATCCAAAATGCTATTCATTCCTTCTTTAGCCATTTCCTCTCCAATAATAATGATCTGAGCATGTGCATAATAAGGCTTCCTTGGCGTTAGCGTTGTTAATTTTCGAATGGCATCAAATAAGGATTTTCCCTTTGCGTGATAGGTGAAAACAGGAACTTGAAAGCTGGTTGCTTTGTTCGAGGCTACTTGACTAGGGTTAACGATTTGAACGGAGATTTCAACAAGCTCGTCTGATTTATCGACCCCAACAGCCGTAACAATGGCTAATTCATTTAACTCTCGTTTATTCCAACAGCCACCTAGCAAAAGAATCACGCTAAGCAGTAGGATGAAAAATAGTGTGTGTTTGATGATGGGCACCTCCTCTAGGAAAAGGGCTAAGTCATTTCCGATACTATTAAGGATAAGCAAAAGCCATGCAAAATAATCGATATCGACGAGATTCTTTTTGGAGGAAAGTAAAGTATGGAAAGGGAACCTGTATGTATAAAAGCGGGGAAATGGAGGAAATGTCAATCAAGGAAGTAGAAATAGGTGTAGAAATCATTTTTATCCTAATAAAAGAACCCTAAATATCGGCAAAATGGTATGAAGACATATTGTCATTTAAGCTTCTATATAATAGAAGACGGGGCAGCTATCATGAAAAATACCGTCATTTGTTTAGTAAAAGCGAAGGAACACCAGCCATTACGTTTTCCAGAGATACATTTTGGGGTCGGTAAATATTTTAATTTCATGTTGCATAAAATCGAAGAGACCTATCAATTTTTAGTGGACCCTGATGTGAAAGTCAATGCTCTAGGAGGGAGGGAAAAACAAAAGATGGAAATCCTTTAGGGGTTTCAATCATGAGCGGGTCACTGCATGAACAGTGACCCTAGTAACAAGTCTTGGAGGTGTAAGGCTAATTAGCTTTACACTACTATAGTATACTGATTCTCTATATTGAAGTAGTTAATTGCCTGGGAAATAGAGAGAAAATTGAGAATTATGAAAAATGCTGTTCAACCCCAAAAAAAGGAAGTAGCAGTGTACCATAGGCTTTCTATAAATTATGTGATGGAACAACTGGAAATGGTGAGTTTCATGACACCTTTTATAGTAACCATTCACCAGACAAGCTAGGCATTCAATACAGTGTGAAAAATAAAGGCACACAACAATTTAGTTGGAAAATGATTGACTCAGATGGCATGAGATGGGCTCGAGGGACATTAACTGCTAGAAAAATACACACCGCAATACTGGAAGAAGCTATACCTATGTCAGAAGGAATGTGTTCTATGTCCATTATTACGATAGATGGTGCGGAGGGCATGTTTGATTTTGCTGTAAAATTGGTGGAATAAAAACTTTTTAAAATAGATGTAACTTTTTTAAAACATCACTCGTCTAACTCATTAGTAGAATACAAAAACTAAAGCAAACTAGTAACATTCACTTTTCACAAAGGGACCAGGAGCACATTTTTCGTGTTTTCCTGGTCTTTTTGTGTAGCATTATCTATTTTTAACGAAAAAATGAAACCTTTATGGAATTTAGACGTATTCTTAATTGAATCAAAAGCTAAGCAAAAATTAGTAAGATTCACTTTCACTAAAAAGGCTAGGACCCACATGAGGATGTAGGGACCTAGTCCTTTTTGTATGTTTTTATAGTGATCAAGGAGATTTTCATAGTGTTGAAAAACAAAACAAGCAATAGAATTTTAGTGAAATATCATCTTTTTCAACAATATGAGAGGACCAGCATTCATGGAGAGTGACTGGTCCTTTTGTTTACTTGCTCTGCAAAGTATTTTATAGAATGAACACTATAAAATTTGAAAGGGCAATTTATTTTCTCGAAAAACCATTAAATCCCCTTAAAAGTTTATTGGAAAATATTTTAACTTGTTCAGTGCTCCAACTTATCGTAGTATTATAACGAATCAAAACTAAGCAAATTAGTAAGATTCACTTTCACAATAAAACCAGATGCTCCTCAAAGATGAGCACCTGGTTTTTTGTTTTAGCGGTCAACTATTCATATTAGCTGATATTTTTAATTTGTAGTAGCATACAGACAACAAATCAATCCGTCAGAAAATATGATGCCTCCGATCATTCTAAAACAGGCTATACAGCTTTCTATCATATATATTGTCTGCTGGCAGCTATGTTTTGATTGACAAGTATAGGGGTCTTATTCTTCAATGGTTTCTTCATACGTTTTACGACCCGGGTTTATTTTTGTTACTTGGATCGTTATGTCCCCAATGGAATCCTTTGTTAAAGGGATTTTTCCATCTTTCTCTAACTTTTTCCACGTCTTGACGTTGGAGCGATAGAGATACTCTGAAAAACGATAAATATCAACGTCCAACTTTAAACCTTCCTCATAGGTTGTCAATATTTGTTTTTTTACTTCTTTTATAATATTGGCTCTCACCTCATCAGAGTTTATTTTTCCTTTAAATCCATTCAAGGTAGCACGCAAATGAATCGTAATATCAAATGTCACTTGATTATTCTTAATGACAGGCTTCACTTTGACATCTAATTTATCTAAATCAGCGGTTAGATAATCTCTTTCGCCACCTTCTAATTTAAAGGTGACCTCTCCGCGACTAGTTTCATTATGCATCCATTGATTGCCTTTTGCTGCAGAATTCTTAATAAAGCCTTTAAAGCCATCCTTTGAGAGAATTCCTACACCTGAGAACGTTGTTTCTTCAACTTCTTCATCCATCGTTTCCCAATCTTTCATGATGGACACGTAGGGGATACTGACCTCATGGCTCGGTTCATTTAAACCAATAATTAAATTTCTTAAGTTTTGAGGCTCAATAAAGGATTCTTGTTGCGTTGTATTGACAGGATTACTTAATTTTGAAGAAGTCAGAGAATTTCTTAAAATCGGTGTGATAAGCATGACATCTTTAATAGGGTCCGTTGTACTGTAGACCCAAATATGATAACGAGTCTCTCGAAAACGAATGAACGTATCAATCACAGGGATACTTCGTTCATTTTCCATGGCTCGTTCTGTAAAGAGCAAATACCTCATATGCCCCCAAAAAATCTCCTGGTCAGAGGAACGATACAATTTATAAATTGCTTCTTCCACGGTTTTACCTTCAGCAAAGCCTACTTCAGCAGGTGCAACATTGCCACTAGGCTGATCGGATTTCGCTACATCAGCAAAATTAATAATTTGTAAATAAACCTTGTACTGATTATCCTCATAATCTACCCCAACGGCATTGACATAATACATTCTTTGAGGCTCCGTCACATCCCAACAACCGGTCATAAAAAAGGCAGACGTTAAAATGAATAGGAGAAATACGATATGTTTTTTTGTCATCATGTCCCTACTTTTATATTTGGTTAGTTATCAAATAGTTTTGACAAAAATATAAAGATTTATAAGTATGAATGTTGAATAGAGAATAGGCTATGAAGGATATGAATATTCGCGAAGAGAAGTGAAATACTCGCGGAGAGGAGTGAAATACTCGCGAAGAGGAGTGAAATACTCGCGAAGAGGGGTGAAATACTCGCGAAGAGGAGTGAAATACTCGCGGAGAGGAGTGAAATACTCACGAACGGAGTAAATAACTTATAGCGTGGTACAATATAAGAGAATGTGTTAATGTAAGTCGCATTAACACACATCGTTTACTTATTTATTCTCTATTAATATGATTAAAAACATGGGTCTCCATTAGTTTATCTTACATTGCAAGAATATATTAGTATGTCCTCTGGTTCTTCCATGAAACTGATTATTAATACTGTCTGAAGTAAGCAGTGGAATGCATGGACAGTGTAAGATGATATTTTCGGTAACTTCACGACACATTATCGCAGAGGATCATTCGTTTTTCCTGAACTTTTTGCAGCATTTTTCAGAAAGACCCACACCTAGTACAAATTTTTTAACTATACACTATAAACACAGTATACATAAAACTCAAAGTATAAAAAGTTAAGCCTCCCTAAAAATAGCTCCCATCTCTAAAAAGGTAGATATGAGAGCTAAATTCCTATGGTATCGTTGCTGTTGTAACCCAGTTAAGTTATGGCTATTTGAAAAATTCAATAGATATTATGAACGCTCCAATTAACTCAATTGAATAATGGACAAGGAACGATTCGCGTAGTTAGCGATTGGATTGGCCGATGAGGCACTTACTCCTACTAGATCGCCTGCGGATAATGAAGCTTGAACAACATAGGTAGAACTGCTTCTATTTAACACATTAAAAATAGCGAGACCATCTAGAAAAATAGGTTGTCCGTTGACGGTAATACTAACTGTAAAATAGGATTGTAATGGATCAGGTTCTACTGTAGTTTGAGCATTTATCGATATCGCAATTTGATAGACGCCATTGCTTTGCACTACTAATTCATTTCCAGATGGACTTACTGTGACATTAGATAAAGGGCCCACTTGCTGAAATGGAATAGGTGCCGCAATAGGGGATATAATTTCTAAGGAGTCACCTCTTATGGATCCATAACTTAAGACACCAATATTGGGTGTGGGAACAGGACCAGGAATAGCAATAATTTTGGGGAAAGAGTTTGTTTCTTTTTGACAACAGCCCATATTTATATGTTTATAAGACATTAACTACCCTCCTTTTTATTTACTAAAGGTAGTATATTCGACACTTAATTCAGTAATTGGACGAACACCTAAAGCCCAGTTACTCATATTCGAGCCTGGGCTTTTCTCATGTTTGGAGAATATAAAAAGCTATTTTCTTGCCTGAATCAAGGTGAACCAGCTTTTGCCATTCAATGTTCCGGAAACATTGTAAACAGGCTGATAGAAACCTTTTGTATCATACATATGCGTAAGCTCTATTAATTCTATAGACAGTTGATCGCCTTTTTTTATTGTAAGTTCTTCGTCTGTTACGAGTGCATTATATTTTATTTGTGGAAATTCGCCATTCTTAATACGTTCATACACTTCTGTAGGGGACAAAATGTTTACTTCCGTTATAAATTGATGGTTACGTAGATTAGATGATAAGGAATATACATCGCCATCTGGTTTCAGCCCAAGACTTACTTCCCCAAGCCAATAATCTTTGTTGATATTAGCGCGATCTGGAAGTGTCCATTCTAATTCACCATTCTCCCATACAGTAAACTCTGCCTCTTGAGGGAGGAGAGCAAGTTCGTCCATTATTGCCTTCGCCTTGTTAACAGAATCTTGTCCTGCTGCTGTAGTTTGGTCAGGTGTATACAGATTCTCTGTTAATGACCAATTGCCCTGTGAACTGATAAATAATGTATAAGGATTACCTGCGTTGTCTGCCAATAAAATTTCGCGATCCCCTCTATTTTCCGTTGTACTCGTTACGGATAAACCTAGTTTTTTTTGCAGCAAGGTTTCAACTTCGTCATTCTTCATTATTTTCTTATACACGGGGGCAACTGTGGGTGCTGTACTTAAGTCCAATGAAGTGGAGACATCAACACCTGACATATTCGATTTTGTATAGGCATTTATTGCAAGATGACCAAACTCTTGTTGGTTGTAGACAATCATCATCCCAACAAAAATCAAACCCATTATGAGTGGGATGGCAAGATGGCCAAGTAGACTTTTTATTTTTACTTTTTTATGCTGAACAATGGAAGCCACAAGTCTATATAACTGGTATCCGATAACCCCACCAATTGAGTTGTTGATTAAGTCATCAAGCTCGAAAATTCCCGCTCCTGTAAGTGTTTGATATGTTTCAATGGATAATGTAGCACTGACGACTACGAGAAAAAGCCACTTGAATAGTTTAAATTTAGGGAAAAGCAGGGGCAAGAAAACGCCTAATGGTACAAACATTAAAATATTAAAAATACAATTTTGAAGATCTCGTAACGAATATTTTTTCCATGCATCGATATAACCACTAAATGGTTGGAGATTCATCTGCAGAAAATGAGAAGAGCCTCGGCCAATAATTGTTAACTCACAAACAAAAACAATATAGCCGATGAAGAGTGCTCCAAGCATAAGTTTTTTTACGTGGTTTCGTTTCCGAACGGATGGTTCCTTTTTATTATAAAAGAAATAATAGAATGCAATGAGTAAAAACTCAACACCAATAATAATCATTACTGGCAGCATTAAAGATTGAATGTTATTGATAATTTCTGTTACGCCCAATTTAAAACGCTCCTAACTGATGATTTAGCTTTTCTTGATGTAATATTGTCGACTTTCCTTATTGTAAATGGAAATTATTAATAATTATTGAGAATATTTATGAAGATTTCTTAAGATTTTGCATCAGCTATACAGGCTTAGGGTGCTGATTTTAATCCCCTAGTGTGGCGTCGTTAATATAAGAGCAAAAAAGGCAGAAGTCAAATTACGTTTGTCATAGCAATAGACCACTTTCATTGCTGTATAACTCTGTAATTATTATAATGAATAGCAATAACTGGTAAGGAGATGGTGGAATGAGTAAGAATTTCATTATATTTGGAGCGAGTCAAGGACTGGGTGATGCATTTGTCAAAGGTTTACCCGTCATGGGAGACTCTGTATGGATCGTGTCACGTTCTCGACCTAAAAGCTTAAATCTCAACGATGGTGTCAATCGTCATTGGCTCGCTATTGATTTGTCCAATCAGCAATCAATTCCAACTTTAAAAGAGAAGGTAAAAGACATTCCTTTCGATGTATTAATTTACAATGTTGGCGTATGGGAAAAGCGTGGATTCGAGGATGACTATACATTTGATTTGGATGAGGTCGTAGATATTTCAAACATAATCAATATAAATTTAACTTCTACAATTACATATATCCAAGCGCTTTTACCAAATTTAAGACAAGCGGAAAATGGAAAAGTGATTTTAATTGGCTCAACAGCAGGCTTAGATCACACGAACAATACACAAGTTTCATTTGTTACATCTAAATTCGGCTTACGTGGCATTACAAATGCCCTTCGTGAACATTTAAGAAAAGATAAAATTTCTGTCACATGTATTAACCCAGGGGAGCTAGCAGCAGAAGTACCTTATGAAGAAGGGGCAGAGAAAGCAATTCATTTATATGAAGGGACTCGTATTCCTGTACAAGATATTGTATCAATTGTGCAATGTGTCATCCATTTATCACCTGTTTCATGTGTAAAGGAAATTACTATTCCTGCAATAACGGATTTGAATGCTTGATGATCGCCTGTTGCTCAGAAAGCATTGTAGCGGGAGTTAATCTTCTATTTGCAATCGAATAGGGCGAATAGAGGATATTGCCGATGCAGTAACGTTTCTGGCTTCCACTGATAGCAGCTGGATAATAAATGTTTCTGATGATTTTCGTTTATAAAACGCAATAATACTGTGAAGTTCCGATAAGGGGAAAAACATTGCTTTTCATGCCTAACCTCAAGAAAAAATGGATATTCCAAAATTTAAACAGTTTAGGACTAGACAAAGGTGATTTTACATGGTATATTGTATTCAATAGAATCATCCGAAAAAAAAGATGCAATGAATTCACATATTACAAAAAGTAATCGTGTTTTGATAGATGCTTTTTGTGATATGTGTTTTTTTATGAATGTGATTTTATTTAATTTGATTAATGGAGGTCATTTACATGACACAAGGTACAGTAAAATGGTTTAACGCAGAAAAAGGTTTTGGTTTCATCGAAGTTGAAGGCGGACAAGACGTATTCGCTCACTTCTCAGCTATTCAAGGTGAAGGTTTCAAATCACTTGAAGAAGGTCAAAAAGTTGAATTCACAGTAGAAGAAGGTCAACGCGGACCACAAGCTGCTAACATCGTAAAACTTTAATTTTTAATGAAACATACCACTCTTAATTGAGTAGTATCAGACTGCTGACAAACTCAAATTTGATGTTTGTCAGCAGTCTTTTTTATAAACGAAACTAAAATCGTGAAGCAGCTATCTTTTATCAACTATCTTACCTCTGCTAAATACACCTCTTCAATCAAAAATTCCTTTTTATGTAATTTCGCTATTTCTTCTAAAGTTGAAACACACAAATTCTTAAAAGTTTATGAATTCAGGACAATTAACAAAAGAATAAAATAAATAATTAATGAAATAAAAATGGAAAATCGTCTTTTTTTCAGGTTGAATCGATGTCTTGAATTAGTACTCATATCTCGTACAATGCCGTTTTCTTTAAACATGTTACAATACTCGCATTTCTCCAGTACTGAACCTTCTCTAAATTAAGCAATATCATATTCTGAGACGTGTCCCATCACAGAATCCAGCAGGCGAAACAATCCACTGTTAAATAAGAAAATTTTTACGTCGTTATTATATTTCGGAAATTTCAAATAAATGAATGACCAAAACCTAATTAAGTGGTAAAGTATAGAAAAATGAATGGAGAATGATCTTATGGAAAAATGGAAAAGGGTTGAATTAAAGCATTTTTCAAGTGAATATATGAAAGAATTGAACTCTTTTGTACTTACAGAAGAACAAAAACAATTTTCTGCTCTTCCAAGCAAATTTGGAGAAATTAATGAAGGACAGTATCGTATTGTCATTTTAAGTGATAATACACCAGTGGGTTTCTTCCTTCTCAATGCAAATGAAAGAGTAAAGAAATACTCTACTAATTTGAATGCTATGTTATTAACTGCATTATCAATTAACCATACAGAGCAAGGAAAAGGTTACGCAAAACAAGGAATGACCTTACTTGTTGAGTTTGTGAAAGCAGAATTCCCTAATTGCGATGAAATTGTTTTAGTTGTAGACAAAGATAATATACCAGCACAAAAACTATATTTTAAAGTAGGATTTGAAGATACAAATGAGAGACTAATAGGACGAATCGGCGAAGAAATCATCATGAGACAATTAATAAAATAAAGTTAGATCACAAATAAAATCGTCACTAGAGCTGATTTTATATTTGAGGATTAAATTTTTTAAAGTTTGCGAAAAGATTTCCCTCCTTTGATATTTTTCATGACTTTAATAGTAGGGAAAGACAGACGATTGTCTACATAGGTAAACTTTCAGCGAAGAAATGACAACATGGCCGACCCAGAGTTGCTGTGTTTCTGGGATTATGGAAAAATATTGAAATGTACCGATTTGCTGCTTATGATGGAGGTGAGTATGAAATGTATAGTAATACGGCAAATATGCTTAAACAGACGACAAATCTTATCAATGCATTGAATAAAATAAAACAAAACCTATCTTTTGTAAAATTGTATATTAATAGCGATAGAACACTGGCAATCTATTTTTTAAGTAATGCATATAGTGACTTTAATTTATTCAAAACTATCTACTTATCTGTAACACCTGGTGATCAAACAATTGATGAGTTTTTAGAGAAATATGAAAAATTCTTTGTAGAAGTAAATAAATATTTAGAGGTTTTTACTGATAATAGCGTGGTTGAAGATAGACTTCATAAGGAAGTATTGTTTGCAATCAATGAATTAGAAAGATATCTGTTAAATCTGTTGGATTTGTATAGATAAATACTTAGACATTCCTTACTTAGAGGGATGTCCTTTTATTTTGCAAAGCAATTAGTATATTGGCGTAGGGAGATAAAGCAAAATATAATTTTATTATTAAGCAATCACATGTCTATGCTTTATCTACCCAGTAACATTGAGCAGCAAATGCAGGAGCTAAATATGAGAAATGAATAGAAAGATTTGCTTTTGGAATAATGATACATGGAGATTTTGCAGGATTAGAACTCATTATCGTTTAACGAAGTAATTTATTTTGAAATCAAATATATAAATAGAGAAAGGAGGAAAAATATTGTTACATATATCTAAAAAAATAGGAATAGTAAGTTGGGTTGTGACCATTTTATATTTTGTGATAGAGCCTATTTTTATTATGACTGCACTTGTACCCTATAATTTTATGCAACAAGCTATGAGTGATCTAGGAGTAACATCATGTGGAAAGTATACATATTCAATTGCACCTCATGAAATTTGTTCACCTTATCATTTTTGGATGAATGTATTGTTTATAGTAAACGGTTTAACATTTTCGGTTGGAGTGTTGTATCTTTCTCAGTATCTAGAAAGGAATGGAATAAATAAATTAGGAACAGTATTTATTCTTATATTTGCTATAGGAAATATTGTATCTGGTTTTATACCTGCAGATGTTCATTTATTTTGGCATTCCATATTATCACAAATAGGTATGTTTACTGTTTTGTTTGGACTGTGGATTTATGCAAAATCATTGACTAAAGGTAAGAGGTGGACCTATTTAAATGTAATTGTTCTTATAACTCTTCTTTTCTTTATCATTCTTTTGTTTTTCTTTCCATTGCCAGCAGGTCTATTACAAAGACTTTATTATGGTGTGATTTTCTTGTGGGGTACTGTGCTCACAATTTTATTAAGTTCATCAGAATAAATTATAAAGCCCAGATATTCAGTTAACGTACCGTAATTGTTAGGTAGTGTCTAGCAATTGAGGATAGTTTAAATGAGTACCTGGGCATGTTTAATGATGTATTGATTTTATAAGGAATAATGGTAATCAGTAAAATTGCAACCTTTCTGTAAGGGACTTGCGGAGTGCTCACTATTTAAAAGGTTAACATTAACTCACTTTTCCATTATCGATTTATTTTTTGTATTCCACATTTTATAAAGCTCTCTATCAACAAGGACTAATTCCATACCTAATTCACTTGCATATTTAGTTAAGGTTAAAGAGGATGGAATAGAGCTAAAGGTTTCCATTCTCGAAATAACACTTTTGGATAGACCAGTTCTCTCAGCCATTTCATCTTGACTAATATTTTTTTCTATTCTTTTATTTAATAAAGTAAAAGCCAATTTAATTAGCTGTTTTTCATCTTGAGAAATCATTTCATCTTCTATTAATTCATAATAGCGAAGAAAAATTCTTGGTATTATTCTCATTGAGTAATTTTCCAATTGCTACACCTCTTTATTAATCTCTACTATTTATAGAGTGGTTAATATTAGACATTTTAGCTCGTCTAATAAATAAATTTTAGTAATTCTTTATAGTAAAAGGATTACTAAAAAAATTATATCCATTCATTTATAATATTTCTATATATTGTTTTGTAAAGATTGGATTAAAAAGTATTTATACCTAAATCGTAAATTCGATAATAGGTTATTAGTAGGGATCTGTATCTATGGTAGTAATTCTATATAATTATATTAATACAGGTAGGAATTATAAGTATTATATAAAAAATTAATTAAGGCTTTCGAAATAAAGCCGATAAAATCATCTCGTTAGTTTTTCTTAGAGGTGATCTTGTTGTTGAGTATGTATGCTAAATTGGCTTTGTGTAAAAATTAAAAACCTGGTAAAATAAACCATATAAATTATGATGAAAAATCGATTGATAGGGGGGAATTGTGTGATTGATAAGTAAAAATGAAGAATATATTTATTTAAAAAATCATAAAAACAATGAGTATTGGTAATTACATTTAGGAACGCTTCATGTACTTAAACAAACGGGTAATTAGTTCAACAAGCATTTGGGGATCAACACAATAGAAAGTGATCGAAAGGGGGATTACTAAATGAATAATAACTTTATTGAAACCATTCAGTCGCTTTATTCTGACCTTTCCATTGAAGACTTTTATCCTAATGAAATTGGACAGAATAATGATGTGTTCATTGTAAACAAATCTTTGGTTTTTAGATTTCCAAAATATAAAAATGGAATCAATCAATTAAGAAGAGAGACGGAAATTTTAAAATACATTAAAGGTATCATCTCAACCCCTATTCCGAATCCAATTTATCAGTCTTTTGAAGAGTTAAAACCAGGTAAAGTCTTCACCGGCTATAACCTAATAGATGGTGTTCCTTTGTGGAAGGAGAGCTTAACAGGTGTTAATAGTGTTGAATTGGTTAAGGGGTTGGCCAAACAACTTGTTTCTTTTCTTGTAGAACTCCACTCTATTTCAGGGGAAAAAGCAAGTCGAGATTTGAAACTAAAGGTTCGTAACCCACTTGAAGAGATGTATAGCCTGTATGATAAGATTCAAAATAATGTATTTCCTTTTATCAGAAGCGACGCTCAAAAGGAAATTTCACAATCTTTTGAAACGTTTCTAAAAGGGAAGGCATTCTCAAATTTAGATATAACACTTATACACGGAGATTTTGGAGCATCTAACATATTATGGAATCCAGAAACAAGTATGATTTCAGGGATAATAGACTTTGGTGGTTCGGGTTTAGGAGATCCAGCGTATGACTTTGCTGGAATACTCTCTAGCTATGGCGAGGATTTTTTGGATATGTGTATTAACCTATATCCTAACGGTGATGAAATATTTGAACGAGTTAAATTTTATAAAAGTACATTTGCTTTACAAGAGGCATTGCACGGGATTGAGAATGGAGATAGACAGGCTTTTGAAGATGGCATTAAAGATTATAGATAGATTGCTTGCTCAACTAATAGGTGCTTTCGTACAATATGGACTTCAAACTTCTACATATAGTAAGAGCGTGTTTTGGACAATGAACTGCACCCCAATTGTTATTTTCAAAACACGCTCTTTATTGTTCTCATATTAAGGTTTATTACAAATTTATAGCACGAGAAGTTAATGCTAAGTTTGTGATCAAGCCATTTATTTTATCGCTCAACCACATGTTCGAAATGTACGCCCTTTTCCTATGACATCCAATAAAGAAAGTATTGAGCTTGTCTTTGTGGATGCAAAGGAAAAGTGTGGAATATGATGGACAAGCTTAAGAGGTCTTAATAAATTGTCCAGGTAGGCGATGCTTATTTTTGCTGCCATGAATTTAAAGAAATTGGCTAGGCTAGTTGTTTAAAAGAGTTCTTTTGCTTGAAGAGTCTGTTTTATTGGGTGGTATATTATCATATTTAAACATAATGAAAGAAGATAAAAGGAATCGAGGGTGAACTTTTCGATTCCTTAAGTCGACAGTCTGAGATCACCCTATAATAGGTGAACCTGATTTTTTTTATTTACCAAATGAAAGGGATTAGCTTTTTAGTTTTTTGTTTATATATTGTAAATTGTTCTCCGTACTTATTTTGTAAGTAATTATCTGATTTTGGGATATAGCCAAAAACAAATACGAAGAATAAACTAAGAGGGATAAGCAAACTATAAATATTGTTAGAGATTAGTGCTAAGCCTAGTACCCAAAGGCAGTCTCCGAGGTAATTAATATGAATCGCATATTTAAATAAACCTCCCGTATAGAGCTTACCTTTGTTTTCAGGATTGTCTTTGAAAGGTTTTCTAAGTAATTCTGAAACTGTGTTTAATATACTTCCTCCTAAAAATAATAGCCAGCCTACAATTAGCATTGTTATGTTTGGATCCTGTTTGCTCGTAATCATTAAAATGGGAAAGCCCAAATAATAAATCCCAAAAGCTATACTGTTCATGATAGCTTCCTGCATTGCAATACCTCTAGGTAACCAAATAAACATCATAGCTGTTAATCGCAAAGCTGTAATAATTAAAGCAATATAAAGCCCTAGAGAAATGGCAGATTTTCCATATGTATTGAAAAGTAAATAATATGCAATAACTAAATAGATAATCTCAGCAACTAAAATGAAGATTTTTTCTTTTATCGTAGAATTATTTATACCGTACAAAGTAAGGCACTCCTTTGTTATTTATATTTAATAGGAAAAAATACGTCTGTGATATTATTATCCTCTTGTGTACTATAGGGATCTGTTTGATAAACTTCGAACGGTGCACCATTTAGTTTATAGTTATGTTCGGTTATCCAAACATGTAGTTTTGTATGGATGGAAGATAGTTTATCATAAGAACCAATAAGCGTAGCCATTGCACAAAGACCAGGATTAAATAATCTTGTTTCATTCGTGGCGGTTGTAAGTGGTATGGCCATTTCTACATCATAATTATCAGGTTCATATTCGGCACTATGGAAAATAGCAAGTGGTTTTGCACTAGGTAATAAATTATTGAACATAATTTTACTAAACAACTCATTAAAGTGTTTTAGAAAATCATCGGTATTTATTGTCTTTCGCTGAGATAAGATATCATATGGTAAGTGATCCACAAGTTTAATCTCAATCTCATTTAAATAGCCCATGATACTTCCCTTTTTATCAAGCTCATGAATATCAAGTTTTAATTCATTTAACAATGAAGCATAAAATGTAAGTTGTTGTGTAAGAATTTCTTGTTTTGTTTTCAATTTAGAACTAAGAAGTTCGGTATCATCCCAATTAGTTAAAATAAATTTGATTTCTTCTAAAGAAAATAAATAGTTTTTCAATCGCGAGATGGATAAAGCAGTTTCTAATTGAGGAACATTGTAATAACGATAGTTATTTCTAGCATCAACAAAAGCAGGCTTTAAAAGTCCGATTTCATCGTAGTAGCGAAGCGTTTTCAGTGTAAGATGAGATATTTTCGAAAATTCACCAATGGTCAGCATAACAATCACCTCCTTATAAATTACTTTAAATATAAAGCATCCTGTAAGGGGAGGGTCAAATCAATAAACTAAGCTTTCTTAAAGTTTTTGGCATTCAACATGGGCAACATGACTGCATCGAAAAAATATTTTAGAAGTTAATAAGAAATCTAAGAGCCTAGCCAGGTTGGCCTAAGCATTCTAGCATTAAATAGTTTGAACCTAAGATGAGTTTCTTTATTAAAATATCTATGATTCTCACACCACCACATACCACAAGTTTATAGTCAAAAGCTATTGGCACTGAAAAGCTTTAGCCATGATAATACGGTGCATGAGTCGATAAAAGTAGCAATTTAAAAATTGTAATAGAATCCCATTCATTATATATGTATATTTATATAGGAGGAGGGATATTGGTGAAAAAAGTTCTTCATCTAATAGCTATTGCATTAGTTGGATTTTATTTCTTGTACGGCTTAACTAACATGTTTTTAAATAGCAAAGGATATGAAGGTGCTGACTATCTAGTTTCTATCATTTTATTGGTACTTATTGTTTTATTTGAGGGATTTCTAATTAAACTTTATAAACGAGCCTATAGCGCTGAAGCTATAGAAGCACGTAAACAAAGAGAAGCTGCGAAAAAGAAACAACAGTTCGAGGCAGAGAGTAAAGTACTTGGTTCTAAATCTCGACAACAGCTATTCAATGCAGATCTATGTATTAAAGTAAAACATATGGCTGGATTACCAGTTGCCGAAGGTGCTGAGATATTTGTTTACAGATGCAAAGATAAAATCGTGTTTGAAAGAAGTCAAGCCACAATTGAATTAAATATAAATAAAGTGATTGATATTCTAATAAAAACAGATGTTGAAATTCAAAAAAGTTGGGTAAGTGATGCTGGTAAAGCTATAGCAGGGAATAATCTTTTTGGTTCATTAGGTGCTATAATTGGTGGAGAGGCAAAGGAAAAAACGAGCACAATCATAGAGAAGTATTTAATTTTTGCTTATGAAAAGAATGGTGAAATAAAATATATATCTATGGAAGTCACGAATGAACCTAATGCAAATTTATTTAATTCAAATTATTACAATCTCTCCAATAACGAAAGAAGATTTACAAGTCTTTAAAGAGCGAATTAGCAATTATAGATTGTAGACCAATGATCACTAATTTTGTGAATATAGTGGGGCTATCATTGAATAAACACAACATAATTGAGTGTACTGTCATTATCTGCCACTCAAACAGATAGGTAAGCATTATTTTAAATTTCATTTTTTAGAAGGAAATCATTCAATTTTGCTGAACTAATAAATGGAAGAGAGGGGAGTAAAGTGAGGCAGTATGCAAACAAGGAAGAATTGATTAGTACGATTAACGACAAGTATAAAAAATATATTGCAGAATTTAATGATATACCAGAAGTCTTGAAAAACAAACGGATTGAGGAAGTGGATAAAACTCCATCCGAAAACCTTTCTTATCAACTTGGATGGATAAATCTTTTGCTTCACTGGGAGCAAAAAGAACAACAGGGAGAAGAAGTACACACGCCAGCAGAAGGCTATAAGTGGAATAATCTAGGTGGATTGTACAATTCTTTTTATGAACAATATGGAGCGTACTCTTTGAAAGAACAACAATCAATGCTTGATGAAGCGGTCACTAATTTATGTGAGTGGTTAAATATTCTATCTGAGAAGGAATTATTTGAAGTTGACCAAAGACGATGGGCAAAAACACAAGCTAATTGGCCTGTTTGGAAATGGGTTCACATTAATTCAGTTGCTCCATTTACAAACTTTAGAACCAAAATTCGTAAATGGAAGAAGATTAACCTTTAAATATTTTTGAAAAAGAAGTGATGTTCTTTTGTACATATTGATTAGTAACAGGCGGTATGGATATTCTTTAGCCTTCCACAAACATGGAGGGCTTTTATTATGCGCTATGATTATTAATGGAGATGGGCAACGGTACACAATATTCTCGATTTGCCTCATGGCTTTTTACTTTCAAAAAGGGCAAAGATTGTAGATAAATGGAACAAACATTTAAGTTTACTTAGCACAGTAGGCGGCTGAGGTTTATGACAGTACATTTTATTTTAAATGCAATCGATTTTATCTGGAATGGCAGCTAACTGGGGAACGATTAACAGTAAGCGTCGGTATCAAGGCATCATCAAAAAAAGCATGATGTTGGTTTGAATCGTAGCTAATCTCATCTATTTAGTACTGCAAGATCAAGGATTTACAATTGGACAGATTATTCCAGATGCTGTTGTAGTAATGTTTATCTTAAACGAACTAGTTAGCTTAGGCGAAATTTCAGCAAAACTCGGTGTGAATATGTATGTACCAGTTAAGAGAGCATTAGAGATATTCAATACAAAGAAGAAAAAAGCGAAATGACATATGCTTTAAGCAGTCCTTGCTACCAATAAACAAATATCCAATCAAGGCACCATACACAATGGCGCCTCAATTTATCACTATACGCAACAAGGCCACACAGCTAATGAGATTTCATATAGGATTAGCAACAACAATCAGGTGTCTTATCATGTTACTGTGGATGATAAAGAAAGCATTCAGGCTATACCTTTTAATCGAAATGTTTGGCATTGTGGGGGTAGTACTGATCCTAATGCGATAAAGAAAGGAAACTGGCTTTCTATTGATATCAAAATTTGTCACAGCAAAAGTAGTGGATTACGTTATCGAGTTGCAGAGGAAAACGCTGTTCAACACATTGCGAAACATTTAAAACAATTCGGTTGGGGTATTAAGTAAGTGAAGAAGCACCAGGGTTGGAACGGCACGTATTGTCCGCAATGAATTTTAAATGAAGATCGTTGGAATCGTTTTTTGAAATGAATTAAAGGCATCGATGAAGCCAGCGGAAATCTGAAATACCAACAGAAAAGGATGATGTCATAATGCAATTCACAAACAAGCCAACTATAATCGCAGTAGATAAAAAGCCCAACGATAAATCACATCTAGATAAATTCGCTGTTGGTACACTTACCGGCAGTGATTTTGAAGGGAATTAACATTGCACATCGTAGTGTTTAACAGCAAAGGTCAATTACCTTAATGTTTTTTAACCACCTATTTGAATAACGGTTAACGAACGACTGGCGTAACCAGCGACTAGAGAATCCGACGAGGCACTTACTCCTACTAAGTCTCCGGCAGATAAAGTAGCTTGGACAATGTAGCTTGAACTACTTCTATTTAGTACATTAAAAATAGCTATTCCTTCTAAAAAAATAGGTAGTCCATTTACGGTAATGCTGACAGTGAAATACGGTTGATCTGGATCGGGTAATGCTGTTGCTTGTGCATTTATTGAAATAGTAATTTGATATACGCCATTGTTTTGCACTACTAATTCATTTCCAGATGGGCTGACAGTTACATTAGATAAAGGGCCCACTTGCTCAAATGTAACGGGTGTCGATACAGGCGATAAAAAATCTAATGTATCTCCTCGCAGGGACCCATAACCTAATACGCCAGGAGTGACAGGTGCAACGGGGCCAGGAGTAGCAACAATTTTAGGGAAGTAGTTCGCTTCACTTTGACAACAGCTCGTTTGTGTATGCCTACTAAACATTTCTAGATTCCTCCTTTATAGTTTGTTTAGTATTATATTCTAATCTCTTAAAATGATTTGAATTAATACCCATCAAATAACCAACATAATTATCAACAGCAAGTTATTAATCAAGTTCAGGCGCTCACATGAGTACCTGGTCTTTTTTTATTTCCATAAATCTCCTCGACATTAGGGGAGTTGAAAATAATAATGTACAATCGGAGGTAGGTCAGTGAGGTAAGGTTTTCCTCCCTTGGTATTTATCAAAACCTAAATATTAGGGAAAAACAGATAGAGGACCGATCAGCGCTGAGCAAACTTGTCGGGGCATGACATACACGGTCGATCTATATTTTTAAGAGATTAGGTTTATTAATTAATATAAAAGGTAATTAATTTACATTTATTTGCATTTACTCTTTTTTGTAGTATGATAAATAAATATGAAATTTAAAGAGGTGTAGAAGGTTATGCTGAAAATTTTACCAATTGCCTTTGCTATCATAGCAATATCTCTTTCAACTTATGGACTTATTACACGTGATTACCAGCTGAATTTCCTAATGATATTCTTTTTGGGTTTATCTATGTTAACCTTAGGAATTAGAGAATTTCAAAGTAAGAGAAAAGCTTATGGTTTGTTTCTAATAGGAGTATTTTTCTTTTCAACATATGCATCAATTCAAAGTTTCATATGGAGATAAATAAAGGAATGGTTTATAAATGAACTTCCTCCACTTTCCATTTATTTCAGTTAAACTTACTACAACAACAAAATGCCCGGAAAAGCACCCAATACAATTTGCTACAAAATAATGTGGTGTGTTCTACCACGAGTCGCAAATGAGCTCTCGACAATAGGGTTATCACAATGTCAAAGCTTTCATCTTAGGATGGAGGCTTTTTATTATGTATTCGAAAGGATGAGGAAAGATGGAATTAAACAACATACAAGAGCTAGAACAATACGCCGATGTGTGGTTAGCCAATAATCAATGATTGGTAGCAGGTATTTTTTATCAACTTATGAACCCACCAATATCCAATATGTTATGCTCTGCTCTTTAACTATGTCTGCAATTATTTTTTATAGTATTACAGATATAATTAATGGACTATTTAATGTTAACTGAATTTCAGAAGTAAACAAAAAATATTGTAAGGGTAATCGCGTAATAATATCAAAAGATATTCTATAATTTTTATAGAAAAGCACTCTTGTTTGAGGGTTAAGGAGAGAGATTCTGGAGCTATTCAGTTTACTAAAATTGACCTAGAACCTGTTTGAACGAAATTAGAAGCTACTAAAATATTAAATTTAAATGATGCTCCTGTTACACTTGGTTTTAATAAAGTCGAGAGTTTAGATATAGTAATTGAACAATTATTAAAATTACGACATATAATGTCTGGTGAAGGTGAGTACGAATGGACTGCTAGTGGAAGAATTGTAGATAAAAGCTAAATATGAAAAGCCACTCATTTGAGTGACTTTAATAATGTCTTAGATTAATCATACCTGTTTCAGTACCGAAAATACCCGTTTGTACTTGCAGTTGTAAATCAGTTGCTTCTGCTACTTCTGAAGCAAGGTCAAATACAACTTTACCTTTAATCTCCATGTCAGGGTTTACTTCTTGTAAGAAGAAGCTATTTTGAATGTTACCATCTTCACCTTGGTTTGCTGACATGCTAGCAACACTATCGGATTCATATGTTTTTTCACCACGTTTTAATTTGAAGAAACTAGTATCAATTGTTACAGCTTTATTTCCATTGTTTTTGTAAGTAACATCTAACACAACATATGTACCACTTGCTTTTGTAGGTAATACAGAAGGCCCTACTTGATCTGTTAAACTAACTCCATTTAGAGTAAACACTGCATCTCCAACTTCTAAAGGAGTATCAATTACGGCAATCTCTTCTTTTTCTTTAGCTTTTTCATCATCTTTTGATGAATCTTTATTTTCTGGCGCTTTTGCAGAAGTCTCAACTTTATCTTTAGAATCCTTCTCCTTTGTTGTATCATTGCCTCCTGCCATATTACCAATGGCGCCGATTACAATGATGGCAACAATTAAAATAAACCACCATTTTTTGTAGAAAGGTTTTTTCATGTAAAATAGTCTCCTTTGTATATGTTGTTAGTACTATTAAATTATATCAATATTACCATGTTATGTAAACTTATTATACTAGAATATGGTTCAAGCTTAGTAAATCACTCAAAGAAATAGCCAGGTGCTCAACAGAGTACCTGGTTTTTTATTTGTTTATATAGAGTTTTGATAGATATTAACTAGAATAATTATGTATATTTTACAGAATTTTGAACATCGTGGGAAGTCTATTATTAAGATGTACCAATTAAACAACACAAGGAGGAAATTATTTATGGCAATTAATAAAGGAAATACTGATTTTAATTTAACTGTTTCACAAACGGGGGATAAGAGTTTTGAACTGAAACTAAAGTGGCCGAGAACAGAACAGTTTTATATAAACAAGAAAAGAAGTCACCCATTTAAAATAATGAGTGACTTTCTTTTGTTATTTATCACAAGCTAATCCATCACCATCTCTATCGAGTCTTGATGAGTAACCGGGTTCTCCTCTTCTAATGTTCGAATAACCTGCTGCTTTAGCTTCTTTACAATTTCTGAAGTTTAAAGTATGTTGTGGTGTTGCTGTTGTAGTAGTCTGTTGAGCAGCTTCTTGCTTTTGTGTTTCTTCAAGCTTTTTTTGCTCTTCTTGTTGCTTTATCTCTTCTTGTTTTTTACGTTCATTTTCTTGTTCTTCTAGTTTTCTTTGTTCTTCCAACTTCTTTTGCTCTTCAATTTTATGCTCGTAATCTTTAATTTTCTGATCAATATCCTTTTCTCTTGCTTTTAAATCATTTTCGAATTTAATCAATTTGTTTTCTTTCTCTTCCAATTGCTGTTCCTTTTTAATTAACTCTTCTTCTTTTGCCCTATTTGTTCCACCAAAACATGAAGATAGTAAAACTATAATTACAAAAAATAAAGTAATAATGACGCGTATTTGTTTAGTAAAATGACCGTACTTCCACATTAAAAATAAACCTAATGGAAAGAAGATAATTAAAAAGAATATAGTCCAAAATCTACTATGCATTACTAGATTCCTCCTAGATAATTATGTATAACATTGGTAATTATATCACCTATAAGTGATATTTTACAGATAAGTAAATGAAATTCTGTTAAGTGAAATTTGATAAAACAAAGAAGCTGGGACAAAAGAAAAAATGTTAGACCAAGATACAATCGGTCTGACATTTTTTTGATTTAGGAAGAAATATTTAACTCAATGAGGCGAAAAAATTATTATCTATTTTCGCTATTTTTCAAAATAATCGAGTTCTGTCCCAGCCTCATATATCTAATAGCTGTTTCTTCTTTGCATCAAATTCTTCCTGTGTTAAAATACCAGCATCCATTAGTTCTTTCAATTTAATTAATTCATCAGTTGGTATTGGTAATGTTGTTAGGAGGGGAGTGACAGCTACTTGTGTAGTCTCTTCCTCTTCGGCAACAATTAACAATGAAAGCTTTTTAAGGTCCTTCTTATCGGATTTGATGACTAAAGGCACTTTCTCTCCGTTTTCTCGTTTTAAAAATAGGGTAGCTACTGATTTATCTTTCCCGATATTAGCTCCCATTGCTCCAGCTATAGCTCCCGCATTACCGAATTTACTTCTGATTACTGTCCAGCCAACTTTACTTGAAGTACTCTTTTGGACATTTTCTACACGTTCCCATTTAATTAATTTGGAAGTTTCTGGTTCTTTGAAGTCTACAACAATATCTATATAACCGTGTTTAGTTTGTTGTAAAACGTAATTAAAACCACTTTCTTTTATCTGTTCTTTTCCATTCAAGATGGTCATGTTTAGCCTGATTGCTTTAGGTGCTTTTTCTTTCTTTTGAGGTATTGTTTTTTCTGGAATGCTGAAGATATTTTCAAATTCATTCGCGAAAGGTTTGGTTGCATTATCATTAGTTAGTTTGAGTTTAATCTCATTCTTTAAATAGGTGAAATCAACTTCTACAGCTAATATTTTTCTGTTGACGATTTAGTTACTAATAGCAATTACATCGTAAGAAACAAATAATTTTCCTTTTTTATCTTTTTCCAATGTAAGCAATCTTTTAGTAGTTAACAAGAATAAAAAATAAGTTAACTTTTTTGAACCGGTTGTCGCAGATATTATCTGTTCATCATGCTCAATATGAGTTGACAAAATATTTATATCTTCTTCAACAAACGAAATAACCTGTTTACCAGCTGGCTATAAATAAACTCTTATTTGTTCTTGTATATTCAAATTGACTTCGTCATTCCATATAGAATGTTGGTAATACAAGAAAACTATATCAACCCTGTTTGGTGTTGTCAGTACGTTATAAATAATAAATAGGTCACTTATTTGAATGAAATGAGTAACCTACTGTGTGTAAATACAGATTAGTGTAACTGCTCGTGCATGTTTATTTATAAATCATAAAGAGGTACCGCAGTGTTTATATGAATTATATTTCATATTAGAAAAATCCATATATATTTTAGATATTTAAGAAATGCTTCCCTCTATTTTTCAACGTTCCAATTTCCATTGAGCAAAAACCCCGCCAAACCAACACTTTTACGCTATAATGTAGGACGAGGTGAAGAAAATGTTTGTAAGTGAAAAACAGATTGAGATTCGATATGCAGAGACCGACCAAATGGGCGTGGTGTACCATGCAAACTACATCATTTGGTTGGAGATGACGGATAAGTATTGATATAAAGGGGAAGGGAAGGGCACTGAAATTGATGTACCCCAATTTGTACCCCAAATACATCAAAAATCGATTTTTCCTAAATCATCCTCCAGTTGCGAACTGATTCATTAATTCAATGGATTTGATTTCATCTTTTTCGAATGAGTGAACATATTCTTTTAGAATAGTATTTGGATCATCACCTAAGATTTTTGCAACAGTTACAAGTGTTTCTCCACGTGATAGCAAGATTGAAGCTACTGTATGTCTTAAACCGTGTGGGGATATCCTTTTTAATTCGTACTTAGTACAAATCATGTCAATCGCATCTTCAACGTATGTTAGCCCAATAGGGCGGCAACCTTGACGAGATATAAATACATAGTCAGTATCTTCATGCTTCAAACTTCGTTCCCACTTCTTTTTAATACACCAAGCCTTGTACTTTTTAAGTTGGGCGTATAATTGGTCATTCATTTTAATTTTTCGATAGCCATTATCACTCTTTGGTGGACCAAGCCCTGTCCGAGTACGTGCCTTATTAATAATTATTGCCTTATTTTTAAAATCAAGATCATTCCATGTTAACCCCATCATTTCACCTTTACGCATACCTGTCATTGCCAAAGTTAAAATTGAAGAATACCTAGTAGAAGGATCATTTTCTTTAACACATTGCAAAAATTGTTCCAGCTCTTCTTCAGTAAAATGATTTTCTTTATCACTAGTAGGGGCAGCACTAAAATCCATTTTTTTAAAACGATCACGAATAAGAATTTCTTCTTCAACTGCATAGGAAACAGCTGATTTAAAAACACGAAATACTCCTTGGACTGTAGGACGCATTAATCCATAAGAAACTAGTTTATCAATTAGTTCACGTTGGAGAGTCATTTTTGTAAGTTTTTGAAGCTTGTAGTGACCAATGAGTGGTTTGATATGATTTTTATAAGATTCTTGGTAATGCACATAGGTACCAGGACGCCAAACTTTCTTCTTCATTTCAAACCATATCTCCATCCATTGAGCCACAGTCAAATTAGCGCTCTCTACAAACCTGTCATTTCCATCAAGTACATTAGCTTTTACCTCGATCAATGCTCTTTCAGCAGCTTTTTCAGTTTCGAAACCTAACATAGTTTTTTCTTTACGTTTACCAAAACGGTCGTAATATTTATAACGAAAAGCAAATTTCTTTTTGTTGTTTGTATCTTTGTACCAATAAATACAATCTTTTTTTGTTTTAATCATTTTATATCTAGCCATTTTTGATTACCTCCATAAATCACACGGGCAGGTGCAGTTTATATAGGATAATCAGGTTGCATCACTCCTTTCAAATGGGAATGTATGTTCTTGTTTAAGTGTTAAAATAGCACCTTAAATTTAAGTTCAGCCAATTCGACGGGAACATGGTGTAAGGTAGCTATATCATATATCGTCATGTGTTCATACAAGTCAAATAAACTTTCGTCCGGAATTAATAGGTGTGCAGCAAATCTATTTGCCTCTATTTCGATTTTATCTACAGAAAAAAGAGTGTGTTTTCTCATGAACGGAGTATTGACTTTAGGATGTAAAATTGCGTGACCTAACTCATGAGAACACACTAATCTTTGATAATTAATATCAAGATTGCTGTTTATAACAATATACTGATTCCGACGATCATATTTATAGTAACCCCGAATTTCTTCATGTAAATTATGAAACAGGACATGTATATTTAAATATGCAGCCAATTCATATGGACAATCTGTTTTAAATTTTTGTTTAAGGTTTACCACTTTTTCTCTAATCCACATGTAATCACTTCTCTTTTTCTATCTTTCGCATGCCCATCCGTCTTTGTCACGATCGTGTTTAGAAGCGTAAGCAGGGTGGTCCTGTCCAACACCTGAAGGATAAACTTTTCTTAACTCAGTGCAATTCTTATAATATTCATATCCACCAGAAGAAGTTGCTGATGTTGTATTGGTATTATTGCTAGAATTATTATTAGTGGTTGTAGTAGGGGATGAGTCTAAGTCCCCTTTAGTTGTACCTTCGGCACCATAAGCCCATAAACCTTTATTTTGATTACGTGCTTCACGAGCAAACGTAACAAAGTGTTCGCTGTAGGTCACATCAGGGTTATAAGTAGATGGTTCTGCATAACCATCAAGTACTAACTTAGCATTAAACATTTTTGAACGGATTTCATTTTCATTTTTTAAGTCAGTTGGTATATCAGTCCAAACTATTCTCAATAATCTTCCGTACTGATCTGTCTCAGACACATCTTTTTGCAAGTACACTTGTTTACCTTCTAGCTGAGATTTAGTGAAGTTACTTGCCTCGGTTCCATAGGTTTCAGTACTCGTAGTTGACTCTGGTGTATTCACACCAATTAAACGAACCTTATTGCCATCCGAAAGCTCAACAGTGTCACCATCAACTACTCTTGAAATAGTGGCAGTTACCAACCCAAGATTCAATAATTTTTCCTTTAATTGTTTTTCTTCTTCGGCTTTTTTCTTTTCTTGCTCCTGTTTTTTAATTTCTTCAGAGGATTGTTTAGTATCAGAAACTACAACTGGTAAGCTCTCTGTCTTTTTGTCATCTTTAGCTACTTTTTCAATTGCAATAGTATCTTTCTCTTTTTCTACTACTTCTGTAGCAGGTTCTGTAAGAATAATTGCAGTAATCCAACAAAAAGCAAAGCCAGCTGCTATTATTAAACCTGGTCTCGAAAATGTGACTTTCCCTTTATTTTGTTGTATTTTTTGGTATATCCCAAATAATATTAATAAAATTCCAACCCATATTATAGGGGAAGCACTGACTAACACTAGTGTTATTAAAAAGAAGAATAGTAGTAAGATCCATTTAATAATTTTCATAATGCACCTCAAGAATTTAGTATTTTTTCTTTTTCAATTAAAAATTCTTCTTCTGTTAAGATACCTTGTTCTTTTAACTTAGCGATCTTTTCCAAAGCAGTATATTTATCTGCATTTTTAGCTTTGGTAGAAGTATTCCTACTAATTGGTGCATTTCTTAATAGATTAATTTGTTTTGTGACAACACTGACAAATTGATTTAAGCGATCATTCGAAATAATATCATCAAACCTTTTACGACTTCTTCCCATATCGATATAAATTACTTTTTCACTAAAGCGTTCGTTCGCTTGCGCTATACCATTCATTTTTCTGTAATCGAATTCTTCAATGAATTGCCCATATCCAGCACCAGAAGAAACGAATACAAGTCTTTGATCAGTTGCAATTAATAAACCTTTTATTTCTCGTTTTTTTGTTTTGTCATATTCGGCTTTTATGGAATGTAATACGTTTTCATTTGGTTGCAAAACAAAACTTTCAAAATAGTGGATGGTTCCTTTAAGTAAAGAGAAATCTAAACCTGTGCCAAAGCCGAGTCCAATGTATTTTTCTTGTAATGCTTTTTCTTGAACTTTTTTAGTATCACGTTCACGCTGTTTTTCTTCAAACTGTTGTTTTCGCAATTCTTCTTGTTTCTTCATTTCAGCTTGCTTTTCAGCTTTTCTAATACGATCAGCTTCTAGTTCCTCAGGTGTTTTATCTTGTGTTCCTAATAATTTTTTTAAAAAACTCATATGCCCAGCCCCTCCATAAAAGTATAAATATTACAAAAGTTATTCATAAAAAAAGGCGTGTACTGCCTTCTATTTATGTTTTTTAGGTATATACTTTTTGTTGATTCTTTGTGTAGTTCTATATATATGCTCCATAGATTCAATTAGAGATTCTTTTGCTTCTTCGGATAAAGGTTCCCCATCAAAAGCTAATGCATCTGAATGTTCAATATCTTCACTAAATTTTTTTAATAACTTTCCAATATCTCGTTCATCTTTTTCAGTTAGTTGAGAATCATAAGGACTTCTTTTTTTATCAATATAATCTGTTTTAGTATCGGGTTCTAGATATCCAGCGATTTTCATCAATTCGTTATAGTCTACTTTTAGCGCGCTAGCGATTTTTTCGATTGTTGAAGGTTTTGGTATACCACGTTTACCAGTTTCTATTCTTGAAAGTTGAGAAGAGCTTATTCCTGAATATAAAGACAGTTGATTTATTGTAAATCCTTTTTTTAATCGTAATGATTTCACATATTCGCCGAAATTATTTTCTTCGAAGTGCTCATAAACATTATTCACTTTATAAAGTCACCTCCAATGCTATGTATATAAGAATTTTAAGTGTTTCTATTCCCAAAAGGCAATTAGGTTCGAATTTTTTTAAATAAAAGTGTTGCCAAAAGACAAAATATAGTTTATATTAATGCCATAAGGCAATTGCCAAAAGGGAAGAATGAGAGGTGACAACATGAAAACTTGTGAAAATAGTGTAAAAGTTAAGGTCGATTTCTTGGACAAGTATCTTAAAGAGAACAACCTAACAGAAAGTGAATTTGCAAAAACAATCGGCGTTGCTCATAGTACAGTGAACCGTGTTATGAATGGCAAAAGAAATCCTGGTGGAAAATTTATTATTGGTGTTTTATCCAACTTTTCAGATTTAAAGTTTGAACAAGTATTTACTTACATTAGTGAGTTGCCAAAAGGCAACAAAACGGCATGATAAGGCAGAAATATTTTTATATTACTGAATAGGAGGATTAATCATGAAGCAATTACAAGTTATCCATGAGCAAGTAGTATTAATGAAAAAATTCAAAGTATTTGGAACGGTAAAGAATCCGTTATTTTTAGCTAAAGATATAGCTGGTTGGATTGATTATGATGTTTCTTCATTAAATAAAATGTTAGCTAATGTAGATGATGATGAAAAGCTTATCGGAAAAATATTCCGAGCAGGTCAAAATCGTGATACATGGTTCTTAACAGAAGACGGTTTATATGAAGTGTTAATGCAATCACGTAAACCTATTGCTAAACAGTTCAAAAAACAAGTTAAAAACATCTTAAAAGAAATTCGACTTAATGGAGGTTATATTGCTACAGACGAAAATGATGACGATGCATCAATTATGGCTAAAGCGCTACTCATCGCTCAAAAAACTATCGAAAATAACAAGAAAAAAATCGTTGAGCAGCAACTAATAATTGAAGCTCAAAAACCAAAAGTGCTTTTTGCTGAAGCAATTCAAGCAAGCGAAACAACAATTCTGATTGGTGAGTTCGCTAAAATCCTAAAACAAAACGGTGTAGATGTTGGGCAAAAACGTCTATTCGAATGGTTAAGGGAAAATGGTTATCTAATCAAACGTAAAGGTTCTGATTATAACTCACCAACACAAAAGTCAATGGAACTAGGGTTGTTTGAAATTAAAGAAACACCAATTCACCATAATAGTGGAGAAATTAGTATTAACAGAACCTCAAAAATAACTGGTAAAGGACAAGCCTACTTTATTGCTAAGTTTTTAAATAAGGCGGTGGCAATGTGATTGCAACAGCACCCAATGAAAGTACAGTCATTAAAACATTATTCGAAATGTCAGGTATCACAAAAGAAAAAATTACTTCTGAACTGCGTGAACTCATAACTGAAACAGCGAGACAAGAAATTTTATTTTGGGATATTGACGACATTATGAGAGCAACAACATTTAAGAAAACGTTTTTAGAAGAACATATCTTATGTGATCCACGTATTAAACAATACGAAAGACAACGCGGATTTAAAGGAAAGCGTGTCTGGTTATATGAACCGACAGCGAAAACTATTAAAAATATCATTATGAATGAATGGAATTAAATAAAAGCACGGGCAGGTGCAATTTAATAGGAGAGGCCAGGGCAAATGGCCTCGAACAAACTACCAATCTAGTAGAAATCTAAGAGGTAGGGGCAAATCTACCTCTTAACCATTATTATACAGAGAATTTATATAAAGTGCGGTCTCTTACAAGTTAACTTTTCAATGAAATGTGACTTTATATAAAAGAAAGGAATGGAAATATGACTGTTACTGGAAATTTAGTTGGCGAAGTAATGAAAGAAATTAGGGGCGATGAAACGCAGTTGCGATTCGGATTTGATTTTGGAGTAGGGAGAGAGGCGATATCAAAATATGAAAACGGCCGTAGTAAGGTACCAGCAGATATAAGTAAAAGTATCGTAGAGAAGTTCGATGACCCCAAGTTCGCGCTTGCTATACAACATCAATATACAGGTACAGGCCCGATATGGTTAAACGGACCAAATGTAGATCTTCATAGGTGTAGTGTACGTGAGAAAACAATAGAAGAACTCCAGGAAGCAATTGACGCAATTAAAAAAACAAGCTTATCAAAACCGAAAGGTGCAATTAGTCCATACGAGATGCAAATAATGATGGACACACTTGAGGAAGCAGTAGAAGCTCAAACAGCATTAGCTAACTTTATAGCTGTGATGACGGACCACACAGGTATTAGTTACACCAGTGTTTGGGATAGCCATTATCAGTACTTGCACAAGGAAGGGTTTATTAAATGAATATAAATGAACAAATCGAACGTGAAAATAGACGTATCGAAGATCTTGCAATCGAAATCGTAATGCTAGCAAGAAAAGGTGAAACAGACATAGCAAAACAACTAGAACGAGACCTACATAATTCGTTAACACAACTAGAAAAACTTCATAAGAAAAAAGAGTTATGGACAACTGTAGCAGATTTAAACCAACGAGGGATACTTGTTCAGGTGGTGAAGAAACTTGCGCATCAAGCCTAGAGCGTGGCGACATATGACGCTAAAACAGAGGTTAATCTATGTACATTTCTTTTGTGATAAGAGGATGTTGGTGAGGCTAAATGAATACAAAAAAGCTGCTTAATCGAGCGAGGATTAAACAGCATGACAATCATATACAAGTCCATTATATCACATGGAGGTAATTAAATGAATATAGAATTAATTGCAAAAATCTGTAACAACGTTATCTACGAATACTGTAAGAGCCAATACAATTTTTCGGAAACACTATGGGATATTGCTCCTGACTGGCAAAAAGAATCTGCTATAAGGGGAGTCAAATTTGCTTTAGAAAATGAACGTACACCAGAAGAAATGCATGAACATTGGTTGGTCCGAATGCGTGAAGAAGGCTGGGTTTATGGGCACATAATGGACTCAGAGTTAAAAACACATCCATGTATCCAACAATATGACGAGTTACCAGAGTATCAGCGCACAAAGTACAAGTTATTCAAATCTGTTGTGAATTCGTTTTTATAATCATAGACGTTTGCGAATGAAAATTCGCCCTCGTCAAGCAGCCAGCAATTTGCCGTCTCCCTACGGTAAGCTTTGCCAAAATTGTTGGTTGCTTGATGGGGCTAGCAATCTACTTATATAAACCGAGCGGAGCATGCCAAGACGGACCGTTTAAATCCCGAGCAGCAGCAATAGCCAACGCCAAGACGTGATGTAAGTAGATTGGTGGTTATCCATCAAAAATATACGAAAGGATTGATCTATATGAAATTAGTTAATGCAGTATCTAAGATTGCTGAATTGCCACTGATTTTAGAGCGATATGGCATATCTACAGAAGATGTACTCAAAGCCGAGTATAGCGCTGGTGCTGCTGATATTGATGTCTCAGTATTACTTTGTTCTTTAGAGTCTATAAAAAAGCTAGGTGACTATGAAACCGAGAGATTTATAGGCTACAAAGGTGAGCAATGTGTACAGTACAAACTCAACAAATATGGCATATCATTTGCTTGTTGTAAATGTGAGGTGATTGCATGAGACAACTTATGGAAGTAGAGAATCCAATGGTTCTTGGTACGTTCGAGCCAACCAATAAGGTGCCAACATTTCGTTATGTAGAAATGAAAAATGATTTTCGAGATATCTATGGTAGTTTAATAGTTTTCAATGATGATTTCATGAAGTTTCAAAACGGTGATATCGTCCACATGGATAACATTCATACGTACCTTGAGGAACATCACAATGCGGTATTTTGCACAAAAAAATAAACCACTACTCAGAATAGTGGCTTAGGAAAAAACATTTTTACCATCATATCACGAAAGGAAGTAATTTGCATGGTTTTAGCAAAAATTACAACTGCTGATATGAGTCGTGACGAGTGGTTAGACGCTCGTCGCGCTGGTATCGGTGGGTCTGATGCAGGGACAATTATGGGGTTTAATCCATATAAAAGTGCTTACCAACTATTTTTAGAAAAGACAGGTCAGTTTTACGAGAAGATCGAAAATGAAGCTATTCATTTCGGAAATAAGTTTGAGAATTTAGTTGCTGAAGAATTTGCAGAACGTACAGGTAAAAAAGTGAGACGTATGAACAAAATGTTGGTTCATCCAGAACACAATTTTATGTTGGCTAATCTAGATCGAGTAGTCGTTGGTGAGCGAGCTGTACTTGAATGTAAAACAGCTAATGAGTATTTAAAGGGTGAATGGGAAGGTGAGGAAATACCAGCAAGTTATTTATGCCAAGTCCATCATTATCTAGCTGTTACAGGCTTTGAAAAGGCTTATATTGCGGTACTGATTGGTGGCAACAAATTCATCTGGAAAGAAATCGAACGTGACGACGAATTTATAGAAATCCTCATAGATCGAGAGAAAGACTTTTGGGAGAATCACGTTTTAAAAGATGTGGCGCCACCTATTGATGGTTCAGATGCAACAAACGACTTAATCAAAAAAATGTACCCACAAGATGATGGTACGGCCATCATGCTCACAAAGGATGATGATGTCCTACTGGATGCTATCGATTCCATTTCAAGCGAAATTAAAGCGTTAGAGCAACAAAAGAAAGAGTATGAGAATCAGTTAAAGCTCAGGTTAGAAAACGCTACAGAAGGGCACTCTCAACGTCATAAGGTGACATTTAAGACGGTTGTTTCGAATCGTGTTGATAGTAAACGACTGAAAGTAGACGCCCCTGATATTTACGACAAATTCATTAAACCATCATCTTCTCGACGACTAACAATAAAAAAATTGGAGGCTTAATAAATGGCTACTACAAATGAATTAAAAGCAAAGTCACAAAATCAAGTATCAAAGCAAGCTTCTCCTGAAACATCCTTAAATGCTTTGTTAAAAAAGATGGGTCCTGAAATCCAACGTGCTTTACCAAAACACATGGACGCTGATCGAATTGCTCGTATCGCTTTAACAGCAGTTCGAACAACTCCAAAGTTACTGGAATGCGACCAAATCAGTTTTGTAGCTGCGCTTATGCAATCAGCTCAACTAGGTGTGGAACCAAATACAGGGCTTGGACAAGCCTATTTAATCCCTTATGGAGGCAAAGTACAGTTCCAACTAGGATACAAAGGTTTAATCGATCTAGCTGTACGTAGTGGTCAGTACAAGGCTATTTATGCACACGAAGTATATGCAGAGGATAAATTTTCGTTTGCATACGGATTACACAAGGATTTAGTGCATGTGCCATCAACAAATCCAGAAGGTGAGCCAATCGGCTACTACGCTGTATACCACTTGAAAAACGGTGGATATGACTTTGTGTACTGGACACGAGAGCATATTGATAAGCATGCTAAGACCTTCTCTCAAGCTGTTCAAAAGGGTTGGACAAGCCCATGGAAAACCAATTATGACGCGATGGCTAAGAAAACTGTACTCAAAGAAGTACTAAAATACGCTCCAAAATCAATTGAGCTACAGAAGGTTGTAGAGGCTGATGAAACGATCAAAACCGAGGTTTCAGAGGATATGAGTGATGTTATCGATGTTACAGATTACTCAGTTATTGAAGAAGAACAAACTCAAGAGGAATTGATTATTGAACAGTAACGTGCCTCACAAAGTCCTTCTGCCTGCTTGGATATTTGAGCAGGCGAAGGATAACGATGAAATCAGACGCTTGGTGCTGGATTACATGCGTAGATACCCAAACTATAGGGTGACCAAGGTTAGTGGTAGTTTGGCAATCTGTGAGAGACAGGACGGACTGTTATAGATGCACAGAAAAATAAATGAAAGAGGGAGAAATAAATGGACTTAAATAAAATGGTGATGGATAGTTTAGCGAAAATGCAATCAGAAGGAAAGGTTCAAGAGATTGTTGATAAACACGTTGAATCCACTGTGAATGATGTTGTTAAGGACTTGTTTGGTAACTGGAGTGATTTTTCTAAGCAACTTAAAGAAAAAGCAAATGAAGCGCTACAGATCAACTTCAAAGACTTAAATCTTGCATCATATAACCATCTAATTTTACAAGCAATTAAAGATAAGCTGGATGATGAGATTACAAATCAAGGCGTAGCTCAAATAAAAAATCAAATCGAAGTTCTGTTATCTGATACAAAACGTGAATACAAATTATCCGAATTAGTTAAAGAACTTTCGAAGGAAATTGAGGATTTAGATGATTTAGGTTATGAAGAATACCACGAAATGACGTTACATGTAGACAATCCATATGGCTCGTCGTGGATTGGATTAGATTCAAGAAACGATATAAGTGAATACGATTGCAAATACAGGCTCCTTGTAAACAGTGAAGGCGAAGTTTGTTCTGTAAAAATAAATAATAAGGAAAGTTACAGTCGTAGAAATATCAATGAATTTGATGTTAAAGCAGTATTAAACGGTTTGCACGGACTGGAAGAAACGTTATTCAAGATTTATACAAGTGGAGCAAAGTTAATTATTGATGAAGAATCGTGTGAATTAGAGATTTCTAATCCTGAATACGATTAATGTGGGATTTATGAATAAGTCTGTGATTAAAAATTTGAATATTGAAAATATGGAGGGCAAACCATGCAAGTATTTCAACAAAACATCTTCGGTGGCGAGGATGAAATTATCTCTACTGTGCCAGTCATTGTGTTAAAGCACAAAGAAAAGGAAAGCCGTTATCTAGCTGCAGATATTGAAGTAGCAGATTTCAGTGATCCAGACGGTGATATAACGATGGACGATATCCAAGATGCTTTCATCATTGTTCGTAACGATCGTCAAAAGCCAGGTCCAGAAGATGTCGAAGAGGTGCGTTTATTATCAGAGGCACATAAGCGAGGGATGATAAAAAAGTATGGTGACAAAGCTGTGGTCAGTTATGACGTAACGGAATGGTTAAAAACTTATGAGCCAGTGAACATCGACATACCAGTAGATAAATTCAATCTAGCATGTGAAGCGAATGGTTGGGAGTCAGTGAAAACGTACTAGGAGGGGCGAGGCATGGATAAACAAATTACAGTAACGATGCCAGTTGAAGAATACGAAAGGTTGAAAAGGGATGAAATTAGGCATGAGGCTTTAATACACAGTCTACGAAGTTGTATTGGAGTACAGGAAGTTGGAAACGAAGGCGAAACTCAATTGATTGTAATTACCGATTCAGTAGTCGAATTACTTGCTCCATTTAACGACTGGGATTTCGAATTAGAGCATTTCGACAAGGTTATTATTCGACCATACAAAGGCTAGGAGGGGCGAGGGCAAATGGGCATCATCCGAGTGGCTAAGAACAGCAACTATGTAGTGATGAATCGAACGGCATTGAACGATAACCGGCTATCTTGGAAAGCTAAAGGCATAATGGCATACATGCTTTCAATGCCGGATGATTGGGTGTTCCACATGAATGAACTAGTGACGCACTCAACTGATGGAGAGCGAGCTTTTAGGGCTGGATTTAAGGAACTACAAGATCATGGATACATTACACGTCAACCTGTACGCGAAGGGCAACGCATTGCAAGTTGGGAAACGATAGTTCATGAAGTTCCTCAAGAAAAAGAAGATTCTCTACTTTGCGGTTTTGTACATGTAGAGAATGAAGATGTACAAAACGTACATGTACAAAATGAAGATGTACAAAACAGCAGACTACTAAGTACTGATAATAACCAAGTATTGAATAAACCAAATACTGATAATAACCAAGTACTGACTACAGACACGAAGCATGCTCAAAAGCTATATGAGTTTTTTGTCAGTCGTCTGCAAAAGTTTCCTAGTGATAAGTTACGAGATGACATTGAATACTACCTAGCAACCTATCATGATGTGGATCTTATTATCGAAGCGTTTGAGCGAGCACTTATAAATAGCCGAGTTACAAATAAAGAAAAATATGCTACTGGAACATTACGCAACTGGAAACATGAAGGCGTAACATCTATCCAACTATTAGCTAAAAAGGAGGCGCAGCAACTTGCAGGCAATCAACACAACACTACAAAAGGACAGCGTACTACACAAAGTGAACTCGGGGTTGATGTGGGCTTCTAGTAAATGTGAGAAACATGATATTCCACTGATGATCGTAAATGGTAAAGAATCTTGTCCTAGATGCTTTTGCGAGAAAGAAAATGCTGCATTCGAAGCTGAATTTAAAGCTGAACTCCAGCAACAGCAAGCAAAGGTTAAGTTTAATACACTCGCAAATAAAAGTTTGATACAGGACAAAACATTATTAGATGCCACGTTTGATAGCTATATTGCACGGACAGCCGAAGAACAGACAAATAAACAAAAAGCATTGCAATATTTAGAACGCTACCAACAAGGCCGCCGTTTCAATCTTTGGTTTAACGGCAAGCCAGGTGTTGGGAAGAGTCACTTGTCTATGAGCATCTTAAAGGCTCTCAATAGCTTGCATGTATCATGTTTGTATATCGACATCGATGAAATGTTGAGAAAGATTAGATCTAGTTTTAACGACAAGGACTCTCCATTCACTGAGCAGTATTTCACCGATTTACTAACGAACGTTGACTACTTGGTACTGGACGATTTAGGAGCAGAAACAGGTAACATCGATACGAACAAACAGGCTACGGATTTCACCAGCAGATTATTACGAGCTGTTGTTAATGGAAGACAAGATAAATCAACAATCGTAACTACGAATCTATCAAGTAAAGCGCTAATGAATATGTATGATCCAAAGCTAATTAGCCGCATGATGAAGAATTTAGAAACGATTATTTTTACAGAAACAACGGACAAACGTATTAAAAATATTGGATTTTAGAGGGGCAACAGCCCCTTGATGGAGGGTGAAGGGATGATAGTTAAAGCAGAATTTGAAAACACTACGATGCTTTTTGGAGATTCATATAAACCGTGGCAGATGCAATTCGATGAATGGGCTTGGTTAAGTAAGAACGATAAATCATTGAACTTAGTAAGAGTTACAGTTTCGGAAGAAGATTGGGTATCGTGGGGCGGATTGAAATGGTGTCCTGAAGATCGCTTTCAGCATCAATTGAATCGGGAAGGTTGCCAAGATGATGAACCAGTAAACCCAAATCCACGACGATACAGTGAAATGCAATTTACGCGTGATGCAAAGGTTGAACGCAAAGTATTGAAGATGCTTGATATTACACCTAAACAGCATCGTTTAAATATCATGAATAGTCTTATTCGTTTCATTTCAGAACGAGGTCGTAGATTCTTTTATCGAGAAGAAACTCTATTAGATAAAAATAAAGATTTCACAGCTTACATGAAAATAAAAAACAATCGTGTTTATTATGTTGATGATTACACTCAAACAGAAATACCGATGGTCAAACATGGGAGCTGGCAAGGTTTTAGTCACGGAGGTACATTACGAGCATTAGTTTCAGAATTTGCTAATTTTATTCGCACTGGCATTCCTTGTAACGGCACGTATGGCTATGGTGGTTTATACAGTGGTGATTGGGGTCACAGCGATGAAATTCAGCAAGAAATAATCGACTATGCCAAAGAGATTGGCTATTTAAAGGGGTGAATGAGGATGAAGCAAGAACAATTGAATGCCATTAAAGAACGTGTGGAGAAGGCTACGCCGGGGCCATGGTATTCCAGTCCTGACGGTACGGTTTATCTGAAACATACACAAGATGTAGCAGATGTTTGGACTGATAATAAAGAATTAGATGCTGCATTTATAGCTAATGCTCGCGAAGATGTGCCAGCACTTGTGGCCGAGGTTGAGAGGTTGCAGAATCGTTGCGAACTTTACGAACTTGCTAAAAGAAATGACAAGAAAACGATTGAGCAAATATCTAAATTTAATGAACAATTAACCACAGATTTATTCAAACGGATGGACCACAACGGTAAGCTTGCAAAACAAAAATCTGATGCTGTTAAAGAAATTGAACGACTACGTAAAGCACTAGAAAAAGTCATGGAAGTCGAATCACCAAATATGGAAGGTTGGGAAACATCTGCTTATAAAATAGCGCACGAAGCATTGGATGGTGAATTGGATGTCCAACGGAAACAAAATCATCACACGTAGTAATAGCAAAATCATGATTAGGGATGGTGAGTTAACGAGGATTTTAAATGCTACAGAAATACAGCAATGGCACCATATCATCGCAAAGGTCGAGCAGTTTCAAAATAAAGAATTAGAGAGGAGTACTTTTCTTGAATGAACAATTTCTGATTGATCAAATCACTTTCTATCTAGGGCAACATCAAGAGTTTGGTGGTAAACATAACGAAAGAATGGCTTATAAACGTCTTGATCAATTAATCGCTTTAAAGGGATTAAAGGACCGGGAAGAAGCCACGGATTACTATATCGGAACGTTGGAAGGGGCGATGGCTGCATGAGACGACGCAACGGCATACCAATTGCACATCCTGATTTTAAATCACTCAAAAGAGAGGGATTCAAAATAATTGAGGTGTGGGATAAGAGGGAGGTTTCAGCATGAGTAGAGAGATTAAGTTTCGAGCATGGGATAAAACATACAACTTCATGTCTTATAAAGTGCTTGTAGGTAATACAGATACAACAGATGAAAATTATACAGCTCATTGTATATGGGTAGAACCTGAAAATGTGGATTATGAACGAGAACCAGGCTGGATGCATTTTGATGAACATTCAGATGTAATTCTTCTGCAATACACAGGCTTAAAGGACAAGCATGGTACAGAGATTTTTGAGGGGGATATAATCCGTTTCACAAATGGAATAGACGAAGTATATGAGGAAATCGGTACAGTAGTTTTTGATTTAGAAGAGTGTGGATATAAAGCACAATATACCGACGATGGCGTTACACATTGTATTTACCTTATAAACCCAAAAGGTTTTGCTGATAAATACACAGAAATTACGTATGAAATCATTGGCAACATCTACGAAGACAGTCACCTACTGGAGGTAACATCATGATCAACCGAGTCGTTTTAGTTGGCCGACTTACAAAAGATCCTGAATTGCGCTATACGCCAAATGGAATCGCATCATGTCGCTTCACAGTTGCAGTAAATCGTGCATTCAACAAAGAGGGTGAAGAAAAACAAGCTGACTTCATTAGTTGTGTGGCTTGGCGTAAACAGGCTGAAAATCTAGCTAACTTCATGAAGAAAGCTAGTCTAATAGGTTTGGAAGGGCGAATTCAAACAGGTAGCTATGAAGGGCAGGATGGAAAGCGTGTGTTTACTACTGACGTTGTAGCAGACAGCATCCAATTCTTAGAGCCGAGAAACAGCACAGGGAGCTCGCAGGGCGCATCAAACCACGAATCTAGTACAAATACAGGTGGACAGTATCAAGGCAGTTCACAGGGGCAATATAGCGGTAATAACAACCAGCCAAGTTATATGCAGGGGAATGAAGATCCGTTTGCGAATTCAAAGGCACCAATAGAGGTGGATGAATCAGATTTGCCATTCTGATGTAAGGAGTGATCACTGATGATAACGAAACAACCAAAAAAGAAAATCCTTGAAGCTAAAACAAGAGATAGGCTCAATAAACAAATCCAAGCAGAAGCAAGGAACCATTGGTATCCAATCAGCGATATTAAATTTTACGATCATGAACCAAAGCCATATCAAGTCTTAATGAAATTCGGAAAAGGGGCAGAAAACAATGAACTTAACAAAACTATTTGAAACACAAGCAGCATTGGACGAGCACATCATTCAGGAACATCCAGAGCTACGAGGGCAGAACAATCTTGACTGGAAGTTGTTAGCGTTACAGGTTGAGTTAGGGGAATGCGCGAACGAATGGCGTGGGTTTAAGAAGTGGAGTAAGGACCAGAAGCCAAGGACCGAAATATACTCCGGTGAATACCTTGTTCTACCTGATGGACAAGAAATCGAGAAAGTAACTAACCCACTCCTTGAAGAATACGTTGACTGCTTGCATTTCATTTTGAGTATTGGGTTGGAATTAGTCATTAATCCAACTTTAGATTGGGATGACATTACAACTGATGAATCAGATATTACACGTAAATTTTTAGAGATTACTTCTAGAATCCTTGAAGTGGATCAGTGGGAGAATACCGACTCTTGGGAGGAGCTTTTTGAGGAATTTTATCTGTTAGGTAAGTTGCTAGGCTTCAAATGGGATCAAGTCGAAGAAGCTTACTACGATAAAAATAAGGTGAATCATGCTAGACAGGAGAGTGGGTATTGATGAAACTATGTGAACGTTGTAATCGCCAACTAAAGTCTCAAAAATCAATTGATGTAGGTATGGGGCCAACATGTAAGAAAAAGCATGAAACTGAACAATCAGAGATTGAGTTCAATAAAAACCAAATTACAATCGATGAAGTGATGGAAAGTAAAACAGCTTAAATATACACGCTGCTGATAGAACGGCATTAGGTTGTTTTATCAGCAGACTTTTAAGAGTGCTAACAGGAGGCAAACATGAGCAAAGCGAAATACGGCAACAAGAAAGTTGTGCGTGATGGAAATACATTCGATTCAGCAATGGAAGCAAAATATTACGATCATTTGAAACATCTACAAGCGCAAGGCATTGTGACCTCCTTTGAATTACAGCCTAGATTCGTATTACTGCCGAAGTTCGAAAAGAACGGTAAGAAATATCGTGAGATTGGTTATAACGCAGATTTCACAGTTCATTATGCAGATGGACATACAGAAGTGGTTGATATTAAGGGAATGGTTACACAGCAATTTGAATTGAGGAAGAAGTTATTCGAATACCGTTTTCCTCACGAATTAAAGCTTCTAACGTATTCAAAGATTGATGGTGGTTGGATAACTCATGATGATCTTAAAAAGGCTAGGAAAGCACGTAAAGAGGCAAAAGCAGGGTGATGGAAATGAATACAGTTCGCAAGGAAGTCAAACAACGTAGAGCCAGGCTAATCAATCAACAGGACCACATAGCTTTTCTAAAGTGTAAAGGGTGCCCGAAAAAGAGAGCCTATGATCCTACCAAGAAATGCAGAGGATGCAAGGTTTATAGAGAACTACGTAGCATTGGGAAAGAACTGGAACATATTAGTAATTTACGTAGGTGGAAGAAGTGAAGAATCGAAAGAAATTGTTCAATAAAGGAGATGGAGAAATGGAATACAAATTTAAAGCATGGCAACTATTTGAAGAATATCAAACAATTGCTATCGAAGATGATTTTGACGCAATCATGTGGGGATTGGATCACCAATTAGATATTTTTACGCAAGATAACAAATTGGTATACAGTCCAAATGATGATGAAGAAAGCAATTTCGAACGATTGGAAAAGTACGGTGTAAAATGCATTGATAACAAAAACGGGCGTTCTTGGGAACGTATTCCTTTACAATATTTCGAGTTTTCAGAGCCTTATTATGCGCTTATTAAAGCGAGAAATGAAGAGGGAGCTGCTCGTGTATATATTGATGAAGTAGCTGGCGATGAATCTGAACTAGAGGAGCTGACAGAAGAAGCGAAACCTGTTTCAGAAGTGTACGCAGCAGTACGTATGGCACGTGGAACAAATGAAGATGGAAGTTTAATGGATATGAACTTTGTATTTACGCAGTTAGAAAAACATGAAGAAATGGCAGTGCTTTGGGATGGCAGCCTATCATAATCAATCTTGAAAGAAAATATGCAGTAAGGGAGTTGGTAAATTTGGATTTCAAAATTATAAATGAACGTCAGATAATCTTACAATTAGCTATGCAAGAGGCGTATAAAAAGCGTGATGAATGCCAACGAGGTTTTGATAGTTTGGACAATAAACTAAATACTATGACCGCTGACGATTGTGATAAAGATAAAGTTGTTGAATCTATGCTTTACTTTAAAGAATGTCGAGATGGCTGGCAAGAAACAATTGACCATATAAGACAATGGCAGGATGAATTAGGCCAAGGGCTGGAGGGCTGTTAGGTAAGAGGAAAGTGGTTAGTTGAAAAATATTGTACAGGAGAGTGAAAGAATGACAGAACGTCGGTTAACAGCTCGATTAGCAAGTATTCGTGAAGAGTTATACAGCGTTGATGAAGTTATGGCAACAGGTATGTATGCAGAACCGTCCGTTGTAATTGATGAAATGGTAAAGGAAATTAAAGAATCTCGAAATGATTTAAAAACAGCTGGAGATTTATTTTTAACAGCTATTTCAAAACTACAGAATATTCAGATGCAAGTAAGTGAAGTTGATGAAAAGGACCGCACGATTGGCGTTCAATTATCCGAATTGGAAAGTGAATTTAGCAAATTACATGATATGTGGTCTGAGAAGTAGCCGAACAATTTAAAAAAATTAAAGAGAAGGAATGATGAAAATGACGGTAAAGACTAAGATTTGGGCGATTGAGAAACGACTATCTTTTGAAGAATTGAATGCAAAACTAGATGAGTATAACGATATTTATTCAGGAAGATTAGTAATTTTAAAGAAAGATGGTGAGTATTACCGCATTACGCATTTCAGTATTTTAAGTCATAACAGTAAAGCTGAATATGCTGTAAACTATCATCCATTTAACAATGAAACGAAACACGATTATGTAAAAATCCGTCACACAAGACCAGCTAGAGAGTTCTTCGACGGTCGATTTAGTTACTGAACATTTTGAGGATTGTGCGCATAAAAAAGACAACTCATTTAGAGTTGCTAAACAAGTGAATTGCCATTTCCGCATCCAGTTCAGAGATGCTAAATATTTCTCGGAGATATTGTGGAGTTGGTAGTTCACCATAATCTTGCAAGTAACCTGTTATAAATGATTTAAGTTTCTCTTTAATTGGAGCATTGATTATTTGTACCCGTGGATCAGCTACATCAATTTTTGTTCTTGGGTATACAATAAAACTTTTTGTATTTTGCATTAGAAAACGTCCTTTCAAGGATTAAAAGCCGCAGCGTGATCAGACGCTACAGCTCGAATTGGTTTATGCCCATCTAGGCTAGTCAGATAAGTAATTATAACACAACTTAGGAGGGCAAACCTATGTTAAAAGAAAGAACACTAACGATTACACCAGATGCTTTAGATTCAATGATTACAGACTACCACTGGATGGTTAACGCCATCAAAGAAATGCGGTCAGAAATGGTTATAGGGGCAAAAACGGCACAGTATGGAATTGAGGCTACACTACCAAAGGCAGCAGGCGGTGTAGGTGATCCAATTATGCAGGAGGCTGTTAGACGTTCGAAAAACATTAAGCGTGTTGCAGAGTACGAGAAAAAGCTTTTAGAGGTTCAGAAGCTTCTTGATAATGTTACTGGTGATAGAGAGGTTCAAGTGTTGAACTGGATGCTAGACGGCAAATCACAACGTTGGATAGCAATAAATATGGGATTAAGCCATACACATGTACGAAATATTAAAGAAAACATTGTTAATCAAATGATGAGGTGAAACGAAACGGATACCAACAAAATAGTGAAATTTACTTTGAGCATTGGTTTTGCAGGCGCCACACATGAAGAGGAATTTACACTTGAAGAATTAGCTTATGACTCTAAACATGACAAGGATTTAGAGGAGTTTTTAGAGCAATCATGGAAAGAGTGGTCCGTAAACTACATTGAGGGTGGATAGTATTTCAACGAATAAAAACAACAGAGTTGCCATACTTTCCAAAGTTGCCATACTTTCAACATTAGGTGAAATGAAAATAGAAGATGTAAAATGGAGGGGAGGTCGGACAGGTAAATGTTTCTTCCCTTGGTATTTATAAAAACCTAAATATTAGGGAAAGACAGACCGACGACCGACCCGCGCTGAGCAAACTTGTTCGGAGCATGACATACACGGCCGGCCCATATTTTTTAAGAGATTAGGTATCTTAATTAATATAAAAGGCTAATAAAACTGAAGGAGTGGTTTATATGTGAACTTCGTCCACTTTCCATAGAATTCAGTCAAACTTACTAAAACAAACTTACTACAGGTTCAAAGTGCACGGAAATGCACTATAAATCTAAAACACAATTACGAAATAACGTGGTACGCTCTGCCACGATGTCAAAAGTGAGCACTCGACATTAGGGTTACCACAATATTTAAGCTTTCATCTTCGGATGGAGGCTTTTTCTTATGTAGAAAGGAGGAATTAGAATGAATTTTGGACAAGCGATTGAAGCTTTAAAATCGGGTAAGAAAGTAGCTCGAAAGGGTTGGAATGGTAAGGGCATGTGGTTAAAACTTATTCCATCTGGTAACGCCATGTTTCAGGGTTATCCTGTGGTTTTGAGAGCAAAATACTCAGTTTGGAGGGATGAACAATGTTCGAATTGTTGATTAAAGCAATAAAAGAATGGTTTATCAAAGTAAAAACAGCTTTATTAGGAAGACCGAAAACAAACTTAAAGACAAAAAACATTGAGCATATTAAATGGCTTGAAAAACAAGGTTTATATACTCAGATAAAAACTACATGTGATTTATCAATCATCCAGAAACGTTATGACGATATTTGTTCAGCTCTTAAATACACTAAACACAGTAAGACAAGAGAATATCTGTTAAAGACCAAGAGAATGTACGAAAATGTAGTGTTTGCTTGAGCCATTCGATATGAGTGGCTTTTCTTTTGCCCTGAAAAGTGAGTATCGAGCAGAGTTTTCCTCCCCTTTGATTCCTTGATACTTACTTTTGAGAGTGAAATACATATAGGTCAGGTTCATCGTGAACCAGACATGATTCTGGAGGTGGTGTTTATGAGATATGGCTAATTGGGATGAAATTAAACATGAGTGGGAAACCACAAAGATTACTTTAGCTGATCTTGCTGAAAAGCATGGGATAAAGCTTGGGACTTTAAAGAGCCGTAAGAGCCGTGAAAAATGGTCTAGGGATGCAACTGAAAAGGATGCAACCAAAACTAAGAAGGTTGCAACCATAAAAGAGGATGCAGCCAAAGAAAAAAAAGTCGTTGAATCAGAAGAAGTTACTACCTCGGAATTAGAAGGTGATGACGGACTAACTGATAAGCAACGGCTTTTTTGTATGTATTACGTCCGTTCATTGAATGCTACTAGTGCATATAAAAAGGTGTATGAGTGCAGCTATCAAACAGCTATGGCTAACGGTAGTAGGTTGCTAAGTAAGGCTAAGGTGAAAGAAATTGTTGCTGAACTGAAAAGGCAAAGACTCGAAAGTTTAGACTTAGATAAATTCGATGTGCTTGAGAAGTACAAGGCTATTGCTTTTGCTGACATTACCGACTTTATAGACTTTACTCAAGTCGAGTCAGAAGCGACAGAAACATCCGTTGAATATAATCCTGATGGTTCAAAGAAGTCCGAGAAAACAGAAGTAGTACCATACACGTACACGAAATTCTCGATGCATCATTCAGAAGAAATTGATGGAACACTCATTACCGAACTATCAAAGGGTAAAGACGGCATGTTCAAGGTTAAACTCGCTGATAAGATGGCAGCACTTGCGTTCCTTGCGAAGTATACGGATTTACTTAATGAAAATGAACGTAAGCAGTTGCAGGATGAACAAGCTAAATTGAACATTGATAAAACCAAGGAAGAAGTTAAGAAGATTGCTTCACAAAATACTCCTAATACTTCAACTGAAGATAAGTTGAAAGGTTATTTTGAGGCGTTGCAAGGGGCGTTTAAGAATGAGTAATTCCAACTTAGATGCAATCTATACGCCAAAACAACAAGAGATTTATAGGCGATGTGTAAATGATGATTGGTTCATGTTAATTAATCATGGAGCTAAACGTTCAGGAAAAACTATTTTAAATAATGATTTGTTTTTACAAGAACTTCTTCACGTAAGGCAGATAGCTGATAAATTCAATGTTGATATGCCGCAGTATATTTTGTCTGGTGCGACATTAGGAACTATTACACAAAACATACTTAATGAATTAACGAATAAATACGGAATACAATTCAATTTTGATAAATGGGGTAACTTCGTTTTATTTGGTGTTTATGTAGTTACTTGTGGGCACTCAACAATCGGACATTTAGATAAAATCCGAGGAATGACTGCGTTTGGTGCTTATATCAATGAAGCATCTCTAGCTAATCCAATTGTGTTTGATGAAATCAAATCACGTTGCTCTGGACCAGGTGCTCGGGTATTAACAGATACCAACCCAGATAATCCAGAACATTGGTTGTTGAAGGATTACATTAATAACAATGATTCAAGTATCATTTCATACAACTTTGAATTGGACGACAACACCTTCTTAAATGAGAGATATCGTACCAACATCAAGAACACTACTCCTAGTGGCATGCTTTATGACCGAAACATCAAAGGGCTTTGGGTAACTGGAGAGGGAGCTGTATACGCTGACTTCAACAAAGATATCCATTCTATCTCGAGAGAAGAATTAAAGAAGATTAGAATGGTACGTTACTGGGCTGGAGTTGACTGGGGTTATAAACACTATGGCTCTATTATTGTCCTTGGTGAAGATGAAAAAGGGAATGTATACCTTGTCGAAGAACACGCTGAACAGTTAAAAGAAATTGATTATTGGGTGAAAGTAGCTAAAGGTGTACAAGAAAGATACGGTAATATCATTTTCTACGCAGATAGCGCACGACAAGAGTATGTAGAACGCTTCAACCGAGAGAGAATCAAAACTCTAAATGCTGATAAAGCTGTTCTGAGTGGAATAGAGGCTGTGGCGACATTAATCAAAGGCAATCGTTTTTATGTTGTTTATGAAGAATGCCCACGCTTTAGAGAAGAGATATACAAATATGCGTGGAATGATAAAACAGGTGAGCCATTCAAAGAAATGGATGATGTTTTGGATGCCATTCGGTATGCGATTTACACAGCAATGATGCATGGCCGATTACGTATTTGGAATTGAAAGAAGGTGATTGAATGAATGTTAATCAACTAAATCGAAAAGAAACCATTGCTAAACGCATGCAAGTGTTTCAACCATACATCGAGTACATTGATCGGTTTGGCTTTAATGAAACGCTTATACCTAAATTAATTGCTGATCATAAGTCAATTAAACAGGATGTGCATTTGCTGCAGAAACGTTATGAGGTTAGCACAGATGGTGTGCCAATTCTAACGAGAGACCCTGTTCCTCTCGATTTGGAAAATGACAAGGTTCGTAGGTTAGATGCACTCGTTAACAACAAGGTAAATACTGCCTTTGATGCCGACATTATAGATACCAAAGTGGGTTATATGTATGGCATTCCTGTTAACTACACTGTCGAAGGTGTACGTGATGAACCGAACTTACAGCCCTTAGCAACAGAAATAGACAACTTTAGGGTTAGAAATGCTGTTGCTGATAAAGATGCATCATTAGGGAAACAAACCGATATAGCTGGCTATGGCGCTCGTTTAGCTTATGTGGCCTTAGAGAATAATAAACCGGTCCTACGTATTATGAATGTTGATACGGACGAGGTTATTTTTTTATTCGAAGAAACGATAGCTGAACCTAAATACAGCATGCGTTACTATGACACATTCGTTTTAGATCAACAAGCTAACAAGCAAAACGTCACTAAGGTAGAATTCTACGATGCTGATACTATCTGGTACTTTGATAACCTTAACGGCACGTTTGAACTAACTGGCTATCAAGAGCATGGTTTTATGTACAATCCGTTGTTTGGCATGGAGAACAATGATGAAATGCAAGGTGCTGCTATGCGTATCATGAACCTAATTGATGCGTATGACCGAGCATTATCAGATGCTAGTAGTGAGGTTGAATCGATGCGTTTGGCGTTGTTAATCCTCCACAACATTGGATTACAACCAGAGGAAATTCAACAGATGCAGAAGTCAGGTGCTTTGGAAATTTGGGGTCCTGATGCGAAGGTTTCGTTCCTAACCAAGAACGTTAATGATAGCATGATTGAACACTTACTAGAACGACTTGAAAAGAACATTATGCGTATTGGTAAGAGCGTAGATTTCACAAGCGAGGAGTTTGCTTCTAATCTATCAGGCATCGCCATTCTGATGAAAACAATGGCATTAGAGCATAAGGCGGGTACAGCGGAGCAAAAGAATCGTACAATGCTACAGTATCAATTCAAAGTACTGTGTAGTGGATGGGCTAGACTAGGTTATTGCCACCCAGAGGATTACCTAAAGGTATGGTTTGAGTTTAAGAGAAATCTTCCTAAGAACCTTCTTGAAGCTGCTCAAACATCACAGGCATTAAAAGGTTTTGTAAGTGAGGATACTCGCTTATCGTTATTGCCATTTGTAGATGATGTAGCTGCTGAGCGAGAGGCAATGCAGGAAGATCTAAAAATATATGGTAATGATCTTGATTCTCTTAATGAGGATGACGATGATGATCCGAAAGAAGATGATAACTTGTGAATCAACAGGAAATCAATCGTATCTTAGATGATTTAGAAGCTAAAGCCGAGAGAGACATTGAGGTTGTTTTTGCACGACGATTAAAGACGATACTCACTCAAATGCTAGAGATGCATAAGAAGTTTGGAAAGAACGGTCAAGCTACTTGGACTGACGTTAATAAGTACAATCGTTTTAACCAAGAAATGAAGTTGATTGCTCAACAATTAAATGCTGATTACAAGCAAATAATTAAGCTTATTCAAGCGTCACAGGAGCGTCTTTACATCGAGAGATACTTATTGATGGCTTACCTCTTACAGCAGTCTACAGGCGAGGAAATGGGCTTTAAAATACCATCTGTTGAAGTAATTCAGGCAGCGCTTGCTAATCCAGTTGAGTTTTTGACGTTACCTAAGATATTTGAAGCTCACAGAGACGACATTATCCGACGTTTAAACATTGAGATAGCACAGAGCCTACAAGCTGGAGAAAGCTACACTGACATGGCTATCAGGATTGAAAACGCTATGGGATGGACAAGAAAAAAAGCCATTCTTGTTGCTCGTACAGAGGGTGGCCGAGTTAGATCACAGGTTGATTTAACCATAGAGGAACAGGCGAGTAAATCAGCACGGCTAACTAAGGTATGGATGTCGTCTCTTGATACTAGAGTCAGAAAGTCTCATAGAAAACTAGATGGTCAAAAAGCTGATAAAGATGGTTACTACCATTATGGTAAGTGGAAATCAAAAGCTCCAAGGCTTTGGGGTATTGCATCGATGGATATACAGTGCCGATGCCACACGATTTACATGGTGAATGGTAAGTTACCTGAATACCGACGAGGCAGAGACTACATGGACGATACCTACCAAAAGACACTGGCTGCTCGTATTGATGCTTATATGTCTGATTTAGGGCTTACTTACAAACAGGCTTTCAACAAAGCGTACAAACAGGTAAAGCCACCAAGTTTTGCGGTTCCGTTCGTGAGTTATGAAGAGTGGAAGAAAAAATTCGGTGGTGAAGGATAGTCGTAGAGATACGGCTTTTTATTATGTCTTTTTCAGCATTTGTAGACGCTATAAAGAACAAATGACTAAGTGTTTCGCGGGCGTAAGCGTGCGAAGGACAGGAGGAAAACACATGCAAGTCAATTTTGATGAATTAAAAACACTCGTTGAGGCTGGTGACAAGTCGGCTTTTGTTCAGCATATTTTCAAATCGTTGGAGAAAGGTGACGTATTAACAGCAGCAACAGCGAACACAACAGTTAAAAGTGAGTTAGATTCCGAGAAGGATAAACACCACAATACAGCATTAGAAACATGGAAATCTAACCACCTACAAGGATTAATCGAAGAGGAAGTATCGAAACGAAATCCTCAAGAAACACAAGAACAAAAGCGTATTCGTGAACTTGAAGAAAAACTACAGCAAAACGAACAGAAAGAACAGCGAGCTGCATTGCGTGAAAGTGCAATCAAATACATGACTGAAAAAGGTTATGATGCGAAATTTGCTACTAAGTACGCTGACAAATTTTTAGCATCTGATGAAACGGCTACAAATACGTTTTTAGACGAGTTTAAAACGGATTTTGATGCATTTGTCCAAGCAAGTGTGGAAGAGCGTATGAAAGGTTCTGCTCGCAATCCTGGTGGTGGCAGTCATACAGGAGGAAATGAACCTTCTTATGGTTCAAAGTTAGCTCAAGGTACTGAAGTAACGCAGCAAGCAGAGGAAGCACAAGGACATTATTTCAAATAACAGGAGTGAATGATAATGGGGAAATTTGTAGTTACAGATTACGCGAATGGTAAAGAGATTTTGAAGTACCCTGATCATCATGTCTCGATGACAGCAACATTTGATGATACAGGAATTACAGCGAATGCTGATGGTAAGAAGATTGTTCCTGCTGGAACGATTGTTGGTGGAGGCATGCTTGCTGATCGTTCAGTAAAAGCGAATGCTGCTAACGATGCCACAGCAGAGGGTGTAAGTCGATATGATGTTGACGTTACCTATGGACCGGCAGTTGGGGCAGTCGTGATTCATGGTTTTGTTGATTTAGCAAAACTTCCAGTACAGCCATCTGCTGAGGCAATTGGTGCATTAAAACAAATTACATTCATGAAATAAGATTAGGAGAGTGAAAAAGTATGCCAACAATTTATGATTTAGTGACAGCTGGTAATATTGCCGATTTTATCGTTACAACAAACTTAAACAAGAAGCCAGCGTTAGGTGCAGCTTTATTCCCAGCTGACAAACAATTAGGACTAGATTTATCGTATCTAAAAGGACGCGCTGGATTACCAGTAGCTTTAAAGTCATCTGCATTTGATGCACAAGCACCTGTTCGTGATCGCATTGGTGTTTCTGCTATTCAAACTGAAATGCCATTCTTCCGTGAAAGAATGATAGTTAAAGAAAAAGAACGTCAGCAAATCAACACACTATTACAAGGTGGACAAACGAAAATGGCTGATGCAGTCATTAAATTTGTTTTTGATGATATGAAAACACTTGTAGATGGTGCAGAAGCGACAACAGAACGTATGCGTATGCAATTATTATCAGAGGGTAAAATCCAAATTGCATCAGAAGGTGCATATCATACGTATGATTACAAACTGGCAGCAGATCAATTCGAAACATCAACTGGTACTGATACATGGGATCAAGCGACATCTACACCGGTTCAAGATATTTTAACTTGGAAGAAGGCTGTTCGTAAGCGTACTGGTACAGAGCCAACACGTGCTATCTTAACAAGTGCTACGTTTGCATTAATTGCAAATCATGATTCTATTAAAAAGGACATGAACCCACTAGGGGCGCAAAACATCATCTTAACTGATGAAGATGTATTGAACTATTTGTCTCGTAAAACAAATATGCAGTTTGCTATTTACGATGATATGTTTGTAGACGAGCACGGCATTACAAAGTCTTACTTCCCAGATGGCGTTGTAACATTACTACCTCCTGGTGCGCTTGGTAAGACAATGTACGGTACAACACCAGAGGAAAGCGATCTAATGACTGGCGTTACAGATGCCGATGTTTCAATTGTCAATACTGGTGTAGCAGTAACAACGAACAAGATTGTACATCCAGTAAACGTACAAACAATCGTTTCTCAAATCGCATTACCATCATTCGAACAAGCAGATAAAGTATTTATCGCAAAAGTAGCAACTATTTAAGGGATAGCAGAGAGCTATCTCTTTTTATTTTAAGGAGGGAAATATTATGCCTTACAACGTCACATTAGCCAAAAACGCAAAGGTAAATGGTAAACATTTAAAGGTTGGGGAAGTTGCTGAAAATGTTTCTGATGATTTATTCGAAGAACTACAGACGAAGGAGCTTGTAGCAAGCTTTGAAGAAGCAAAACAGGAAGTAAGTGAAGAGGTAAAGGAAGAAGCCAAGCTGAAACGTCAAACAAAACAAACTACTCAATCAGAAGATACAGAGTAGGTGATCGTGATGACTTGGACACCTACAGATGAAGAAATTAAGTATTACAAGGTTATTTGCGGAGACAAATCTTCAACAAATGATGAATTTTACAAAGTCATGTTGCCATTAGTGCTCGATATGCTTAACGATCAACTGTGCCAAAAGTTTACGCCTACCACTTTACCAAGTGCTTTAAAGATTTTCCTAGCAAAAGCCACTAACTTTTTCACTGGGAACGGTGCTTTAAAAGGGAGATCAATGGGAAGCGTTTCTTATACTTTCGACTTCGGGACATTACCTAGTGCTTTAACTGATTTACTAAAGCCTTATGATGCATGCAGAAAGGCGAAATTTCATGTATTTCAGCCCGTTCGATGAATTTCCTCACACAGTTGAAGTGGTTGAGAAAAAGCGTATATCTGATGGTGCTGGGGGCTTTAAAACGGATTGGCATCCAGTTGATGACTTCGCTGCATTTGTGGATACGCCATCTAGCAAAGAGCAATATTACGCTCAACAACTCGGCAATCCATTGCAAAGATACATGTACTATCCCTACAGAACCGATTTAACATCGAGCATGCGATTACGGTATGAGGGTGAAATTTATGCATTTGCTGGTCGTCCCGAAGATCAAGGTGGTCAACATGAAATCATGCGTGTGGCGTTAAAGTTGGTGACTGAATAATGGCTAGGATTACATTCAGTGGACGACGATTACTAAGGGCGGCACAAAGGTTTGAAGAGGGTTTACTCGATAAAGTGTCAGACATCGTATACGAGACAGCGAGGCTTATTCAAGCACAGGCTAAGGCTCTTGCACCAGCTGATGATGGTAGTTTACGAGACTCTATTGAAATGAAGATGCTAGGTAAATACAATGCGGTCGTTTCAGTAGGGGTTCATTATGCTATTTATGTGGAGCACGGCACAGGTATTTATGCTGAGAATGGAAATGGCCGTAGAACACCATGGACGTATTTCAGCACAAAACTAGGTAGATATGTAACCACCGAAGGTATGCGAGCTCAACCATTTTGGGGGCCTGCTGTAGATGCTGGTCGAGAATACTTCGAAAGAGAAATGAGGCGATTAGGCTTATGAGTAATTACTATGCCTTGCCTCTCTTTGAATTGCAGAGGGTAATTTATCAAAAGTTAATTGCATGTGAAGCACTAACATCCATTACACGAAAAGATGAAGATGATCTTGGTGTATATGATGCAGTCGATGAGAATACACCGTATCCATACGTGACAATCTCAGAGCCTTACACAAGTCCTTTTGACACCAAAACAAGCAATATCGAAACGATCACATTTACGATTCATACTTGGTGGAAGGATAACGACGACTATAGTGGCAAGCGTAAAACGTACGAAATGCTATCAGCCTGCCAGCAGGCTCTAATGGCTCGAAATTACTCAATACCAGGCGCAAGAGTATTAAGTGTCACAAGACGAGAGTCTCGTGTTATTGACGATAATAGCCCTGGTGTAAAGCATGGCATTCTAACAATTCAATATAAAGTACAAAACATTTAGCAGCCTTTTGGGGCTGTTTTTATTTTAGGAGGGAAAATTATGCAAAACGGTAAAGACACGGTCTTACTCGTACAATTGGCAACTGCTGCTCTTGGTGAGGATGGATTTTTAATCGGTAATTTAACCGAAAACTCTTACTCTATGGAGAATGAACTTGTAGATGAACAGACGAAATTCGGACGTATCCTAGCTTACGGTCAATCAAGTGAGTCATTTGAAATTACAGCTTATGGTGATAAAAGTGATCCAGGGCAAAAGGCTATCTTAAAAGCTATCCGAAACGAAAAGCAATTAAAGGTGTGGGAAGTTGACCTAGAGCTCAATGCAAATGGTAAACATGATGCTGTGTTTGCTTACACGTTAGTTGAGTCAGTAGAGAAATCTAGTCCTGGTGACGGGTTCCAAGAGGTTTCAGCAACATTACAAGTTATCGGTAAATCTCAAACTGGGGAGCTCCCGCCATTGCCAACTGAAGTAATTGAGTTCGCACGCTATGGCTTCGAAACACCTGGTGAAAAGTCGGGCGAATTTGGTAAGGATCAAACAGAAGGTGTAGTAGTGGAGAGCGTATCAGTTACACCACAAACAACATCGGTAGTAGTAGGCAGTACTCGCCAACTTACAGTTACAGTTCTTCCAGTAGAAGCAACCAACAAAAATGTATCATTTGTTTCTAGTGACGAGGCTGTTGCTACGGTTACATCTGCTGGATTAATCACAGGTGTGGCCGAAGGTTCAGCAACAATCACCATTACAACAGCAAGTGGGGGTAAAACAGCGACAGTTGCTGTAACAGTCACAGAATCATAATCAAAGCACTCTCAGGGGGTGCTTTTTTCTTTTACTTAAAAACATTAGGAGGGCTATATAACATGGCTACATTAACAATTGCAGGTTCACAACAAGAGGCGAAATTCGGTTTTGCGTTTAAAAATCTAGCAGATAAAAATTACAACCAAACAGACGAGAGTGGAAATGAGGTTGGTGGCTTTAATGGTATCTATACAGGGCTTCTACAATTCGATTTAGATGCATTAAAAGCGTTTTGGGACTGTGGGTTAGCACATTTAAAAACTCGTCCATGTATCGCAGATATTGAAGCAGCTTTAGAGGATCGTATCAATGAGTACGGAGACACAGATCAATTATTCAAAGAGGCTTTCCAAGAAATCAATGCATCGGGTTTTTTCAAAAAAAGTGTGAAGACGTTTTGGAAGAACTTAGAGCTATTCAAAACGATGGGCAAGACAGACGAGGAAAAAGCCGAGAACGAGAAGGGTATTCAAATGCTAATGGACGCCAAGGCGGAGCTATTGGGCGAAACAACAGAGTCGACGGACTAGAATGGCTGGAAGTGCTCACAGACGTTGCACAGCACATGAAGATTTACGATGTAGATCTCATTATGTCGTGGACGCCTAATGAGTACAAAGCATTTAAAAAAGGTGCTCTTCTCCAAGATGTTGACGACTTAGAAAACATGGCTCGTATGGCTATTTTTCATCGTATCGCTGCTAATAAGAAAAAGTTGAACATCGAGAAGGACTTGTTTGACGCTAGAAGTGCTCGCAAGCGAATTATTGAAGGTGATAACGCATGGAAAGAGTCGAAGAAGATTGATACTACTCGACATGCCAAGGCACAAGAAGCGATGAAGCGATGGGCTGAAAACTTTAATAAGAAAGGGTGAGGTAGATGAACGGTAACTTTACAGCACGCATTGGTGCACGTATCACAGAATTTATGGCCCGTATGCGACAAGTCCAAAACACGATACGTACTACTGCAAATGATGTGAACGTAGATGTTGGAGCAGATGTATCCGAGTTTAACCGTCGTATGGCCGAAATTCGAGCGCGTATAGCTACATTAGTTCGAGAAAGGGTCGTCATTAAGATAGAGGCCCGAATAGAGAACTTTCAAAGAAAGATACAACGCATTGCCACAGATATTCGTGCCTTTGGTGAATTGATGCAACACACCCTAACTGGTTCATTGATTGCTGTTCTACCGATGATTGCACCACTAATAGCGAATATTGGAGTAGCTATTGCTAACCTTGGTCCAATGATCGGTACAGTAGCAGGTTCAACCTTTGCTTTAGCTGGAGCGTTCGCGAGTGCTGGTGTAGCAGCTGGAGCATTTGCAGCAGTTGCAATACCAACTATCAAAAAGTTGTTTGATGAAAATGCGAAATTAACATCAGCTCAAATGAATGCCAAATCTTCTTTTGACAACATGAAGAAAACGTATCAATCGCTTGTAAAAGAAACAGAAAAGCCAGTATTAAATGCTTTTACGAGTGCGATGCAAATAACAAACACTCTATTAACGAAGTTAAGACCGTTATTCTTATCAAGTGCTCAGGCAGTATCTAGTTTGATGACGCAACTGAACACAGTCATTGGCACACCACCTATTCAGAAGTTTCTAGATTACTTGAACACAACCGGTGCCCCAATGCTGAAAACAGTAACGAGATCAATGGGGAACGTATTTAAAGGGCTAGCTAGTATGTTAGTGGCATTTGCCCCTTTGACAGCATCGACAGCAAAAGGCTTTGAAGAAATGACAGCACGTTTTGTGGAATGGTCTAATGGCCTTTCAAGTAGTACCAAATTCCAATCATTTATGGATTATGTAAATGAAAATATGCCAAAGATTAGAGCAATCTTCAGAGATGCGACAGCCGGCATAGTTTATTTCTTTAGTGCATTTGCTGGCTCATCATCAGGTATGATGGATGGTCTTGTGGCAATGATGGCGAGATTTAAGGAATGGTCAGCAAGTCTTTCGCAAAATCAAGGATTCCAAACATTCCTATCCTATGTACAGCAAACAGCGCCTAGTGTATTGCAACTAATCGGTAACCTTACTAATTTTTTAGTGAACTTGGGCATCGGTATGGCTCCTGTTGGTGCAGGACTGATGAATATTGTGAATAGTATTCTAGAGTTCATGAACAGTGGAATGGAAAGTAACAGAATGATAGGGGTTCTAATAGCAAGTTTTATTTCAATTGGTGGTGTTTTACTTGCGGTTGTTCCTAATATCATTGCGTTTGGAGAGCTTTTTAAAGGGTTAGGTCCAGCCATTACAGGTGGTTTAGGGAAAGCTTTGAAGGGTGTTGGAGGACTATTCACTAATTTTAGTGGAACTTTGACAACAGTAGGAGCAAAAATCTTGACCTTTGTTAAAACCTTTGGAAAAGGTTTAATAACAAATCCAGTTGGTTTAATTGTAATCGCGATAGTAGCTTTCATTGCAGTCTTGGTACGCTTGTATCAAACAAATGAGAAATTTAGGTCACAAGTTCAAGCCGTTTGGGAAGTAATTAAAACAGGAATTTCCATGGCTGTAGCAGGCATTAAAAATTCCGTCATGTCAGTTTGGTCACAGATAACGTCATTTTGGAATGAAAACCAAGAAAGCATTAAGGCAACTGCATCTACAATTTGGAAGTTTATTGGGGATGTAGTGACAACAGCCATGACAGTCATCGGAGCTATCATGAAGTTTGTATGGCCTGTTGTGAAAGCTTTAATTGTCTCTACATGGGACGCAATAATGAATGTAATTAAAGGTGCAGTAAACATAATTCTAGGCATTGTAAAGGTGTTCACATCTTTGTTCCAAGGAGATTGGAAGGGTGTATGGGATGGCGTTAAGCAAATCTTAGTCGGAGCATTACAAGCTGTATGGGGTGTTGTGAACCTCTACTTTGTAGGTAAATTACTCGGACCACTTAAAGCGTTTGGCTCCACTGCAAAGACATTCCTACAAGGCATTTGGACAACGATTAAAGGTATCTTTACGAACACTTTAGCTACTATAAGAAATACCGTTGATACTATTTTTACTGGAATGGGAACATCGATTAAGGCTATTTGGAAAGGGATAAAGTCGTTTTTTGATTCCATTCTTTCAGGCATTAAATCGATTTTCATGAGTATTTGGCGTAGCATCGCTTCATTCTTAGATAATATGTTTACAAGCATCACTGGTCTGGTCCGTTCAGTTTGGAATGGGATTAAAAATTTCATTTCAGCCGTATTGAATGCTATTGCCAACGTTATCAAAAGCATTTGGACAGGCATTAAAAATACAGTCTCTACAATACTGAATGGTATTAAAAATGTCATCGAAACAATATGGAACGGATTTAAAAACACTGTTTCAACAGCGATGGAGAATGTAAAAACGGCTGTCGTTAATGGATGGAATGCAGCTAAATCATTCCTAGAAAACATTAGTCTAGTGAAGATTGGGGAATATATTGTAGCTGGTTTAGTGACAGGGATCAATAACTGGTTCGGCAAGGTAAAGGCAAAGGTTATGGAGCTTGCTGAATTACTACCAGAATGGCTACGAAACAAACTAGGTATTCACTCGCCATCGCGCGTCATGATTGCTTTAGCCAAATGGATTCCAATTGGTGTTGCTAAGGGTATTGAGTTTGCTACTAACGTAGTTCAAAAGGCGACAAATATCATGGCTGGTAAGGCTATTCCTGATTTTAGTAAGTCTATTACAACAACGAAATCCGCGATGGATAACATTAATTATATTGTTAAAAATTCAACGTCCAATACAAGTGCGAATGCTCTTGCCATTCAAAAAGATTATGCTAAGAAACGTGCTGATCTTGACCGTAAAACTGAACAACAAATTTCAGTTATTAAAGCATCAGCATCAAAAAAAACTCAAACAAATACGAAGGCTCAACAGCAACGCATCAATAACATCATGGCTGATGCTGCAGCTAGTCGTCAGAAATTAGCCAAACAAGAAGCTGATGCACTAGCTAAAGCAAGAAGTAAGTCACAAGCTGAAACGTTAGAAGCCTTAGAGCAGTATGTATCTAATAAAGAATCGCTTGAATTATGGTCTACTGAACAACAAGCAGGGTACTGGAAGTATGCAACTACTCTGTTTAAGGAAAATACAAAAGAACGTATTAAAGCGCAAAATAATTACAATAAAGCAATGGCCGAACTTGCCAAAGAACAGTTTGAAAAAGAGAAAAATTACATTGAGCGTAAAAAGAATTTCAATCGGTTGTCACTTACTCAGGAACTAGCAGCTTATGAAAAGTACATGAAGCAATACAAAGCTGGTAGTGAGGAACGTATTTACTACGAAGAAAAAGTAGCACAAACAAAGAAAGAAATTCATGAGAAATTAGTATCTCTCAATGAAGAATATACATCCAAGATTCAAGAGGCTAATCAAAAACTCATCGATGGATCCAAAGCACTTACACAAGAATATGAGGATGCAGTTAAATCACGGACTCAGTCCTTATATAATGTTGCTGGTATCTTTGATGAAATGGAAGAGAAGGCAGCTGCGTCTGGGCAAAAGTTAATTGATAACTTGAGAGGGCAGAACGATGCGTTTAAAGAATGGGCAGCCAATCTGCAGGCACTAGGAGCTAAAGGAATTGACCAAGGTTTGTTAGCAGAACTACAAGCGTTAGGACCATCTGCATCAGCCGAAATTGCAGCTTTAAATACGTTGAGCGCGACTCAACTAGCCGAATATGTAGCATTATGGCAAGAGAAATCTAACCTAGCACGTTCCCAAGCTGAATTAGAGCTAACAGGAATGAAAGAAGATACAGCTAAAAAGATTGAAGAATTAACAGCTGAAACAGCTACGCAGTTAGATACCTATAAAACGGAATGGGCCAACAAAATTAAAGAAGTGCGCACAGGTACCGTCAATCAGTTTAATGCGATGGTTGCCACAATGCCTCAAATAGGCCGTAATGTTATTAAAGGCATGCAACAAGGATTATCAGAATTAACGCCTGACCTACTCGCACAAGCTCAGTCCATTGCTGAAAGTATCAAAGCTACTATTCAAGGAGCTCTAGACATCCATAGCCCGAGCCGTTGGGGTAAAAAGATGATAGGTCATAATTTGGTGAAAGGGATTATTATCGGTCTAGCTGACATGAAATCGGATGCCATTAAAGCTGCTGAAAGAGTAGCTGAATGGATTCAACCGCACGTTGAAGTTAGCGATATTATTAACGACATTAATGGTGCCATCGATGCCATACAAACGGAAATTGAACATAAAGTAAAAGTAGATGTTGATGTAAACGGTGAAGGTGGACAAGGTACAAATGATAAAGGGGTACATCAAGAGGTGCACTTACATTCACCGAAGCATTTATCTCCATCAGAGAATGCGCGTCAATTGAAAAAAGTAGCCCAACAAATGGCTTTCAATTAATTAAAGGAGTGGTCGTCTAGTGGAGATCGTCACATATACCAATCGTTTTGGAGAGTCCGTCACATTTGGCGGTCCTCCTTTTTATTTGCAAGAAATTATCGGTCTTGGCGATGTACCAACCAACTTACAAACACAACGGGTGCCCTACGAGGATGGCAGTACATTGATTGATATATTGCTAGAGGAGCGTTCTATTGATATTACATTCTTAATTGTTAATGCGGTTGACGAGGGTGGATATGAAACCGTGTCAAGGCGGAGAACAGAGGTAGCACGTATTGTCAATCCAAAGCTTGGTCCTGGTACTCTACGTTATGAAAATGATTTTCTAGTACGCGAAATTTTAGTAGTGGCATCTAGTGTACCGATTTTCCCAGATGGTGAAGGCAGGGCTAAAACATTACAAAAAGGCTTACTTAATTTTGTGGCACCAGATCCGTATTGGCGTAGTTTGAAAATCGATGAAGAACCAGCATTTAAACCGTTATTTCAGTTTCCTTTCAGTGGACCATTTCAAATGGGAATGCAACGAGATAGACGGATCATTAACAATGATGGAGATGTTGCAGCACCACTCTACATCGAGTTTTATGGCCCTGCAACCAATCCGAAAATTGAAAATATAACAACTGGCGAGTTTATCAAAGTTAATCAAACGCTTGCTGAAGGTGAAAAGATGGTAATTGATACAACACCAGGGACAAAATCGGTTGAATTTGTTGATGAAGATGGATCTCGAAGAAACGTTATAAACTGGCTCCATTTAGACAGTGTATTTTTTAAACTTCAGCTAGGAGAAAACGACATCAATTATACGGCTGATAATGACGTCCAAGGAGCAATTGTAAACATCAGCTACCATAAGCGATACAACGCAGTATAGGAGGGATGAAAGTGGCTGAAATATTTAAGTTTTTTAATTCAGCACCAGGAGATGAACGTTGGCACTATGCGAGTGACTTTGCCGATTACTTTGGTAATGTGCTGTCTAGTGGGCTGTTACATAAGAACGGCACACCTAATCTACAAGTAAAGGTAAATGTAGGCACCATGCAAACGTACGTAGAGGCTGGGGAGGCATTAATACAAGGGTATCAATATCAAAATACAACACCACTATTCTTAACGCATGGTCTACCTGAGCCAAATTTAGACCGCATTGACCGTATTGTATTGAGACTCGATAAACGCAACAATGCACGATTCATCAGATTGTTTGTAAAAGAAGGCGTATCGGCTACCAACCCTGTACCTCCAGCATTACAACGAGATCAATATGTATTTGAATTATCGTTAGCTCAAATTCGTCTTACCAAAAATACATCATCCTTAGAGCCATTAAAGCTAGTCGATGAACGTATGGTAGAAAATCTATGTGGTATCGTTTATTCGCTGATTAGCGTACCAACAAGCGTGTTCCAGCAGCAATGGGATTATTGGTTTAATCTCAAGAAACAGACGCTTGAGGATGATATGGAAGCTTGGCAATTACAGCAGAAAAATGACTTTGAGACGTGGCAAGCAATTCAGAAACAAGAATATTTAACTTGGATTGAATCGATTAAAGATATATTAGATGAAAATGTAGCAGCCAATTTAGCATCTCGAATAGCGAGTTTAGAGCAAGGGCTTGATAATCATATAGCTGATGTTTCACATATAAAGTGGATTGAAACCATAGGTGGCACAGCAAATGTATTAACGGCAACCATTGATGGTCTTACAAGCTATAAAAACGGCTTAGCTGTTTCATTTCCAGTTAACTCAAATAGTACCGCAGCAATGACGTTAAATATAAATGGATTAGGTGCTATTCCTATTAAGAAAGCTAATGGCACAGCATTTAGTAACGCAAAGGCTAATGGTGTATATACAGTTCGTTATCGTGCAGGGGCTTTTATCTTACAGGGTGAAGGAGGTGGGGGAAACGCACAACCTCAAGACGTGCGAAAAGACAAGACATTTACCAATGACAACGGGGAGCAGACGGGTACGCTCGTTGCGTATGGTACTAGCGAGGAAATACCGATTGACAAGTTATCGTCAAGTATTACATCTAACTTTTTTGGCGATCTACCGTTGATATTGAACTACGGCAATGTATTGAGCAACATCGCAACATCGCCGACGCTTGTACGATACAACCACGTAGATAAGGTACTACATTTAGCAGCGGGCATGGCTTATAAAGCATATGACGGTCAGACATTAAAGTGGCAGACCACCACAACTAACACTACCGGTTATACTCATTCATTAGATGCAGATAATCGTATACTTTACATTTCTATGGTAGATGGGAAAATATCAAAGAGGGACTCAAATAATGTCGCGGCGCAATACTGGGAAACAACAGACACAGGAATGGACGGCGCTAACAGGGTTACACATATTCCTAATAATCAAGGCTTTATAGGTTTTCAAAATGGTACTACGGGTTTACGTTTCGCCACAAATGGCACTAAGTTGTGGACGTTAGCGAGTGGTATTATTAAGGGTACAGGTATAATCACAGCGATATGTGCAACACAATCCAATGAAATTTTTGTTATCGCTTACGAATACACAGGTTCATATGTATCCACATTGTATAAAATCAATGGTGCTACAGGTGCTGTTACCACTACGACTTTAACGGGTTTCCAGTCGGTAGAAATCGTAAACTGTATACGCGTAGATGAAGTTAATCAGAAACTTGTTTTACTTGGTGCTTACGGCACTATGCAAACGCGTGCCATCAGCAACCCTTCAACGGTATTTAATTCAATTCCAGGAACGTATACGAACGAAACTAAAGGCATGGAAATTGATAATCAAGGTCGCATATATGTAGTGCACAATAGTGGAAAAAACGGTTTCGGACTTACAAAATTTACGCCACAGCTAGGGGCTATGTGGCAATGTAAATTGCATGCCACCACTAGCTTTACAAGTTTTATGCTAGGACTCGATATTGATCGTACGCCTAACACGCCTTACCCAGAGTTGTATCTTGCTAGGGTGCAAGGTTCGGGTGCTAGTGGTGAAGTGTTTAGAAGTAAACAAACATATACGATAATGACATAGGAGGGCACACAATGCCAATAGTATTTTTAGACTCAAATCATCCAAGTGGAACAAAAGTTCAACTCATAGCATACGACACAACAGGATGGACAGAAGACGATTTACGAAGTGGTATCATGGTAGAAGCTATTCCCGAACCCGAAACCAACGGTAAAGGATGGGAATTGCATATCAACAAAGATACTAAAGAAATGTCGTACGAGTATTTCGAGTTACCTCTATCACCCGAGCAAATCATTCAAAATTTGCAAAATGAATTAGTTACAGTCAAAGAAGCCAACACAGCGCTCGAAAAATCTCAAACAGATCAAGATGAATTGCTTATGCAATTAATGTTATCGATGGGAGGTAATTGATTTGAGTGCCATTTACAATCTATTTTTGCGCAATTGGTGTAACTGTAGAGCTACGGAGGAACAAATTGATTTAGCTGTTACTAAAGAATTAATAACCGAAGAAGAGGCTATCAAAATAAAAGCGACTGAACAGAATAACGAAAACAAGTAGACGCAGCATAAAGCTAGCGTTATTTTTTTGTCTGAATTCAAAGGTAAATAAACCCTTTTGTCGAATTATTATAGACAAGAGGATGGTGAGAAAAATGTATGTAGAATATCAAATCAATTTAGATTATGCAGATGGAAAAGTAAGTGAGAGTAAATCTTATAGATTTGAAAATGCTGAAATAAGAAATATGGTTTTTAACCAAATTGTTTCGGATTTTTCAAATGATATAGTTGATATGAATCATTTAAGGCAATTCGGTGGTATTACGATTGATTCATATGATTATTATGAACCCAACTTAAGTACAATTGCACCGTTTGTTCCACATGCTTCGTTCAATATGGTTGTATTAGATGAAATATTGAATTTGTTGGAGCAAAAATCTAAAAACAGTTCAATTAAGATAAAGTAAGGCACTCTCACCTGAGGGTGCTTTTTATTATGGAGAAGAAGGTGATTACTTGCAAAACATTCCACTAAGAATCATTGATGATGAATTTAATTTACTTGGCGAGGTTGACCGATATTCTTCAGCTCAAATAGGTATCTCATGGTCAGGTATTGGAGAGTTAGAGCTACAGATCAATCGTTACCTACAACATGCTGACAAGCTGGTCAAAGGTAATATCATTTTCCCTTACAATCGATTAGATCAAGCATATATCATTAGGCATCGAGAAATTGAGTTAGATGAAAACGGCAAGCAAACGGAGAACTGGAGCATTAAAGCCTTGTCTCTAAAAACTTTCACGTCTCAGCGCCTTATCTATCCGGCAGCAGGCAAGACTCATGAAAGTGTGGCAGGGAATGTAGAAACAGTTATGCGACATTTTGTGAACACACAGATGATTAATCCTAGTGATCCTGCGCGTATCTTTCCACGATTAGTGCTAGGTGCTAACCAAAATAAAGGTCCAGCCATTGAAGAAAATTCAAGGTACGACCCATTAAATGAAAAGCTGACCGAACTATCAGAGCTTCATGGATTAGGTTGGAACATTGAGCTTGATCTTAAAAATAAACGCTTTGTATTCGTTGTGAAAGAAGGAAGAAATTTAGTAGCCAATCAAACAGGGCTGCCGCAAGCTATCTTTAGTACAGAGTTTGAGACGATCGAATCCCTTGAATACACCGAGAGTGATATGGATTATAAGAACTTTGCAGTCGTTGCAGGACAGGGTGAAGGCGTCGAGCGAAGAATTATTTCGATTGGTGATGCTGTAGGTGCTGACCGTTATGAAATGTTTGTGGATGCCAGAGATGTGTCAGAGGAAGATGATGAGGGAAACCCACGTCCTGTTGAAAAGGTTGTAGCTGATTTAAATAAGCGTGGTAATGAAAAGCTGTCAGAACATGCTCAAGAAATTTACTTAAGTGGCCAGATACTGACTACATCACGTTTGATATTCGAAAAAGATTACAGTATAGGCGATATGGTGACGGCCCGTGATAAGGGTTGGGGCGTTACTATGGATACAAGAATTACGGCAGCAACAGTGATTTGCGAATATGGCAAACGAAAGGTTGCGGTAGTTTTTGATAATGATAAGCCTACGTTTATTAGTAAGATTCGTGGGGAGATCAACGCATTGAAGTATGAGTTGAAGAAATAGGTACAAGGATAGGCTAACGTTTTTTGTCATTAATGCAGGAAATTATTACTCTTTTTGTCGAATAAAGTAGGTATGTAAAAAGGGGGTGTATATAATTGGATTCTGAAAAGAAAGTATCTATTACAATTGAAGCTGAAAAAGAACACGGACCAAAAAGCAGTCATCAATTTAATGTTGAATACTCAACAGCACTTCTTATGATGCAGTCAGATAAAATATCCAGGAATGATCTTTCATATCGCATTTTATCTAAAGAAGTGGATGTATTCGGAAACATAATTTTCTATGCTGTTGAAATTGATAAAACAGCAAAAACGTATAGTTTTGAATAATAACTAAGCACTCACTTTATACGTGAGTGCTTTTATTATGCTATGAGAGCAATCGAGATGGGCAAACGGTACACTGTACTGAATCTCGATACTTCTCATGGCATTTTATTTTCACTTAAAAGGGCAAAGGACGTGGATAAATGGAACAATCATTTAAATTTTTACTTAGCACAGTAGGCGGAGTAGTGTCGTGGCTTGTAGGCGGTTGGGGGTTATTAATGACGGTACTTTTAATTCTTAATGCAATCGATTTTCTATCAGGTATGGCAGCTAACTGGGGAACAATCAGTAGCAAACGTGGCTATCAAGGCATCATTAAAAAAGGCATGATGTGGGTTTGGATTGTAGTAGCAAATCTAATTTATTTAGTCCTACAAGACCAAGGTTTTTCAATTGGGCAAATTATTCCTGATGCAGTTGTACTAATGTTCATTTTAAACGAGTTAGTTAGTTTAGGTGAAAATTCAGCGAAGTTGGGTGTGGACATGCCTGCACCGGTCAAAAAGGCACTAGAAATTTTCAATGCTAAGGAGGAAAAAACGAAATGACATATACGTTCAGACAAGTTCTTTTATCCTCTAGTAAATATTCAATCAAGGCTCCATACATAATGGTGCCTCAATATATCACAGTACACAACACAGCAAATGATGCACCAGCAGTTAATGAAATTACTTACATGATCAATAACAATAATCAAGTATCTTATCATGTTGCCGTGGATGATAAAGAGGTTATTCAAGCAATTCCTTTTAACCGTAGCGCTTGGCATTGCGGGGACGGTGGAGGGAGTACCGATCCTAACGCTTTAAAGAAAGGGAATCGGCTTTCAATTGGTGTAGAAATTTGTTACAGCAAAAGTGGTGGCGTGCGTTATGGAGTTGCAGAGGAAAACGCTGTTCAATACATTGCGAAGCTTTTAAAACAGTTTGGATGGGGTATTGAACGAGTGAAGAAGCACCAAGATTGGAACGGCAAGTATTGCCCACACCGTATATTGGTAGAAGACCGTTGGAATAGTTTCTTGAACCGTATTAAAAAAGCTATGGAACCAAATGAATCAGAACAAAAGGGGGAAAGTGAATTGGCACAAGAATTATTAAATGAAACAGGTCGTGATTCGTGTAAGGAAATGATTCAACGAGGCATAAGTGAAGGATTGTTTAGCAGCAAGCATGAAAATGTAGATAAGTATACCGATAAAGATCTAATTAGTTATGCAATGGCATACTTAAATAGAAAAACTAAATAAGCTAATTTTTTAGCCCAAGAAGGCATCTCAAATTGCTTTCTTGGGCTTTTTTTTATTTGCTCAAAAAGGTAAAATAGTAATAGTTTGTTTTGCCTAATATAAAAAAGGTGTTGAAAATATTATGGTATTAATATCGAGCGAACAGTCTATAATAGCTATTGTAGATCAAATAAGTCAAATGCACATAAGATTTTCCGAAGCATGGATTTCGTCACAAAAAGGGTCGAATGTTTACAACTTGAAAAGAAAGCAAATAAGGCATGTGTGTGATACAAAAGGCGTAGAACTAGGATTTATAAAGTATATTAATGATTACTGTGATTTATTGATTGAAGTTCAATTAGATGATTCATACGATACTCTAAGTGAACAGATAGAAATAACTTCAAGAATTAAAAATCCAGATTCAAGAATGTCAAAAATTTTACACTATAGACATAACAAACAAGAACTAGGTGCAGTCAATATAAATAAGTGTTTAAACGACCTATTGGGTTTTAGAATATGGATGGATGATTTCGAACACAGTGATGAAATGGTTCGTAAGCTAAATAATTTGCTTGAAAAATACAATGTAAAAGTACATAATTCAAGTAAGAACAATTATAAGGCAACACATATTTATTTCAGTAGTGGGGATAATAAGTATTTTCCATGGGAACTACAGATTTGGAATAGGGCAGATCATCATACAAATGATGAATCCCACGCTGAACATAAACAAGATTATACAAAATGGCCAGGAATCTATAAAGATTCTCAAAATATGAAGGAGGAGGAGAAGGAATGTACAAACATTTCATAGCAATTTCTAGTGTCTATTCAAAAGGTGTACGTATTGCTTGGCATTATAGTGAGGAAACCTTTGACAATGAAGTTATGAAAGACTTTTTAAAGAAATTTAAAAAGAAACATGGTGACCTTCAATTAGGTATACATCGTTTTTCTACTTCTTCTCCTGAATGGAATTCTGTAATTGAAGTTGATACTTATTTTAAAGATGTTATTTTAGTTCAAGATCCTAATGTTTTTATAGATATCGCTGGTAAAGATAGAGATTTAACTGCTATAGATATTGCTAAGTATGTATTAACTTTATTGCCAACGACACAATTGAAGTTACAAAAGTTAGTTTATTTAATATACGAGAAACACTTAGTAAATACAGGAGTTCCTTTATTTAATGAACCGATTTTGGCATGGAAACATGGGCCTGTGACAAAATCTCTTTATGAAGAATTCCGAGAGTATGGATCCAGTACAATACCATACGAAGAAGATGATACTGTAATTATCACCTCAAAGGAAATTGCGGTAAACCCGTCTTATATGAGAATATTTTCATCAGAGTGTGGTTTAACCGCATTAGATGTTATTCATGATATTATCGATAAATATGAATACCATTCTGCATGGGATTTAGTTAATCTAACTCATCGTCCTGGTTCACCGTGGGCTAGAGTTTTTAAACCAGGGGTTAATTCAGTTATCAGCGATGAAATTATTTTGGCAAACGCATAGAAACTTTAAGAGTAAGTTCACTTTAAGAGTGAACTTACTCTTTTCTTTTGCTTAAAAGATTAAACACAACAAAATGTCTTTAGCTTATTATTCATTAATTGAATTAAGTGTTTTAGACATCTGTAGTAAAAAGTTAAACTTGTTAAAGGAATCGCGATCCAAACCACTTAATTCCACGATTTCTACTGTTTCAAAATCTGCACGAAACTCTTCTAAATACTCGATTATAATATTATACTCTTTTCTATTCAAAAAGTCTGATAAAGTTGAAGACCCATCTCCATCCATATCATGTGTACTCAAGTAAGATTTGTGTATAAATTGACCACGTCCACTCTTCTTGATTTCATCAGTCTCTTTATGAAGTTTCCAAACGGTTCCGTGAATTGTGTTTCTAGGGAAGTCAGGGAATATACCCTCAAGTAGTTCCATTAAATCACTATACTTTTTACCAGCAGCACCAGCTTGACTGAGAATGTTAATTGAAGCCTGAATGATTTGTTCTTTTTTACTTAATGTCGTCATTTAAAACACCTCTTCTTAGTATTTGTTTTCATTGTACTTTACTTTATAATGTTGGTCAATATAAAAATAATATTATTTATAAAAGTATACTTTTTAACAGAGATTTCATTTTTCCTGTAATTTACTCTTGTCAAAACAAAAACGTTTGTTCTACTATAGAAACGAACGAACGTTCTTAAGAGGAGTGGCTAAAGTGGCAGCTAAAACAAAAACGCCTACTAAAAAGAAAGAACCAAAGCACATGGATCGAGACGAATTTGACTTAGAAGAAATAGCAAATGCATTAACTGAAGCAATGGAAGAAAAGCAGACCAAAGCTTTTACCATCTATAAGCACGATGAGCTTTTAGAAGGTATGGTCACAAACATGGATGTAAACACTAAGCTAATTCACATCAAAGATAAATACTTTAATGTTCACAAAGTACATTTTTTAGATATTTTGAGTATTTCTGATACCGAATTCTAGTGGAGAGTGATTGTATTGATACATGACCGTGGAGATATTAAATGGACATCGTTGATGCTGCCTGAACACTTGGTTCAGTTGAAGGAGTGGAAAAAAGAGCAATTTTATGATGAAAGACGTGACTTAACAGAGTGGGAATTAGAAGAGATAGAACAAATCATACAAAGAGCATTTAAGTTAAGAAAACTCGTTAGGCTAACGTTGTGGGATAATCACAAGTTGTATGATGAAGTAGGGAAGATCACTGGCAAAGATATCTACAAAAAGGAATTACTATTAGATACTGACTTTTCAATAAAGCGTATTACATTCGATCGCATACAAAAAGCATCGCTGGTTGACGAGGATGATTAAGCCTGAACAACGTCAATTTTTACCCAAATAAAAGTAGAATTTTAGATAAAGAATAATGTTGATAAAAGACATTTGTAAATTGTTCGTTTGGACAGACATTATTATTAATATACGAGCATAAGCTATATAGCAGCAAGCGCTATTAGCTTTCATGACATGGCGGACTCAATATCCGTCATTTTTTATGTATAATACGCTAATATCGCTCATATCGTTAGTGAGGAGTGGTAGTCATGGAAAAGAACAGATTTTCAAAACCTGTAGCCTTTAACCGTAACAATGAATCAGATAAGAAAATTTTAGACCACGTAAAGAGACGGAATTTTTCTGGCTATGTAAAAAAATTAATACTTGCAGACATAGCTCTAAAAGAAGCAACAAAGGTAACATCTAAAAAAAACAAAAACGAGCAAGTATCATCGCTTGAAACAGCAGAAGAAAAGCTTGCTCGTATGCAGGAACAATTAAAGAAACGCACCGATAATGTGAGTGGCAATACCGACAGCAGCGCCGATTCCTAGTCCAATTACAAAAGGCATTTTATCCGTCCTCTCAATGTTTTGTTGTTAGTTTTACCATGAGGTGAATAATAAATACATGGAGGCGATTAGATGATTTTAAACCCTGCTTATGATTTTTTGAAAGAAGATTATAAGAATCCGAACTTGACTCAGGTGCTAGTTGAAATCGATGAAATTAAAAAGAAATCATCCTTTATAATGCCTAAACTAATCACATTATCAATTCCAACTTCTGTTGTGACATCACCCATCACTGTGTTTGCTGCTACAACGGATAGTACATTCAAAAATGTGTATGATGCAGTGATGAACATATTTGATGCGGGAGTAGTACTAGTAATCATTTTTGCAGGAGCTGCATGGACACTAGGACATCGTTCAAAAGCTATCGAGTTGTTGATTGGCGTATGTTGTGGCTACCTACTTGCTCGCCATGCTGTTGATATTAGAGACTTCCTAAAATCAATATAGAAGGGATGGAGTAATGAATTTCATCGATAAATGGATTGAAGAAGCAGATCGTAAATTAATTGCTCATATTAAAGAGTCTGCATCTGAAACGGTTACAAGTGTAATAAGTACATCATGGGATTGGTTTGTAGGGGTTTTACCAGATTTAATTGGATATTCAACTTTAGCTACAGGTGCAGCAGTTATTGTTTGTACAGCAGCAGGGCAAGGTATGATAAAACCTTTAGGGGTGTATTCATGCGTATTAATTGCATCTCTTTGTGTATTGGCAGGTGCTTGATATGACAATGTACTATCCAGCTGTGATAAATGAATATTTGCCAGCGTTACGTGAGGAGACGTCTAAATCTGTATTTACATTCAAAAACCTAAAAAATAAGTTGAAAGTGTCAAATTATTTTGAGTATGTGCGGAATAATATGATTGTATATCGCATTATTCCGCATGCAAATGTCACTAATAACAATAAGCGCTTGTGGCGGGCCTTGCATAAAATGTATGAGATGTATGAAAAGCCCGGATCACGCCTTGAAAGAGAAGGTCTCAAATTCAGATTCCGAGAAAAGGATTTGTTTTGGTTTGAAGTACTATTCAAACAACGAAACGGGAAGAAGATTATAGAATTTTATGTCGCGACAAGTGAATTTCAGGCTCAAAAATTAAAAAGAAAAATTGAAAATAAAATGAGTGTTACATTTGCTGAAGCAACTATGGATGATATACATATACCGATCGAAAATACAATAGTCCAAGAATTACGATACTTAAAGCATGACATATTTAGTTTAAATAGCAATTCGAATGATGTGAAAACACCAATATCAAACATATTAAACGTAATCGAAGAACTTCAATATGATGGTGATACAGCTCGTTTAAGCATCTGTAACGAAGTGGAGAATCGCAACAAATGGGTGAAAAATGCTCAATGGACGTATGAAAAAGCAACTAAAGGGAAAGTACCTCAAAGAGCTACAGTGAATAGTAAACGTATTGGCAACGCATTTAAATCAGGTGCTAGTGCTCTTATTAATGAGATAAACGATTTAATCACAGACATCTTCCAAGCATTCAATAATTCATTTTTAAAATCAGATAAAAAGATTGAAAAGAAAGATGTGATAACTAAAGCTCATTCTTTAGAGGATGAAATAGGTACGACTCACATGAACCGAGAGAAAGGTAACTTACCTGTTTTTCGTTCTCATATACGTGTAGCTTCTCACTCTGCCGATAGATTGACACGAGACAGCGTGGCTGAATCTATCTCGCTTGCTTTGCAAGATTTAGCAGAAACGAATGAGCTGCACAACGTGAAAGTATCAGCAAAGAAAAAACGAGCAAAAATCATTGATGAAATGAACTTTTTAAAGCTCAATACTACAACTCGTCATGATCCAAATGTTAATTTAGTGAGTACAGATGAAATGAGCAAACTGGCGATGATGATGCCCAATAAAGAGTTGCAAAGGAAGTATGCTGACGCTTTAAACACTAAAAGGCAGGTTGAGGTAGATATCCCCAAAGCTATGCAAGATCAAAATGGCATACATTTGGGGGTAGCAGAAGTTAAGGACTCTAAAATAGATGTTTTCATGCCTGTCTCCAATCCAGATGAATTTTATCGCGGCTATACCTTTATAGGCGGGCAAGGTGCAGGGAAAGACACAGCTATTATAAATTGGATAGTAGATTGCAACACTAAATATAACATTAGCTTTGTCATTCCAGACGCCATCAACGAGGATGGCAGAGGTATGGCAGATAGCGCGCGCGATTTATTACCAGCAGACCGAATCATAGATATTGATCTTTCAGATGATGAATATAAAGTACCTATGGATTTAACAGAGGTTATCAAGAAGCTTGGTCGTAACGGGGCTTCTCGTTTCGCGGATGAGATGATAGACTTCATGCAGATTGACGGACTCACAAGGTCTCAAAAGTATTTGAAAGCAGCTGCCAAAGCCGCAGGAGGTTCACTATACAAAATCAAACAAATAATTGAGGATGAAGATTTTAGAATAGATGTCATTGCACAGCTCATTGATTCTGGCAATCAACGCCTAGCAAAAGAATTAATGTCCTGGGGCACAAATGATACATTAGGCAGTAAAGCCGATGCCATTCTTAATCGACTTGATCAATTCTTCGGGAATGATGTGTTATATGATACTTTTGCCCAAGATCCACTTGAGAGTGTAGATTTCTCGCAGTGGATGCAGGAAGGCAAGGTGATAATACTACGTATTCCGAATCGAAAATTAGGTGAGTTAGCAACCAAAACACTGGTGCACTGGGTTACACTTAAAACATTTATGACTCGTATGTTAATGACGAAAGAAGAGAAGAAAAATGGCTGTTTCGTGATTTTTAATGAACCAGAACAGTACCAAACAGATGGGCTAAGTAAATTAATGGGGCGCATTAGCACAGAGGGCAGAAAAGAACGTCTTGGCAGTTTATATGCATTCCATCATTGGAATAAGTTATCCCCGTCATTACAAGAAAACTTACAAGGTGGAGGAGTACAACAATTCCTATTTATGAATGATCATACGAAAACATTTGATTTATCTAAGCATCGGTTCGAAGATACTATACCAATAGAAGAAGCACATAAATTGCCTGCCTATCATGCAATTGTGAGCGTTCGAACATCAGGAGAACTACAACCAGCATTTATTTGTAAAATGGCACCTCCAAGAAAGAAAATATATAATAATGTCGATTTAACCAAATTGCATACCAAACAGTTCGGCAGACTTTGGATTGAATTGCAGGAATTGATATAAATAGGCCACTCGTTAGATGATTCGAGTGGCTATTTGTAATCTGTTTATATTTAACATGTATATTTTATTAATGTCGATTAGTTTTAAAAATGCAAATAATTCGAATACTAAAGTATGGACATCGAGACATTACAACTTTTAGCTATTTATTATTTTGATCGTATCCGTACGAGATGTGTATTTCTCAAAATCTATTCTTATATGGAGGAGGAAGGAAATTTTGCTTTTTATGGGTTATATAAATGCAAAAGAAGAGTGGTGGTAAAAAAAGTAATATTAACACCTAATGGGAAATTAGTTGGCGTCTTTTCGCTTTGAAAACAAGAAAATTGTCGAACGGTGTAAGAACTGTACAAATATTTTTCAATTGGTCGGGAAACCCATTTAAATTTAATGCTTCCAATGCTACCATAAATGTAACAATTATTAAGGCTATAGGAGTCATTAATAATAAAATACAGGGGGTGCTAAAGAATCACTGGTATTAATTAAGAGAAAATAAAAAAACACATCCCAAGCAGCAACTTGAGATGTGGAAAATTACGAGTGACATTCACTTTCATTCACTCACTAACCAAAATTAATTATAACTAAAAACAATTGTGATTTAAAGTGAATGTCCTCATTTTATGGAGGTAATATATGGAAAATACAATTGAAACAGCATTTAAAGAAATTTTAGAAGAACAAATTCATGAAGTAGCGTACAGAAAATGCATTAATGATCCCGAATATCAAATTGCTAATACAAATGCAATTACTTTAATGGATATGTTAAAAAGAGTATTGTCAAATGATGAACAAAGAAAATTATTAGACGAACTAGAAAGTGCTATGTTTATAGTAGAGTCATTTTTTTTGGAATACAGCTATCGTCAAGGGTTGCAAGATAGCGAATTGATACATAAAGAATTGAACTCTTTTGGGATTGATGTAATGAAAAAAATAAGTTGCATATTGTAGAATAAATTAAACACCTATATAGAATGGTAATCAAAAAGTCACTCAAAAAAATGAGCGACTTTTTTTATTGCACCTGCCCGGTGTGTATTTTTGTGTACCCCAGTGTACCCCAATTTGTACCCCAATTAATCGGGGTACAACGGGTAAAAACGGAAACCAACATTCTTTACCAAATATATTTCCGAATTTAATTTCAAAATTTTGTAAAATTAGATTTTTAAACTTTTTCTAATCGCTAGAGCAAAAACCCCGCCAAATCAATACTTTTACGCTATAATGTAGGACGAGGTGAAGAAAATGTTTGTGAGTGAAAAACAGATTGAGATTCGATATGCGGAGACCGACCAAATGGGCGTGGTGTACCATGCAAACTACATCATTTGGATGGAGATTGGGCGTTCGCAGCTGGTGAATGATGTAGGTTTTGAGTATGCTGCTTTAGAAAAAGATGGCTATGTTTCCCCAGTAATGGATTTGTCGATTTCGTATAAGGCCGCCATGCATTATGGACAAGTAGCGACAGTACGTACTTGGTTGGAGAAGCATGATCGTTTACGAACAACCTATAGCTATGAAATTTTACATGAGGATGGCACGGTGGCAGCCACAGCTCAATCCGTACATATTCTTGCGCATAAGGATACATTGCGCCCGGTCTCTTTAAGTAAAATTGATCCTGCTTGGGATGCCAAATATAAAGAAATTGCTGTTGAGGCAAAATAGGAGAGCAACAGATGGAAATGTTTTTAGTGTTAGGTGCGATTTTGGCAGGTCTTGGTGTTATTTTAGGTGCTTTCGGGGCACATGCACTGAAGGATAAGTTTGCTTCACTGCATTATGCAGCGATTTGGGAAACGGCTGTGCAATATCAGATGTATCATGCTTTAGGGATTATGGGGCTAGGTATTCTCTCTAATGAGGCACTTTTAGGAAGCTCTAGTCTGCTTTCTTGGGCAGTATATTTGATGTTTACAGGGATTGTTTTCTTTTCTGGTAGCTTATATGTGCTTGCCGTGACAGGTGTGAAAAAGCTAGGGGCGATTACACCAATTGGCGGAATGTTATTTATCGTCGCATGGGTGCTTGTTATAATAGCTGCCTTATCCTAATAACGAAAATGTAACGAGACAGCTCTTATGATTCATTTCATAGAGGCTGCTCGTTTTTTATTATACGAAGAAAATGAAACAATTTGTCTTATTTTGCGTATTACATAGTATTGATAGATGATAAAATAAGCTAAACATTAATATGAAGGTGGGAAAAATTATGGGTTTATTAAAAGCAGGAGTTGGGGCATTAACAGGCGTCTTAGAGGATCAATGGCGTGAGTATTTCTATTGTGAGGCATTATCTGCAGATGTTCTTGTAACAAAGGGTGTGAAACGTACTTCTAAACGAGGTTCAAATAAAGGCAATGACAATATCATTAGCAATGGCTCGATTATTGCCATCAATGAAGGGCAATGTATGATGATTGTTGAGCAGGGGAAAGTTGTTGAATTTTCTTCAGAGGCTGGAGAATATGTTTATGATACGTCAACAGAACCATCAATAATGTTTGATTCAGATTTGTCGCAAGGTATTCTGGAAACGTTTAAGCAAATAGGCAAGCGTTTCACTTTTGGAGGAGAGCCTGCGAAAGATCAGCGAGTTTACTATTTTAATAAGAAGGAAATTGTAGGGAACAAATATGGAACACCTGCACCCATTCCATTCCGTGTCATCGATCGCAATATTGGTTTAGATATTGACATTGCAATTCGCTGTCACGGGGAATATTCATATAAAATTATTGATCCATTATTATTCTATACAAATGTTTGTGGCAATGTAGAGCATGAATTCACAAGAGTAGCAATTGATAGCCAGTTAAAATCGGAATTAATGACAGCATTACAGCCTGCTTTCGCGCAAATTTCAGCAAGTGGCGTTCGTTATAGTGAAATACCTGCTCATACAGTTGCTTTAGCAGATGCACTCAATAAGGTATTATCAGAAAAATGGCTTGCAACACGTGGCTTGGCTGTTGTGTCATTTGGTATCAGTACGCTCAAGGCTTCTGATGAAGATGAAGCCATGATTAAACAGCTACAACGTAGTGCCGTTATGCGTGATCCAGGCATGGCAGCTGCCCATTTAACGGGTGCGCAGGCAGAGGCTATGATTGCAGCTGCTAACAATGAGGGCGGTGCGATGGCAGGATTTATGGGCATGAATATGGCCGCACAAGCTGGTGGCGTCAATGCTAGTCAGCTTTATCAAATAAATGAGCAAAATAAGCAAGCTGCGATGCAAAATCAAGCAACGAAAGCAACTGATACATGGACTTGTGCATGTGGTCATGAAAACACGGGGAAATTCTGTTCAGAGTGTGGTGCGGCAAAACCAGCGGAAGAAGGCTGGGCATGTACTTGTGGTGCGGTCAATAAAGGTAAATTCTGTAGTGAGTGTGGGGCAAAAAAACCAGCTGGCGCTTTACTTTATGTATGTGATAAATGTGGATGGACACCAGAGGACCCAGTGAATCCGCCTAAATTCTGTCCAGAATGTGGCGATGTTTTTGATGAGAATGACGTCAAGTAAGGAGATGAAGACTGATGTCAACGCAAGATGTTGAAAATGTCAAACAAGTGCAGCTTGACTTTGATGCGGAATGTCCGTCATGTAGCGCATCAATTGAATTTAATCCTTCCACGGGTAAACTGACTTGTCCGTATTGTGGCTTTGAGACTGAAATAGCAACGCCTGATCAGGAGGAACAAAAAGTTGCCCAGGAAATGGACTTCTTCAACGCAGAAGAACGTGGAAATTTCAATTGGGGCGTGGAGAAAAAAACGGTCATTTGTAAAGCCTGTGCTGCTGAAACGATATATGATGCTCTACAGGTTGCAGATAGTTGCCCTTACTGTGGTTCCAATCAGGTTATGGAGGCTAGCGCTGAAAATACACTTGCACCGAATGGGGTATGTGCTTTTGAAGTAACAGATAAGCAAGCAGGAGAACATTTTCAAAAATGGATTAAAGGCAGATGGTTTACACCGAAAGCTGCTAAAACTAGTGCAAGACCCGATGCTTTTAAAGGAGTATATCTTCCATATTGGACATTTGACTCCAAAACAAGCTCTAGATATTCTGCTAGATATGGACGTCATCGAACGGTTACTGATAAAGATGGGAAAACGCACACGGAAACCGATTGGTATTCAACAAGTGGCTTTTATCAGGAGTTTATCGATGATCACTTAGTCAGTGCAACGACCCGATATGATCGCGACATGATGCGCAAGATTGAACCTTTTAACCTTTTAAATAATAAAGCCTATAAACCAGAATATGTAGCTGGATTTTTATCAGAGCGTTACAGTATCGGCTTGCAGGATGGATGGAGCCAAGCAAAAAATGAAATCCATGATCATCTCCATGCACAAATTACGTCCAAAATTCGTTGGGAAAATCGTGCGGATGTAGTATCAAATTTACGCTTTTCCACAAATCATGATGATATTACATACAAATATTTAATGTTACCGATTTGGCTATCCTCCTTCCGCTATAAGGAAAAGATTTATCGCTTTATGGTGAACGGACAAACGGGGCGAGTAGGCGGCAATGCGCCAATTTCACCACTTCGCGTAACCATAGCTGTTCTGTTATCGTTAATGGTACTAGCAATCATTTGGTATTTCTTCCTGTCTGAATAATGATGAGCAGCACTCCAATTTGGAATGCTGCTTTTTTTCATCCCTGACTTCTGGGCGACAGACTGTTTAGATTTTTCGAGCAGATGGGCTATTGGACATAGATTTTTTTACAATAAGTATTGAAGGTTGAAATAACATAAAATTGTCCTGAATTGCTGGGTAAATGACTGATTTATTTAGTATAGATAGGGTTATTATCATGTATTGTCATGGCTGTTTCCGCGGTATGCTGCATACGTTATAGTGAGAGTACAGCCTTGAAAAAATGTTTTACTGGTTTAAAAATGATCAGATAGTAGAGAAAGCAACCTATTCTGTCTGAAAGTCGTTAGAAATGGTGAAAATCAAACACTGGTTAAAGCGAAGAAAAGGCAAAAATTTAGGTTAGATTTTCCATTAATTATGATAAGTGAAGTTGCGATTTTACTTTAAACCACTTATTATACAGTCAGAGAGCATTTTTTAAGCTATTAATGCACTATATAATGTTATTTTTGAATAACAATAAGAAGTTATTCATAATGGAGGTTTCGATGATGGACGCAATTGAAGTGTTAACAAATTTAGATCAAATACATGGGTATTATCAACCGATATTTAGCGCAGACGCGCATACGGTGATTGCCTACGAAATTTCCGGACATCTCCAAATTGAAGGGCAACAAATTAATTTAAAGGATTTCGTCAATAATGAAGATATTCCAGAAGAATATCGAATTGATATGGAGCATAAAATTTTACATGCGGCATTAGCCAAAATTGATGAGATTGCATCTGATATAGATATTTACATTCCAAGTAATCCAAATTTACTAATGCAAGATTTTGGTGAAAGTCATTTTAATATTATCCAACAATATATAGCTGAAGAGGATTTACGCCGTATCGTACTGGTTGTATCAGAGCACCGTTTTTTAGGAGATATAAATAAATTACACCACGCCCTGCGTTATTTTACGACTTTTGGGGTGAAAACCGCTGTGCAGGAAGTTGGAGCAGAAAGTCATTTAGAGCATATTGCTTTATTGGCACCTCATATTTTAAAGGTTAATACACGTGATTTAAATTATGATTCTTGGTCAGCTCAATCGGACATGATTTCCGCTATTGGTAGCCTTGCCTATAAAATTGGTGCCAATCTTTTATTTGAAGATATCGAAACGGTGTACCAGCTACAATTTGCCTGGAAAAACGGCGGTAGATTTTATCAAGGTCCGTACCTAGCGAATCCAGCAATGACCTTTGTCGATAAAGATGTGTTAAAGGAACGCTTTAAAAAGGAATGCCAGCAATTCATTACTTCTGAAAAGAAAATGCTAGAGGCGCAATATGTGCAGTTGAAAAAATTAAGAGAGGAATTAGAGGCAATTGTTCACCGTGTGAAACCAACGAGCGACAATGTATCCCAGCTAGAATATCTTGCCGAGTTATTGGATAATTACTCTTTCCGACTCTATATATGTAATGAGGATGGTTTCCAATTAACACCTAATATTATGCGAATTGATGGTAACTGGGAAGTACAGCCAAGAGCCATTAATAAAAACTGGAGCTGGCGCCCATACTTCCTCCAAACAATTATTAAAATGCGGAATGATCAAAGTGGGGAAATCTCAGAATTATACCGTGATATTGAAACAGGGGAAATTACTAGAACATTCTCCATCGCCATCAACGAACATGAATATTTGTTTGTTGACCTTTCCTATGACTATCTTTATGAGCACAGTATTTTTAGGTAAGCCTAGAAATGCTTACCTATCAAGGGTTATGGGGCGTAACTTATGATTGTACTCCAAAGTTGAAGATTAAAGTGATTTATCCGAATTGAACTTAACCTTTACGAGTAGTTCTCTTAAAGAAGGTTTTCATGAATTTATGCCATAGACTTTTGTTAACTTACAAAGCTTTCATCTTAGGATGGAGGCTTTTTATGTGGAAATATATCCTATGTCATTTTAAATGGTCAGATCAAGTGAAAATAGGTGATGTATTAATGGGAAGTGTAGAAAATGAAATATTCGTGATAAAGTAATGTTGTACTAAAGTATCTGTTGCATCTTTAAAGTTGTTCTTGCGATTATGAGTGATAATGGTGTAATATAGCTTCAACAAATAACCCGAGCTTTGACATGAAAAAATTTAAAACGTTTATTGATAAAGCATTTAAATGGCCAGATACACGTCAAAAAATAATAAAACTTCATCAGATGCCCGAGGATTTTGCAGTTCCACATAATTCCCCTGAATTTAACTATTTTAAAGTTATTATTCAAGTTATAAACAAAAAGGACGGATGTAATGAAATATAATAAAACAACAATGCTAAAGCTTATCAATGAACATCGAGCGTTGCATGATGAATTAAAAAAGCTAAAATCTGAAATGGGTTTAGAGAAAAACTTCGCAGTAAAGGCATTGTATCATTCATTTGTTGCAGAGGAAGGTCCTTACATGAAAGAATACCAGGATTTAGAGCGATTATAATAAATCATGGTACCTCTAAAAATGGTTGGGAAAATAAGGGTAATCCTTAGTTTAATTTAGTGGAGCATCATTCAAGTAAGGAATGATGCTCTTTAATTTTAGAAAGAGATATTAAGTGTGTCAGAGAGAGCTTCCTTTGCTTTTTTTAGAGATTAGGCATCAAAAATGTTTTAATTTGATATTCATAACCATATAATACTATTAAAGCTATTATTAGTATGAATGGAGGAATTAAATGGAAATAAAAACGCAAAATAAATTTATTGATTTAGTGAAAAATACCATTAGTAATAACGGACAAACTATCGGAAAGCGTCTTGAAGATAAGCACAAAGGCTTTGAGAGCGGCTGGAAGGTTGATGGAAATGAAGTTGTGTTTTGGGTTAGTCCTACACTAAGTCTTAGTGATTATACAGGAAGCTTAATGAATGAATTTAGTTTCACTATAGCTTTTGACGAAGAAACAGATAAATTTATTGTATCTGGCAATAGTGCTAAGTCTCGAACTTTGTTATAAATAATCAATTATTGAGTCACATCCAATAGATGTGGCTTTTGTTTTTGTAATGATAAAAAGAGTTGCATGTACAAATTGAATAGTTATGATAATTTTCTGAATATAATGTGTTACTATTTATTTATGAATAATGCTAATGATGGTGAAAAAAGGAGTTATGATGAGTATAAATTTCGAATTTAAAGATTTTCCTAAATTGGAAACGGAACGCTTCATCTTACGAAAAGGTATAGTTGATGATTGCAAAGATATTTTTGCACTTTATTCTGATGAAAAAGTGGTCAAGTATTTGCCATTAACATTATTTGCTTCAGTTGATGATGCATTACATGAATTAAACTGGTATGATAAAATTTTCAAAGAACAAACTGGCTTAAGATGGGTAATTGAAGAAGCTAAGACCAAAAAAGTGATTGGCACTTGTGGTTATTTGAATTATGAGAAAGAACATAACCGCATAGAAATCGGCTACGATTTAAAACCTGAACACTGGGGAAAGGGTATTATGCAAGAGGCTTTAAGTAAGATTATACATTTTGCTTTTACGTCGATGGGAATAAATAAAATCGAAGCGAAAATAGAGCCAGAAAACAATTCATCTATAAGATTGTTGGAAAAATTAAATTTTAGTCAAGAGGGTGTTTTGAGACAACACGAACTTGAAAAAGGGAAGTATGTTGATCTTGCCATTTTTTCAATATTGAAAAGTGAATATCAAGAGATTTAGGAAGAAGTCATGTCCCGTAATGGGAGGTGGCTTTTTCTATTGCTTTGAACATAGCCTCAAGCAGCCTTAATTTGATGTTGTAGTCACATTTTTTAAGTCCTTTGTGCACTAATTTGAGTCTGTTTCCTTTCTTTAGAAAAAGGTCGATTCAGTATCATTAACTTCTGAATCCGCCCCTTCCTCCTAAGAATATTACTGTAGTAAATTTCTTGCTAAATCTGTAAAGGCTTTTATCGATGGAGAAATCCATTTTTCTTGATGCCACAACATTTGAGTGGCAAATTGTATTTCAGATAAATCCCAAGGTAGAGGGATCAGCTCACCTCGCTCCATTTCTCCCTTTAGCGCCATTTTTGGTAATAAGGCAATACCGAGTCCCGCCATTGTACATTGTTTAATGGCTTCTACACTATTAAACTCAAGTTCAGTCAAGCTGTCTGCCCCATTCTTTACCAAAGTACGATAAAAGAAAGTCCGATAAGAGCAACCTTTTTCACTTAATAGAATATGCTCTCTATTAAAATCTTCTATGCTTAATGTAGCACGAGAAGCTAATGGATGGTCGGGGGAAACGACCATAAGAAACGGTTCGTCCAATAAAATTTCTGTATGAAGATCTGATGATACGATAGGTTCATCTAGCATAAAGACCACATCAACATCTCCTTCTCTTAGACTTTGTTTCAAATTTTGACCAGACAAAGGTTTAAAAAGCAGACGAACATGGGGATATTGTTGACGATAATCTCTGAGTAATGCTGGTAAACGGTATGTACAGAGTACTTCGTCTGCACCAATGATAATTGTGCCAGTTAATTCTCCGTTCTGACTGGAGACACAACGGGCTTCCTCTATATCGTTTAATATTTTGGTAGCATAGGGCAATAACTGGTGGCCAGCATCTGTTAATACGACACTCTTGCCCAAGCGATCCAATAACCTGACGCCCAATTCTTCTTCTAACGCCTTGATTTGCATGGTTACAGTAGACGGAACATAGTTCAACACTTCGGCAGTGCGACTAAAACTGCGAGTGGAAGCAAGCGTCCAAAATGTTTTAAGCTGACGGATTTCCATTGATACAGCACCTCTTAATTCAAAAAAAATGAACGTTATATTCAAAAACGTTTCGTTGATTTGATGGTAACAGTATCGTAGAGTAAAAATCAAGCTACACGCAAAATTTTATAAAAGGGGATTTGAATTATGAAAGATTACGAAATTTATTCACTTGGAGATGTCTTGCTACAATCGGGACAAAAATTGCCTCAAGCTTTTCTTGCTTATAAAACCTATGGAACTTTAAATACTGCAAAATCAAATGTGATTGTTTATCCTACTTGGTTTGCTGGCCAGCATACGGATAATGAGTGGTTGATTGGTTCTGGCAAAGCACTTGATCCAGACAAATATTTTATAATCGTGCCTAATATGTTTGGGAATGGATTATCCTCCTCTCCAAGCAATACACAGGCTCCTATGGATAAAGGTAATTTTCCACTTGTAACGATCTATGATAATGTTCGGTTACAACATCGACTCATAACTGAAAAATTTGGTATTAAGAAAATTGCTCTAGTCGTTGGATGGTCACTCGGTGCGCTGCAAACCTTTCAATGGGGAAGAAGTTATCCTGAGATGGTCGAACGGATTGCACCGTTTGGCGGAACAGCAAAGACCAGACCACATGCACAAGTTGTTTTTGAGAGCCTTATCACAGCATTGCAAGCAGACGCCAACTGGAAGCGAGGCTTCTACACTAATCAGCCTACAGCAGGACTTGCTGCGATGGGACGCGCCTATGCGCCATGGGGATTTTCTCAAGCCTACTATTTAGAACAGCTCTATCAAGAAGAAGGGTACATGACATTAAAGGCATATCTAGAAGATTATTGGGATAAAGTGTTTCTTTCCTTTGATGCAAACGACTTGATTGCCATGCTACGAACAGGTATTAACGGAGATATAAGTGCTAATCCTCAAGACAACAGAAATTTTGAAAAAGCGTTAAACTGTATCACTGCTCAAGCCCTTGTTATGCCAGGGTCGACCGATCTTTTTTTTCCGCCAGAGGATAATACTTATGAAGTAAAGCACATGCCTAATGCAGTTTATCGACCAATCGAATCTAAGTGGGGACATTGCTTCGGAATTGGACAAAACGAACAGGATTCTCTTGAGATAGACAACCAATTGAAACAGTTTTTACAATTGGTATAGCAAATTTATGTATGGAGTAAAAGTGAATTTTTATTTGGCATTCATATTGCGAAGAGGGCTAAACGTATAAAATCAATTCACCTTTATATAGAACCTAATTCGAAAAACACCCTCCAAAAAAGAAGTGACTATCTATGCCTATCCAGTAATAGGTAAGTTAAAAATTAAATGAAGTGCAGTATAGAACCATTATGGCATTTATGAATATAACAATTTTAGATAGTCTGTTCAGAATTTGTTGAGGATGCTATGCTATTTTAGTAATGAACACGCATAGGAACAAAAAAACTAGGTGCTCCGATTAGGAGAGCCTAGTTTTTTAAGATGAGAAGAGTCACTTGGGATGGTGTGACCCTGGTAACAATTTCGGAGGTGTAAGGCTAATTTCGCTTTACACTATTATTTATATGCTGTATTCGTTATGGTTATATAGTTAATTGCCTGAGAAATAATAATAAAGAAACTCATAAATCGTCTCTACGCTTCCTTGATTAGCTAGAATAGAAATGGTAAAGTGAAAATAACTTTAGGGAACAGGAGGAGAATTTACATGAAAAAAAGATCTATTCGTTTTTTAAGCATGGGTATAGGGTTCTCCACGGCTGTTTTTTTCTAAAATCGTTGAACAAGGGATAAGTTTGCCCTTTTTTAGAAAAATAAGAACCTAAAGGAGTATGGAAGATGACAGTAAAAATAGTGCGTAAAAATCCAATGCAGGTGCCTTACCCAGTCGGAAAATATAGCCATGTAACAATCATCCCGAAAGATGCAACAATGTATGCATTTTCAGGACAAATAGGTATTGGTCAAGATGATCAATTGCCTCAAGGATTCGAGGAACAAATAACCAATACATTTAATAATATAGAAACGATTTTAGCAGCTGAGGAATTGGATGCTAGTCATGTAGTCAAGGCTAACATTTGGGCAACAGAGGAGATTGATTGGGCTTATTTCGATCAGCAATGGGAAGCCATGTTTGGTGATTCCTATCCCTCTATGACTGTTGCTTATGTTACGGCTTTAGGGCTACCAGATATTAAAATAGAGATTGATCTTTGGGCTGCTAAATAGCCTAAAAACGACAATATCCAAAAGATATTGTCGTTTTTTGGTATAAATACTGTTCTAACGTAACATCCTTTTTAATTGCTTCAATTCATAATTTAATTCGTCAATTTGCTTTTGTAGTTTGTCAATATCATTGCTATTGCTTTCATTTTCCTTCAACTCATCCTCTAAAGCAAGACCAGCCGCAATAGTTGCTATTGCGTCACCGAGTGTTGTAATGGCTCCTGCAATGACCGCCAGCTTAGCTGCTTGGCTAACTGATTCGATCCCCTCGCTATTCCTATAGCCCTTGTTATTTTTCATAAAATCCTCCCTACAAAAAAGGGTATTATTTGCATTATATGTTTAGGATAAGTGACAGGTGAAGAATCATTTGGCATACATAGCCTAAAAGGTTACTGATGTTGGCAAAGAGGCAATAGAAAACCACCTACAACAATATAACACTGGGCTCGTTTTTTAGCTCTGATTGGAGTGGTTGTTGATCGTGCAAGCAAATAGGCGTATAAAATGCATTTTTTTAAAATGACAGGTTTTGAATAATAGTGGTGAGTGAAGGGCAACGGTTATTAACAAAGAGAAATTCACTGGAGCGAAAGCAGACCGACCACAATTAAATAAGCTGCTATCTAAAGCAGAGGAAGGTAAGAAGCTTGTTAGAACCAAACCCCTAACTTGATTTTCTTACAAAAAACTTTTGCAACAGGGGGTCTCTTTATAGGGAACATCATTGATTTCATGAAGCCCTCCTATGTTTAGCACCAATAATCAAGTGGTTATTTAAAGAGGCGTTTTCCAGAAATTTTGCGATTTTTGGAGGCTTTTATTACATAGCTATTTCAAGGTAATTCAAAGAATAAATAATCATTTTACCTTATGGTAAAATGTGATGTCAATAATAAATTTGTAATTTTTTAAAAAAATGTTATAATAGTCTTACAATTACTTTTTTAAAATCGTATTTCGAATTCCGATGTCCTTTTTTACAGATAGAATTTGGGTACGTTTTTTTAATATCCTTTTTTAAGCCGAAGAAAAAATCAAAACAGTTATGTGTGCTTTAAAGGAAGTTAGTTGAATAAAATGATTAATTTACTATCTAATAGTAACCAAGTTTTTATTCCTTAAGGAGGACTAGAATAATGAATCTAATCAATAAGAAAGTTACACACAAGCGTTTTGGCATAGGTAGTATAGTTAAGCATAATGATTCTAGTATTGAAATACATTTCGGATCGGAAAATAAAAGGTTTGTTTTCCCTGATGTATTTGGAAAGCACCTAAAAATACATGATAAAAGTGATGCTAAGTTACTTGAAGAGATTATACAAAAAAAGGAAATTGAGCGAAAAGAGGAAGAATGGAAGAAGGAAGAGGAAAAAATACTACAAAGAAAAAAACTGGTACTTCGTTTGGAACATGAAAAACTTATGCATAACCATAAACTTCATCCCGCATCACAAATGGTTTTTTGGTGTGACACAGAAGAACAGGATAGTTCTTTTTCAGAGTGGAAAGTTTTTTCGGGCATATTAAAAAGTGGTAATAACAAAGGAAAGCCAAACAAACCGAGCCGTTTGCACCAAAATAGCGCTGTCCTCTTAACAGCAAAAGATTCCAGCATGCTTGAAAAAGACAGACGTATCTTAGGTGTCTATATGGTGAATGAAAACTTTGTCGGCAAGCTTTGTGAAGATGGATATATTCCAGCTCATTCAAAATACAGAATTCAACTTACAGAACAGGAATCGGATCAGCTGCTTTTCTGGCACTATTATATCAATGAAAAATTCCCTGAAAAAATGACATGGAATACAGGTAAATATCGTTATTTTGAAAATTTATGGATGGCTCAAATTTTGCTTGATATAGTTTCATTAAAAAGTGACACAGATGAACGAGAGCTGGCACAACAATTTTTTAAACATTTTTGTAAAATGAATCAAATAACAGCCCAAGAGTTACCAAAGCCTAATGGCGCATTAACGCGTATATAGATGTTAGTCCAAGGATTATAAGAGTGACGAACAACTATTTTTTTAGCGGTATATTTGATTGCATTTTACCAAGAAGAAAAGACAAAGCATCGAATAATCAGATACTTTGTCTACAGTCTGAGGTTGAGAAATTATTTTCTCAACCTTTTTATTTACACTCAATATTTTCTACATTTAAACACTTAGTTTCACAATAATAGCCTTTGCCGCCAACATAAACTTTTTCTATTTCATTCTTGCTATTGGTTGCTAATTTAACTAATATTTCGGAAGGTGAGTGTAAAGAATACCCTTGTTCAAATACATAGACTTCTTTTTGCAAGTAGTGCTTTTCATAAAGGTAGCAAGCTAATGCACCGTTTGAAGTTCCAGTCGCTGCTTCTTCATTGATGTCGTATAGTGGAGCAAAATTTCTGCATATAATTCGATTGTCATTAAAAGTATATAGATGCATCCCGACAACATTATAATACTTGCTGATTGTTTTAATTTTTTCAAAATTAGGTTGCAGTGCATGTAATCGTGTTTCGCTTTTTATAGGAATTAAAATATCTTTTAAGCCTGTGGAGACAATTTGAATTGGGTATTTATTGTCTATATCTTTAATGTCAAAACAGTCGATGAACTCGTTTGGAGATACAATATCATAGAATTTCGGTTTGTTTTGTTCCATGAATATGATGTCATCTTTTATGGTAATAGTAAGGACACCGCTGTTCGTTTCAATCGTATAGCTATTCCTGAAAAGTTTATTTAAATGCATCAGTATCGCGAAAGAGCCAATTGTGGCATGACCACATAAATCAACTTCTTCTTTTGGTGTAAAATACTCAAATTTATAATCAGCAATTTCAGATTCTGATATAAATGCGGTTTCCGCATAGCCCAGTTGTTTGGCTATTGCCATTTTTTGAGTAGTGGTCAATGTATTCTCAATAAATACCACTCCTGCTTTATTTCCGCCTTTATGATCCTTGCTAAATGCACTTGCAACATAAACAGATATTTTCATAAGACACCCTTCTTTCCTCACTTATAGTAAATTGTAGCATAGAAAGCACTAGGTATAAATGATGTTGGATAAATTTGCTATAAAGCAAGAGACAAACTATTTTTAGCATCTGAACTCTCCAGAAATAGTTTATCTACAGTTTGAGTCACTAGATTTATTTTCTTTTGTTTCCTATAAAGTGTCCCAAATGTTTACTTTCGGTTCTTAATAGCTATTTTATAAAAATAAAAAAACAGCGTCAGCACTGGGCTTACGCTGTTTTTAAATTAGTCACATCTGCATATTTCTGACCGTAATCGTATGTATGCAATAAGTGACCAAATAAAATGGGGATGTGTTTCTTGCTGAAGATATGAGCAAAGATGGAAAGCGAGTAGGGTACATTACCAATATATGACGTTTAATCCAATACTGATAGGTGTTTATCATTGACGATAAATAATTAGTGCCCTTTTTTGCTTTGGCGTAGGGGAGGGGCTGTCCAATAGGTGCCCATTCGCCACAGCCATTCCATAGGACCAAAGCGGAAAAAATGTAACCATAGCTTGCTAAAGAGCAATTGACAAACATAAATACCTAGACAAATCCACAAAGACTCAATGTAACGAAGCTGTCCAATGAGCTGGAAGGCATGACCGATTACTAGAATAAGTGCGGTTTGCCCCAAGTAATTGGTTAAGGCCATTCGTCCATATGCCTTTAATGGTGATAACAGTTGTTGAAATAAAGAGCTTTGTAGTAATAGAATGATTGTCCCCATGTAAAATGCCGAAGCGAATGGGCTAAACTGTAATCCGATTAATGCAAATTGCTCGATATTTGTAATATGGACGTCTAGCTGATCCTTGGACAGCTGATCCATCGTATCGATTGCATCAGGGACATACTGCCATTGATAAATCCAGCTAGCAATACTTATACAGCCCATAACAATCGTTACTAGTATGATTTTATTTCGATGAATTGAGATATTTTCAAATAAGCGATATTGACCAGCAGTTAGACCTAGCAAAATCAGTGGAAAGGGCATCAAAATTTTAAGGCCCCAATAAGCAGTAATAGCTAATAGGATTAATCCAATGATTAGATTGAATTGTTTGCGTATTTTATAAAATGGCAAGGCTAAAAAGCCAAAAATGGCATAGACCGTTAAGGCTTCACCTGGTTGGAAATAGAAATGGACAATCCCCATAAGTAATAACATCAAAAGTCTGCGACTAAATAAGGAATAAGCTTTTTCATTTCTTGCAAGGGCACGAGAAATAAAAAGATAGAATCCTATACCAAATAAAAATGAAAAAATGATGAAAAATTTACCCTCTATAAAAAGAGTTAAAAAGCGACTATAGGCAATATCGCTCGTTAATGTAGGGGGTTCAATCCACATTAATGCGGGAATATTAACTAAAATAATGCCAAGTAGAGCGAATCCTCTTAAATAATCTAATGTATCAATTCGTTTGTTGTTGTCGGTTGGTTGCAACGGTCATCTCCTCCTTCAAAGCCAAGTATAAGATAGTTTACTAAAAAGTAGTAACGATGAAGGTTACACGAATCTGACGAAATTGTCATCTAACAGATTAGCTTTCATTTGGCTCTGGATATATCTCTAATAGCTCGTGTGCATGCTGACGCAATAGTTGAATTAATGCTTGGGGTTCTTTGACAATCGCATGTGGACCGAGGCGAAAGAAAAGGGAGCTATTCAATTGAAGTTCACCTTGATCGATCATTATATCGATATAGCCTGTACCATCACTAAGTAGGACAACAGCTTTTTCAAGATGTGGCTCACTTAAACATTGACGAACCCCTTCACTTGATAATTCTACATATAAGCGAATAGGATGTTGAGGTTCATAGGCACTTTCGAGCCATTGCTGCAAATTCATAGTCGTCTTATGGCTTTCATCGCTGGCTTCAATGGCATGGATACGATCAACACGAAAGAGTAAAATTTTTTCGTTTGATAATAGTAACGCAGGCATATACCATAAGCCATCATGAGCGTACACACCAATAGGCTGGACATGCTTTGAAGTGATACCAGACTTTGATTCATATTGGATATGCAATTGTGATTGCTTGATGATTGCCTCTAAAACGTCTGTTAAGAGTGGTGTTGTAATGGCTCTTTTAGGATTCCAAAAGGCCATATAGGATTGCAGCGTATCCACCTTTTTCTTGGCCTCCTTCTGTAAGGAATCATAAAGCTTTTGAGAAACAGACTTGATTTGAGTATTAAAAGGTAAGTCACGATAATAATGCAAAGATTGGAACGCAAAGAAAATAGAGACCGCTTCTTCCTCGGTAAATAAGATAGGGGGGAGAATCGCATTTGACAATACTGTATAGCCGCCATGTCTGCCCTGCTCCGCATAGATAGGTAGCCCCATGTCACTTAAATCTAAAAGGTAACGATGCACCGTTCGCACCGAAATATCGAATGTGTCGGCAATTTCCTGAGCTGTAAATTTCTTTTTAGCACTGACAAATAACAAAATATCAATTAATCGTTTGGCTTTGGACATATTTTTTCACCTTTTTATTTAATCATGCCAATAGTTGTCATGTTTTATATCTAGTATAGAGATTGTACAAGAGATTTTCAAAAGAACAGGAGTTGACGAGATGTCACGAGAAATAGTGGTATTTATCGGATTAAGTGTAGATGGATTTATTGCCAAGGAAAATGATGATTTACAGTGGCTTGAAGAAACGGAAGGGGAAGGAGATAATGGCTACTCCGATATGTATCAAACTATTGATACTGTTATTATGGGCAAACGAACATACGATTATATTTTAGCGTATAGCGATACGTTCCCATATCCTGATAAAAGGTGCTATGTGTTTACAACATCTCAATCTGGGAAAGATAAACATGTGACGTTTGTTCAAGAGGATGTTGTCGCATTTACTAAGCAATTAAAAGAACAACAAGGTGCAAAAATTTGGATGGTTGGTGGTGCGGGGATTCTAGACGCCTTTTTACAGGAACAGTTAATTGATGAATGGATTATTACCATTACTCCCCATTTGCTAGGTGCAGGGATATCTTTGTTTAAATCTCCACGTCCGTTCGAAAATTTAAGGCTACTGGAGACAAAGCGATACGGTCAAATGGTGCAAATGCATTATCAGGTGAGAAAAGAGGCTTAAATCGAGCCTCTTTATCCGAAGATGCGAGAATTTACATTCGACTGTATCAAATATGATGATAAAGTCTCTTTCTAAATGGAGGTAAGAAATTAGCATACATTTACCAAGATAATGCTAAATATAGTGAAGATCATCTTGATAGTGTTCGTAAAGGTAATCATATTCAGTCGGATAATTATATTTTTGTAGATTCTTTTCGAATTTATGTTGATACATGTATGAACCTCCTCTTTACCATTATTAAAATTATTGTATAATAAAGGGAATATTTCTACAAAGATACATAAGATGGGAGATGATTCGGTGACGATAGGATTTCCACAAAGAATACATATTATTGGATCCGTTGGCAGTGGGAAAACGACATTAGCGAGGGAATTATCTAAAACCTATCAGATTCCTTTTTATGAATTAGATAATGTGGCATGGATTCGAAAGGATTCAGGGGATATTAGGCGAACAGATGAAGAAAAAAAGGAGCACTTACAAAGCATTCTCCAAACGAACACTTGGATTATTGAAGGAATTCATCAAGAGGAGTGGGTTGTTGAAAGCTTCCAACAAGCTGATTGCATCATCTTTCTCAATACGCCTTATCCTATTCGTGTCTTCCGTATTATGAAGCGGTTTATGAAACAAAAAATCGGTATCGAAAAAGCCCATTATCAGCCAACATTTTCGATTTTCTTTAAAATGTTTCGTTGGAATAAACGCTTTGAGCAGAAGGGGAAACCTAAATTTTTTAAACAACAAAGCGATCTGTTAAATAAAATTTTAGTAGTTCAGCATAAAAAGGATTTGCATCACTTCCTTCAACAATTCTAAAGCGTATCCCGATAAAAGGATACGCTTTTTTTAAGCATTTTTCTTTGTGCGTGTAGTACGCTTTCTTGTAGCTGGCTTTTTTGTTTTATCTAAGGAAGCCTGTAGTGCTGTCATTAAGTCCGTGACATTATCAGGAATTGGACGTTGTTTATCACTGGTCGCCACCGTATTCGTACCTTTCTTTTCCTCGATTAATTCTAGTAAAGCATTGCGGTAATCGTCCGTATATTTTTCAGGGTTGAATGTAGTCGTCAATTGGTCTACCAGCAATAGAGCTGTTTCAAGCTCCTTTGGTACAACATCCTGTTCACTTGGAATATTTGGAACATCCCCAACACTTCTCACTTCATCTGGATAGTGAATGGTTTCCATCACGAGGGCATTTTGATAAACGCGCACGATGGCAAGCTGTTCCTTAGATCGAATAATAATTTTAGCAATGCCAATTTTTCCTGATTGCTCTAATGTTTTAAGTAATAAGGAATAGGCCTTAGCTCCGGTTGCATCAGGAGAGAGGAAATAAGTGCGCTCAAAATAAATGGGGTCAATTTCAGTTAATTGCACAAAATCAATAATTTCCACAGCTTTATCTTCATTTTCCTTACGCAAGTTTTCTAAATCCTCTTGATCCAACACGACAAATTTATTTTTGGCATATTCATAAGCTTTGACGATCTCTTCATCTTTTACTTCTTGGTTACAGCCCTCGCAAACCTTTTTGTAGCTAATCGGCGTATGGCACTCCTTGTGAAGCTGTCGCAATTTAACATCTTTATTTTCAGTAGCGGCATGTAGTTTCACAGGGATATTAACCAGTCCAAAGGAAATACTGCCTTTCCACACTGTATGCATTGTTTGTCACCTCGTTTTTCTTACTATGATATATTTTGATGCTTTTTATGTATCTTAAATTGAAATCATCAAACACTGAAAATAAAAAGCAAAGTAGGTATGGTGAAATGAAACCAATGCTTTTAACGGAAACAAATGATATTCCTAGTGGCGGTGAATGGTTATTTGAAACGAAATATGACGGTTTTCGCTGTATATTAGTTTGGGATGAAGAGCCGCTGCTCATTAGCCGTAATGGTCGAAATTTAAACCACTTGTTTCCTGAAATTTTGGCTTTTTGTCAGCAAATACATGCGTCCATTCAAGCATTTTTACCACTAACCTTAGATGGGGAGTTAGTTTATTTACGCAATCAATACAAAAGCGAATTTGCCATTGTTCAAAAAAGAGGGAGAATGCAAAATCAAGATGCCATTGAGACACATGCAAAAGCTTTTCCTTTTCGCTATCTTGTGTTTGACGTGCTAGTTTTCAAAGGGGTGTCACTGCAAAACCGCTATTTAAAAACACGTAAAGAGCAATTGTCCAAGCTTGCAACAAGATTAAAACTGCCAAGCGTCGACTATGAGGATCCAAGGTCTATACAAATGATCCAAGGTGATGAGGACAGAGAGAATGTATGGCAAGCCATCAAGGTTTACAATGGTGAGGGCATGGTGGCGAAGAAGAAAACAAGTAAATGGCTGGATAATACCCGTTCTAGTCATTGGTTAAAAATTAAAAATTGGCGTTATGTGACGGTCATAGTAACGCAGTATGATCAGGTCAATGGCTATTTTCATGGCTCAATTTATGATGGGGGACAAGTACGAGAAGTCGTTACATTTAAACATGGCATGGCTGAAGAAGAACAGCAAACACTTGTCGCATTCTTTCAGGCAAATGGGCAGCGCCATAAAGGACTATGGCAGTTAGAGCCCTCTATTTGTGTCGATATCGCATGTATAGATTTCGACGGCAGTAAGCTTCGAGAGCCTAGATTTCATGCTTTTCGATTAGAGCTATCACCAGAAGATTGTCAATGGCAGCATATGCAGCGGCGGCTTTTTCCAATCCCCGAATCAGTACCCATTACCCATCCAGAGAAACCAGTGTGGCCTGAAATGGGTATAACAAAGGATTATTATTTATCCTATTTACAAAGCATCGCGCCCTATTTATTACCTTTTCTAAAGGATCGTCCACTAACATTAATACGATTTCCACATGGTGTTCCAGGAGAAAGCTTTTATCAAAAAAGTAGACCAGAAAAACTGCCTGATTTTGTGGCAACGACGGCGATGGATCATATTGATACTATAATATGTAACAATATGGAAACCCTTTTGTGGTTAGGAAATCAACTGGCTATAGAGCTGCACATTCCATTTCAGACACAGCATTCCATTTATCCAACAGAAATTGTTTTCGATTTGGATCCTCCCTCAGCACAGCATTTTTCATTAGCTATTACAGGTGCACTTGATTTAAAGGACATTATTGACTTTTTTAATCTACAATCTTTTGTCAAAACATCGGGCGGGAAAGGCTTACAGCTTTATATTCCATTACCCGAAAATACTTTTAGCTATGAAGAGGTGCGTGTGTTTACTGAATTTGTTTGTCGTTTTTTATGTCAGCAAAAACCGAATTTATATACAATGGAGCGTTTAAAAAAGAATCGTCATGAAAAATTATATTTAGATTATTTACAGCATGCTGAGGGTAAAACCATTATTGCTCCCTATTCCACTCGTGGCAATGTACAGGGCTTAGTCGCAACACCTCTGCATTGGGGGGAAGTTCATGAGAGTCTATCACCAGAGTTCTTCACGATTCCTGCTGTCATGGAACGTATGAAAAAAGGGAGTAACCCCTTTCAATCATTTCGTGAGGTGGGGGAACAACAGGATTTTCAAGCTGCTTTGGATCGTTTAAAAGAATGATTCCTTTTCAAATTTATCTAGGTGAATACATGGCCCTTCTAAACCTAGTAAAAAGAATAAGCAAGCATCAGCTAGTAGGAAAAAAGCGATCCTACTGAAAGACAGGCTAGTTTTGACTACATTAGCAGCAGTCCCCTTTATAGGGATGCAAGTGGAGAAGCTAAGCGTTTCGCAAGTTTCCTTGTGGCCCCGAAAAGAGGTGTCTCCAAAATCACTAGAGACACCTCTTTTTACTGTTAGCGTGACGCCTGGGTATTTACTTTTTCTAAGTAGTCCAGTATGCCCATTGATGACACAATCGTATCGAACGGGATTGTTTGATAGACTGGATGATCTGTGGGAATGTCGTTTTCCTGTAAATAGCTGAATAAAAGCGTCTTTAAGCGATCATCTAGATAGCGAACTTGCTGCTGGAAGTCACTTGATGCCGCTTGTGCGTTTCTGCCCTCTGCTAGAAAGAGAGGTGTCCAATAGCGCACCTGACGATAAGCCTCTGTTGGATTTTTATACGCACCGTAATGGCCGAAATATAGTTCACTTGCATGGAGCTTTTCATACAATTGAAGAGATAGCTCCATTGTTTCTGGGTCGTACTGGTTTGGAGAAGTCGACGGAATGATTAAATCAATCGCTTCACCATCCATTTCTGGGTAACGAACGCCTGTTGTATCCCCGACAAACAAGCTATTTGTAGCAGAATAAAGCATTGAAACATGATGTTTAGCATGACCTTCTGTATGAAAGAACGTTAAATGATGTTGTCCTAAAGATAGACGCTGTTCATGGCTAACCTCAATAATTCGCGTAGCATCGATAGGCACAATTGGATCAAAGAGTTTATCAAATTCAGCACCATAAACGCTCTTTGCACTGGAAATAAGGCGACTTGGATCAATCATGTGAGCCACCCCTCGTGGATGGACTACTAATTTGGCATTAGGACAGCTTTGTAAAAATAAACCTGCGCCGCCAGCATGATCTAAATGGATATGTGTCACGATTACATAGTGAATATCCTCTAATGCAATATTTAGTTCCTTTAATCCTGCCATAATATAAGGAACGGAAGGGCTTGCAGAAGTTTCGATCAAGGCAATTTTTTCATCCATTAATAAATAGGAGCTCGTTCGCTGCTCACGATTTAAATCATGTGTGTCAATACAATAGAAATTTGGTGCGATTTGTTGGACATTAGTCAAATGTATTTCCCCCTTTTATTTCAAAAATGACTAAAATATGCTTTCGAATGCAATATTTAGCTACAAAAAGTAGTAGTTATACTATATAATAATAGAAAATTAAACTGAATGTCCATTCATTTTTTAGGGGGATAAAAATGGAGAATAAAATTCGTTACGACACACGGAAAGTCCACCGTGTCAATTTGGCTATCATCTCAATATTAGCCATTTTAATTTGCGGACCAATGATTCTATCGAAAGGAATACATTTTTTATTTATTGGGCTTGCTGTCATTTCATTGGCAGTTTGTAATTATTTATTACCCATCAAAACGTATGTCAAAGGTTTTATCTTTGGCTTAATTCCATCAAGTGTTGTTTTTACACTATTTTTGCTTGATAGCTTTTCATTAAATAAGCACTATATTTTACTATGCACGGTGGCCATTATTGCCTTGTATTTTAAAAAAGAATTAATTGTCTTCTTTGGTATTCTAACAAATCTTAGCTTTTTCATTTTATATATGGTCAACTCGTCATCCTTGTTGGGCCCATTTGATGATATCATCGTCTTTGTAACACTTCTAGCGATTATGAATGGCGTGATTATTGTCTTTTATTTGCTGGCCAAATGGGGGAATGAGCTGATTGAACATGCAAAGGCGCAGCAAAATGAGGTACAAGCATCCTTCAATCAGTTACAAAATACCTTTCTTGAAATCGAAAAAAGCAGTCAGGCCTTGGATGAGCATGTCACGCAATTCCAGCAAACGATGCAAAGGATTTCAGGCTCTAGTAAACAAATATTGCTAGCGACAGAGGCTATTTCGGCAAGTATTCAGCAGGAAGCCTCTAGTCTGCAAGTGATTCATGGCACAATGGGCGATTCCGTCCATTTCGTGAATGAAACTTTGACCATATCAAAGGATACCGTAGGAAAATCAACTGAGCTGCAGCAGGAGGTTTTGGCAGGTTGGAACAAAATGCAGGAGGCGATGGCCCAGATGAGCGTGATGAGTGATGCGATGAGCTCAACTGCAGAAACTGTAAATGAGCTACAGCACAGCTTGCAAACGGTAGATAGCCTATTAAAGGGAATTACACATATTGCAGAGCAGACCAATTTATTGGCATTGAACGCGGCCATAGAGGCGGCCAGAGCAGGGGAGCATGGTAAAGGATTTGCCGTAGTGGCAGATGAGGTACGCAAGCTAGCAGAGGAAAGCGCGGCGATTACCGTAAGTATTACAAATGTGACGAAAACCTTGTTTGAAAAATCAACAGCAGCACATCAACGTTCTGACGATGGTGAGAAAGCGTTACAGCATGGGGAACAATTGTTGCAGGAAGTCAGTCATTTCTTAAATGTCTTGAAGGATTCATTTGCTCAAACCAATACAGATTTAACTAGGGGAATGCATGAATTAAGCAGTGCGATTTCACAGTTCGAGACAATCCAAGTGCAAATTGAAAGACTTAATAAAATGACCGAGCAAAATGCTGAGTCCACTGGCGATATTTTACATTCAGTGGAAGATGAAAATCAGCTACTGGTGAGGATGACCGATACGACCAATCGCATTCAGACGTTAAGTGATACGTTAAAATCATTAGTGATGGCAAAGGTTTGATTGAATCATTGAAATTGAAATAAATGGTAGGGTAAAATGAGAATATGATTTAACATTGTAGATGGAGGGTATATAGATGTTATTCATCAGCATTGTTTTATCCATACCTGTTTATGGTTATTGTATATGGTGCTTATATGATCCAGAAGAAAGTTTTATTTTTTGAACGTTGGCGCTACAAAGAAACGCCAACGTTATCTGATTTGTAAATCAAATTCATACGTATTGGTAGCGTGTTTGCCAGGGTGATTGTAACGTTTTATTTAATTGTAGTAGCACCTGATCCGTTACCAATGTTACAGGATGAGTTGAAAATAGAGGAGGGATTCCATGAACATTCGTAGCTTAAAAAGTTCAGATTACTATATTTTATCTCCATTGATTAATGAGTGGTGGGGAGATAGGAATATGTCAGATAAGCTGCCCAAATTATTTTTTGATCATTTTACGAATACTAGCCTAATCATGGAAAAGGATGGCGAAATTATTGGCTTTCTTGTAGGGTTTTTATCGCAGGCCAACTCAAATGAAGCATTTATCCATTTTGTTGGGGTCCATCCTGATTACAGAAAACAGAATATTGCAAAAAGGTTATACGACGTATTCTTTCATGTAGTGAAGCAATATCATCGAAATATTGTGAAATGTGTCACGTCACCTATAAATGAAATTTCGATAGCCTTTCATACGAATATGGGCTTTAGAATGGAAAAGGGTGACAAAGAGATGGATAAGGTGTCCGTCCACAGCAATTACGGTGGCGAAAATCAAGATCGTGTGTTGTTTTATAAGATTCTACCGTAATTAGCTTTACAGAACTTGCATATAGTCCCGAATAAGGGGGCTATAAATGTTTATCAAAAAGGTATTTACGTTATGGTTTCTACTAGCTGTTATTGTTTGTAGTGGATTTTTCCTTTTGGCGAATGCACCTATTCAATATGCTGAAAAATCCAATGTTTCAGTGCCACAGCCCAGCAATAATGAATTATTGGGTTATATTCAGCAATATCAATTTTTAATCAGTGAGATTTCCCATGCCCTGCGCAAAGAAAATTATAGCTTTCAATTAGATTACGGGGTTCTGCCTAATGACAAAATCGAACTTCTCGTGTCATTACCAGACAAGGCTGATACTAGCACCAAACAAAAAATAGAAGAAATTATGTTGAATGTGTTGAAAGAAAATAATTTAAATCCTGTTTTTTTTCAATTAACGTTAAAAAATCTTTACGAACCAGCAGAGCCTAGCTCAACGCGACTAAGCTATAATGATGTCCTCGCCAATCTATTTGAAGAAATGATTGACCAAAATTATGGCATCTTCAGTATCGATCATAGTATTACATCTGAGGAAATTCAGATAAGGATTAATTTAACACAAGAGAAAAATAACATGATACAAAAGCAGGTTTATCAGCTAGCGGAAGACATGATTAAGAAACATCATTATGATGTAGAGCAATTTTCTATCGATGTTCAAAATAATATCAAAATTTTAGATTAAAGGGTTATGACAAAAGTTTTTTAAATGCAGATCATTGATTAGGAAAGAGCTGTATAGAAAAACTCTGGCATAAACAATCTATGAAATAAATAGTAGCACATCCCTCTTATATAGAGAGGAGAGCCTATTTAGGGTGAGGTTGTACGTTAATACTAAAGACTGAGCAGACCAGTTTGGTTATGCTCCTTTTTTATATCAACGAACACCTCTATATCCTATAAAATGGAGGTTAAGAATGATGAATAAAATAGCTATCGTTACAGGTGCAAGTCATCCAAGAGATATTGGTACAGCTATTTGCAGAAGATTGGCTGCGGATGGGGTAAATATTTTTTTCACACACTGGCAAGCTGATCCTGCTTGGATTGATGAATTCCAAATGGAGATAGAGAGTATGAGGGTCTCTTGTGAAGATATGACGATTGATTTATCAAATCCACTGGCAGCATAAACGATATGTCAGAAGGTTGTTGAAAAACTAGGCGTACCTTCCATTCTAGTAAATAATGCAGCTCATTCAGCACAAGATGGCTATTTAAAGTTAGATGCGCTAACACTCGACCAACATTACGCAGTCAATATGAGGTCAACTTTTCTTCTTTCTGTTGAATTTGCCCGACTATGGAAAAAGGCCAATTTAAAAGCAGGCAGAATTATTAATATGACATCAGGTCAGGATTTAGGTCCGATGGTTGGGGAATTAGCCTATGTCTCGACGAAAGGAGCTATTTCAGCGTTTACAAGGTCCTTAGCTCAAGAACTCGCTCCCTTAGATATTACCGTAAATGCTGTCAATCCAGGGCCAACAGATTCTACTTGGATGAATGACGGCATTAGAACCCATCTGTTACCGAAATTTCCACTGGGTCGGATTGGTACGCCGGATGACGTGGCGAAAACCATTAGCTTTCTTGCAAGTGAAGAGGCTACATGGATAACTGGACAAATCATTCATTCAGAAGGTGGGTTTTTGCGAGGATAGAAAAGTTGAGATTAAGAGTCTTGCTTAGGCATTGGGGCAGGCTCTTTGTATGTCAACAAATGACCTAACATAAAAAGGGTCACTCCCAAATATGGAAATGACCAAGTTTTGTAAGGTGTGTTCGTTGGAGGAAAAAATCTTAAAGAACAGATTCTATATTATTTTATTCGTTTAAAATAATAATTTCTAGGTTTTCAACCAGTGACTAAGTTTCTTCCTCAAGGCTGTATTTTTTCCCATAATCAACACTTTTATACTCCTCCTACTTATGTATCGTAAGGCAAAAAGGTTGCTGTAGACCCACTCGATGTTGAGTTGTTATTATAAAAATGTACGTAAGTGGGAGGTAAGTGAATTGGAAGCAGAAAGATATAATAATCTTAAATTAGGTGAGCGTGGCGCAATCATCAGTATTATTGCCTATATAGTTTTGTCCATCATAAAAGTTGCAATGGGATACATGACGGGTTCAGAAGCTTTGAAGGCAGATGGGCTAAATAATACGACCGATATTATTGCTTCTATTGCAGTACTTATAGGGCTAAAGCTTTCTCAAAAACCTGCAGACCATGATCATCGATACGGTCATTGGAAAAGTGAAACCATTGCATCGATGGTAGCTTCATTTATTATGATGGCCGTTGGTATTCAAGTATTAGTGGGTGCTTTTACGTCCATTTTTCAAGGTGGAAAAGAATCTCCAGATATGATCGCAGCCTATGTTGGGTTAGGATCAGCAGTGGTTATGTATGCTGTCTATCGTTACAATAAAAAATTGGCTGACAAGATAAACAGTAAAGCAGTCATGGCTGCCGCTAAAGATAATTTGTCAGACGCTTGGGTAAGTATTGGCACTGCTGTAGGGATTTTAGGATCACAACTACATATGCCTTGGTTGGATACAGTAACTGCTATAGTGGTAGGTTTCATCATTTGTAAAACAGCTTGGGACATCTTTAAAGAAGCTTCTCATGAACTTTCTGATGGATTTGATGAGAAAATTCTTCAAACATACAAAGATATTATTTTAAAAATAGAGGGAGTCAAAGGGCTAAAAGAAATCAGAGGAAGAAATTATGGTAACAACGAGGTGATAGACGTCGTCATTCTTGTAGATGCAAACTTAGATATAACGGAAGCTCACGATGTCGCGTCTGTTGTTGAAAAAAATATGGTTGAAGAACAAGGCGTTTATGAAGTGCATGTACATGTTGAACCCAAGGAAGCATAGTCGGGTATAGCAGTTACGATGAACATTCATCAAGTTTGAGGAGTTTTGGTACATTCCTGTCCAATTCAATAATAATTAAATTTGTAAGGATAAAATTTTATAATAGCACCTACAATTCAATTCGGGGCTTTTAGACTGTGGCAAATACAATGTTTGTCACAGTTTTTTCTTTTGATATCTTACTCTTCATTCTTTTGCGTAGTAGCATGTTGTTTTGGAGACAGTCTAAATGATATTCATAAGCTAATGGATATCTTTTAAATAAAAGACTGTCGAAATGATGAAGGTTAATGTAGTGTAAAGAGCTGTTAGAACACTTTGGAGTAGCAGAAGTAGTTGTTCGTTCTGCTTGAAATGGTAGAAACAGTGCATAGCATGTTGGAGACATACCTGTCAAAAAATATATGAGCAGTTGAGCTTGCTTTAGAAGGGGATTGTCTGATGAAGGCTACCACAATTAAGCAACCTTGAGTGAGCTTAATCACTCTTGGTGAGAAAAAATTGAAACATGTAGTAGGGCAACACCTTGATCCAATTGCTATCCAAGCTGGTAAAACAATGGACATAGGATATTGTGAATGTCCCTCCAATTAAAAAAGCGCTTCAAAAGCATGGAATTGGAAATGTAAATTTACCAATGGGTGTTGTCATTTAACTTCTAAATCAGTTAAATGGTCATTGAATTCAGAAGTAATTAGAGGTCGATGAACTGCACTTTGGTGATTTAAAGGGTGGTTGTTATGCATGGAAGCTGAATACAGTGAAAGTATTATCTAAGCCAGTGCTGACAAAAGGGAAGTTAAGCCTATAGGAATGAGATAAGGAAATAGTTGAAAGAAGTGTTCAGTAAACGAGTTGTGACAATATATGCAGGTGAAGAAAAGAAATTAATAAAAGGGTCACTGGGGTGGGGGAAGACCCTTTGATCATAATAAGTGTGTAGAAGGATGTTAGATAGCATTAGATTATGGTAGCTTAAAGAAGGCGTTTATGGATGTAGCCAATAATAAAGGTGTTACTTATGCATAAAACGAGCGCCAACAATAATTAAAAGAATAAATAGGACAACGATTAGTGCAAATGATAAATTATCATGTTTGCCATAGTCTGTATGATAAACTTCATTTCCCATATTAAATCTCCCCCTTTCTATAATCTAGAATATGTAGAGTTATAGATAGGAGAGATGCTATTCATCTAATTAATCATTCCTTCCTTTCGTAAAAAAATAATTTAATCACTCTATTAACCTATTTATGTATTAAAGTAATTACTTGTGTTTTTCAAGTTCTTCGATACGTTTTTCTAGCTTTTTAATCTTAGCATCAGCTGATGAAGCAAAAGCAAAAGAAGCTGCTGCAAATAGAAAAGCTATTAAAGCAAAAGTATTCATCGGAAACCTCCTAATAATGATAAAGGAAAACTGTCTGCATTAATTTACGGATGAAACTGGCAAAGGTTTCAAATAGTTTAAAGGCGATGAATAAAGAAAAAGCCGCAGCGTTTGTATACGCCACAGCTCGAATTGGTTTATGCCCGTCGATGGCTTAGTCAGATACGCACTATAACACATTGAAGATACATAGTAATCACTATTCTTAATAATGCCTTTATTAAACTTAATTATTTTCTAAGTACATCTTTTAATAGCTGTATCATTTCAGCCTGCTGTTCTATTTTTTTACGACCATTTCGATTAATTGCAGCAAGCTCTAAGCCAATTGCAGCAGCAAAGAAGAATAATAAACTTTCATACATATAAAAACCTCCAAACGTTTAAATCAAATAACCTTACTCAACTGTTCCTTTAGTAAATTCTTCTGATGCTCGTTTTCTTCTTTACGCTGATATACATTGTTTCGCATGAGGGCGATAATAACAAGCAATGTCCCTGCAACATCAAAAATTGTTATTTTATATCCTTGGATCATCATAATGACTAATGTTGTGATTGGGACGAAGTTAATGAATAAAATTGCATTTACGGACGATAAAATTTTTACGCCATAGTTCCAACTAAGTAATGCCACAAAACCTGGTAATATCATCATGAATAATAAATCATACTTAACTACAGAAATCGTTCCTATGTTTGGCATAGACACATGCCCTTGGATTGTAAATAACACTGTTAAGAAACCTGTTACAATTGTTCCAAAAACACATGTCAATGTTGAATAGCGAAGGGTAGACCAATCACTAAATGATGCTCCACCCATCGTATAAATCACCCATCCAACAACACCAATGAGGATAAATGCGAGTGAAAACAGATTATGCTTAAGTGTAAGTAAGAAGCTTATATCACCTTTTGTAATGACAAAAATTGCACCAATAAAAGCAATAGCCATACTGATCATCATGTATTTCTTCGGTTTCACATGTTTAAATCCCCATAAAACGCCAATTGAAATCATCGGCATGAGCGCCTCCATAATAGAAGCTACCATAATACCTGATTTTCCCATTAACATTTGGCCATAGAAAATTAGCACATTATATACAGTAAAAGCCATCGTTCCGTAGAAGACTAGCAGCTTTCCTTTTCCTTCAAAACGAAATGCCTGTCTTCCTTCTTTTATCCATAAGAAAATGACTAGTATAATAGCTACTGCTCCATATCGTATAGTTGAAAAATAGAATGGATCTATGTAGGCCAAAGCATGATCCGCGACTGGAAACATTGCTCCCCATGACATACTTGCTATTAAACATGCCACTGCGCCTTTTAATAATTGAACATTTTTCACATTTATCACTCCGTATATCCCAATTCTTTTTAAATTCCGCAATAGCCATTATAAAAAAGAATATGCATCATGTATAATGATTGAAAACGATTAATAACATCATTTAAAATGATATTTTACAAGAGGAGCACTTAATGGAACTACGAGACTTGTTGATTTTTAAGAGCGTCGCAAATCACGGAAGTGTGAGCCATGCAGCAAAGGAATTAAATTATGTTCAATCTAATGTAACTGCGCGTATAAAGCTATTAGAAAAGGAGCTCAAAACATCGCTTTTTTACCGCCATAAAAAGGGGATGACATTAAATGCAGAAGGAAGAAAAATGCTAGTATATGTTAATAAAATTTTGCAGGATGTCGAAGAATTGAAACAAGTATTTTTAGATAGTGATTCACCAGCAGGTACTTTAAAAATTGGTACAGTTGAAACGGTGAATATATTGCCAAATATTCTTGCTTCTTATTACAAAGAGTGTCCCAATGTCGATTTAACACTGCAAGCTGGTTTAACTGAAGAACTTATTAAAGAAGTAACAGATCACCAATTAGACGGGGCTTTTATTACCGGGCCCATTAAACATCCACTTTTAGAACAATATGATGTATGTAATGAAGAACTCGTTCTTATAACCCCCAAAAAAACTTTTCATATAGAGGAATTTATGACTACACCAATTCTTATGTCAAATCAAGGTTGCGGTTATCGAGCGAAGCTAGAGCAGTGGCTTAAAGACGAGGGCTTACTCCCTAAAAGGATCATTGAATTTAACATATTAGAAACCATTTTAAAAAGTGTTGCAATTGGTCTAGGAGTTACGATTGTTCCGCGATCAACTGTTGAACATCTTTCTACTACAGGCAAGGTTTATTGTCATCCAATCCCAGATAAATACGGCATTATTTCAACCGTCTTTATACGACGGAAAGATGCATATATGACAAAATCGATGGAATATTTTTTGAAAAAAATTGTTGAGCACCAATAACTTTCACGGTTTGTTTTGACGTCCCGATACTGATTTAAATAGTGTCCTTAGAGTATTAGCGATTTTAAGGGCATTGAATCCTAAGTGAATCGCAAGATTTAAAAGATACAGGAGCAATTGGGAAAGAATAAATATAAAGAGCGCGTATATCCTTTTCGCCAGGTATTAATATTGCTGAAATAATGGTCCTTTGAAAGAATATTTTATTGCGTTAAAAGTACATTAAGGTTTTTCTATTTAAAGCTAGTCTCATTTTGTGGATATAACTCTAATTGAATTGTATTTTTATAAAAGTCAATAGACCTTTTCAAATTTTGTACAAACAATTCTAAACGCATATAAATTTCCATTTTCAAGCCCCGTAGATAAAAAATAGTTATATCAACGTGATAACGAGTTGAAATGATTGGTGTTACGAATGTTAATGTTACAAATTTTTTTATTATTCATCCCAAAGGACTGAATATATTCTCCGATTTAAGAGCTTTTATGTTACTTCACATTTTGAGGATAAAACAGGCTATGTGAATGAAAATTAATAATGAAATCGAATTATTGCATGAACGGCATCGTTTTTGAAAGAAATTGTACATTAAATGGGTTTCATGGTGGGGTTAGAAAATAATAAAGGGTCACGCTGCGAGTAGTGACCCTTTACTAGCATAGTTCTAGTGCAAACTTCAAAAGTACTAATTATATTTTAGTGAAACTACCTGTGTAGAGACGTATAATCAAACGCGTACCTTATGACCAATGTATTGGGCTCTTTCCAATTTAATTGATATGCCCCTTTTGAAAAGGGTCTATAGCCATCATCGGTATGTGTATTTATTAAATATTTACTCTATGATATCAAAGGGGTGGGGGAGGTTCAGCTCAATTCGTAGTCTTACAAAATGTATTACATGAAGGGCTACCTTTGTTGAATGAGTATGTCCCCATTTGAATTAAAAATGCATAAATGAATAACTAGTTGCAAATCCACGGGGTGAAGCTTTTCTACAAGAATCCAAGTACTAAGAAACAAATGAAAGAGGGATTTTTTCCCTAATTGGAGAATATAATACTAATAAGAAAATTTAAAGGGGTGACGAAAAAATGAATAACAATATTAAAGATGTGGAAAAAAAGCATAAATATAAAATCTATCCAAAATCAGAAAGACTAACAGTAGTCTTTTTATTTACATCCGTCCTAGTTTGGGGGTTTTATGATAGATTTACGACAGGTCATTGGGGAGTTCCAGCATATTTGATAATCATGACTTTTGTCTTTAATTTAATTGTTAGAAGTTATTATAGTAGAAAGGAAAAAAAAGGAGACGGAAAATTATAACTTTACATAAATACCTAATTAAGTTGGTGTAAAATAGTACCAAAAATACTATTATGAGGTGATGAAATGTTAAATTCAAAAAAAATAATTGCTAGTGCTCTTTGTTCAACTATGTTATTTGCAAGTAGCAGTGTATGTATTCCTAATGCATATGCCTCAGAAATTGCTCCAACAGAGTATAGGGTAGTAGATTCTGTAACTACGGATAGTTCGCTTAATTTTAATCTAGTTAATTCTTTAAATAATATTGATATTAATGTTGAATATACTGACGATGGTTTTGTAGTAAACTCACTCAATAACGGAAATGAAAAAAGTACTTTGATTTATAATAGTTCTACTGGTATTGCTACTTTAAATGGTAAAGATATTAATCTTGAGATAACTGAACCTGACTTTAATGCAGATACAAATTCAGATATGTCAGTTTATGCTACTGATTATGTTTATGTAGCTCCAGCCAGTCTTTCTTTTAAAGGTGTAGCTACATCATTTAGTGATGTAGCCACTTTAATGACAGGTGTAATTGTTATAGGTGCATGGTTAGGAGTAAAGCTTCCTAATAAATTAGTATCTGATAAAGTATCAAAAGCATTAGGCGCAATTGGTGTTACAGCTCTAATAGTAGAAAGACAGGTGAGCGGCACATGGAAAGCGGATTTGGTCAGAACAAAAGATAAATTTAATACTGGGTACCCAGGTTCTATAAATCAATATCAATACAAGTTTCGTTATCAAGATATTAATTCATCGCTAACAATTGGACCTTGGAAAATAGATTTTGCTGTTGATAATGTTGGCGATTGGTGGTTCCAAGATAAACCTATGAGATAAGAAACATTTATTTTTAAGAGCTCTGCACTAACTGAATATGACTGTTTAATGTATCATCTTATCGTAAAAAACCAGGCGCTCGAATGAGTACCTGGTTATTTTTCTATTTTAATACAGAATCATTTAACAAAACATTAAATTCGTCAACTTTACTGTTGTCTGAAATCTGTTGTTACGAGCGAAGTTGTAAACGTAACAGGGCTATATCTCAGCTCTATATCACAACGGTAGTAGCAGAGGGGAGGGCAATAAATTGGAACAAAAGAAACCAGTGATTCCGTTGAATCTTCAGTACTTTGCAGACACAACCATGCATGCTCGTGATGCTATTCATGGTGCACAAGGGAAAGCGTATGTGAGGGTTGAAGGAAAACGTTATTTATTTGCACAGCTAATCAACCTAGAGGCACGTATGGACAAAACCAAAACACAAGTCCCTATTATGGGTCGTGTAGCTAAAGGGAATAGATCAACAGGTGCAGAGTATCCAGAAAGTGCCACATTCTATTTCAATACATCTATTTTCCGTAAATTATTGAAGCGTTATAAAGACACTGGAGAAGATGGCACAAACAGCCTGCCGACTACTCTTTCAAGAGTGCTACAAGGCAGGTATTGACTTTGTTTTCATCACAGAAATATCGTAGCCAAGCTCGCCAAAACTATCTATATGAGCAAGGGAGAACAAGACCAGGGCAAGTAGTTACCTGGACACGAAATAGTAATCATACATCGCGTAGAGCTTGGGATATTGCTGTAGCACCGCCAAGAAATTTATATGATATTTCTACTCTTTCAAAGGTTGGGGCAATAGCTAAAAAACTAGGAATCACTAGGGGAGGCTATTGGCCTGTAGGTCAGTATGATGCACCTCATTTTGAAATTCCTACAACATGGAAGATGCCTGCAGGTTATAAATTTGAAGGACAAGTAATCGTGCCCTCAAGTAGTGCCATAAAGGTACAACTCATTGTAGAGGATACACAAAAACAAAAGGAGGATGATACTATGAAATTCACAAGCACAACCGCAAAAGCTGCAGTACGTGATTACATTCAACAAGCCGTAGACAAAAAGGTGATTGATAAGTCATGGCTTGAAAAATTCGATAATGGAACTATGACAAGTGGTGATTTTGAAGGATTGAAGATTATCATTGCACAACGTAGCGTTTAACAGCAAATGCCTGTTACCTTAATCAGTAATGGGCATTTCATAAAAATATTATAAGAATAGTAATGTAAATGATATGTCCATAGTCAAATTAGTGAACTTGTTATTAGCAATATTTTTTTGTTTTTATTGAAAATGTCAAGCATAAAATGGAGTTAACGCTATAAATGTATATATAGCACTAAAAAAATATCGATACCACTAAAAAAAGATGGGAATAAGTGGCGTGATTTGGCGGACTTGACGAATTTCCTATGAGTAGCGTCAAATTAATGGCGTTCACACCGTCAAAAAAGTGGCGTGAACATAATATTGAATTGGGGAAGTTACCAATGATAGGATAATAATTAACTCGAGGTAAGGATTTGCTAGTGAATCAAATACAAGTTTGAAGGGATAAATCATGAAACATACAAAAATTATTAGTATTTTACTAACATTTACTTTATTAATTAGCATTGTATTTCCACCAGCTGCCTCAGCAATAGAATTCACAGATAATGATCAAAATGAAAGTTTATATTCGGAAACTGAATTATTAGTTCCTCAACTAGATACAGAGGAATATAATAAATACATTTTAGATACTGAAAATTATATAAATGAGCATCCGGAATTTAAGGAACTATATGAATCATTTACCGATGTTGAAAGACAATATTTTTGGGATTCTATTAACACTGCACGAACTCCTTTTATGAATTCACTGGAATCTGAACAATTTATTGTTGCTCCGAGGGTCGCTCCGATTGTATGGTTCGTTGCAGCTACATGTGTTAAACTAGTTGTAAAACAAATTCCAAAAGCAACAGTGAAATTTTCTTCACACGCAGTTATACAGGCTAATGCACGTCAACTTTCTTCCAAACAAGTTGCTGATGCAATTGTAAATGGAAAAAAATTCATGGATAAACATACACGTGCTAGAGCTATTTATGATAAAGATCAAAATATTAATGTAGTGTTTATAGGGAATTCAAAAGAGGTTGTAACGGTTTACAAACCTGATAGTGGGGAAATCGCTAAGAAATTTATTAGTAGTAACTGGGGATGGTAAGATTTAATTATGGCAACCTTATACGATAGATCATTTGATGCATCAAAGACAAGTTTAGAAGTGGTTAATATAGAGAGTGATACTATTTCCAGTAATATTTTGATTAAATTTAATTGTGGTGAACATCATTTAGATTTTAAGTTTTTGGTTTTACGAAGTGATCTTATAATGCTGCATACGCTGATATTAAATAATTGGGACGAATTATTGGAAGCAGAAGTATGGGACTCAACGGATCCATCTTTTTCATTTGCTATTTTAGCGAATAATAGTGACCTAATTGATGAACAGATTTATCAATTCCAATTTTGGATTGATGCAGGAGAATATAACTCTCATAGAGCTACTCGTTCCGGTATTGGTATTACAATTTATCAAAATAGAAAATCTATTGAACAATTTGCATTACAGATAAAAAAAGAATTTGATTAGGATTTAAAGCAAAGGCCAGGCGCTCATTCAACAATGAGTACCTGGTTTTTTTTTATTTCCACAAATTAATTACTTAATAAAATACAAACCAAAATAAATAAACCAAGACAGCTACATGCCATCTTGGTTTATTTTCATTTCTAATAATACTTGTTTACGTTCTAATATTAATTCCATGAGCTCGTCTAAATCTTCCTCTAAGGCGTGGTCTCTTATAAAGCTACGTGCTCCAGATCGTGCACTAAGATATTTAGCACGTTCTTTATTCTTCGCTTGCCAACGTTTATTCGCCTCAGTCTGCGGATTTTTCTTCATTAAATCCTCCTCTTTAATATAGTACGATGTCTTTAAAAAGAAGTACCTAAATTTTTCCGCAATTTACATTTAAAAAACACAAGTTGAAAAACTGTTGGTTAATCATATGAATGGTACCAGACGCTCAAATGTGCACCTGGTTTGTTTTTTATTAAAGCAGAACTGATTATCCAAGAAGAAACAAATTGTAAGGTATTGTCATATGTGTATATGTATATTATATAGTTATTAAAATAGTTGCATCATTTCTTTAATGTTTAATTATAAAGAAGTTAATAATCTAAAAGTAAAAGTTGTTGTATTGATTTTTTCTACTACTCATACGTGTCAGGATGAATTTTTATTTACTATTTATTCCTGCGGTACACTTTTTACAAAAAGTTCGTGTACCGCAATCTGTACCACAGTTAAATACATTTAGATATGCTTCGTTAGATAGGTATAGAAACCCACATTAATACAAACCCTTGATATTATGCACATCAAAAAATTAAAAACATCAGGATAGAAATCAAGGTCATAAGTTATACTTATCAAAAAAGATAATATTAATGTAATTTACTTATGAATATAAATGCGCTATCATGGGTATTGGAGAAAAGATGCTACACATTTTTAAAGCCTTTTCAAAAAGATATATTTAGGGGGATCCGCAAATGGCACAAGGTAATTTACACAACAGCCGTGCATCATTCGAAGTGAATGGTAAAACTTACAATTACTATGACTTAGCTGCGATTGAAAAAGCTGGCGTTGCAAAAGTTTCAAACCTTCCTTACTCAATTAAAGTGTTATTAGAATCTGTTTTACGTCAATATGATGCGTATGTAATTAAAGAAGAACATGTAAACGAATTAGCAAAATGGGGCAATGGTGCTGACCCTGAAGCAGAAGTACCATTCAAACCATCCCGCGTTGTATTACAAGACTTTACTGGTGTACCAGTAGTTGTTGACCTTGCATCACTTCGTTCTGCAATGAAGGAAATGGGCGGTGACCCAAGCAAAATCAACCCTGCTATTCCAGTTGACCTTGTAATTGACCACTCAGTACAAGTTGACAAATACGGTAATGCATCTGCACTGCAAGCAAACATGGACCTTGAGTTTGAACGTAACGCTGAGCGTTATAACTTCTTAAAATGGGCTCAAACTGCTTACAATAACTTCCGTGCTGTACCACCAGCAACAGGTATCGTTCACCAAGTAAACTTAGAGTACTTAGCTCCAGTTGTACACGTAAACGAAAATGCTGACGGTACATTCGAAACTTTCCCAGATTCAGTAGTAGGTACTGACTCTCATACAACAATGATCAACGGTATCGGTGTTCTTGGATGGGGCGTAGGTGGTATTGAAGCCGAAGCAGGTATGCTTGGTCAGCCTTCATACTTCCCAATTCCAGAAGTTATCGGTGTTAAATTAGTTGGCGATCTTCCAAACGGAACAACTGCTACTGACTTAGCATTAAAAGTAACACAAGTATTACGTCAACGTGGCGTAGTTGGTAAATTCGTTGAGTTCTTCGGACCTGGCGTATCTAAATTACCACTAGCTGACCGTGCGACAATCTCAAACATGGCTCCTGAATATGGTGCTACATGTGGTTACTTCGCAATCGACGAAGAATCATTAAACTACATGCGTTTAACTGGTCGTGACGAAGAGCACATCGCGGTTGTTGAAGCTTACCTTAAAGCAAACCACATGTTCTTCGATCCAGCATTAGAGCCAGTTTACACTGATGTTTTAGAAGTAAACTTAGCTGAAATCGAACCAAACCTTTCTGGTCCAAAACGTCCACAAGACTTAATTCCACTATCTCAAATGCGTTCTCGTTACAAAGAAGCAGTGGTGGCACCACAAGGTACACAAGGTTTTGGTTTAACAGAAGATGAATTCGCAAAAACTTCTGTAGCGAAATTCGCTGAAGGCGATGTAGAAATTCCAACAGGTGCTGTTGCAATTGCAGCGATCACTTCTTGTACAAATACATCTAACCCATACGTATTAATTGCTGCGGGCTTAGTGGCGAAAAAAGCTGTAGAAAAAGGTCTAACAGTGCCTAAATGGGTAAAAACTTCTTTAGCACCAGGTTCTAAAGTTGTAACTGGTTACCTTGAAGATTCAGGTTTACAAACGTACCTTGATACAATCGGCTTCAACACTGTAGGTTATGGTTGTACAACATGTATCGGTAACTCAGGTCCATTACTTCCTGAAATCGAAGATGCAATTAAAGCAAATGACTTATTCGTAACTTCTGTACTTTCTGGTAACCGTAACTTTGAAGGTCGTGTACACCCACTTGTAAAAGCTAACTACTTAGCTTCTCCACCACTTGTTGTTGCTTATGCACTTGCTGGTACAGTGGATATCGATCTACAAAAAGATTCATTCGGTAAAGACAAAGATGGTAATGAAGTATTCTTCGCGGATATTTGGCCATCAACAGAAGAAGTTAATGCAGTATTAAGTACTGTTGTTAACCGTGAGTTATTCCAAAAAGAATACGAAACAGTATTCACAGCGAACGAAAAATGGAATGCAATTGAAACATCAACTGAGTCTCTATACACATTTGATGATAAATCAACTTACATCCAAAACCCACCATTCTTCCAAGGTCTTGCAAAAGAGCCAGAAGCAATCCAAGGCTTAGACGGCTTACGCATTATGGCGAAGTTCGGTGACTCAATCACAACTGACCATATTTCTCCAGCTGGTGCAATCGGTAAAGATACACCTGCAGGTAAATATTTAATTGAAAACGGTGTTGCAATCCGTGACTTCAACTCTTACGGTTCTCGTCGTGGTAACCACGAAGTAATGATGCGTGGTACATTTGCAAACATCCGTATCCGTAACCAAGTGGCTCCTGGTACAGAAGGTGGATTCACTACTTACTGGCCAACAGGCGAAGTAGAGTATATCTATGACGCATGTATGAAATACCAAGAGCAAGGTACTGGCTTAGTCGTACTTGCTGGTAATGACTACGGTATGGGTTCTTCTCGTGACTGGGCTGCGAAAGGTACATTCCTACTTGGCGTGAAAACTGTTATCGCACAATCTTACGAGCGTATCCACCGTTCTAACTTAGTAATGATGGGTGTTCTTCCACTTCAATTTATGCCAGGTGAATCTGCTGAGACACTAGGCTTAACTGGTAAAGAAGAAATCTCTGTTAACATTACTGACAACGTAAAACCACGTGAAATCTTAACAGTAACTGCTAAATCTGAAGACGGCACAGTTAAAACTTTCCAAGCTTTAGCTCGTTTCGACTCAGAAGTAGAAGTAGACTACTACCGTCACGGTGGTATCCTACAAATGGTTCTACGCGCAAAAGCTGCTGAGTAATCATCATCATAAAAACCGATCTCTTAGGAGGTCGGTTTTTTTATATGGAGGATAAAAATTAGATCGAACCAAATGACGGATATATTGGATAATTATATTTTAATTTCCAACTAACCTAGCATTTTCCCAAATCTTTAGATAAAATTAATATGTAAGCATTACATTTTACATAAATGGGGGGACGATTAATTATGACAAAGAAAAAACATAAGCTTTATACGGCGGCAACAGCTGCAATGGCGGTTACAACTGTTGCAGTAGTACCTGTTTCGGCTGCTAGTCCATTTTCAGATGTGAGCGAAGATCATGCATATTTTAACGGTATTTCCACATTACATGCAGCAGATATTATTCATGGTTTTCCAGATGGTACATTTAAGCCCTCACAGGACGTAACACGTGGACAGGCGGCAAAGATGATAGCAAGTGCTTTTCAATTAACAACAACGGATTTGACTGTAGAAAATCCGAATTTCAAGGATGTTGACTCATCTAGCCCATACTATAAGGCGATAGTTACACTAGTAAATCTTGGGGTTGTACAAGGCTATGAGGATGATACATTCCGTCCAGATGACACGATTACACGTGGTCAAATGGCGATAATGGTAGCAGAGGCAGCAGGTTTAACAGCGAAAGGCAAAAGCCCATTTACTGATGTACAGCAAAATAGTCCATTTGCAGAGGCAGTAACAGCACTGTATGAGGCAGGCGTTGCGAAGGGGGTTTCTGCCACAGAATTTGGTGTAGATAAAAATGTTACGCGTGGTCAGTTAGCAACATTTATCGTCAACGCATTAGACTTACCTGTGGATACACAGCCTATACCGGAAGAAAAAGGGGAAGACCCTAAAGGGGAGCAGGTAAAGGAAGAACAGTCTACTACAACAAAAAATAGTGCTTTGTTAGAGGAAGTATTTACTAAAACAGTAGCCAAGCAAAAAGAGCTAAAAAGCATGAAGGCTACCATGACCATCTCTCAGTCAGTGGAGGCAAACGATGGCAAGGAAACCATGAAAGTGGATTCTAAAGGCAACATGAAGATGGAAATTGTTACAGAGCCGATGCAATTCTTTGCTGATGGTACAATGTCGCTAACAGATCCAACAAGTGGTGAAGCGATTAATTTGCCGATTAAAATGTATATGACGGCTAAAGATGGTATGTATATGTATGAGGCAGAGCAAAAGGCTTGGATAAAGTTCCCGAAACAATTATTTGAGGATGTACTTAGCCAAACAGGGATACAGCCAGATGCAACGGAACAATTGGAGATGCTACAAGCATTTGCTGAAGATTTCACATTAGTTGAAACAGCAAATCGTTATGAATTAACACTAAAGGGTGCTGGGGATAAATTCACAGAGCTAGTGAAGCAGCAGCTTGGCGCAATGAATTTAGGAATGGATGCCGATCTAGAGGCACAATTAGGTAACATGTCCTTTGATAGTCTCACATATAAATTATTGATTAATAAAGAAACATTTGATGTAGAAGAAATTGCTATGGATATGACCTTAAAGATGAAAGTGGAAGGCAATTCGATCAAAACAAGACAGCAAACTACAATTAAATATCATGATTTCAATGCGGTAACAACGATTACGATTCCAAAAGATGTGCTAGACAACGCGAAGGAAATGGATTTTAACACATCAGAAACAGCACCATTAGAAAAATAATAGCAATAAAGTAAAAAGTAGGGTTACATCATAATATTTGGTGTAAGCCTGCTTTTTATCCTGCTGTAAATCATGTTTAAACGATGTTTAATAACTCAAAACTGGTAGTCAGTGCCTTAGCGGTTCGTGATTGACACCTATATATTGATCCTTAATCAGAACTATATCATTAGTTTCAAGAAGTAAAGAGTTAGGAGTGAAGTTATTACAATCAATATCAGAAAACAAATGTACATAATGAAGCTGTCCAAAATGAACTCTTTTGGACAGCTTTATAAAATTATTTAAAGCCCATTAAATCCTTTACTTTCAATGTATTATCAGGTGATGTTAGCATTTCAAGTAAGCCAAATGCGACATCGAATGCAGTGCCTGGGTTCGAAGATGTAATAATGTGCTCTGTGTAGACAATTCGTTCATTAGCAACATTTGCACCATAGGATTGAAGCTGCTCTAATCGTTTACTTGTTGGATGATTATAAGTTGTCGCCTTCTTATTTTGTAGAATACCGCTATGCCCTAATATTAGGGAGGCTACACAGATTGTTGCAATAGGCTTTTTCTGTTCATCAAAATGACGCACAACTGTTTGAAATTCCTCGCTAAAGGCATCTTCGTAAAAGCCTGCTTCCTCAAAGCCCCCTGGGATTGCTAAAGCATCAAAATCCTTTAAATCAATTTCATGCAGCAATTTTTCAGGAATGACGCTAAAATTCCATGTACATTGCAATTGTTTATGTAACCCGACTGTAATGACTTCTGTTGATTCATCGCCTTCCCATTTATTCCAGCCAAGCACATCTGTAAAAACACTGGCTTCCAGGGCCTCGAAGCCATTTGCTAAAAGTAATAATATTTTTTTCATATTGATTCTGCCTCCTTTATTGCTTTTATTGTAATCAAAAGAGCTGAATGTTAACAGAAGCTGTATAATGTATTTTGGATAAAAAACTTTATTTGAAAAGGTATTATAGAAAAAATAATTGATTTAGAAAGGTGAAGGACCATGGATCAAATTGATATACAAATATTACAGCAATTACAGCACAATGCAAAAATCTCGATGAAGGAATTAGCAGCAATTGTTCATTTATCTTCTCCCGCTGTTATTGAACGGGTCAAAAAGCTGGAGGAACAAGGTGTGATTGAAGGGTATCATGCAAGGGTGAATTTGAAAAAGATGGAGCGCACTATTGAGGCCATTATTTTATTTAAATCCATTGATTGTAAAAGCCTCTCTGCATTTTGTAAGGCTCATCCTGATGTCTTGGCGTGCTATCGAGTGGCGGGGGAAATTAGCTATATTGTCAAACTAGCGACTTATTCAGTAGAAACATTAGAGCAGTTTATTGATGCAGCTATGCCCTATGGTACACCTTCTACCAATATCGTGTTATCTTCAACGGAAAAAAAGGTTATTAGCCCGTTTGCTGACAATGATTTAGAATAAATGACAAAAAAAGCAAACCTCGAAGCTATGAGCACCGTTTATAGGAAAGAGAGGGCTCATTTACGAACTAGAAAGAATAATGGAACAGCATACAGAGAGGCTTATTCGTCTTGCCTTTTACTATGGAAGAGATTGACAAAGTGCAGAAGATATCGTGCAGGATGTCTTAATTAAATTTTATGATAACCAACAAAACTATGAGGAACGTGGCGAACTAAAGGCTTATTTATCGAAGCATCGAGGCAAAGATTTACGCAGTTGGGCCTATTGCAAAATTCAAGTACAACAGAAGCTTTTTGCAAAGCAAACTACCACTAGAAGGATATACTTGTACAGCAAGACGAACGCATTTTGATTGAAAATGTGATTCTAGCACTCCTATTCAAGCAGCGTGAGGTCATTTTTAAAACAATGTCTGTGGTGGATATAATTATCTGTAGATGAATTGGTGCAAAAACATAGCAATGGTACACGTTTTCCTTTAGTGGATGTCCCAAAACGCTATCAAAGTACAATATAGCCAGGTGATTGGGAACAATGCCTCTCAACCTCTCATCGATTTTCCTAGAGATGAAAATAGTGGAGGAACTTCAATAAAAGGAAGCTAGATATTCAACGTTTTAGAATGTCTAGCCTTTTCTGTACAATTGGATTAAAATACAATAGTTGTAACATTTTTCTATGCAGGAGGTGTTGAATTGGTATTTGCTCTATTAGATAATGCGACAGCCTTTTTCCTAAGCTTACCTCTTCTACTGATTTATTTAAAAAGTATACCGCAGGAAGAATCCTTATGGCGGTGGTCGATGCCTTTATGGTTGTTGAATTACAATGTCATTCGATATTTTGTCTCGGATGGCGAGATTTTTTGGGTTGTCCTTTGTTGGCAGTTATTATTTTTATGGCCAATAAGTCTAGCAATATATATTCATTTATACAATAAGGAAAAGCAGTGGGCGTTTTACATAGGATTAAAGAAAAAGCATGTACTCATTGTGGCTTCATTGATGGTGCTATTTGGGGGAGCTCTCATCTATTCACTTCATCAGGCAAATGAGCAAGTGATTGTTTTTCATCAGGAGGTCATGGAAGAACTTGAGATCAGTTCAGATCGACAGCATTATTTAATGTATAATGCGAATGCACCTTCTACACTTCTTGGTGTAGCGGATGACATAGCTGAGGTACGCAGAGGTCGGGTTTATGCAGCCACTTTCCCTTGGAGCAGCAAGGTGATTGTGCACCTAGATAATTGGCAAAAGGAATTGACCTATGTCCGTTTTTATAATGGATGGAAGCTGGATGGGCTATACCGAGAAAGTAGTACGGAGTATCACAATGAATAAGCAAAGTGGAATTAGCCAGTTGTATTGAAGGAAGATGAATTGAAGGCTAGATTAATGGCATTGAAAAAGGGTCAGGCTACTTGGCAGCAAGAGCATCAACAGCAGGTTTTGCATGCCATGCTAGCACATATCGGTTCTACTGAAGTGAGCTACGAGATACATGGATTTAGGGCAGCTTTTATGAATGGATTTTAGAAAAAATTTGCTGAATCATCGTTGCTTCATTGAACTTTGGGATTAAAGCTTAAACCATTTATTATTCAAAGGAATCTGATTGGGTTTTTTACTCACTCGTTTACAATCTTATTGCTCGTACTTATTTTAGCTAGGGATCTACACAGATATTTTTTTATCTAAGGATAGCATGAGGCTTGTCAAACGAAGTTATGAACTTACATATCATCTGAAAAGGATGTAAGAAGCTATGTACCTGGCAAAGGATGGGCACATAGTGTGGCACATGTATCGGATGCTATTGATGAACTAGTGAAAAATCCTAAAATGAATGGATCAGCCTATGTCGCTATGTTACATGCACTTTGGTTTTTCTATTTACAACCTGCTTATGTATTTATTCATGATGAGGAGGAAAGGTTGTTAGTCCTGATTTTCGCTATGTTGGAAAAATGAAATCATCCAAATATTGCAGCAAACACTGTCAACAGTAGCCACATTAAAGGGGCAATTGGATGAAGTAAACTTTTATATCGGGCTATTTAATGTCAAAATATTGCTGAAGAGCTTTATTCAAACCAATCCGCAATCTTAATATATGACTCTCCATCAAAGTATTGTCACTTGTCTCAACGAAATTTTTTAAGGTTGTCCACTGTTGACAGACAATTGGTAATTTGTTACGATGAGTGACAATAAAAGCATACAAATTCGTTGATGAGAAAGAGTAGTGTTTCATTTTGTTCTACAGAGAGCCGACATTTGGTGGAAGTCGGTGTGCAGGTGTTACATGAAAATCCTCTCTGAGAAGATTGGCTGAATAGAGTAAGCCAATCCGGGTGTCTACCGTTAAAAAGAACACGTATGATTGTACGTTGCTGAGCGCTATTGACCATTGTGTCAATAGAATTAGGGTGGTATTCGCGGTTAACCCCGTCCCTTTCCTTGGGACGGGGTTTTTTGTATGCCTTTTATACAAAATGGATTGTATAGGAGGAACTCATATGCAGGAAGAACAAAAGAAGGAAACAGTGGTTGAACGAGAAACAAGGATTCGTGCGTTGTGGGCGCAAGAAGGAACCTTGGCAAAGTCCATCAACAATCGTGCTGGACAGCAGCCCTTTGTATTTTACGAGGGACCGCCAACAGCGAATGGTTTACCACATGTTGGTCATGCTTTTGGCAGAACAATTAAAGATGTTGTGGCACGCTATAAAACGATGCAAGGCTATCTCGTTGAACGAAAAGCAGGCTGGGATACACATGGATTGCCTGTGGAATTAGGAGTAGAAAAGGCATTAGGCATCTCTGGGAAGCAGGAAATTGAGAATTACGGGGTAGAGCGATTTATTCAGGCATGTAAAAAGAGCGTTTTTACCTATGAGCAAAAATGGCGTACCTTTACCGAGCAGCTTGGCTACTGGCTTGATATGGATAATCCTTATCTGACACTAAGCAATGATTATATCGAATCTGTGTGGCATATTTTAAGCCATGTACACAAGGAACAACTTTTATATAAAGGGCATCGTGTTTCACCTTATTGCCCTAGCTGCCAAACATCCTTAAGTTCACATGAGGTAGCACAGGGGTATAAGGATGTCAAAGACTTATCCGTTACAGCGATGTTTAAGCTTCGGGATCGCGACGAATATTTCTTAGGCTGGACAACGACGCCTTGGACATTACCTGCTAATGTAGCCTTGGCTATGAATCCATCTCTTCAATATGTACGTGTAAAGCATGAGAATAACATATACATCCTCGCTAAATCACTGGTAGAAAAGGTTTTTACAGAGCCTATCGAAGTACTAAGTGAGCATGATGGGCAAGAGTTTGCGGGTGTTTCCTATCAACCACCATTTTCTTATGTAACGGTCGAAAAAGGGCAAGTTGTCGTTATGGCGGATTACGTGACGGAGCATAGTGGAACAGGAATTGTGCACATTGCTCCAGCCTATGGAGAGGACGATTATAAAACAGTACAGTACCATGGTTTGTCCTTTGTCAATGTAGTTGATTTAAAAGGCTGTTATACAGAAGCTGTGTCTGAGCTTGTCGGACGCTTTGTAAAAGATTGTGATGTTGATATCATTAAAATGCTAGCGGCAAAAAAACTTCTATTTGCTAAAGAGAAATATGAGCATAGCTACCCACATTGCTGGCGCTGTGATTCACCTTTGCTGTACTACGCAACAGATAGCTGGTTTATCAAGATGTCAGCATTAAAGGAGCAGCTTTTACAAAATAATCAGCAAGTGACATGGTATCCAGGTCATATTAAGGACGGTCGATTTGGCAACTTCCTAGAAAATTTAGTGGATTGGAATATTAGCCGTAATCGTTACTGGGGTACACCATTGAATGTCTGGGTTTGTCGGGAGTGTGCTCATGAGGTGGCTCCAAGTAGTGTTGCAGCATTAAGAAAATTAGCTAAAGGGGCTTTCGATGAAAATTTAGAGCTTCATAAACCATTTATTGATGACATTGTCTGTACATGTCCTGTCTGTCAAGGAGACATGAAGCGGACGCCAGAAGTTATTGATGTTTGGTTTGACAGTGGCTCGATGCCATTTGCCCAGCAGCATTATCCTTTTGAAGATGTCACGACTTTTCGTCAGCAGTTCCCTGCAGATGTCGTCATTGAGGGAATCGACCAAACAAGAGGCTTTTTCTATAGCTTATTAGCGGTATCGACGTTATTTACAGGCAAGCCACCTTATAAAAATGTTCTATCGTTAGGGCATGTCTTAGATGAGCATGGGCAGAAGATGTCAAAAAGTAAAGGTAATGCTTTAGAGCCTGTTGAATTAATCGAGCAATATGGAGCGGATGCTTTACGGTGGGCATTTTTAGTCGACAGCTCCCCTTGGAATCCGAAGCGTTTTTCTAAGAAAATTATCTTAGATGCGAAATCGAAACTAGTGGATACACTTGACAATACGTTTAAATTTTATGCAATGTATGCCCATATCGATGGCTTTACGTATGATGCTACAAATAAAGGGAGTCGATCACCTCTAGATCATTGGATTTTGTCTCGTCTCCATCACACTATCCAACTTGTCACAACGTTCATGGATGATTATCAATTTACACAGGCTACACGAGAAATTGCTCAGTTGGTAGAGGAGTTAAGCAATTGGTATATTCGCCGTTCACGAGCTAGATTTTGGGCAAATGGACTGACAGCAGATAAACGAGGTGCATTTAGTACGCTTTATGAAGTGCTTACATCTATTTGTCAATTGGTAGCACCGTTTACGCCATTTATTGCTGAAGACATCTACCGTCAATTATGTGGGAAAAGTGTTCATCTGGAGAACTACCCAGCATGTGACGAACAATTAGTGGATGTCAAGCTTGAACAAGAAATGGCAATGGTTTTAACAGTAGTGGAACTTGGACGCAGCATTCGCAATAGTCAGGGAATGAAGGTTAAGCAACCTTTAAGTGAACTCATTGTTGCCGTAAAAGGAGACCTGATGGATTTTCAAGTCTATAGTGAGCTCATTCAAGATGAGTTAAACATCAAAGCCTGTAGGTGGGCGCATGATTTTTCAGCCTATGAAAGCATCCAATATAAGCTGAATTTTAAAACTGCTGGAGCTGCATTTGGTGCAAAGGTTAATCAAGTAAAAGAATATGTGATGGCATTAACGAATGAAGAAAAGCAAAAGCTTCAGCATAATGGTTCGATTAATTTTGAGATGGAAGGACAACAGCTAACATTATTAGCAGCCCATGTTGTTGCTGAAGCGGTTGTGAAGGAGTATTATAGGTTAGCTGAGGATAGCACATGTCGTGTATTGATGAATGTTCAACTAACAGAAAGCTTGCTACAAGAAGGGCAAATGCGAGAATTAATTCGCACAATTCAAGACGCAAGGAAAAAATGGCAGCTACCAGTGGTCCAATATGTGTCGATTGCCTTTAACGGTAGTACAAAGGTACTTTCTATCATCCGACAGCATGAAGCAATATTACAAGCGAATGTATTAGTCAAGGCTATTCATTATGGTGAAGCGTGGTCTAAAGCGAAATCCGTTGAAACAACATTGTTTAATGAACAGCTCACGGTATTTGTCTCACTCTAAAAGAAATGCTCAGGAGGAATCCTGAGCATTTCTTAGTGTTGAAAAACAAAACAGTCAATTGAAAGGGAGAAATGGATTTCCGTTGCAGGCTACTTGCTTTCCTGTGGGCGAGCGCCTAGCCGCTTCCTCCGCTACCGCTCCGTTTAGAGGTTCGCCTGTCTCGCTATCCCATGGGAGTCAAGTAGCCTTCCACTCCACCCCACAAAAGTGTTACCTTTTTAGCAAAGTTTTCAAATAAAGTGAAGGTGTTCACTACTTTTTATGAAGAGGTGTTGTCACGCATCACTTCTCCATATTGAAAATAAAAGTTTATCCCTTCTAAGAATACAGATAATGGGCTATTTGATCGCTATACTACTATGAAAAAAAGTAAAGACACTTTGCAGAATGATTGATTGGAGTGGAGCCAGCGTCACAGATGAGACCCTGGAACGAGCGTAAGTGAGTGAAGCGGCTCATCGGACGCCCCCTGGAAAGGGCGCTGACGGAACGGAAATCAACCTCTCACCTTGCAAATTTGCTTTTTCTGCCGTTGACATCATCTTTTTTCAACAACATGAAATGCTTCAGGAGGAATCCTGAGCATTTTCTATGTAGGCTACAGTAAGCCACTTGCGAGATAACACGCTGTTGCCCAAATAAAGATGGCTGAGCATTTATTCAAGATGCCCATCAACTTACCAGAGCTATCGAGTTTTTTGAACGAGGCACCAGTCAACGTGAGACCGAAAAACCATAGCCAAGAAATTAGCACGCAGGCTACCGTGAAAATCATTTGCTCTGTACCACTATATTTTAATGCGCTCGTACCAATGACGCCGATTGTATCTAATATAGCATGTGGATTAAGTAACGACACAGAGAGGGCAAAGAGAATTTGTTTTTTTATGGGCAGTGGTTCACTTTTTTCTGTAGTGCTCGGATTTGAGCGCCAGATGGTATAGCCCATATAAAGTAAAAAAACAATACCAACAGTCATTAAAGCGATACGTAGCCACTCAAATTGTAAAACAATTAAGGATAGTCCGAATACCGCAAGCACAATTAGCATTGTATCACAGAGGGCAGCTGTTACACTTGCTGGCAGGGCGCGTAATAAATTGGGTTGTGTAGCACCTTGAGAAAAAACAAAAACATTTTGTACACCTAAAGGTAAAATGAGTCCAAATGCTAAAATGATGCCATGAAGAAAAGCTTCCAACAATCATCCCTCCTTTCACTATTCATTTTAGATATGGTATAACTAAAAGAAAACGACCAATTGGATGGTTTTTTATCCACCCAATTTTCTAGCAGGAAAGGTGATGGATAAATGAACTGGCAGCCAAATAGACAAAGAGATACCTCATTACAACAGCAAATTGTGCAATGGATAACAGCACTGGTGGAACAAGGAGACTGGGTAGCAGGAACAAAACTGCCCACCCAAAGACAGTTAGCCATGCAGTTTGGCGTCAATCGTAGCACGGTTCAACAGGCTTTAGAGGAATTAAAAGCAATAGGTCTCCTTGAATCAAAGATAGGCTCTGGGGTTTACGTTACGCATAATTCATGGCATGCATTAATTCAACAAACACAGCCGAATTGGCAAACCTATATCGAAACAAGTATCCATAAGCCAAACTATCACACTATCCAATTAATTAATGAATACGAGCAGCGTGAGGATGTCATTCGTTTAGGAACGGGTGAGCTAGCACCAAGCTTATTGCCCACAGAGGCCATAGAAGCTTCACTAAGGGAGCTATCTTTTCAGCCCAAAGCATTGGGCTATTCCTCACCACAGGGTAATGATCACCTTCGTGCAGCTATCTGTGACTATGTACGAAACAGAGGCATCGTTGCTGAGCCTCAACAGGTCTGCATTGTCTCAGGTGCACTTCAGGCATTGCAGTTAATTGCCGTTGGTTTACTAGAACAAGGGTCTATTGTATTTCAGGAGCCAACCTCCTATTTAAATTCTGTCCATCCATTTCAATCAGTAGGGATGCAAATGGTGAGCATTCACCGCGATGAACAGCTTGCCCAAACATTGTCTCAAAGGAAACGGAAAAAACAAGCCGTATTTTACGCTATCCCAACTTTACATAATCCAACGGGCCAAGTATGGACATCTCTGGAAAAAAAGCAGCTCTATGAAGCCTGTCAGGCATCACGTATTCCAATTATTGAGGATGATGTCTATCATGAATTACTTTTTGAAGCGACCTCTCCTCCTATTAAAGCAATGGATAGCAGCGGACAAGTCCTTTATATTGGGAGTGTCTCCAAAACCTTAAGCCCTGGGCTACGCATTGGCTGGCTTATTGGTCCAACCACCGTCATCGAACGATTAGCCGATATAAAAATGCAAACGGACTATGGCTCAAGTGCTATCTCACAAGAAATTGTCCTACATTGGCTACAATCAGGAAAATATGAATCGCATCTTGCATCTTTACGTCAGCACTTGCAGGATCGAGCCCATTTCACTGAGCAAATTTTACAGGGAAAATTTAAAGACATTGCTACTTGGAGCAAACCAAAGGGAGGCTTTTATATTTGGCTCAAGTTTCATGAGCCACTTATAGACAAAGAATTCTTTATGAAGCTATTGCAGCAACAAGTATTAATCAATCCTGGCTATATTTATGACCCACAAGATCATCATCATATTCGTCTATCTTATGCCTATGCAACATATGACGAATTGCAGGAAGGCCTCCAAATCTTGCATAAATGTGTAGTGGAGGCTTTGCTACAGTAACTGATTATGTTTTCATGGGAATGAATTTGCTCTACGTTTAGAGGAGTGATGCCTCCGCTCCATAATGTGAGGAAAGCGGTCAAAAAAGTAATCATTCCTCGTAACCAAATAGCCATTCTCATGCACTCGCCCAACAGAAAAGCAAGTGAATAGTACAAGCTGTGTGCCCATACATTTAGAAGGATGAAAGTATTTTTTAAATTTCTACGATAAAGAGGTGAACGATTGGACAATTTGCCGCCGGGTTATTTTCAAGTGCCTCAGCCTATTCGGAATGATGGAGCTGGAGGGGTGGATAAGGGGCCACGCGATATTATGAGGGATTTAGAAAATCCGGATATGCTGGTGCCACCAACGACAGATGCGGGTTTGATCCCTAACCTACGATTCTCGTTTTCAGACACGCATATGACATTAAATCAAGGTGGGTGGTCACGGGAAATTACGGTTCGTGAATTACCGATTGCTACGACATTGGCGGGTGTAAATATGAGCTTGACACCGGGAGGCGTGCGCGAACTGCATTGGCATCAGCAGGCGGAGTGGTCTTATATGCTACTCGGTCATGCTCGGATTACGGCAGTTGATCAAAATGGCTGTAATTTTATTGCCGATGTAGGACCAGGTGATTTATGGTATTTTCCACCTGGCATTCCTCATTCAATTCAGGGGTTAGAGGATGGCTGTGAATTTTTATTAGTGTTTGATGATGGCAATTTCTCAGATCTGAATACATTGTCGATTTCAGATTGGTTTGCGCATACCCCGAAGGATGTGCTATCTGCCAATTTTGGGGTTCCAATTAGTGCTTTTGATCATATTCCGAATGAGCAAGTGTATATTTATCAGGATCAGGTTCCTGGTCCCATCAATTCACAAAAAGTGGAGTCTCCTTATGGGCAGGTTCCACAAACTTTTAAGCATCGCTTATTAGCACAGCCACCACTGAAAACACCAGGTGGCAGTGTGCGTATTGTGGATTCAACTAATTTTCCGATTTCCCAAAATATCGCAGCGGCACTGGTGGAAATTGAACCTGGGGCGATGCGCGAATTACATTGGCATCCGAACAACGATGAATGGCAATATTATCTACAAGGAAAAGGGCGAATGACTGTTTTCACAGGGAATGGAACAGCACGAACATTTGATTATCGTGCAGGTGATGTTGGGTATGTGCCGTTTGCGACGGGGCATTATGTTGAAAATACTGGCACAGAGCCATTATGGTTTTTAGAAATGTTTAAAAGTAACCGATTCCAGGATGTATCTTTGAATCAATGGATGGCCTTAACGCCAACAGAATTGGTGCAAAGTAATTTGCAGGTTGGCCCTGAGTTGCTACAGGCTCTTAGAAAGGAAAAATGGCCAGTGGTGAAATACCCTGGTTTTTCGTATTATCCAAAATAAGAATGCAGGTGAATACTTTGTAAAATTAAAGATAAGTGAACGCATGTTTTTATTTTAAAACAGTAACTTATCTTTAATGTCACACATTATAGGATAGTTGGTACATCACTTATATAGTAGTGGTGTACTTTTTTATTTAGTAGACCTCATTTATTACTACAACAACGAAGGGAGTTTTATAAAAATGGTTATTATGAAACACCTACATATTTTCTAGGATATTTTTTATGGGTTTTTGAAGTACGTCTATAATGGCAGCGATGATAGCTGTTACTAAAATCCCTATTAGACCAAGTGCTATCGGACCTGCTGCGTCTTCACCCGTGAACATAGCAGAAACCCTTAAGTAAACTATTAAAAACAAAATGAAGAAAATAATTGTCAAAGCGCATTTTTTTATAATCTGTAAGGAATTAAGGGATAGCTCAGAAAAAGCATTGTTTATATTGATATAACTCAATAGTTTATAGGCTTGATACAATGCAACAGAAAACGTAATGCATACTCCATAGGCACATATTAACAATGGATATATCGAGTAATCTCCTGGACGCACTTTGGCATCTCGTAAAGCTGCTTGAGGTAACCAATAGATACACACAGCAAGTACCGCAATTCCAATAAGAAAAGCAATGATCTTTAAGAAAAAAGTTGAACTTAGTTTAACATTCATTTGAAGCACCTCACCGATTTAATGATAATATGATATTAGTCTATTTATTATCGTTTATCAATATATTTATTTCGTTTTTTATTATATTATTGTTGTTATTCAAATGATTATTTAAAAATCATGTGGGAATCGTACTTCCGTTATGGTAAGTTTTATGATGAAGTAACTGAACAATAGGGCGCAATTGTTAAAGTTGGGAATGCGTCTTTCATCATCTAAAGGGCGATTAAAATGGTAAAGAAATTCGGCAAAATTACATTAGAATTCAGTTTAGCTTGTGAAGTAGTGTATTTAAACTAACACTGCAGTTGAGTTTAAGAAGGATAAAGAAATCATCGAACGAATTAGTTAACTATATTGAAAATGAGGTGACTAAATGAGATTAGGGTTAAAACGAGATGAGGTAAGGTTAGAAGCACATTGTGATGAGTGGAAAAAAGAGTTTTTTAGGGTGAAACAGGATATTTTAAATGCAACGCCGATTCAAGAGAATAGAATTGAACACATTGGTAGCACAGCCATAAAGAATATCGTTGCCAAACCAATATTGGATTTAGTCGTTGGTGTTGATGATATTGAAAATGTTGATAAATCGATATTTCAAGGGCTAAAGGAAGTTGGTTTTTTAAAGCTCAAAGTGGAACGCCCTAATGAAATTGTGCTTGCGAAGTTTAATGATGATCATTACGAGGAAAAGACACACTTTATTCACTTAGTAGAATACAACAAAGAACTCTGGAAAAATTTAATCTTTTTTAGGAACTACTTAATTTCAAACGAAACAGCAAGGGAAGAGTACAGAGAACTGAAAATGAAATTTGTAGAAGAGAAAAATGGTGGGATCAATGAATACACAGATTATAAGGAACAATTCGTAAAAGGAATCTATGAGAAAAGGAAATAATTTCTTGTTAAGCTAACAGTATGCTTTACTTTAACAAGCAAAAGACAAATCACCGTCTTGCTATTCAGCAATCGGGCGCTTTCATGGAAAACTAGGAAAGTATCTTTATAGGACAAAGTGTTATGGAACGCTGCATTTAATTAGGGGGGCATTGTTATGGAAATATACTGGGTAAACGGACAATATCAAGAAGATGAGCAGATTTTTGATTCTCAGTTTGAAGTTTATGAATGGACGGACTCATTATATCAAGATTTCTCCAATGGCTTTTTGAGAAAAGAAAATATCGGTTATGCAACTCCTGATATAAAGGTCATTGATTGTTTAACGGAACTAATACCACAATGGGCGGAATACATGAATGTATATGTTACAATGCATAGAGATAAGATTGAGGTAGATTGTAAAAAAATGTATAGAATTTGGACTTCATATAGTAGATAAAGTTCTTCCACCATCGGGCGCGGTTCTGTAATAAGGATCAGTGCTCGATCATTATAGGGACATATAATTGAATAAGAAATTATAATGTATAAATAGGGATAACGTCAGGAAAATGCGGATTTATAACGCTAAGTAAGGTTCACTATGAAAAAGCCTAATTTCTCAGTATGAAATGAAAAATTAGGTTCTTTCATTAATAGAAAGAGATTTATAAGTATTTATCGCTAATCACTTTCATATGGTGTAACTCGTGCCCGACAATGCCATATACAATGGTTCCTACTGAAACTGGACTGTTCATTATAGTTCCTTTACGAACCCACGCAGCTTCATCAATAGTTGAAATCAGGCTTAATGTGTTGGAACGTACGGTGTCTAAACCAGCTAGTAACTGTTCCCAAGATAATTTGTTGAAGTTTGCCGCAGAAACGTATTGATCCTGATCCATTGCTGGGAGTGGTGCAATTTCATTTCGTGCAATGGCAAGTATTCGATACGACATCACACGTTCCGAGTCGGTCATATGCCCAATCACTTCTTTTAAAGTCCATTTCCCTGGTGCGTACGTCTTACTTGCTAACTCCTCTGATACGCTGCCTAAGAGGGTAAGGGTCTTAGCTTGTTGCTTATTAAGTATTTCTTCAATATCTCCATCTGGCACAAGACTAACATACCTATCATGCTCTGGATTTTCAATAAATAATGGTCGTGGACGCACATGAATCCTCCTCATCGGAATAGTTAATTATGGTTGTAGGGTAATATTCTACTTTCAAGCGGATATTTCCTTTATATAATATTTATTTATTTTCATTACCGCTGTTTCGAAGACATATTAAATAATCGGGCGCAATTCTTGAAAAGGAATTGTGCCTTTTTCATTAATAGGGCCATTTAATTGAATTAAAAATGGGGCTTTATGTTAATCTTGATTTGAGTTTGTGAAGCAATGTACTTAAGCTAACGATGCATTTAGTTGAATAGCAATTAGGTGTGACTGGAAGAATTGGAGATGATATAAAAAACACCGAAGTGTCATATGTATTTTCAAATTAAGCTTATGGACAACTTGGAATTTGTGGGGTTAATCATAATAGTGAAATTCAAAACCGTCTTCTGGTTCGCCAACTTCATATCCCAATAATTTTGTAGCTCTATTCTTAAATATTGTAATCCATTCATCCCATTCTTCTGATGGTAACTTAGCATAGAATTGTAATCCACTTGATTCAATACTTACTTCTATTAATTTATCATCTGAACCATACCACTGTGGACAGCCGTTTACAAAGTTGTTCCAGTTAGGCATTTCTCTATATAAACGCTCTAACTTATCCCAAACTTCTTGTGGAGCAGAATAATGAATATTCAAATTAATATTGTATATTTCCATATGTTCTCCTTTTAATATATTGTTTTACTGTGGGTCAACTGTGATAAAAACACTTTTTAATCCGTCATCCGTATATAAAAACTCCATTTGTAAACACATATCTGCCAATTTTGAATTTGAAGTTAAAGCATAATCAACAGCAAATCCACTATTATCATTGAATTCATAGAAGTTGATTTGTGAATATTCGTATTTTGGGTGGAAATTACATGGAGCGCCATATTCATCAAATGAATCAAATCCATTTAAGTTTAATGTTTCTTGAACATAATAGAATAACTCACCAATATGATCCACTTCACATTCATCCACATAATTTAAAATGTTTTCATATTCTTTATTGTGCATTACTTTTAATATATTAGTAATAACAGTTAAAGCATATTGTTTATCTTCATTTTTCATAGTGAACCTCCAAATTCTAATTTGTCTTTCTATTCAACTGTATAATATCATAAATTTGTGAGAAAATTCACTTAAACTAACGGAGTGCTTTAGTTCAATAACGATCTTCCACAATCTGGCGCGATCATGGAAGAAGCCAATGATTATTTATTGTAGTATTGTGGTAGATGTTGTAGTAGTAAATGGGTTCATATGTTGTCCAAAAAGGATAGATGTAAACAGGTATAATTCCTGTTCATCTATCCTTTTCTTTTTACCTACTATAATATGTGTGACATTTTAATCAAACACATAATTTTAATAAAAGAAATTCTCACCTGCTGTTTGTTAATATTGATATTTTTTGCGCGTCAGCAGCAAAATAGCGATGGCAGGCACTGTACAAATAAGCATGGCTGCAAAGGACAGGCCAGGAGATATTTCGTATAAATATCCTCCTAAAAACGTAAGGATTGCTGTACTTAAGCCCATGGCTAATGCGGAATAGAGACCTTGTGCATTTGGAATTTGTTCCTTTGGTAGAGCTTTCGTTAAGTAGCGGATAAAAGCGAAATGTGCTAGTGCAAAGGATAATGCATGCAAGGTTTGTGAAGCAATAAACACCCAGACATTCGGGAACATAAAGATGAGTAACCAGCGCAGGGAAGAGCCGCTTGCTGCTAAGAGCAATAATGACGATGAACGCCACTTCGTCAATAATGTATCGGCCTTCATAAAGTATAGGATTTCGCAAATTACTGCGATGTTAATAATCATGCCCATATAGAATGGGTCAACCTGTAAGTCTTCTAAATAAATATAACCATAGCTATAATAAGAGGCATGTGCACCCTGTAATAAAATTACGATAAATAAGACAATCGGGAAGCCCTTGATAGTCCATAAAGTCTTCATCGATAATGATTTCGCACGTTGTTCTTTTGTTGGCACAACAAGTAATTCCTTTGGAGTGGCTAATTGCTGCATAAGTAACATGCCGATCAACCCAATAATCATGCTCCAAAAGATGATGTTTTTGCCGAAAACGCCCGTCAACATACTAATAATTAATACAGCAATCACAAACCCGAAGGAACCATAGGAACGGCTTTTGCCGTAGTGAATATTGCCATGCTGGACAAGCGTTGCTGCACTACTTTCCACAGCAGGTAATAGTGCTGGATAAAAGACACTAAATAAAATGGTCACGATTAATAATGCGATAAAGCCAGTGCTTGGAATATAAAGTAATGCAGTTAGTAGAGCACCTACTGCTAAAATCGTAATAAGACGTTTATTGTGTACATATTTTGCAAGGGTTGGAAAGAAGAAAAGATTGGACGTGGCACGAGCTAGTAGCCCACAGCCCATTACAACACTTGCCTGCGATACTGTCAGATGTTTTGCATCCACAAGCCAACCTGTCCAGTAGGGTAAGAAAATGCCCCAGGTGATGAAAAATGTAAAGAAATTCTGAGAAAGCCATCGTTGATTGTTCATATAATTACCGTACCTCCATTAACTAAGTTGAATAATAGCATGTTCATCGCTACAATAATGTGAGATATCTCATATTTTTTAGAGGGGAGAGTAAAAAATGCATATTCTAACAGCTGAAGCACGTACCCAATATCTTGAAAAATATCCGATAGATGATTTTTTCTCATTTGCTATCGATCCTTATCTGGAAGTGTGTCAATTTGACAAAGGAGAGTGGATTTTTCAGGAAGGCTCCTTTCCAGATACATTGTATTACATGATAGAAGGCAAGGCGAAGCTCTATATGACGCATAAAAATGGCAAAGTTTCACTAATTGAATATTTGGAAGCTCCTCGTTTTATGGGGGAAATTGAATTGCTTAATGAGGCGAGGTATACAAAGGGGATACAAACTGTTACCAAGACAATTTGTTACTCCATTACACAGGCATGTAAGGAAAAGTTACTTGTGGATGCCTTGTTTTTACGTAGACTTTGTGTGTTTCTAGGGGAAAAAGCCACGAACATGACATCTAAATATACACAAAATCAAGCATATCCGTTTGAGAATCGCTTAGCAGCCTTTATTCAATTATCTGCTGATCAAGGTGTCTATAAGGAAAAGCATACGGAAATCTGTGAGTATTTAGGGGTTTCTTATCGCCATTTATTATATGTATTGGCACAGTTTTGTGAAGAGAAGATATTAGAAAAACGTAAGACAGGCTACCATATTATTGATGAAAAACGTCTTGCACAGTTGGCTCAGGAGATACAATAGCGATGGACTTGCAGGAGATCGTGCTAGAAGGAAGCGCCCGATTAAGTTAGCAGAACGCTTACGAAGTACCATATCAGACTTCATATAAAGAAGTCTGGGTTTGGCTTGTTGTATTCACTTTTTTTAATGAACCAGCGAGCGATGTCCTTACCACTATGGTAGAAGTCTACCTCATGCACCTTATTTTTTTGGATGGTGATGTCTAGCGTGTTTTCCATAACGTCAAAAGGTAAAACACCGATACATAAAGGATTGTTTGGTAAAAGACTTTCATGTGGTTTACGAACAGTTTGTTTCGCTTCAAGGTGCTTGTTCGCCGTATTATTTTGTGTCATATGGAATGCAAGTAGTTCTCCTTGTGCCAATGCCGTGCTTGATGAGTAACCAGTACTTTTCATTCAACATGCCCCCTTTTGTCGTTACATTTATTGTACAAGACTGGTTGGAAAAATAGCCGTTATTTACAAGGCTTTTACAATAACTTTAAGATTCATGGAATATTTAGTAATTTGTAACCGCATTCATACCGTTTTTGGATAAAAACCATAGAAAACTGATATAAATTCTTTTTGAAAAACTCATACTCAAACTATTGTGAATTTTTCTAACACAAAGTATTATTGTAATTAGATTTAACGTGAAAGTTTTCACAAAGTCACGAAATCGTTAGGAGGAATTTTAATGAGTGCAATTCGAGTAGGTATTGTAGGATATGGAAATTTAGGACGTGGTGTGGAGTATGCTATTTCACAAAATCCAGATATGGAAGTAGTAGCGGTGTTCACACGTCGTGATCCTTCAACAGTAAACGTAGCAAGCAATGCGAGCGTATATTTAGTAGATGACGCCGAAAAATTCCAAAACGACATTGATGTCATGATTTTATGTGGTGGCTCTGCAACGGATTTACCAGAACAAGGACCACATTTTGCACAATGGTTTAATACAATTGATAGCTTCGATACACATGCGAAAATTCCTGAATTTTTCGATGCTGTAGACGCAGCGGCACAAAAATCTGGTAAAGTGTCTGTTATCTCAGTTGGATGGGATCCAGGTTTATTCTCCTTAAATCGTCTACTAGGAGAATCCGTATTACCAGTTGGTACAACATATACATTCTGGGGCGATGGTTTAAGTCAAGGTCACTCAGATGCAGTACGTCGTATCGAAGGTGTTAAAAATGCTGTTCAATACACATTGCCAATTAAAGAAGCTGTAGAACGTGTACGTAATGGTGAAAACCCTGAATTAACAACACGTGAAAAACATGCACGTGAATGTTGGGTTGTGTTAGAAGACGGTGCAGATGCTGCAAAAGTGGAACAAGAAATTGTCACAATGCCTAACTATTTCGATGAATATAACACAACAGTTAACTTCATCTCTGAAGATGAATTTACAGCAAACCACACAGGTATGCCACATGGTGGTTTTGTCATTCGCAGTGGTGACAGTGGAGCAAACGATAAACAAATTCTCGAATTCTCATTAAAACTTGAAAGTAATCCAAACTTCACATCTAGTATATTAGTGGCTTATGCACGTGCTGCGCATCGTCTAAGTCAAGCTGGTGATAAAGGAGCGAAAACAGTATTTGATATTCCATTCAGTCTGCTTTCACCAAAATCAGCTGCTGAATTACGTAAAGAATTACTATAATCATAGAAAATCACCCGATTATCATTCATTTGATTATCGGGTTTTTTATTTTTGCCATTCATTCGATAAAATATGGTAAACTGTCAATAATTTAATAATCTGAATTTTTGTGAAAAAATGGAGCTATTGTAACCTTACACAAATTTGGAGGTTATCGTTAACATGACAGATATTATTATTCAATCAAAATGTATGGCACCAAGTCCATCCACTCATTGTATCAATAGAGCCGCACTTATGAAGACATTAAAGAAGAGCCATCACCATACTTGTACATTTATTCATAGTGGTGCAGGGTATGGTAAAACGACCATCCTCACACAATTTCTCTCGAACGAAGCGAATAAATTTTCTTGGTATAGTATTTCCGAAGAAGATGATAATTTATTACCCTTTTTAAGATATCTTTTTTTTAGCATACAGCGAGCTGTGCCGAATTTTGGTCCTACATTCGATGAGTGGAATCAATTGTCACGCTTCCCTAAAATGGAGGAGCTGAATCGCTGGTATAAGCTTTTTGTCAATTGCCTATGTAGCATAGAGGAGCCATTTCTAATTGTCATTGATGATTTTCATTTAGTGGATCACGTCTTTTCAATTAATTATTTTATGGAGAAAGTTATTGAATTTGCTCCACCAGCGATTCATTTTATTATCGCATCTAGAACATTACCGAATTGGGATATTATGAGAAAATTAAAGCTGCAAAAGAAGTGGCTAGTGATCAACGAGGACGAGCTGGCCTTTTCAACTGAGGAAATTGCTGTTTTTTTTGAAGAATATGTAGACGTGCATTTATCCGATGCTGAAATGGCCAAGATATTGGAGATCACAGAAGGCTGGGCCATCAGTCTTTCCTTGTTAGCAGAGCAATGGCATCATGTTTCTTTAGATTATTGGCTAATGATTTCTCCGAATGATCTTTTCACCTATTTGTCAGAAGAGGTTTATAGTAGGATGACTGCAACGGAGCAAGAGACCATTTTAAAACTAGCTATTTTTCCTACATTTTCAGCGGAGCTATTGGAAGATTTTTATGGCTTTGAGATGGCACAAATGTTGAATACTTTATCACAGCGTCATTTATTTATTCAACCAGTGACAACAGATGGTTTATACCGCTTCCATGCTTTGTTTAGTCGGTTTTTAGAAATGAAATGGCGTCAGCATACAAGTTGCTATACAGACCTTCATAAACAAGCGGCATTCTATTATATGGAACGGCATAATATTCAAGCTGTGCTTTATCATGCCTTTAAAACGAATGACCATGATTTTTGTGGAGAGCTATTACAGCGTCATGCAGAGCCATTAGTACGTGCTGGACAATTTGAATGGTTATTAGAAAAAATCAATCGATTTACTGTACAAGAAAAAGATACATTTTATAGATTATATTATTTTGATGGCGAATGCCATCGCTACCGTGCTTATTATGAAAAGGCGAAACAATCCTACGACAAGTGTGCAATGATCGCACAGCAGCAGCAGGATCACCTATTTATGACAAAATCTCAAGCAGGTTTGGCACATATTTACTTAGACACTATACAGCCTGCATTAGCAGAGCCTTATTTAGAAAAAGCATTAGAGCTTGCCAAATATACCCCCTTACTAAAAGAGGAATTATTAGAACTTCAACGGCAATATGCTGAAAACTTAGTGAACTTAGGGAAGGCCAAGGGTGCACAGTTATTTATGGAGGACGTGGCATTGCCAGCGGATGTCATGCAACGAGCGAATGTGGATGTCCGAGTTTTACTACGGACTGGGCAATTACGAGAGGCGAAGGAATTATTAGCACAGCGCCTTGAATTGCCACCTCAGCTTGTGGCAACCCATCGTGAAAGTGAACTACTAGCAGCATTTGTCTATGCATTGTTAGGACAAGGAAAGGAAGCTTGGTATGCAGCCCAGCATGGGATACGCAGGGGGTTAAGAGAGAAGTCTATTTTTATAGAGGCGGTTGGTTATATCAGAAAAGCACATGCGCTACTATTAATGGATTTCCCAGATTATCAAGGGGCATGTCAAGCCTATGAAAAAGCGTTGACTTTATTGAATGCCATTAATATTTCTCGAGTCAAGGCCGAACCTTATATGGGGCTAGCGATTGCTAAACATTATTTAGGAGATATAGTAGCGGCTAAGAAATACTTGGCATTGGGCTTACGAGAAACCGAGCAAGTACAAGATGCTTGGATGACAGGCCTCATTCTTTTAGCGGAAGTGAAAATCATTCTCTCCCAGCAAGAAACAGAACGAGCGAAGCAATTAGTAAGGAAGGCACAACAACTATTTCAGGAATGCGGAGATCGCAATGGCTTGATGCATGTTCTATTCTATCAATCCGTTATCGCGTTTCAAGAAAATAATAGAGACCAATTTCATCCGTATTTTCAACAGTTTGCGCAATTATGTTTGGCAAATGGCTATGACTATTTTTTACAAAGGAAAATGATACTTGGTCCAAGTGATCGAATGATTTTCTATGAGCTATTGCATTTTAGCCAAACAGGAGGTGTGGAACATGCAGCCATTCTTGCATTACGAAGCTATTTTCAAGTGGAGGACAGTATCAATTATCCGCATGATGCAATACAAATCAATCTTTTTGGGAGTTTAAGTTTAATTCGAGCACAAAGAAAGCTCGAAGATAAAGAATGGCAACGTGATAAATCGAAGGAATTGTTCGTGTATCTATATTGTCATCGCAATCGTTTTACACCAAAGGAAGAGATAGCGCAGGCATTATGGCCAGACCGCACTATCGAGTCTTTAGATCGGGATTTTAAAGTGGTCTTAAATACATTATTAAAAGTGTTGGAGCCACAACGACATGCAAGGCAGGAGAGCTTTTTTATTCAACGTAAGAATAATATGTATCAGTTGCAAAATATTGCCTTTCTCCAAATTGACGTGGAACGATTTCACTATTATTACAACCTAGGAATGGAGGAATTTGATCCACAGTTGTCCGATGAATGGCTACTGTTAGCGGAAGCGAGTTATCCAGACGCCTTATATGCAGAAAAAAAGCAAATCGACTGGCTTACTCAAGATCGCGAAAAGCTACAATTTTTATATATAGAAGTTCTAGAACGTTTGGCACAAAATGCCACAAGGCAGCAGCAATATAAAAAAGCCATCCACTATGCAGAGAAAATAATTGGAGAGGATGCACTATGGGAGGAGGGCTATCGCCTGCTTATGTACAGCTACTACCAACTCCAAAACCGTTCTCTAGCATACAAATGGTACGAAAAATGTGTACAGCAGTTACAGAGCGAATTAAATACAACCCCTATGGAGTCGACCATGGCTGTCTATGATTTAATTATGGGATAGCTAGTGCCGTCGTTTAAATGAGGGAATCTTATTCGGGTGGTACTACTTTGTAGTGTAGGGAGAGCCACTCATAAGTAGAAATGAACTATATGAACAAGTTAAAAAAAGCAACATATTTAAATGCCATTTTGTCAGACAAATAAAAGGCTGGCCACAATTTGCAGATTGAACAAGATGAGTGAATGGTTGAATCGTGTAGAAGGAGAGATGAATTAAAGTGATACTTGCAAATGAAAAATTATTTTTAAGGGAATTCACGCCACATGACTGGATTGATGTTCATAAATATGCCTCACAGGAGATTGTTTGTAGGTATCAAACATGGGGACCGAATACAGAGGAGGATTCAAAAGAATTCATTCAGGATGCACTCGATGAAGCAAGACAAACACCAAGGGAAAGATATGTTTTTGCTATTATTTATCAAGAAACTTTAATAGGTTCGGTTGAGATAATGATTAGGGATTTCACGAATAAGGTGGGGGAAATTGGCTATATTGTTAACCCTGACTATTGGGGGAAGGGAGTAGCAACGCAGAGTGCTAAATTAGTGATCACTTTCGGTTTTGACACATTAAAGCTCCATCGTATTTATGCAACATGTGACCCAAGAAACATTGGATCATCAAAGGTTTTAGAAAAGGTTGGAATGGCCAAAGAAGGAATATTACGTGAAAATATGTTAATGAAAGACGGTATTTGGCGAGATTCCTTCTTGTATAGTGTATTGAAGCAGGAATGGTCTTCATGAAGCGTACTACAGAATGCAGTTTGAAACACTAAAAAATAGTTCCTAATACAAAAGACAAAAATGTTGTATATTCAACGTTTTTGTCTTTCTTTTTACCTGATGTAATTAGTAGCGTAGCGATAAATCTTTTAACACTTTTAAATTTTTAATAAATAATTCCATAACATCGATACAGAAAAATGCTTTGTACTTTTGTGCAAAGCATTTTTTGTAACTAATTTGTAACTGGACTTTTGTATAGTGTTGTCATAGCAAGAAAGCGCTTTCTATGGAGCTTATTTTAAAGGGGGGTATAGGATGAAGAAGCGGTGGTATTGGTTTCTTTTAGTAATGTTGGCTGTGGTGTTGGTAGCTTGTAGTGGGGAGGATACGAAGGATGATGCAACAGATGCAGATTCCTCCGATGGTGAGACAAAAGCGGTGACGGCGGAAGGAGGCACGATTAAGATTGGGGTGCTTGCTTCGTTAACGGGGGCGCTTGAATCATATGGGAAGCAGACGCAGCGGGGATTTGATTTAGGGATTGAGTATGCGACTGGTGGGACGATGGAGGTCAATGGTAAGAAAATCGAGGTTGTGTATGAGGATACGGAGACAAAGCCGGAGGTGGCCGTGCAGAAAGCAACAAAGCTATTAGAAGATGACCAGGTTGATTTTTTAGTAGGTTCTTCAAGTTCTGGTGATACCCTTGCTGTTCTACCGCTGGCAGAGGAGTATGAAAAAATTATGGTGGTGGAGCCTGCGGTGGCTGACAGTATTACAGGTTCTGAGTTTAATGAGTATATTTTCCGTACAGGTCGTAATTCATCACAGGATGCCTATGCAGCCGCGGCGGCTATTGCTGGTAAAGGTGTGAAGATTGCTACATTTGCCCCAGATTATTCGTTTGGCTGGGATGGGGTGAATGCGTTTAAAACGGCAGCGGAGAAATTAGGTGCTGACATTGTGTTAGAGGAGTATGCAGACCCAGCAGCAACAGACTTTACGTCTAATTTACAAAAGGTGCTAGATGCTAAGCCTGATTATTTATTCGTTGTCTGGGCAGGAGCAAATTCACCATGGAATCAAATCGCAGATCTTAAAATTCAAGAAAAGGGCATTAAAATTTCAACGGGAGCACCTGATATTATAGCGCTTCAATTTATGAATCCATTGGTTGGTATGGAAGGTTTTTCGGTGTATTACCACACGCTACCGCAAAATGATGTCAATAAATGGTTAGTTGAGGAACATCAAAAACGTTTCAATGAAGTACCTGACTTATTTACACCTGGCGGCATGTCTGCGGCGATTGCCATTATGGAGGCATTGAAAAAATCGGAGGGAGATGCAGATGCCAACAAGCTGATCGGCATAATGGAGGGGATGTCATTTGAGACACCAAAAGGTACGATGACGTTCCGTGAAGAGGACCATCAAGCCCTTCAATCGATGTATTCGATTCGCTTAGAGCAACAGGATGGCGTGGATTATCCAGTACCCGTACTTATTCGGGAGTTAAGTCCTGAGGAAACAGCACCACCTGTTATGAATTAAACAAATGAGAGGCAGCATGGCTGTCTTTCTACATAACTATTAGAGGAGAAGGGAGTAGAGGATGGAGCCAATACTACACACAGACAATTTAACGATTCAGTTTGGGGGACATACGGCGGTGGATTGCGTTAATTTTCAAATGCCTGAAAAGCATTTAAAGTCCATTATAGGGCCGAACGGTGCTGGGAAAACAACATTCTTTAATTTGATTAGTGGAGAGCTAAAACCAACTGCGGGTGATGTTTATTTTAAAGGGCAATCACTTGCCCAAAAGTCGGCCATCGAAAGAACACGTATGGGGTTGGGTCGATCCTTTCAAATCACGAATGTCTTTCCAAATTTAACGGTTCTCGAAAATGTTCGTTTAGCCGTGCAGTCAAAGGAAAAGATTCGTTATCAGCTATTTCGACACTACAAAAGCTATAAGGCGATTACCGACAAAGCGGAGGAGCTATTATCACTCGTTTTACTCGACAATAAACGGGACGCCCTGACAACGATGCTATCCCATGGAGAGAAAAGAAAGCTTGAGATTGCCATGCTACTTGCGTTGGATACGGAAATTCTGCTACTCGATGAACCAACAGCTGGTATGTCTTTAGAGGAAGTACCTACGATTTTAGAGGTCATTCGGACCATTAAAAATCAAGGGAATAAAACCATTCTGCTCATTGAACATAAAATGGATATGATTTTAGATTTATCGGATTCCATTATGGTGTTATTTAATGGTCAGCTACTAGCAGATGGTTCACCCGTGGAAATTATGAATAATGATACCGTACAACAAGCATATTTAGGAGGGCTGTACGATGACCACCTTACTGACATTAAATGAGGTTCACACGCATATCGGCCAATATCACATTTTGCAGGGAGTTAATTTTGAAGCGAGGGAGGGACAGGTTAGCGTACTGCTTGGACGAAATGGTGCAGGTAAAACAACGACCTTGAAAACAATTATGGGATTAACACCTGCGACAAATGGCGAAATCGCCTTTCGCTCCCACTCCATTAAAAAAAGCCCAACATACAAGGTGGCTAAATTAGGGATAGGTTATGTGCCTGAAAATCAAGGGATTTTTGCAGATTTAACGGTAGAGGAAAATATGAAGGTAGCCATGTATAAGGAAGATACTGCCACGTTAGAACGACAGCAATATGTGCTGGAGCTGTTTCCCGATTTGAAGAAGTTTTGGAAAAAGGCTGGCGGGCATTTATCAGGAGGGCAAAAGCAAATGCTGTCCATGGCAAGAGCCTTTATCAATGATAGCCAATTAATATTAATTGACGAGCCTTCCAAGGGGCTTGCGCCCATAGTGGTGGAGAAGGTGATGGAAGCGATTATGGAAATGAAAAAGAAAACGTCCATTGTTCTTGTTGAACAAAACTTTATGATGGCTAGCCGGATTGGTGATACCTATACTTTGATCGATGATGGCAGAACAGTAAATTCGGGCATGATGGAGGATTTGATTGTCAATGAAGAACTAAAACGCAAGTATTTAGGAATTGGATAAAGGGGGTGACCATCATTGGAGCTTTTCATCAATTTACTCATTAATGGCTTGGCAACAGGGATGTTGATATTTCTGCTGGCGGCAGGTTTGACGTTAATTTTTGGCTTAATGGATGTGTTGAATTTTGCGCATGGTGGATTATTTGTTTGGGGAGCCTATGCGGGAATCTTTACCTATATGTGGACAGAAAGCTTTATCGTAGGAATTATAGGTGCGCTTGTGACAGGTGCGTTACTTGGACTGCTTACAGAGAAATTGATTATTACGCCTGTTTACGGCAATCATATTCAGCAAATTTTAATTACGTTAGGGCTTATGCTCGTTTTGCAGGAATTCATCAAGGTGGTTTTTGGTCCAAATGGTGTGGCCGTAAAAACGCCGAGCTATTTAGCGGGAAGCTGGGAATTTGGTGACGTGATTATCATCAAATATCGACTATTTATTATTGTTATAGGGTTTGTGATTTTTGGTGTTTTTCAATATATGCTGAAACGCACGAAGATTGGGTTGATCGTTCGAGCTGGTGTGCAGGATAAGGAAATGGCACAGGCTCTTGGTATTCATATTAAGCGTGTATTTCTATATGTCTTTATGGTGGGTGCGGCTCTTGCGGCACTTAGTGGAATGTTGATGGCTCCGTATTCGGGCGTCATCTATGCGGAGATGGGCATGGAGTACGCCATTTTAGGATTTATTGTCGTCGTCATTGGCGGAATGGGTAGTTTTTCAGGCTCATTGTTGGCTGCTATTTTAGTAGGGCTAGCAGGTAGCTTTATGGCTTATTATGTGCCTGTGCTATCACTAGCAGTCAATATGATTTTAATGGCCAGCGTTTTAATTTTCCGTCCACAGGGGCTGTTTACGATGCGAAAGGAGCGAACATCATGAACAAGAAAATGTCCTTACGCTCTATCGCTTTTTTCCTGTTATTGGCGATTTTTATCGTACTCCCTTTTGTCAATGATTCAAGGACGCTGCTTATTTTACTGACACAAATTTTCATTTTTGGCATACTGGCGATGAGCTATGATATTTTGCTCGGTTATACAGGAATCGTTTCCTTTGGGCACGCTATGTTTTTTGGTATTGGCGCTTACACGACAGCGGTCATGCTCAAGCAAATGGATAACACACTATTCATCTTTGTGTTGTCCATCGTGATAGGCATGGTAATAGCAGGCTTTGTTAGTTTTTTAGTAGGTTTATTAACCTTGCGCTTGAAAAGTCATTTTTTTGCGATGCTCACACTAGCCTTCTCGGGGTTATTTTTAGTAGTAGCTGAAAAGTGGCGCTCTGTCACGTATGGCAATGATGGCTTTACTTTTCGAGCACCAGATATTTTTAGAGATCGGATGACCTTCTATTTCTTTGTGTTAGCAAGCTTAGTTGTCATCTTTTTAGCGCTCCACCGTTTTGTTAACTCGCCGACAGGTCGACTACTAATTGCTGTTCGGGAAAATGAACAACGGACGAAATCATTAGGCTTTAATACCTTGCACTATAAAGTGATTGCCTCCGTTGTTGCAGGCATTGTTGCGAGCTTTGCAGGCTCCTTATATGCGATTTCTTTACGCTTCGTTAACACGAGTGTGATGGCGATGGATATTACACTCGATGCGCTATTAATGACGATTATTGGTGGGGTCGGCACTTTAGTAGGGCCATTACTAGGAGCAGCAGTGATTGAATATGCACAGCATGCATTATCAGGGCTAGCACGAGATTACCCTATTTTTGAACGTTGGATTATCTTCTTTGGGATTCTCTATATTTTAGCCGTTATCTTTTTCCCGAAAGGTATTATTGGCTCACTAAGACTGCTGTTTTGGAAATGGCGAGCAAAGCTAAAGCAAAGAAAAAAGCCCGTAGCTCTGCCCCAGGAAAAGGAGCGATTTGAATGACTGTTGGTATTGTCAGTACAGGTATCTATCTACCTCAAAATAAAATGACTTCGCAGGACATTGCGGCTCTTTCAAATATTCCAGAGGACATTATCCGTCAAAAAATGGGTATTCATGAAAAGCCAATCCCTGGTGAGCATGATCATACCGTGCAAATGGGCATATGGGCAGCACAGGATGCGATAAAAAAAGCAAATCTGGACCCGAAAGATATTGATGTGATCATCTATATGGGTGAAGAGCATAAGGAATACCCACTATGGACAGCCTCCATCAAAATGCAAGAGGAGCTTGGTGCGGTTAATGCATGGGCATTTGATGTGCAATTGCGCTGTGGCACGACGATCATGGCATTGAAAGTAGCGAAAAGTTTAATGGCATCAGATGACACAATTCATACCATTCTTTTAGCAGGTGGCTATCGCAATGTGGATTTTATCGATTACAGCAATCCACGAACGCGCTTTATGTACAATTTGGCGGCTGGTGGAGGTGCCATATTGCTACAAAAAAACTATGAAAAAAATCAGCTTTTAGAGGCGGAAATTATAACAGATGGTTCTTTCTCAGAGGATGTAGTTGTACCAGTTGGAGGTACGAAAACACCGTTAACACCATTCCATTTAACAGAAAATTTATATCAGCTTGACGTTTTGGACCCGATTGGGATGAAGGAGAGGTTAGAACAAAAATCATTAAGCCATTTTTTGAAGGTTATTCGCCGTTCTCTAGCGAAAAGTGGATACAGTGAAGAACAGCTCGACTACTTAGCGATGCTGCATATGAAAAGGTCTGCACATGATTATATTTTAGCAGAGCTTGGCTTACAGCAGGAACAGTCTATTTATTTACAAGACTATGGACATATTGGGCAAATCGATCAAATATTGTCCTTACAGCTAGCTCAGGAGCAAAATCGTATTCAAGCAGGTGCTCTTGTGACACTAGTGAGTGCAGGCATTGGCTATGTTTGGGGGGCTATCACAATACGTTGGGGATAAGGGGGAAATGGTATGTTACAAACAATTCAACTAGCAAATGGTGAGACGATGGCATATCGCAAAAGAGCTGGAGGAAGTCATCCTTTAGTGTTGGTTCATGGCAATATGACTTCCTCTAAGCATTGGGATGTGCTGATAGATGCTTTAGATGATAAATATACCATCTATGCAATCGATTTACGAGGCTTTGGAGGTTCATCCTATCATCAGCCAATCTATACCATTAAAGATTTTAGTGATGATGTTAAGCTATTTGTGGATGCGATGCAATTGCAAAGCTTTGACATGATTGGCTGGTCAACTGGCGGAGCTGTTTGTATGCAGTTTGCAGCCAATTATCCAGGTTATTGCCAGCAATTAATCTTACTGGCCTCCGCTTCTACACGTGGCTATCCATTTTATACGGATTTAGGAACAGGCGATCCAGCCTGCTTTAAGCGAGCCTATAACTATGAAGATGTACTTGTGGATACATCGAAAACAAAGCTTATCCAAGGCTTTTATGACACAAAAAACGGCGAAGGTTTACGGTCGATATGGAATGCTTTAATTTATACCCATCAGCAACCAAACGAGGAAAAATACCAAGAATATATAGAGGATATGCTAACACAGCGCAACTTAGCAGAGGTGTATCATGCACTCAATACATTTAATATAAGTGCTGTTGACAATGATGTGACAAAAGGGTCACACGAAGCTCTCCTACTCCAGATACCGATTTTAGTACTGAGAGGGGATCGTGACTTAGTTATTACAGAGGAAATGAATGCGGAATTACTGCAAGACTTAGGCAAAACGGCACAGTTTGTTAGCTTAAAAGATTGTGGACATTCACCATTGATGGATGATTTAGCACAATTAACAGCTGAAATCGAGGCTTTTTTAGAAATTGGAGGAAGACAGTATGCGTTTAAACAATAAAGTAGCCATTATTACAGGTGCAGCCAATGGCATCGGCTATGCGGCTGCCGAGCGTTTCATCGAAGAAGGGGCATGGGTATTTATCGCTGATTTCGATGAGAAGGCAGGGAATCTCGCAGCTCAACAACTAGGCGGAAACGCTATATTTATACAGGTGGATGTGGCAAGTAGAGAGAGCGTTAACCAGCTGGTGACAGCAGTGATCGAACAGGCTGGACGCATTGATATTTTAGTGAATAATGCAGGTATTACAAGAGATGCAATGCTAACAAAGATGACAGATGACCAATTTCAGCAGGTGTTAGATGTCAATTTGACAGGCGTTTTTCATTGCACACAGGAGGTCATTCCCCATATGGTGGCAGCTGGAGGTGGCAAAATCATTAATACATCATCGGTTAGTGGGGTCTATGGCAATGTTGGTCAAACGAATTATGCAGCGACGAAAGCTGCCATTGTAGGGATGACCAAAACATGGGCAAAGGAATTAGGGCGTAAAGGCATCAATGTCAATGCAGTGGCACCTGGCTTTACAGAAACAGCTATGGTCAAAAAGATGCCTGAAAATATTTTGGCTCAAATGCGGGCAATCGTGCCGTTACAACGTTTAGGAACCCCACGGGATATAGCCAATGCCTATTTGTTTTTAGCATCTGATGAGGCATCGTATGTTCATGGCCATACGCTTCATGTAGATGGCGCCATTATGATGTGATGGGGGTGTCAAGATGTTTGTTGAGCAAGAATGGATTTTAAAACGTGCCGCCTTAACGCCTCATCACATCGCCTTGATTAATCTAGCGTCAGAGGAGCAATGGACCTATCAGCAATTATCAGAGGAAATCGGCAAATGGAGTCAATTTTTCGAGCGTCAGCAGCTAAAAAAAGGCAGTAGAGTCGCAGTTTTTGCGAGAAATCATATCCAACTTTTTGCTATTCTATTTGCCTGTGGGCTACGAGGGCTTATTTATGTGCCATTAAACTGGCGATTAAGTAGAGAGGAATTAACACAAATTTTGGAGGATGCGACCCCTTCCATTCTCTTGTATGAAGAAGAGAGTCATTGTTCTTTGGTGGTAGAAAAAATGTTTCCACTTCATCTCATCAAGCACGAGAAGGCAACGCTACCAAGTAGGCAAGACGTGGACTTGAATGATCCATGGCTAATGATTTATACCGGAGGCACAACAGGTCGTCCAAAGGGTGTTGTGCTATCCTTTCAGTCGGTCAATTGGAACGCAATCAATACAATTATTAGCTGGGGTTTACAGGAGAAAGATCGGACATTAAATTATATGCCGATGTTTCATACAGGTGGCTTAAATGCTTTATGCATACCTCTTCTTATGGTGGGAGGAACCGTCATCATTGGCGATAAGTTTGAAGCGGAAGCCGCACTGCGGGCAACGAATCAATATCAAACGACGATTTCCCTTTTTGTCCCAACGATGTATCAAGCGATGATTGCTACGGAATACTTTCGAGAAAATCATTTCCCCTCGATGAACGTATTTTTATCTGGTGGTGCCCCATGCCCACATCCCATTTATGATGTCTTTCATAAAAAGGGGTTATTCTTTAAGGAGGGCTATGGCTTAACAGAGGCGGGACCTAATAACTTTTATATTGCGAGAGAAGATGCTTACGCGAAAAAAGGGGCTGTTGGGAAAAGCATGCAGTTTAATGAGGCGAAAATCATTAATCAAGCTGGGCAAAGTTGTGCACCTCGTGAAGTGGGCGAGCTGCTGGTAAGAGGTAAGCATATGTTCCGTTTTTATTGGAATACCAAGCAAGAAACCGCCAATATCCTACAAGATGGCTGGTTAAAAACAGGTGATTTGGCGATGATGGATGAGGATGGTGATTTTTATATCGTCGGTCGTAGAAAAGAGATGATTATCTCCGGTGGTGAAAATGTCTACCCTCAGGAAGTGGAGCAATGTATGCTGCAGCATCCAGACGTACAGGAGGTTGCCGTGATTGGTGTAGCAGACGATTATTGGGGTGAGATTGTAACCGCATTTATTGTTTGTTGTCATCAAGTAGCGACTATCTTAGATGAACTTAACGAACTATGTCATCAACAATTAGGACGTTATAAGATTCCGAAACAAATCATTTTTTTAGATCAACTACCGAAAACAAGTGTTGGTAAAATTGATAAAAAGGCATTGCATAGGCTAGTCGATTCCACCTGCTAAGTATGATGAGTCTCTCTTAAATAAGAATTAAAAGTGAGGAACAAATGAATGGCACACGCATTAGTTATTGGTGGGACAGGAATGTTAGCTGACACAACCCTTTGGTTAGTGAAGAACGGATATGACGTTTCGGTAATTGGACGTAATGCCAATCGAATGGGATGTTTCATAAGTAAATCATCAAATCCATCACGTGGCACACCAATTTTAGTTGATTATCTTGATATAGCCTTATTAAAAGAGAAGCTAGAAGAAACGATAGCGCATAATGGACCCATTGAATTGGTCATTGCTTGGATTCACTCCTATGCTGAAACTGTATTAGAGAGCATAGCTAGTGAAATTTCAGGAATATGGAAGCTGTTTCATGTATTAGGCAGTAGCGCTAATCTAAATGAAATCAAAGATAAAATCCATCTACTTGATATCACTCACTATCGTCAAGTCCAGCCAGGTTTCATAATGGAAAACGGTCAGTCAAGATGGCTTACACATAAGGAAATTTCACAAGGAGTCATCGATGCTATTCAGCATGATCGATCTATCAATATCGTTGGCACGCTACAGCCTTGGGAACAACGCCCGTTATAAATAGGAAATAACCTTCGTCCAACTAGTGTGACGAAGGTTATTATTTTTTATCATCATAAACGATTGTGTTGAAAAGCATTTAGATGTCATATGGGATGTAAAATAATATCCCATATTTTTACATAAAAAATGCATTGTTTTTGATTCAAATGGTGGCGTACTAAGCTTTTAGAAGAATGCATGTTCATCCACAGGCTCTTACTTTTGATTTCCTTAGACAGATTTTTCTTGTAAGCTTACCCTAATTTTTTCGCATCTCTTCCCATCAGACCAACATATCAGTAAAATAGAGAAGGTTAGGGGGATTGCATGTGAAAGATCAACGCTTTAAAATAGCGCATCGAGAGGCGCTTATTGGGATAGGACTAGTCCTTGTCAACTTTACGATTTGGTTTGGCTTTGCCTATGGATTAGGTTCGGGAGACCCCAAAAATTATTCATATGTCTTTGGTTTCCCTGCTTGGTTTTTCTATAGCTGTATTGCAGGGACAGGCTTTATGATCCTACTCATCTGGATTGTAATGAAGCTCTTCTTCAAAGAGGTGCCATTTGATGATGAGGAGGGGGATCGCTAATGCACTGGCAAGTTGTATTTCCATTGCTATTATTTTTAATTATTATTTTCGGAATTGGTGTTTGGTCCAATAAGCATATTCGGTCCTCTAATTCATTCCTACAGGAGTATTTTCTTGGTGGTCGTGAAATGGGTGGTTTTATCCTGGCGATGACAATGATTGCTACATACGGCAGTGCGAGCAGCTTTATCGGAGGACCTGGTGTGGCCTATACGAAAGGGCTTGGCTGGGTGTTATTGGCAATGGCACAGCTGCCTGCAGGTTATTTTGTACTGATGATTTTAGGCAAGAAATTTGCTATTATTGCTCGTCGTTACCAAGCTATTACGTTAATCGATTTTTTACGAGAGCGCTACAAAAGCCATGTCATTGTCATTTTATCAGCCATTAGTATCATTGTTTTTCTATTTTCGGCTATGATGGCGCAATGGGTAGGTGGTGCACGCTTAATTGAGTCATTAACAGGCTTAAAATACACAACGGCACTATTTATTTTTGCGATTTCAGTGCTAGTGTATGTCATTATTGGTGGTTTCCGAGCTGTTGCTTTAACGGATACTGTGCAAGGTTCGATTATGGTCGTTGGCACAATTATTCTATTAATCGGCACTATTATTGCAGGTGGTGGCATCGATAATATTATGGCCTCACTTGTCGCTGAAAATCCTAATTTTGTGTCACCATTTGGAGCGCAAGGAGATTTAACACCATTGTATGTTTCGACATTTTGGATTTTAATTGGTGTAGGGGTTGTAGGGCTTCCGCAAATTGCTGTCCGTGCCATGAGCTATAAGGATTCTAAAAGTATGCACTTAGCCATCATTATTGGCACGATTGCCATCGGGACAATCATGTTTGGCATGCATTTAATTGGTGTATTAGCACGACCTGTCTTACCTGGCATTGAGATTGGTGATAAAGTAATGCCGCTTCTGACATTAAAGGTATTGCCACCATTTTTAGCGGGGATCGTCTTAGCTGCGCCAATGGCTGCTACCATGTCAACTGTCAATGCCCTGCTTATGCTGGTCAGCTCCACGGTTGTCAAAGATATTTATTTAAATTACATGAAGCCACAAGCTAGTGATGCAGAGATTAAACGTGCAAGCTTTGTTGTGACAACGGTTATTGGCTTAGCTGTTATTATCTTTGCGCTCAACCCACCCGATTTATTAGTGTGGTTGAATTTATTTGCTTTTGGTGGGCTAGAGGCTGTCTTTATCTGGACAGTAGTTTTAGGATTGTATTGGAAAAAAGCCAATAAATATGGTGCGATGGCGTCCATGATTACAGGCATGTCCTTGTATATTATGATTGATCGCTTTTATCCTTCCGTCTTTGGTATGCACACGGTTACGATTCCCATTGTTGCATCCTTCATTATTTTTATTCTCGTTAGCTTAGCCACAAGTCATAAATTCAAAAATGAGCAACTCATGATTTAAATCAAAGAACGCCGCAGATACAAGTCTGTGGCGTTTTTGTGTTTAATGAATCATAAAATCATAGGCATTTTTCGCAAGCAATGTCACTGTCACTACGATAAAGAGCGTACGAACAAAACCGCTTCCTTTTTTGATCGCCATTCGGGAACCAAGCATAGCGCCACCAATTTGAGCAATGCCCATCACGAAGCCATAAACAAAATGGATTTGACCTAAGTAGGCGAACATACAAAGGCCTGCCACGTTACTTGCCAAATTTAAAAACTTTGCATTTCCTGCCGCCTTTAAAAAATCAAAGCCTATCAACAAGAAGCTAAAGATTAAAAAAGAGCCTGTACCAGGTCCAAGAAACCCATCATAAAAACCAATGCCAAATAATAATCCCATAAATAATAGTAAGTGGGTTCTAGAGAGAGTTTTTACGCTAGAGACAGCGCCCCAATCCTTTTTGAAAATTGTATAAACCGCAACGGCTGCCAGCATCACGAGCATTAATGGCTTTAGTAATGCTGGATTGATTAAATGCACGGTCCATGCACCAAATAAGGAGCCGACAAAGGCAAGCGGGAAATATTTGAGAACGGATCGTATTTCAAGCTGACCAGAACGATAAAAGGAAATGGAAGATGTCAGTGAGCCCATTGTCCCGGCAAGTTTATTGGTTGCAACAGCAGCGGCTGGATTGAGGCCAGCAAACAATAAAGCTGGCAATGAAATTAAACCGCCTCCTCCCACTACTGAGTCGACAAAAGCCGCCAGAAATCCAAATGAAATTAACAAGATAAGAATATGTACATCGACTTCAAAAAACATATTACACCTCTTTTAAATTAGTTACTACTGAAATAGTAACTAATTTTAATTGCGCTGTAAACCCTCATTTTTTCATTGGCAAATCTTCACAACAGTAGCCTATAATAAAGATAATGGAGGGATTACATGGAGGAATTAATCGCCCAGTTGAAAGACATGGGCTTTACAGAGTATGAAGCAAAGGCCTATACGGCACTTGTGCAGCAAAGTCATGTTAGTGCCTATCAGGTCAGTAAAAATTCTGGTATACCACGCGCAAGAATTTATGATATTTTAAACGTCCTTGTAGAAAAGGGAATTGTGCTAAAAGAAGAAACGGCTGAACAAACGACCTATGCGGCTATGCCTGTGTCTGTGTTTTTACAGCAAATGCAGCAGCGCTGGCAATCGAATTTTACATCCATGAGTACGAAATTAGAAAAATTAGAGGAAAAAGTGCAGGAAGTGGAGCCAAAAGTAGTCATGCTAAAGGGCAAGGAGGCGATCATCAACTATTGCCAGTCACTTTTAAAAAAAGCCAAGAAAAAAGTGATTCTATCGATGTGGGAAGATATGTATGATACTTTAAGGGGAGATATTCAAGAAGTGGCACAGCATGTTCCTATTCATGGTATTACCCTATATGTAGGGGAACAGCTAGAGTCGATTGACCAGCATAGAGCTACACACTACACGAAAAAAACGTCTACACCACATTGGTTTATTTTATCGGTAGATGGTCAGGAAATGATTTATGGTCACTCTCCATCTACGCAAGAAATGGCCTTTATCACCAATGACCCTGTCCATATTTATTTGTTAGAGGATTATGTTTGGCATGATGTCCTTATCAATCGATTGGTAAAACGTGATGATCAGGAATTAGAAGACTGGATTGCTAAGGAGCGTAAAGCTTTTTTCTTAGAATAGTCATAAGGGAAGGGGAGTAACGTGAAAAAATTCGTGTTGCTAGGTTTAATGAGCTTATTAATGTTAGGAGCATGTAACGCTAAAACGCCTACCAAACCACTAATGATTCATGAGCTAACTGTCGTTCCAGACAATATTCAACAAAAAATTGAGGCTAATGATAAGATTCAATTATTGTATGAAGATGACTCTACGTATTATCTTGTTTATTATTCGAAAGGGAATGTGCTGGCAAGTATTGCGGCTGAAAAAAATAGTCAAGTTATCCAACTGAAAGAAGGTAGCGAGCAACGAAAAGTGGCTCAACCCTATGTATATAAAATCATCACCAAAGATCCTGAGCTAGACACGATTGATTTGCGAATAAACGGCGAGAGTACGCCAATAGATCGCGTAACCTCTATATAAGACAAAAACCGAAATCCCATTAAATGAGATTTCGGTTTCTTTACAAGATATCTTAATAAAAGACTTTCTCTACATTGTATTTGGAGCGGAAAGTGTTAATCGCATATGTTTCGTAAATTTCACGTTCCATTGGATCTTCTACTTCATAGACCTCAATTTTGAACACTTCATCACGATGATTTTTCATCGGAGATACATTGTCCTCGAAATGCTTTTTAATACGTTGACGAATTTTACGTGCTTTGCCGACAAATAATAGCTCATTCTTGTCATTATAGAATAAAAAAATGCCGCCTTTATCACGTGTGATTTTATGGAAGTCAATAAAACCAAAGTATGGTGTGATAGGCACATCACCAGGTTTTACTTCTTGTTCACGTTGACGGATGACTACATCAGGTTTTGGAAATTCAATTTTAATCAAAGTATTCACGTTCCTCTCTGTTACTAAAGTTATATGGTAACATAAATACGGCATGTTTACCATAAATTTTAAATGTAGAAACACTACTTATAGCAAGCTTAGTGTACATCAAATAAACGAGGAACATGCATTTGAATCACAAAATATTCTATGAATTATTGATATTCTAACTAATTCATGCTACAATTCGATGTAATTAAATAATCTTATCAAGAGAAGCTGAGGGATTTGGCCCGATGACGCTTCAGCAACCTCTAACAATTGTTAGAAAGGTGCTAATTCCAGCGAAGGATTTTTCCTTTGAGAGATAAGAGTGGACGTGAAAAAATCCTTCTCATTCTATCTCGTATGGAATGAGGAGGATTTTTTAATTTGTCAGCAAGGTTTGCTAAAAGAGAGTGATCAAAGAGAGGGGAACGCAAGATGCCAATTAATATTCCGAAAAATTTACCAGCTGGAGAACATTTACGTGAGGAAAAAATCTTCGTCATGGAAGAGGACCGTGCGAAAACACAGCAAATTCGTCCGTTAAACATATTAATATTGAATTTAATGCCTGAAAAAGAAAAAACGGAGCTTCAATTACTACGTTTATTAGGGAATACACCGCTACAGGTAAATATCACCTTTTTAAATACGGCCACACATGAGTCGAAAAACGTCAGTAAATCACATTTACAGCTATTTTACACAACGTTCAACCAAATTCGTCACCGTCGCTATGACGGGATGATTATTACGGGAGCACCTGTAGAAAAAATGGCCTTTGAAGAAGTTAACTATTGGCGGGAAATTTCAGAAATTATGGACTGGTCCAAAAAGAATGTGACATCCGTTTTACATATCTGTTGGGGGGCACAGGCGGCACTGTATCATCATTATGGGATAGGAAAGGTAGAACTTTCAGCTAAATGCTCAGGTGTCTATTCCCATGTAATCACCGATTTAACAGTGGATTTAGTACGTGGCTTCAGTGATTTATTTACCGCTCCACATTCACGCTATACTTCTGTTTCGATCGACGAGGTTCGCAATCATCCAGACTTACGATTATTATCCTATTCAGAGGATGCAGGTGTGTTCATCGTCCAATCAAAAGATAATAAAAACATTATGATTACAGGGCATCTGGAGTATGATGCGACAACATTAGCCGATGAATATAGCCGTGATGTCGCAAAGGGCATAGATATCGCTGTTCCTGTGAATTACTTCCCGAATGATGATCCATCACAGGAGCCAATGAATACATGGCGTGCCCATACGCATTTATTATTCTCTAACTGGTTGAACTACTATGTTTACCAAGAAACACCATACGAATGGGATTTTGTAGATGAAATTGAATATCATATTTAATTAATAAAAAGTCTAATTTCTTTTCTCACCATAAAAGAAATTAGACTTTTTGATTGTCATTCGTTGTTTCTGTATTAGGCGTTTCGGTACTTTGAGCTTTGGTTTTGCGATTTCGTATAACTGCGACAATCAATAAAAGTATCGGTAATAAAATGGTGATTATAAAAGAAAAGATTGGCCAAATTTCATTATTGTAATTGGTTGAATGTACAATGTCTGGATGAATAATTTGAGAAAGCCCAATGACAATTAGACCCATCGGTAATATGAGAGGGCGATGATCCTTGATTTTTAAAATTTGCGCAAGACCGACAACAGTCGTATAGAAATACATAAATGTGCGAATATAAATAGATGAAATCCACATAAAGGCCATGATGATTTCAATGCGCTGCAAAAAATTCCCTATCGATATTCTTTGCGCTAAGGCATAGCTAGGAAATGTTCTAGATGACGTATTCTCAGGTCCTAAAACAAGAATCGATAGCACAATCAACGTAATTAAGACGATGCCACCGAGGATTGTCCCAAAATATAACCCTTTCTGTGCAGATGGCTGTACATTGACACCAGCAGGATACAGTATTAATAACACCAGTAGTGGAAAGGAAAAGATACTCATAAAGCGTGCAATACTATAAAGCATAGATGTTTTGGTTGCTTCTAATAAGGGTTGAATGTTCTCAAAATGAATTTGAGGCGTAATACAAACCATAAAAAAAATAAAAATAAAGACAAATGCTGGAAAAATAATTTCTGCTGAACGGGCAAAGGTCTCAATGCCTAAATAAGCAGCGTACATAATGATAATACTAAACATCAAGGCAAATGCTAATGTCGGAGTCTCCGGCATGACTTCGGTTTTCATAAAAATACCGATAAAATAGAGTAATTCTCCAGCAGATAGAAAGGTTAAGATTAGGAAACAACTGGCTGTGATTTTTCCAAAAAAACGACCAAGAATTTTTTCATTTGCCTCTACAAAATTAAGTGACGGTGTTTGGTTGGCTAGTGTTAAAAATAATTTAACGGCCAGCAGGCTAAGGACAACTCCAATGCAGGCGGCAATCCATGCATCTTGCTTAGCGGCACCCGTAATACTAGAAGGGATAATTAAAATTGCCGTTCCGATAGAATAGAGGAATGTAATGATTGTAAATTGTCTTGAACTAATAATCTCTTTTTCCATCGAGCAACCCTCCATTTTTTATCCTTCTATCTATTTTGTTAATGACACAATATAATCTTTAATTGGTGTAAAGATAAAGGTAATCAAATCCAATGGGCTTGGAATATGGATTTTTAGCGCATTTCCCATATTCAAAGCCGTTCCGATGAGAAGCAAAATAGAAAATACGACAATGGTTTTTGAATCATGCTGCTTTTTTAGCTTTGGTATAAAAATAAGTGCTAGGATCATTGAAATGATAAAGATGGCTACAGCTAGCACCATTTCGTTACTCCTCCTTTGGCTTGTTTAATAATGAATTTTGCATCGTACCTAAACCTTGTGTCGTTACTTTCACTTGCACATCTACCGCCAAATCTGGAAAGATGGAAGCCCACTCATCCTTAATTTTTTTCCACTGTTTTGGATCTGCACGATGTAAGGCATCACCGAAACCAAACACATCAACCTCATATTGCTGTTGTATTTTCTCCAATGTTTTTTGAATTCGTTCATCAATGCCCTTAGCTGTTTTTTTATTGACATAATCAATGGATTTATTTTTTGTAAGATCGATATCACATTCGACCTCTCCTATGTTCTGCTCAACATTAATACGGACATCAATTTTCGGCATTCCGTTATCAAAAGACCCTTTCACTTTTGTTGTGGATTGAGTGATTTCAGATGATAGAGTTCCTTTCTTTGGGCAGGCTATGATTTCGATCGTACTCTGTATTTTATCATTCAGGAAACTAACGCTTTTACTTTCTCCCTCAGTCAATAGCCCAATATATTTATCCCCTTTAAAGACCGCTAATCCTGCATACTGCAACAGCACAGGCGTTTTAACTCGTTGCACATTTGTTTGATCTACACCTAATTTCTTATCACCATGTACTTCAATAGCAGTAATTAATGCCCCTTTATGTTTATTCGTTAATGTATTGACTAACTCATCTATATTGACAGCTATTGTGGCGCCCCAAGCTTTTTCAGAGACATCAAGGGAATTTAACATTTTATTAGCGGGTATCTTTTCAATGGGCGTTAGTACATTTAACACTTCCTTCGCTGTCGCTTCATGAGACATAATGACATCGAAATCCTTACGAAATTCATGGTCCCTTACAATTAAATCAAGTGAATCACTAATTCCTTCTTTTGCTAGATCTTCCCCTAAAACAACCACTTGAAGATGGGCAAAATACGGTTTTCGGGCAGCGTTGGTTGTCATTTTTCGAATTGCCTCAAAGATGGTCTCGCCTCTCGAATGATAGCTAACGACAGGAGAGCGTTGCGTGGAAGCCTGTCGCATCGAAATTTCACTTGGATCAACAATTTGAACGGTAATCTCATATTCTTCGTCTATTTTGTCAATACCCAGTGCTACGACAATGGCTAATTCATTTAATTCACGCTTACTCCAGCAGCCACTTAACAGTAAAGTGAGGATACATAGTAAGCAAATCACTTTTATTTTTGCCATATTCCATTCCTCATTTATCCAGTAGTTATTTCCTGCCCTTTACATTGACATATTTATGTCCTCTAACAATATTTTTTTGATTAACTAAACGAGGTCGTGTTAGTAACTTTCTACGAGGGAACAAAAGAAAGGCATCCTTTTGATCCTTTAAAACTAACGGTGCAAATGGACTTAAATAAGGTACACCAAATGAACGAATGCTACATAAATGGAGAATAATGACCATAATACCGAACATAACACCAAATAAACCAAACATAGCAGCTAAAATCATTAATGGGAAACGTAACACACGAATCGTATTCGACAAACCGTAGGCAGGGAAAAGAAAACTACAAATTGCTGTTAAAGCTACAATAATGACCATTACAGCAGATACCACACCCGCATCAACTGCCGCCTGACCAATAACTAAAGTACCGACTATAGACACCGCTGGGCCGATTGTTCTAGGCATACGAAGCCCAGCCTCCCTTAATACCTCAAAGGCAATCTCCATAATGAGTGCCTCCACAACTGCGGGGAAGGGAACGCCTTCTCTTTGTGAAGCAATACTAATCAACATTGGTGTTGGCAGCATTTCCTGGTGAAAGGTAGTTATAGCCACATATAAGGATGGCGCGACTAATGCCAGACCGATGCCAAAAAAGCGAAGTATGCGTACAAGTGAGCTAATCATCCAATGCTGATAATAATCCTCCGCTGATTGCAAAAAGGATGTAAATAACGCTGGTACTACTAAGACAAAGGGAGTACCATCAACTAGAATCGCCACTTTGCCATCTAATAATTCACCAGCGATAACATCTGGACGTTCTGAATTGTAAACTGTTGGAAACATAGAGTTTTTAGAGTCTTGAATAAAATCCTCTATATAGCCACTTTCCAGTATGCCATCGATATTAATGCGGTCTAATCGGGCTAATACCTCTGCGACGATTTTGTCACTGGCAATGCCATTTATATACATAACCGCTACATCTGTTTGTGTCACATCACCGATAACTCGTGACTTTATCCAGAGATTCGGGCTTTTTATTTTGCGACGGATGAGCGCTGTATTGGTACGTATGGTTTCTGTAAAGGATTCCCGAGGACCTCGAATAACAGATTCAGTCGATGGCTCTGTAACGGCTCGATCCTTTGCACTTCTGGTACTTGTCACAATCCCTTCTGCAAACCCATCTAATAAAATAACCGTTTCCCCATTGAGAATGGCATTGTAGAGTGTTGTGAAATGCTCGATATTCGACACATCCCCAACTGTTAAATAGGAGTTTCGTACATATTGATTAATGGTCGTTATTTCAATGTCTTGTTCTTCCTCGATATTTGCCATAAGCTTATCAATAACAGAATCGGAGATTGTCGTTTTATCTGACAAGCCATCAATCGAAATGATAGCGATGTTATGAGGGGGAGATTCACCAATTGTGATTTCACGTATGATGATGTCATTACTGTGACCAAGCGCCTGTTCAATGATTTTTTTATTTTTAGCTAGGGATGTATACAACAAATCGTTTGTATGGGATGGGGAGGTATCGATATTGTTAGACATAGACATGTGTTTTCCTCCTCAAATATACGCTCATTATTTATAGAGTGGACAATTTTTTGGAGAGATAAACGAGGTGAGGGTGAAAATCTAACTATTGGCATGATGGAGCCAAATAAAAAAACAGTCTATCCTTTCATGGACTGAAAGGATAGACTGTTTTATGTACGATAGTCATATTGCAATTCATCATTACTAGCATCAACGTCAACATGTAAGTTGTGATCGTTAAAGAACCAGAGATCTTTCTCATCAATGTAATAGGTTACATCATCAACCACTGTCTGTACGCCTATAGCAATAGGTTCTTCACGAGTCATGCCAAGTGAAAAACCTTCATGAAAAGGACTAGAGCCACCATAGCGTGCATAAAAACGAATCGTATCACCTGGTTCTACTTCCATTTCGTGTTTGAACCACTGGAGTGCTTCATCTGTCAATGCAATGTTCATTTCGAATGCTCCTCTCTTCCTAAAGCCATTTTACCTTTGGCTCAGTGCCGTTTTTAATACGTGTAATATTGGCACGGTGACGATAAATAATAAAGGTAAATAAAAAGGCTACCAAGATGCCTAATGCAAAGTCACCCGTAACAAAATAATAAACGATTGCATAGATAAGTGCTACTAAAGCGGCTATCATCGATGTTAGGCTGACGATCTTTGTGATTTTTAATGTCACAATAAAGGTAATAAATAATAGGACAAAGAGTGGCCACGAATAGCCTAATAAAACACCTGCGGATGTTGCCACTGCTTTTCCACCACGGAAATTGGCGAAGATCGGAAACATATGACCGATTACGGCAACAAGACCAAGTAATAAGGGATGCAGTGTGCTGTCAGAGAAAACGGGAAGTGCTACTAATAAAACCGCAGCTGTTCCTTTGAGCACATCCATTACGGTTACAACAATACCTGCTTTTTTCCCTAATGTTCGGAATGTGTTGGTTGCACCAAGATTACCGCTCCCGTGTTCACGAATATCGGTATTATAAAAAATTTTACCTATCCATAATCCAGAAGGTATAGAGCCGATTAGATAAGCACATAAAATAATAAGTCCATTGATCATAGCTGGACTCCTTTCATTCATAGTCCATCACTTGGTACTAATAGTTTGTAACAAGTATTTTACACTTTTTCTTGCTAATCTACAATGTTATGAAGGAGATTTCATTAGGAGCCTTGAATTCAATACAAAAGAAAACCTATTAATAAGGGGTAGGCTTTCAGACATGAGATTCTAGAAAGTGAAAAAAAGCCTTTATAAAAATATAGGCAAAAAGGCAATTTTGTCAATCCTTCATTCCTTTGGTAGAATAGAAGTCTAACTTTATCCAGTTTAACCGTAATAAACATTGTAGCGTTTACACTGAACTAGATTCTATGTATGTTGAAACTAAATCGGCTACTATGCGTCAAACGTTTATGGATACTAGTAGCAGTCTGCCCTGCTTAAATACCAATTTTAAGCAACTGTTGCAGATGTTTACTATTGATAAAGATGATCAAAACTGTGAGCAAATTTTAAAAATTTAATGGACCTGTCGCTAGCTATTGACAGGAAATGCTATTATTATTAGGATGAGAACATAAATAGAACATGTGTTTGTTTTTTGGAGGGGAATTTTTTGACGAATAAACAGTCAACTAGCGTTTATAATGATGACGCTATACAAGTATTAGAAGGATTAGAAGCGGTACGCAAACGACCTGGCATGTATATCGGTTCAACGGATGGCCGTGGACTTCATCACCTTGTGTATGAAATCGTAGATAATGCGGTGGATGAAGCACTGGCCGGCTTTGGATCTCATATTATTGTCACAATTCATAAGGATCAAAGTATGAGTGTGCGCGACTTTGGCCGTGGGATGCCAACAGGTATGCATAAAATGGGTAAACCTACCCCTGAAATTATTTTTACGGTGCTACACGCAGGTGGTAAATTTGGACAAGGTGGTTATAAAACAAGTGGTGGCTTGCATGGTGTAGGTTCCTCTGTAGTTAATGCACTATCAACATTTTTAGAGGTGACGATCCATCGTGATGGTAAAAAGTATCGTCAGCGCTTTGAGCATGGTGGACATCCTGTCACAACACTTGAAGAAATTGGGCAAACGAAGCAAACAGGTACACTTGTTCATTTCCTACCAGACGAAACGATTTTTTCTGTCACAAAATTCAATTATGATACGTTAGCAGAACGTTTACGTGAATCAGCCTTTTTATTAAAGGGCTTAAAAATTGAATTAATCGATGAGCGCGAGGAAGGCAAACAAGATGTATTCTTTTATGAGAATGGCATTGAAGCTTTCGTTGCGTATTTGAATGAAGAAAAGGATGTTCTTCATCCTGTGAAATATGTAGAAGGCATACAAGATGATATTGAAGTAGAATTCGCTTTCCAATATAACGATGGTTATTCAGAAACGATTTTGTCGTTCGTTAATAATGTACGTACTCGTGATGGCGGCACACATGAAACGGGTGCAAAAGCGGCATTGACGCGTGTATTTAATGAATATGCAAGAAAAATCGGCTTGCTAAAGGACAAGGATAAAAACCTTGAAGGGACAGATATTCGTGAGGGTTTAGCAGCAATCGTGTCTGTTCGTATTCCAGAGCATTTATTACAATTTGAAGGACAAACCAAGGGCAAGCTTGGTACAAGTGAGGCTCGCTCTGCCGTAGATAGCGTAGTGTCTGAGCAAATTTTGTATGTGCTAGAGGAAAATGCAGAGTTATCGGCTTCTCTTGTACGTAAAGCAATCCGTGCGCAGCAAGTAAGAGAAGCGGCTCGTAAAGCGCGTGAGGACGCTCGGAATGGCAAGAAAAGCAAAAAAGGTAGTACGATTCTATCAGGCAAATTAACACCAGCTCAGTCTCGCAATGCGGCCAAGAATGAGTTGTATTTAGTTGAGGGTGATTCTGCAGGTGGTTCTGCCAAACAAGGTCGTGATCGTACATTCCAAGCGATTTTGCCTTTGCGCGGTAAGGTCATCAACACAGAAAAAGCCAAGCTACAGGACATTATGAAAAACGAAGAAATTTCAACAATTATCCATGCGATTGGAGCAGGTGTTGGCACGGATTTTGCTGTGGAGGATTCAGCCTACGATAAAGTAGTGATTATGACCGATGCGGATACGGACGGGGCACATATTCAAGTCTTGCTCTTAACGTTCTTCTATCGTTATATGCGTCCACTCATTGAAGGAGGCAAAGTCTATATCGCTTTACCACCACTTTATAAGGTATCAAAAGGTACTGGAAAAAAAGAAGTGATTGAATATGCTTGGACAGAAAACGATTTACAAAAGGCCATCAAAAAAGTTGGAAAGGGTTACATATTGCAGCGCTATAAAGGTCTTGGTGAGATGAATGCTGACCAGCTATGGGATACGACAATGAACCCTGAGACACGGACATTAATTCGTGTCACAATCGAGGATGGTGCACGTGCAGAGAGACGTGTCACGACGTTAATGGGTGATAAAGTAGAACCGCGTCGTAAATGGATCGAAGCCAATGTTGACTTCGGTATGGAGGATGATTCAAATATTTTAGAAAATGAATTCATCCAACAAGAGGAGGACCAAGCATGAGTAGTACAGAAAAGTTTCAAGATTTACCGCTAGAAGAAGTGATGGGTGATCGTTTTGGTCGCTATAGTAAATATATTATTCAAGACCGCGCGTTGCCTGATGCACGTGACGGTCTTAAACCAGTACAGCGTCGTATTTTATATGCAATGTTTACAGAAGGCAATACACAGGATAAACCGTTTCGAAAATCCGCAAAAACTGTCGGGAACGTAATCGGTAATTACCATCCGCACGGTGATAGCTCTGTTTATGAAGCAATGGTACGTATGAGTCAGGACTGGAAGGCACGTCATATGCTTATTGAGATGCATGGTAACAATGGTTCGGTTGATGGTGATCCTCCAGCTGCGATGCGTTATACAGAGGCGAGACTGTCTGCTATTGCTGGTGAAATGCTACGAGATATTGGCAAGAAAACGGTCGAGTTTGTACCAAACTTTGATGATCAAGATATGGAGCCAACTGTTTTACCTGCACGTTTTCCAAACTTACTAGTCAATGGCTCTACAGGGATTTCGGCTGGCTATGCGACAGATATTCCCCCGCATGCGCTAGATGAAGTGCTAGATGCTGTGTTAATGCGCTTAGACAAGCCGAACGTGACAGTAGATGAATTGATGACTGTGATTAAAGGGCCGGATTTCCCGACAGGTGGGATTATCCAAGGGGTAGATGGCATCAAAAAGGCTTATGAAACAGGTCGAGGTAAAATCATTGTCCGTGCGCAAGCCGTAGTAGAACCGATCAAGGGTGGCAAAGAGCAAATTGTCATCACGGAATTACCATATGATGTGAATAAAGCGAATCTTGTGAAAAAAATTGATGAGCAACGTGTAGATAAACGTTTAGAGGGTATTGCGGAAATCCGAGATGAATCAGACCGTACAGGCTTACGTGTTGTAATTGAGCTGAAAAAGGATGTTCCGGGAAAAGGAATCTTACAATACCTATTTAAAACAACAGATTTACAGGTAGCTTATAATTTTAATATGATTGCTATTCATAATCGTCGTCCAACGATGATGACATTGCCATTATTGCTAGATGCCTATATTGCGCATCAAAAAGAAGTGGTGACGAACCGTTCGATTTATGATTTACAAAAGGCAAAGGATCGTTCTCATATTGTAGAAGGGTTAATTAAAGCACTCTCCATTTTAGATGAAGTGATTGCGACAATCCGTTCTTCTAACGATAAGAAGGATGCGAAGCTTAATTTACAAGCGAAGTTTGATTTTACAGAGGTACAAGCCGAGGCGATCGTTAGCTTACAATTATATCGTTTAACGAATACAGACATTACAGAGCTTCGTCAAGAGCAAGACGAGTTAAATAAGTTGATTGCGAAGCTAGAAGGAATTTTACAAAGTGAAGCCAAGCTTGTACGTGTCATTAAACAAGAGTTACTAGAGATTAAGAAACGCTTCACAGAGCCACGTCGCTCGAAAATTGAGCAGGAAATAGAAGAAATTAAAATTACGCTAGATGTCCTTGTGCCAAGTGAAGAGGTTGTGGTGACGGTGACAAAGGATGGCTATATTAAACGTACATCCACACGTTCACATGCCGCTTCCAATGGTCAGGATTTTGCGATGAAGGATTCGGATTACTTATTGTATGAAGCAACCTTAAATACACAGCATCATCTGTTACTGTTCACAAATCGAGGCAATTATATTTACCAGCCTGTTCATGAGCTACCTGATATTCGCTGGAAGGATCTTGGACAGCATATTTCAAGTATTGTGCCAACAGGGGAAGATGAGTCTATTATTGCAGTGTATGGCTTTGAAACATTCGAGCAGCCAAATACGTATATTTTAACAGCTACAAAAGATGGTCAAATTAAACGCTCCCCACTGGCAGATTATGCGGTGACGCGTTATTCGAAGCCAATAAAAACAATGAATGTTAAAGCGGGCGATGCGATGATCTATGCATCGTTTGTGACAGATGATGTGGAACTGATGTTAACAACGGATACAGCCTATGCGATTCGTTTCCCACTGGAAGAATTACCAGTTACAGGGGTGAAAACAGGCGGTGTCAAAGGCATCACGCTAAAGGATGGAGAAGCCTTAGTCGGTGTCAATGTGCTACAGCCTGATGCTACACAATATGTGGTAATCGTCACACAGCGTGGAGCCGTGAAGAAAATGAATGTTGCAGAAGTTGAAGTGGCAAGTCGTGCAAAACGTGGTCTAAAAGTATTAACAGAATTAAAAGCAAATCCTCACCGTATTGTGGCAGTTATTCAAGCAACGAATGAGGAGCAAATAGTGATTGAAACGGAAAAAGGTGTACAAGAGCTCATTGATGTCCAAACATTGACGCGTGCTGATCGCCATTCCAACGGTTCGTTTAAAGTGGATATTGCAACAGATGGGGCCATTTCCCATGTTTTAACGGCTAAAAAAGAACAGAAACTAAGCTAATGATAAGCCCAGTCTCTTAGGAGTGCTGGGTTTTTTTACGAGAGCAGTCGTTAGTCAAAAATAGCATCTTGTCATTTTAGCGTAACTATGGGTATAATAATCAACGAAAAGTTCATAGCACAAGAATGTAGGGGGGCTAGTAGTTGCTAGCTGAGATTGTGTCCGATAGACGCTGACCCTTTGAACCTGATTTGGCTCGTACCAGCGTAGGGAACATCTATTCAAAAAAGCAAAGTTTTGAAGATTGATTGCAATACGTCTGGGAGGAATCCTAGGCGTTTTTTTATGTTTTCAAGCAATATCTTGCCAAACGCATACGCTTTCTTTCTGGTGACAACATTCAATCATGAACACTTTCACATTATCAACTAGGAGGACTTCGCATGAAAAAATGGTTATTTATTCTAGTGGCTGCACTTTTAACGTTAGTGGGCTGTAGTGACAAGGAGGACAAGCAGGCTACTGATCAGCTGAAAAAAGTATCAGTGGTCTTAGATTGGACACCAAATACAAATCATACAGGACTGTATGTCGCAAAAAAACTCGGTTATTTTGAGGAGCAGGGCTTAGATGTTGACATTATTATGCCTGGGGAGGCAGGAGCCGATCAGCTTGTTGCTTCTGGCAAGGCAGAGTTTGGTGTGAGCTATCAGGAAGGGATTACACAGGCTCGTGTGCAAGATGTGCCTCTTGTCTCCATTGCTGCTATTATTCAACATAATACATCTGGCTTTGCTTCTATTGCATCAAAAGGTATTACATCACCAAAGGATTTCGAAGGTAAAACCTATGGCGGTTGGGGGGCTCCACTAGAGCAAGCTGTCCTACAATCATTGATGCAAACAGAAAAGGCAGACATTCATAAACTAGATATCGTCAATGCAGGAGATTTAGATTTTTTCACGATGATGCAAAAGGATATTGATTTTGCTTGGATTTATTACGCGTGGACAGGTATTGAAGCTGAGCTACGGGGTGAAAAGATTAATATGCTGTACTTAACAGATTATAGTGATCAGCTGGACTATTATACACCTGTTCTAGCTACAAATGAAAAAATGATCCAGGACAATCCTGACCTAGTTCAAGCGTTTGTGGCGGCTGCATCGAAGGGCTATGAATACGCCATAGCACATCCAAGTGAGGCGGCTGATATTTTAATAGAAGCGGCTCCCGATTTAGATCAAGCGTTAGTGCATAAAAGTCAGGAATGGCTAGCCGATAAATATCAGGATGATGCCAAGCAATGGGGAGAGCAAAAGCTTTCTGTATGGGAAAACTATGCAAAATGGATGTCTAGCAACAACGTGTTAGAGGGCGAATTTAATGCGAAACAAGCCTTTACAAATGATTTCTTACCTAAAAAGGAGGCCAAATAAGATGGCGAATTCATTAATCAGTGTTCAAATCATTCCAAAAACAGAGAAATTTGAGGATGTTATACCGTATGTCGATGCGGCGATTGCTGTGATAGATGCTGCTGGTGTGAAATATGAGGTACATCCGTTGGAAACGACGATGGAAGGTGAGCTGTCAATGTTGCTGCAAATCATTGAAAAAATGAATGACAAGATGATTGAGCTTGGTGCTATCAATGTCATTACACAAGTGAAAATATTATATCAGCCAACTGGTATAACAATGGATACATTAACGGAGAAATACCAGTAATGAAACAAGCTTTGCAAAAGGGAAGGACGATTATTTTTATCGCCTTCCTCTTATTCGTGTGGGAGCTCATTGTGCATGTGGCTGAAGTTCCTCATTGGTTATTACCTGCACCAAGTCGTATTTTGTTGGAAGCTTTTAAAGCCTATCAAACCTTTTTACCACATGCTTGGGCTACGATGCAATTAGCCTTATTAGGACTTGCCATTGGTATTGCCTGTGGATTAATGGTGGCGATTGTCTTGCATCGATTTACATTTATTCGGGAGTTGTTTTATCCGATTTTAATTATGTCGCAAAATATCCCTATTCTTGTCTTAGCGCCATTGCTCATTATTTGGTTTGGCTTTGGTTTATTACCAAAGCTCATCATTATTTGCCTCGTGTGCTTTTTCCCCATTGTTATTGCGGCAATGGACGGATTTCGGCAAACAGCACCTGAGTTAAAGCATTATTTTGCCATGGTTGGTGCTACAAAGGCGCAAACTTTTTGGAAGCTTGAATGGCCTCATGCATACCCAACGATTTTTTCAGGTGTAAAAATTGCTGCGACGTATAGTGTGATGGGCGCTGTTATTGCGGAGTGGCTTGGTGCAAAAAAAGGAATAGGCGTTTATATGACCTTAGCACAGTCCTCGTTCCGCACTGATCGTGTATTCGTAGCCATTTTTGCGATTGTTTTATTAAGCTTACTGTTGTTTAGCAGTATTCGCTTACTTGAAAAATTCATGGTGAAGGGGAGAGGCTATCATGCTCAGCATTCAAAACATCGCTAAATCCTTTGATACCCTGCAAGTTCTTGAAGATGTATCCTTTGACGTTAAAGATGGAGAGTTTGTGGCCATTGTTGGTCCCTCTGGCAGTGGTAAGAGTACCCTTTTTCAATTAATTGGTGGCGTTTCTGCGGTTGATCAAGGGTCCATTTTATTAAATGGGGAGGACATTCAACGAAAAAGAGGAACGATTGGTTATATGCCTCAGCAGCCTTGTCTACTACCTTGGCGCACGATTTTAGAGAATGTCACACTCGTAGAGGAATTACAGCATCAACCAAATGCTGAACGTGCTATAGAGTGGCTTGAAAAGGTGGGGCTTGGTTCATTTATCCATGCTTATCCAAACGAATTGTCAGGCGGCATGCAACAGCGTGTATCTTTTATACGTGCGATGGTCAGTGATAAGCCTATTTTATGCTTAGATGAACCATTTTCTGCGCTGGATGAATTCACCAGACTGGAAATGCAAGCGTGGCTATTATCCATCTGGGAAGCCTATCGTAAATCAATACTATTTGTCACGCATAGTATTGAGGAAGCACTCTTTTTAGCGGATCGGATCCTTGTTTTAAGCAAACGTCCTGCGACGGTTAAAAAGGAAATCATTGTGCCTTTTGAAAGACCCCGAAAAGAGGAAATTCGTCATTCAGCAGCGTTCACCGAGTTAAAGCAACAATTATTTATGTACTTACAAGAAGAAAAGGGTGATATGTTTGTTGATTGATGCTCATATTCATTTGGATCAGTATCGAGATGAGGAAATTCCAGCCTTACTTGAAGAGGTAGAGACGGTGATTGCGGTTAGCATGCAGTTGTCGTCCTGTAAAAGAACATTGCATTTATCGAATAACTATCAGCCAGTGAAAGCCGCTTTTGGCTTTCATCCAGAACAGCCTTTACCAAATCCAAGCGATGAGGAGGCATTATTTGATTGGATCCGTTCACATAAAGAACATATGGTAGCTGTTGGTGAGGTCGGTTTACCTTATTATTTAAGACAACAGCAAACGATAGATGACCGACTTTATGTGGCTCTATTAGAGCGTTTTATAGTCTTGGCAAAGGAATTGGATAAGCCAATAGTGTTACACGCTGTCTATGAGGATGCTAGCATCGTTTGTGATTTACTTGACAAACATCAGCTTCGCCAAGCACATTTTCATTGGTTTAAAGGGGATGAGGCTGTGGTGAAACGCATGATTCAGCATGGCTATTTTATTTCGATCACCCCTGATTGTTTGTATGAACAAGAAATTCAACAGTTGATACAAGCTTATCCCATTGAACTAATGATGGTGGAAACGGATGGTCCTTGGCCTTTTGAAGGACCGTTTACAAATAAGCGTACATCTCCGTGGATGATGCATTCGACCATTGAGGTCATAGCGTCCATCAAGGGGTTGTCGACACAGGAAGTGGCTCAAATTATCACGCAAAACACCAATGCCTTCTATCGGCTTTAAAAGAAAAAGCAGTATAGGGAACGTTAGTCGTCCTTATACTGCTTTTTATGTTTTGTGAAATCATGATCGAGTTTTTCATTCTTTGTTTTTGTTATGCGCTCGTGTGTACTGAAGGATATAGATTGACGGTTTTTTTCAACATCCTTGCCGACAGTTCGTTTAACATGCATCCGTTTCTTTTTAGCCCTTGATTGTGACATGAGCATAACCTCCAATCTTTTTCTCATTCTATAGTAGCGAATAGGGAAGAAAAAGTAAAACCTCGTAAGCGAGATGCTTACGAGGGTGTTGAGTGATTAGTGAGATACGTCCTGTACAGAAATACCTGTGTTTGCTTTAACGTCAACTTCACGATACTTCGCGTCATCCGTTTCTTTAGAAAGTAATGTACCGATGAAACCACCAAGGAAACCAAGTGGTACAGAGATTAAGGCTGGGTTCGTTAACATGATTAATGGTTCACCAACGAAAATCGCCTTACCTTCAACTGGATTCCATACGTTTGGTGAAATAGCAACTAACACTAATGCAGAAATTAAACCTGTTAACATCGCCGTTACAGCACCAGCTGTATTAAAGCGTTTCCAATAAATTGTATAGATAATAACTGGAAGGTTAGCAGATCCCGCAATACAGAATGCTAGAGATACTAAGAATGCAACGTTTAATGTTTGTGCGCCAAGTGCTAATAGGATAGAAATAACAGCGATTGTAATGGAACCAATGCGAGCTGCAAGAACTTGCTCTTTTTCTGTAATTTTACCCTTTTTGATAATTTGTCCATAAATATCATGAGATAGGGCAGATGCACCTGAAAGTACAAGGCCTGCTACTACCGCTAGGATTGTTGCGAAGGCTACCGCACAAACGAATGAGAATAGGATGTCTCCACCAAGTGCTTCTGCAAGCAGTGGGGCAGCCATGTTACCAGCAGCGTTTGCAGCGATAATATCTTCTTTCCCAACGAATGCTGCTGCACCGAAACCTAAGAAAATTGTTAGAACGTAGAAAATACCTACGATCCAAGTAGCCCAAATAACCGATGAACGAGCTGTTTTTGCGTCTTTTACTGTAAAGAAACGCATTAAAATATGTGGAAGACCCGCAGTACCCAATACTAAGGCAATTAACATAGAGATTGTATCAAGTCCATTTGTGTATTTTAGACCTGGATTTAAATAAGCAGCACCACTATCAGTAGCTGTTGTCATTTCTGTAAACATTGTCGAGATACTGAAGCCGAACTCTTTTAATACTAAGAACGAAATAATCACTGTACCAAGCATTAACAGACAAGCTTTGATGATTTGCACCCAAGATGTCGCTGTCATACCACCGAATAATACGTATGTTGTCATCATGAAACCTACGATTAACACGGCAATCCAGTAGTCGATTCCTAAAAGTAATTGAATAAGTGCTCCTGCACCAACTAGTTGTGCAATCATGTAGAATAAAACAATTGTAATCGTGCTTAAAGCAGCTGTTCCACGAACTTTTGCATTATTGAAGCGCGCTGTAATCATGTCAGCTAATGTAAATTTCCCAAGGTTACGTAATGGCTCAGCAACGATGTATAACACCACTAAGTAAGCTACTAAATAACCAATAGAGAAGAAGAATCCATCAAATCCAAATAATGCGACTGCACCAGCGATACCTAGGAAAGAGGCTGCTGATAAATAGTCTCCAGCGATAGCTAGTCCATTTTGCCAGCCTGTTAAGCCACCACCTGCCGTGTAGAAATCACTTGCGGAAGATGTACGTTTAGATGCCCACCATGTAATAACTAATGTTAAACCAACTATGGCTACGAAGAAGAATATGGCTGTAAAACTCATTCCGTTACTCATCGGCGGCCACCTCCGTTTTCGTATTCAGCGATAATCGCTTTTGCTTCTCTATCAAAGTTGTTTGCCTTAGCTACATATAAATGACATAACCCCCATGTCATGATGAATAGCCCCGCTGCATAGATCCACACCCAAGTAATTTCCCCAAATGCCTTTTGATGTAGAATTGTCGTGTACGATGTCAGAATTGGTAACAACATGTATGCCAATAAAAATATGACAGTTATAGACCAAAGAAAAGAATTTTTTCTGCGTACAAGAGATTTAAATGATTCTTGGTTTGCAATTGCATCATAGTCAATCACGATACCTTTTTTTGCCTGATTGTTCGCCATTAACATTCCCCATTTTGTGTATATTTTTTCTACCTCAAGACTTGATTTTGCTAGTTTAGTGAATTCACATTTTCATTTTATGAAACAGTTCACAAAATTGCAATACATTTCAGAAAAATTATGCAAAAAAAATTTTTCAGAAAATAGTCCTGAGAGAGAAAAAATGGCACAAACTCAAGAATATAGGGGGTTTTAGAAAATTCAGATAAATAAATAAAGCAAAGGGAAATCTAGATTCTTGACAAAAATAGAAGGGTAAATTTACAAGAAAATCTTTTTTTTTCAATTAAAATTAAACACCATTTACCTAGTGGGAATTGGATTTTTTCTGTTTTTTGGAAGAGAAATAGTATTGTTCAATAAATAAATTAGTAGATATTGAATAACAAAAAAGGCGAAAAACTCGATGGAAAATCGAATTTTTTGCCTATTTTTTTGTATTTTTTGAATTAGAATTCATTATGCAAGAGGTGAATAAATATTAATGAGAAATATCAGAAACTGATACGCCTGTATTCGCTTTCACACGAATTTCTTGATAAATACGTTCAGCTTCTTCCTGTGGTACTTTGCTAGCTGTCAAAACTGTACCAAGGTACCCAGCAATAAAGCCTAATGGAATCGTAATAATCGCAGGAACAGCAAGTGGTACAAGCGGTTGACCAACAAAGATGGCTGCACCTTCAACGGGGCTCCAGACATTCGGTCCCATTGCGCCTAAAATTAAACAGGACACTAAACCCGTTACCATAGCTGTTACAGCTCCTGTGGAATTAAATTTCTTCCAATAGATTGTATAAAGGATCACAGGTAGGTTGGCTGAGGCACCGATACAAAAGGCAAAGGATACTAGGAACGAAACATTTAAGCTTTGGGCAAACAATGCAAGAATAATAGACACAATCGCAATCGAAATAGAGCCTGTACGTGCAGCTACAACCTGTTGCTTTTCAGTTAATTTCCCTCCTTTTATGATTTCTCCATAAATATCATGAGAAATAGCAGAAGCCCCCGTTAACACTAAGCCTGACACAACAGCTAAAATCGTCGCAAAGGCTACGGCGCCAATAAATGCCATCAAGACATCTCCGCCTAAATAATGCGCTAGAAGTGGGGCAGCCGTATTACCAGCCTTACTTTCAGCAAGAATTTGATCTAATCCAACAAAGTTTAGCGCACCGAACCCTAAGAAGATCGTTAGTGAGAAGAAAATAGCTGTAATCCAAGTTGTCCAAGAAATAGAAGAACGTGCTGTCTTGGCATCTTTTACGGTAAAGAAACGCATTAAAATATGTGGTAAACCTGATGTTCCTAAAACTAAAGCCATCATCATCGAAACGGAGTCGATTGTACTTGTGTATTTAATCCCAGGCACAAGGAATTCTTCCCCATGATCCATTGCAATTGTGTCAAACATTTTCATAAGAGAGAAATCAAATTTCATTAACACTAATACCGCTAATAGACCTGTCCCAAATAATAACAAGCTTGCTTTAATAATTTGTACCCATGAAGTTGCTGTCATGCCGCCGAACAATACATATGTTGTCATCATAACGCCGACAATTAACACAGCAATCCAATATTCAATTCCAAATAGTAGTTTAATTAATGCACCAGCACCTACAAGCTGTGCAATCATATAAAGAATTACAATAATAATCGTGCCTGATGCAGCCACGCCACGAATTCGTTTTTCATTAAAACGAGCCGTTAACATATCTGCTAATGTGTAACGCCCCAAATTACGCATAGGCTCAGCAATGACATAAAGAAGCACTAAATTTGCTACAACATAGCCAACAGAGAAGAAGAAACCATCAAAACCAGTTAAGGCAATCGCACCAGACACCCCAAGAAAGGCAGCTGCTGATAAATAGTCACCAGCAATCGCAAAGCCGTTTTGCCACCCTTTTAATCCACCACCGGCTGTGTAAAAATCAGCAGCCGAGGAAGTGCGTTTTGCTGCAATATAGGTAACGACAAGTGTTAATCCAACAATGGCTAAAAAGAAACCTACAGATACAATATTCATTTAGTTACCACCTTTCGCATGATACTCGGCTAGCACAGCCGCCGCAGCTTTATCGAATGAAGCAGCTTTTTTTACATATACTGTACAGAGCACAATGGTCATGATAAATAACCCTGCAGAATATACCCATACACCCGTAATATTTCCGAATAATTTTTGTTGTAGTACAGGTTGGAAGGCAAGGATCGGAAGCAAAATATAAAGAATTAGAAACACTGCTGTAATCGAGAAAAGAAAGGTATTTTTCTTTTTCACAAAGGTATTAAACGATTCCATTGCCTCAATTGCATGATAATCAATTGATTGAGCCTGTTTTTCACTAGAAACATTCGCCATTATTATTCCCCCTAAAGTTATATATTTCTGTTTTAAACGACATATTTCTTTTTCTTTCGTCGTTATATTCACTTATTTTATGGGGGATATTCTTATAATGCAATACTAAATTTTGAGTTTTTATAATTTTTAGTCAGTTTAGTTACGTAGAAATAACATAGAAATATTAAGTGTTTAATAGAATAAAATGGTATTAAAGAGAACGAGAATTTCGAGTGAAATAATATTATTGAAATAGTTTGTTGCTGATAAAGTTGAATGTAGGAGAAAATATATTCACAAAAGAGAATTTTCTGTATTTTATTATTCTTCTATTAAAACCCAGAGAAGTGTAAAAGGTAGAAATAGTTTGTTATATAACAACCGTTCTTTCTCTTGGGAAATAACGAAAATAATAAAAAAAAGCTTTCAAAAAAATTTTGAAAAGGATGTGTCATTTGGAAGATGTAGTGTAATGAAATACCAGAATCAGTTAATGTTCACATGTTATACAAATAGCAATCTGGGTGTAAGTCCATTATCTTGTATTTGGCTTCTAGAATGAATAAAATAAGATGATGAAATGAAGGGAAGTGGTACCGCAAATGAAAAAGAAAAGTATACTGCTCGTTTTAGTTCTAGCATTCAGCAGCATTTTAGCTGCTTGCGGAAGCTACAAATTTGAGCCAACTGTAAACATTGAGGTCCAAGATTTCAATGTAATGAATCAAAAAAGTGAACAAGTGAGCCTAGAAGATTTAAAAGGTAAGCCTTGGCTAGCAATGTTTATTTTTACAAACTGTACGACAATCTGTCCACCAATGACATTTAATATGACAGAGGTCCAGCAAGCACTACAGGATGAAGGCCTTGAGGATTATCAAATTGTCGCATTTAGTGTAGATCCAGAGGTGGATAAGCCTGAGGTATTAACGAACTATTTAAATACGTATAATGTTGTCGATGAAAGCAAATGGCAGCTATTAACGGGCTATCAACAAAAATTTATCGAACAATTTGCACGTAAATCATTCAATTCATTAGTCAAAAATGATCCAAACTCAGACCAAGTCATACATATGTCGAGCTATTATTTAGTGAACGCAGACGGCACAGTTGTAAAAGACTATGATGGCGCGACAAACGTACCAGTTGAAACTATTGTTGGAGATATGAAGGCACTCATTAAGGAAAGCAAATAACACAGAGGTCCATGTGACTTCTGTGTTTTTTTGTTGTCGAGAAAGAATTCACCTCCAAAGATTGGATTCGTCTCGATTTTCTTTCTCAATATTGCACAGAATAGCATTGTACTTTATGGTTGTATCCATAGGATGGTTCAATAACTTAAACTATTCAACTAATTAAAGGAGGGATTATTTACATGACTAAACAGGACCAACTACACACCATTAAAGAAAATTTTATCAACTGTCAAAAGGTACTATTGGCCATTGGTGATGAAACACGTCAATCTATTTTACTTGTGTTAATGGCTACGGATTGTCAAACAGGATTACGTGTAGGCGAAATCACAGAACAAACCCATCTGTCTAGACCTGCTGTGTCACATCACCTTAAAATTTTACGTGATGCCGGTGTTATTTTAATGCGTAAAGAAGGGACAAAAAACTTTTATTATATAGATATACGCACAAAATTAGGTTTACTAAAAACACTTGTTACGGATATTGAGACGCTATTAAAGGAATTTTATTGAGAATACGATAAGTTATTTGGAGGAATAAACGATGAAAGCAATGGTTATCAATCAATATGGCAAAGCCCCGATGCAGTTAGCAGAAATACCTACACCTGAAATTGGTGAATATGAGATACTTGCAGAAATTCATGCCGCTAGTATTAATCCTATTGATTTTAAAATACGCGATGGGAAAGTGAAGTTGTTAATACAATATAAAATGCCTCTAATCCTTGGAAATGATTTTTCGGGAGTTGTGGTAAAGGTTGGCACAAAAGTAACTCGTTTTAAAGTGGGCGATGAAATATATGCACGTCCACGTAAAAGTAAAATCGGTACTTTTGCCGAATTTATCGCAATACATGAAGATGATATAGCCCTAAAACCTAAAAACTTGAGCTTTGAGGAAGCTGCATCCATCCCTCTCGTTGGGTTAACTTCATATCAAGCATTACATGACATCATGCACTTACAAAAAGGACAAAAGATTTTAATTCATGCAGGGTCTGGTGGTGTAGGCACTTTTGCTATTCAACTGGCTAAAGTAATGGGTGCCACAGTAGCAACAACTGCTAGTGAAGCTGGTGCAAACTTAGTCACATCTCTTGGTGCAGACGAAGTGATCAATTACAAGACAGAGAAGTTTGAAGAAATATTGGGAAATTATGATGCCGTCTTTGATACACTTGGGGGTGAGACGCTTGAAAAATCTTTCGGGATCATCAAAAATGGAGGGAAAATTGTTTCTGTTTCTGGCATGCCAAATGCCCGTTTTGCTAAAGAAAATGATTCAGGATTTTTCAAAACCCTATTATTTTCAGCAGCAAGTTATAAACTGACTGCACTTGAAAAGAAGCATCATGCGCAATATTCCTTTTTATTTATGAAGCCAAGCGGTGATCAATTACGTATAATTGCGGACTATATTGAATCTGGTAAAATCAAACCCGTCATTGATCGAACTTTTACATTTGAAGAAGCTCAAAAAGCGATGGAATATGCTGAGTCTGGAAGGGCAAAGGGGAAGATAATTGTGAAAATCAAGTAGTCATCTAAGCTATCTTGGTTACTATTGATCTGAATTATTAAATGTATAGAGGGGTGTTTCCTTCTTATTTAATGGCCAATTTAACTAGTTTTCGGAGTGACCACGCTTAATATGAACATGGTGAAGGAAAATATAATGGTGTTGGCACATGCTTCCAAAAATGCCTATGCTAGAAAATGATATTTCGATCTTGATGATTCCTTCGTTGTTTTTTCGCTGAATTCACATTGAATATTTTGGCATAAATAGATTTTCCTCTTACAAGCTAAAATTCATTAAGCAATTTATGCAAGTGCTTATGGGCAAAAGCTAGCTGATGTATAGAGGTAAATATGAAAGAAGCTGTGATTGCAGCTTCTTTTTTGCAGTAAATAGCACTTTATTTGAACGTATAAGATTGTAGCCCTTGTATCATCATTCGACTGATGGACTTTGTGAGTTCTTCTAATGAACAATCGAATTTTCCTGCTAACCAATCTTGATACATCGACATTAGCCCACCTACTAAGAAATGGACACGTAATACAAATTCTTGACGTTCTTGACTGGGATGAATAGTTTCTTGAAAACTAATGATTTTCTCGATCAGAATGTCTTTTAATTTCACGACAAAGCAAGAGGCCCCTTGTACAAAGATTAACTTTCGGTAAAATTCAATATCTTGTTGTAAAAAGTCCACCATTTTTAAAAAGAAAGGCATCGGATTTTGAATGATTTCGACCGCTTTAAAATCATTCAGAAACTCTACCATTTTGCCCATTAGTTCATTTTCAATTTCCTCAATAACCGCCAAAATATCCGAGTAATGAGCATAGAATGTTCCTCTACTTACTTCAGCTCGTTCAACAATATTTTTTACGGTGATCTTTTCTAAATCCTTCTCCAGCACTAATTCTACAAATGCGTGCCTAATCATTTTTCTTGAGCGAATTGCGCTTTTGTATTCTGCTTTCCCACTCATTTTTTTGCACTCCTAAAATATTTTTCTAAAGTTGAACACATTGATATGTCAATGTTCAAAGTTGTACATATAGACGAAAATTGAACATTGTCCCGTTTTCTGAGGCTAAGTATACTTGATTTACGAATAAAAGTATACACTTGTATGATTTTATAATCGTTTATCTAGAGGCTAGCATTCTCTAGATAATTATTAATTTAGTAAAGTGAAAGTGAGAGAAATGATGATGAAGAAAATCATGAATTGGCGAGTAGCATCGTTCGTTTTATGGATAGTCATGGCAGTCCTTATGGTCGTGACGATGCCTAATTTAGATCAATTGGTTAGAGAAAAAGGGCAAATTACTATTCCCGAAAGTGCTCAAAGCAATATTGCAGAAGATCTGCTTAATCAAATGGATAATGACAGTGGGGAAAGGTATCAAATTATTGCTGTCTTCAATAGTGGGAATGATCAAGCATTAACAAAGGAACAAAAAGAAGAAGTAGGAAAAATCATTAAAGAATTAAAAAAAGAACAAACTCAGCTTGGTATGAAGGAGATTATGACTCATTTAGATAATGAGCAAACGAAAAAACAGCTCATTTCTGAAGATGGAACTACCATTCTAGCTCAGCTTTCTGTTGAGCAGAATAATAGAGAAATTTCTGAGATAACGAAGGAGCTTACTAAAATTATAGATAGTAAAAATGTAGATACCTATCTAACAGGAAACAGTCTGGTAATGGAAGATTTCGTTCAATCCACACAAGAGGGGATTAAGAAAACAGAAATAATAGCGATTATCTTTATTATCACTGTGCTCATTCTTGTTTTCCGATCACCAATAGTGCCATTCGTCTCTCTTTTATCGGTTGGAGTAGCTTACGTAGTGTCACTAGGAATCATTGCACACTTAGTAGATCAGTTTAATTACCCATTTTCGAATTTTACTCAAGTATTTTTAGTTGTTATTTTATTCGGTATCGGCACAGATTATAATATCTTACTCTTCACTCGATTTAAGGAAGAACTGGTGAAGCAGGAAGATCGTTGGAAAGCAGTGCGCAGCACATATAAAACAGCTGGAAAAACGGTTCTGTATAGTGCGCTTGCGGTGTTTATTGGATTTATGGCTCTTTATTTGGCGGAATTCGGGTTATACCGAGCAAGTTCAGCTGTAGCAATTGGCGTAGCTGTACTCTTATTGGTTTTATTGACCTTAAATCCTTTTTTTATGGCTTTACTGGGGAAAAAGATGTTCTGGCCAGCGAAAACTTTTACTGGTCATAATGACAGTAAAATCTGGGGATTTTTAGCGAGGCTATCTGTTTTAAGACCTTTCGTTGCACTAGTCTTTACAGCGATTTTGTGCGTTCCTTTTATCATGAATTCTAGTCATTCTCTAAGCTATAATGACTTGTTGGAAATCGATGATCGTTATGCTTCAAAGCAAGGGATTAATGTGATTGAAGCGCATTTCCCAGCAGGTTTTTCATCACCTACTACACTTGCCTTACAGTCAAATGAAGCACTGGATAATGCAAGATCATTACAAGCATTAGATGAAATAGCTGAAAAGATTTCGCAGATTGACGGTGTATCTAAAGTATTAACAGCTACACGACCAATTGGAGAAAAAATGGATGACCTATACATCACGGAGCAATCTAAACAAATAAAGAGTGGCTTAGGTGATGCGAATGAAGGTGTAGGTAGGATTAGTAATGGTTTGTCTTCAGCTGAGCAACAATTCCAACAAACAGATACAAATGCTGCTCAAAATGTTCAGGCATTAATTCAAGGAACAGATGAAATGACAAAAGGTGTTTCTAGTTTAGGGACTGCTATTGATCAATTAACAAACGGCGTAAGTGCAGGAGCAAATGGCGTCCAAGAACTAGAAAATGGTTTAGCTTCTGTAAAAGAAAATACGAACACTTTATCCATTTCGATGTCACAATTATTAAATGGTTATACGGAACTTGAAAAAGGTTTGTCCTCATTTAGTACGAATTTTACCAGCATTGGGCAAGGGATTGAAAGTGCAGAAAAAGGATATAGACAAATTGAAAGTGCAATGCATGCACTCGTACAGTCAAAACCAGAGTTAGCTAATGATATGAATGTACAAACAACGCTTAGCATTGCATCAACTGAAAGGCAGCAATTAGAGCAATTATCAGAGAAATTACACACAGTGACAGCTCAATTCGAAGGGGCCATGACATCATTTAGGGAAGTAAATGCTTCACTTGCCAAAGTGAACAGTAGCTTCTCCCAATTACAAGCAGGTGTGAATCAACTATATGAAGCATCTTCTAGCTTAACGCATGGTTTGCAATCTGCAGCAAAGGGGTCTAACCAAATCGCAAGCCAAGTACCCTCCCTTGAATCAGGATTAATGACGATTAACGAGGGACAAAAGCAACTGCAAACAGCACTAACGGATTTAGCTGATAAAATGGCAACCTTACAATCAGGATTATCAGCAAGCACAAAAGGTTTACAAGACGTCAGCACAGGTTTAACAGATGTGCAAGACTATTTAACAGGTCTTAGTGAATCAGAGGCTTCTGAAAAGTTATATATGCCAAAGGATGTTTTAGTGAGTGATGAGTTCCAAAAATCATTGAACATGTATATGTCCGATAATCGGAAAATAACTCAGATGGGCATTATTTTAGATGTGAATCCTTATTCAAAGGAAGCCATGATAATTGTTGACCAAATTGAGCAAGAGCTACAAGCGATCATTAAAAGTAGTGAGTTTCGTGATGCGAAGGTAGCAATCGGTGGAAGAACATCGCAAAATGTGGATCTTGAAGAAATTGCGAGTGGGGATTTCACTCGAACAGCAGCCATCATGCTAATAGGCATTGGTATCATTCTGATCATTATTACTCGTTCTTTCCTAAAACCAATTTTTATTTTAGCCTCTTTAATCATAACGTACTATACTGCCATAGGTATGAGTAGCATTATAAGCGCTAAATTTCTCAATATGAGTGAACTAGCGTGGAATGTACCATTCTTTAGTTTCATCATGATTGTTGCATTAGGAGTAGACTACAGTATCTTCTTGATGATGCGTTATAGAGAGCTGGAGGGGAATTCGACAAAAACTATTATCGATGCCACACGTCAAATTGGAGGTGTGGTGATATCAGCAGCGATCATTCTTGGAGGTACATTTGCGGCATTAATGCCTTCAGGTGTCATAACGCTTATTGAAATAGCCATAACGGTTATTCTAGGGCTTGTTCTACTTACTTTTGTCATGTTGCCAATTCTAATTCCTGCTTTGTTAAGCGGGGTGGGGCGAATTCGCAATATTGGAAGAAAGGAAAGGAAGCAATAGATAACTTATAAAAAACCATAGTTACACCAGAAAAAAAGCTGCCATTTCAGACAGCTTTTTTCTGGTGCTGACGGGGAAGGCAAGTGGAGACCTATTTAGTTAATTAAATGATAAAAAAGTGAAATAGAAAGCAAACTCCATTTCACTTTTTTGAATAAATAATTTTTCTTAGCATGCGATTGTAGTTCTAGAATTTTCTGTGAATTTCAATTGTATAATGGCAAAAGGACTGAGCATTATTTCACTCTCATTTCTTTTACACATAATAAAACTTTGAACTATACCAGCTAATAGTTAATCATAATTTTTAAAATTTAACGCTCCTCTGAAAATGGATTGCTTGATTGCTATAATTATGGACGTTTTTATTCAATCCAAAGGCTGATAAAATCACATCATACTACAAGTAGGAGTGATAACCATGGTTAAGGTACGTTACAAAGTAAGAGAAGTGTTGGACAAGAACAAAATAGATACATTTTTGCAGCAAGCTCGCATTGGGCATCTAGGTATGGTTGACGGTCATTTGCCATATGTTATCCCACTTAATTTTGTGTGGACAAATGGGGTGCTTTATTTCCATGGAGCCACTGGCGGGAGACGAAATCAAGTGATGGAAGAGAATCCAGAGGTCTGCTTTACAGTTTGCGAAGAATATGGAACGATTACTAATCCAGTACCCGCTAAAACGGACACCGCTTATATGAGTGTCATGGTTTTTGGTAAGGCTCAACCTATCGTCGATCTAAATGAAGCGACACATATGTTGCAAGAAATGATAAATAAATATGTACCTGGTTATTATAATCGTCCCTTATCCCAGCAACATGTGGACAAATATCGATCAGCTGTTTTCGGAGGGCCGGTTCAAGTTTACCGAATTGTTCCGCAACATATTACCGCGAAAGAAAATCCAATTGCACTAGGGGAAATGTTCAATATTGAAAAAATCCCACATACATAGTACTGGTTTTCAAAACTTGTTAAATCAAATCACTTTAAGCACCACTAATCCTAGTTATCTAGGGTTAGTGGTTTTTTAGTGTACCTACTTTATGGACTGTTAAAATTCGCATTTTTGGATGTTTTTTATCAATCCGTAATACGTTATGCTAAGATCGTTCAATAAGAAAGGCGGTTTTTAAAATAAATACGATGAAATCAATAGAAGCCTTTGAAATAGCAAAAAAGCTTATGCCTGGTGGCGTAAACAGCCCAGTAAGAGCATTTCAATCGGTTGGGATGAAGCCCATTTTTATTAGCCATGGGAAAGGCTCGAAAATCTATGATATTGATGGCAATAGCTATATAGATTATGTTCTTTCCTGGGGACCATTAATTCATGGACATGCAGATAAGGAGGTTTTAGGTGCACTTCTTGAAGCCATTCATAGTGGGACAAGTTTTGGATTGCCAACTTTACAAGAAAATAAGCTAGCTGAATTAATAACTACTCGTATTCCTTCCATAGAGAAGATTCGAATGGTTAACTCAGGTACAGAAGCGACAATGAGCGCCATTAGACTAGCTAGAGGCTTTACTGGCAAAAACATGATTGTGAAATTTGATGGAAACTATCATGGACACAGTGATCATCTATTAGTAAAGGCAGGTTCAGGAATTGCTACATTAGGCCTCCCTGATAGTCTAGGTGTACCTTTAGAAATAACTAAAAATACAATATCCATTCCCTATAACAATATCGAAGTCTTGAAGAAAATATTTGATAAATATGGCTCACAAATTGCAGCCGTTATAGTAGAACCATTTGCAGGCAATATGGGAGGAATACCAGCTAATCCTGAATTTCTTCAAGCGATACGCTCTTTCACTACAAAATATGGTGGGCTATTTATACTTGATGAGGTCATGACTGGCTTTCGGATAGATTATCATTCTGCTCAGGGGCTTTATAACATAAAACCAGACTTAACTTGTTTAGGTAAGATCATTGGTGGGGGGATGCCTGTTGGCGCATATGGTGGAAGAAAAGAGATTATGAATCAAATCGCTCCTGAAGGGAATATTTATCAGGCTGGAACCTTATCAGGTAATCCAATAGCGATGGTAGCGGGGTATACGACAATAAATAAATTAAATCTTAACAGTTACGAGTATATAGAAAAGTTATCTAATAGGCTTATTCAAGGCTTATCCAAAGTAGCTCATAACTATAATATTCCCCTTAAAACAACAAAAGCTGGGACAATGATTGGATACGCATTCATCGATCATCCTTTACAAGATTTTGATGATGCTCAAAAAATAGATTCCGAGATGTTTTGTCGTTTTTATAGGGAAATGCTTAAACAGGGTATACTTTTACCTCCGTCTCAATATGAAAGCATATTTATATCGACTGCCCATTCCATACATGATATTGATAGAACGATTCATGCTGCAGAAGTAGCATTTAAAAGAATAATAGCATTTGTTTAGATGAAGCAAAGTATACTAAAACCATCCTATTCCTATAAAATTATCGATTTGATAGTATAATAATGATTGATTGTACGAAACTATTAATTTTCACTTAATTTAACAATCTTTATTCTAATTGGAAGTGAATTGAATGTTAAAAGTTAACCGAGACGATAAAAATCCTATATGGCAGCAGTTACTTGACCAAGCTATTCATCATATTACAACAGGAAAATGGCCACCAGGGGAGTTGCTTCCTCCATCCCGAGAACTCGCCTTATTAGTAGGTGTTTCACGCTCAACTATACAAATTGTTTATGAGGAATTATTTAGTCGTGGATATACCGTGACAAATTGGCGTGGTGGAACAAGGGTAAGTGAATGGGGATATAAAAAGAACTCGTCAGAAGAGGTCATTCTTCAGGGACCATCTACGCCAGTATTACCTTTATTAAACGCGGCAGTTGATGAGTTAAACAGTTGGTTTAGAGGTAAAGCAAATCAAAACGTTGCAATCGATTTTTGCCCCCATGAGCCGTATTTGGACGAGCATTTCCGAAAAAAATGGAGACAATCTTTTTTACAGGCTTCAGCAGAAACAGACCTGACCAATTGGGGTTATGGCGATGCCTACGGTTTTACACCGCTACGTGAACAGATTCAACGTTACCTGACATTTGAAAGAGGTGTACATGTAGATATTGACCAAATCATCTTAACCTCTGGCGCACAGCATAGCATCGATCTGATTGCCCAAGCTCTTTTAAAGGAAGGAGAAACAGTTTCTGTTGAAGATCCTGGATTTCCTGCTGCCTGGATGACCATGAAATATCGGCGCATGAATGTTATTGCTGTGCCTGTTGACGAGTACGGAATACAAGTGGATTCTATTCATCCACAAACCAAGCTCGTTTTTGTTACACCTTCTCACCAATGTGCAGTTGGTGTCATTATGTCTGAGCCACGCCGACAACAATTGCTGCAAAAATCTGTGAAAGATCAATTTTGGATTGTAGAAGATGATTATGATGGTGAATTTAGGTATCGGGGTGGCCCGCTTCCTACCTTGTTTAGCCAACAACCCCAAAACACATTATATATGATGAGTTTTTCTAAAATGGTTGCTCCTGGCATACGAATTTCGGCTGTCATTGGTCCAAAAGATGCCATTCGCCAACTTGCGCAAGTACAACAATTAACTTATCGACATCTCCCAATTATGGAGCAATTAACACTTGCTCATTTTATTGAGCACGGTCATTTTATGCGTCACATGAGGAGAGCAAGAAATGTCTATCGACGTAGACATGAAGCTATGACGAAGGCAATCATAGCGTCAGGACTAGCGGAACGTTTCAAGCTAAGTGGCATTGAAACGGGCTTGCATATGCTTCTTGAAGCGGAAGAATCGTTTGATGAAGAAGCAATGACGAGCCTCGCACTCGAAAAGGGGATACGTGTTTATCCACTTAGTAAGTATTGCTTAGAAAATAATCGAAAAGGATGGGTACTCGGATTTGCTAAAATGGATGAGTTAGCAATTGAGGAAGGTATTTTTCGTCTCGCAAAAATCCTCTTGCAAGAAACGTAATCATTAGCGGGTCATAAAGGAAATTATTATAGAAATGGGGTGGAGTGATACTATGCCATACATTCACGAGTTTGGAATCATTTCTTGTATAACTTTCTAAGGTTTTTAGTAAAAAATACATCACGTTGAAACATTCGCCCACAACACAAATAGACCGTTTAAAAGTCTCGTCTATTGGGGAATAACCTTGACACCACCGAGCTTTCATAGACAATTTTTAAATATGGTGAGTGAAGCCAATGTCGAATATCAATCAGCAGAACTTGAAGAATTAATCAAAAAAATTGCTGAGGCAATAAAACAAGATAAATGGATGATTCATTATAGTGTTTCATTTTTCCAATACATACAGGTAAGGGGAAGAGGCGATTGTTCAATAAGAGCAATCGCTTCTTAACATACCCTTTTTAAAATCATATTAAATTATTAAACTGTATGTTGTTATCACTTGGTATCTTAGTAATAAGGGTGATTTATTTTATTAAATCCGAAACGACCTGACCAATTAAGAACAAAAAATGATTGGTAATATAATTTGAACCCATCTTGTTTGGATGTACGGAATAATCTTTAAGCCTAAGAAAGAGCCAACAATATAGCCAATTGAAACAGGAATAGCAATTCCCCAATTAACAATGCCAGTAAAATAATAAAAGAGAAAGTGTCTGTTCAGCAAGCAGATATTCAGCAAAGTTTATATATTTGCTCGCGGAAATCCGATCTAATCGAACAACCATTTATACACTTTTTAAAAACTCATTCTTAAGCTAACCTTTAAAATCGTGAACACGTACAATGCTGTTTTGGTTGACTCTATTTAATCAATAAGGTATGTAGAGTGAGATATATAGTTGGGAGTAATTATTGGTGAAAATCCGTAAAGAGAATAAAAACGTATGTTAATATTCGAGAATTAATTAATCGTTCGTGTTTTTAACGGTGAAATGCGAATCATCCACTGGCTAGACACTTTTACTTTTGCGTAAAAAACGAACATTATAGATAAAGCTTTGTTAATGAAATGATTAGGAGGAAATACTTTACGAAAACTAGTAGTCAGTTTGTACGATGAGCAATAGATTCAACTGTTTCTGGAAGAGGCTGAAAAACTGAATTTTATATTTAAAAATGAAATCATAGACATCTATCAGGTATTATGTTCGATGACTATCATTTAATTAATTATCATGTACAGAAGGAAGATGCCCAAACCATACTTCAAAATGCGTCAGCTATTTTCTTGTTAGGTGGAGATACTCTTAAACAGAATGAGTTTTTGATAGACTATGAATTGACGGATTTGATTAAAAAAAGCACAGCTGTTGTAATGGGGGCAAGCGCAGGAGCAATCAATATGTCCGCTAAATGGTTATGCTCGAAAAACTTTGGTTATCCAGTTGAAAAAAGCTTTTTATACGAAGGGATCGGTCTTGACAATTTTTCCGTCCTGTCGCATTTTGATCTTGAAAATAAACTTTATCGAAAGAAATAGATATTTATACGTCGAACAAAGATTGCGCTGTACGTGTAAAGAGAGGCAACATCGACATTTTAGGCTATGTCTATTTAATTTCCCACTCCCAAAATTCAGAAATTGGATGAGACGCTCTAGCTGTGGTGAATAGCTAGAGCGTGTTTGGATCAATCTTTTTTCCAAAACACGCTCTTTTCTTTTTTTAAAGTATCAATTTGATCAAACCTTGGCAACAGAAGGTTTAGGCTTTTTCATGAAGTGTACTTTTTGTTCGCTCATTAATTAGGTTAAGAAGTGTAATGATTTTCTGAAAATCTTCAATGGTGAATCTTTCTAAATCCTTTAAGTAATTGCCAAACTCTTCTTTATCGAGTTTTTTATGATATTCATATACCAGTTGACCTTTTGGTGTCAATTCAATCGTTAATTCTCGATAATTTTCAGGATTTCTATATTTAAATGCTAATTCTTTTTTTATTAATTTATCCATCATTTGAGAAACTGCACTTTTTGTACGGTGTGTGATTTCTGCAATTTCAGTAGTATTTGTTTTGATTTTATCACCTATTAAATTGAGTGTGTGAGCCTCTATCATATATAGTTCATCTTCCGTACCGTACTTTCTCGGGATACTTTCATAGGTACTAATGGATCGAGATGTTTCAAAAAGTGTCTCCATTAGCTCATAAAAGATTTCTTCTTTCTCCACAGATCATTCCCCCTTAGTAAACAAACATCCCTTTATTTTAACATATTCATAAATAATTTCCTTCAATTAATCATGAAGCTTCAACAACCAATCAATTTTTGTGAAGGGGATCAAACATCCAAATTGTAATTTTCGGAAAATTCTATTTTTTTATTGACGATTTTACAGTTAAGGTGCTAAACTGATGAAAATAATTGCTCAGGTACGGAAAAAACGTATTTTCGAGCAATGACGAGGAAGGGGGATGAGAGAAAGAATGATATATGATTTTGATGAAATAATTAGTCGACGTCGTACTTATTCGTTAAAGTGGGACGGGGAAGAATTAATTAAAGACATCGGTTATACAGAAAGATATGATTATGAAACGATTCCATTATTTACAGCTGATATGGATTTACCCGTCATGCAGCCTTTGATAGATGCACTTCATCAAACGGTTGATCATCGAATCTTTGGGTATTCTATTTTTCCGAATGAGTACTTTGAATCCATTCAGCATTGGTTTAAAAAAAGGCATGATTGGGTGATCAAAAGAGAGGAAATCGTATATAGTCCTGGAACGGTTCATGCTTTGAATATAGCTGTACAAGCATTTACTAAGCCTGGGGAAGGAATCATTATACAACGGCCAGTTTATCCACCGTTCACTACTGCGATAGAGCGTAATGGTAGAATTGTTCAAAATAACGCAATGAAATGTGAATCAGATGGATCTTTTTCAATTGATTTCGTAGATTTTGAAGAGAAAGCAAAGGATAAAAACACAACCATGTTTATTCTTTGTAATCCACATAATCCAACTGGAAATATATTCACCAATAAAGAATTGAAAAGGCTTTCAAAAATTTGCGAGGAACATAATGTAATCATTGTGGCAGATGAAATCCACGGTGACTTAATTAGGAAAAATAAAAGATTTACACCAATCTGTAAGGTTGTAGAAAATACTGATCATATTGTCACTTGTACAGCCATTAACAAAACATTTAATGTTGCGGGTCTTCATTGTACAAATGTCATCATTTCCAACCCCGAACGCAGAAAAAACTTTAATGACATAATGGGGATGCAGTTACCGTCACCGTTTACCATTGCAGCTCTTATAGCCGTCTATAACGAGGGAGATGAATGGTTGGGACAAGTTACGCAATATATTGACGGCACAATGGAGTTTGTAAAAAGCTTTTTAGCTGAAAACATGCCTACAGTTAAAGTAAGAATTCCAGACGGCACATATGTGATGTGGATGGACTTTAATGGATATGGTCTTTCCGATCGAGAGATTCATCATCGTATCTATAATAAAGCGAATGTTCTTCTAGAAGATGGATGGATGTTCGGAAAAGAAGGGGAAGGTTTTCAAAGAATTTGTGTCCCTTCGCCAAGACCACTTATAAAGCAAGCACTTGAACGGATTGCTGTTGAATTTCAGGATTTGGAATAGAATAATCCATTAAAATAGGGGTGTATAAAATGACAACAATCGAGTTTGAACTTAATGCTTTAAAGGCTGCAGAAGAAATCGAAGGCTATGTCATTAATATAAGAAGAGATCTTCACAAGCATCCGGAGATTGGGTTACAGGAAATACGGACTATTAAAGTAGTTACAGAGGAATTAACTAAAATGGGCATTGATTACGAGATCGTCCCGAATGGTGGAATTATTGGATTTATTCATGGGGAACAACCAGGGAAAACATTGATACTTAGAGCTGATTTAGACGCACTTCCGATGAAAGAAAACGAAAATAATTTAAAAATGAAAAAAATAGTCGTTTCTAGTACTAGTCAAGCTGCTCATACTTGTGGTCATGATGGACATACAGCAATGCTTCTAGGGGCAGCGAAGATTTTGGTTCAACATAAAGATAAGGTAAAAGGAAAAGTACTTCTTGCTTTTGAGCAAGGAGAAGAAATGGGCGGAGGCATTTACAATCTTTTAACACGCTTATATGAATTAGGGGCTGACGGCATTTGGGGCATCCATTTAAAATCTGATATTCCAACAGGGAAAATATCTGTTGAACCAGGACCAAGAATGGCTGCTTCCTTTAGTTTTAATGTGCTATTGAAAGGAAAAAGTGGACATGGCTCCAGACCAGATTTATCGGTGGCTCCATTAGATTGCTTTACAGATTTTTACAGCAATTTAAAAGCTATGAGAATAAATACTTTAGATCCTTTTAAAACCATTACCTATTCTATTGGCATGATTCATTCCGGTTCTGCCGTAAATATCATTCCAGAAAGCTTACAATTCTCAGGAACTGCCAGATATTTAGATGATGATCAAGGTTCACATGCTGCAAGCGAATTTAAACGAATCCTAGAAAAAGTTTGCGACCTACATCGTTGCACATATGAATTTATTACAGAGCCCATTGAATCGGATTTATTTGTTTACAACCAAAACGATTGCGCACACATAGCATCACTTGCTGTAGAAAAGGCATTAGGTGTAAAGACGTTATATTCTTCACCAGCATGGATGGGCTCAGAATCCTTTGCGTTTTATGAAAAATACTTTCCAGGTGTATTTGCCTTCGTTGGAATAAAAAATCTTGAAAAAGGGGTTGGGGCAGAGCATCATAATGATTTCTTCGATCTAGATGAAGATGCTCTCAAGCTAGGTGTAGCTTCCACTGTACAATACACCATTGATTTTCTAAATAATGAACATCAAATCGTATTTGCGGCTGACAAAAGGGATGTCAAAAGCTTGTTTATTGATAATGGATTTGCCCAATTAATAAAACAATAGGCCATCTTATAAAAGAAGGAGATAGATAAAATGACTCGAAAAAGACTTTGTTATTTACTATCATTCATTGCATACTTTGGAATGCCTTTGGGAGTTCCCTTTATTAAAAGTACCGAACCTTATATCTTGGGACTTCCGCTTTTGTTATTTTGGATGGTTCTTTGGATTTTATTAGGGACAGGTATCATGCTTTTAGTACATCGCTTAAATCCAGACGTAAAAGCAGAGGTGGAGTAACATGACAATATCTATTGGTATTATTGCTGTGTTTTTAGGAATTGCATTAATTTTAGGCATTATGGCGAGTAGAGGGAAGGATATGAGCCTAGAGCAATGGAGTGTTGGCGGTCGGGGTTTTGGCTCTATTTTCATTTTCTTGCTAATGGCCGGAGAAATTTATACTACAAGTGCATTTTTAGGGATAAGTGGTTGGATGTATGGAAAAGGTGGAGCAGCATTCTACAACATCATGATGCTGAACTATGTCATTGCTTACTGGTTAACGCCAAAAATATGGAGCTATGGAAAGAAACATAATTTACTTTCTCAATCTGATTTTTTTGAGAAGGCATATAAAAGTAAAGCGCTTGGAATGGTTGTAGCAATAGTCGGTTTGGCGGCTTTAATTCCTTATTTAATCATTCAATTGAAAGGTCTTGGCATTATTGTTTCTGAAGCTTCTTATGGAGCCATTGACTCCAAAATCACGATTTGGATTGGAACCATTGCGATGATTGTCTATGTTATGGTTTCAGGTATTCATGGCTCAGCTTGGACAGCAGTCATTAAAGACTTCCTTATACTTGGTGTTGTTTTATTTCTAGGAATCTACTTACCATTTCATTATTATGGTGGTATTCAACCAATGTGGGAAGCTATTGAAGCCACAAATCCAGGGTTCTTAACGCTTCCAGACTCAGGTTTAAGTGCGTCTTGGTATGTTTCAACAATGATGCTGACATCATTAGGATTTTACATGTGGCCCCACACCTTTGTTGCTACTTTTTCAGCTAAAAGTGGAAATGCCCTAAGAAGAAATGCGATTATTCTACCTATCTATGCATTATTTATATTATTTGTCCTATTTACCGGAGCAGCAGCTATTCTACAAGTCCCGAATTTATCGGGAGGCGATGTTGATTTAGCATTATTCAAAATTTCCACACAAACGTTTAGCCCAGTAATAGTAGGCTTTATTGGAGCAGCAGGGCTGTTAACGGCAATTGTTCCAGGCTCATTAATTTTGATGTCTGCAGCTACACTTTTTGCAAAAAATATAATAAAGCCGTTTCGTCCTCAAATTACGGATCGACAAATTGGTATTATTGCTCGTTATACGGTTCCATTGGTTGCCCTAATTGCCCTTTATTTTACTTTTAGTGGTGGTGGTGCTATAACTCTATTATTCTTAATGGGATATGGATTAGTTACACAATTTGCACCTGCTGTTGTTTGTAGTTTCATGAAAAAAAATCCACTGTCGTTACAAGGTGTGTTCGCTGGGATAATTGTTGGCGTTATGATTGTAGGTTGGCAAGCCGCTACAGGCGCAAATCTAAGTACCCTTTTCCCGAATTGGCCAACATTTATACAAGATATCAACATTGGGTTCCTTGCATTAGGCGTTAATATTGTAGTGAGTTTAGCAGTTAGTGCATTTACAAGAAAACTTTTCATAAAGCATGATGGGGCTTCCAACGAGGAAATCGTGGAGAGTTTACCATAGTAACACATTGATATTATTGATGAATTGTAGGATAGATTTACATTTATAATAGAGCCTGTGATTATATGAAAGCTCGCAAAGAATAGTTGAAAAGAGCATGTTTTGATTCATTTGTTTCAAAGCATGCTCTTTATAATTGTTCTCATCTTAAACTTATTCAGTAAAGGACACGCCATAGATAAAAGGTAGCGTAGGATTCCCAGTTTTTCCACGGTATCGATAATTCCATGATTTCATCTTTTGTCGGCTTTCGATTCATATTTTGTAATAGTTTTATCGAATTAATAAGTCCTACATCATCGATTGGAAAGGCTGTTTGGAACCTAAGGCAGCGCATTAAAACATAATTGGCTGTCCAAGGGCCGACTCCTCGTATTTTCATTAAGCTTTTTTCAGCATCTTTAAAGTCCATTTCCATTAATTTTTCCCTCGATAATTCTCCACCTGCCATTAATTTCGCAATGCCAATGATATATTCACTTTTTTTCACCGTCATTTTAATATTTGCTAGGTCAGCAGGGGTTAATTGTGCAATTCGTTCGTATGAAGGGAACACCCAATATTTTTTACCATTCCATTCAATGAAATCGCCAAATTTTTCTACAAATTTCCTCTTTAAGGTGTACGCGAAGGCTAAGTTAATTTGTTGGCCTAAAACTCCCCAGCATAAAGCTTCAAATAAGTCGGGAATGCCGATTACTCGTAATCCATAAAATTTTTGGACAGGTATTTTAAGTAATGGGTCTGCTTTTGCCATTTCATAAAATGACGTTAAATCATTATCGAGATCAAACCATTCATGAATATATGTTACAATTTCTTGCCGCTTCCACTTTTCAATAGGTTTAGAATCATTTAGGAATTGAATCACCATTTGTTTATTATTGATTATGCTTATTTGTACTAAGGATTGAATTTTCCCAATTGTTATAACTTTTGTCATAATATTGTTCTCTGTTTCGTACATGCATTCATTTTTTTCCCTTGTTAAATAACCTAGGTTAGCATTCATGTCGAAAATTGTAGGTAATGTAATAACAATATCATCATTGACTTCATACCATGTCACTTTTCATTCTCCTCGTCCTATTAAGAGTAATTTTACTTTATCACATCATAGCCCTTACTAATTTTGTTATCTTGCTCTTACATTCTCAACTCCTTATTTTTTTCTATTTATGAGGTTATAGTGTTAGTATGACGAGATATCGATATGGGGAAAGGTACCAACCATCTATCAAATGGTTTATAAATGAATGTGACAGTATTTTTCGGAAGATGAACTTTTCAATAGCGAAAAAAGTTACGAACCCTAGCGTGGATATTCATGTTGAAAGTAAAAAATTATGAATAAAGGGGTTTATGATCTACATTTGTTGACTTCTCGATTTCTCTTTCTTTGCTGCTTAAATTTTCCCATAGAAAAACAGCACCTCCAATTGTTAGTATGTGTCTAACAATCGGGGCGCAGCACCAACCAGCTTCAGGTTCCTTAATCTCTTTTTATTGTATCCTAGACATGGATATTATAAGACCAATTCTTTATATGCATCGTATATTTATATAGAATGCAGATATTGGATGTCACCATGATTTTGAATACATTTTCTATTTAAGTGAATCAATCGTTTTAAAAATTCTTGAATACAACTCTTGTATGTTCGAATTGTTCTCTTTATGATCGATAAGCTCATACCTCCAAGTTTCATACTTGATTTCTTTATCAGTTGAGGTATTTAAATAACCAGTTGCATAACTCAAGGGTTGGATGTCAATAAATGTATCATAATCCACTCCCTCATTGACAAAAGGAATGTGAGCCTTAGTTGATTGCATAAAGAACGTCGGAATTTCTAATTCATTATAAACAGTAACGTATTGGTCATCATCTGCTTCTGAAAGAAATTCTTTAGTTATAATTACAGCGTCTAAGTCGTGTGAAATTTTTTGTGTGTTTCCTTTCAAATCATCAAAAGTTATTTTTTCAAAGACAACTTTTTCCTCACTAAAATCAGGAAATGGACCGATAATCCCGACTTTTAAATCATTCCCATTATACATTTGGTTATTTGATATGTTAGTATCACAGCCGACTATTATCAAAAGAGTAGCTAGCGTAATAATAGAAAGTATTTTTTTCATGGACCAGCCTCCGATAATGGTGAAAAATGGGTTAATAACCTAAAACATCACGTTTTGTTAGACCTGTTGTTAATGATGCATAAAAACTACTTGAAGAAGCAACAGAGTAGGATGCAGTGAAAATGTTTCCAACTCCTATTGTACCAGTATGAGTGGTTGAAGTTGAATTATAAAAGTTTCCATTGATTAGGAATAAGAAATGTCCATTATGAAGTTCCACTTTGATTGTGCCTGAAAAAGAGATTGGATTAGCTACAAATTCTTGTAAAAGCGGTGCTTGGTTTGTATTAATATATTTTGGTGTGCCGCCTGAGCTACATATCTGTACATATACTTGTAAGAGGGGTCTGTAAGTTTTTCCGAAAATCGGGATTTCCGTATTTGTTCCAAACCATGAACAGGACTCTGCCTTTGGAGAAAAGGTATCAAGTTTGTTATATTCAGCTAATTTAGAGTAAGCTTCTTGAATTGTGACGCTTTTTATTTTTGCATATTGCTCAGCTACCTGTTGGTCTGATAATTCAACAGTAAACTCTTTATTTGAGTTAAGTAGGTCTTCCAATTCCTTTGAGTTAAGTGTTGTTCCATCTATTATCTCTAATGTTTTACTATCAACCCTTTCCGTAGCTTTTACTTCAGAACCAAAGAAAGATAAAAACAAAACGAATCCTAGAAAATAAATCAATGTTTTTCTCAAAAAAATCCCTCCATTTTTTGATGATTAATCTATTCAACCTAAATATATATATAATAGAAAATACTGTCAATACATCTCTTGCTTATTGAAGAAGAGTGCATAAAGATATCTATGCTTTTCCGTATTTTTTAAAGAAGAGATTCAGTGATGTTTTATTATTTATTACGCTTACCTATACTAAGGTCCAAATTTCCCCATTGGCTATAGCTTTTGTCATGATATCTTTCTCTATTTCATATATGCATTCAATTTCCCCCTTGTTAGATCGCCTAGGTTTGCAATCATATCGAAAATTGTAGGTAATGTAATAACAATCACACCATAGCCCTTACTGATTTTGTTATCTTGCTCTTACATTCTCAACTCCTTATTTTTTTCTATTTATGAGGTTATAGTGTTAGTTATCAGGAATGTAAAGGAGGGTATAAAAATGGTCCAACATATAAAAACACGTGTTGAGAGCTTAGATTGGGAGACCATTCAACATGAATTAGATGAGCAAGGATTTGCAAAGCTTCCTGTGATTTTAACAAAGGAGGAGTGTGAATTCTTCATAGACATGTATGGTGTGGAAGAGTCATACAGAACGACAATCAATATGACGAGATATCGCTTTGGGAATGGGGAGTACAAATATTTTTCTTATCCATTACCTGACATCATCCAACATTTAAGAGAGGCTTTTTATTTGGCATTAGCAAAAACAGCTAATCGGTGGCTGAGCTATTTAAAGAAGACAGAACAGTATCCAGAACAACTTCAAGATTTTTTGAACACCTGTGAAGAGTATAATCAAACGAGACCAACACCTTTACTATTAAAGTATGAAACAGGCGGATTTAATTGTTTACATCAAGATTTATATGGTGATATATTTTTCCCGTTTCAAGTAGTATTTTTATTAAATCAACGAGATCAAGACTTTTGTGGTGGTGAATCTCTATTAGTGGAACAAATTCCGCGTGCTCAGAGTAGAGGGCATGTCATTACTTTAGAACAAGGCAGTGCGTTAATCTTTCCTACTCACCATCGACCTGTTTTAGGTAAAAAAGGATATTACAAAAATACGGTTCGTCACGGAGTAAGCACAGTTACTGCTGGAGAACGCTACGGACTTGGAATCATTTTTCACGATTCTAAGTAAAAATTAAACTTCAATATCTTGCTATTCTATTCCTAGAATTGTCCATTCTGAATTTATAGAGAGTATATTGTAAGGAGAGGTGAGATAAATGTCGGATAGTATCGATAACGGACATCGAGAGAGCCATCATCCTAGAATGATAAATGAAGTAGAAATGATAACAGAGGAAAAGTGGCAAGCCATTATAAATAATGATGCAGCGTACAATAACCAATTTTTCTACGCTGTAAGGTCGACAGGGATATTTTGTAAACCATCCTGTAAATCTCGCGTTCCGAAAAAAGAAAATGTATGCATTTTTTCAAACGCAGAACAAGCCCTCCAAGCAAATTTTCGCCCTTGTAAACGTTGCAAGCCCACTAATGAAAATCTGCCTGATAGCGAGTGGGTGGATGTAATTACGGAATACATTGATAAAAATTTCACAGAAAAATTAACGCTAGAATCGTTAGCAAATATTTGTCATGGAAGTCCGTATCATATGCATCGAACATTTAAAAAGATCAAAGGCATGACGCCAGTTGAATATATACAGGAAGTTAGAGTACACGTAGCTAAAAAGTATTTGATTCAGTCAAATAAAGCGATTGGAGATATTGCTTTATGTGTGGGGATGGCTAATACGCCTTATTTTATTACTTTATTTAAAAAGAAAACGGGACAGACGCCAGCACAATTTCGTCAAATGAGTAAAGTGGAGGAGAAGTACAATGGAAACAAAGAATAATTCAAGTCTATATTGGTCTTTACTAAAGTTTAAGGATTGGCAATTATATATTGCGTCAACTTCAAAGGGGCTTGTCTTTGTAGGTTCACAGAACAAACCATTCGAGGAATTAGTCGAATGGGCAAAAAAACGCTTTCCAGGAAGTACTCTTGTGGAAGATGATGAAATGCTTGCACCTTATGTTGTTGAAATTACTCAGTATCTAGAAGGAAAACGGAAAACCTTTACTGTTCCATTTGAGTACGTAGGTACGCCATTTCAGCAAGCCGTCTGGGATGCACTTTGTGAAATTCCTTATGGGCAGACGAAATCCTATTCCGATATTGCCAATGCTATAAATAAACCAGCTGCTGTTCGTGCTGTAGGAGCGGCTATTGGGGCTAATCCAGTATTACTTACGGTACCGTGCCATCGCGTAACAGGGAAGAATGGCTCTTTAACTGGCTATCGGGGTGGATTAGAAATGAAGACATTGCTCCTGGATCTTGAAAAGCGAGCTTCATCAAATAATGAATAATTATTGCCGTACAATGAATGGGGGCCATTATGAAACATGAAATATTCTATAAAAATCCGAAAACCATTCTAAATAAAGGAACTGGCTTTCTGTCTGGCTATACGCATTCACTAAATCCCTATACAGGCTGTTCATTTGGCTGTTCCTATTGTTATGTTCGCGAAATGCCTGTATCTCTTTTCAGGGAAGGTGAGTGGGGGCATTGGGTCGATGTTAAAAACGGAGCTGCGCATGTATTACAAAAGGAACTCCATCGGGCCAAAGCAAAAGGGAATGTAACCATTTTTATGTCATCAAGTACAGATCCGTATCAACCAATAGAACATAAGGAAAAAGTGACGCGATCTTTACTTGAAGTTATGGTAGAGAATCCTCCTGACTTCCTATTAGTACAGACTAGAAGCCCACTTGTAAGTCGAGATATCGATTTACTGCAACTTTTAAAAGATAAAGTGCGGGTAAGTATGACCATAGAGACGGATAGGGAAGATATTCGCAAGCATTTTACGCCCTATGCTCCACCTATTTCAGCAAGGCTTAAAACACTCCAACAGCTTGCTGAATTTGGTATTCCTGCACAGGTTGCCATCGCCCCCTTACTACCAAGTACTGAGCGATTTGCAGAAATATTGCGTCCCTTGGTTAACCGAGTATGTATTGACGATTATTTTATGGGGGACGGACGCGGTGGTAAACGCACACACAAGATGGGCTTACAGGCGCTATATAGAAAACTGGAAATGGAAGAATGGTATCATCCATCCGTCTATCAAATGGTTTATAAACGAATGAGGCAGTATTTTTCGGAAGAAGAACTTTTCATTAGCCAGAAGGGTTTTGAACCCTAGCGTTAAGATGGGTAAAAGGAAACCAGCATTTTTAAATATTTTTCCTTATTGTTGTACCTAATAATTCATTCATGCGAACGACTATTAGTTTGCAGGTATTGTAAATAGCCATATAAAAAAGTCGATTTCTTATTGTCTAGGAATCCGACTTTTTTTAGATAGGAAATTGCTTAGCATAATATTATAAAGGTGAAAAAAGTCTGGAGGGTGTTTTGGGCAAACGGCACTATTATGATATGAAGTATAAAATCCTAATCCATTTTAGTTTCGAAAATGATTGAGAGCTAGCAGGGTTGCTGAATCATATTCAGCAGGCAATTCATCTTCAAAAAAAATAGCTTCTACTGGACAAACTAATTCACAAGCTCCACAATCAATACAAATATCAGGATTAATTACATATTGGGTATCTGTCATAACAATGCAATTTACTGGACAGACATCCAAACAGACAGCCGCTTTTTCATCCCTACATAATTCTGTAATTACAAATGCCATTATAAATCCTCCCATCCAGACAATTGTTGTTTTAATTCTTCAGGTGAGTATTTCCAATAGTCTTCATTAAATGCAGATAAAAACTGATAAAGTAGTTTTTTTGAATTACTATCTACATGTTTCAAGAGAACTTTCCCTTTAAGTGCCTTATCTAAATAATTTACTTGTTCTGGCAAAGATTTATAGCCAAGTTTAATACGTCGTACTTCTTTTGATACCCGTACTTCACTTGCAGTACATCCCGCATAATAAGGACCATTTTGAGAAATTTGAATAGCTACCCAAACTATCCAATAACGATAATAATCGTCACTAGCATGAGCTAAATCAGAGGAAAAACGAACTTTTTTCTCGATTATACTTCGTCCATGTAAGGCTTCTAAATCTATAAACACCTGTTCTTTTTCACAATCTATAATAATCGACGTTACATTATTTAAATCAAGGGTTCCTACTCCGTAACCGCCATCTCCGTCTGTTGAATCGTTACTTAAAATTGTAAAATGCATTTTCTTTTTCATAGAAATCACCTCGACACACTTTTATATCCCTTCATTAATAAATGTTTAATACAATGCCCCAATTTAGAAACATCAATGATTGACAGATAAATTTAGTCAACGGTCTGAATATTTGCATAAAGCTAAAACGACATGAGAAAATCATTGGACTTTAATTTATACAGATTGATAATTTTTCTGATGCCAATAGAACAAACGCATTACGTATAGTTTTGTACAAATAAATGTACTTGAACGTTTTAGTAGTATTTTTTATCTATACGTAATGGTTGTCTAGGATTTTTCCTAATACTTTTATAGTTAAAAAGTATAAATAAAATATACAATTTATCTCATTACTTGTCTTCAGACTAACGTCTGAAATGTTATGTACTGGTAAATTAACTATAATACAGTTATTCATCCTTTAATAAATGAAAGGCAGTTGCTATAAATTTTCCCTTTTGTTTACTTTATTTTTCCTAAATTTGGTTTTATTGAAGTATACTGCTAATAAGGACAACAAAGAGAACTCTTTGGTCCAAATAACCGTAAGCGATGAAATCAATTGCTTATCTAAGGAGGAAATTCTGTTATGAAAAGTAAACTATCTGGGGTATTAGCTGCTACATTAGCGCTAACGATGTTCCTGCCAACAGGGGCAATGGCGTTTTCTAACAATAAGACTACAGTTGTAGCTAATCAAGTTGTAGCTAATCAAAAACTGGAGAAGATTGCAGCAGAGAAGGCTACGCTACTCACGGAATCCTATGGGACGGCTAGCGTGCAATATGCGTTAATTGATAATGGCAAGCTAATTTTGTCGGGACAGAAAGGCAAGGACAATTTAAAAGGGGAACAGTCTCTAACCAAAGATACCCAATATGGAATTGGATCGGTCAGTAAAGTGTATACAGCAGCGGCTATGATGAAATTGGTCGATGAAGGAAAAGTCGATTTAGATACTCCTGTTGTTAACTATCTTCCTGATTTTAAGATGAAGGATGAACGATACAAACGCATTACACCGCGTATGCTGTTGAACCATTCCTCCGGCTTACAAGGAACTGTGTATAGTAATGCAATTTTATTTAAAGATAATGATACCTATGTCCATGATACCTTGTTACAGCAGTTGTCAAACCAGAGCTTAAAGGCAGACCCTGGCGCGTTCTCAGTATACTGTAATGACGGCTATACGCTGGCCGAGATTTTGGTGGAAAGAGTTAGCGGTATGAGCTTCACCGAATTTCTACATCAACGTTTTACAGAGCCCCTAGAGCTCAATAATACGAAAACATCGCAGGATAAATGGGCAGACGATAAACGGGCTGAACTTTATTTTCCATCCTATCAAGGGCAACTTCCTATTGAATCAGTGAATTTGATTGGTTCGGGAGGGATTTCTTCGACAGCAGAAGATATGGTAAGGTTCTCACAATTGTTTATGGGACTGGGAAAAGAGATTCTCTCTGAGAAGGCAGTCAAGGCTATGGAGCAAGAGGAATATAAAAAAGGAATGTGGCCAGAGGATGGAGATAATATTTTCAACTATGGTCTTGGATGGGATAGTGTGAAACTATATCCATTTAGTGAATATGGGATAAAGGGTTTGGCTAAGGGCGGTGACACAATATTACAACATGCGACACTGGTCGTTCTACCAGAACAGAAGATGGCCGCTGCTGTGGTGTCATCCAGCGGTAGTAGTGTTACTAATCAACTGATGGCGACTGACTTACTGCTTGCTGCACTTAAAGAGAAGGGCACAATTAAGGATATTAAGCCAAACAAATCCTTTGGCAAGCCAGTAACGACTCAGATGCCTCAAGATTTAGTAGAGAAAGCAGGCTTTTACGGGAATAGTTTCAGTCATTTCAAACTTGAAATTATGAAGAACGGAAAACTGTTCTTATCCCTTAATCCCGAAGAAAAGTATGTATATACTGCGGACGGAAGCTTTATTAATGAGGAGGGTACATCCAAGCTCAACTTTGTCACTGAGAAGAACGGACGTACTTATTTAAAAGAGAGCACCTATCAAACAGCACCAGGTTTTGGGCAAGTTGCGATGACTCAATATTTAGCTGAGAAGCTTGAAGACAATGTACTATCGAAGGAGACTGCTGCTGCATGGAAGAAACGGGAGGGCGTGAAGTTCTATCTTGTGAACGAAAAATATAGTTCTGCTCAATATCTCGTACCAATGCTGCTTACCAAACAAATTAATCGTCAGGAAGACCTAGCGGGCTATTGGGAGGGCAGAAAAATTATAGGTCCAAACATGTCGGCGCATCAGCTTCAAATCCCAGTGATGAATGGCCGTGATATGACAGAGACTCGTTTCTATACGGAAGGCGGGAATGAATATATGGAAATGTCCGGATTTTTATATGTAAGTGGAACTAACGTAAAACCGCTTTATACAGGGCAGTCATCCAAAGTAACTTTGCAAGCAAAAGGACATGCGAAATGGTTTACGATCCCACAAGCGATAGCTGGGAAAACAATGAACGTGGAATTGTCATCGAACAGTTCGTTTGCGGTTTATGATGAGAAGGGCGTATGCGTGAATTTTACCGTTGTAAGCGGCAATAACAAAGTAAAGCTACCGAAGAATGGAACGGTTGTATTTGCTGGTGCGCCGAACTCGGAGTTTGCTATCACACTGAACTAACTATGGACTTCCACAAAAATGTTTAATATTGACTAGATGAAGCCAGGACGATCCGAATCACGTATGCTATTTATCTATCATTTCTATAATTTTATATAAGGACTGATCATTTTAAACTAAGCTCGACTATCTTATGCAACAGTTCGGCAAGTTTTGTGTAGCAGTCAAAGCCCAATTTCTCTCCTACAATTCAGAGAAATTGGGCTTTTTTAGTTTTCTTAACAAAGAATATAAACATTGTTTTTATGCACTCTTTTAAATCATTTTCATGTTATTTCTTACAAGGGTATTTGAATTTGCTTGTTGTTGTAACAATAATAGTGTACGATACATAGTATAAGTTATACAGTGTATGTCATATAGTAAGTGGAATTGAGGTGAGTGAATGAGTACGTTACTGAATTCATTAACGACAGAACTTAGGAGAGGAACGCTGACATTAGCCGTTTTAAGTCAATTACGAACACCCCAGTATGGGTATTCACTTGTTCAATTATTAGAGGAAGCGGGCATTAACATCGATCAAAGTACCTTATATCCATTGCTTCGCCGTTTAGAAAAACAAGAGTTAGTGACGAGCAGCTGGGATACATCAGAGAGTAGACCGCGTAAGTATTATGTATTAAGTGACTATGGATTAGAGGTATTTTTGCAATTAAAAAGAGAATGGATTAACAATTCAAAAGAACTTTATGAGTTATTACAAGGAGATGATGATCAAGATGAATCTGACTGAGATTTATATTCAAGAGGTCACTCGGAGGCTGCCTGAAAAAAATCGTGAGGATATCGCACTTGAGTTACGATCAACCATTGAGGATATGCTACCTGACGATTACAGTGAGGATGATGTAAAGGATGTACTTGAAAAATTAGGGAACCCAGCAGCATTAGCGAGTGGTTATCGAGATCAACCAATGCATTTAATTGGTCCACACTATTTTGATGTATATTTATCGTTATTAAAAATGATTGTCCCAATTGCCGCTGTCATTGCGTTAATTTCGATTATTGCCGAATACTTTATTGGTTTTGGTGGGGAAGAAGTGATTATTAATGCCGTCCTCACGATTATGGGTGAAGGAATATGGAGAATCATCGAAGTAGGAATACATGTCTTTTTCTGGCTAACACTCGTATTCGTCATTATTGAACGAACAGATAAAGGAAAAGATCAGCATCCGTTGTCAGCAAACCTAACAAAATGGACCCCTGAAGATTTGAAAAACATTATTTATATTCCAAAGAAAAAAGCGATTACGAAGCTTGAAGTATTTGGCTATTTAATGTGGACGGCGATTTGGGCAACTCTTTATTTTTATGCAAATCACCTTGTAGGTATATATGAAGGCGGTGGTGATGGCCTCAACTTCGTAATGCCAGCTTTCAATCAGGATGTTTTACTTCGTTATTGGCCAATTGTTATCGCTGTCATCGCTCTCGAAATTGGGTTAGCTCTCTACAAATTATTGAAAGGACAATGGACGAAAAAAATGGCAATCTTTAATACTATTGTTGAGCTTTTCGCAACCATTGTATTCATTGTTATCTTAAGCAATCCAAATTTAATGAACCAAGAATTTATAACGTACATGAGTAAATTATTTACCATAACAACTAAGCAATTGGAAATATGGATAGTCGTCGGCGTCATCATCGTATTCATTTTATCTGCAACACTCAGTATCTTCGATGGATTCCGTAAGGCTCGAATCCGTTAATTCATAGTTGTTTATAAAAGAGTAGTACATGAGCAATTTGTAAGGATTGTTAAATATTTTGTCCAAAACTATTTATCTTAACAATGGACTAATAGTTTTGGGCTTTTTTATTTAAAGACAATAAGTCTTGGACAAATTGTCTTTGGAGTGGAAATTTAATCCTTAGATTCTATATTCTTATATGGTGGTAACGTAATAAACATTTGTTACTTCTAAAATTACTTCTGCAATATACGGAATCAAAAAAATTAGGGGTATAGAAAATCAAATTTCATCATTTTTTAGAGCTGAGGCAAGCGTTGTTTGGTAATGAAGTAAAGTATAATAGGCACGATTAGCGAAGCTGATGCAGCAAAGAAGAGAAGCGCTAGAAGAGTTGTGTATAAAGGTAATAGTCAGACAAAAGTTCAATTTACTGGCAATCGATAATTTAAGGGGTTTTTGGAACTAGGCAAGGCAGAGTACAACTGACAAAAACAAAGATAGAAGAACTTATTTATCAACATGGGTAGAGGTCAAGAAATATTGTTGATCGATGTTAAGCCGAAAGAAATTGCTTTATAGATGCATTCTTTATTCAAGTAGAAAACTGCCTGATGCAGTGTAATGTTACTAAACAATCTGACAATAGAAATTAGAAAAGGGTCACTGAGTTACGGTGACCCTGAATGAGGGAGGTTGTGGCGGTCAACCAACGCCACAACCGAATAAGTGCGTGCGATACACTTAATATAAATTTGTGCAGGTAGTGGTTACTTATACATAAAAAAAAACGCAGCGTCGTCACACGCTACAGCAAACTAAATAATCTAAAAGATATTGTTTAAAAAGGGCGAAAAGGTATGCCTCATAAATGTGATGTTTGTAAGAAAGAGTTTAATTAGCATTAGAACGCGGAATGTCTATATTACTTAATATGTGAGCTAATAATAATAAGTGTTATTCCCGTAAATAAGCAAATGATTCTCGTCACAGGAATTTTATCAGCTAGTCCAAATAGTGCAATTGCTGTCGTTACGATTAAAGCTGTTGGACCAACCAATGCAAGCATTGTATTAATATAGAATGCTTTTTCTAAATTATTCAACTTTAGCATCAATAAGCCAGCACTTACTTCAATACTTCCAGACAATACACGTAAAATAACCATAGCAAGAACCGATTTTTCAATAATTGTCATCATCCTATCTTTATAGATAATTCTCGCATATATTATTATAAATCCTTCTTAGGATCATAATAGACTTCTGTTTTAATGAAATATTAAAATCAATATATGTATGATTCATATCAAATATTCTTGTTATATTATGCTTTATAGCTTTAATTTAAAAATTTTATTGACAAAATATTTTTTTTGTGTAAAATGAAAAATAATTCAAAAATATTTGTATAGAGCAAAGGCTATGAAAAGAAATAGTATCAATTATTTTTACGAACAGAAAGTTACCGGTTGATGAGAGGTGCATGTAAAACGATTGGGAATTCATCTTGGAGCTGCGTACCGAAAAGATTATTCTAAGTAGGCTACGTCGGTAAGCACCCGTAATCATGTGCGAGAGTATCGTCAAATGACCGTACTTCTTAAGGTAAGTAATGTGAATTGCTTATAAATTAAAGGTGGTAACACGAGTTGAATCGTCCTTTTGGTTAATCCAAAAGGGCGTTTTTTTATTCCTTTTTTGAGCAAGTATTTGAAAATCTAAACGTATTAGGAGTAAGACATTATGAAAGATAATCATCAAGATTCACAGCTAAAGCGCGGATTAAGTACTCGTCACATGCAATTAATTGCACTTGGTGGGTCCATTGGGGTCGGTTTATTTTATGGCTCTAGTTCAACAATTCAAATGGCTGGACCATCTATTCTACTAGCTTATTTAATTGGTGGATTAGTTATTTTCACAATTATGCGTGCATTAGGAGAAATGGCAGTAGAGGAACCAGTATCAGGCTCGTTCAGCACGTACGCGAATAAATATTTAGGACGCTTTGCGGGGTTCTTATCCGGTTGGACGTATTGGTTCATGTGGATTGTCGTTGGCATGGCAGAATTAACAGTAGTCGGTGTATACATTAACTACTGGTTCCCTGATATTCCACAATGGGTAACTGCTCTTGTAGTCCTTGTTATTATGACGCTTGTAAACCTAGCAAATGTAAAAGCTTACGGAGAATTCGAATTCTGGTTTGCGATGATTAAAGTTGTTGCGATTATCGGTATGATCGTTCTAGGATTAGCCATTATTTTCTTCGGTGTTGGCAACCATGGTGAAGCAATTGGCTTCGATAATTTATGGGCACACGGTGGCTTCATGCCAAACGGTTTCCATGGTATTTTAATGTCACTAGTATTGGTTATGTTCTCATTTGGTGGGGTTGAATTAGTTGGTATTTCTGCAGGCGAAGCTAAAAATCCTAGCAAATCCATTCCTTCAGCTATTAACAATATCGTTTGGCGTATTTTAATTTTCTATATTGGTGCATTAGGCGTTATGATGGTTATTTATCCTTGGAACGAAGTTGGTTCAGAAGGTAGCCCGTTCGTTCAAATTTTCGATTATGTCGGCATCCCTGCTGCGGCTCACATTATTAACTTTGTTGTTATTACAGCAGCAATGTCTGCATTTAATAGTGGTTTATACGGTTCAGGGCGTATGCTACACAACTTATCGGTACAAAAAAATGGTCCGAAATATTTTAAAACAGTAAGCAAAAACGGTAGTCCGCATAGAGGAGTTTTATTTTCTTCAGCGGTATTATTAATGGCGGTTGTCTTAAACTATATAGTACCTGAAAAAGTGTTTATCTATATTTCTGCTGTTGCGACGGTTGCAGTCATTACAAGCTGGATGATTATTTTATTAGCACAATTGAAATTTAGAAAGTCAAAAACGAAAGAGGAAGTAGCTGAACTGAAATTCAAAATTCCGCTTTATCCACTTTCTACGTACATTGCCATTACGTTCTTATTAATGGTTATTGTGTTAATGGCGTTTATTCCAGATATGCGTGTTGCTCTATATGTCGCCCCAGTTTGGTTTTTAATTTTATTTATTGGATACAAAGTAATAAATATTAAAAAGTAGTTGAATCATTGCATTTAAATGATACTTCTTCAACGGAGACAGTCCTTTTAGTTTGCTTGATTGGTAAGATTAATAATTTTTATCCACTAGTAAACGTTTAATAACAATATCAAATGAAAGTTTGGAAAGAAACCGAAATCCAAGAAATGCTATTAAACCAACATTTCTTGGATTTTCCTTTGAATATTGTTTCTACAGCTTTTTATGCAAAGGGCTACGATAGTAATTATGCAGAGTATGTTATCTGAATAAAATGGTTGTAAAAAGAAATTGGAAGGGTTCTATGGGTGATAGGTTACCCTTTTTTAATATATTGATAAATAATAGCTCTCTAAAAATGGAGGCTATTTGATTAATTTCTAAGAAAATTTTAAATGTCATCTGCCAACATTTTTTGAACTAGCAACGACTTCAAGTTGGGTAGGGTAGGGTAGGCAACCATCTTTTTCTTTATTATTGTACTAACGGGGCAGTTTAGTTGAAGAGTGTTGTTTAACTTGTTACTCCATAACAATTTTCTTGAGTAACATATTTAAAGAAAATTGTTATGGAGTAATGAAATTGTGAAGATTTTCACTTAAATTAAAGGAGCAAATTAGTTTAATAAGGTGTTTGTTTTATCATTAAACAATAAAGAAGATAGATGATCAAAGAAAAGAAGTAATACAAGTTAATATTAGTTTCGATGAACCGCAGCGTAAGATAAGAAAAAGCCATTCCCTCCACAAGTGGAGAGAATGACTTTCCTTCATAAATCGCAAAACTACTGATTACAATTTTGCCCAACGTTCCTCTAACCAGTTCATAAATTGTACACCTTTATCGCCTTCATACGCATCAAAGACATCTAAACGCATACGTTTTAGTTTATCCGCAAAGTCTGCCACTGTATGATCCTTCGGCAAGCTCTTTTTAACCCGCAGGAAAATTTTGTCTGTTCCTTTAATAATATCAAAACGTGCAGGTGATGGCTTCTCTACGTCTTCGCCAAGCGCCGCAAGTGCTTCATAGGCTGCTACTTGCACCTTGTAGACAGTATCATGTTGCATACGATTTATTAATAAATCTATGATTTTGTCATGTTGATAAGCCGATAACTTTTCGACTGCGTCTAAACGCTCTCGCCAGCTAGACGTATAATTTGCCTGTTTTTTTAATGTTTCATACTGCTCAGGTAATGCTGTTTCAAACTGTTTCAAATAATTGCACCTCTTTTTTTAACTAGAGGAAAAATGAATTCTTTTTCTTCTGCTTCTCTTATTATACGTTGTCTTAATGAAAATAGCGATAAATCGCTGGTAAGGATATATATATAGAAACTAATTACATTAAGAAAAGAAGGTGAACCTTATTATAATTATGTACTATCTTAAACTAACGAGGGCTTTAATTTAAGAAGACATCTGCTTAGGATCTTCCACAATGGGGCGCTGTTTTTGCGCTACATGGATGGCTAACGGAATAATGGAATTAAGATAAAAAATGCCAAGTTCAATTTTAGTATCGAGGAATTCCGCTTTTTAGAATTAGAATTTCCCTAACATTGTAATTCAGCATTTTCTTAAATTACATCAAGTTGTATGTATAAAACATCGCTTAAAAAGTGACTCCTAAAGCAACCCGTCCTAGATTAGAACGGGTTGCTTTACTGTGATTAATTGTCACTTTATATTACTTCATCTGGTGGTTGTGTCTTTCTCCAGCCATAAAACTGCATGACGTCTTTTAATCATATAAATCATTTCAATTCCCACCTTTCTTGTTTTTTAATTAACAAAATTAATATTGACGAATACGAATATAACTTTCAATTTTTCTTTGGTTCTCTTCAAAGATTTTTTTCACATTTTCATTATGAAGTGCTTGCTCACGAGAGATCTTACGTTTTGTAATAGTTATCGTGAGAGCAAAAATGTTTAATATCATTTATTATCACCTCCTTAAATTACCATGAAAAATGAAAAAAACCGTAGAGAGACTCCTCTACGGTAAAAAAAGGCACAAAAATACCGCAGGGGCACACTTCTCCCTGCGGTATGGGTATGCTTAATTACAAAAAACTTAAGCGATCCATTCCGATCTGGTCGAATGTGTGATTTTCATTTTTACTGAAGTTGTAGCTACCAATGAAATCAATTTAACGATAACGATCATTTCATTCGACCTCCTTAAGAATTTTTTGTTTACTTCGTAAGTATATCTTTCTTTAAGTTGTTTGTAAACATCTTTTACTAAGATTTCCTGATTATTGAAGCGAGAGCTGTTATGCAACGGGTGCATGGGGAAATCCAAACCCAGCAAATTCTAAAGGGGGATGGCTATAAAATGAAAAAGCATTAGTAGATCACATTGAATATGGTATCCTATACATTAATAAGAAGACTAAGAGATATGTCAATAAGTAAATTGCAGTTATTGGTGGTGGTCATTCGGCTAGTAATACATTATTGGTACTCGCTGAATTACAAGCAGAGAATACTGCAACAAAGCTAGTGTGGATTATGCGTAAAAAATTTGTAGCAGAAGCCTATGGTGGTGAAGCATAGTTGTGGCACAGTAAGAGCGCATGGAGAAAAAATTCTGCGCCAACCAGAAAAGGACTTCTATATAGTCGGAGCTAAAAGTTATGGACGCGCTCCAACATTTTTAATGGCAACTGGCTACGAACAAGTTCGTTCAATAACAGTTTATTTATCAGATAATGAAGAAGCTTCAAAACGTGTGGAATTGGAGTTACCTTAAACAGTATATGCAGTATAAATCTTGCCAATTAAACAAATTCACTAAAGAGGAGACACAGTTTTGTCCATATACAACAGCTTATGGGTAGTTGACGTATCCAAATCCTCCTTGCCAAATAATTTTAGTTTACATAATATAAATACCTTGGTCACAATTTTCTAATTATCGGATGGTTCCTATAATTTATCGTTCAAAAGGGGATTATTCGTTTAAATAATGCTAATTATCGTTTAATGTAGATTTGTCCAATATTTATGAAAATTATTCATAAGTGTGAACAAACTAAGCTGCTTGATACCTTATCTTAACAAAAGAAAAAAAGTTGATATGGAGTATTTCTCCTTATCAATTTTTTTATTATCATAAAATGATTTTGTGGATAGTTTAGTAAAATTATTTGGTGGCAACATTAAATAAATACTTAAATTGGAAAACTCAATCAATAAGAATAAGCTGAAAGATGCTGACTGCAAACTACGTATTTTTGGGGTTGAAAGAGGGGATAGGAAGATTACCATTCAAACCTTAGAAAAGTTTATTGAAGGCTTGAAAGAAGCAGCAGTTTGGTGGGGATTTTGAAAGTTCAATTTCAAATTTTAAGTAATCTCCAATTTTGTTCCATTTGATATACGTACGATGTCTATGATTTCATTTTTTATGTATTTTTTATATTATATATAATATAGCTTCTCTTGTTAACAAAGGTAATGGTAAAATTGGGTTGGTTTTCATACTTTTGTGTGTATCTTTAATAATAAATATAATGTTAGCTCTATTCAAAGCGTTATCATTTGGCTGGGGAGAGCATGCCTAAATTAGAGCAATTACTACTTGGAAACGAACTGAGCGCGGAACCAACGTTTGAATCGATTCGAAAACAAGAATGGAATACACTCATTCAGCCGTACTTTAACGACACAGCCATTCGTTATAAATCTGAAAGCGTCGATATCTACCCAGCATTACAACCGTATTTTTCTGCCATTAATCGCGTAGACTCGGTACCAGAAGTACAAGTCTTAAAAGGGTTTAGCCGCATTGATTACATCGATCGTTTCGAAGAAAGCGATGTACATATAAATCGCGTAACTCAGTATCCGAAAAATAACTGGCTACCAGCTGTTCGAAATTACGGCGAAGGGATTTTCTTTGTGTTCGATGCACAAAAGCTTCATAAGTGGGAACAATGAAACACTTACGAAAGAAATCATTGAAAAATATAACAATCACCGGGATGAGTTTGATAAAGACCCATTGCCGTTGTTAGGACGCCACTTATTACTGCATACATTTAGCCATGTGTTATTAAAGGAACTTGCAGCACATTCAGGTTACGCAACGACTTCGCTAAAGGAACGCTTATATGTGGACCAATCAATGCACGGTGTGTTCATTTATAATGCATATGGGGATTCAGAAGGTAGTTTAGGTGGTTTAACAGCACTTGCGCAGCCTGATGTATTATACCCGATTGTGCTACGTGCCATTGAGCGCATGCAGCACTGTTCTTCCAATCCAAATTGCTCAGATGGAAAGTTCCAATTCAATTTATACGCCAATGCCGCTGCATGTCATAGTTCTGCGCACGTATCAGAAACGTCATGTGAATGGGGTAATCAGCTACTTGATTGTCGTTTATTGTTAAACATTACGCCTGATGTTCAGGTTGGATTTTTTGAGGAATTATTAACTTAAAATACCTTTAAGTATTATTGTTTTAAGCAGAAGTACCGTATAGAAAATTACTAGATAGTACTTCTGCTTTTATCTAAATATTTGAAAGAAGAGAGCAATTATACTTTGCATGTTTTTTATAGTAAGCTCTCAACCAAATAACGCATATAAACACCCAGGCAACACTAGCACGATAGAAGTATCAATTTAAGAGGGTGCTTTTTTATGCTAACGAATCATAATATGGTAGGTGATATTTATGTCTTATGATGAGGAAATGGAGATGTATGAAAAAATGCAGCAGGACAAAAATGCTCAATTTTCCAATGAGAGTTTAAAAATAGAAGATTATTATATAAATCTTTTATCAAATGAATATCATGGTGAATTTGTGCAGGTGTTAGAGTCTATTCAATCTGATCTGAAACTATTCCATACAAACCTAGTTTATATGGAAAAAATAGTACATTTTATTAATGAAGAATTTAAGAGTAACGGAGTTTTTCCATGGGACTTGACGTTTCTTAATCTTTTTATTACTAATACCGTTGATTCTATGATTTTAACGACATATAAATTGGTATTAGACAATGCAAATCTTGCTTCTAAAAAGAATGGTGGATTATCTTATTTGAAGGCCCTAGTTAATTCTAAACATTTAAACACTGAAGAGACCAAAAATATTATACGCAATAAACTAAGAGAAGTTAAACCACTATTCAAAGAATTCGAAAGGATTAGCGATCAAAATAGCATAGGTCTTTTAAGAAACAGTAAAATCGCACATTATGATATAGGTAAGCAAGAGGAAATTGAAAGAGTAAAAGTTGATTTAAATACGTTTCTAGATATTTATAATCTAAGTGTTAAAATTTTTGAAATTTTATCATTAAAGTATTTTGAACGTGAATCTATATTTAATAATACTATGATAAATATCCATTCGTTCAAAAAAATTATTTGCCAAAATGCGCAAATAAATAATCCTAATCCGTTTGCTCAATTAGATATTGAAGGTTACTTTGCTTACTTACGTCAAAATTTTGTTGATGCATTATCAACAAAATAATCAAAAGTACCTTTTAGTATTTTAAATAATTTGTAAATGTACATTCTACATAGTAATGTATGTAGATTAAAATAAATTCGATTAATTACTGTATAATTACCGTTGAATATCGTTTATGAGTTTTTTATTTGGTCATGGTGAAATATATAAATAAGGGAACCCCAAAACTAGCATGTTTTTAAATGTGCTAGTTTTGGGGTTCTTTTTTAGTAAGGCATACATATGGTAGTTTTAACACTAAATACAAACGAAAAAGTTATTTTATTTACGCTTGTACAGACTAGCTTAAATCAGTAAAACTAAGTCAAAAAGTAATATTCAATTAGCAATCAGTTCTATAGACATTTCTAAAAGCGCGGTACATTTCACTTGTTTGTGTGTAATTTCATAAGTATCCGCTTTTATTTGTCATGCTTTTTGTTCTTCAAATAAGCTATAACCGTGTTTTGAAAACAGTTGAATTGCGATGGCAATTCTATAAATACTTATAGCATAGTTTCGAACTAACTCTTCGATATTGTTTGCCCAAAAGTTGTCTGTCTGATATAAGTCCTTAGCAAACAGAACTATTTCACGTATTTTCTCCAAGCGTTCACCACTAGTAGTATAATTCCATGATCCACTATTAATACCGTAATTCTCCAGTTTAAAAACATAGTCACGGTTATCTGATGTTGAAACTAATAGAGGCACATAAAGACGTGAGTAGATAGATTGTAGATTTCGTGGGAATTCATCCCAATGGTGTCCATTTTGTATCGGATCAAAATTAAAATTATGTGAAACAAGATCTCGAATAATTAATACAAGTATCCCAGCTTCAAAATTATGATTATTTTCATACATTTTCTCTAGCTCTTGTTTGAGAGCATTCGCTATATCTTTAGCATCATTCTTTAAATATTCAGGAATTTTATATGGAAGTGAAGTATAGTCGTATGTTCTAGTCCGGCCTTTTGTAATATATTTCTCTTTTTTCACAAAATCTATATCTTCATTTCTATCTTTAATAAGAATACGTTCTATCTTTTCGAGTGTAAGGGGTTCATTATTTTTGGATATACCCAATTCACTTTTTAGACCGCCAAATAAAATTTCTTTAATTGATGCAATAATATTTTCACGTTCTTCAACACTCAGGGATTCTAATTCTTTTAATTTCGTATCTAAATTATTAGGATTAGATAGCTTTATTTTTAAGTCTCTTGTAAACCTTTCTAATTTGAAATCACCTTTAGATGCTTCAACTGCAGAAGCTACACCTTTTACAAGCTTACCATTTTCGCGAATAGCATCTCTAAATTTTGGGTATACAATATAATTAGAACTTAATCGATAAGCATCAAGCTGCTCCATTGCTTCATTAGGTATTAATTTATTAATTACTTTTTTCTGAATATCGTTCATAATATTATCTACTTCATCGCGTTTATAATCCAAAAATTCTACATCATTTATATATTCTGCATCTGCAGTTGCAAAAAGGTAAGTAACTTTACTAGAAATCAGATAATCTTCTAACGTTTTTAAACAATTCATTAATTCCAAACGATTCTTACTCGAAACTATAAGAAGATAATTATCTACGATAGGAATGTATGGATTATTATCTAGTCCAACTCCTTCTGTATCAAATATTACTAGTTCAGAAACGTCCTCATGGATGACTTTTTTCGCCCATTCAGACATTTCAGTAGTAAGGCTCCATTTTAGCCCCTCGACATCTACTAAATATTTTACCTTGTCTTGTAAACTCATAGGACTCTTGATTACTTCCTCTGCTTCTTGAATTCGTCTATAGAGTTCAGGATCTAATACTTCTAAATTTTCATAATCATTTATTATGGAAAGGTGTACTTTAGTTTTTTCTTTATCCAACTCACGATGTACCACTAAGCGCATAAGACTTTTTGTCTTGTCAAGACCATCACCCGAGATACTTTTTCTAATTTCACGTTCATTTGCCGAAAACATTGCTATTAATGAGCTTTTACCTGTTCGTGCTGGTCCAATTACTGCTACTGATTGGGTCTTGTTAAATTGCCTCATTTTTTAATCCCTCCATATTGATATGTGTGCTTTACAGGATTCGAGCCTGTTCAGACTTATTCATTAGTACATGTAGCTTATAAAATATTACTAAAACTTAGATGTTATATTTTCATGATAGCTTACATTTTGAATCTACTATTACAGTTCGCTATAATGGAAAGGATATCCTTCTTTTTAAGGGCTAATACTTATAAAATAAGGAATAAATCTAGGCGATATTTCAAACATACGAGAACTCATTGATATATCAACATTTATTGAGGGGGTAATAGAATGAATCTATCTTTTGAGCGTTTATTCAATAAGGCATTAGGAAAAATAATTGAGGATTATAAAGAAAAGGGCGAATCTCTTTCTGAAGAAATCTTGACACAAGCCATTCATAATTCACTTGATGATGACTTATTTAATAATATTGCAGAGAATTTTTATCAAATCTTGAAAGACAATATGTATGAACCCTTGGAATTAGAAAGGTTAATACATACTGAATTTAGATCACGTATTAAACAGCGTTGGATAAGGCCATTAGCATTATTTAATAGTTTAATTATTATCACGGAAGAGATTTGTACTAATGATATTAATAAATCAAATGAAATCAAGATATTAGATGAAAATACATCTGAACATTCTTTGAAATATTATACATTCATGAAATTACTTGCAAAACAAATACTTTTAGCAAAGGAAATACATTATCTTTTAGAAGGAGGTTTTGCTGACGCAGCACTTTCTCGTTGGAGAACAGCTCATGAAACCAAAATTATTCTGTTTATATTTTTAAAATACTACGATAACGATAAAATTATGAATGAACTTTTAACTCGGTTTAATGATGCATCAATAGTTGAAGAATATAAAGAATGCAGATGGTATAACAATTCAAATGATAATTACTTTAAAGATTTAAAAAAGAATTATAAAAATCTTTTAAAAAAATATGGAGATAGTTTTAAATTTGACTACGAGTGGGCAAGACCAATATTTGATAGTCTTAGCAGACGCATTTACTTTAAAGATTTAGAAATTCATGTTAGGAATCATGAAGAAACACTATCTTTTTATCAGAAAGCAAATTATCAGATTCATTCAAGTCCATTAGGTACGTTTGATAGTTTAGGTACAATAGATATAGAAGGTCTAGAATCACCACCGTATATTTTTGGGCCTAGTAATTTAGGGTTAAGAATCCCTGGGCAACTGGAAATATTTACATTGTACGAAACTATAGTAACATACCTTAATGCAACACCTTCAATTGACAATTTAATATATATAAAAACGCTTGGGAAATTTATGAATGAGGCGTTCGAAGAATTTGAAAGAGTAGAAGAAGAAATAATTAATGATGAGTTAAGTTTTAGTGAGGAAAATAACGTATAAAAGGTGATTAAATTGAATTTAGCTTTCCAAAAGACTTCAGGGGAGCAGATTTAAGTATTCCAGTCTTATTATCCTAAGAAGTGGAGTGCTTTCTTTGTTGTTTGTAAGCAAAAATTATCTGTAACTAGATTGGGGGATTGTTATTTACTAATAAAGTAAAATGTTGGTAAATGATGTTATAATATTGGCAGCATACATTAAGGACTTTTCTAAGTTGTATTTTATAAACTTCTAGTAAAGATTCACTTAAAAGAGATATTAAAATTATTGATTGAAAGGAGAGAAATACAGTTGCAATTTAATAAGAATACATTAATTTACAATAAAGATGTTATAAGTATTATGGAAGCTATAAATGATAACCAATTTAATTTTGTATATTTAGATGTACCATGGTTCACAGGAAAGGACGATTTCATCTATAGCTTAGAAACGGTAAAAGAAGATTCTAATTTAGAAATTAAAAGGTATCTTGCTCAACTAAAAAAGTGTAAAGAGAGAGACATTTCCATTGAAGAAATAAAAGAAGAGCGTTTAAATAGAAGAGCTTTGAGACAAAAAAATGAGCTAGATTTATATGGAGCTTTTATTGCAAAAATATTAGAAAACGCTTTAAGGATTCTAGACGATTGTGGAATTTTGGTGTTTAAAGCACCTATAAACTCAGTAATAGATTATAAGCTCATGTTGGATCAGGTTTTCTCAAATTCATATGTTATGCAAATAACTCTTGAAAAGCGGAAGAGGCCGATGCTTATTAAGACTCCAGCCATAAATCATGAATTGTTATATTTTTACTCAAAATCTAATGATTATACATTAAATAAAGTCTACGAAAAATTTGAGTCTTATAAAGAACAATATAACTTAAAAGATGAGAAAGATAGATATAGATTAGACCCATTAATGCGTGTATTTCCTATGGATTCTAGGGGCCGATTTGATTTTACTTGGAGAGGAATCAGGCCAAACGGCAATTTAAAATGGAGATATAATCAAGATAAATTAAATGAATTATTTAAAGATAATCGGATAGTAATTAAGGGAGAGAATGCATATTTAAAAAGTTACTTGAAGGAGAATCCAAGAGAAAAATCCTCAGTTTGGAAAGCTAATTGGAGTAGTTTTTTTAATATTAAGGAGAAGTGTTCCTTTACTTTGATGGCCGAAAACTTTATTGACTTAGTTACTATGGTCACAAATGAAAATGATTGGATCTTTGCACCATATGATCCTGATCAAAAATTGCCAGTAGTAGCTCATAATTTGAAAAGAAATTGGGTAACGATAAATCCATTTTCTAAAGAAGTAGAAAATTATAGAGAGTTTCTAAAAGACTATGATGAAGTTTCTGAAATAAAAGGTAACACGGCTGTAATTGAGTATAAAAAATTACTGAAGAATATAGAAGATATAAATGATATAAAATCAAGGCTCATAACTTTAAATACTTCAGTTGTTGATATAAAAAATCAACTAAATTTAGAAGGTATTAATGAAGAAGCAATCACTGAAAAAATACAAGAAAAAATAAATCAACTCATAGAAAAGTCTGATATTGAATATTATATTCCTCTTGTTCAAGATTGGATAAAACCCTATTGGGATAAGCTAGAAGATGAATCTAAAAGATTTCTTCCCACTGCAGAGCTTCTGTTTCAAGAATATAAAGAGACAAGTGACTTTGATTTATCTACTGCTATTATGCCATATTGTAAAACGTTGGAAAAAGAATTGTTTACAAAGATGTTTAGTGGATATATTAAATATTTAATATTATGTGGAACAAATGTCCAAACCAAATTCAAAAAAGACTTTAATGAGATACAAACAAAGAGATTTGCAGTGGCACTTAAACGTTTTACAACAGAATTGAAAAATGATGAGACTGAATGGCGCTTTGAGCTAGGAACAATGGAATATGTTTTGAAAAGGGTATTTAAGGATGCAAGCTCCTTGCTAAGAGAAGGAAGAATATATCGTGACTTTAAAAATTACCTGGAGAAACATTTTGAGGACAGCATTTTTAATAATGACTTTTTACTAAAATTAGATATTGTCGTGAAGCTTAGAAATGATTCAGCACATCCAAACATCGTTACACCAGAACGCATAAAAGAAGGAAAAGAAATTACAAAACAAAAGATTATTGAATTACTAAAATATTATAATGGGTAATCGTACTTAAACAACATCAATAAACAATTAAGATTATTCGCAATTCCAAGTGGAATAAACGTTACATAGAAAAATGAGCGTTAACAAATTGCTAATTGAAAAACGGTTAATTCATGTTTTTTAAGTTATTTTGTATTCTTTAAAGCTGCAATTCAAAAAAACTGTATTTTGATACTTTTAATAAGTTTATTCAATGATAAGTTTATTACTAAAAGGGGATTAAAAATGGTTAATATTTCATTTATGATAAAACCTTTATTTAGGAATTTAGTGAGTTTAGCAAGTGTAACATTATTAGACAAACTGAAGATAAAATGGAGATTTAAGAAGATAAAAACGTTTCAAAAGGATTATGAAGGTACATTTGTGGATTCAAATACATTTCAAAATTTTTTAAATGATGAAAAGAATGGGCTTTTAATATTTAACTATGTATTTGGAGCTACGTATAACTCTGTTTCTAAAGCTGCATTTGTAGAGCAATTATCTAAGCTAGCAATAGATGAAATAAATCATTATAGAAACTCTATGAAGTTAAAAGAAATAGAAAATCATCCTGTTGTAGAGCAATATCTTTATGATTTAATTACATATCTTGAAGAGTACCGAGATAAAAGTTTTAAATCAAATGAAATGAGTATTTTATCTAATATTCAAAATAGTATTGCAGAAGGTAATAAGAGTTTACAGGAATATTTCGAAAGAAATTTATTAGAAATTCAAGAAAGAGCCTATTTAGAAAAATACACGGATGAACATCTAGAGAAAATATTAGATCAAAACATATTGGATTTAGGAAAACGGTATAATTCCGAGGCAAATGTAGAAACGGATTTTAATGCAATATTTAATTCTTTAGTAAGTAATAATCAAGTTTTTCAGCATTTCAGTAGGTTTTTAGATAAATTGCAAATGAGTATTATGGAATTCAGTAAAGCTTTCAATAAGCATAAAGAAGTTTTAGGATACGATGATACAAAGTTTATTGAAAAGGTTATAAATTATTTAAAAGAGATTGACTGTGAAGATAAAGAATTCTATTTGCATAGTAGGTTGAAATGTCTTTCTGAAGAGATTAATGGCTTTATGGCAGAATTAAATGGTGTAAGATACAAGCTATATGAAGAAGAAAAAAAGAATGTTAGGGAAGAGTTAATTAATTCAATCCAAACAATAAATAGATTTGAAAGCGAATTAAATGATTATATAGACTTGGTAAAACCAATTTTAATTAACGAGCCTTATTTGTTAATTTATGGAGATGCGGGAATAGGTAAATCACATTTATTAGCCGATAACGCTAAAAGATTGCAAGAAGCAGGTCACAGTGTTTTTTTATTTTTAGGCCAACATTTAAATACGCACGATCATCCCTTCAAACAATTATTTGATTTGATTGAATATAAAGGTTCTAAAGAGTCTTTTCTTAAAGAATTTAATGATAAAAATAAAAGAACTGTAATAATAATAGATGCTTTAAATGAGGGTGAAGGTAAACATTTTTGGAAAAATTATTTGTTAAACTTTTTAAATTCCATTAATGAATTTGACAATATTGCTGTAGCCTTATCTGTTAGAAGTAATTATATTCGAAGCGTATTACCTGAAAATATTGAGGAAGACTTTCCGTTACATAAATTAGAACACAAGGGGTTTAAAGATTTAAGTTTAGAAGCATTAGAGCCTTTTTTTAATTACTATAGAATAAATCCATTAATATTCCCATCTTTAGAGAATGAGTGCTATAACCCTTTATTCTTACAAATTTATTGTGAAGCAATCCAAGAAGAATATGTTGGATATAGAGGTTGGAGTATAGTCGAGGTATTAGAAAGATATGTGGAAAAGATTAATAGCAGATTGTCACTTGATAAAAGGTTTCCGTACACAAACTCTTTAAATTTGGTTGATAAAATATTGAAGGAAATTGCTGCGAGATTTATTGAAAGTGAAAGTCATTATATAGAATTGAGTGAACTTTCCGAAGTGTTGCAAAGAACAGCGAGTCCTTATACATCTGGTTATAGAGAGATAATTTTAGGGTTAGAAGAAGAAAATATTTTATCAATAAATTCAGGGTATCGTGGTGAAAGTTTAGTATATTTTACTTATGAAAGATTTGCAGATATATATATATCCTTAGTTTTATTAGAAAAGTATCAGCAAGAAGGTAAAGAACTATTTGACGAGATATTGTCATCTGATAATCCTTATTTTTATGGAGTTAATGAGAGTCTATCAATAATTGTTCCTGAAAAGTTAAACATGGAATTATTTGATTTAGTTGATAGTGAATCTATAACTTTTAATGCAGTAGAATCCTTTGCTCGAGGAATATCATGGAGAAATGTTCAAAAAATAAATAAAAGAACTCTTTATTGGATTGATTTATGTCTAAGACAAGAAAACGAAGATTTACAAAGTTTAGTTTATGAAAGCTTATTAAAACAGTCTTATATTTTAGAATCACCATTAAATGCCGAGTTCTTAAATAATTACATCTATCCTTTAGCAATGTGTACAAGGGACGGAGGTTGGACTATATCTATAAATAATAATCCAGAAGTGCCTACGAGATTGGTAGAAATTATTCTAAAACAAAATTTAAGTTTTCAACACTTCAAGTATGAGAATTTTGAATTGCTGTCTTTGACCATTACTTGGTTGTTTACAAGTACAGACCGTAAGCTAAGAGATACTTCTACGAAGGCTTTAGTAAAACTATATATTAATGAACCATCGATTATTTTAAAGAATATTAATAGGTTTATTGATGTTAATGACCCATATATATTGGAAAGACTATTTGCAAGTGCATATGGAGCAATTCTAAGGTCTAATGAAGTACCACAATTAGAAAAAATAATTGATATTATTTATGCTAAAATATTCGATCAAGATGAAGTCTATCCGAATGTTTTAATTAGAGATTATGCGAGAAGTATTATTTTATTTGCTGCTAATAAAGGAATTATTGAGCTTGAAGAATATAAAAAGATTAATCCACCATATTCTAGTAACTGGTATAAAAAAATATATTCTTTACAAGAAGTCGATGAAAAGTTAATAGAAATGCAGCAAGTCACAGGGGAAGAGTTTAGTGGATTTCATGCGATAATAAGATCTATGACAACTGAATACGGAAGAGGAACAGGGGGTTATGGAGATTTTGGAAGGTATGTTTTTGGGAGTGCATTATCTGATTGGAAAAATCAATTTGACGACCAAGATTTAAGTAATATTGCTACAATGAGGACTCTTGACTATGGGTATGATGAAAAAAAACATGGATATTATGATAGGAATTTAAGAAATTATAATAGACATGAAAATATAGTGGAGCGTATTGGTAAAAAATATCAATGGATTGCGCTATATGAGCTAATAGCCAAATTAACAGATAACTATCCTATATTCAAAGAAATAAAGATGTATACTCCTGAATATCAAAAATATAAGGAGTTGCAAAATAAAAAAATGTATTCATTTATGGATAACATATTCAAAATTAAATCAGGAGAAGACATAGAAGCGGTTGTCGAAGAAAACGAAGAAACTTTAAAAGAAGAAGACCACTTCCTTGGAGTTGAAAAAGAATATTACAAGAGGTATAACGGTCCCTGGGATCCCTTCCTAAGAAACATTGATCCTAGTTTATTGGAGTACCCCACAAAAGATATCAGTAAAAAAGATTTAATTAAATCTTTTTTACCATATGAACCAAATAAAAAATGGGCGCAAAGTGAAGATGAGTTTAATAATCTAGATGATTTTATATTTATTGAGTACGAGGGAAATAAATATATCTCTTTAGCACAAATGCTTCTCCAAAAAAGAGAAAATGGAAAGAAATTTGTAGACAAAGATGAATTTTTCATAAAGTCAAAAGCAGTTTTTGTACCTATTAATGATAAAGAAAAATATATTGCTTTGAAATTACAAAATAAAGGAGATATAAGTGTTTCTTGGGCAAATACGTATAGTATATTTGCATTTGAATACTATTGGCATCCATCCTTCTCAGATATGTTTTATAAAAATGAATTTGAAGATGTAGATTGTGAAGATGCAATATGGGAATATCTGTGGGAAACAGATATCAATCCTGATTCTGGAGAAAGAAATTCTTGTAGCTATCTTTTGCCAAATGCTAATTTAGTGAATTTTTTTAATTTATTTCAAATATCTGAGGGAATTTGGAAAGACAGTGAGAAAAATTTAGTTGCCTTTGATGCTCAGTATATGGGATATGAAAGTAACTTGTTATTTAGAGCTGATTATATAGAAAAGTATTTAAGGGAAAATAAACTATCAGTGGTATGGGATTTCTATATGGAGAAGATGTCTGAGCGAAGTAGAAAAGAAGAGTGGTTTATATGTTGGACTGGTAATGGAGCAGATATAAAACACACGATTTTAGATCAATATCAAAAATTCGAAATGAAAGATAGATTTTAAGCAGTTGAAGAGTGTGATAATTACTATTATTGCACTCTTCAATTATATTGTATTCTTAAACCAAATTAATTCATTTTATTTAATAGAGGGTTTCCGTTCCACATACGACCATGACGAGGGTTATCATCCATGGATTTGTCTCCAACATGACAACTTTTTCAATATCTAGGACGATCTAAATCCAATTAGTGCGACGTTGGACTAACTTAGGAGGAATTCCGTCACAATCACCCTAATCGAAAAGTACAGATATTATGGGTAGTTGACGTATCTAAGCCCTCCTCCACGCCAAATAATTTTAGTTTACATAATATAAATTATAGGAAGTTATATTTCATTGAAAAGTATACTAATAATAGTGAGACGAAATGACTTGTACATAATATTAGCTCATGTTGGTTTGGAATAAAGTTTGATTAAAAGTTTGTTGCAAACGTTGATTTTATAGAAGAAACCCACGCATTTTGATAAAAGTTTGATCAAAATGCGTGGGTTTTATTTAAATGCGAAATTATTTTTCTCAAACTATATTACAAACTACAACTCTTTTTTCTTCCATCATTCATTGGGATATTAATTAATTTAAGAAACAATTTTTCTCTCTTTACGAACAAATTCACATGTCCAAAAACCTAAAAATGAATTTAAGCTTCTGTATATTGTCCAATCTTTCTGAATTTCTCATAGCGATCTTCAATTAATTGTTCGCCATTTAGGGAATTCAATGCTTTTAGTGTGACGCTTATACATTCTTTTATATAAAATGCTTGCTTCACAACATTGCGGTGTGCTCCACCCGTTATTTCAGGGATTATTCCATCAATAACGTCAAGCTCTTTTAAGTCAGGTGCTGTTATCCGCATTGCTTCTGCAGCTTGCTTCCCTAGGCTACCATCTCGCCATAAGATCGATGCAGCCCCTTCAGGCGAGATAACCGAATACGTTGAGTTCTCTAACATAAAGACGCGATTAGCTACCCCCAATGCAATGGCACCTCCACTTCCGCCTTCCCCAATAACAATACTAATAACTGGTACTGTTAGAATCGCCATTTCAGAGAGAGTTCTAGCAATGGCTTCACTTGGGCCGCGTTCCTCGGCTGCCTTACCCGGATAGGCTCCTTTTGTATCAATAAAACAAATAATTGGGCGCTTAAATTTCTCAGCTTGCTTCATTAAGCGTAATGCCTTACGATATCCTTCAGGGTGTGGCATACCAAAATTTCGTCTAATATTTTCTTTAGTTGATTTTCCGCGCTGATGTCCAACAATTGTTACGGGCTGTCCTTCAAAGAGAGCAATTCCTCCAAGAATAGCTGCATCATCACCAAATGTACGATCTCCATGTAACTCAATAAAGTTTTCACACATAGCTTCTATATATTGTAAAGTTGTTGGTCGTTCTGGATGTCTAGCAACCTGTACACGATCCCATGGCTTCATATTGGCATAAATAGATTGTTCTAGCTGTGTTAGACGTGTTTCAAGCTTTTCGATTTCGCCTGTCATGTCTACATTTGCCTCTGTAGCAATCGTTTTTAATTCATCAATTTTTTCTCGTAATTGTACTACTGGTTCTTCAAAAGCTAAATTTTTAGACATGTTGCACACCGCCTTTTGTATGCATTTTTACAAGTATTGCTACTTGGTTTCGTAAATCCTTCCTATGGAAAACTGCATCAAGCTGACCATGCGCTAGTAAAAACTCTGACTTTTGGAAATCATTTGGTAATTTTTCTCTTAATGTTTCTTCGATTACACGGCGACCAGCAAAGCCAATCAATGCTTTCGGTTCTGCAATATTAATATCTCCAACAGAAGCAAAGCTTGCTGAAACGCCACCGTATGTAGGGTGCGTCATGATCGAAATAAATAATAGTCCTTCTTCACTATGACGTTTTAATGCCACACTCGTTTTTACCATTTGCATTAATGATAGAATACCTTCTTGCATGCGCGCTCCACCACTAGCAGTAAAGATAATAACCGGTACACGTAATTCAATAGCTTTTTCAACGGCACGTGTGATTTTTTCTCCTACAACGGAGCCCATTGAGCCCATACGGAAATGAGAATCCATAATGGCTACAACAATTTCTTCTCCATCAAGAGTTCCTAACCCAGTTAGTACAGCTTCGCTTAATCCCGTTTGTTGTTTAGCCACTGAAATTTTTTCTACATAATCAGGGAAATTAAGTGGATTACTTGTTTGTAAATGATCATCCATTGAAACAAATGAACCTTCATCTAAGAAATATGCTACGCGCTCCTGTGCAGTCATTTTGAAATGATGGTCGCATTTTGTACACACTTTATGATTTTTTTCTAATTCCTTTGTTAACTGAATGTGACGGCATTCTGGACATTTTGTCATAAGTCCTTCTGGAAATCCCTTTTCCTGTCCGTCCTCTTTCTTTTTACTAAATAAGCTACGTATTACCATGTTTTACTCCCCCTTTGTTGTCTAAATGCCTTGTTCAGCATTCATCCACTGTTGGTAAGCTTTTAATGCTTCTTTTTCATAGCCAAGCTGCATCGATTTCAACATAGTTTGAATGATTAATTTTTCTTCTTCTGTTGAGTTTCGATTTAAACGGTCATCAGCATAAACTGCTAACTGAAACTAGACTTTTAGTGAAAGACGATTTCCTGACGTGATGATTATTTCTCGTAAAACATCCCGACAATTAATCGTACTTTCTATCTCTAGCTTTACAAAAAAACTGCCCCACACTGGTAGTGTTTGCAGAGTTTCTGTACAACTTATAATGCGAATGGCTTCCTTTTCATGTCTTCTAATATAAACATCGACAATATTTCTACGAGCTGATGCTTTTATGTAGAAGCTAGAAACATACCTTCCCCATGTCTCGTTTCAATAAGACCTAATAACTCTAAACTTCGCAATGCCTCTCTCTCAGAGGATCGCCTGACACCTAGACGTTCTGAAAAGACTCTTTCGGAAGGTGACTTTTCACCAGCCTGTGTTTTTTCTATTTTAATAAGTTGTCGTAATTATTGGACGATATCTAAAAACACTTTCTTTTGTTCGGTTTTTTTATCCATACGATCAACTCCTCGGTCAATCTATTTGCCTTGGAATAATTATTGCTGTCGCTTTCCTTTCGCGCAGATAAACAATGTATCCAAAGGCTTTATCTTCATTCAGTAGGTGTTTGGGTACCTACTAAAAAGAAACAAAATCCAACATCTTCAGATGATGGCGTCTCTTACTGAATGAATTCAAAAGTGGTCTGGCCACTTTTGAAGTTGGCTTTATCTTACAAAATAATTATTTGAAAGTAAAGAAAAAACTGCATAAAAATTTATGCAGTTTCAGACTGTAGACACCGAGGTGTCTTATGTTTTTTTAATTAAGAATATTGATAAAGTGGAATTTAATTACTTAACATTATACTTATTTTCGGAGCGAGGCATCTTATCGGTGAGTATATACCAAGTAATGCTTGCTGTTAATAATGTTGACGAAATCAAAGCTGTAAGAACACTATATGTTTGCCAAATAAGTATCGTTGACCAATCGAAGGCAAAAAACATTATACACTGGGCAATCGTAGCGATTAGGAAAATAATTGTTACGATTGTTCTCTTTTTTGTAATTGGCTGCTGCTCATTCGTTTTCCTTTTTCTTAATCCTAAGAGAAATAACAGAACGGCCAATAGGCAAAGAATAATTGTGGTAGACGACAAAATGATGTCCAAAAGCTGTGTGCCGCTTATCTCATATGACTGAGTTAGATTGCCGTCTAATATATCTTTAACTTTTAGTACCAGGTTTATATTGGTATTTGCGCCGTTGCTCAGTAAGCAGATGGCTGTTCGTTCATTTGGCAGTATAGCTACTTCGGTTCTAAAATTCGGATTACCCCCAGTGTGTTCTATAAACGTTTGTTCGGCGTTTACCGACCAACCTGCCGCATAATACATATCGTTGACAGCCGAAACAGACATATCACCCCTATGTGATTTTTCGATAACCCTGTGAAATATTTCGGGTATGTCCTGCACGATACCCATCTGTATGCCCATCCAACGCGCCATATCTTTTGTATTAGAAATGATATAGCCGGCAGGTTTATTCCCAGCATAATCCGGAGCGTTAAATGGAGTTGTTATGAAAAAGGAAGAACGGTAGCCCTGTGCTAACTGTCCAGTGGCTTGAGCATCTTCTTTATAAACATACGTCTGGTGAAGACCTAAGGGTAGAAATACCTGTTCCCTCATAAAGTCTTCATAGCTTTGTCGTGATACAATCTCAATAACCAAACCCAATACGTCATAATTAACGGTTCCATAGTTATATTGTTCACCGGGAGAGAACGCCAATTCAGCATCTACCAGCGTTTCCACAGTCTTTTGCAACATATCAGGCGTATTGCCTTGTGGAATATTTTGAGTATGTCTAATATTTGTTAAGCCGCTGGTATGGTGAAGGAAGTTATTTAGTGTAAGGCTTTGCATATCAACAGGTTTACCTTGATACTTTAACGTAAACCAAGGTAAATATTTTTGGATAGGGTCAGTCATTGATAGCAGCCCTTGCTCTTCCAATAGCAGAATCCCCATACCAGTAAAAGCTTTACTCACCGAGGCCAACTCATAGAGTGTATTTTCACTTGCAGACAACCCCTTTTCAAGATCTGCATACCCAGAAGAAAAGTAGAACACTTCATCATTAGCAAGTATTGAGATTGACATTCCAGGCACACCTGATGTACGAGAGGCATCATCTAGCAACGCTTGTATTGCCACAGATTTCGAATCTGACAACGCATAACTTTGTGTTGCGAATCCCGAGAATAATATAAGTATCGTTAATACAAAAACAATAGTCTTTTTCATAAACTCTCCTTTTTGAAGAATTATAAGAGTATAAAAAACTTATTTTTATAACTATAAACTAAATTCTAATTTATATTTCTACTTAACTATATAATATCAAGTAATTGTGAAGAGTTACACTTAAACTAACGGGTGCTTTAGTAAAAGAAGAAAGAGGCTGGGACATAACTCATTTTATTGAGAAAAAGCAAAAAATGAATGTTATTTTTGTGATTTATTAAAGTATATGTGTTCTAATAACGCAAAAAAATGTTAGACCAAACTTGTAAATGGTCTAACATTTTTTCTTTTGTCCCAGCCCCTTTAATTTTTCTATCTTTTTTAAAATTAGGTCTTGATAATTTATAAACATCGTATCTTTTTTTAAAACATCGTAACTTTATTTCAATTCTACACAAAGCACAATTCTTGCTGCAGAATTGCGCCTTTAATGAAATAACTAAAGTATGTCTAAAATTGCTTATAGGAAGTTGCACTATCGCTACAGTTAGTTCAACTAGACGAATACATCCCTTTTGCAACTTTCTCTAAACTTTCTTTATCATAAGTGTTCATTGTAAGATTGAGCTTTGGCATATAAGTACTTCCACCTGCCACCATTTCTTTTGTTTCCACATCATAAATTGCATAATTACCTTTAAATTCTTTTTCAGTGTCTTTAAAGGAATAAAAGAAATAAACTTGCCTATCGGGGCTAACTGTCTGATGGTAGTTAATATCTATATTAGGGTAGGTACGAAGAATATTTCCATCAAAAGTAATATAATTTAATTTTTCTACCTCATTGAACAATATTTTTTTTCTAACATTTACAGATGCATCAGGCATTTCTTTAAAAAGAGCAGTATCCAAATGCCTTTGCTGCTGCTTTGACTTCTGCTTATATCTTTGAAAAACCTCCTGATGTATAGGATATTTTAGGTCTCTTAATGCAAGATAAAATTCATCTACAGTTTCATCAATAACTTTTTCCTTATTTGCAGGATGTAAATACTCATTTTTATCTGAAGGTGTAGTTTGTGAATAAACTGGACTTCCTAAATACATAGAAAAGCTGAACAAAAATATAAACACAAATGAACTAATTAAGAATGGGTTTTTCATTTAGATTACTCCTTTTTGAAGTAACGTGCCCTAAATATACTTTAACTATCCTGAGCAGTTAGTTTAAGTAATAATTTTCACAACCTTACTCGATAGTTCAACAATAATATCAATTTTGTTGAAAATGTTCCTCAACAATCTGGCCCGTTAGTAAAATGAAATGAGTCTTATTCAATTAAAGCCCCAGTTACTTTAGGTTAAGTGCTCCACAATTCTCTTTGCCCTGCGCTCCATTGTTTTAGAGTAACCAAAACAATCTCTAAATAACTTCCTGCCAATGTATGTTTGAAAATGATTGTATCTATATCGGTAAAATTCGTTCCAATAGCTAATCATTCGATTATAGCTTTTGCAAAATGGCACAATATTTTCAAGACAAAATCTCTTAATCCGTTCTGTATCCTGCTCTTTTAAAATATCATAGGCTAATTCTATTATCTCTACGACATATTCATCACATATTTTGACGATATAAGGAATAGCCCAGTCTTCGTAATCCATCTGTAGCAACGAATAAATATGCTTTTGACGTACAAATCCATCACAACTTCTTGAATATATACAATGCAAAATCATTTTTTGTTGTAGACTTAGTTTTTCTATAACTTCATCTGAACTATCAATGTAGTAGGTACGATAAGGAAATCTAATCACGGTATTATTTTGAAAATAGTGGATAGTATCCTCAGACACAGCAATCGTGACATGATTATAAGTTTTATGAGGAATCATTCCAACCACTGTCGTCACATCCTCATTTAAATGTTTGGGAAATCCATCTTGAAACATTCAATCACATCCTTGCTTCACGTAATATTAAAGAATAACTAAACTGCCCTGGTAATATAAGAAGAGACTGCGTTAATTGAATAATCGTCCCTGTGTTTGCTTATCGTAGAAAGGCTCTTATTTTAAATAGATCCTTTTCAAAATCTTGATAATCGTAATCAGTAGTTGATACCTTATTTATTGCTTCCCTCAAACTGTTCAGTAAATATGAATAGCGCAATTTCTGTAATAAATCTGTTGCTTATTCATTTGTTTAAGAAAATTAGTTGGAGTATAATTTTAATAGCTCATGTATTGACAAACTACTAGCATCGTCAATTTTAATAAAATAGGGTAATTGCCATTTTTGTGTTGCTAGCGCTTGTTGACTAGTGGGAGTATCCCAACTAGGATAAACTCTAATTGCCATTTTACCCTTTGTATTAACGGTTTTAAGGATGTTTTGTTTTAAAAGAACTTCTTTTGGAAAAACGAATTGGCCAAAATCACCATTATCATTAAAAGTGTTTATTACCAATAAATCAGTGGCATTATCATATGAGAATGCTTGGTTTTTATTAGTTTCATCCTTTTCCCAAAAGGAAACAAACTGTCCTATTTTGTTAGGTGTTATTTTTGCGACTCTAAATCTAACCGATTTAGAATTTAACTGAAATAGCCCAGCCCCATAATCTGAGTTTTGAGTTTCTTCATGGATATCTTTTATTGTTGAATTATTAGGTTCATAAAGTAATTCATTTATATATGCTAATGTCTTATTAAATTTATTCATAGTTTTACCCCTTTTCTTATCCTAAGATATACCAGTATATCACCTGTGGACCTGTCACCGTAATTTTTCAATCATATGTCTCACATTATTTTAACAATGATGACCAAACAATAAATAATTATCTGAGGATGTAATCTTAACTGAAAAGGTAGTAAATACTATGTTTTTGGAAACTAGAGTAAGTCAAAAGCTGCTCCGTAAATAATCATTATATTTTACGGCAAGAACTAATTTAACAATAAAAGTGATTGTTCCTCTTTAACTAGCTGTCACATTGCTTTCTTCGTGATAATACATTGCATACAAATCATTTAATGTAACTTTCCCAAAAGCAAAATCTACTACGTTTCTCTCAACTAAAAAAGACGTAAGTGAACTTAATAAGCTGGCTTCAGAACTTAGTAAATGGATGAGTGTCATGTCATTTGTCAGTGTTTGAAGTTTGATATTTGGATATAGCTCATGAAGCTGTTTTTTCGTATTACTTTCCATATTTTTTATGCGAATCGTTTTAATATGTGCTTGACTAAAATCTTCGATTATTTGATTGGTATCTATTAGTTTTCCCTCGTTAAATAAGAAAATTCGGTCTGCATATTTCTCTAAATTATCAAGTAAATGGGAGGCAATAATAATAATTTTCCCTTCCGCCTTTTTCTTTAATAATATTTTCGAAATAATTTCCACATTATTTGGATCAAGCCCATTCATCACTTCGTCCATCATCATAATGTCTGTATTTGTAACAATTTGCATGGCAAAGCATAGACGCTGGCGCATCCCAAGAGAATAGGTACCTGTCTTTTTATTCACATAATGCCCCATATTTAATGCTTCGATTGTTTCGTCAATCAGTTTTAAATCCGATTTCCACATCGTAGCAAACATTTTTAAATGCTCTCGCCCACTTAAATGATTATACAAGTCACTTTGGTCTGGCATCATTGACACGAATGTGTGGATTTTCACTTCATTTTGTTTATTTGAGTAGCATAGTCCATCTTTAAAAACGATCTTGCCATTCAACGGTTTCACATAATTCATCAACACATTCATAAATGTGGATTTTCCTGTTCCATTTGGTGCAACAAGCCCAATCATTTGCCCTTGCTTAAAGGTCATGGAAATATTATTTAACACGTTCATGTCTCCAAATCGCACGGTAATATTTTGAATATCAATCATCTTTACCACCCCTATTTAATTAGCTTATATCGCCTGTTCGATGCCGTCAGTATGATGAAAAAAATGACAATGGCAGCTAGTCCAAGTAATAACTGTAATCCTAAAGTAAAATCTAAATGATCATTCATATAATAAAAATTCCGCTGTTTTGAAATAATTTGTCCGACTTGAATATAGGATGTTGGATAATTTTGAACGTCCCAGAAAAAGCCAACGTAACGGCTGAAATAAAAATTTTCACCAAAAATAAGAAGTATGCCAACAGCGAAATTGACCATCTCATTGCGGAATAGCATACTGCATAATAGTACAATGCTGATGATGACGATGAACCAGGTAAAAAGCAAAGCCAGCGATTGTCCTAAAAACGTACCTAAAGTCATCATTTCAAATTTACCTTCCATACGCCAGTCGAGATGCGGCGCATATACTGGAGAGGGCAAATGGAAATTCCCAAAGCCAGATTGTAGTCCTACAATAAAGAAGCCAACAATAAGCGGTATAAATAATACGGCACTACCTAGTAGCACAACGACCATTTTCACCAGGAGCTTTTTCCAATCATTAATCGGAAACCCCTTCAAAATGGATGGATGGCGTCTATCTTTGGCAACCATATCAATTGCTAAAAGTAGCACACAGACAATCAATATAATGGGCAGTATACCCTTTAATAAGCGTTCGAGCGTTTGTAGTGCCGTGCGTTGTTCAAATATTTCCGTTGATAATTCATAATCTGCTTTCGAATATGCATCATAACGGACTGCATGCTCTAAATAAGCATAAAAGGCATCATCTTCTGCATACTCATTATTTTTTATAAAATACTTTGAGTTATATGAAAATGAATCACTTTTATAGGTAATCGCATTGGTAAAGTAGTACCAATCACGCGTTAAATCTGCATATTTTTTTAAATTGCCCTTTTCTAATGCATCTAATCTTGCTTTATCTATAGGGTTAATCTCGCTAAATATTTCAATAGCAAAAATAACGGCAGGATGCAGACCATGTAATTTTCTTCCTTCCATATGATCTAAAAATTCCTGACGTGTTAAATAGCGCGCCTCAATCTCCTCAGAGTCTACACTTTCAATCGGATCGTAAGCTGGTGCTATTTTAAATACATAAAAAAAGGTTGCAAAAGCAAGTAAAAAGTAGATTGCTAAGTTTTTCTTATTCAAAAAAAATTGCTTGAATTCAAATTTAAAATAACTCCACATGCTTATTTTCCCTCCCCTATGCCCTATTGATTTTTCCTGTTGAGAAGAATGTTTTAATTACAAACAACATTAAAATAATACTTAAACATAGGATGATTAAGCCTAGATTCATCGTAATAGCAACAGGCTCTGCTAAATCTACCGGTACCCCTCGTAAAATATCATTAAAGTTCATGAAATTAAAAGGATTATAGGGGAATAAACTAATAAGAGATGGAAAAATCATAGGTAAAAAGAATACAATAAAGTGTACAAATAATGTTAAATACATATTTTTCAGTAGCACATTTAAAATAATGGACAACAGCATGACAAAAATTGAAATGAAGAACATATAGCCAACACTTATTGCGATATATTGAAGCGTAGATATTAATGTGGCATTTCCTAGATAAATCCCGACAGGTTCTAGTGGGTTACCAAGTCCATTTAGTATCCATAACGGACTTGCACAAATAAAAATGAGTAAAATACTTGTCACTATGGATAACAAAGAAATAAGACATTTAGATAAAATATAGGTATCAAACCGCACAGGAAAGCCTTGAATTAAACTAGAATGCTCAAAGTCATCCAGTAAAATAGAGCTCGTATGGAAGCTAATAAATATGTACCAGCCTGCACCTACGTGACTAAATAAAAATAATAAAAACGGTATGTATTGAAATAGATCAGATCGTGTATCCTTTCCCTCATCTATCATCCATTTAAAATAAAGGTAGTCCATCGAATTTTGTAATTTAGAGGGTAATAACTCGGCAATATTTTCGTATCCTTCTAATTCGAATGCCTCTTGCCTTAATTTAGCGAGTTGAAGTGAAGCCTCATAATACATAGATTGTCTATCCATTGTTAATGTTGCTATTTGTAAAGCAATTTTGCTTTTTTGTTTAGTTAAATTTTTATATAAATCGCTGCCATCCCCTGATTCTGAAGCATCTTTCACTTGAAATTTTGATAGTACAGCCTGGATGGAATAATAGTCACCCTTTTTTTCAACGATTTGATTACCAACGGCCTGTGCCTTTAAATAAAACATAAAGCCGAAAACAATAATGACAACAGCGACTAACGCAACTAAATTTTTCCGATTGGCTCGCTCAATTACTAGTCCTACTTTTAATGCACGTAACACCGGCATCCTCCTCCCTTCTCAATGTTAGCTATTACTATGATAAGATATTGTGGATATTTTTTCAATTTTTAAATTTTTTTAACTTTTAAAACTTCTTACTATTATTCAAGTTTGGTACGCGTGTAAGCGACAAAAAGAAGAGGACTGTTATTTACAGTCCTCAAATGGTCAAAAAATTTCATGGATTTTATATTAAAGTAGCCTTTCCAATGTAATATTCGCTAATAATTAGTTCTTACTTTAAGTTGAATCAATGACTAAGAAATAGCTGCATTCTTCACTCAAATCATTGATAAGTCTATGCTCTTTATTGAGTCCATTTTGCAGAAATGGTTAATCAAAATGAATTCTTATCACACTTCAATCTAACAAATTAGCGTTAAAATTCATAGCCAGCGAATGGAGAGTTAGTTTCCCCTTATAAACTTCTAACGCTTTATTACATATCTAATAACAAAGCCAAATGCTCAACCCTTCTTTTATGTCAGTTGAGGATCCGTTTGATTGAATAATTGTCTGTCTATCCTTGTCTTATAATTTCCGTTAATATTACTTCCATTCTTTGCATTACCTTTAATTTTAGCTTAGACAATGTTAACTGTTTCTCTAATATATTACGGTAATCTTGTGAATAATTAGGATACAACGATTTTTCATATTCCAAGTTTTGTAGTACAAATAAAAGGTTATTATGTAAATCAACCAATTGATTATAGTTATTAATTTTAGAATTCTTATCTGTATTTATTGTAGGATCATTAACATAAATAAAAATATTTTTCCCTTCTGTGATTATATTAACTACTCTTAGTGTTGAATCCCATTCAACAGGTAGTTTTAAAGACTCACTAACAAACCTTACGGGTACCATTGTAGTTGAGTTCATAATGGTAGGTGGGTTGTCTAGAAAAGTCTCCTTCCCATTAACAATTGCTTTATACGAATTTACCTTTAATTGAATAGTTGTATTCCCTTTACTTGCTGTTATGGTTTGGGTTGAGGAATCCCAGGCAACAGTTGCATCTAATGATTCAAATATATTTCTCATTGGTAACATCGTCCTACCATTTATAGCAGTACCACTATCAAAAAATACTACATCTTTGTTAATTGCATGGACATAGCTACTATCCTCTACATAAATCAAAGAGCATAGATAAAATACAAAACTTACAAAAAATAACCGTTTTAGCATGACAATTCTCCTGTTCTATAATTATAATTAATTGTAAGTATAGTTTATTATTAGCGTTAAGAGAATACTTAATTTTCAATTTATGTTTTTTTCTCTAAAAGGTGGTTAAATCCTGATCGTGAAGCTGTTATATTTTGAACATAAAAAAGAGATACTGCTTGCACAATATCCCTTTTCTTTCGTGGAGAACCTATTGCTAAATCATTCATTTTTAGTGTTATCTAGATCTAACCACCCCTCAAATATAGAATCGTCCTTTAAATCAAAATAGTATTTTGTGAATCGCGCGAATTCTGTGGAATCGATTTCTTTATAGTTATAAAATTGATAGTAACTTTTTAAAAATTGTTCAATGTCTTTGATTTCTTCATTATCATCAAACAAATTCAAGAGCATTGCAGGCGATTTTCCATAGACATATGCACTCATATCAGATTGGTATTGATCAAGTGGTAAATTGACTGGAAGCACTAGGTCTGGATCAATGCTGTAAATCGTATAGGGTTTGCTCAGATTCAATTTTTTAAAGTTGAATAGATTTGTAGCAAATACCGCGAAGCCTTCATCTAACCAGGCATGATGAAAAGGATCATTGGTAATGACCCCGTAAAACCATTGATGGGCAATTTCATGAACCACTGTACTTTTAATCTGCTCAGAACTACTAGGACCACTGTTGTAAATCGTATGGGCTGTTACAATTCCTGGGTACTCCATGCCCATTCCATCTATGATAATATCTAGTTGTTTGAGAGGATACGGCCCCATTATTTCTTCAAAATAATTTATGACAGCTGAAGCCTCGTCTGCTATTTCTTGATATAATTCCTTTTTATTTTCCTCAAATCCAAATACTCTAATGGCGATGTCTTCGTCTTTTTCCACTAGTATTGGATCTTTTACTAGAGCAACAAATATTTCCTTCACGTTCTCAACTTCAAGTAACCCTTTGTTTGGGCTTGGAAATGCCTCTTGATCAAATGAAGACACCAACGTGTACTCCTGAGGAATGTCATAGGTTAATTTGAAATTGCTGAATGTAGTATGATACGTCTCTCCTCTAAAACGATAATCTTCTTTGTTCCATTGATGGTTTCTATATGTGGCAAGCATCGGATAAAATTGAGCTAAATGATAATTACCATTACTCTTCGTAAATCTTAAGCCCTCTTCAGGCAGAGTGAACTCATAGGAAAAATAAACTTTCATTTCTTGATGAGGTTTCAATTTTTCTTGAAGCTGAATGTTGAGTGAATCTTTTTCAAGAGTATAAGCTGCCGTTTTTCCATCAATGGTAATGTTATGGAACGCAATGGTCGATGGATGCTCCAGTTCGGGTGAGACAGCTTTTGTAAACATATTAGGTATAAAATAAAATATCAATTGTTCCCAATCATCGGTAGAGAGGTTTTTAACGACAACGGTTGATTCTAGCTGAAATTTCCCGTCATTATCCATCTTAAGTGCCATATCGTATTCACTAAAATTACCAGGGCTTATCGCCTTTGGTATAAATTCTTCTGTATTCACCTTTTGAGCAATAGTAGACGCTTCTTTCCCTTCCTGTTGATTGAACTCACAAGCAACGAGAAAAATACATACTAGTAATAAACCTGTACTCCATAATTTCTTCTTTATAATTTCCGCCCCCAATCCCAACACTATTAGCTACAATAAAAATGGTATATATATAAATTTTATATTATTATCCCAATTTAAACCATATACTTTCGATCTTTCATCTGGAATCTAGTTAATTACCAAGATGAACAAAGAAAGAAGAGCACATATTCGTGGTGATATGCTGCCTATTAGGTAGACAGATGAAAATTAAAAGCTGTTTATATTTTTAGATGTAGTTGTTGATTATGCCGTAATGGGATGACTTTGGTAAGTAACCGACGTCATCTTTTTTAATGTCCATTGCTTTCATGTGTAGTTCTGCTAAGCTTTAAACAGACTATCCTTACTGACAACAAAAAAATCCTGCATGTATATACACACAGGATTTCTTTGTCATCTTTTTAAACTAATCAATTCTATTTAGTACCACTTGCTCCAAATCCAGATGCTCCTCGGATCGTTTGTGATAATTCATCTACTTCTACTAATTGAATGGATGGGACAAATTGAATGACCATTTGGGCGATACGCATAGATTTTTCGACGATAAACGGTTCTTGACCGTGGTTGATTAAAATAACGCCGATTTCCCCTCTGTAGCCTTCATCAATTGTGCCTGGGCTATTCAGTACGGTTATACTATGCTTTAATGCTAGTCCACTTCTTGGTCGAATTTGGGCTTCCGTTCCTTTAGGTAATTCAATCTGTATACCTGTTTTAATAAGTTTGGCTACGCCTGCTGGTATTTCTACTGCTTCAATGGAGTAGAGATCCATGCCCGCATCACCAGGATTGGCTTGCATTGGTAGTATTGCATCCGCGTGTACTCTTTTGATTTTTACTTCTACGTTCATTGTTCTCCATCCTAACGATTAAAATTAAATGTGTCATCTGTAATTGGCGCTACTTTTGCTTTAGCATAGGTAGCTCCCTTTTGTGAAAAGAAATCGTATGTGGAGCCTTCATTACGAATACCGTTCATCACAATCGGATTGACTTCTTCTTCTGGAAACATTGCTTCAAAACCAACATTCATTAAGGCTTTATTAGCATTATATCGTACATAGGCTCTCACTTCAGGTGATAATCCTGTTTCCGCATAAATATCATCTGTATATTTCATTTCATTCTGATATAAATCTAATAATAGCTCATAGCCCCATAAATTTAGCTCTTCTTGTTTTTCTTTTGAAAATTGCTTGAATAGATTTTGAGCAAAAAATCCAACTGCGACACCATGGATGGATTCGTCGCGTAAAATAAGTGAAATAATCTCAGCACTGTTTCGTAGGAAGCCTTGTCCTCCTAAGTACAGCGGGTAGAAAAAGCCCGAATAGAAAAGGAAAGATTCGAGCATAACGGAGGAGAACATCGCTTTCCATAAGCTTTCTGGATCGTTTTCTTCGATACTATTATAAATATCCGCAATTTTATTGGCCTTATATTGTAGAAATTCATTTTTTTTGACCCATTCAAATAACTCATCTATTTCTTCGTTTGTACAAAGCGTTGTAAAAATATAAGAATAGGATTTGGCATGGATTGCCTCAAATGCATCAAAAACGGTTAGGACAGCCTTCTCTTGTAAATCGTCTGTATAAGCGGCCACACGATTCATCCCTATATTGGTCTGAACTGTATCCAGTAACGTTAATCCCGCGAACACTTTTTTATACGTGTCTTGATGCTCAAAGCTTTTCCACTGTTTGATATCTTTACTGACCGCAATTTCCTCAGGAAACCAAATTTGCTTCCATTGCTGGTCCCAAAATATTTGGGCAAGTTCACTCGTTGCCTTATTCCAATTGACCGCCTCATAAATTATATTTGACATGCTACACACTCCTCTAAGCTTTGTAATCGTTGACGAACATAGTAAACGGACTTAATGCCCTTTACCCATGCATAAATGTATACTTTAGCTAATTGTTCAGTTGTCCAATTATCTGTTACATAAAGCGTCATGGAAATACCTTGGTCAACGTGTTTTTGAGAAGCAGCGTACAAATCAATTAAATCATACGGATTAACATCATATGCCTCTACATATAAATGACTGTTATCATTTGTTAAATGAGGCATTGGATAAATCGTTCTACTATCTGCATAATCACGAACCTCTACACGCTCAGTACATGGCGCAATAGAAGCCGTACAGCTACGTATGTAGGAAATACTGCCAGTTGGTGCAATAGCCAAACGATAGGAATGGAATAGACCATATTGCATCACATCTTGCTTAAGCGTTTCCCACATGTTTTTCGTAATGATTGGAACATTGCCAAGTGCTTTTAACACAACGGGTGATAGTTCTTCGTCGATTTTATTGACATATTGGTCAAAGTAGCTACCTGATGCATAATCACTGTCCTCAAATCGATAAAAAGTTGCAGCTTTTTCTTTAGCCATTTCCATCGATGATTTGAGTGAATAAAAGTTCATTGCTTCCATAAAACGATCCATGAAATCAATCGATTCTTTAGAGCCATATAAAATGCCCTCCGTCACAAGATGGCCGTGGAGGTTCATACAACCAAGTCCTACTGAATGCATTAATTGATTGGCTTTTGCAACAGACGGTACATTTTTAATGTGCGTCATTTGCGACACATTTGTTAATAGGTGCATAGCCGTATCGATTAAGGCTTCGAAATCATTGACCTTACTTGCTGCATGAATATCAATCGATCCTAAGTTACAGGATACATCTAATCCATAGTCATTCGGTTGATCTTGATCTGTAATAATGCTTGTTTCTTGAACTTGCAGGATTTCGGTACATAGATTGGACATTTTTACGCGACCGATGTTTTTTAAAGGATGCACTTCATTGACATTATCATCAAAAATTTCAAACGGATAGCCCGATTCAAATTGTGCTTTTTTCACTTCTGTATACAGCCTACGTGCATTCAAACGTTTAATTTTACGAATTTTAGGGTTATCAAGTAGCTCATAGTACATATCTGAAATGGAAATCTCAGACATGCGTTTGCCATATTCTTTGAAAATATCATATGGGCTGAACAAGACAATATCTTTATCACGTTTCATAAGTTCGAAGAAAATACTTGGTATAATTATTCCTGTTGATAATGTTGCGAGGCGAATTTTATCATCGGCATTCGGTTTTTTAGATGAAATAAAATTTTCAATGTCTGCATGGAAAATATTTAAATAGACAACACCAGAGCCATTTCGCTGCCCTAGTTGATTGGAATAACTGAAAGAATTTTCTAACAGTTTAGCAACTGGGATGACACCACTGGCACGATTTAGAATCTCTTTAATAGGGTCACCTAAAGGGCGTAAATCAGTTAAGTTAACTCCAACCCCACCGCCAAGTCTTGATAGCTCTAAGCAATAACCAATATTTTCAGCAATGCTATTCATGGAATCATCCATCGATAATTTAAAGCAGCTCACTAATTCACCACGTGCTTTTTTACCACTATTTAATGCTGTTGGTGTAGCAGGCTGATAAGCTTCCATCATTGCTTCGACAGAACGTTCTGCTAGCACCGTATTCCCTTGTGCTAAATACAAGGCGATAATGACAATACGGTCCTCATATTTTTCTAAAATCTCTTCTCCATCACGACTTTTCATAGCATAGCTATCGTAAAATTTACTTGCACTCATAAAGGATGGGAAGCGGAAATTATAATCATATGCTTTTTTGTACAGCTTCTTAATAAATTCCATTTCATACATGTCGATAAATGCTTTCTCGTAGTAGCCCTCATCAACTAAATAACGGATTTTTTCTTCAATATCAATAAAGTAACGTAAACGCACGTTGACATACTCTAAAAAGTAGCGGCGTGTAGCTTCACGATCCTTTTCTAATTCAAGTAGCCCAGTTGAACTATAACGATTCAGTACGTCATTATTTAGCTTTAAATAGGTTTTCATCTTATTACCCTCGTTTCATAAAACGTTTGTATGGCTTCATAATCTGTTTGATTGCCTCGTAAATCTAATTTTCTTACTAAGGGTACATGATAGGTAGCAGCGATTTTCTCGCCAGCAGCCCCAAATACGTTGTGCCCAAAGTTACTATTCCCACTGGCAACTACACCTTTACAAAAATCTCTGTTTTTTTCTAAAAAACGTTCCACTTTTGCAGGGATATCACCTAAGCCATCAGTATAAGTAATTAAAAGATAAGGCTTATTCAATTGTAATTCCTCAGAGAGCTCAACAGACTCTGCCCTTAATTTGGAAACAATATTCCGGACATTTCCTGTACGACTTGCGTAAACGATCATAGAACAATCATCTCAATATGAGAAACTATGTCCTTAACATCTCCTATAAATGTATTATTCATTTCTAAAACAGGCACACTTAAAAAACCTGCATCGATTATTGTTTGTTTAGCTTGTTCATCGTGATCAATGTTGACGATTTCTGCCTCAAGTCCTGCACGTTGTAATTCAGATTTTACCCAAAGGCATTTTGGACAGATTGTTTTCGTATAAAGTTTCATAGAAATCCCTCTTTTCATATAATAAAAAGCTATCTCCTCTAGAGAGATAGCTAAATGGAAACGTTACCATACCAAAAATACTGACGTTCCCATTTCTTAATCCCCGAAGAAATGATTAATTGTTTTATAGAGGCAGGTCTCCTGGCTTTGCTTCATCCTCTGATTCCCTTCCCATGCGAATGCACAGTGGTTGTAATCATTGTCAGCTTCACAGTTGCGGGGACAGCGTCGGAATTGTACCGAACTTCCCTTTTAAACTACATATAGTAGCACCTATATAAAACGAACACAATATATAGTTGTTGTTCAATAGTTTTAAGTGTACCATCCTTCATATAAAAAGTAAATCTAGATTCTAAACTTCTTTATTTTTTGATTATTCATTATTTTTAATCATAACTTTCGAAGGAATTTCTCCATCTATTATTTATATCTTAATTCATTGTGTATCTAAACTATGTACGAGATTTTCTGTTACTACGGATCTATGAGCATTAAATATACTAGCGTATTTCACATAGAAACAGCCTATATTCTAAAGAATAATAGACTGTTTGACATGTCGAACGTATGGATTACTCGATTTCGACAAATAAGGACAATTCCTTATAAAATTCAGGCGTTGCTGCCGAATTCACTTGAAAATGAGGATTATATTTTGATAAAAGTTTATAGAGAGTAGTTGCGGTTAACAGATTCTGTTCTTGATCGAAAGCCCTGAAACTTTCATAGACCTCCTTCACTTTACCATTTATTGAATGACAAAAAAACTGTTGAACATCTGCATCCTCTAAATAATCCTTTTCCCATCTGTAACATATTAAATTTGTTAGGAAAAACATTTCTAATCCAGGCATTTTTCCAACTTCAATGAGCAATGACATTCCATAATGAAATGCATTTTCCAACCATTTTATGCCGTGGCGATCTTTGTAAAAGCGCATCAACTTTTGTAACCCATGTCCTTGCTCCTTCACTAGATAAGCATGGATATTTGTATGACCAGCAGTTCTTTCCCATTCATCGAGAGAGAATTTATACTTCCTTACCAGTTTCATCCAAAGCTTTTGAAGCTTGTCTTCAGAAAGGTATTGTGTTTGTTGATTCCATCTTAGAAAAATGTCTAAACTTTCTAATACCAAGCCTCTTTCCATTTCAAAATGATCCAATTTTCTATATAAAACTTTTTGATTCATATCTATGTTGTCCATTATGTCTTCAGATTTGTTCATTTTGCATTCCATTTAATTATTCACTTCACTTCAGATTTTTTATCTACTATCATGACATGTCTCGATTAATTCATGCTTGATCGTTAAATAGGCATCATTAATAGATGTATAATCATTTGGGTTTTCTTCTATTAACTTCCTAATATAAAGCTGTAATGGCCTAATATGCTCACCAGAAAGGTTGTTCATAATTTGCTGCTTTAACTGATTTATATAAAATGAAATTGAATGTGATGTCATCTTGTTCACCCCTATTTATTCATAAAAAAAACATCTTGCCCTAATGGGAAGATGCTAGCTATGACTGACATACTTCATAGTTCTTCAACCAATATAAAATAAGTCGTCTATATTGAATAAAGACTCTTTTTTTGGTTGTCGCACTATGAGTATGATGAAGGTAATTCGTCACACTCAACACCCCCTATCCGCGTAGGTTTTGGCTGTACTAGATAAAGGCAGGTCTCCTGGCTTATGATCATCACACATTTTTCCCTTCCCATTACATACATAACAGTGGTTTTTAAAATGTGCTCCCAATTACAGTTGCGGGACAGCGACGGCTTTTCACCGTTCTTCCCTTTTAAACAAATTCTATTGAATTTGTACCTTTATCCTTTTATTCCGTTTTTTATAGTATAACATATCATTCTACGTTCTCTGACAAAACCCTATGAAAATCTACAGAACAACACTTAAGAAACCACCTACCTCTTAACAAGTAGATGGTTTCAGCATTTATTGAGCGAAGATGTCATTGTTCTTACTTCTTTACGGTTTCACTACTGTCTTGAAAGAATTTTTCAAGTATATCATCTGTAAAATCAGCGAATGTTTGATAGATATACTGAGGATTTCGATCCTTATCAATGACGACAGACCTAACCCCTTCATAGAAATCCTCATGATTTAAAAAGTTTTTTGCCAAGATTAAATCAGTCGCAAAGCATTCTTCTACCGTTTTATGTTGAGCATCTATCAGCTGCTTTAATGTAATTTTTAAGGATGATGGAGATTTAGATAGAAGCAACTGCTTTGTTTCTTGTGCAAATTTGCTTGGGTCATTGTCTAAGGATTCGACTATCTTCTCCACTGTATGTTTTGAGAAATGTTGATCGATTTCATTTTGAAGGCTGGCAAGCTCACTGTTTGCTGTTGGTGTACTTGAATAGTCCTCTATTAATTGCTTTAGAGCTGTGCTAGTTTCCACTGTATGCCAGTTCGTTTGTTCAATGCGTGTGAGGAATGCGTGTAAATGATCGCTCGTCATATAGCTATCTGCACCATTAGCAAAGAGAACATCTGCAGCTTGGATGATCGAAGCTGTTAAAGCTAAGTAATATCCTACATAGCCAGGCGCTTTATTTAGAAAATAGGCAGCTCCAACATCAGGAAAGAAGCCAATATTCATTTCTGGCATAGCCCATTTTGTTCGCTCTGTCACAATTCGGTGGCTAGCCCCATACGTTAAACCAACCCCACCTCCCATGACAATGCCATCAAGGCAAGCAATGATAGGCTTTGGGTAGTGATAGATTGCCCTATCTATGTGATATTCTTCCTCAAAAAAGATTTCGGCATTTTGGAAAGCTTCCTGACTGGAGCGAGCTTTATAGAGTGTTTTAATATCACCCCCAGCACAAAAGCCCTTTTCGCCAGCACCTCTTAGAATAATCAAGTGAATTTGATCATTCGCCTGCCATTCCTTTAGTTTCTCACCAATGGGCTTTAGCATTTCTATAGAAAGTGAGTTTAAAGCTTGAGGACGATTCAGCGTAATGCTTGCTGCGCCACCCTCACTGACGGAAAATATTACTTCATTTGTCATAGTAGTTTCCTCCCTTACAAATGTTTAAAGTTGGGCTGTCTTTTGTCTATAAACGCTTGAACGCCTTCTCTAGCATCCGCTGTTAAAAATAACTCAGCAAAGCGTGTTCGTTCTAATTCCAACCCTTTTTGGAGATGATCCTTCCCACCTTGAATTATACATTCAATTGTACGGGATACACTTGTCATACTTTTGCCCTCAACAAAAGACTGAGCAAGGGCTTTGGCAGTTGGCAGAAGCTCATCTGGCTCCGTCACCACTTGAATAATACCTAGTTGTAGTGCTTCATCAGCACTTAATTGCTTGCTTGTTAAAATTAATTGTAGAGCCTTTGCTTGCGTTGTTATTCTGCTCAGTCGTTGAGTGCCTCCGAATGTCGGCAGTAAGCCAAGCTTTAATTCTGGTAAACCAACAATGGCATTACTTGAAGCAATCCTGAAATGACAGCCTAACGCTAGCTCTAGTCCTCCTCCAAGGGCTGGCCCATTAATAGCAGCAATAACAGGCTTTTTCATGGCTTCAATTTCATCACATAGCGCTTGGCCTGCCTCAGCCATTTGTAATGCTCTATCCTGTTGCCCAAAGGCAGCAACAAATTCCTTTATATCTGCTCCCGCAGCAAAAAATCGTCCAGAGCCGGTCACAATGATGGCTCTCGTCTCTTCATCCTCAGCTAATTCTTTAAAAATGACACGAAGATGTTCAATAGAAGCTGATGACAACGTATTTGCTGGTGGATGATTTAAATGAATAAGCGTGATGGAATCTTCTTTACTAACATTGGCAAATGTATCAACCATGATTTTTCCCTCCTGTTTATGATAATGAACTGATCGATTTTGGATTGTTGATGATCCCTCTTGCAATCTCTCGCTTTTTCATAAAGAGATTCTGATGGAGTGGGATGTTTAAGCGCTGAATATGATCTAACCTTGTTTTTCGCTTTTGTTCATTTGTTTCAGCAGCACAAATAATGTCGATTGTCCTTTTTTCTATTTTACGATAGCCTTCTTGACAAAGAATATCTGTCATCAAATGTTTCATATTGTCACATGCGTTCTTTTCCGTCCGCAGTAAAGAAGCTTCCATAACATAAATATCTTTTACTATATCAGCTAGCAGACGCATATATTCCTGCTCTTGCTCCAATTGAATCTGTGCGTCAGCAATGACAGCGATGGCTATTTGCATTAAGTACTTGGCAAGACGGATGTATTGCTGATTCTTTTCTGCTGGTTGATATGCTACTGGAGCATTTTCGGTAGAGGTTGCTTGTGAATACTTCTTATATAGTAGCTTCGCCATTGTTAAACGGTTGATTTCATTTGTTCCTTCAAAAATACGGCTAATTCTAGCGTCACGATATAAGCGTTCAACCTCGTAGTCTTGCATATAGCCATAGCCACCATGGATTTGTACAGCTTCATCTACAATTTTCCCAAGCACTTCTGAGCAATTGACTTTATTGAGTGCGCATTCCAGAGCGAAATCAGCTATTTTTTGAACCATTGACTCTTTATCCGTAACTTCCATCGCATCATCTATTTCTCCTGCTGTCCTGTATGCAGCACTTTCCGCCCCATAGATGGAGGTTGCCATATCCGCAAGTTTTTCCTGTATCATGGTAAAATGAACGATTGGCTGGTGAAATTGCTTCCGTTCCCTACCATACGTTACAGCTAACTGAAGTGCCTGCTTGGAAGTGCCGATGTTGGAGAAAGCTAGCTTTAGGCGTGCCATGTTCAATATATTCATCGCTACTTTATGGCCTTTTCCAACCTCGCCAAGAACATTTTCCCTCGGCACGACAACATCCTGTAAAATAAGCGTAGCTGTCGAGGATCCTTTAATGCCCATTTTCTCCTCTTCTTGTCCAATAGATACACCGCTAAATGTACGTTCTACAATGAATGCAGTCATGCCTTCACTCGTTTTCGCAAAAACAACAAAGAGATCTGCTAGCTGTGCATTGGTAATCCATTGCTTTTCACCATTTATTACCCATGCAGAGCCGTCCTCGTTTAAAATGGCATTTGTTTTGGGATGTAGTGCATCTGAGCCTGCGTCTGGCTCCGTCAGAGCGTAAGCACCAATCCATTCACCTGAAGCCAGCTTTGGTAGGTATTTCAGCTTTTGGGACGCATCGCCAAAATAGACATAGGGCAATGTGCCGACTCCTGCGTGAATATTGTAAGATACACTGAATGAGCTGCCATAGCCCATTCTTTCTGCAACTAACCCGGAAATTTTTTTATTAAGTTCTAGCCCTCCATAGGCCTCGGGTATTTCGATGGCTAGTAAACCAAGATCACCAGCTTTTTGAAATAACCGCCGAGTGATGTCATATTGATGCTGCTCAATAGCTGCCATATTAGTGGCAACATCTTGTTTGATGAACAGCTCTGCGGTTTTTGCTATGAGCCCTTCCTCCTCCTGAAAGTCCTCAGGTGTAAAAATGGTCCTTTTGTTTTCTAATGTATCCATGCTAGTCCTCCTTGAAAGAAAGAGGAGAAAAGTAAACTTTTCTCCTACTTTATTTCCTCTTTAGGTAAGATGGTTTTCGCCAGCTCACTATCTAAATCTTCAAATTTGTAATAGGAGATGGTTTCATATAATTCACTTCTTGTTTGCATATCCTCAATAGCTTCTTTTTGAGTCCCTGTCTTTTTTATTAAGCCAAACACTTGCTCATAGGCTTTGGCTGCTACTCTCATCGATGTAACGGGATATATAACCATCGAATAGCCCATCTTTTCAAATTCCTTAGCCGTATAATACGGTGTTTGTCCAAATTCAGTCATATTGGCTAATAACGGAGCATCTAGCTCACTAGCAAAATGTTTAAATTCCTTTTCTGTTTGGAGAGCCTCTGGAAAAATGGCATCTGCCCCAGCTGCCACATAAGCTTTAGCTCTTAAAATAGCCTGCTCTAAACCTTCTACAGACCTTGCATCTGTGCGGGCAACAATTACTAACGTAGGAGCTATTTGTTTAATCATTTTTATTTTTTGTATCATTTCCTCTTGAGCAACGAGTGTTTTCCCATTCAAATGACCACATTTTTTTGGAAGATTTTGATCCTCTAGCTGTACAGCAGCTACTCCAGCCTCTACCATTTCACGAGCTGTGCGGGCAACATTTAAGACACCACCAAAGCCAGTATCGATATCCACTAGCAGCGGTAAATTAGTCGCACGAATAATTTCGCTCGCACGCTGTGCAACTTCATTTGAATAAATCATGCCTAAATCAGGTAAGCCTCTACTGGCAGTGTAGGCAGCGCCAGAAAGATATAATGCCTCAAAGCCAACTTTTTTAGCCATTAAGCCAGCCATTGCATCATGAGCTCCTGGGATTTGTAAAATCGTTGAACGAGTAATGAGTGTTCGAAATTGTTCAGCCAATTGTTTTTGTGCTATTGCTTCATTTACAATCCACGCCATCTATAAAAACCTCCTAATAATCAATGATGCCTCGGCATATTTACGTCCGAAAGCGGCTGTGATGCAGGTCAGTTAGCCGTTATCGCAAGGATGGGAGGATTTTAGGCTAACATCCTTTATTAACTCCTTCCCGATTCGTGACATTCGCCAGAGGCTTTAATTTCCTGAAAGAAGTTAAACAAATAAATTAACGAATTCATGAACAGCACTATTTTCAAGAAGTGCTTGATCAGCACAAACTTCATTAATCTTGCTGTGTTGTTTTTGAGAATAATGGGTGCTAATGTTTTGCTGGAACTTATGGATGATTTGAGGGAATGCTTCCTCACGACGGAAACGGTGTCCTAAAGGATATTCACATTCAATAAGCTCAGATGATGTGCCATCTTTGTAATAAACTTGAACAGCATTGGCAATCGAACGTTTCTCAGGATCTAGGTAATCAATTGTATATTGGGGTTTTTCCACAACCACCATTTTATTTCTTAAATTATCGATACGTGGATCTGCAGCCACTTCATCTTCATAGTGGTCTGCTGTAATATCACCATAGATAAGCCCTATTGCTGTAATGTATTGAAGACAGTGATCACGATCAGCTGGGTTATTAAGAGGTCCTTCCTTATCGATAATTCGTATAGCGGATTCATGGGTCGTAATTTGAATGCGTTCAATGTCCTGTAAACGATTTTTCACTTCATTGTGTAAATGAACGGCACATTCGGCAGCTGTTTGTGCATGGAATTCAGCTGGATAAGAAACTTTAAATAGAACATTTTCCATCACATAAGATGCTAGTGGTCTAGCAAGCTTTAATTCTTGCTTATTAAAGAGAACATCTTGGAAGCCCCAGCCAGGTGCAGATAAGGCCGTTGCATAGCCCATTTCGCCTTTCACAGCCATCATGGCTAAGTGTACTGCCCTGCTTGTTGCATCACCAGCAGCCCATGATTTTCTAGAACCCGTATTCGGTGCATGGCGATATGTTCGTAGGCTCGAATTATCAATCCAAGCATTTGATAAGGCGTTGACAATTTCCTGATGAGTGCCACCTAATGCCTTTGTCACAACAGCTGTTGTCGCAATTTTGACAAACAGTACATGGTCTAACCCAACACGATTTAAGCTATTTTCTAATGCGAGAATACCTTGTATTTCATGGGCCTGTATCATCATTTCTAATACGTCTTTCATTTTAAGTGGCTCTTTCCCTTCAGCAACACGCACGCGACTCAAATAATCAGCCACAGCTAATATGCCCCCTAAATTATCGGAAGGGTGTCCCCATTCAGCCGCAAGCCAAGTGTCGTTGTAATCCAGCCAACGAATCATACAACCGATATTAAAGGCACCTTTTACAGGATCAAGAACATAGGAAGTGCCTGGAACTCGTGTACCATTGGGAACGACTGTGCCTGGTACTACTGGGCCAAGAAGTTTCGTGCATTCAGGATATTGTAAGGCCAAAATGCCACACCCTAATGTATCTAATAATACATAGCGTGCCGTTTCGTATGCTTCTTCACTTGTAATAGTTGTATTTACTACGTAATCCGCAATATCTGTAAGTAATTGATCTGTCTTAGATATGTCATTTGTTTTAATCATCTATATCTTCCTTTCAAGGCATGAATTTGATATACTAGTATGCTGATAGGCATTGGTCAGAATGCCCATCAGCTCTATGGCGAGTTGTTAAAACTTGATTATACCGACAATTCTTCAAGGTTATGACGCTCGCCAATATAATGGACACGAGGTCTAAATAATCGGTTATTGTCATGCTGCTCAATGACGTGAGCACATAAGCCAATCGTTCGTGAGCCAAAAAAGATAGGTGTATAGATTTCAATTGGCAAGCCAAGCATGTAGTATACTGGTGCTGCATAATAATCTAAATTTGGGTACAAGCTCTTTTCTTGTGCCATCACCTTCTCACCAGCTTCACACATGTGATATAAGCGATCATCCCCTTGTGCCAAACATAATTTATGCAAAGCCTCTTTCATAATTTGTGCTCTTGGGTCCATCTTTTTCATATAAACACGGTGACCAAAGCCCATAATCTTTTCTTTATTTTGCAGTTTATTTTTCAGCAAGGCTTCAAAGCCTGCTACTGTTTTGGCTTCTAGAAGCATGTACATGACTGCCTCGTTGGCCCCTCCATGTAAATTTCCTTTCAATGATGCGACAGCTCCAGTTAAAGCACCGTACAAATCAGATTGTGTAGAGGCGATAACACGAGCTGTAAACGTCGAATTTGGCATCTCATGCTCACTATATAAAACGAGAGACTGATCAAAAATTTCTTCTTCTAACGCCGTTGGTTTTCTACCAGTAATCATGTAATAAAAATTGGCGCTATAGGAAAGCTGACTATCTGGCTCCACAACATCTTGTCCGTTTAAGACACGATAGCTATTGGCTACGATGTTAGGCATACCGCCTAAAAGTCTATAAGCTCGCGTCAAGTTCATTTCAGTAGAACGATCATTGATGTGCTGATCAAAGCCTGCTAAAACAGAAATTCCAGTTCTCAGTCCATCCATCGCATGTGTTTCATTAGGCAAGAGCTTGAAGATTTGGAAGATCTCTTGCGGAACCTGATAATGTGCTTTTAATTTGTCCTGTAAGTCAGCCTGTTGCTCGGCAGTAGGAATTTCGCCATGCAGTAGCAAGTAGACAATGTCTAAATACGAATATCTTTGTGATAATTCAATCAAGTCGTAGCCTCGAATAACAATTTGACTTCCTACAGTGTCTAAAAAAGATAATTTTGTTTCAGCAGCAATGATCCCATCAAGACCTGGTGAATAAGTTAACTCCATTCAATGACAGCCCCTTTGTTTAATTATTCTTGTAAGCGTTACCATTCCAACACGAAAGAACAACAAAAAAACAACTTCTACCCCTTTTTAGAAGTTGTTAATCTACAAAAGCATGACAGACCAAATAACAGTGAATTTATAGGAATTCACAAAAATCATGCAGTAGCTAACACCTCCCTATCCTCGTAGGTCAATTGATGCTTATTTTGTGGCAGGTCTCCTGACTTATAATCAACACTTCAATAACACCTTCCCATTTTGACAAACAAAACAGTGGCCTTGTTATCGAGCTCCTAAATACAGTTGCGGGACAGTGTTGGACTCTCACCAACTTCCCTTTTAATCAAATGGAATGGACTCCATTTGAACCACCAAAATTTAGCATATTCAATTTGTCTATTTACCTTAACATAGAGTTTTCAAAACAATCAATATAGGTAAAATTCAGAAAAGACTGATTATAAAAAGCTATTTTTCATTTTTGATTGACTATTCTGCATTTTTGAGCATTATTTTGTACAAAAAAAGATTGTTCATCTATACCAATAACTCCATTTTCAAGGATTACAAGTGAAATAGAGGTCTTTATAATAAGAAAGGCGAATAGTTATTTTATAATATAGAGGAGGAGCCAATATGGGCTATATTTCAGAATTAAGGAAATACATCGGCAGTAGACCGATTATCAGTATCGGGGCGACAATTCTTGTAGTCAACGATGACAAGAAAATTCTCTTTCAACATCGTTCAGATACGTTGGATTGGGGATTACCTGGTGGCTCAATGGAACTGAATGAAACGCTAGAAGAAGCTGCTACCCGTGAACTTCATGAAGAAACAGGACTGGTAGCGAATGAATTGGACTTGATTGGTGTTTTTTCAGGGCCAAATTATTATTTTCAATATCCAAATGGAGATGAAATCTATACAGTTATTCATCTTTATAGTGCGAAAAATGTCAGTGGTGTATTAGAGATGAGGGATGGTGAGAGTTTGAATCTTACCTATTTCAGTAAAAATGAGCTACCAGATCATCTTGAGAAAAGAACAAAAACACTCTTAGACAATCTAGAGGACAAATTGTGGAATTTAGATAGTTCTTTTGCAAAGAATTCTCTTTAAATAACAAAGAGCATGCTTTTTATGAAAACATGCTCCCATCTTAACTATTAGGTTATTACAGTCTAACCTTAACCTCTGTACCGTCTTGTGCCTTGACATCTACTAGCACGAGCCCTTTATAATTTTGTAGTTCCTTGATAATAGGCTTGAGCATTTCTTTGTCAATGAATGGAAAGGAAAAGTCGATTTTTTTTCTGTCGAAGTATGCCTTTGTCCATTTGTTGACACTTTGCTGAATCCATTTTGAAGTCAAAATGGAAAGAACAATGGTTAGCACAGCATATGGAACAGGAACGGTAAAACGAACGTCTTTTGCTTTCACTTTTACATGCATCATAAGTCGCCTCTACTCAATGAAAACTGAAACGGTATCTCCGTTTGCCGATTTTATGTCCACAATTTGTCCATCTAATTCATTTTCGATGGCTTCAAGAAGAAGATTGATATCGATATCTTTCACGTATTTTTCCGATTGCGGAATACTCGCAGCGATACTGTGTCCAGCCATTAACACAGCCTTGACAAGTTTTATAGGCAAATTCACAGTGACATTATCATTTTCAGTGGACACCACACGAACCTTTAACGTTTTATCTAAATACTTCGTTTTTTCCAGAAATTTATTACCTGACTCCTCTTTCTCTTGTAACACTTGAATCAGCTCTGACCCTTTATCAGCATCAATTTTTCCCTCTTGAATCATGGTTAACACTTTAGTAATTTCCTCTTTCATGTAGCATTCCTCCCTATTCGTCTTTTAAGAGTTTTATGGCCTCATCAGTTGTTATTTCGCCATTTTCCAACATGCTTACAATTTTTTTCTCGTCTACTTCATTTTTCTTCTTTTGGACATAACCAAGGGATGAGATAATGTCATTTAGCTTGCCTCGCACAGTTGGGTACGAAATGCCCAGTTCCTTTTCTACTTCCTTAATATTCCCTCGACATGTTAAAAATACTTCCACAAAATGAAGCTGATCCTGTGATAAGGATGCTAGCTTCGACAATTCAAACTCATTTTCAATCGTCGTTTGACAATGAGAACACTGTAACTTCGTAATTTTCAATGTTTTACTGCAGACAGGACAATTTGTGATTACTTGATAAGCCATAGTGAACTCCTTCCTTTAAGTTAAATTGATTATATACCAAATAATTTAAAAAAGTAAATAATAAAATTAATTTATTCAATGAAAATATCAATAAAGTTAATTTGTTAATTAATATTATTAATAAAAAGAAAAACGCCATTCTAATGCAAAATGGCGTTTCTTTAATAGATGACTCTTACTAATGTTTGGAGCAAATGAGGTAATCCAACTGGCCCCTATCATTACCTTTCCCCAGCCCATACCTCCATGACCATTGTATACGTGTTTTCTATATTATGATCATTTCGTTTTATGTTTTCTTTCTCGCGGGTGTGAAGGCAAAATAGCATGATATAATTGTTGTGAAGCGGGATGCTGATATGCTCCATCCTTTCCAATCTCCTCCACTAGCCGACCATGCTGCATGACAAGGATACGGTCTGACATAAAACGTGTTGCCTGTAAATCATGCGAAATGAAAATGTAAGCAAGCTGTCGCTCTTTTTGAAGTGTTTGTAGTAACTGTATAATCTTTTTTTGTAAAATCATATCAAGACTGCTAATCGCTTCATCTAAGACAATTAATTTTGGCTTTAGCGCAAGAGCTCTAGCGATGTTGACTCGTTGCTGTTGTCCCCCACTAAGCTGCGAAGGATAGTTTTGAGCCATTGCCCTCTCTAACTCTACACAGTCTAGTAATTCTCTTACTTTATGTTGTCGCTCTGTTTTGCTAAAATCTTCGAAATTCAGAAACGGTTCTTCGAGTATTTCAAAAATCGTCTGTTTCGGATTAAATGAATGATAGCTATTTTGAAAAACTGCCTGTAAATCTCTACGTATTCTTTTTTTATGCTTGCTTGGTGCTTCGTATAAATTGACACCTTGAAAGAGCAACTCCCCGTTTGTTGGTCGTTCGATTCCTAAAATAATACGACCTAATGTGCTTTTTCCTGAACCACTTTGACCGACTATTCCTAGACATTCCCCCTCCTGAAGTGAGAATGACACCTTCTGTAATACGGGAACTTCCTGCTTACGCTGGAATAGAAATGGTCTTTGAGCGTAATGCATATCAATATTTTTCACGTCTAGCAGCGTCATTTTTTCACCTCTAAAATAGCATTCTTGCTTGTAATAGTTTCTTTGTATAGGCATGCTGAGGTGCATCAAAGAAATCATAGACATTCGTTTGCTCAATGATTTTTCCTTGATACATAACAGCCACATCGTCAGCTAGTTCAGCAATAACACCTAAATCATGTGTAACAAGAAGTATGGCAGCTTCTGTTTCTACGCGAATACGATCAAATAGTGTTAATACTTGTTTTTGATTGATCGTATCAAGAGCTGTCGTTGGTTCATCAGCAATATAGAGGGAGGCTTGTAGCGCCAATGATAAGGCAATCATCACTCGCTGTAGCATGCCACCACTCAACTGAAAAGGATAATAGTGTAAAAGCTGCTCTGGATTTGGTAAATGCACTTTATGTAAGGCATCAAGAGCTATTTGTCTCATTTCTTTTTTGGTCAGCTTAAAGTGTGCCTTTAATGTTTCTCTGAAATGGCTTTCAATCGTTTGGATACGATCGAAGGCAGCGGATGGATTTTGCAAAATCATCGAAAGATGCCGCCCACGATATGCTCTTAATTGAGTAGCCGAAACATTCATTAAATTTTCCTGCTGATAAAGAACTTCCCCTTGTGTCACCTGTGCGATAGATGGTAATGTTTGCATGATGGCATGGCAAAGCATGGTCTTGCCACTACCACTTTCTCCTATGATTCCTAAGACACGCCCTTTATAGGCTGTCAGATTGATAGTGGTTAATACATTTTTCTCCCCAATTTTGACGTTTAAATCTTTCACTTCTAAAACCTTCTCCATAACTTCACCTTTCACGAATCAAACTTCTTTAAACGATTGGCTAAATGATTAAACAATAACACCACTAGGACAATGGCAAGCCCAGGATAAAGCATTAAATCGGGATGCTGACGGATATATTGTTTCCCTTCATTTACCATCATGCCCCATTCTGGAATCGGCGACTGCACGCCCAGACCTATAAAGGAAAAGCCAGCGATTTCTAAAATGACTTTCCCGATATCTAACGCCACAATCGTGACAATAGCTGGCAGTATGTTAGGGATATAATGGCGAATGATTAATTTAATGCCTGTAGTGCCAGTAATCCTAGCAGCTTGAATAAAGTCTTTTTCATTCATCCCAATACATAAACTTCGAACCATTCTGGAGTAATAAATAAGCTGTGTAAAAATAAGGGCTATTAAAACATTTTTTAAGCTAGGGCCTAATACACCTAAAAGTCCAAATGCAAGTACCAGTGTCGGAAAAGCTAATAAAACATCACATATTCGAATAAATACCACATCGATTATACCTCTTTTCAACGCTACAAAGGCACCAAGTAGGACAGCTAAAACAATAGCAACGACTTGAATGAAGAGTGCTGATCCTAATGAATAGCGAATACCTAAAAGCATGCGAGAAAAGACGCATCTTCCTAAGTGATCTGTACCGAATGGGTAATCCCAGGAAGGGGCTAAAAATTTCTTAGTTATATCGACAGCTAACGGATCATGTGGCATTAAAATGGGTGCAAACAATCCCAGTAAGACAATGATTACAAGGAGGGATAAGCTAAATAACCCTAGAATAGGATCTCTTCTTTTTCGTAATCGCTTCATGTCAATCTCTCCTGTCCTTCATCATCAGATGAGGGTCCAATAGACGATGCAATACATCTGTGCATAGATTGGTCAACACATAGATCACAGCAATAATCAATACATAGCATTGTACAACGGGGTAATCCCTGTTCGTAATGGATTCGATTAAATACCTACCGAGTCCTGGCCAACTAAAAACTTGCTCCACAATTACAGCTCCACCTAGTAAACTACCGAGCGTCATACCTAATAAGGAAGTCAAAGGTATGGCAGCATTTCGTAACACATGACGTTTGAGGATTACAGAATTTTTTAATCCTCTTAGCTGCGCATATTGAACATATTGCTGCTGTAATTCTTCCTGGATAGTGGAACGAATAAACTGGATGAACAGACCAATGGTTGGCAATGCCAGTGCGAAGGCTGGTAAAACTAAATGAGCGAGTGTGCCCTTTCCGTTTGTCGGAAAGAGCCCTAATTTTAAGCTAAATAGATAGAGCAGTAGGAAACCTAACCAAAATGTTGGAATGGATACGCTCAATATGCTAAAGAATCTAATGATTTTATCGATGATGGCATACTTAGACAATGCACTCATAATCCCTAATGGTATACTGAATACTAAAATGAGGACAAATGCGGCAAGAGCTAATTCAATTGTTGCAGGTAATTTCGCGAATAGCTCATGTGCTACTGGTAATTTACTCACAAAGGATGTACCAAAATCTAGCTGTAAAACGCCTTTTCCCCATAGCAAATATTGAAGAACGAAAGGTTTGTCCGTCCCTAGTTCTTCGCGTAATGCCTGAACAGCTTCCTCGGTTGGAGCAACTCTTGCCAATCGTAGGATGACCTCAGCAGGCTCTATCGGTACAAAACGAATAAATACAAAGGTTAGGATGGAAACTCCTAGTAAGACAAACGGCAAAGTCAAAATTCTTTTTAAACAAAACATCCATGTCGATTCATACATGCTGTCACTTCCTACTCACTCCTATGATAAAGAGAGAGCTGTCTTTGCAAGACATACTCTCTCTTTTTTATTACTCTTTATCCATTTGTGCATAGGGAATATCATATTCAGATGCACGTGGAGCAAAATCCTTCATATATGGTTGATAAATTACATTATTTGTTTCGTAAGAGATAGGATAGAAAAGTGCTTGATCATGGAATATGGATAAAATATCCGTGTAAAGCTGCACTCGTTCCTCTTCATCTGTTCCCACTAATAATTGATGGATTTTCGTATCGATGTCTGTGGCGTTAGGTAAGCCTAATTTTGCCTCATAAACACCACTAGCATTTGGCGTAGCTGACTCATTTGCAAAGCTATGTGGGTCGGTTGGTGGTCCGTTTGTACGCCAGAAATTAATATCCACCTGATCATCCATTAATTTTTGAAGACCGACCATCACATCTGCACCTTCTAAATTCAACTGTACCCCTATTTTTGCTAGTTCACCTTGCATTAATTCCGCCATTGGCTTTTGGATTGCATCTGTTGCGATGTAGATTAAATCTAATGATAATGGTTGCCCGTTTTTCGAACGAATTTTTTCGCCCTTCTGTAACGTCCACCCTGCCTCATCTAGTAGTTGCTGCGCTTTTTCAGGATTATATAAGATTGGCGCTAACTCTATATTGGCATAAGGAATGGCATCCCAAAATAATGTGTTAGCCACTTTTTCTGTACCATGTGTAATACTGTCAACCATTTGTTCCTTATTGATAGCATATTGAATGGCCTGACGAACCTTTAATTCGGCTAACGGTCCCGACTGAGTATTGAAGAGTAACGCTTTCGTAGACAAAGGCTCAGAGGTAGCGGTTTTGTATTTACTGCTATCTTTTAAATACGTATAGTTATCTAAACTAATGATGCCACGACCATAAATTAAATCTAATTCCTCGTTTTCAAATGCTAATGAAATCGATTCTGAATCTGGGATAATTTTAACTTTAATTTGTTTTACGAGAGGCTTTTCTCCCCAATAGTTTTCGTTGCGACTAAATAAAGCATATTCATCTTTTTTGTACTCGGTTAATACCCATGGACCTGTTCCAATAGGTGCCTTGATCGAATCTTGTGTCGCATCTCCGGCTGGGAATCCATTATCCCCTAAAAAACGGAATGGTCTTACAAAGGCAAGCTCGTTTAAGACAGGATAATAAGGTTCATCTAATTGCAAGCGAATTGTAAAATCATCCACTTTCACAACCTCTTTCATATGGTTGACCATACCCATCCAAGAATGCATTTCCCGATCCGCTAATACTGCATTGAAATTACGAATCACATTATCTGCATTAAACGCAGTTCCGTCTGAATACTTAACACCTTTTCTTAAATGAAAAGTATAAGTAGTTTTATCTTCTGATATGTCCCAGCTTTCTGCTAGCTTTGGACTAACAGTTCCATCGTCGTTGTATTCCACCAAGGATTCATAGACCATCGCTTGTGCGGTCATTTGATTGGGTAAATATGTATGGGGGTTCAATGGGCCGACATCTAATGGCCACCCAATTGTTATCATTTTTTCATTTGTTTGCTGTGTTCCTGTCTCTCCCTTTTCTTGATCTGTGCTTGTACAACCAGCAAGTACGCTGAAAGTTAACACAAGGATGAAGGGAAGTACATACTTAGTCAATCTCATTTTTCTGTCTCCTATCTCTATTCGTGGTACAAATGAATCTAGTTATAGATAGATGGAAAGAAGGTATCAACAATGCGTTCAAATTTTTCGAGCTAACGAGTAGAAGTTGATTTGCATTGTGCAGACACCTTTTCAAAGTTTGTGATATCAGCTAGAGGCTTTAGACACACCGACATTGCCACAGGACGTGGTGCTTCTTGACGTTCAGAGGGCATTTAAACAGCCATTGACTATTTATCTTCTTCAGAAAAAGAAGTCTTCTGTATGTGCTACTACAAAAACATTTGCTGAATCAAACTAAAAAAACCTTATTCTAAAAAAGAATAAGGACAGAAAAACTTACAATGAGTAAGCCTCCATCCATCTCCCTATCTTTCGTAGATCATCAATGAATCTCCTTACAAGCAGGCATTCTGGCTCATGAATCATGATTTTGCTTCACCTTCCCAAGTAATCACTTAGTGGTATTTGAAACAAAACTCCTCATTTACAGCTGCGGGACAGCATGGGATTTACACCCATTTTCCTTTTAATTGAATGAAAGTCTTTTTCACTCAAACTTGTAATGATCGCTATGAAATTCGTTATAAACATAACATGCTCGATTGTTCACGTCAATTTTATTTTCTGAATATAATAAAAATCTTAAAAGAATGAAACAACAAAAGACCAGGTCCATTTTTTTCCTGGTCTTTGTTGTATTTCGGAGAGAAGATGTAGTAGTTGTAGTAGATTTATAAAATGATGTCGTTATCTCGAGATAGATTGTTGTACTTCCTGGCGTAATGTTTTCGTTGCAGCAACCATATTAGCTAAAGCTGCAACAGTTTCAGTTTCTTTTCTTGTTTTTAAACCACAATCTGGGTTCACCCAAAATTGATGGGGATCTAACACCTGTAAACTATCTCTCATAATAGTTAGCATTTCTTCATTGCTTGGCACACGAGGACTATGAATATCATAAACGCCTAAGCCAATGCCCTTTTGATAAGGTTGCCCTTGCAGTGATGTAATGAGCTCCCCGTGACTTCTTGATGTTTCAATGGAAATCACGTCTGCATCAAGTGCACTAATCGGTTCGATGAAATCGTTAAATTCGCAGTAGCACATATGTGTATGGATTTGTGTTTCATCTTTGACACTAGCTGTAGCCAGCTTAAAGGAATTAACAGCCCATTCTAAGTAAGCTCCCCATTCTTCTTTTCGTAGCGGTAAACCTTCTCTTAGAGCTGGCTCATCCACTTGAATAATTGAAATACCTGCGTTTTCGAGTGCCTCAACCTCTTTGCGAAGTGCTAATGCAATTTGATAAGCGACATCTTTACGTGACAGATCGTCTCGTACAAAGGACCAATTTAATATCGTCACTGGTCCTGTCAGCATACCTTTTACAAAGCGCTTTGTTAAGCTTTGAGCATAGGCTGACTCTTTTACAGTTATTGCTGAAGACCACGCTACATCTCCATAAATGATCGGTGGCTTAACACAGCGTGAGCCATAGGAAACGACCCATGCTTTTTTTGTAAAGGCAAAGCCAGTCAGCTTTTCACCAAAGTATTCGACCATGTCTGTACGCTCAAATTCACCGTGAACGAGTACATCGATATCTAGTTCCTCTTGTATCGTAATCCAGCGTTTTGTTTCCTGCTCTATAAATGCCTCGTAGGCTTCATTCGATAATTGTTTTTTACGCCAAGCATTACGATTCCTTTTCACCTCATCGGATTGTGGGAAGCTTCCGATTGTTGTTGTTGGGAATAGCGGTAACGCTAACGCTTGCTGCTGCATTTTTTGACGCTGAGCAAATTCACTATGTCGTTCAAAATCTTGCGTTGTCACAGTTTGAACTGCTTGATGAATCAACTTGTTTTGACGGATTGGATGGTTTTTTAGAGCCTCAATTGCCTTCATACTTTCAGAAAAATTATGCTGTAAGATACCCTCTGTATCTCGTCTACATTTAGTTAGCTCCGTGATTTCTACAATCTTTTCATCTGCGAAGGCTAAAGCATGCTTCAGAACAGGGTCAATCTCATTTTCAAGAGCAGTTGTGATCGGTACATGTTGTAGATTGCTGGATGGTTGAATCCATAGCTCTGCTGCATTACTTAAATGCTCAATTGCCTGAATTGTAGCATTGACCTCCGCTAAGTTGGAACGCCAAATATCACGTCCATTAACAACCCCGACTGCCAATACTTTGTCCTGAGGGAAACCATATTGACGAAGTGACGCCATATTTCCTTTATAGCCATGAACAAAGTCTAGGCCAAATCCTTCTACAGGCAATGTCATCAATGTTTCATAGCCGCATAATGCTTCAAAATAAGTTTGCAGCATGATTTTCGCTTCTGGAACCGCAACGGCTAACTGGTCGTAAATCTCTTGCACAAGCTTGATGTCTTCCGGATCAAGGGATGTGACAAGTGATGGCTCTTCTAGTTGAATCCAATTTGCACCTGCCTCCACTAATTCTTTTAATACTTGCGTATAGAGCGGTATTAGAGCTAATAAGTATTCAACCTGTGTGAATTTGCTATAGCCTTTTGTTAACTTGCAGAATGTATAGGGACCAATCAATGTTGGCTTTGCAATAATACCATACGTTTCTTTCGCCTCTAAGAAATCGGCCAACACTTTATTTTCTGTTAGTTTCAAGGCCTGTCCCTCGTATTCAGGAACAATATAGTGATAGTTTGTATTAAACCATTTTGTCATCTCACTAGCTACAGCTGTTTTATTCCCTCTTGCTACGCTGTAGTAGGTAGATAAATCTACTTTCCCTCCCTGCCAGTTAAAGCGTTTTGGGATGAGACCAAACATTAATGCTGTATCTAACATTCTATCGTAATACGTAAAATCGCCAACTGTCACCATGTCGATGCCAAGCTGTAGCTGCTTGTCAATTCTAGCTAAACGGATTTTTTTTAAACTATCCTCAAAATCCTCTTCAGAAAGCTCGTTGCGCCAAAATGCTTCTAATGCTTTTTTCCATTCGCGATCTTCCCCGATATACGGGTAACCAATGAGTGTGCTTGTATAGGTCATTTTTATATCTCCTTTTCAGAAAAAAATAAAAAGCCATTTTCCAAGGAGGAGAATGGCTGCTAGTTGAAATTTTTAATGCTAAAACAATACGAAAAAAGTATCTACTTTCGCATAAATCATTTGTTATCGCACAGTGCCGATTTGGTCACTTTTCACCACCTATTTCCACGTAGGTATTTGGTGTGTACTAGAAATTGGCAGGTCTCCTGGCTTCTCATCAACACGCCTCACAGCCTTCCCGGTTTCCCAGTGGCCTTTGTGATTTGCTCCGAATAACAGTTGCGGGACAGCGTCGGATTTGCACCGACTTCCCTTTTAAGCCAAACTTTCATTTGGCACCAATTCTTACACATTATTCAATTATGCTCCTACTATAACATATCTTTCAGAATAGTAGAAATAATTTTTATACGATTATCTAAATTATTTCTATAATTATTGTAGGGATTGGTTTAAGAAGATAAGGCTACATTGTATTCCATAAAAAAATTTGTTACTATAAAAATACAATTATGAGAGGACTGATGAATGGACAATGATGAACTAATCTATATTTTTATTTGAAATGAATCACTTCAAACGACAAAATATAGGATTAGTCTATCCATTTTTAACAATCAGTTTGCGTTTATTTGTCATGATGTCATTGGCAAATAAAGTTTATTCAGTGAGAGACTAATCCTTCCAATATCCAATTGGGGGGATTTTTTCTTGCTCTCATAGTTTATTCTGTATCTTTCATCTACCTAATAAAGGAGAGAAAAAAATGAGCGATTCTGAACCTATTGTGACGCATGTGATGCTCCGTATAAGTCGTTAGCATCCATCAACTTATACGGAGAAATTTAGCATAGATGGATGTACCGACTTTGTATAAAAGAAAAATGATTTGCTATACAAAGGAGGAATTATCATGTCAATGATACAAGTACAAGACTTAACGTTTTCTTACCCAAGCAGCTTTGATTATATTTTTGAGGGTGTCAACTTTCAGATTGATACAGATTGGAAACTTGGATTTATCGGTAGGAATGGTCGTGGGAAGACAACATTTTTTAATTTGCTATTAGGGAATTATGAGTATAGTGGGAACATCATTTCTTCAGTAGAATTTACTTATTTCCCCTATCCTGTTTCAGACCCAAATAAATATACGTACGAAATTTTTGAAGAAATTTGCCCTCTGGCAGAAGATTGGGAATATATTCGTGAAATAGCCTATCTAGATGTCGATGCTGAGGTCATGTATCGCCCTTTTCAAACATTATCTAATGGAGAGCAAACAAAGGTGTTGCTTGCAGCGCTCTTTTTAACAGAGGGACAGTTTCTATTAATTGATGAGCCAACCAATCATCTCGATACAGATGCACGAAAGACGGTCTCTGATTATCTACGCAAGAAAAAAGGATTTATTTTAATTTCGCATGACAGAGCCTTTTTAGATGGCTGTGTTGATCATATTTTATCGATCAATAGAGCCAATATTGATGTTCAAAGTGGTAACTACTCAACTTGGAAGTTAAATTTTGATCGACAGCAGGAACATGAAGAAGCAACTAATCAACGTCTGCAAAAAGATATCGACCGTTTAACGCAGTCTTCCAAGCGTTCGGTAGGTTGGTCTAATCAAGTTGAGGCTTCCAAAAATGGAACTACGAATTCGGGTTCTAAGCTAGATAAAGGCTTTGTTGGACATAAAGCAGCCAAGATGATGAAGCGAGCAAAGAACTTGGAATCTAGGCAGCAAAAAGCGATTGATGAAAAATCAAAACTGCTAAAAAATGTTGAAAAAACGGAATCTTTAAAAGTACAACCATTAGCATTTCCATCAAAAGACATGGTTGTTGTAACGGATGTATCAATTCAGTATGACGACAACTTTGTGAATCAGCCTATTAGCTTCAAAGTGGCGCAAGGTGATCGCATTGTTCTCGATGGCAAAAATGGAAGCGGAAAAAGTAGTATCCTACAGCTGCTTCTTGGCAAGCCTATACAGCATACAGGCTCTATACATTTAGCTGCTGGCCTTATTATCTCCTATGTTCAACAGGATACTGCTCATTTGAAGGGAGCATTATCGGATTTTATTGAAGAGCATGCTATAGATGAGACGTTATTTAAATCTATTCTGCGAAAGATGGACTTTGAGCGGATTCAATTTGATAAAGACATCTCACATTATTCAGGTGGGCAAAAGAAAAAGCTGTTGATTGCCAAAAGTTTGTGTGAAAAAGCACATCTCTATATTTGGGATGAACCCTTAAATTTTATTGATATTTATTCGCGCATGCAGATTGAAGAGCTTATTCAAAGTTTTAATCCTACAATGATTTTTGTGGAGCATGACCAAGCCTTTCAACAAACCGTGGCAACGAAAACAATAGCTTTGTCATAAAGGAATCATTTAGAGAAGAGTCCATTTTCAAAATGGATTCTTCTTTTTAATGAAACCAAGTGACACCTTTATTATTTTTATCTTTAACTATAAAACGTTTAATAATTTTCTGTGATCGACGCACACTATAAAGAAATATTTTATAGAAAGGCTAGCAATCCCATGAAAAAAATCGCTACTTTAATGACTATAGTCACTATTTTGATTATGCCCAGTAAGATTTATGCACAAAGCGAACAAGCTGATGAGAAACTCATCACTGATACATTGATAACAATCCTTAATCCATTTATAGAAAAGGAAATTGACCATTACTACGGCTATCCTAAGCAGTATGGCTTGTATGATGCGAACATTTTGAACGTTATTAGGGAAAGTCAGTTTAGCTTTAGGGTTAACGTTCAAGTTACTACTTTTGAACATGCCCATTCCCCACCGTATAGCAAGGAAATCATTACGTTTGAAATCAGTCCAACTGATGTGAACACCCTTCACTATAAACATGAGGCAGATAATGTAGAAAAAGCAATAGATGCATTCTATCGCACAACACTTTTAGACATACAGCAGAGCTTTAATTTGAATTTAGCCTCGTTCATTTCCTATCGATACAATCAATTGCAATACAAGGCTGAAATAAATAATGAAATGAAGCCTCTTGCTACGATTGCAGATGAAATAGCAAACAATATTTTATTTCCTGAGCGAAAGATACCCTATAAAAATGTAGTTGACCCTGTCACCTTTATCAAAGACAATACAGGCTATATGCTCTTTAAAAGGGCAGATGGGACCAATGTAAGCTATCAGCTGCAAAAGAAAGACGGCACATGGACCGTAATAAATAAAGCAAGTAAGCCAGGTAAGAAAATGCAGCATCAATTACCCTGGTATATATAAAGAAGAATGGGAAATTTAATTTTTCCGATTCTTCTTCTTTTGTTAAATAATTTTATAATTAACATTTTTTCTATCATCCCATTTGTGGGAACTCCTTAATGCTAAATCTTTATTATCTTTATCGTTTGCATGAGTCCATTCCACATTATTGAAGGAAAATATTAAGCATTAAAATTTTTCTGAGAAAGTGTTATGATCAGAAAGGATTTATGATTGATGGAGGATTTAAATGAAGGTTGATTTTGAAGAATTATTACATGGTGTTTTTTCATCTTTGCATGCGATAGAAGGCGTAAAGTCTGTCGATTGCATTCTTGAAGTTTTAAAAGATCGAATTGTTTTTCCAGAGATTACTATTTTGATACTGAATGCTAGGTTTGAATTGGTCTATTTGTTTAATGAACAGAAAGTAGTGTTTAAAACGTTAAGAGAAGCTTCGATTGATTCAAATTATATAGAAGAAATCAATTTAATTAATCAGCATTGTAGTTCCATTGAAGGTATTCTAAATGATTTTATTAACACAGATACACTTAAGAATTATTCTTTAAGCCTTCTTTCCTTAAAGTATAAAGAGAAAATTCCGAATAGTTAATATTGTGACAGAGATAGCGTTATAAAAAATGGAATTTGGTAAGAGTTTCTTCTACCAAACTCCATTTTTTAACTCGCCAAGTATTACCATTTATGTTGAAAAAAGATGGTTTGTGCAATGCCAATAAAATATGCTGATTCCGCAATAATATGATTTAACATAACTTTTGCTGTTACATGCATAAGTCCCTCTCCACTTCCACTAATCTATAGAAATAGAGCTTTCAAAGACAGTCACGACATGCTGGGGCTATCAAACCAAGCATGTTTTAATAGCTTAATCCCCTTGTCAATCTCTTCTACCCCTAAATTTGCAAATCCAAGCAAAACTTTTGCGTGCTGTATGACGGAAGGATTGGCGTAAAAAATAGAGGTTGGGTATACTTTTACACCTACCCGTTTTGCTGTTTCAATTAGTTCTTCTTCAGACATTTTATTATTTGGTTCGAGTAGAATATGTAAGCCACTACTAGCCCCATGTATTTTCACGTTATCCCCTAATATTTGATGAATGGACTTTAGTAAAGCCTCATATCTTCTTTTATAGCCATTTCGTGTTTTATTCAAATGTCTCTCCCAATGCCCACTTTCCATAAATAACTGTAAGGTATGCTGATGAAGTCTCGATACAGTTTGAACATAGTAGTTGTTGTTATTAAATAAAAGGGTTAATTCCCTTGGTAAAACCATATAGCTTAGCTTGATGGAAGGAATCAATGATTTTGAAAAAGTGCCCATATAGATGACGCGGTCATTCGAATCTAATCCTTGTAGAGCAGGTATAGGTTTACCTGCATATCGAAACTCCCCATCATAATCATCCTCAATAATATAAGCATTTTCATCCTTGGCCCATTCTAATAATGCTAGTCTTCTTGAAATCGGCATGACCGTTCCGATGGGGAATTGATGGGAAGGGGTGACATAAACAGCCTTGACCCTACTATTTCTTAACTGGCTGATATGAATGCCATGTTCGTCGAGAGGGATAGGTTTCACCTTTATACCATGATCCTTAAACAAGTAACGAACGCGATAATACCCTGGATCTTCCATAGCAAAAAGCTCATTTCTTCCAATTAAATTACATACGATGCCCATTAGAAATTGCAAACCTGCACCAATGACAATTTGGTCTCCTTGGCATTGTACCCCTCTTGCTTCATAAAGATAGCTTGCAATGTAATTCCTTAATTCAAGCTCCCCTTGCGGATCTCCATATAAAAGCAGATGAGCCTGCTCTTCATTCAGGCTTTGCAGTGTTAATGTACGCCATATTTTATAGGGGAAATCTTTTAAATTGATATCTCCATAATTAAAGTTGTACCTAATTGAAGGTAGTTGTTGTTCTTGCGGCGTTGCTAACTGCGGCTCAAAATGATTAGAACTTGTTTGAAAATAGCCCCTTTCGAGTTCTACAACATAAAGCCCCTCTCGTTCTTTACTAATTACATAGCCCTCTGCAAGGAGCTGCTGGTAAGCTGCATCAACCGTGTTGCGACTAATCTGTAAATGTTTAGCTAAGCTGCGCTGAGACGGCAATTTGGTTTGAGCTAAAATATTTCCATTTTGAATTTCAGCTTTTATATAGCTATATAACTGAAGATAAAGTGGTTCTTCATTATGCAAGTTAGGTGTCATTTCGAGCATGGCTTATTGGCTCCTTTGAAAATAGCTTTACTGGCACTTTTAAGAGGTACCAGTGATTGATTATAATAAAATCTACATTGTAGAGGGGAAAATGTAAAGACGTGTAATCACAATAGTTTGTTTATTCAAAAAGCTCACAATGATTTGATGAGATAAGGAGAGGTTTGCATGTATGTTCCAAAGTACTACAAAATAACAGATTTTGAAGAAATCAAAGATTTTATTCAAAACAATGCCTTTGCGACAATTGTTTCAATTAGAAAAGGTAAACCAATAGCAGCCCATATCCCTGTACTGCTGAATAAAATTCAGGATGACTATTACCTGACAGGTCATTTAGCTTATGGAAATCCTTTATGGAAGACCTTTGAGGACGTGAATGACCTTCTCGTCATATTTAATGGGCCTCATGCCTATATTTCTTCCTCTTGGTATGAGCATGAAAATGTGCCAACTTGGAATTATCAAGCTGTCCATATATACGGAAAAGCAAGCCTTATGAACGGAAAAGAGTTAAAGCAAGATTTGACTAGCTTACTAGAAAAATATGAGAAATTCCGTGAAAACTCTGTTTTGTGGGATAAACTATCGCCTGAGCTTTTACAGCAAGAAATAAAAGGGATTAAAGGATTTAAAATAAAGATAGACGAAGTGCAGGCTGCCTATAAATTAAGCCAAAATCGTAATGCTAATGATTATGCCAATATTATTAGCGAGCTTTATAAAGAACAACAACCTCAAGCTGATGCATTGGCAGATGCCATGAAGAAAAATAGAAATGACTAATAAAAATGGCAGAAATGTTGTTTTATCAACGTTTCTGCCATTATCACTTTATTCGAGCGTTTTGGTCATGATGAGATCCATTTGTTCTTCATCCCCCATATAAAAAGAATGAGCACCTGTTTGAACAAAGCCAAGTTTCTTATAAAAACCGATAGCATGGTCATTTTTCTCCCAAACGCCTAGCCAAATGCTTATTTTGTTGTGTGCAATAGCTACTTCCATTGCTTTATTGATGAGGTATTTACCGAGCCCTTTGCCTTGAAATTTATGTCGAATATAAATTCTCTCCACCTCGAGTGACTCATCCCCCATTTGTTCGGATTGTGCCTCATTGACATTTACTTTTAAATAGCCAGCTACTTCTTCATCATCATAGATAAAATAGAAGGCTGAATCGACATTGGTCAATTCCTGCTCTAGCTGATGATCATGAAATGCACGCTCTAAATAAGCTTTCATATTATCAGGCGAGTTTTGGTCTTTAAACGTGTCATTGAATGTTTCGATGCTTATTTCTTGAAGCTTTTTTAAGTTTGCTAGACTACATTCCTCTAATTTAACGGTCATTGCTTCCACTCCCTTATCGTGAACTCTTTCTAGATTTTATATTGCAAATGCAACAAAAAGAGTATATAGTCAATTTAACGTAATTTTATTGTATTTGCAATAAAAATGAAAAGAGGGCTTTCGTTTGAAATATATCTTTTATGTAGTAGGCATTTTCATTTTAACGCTAGGTATTTCTCTAACAATTCATTCCAACCTTGGGACTTCCCCTTTTGATGCGGTTTTAGTCGGATTGTCTAATCATGTAGGTCTAACTGTAGGAAGCTGGGAAATCATTTTGGCTATCCTATTAGTCGGTAGTAATTCCATATTAGCTAGACAAAAGCCTGAAATAGTAGGGCTGATCACAGCATTTATCACAGGTATAGGAATTGATATGTGGTTACTGCTATTAAATGATTTAGCAATACTATGGTATAATCAGGTGGTTTATTTTGGCATAGGGCTAGTTGTGACAGGATTAGGAACGGCAACCTATTTACATACAAATTTTGCGCCAATTCCTGTAGACCGACTAACCTTAATTATAAAAGAGCTAACAAACAAATCGATTTTTTTCTCAAGAACGGTTATTTACCTCTTTTTCTTAGTGTTGGCGATGTTGTGTAAAGGAGCAATCGGTGTCGGTACATTATTAACGGTTTGCTTAGGTGGCTTTATCCTGCATTTCTTTATGCCCATTACTGGAAGAATACTAGATACTCTACTGAATACGACTGTAAATGATCAAAATGGGAAACTGAAATAAAAAACCGGCTATTCGATGAAGAAGGAATTCTAGTTTTATGATAGCTACTCTTCATCAAGTTTCACACCAAATTGATTGAAGATAGCCTTATATTTTTTTCGAAAATGGCCCATCGCTGTTCAGTTCCATGCTTTTTCTGCCATTCATGATAATAACGCTTAGCTGCTGTTACATCATTTAAATGTAGAAATGGGCCAGACGTGTAATAGTTTATAATGGATCTGGCATTAGTCATCGATTCAAAGAAATGATGAGCCTCTTTCATCCCACGAAGTAGCATTTTTCTTAGACCATCCATATTCGTAGTAGGATGGATGGAAAATCGAGATTAAATGTACCTTCGACAATTGATTCAATTCTTGCTCGGAAGTGACATTCTGCTTCTTTTGATGCTGTCAGAATCTCTTTCGATTGAACGTGTGCCAACTCGGTTGCGTAAATACCGCAATTCATATAAAACATGACATTATTAGCGAATTTTTGGAAATTGAACATATAGATAAGATTGTCGGTTGTTTTATAGAAATTCAAACTTTTCTTGTTGTAGCCAAGCATCGAAAGAAATGGCTTGATGTTCTGTTTTATTAACTTATTAAAAATCTGCTGCAATAGAATCCCTCCTATCAGGTTATTAAGTAATGAGGTTCACAGATTAATTTCATTTCCTGTTAAAATGATGTCCCTCTCTTTGAATGGATTTTTTCACCTCTTGATTATCGACTAATTCTTCCCAAATCATTTGTTATAATTCTATGTTTTTATATTTTGTTCAATGGTTTTTGGTTTTTTAATATAGATGAAATATATAAAATAGCACTTATATCCCTACACATCCAATAATTTCATATATTTCTGGTAAAATTACCCGTGATTATTGCAGAAGTTTTACACAGTTAAAATTAAGGTTTCAATTTAGCTGTTTAGGGGTAATCGGTAATATTATTGAAAAATAACGCTTGTCTCTTTCATGCTATTCTTACTTTAGTTCAAAAGCGAAAGTTTTTTGAAAGGAGTAAGATTTAATTGAAGAAAAAATGGTTACTACCCATTTTCGCCTCATTTATGTTCTTCACAGGCATAGGTGTTCATGAAGCGAAAGCGGCAACAATAGCAGATATAACAAATACAGCAAAAGCATATATAGGTGTTCCTTATCAATACGGGGGCACAAATATTAAGACAGGTGTGGATTGCTCTGCATTTACACAAATTGTTTTTTCAAAGCTAGGGATTTCACTAGAACGTACATCCAAAGCTCAATATCAGCAAGGTACTTCGATTGCTAAAGATCAATTGAAGACTGGTGACCTAGTATTTTTTAATACTTCGGGAAGTGGTATCTCCCATGTCGGCATATACATAGGTGACAACAGTTTTATTTCAGCTACTACAAGTTCTGGTGTTAAAATTGATAACATCAATGACCCTTATTACTGGGGATCTCGTTACGTAGGGGCAAAACGCGTGGCGAACTTCACTGAAAATGAGTTTGGAGAAGTAAAAGATGCTGAAATCGACTTTAGCGTTTATGCTTCACGTGGAGAAGTAGCTCTTAAACTGGCTAAGCAATTACAATTAGATACTAGTAGCACCAATTCAAGTTTTCCTGATGTAAAACCATCGTCTAAATATGCGGGTGCTGCTGAGGCACTTAAAAAAATCGGCGTTTTTACGGGGGATGAAAATGGCAAATTCAATCCAGGTTCTCCTATGACACGCGGTCAATTATCGAAAGTTTTAGTGGAAGCATTTCATTTAAAACAACAAGGAGCGGCAGAACAATTTGTCGATGTTCCAAGTGCGCATTGGGCAAACAATTATGTATCCATCCTCGCTTCCAATAAAGTTACAGTTGGTAAAGGTGACAATGTATTTGGGGTGAATGACAATGTTACACTCGTACAATTAGATGCTTTTATCCAACGATTAGCTCAATAACTAACTTCAAAGAGGTGTTTCATCTATGGATGAGACGCCTTTTTTGTTCTGTAGCTCCCCACCTCCAAAGCCGCACTAATTATATTCACATCAAAATTATATAAATAGATTAAGATAAACGCTATATTAGCCGAACGTACAGAGCTAAATCGAGCCACTTTTTATTTGCATTTTATAGATATGAACGATCTATTAAAACAAGTAGTGTACGATATTTCCAACGATTTGTCGGTAAAAATAACGCTGACTTTGCAGATTGACACCCTTGCTTCAAAAGAAAAGTTTATATGATGTTAACGGACTTGATCGTGATAGAGAGAGTTTGCGAATCCTAAAGAAATAACATTATCAATGGATATTCTTGCTTCTTCTGTACTAGGAGTTGCTCAAAGATGGGAGTCATTTTAGCTCTGAATAGATAGCCGGCCAAATTATTGAGTTGTATCGATAATTTTTTTATAAATCCTCTTTATCCAAATAAAAATGGGCGTTGCTTAAGCTTAGCAACGCCCGTTTATTTATTCTTCCACTATTTTTTCGTTAACTTCCCCACTAGCATGATTTTCATGACTAGGTTTAACTCGCTTAATAAAGAAGGCAAGGACGAGTGCAATCGCTGCAATCAATGTTGACAGGAAAAATGTATAAGTTATACCATGTAGCATGGCTTCGTTCATCAATTGTTGCTTTAATTCCGCAGCAGACTGTGACGTTGTTTGAGTTGCATTAGCACTCATATTGTTCATCGCACTTGCAGCTAATTCCTCTGCTTTGACAGTTGTTTTATTGTTCATAATCGTAATCAATACTGCTGAACCTATTGCGCCTGAAACTTGTTGTAATGTGTTGTTCATCGCTGTTCCATGTGGATTATTATGCGCTGGTAGCTGATTCAAACCATTTGTCATTACTGGCATCATTACCATGGACATCCCAAACATACGTAATGTATACAGCACCACTAGTGTAGAATAAGCCGTATCCATACTAATTTTGCTAAAGTAATACGTCGTCACAATGGTGATAATCAAGCCAAATACGGCCAAGCTTCTTGCCCCATATTTATCAAAAAGCTTCCCTGTAATAGGTGACATGATCCCCATCACAATCGCACCAGGTAGCATGAGTAGACCTGAATCCATTGGTGAAATACCACGGATTGTTTGAACGTAAATCGGCATTAAAATCATAGCTGAAAACATTGCCACCGAAATGACAATGGAGATGGCTGATGATAAGGCAAACATTGGATATTTGAAAATACGAAACTCAAGCATTGGTTCCTCCAGTCGTAGCTGACGAAGGATAAAGGTAATTAAAGCGAGCGTTCCAATAATGATCGTTCCGTATACAAGGGCATTATCCCATCCTTTTTCTCCAGCAGAACTAAAGCCATAAAGCAAGCCACCAAATCCAATACTTGATAAAATAAGTGAAATTACATCGAGCTTAATAGGACGTTGTGGCGTCACATTCTTTAATTTAAAGGCTGCGAAAATTAATGTTAGAATGGCAATTGGTAGTACAAGATCAAATAACATTCTCCAACTGTAATGCTCAATTAGCCACCCCGAAAGAGTCGGTCCAATAGCTGGAGCTGTAATCATTACGAGACCGAACATCCCCATTGCAGCGCCTCGTTTTTCGACCGGAAATGCAGTCAGCATAACATTCATTAATAGAGGCATCATAATCGCTGATCCTGCAGCTTGAATCATTCGCGCCCCTAGTAACACACCAAATGCAGGTGCAATACTAGCTAAAAATGTACCCAATGTGAACAAGGCCATCGCGGTAATAAATAATTTTTTATCCGTAAAGCGTTGAATGAAGAACGCGCTGGCGGGAATTAAAATACCGTTAATTAACATATAACCTGTTGAAAGCCACTGTACTGCCGTTGCATTCACATCGAATTCAATCATAATGGCTGGAAGCGCAATGTTTAGTAAAGTTTCATTTAATATAGCAACAAAAGCCCCAATAAATAAAATGGCAATCATGCCGTATGGCGTTTTTGTCTCAACTGAAATGGTTTTCTCTGACATATAGTATCAGTCCTACTTTCTTTATCTTTTTCAATTTCATTCACATGTTTAGGAAGCCTTTCGATTACCTTTAAGTCCTTAAAAGATTTGAACTGCTTCGTTCATTTTTCCCCCAATCTGCTGTTTTGCCCCTGTTGATTTCATCAAAACCACCCCTCAAAAAAAAAGACTATTAAAAGTGTTGACGAAAGAATAGAATGTATTATATAATTAAAATAGGGATAATGCGCTGTATAATAAATATACAATGTCTATCTATATAAATTTATCATAAGACATGCTTTATTTCAATGTGTTTTACATAATTATTTTCACAAAAAAGTCGATTCCTAAACTATAGGAATGCGACTTTTTTCATTATATTTTTATTAAGCCTTCCCCCGTTCATTCGTAAATGGTTGTGGCGATACTGATAAGGGGTTGCTTTAGAACAGGTATAACTGAGAAAATTAATGATACTTGTTGTGTATTTGTATAACCTCTTTATTAAAAGTGGGTTCTTTCTATTTTTTACATCAACCTTTTTAGAGTCAGGTTTCTGCCTAGTTTTTGTGGGATAATTAGGGCGTTGTATACGTTAACGACAGCATTAAATGTACTTTTTCATTTGAGCGATTGATGTAAGTGTGAAGTTCTTCACCTTTAAATTTAATGACATCCCATTGGTTTAACTGATGGCATTTTTCTCCGACCTTCAGCTCTAATTGTCCATTTAACACAAGTACAATTTCTTCAGACCCTGCTAAGTGACATTCACTGTACTTACTATTTGGCTCGATACAGCCTCTATACCACTCTGATCCATGTGTTTTAAATAATGGTTCGACAAACCAGTCGTTATTATGCCCTGCAAATTGATACTCCGAGCCGAATCGATGGACTTCTGTATGTTCTTCAAATGTTAATAAAGAAACGAGTGGAATATTGAGCCCTCTACATATTTTCCAAAGGATATTGACGGTTGGATTTGTTTCCCCTCTTTCAATTTTCCCTAATGTCAATTTACTAACATTGCTGACATTCGCTAGCTCCTCTAAACTCATCCTTTTGTTTTTTCGAATTTCTCTTAGATTAACCCCGACTTGACCAGATAAGTCAATATTTTCCTCATTCATTATGCGCACCCCTTTCATTGACTTTGTATATTAAGTATATTATAGTATACAAGTCGATAAATTATAGTTTATTTTTAAAATAAAAAGTTAATTATAGTATATCAAATAATCATCTATATTGACAAAAAGAGGTGTGCTTTCAATGATAGCAAAATCAAAAAATCTATATATTATTTGGAGCGTTTTTTCTTTATTCATACTCTCTATGAATCTACGAGCTTCCATTACATCCATCTCACCCGTGCTGAAAAATATCCAGGCCGATTTACAGATGTCGAGTGTTGTCGTCAGTTTACTAACGGCTTTACCCGTTTTTTGTATGGGGCTTTTTGCACCACTGGCTGGAAAGTTAAGTGCACGGTGGGGCATTGAGCTGACGATTGCGTTATCCATTTTATTAATTGGCGTATCAACTGCATTACGTTTAGTAGCGACTTTCCCTTTTCTTTTATTATTGACAGCTGTCTTTAGCGGAATAGGCATTGCCATTACAGGTCCACTAATTTCTGGTTATATTAAAAAGCATTTTCCTAAATCCTCATCCTCGATGATTGGTGTGTATTCAGCTGGCATGGGGATTGGTGCATCTTTAAGTGCTGGCTTAGTCGTGCCTGTTATGCATGCTTTTCACCAATCTTGGAACATCGCTTTAGCGATCTGGTCTTTGTTTGCACTAGTAGGAATCATCGTTTGGATTCCTATTATAAAAAAATCACATCAATCACAAAACATAGCAGAGCAAGCTGTCAGTCAAAAAAGCCGACTACCTTGGGGAAATCGTTATGTTTGGCTTTTGATGGTGATGTTTGGTTTACAATCAGGTGTTTATTATTCCTTGGCAACATGGCTTGCGCCAAAAGTACAGGACATGGGTTATAGTGATGCATATGCCGCAACAACGGTTACTATTTTTTCTGTTATGCAAATGATTTGTAGCTTTATTATTCCAATTATCATTAATAATAGTGTGAAGAGAAAACCTTGGATGCTACTATGTGCTTTCAGCTCCTTTATCGGCATCCTATTATTAATAATTGGCGGGACTTCTCCAATTCTCTGTGCCGCATTAACGGGGATAGGTGCTGGTGGTTTATTCCCATTAGCTATGATTCTGCCTTTAGATGCAACGACTACACCAAAAGCTGCAAGCGAATGGACAGCCATGATTCAATTTGGTGGCTATATTATTAGTGGAATTATTCCGATGCTTGTTGGGGTCATAAAAGATGTCACTAATACATTTGACGTTGCCCTTTTCGCCCTATTAGTGGTAATGTTTGTTCTCATGCTGCTAACGTTAAAAGTGAGAACAAAAACCGATTCAACTATTCGTATACTTTCCTAATAAACAAAAGGGGAGTCACTTCATGTGACCTCCCCCTTTTCATGTTGAAAGATGATGTTAATTTGATTTCTGTTCCGTCAGCATCCGATAAGCTACTTCATCTATGATGCTAATCCCCTAAGAGTGATGCTTGCTCTACTCCAATCTAAAGTGGCTTTTTGTCTTTCTTACTAGTAAGTAGTAATGAATAAAATAGCACATCATTAGGAGAAGAATACGCTCTTATTTTCAATGTGAAGAAGTATTAGTCACAACAGCCATCGATAAAATGAGGGATGAACACCTTCATTTTATTTGTGCAACCTTTGCTAAAAAGATACCACTTTTATTGAGTTTCAATCAGCATAGATAATGGCTACCCCCACTTTACTCTGTTGCAAATACCTCTACATGTAAAGAAAATCCATTGTCTAGCTCCTCTATTGGAGGAAATAGTCCCCATCTACATCATTGTAAAGAGTAAGGCACTATCCCCTCTGCCAAAAATTAATTGTAAAGGTGATTTTCCCATCGGCTAATGTGGATTTAGTCTTGTAGCCTAATTGTTCAGCAAGACTTTTCACTGTGGCGAGACCGAGACCAGTTCCTGAAATATGCTTGTTTCGAGAGCTTTCCCCTACATAAAATGGCTGCCATATTTTAGAGATATCTGGCAGTGTAGTATCATTCGTAATTTCTAGCCTCCCATGTGAATCGAAGCAGATGAATATGTCACGACCAGAGGTATATTTGACAGCATTACTGATCAAATTCTCTACAATAAAATGGACTTTCTCTTGCTCGGTGTTTAGCATGAATTCGGTTAGTTCTGATTGAAGAAAAATTTGTTTATCTCCCTGCACCGGCTGATAGCTATGAATGATTTGTTGCAGTAGCTGAATAACATCAAAGCTGGATACTTTCGAATCGTTTTCTTCAGTTCTAGCGAAATAAAGCATATCTGTGATGATTTTTTCCATTCGATCTATTTGCTGATGAATAACGGTTAAATAGGTTCCATCATCCATCCCATCTTCCATTCCACTTGCATATACGTTGATTAAGGCAAGAGGCGTCTTTAACTCATGTGTTAAGCCTACCATAAATTGCTTCAAATCCAGATTGCGTTGCGTTAATTGCTGTTGGGCTGATTCCAGTGTTTGACTCATTTTATTAATACTTTTGGCTAATTCTTCGATTTCATCACCTGTTTGAATGTTTGCCTGCTGAAAATTTAGTGCGCCAATTTCCTGTGCCACTTGTTGTAGCTCATTTAATGGATTGGTCAGCTTGCGAGATAAGAGGGCTGTCACCATGATAATTACTAAAATACTGGCAATTAAAAAGACGAAATTAAAGCGATTGATAAAAGAAGCAATATCCGTAAAATGAGCCATAGAGGCCCCAATCATTATAAGCTGATTTCCCTCTTTGGCATAATGTACAAGAAAGCTCGATTTTTGTTTTCCTTGATCATACAGTTTGCCTACTATTTTTTCTCCAGCTATGTCTTGTAGCACTTCTTCTGAAACCCAAAATTTATTAAGAGCGATCTGTTCTCTCGCCAGCTGTAGTCTTAAATTTTCGTTCAGATTATCGATGGAGCCTTCAAGAGGCACAGTGATGATTGTGACATCAAATTGTCGTTCCACTAGGCTAGGTTCATCCTTGGTCTGATACGTTTCATAAGCGTCTGCTACTTTTTTATTTAACTGATAGAGATAATATTTAGGCAGAAAAAATTGGCTGACGACAAGCGAAATCGTAAACGTGACAATCACAACGAATGTGATATAAATGGTTAATTTAGTGCCGATTTTTTGCTTCATTCGCTTGTACTATAGCCAACACCTCTATGTGTTTGGATAATGTCCTCTCCTATTTTTTCTCGTAATCGTCGAATATGTGTATCGACGGTACGAGGATCTCCGACATATTCCAGTCCCCACACTAAATCTAAGAGCTGATCTCTCGTTAAGATTTGTCTGCGATTCTGGCTAAAAACGCGTAACAGCTCGAATTCTGTTTTGGTTAACTCAATTTCTGTCCCTGCTCGCCAAACGCGTTTGCTGGCGATATCGAAGGATACTTCCTTTAGTTGCTGGACAGACTCTATGTGCAGCAATTTTTTCACCCTCATAATGAGTACTTTTGGATAAAATGGTTTATGGACATAATCATCAGCTCCATCTGCTAGCGCTTGAAATTCATCCTCACCAGTGTCCCTTGCTGTAAGCATTAAAACCTTGATTTTTTGTGTTTTTTTCATCTCACGACAAACTGTAATGCCATCTATTTTAGGCATCATCCAATCTAAAATCGCTAAATCAATTTTTTGTTGATAAAATATCGCAAGTGCTTCCTCCCCATTTGTAGCAGTAAAGACAGTGAATCCCTCCCTTTGAAAATAGCTTTGTAAAATCTTTAACATATCTAATTCATCATCAGCAATGAGTATATTCATTTTATAGAACTCCTATTGATCATATTTTCCTAAATGATATTGTTCGATAATCGCAATTAATTTTTCAGGATATAAAGGGTCTGTCGAGTAATTGCTTTTTTTCAAGGCATAGGCTGCCTCTTGATAATTGGTTGCCTTCAGCACCTCATCATATTGATGGGCATTCCAGCTCGTTCCATTTAATAATAGCTGACGATGGTCCTTTAATGCACTTTTCCAATCAGGATAGGCTCGAAATTCAGCTTCGGTTGTATAGCTTTTATTGTTTTGATATTCCATTGTCGGCATTTTGATGGACTTCCCTTGATACCGTCCCTTTATCCCAAACAAATTATTAGCATTGACAGCCAATTCACTCCGTCCAAAATTGGATTCTAAAATAGCCTGCGCGATTGTTATACTAGGCAATATCTCTCCGTTTTGTTGATGTAATGCAACAGCGATTGGCGCAATGTCGTCGACAAATTTCATTTCATCGTTATTGTCCTGCCCACATAGTTTGGCTACGTACAAGCTTATCATTACTGCAAATAAGATGATGATTATTTTTTTCATAGTGTTTAACCTCAATTCCATTCATGTGATGCTTGTATCGTAAAACAACAATGTTACAGCCATTTGACAAAATATCATAAATGGCTAAAAAAAGCCCGCACCTTTGAAGATACGGGCTAGCATTCATGTTATTTTTGCTTTGATGAATTTTTGTTAAAAGCACTCATGTCCAGACTAACAATGGGATGTTAAAGGGAACATAAAGTTACCTTGTAGGAGTGGCTTTTTCGATAGGATGAATAAGGCATCGTCATCATTTGGTGTGATGGTTGCCGTCATGCCGTCCATCGCAAAGTTAGGGGTGAAATAAAATACCACCTTTTTCGTTGTTTGCTTCACAATGCTTGCTAACACAGCCTCCACATTGATTGCCTGCTGGGAGATGATATCGTAAATATTTAATATCCCGTCCTCTTCCTCCATTAACACAATGGTTGCTAAATCTTCTAAATAGTAAATGGCATGTTGGAATACTAGGGTGAAATAAAACATTAATAAACTCTCGTTTTGTTCAACATCTACAATATTTGAAAGGATATGACGATTTTTCGCATAGTTTTCAAGGAGTGTTAGATCCTGTTCAATTGTCAACTGTCGGACGATGGCATCCTCCCTCAGTGGAATAGGCTTTTCCGTGAGGTCTAAGCTAAATTCGCTTTCATGAATTCGTGTAAAGCCAAACTTTGGATAAAAATCTAGTACCGTATCATTGGCAAAAAGATACATAAAATCACAGGCATCTTCGTATTCCTTGAGAATATGCTGCATTAACTGCTTAGCCAAACCTTGATGGCGATACTTTTCATCGGTCATCACCGTACCAATTTGAATCCCTTTTAATTGTTGACCATTTATTAGTACAGACATTTTATGAATAGAGGCATTGGCAATCACTTTTCCTCCCTGAACAAAAGAATACGGAATATATCGATCATTCCAATAGCCTTTGTTGTACCAGCCTCTAAAATCTAAGCCGAATGTTTCGATGGCTAAATCATTAAAGCTGGCCTTCAATTTTTCATCATGACGATAATTACTCATTAACTCATATTTTATCACGTCTATTCCCTCCGATTTTATGTTTTATTAGCTCATTATTGTGGGAATACTCACCTCCAAAAAACAGAAAAAAGACCTTATGAGAACAAACTCATAAAGTCCTTTGTTATATACAGAAAATAATGCTAGCCACTTAAGTAACTACCAATGATCTCTGTTTACATGGATCAGACAGGATTATGCTGCTCTTCGTTATCGCAAGAGGGCCATACTAAATAAACCCTATAATTCACAAAAAATTATAGAATAGCCCCTTTATTAAATTCATTGGAATTTAATTTGCGATAATTAGTTTTAGCATAAACGGCTGATCTCCCTTCTGTTTTTAAGAATACTATTATACTACCACTTTTTGTTAAGTACTGTCTACTTGATGATGAAAATGAAGGAAATAAGTATAGAATACCCCTTTCAAGACAATTCTATAAAAGAAGTTAGCAATGAAGGGAGCCTACAATTCATCATGAAATTTAAACTACCTTTCAATAAACAACAGCCACCTTCCATCAAAGAGGCACCTAAAGAAAATCTTGTGAGGGTTGCACATACAACAGAACATTTTATTCAATCAATCAAAAATGCAACAAATGATCCAGCTGATTTAATTATTAAATCACTTCCTCCAAACTTGACCCTTATTTATATCGATAACTTAATTGATGATCAAACTTTGAATAATGATATTATCGCCTGTTTACAGAACAAGCCACATGAAACACCAGAGGACATTGTGATGGCTATTTCTATTGCTGAAGTAAGTCAAGCCAGTTTATTAAAGGAAACTGTAGCGTCAATGGTCAATGGATCTGTTGTGATTCATGTAGACGGTAGCTCACAAGTGATTTTAGCCAATATCGCTAGCCGAGAATCTAGAGCTTTGTCAGCTCCTGAAAATGAATCACAAGTAATTGGTACACAGGTTGGTTTCAATGAGAGTCTTTCAACGAATATTTCCTTAATTCGTCGCTACATAGTAAGTCCGAATCTTTGCAATGAAAAAATAAAAGTTGGCGCGCGCACCAATACGTCTGTTTCACTCCTATATATGCATGGGATTGCTAATGATCAAATGGTCCAGACGTTACGCCAGCGAATTACAGACCTTACGATCGATGAATTGCTCGATAGTGCGGTTCTAGCAGAAATGATTGATGATAATTCATTATCAGTCTTCCCACAGATGCTGCTGACAGAAAGACCTGACAGATTTTGTGATGCGGTTTTAGATGGCAAGGTGGGCGTTCTTGTAGATGGTAGCTCAATGGCCATCATTGGCCCCCAAGCCTTTACTGAGTTTTTCCAAAGTCAGGAAGATCAAAATTTAAGATGGCAAATTGCTACTTTTCTCCGTTTATTGCGACTTACTGCCTTTTTTTTGTCCGTTTATTTAACACCTTTTTACGTGGCAGCTTTGACCTTTCATTACGAGGTAATTCCGCAAGCCTTCCTCGTACCATTAAGTGAATCGAGGGCTTTGGTTCCGTTCCCACCGATATTTGAAGCTTTACTGCTGGAAATTATCATTGAATTATTGAGAGAAGCTGGAGCCAGATTGCCAACTAAAATTGGACAAACGATTGGTATCGTTGGCGGTATCGTTATCGGGACAGCAGCTGTACAGGCAGGTATAACAAGTAATATTTTACTGATTATTATTGCACTAAGTGCTTTAGCATCATTTACCTCACCGAGTTATATGATGGGCAATGTGGTTCGTCTTATTCGCTTCCCTATTATTATACTTGCAGGATTTTGGGGTTTTTATGGCATCATGCTGGCTTTTTGCTTTATTCTTATTCATCTGTTACGCCAGACAAGCTTGGGGGCACCATATATGTCTCCTTTCTACCCACCAAGATTGAAGGAAATGCGGGATAGTATTATCAGAATGCCCATTCCCTTAACAGCAAAAAGACCTGCTTTAACAAGACCGAAGGATGATTATAAATTCGAGCCTGAGCCTGTAACACCGGAAAAAAGTTGAACTGAAGGTGAGATAAATGGCAAAACCTATACAACTTAGCCCTAAAGATATGATCAATGCTTATTTGCTTTTTTTTGTGGTACACGGTGCACAAATTGGGGTTGGTATACAGGGATTTCAACGCATTATCTATCAGGATGCAAGACAAGATGCATGGATTTCAGTTCTACTGGCTGGTATTGCTACACATATCGTCACATTTTGTATGATTAAAACTTTAGAAATCTATGGCTCCAATGATTTATATGGAATTCAAATCGATATTTTTGGCAAATGGATTGGCAATTTTTTTAATGTTATGTATGTCATCTATTGTTCTGTAGCATTCTTTTCCGTTTTGCGAAACTATATAGAAGTTATACAAGCATGGATTTTCCCAAGTATTGGGACATGGTTTCTATCTGCTACGTTATTAATCATTATTATTTATGCCTTTACGGGTGGGCTTCGAGTAATTGTTGGGGTGTCTTTTTTTAGTATCATCCTATCGTTATGGATTATGCCGATGTTAGCCTTCCCTTTGAAGTATTCCTCAGCAGAAAGTCTCTTTCCTATTTTAGAAAACGACTTTCGCTCGATTTTAAAGGGTGCCCATTCGATGACTTTTACCATCATTGGCTTTGAAATTTTGAACGTGATTTATCCCTTTGTGAAAGACAAGGAAAATGTTAGAAAACCTGTCCATTTAGGGTTATTGGCTTCAACGGTCATCTATTTAGCCGTCATGCTGGTGTCTATCACCTACTACAGTGAAGGCAAACTACTGAAAACAATTTGGGCAACCTTGACATTGTTTAGCTTTATTAGCTTCCCTTTCATGGAACGCTTTGAATTTGTAGCCGTTTGTTTTTGGATGTTGATTATTTTACCTAATCTTTGTCTGTATTTATGGGCGGCCTATCGGGGAGCAATTCGATTAGTCAATATAAGTGGAACGACTTTTGTCTGGATACTTTCGTTCTTTGTTTTCATTGGAACATTACTTATTCAAACACGCACACAGATCAATACAATCAACACGGTGTTTGGACAAGTGGCATTTTTTGTGATCTTTGTCTACCCTCTTGTGCTATGGCCAATCGCCCTACTGAAGAAGAACCTCACATCAAAGAAGGTGAAAAAGAATGAACAAGCTTAAAGGAAAATGGTTGGTTCTTCTATCGATTGTTTTTTTATATGGATGTGCCCAAACGAATATTTTGGATAAAGTAGGATTAACCACTTTAGTCGGCTACGATATAGGAAAAGAAGAAAAAATTGCAACGACAGCCGTCATACGTGAAGTAAATCCTGAATTCCAAAGCAATGTGGAAGTTCTAACAACGGAAAACGATACAAGTAAAGGGAATCGAATGGAAGCCAATCGCAAGCTTTCGAAAAAAATCATGGTTGGTCAAATGAGGGTAATTTTGTTCGGTGAAGAACTTGCGAAAGATGATCTTCGTTATTATCTTGATACAAATCTAGAAAATGCAAGTGTCAGCAATGGAATCTTTATGGCAGTTGTGGAAGGCGAAGCAGCACCATTACTGAAATACGAATACAAAAATATCGAGGACATTGGGCAGCATATTTTTAGGCTCATCGAACAAAACGTCAAGCAGGAATATATGATTTCGTCCACGCTTCATCAAATTGCCCACGATTATTATTCAATTGGCAAAGATTTAGCTATGCCCATATTAAAAAGAGATGATGAGCTAGTGGAGTTAAGTGGTGTCGCTCTTTTTAAAGGAAGTAAAATGGTCAGCACCCTACCAGTTAAAGATAGCTTTTACGTAAAAATCGTTCGAGACACATTCAAAGTGGGACTATATGAAACTATACTGGACAACGAAGATGTTCCATCCAAGATCCTTCAAAAAAAAGCCAACAAAATCACAGTAGCCTTTGATGCGATTCATTCGAAAAGAGAAATACAATTAATCGATGCGGATAAACCAACATTTGACCTAAACATCAAAATCAAGTCAAGAGTATTAGAAGTGTACCCAGATATTAACCAAGGTGACCCAAAAAGTGTATCGGCACTAGAAAAAGCGATTGAGAAAAAATTGTCGAAGGAAGTATCAAGAGTGATTGCCCATAGTCAGGAAGTCGAATCCGATATTTTTGGTTTCGGTGAAAAATACCGAAGCTCTGTGAGACATTCTGAACTCACTAAAGAAAAATGGCATAAGATGTATAAAGATATGAAAGTAAATGTCCATGTTGATTTTGTGATTTTACGGAACGGTGTTTTTGAATAAGCTACTGCAATGGTTGCCCTGTCATGATCGTCAAAAAGTGGTGGAAAAATTTCTCGTATTGGATATCAAAGGCAATACGATGTTTTTTCTCGCCATTGTTTATACTTTCATAAGGCCGTGTTTCAGCAATGCTTTGCCCTCTTGCAGGGCCTTCTAATTTATCGACAACAGTTACGGGATAGGACTCATATATAAACATGTCAGGCTCCATTATAGCCATCAGCGTTAACGCATCATGCACAGGGCTCCCTAAAAGTGAGGGGTCCCGTTCTTGATAAAAGCGAGTATAGTATTCCATTAATGGCTTGAGGATTTTTGTTTGTCCAAATGAATCAATATAGTCTACCATACCTGGCGTGACAATCGCCTTTTGTGTAGCATTCAAGGGAATGATTGTGACATTCTTTGCATAGGTAAGCACGATATTAACCGCAAACGGATCACCATGAAAATTTGCCTCTGCCACTGTTGTGACATTGCCAGGAACCCAAAACGCTCCACCCATAATATAAAATTCCTTGACATGTTTCATAAGCTCTTTGTAGAGGATAAACATTGTTGCGAGCGAGGTCAATCGCCCAATATTAACAATTGTTAGTTCATCATTTTTATATCTTTCTATAATATTGACGATTTCAAAAAAGTTTTCAATTTTTAATTCATGATCATCATTTGGAATAATGGGTCCTAATCCCCGTTCGCCGTGTATTTCTGGATAGTAAGTCGGCTGTTCACCAGTTAAAGGTACTTCTGCTCCTAAAATAACGGGAATCCCTTGAGGGAAGTTAAACAATCTCATGACATAATAAATATTGGATACCGCATCTTCTCGCGATACATTGCCGTAGTCTGCCACTAACCCAACAATTTCTATTTCCTGATTGAGCCTGGCATAAATTAATGCTACGGTATCATCAATGCCAATATCCCCAAATAACAGCACTTTTTTTACCAAAGAATATCCTCCCTTTTCCTGCCAATCTGGCTATTCCTATAGTACGATGAAAAGCTCAAAGACGATACAGATTTGAATGTTTTTGGAAAAATTAGTGTGTGATTCTAGTCAAATGAAAGTAGCCCATCTGCTCAGTGCAAATGGGCTTTCTAACATATTAGCTTTAATTATTATGCTGTAAGAACTGATAAACCGCCATCATTTCCTGTTTATTCAGCTCACGAATGCGATTGAAAATAGGAATATTGGCAACTGCCTCAAGATGAGAGCCTTCTATTACTACATCACTGACAGTACCAGTTAGCCACGTTTCCACATCAATGCCATCAACAATTTGCTGGCGACCTTCATCGTTTATACCACTTGCACCACAGTTGACACATGGAACGGTTAATTTATGGACCCCATCATGCAATCCATCCTCTGAAAGCACCTTTTTCCCTTTGCAGAATGGACAACTATGACTAGCTTTTACTTTATTGATTTGAGTGACAATTTTTTTATAGCCAAATGCTTCATAAACATACGTTAATTTTTTGTATTTTCCATTCGTAAAATACTGGTCGATGATATTTTCTCTTGTCTCGTAAATATTGGCAAAATCACAGATGGTTACTTGGTTTTTTAGGCTGATGTTCTTTATATAATCTTGGATTTTGTCCCAGAATGGAAGTGCATTTTGTAGGACCATTTCATAGCCAACAAAGCTTGCTAGCTCTAATTCCAGCATTTTCAACGCTACTTGTATTTCTCTTGGCAATAAGGAGACATCTTGTAGAAGTGACATGTCACCCCCTACAATGGCTTTCAATTTTTCAAGTTGTGGTAAGTTCCCTACAGTTTTTATTACCACATCAAGAGGTTGACGAATCAAGTCACGAATATCTGTGTCCCCAAATTGTAATTTTTTCTGGTGGTTAAGCACAGTGCCATGACAAATTGGGCAAGGCATCATCTCTCTTGTTTCCTTCATTTGCTCCTTAATAAAGGATTTTGAAATGACGATATAGCGACCAATGATAAAGTTAAAACCTTCCCATTTCTTCGAAGATTTTGTTGCCTTATCATAAAAGGACTTATCCCAATACCCATATAAAAATGTATGCTTTTCTTCCTCAGTCATAGCATTGTAACTTTTACTAATGTCTTGACCAAGTTCATTTTTAATTTCTTCAAAAAGAAATTCCAGCTTCGCATGTTGATAGTATTTTAAGACCTCCATAATATCTGGGTGTAATAAGCCATCCCAAAATGGCACGTTTTTATCTTGTACGACTAGATCAAAATCGAATTTGGAAATTTCCAATCTCCCTGAACAGCTTGGACAATGATTGTCTTGGCTATAGAAATCGAAGCTTCTTGTATCCTTATTCGTTGGGTGTGCAGCGACAATATGATTAATCAGACCACCCATTTCATACAGAAAACTATACTGACTATATAAATGTCTTTCCAAGTCGATCGCAATAACAGGCGCTATTTTATTGGATTCGTAGTCACCGTAAATGAGACGTGCCATTGAAGATAGGCTTTTTAAAATGCCACCTTTATAAATATTTTCAGCCTTTTTAAAATAGCTGATAGGTTGGTCTTCTAAGTATTGAATACCATTTCTTGATGCGAGCGTAGACGCGATTTGTAATGGAGCCGTTTTTGTATAGTTAACCTGATTATAATAGTCCTCATGACAAACTACCTCAAGATGTGTCACAGGCTCCTGCTGTCTTTTACCAAAGTCTACAATGAAATCAGAGCTCTCTAACATATAGGTATTATGCTCAATCATGATGATAGAGATAGCTTCATCCTCAAGGATGTCCCTTACACTATCAATAAACTGGTTTAAAATGTTTTGAGATAATCCTTTAGAAGGCTCATCAAAAATAAACAGTGTATGTGGATTTCGCGAATTCGCAAATAACTCCGATACTAAATGCACACATTGGAATTCACCAGTCGACAGCGATTGTGTTTTTCTTTCCAGTGTCAAATAGCCTAGCCCTAGTTTAATTAGTAAGCTTAAACGTTTATGGGCGATATCTTCATGAGGAAGTTCATCAATAATGTCTTCAATCGAGCGTTGGAAAATAGCATCAATGTCCTCGCTATATTTGGTTAGTTTCTTTTTAATATCGAGGAAAGTTGCGACAGTTGATCGACTAGTAATGGACTGATTCCGATCCTGCCCGACCATCACTAGTTTGTCCTTTGGATAGCGTTTGACAAAATCTTTAGCGATACACTCATTCACAAGCGTTGATTTCCCACAGCCAGACTCCCCAGTAAAAGTAATAAGTCGGTTTTGCGGAATGGTTATTTCGTCCATTTGTATATTGCGGCAATATAAGTCTCGGAATTGATAAAAGGATGTTGGCTTTGATGGGTTTCGTTCTGAATAGATAGGCTGTGGTCGAGGAGATTCTTCCACGATTTTACCGCCGTATTTCCCACTCCCTGGTCCAAAGAATAGGTGCTTATTTGCCGTGTCTAGCACCGTATCTGAATGATCAATAAGCCAAATTTGGTTTTTAGTGCCCAACTGTTGGATTTGCTCTAAGATTTTTAGTAATGTGTCATGGTCAAGACCAACAGAAATTTCGTCGACAATAATGACCGTGTTTTCGCTAGTAGCCATGAATTCTGCTAAGTAAAGTCTTGTTAATTCTCCGCCCGACAATGTCCCCATAATACGATTTAATGTTAAATAGCCAATATTCATCTGGATAATATTTTGAAGAATATGTTGCTTCTCTTCACTTATATTTAATTCTTTTGATAAGGAATAGATCGTTTCGATACTGAAATTGTGAATATCAGAAATACTGTATGATTCATTCCATAAAGCTATTTTATGTTGCTCCACTTCAGGACTATAGCGTTTACCTGAGCATTTTTTACATTCTACATTTTTCGTCGTGCCACGTCCTTTACATGCAGGACACCAGCCTAATGCATTGTTAAAGGAAAACATCTCTGGAGAAAGTTGAAATTCATCCGCCAGTCGATTACGAATTTCTTTAAAAACACCCGTATGAGTACCAATCGTTGAACGTGGGTTGCTGGAGATAGAGGATTTTCCTAAAAAAAGTACGAGGGGCATATCCTCCATTTTGATGGCACTGAAGTTCGTTTCCATAATGTTTGGAAATAAATATTGATACTCCGCCTTAGGTAATAAAGAAACGAGACGTTTTTTGGATTCTTCCCCAATCGTTTGACAAAATGTCGTTTTCCCTGAGCCAGACAAACCGGCTATACCCAATGATTGATGTTCTGGTAAGACGACATCTAAACGGTTGATATTGTTGGCAATTAGTTGATTGATCTTCATTTAGTTATCCTTCCATGTCTAGTAAATTAAAAAATTTGAGTGAAAATGAAAGAACACAATTCTTGCTACGGAATTGCGCTCTCCTTGTTATCGTTTGATTTGTATTAGGCTAGTACTTTTTCAAGCTGTGTGCTCATATTCGTCCAAGCATATGTTGCCCCTTCGATTGCCCCTTGACGAGCTTTTGTTTCTTCGCTAAAGCCACTTTGATCAAGATGAAGCTGAGTCGTGCCATCTGAATCTTGTGTTAATGTCCATGTAACAGTCGTTGTTTCACCAGCACTTGTCCAAGTGTAAGATAATGTATGAGGCTCTTCTACTACAAGTACCTCACAGTCTACAATGCCGTCCCACCATTCATTTGGTTCAGCACGGAATTGAAATTTATGCCCAACGATTGGTTGGAAGTCATTATTCCAAATCCATTTTGCTAGCGTATCTGAATCGGTTAAAGCATGCCAAACCTGCTCGATTGAACTTGTAAATGTAAAATCTAATGATACATCTGGTTTCATTTTTTTTCCTCCAATAATAGATGTAATTTAGCGATTCTTTCTTTCCAAAATCCTTCATAAAACGATACCCAATCCTGTATTTCTTTCAACGGGGCCGCATTCAGCCGATACCTTGTCTCTCTACCTTCCTTGCGAGCAACGACAAGACCTGCATCTTTCAGGATGGCTAAATGTTTCGAAACAGCGGTACGCCCCATGTCAAATTGAGCGGTTAATTCGTGAAGCGGTAACTCATCTGTCTCTGCCAGTAAACGAATCAACTTTCGTCTTGTAGGGTCAGCAATGGCTACATAAACGTCACGCTCTTGATGATTATTATTCAAAACCACCACCCTTTCTAATAGGACACTAAATGGTGTCTTAATTATATGACACCATTTAGTGTCCGGTCAATGATTATTTTGGACAAAATGAGATGGATTCTATACCTATAAAGAAGAAACAGCCAAAATGCAAAAAAAGTACAGAGGTGAGAGCCTTTGTACTTTTCGTTCATTATTAGTATCTATTTCTTTAAATTTATTATGAGAGCCATGAAAACCAGAGTATGTAGTAAGCCTATATGTTGACTCATTGTTTTCTCTATTACTCGAAATCGTTTATTTAAGAAACGCTCATTTGTCTAATCAACTTGTTTCAGTATTTTTTCAATGCTTTGCCACTTTCAGAAATTTCGTGATAACCATTAATCAATTTAGCTTCCCTAACTCTCGCGCTAGCCAGCTAACATATTGCTTTTCTTGATGAAGAGTGGCAATCATTTTTCAACGATAAGGATTTGACAAAGCACTTAATACTAATAGTAATTCATCCCCATTTAATGTATTTTTCCTCTGTAATCATTTTATTACACACGACCATATACATTAAAAGGAAAAACCATGATCATCACAAGAAAGGCTGTGGATTTACGCTAGTTCTAAAGGTAAAAATGCATAGTCTCCATCTCTTATAATTGGACATTTGCGCACAGCTATTGGCTGCTGAAAAAGAGGGCCATCAATGACGGTTGTATGGAATTCTCCTCCCTCCCCGCACGGGTCAATCTTACGAGCTTCTAGTTCTAATACATATTCAGGGGTAAGTATTCGCCCTAAATCATCCTCAGTCATTCCTAAGGATAAGTTGACCGTGACAATCATCGTGATAAATCCTAAGTTAATAAATTCATCGACTGCTTCGCGATGGTCCATTTCCCATAATGGCATGCCTAGCTGTAACCCAGCATTTTTTGTGACCTTATCATGCCAGCAGCCATGTGCAGGCATATCTAAGTCACCTGTCACTAACACTTCTGCCCCCTGCTGTTTTGCCTTTTCTAAAAGGTGCATAAAGACACTTTCGTAGTCTGCCCAACTAGCTGCAGCCGTAAAGACAGGCAATCCGATCGAGTCAGCCTGCGCCTGGATAAGCTCAGGTGGCATGCCGTGTGACCTCGAACGTTTCCCTTCCTCCTCTAGCATCACAAGCAGTCCTACAGCCTGACCTACCTGGGATGCTTTATATAAAGCTAAAGTACTGTCCTTTCCACCACTAAATGAGGCAATAAATGGACGATTTTGTGCATTCTGTTTCCAGCCTGTTGTATCTGTCATTCCCTTATCTCCTTGTCAAAAATAGTCTGTTAGCATCCTTATCAAAAAATTGAGTCATAGTAGCATCATTTTTAATCGCTATATCCCCATTTCTTCAGGAAATTTTCAAGATATAACACCCCTTCATTTTATCATAAGTAGAATAAAAATCTGGCTAACTATGTTGGAGGGGCGCTATGAGTGATTATGTAACCATAATTAAGACAACTAATTGGGACAATGCCTGTTATTTTAGTAGGTTCTACAGTAATTGTCTTAAATCAAACGAGAGAAGTTCTACTTCAATTTCGTGCTGATATCGAAATGTGGGGATTACCTGGAGGAGTAATGGAGCCAGGGGAAACCCTTGAAGAAACAGCGAAGTGAGAGCTGTATGAAAAGACAGAATTGCATGCAAACAATCTTCAGTTTTTAACGATATTATCAGGTTATCAGGACTATTTTAAATATCCTAATGGGGGCGTAACGGCAGTCTTTTTAACTGATCAGACAGATGGATGGCGAAAGCTTAAAATTGGACTACTTCCCGAAAGCAAAGGATGTAATCGATCACCACCTCATAACAACAGCCTCCTAATTAAATAGGAGGCTGTTGTAGTCGTTATTAATAGGCTTGTGCAAACCAAACCGTATGTTTAGCTTCATTTCCACAGCCAATACATGTTGTTTTTGTTGTTGGTGGATTAAACGGCATATTACGAGATGTATATTTTGTTTCTTCCTTCACTTTTTCCTCGCATGCATCTTCTCCACACCAACCAGCTAGTACCCAGCCAGGAATTGTACCGTTTGCTTTGGCTGCTTCAATATGCTGTTGTAATTGTGGTAATGAATCAATCATTGTATGTGTGTTTGCTTCACGGAACTGACGTGCTTTTTCGAGTAAGCGCGCTTGCATGGTTGTTAATTCTTCTTCAATGGCTGTGATAATCGTAGCTAAATCAATTGTTCGTTTTTCCTCTTCATCACGGGCTTTAAGTAAAGCTTGATTGTTGTCAAGATCACGAGGTCCTAATTCAATGCGAACTGGCACCCCTTTTAGCTCCCATTCATTGAACTTAAAGCCTGGTGATTGGTCCGAATCGTCAAGGCGTACGCGAATGCCCTTCGCTTTTAAAGCGACAAAAATTTCATCTAGATGCTCCATAATTTGAGGGTTCTTTTTCCATGGTCCCACTGGAATTAAAACAACTTGAGTTGGCGCGATGCGAGGAGGTAAAACAAGCCCCTGCTCATCACCATGCACCATAATTACCGAGCCGATTAAGCGCGTAGATGTACCCCAAGATGTTGTGTGTACATACTCATGCTGGTTCGCTTTATTTAAATACTTAATGTTAAAGGCTTCTGCAAATTTCGTGCCTAAATAATGAGATGTACCAGCTTGCACAGCCTTGCCATTTTTCATCATCGCCTCAATCGAATACGTATCGACAGCACCTGCAAAACGTTCAGAAGGTGTTTTTTGTCCGTCATAAACTGGAATTGCTAGTACTTGTTCTACAACTTCTTTATAGATTTCAAGCATTTGCATCGTTTCTTGACGAGCATCCTCTTCATCGACGTGCGCTGTATGTCCTTCTTGCCATAAAAATTCAGATGTGCGAATAAAAGGAAGAGTTTTCTTTTCCCAACGGAAGACGTTTGCCCATTGATTAATCAAAACGGGTAGGTCACGGTAGCTTTTAATCCAATTGGAGTAAAGATGGCCAATCATCGTTTCAGACGTTGGACGTAGTGCCAGACGTTCTTCTAATTGTTCCCCTGCTGCCTCTGTTACCCAAGGTAGCTCAGGTGAGAATCCTTCGATATGATCCTTTTCTTTTTGGAAGAAAGATTCAGGAATAAGCATTGGGAAATAGGCATTACGATGCCCTGTCTCTTTAAAGCGACGATCCATTTCCTCTTGAATATGCTCCCAAATCTCATAGCCATCAGGTTTAAAGGCAATACAGCCACGAACAGGTGTATAATCCATTAAATCAGCTTTTTGGATAGTCTCAATATACCATTTCGAAAAATCTTCTAATTGTTTTGACATGTGATCTCCTCCAATTTTTGTTAAATCATTGTTGCCTTGGTGTAAGAAAAACAGTGCCATCTACCAGGGCGTTTAGCTTGTTTCAGCGAGCTGTTACTATCAAGCTGAATGAAAAAAGCACAAAGCTGTCCTCTGAATAAGGACGTCTTTGTGCTGGATAGACGTGGTACCACCTTGATTTAGCTTTAAGTAGAACTTAAAACCCTCTCACGTTTGGTAACGAAAACGACTCGGTTATGTTTGCATAACATCTCCGTGGTAGGTGTTCAGTAAAGAAGCGGTGATATAGCTCTCAGCAATTGCTATATTTTCTGTCTCACAATTCTTACTTACTTGGCCACATCATCAAATTGAATATTGTATGAACTGTTTGGCTTTATCCCACTTTAGCAAAATCATTCAGGAATAGCAATTCATAACTGGTCTATTTTGTCACAGAATTAACGATTAAATCTGTAAAATCATCTACAGACAATGGCTTACTGAAATAATAACCCTGCACATACTCACAGCCATGCTCACGAAGTACGTTCAATTCAGCTTCTTCCTCGACACCTTCAGCAACTACTTGAAGATTTAAAGCATGTGCTAAGGAAATCATAGCTGAAATCATCGCAATCCCTGATTTTTCAGGCACAATGTCACGGACAAAGGCACGGTCAATTTTAAGGACATCCACAGGGAATTTTTTTAAGTAGTTTAACGATGAATAGCCTGTCCCGAAATCGTCTAATGAAATCGTAATGCCCAATGCCCGTAATTGCTTGATGGTATCAATTAAATCTTCCGTATAATCAAGCATACTCATTTCCGTAATTTCAATTTCTAATAAGTGTGGGTCAATGCCTGTTTCTGCAATGACTTCACACACCATGTCCACAAAGCTACTTGTACTAATATGAATCGGAGAAATATTGACGGCTACGCGCAATGTTAAATTATGTGCTTCATTCCAAAAACGAGCTTGAGCACAGGCTTTATGTAATACCCAAACACCGATATCATTAATAAGCCCACATTCTTCTGCAAATGGAATAAAACGATCTGGTGGAATATGACCTAATTCAGGATCATACCAGCGTAGCAAGGCTTCCATGCCAATGACCGTATCTGTTTTTAAATCAATTTTAGGCTGGTAATGTAATTCTAAGCGGTCCTGTTTTAATGCTTGGTGTAATTTTGTTTCTAATAGAAGCCATTTATCGTTGGCTTCATCCATATTGTCACGGTATAAACGGTACTGATTTCCACGCGTAGATTTTGCTGCATACATGGCAATATCCGCATTTTTCAATAATTCTTCTACAGAGTTTGCATGATCTGGGAATATACTAATGCCGATACTGATGCTTGCATAAAATTCATAGGTATCGACGATGAAACTTTCATTGAAGACATTAATGATTTCTTTGGCCATTTCGTCAATGCGACTGACGTCATTTAAAATCATGACAAATTCATCACTATTGTGGCGATAGAATGAATTAGATGTATAATCAACATTTCGTAGACGATTCGACATTTCCACTAAAAACATATCGCCGATAATATGACCAAGCCCGTCGTTAATGTGTTTGAATCGATTCACATCAATGAAAAATAACGCAAATTTATCTCCTGTACGTCGAGATTGATGGAATTCATTTTCTAAACGCTGTTCTAGTTTACGACGATTTGGCAGTCCTGTTAATTCATCGTGATAGGCAATATGGGTAATTTTTTTTATGTCCTTTTGCGCTGTAATATCGACGCGAATGGCGATATATTGATAAGGCTTTCCCTTTTCATCAAGGAATGGGAAAATCGTTGTCTTTACCCAATATAAACTGCCATCTTTCGCACGATTGCACACCTCGCCATTCCACATATCACCATTACCTATTGTTCTCCACATCTCTCTAAAGAAAGATTTAGGATGGAAGCCTGAGTTAAGTAAACGGTGATCTTGACCTAATAATTCTTCACGCGTATACTTCGAAATTTTGCAAAAATGATCATTAACAAACGTAATTTTCCCGGTACGATCGGTAATCGCTACAATGATGGAACTATTCATGGCGGAAAAGATATCTTGTAATTCTTTTAGACTATAGTTCATTTGATTAATGCTATTAGGCGTGATATTCATCATTTTCATTCTCCGTTCATTAAAATATGAAGGGTTTGGTACTTTTGCTTTATCTTACAGCGAGGTATAAAGTTGTGGTATATCGCCCTTTTTTATGTAATTATATTATAGTCTTAGAAAAGCAGTTAATTCAACCCAAATATCAAAAACATCTAAAGCCCTATTTGAGGATTTATGAGAAAATAGCCAAAAAATAGCGGTTATAAACACCCTAAATTTACCTAATTGTAAAGTTTTTTGATACTTTTGTACTATTGAAAGTGCTTTCTTTAGGCTATTTATCTATTAAATACAAATTTCAATTATGCTAGATAAAGAGAATGCAGCTATGTAAATTTTTTGTGAAAGCAAAAATACCTTACGAACCCACAGAGGTAATAAGGTATTTTACAAGTTAAGAAACCTCATATTCGATTGACTCTTCTGATGATTTTGCATATTGGTTATATGCATGTAACTGCTCTTGCGATAAATTTAAAATATAATAGTGAAAATTAATAGGCTCTAGTCCGTGCTCCTCACATACTTGGCGGTAAAATTCATAACCCTCTCGATAATCTGTCACCCTTCTAACTTCCTTTCATGATTGCTACTAAATGTGGTTTTTGATTTTTGTTATATAACAGTAATATTATTTTCTAAAAATATATAACAGAGTATGATGCTTGTCAATAAATTATCTGAAATTTCTTTTAAAAATCGCAAAAGCCCGAACCATTGTATTTAGTATGGCTGGGCTTTTCATAAAATATTCACGTCGGCTTCCGTCATAACCACGTCCTTTAAATGCCTAATTGTTTTGCTTGCATGTTATAAGCAGACAGTTGTTGCTGTGATAACTGTAATACATAATAGCGGAAAGAAATTGGCTCTAACCCATAACGCTCACACATTTCACAATAAAATTCATAGCCGTCTCGATACTTTGTCATTAAAAATTCCTCCTTGATTTGAAAACTGTTTTATAACAGTTGTTATTATTTTTATTTAATATATAACAGATTATGTAGCACGTCAAGAGGTTATGATAGAAAAAGCATATAACAATAAAAGGAATTTGGCTCACACTTGTGTGCTCAAATCCCTCTATACTTACTTGCCATATGTTTATTTCATTATTTCTTGTATTTGCTCGATATGACGCTGCTCGTGTAAATACACCATTTCAATCCATTGATCGAGTGGCAATGTACCTAAGGCTGGGTGCTTCACAGCATATTTTGTTAAAATTTCAGGTTCTTCAATTGTTTGTAAAAAAGCGAGAAAATTCATTCTTGTTGTGGCTAGTAAATCTAGCATCTCCTGAACGGTAAAAGGCTGATCTATTGGCTCCACAATAGTTGGTGCTTGAAATTTTTTTGTTCTATCCAAAACAACAAGCTGAACATTTTTTCTTGCAGGTGATGATTGTTCTTGGGCTTGTAATCCCCATGTAATGGCTTTTTTGGCTGCTTCCTCTACTAACACAAGATGATGACAGATTTGTGCTACACTCCAGCTTTGTGCATCTGGTTTGTCATTAAAGGTTGTATTGTCTAAGTTTTGAATCGTTTGAAGTAATTGCGCCCTTGTTGCGTCGAATTGTTCTTTTGCTACTAACATCATAAGTTAACCCCCTTCATTTGGCATACTACTATATTCGACAGAGAGGGGTAAAAATCATCTCTCGCGCACAATATTAAAGGGATTATTTTCTAAAACATGTTGTAGCTGCTCGTCCTCTATATGCGTATAAATTTGAGTCGTCGCTACACTTGAATGTCCTAAGATATGCTGTAAGCTCCGAATATCTGCACCTGCTTTATACATCATAGTCGCAGATGTATGACGCAACTTATGTGGTGTAAGTCGTTCCTTTTGAAGACCTGATTGTTGATTAATGCGCTTCACGATTTTGGCAACAGTTTGGCGCGTAAAGCGTGTTCCTTTTTGTGAGACGAAAAGAGGCTCATCCCCGTCCCCCTTATAAGGCGTTTTCCCACTATTTTCATAATCTGCGAGTGCCTGCAAACAGCTATCGTTTAAGTAGACAGTACGCTCCTTATTGCCCTTCCCGACAACCGTTAAATAACGTCCTTGAATAGATGTTTTATTGAGCTGGCAAAGCTCCGTCACACGTATTCCTAAATTCAAGAAAAACATCATCATACAGTAATTTCTTGGTGATGCCTGATTTATCGGTATTCCATCGATAAATTGAGTAGCCTCTTGAAGATTCATATAAATTGGTCTTTTTCGGCCAATTTTTGGTGTTTCTAATTCTTCTGCTGGATTTTCCTCAATAAGTCGACGTTTTCCTTTTAAGTATTTGAAAAAGGATTTTAATGTCGCCACTTTTCGTGCCCTCGAAGCAGCAGAATTTCCTCGCTGTACTTCACAGTACTCCATAAAGTAATAAAGATCCTCTAATGTAATATCACGAATTTCTTCTATTGTAATAGTGGCAATATCAATGGCTACTAAATTTTCTATATCCAGATCCTCCTGGATTGCTTTATGGAAACGGAAAAATAAGGTTAGGTCATATTCATATTCTTTTCTTGTGCGCTGTGATTTTCCTTTGATGGTCGTCAAATAAACTAGAAAATCCTTCATGAATTTCGGTTGCTTGGTATTTTGCATGCTAATCACCTCTATTTGCTCTATTTTACCACGAAAAAACGTTCCCAAATATAAATTTGGGAACTTTATTGAAAAAAATGCCCTTTTTCATGATATAGAACAAATGTTCTTTTTAAGCAATAAAAAAATCCCCTTTTTTAAAAAAGAGGATTTCCTTTTAAATCTTTTGTGACAGTTGCAGGAAAATAGTCATAAAGTTCACGTTAAATGAATATTAAAATCTAGTATACTTCATCTTGATTCAGCTTAAATGCTGGTCTTGCCCACCTTCTACTAAACCGTCAAAAAGGGCTATGTCTTATGGCAATATCGGTGTGATTAATATCAAGTAACTTCTACTTGGTAGCTTGAGTATTGTTTATTTACTTGAAAACAAAGAGTCAGCAGCCATTACGAGGAGTCGCAATTTGCTTGCCCTGTGAGAAGCTTCGAAAAAATAGAAGATGGGTCACTACCCATGTCGATTCGTCTCACAACGAGAATGGTATTATTTTACAAAAACTGAATAAGCACCGTCTGCCTGTTTTGTTAGTGACCAGTTTGTCGATAACATTTGCTGAAGTCTTGCGACTGTCTCCTCATTACACGTTAAATGCTGGATACCTGTTTCTAACAGTTGGTAATCCTTCCCTTCTTCTAATTGAAAGCGAAGTTGCAATAAACGTTGGATGCCTGGCAATGTTACATACTTGATTCGATAATGGCCATGGTACGCTTCTAAGAATTGTTGTTCCCCTTCTTTATAAAGAGCCATTGTCTCATTAAATTCATAGTTTGGTACTTGTTCTTGCCAAGCTGATACATCCCCCGTACGTAAAGCGCGTAAGATCTCTTCTTCTGAAAAATTTAATTTAGATAGTTTATCTAATTCATAAGCTTGCATTAAATTAATGATGGTCATGATTGTTAGCTCCTTATATGTATTTATTCACAGTGTAACATGTTTTCACTACTACTTGAATTCGGAGGCGATCCATATGATGAATTTATATGATTCTAGTCTGTTTTTCGATGAAATGTTTGATGGCAATCAGCCGAAGCCTCATTATCAATCTTTTCATCATAAGCTATCCTTTTTTTCTCAGGAGCAACTTGAAGAAAAGTATCGACAAGCACAAGCAAGCTTTCTCAGACAAGGAATTACCTTTACGGTCTATGGAGCGCAAGATGGAACTGAGCGTACAATGCCCTTTGATTGTGTCCCCATTATTATTCCTCAAACGAAGTGGGCCATGATTGAGGCAGGCGTCAAACAGCGTGTGCAAGCCCTCAATTTATTTTTGCAGGATGTTTATGGGCAACAAAGGATTATTCGAGACGGTTTTATTCCAAGACAGCTTGTTGAAAATAATCCGTATTTTACGGCAACAATGATGGGTTTCCAAGTACCGATTGCGAATCATATATTTTTAGCAGGCATTGATTTAATACGGGATGAAAAGGGTGATTATCATGTATTGGAAGATAATTTACGCAACCCTTCTGGCATTTCCTATGTCTTTGAAAATCGTGATGTCATGAAGGAAGTGTATCCTGAATTTTTCTCTAAGCATACCATCCAACCACTTGATAAACACATCGCTTATATGAAAAAAGCACTTCTTGTGCACCGCCCACCTTCCATGCAAGCAGAGAGAGAGCCTAAAGCCGTGCTACTAACAGCTGGCATGTACAATTCAGCTTATTACGATCATGTCTTTTTAGCCCAGCATTTAAATATACAGCTCGTAGAGGGTCGTGATTTAGTGGTACAGGATTTGAAAGTATATATGAAAACTATTTATGGTCTACAGCAAATAGATATTATTTATCGTCGTATTGATGATGATTTTTTAGATCCTGTTGTCTTTCGTGAGGATTCTTTATTGGGTGTTCCTCATTTAATGGCTGCCTATCAAGCGGGGCATGTCACCATCTTAAATGCTGTTGGCAACGGGGTTGCTGATGATAAAGCAATGTATGCCTATGTACCAGAGATGATTCGGTATTACTTGCAGGAGGAGCCTATTTTACCGAATGTGAAAACCTATCATTTAGGAGATGATAAGCAACGAGCATGGGTGCTAGAACATATTCAAGAGCTAGTCATTAAGAATGTGAGTGCCTCTGGCGGCTATGATATGTTGATTGGCCCGCATGCTAGTGAGGAAGAGATTGCTTTGTTTAAGCAAAAAATTAGCAAGCAGCCATTTCAATATATTGCACAACCAACGATTAAATTGTCTAGAGCCCCTGCCTTTCAAAATGGACGATTCTATCCTTGTCATGTCGATTTACGAGTTTATGTCACGAAGGGTGAGGATTGTTATGTGTTGCCTGGCGGTTTATCTCGAGTGGCACTACAAGAAGGATCACTTGTCGTAAATTCCTCACAAGGCGGTGGTGCTAAGGATACGTGGATACTAAAGGAGGAGTTGCAGCATGCTAAGTCGAGTAGCCGACGCGCTGTACTGGATGGCACGGTATAGTGAACGCACACAATCAAATGCACATATATTACAGGTACAGCTGTTGAATATGTTGGAGCAATCGGGGCAAGAACATGCTTATCTTGATCATTGGGAGGCTGTCTTAGCTATTTGTGCCTCTAAGGAGGGATATTTAGCGAATTACTCAGCCATACGTGTCAACCCATTGATTGACTATCTACTTTTTTCCGAGAAAAATGGCAATGCCCTCCACGTTACATTACGTGCCATACGAGAAAATGCACGGGTTACGCGTGATAGTATACCAACTGAGCTATGGGAAATACAAAATGCCTTTTATTTAACGAAGCAACAGGCCATACTGACAAGAGAACGCCCAATCCCACTTATTGAACTTCAAGCATTTTTACAGGAAGTAAGAAAAACTCTATGGATGGAGAACGGGTTAATCGAGAGCACGATGGATCGTGATCTTCCCTTTTATTTCATGCAGGTTGGCAAATGGCTTGAACGAGCAGAAAAAACGTTGCGGATGACGTTAAGTATAGTGGAACAACAGAAGCTGTCGGGCCTATCCCTGTTAGAGGATGATGGTAGCTTTTTATTGGCGCTTACAGCAGCAAGAGAGTCTTATATGCGGAAACATTGCCAGACGAATTTACTTGCGGTTATTCGCTATTTAGTACAGGATGAGCATTTCCCATGTTCTGTGATGTTTTGTCTAAAGAAAATAGAGGAAGCTATTACGGCGATTGAACATGATTCTTTATCCTCAAGATTTTTAACACTGCATACAAGCATTCGTAGCCTCATCCTAGCAATCAATCATCTTGATTTTTGGCAAATGACTCTTGAAGAAACGATGACTATAATGGAGGAAAGACTGTCGCAATGTATAGCTTTTAGTGATACCTTTTCGACAGTTTATCATTTATATGAACCCAGCATACAACCTTGAAAGGAACCCACCACAGCTCCCTTTCAACAGGCAAGTCAGTAAGCAGAAGGAAGCGGACACGATGAAATTTGAAATTCAGCATACCAATATTTTTCAATATGAGTCTGAAGTCGATCAAAGCTTGAATACGATTCGTTTAAAGCCTCGCAGTGATGAGCGGCAGCGATTATTATCGTATCGAATTGCCATTACGCCCTCCTCATTGACCCGTGAGCATACGGATATTTGGGGTAATACAGTTGGTTCTTTTTATATACCGGAGCAGCATCAAATACTCGAAATTCATACATCTTCGATTGTTAGTATTCAGCGTGCACCATTTATTCATCGTATTCAATATTCGCCCGAAATGCAGACCATTTTCCATTCACAGCTATTTTATGAGCATTATTTACCGTATTTAAAAGCAACTCATTTTACTTTTATGACCGATCAGCAATTAGAGGAAGTTTATCATGCGATTGGTCATGCTGAAAATCCAGTGCTCTTTTCACTTAATTTAATGCAATATTTATATGCTAGCTTTGAGTATGATCCTACAGCGACAGTTGTAACGACAACAGCAAGTGAGGCATTTGCATTAAAACGGGGTGTTTGTCAGGATTTCACCCATGTCATGCTAGCTGTTTTGCGAGCTAAAGGCATTCCCGCTCGGTATGTCAGTGGTTACTTATATGTGGATGAAAATTCAGCCCTCATTGGTGATAGTGCTACACATGCCTGGGTGGAAGTCATGATACCAGGTATTGGCTGGATTGGTCTTGATCCAACAAATAATGTAGAAGTTTTAGAAAATCATATTATTTTATGTATAGGTCGCGATTATAGTGATATTAGCCCTGTTGAAGGTGTTTATAGTGGAGGCAAGCATGATTTAACGGTCAAAGTGAGTGTCAAAGCATTGAATCATTTATAATAGGCGTGCAGTAATGGTGATAAATCGCGATTACTGCACGCTTTTATTCGAAGCGTTGCTGTCTTTCTGTCAGCACCCATTTCCTCACATAGCCCATTTCTTGTTGGATATGCTCCAGCGTTTTTTCCTGCTGAAAAGCCCGTTGCATAACGGTATATCGCAAATCGGTTGCTCTTATGTTTTTTCCTATATCTTGTGACATCGTTTGAAAAATACGCTCCACCGTCTTCGTTGAAATTGGCTTCACAATACTTGCCTCACTTACCCAAACCCATTCCCCTACCTCTTGCCCATGTAAAACTGTTGTCGCTAGTTTATACTGAGCTAGCATGTCCATTAGTACAGGAGAACATTTTATTTCTCGACGGCCATTTCGATTCGCAATAAAAAGGGTTGCCTTTTCTTCGTTAAAATGAGTCCATTTCATTCGCACAAGCTCTGCAGGCTTACAACCTGTTTCCATCAACATTTGGACTATACAGCCATTGCGTCTAGCCAGCCAAGCATGCTCCTCTGTTTTTGCATATTGAAAATAGGTTGGCCAAACGTTGGCAATTTGCATAATCTGCGTATTGGTCAGTACTTGCAGCACCTCTTTTTGCCTTTTTTTCGGCTGTAAAATGGGCTGATAATCAAAAGGTGTCACCCATTCTCGTAAAAAAATAAAGTCTACAAAGCCTCTCAATGTCGCTATTTTATGGTTAAATGTATTGATATTGCAGTAGGTTTCCTTGAGATAGTCACAATAAAGCTGTAATAGATTTTTTAATTGATGATCCACATACAAGTATTGGTGTTCATGGGCGAACGTTAAAAATTGCTGTCCATCTATGTTGTACTGCTTTTTTGTGGCAGCACTTTTTTTCAATGATTGCAGCAGTAAGATGTAACTATTCCATGCTTCCTTGAGTGTGACCATATAGCCCCTCCTTGTTTGCTGTGCGTCATGTTATTTTATTTTACTATATTTTGGGTGCGTGTGTTTCAATTCATTTTATAATAATTTAGTGTCGGATAATCTGTAATATCGATACACAAGCCGCTTCCAGTCTTCAAATGCCCCTTACGTGCATAAGAAACATATGTTCCTACAGTAGTTTCTCATATCTTTTGCTTTCTTACAATAGTAAATTCCGCTCCTCTGTTATAGAACAATAAATGCTAACTATTCCCTACATTCTTGTATAACAACGCAATTTTATGTGAAAATTCATATCATTTCATGTTTATAGTTGATTGTGTTATATAATAAAGATAGACATTAATACGTAGGAGGCTTTCCACTATGCAAGTAAAGACGACACGATTGGAAGCAGAAGATGCAAAAATCATTTATCAAGAAACAGCTGGACTAGCGATAATTACGATTCACCGACCACAGGCAAAAAATGCGTTAACCGCAAACATGTGGGATCAATTAGCAAAGATTGCACTACAAGTATTAGACAATCCGAAAAATAAAGTACTCATTTTACGAGGCTCTGGTCAAAGCTTTACCGCAGGCTCTGATATTAAAGAATTCAATGCCATCTCACTTGAACAAGCCGAGGAGGCGTTTGTACATATGGAAAAAACCATTTCCACAATTGAGCGCCTTCCGATTCCAACAATCGGCGTCATCAACGGGCCTGCGATGGGGGCTGGTTTAGAATTGGCATTAGCTTGTGATATCCGCATTGGCTCAGACAAAGCCAAGCTCGGCATTCCTGTCGGAAAATTAGGCATCACCATAAACAATAAATTTGCGCAACGTTTAGTACAGCTCGTTGGCCCTGCGACCACAAAGGACTTAGTCTTTACAGGACGCATGTTTAAAGCGGAGGAAGCCTTCAAGCTTGGGATGCTTAACTACTTAGTAGCCGAAAAGGATTTAAATAAATATATGATTCGCATGGGCAAGCTTGTGGCAGGCATGTCACCAGAGTCCTTGCTTGCTGTGAAGCAATCCGTTCAAGAATGTCTCGATAGTGTGCCGACATTATGGCAAGGCTCTTCACCGTTTGTAGGCAGCGATTTCGCCGAAGGCTGTCGTGCCTTTGTGGAAAAACGTCAGCCACAGTTCAGCCGTCAACCAAAATAAAAACAGGTACTCTCGTCGCAAAGTGCGTTGGGAGTACCTGTTTTTCACGACTTTTTCTTTTGTATAGCCGTCTTGACATGAACATGAATCGCATCTAATTCATAGCCAAATTGTAAATAAAACGCCTTCTGCACCGCCTGCTGTAGCTCTAGTAAACGCGCTGCTAATGGATAATCTATCGGTAGCTTTACTTGTATGGTCAGAATAGCTTGAGCCTGATCTCCTAACAAAAATTGGGCCTGTTCCACCTTTTGTACAATTGCTTGTTGACTACAGCAATACGTCAGTAGCTGAACATAAACATGCTTGCTAATTTCAATGTACTCCCGTTGAAAATCAGGTCGCACTATCGTTGTTTCCCCGATTTTTTCGCGCTTTGATGAAAAAATCTCCATGCCCTTTTGTACCAATCGTTTAAAAAAGTTTTGCTCCACTTGTCGATAAGGAATTGGCATCACATGCTTGCCCTGCGTTTGACGAATAAAACGAGCTTTTTGAATTTCCTTAAAGGAACGAACATCCTCCACATCGTAATAATGTTCAATGGGTCCAAGATCTAGCTGCTTAGCAATACTATTCGTCATTTTAGTGGATGTCCCAATCAGTAAAATGGACTGCACCTTATGACTTGCTAACGCTTTTTTGACAGCCTCACGATGTTCCTGTTCCGTAAAAATGGCACGTCGTACAGCGGTAATTGTATTTTTTTCGAATTTGGCAGAAATGCCAGCAACTCTTATTCCATTGACAATGAGAAGACCATCATCAATGATAGCCTCCACTCCTAATTTATGAGCAAAGGCAAGGGCACTCGTACTTTTGCCTGTGCCGCTTGGTCCACTTAACGAATATACCTTCACTGCCCTCTCCCTCCCTTACTAAATGGTTTGCGTATCAGGTAGTATCATTCATACATGCTTCGAAATAGTGTGCATGCCGCAACTATGGTATTCCGCATAGTATCATAGTCAGCAGCTGCGTAGGTTTTTACATACAATGCCCGCTAGTCCGCTGGCATATAGCTTTTTTAATACCTCCCTATCTTGGCTGTAGACAATTGAAAATCGTAATGCTGAACGATTCAGCATGTTTTGTAAAGACTGCCTCGTCGTACACTTGCATAGGCAGCTTGTTTTGCCCATACTCATCCAGCATTGCCACTGTCAATAATAGGGGAACATCAATACGATGGCTATCCTTTAATACTATTCAGTATGTATAGCTGTAAGCAAAGTCTATGTCCGATCTTGTAAAAAGGAGGTTGTTTCTGTTACGGCGCAGACAATAGTGAAATCTTGCAACATATCGTTCACTACTGAGTCAGCTATTCAATCGTTAAGATGCATGCTCTCCCCACCTGAAAAACTTTATACTCAGTATAATACAATTTTCTCTTTGAAGGTATTTATAGTCGCTTATCCCAACATCAGACAATCTATTTTCGCTAGCCTATGCACACATCCTCTACATTATATAAATATTTTCTTTTTTCAGAATATCTGCCCATTTCTGTGCTTTAGTATGATAAAATGTGTACTACTATTCTGTTATCTCGCATAAACAGGCCCGTAAGCAAACAATGGTCTGTTAAAGCCCGATTTGTGCAAACAAACAATTAGCGTAGACAAGAGAATCATCTACGGATTGACGTTGCACTTTATACAACGATAAGGAGTGTACTAGTTTTGAAAATCGTACCATCTAAAAAAATGTCATTATTTACACCAGCAATTTTCGGAGATTTGAAAAATTTTGCCCGTGAGCAGCAAGCAAAGGGCATGACCTTGATTGACTTAAGCTTAGGAAGCCCTGATCTTCCTCCACATGCCAAAATACGTGAGCATCTTTCTTATCGCGCAGGGTTAGCTGAATCTTACGGCTACACACTGACAGGCACACAGCGTTTTTATGAAGCCGTTAGTCGCTACTATAAGCGTCGTAGCCATGTCGATTTAGATCCCGCTACGGAAATTATTCAAACTATTGGCTCTCAAGAAGGCCTTGTCCATTTACCGATAGCCTTTTGTGACCCAGGAGACATCGTGTTATCCACAAACCCAGCCTATGTTGCCTATGATGCAGGAATTCACTTAGCAGGGGCAACACCTTATTACATGCCTCAAACGGCCGATAATGGTTATTTACCTGACTTAGACGCTGTCCCAGAAGAAATTGCTGAGAGAGCAAAGCTATTGATTTTAAACTTACCAGGGAATCCTGTACCAGCGATGCCGTCCTTAGCGTATTTTGAAAAAGTCATTGCCTTTGCCAAAAAATATAATATTATCGTCCTTCATGATGCGGCATACTCCGAGTTTTATTTTACAGGTGACGGTCCGATTAGTTTCCTTGCAGCACCAGGTGCAAAAGAAGTCGGCATGGAGATTAACTCCCTCTCCAAAAGCTTTAGTCTTGCAGGAACGCGTATTGCCTATATCGCAGGAAATGCTGAAATGATCGCCGTTATTAAGCAATTAAAATCAAATTTAGACTTCGGTATTTTTGAGCCTATTCAAGATGCAGCTGTCGTCGCACTTGATAACGCAGAAGAAATTACGGAAAGCTTACGTGCCACATTCTCAGAACGTCATAAAACCCTGATGAACGGCTTACAAGCATTAGGCTGGGAAGCCGCACCATCTGATGGTGGAATGTTCGTATGGGCAAAATATCCGTTCGATATGGACTGTACAGAACTAGCCTTTCAATTAATTGAACAAGTTGGCGTTGTAACCGTTCCTGGCACCGTATTTGGTACGGCTGGACAAGGCTATTTACGTTTAGCATTGGTGCAACCAAAGGAACTTCTTCAAGAAGCTGTTGATCGCTTAGCACAAGTGCAATTACTGGCACAAAGCTAGTGCTTTTGAAAAATAATAAACCCTTCTAACCTTGTCTGTTAGAAGGGTTTTACTATGACTATTCAGGAATGTTAAATCCACACATCATTTTCAGCAGTTAGCTCTGATTGTGCTTCGCCTGTATTGACAACCCCCATCGGCTCTACAAGTAGAATTTTACACTCAGAAGCCGCATAAGGTTTATGTTCAACATGGCGTGGTACGACAAACATCTCTCCTTCATTTAAACGCACTTCTCCATCTCTGAATTCGATGATTAGCTGCCCTTCAATGACGATAAACACTTCATCCGTATCATCATGTTTATGCCAAACAAAATCCCCTTGTACTTTAACTAATTTAAATTGATAATCATTCATTTCAGCAATCACTTTCGGAGACCAATGCTCTTGAAACTTAGTTAATTTTTCTTGAAAATTAATCGGTATGTATGTCATGCCCTTTTCCCCCATCCTTTTGATGAATCTACTAATAAGGATAACACACATTAAAAAAACAGCTACTGTCAAACGGCAGTAGCTGTTTTTATCACACATCATATTTTTGATGAACATCATCTTCGTAACGGTTGTAACGCTGTTTAAAGAGCTTGAATAAATGGGTCACCAGCACCTTAAAGATCGCATAGCCTGGAATCCCTAAAATAACACCAGGAACACCGAATAATGAGCCTGCCGTTAATAAGACGAAAATGATCGTAATTGGGTGAATACTGAGTGATTTCCCCATGATTTGAGGAGAAATGAATTTTCCTTCGATTAATTGAACAATCGTCCATACAATCGCCAGCTTAATCAACATCAATGGAGATGTGACAAGGGCAATAATAACGGCTGGTGTAATGGCAATGACTGGCCCCAAATAAGGAACTACACTTGTAATCATCGCTAGGAATCCAAGCAATAAAGCATATTTCATGCCAATGATTAAAAAGCCAATGGTCACCATTGCTCCAATACACATAGATACTAAAATTTGCCCCTGTATGTATGAACTAATTTGCTTGTCCATGTCATGGAAAATTTCAGTGACTTCTTTACGCATACGTGGTGGGCACACTTTCAGCATAAATTTCGGTAATTTTTCGCCCTCTTTTAATAAGTAAAATAAAATGAATGGCACCGTTACAAGTGATAGCACAATACCTGTTAAGGTTGAAAGGAAGCCCGTAATACCTGTGGCCACACCTTGCGCTACATTTGCAGCTGTTTCCCTTACAGTTTTCACCATATCTGTAGTGAAGTTTTTAACCACTTCATTGTAATCAAAATTAATTTTATCTAAATAATCGTTAAAACGTGAATTGTTCAAGAATGCAACGATATTTTGTGTAAACTTCATGAAATACTCTGGGAATTCCTGTGCTAAGTTCGTGAACTGGTCGCGTAAAAATGGATAAACCAACACAACGAGTAGTGTAATGACACCAATAACCGCAATGTATAGTATTAAAATCCCCCAAATTCTTGGGATTCGCCATCTGACCAAGATCGCCAACAATGGACGCAATAAATAGTAGCCTATGACGGCTAGTACCCCTGGTAAAATCACTACTTCAAATAATACTTGTAACGGGGTAAAGATAAAGGAAACCTGATTAAACATAAAAATAACACATGCAACTAGTAATAAAATCACCAGCATAAATAATAGGTTTCTACCACCTAAAAAACGAATAAACTTGGTTGCTAATAGGCTTGAACGCTCTTTTGGTCTTTCTTTTTCCATATATCCACCCCAATCCAAATACTCTACCTTTATATTACAGGATAATGTTGGTTTTTGCGAAACATCACTCCAGTGAAATACCTAAAAATTCACTTAAAAAGGCTTTGTTTTGCTCCACATCAATGACGATGGAATCGCCTGCATGACTAAAGTTTTGGAATTGATAGCTACCTTCGATGGGAATCGTTGCTTTTTCAATGTTGACCTTACCTTTAGATAGCAATTTAAGCACTTGCTGCATTTCCTCAGCAGATGAATAATCGGTTGTTATATAGCCCTGTGCAGCTCCAACAAATTTTGGTAAATTTAACATGTTCGTAGGCGTTAATAGCTCTGTTTTTAAAGCCTCAATGACTTTTTGCTGACGGGCAACACGACCGAAATCTCCTTCAGCATCGTGACGGAAACGAGCATAGCCTAATAGCTCCTGTCCATTTAAATGATGAACACCTTGCTTTAACTCTACCCCAATATTTTCAGACATATCCTTTTCTACATCCATTTCCACACCATTTGGCGCTAAAATGTCCACTAATGATTCAAAGTTTTTAAAATCAATTAGGGCATAATGATGAATCGGTAAGCCAAACATATTTGTCAATGTATCCTTTAATAGCTGTACACCGTCTAGGTAGTAAGCTGTATTAAGTTTATAGGATTGATAGCCTGGGATATCTGCGTAAATATCACGCATAAAGGACACAAGCTTAATATCATTGTTTGCTTTATTCCAGGATAATACCATCATCGTATCTGTACGAGATTTTTCCTCGCCACGTGTATCGACTCCTAAAATTAAATAGTTCTCAATATCCCCTTTGATTGTATCTCCAGAAAAATCCTCCTGCGCTACTTTCGTATCATTCGCCAGCTCAAGCCCGCTGCGATATTGCATGACAGCATATCCGACGATGACAATGATACACAGTAATAATAGTGTAAAAATTGCTCTCCCTTTACGTAATTTACGTTTTTTAGGACGTTGGGAGCGTCTCGTATAATCTTGCTCTTCCATAACAACTAACTCCTCTATTTTGATATAGTTAATGTAACGATTGATTAGCTAGAAAGTTTCATTTTGGCAATCAGCTATTCCATGTTTTTCTATCTCATCATTATTTTACACCTAATTACTCAGTTTCGAGCAAAACAATGCTATAATATTTTCACAAAAGAAAGGATGATGTAAATGATCGAAAAAGCTACATTTGCTGGCGGATGTTTTTGGTGCATGGTGAAGCCATTCGTCGAGTGGGACGGTATACATAAAGTGACTTCTGGCTATATGGGCGGCCATTTAGAAAACCCAACCTATGAAGATGTTAAGGAAGGATCTTCGGGCCATTTAGAAGTGGTCGAAATTGAATTCGATCCTGCTATTTTTAGTTATGAGCAGCTCCTGGATATTTACTGGATGCAAATTGACCCAACGGATGCTTATGGACAGTTCCATGATCGTGGAGAATCCTATACAACAGCTATTTTTACCTACACAGATGAGCAAAAGCAAATCGCAGAGGCCTCAAAAGAAAAGCTTGCCAATAGTGGACGCTTTGATAAACCTATTGTAACCAAAATTCGCGATGCTGAACGCTTCTATCCAGCAGAAGACTATCACCAAGATTATTATAAAAAAGAGACGGAACACTATCAGCAAGATCGTGCCAATTCTGGCCGTGATACATTCATAACAAAGCACTGGGAACAATAATGAAAAGAGGTGTCTCACAATGGAGAGACACCTCTTTCTACGTAATAAGCACTATTACACGGAAGCTTCTAAAAACGATTGTAATGCGTCAAAGAATCGCTTACCGTACTTGTCAAATTTCACCTCACCAATACCGCTCACCTGTCGTAAATCCTCCAGTACGGCTGGCTTCTTATCACATAAATCACGCAATGTTTTGTCAGAGAACACTACAAATGGTGGCACCTTTTCTTCATCTGCAATCTCTTTGCGCAATACGCGTAAATGTTCGAATAAAGGATCGTTGTCCACCAGCTTCTTCACTGCTACAGCTTCCTTGCGCATAACCTGTCGATTGCCAAGAAGTACTTCCTTGCCATTCGCTGATACATATATGGTTGGGAATGTCCCATGCTTCACAGCAAGTAAACCTTCCGCAATTAAAAATTCAATAAAGTTCGAAACATCCTTTGAGGCATATTTTCCTTTTAAGATGCCATAGGTCGATAAACGTGCAAAGCCAAATTCCGTTATTTTTTGATTTTTGGAGCCAATCAACACCTGAGCCACCATGGTCTTGCCGAATTTTTGTCCCATGCGTACCACACAGGCTAACACCTTTTGTGCATCCTCAGTCACGTCTGTCACTGCTCGCCCATCATTGCAATTACTACAGCGCCCACAAGGCTCCTCTGGCTCTTCAGCAAAATAGGATAAAATCGCATTTTGTAAGCAGCCCTCTGTATGGCAATAATCGACCATCGTTTGGAGCTTGGCTAATTCTTGGGCTATACGTGCTTCATCCTGTGTTTGTTCAATTAGAAAACGCTGTGTTTGGACGTCCCCAGAAGCATATAATAAAATACAGGCACTCGGCAGACCATCACGTCCTGCACGACCCGCTTCTTGGTAATAACTCTCCATATTACGAGGCATTTGATAATGCAACACAAAGCGCACATTACTTTTATCAATCCCCATACCAAAAGCATTCGTTGCTACCATAATACGTGCTTCATCTTTTAAAAACCGCTCCTGCTCAGCTATTCGCAAGTCCTCTGACAGACCCGCATGATATTTCGCAACCGCTTCACCAGAGCGACTCAGCATGTCATAAATCGCGTCTACTGCTTTTCGAGTGGCTGCGTAAATAATGCCGACTTCCTGTTTATTTTGTTGTACATAATTTTTTACATAACGTTCTTTATTTTCACCAATTAGTACGGACAGCGCCAAATTTTCACGTGAAAAGCCTGTCATGACTGTCGCTTGCTCATCAATTGTTAGTAATTGGCGGATATCATCACAGACAGCTGGTGTCGCAGTGGCTGTCAGCGCTAAAACCGTGGGCTTTTGTGACCATAGTGTAAACAGCTTTTGAATGGAGCGATAGCTTGGTCTAAAGTCATGCCCCCATTGCGAGATACAGTGTGCCTCATCTACCGCTATTAACGGCACAGGTAAATAGGATAGTGCTTGCAGAAAGGATACACTTTCCAATCGCTCAGGCGCAATATAGAGAAGTTTTAAATAACCTGCGCTCGCTAGTTGCATCGTTTCATCTACTTCCTGTGCCGACAACGTACTGTTAATATAGGCGGCAGGAATGTTCGCCGCACGTAAAGCCTCCACCTGATCTTGCATCAGAGATATAAGGGGGGAAATGACAATAGTTAACCCATCTAGCATTAATGCAGGAATTTGATAGCAAATGGATTTCCCTCCACCAGTTGGCATGACACACAGGCTCGACTGCCCTCGTAATGTTTGTTCTATAATTTGGGCTTGTCCTTGGCGAAAGGCTTCATAGCCAAAATGATGCTGTAGCATTTGTCTTGCTTGCTCCATGCAAAGTTCACTCCTCGTTTGTTAGACGAAGTAGCATGTACTCGCCCTGTTCATTTTTTTCGATTTCATACAGTATGATGGAATGGGCAAGTGCCTCCTGCCCTGCAGCATTCGTCAAAACATATTCCGTTTTAGCACGTAGAATAAGATGCTGGCCTTCTATACGAATAGCTTGAATATCGGTATTAGAGAAATGGATCTTTGCTTGTTTGGAAGCATAATAAGCAACCATGCTATTCAAGGTCTCTTGTAAATCCTCTGTTCCGACAATTGGTTTCATGACACTCGCATCCTGAATGGCCACAGCCGCCTTTAAATGCTTATGGAACGTATCTAAAAACAGCTTGATTTCATCTGTATTATACGCAAACACATTCTCACCATATTGCTCAATTGCTTGCTGTACAGCTTCTTTGTCACCTTGTTCTATATAGGGATATAAATTTTTGGATTGGGACAATCGTACACTGGCTTTCATGCCATCCTCAATCCATTTATCCACGAATGATTGGATTTCCTTCATCGGCAATATGTATGGCTGGGACTCTCCTTGCTGTTGACGATTAAAATATAGTCCAACAATGGCTCCATTTTCAGCCTCCATCACAGGACTTCCTAAAGGCATAGCTTGTTTCACATCTATATAATAGGCCGCTACCTTATCTTGATATTTCTGAATCGTGTAGGGCAAGCCATTCACATAAACGGCTAGCTGATTCAGCTCACCTTCATACGTTTTTGGCACATGCACATTCGCTTTATACGTTACTTGTAGAAGTGCTAGATTATGAGCTGTTGACATGACATGTACATTTGCTGCCATTAGCTTGTCTTGACCAAATTGAACAAGGGCCGTCGGTTTGGAAGCAACTAATGCACCATTTGTTAAAATATACAGCTGATTATCCTGCTGCTTGATAATAATGCCTGCCCCAACACCATACTCTCCGATGACTTTGACCTCTGGGACAATTTTTTCCTCTTGCTTAGTCACTGCCCCCTCTGTTTGAACCTCCGCATTTTTACTTTGAAACCAGCCTGTGCCTATTTGACTGTCACAGCCTGTAACGAGGAAAGCCGTCGCTCCTAACACGAGCATTTTTTTATACATACCTTCACCAAAACTTTCTATTCAACATTCTCTATTATCTATCATAATCAAGGATTTGTGATGTTTCAAGTTTACATAATATTATTATTTCTATAATAATGTTAGGGAAATGCGACAACACCGCTAAATATATTTCATTCTACCTATTATTATTTATGAAATACGAAATTTGCTATGAGGATTGGAGGATAACTGGACCTAAAAATAATTTTCACTAAAAAAGACATGCGCATTGCTTCACATGTCTTCTTCGATTATTTTTTTCTTAACAGTCCTGTCGATACGATAATGCCCACCATCAACAGTAAAAAGATGATATAAGTCCATGTATGATTGCCTGTGATATCATAGCAAACCCCGATCATAATGGGAATAATTGCACTCAGCATAAAGCCACCTGATAGCACCATGGATGACCAGCTATTAGCCTCCAGATCATTTTTGGCTTCATCCAGCGGTAACAATAAGCCAATTGGAAATAGACCACTTAGAACAATGCCGATTAATAAAACAGCAAGCCATAAATAGACGCCTGACGTAAGCCATAATAGCGTGAAACCAATTAATCCTACAAAGCCTAGTGCCAGTATCCATACCATTCGACTTGACCATTTTTCCATGAGCATCGGCACTGCAATATTGCCGATCATTTGCACAATAGACATAAACGTCAGCATAGCACTTGCTGTCTCTAGTGATAAGCCTTTATCCTGCAACAGCGGTGTAAGCCACGCCATCATCGAAAAAAACAGCGAGGTTTGTAAGCCAAAGTACAGTAAGATCGCCCAAGCACGTCCAGATGTCCAAGGATTACGAGCATGTTCAGTCGTCGTTATCTTTAGAACTTGTTCATTTTGCTGTGATGGTATGGCCCATAACCAAATAACTAGCGCCCCTAATGCAAGTAGAGCCCATATCCCCAGAGCGACGGTCCAGCTATTGCCGAAAATTTGATAAAATGTCACCGTTAAGGCCGCACTTAATGTAGCACCTACGCCAATGCCGAAGGAATAAATGCCAATCACAGTCGTAAAACGCTGTGGAAACTTTTTCTTAATAAAGGCATTTAAAATAGGACCAATCATCGCAATAGCTAAGCCTGCTGCAAAGCTTGTCACAATGAGCAAAGCGTAGCTTTCTTGTAAAAGGCGTAGTCCATTGGCAAGGACGAGAATAGCCACTAAAAATGTTATGGCGGATTTCGTGCCAACCTTTCGCTGAAGCGGTACAGCCAAAGGTGCAAATAAACCCATACAAAAAACGGGGATGGATGTCAGAAAACTCATACTTGTATTGGAGACATGTAAGGATGTCATCAGTACATTATAAAGTGGGCCAATCCCTGTTACTGCAGGTCTCATATTGAGTGCAACAAAAAATATACTGATGACCACTAGTATAAGTGAAAGGGTCCATTGTTTTTTTGCCATTTATTCAATATCCTCTCTACTGCCACTCAACATTCATTGCTGAAAGAGTTTGTTTATTTATTCCTCTCTCCTTTTACCATGTTTTCGATAAACGGTCAATCTTGGGACAGTTTCTTGAAAATGGCTGTTTTTTATCTTGATTCAGTAGATGTCACATATTTTCAGGTAATTCAATGCCTAATAAGGCGAATGATTCTTTTAAGACAATCGCAACACATGAACAAAGTGCTAGACGTGACGCTTGATATTCATCATCCGCTAATATTTTCTGTTGGGCATAATATTTATTCAATAAACGGGCCAATTGTAAGGCATATTTCGCTATTTGGGACGGGTCAGCCTGATCAAAAGACGTAGCTACCACTTTCGGAAACTGCTCCAGTAATAAAACAATTGGCCAAGCCTGCTCTCCTAATGGCTGGAAGGTCATCACTTCAGCTGGGGCGTTTGCTTTTTCTAAAATGGAGCAAAGACGGGCATACGTATACTGTACATAAGGACCTGTTTCACCTTCAAAATTCATCATTTGCTCGATCGAAAATTCAATATCATTGAGGCGATGGTATTTCAAATCATTAAATATAACTGCGCCAACCCCAACTTGCTGGGCTACTCGCTCCTTGTTAGGAAGATGGGGATTTTTCTCTTCGATATTACGCTTCGCCGTCGCAATGGCCTCTGCTAGCACATCTGCTAATAACACCACTTTGCCTTTACGGGTCGACATTTTTTTGCCATCCTTGAGCATCATCCCAAATGGGACGTGCTGTAGATTTTTGGCCCAAGCATAGCCCATTTTTTCGATGACTTGAAAAAGTTGTTTAAAATGGAGGGATTGCTCATTGCCAACAACGTAGAAAATCTTTTCTGGCTGGTAATGCTGTTGGCGATACAGGGCAGCAGCTAAATCGCGTGTCGCATAAAGCGTGGCTCCATCTGTTTTCGTCATTAAGCATGGGGGCATTTCCTCCATCTCCACAACATACGCCCCATCTGATTCCACTAGGAGCCCTTTTTCTTGTAGTTCTGTCACAACAGGCATCATTTTGTCATTGTAAAAGGCTTCTCCTGTAAAAGCATCAAAGTGAATTCCTAGCAACTCGTATATTGATTGAAATTCTACTAATGATACATCTCGGAACCATTGCCATAATGCCAGTGCCTCTGCATCGCCATCCTCCAACGCTTTAAAGGCGGCACGTGCCTGTTCAATCAGTGCTGGGTCTTGCTCTGCCTCTTCATGAAACTGCACATAAATCTTTAATAGCTCCTCAATTGGAGACGCTGTAATGGCTTGCTTATCACCCCAATATTGATAAGCCACAATAAGCTTACCGAACTGTGTACCCCAGTCCCCTAAATGATTGATGCGAATCGCTTGATAACCATTTTTTTCTGCAATATTTGCTAAAGCATTCCCAATGACTGTTGAACGTAAATGCCCCATCGAGAATGGCTTCGCAATATTAGGAGATGAAAAATCTAGGACGACAGCTCCCATCCCCGTTTGATTAGTTCCATATGATTGTTTTGCTTGCATGATGTTGCTTAGCACTTGTTGCGTCACTTTTTGTTGATCTAGAAAAATATTGACATAGCCTCCAACAGCTTGCACACGCTGGATATTGTCATTGTTTAATTGACTTGCTATATCCGCTGCAATAGTTTGTGGTGACTTTTTCCATCTTTTTGCTAAGGTAAAACAAGGAAATGCCACGTCCCCTAGCTCCGAGCTTTTTGGTTTTTCTAATAATGACGCAATATCATCTGCTGTTAATTGATGATTTACTACTTCTGCCATACTTTCAGCGATTTGTTTATTCATCTTAATCCTCCTCCTGTCCAAATAAAAAAGCCCCCGTCTCTAAAATTAGAGACGAGAGCATTATAATCCCGTGGTACCACTCTAGTTGCCATTTAATATGACCACTTTCCATTGTTAACGAGGTGACGCCCCGCTATTCTCTACTACTTGTTCGAGAATCTTCTCCAAAGTGCGCTTCATTCATGGGTTCTGCATTAGGCTCACACCAACCCTAACTCGCTTGCCAGTTGTCCATCAATTACTCTCTTCTTCATCGAATTTTTCTATGATTTTGACATATATTACAGGACTTCCTTATTGGCGTCAACCATTTTTAAAATATAATGACGGTATTTAGCAATTGAAATTTTCAAAGCGTTATCAAACGAGACTAGGCTAAACATCTTACAGTGGCTGAAGGAACCTGAGAAACATTTCCCAAAAGTGAGTATCGAAGGAGGCGTATGTGTTGGTGATATTCAGGAGAAAGCTAAAACTTCTCAATCAACCGTTTCTCACTACTTAAATATGATGCAAAAGGCTGGACTTCTCGAATCTTTTCGTCCTGGTCAATGGACATATTATAAATTAAAAGAAGAAACGATTCATCAAATTGCCTCGTTTCTTGTATCAGATACCCAAAATGATTAAAATTGGGTTTCTGTTTAAAATGCCATATCGATTATTCACGATAAATAGATACGTTATAGTTATTAGGTTTCGTATACATTTGCACAATATATCGAAATTTCTCGATATATTGATATAAAGGAGTGATGTTTTTTGATTATGAATAAAGAAAATGCATTTAGCAATAAACATAAAATTTTAGCCTTCACATTAACCTTATTAACGTTTGTCATGGGAACAAGTGAATTTGTTATTGTAGGATTATTAACGGAGGTCTCTACAGATTTAAGTATACCAATTGCCACAGCTGGTTCCTTGATTTCTGGATTTGCTATCGCCTATGCGATTGGTACACCCATCTTAACCGGTTTTGTTAGTAGATTTGCAAAATATCCACTCATGTTAGTATTGATTTCCCTCTTTATACTTGGAAATATTGTAAGTGCCCTCTCTAGTTCCTATGGTATTTTAATAACTTCCAGAGTTGTTACGGCTGTTGTCAGCGGCGTACTTACAGCATTCGCCATGTCCATAGCGAATGATAGTATGCCAAAAGAAAAAAGATCCTCTATCATTGCTTTCATATTTGCGGGCTTTACCATTGCCAACGTCATGGGTGTACCTCTAGGAACAATGGTTGGACAATGGAGTAATTGGCACATGACATTTTGGTTAACGGCAGCTTTAGGCGGGATTGCCTTTATCATCAGCATGTTTGTGCTACCTCGAAATATCAAAGCAACAAAAAGTTCACTATCAGAGCAATTAAGTTTATTTAAGCAACCTAAAATCATTCTAGCATTCTTCATTCCTGTTTTTACGATTGCTGGAACATACACAATCTATACTTTTATTACGCCAATTTTACAACAAAAACTTGGTATTGAAACGAAATACATAGGTATTGTTCTCTTAATCTATGGCTTCTTTTCAATCTTTAGTAATCTTTTAGCTGGCAAGATTGCTCAGCATAACGGTTTAGGTAAATTGCGCTATACGTTCATTATTCAGGCCATTATCTTATTTACTCTGTATTTTACGATGTCCTCTATATGGTTAGGGCTACTGACTATTATGTTAATGGCTGTCATGCTATATGCTGTTAATGCAACTGTCCAACTCTACTTCATGGATTTAGCTGAAAGATATTCTCCCTCTGCAAAAGACTTTGCATCCTCATTAACCCCTGTAGCTGTTAATGTGGGGATTGGCATTAGGTTCTGCAATAGGAGGATTTGTCGTAGCTTCTGGCAGTCTAGACAAACTTTCGTGGGCTGGTGGAATCTTAGCGCTCATAGCCTCAGTGTTAACATTTATGAGCTATAGATTAAATCAAAAGGATCAAATTTAATACTTCCGTTTAACACTATATGTAAAGGTTGCTTGAAACAAAAGGAGATCTCTGACTGAGTGAGGCTGCCCATAGTGGAAATCAACGGCTTTATATTATTGTAAAATAAAAAAACTGTAGGCAAACGCTCAAATTTTTCGAGCTTGTCTACAGTCTGAAACATTCCTCAAGAAGAGGAATGCTTCTTTTCTACATAATGAATGACATCAGCCATGATGGCGTACATCTCTTTTAATTTTAATTTCTTATTGTCTGAAATTTTCTTTGCTACTTTTTCAGTGACAATTCCTTTTTCCATTAATGTATCCCAGCTAGTCGCATTGGATTCACCAATGAGGACATCAGCCAAATATTGAGCCATCTCATCACGTTCAATGGCTTCTTCGCCATTATTATAAACTTTATTGATGACAGTTTCGAGCTGATCACTCATACCTGCTGCACTTTCTCCACCAGCTCGTAGCATACTCTCTTTTAACATTTTAGCAAACTTTATTTTTGTCGCCTGGCTGTCCACTTTTAAATCATTATCATAACCACCCACCACTAGGCCATAGTTAATGAGTGTTTGAATAGCTTCATCATACCATTTCCCTTGATATGGGTACTCCATAGAAAATGAATCAACATAGGCTCCCTGTTTGTCGAGCTGTTTTCTTAACGTAGCAATGAACTGTTTATCCTTGCTCATATCTCTAAAGGTTACATCCTCTTCCGTGACTAGTGCAGCCGCAGTCCCAGCCGCTTCACCTGTCACCATCCCTGTCGGAACAATGCGCGCACTACCTGCCGCCAGTGATGAATACCCTGCAGAGCGTCCAACCACCAATAAGCCATCAATGTCCTTCGGTACTAATGAACGGAAAGGAATAGCATACTGCTTTGGCGCTGCAATGACATACCCATAATCATGCGGCGTTTGTGCTTGCACATCGACTGGATAAGAAGCAATCCCAATGCTATCCCATTGGTCACTATTTTTCCACAGGTCAGCCATCGTTAATTGATATTCCGCCCAAATATGTCTCGTTTCTCTTACATAAAGTTCCTCTGGATAGCTAATAATTTCAGCCTTTTCAAACCCTGGAAAATTCGCTTGTAAATATTCTAGAATGTGTAACGTTTCTTTCTTTCCTGCGACAATAGCAGCTTGTTTCGAGTTATCATTTAAGCCATCAATACCAAAAATCTGTAATGCATTAATAAAATATTCATCATCTACACGAGCTAAGTTTAACCCTCTTAATCTTGTACCCTCTTGCAAAGGCTTGTATTCATCATGGAGCTTTGTAAAGCCCCACATCACGGTATGATTCAAATTAGCACCGCCAAACACATCGGATTTAGCCGCTTTTTTTACTTCATCCCAATCGACATTTTTCAAATGCAACATTAATGTCACAGCCATGCGTTTATCTTTTATGCCAATATCTTCTCCTCCCACAAAGAAAGGAACGTTGGACATGGCCGCAAAATCAGCATCCTGCGTGGCATCTATAAATGATTTCCCTGTCACTACATATGTACCGTACTCATTTTTTAATTCCACTGACGTTAATTGTTGTTGATGAACATTCGCTTTCACGACCTCGGTTTGCACCGACAAGGTTAAATTAGGTTCTTCATCGATCAGTTTTTTAAAGGCAGCCTTAGCACCAACAATGCCAAACGCATCTTTCCCTGTCACCAGCTCATGCCATTCCTTAAAAATACCTTCACTAATTGAGTTGTTACGACCATCACGCGGAATATCAAGGAAATTCAACATACCGTATGTAAATAATCCACCTAACTCTTGTCGTTTTTCTACCAATAAAGTTTTAGCACCATTTCGTGCCGCAGCCACTGCCGCAGCTACTCCCTCAGGTTCACCACCAATGACAATGACATCATACTCTGTCTCTATATTTTTGATTGGCTCTGGCTTTTTATACTCATCCACTAATTTATTGTATGCCATAGAGTTCGTCATTTCTTTTATAAAATAGTAGCTTCCAAACCCAAGTAAAACTACTATTACACAAGTGGCTGTCCATAATAAGCCCTTACCCATAAAGTACCTCCGATAACTAATATTTCCACAAACATGTTTATTTTATCATCATTTCCGCCTCTTGGAAGAGCTGAATGTCCTATTTTCTGTGCATCCATATGAAAGCATGTCTGTAAAGCTAACTAAAACGCCTCATCTACGGAATTCTTTGGTTTGAAAGGATTCACCTAAACTCATGAATGTAATCATTTTTTGAGGATTGGATGTTTTTTGTCCATCTGTTAGACAATGCTAGTTGCGAAAACTGGGATGATTGAAAGGAACGATCGGCTAGCAATCAAATCGGGGATGACGTGCCTACACACCAGTGATGATCAGGACGCTGTTTCCTTGAATGTAAACAATCAGCATTATTTTAGTTGATAGCTTTGTGAAGAAGCAAATAATATCCATGTGGTAAATGATGTCATTTTTCTATTCTTTTGCAAAAACAGTTAATCACACTACAATGTAGACGTCTCATCCAAAAAGAAAGTTACAGCAAGAAAAATTTTAAAAATGTATCTTTATTCAGTTTTTGTTTAACAACAACTATTGAAAGAACGCCAAACCTTGATTTAATAATGTTTATAGACTATGGAACATATTTCATGCTATACTAGAGCCATTGTGAAAAAAGGAGGAACTTGCATGATTCAAGTTAGTAATGTAGGTCTTCGCTATGGCGATCGTAAACTATTTGAAGACGTAAATATAAAATTCACACCAGGAAATTGCTACGGTTTAATTGGGGCAAATGGTGCTGGTAAATCAACATTTTTAAAAATCCTTTCTGGTGAAATTGAAGCCCAAGAAGGTAACGTATCCATGGGCAAGGACGAACGTTTATCTGTCCTAAAACAAAACCACTTTGAATACGATGAGCATACAGTGCTCGACACAGTTATTATGGGGAATAAACGCCTCTATGACGTAAAAACAGAAAAAGACGCTATCTATGCGAAGGAAGACTTCTCAGATGAAGATGGCATGCGTGCAGCTGAGCTAGAAGGTGAATTTGCCGAGCTAAACGGTTGGGAAGCTGAATCAGAAGCTGCAACATTATTAAACGGTTTAGGTATCTCAGATGATCTTCATTACATGCTAATGGGCGATCTTGAAGGTTCTGACAAAGTCAAAGTTTTACTTGCACAGGCACTATTTGGTCAGCCTGATGTCCTTTTACTCGATGAGCCTACCAACCACCTTGACTTAAAGGCGATTCAATGGTTAGAGGAATTCCTGATTAACTTTGAAAATACAGTCATCGTAGTATCCCATGACCGTCACTTCTTAAACAAAGTATGTACACATATTGCGGATTTGGACTTCTCTAAAATCCAATTATACGTAGGTAACTATGATTTTTGGTATGAATCTTCTCAATTAGCGCAAAAAATGGCGCAAGATCAAAATTCGAAAAAAGAAGAAAAAATTAAAGAATTACAAGCGTTTATCGCACGCTTCTCTGCGAATGCTTCTAAATCAAAACAAGCAACATCTCGTAAAAAAATGCTGGATAAAATTGAGCTCGATGATATTAAGCCATCAAGCCGTAAATATCCATTTATCAACTTCCAAATCGGTCGTGAAATCGGTAATGATGTACTGACAGTAGAAGATTTGACAGCAAGTCATGAAGGCGCAACATTATTCAAAGACATTCGCTTCTCTATGAACAAAGAAGACAAAATCGTTTTACTTGGTAGCCCAATGGCGAAAACAGCCCTTCTTGATATCTTAATGGAAGAAAAAGAAGCAGATGCTGGATCATTTAAATGGGGTGTCACAACATCTCAAAGCTACTTCGAAAACGATCATGACAAGTACTTTGAAGGTTCTGAGAAAACATTAGTGGAATGGCTACGTCAATATTCTCCAGACGATGAAACAGAAAGCTTCCTACGTGGATTCTTAGGACGTATGCTATTCTCTGGTGAAGAAGTGAAAAAATCCCCTGCTGTTCTATCAGGAGGCGAAAAAGTTCGTTGTATGTTATCAAAAATGATGCTTGCGACAGCAAACGTGATTTTACTTGATGAACCAACGAACCACCTTGACCTTGAATCCATTCAAGCATTGAACGAAGGCTTAATTCGTTTCAAAGGTGCCATGATTTTCACATCACATGACCATCAGTTTATCCAAACAATCGCCAACCGTGTCATCGAAATCCGTGAAGACGGCTCAATTTTAGATAAACAATTAACATATGATGAATTCTTAGAGTGGAAAGACAGCCAAGGCTTAAGCTAATTTCTACCAAAAATCCTCTACCAGCATTAGGTAGAGGATTTTTTTGTAGCGGATGCTGTCATAATTTATAGAATGCTATTAAGATACAAAAGATGATTTAGGAGGGGCAAAATTGCAATTATTTCGGATGTCCACGGAAATAAAACAGCATTAGAGGCAGTGGTAAAGGACATTTGATTAAGAAAGATTGAAAGAATTTTTTGTCTAGATGATAATAACTAGTTTTGATCGAAACCTTGAAAAGCCCTGATACAACCACTCCCCCACGACATAGAGATTTGCTTGTCCTGCTGATAATTCTCTACCTTTTCCAATTACCATAATATAGCTTTTGATTGATTTATTTATTATAAGAAAGGCTTATTGAAACGATTTCTTAGGAGGGGCAAAAATAAAAGAATGGTAAGAAGCTGGATGCTCCTACCATTCTTTTCATCCACGATTACTCGATTTTTATTCCTCCACCTTTTTAAACGCTAGTACGGCATTATGACCTCCAAAGCCAAAACCATTGGATAACGCAATATTGACAGGTTGTTGCAGTGCCTTGTTCGGCACATAGTTTAAATCACACTCTGGATCTGGTGTTTCGTAATTAATGGTTGGCGGAATGATGCCTTCCATTATACTTTTCAATGTAACAATGGCTTCGATGCCCCCAGCCGCTCCAAAGAGATGCCCTGTCATCGATTTTGTAGAGCTCACCTTTAAGTGATAGGCATGTTCGCCAAAGACACTTTTAATTGCCTTTGTTTCGGATTTATCGCCCTCTGGTGTACTAGTACCATGCGCATTAATGTAATCGACAGTCGATACATCTATATCGCCCATTTTTAAGGCTAATTTCATCGCATTGGCAGCGCCCGTATAATCAGGTGCTGTAATGTGGTAAGCATCTGTTGTGACACCATAGCCTACAATCTCACCAAGAATCGTTGCGCCCCTTTGTTTGGCATGTTCATATTCCTCTAAGAATACGATGCCAGCTCCTTCTGACATGACAAAGCCATCTCGCTCACTGTCGAAGGGACGGCTTGCTTTTGCTGGCTCATCATTTCTGGTAGACATTGCTTTCATTCGTGAGAAACCTGCAAAGCTAAGTGGATTGATGGGCGCCTCTGCTCCACCTGCTAAAATGCCATCCGCATAGCCATGTCGTATAGCTAAGAAGGCTTCTCCAATCGCTTGGTTTCCTGTTGCACAGGCTGAGACAGGTGAAAAGCTTGGCCCTTTAAAGCCTGTTTGTATCGCTAGTATTCCCGCGGCCATATTGCTAATCATCATTGGCACCATGAATGGGGACACCCTTCTAGGCCCATTATCGAGCATTGCCTGATGATTCTCTAAAATCGTCTCAATACCACCAATGCCTGAGCCAACATAAACACCTAGACGCTCCTTATCGATCTGCTCCATATTTAAATTGGCTTGCTCTAAAGCTTGTTGAGAAGCGGCAACTGCATATTGCACAAATAAATCATACTTACTGATTTCTTTTTTATCCATATACTGTGTTGCGTCAAAATCTGTAATCGTCCCTGCAATTTGCGTATTAATACCGCTGAATTGCTTTCCTTGAATTTTTTGAATTCCTGATTTCCCAGTTTTTATATTCTCCCATAGGGCTGAAACTGTATTCCCTAATGGAGATATAACACCATATCCAGTCACAACGACTCTTCGTACCATGCACATCTCTCCTTCTTATTTAGAAAATTATTTTAATAACGCCTTTAATTGCTCCAGCATTTTTACAAAAAACGCTTCTCCTAAAACGCGTTTATATTGTAACGCACCCTTTGTACTAGAAATAAGCAATATGGCTAGAGACTCTAAATCATCCGTCGCTTGGAGTGCACCCTGTTGTTTGGCTTCCTTCAATAGGGCTACAAAAACATCGATTTCCATTTGACTAAGCTGTTGTAGCTTGTCTTGCATCCGTTGTGGTAATTCTTGATAATCTGCCTGTAAAGCTGAAATAGGACAAACACCCTCTTTTTCTAGGCATTTTACTCGTTGCAAAATAAAAGCGAACGGTTTTTCCTCCACTGGTATAGCGGAATCTTGAATCGTTTTATACGTCCCTTTTAGCCCTTGTTGAATCCTTTCGCAAACCGCAACCCCTAAGTCTCCTTTCTTTTCAAAATGATAATGAATACTTGCCTTCGTAACGCCAAGCTCTTTAGCTAAATGGTCATAACTAAATGATGTGAAACCTTTTTCCTGAATATGCTTCAATGATAATTCTATAATTTGCGTTTTTCTATTTGTCATGGTTTTATACTAACTTACTAGTAGGTAAGTGTCAATTTTTAGAAATACAGCAGATAAATGATTTATCTGCCGCTTGCATAATTATTGCATTTCTTTTGTTGGTCCCATCACACCAGGTACTGGTAAACCAGCTTGACGTAGCAGAACCGTCATTTGTCCACGATGATGTGTTTGATGGTCGATCAATACACGTAATAAAGCCCCTTTTGGCATTGGCGCTGTAAAGCCATTGACTACCTCTAGTAAATCTTCGTTAGAAAGCTTTGCCACTTCCTCTTTAATATCATTGGCAATATTTTCATAGGCAGTCACAATGTCAGCAGCTGTCGTTGGTACGGGATCTTCTTGTCGAATCATTGGCACCTTTAAGCCTGCCAGATAACTAAAATAGCCTGCAGCCCCAACTAAATGCCAGCCTAGCCAGCCAAGTGTACTGTGGCCCTCCACAATATTTTGATTTAGCTTATCATCTGTTAGAGCCTGTAATACTTGCAGTGTTCCTTTAGATGCATTCGACCATTCCTGTAAAAAATCATCAATTTGTCTATACATATCTTTGCCCCCCACTTTTCAACTTCATTTCTATCATAGTTAATTTTCCCATGGGAGACAAGTTTCTGATTATAGTTTACATAATATAATTATTTATATTAACCTCATATCACTCGTATAACGTCTCGCATTCACGTATAATGAAAGAAAATAGCGAAGGAGTATGCCTATGAGACACTTTGTCCTAGTATTTTCTCTTGCATTTTTACTCACCGGTTGTAATGAAGAAGGAAAAGTAGAGCCCACGCCAACTGCGGAGGACAAACAGCCTGTTGAGCAGAAACAAACATCGCTTCTCTCCTATTTTCCAGCTGATGGGTCTACGGCCTACTTTCAAGGAGAAGGAAATGAGTTTGCTAGCTTCACACTGCGTACAACCTATCTCGATCCACAGCATATTGCACAAACAGAGGATAATGGTGGTGTGACTCTCTTAAAAATCTATCGCATAACGGATACAAATATTGACCTTGTCTATCGGGAACCAGTTGACAGCAATCCAAGTTTGCCAAGTGCAGCAGAGGCAGCTTCTTATCCTGTACTGGAAACAATTCTTCAAAAGCCATTACAAGTTGGGACAAGTTTTCAAGGCTGGACCATTCAATCAACGACCGCCACTGTTGATACAGGAACAAACATTTATCAAGATGTGATCCAGCTAACCCGCTCTAAAGATCAAATGACGACGACCAAATATTTTGTGAAAGATATAGGCCTAATTCGCATAGAGGATACGATGGAGACAGATCAAGATGAACCATTTGTTGTAACATCCACCTTGCAAAAGATAGAATAGTTTGATGATAACAGGCGTCCAGCTTGGGCACCTGTTATTTTAGCTTAGGGGGTCTTATATGAGTGACATACATAATGCAACATCCAAGCAAGAAGAATTGACGGAAGAAGAATTCATTGAGCTCGTACTCGAAGAACAACAAAAAGCATTAGCACGAGAACGAGAAGAACGGCTTCATGGAAAAAAACCCAAAAAACAAAAACCTCTTGTGCGCTGGATGGTGTGGAGCATGGCAATGGTCCTGTTTTTCAATACATTCGCCTTGGTTTTTCAAATTTATTCCATTCCAGCGATTGAATTCATCAAAGTTTCAACCCGGCTCTCGGCACAAGAGGATATACAAACCTATAAAAAGGCAGTCGTTGAAATCTCGACTGGCTCTAGTAAAGGCACTGGTTTTGCCATTTCTCCTGACGGGCTTATTGTCACCAATGCCCACGTAGTAGAAGATGCCACTTCATTATCTGTTGTATTTCCAGACGAGGGATTGATGGAGGCAACGTTAATCGAAAGTTATCCAGCAGTAGATTTAGCTCTAGTACAAGTGGAGGCCGAGCAACTCCCCTATCTCCCACTAGCAGAAGATCCACCTTTTTCTGCGGATGAACATATTTATTTTATTGGTAACCCTCTCGCCTTTACAGGTATTGCGAATGAAGGGACACTACTAGAATCCATTCAATTAGAGGATTGGCAGGAGCCCGTTATGATGCTGAAAGCCCCGGTTTATCGAGGGAATAGTGGTAGCCCTGTAATCGACCAACAGGGGAAGGTCATTGGCATTATCTTTGCGACGATGAAACATGAGCCGATTGGTCGTGTCGGCCTGTTCGTACCCGTTCAACAGCTCCATCATTTATTAGAAGCGCAACATAAAAAATGAACTTGTGGTAAGCAGGTTCATTTTTTGGGGGAATAGAGTTTACATAATATTATTATTTATCCTTACTTTCTTGCTTTACAAACTGAGCGATTGGCGATTTCACAGGAATCTTACTGACTACCTCATCACTCACTTCTGCAACTTTTTGTAGCACATGTAACAGCTTATCATCCCCCGTCCAATGCTTTTCCACTACTTCTGGCCCCAATTTATTGATGATCGTATTAATCACAAAAGTCGCCAGCACCACATCATCTAAGTAGCCACCAAAGCCTAATAATCCCTCTGGCATCAGATCAATCGGTAGCACAAAATACGCAATAGAAGCCCCTATTAAAGCTCGACTTTTCTTATCTACACCCGCATCGGTTACTGTTTTAATTAATAAATGAAATAAATCAGGCACAAACATTAAATAAGACGTAAATTTATTCTTTTTCCCCTTCTTCGATCCAAGAAAAGCTACTAATTTCATACGCAACTTCTGATAAAAATCTTGCTGCTCCTGTTCCTCAGGCAATTTTTCTACATTCTGCAAATCCATCTACCTCCTTCATTATTACAAACAATCTAGAATTTTTTCCATGGTATTCGCTACTATTAAGTGCAGTCTTTTCTCTACTAGCTCGGTTGCCCTTCAATTTTGCAGGCTATCCTTCACTTTATGTGGTCTATCCACTACTTTCATAAAGCTATCCTTCGCTTTACGCAGTCTATCCGCTACTTTTGCTATCCTATCCACCGCTTTGCTCAGATGCTCTCCAATTTTGCGGGCTATCCTTCACTTTGCTCATTCTATCCACTACTCTATATATAACCTAAATAATGATTTGTAATCCCTTAAACTTTTAAATGCTACAAAAAAAGACATCCTATTTGCATAGGATGTCTGGGTTTAACGAAAGTATTTTTTAATTACTGAGAATTAAAGTTTAGTTACGTTAGCAGCTTGTGGTCCGCGGTTGCCATCTACAACTTCGAATTCCACTTTTTGACCTTCGTCAAGTGTTTTGAAACCTTCGCCTTGGATAGCTGAGAAGTGTACGAATACGTCGTTTTCACCTTCAACTTCGATGAATCCAAAACCTTTTTCTGAGTTAAACCATTTTACTGTACCTTGTTTCATTTAAGAAAACCTCCAAAAAATAAAAGTGAACAATATGTAATTTCTTCAAGGAATGAAAAAAATTCACATATTACAAAGAGTACCGAACTAACGCGATCACTTTTTGTAATATGTGAATTCATGTTTCCGGTGAAGCAATTAAATTGTTAACCTAAGTATAACCGCCATTCATAATTTTGTCAAATAAAGAAATTGTTTTTTTACTTTATTTCAAAATCTTTTTACAACTCTCCGATTTTACAAGCAATAATGCCATGATAAACTTGTGCATCGTCATCACAAGCCTCACAATAGAAGCTTTCGTCATCAGACCAAAAAGCCCAATACTGCCCTTCTTTCGTCATTTCATTGTCATAAGAGGAACGAAAGTGTGCTAATTTTTGCTGTAATGCACTTTCAAAAAGCTCCTTCGTTTCAAATGTATCTTGTGTTTGAATAAAAGCTTCCCAGCCTTCAAATTTCCACCAAGGCTCGTAGTCCGCTTTCATGTAAATAATTGTATACATATTTGCCCATTCCTTGCTGTCATTAGATAATTTCATTTTAGCAAACACATCTGAAATGTCTATTAAAACCACCTGAATTATGCTATTATTACCTTATTATACATACTTTTTGGGAGGAATTTTTATGTTTTCAAGTATTCGACCTAAAGCAGAGTTAGAAGAACTTCTAAAACGTGGTACGGATTTGCATGCAACAGGCCGATTCCATCAAACACTGGCATTCAACCATTTTCATTCACAGGATGAGGAGCATTTGAGGACACTCTATCAAAAGCTAAAAGATATTACCCCCTCCATGAATGCCATTTTTCATCATTATTTAAGCGAGATATCCCCTACCTCTCAATTAACCATTAGTGAAGAAAATATCAATCAATACTTAACACAATTTTTCTTAGCAACACGTGATGATAATTATGTAGACGAAACTGTCAAATTTTTCAATCTATTTCGCAAGCATCAATATGAGCCTGGTAAACTAATTGTCGTATTTAATCAATTCGCATTTTATATTACGACATATATTTTACACAATTTTGGTATCAAGCCGAATAAGGCATTTCAATTTATGAAATCATTCCAATCCGCTGTCAATGTCGATCAAGAATTATTAGTGGAAGTCTTGACGGAACGCATTATTGAAAATGTAGTGGGCGAAGTATCCTCTTTAATGGATGTTAATGCCAAAATTATGTACATGAAAGATTTGGTCTTTAGCTTAGATAAACAAAATGAGGAAATTCAATCCTCCACTGCTGCAACAGAACAGATTGCCGCTTCTATTAATGAGGTAGCGCGTATGTCTTCTCATATATCTGAGAAAACGACTGAATCTGTTGACCATGCAACGCAAGGGAAAAATGCGATTGAGCATGCCTTATCAGAAATTTTTAAAACGGAAGAAACGTTTACTTCTATCGTAGAATCATTTTCAGAATTGCAAAAGCGGGTAAATGATATTGAGCAGGTTGTCACGTTAATCAACCAAATTGCAGATCAGACGAATTTACTTGCTCTCAATGCCTCCATCGAAGCCGCACGTGCAGGTGAACATGGAAAAGGCTTTGCGGTCGTAGCACAAGAAGTACGAAAGCTAGCTGAAAACACGGTCTCTGCTCTAAGCGAAGTATCTGCGAATGTTCATCATTTAAAGAGTTATTCCAATGATGTGTCTCATTCCATTACAGAAACGACAGCCATCATTAAAGAAGCTACTGTCGAGGCAAAAGATTCATTACCATTATTAAATGCCATTGTGCATGCGATTGAAGGCATTAATTTAGATGTTACAAATACAGCAGCCATTTCACAACAACAAGCAGCTGCAATTGATGAAGTCTCTGCGAGAATGATTGAAATTTCAAGTTTGCAGGAAGATATTCGTGATTATAGCCATAATACATCCAGTGACATTCATTTATTAGGGAAAGAAATTAACCGTTTCCGTAATGATATTATTGCCAACAATAATGTGCAGCTTTCATCTATTGCTCTTTTACAATTATCGAAGGCTGATCATATTTTATGGAAATGGCGCATTTATAATATGTTCCTTGGCCTAGAAAAAGTGGAACCAAGCGATGTTTCTTCTCATCGAGATTGCCGACTTGGCAAATGGTACACAGCGCCACGGACAGTAGAACGTTTCGGCCATTTACAGGACTATCATGAGTTGGATGGCTATCATTTACGTGTCCATGAATCAGCGAAGCTTGCTGCAGAAGCCCATAAAGCTGGCCATATCGAGCAAGCCGATGTCCATTTAAAGGAAGTAGATGAGGCATCTAAGCATGTTCTTTATTATATTAATAACTTAATTGCCTATTTAGAAAAAGAACGTGTCATGCAATAAACGGAGAGGCTCATCCCTCTCCCCCATTAGCTAGGAGGTATTCCCTTGAACAAACGAGCAAGTATCAAATTTTTTGGTGATGTTTACGGCACAGGCTACCGTTTTTTCATCAAACAAAAAGCTATTGAATTAGGGTTAAAAGGCTACTGCCGATTGAATGACGCAGAGCAAATTGAAGTGGAAGTGGAAGGCTCTGAAAAAGCGCTTAATGAATTCCTCCTTTTTGTCCAAAAAGGCGTCAGCCCTCAAGCAGATTCCAATTCATTTTCATTAGAATTGTACGATGAGTTAAAAGGATATGTACGTATGGAGTCAGACATTGTTTAGTCTGGCTCTTTTTTTTGTACTGTTATACGGGACGTCAAAAAGAGTAAAGAAAGCATTCCCTTTTCGCCCTATATTGATTTGAAACATTCCCCAAAACTAGGAACATCTTTTCATTTGAGCGTTATTTAATGTTCGTAATAGTCAACAACATACTAATCATATATTCCCCATTCAAATAAAAAATAATGACTATCAGATTTTCCAAATATATAATCATATGTATGTCCCTTTTTTATTTGAATAATTTCGACATTATTCAATCTAGTTAAAAGTTCTTTTACAATGGCCTCTTGAGCATTAAGGTATGCTAACTCATTTTTAAATCTACTGATAAAATCATCTTTGTTCACTAACTCCATATAACTGTATTTTTTGGGGTAATACTCATTAATCCAGCCCATTTCTAACGCCGTTATCCATTGTTCATCTGAAGGGTCTGGGTCATCATTAACTTCCCACTCCTCTCCATCAAACAATTCCTTTTTAAAGATCGCTGAAAATGCCTCTTGAATAGTATCAAATTGACTTTTTTCTGCAAATATTAAATCGACTTGCATAACATAGTTATCTCTAAATTCATATACATCAAATGATAAATTCGATAACCTTACATTAGCAATTTGTCTCGCAAATAAATTGTGATCATCAAGCAACTCTTGAATATCTTTCTTCATCAAATAATCTCCATACCTTTCTTCCTACTTCTATTAAATTAATACTACACCGCATTATTGTAAGAACTATAAAAGGCAACAAAAAGCCACGTTCAGACTTCTGACGATTATTTAATTTTTATTTTTTGAATCGTCGCAACATAGATAGATGCTTCATTGATTTTCACATATTGATTTTTGGATTCCTTCAAATATCCCTCTTTGCATAAATACGCTTTTAGCTTTGATTTTTTCTCAAAGATCTTTTCTATCACCTTTTGCTCCCATACTTGTTCATCTATATTTTTAGTAATCGACATCATATAAATTTTTGTCATGCTCTTTCCCCCTTTAACTATTTTACGAATTTATTTGGGTAAAGTTTCAATTTAAAAAAGACGTGCCCTTGAGCTAAGACCTATCATTTTGTTCCCATTCATAATGTTTTTGGGGTTGGGTCATCCTATTTATGAATGGATGCTACTGTTTTAGTTAACGCTTGAATGGTTATTAGTACTGATATGGGGAAATGACCGTTGAATCGCTCATGCCAATGCCACAATCGTTCATTAGGAGGACAAAATCGACGCATTTGGAGAAACAATTCACTTATTCTATGTATTATCATTGAGAAAGTTAACAAATAGCAGTAAAATTTATGTAAGGGATCATTTTCAATGAAACTTTATGTCGATTATTTCGTATAAGAAGATAGACATATTGAAAAGCAAGGAGGATGAAACAATGCTTAGTGTCGGACAGTTTTTTTCTAGACATTCTGCCAGCTTTCTTATTTCGCTTACGACCGTTTCTATCGCAGCAATTGCGGCAAATCCTGGATTCTTCCTTGGTGGTTTACTGTTTGCGGGTTCCTACGCGACGAGTACAGCGTTGCTGAAACATAGACAAAAAAAGAAAGTCATGCAAATAGCAGGTATTACAAAAGAAGAATTCAAGCATATTGAAACACAATTATCAGCAGCTAATAAGCATATTCAAACATTAAGTCAAAACTATTTACGCGTACGTTCTGTATCTGCTTTTAAACAATTACTTGAAATGACGCGTATTTCTAAAAATATCGTCAAAATTGTGAAGACAGACCCACGAAAATTTTATAATGTAGAGCCCTTTTTCTATGCACACTTACCTTCTGCTGTGGAATTAACGGATAAGTATACAATGCTTTCGAAGCAGCCTGTGAAGGATAAAGAAATTCAATTAACATTATCAAAAACACGTGAAACGCTAACTGATTTAAATGATACGATTCAAATTGATTTAAAGGACGCGCTTGCTAATGATATTGATACCCTACAAATGGAGATTGAATTCGCAAATCGTTCTAATCTTAGACGTAGAGAACAATTGGATTGGCGAGGGGACGATAAATGACAGCAAATGAACACGCATTTCAACTGAATACCATACCAGGGCTTTCTCCACTAGTCCAATCCTATTTAGAAACAACTCCACAAAATGAGGCGATGGCGACTTATGAAACGCTATCGCCTCTTGCACAAAGTCGTGCCTTACTTTATGCTAGTCAAATTGATTTGACAGATTTTGAATCATTGCTGTCCCTTGGGCAAGATTCACAGCGAGCCCTGTCTCAATTTGCTGATCGCATGCTTGCGCAAGTGAAGCAAAAGGACGTCTCAAAAATCGGTCAAATGCTTGATTCCTTAATGCACACGTTAGATCGAATAGACCCGACGGCTTTAGAACCAAAGAAACAAACCTTTTTCAAAAAAATCTTTGGAAAAACAGAGCCGACTGTGAAGCAAACATTAACAGAATTTGAGCGTATTAGTATTCAGGTGGAACGTATTGGCGTTCAGCTAGAGCGTGCACAGCTTCAGTTGATCAAGGATGTCGAAAACTTAGAAGCGCTTTATGCTCATAATCGTGGATTTTTTGAGGAGCTGGCTACTGCCATTGCAGCAGGTCAAATGAAAAAACAGCAAGCCATTGAGGTTGAGTTACCCACACAAATAACGAGTGTTCAAGCAACGAAACAACCGCTTGCTATTCAGCAGCTCAATGACTTTGCCGCACAAATTGAAAGGTTGGATCAACGTATTTATGATTTACAAGTATCACAGCAAGTAGCGCTGCAAACGGCTCCTCAAATACGCATGATTCAACAGGCGAATCAAATGTTAGCGGAAAAAATTGAATTTTCGATTGTCACTTTGATTCCTCTTTGGAAAAATCAGCTGGCGATGATGCTTTCTATGCATATGGATCATCACTATGCACAGCTAGAAGAACGATTAGCTCAGGCACATGATCGCTTCTCTAGTCCATCGTTTGAACAACAGGTTTCGAAATTTAAAGAAACGCAGCGAGAACTGCAAACCGCGATTAAAGATGTGTTTGCCCTGCATACAGCAACTGAACAAGAAAAACAACAGCTACAAGATGTGGCAGGTGCCAGAGGCTATCAGCGCGATTAACAAAAAAGGGGTGGCTCAGCATATAATCTGAACCACCCTGTTTTATGTTATTCAAAATAATCTTTATAGTAGCCACCGACATTACCTGTATTATCGATGATAAAAATGAACTCTTCTGTTTCATTTTTTACTTCATATTCTTTCCCTACTGTTAATACATTGGACACTAAGTATTTTGATGCATTTGTATGTTTGCAAGTTATCGTTCGTAGTGTTGGCGCATCTTTCCATTTTAAATGTAACATATTCTCTCTACCTCTCTTTACTAGCCGAAGCTAATGTCTATTGCTTATTTTATAATATTTTTGGGCTTTTGTGGAGAAAAAAGAAAGACTATAGCTATTCTATCCAAAAAAAATGACTATTTGAGGTGTTATGATGAGTTTTGGTGGTGTACCGCAATGGTTTTTTATTATTGCTGTAGCATTTGCAATCTGCTTTGTTCTTTATGCAGAATGGAATTCTAGAAAATAAGTGAGTCCAATAAATCGGACTCACTTTTTCTATGCTTATTTTAATGTCCGCTTTAAAAATTCTTTTGTCCGTTCATGCTGAGGGTTTACTAATACTTGTGATGGCGGGCCTTCCTCGACAATGATGCCTTTATCCATAAAGACGACACGATCTGCCACCTCTTTGGCAAACTCCATCTCATGTGTCACGATTAACATTGTATTCCCCTCAGTGGCTAACTGTCGCATCACCTTTAATACCTCACCGACCATTTCTGGGTCTAATGCCGAAGTCGGTTCATCAAATAGCATGACATCTGGATTCATTGACAATGCTCGAGCGATAGCCACACGCTGCTTTTGCCCCCCTGAAAGCTGACGAGGCTTGGCGTTCACATATTGATCCATACCAACGATATTCAAATATTTAAGCGCCGTTTCTTCTGCTTCTTTCTTTGATCGCTTCAATACTTTGATTTGGCCCACTGTGCAATTGTTTAACACATTGTGATTGTTAAATAAATTGAATTGCTGGAATACCATTCCTAGATGTGTACGATATTCTTGAATATTGTGCTTATCATCTAAAATGTCTTCCCCTTTATAAATAATTTGACCACCACTTGGCGTTTCTAATAAATTGATGCAACGAAGTAATGTCGATTTACCCGAACCAGAAGAGCCAATTAAACAAACGACTTCGCCTTTTTCTACTTGGAAATTTACATCTTTTAACACTTGGTTACGTCCAAATGATTTACTTAAATGTTCAATCTTAATCACTGCCATTTGTGCGTCCCCCTATACAGCTTCTTTTTGTTCTTTTTGATAGGCATCAGGTCCATCTAGACGTTTTTCAACATAGAGAAGGATGCGAGATGCGGTAAATGTCATGATAAAATAAAGAATACATGCAACAAAGAATGATTCAAAATAACGGAAGTTGTTACCTGAAATTGATTTTGTTTGGAAGAATAATTCCGTTACCCCAATGACATTTAATACGGCTGTATCCTTAATATTCATAATTAATTGGTTACCTGTCGCCGGCAAGACATTGCGTGCTACTTGTGGTAAAACAACATGCAGCATGATTTGGAAGTGATTCATACCAATTGCCGACGCTGCCTCGTATTGACCATTATCAATCGAGACAATACCACCTCGAACAATTTCTGCCATATAGGCCCCTGTGTTAAGGGAAACGACTAAAATACCTGCTGTAATAAAATGCATATCGATACCAAATGCAATATCTAGTCCGTAGTAGACTACCATAGCCTGTACAATCATTGGTGTACCACGGAAAAATTCAACATAGCATGTCAGGATAAAATTAATAAGCTTTAAGCTATAAAATTTTAAACCTTTTTTACGAACTGGAATCGTATGCATAATTCCAATGAAAAATCCGATGAATGCACCAATAATTGTACTAATAATCGAAATCAGTAACGTATAATACGCACCTCGTAAAAACATTTGCCAGTTGTTTTCAATAATTGAAAGTATCCATTCAAGACTCATGATGTTCCTCCTAACAATGTCATGTTGCTTGCTTATTTCCTTCGTGTCCTAGCTATTTCTACTATTCTATGATTTGTTACGCTAGGACATTATCATTATGTAGAGAGGTTCTCATTTTGATAATGATGAAATGATCATGCACGGACCAGCAACTAGCCCGTGCCTTGTCATTATTGTGCTGCTGGTTGTTGAGAAATCGCTTCTTCCATAATCGCTTGACGATCGTCTTCCGAAATACCTTTTAGGATTTCATTGATTTTTTCACGGTTTGCATCGTCTTTACGTAAGCCTACAGCAATCGAAGTATTGGAAAGATCCGTATCAAAGCCTTCTTCAAATGCGACATATGTGAACTTATCGTTGGCAGCAGCAGCGGAAATACCTTCTGGACGTTCTGCTACATAGCCATCAATTTTGCCAGCCTCTAAAGCGACACGCATTGCGGGGAAGCTTTCCATTGCTGTTTGTTTTTCTACACCGTTAATTTGATCAATAACGTTGTAGTTCGATGTATTTAATTGTGAAGTAATTTTAGCACCAGAGAAATCTTGAATCGATTTTGCATTTTCATACTTGCTACCTTTCTTAATAACCATAACGAAATCAGAAGTATAGTAGTTTTCTGTAAAATCAATCGTTTTCTTACGCTCTTCAGTTGGTGACATACCCGCGATAATCGCATCAATTTTGTTAGATTGTAGCGCTGGTACTAATCCGTCCCATTCCATTTTGACAATGACTAGCTCTTTGCCTAAGCCTTCAGCAATTTTTTTTGCCATTTGGACATCGTAGCCGCCTGCATACTCTGCATTATCAGCAATTTTCACTGCACCATTAGCATCACCTTGCTGTGTCCAGTTAAATGGTGGATAGCCAGCCTCCATTCCGATTCGGAATTCACCGCCACTTGCTTCCTTGTCAGCACCAGCATCACCTGAACCGCCATCATTTTTGTCGCTAGTGCCACATGCAGCTAGCACAATTGCTGTCATGATAGAGATCATTACTAACAACCATTTTCTTTTCATAAAAAACTCCCCTTTTCTGTAAAAAAATAAGACAACTGTAATAAAAAAGACCTAAGTATATTGAACTTAGGTCTTACCTTGTATGACAGTTGCCCAAATCCTCACTATAATTTCCATTTTCCGAGATAGCACAACCTAGTAAATCTGGAAATCCATTTACTAGGACAGTCCTGCACTTATTCACTGCAGACCCAGCATAAAAGTACGAGCTCCTTTTATACTTCGGCGATATTTCCTTCTTCATTGCGTCTTCGCTTGCTTGAACTCAACAATGAACTAATAAATACCGCGCCTCTACCTCACTGGTAAACGTTAGTGAGGTTTGTTTATTTAATTGATATTTAGATACTACTATAAAACTAGTACACTCGTCAAGACAGTTTTAACATTTTTCTGACTAATGACAATATTAGGATATTGTTCGTTCTCTATTCATTTTAAATCGTTAAGCTTCTATCGATATTTCTGAAAATTAAAACAAATTTTTATTATAGAGTATGTGCTCTATGTGAGAAAAGTTGTGTTTATGTCTTTTTTGCTCCTCTAAACGATATAACATTAGTACTCTTTCAAACATAGAATCGGTCAAAATCTTTCGTCATGCATAAAAAAACCCTGCTGAACATTGTTCGCAGGGTTGAATCGCATTATGAATTTAATAGTAAATCTTCAGGATTTTCGATTAATTCTTTAACTGTTTTTAAGAATCCTACAGAATCTTTTCCATCGATGATACGGTGATCGTAAGAAAGTGCTACATACATCATTGGACGGATTTGAACTTCACCATTTACTGCAACTGGACGGTTAACAATTGAGTGCATACCTAAAATACCAGCTTGCGTACCGTTCATAATAGGAGTTGACATTAATGAACCGAATACACCACCATTTGTAATTGTGAATGATCCACCAGCCATGTCATTTAAGCCTAATTTTTTATCACGAGCTTTTGTCGCTAAGTTAGCGATATCTTTTTCGATTTCTGCAAAGTTTTTGCTGTTTGCATCGCGTACAACTGGTACAACTAAACCTTCTTCAGTTGATACAGCAATACCGATATCAAAGAAGTTATTTAAATGAATTTCATCACCAGAGATTTGAGCGTTTACGTATGGGTATTTTTTTAGTGCCGCAACAACAGCTTTTGTGAAGAATGACATGAAACCAAGTTTGATGTCGTTTGCTTTTACAAACTCTTCTTGTTTACGTTTACGAAGTGCCATGATATTTGTCATGTCAATTTCGTTAAATGTTGTTAACATTGCTGTTGATTGTTTCACTTCTAATAAACGTTTAGCAATTGTTTGGCGACGACGGCTCATTTTTTCAACTGTTACACGGTCAGAATTAGCTGCTGGTGTAAATACTACTGGGCCACCTGAAGTTGCTACTGATGTAGGTGCTGCTACTGGTGCTACAGCTGGAGCTGTACCATGAGCTGCTACATCTTGTACACGTACACGTCCTTGTGGATCTACTGGAGATACTGCTGCAAGGTTGATACCTTTTTCACGAGCAAGACGACGTGCTGCTGGAGAGGCGATTACTCGCTCACCAGAAGTTTCTTCTACAACTGGAGCCGCTGCTACTGGTGCAGATGCTGCTTGTGGCGCTGCTGGAGCCGGAGCTGCTTCAGCTGGAGCCGCTGCAGGTGCAGGTGCTGCGCCTTCGCCTGCTTCTACTACTGCGATAACTTGACCAACTAGTACAGTATCGCCTTCTTCAGCTAAAATTTGTGTTAATACACCTGCTTCTTCAGAAATGATTTCAGCGTTTACTTTATCTGTTTCAAGTTCAACGATGAATTCACCTTTTTCAACGCGATCGCCCACTTTTTTTACCCACTGTGCGATACTACCTTCTGTAATCGATTCTGCTAATTCAGGGACTTTAATTTCAGCCACTTTCATTTCCTCCTTTGATTAACGTGCATGACGCACATAAAAGGGCTACTGCTTGAGGGCAAGTAGCCCGGTTTTTTCAAAAATTTATATGTGATTATTTAACCTTCACTGGCTCAGCAACTGCCGCTTCAATTAATGCTGCTTGTGCTGCTTTATGAGAATCTGCATCCCCTTCAGAAGTTGAGCTCATTGCAGGACGACCTACATAGCGAAGTTTTTTACCTTCTGAAAGTTCATATAATGTTTCTAATGCATAATTCCATGAGCCTTGGTTTTTAGGTTCTTCTTGTACCCAAACAATTTCTTTCACATTTGGATACTTAGCAATAATACCAGCAACTTGCTCTTTTGGGAATGGGTAAAGTTGTTCTACACGAATAATGTGTAAATGATCGAAGCCTTCTCCGTCTTTTACGCGATCCGCTAAGTCGATCATCACTTTACCAGTTCCTAAAACGATACGCTCTACAGCTTCTGGTTTAGCGCCTAAACCTGGTTGTTCAATCACTTCTTGGAATGAACCATTTGCCAATTGTTCAGCATTCGCCGCCGCTAATGGGTGACGTAATAGTGATTTTGGTGATACGACTACAAGTGGACGTACCCCTTCTGTACCTAATAACGCTGCTTGACGGCGTAATAAATGATAGTAGTTACCTGCATTTGAACAGTTCGCTACAAACCAGTTGTTTTCAGCTGACATTTGTAAATAGCGTTCCATACGGCTTGAAGAGTGCTCTGGACCTTGACCTTCATAACCATGTGGTAAAAGGATCACTAATCCAGATTTTTGGCCCCATTTAGAGCGTGCCCCTGAAATAAAGTTATCAAACATCACTTGTGCCATGTTCGCAAAGTCACCGAATTGTGCTTCCCACACTGTTAAAACATGACTATTTTCTAGGTTGTAACCATACTCAAAGCCTACTACTCCCGCTTCAGTCAGTGGAGAGTTGTGTACTGAGAAGGATGCACTCGCACCAGAAATATGATGAAGCGGTGTGAAGACATTCCCATTGTTTTTATCGTGAAGTACTAAGTGACGTTGAGAGAATGTACCACGTTGAGCATCTTGACCTGTAAAACGTACTGGTGTGCCGTCTTGGATAATTGTCGCATATGCTAACGTTTCTGCATGGCCCCAGTCAATTTTTGCTGATGCATAGGCATCACGACGTTTTTCTAAAATTTTGCCAAGCTTTTTCTGTGGCTCGAAGTTTTCTTCAAACACTAAAAGCTCTTCATTGATTTTTTCTAAACGTTCCGCACCAACTGCTGTATCAATTTGTGGGAACTCTACTTTTAATTCTGCTGGCATTTCTAAATGCTGATGATCATCTTTATCTGCCATTTCTCTTACATGGTCATAGGCTGCTTGCATTTCTGCATAGATTGCTGTATCTAAGGCAGCTACATCTTCAGCAGATAGAAGACCTTCAGCCACTAATTGTGCTCCATATAAAGCACGCACTGTTTCATGTTTAGAAACCAATTTGTATGTTTCTGGGTTTGTCACAGTTGGGTCATCTGTTTCATTATGACCATGGCGACGGTAACCAACTAAGTCTACAATAATATCTTTGCCGAATTTTTGACGGTAGTTAGCAGCAAAACGACCCACTTGCGCTACTGCCTCTGGGCTATCTGCGTTGACATGGATTACTGGTACCTCGTAACCTTTTGCTGGGTCAGAAGAGTACACAGAAGAACGAGAATCATAATGCTCAGTTGTGAAACCGATCATATTGTTCGCGATAATGTGGATTGTACCACCTGTTGTAAAGCCTTCTGTTTTAGCAAAGTTTAAAACCTCAGTCACAATCCCTTGACCTGGGAATGCAGCATCACCGTGCACTAAAATACCTAAGCCTTTAGTACGGTCGTGTACCGCTTGGCCTGGTTTAGACGTATCATCTTGTGTTGCACGAGTAGCTCCAAGTACAACTGGATTGCCAACTTCTAAGTGAGATGGGTTGTAAGCCAATTTAACATTCATACCCGATTCACGGTTGTAAGAAGCACCCATATGGTATTTCACATCACCTGTCCAACCTTTTGTAATTTCAAGGCGGCCATGCTCAGGCATAAATAACTCATTTGAAACATGTGCAAAGTCAGAGAACATCATGTCATAAGGTTTGTTTAAGATGTGTGTTAAAACATTTAAACGACCACGGTGTGCCATACCAATACGTACATTTTCTACATTTTTGGCTTCTGCTGTTTTAACGATTTCATCAAATAGAACGATTTGCGTATCTAAGCCCTCACCAGAGAAACGCTTTTGCCCTACAAAAGTTTTATGAATAAATTTTTCGAAATTTTCAACGCGAGTTAAACGATCTAATAAGGCTTTCTTCTCTTCAGAAGATAATGCTTGTTTAAATAAGCCTGATTCAATTTGCGCTTGAATCCAATCACGTTCTTCTGTAGCTACTACGTGACCGTATTCAAATGCCACTTTATCTGTATAAACAGCTTTTAGATAGTCGATTGCATCCTTACCATTTTTCACGTTTGCTGGCACATCTTTGAAGAAGATTGCTGCAGGAATTTCAGCTAAATCCGCAGCGCTTAAGTTGAACGCGCTTTCTTCAATTTGAGCTGTTTGTAGTTCACGGTTTTTCAGAGGATAAATATCTGCCGCTAAATGACCGTGTGAACGGATTGCGTCTGCTAATTTCACAGCGGCTAACACTTTTTTGTAATCGCCAGCAGGAGCCGCTGCTGTATGACTAACTACAGCTACTTCACCTTCTACTACTACTGGTGCACCAAATTGTTGGAATAAAGAAACTAACTCCGGTTCTACTTCTTCAGGAGACTGTAAGAATAAGTCGTATTGCTCCATCACATATCCTAGGTTAGGACCAGAGAAAGCTGACCATGGAGAACTTACAGTTGTAACGTTGTTCGACATGAAAAATGACCTCCAAATTTTGCCTTTCGGCAGTTCCATTAATTAAATTACAATTAATTATATAATATTTAGCCGTTCTTTAAAAGAAAGTTTCACACTACTTTTCCATATTTTAAAGAACGTTTTTTCCATCTCAATCTTACTACTCTTCACAAAAAATACAACTCTTTTTAGCAAATTAAGCAATTTTTTTCGCAAAGGATAGAATAATGAAATAAAGCGTGAATTTTTCTTAATATTTTAGCGGTATTCTTAGCGAGAAAACGGTTCCAATATTAACCTCACTCTTGACTTCTACTGTCGCATTGTATTTTTCAAGTAACATCTTCGAAATGCTAAGTCCTAAGCCAGTTCCACCAATTTGACGATTTCTTGCTTCATCCACTCGATAAAATCGATCAAAGATAAACGGCATATTCTCTTCTGCTATTCCTATACCATTATCAGCAATTTCTAAACATGCAATTTTTCCAGCAGTTGTAAGAGAAATTTCAATCTCAGGAATTTTTTCACAATAACGAATTGCATTCTCTATTATATTACGAACGATTTGACTTAGTGCATTTTCGGTAATAAATAACGGACCGATTTCGCCATTTTTCGACAGCGATATTCGTGCTTGTGGATGGACAAGCTGTAGCTCCTCCATGACGGCTTCTATTACTACTAGTGCATTTGCCTCACTTGCCTCATCTTTTTCCTCACGTCGTGCAAGCTCTAATAATTCCTCAATCATTTTACGCATCCGAGCAATTTCCGTTAGTGAAGTATCAATGGATTCTTCTAAAATGGCTGGATCATCTTTGCCCCATCTTTTTAACAAGGAGAGATGCCCTTCAATGGCTTGAATCGGTGTTCGCAGTTCATGGGAAGCATCTGCGACAAATTGTTGCTGCTGGGTAAAGGAAATTTGCAGCTCATTCATCATCGCATTGTACATTTTTAACAGATCACCAATCTCATCCTGTGATGTATAGGTTAGCTGGATAGGCTGATTAAATCCTTGGTCTACCACCGTCTTCATGGATGCACGCAATTCATGTAATGGCTTCATTAAATAATTGGCCAAATAATAGCCAATGGAGCCTGATAGTATCAATGCCCCTATCCCCGCTATTAGCATCGCTGTCAGAAGGTAATGCATAAGGGATTGAAAGCTAGTCAAAGGATGAATAACTTGGATATAGCCTTGAAAAAAGCCGATCCGTATCGGTTCATTGATGACGAGTACATCCTTCTTATCGATGGTCATTTCCAGAACTTCTTGCATCGATTGTAGCGGTGCAGCAGCTGAAGTATCATTGATACGTAAAATATCCACTCCATCTCTATTAAATATTCTGACCGTTTCATCGCGATCGGCAATGGATTTGAGCAAACCTGTATTTTGTTGTATTTGCTGAATGGTAACATTAGGACCTTGTGATTCTAAAAAGGAGATAATATCGTCACTTGTACGTTTGACCTTACCTTCCTCATCGTTTAAGAGCCATGTATGAAGCGAAAGATAAACGACTATACAAATAATTGTAAAGCTAATAAAGATGACACTACTTGATGTCAGCATCCATTTTTTCTGTAAAGATTGGTGACGTACATAATTTTTTAATTTATTCATTCACGCATCACATACCCAACACCACGAACAGTTTCTATATAAGCGTTCATATCACCAGGGAGCTTTGTGCGTAAATGTCTGATATAAACGTCTACTACATTGGTCTCGATATCCGTATCATAGCCCCAAACTGACGTTAAAATATGCTCCCTCGTACACACTCTATTTTTGTGCTCGATTAATAGTTTTAGTAAATCATATTCTGTCTTTGTTAGGTCAAGTTTATTCCCTTGAACAAAAACTTCATAGGCTGCCACATCTATTTCAATATCTCGTAAACATAAAGATTCGCTGCTAGTAGGCTCTGGTGTGACACGACGTAAAATCGTCCGTATTCTAGCAAGCAGCTCTTCAATAGCAAAAGGCTTGACGATATAGTCATCGGCTCCTGCATCTAAGCCCGCTACACGGTCCATTACAGCATCTCTCGCCGTTAATAAAATAATTGGCACCTGTGACTGCGTTCGGATACGGCGGCAAATTTCAATGCCATTAATGCCTGGCAGCATCACATCCAATAAGAGAACATCAAAATTTTCCGTAGTGGCCAAAGCCAGTCCATCCCGTCCATCAAAGGCTGTTTTCACCTCATAGCCCTCATGCTGTAATTCTAGTTCAACAAAACGCGCAATATGCTTCTCATCTTCTACCAACAATATCTTCTTAGGCATTGTATCACCTTCTATTCTAAAATAACGATATAGGATATTTATCCCTCTCACGTTCTAGCATAACATCAAACAAAAAGTCTGTCTCACAAGGGAAACCTTGTGGACAGACTTTTTTATTGTATTCCCGAAATGGAAAGATTATTTTTTCCCAACTCTTTTGATCGATATAAAGCTCGGTCGGCTAAATCCATTAACTCATCCAAAGTTTGTGCATGATCTGGATAATAGGCAATACCGATTGAGGCTGTAGGAGTAAAATGATGGTCTTCAATCATCCAGCCTTCTGCTAGTTCATCGCGGATTCGACGAATAATATGCATAATTTGGTCATGCCTTTTATCAGCTTCTCTTGTTAAACCTGTTAGGATGACGATAAATTCATCGCCACCAATTCGAATGACCATGTCATGACTTCGAACCGTTTGATTTAAGGCATTACCAAAGCGCTGAATAAACGCATCCCCTGTGTCATGACCAAAACGATCGTTGACTTCTTTAAAATCATCACCATCTAGATAGAGCATGGCGACACAGGTTTGATTTTCAGCTGCTTTAGCCAGTATTTTCGGAAACTCTTTTTGTAAATAACGTCGATTAGGTAGCTGTGTTAACGCATCATGATAGGCTAAATAGAGCAAATCATTTTCTCTTTCTTTACGATGAGTAATTTCTCGAGACACCATCATAATTTGTGAAACCTTTTCACGTTCAGGGTCATGTACAACCGTGACATTGCCCTCTGTCCAAATCGGTGTACCGTCCTTCGCCTTTAGTAAAAGCTCAAACTGTGTTTCTGGCTGACCTGTAAAATTGTTTAAAAATGTTTGCCATTCGTTTTTACTTTCTTGATCTAAAATATCACTGTAAAACTGCCCAAGTAGCTCTTCATTTTCATACCCTAAATAAATCCCATAGGATGGAGACGCATAAAGAATAATGCCATCTTCATTCGTAATCACGATTAAATCATTTGTATTTTCCGTAATGAGTCGGAAAGTACGTTCAATATTTTTTAATTCTGTGAACATTTTTTTCTTATCTGTAATATTATAGTTAATGGTTAAAATTTGTTCGATTTTACCGAACTCATTTTTTAACGGCACAATGGTTGCCTCCACCCAATAATCGGCATGATATTTTGTGCGATAGCACAGTTCTCCTCGCCAAATCTCCATTGTATCCAGCTTGCCTTCGATTAATTGTAAAAAGTTTTGCGCATTGAACCTTGGCTCCATTAATGAATAGGGCTGACCTATTAATTCCTCCGCAGTGTAGCCAGAAGCCTGTAAAAACATATCGCTTGCTTCCGTAATATAGCCTTTATGGTCCAATACAGCAATGGCTGTAGCTGAATTTAAGGCAGACTTAAAAACTTCTAAACCATGAGACTTCGAACGTAATTCTGCTTTTTGTAAAGTAAATTGAGTAAAATCCTGCATGATTAGAAAGATAGCAAACGAATTATCATCCTGCATTACAGGCGATAGGGACATTAAATACATGCGCTCCTGACCTTCTGACGTAAACAGCTTGATCAGCTTTTTATCAAGGTTTTCCCCTCTCGCTGCTTTTTGTAAACAAGCTTCAATGTGTTCAACCTCTTCTTTCGGGATGATCGGTAAATCAACAAACAATTTTTGCTTGACAGTTTCATTATCTAATTGGAAATCTTCCATAAAGCAAGAATTCACTTCGTATACCATACCTTCGGCCGATAAAATGACCGTGGAGAAAAAGGCATGGTCAAACATGGACCGCATAAATAAAAATTTATCCTCAATATTGCGGTCATAGAGGATTTCCTTTGTGATGGCTAATATATAGTCTTCATTATTATATTTCAACGGTCTGACAGACGTTTCGTATTTATGAACCTCCGACTGAAAATACGCATAATCTACATAGTCAACCTGATTATGCTCCCTAATCGCTTGATCGTAGTTTTTCTGAATGATCGAAAAAATGCGCTCTGAGGTAACGCTTGAAATCATTTTTCCAATCGCCTCATTTGATAACAGGTCACGAGCTGCTTGGTTTAAGCGAATATATTGATAATCATCCTCTACTTTTTTCATGAGAAAAGCAAAATCTTTGCCAATAAATAATGAATTAAAAAAATCTTCGCTTAAAAGATACTCCATGCTGTCACCTCCAGAAAAGCCATTGCAATCATGATAAAAATGCTAGTATGTATGTTTTGTTCGATTTTATATAATACTACTATTATAACATAAAAATCAAAAATTACCCTTACAGAATAAGATAAATTATATCCTTTTTAGGATATTTTTTGATATATTACCTATTGTAGAAACATTTAAATCCTACTAAAGAAGTGTATAAATGATTAATATTAGATAAAATTGATAGGATAGACTTAATGCTAAAAAACAACAATATTTTCGCCAACGCCTCTTCTTTTGTCAGAATTTACTGACTACTAAACTCAAATTTTGTTTTTTTCGAGCAAAATGATTGCATCAAACAGCTTTCGTGTTATATTATATTTAAAAAACTAGCCTTTTTTCGGTATGGTCGAAATCAGTAAGACAGCGGGAGATTATGGAATATCATAGTTATAACGTCTAGTTCTTTGGGTTTTAATTCCAGTACGAATTTTAGTTTTCTTCTTTATGCTTCAACGGAATTGTTTTAACTACCCTAGTAAAGGAGGCGTTTCGTATGCTTAAACATCGAGACCTGCATGAATGTACAGAGCTTTATGAGCTATTATCACACCCTTCTGTATTCCCTTTTGTCCGTCAGAAAGCCACATCCGCTGATGAGTATTGGTTTATGACAAAACAACTGATTGAAGAGGAAGCGAGAGGACTCGCTATCTCGAGGACCATTACTGATGATTGGGGTCAACCAATCGGCACCATTAGTATTCACGATGTGGAGGACGGTGCAGGCTTTTTAGGAACGTGGATTGGACTCCCTTACCAGGGTAAAGGCTATAATCAAAAGGCAAAAATGCTATTTTTGAATGAGTTATTTTTTGATTATAATTTCCATACGGTATTTCTCCGTATACGAGTTGAAAATTTAAAATCACAGCGTGCCGCATTAAAGCTACCTTATGTGGTGAGTGCTAATGAAAGTCATCCGACTTTATTAGAACAGGTCAATAGCGGTGAAGCTCAATTTAATTTATTCAAAATTCAAAAAGATTTATTCTACTTAATAACAGCACATCAAATGCAAGAAGGCGAAGAGCAAGCCATGTAATGTGTCATATATAATAAGAAGCTATAAGGTTTTGTCATCTTTGACCTGCCTCATAGCTTCTTTTCTTTTTTCAAAGAGCCTTTATTTTTTGTAGTGCAAAATTAATGTTGCCATTTCGTCTGGTGTTTTTGGTTTTTGCGTTTTGGACATCTTCTCGACCATTTCTGCCTTACACTCTGTTAATGTATGAACCGACTTCATAAAAGATTCCTTTGTTAATTCTTCTTCCTGCAGCACTTCCGCATAGCCCTGTTTTTTAAACAAGTTGGCATTTAAAATTTGATCCCCACGACTTTTTTGTGCGGATAGCGGCACTAATAGCATCGGCTTGTGTAGTGCCAAAAATTCGAAAATGGAGTTAGAGCCTGCTCGTGACACGATAAAATCTGCTGCATGCAATAGATCAGGTAACTCTGTTGTCACATACTCAAATTGCTTGTAGCCAGGCATTGTCTCTAGTGCTTGGTCATAGTTCCCTTTCCCACACAAATGAATAATATGAAATTGCTTTAAAAGCTCTGGTAAGTTTTGACGCAATGCCTCATTTAGAACAACAGAGCCTAAACTTCCGCCCATCACTAGTAAAACAGGCTTTAATGTTGAAAAGCCACAGAATGATAACCCTTTTGCCCGTTCGCCCTCAAACAACTCCGGACGAATAATGGAGCCTGTGCAAGTTGCCTTTTCTTGTGGTAAATGCTTTAGTGTTTCTTCAAAAATCGTGAACACATGAGAGGCAAAAGGCAGGGCAATTTTATTGGCAAGACCAGGTGTCACATCAGATTCATGTATAACAACAGGCACACCTGCCAGTTTTGCTGCCATAACAACAGGTACTGAAACAAAGCCACCCTTTGAAAAGACAACCTGTGGCTTTACTTTTTTAATAATACGAAAAGCCTGCATCATTCCAGCAAGCACTTTAAATGGGTCTGTAAAATTTTTCATTGAGAAATAACGACGCAATTTACCACTCGCAATGCCATAAAACGGAACATCGGGGAAAGCCTCGCCTATTAATTCTTTTTCAATACCTTGTTCTGAACCAATATAGTGGACATCATAACCAAGTTCAAGTAAAGACGGGAGTATCGCTTGATTTAACGATACATGGCCAGCTGTCCCACCACCGGTTAAAATGATAGTTTGTTGTTTCACATTAATTCTCCTATTCCTTAAAAACCATTGTAGTCCGCACTACTTTTTGTTTACAGTGTTCTATTTTACTATATGCTGAAGAAAAGATATAGATGAAGCACGAAAATTTCAAGCTTTTCTCTCTTTACATATGCTATACTTGTTCATTATGTTCACGAAGGAAGTATCAAATATGTACCAAACATCCACAATTAAGGAAAAATATGCACTACTTTTAAAAATGATTGTTCCCATCTTAGTAACACAAGTAGCCATTTATCTTATTTCATTTTTTGATATTTTAATGTCCAGTCGCTATGGGACGGCCGATTTAGCAGGTGTCTCAATCGGCTCCTCCATTTGGATGCCGATTTATACAGGACTGTCGGGTATTCTCCTTGCCATTACACCGATTGTCTCACAGCTAGTCGGAGCGAAACAAGAGATGGATGCCAAAAAGGCCGTTCAGCAAGGTATTTATGTAGCCATTTTGCTGGCAATCTTCATCTTCACAGGGCTCTTTTTTGGCATCGATTGGATACTTAGCAAGATGAATTTAGAATCTGCTGTACATAGCATTGCAAAAGGCTACATCTATGCGATGTGTGCTGGTCTTTTACCTTTATTCTTATTTTTTGTCATGCGTTGTTTCATTGATGCCCTTGGGCAGACACGTGTCACAATGATTATTACATTATTGACAACGCCGATTAATATCGTCCTTAACTACATTTTTATTTTCGGTAAATTCGGCGCACCAGAGCTTGGCGGGATTGGTGCAGGTGTCGCAACAGCAATTACGTACTGGCTCATTTTCTTGATTACTGTATGGATTATCGCCAAACGAGTACCGTTCGAACGTTTCCGTTTGTTCCACCATTGGCCGAAGCTGGAATGGCTTCGATGGAAGGAAATTTTACTGATTGGTGTGCCAATTGGCATCTCCTTATTTGCAGAAACAAGCATTTTTTCTGCCGTTACCATGATGATGAGTAATTTTAGTACAGAAATTATTGCTGCTCATCAAATTGCCTTAAATTTCACCTCCCTGCTCTATATGGTGCCGCTTAGTATTTCCATGGGTGTTACCATATTAGTAGGCTTTGAAATTGGTGCTGGTCGCATGCGGGATGCTCGTATTTATAGTTATCTATGTGTCGGCACAGCCATTTTATTTAGTTTTATTTCTGCTTGTATCTTATTTATTTTACGTGAGCCTGTAGCTCATATGTATTCAACAGATCCTATAGTACTTGAGTATGCTGTACAATTTTTAGTTTATGCAGCCATTTTTCAGCTCTCGGATGCGATTCAAGCACCCGTACAAGGGGCATTACGTGGCTATAAGGATGTTATGATCACATTTATGATGGCAATTATCTCGTATTGGATCATTGGCTTGCCCGTGGGCTATATCCTTGCTACGCATACTGATTTTGGTCCATTTGGATATTGGATTGGACTTGTTGCTGGTTTAACAATGGGCGCAATCACCCTGCTTATCCGTCTGCTAATTGTTCAAAAAAGAGTTACCGTCTAACGACAAAAAATCGCTTTTCTCCCTCTTGAGAAAGGCGATTTTTTAGCGTAATACACCTGTACGAATGATTTTCACTTGAACAGACGGCACGAGCTGTAAGGATGTATATTCCGCATGCCAGTCGTCCTTAAACATCTTCGGGTGATAGGCACGAATATAGCGACCAATTCCTAATGTATCAGACTTTTGATTTTGAAGTATACGTAAGACCTCCTCAAACTCCGCCTGCAAATGCTTTTGAATCAATTGTTGAACATCCTTAAAAATGGTTTCTTTATACAAATGATCTTGGGCGAATTCTTCAATTCCGACCTCGAGTTGGTAATCCATCGTTATTCGTCTCAGTTCCTCATCCACTATCCATTTACGCTTCACATGGATAACATCTGCCGTAATCGGCATTTCTTTCCCGTCATGCTTCCACATATAACTCATACGTGCTTGCTTATTAGTTTGATTCATTAAAATGAGCATGATGAGGGATTGTTTTGGCGTTAATACTGTGCCCGTAAAGGTTTGACCAGAAAATAAAGCTAAACCAGCCGCAACAACGTGCTTTTTATCCTCACCTAGCCGAATATACGGTAGCGTGATATCGATTGTTTGTTCAAATAACATCGAGCCAATCGTTTGTAAATCTAATTTCGGAAAAAAGGTATTTTCCTCTGTACTTTCGATAAAGCGTTCATAATAAACGCCTGCGCTTCCAGCTAAATCCTTCGTTAAGTCGACGTATGGTTTGACATCCCCTTCTGTTATCGCCACTTTGATGGATATCGGATTTTGAGGATCGCGAAAATAAATATCCAAAATATCATAAATGGGCTCTCTCACTGTTTGATCCGCTATTAGGAGCGTTGATAGCTCCGATAGATCAAGCGTTTGCTCGACTTTCAAATTGGCGTTATTGCGTACATCTTTCGGTGAAATCCCTTCCGCTTCAATCACTTCATTTTGCTGTGCTGTTGTATTCGGATAAGCATAATAGCCTTTGTACTCCCCAACATAGCCTTCCACACCAACGAGTGTTACGACAGACGCATTTTTATAAAGGCGTTCATCCCAACATCCCGCTAAAAGCACTATAGATAAGATGATTATACTCCCTTTACGATACACGTTTTCCCCTCCATTTATTCCAACAGATAATGATGAGCGGTAGTAGAAAAGTAAAAAAGAATAATACATAGTGCAAAGAATTTTTAATAAACTCAATGCGCTGAAATTGCATCATAAAGAGCGGTAGTATTGCCAGTAAAAGATGGTAGATAATAATACTCCATTTCGGATGCTTCCTTTTTTTTGAAAGATACAGCACTCGAAAGGACAGACCAAAAATCATGACCGTGACAATAGACCATGATAGCCAAATATAGACGAAGAAAATATCAAGTCGTTTAACAAATGTCACTTCCTGTGATTTTAAAATATACATAATCGGCTCTGGGATCAACTTGATTTCATCTAAGGCAAAGAACATTTGCGTAAAAAGCACGGAAATCAAATAAAATACAAAAATGACCAGTTGGTAGATGAATAAAGGCCGCCCTTTCACCTGTGTATCTTGTTTTAGAAATGGTCGATAAAGAAGGTACATTTCAATGCCAAAAAAAGCATAGGTACTATGAATCAAGCCCCCCATGATTTGTCTCATATGATTCCATTCAATAGGAAATAGATTACTCCATGTTAAATCGGGAATCGCCAGCATTAAAAAAAGCACAAAAAGGAAAATGATTGGTATGAGCATGACACCGATGTTAATGACCGTTTCTGGTCTTACTAGGTTGGCATACAAGGATAGTGCGACAATCAGTACAACAACGAGCCATTCAGGGGTTTGTGGTAATACCCATGTGGCCAAAACATATCCCATATAGGCAATCAGTACAGCCGCTAATAAAATCCAATAAAGCTGATAGACCCAGCGAAAAAATCGATTTAAATAAAAGTAGGCATAATAGCGTTCAAACAGGAGCAACAGACCATAATGAATGACACTTGCTAAAATAAAAACGAGCCAAGCATTATGTTGACTGTAAATGATTAAAGGGGTTTGGAAGGCAATATAGACGACACCTGTTTGAATAATAAATAGTACTAAAAAAAATTGAGCCTTAGATAGCGAAAACTTCATGGCGTATCCTCATTTTTTAGCTGTTCATCCTCTGGTGGGTCAAAGGAAGTAACTTGCACAGTCGGTTTAATGAATGGCCAGCGTAAAAAAATTTTATACACCGCTTTTGGCTGAAAAGGTACGATGGGTGAAAAATACGGCTGTTTAATAGAAGTTAAACTGATTAGATGAATGAGTAAAATAACAACCCCTATGACAATCCCTAAAAACCCAAACAATGAGGCTAGGACCATAAACGGAAAGCGTAACATACGTATGGTACTATTCAATTCAACGGATGGAACGACATAGCTTGAAATAGCCGTTAAGGCAACGACAATGACCATTAAATTAGACACTAACCCTGCATTAACGATGGCATCTCCTATTACTAGCCCCCCAACGATTCCAATTGTTTGCCCTACAGATTGCGGCAAACGTATACTCGATTCTCGAATAAGCTCCATAATGATTTCAAGAATGAGCGCTTCGATTAGTGGTCGATAAGGGATTTCATTCACATCGTTTTTCACTTGATTACTCAGTTCTAGTGGCAGTACCTCAAAATGAAAGCTAACTACTGCAATATAAAAAGCTGGTAAAAAAACCGCGGTTATAAACGACAGTAAGCGGACGATTTTATAAAAGGAGCCAACAACAACCCGACCATTATAATCATCGGGTGTTTGATAGAAAGAGAAAAAGGTCACGGGACCAACTAAGGCAGATGGTGAAATATTTGTCATGACCACGACCTTGCCCTCCACTAAATTGGCTACTACACGATCTGGATGCTCTGTATTTAACAATTGTGGAAAGGGCGATAACACCGAATCCTCTAACGCATCGCTTAATTGACCAATACTATAAAAATAGTCGATCTGAATCGCTGCAATCCGCTTTTCAACCTCCTGTAAGGTCTCAGGCTGTATGACCCCATCCATATACAGATAATAGGCCTTTGTTTTCGTTTGATGGCCAATCGAAAAAGATTTTACGACAAGTGCGGGATTATTCACTCGCTTTCGTATCAAAGCTAAATTGGTGTCTGCACGCTCAATCAAGCCCTCATGCGAGCCTCGAAGAATATGTTCGTTGATCGGCTCTTCGAGATTTCGACGCACCTCATTTATGATGCTAAGTGTCAGCATCTCTCCCCTTTCAGGCAATATCACGATCGTTTCCCCTTGACAGACTCTTTCAATCGCTTGCGGTAAGGAAAAATCTTGCAATGTCGTAATTAACGTTTCACTCCAAAAAGGTTTATCTGTATCTAAACGGGCATAAATGGTATCCAGTACTTTTTGTACTTCCTTCGCATCAACTAGAGAAGCGTAAAAGCATAAAATAGCCGTATCCCCTTCATGCCAATCTACTTGTCTGACTGTCAAATCCGAGGAATGGTAGAATGCTTTTTGTAGGCTTTTCATCATATACTCCACTTTATCCATAAAACGCCCCCCTCTATTGGAGAGTATAAACATTTTTCTCCATTTTCAAACGCTTGCATAGGGGGATTCATAGCCATAAAAAAGATGCCCGTTAAAACAGAGGGGCATCTTTAAATGGATTATTTTTTAAAATAAGCTTCAATATCTTCATAGATAAAGGGCGTCCCCTCTATTTTTTCATGCTGATTATGCAAAGCTGTCATACGATTGATGATAGGCGCTAATTTCCCCTCATTTTCCTGCGTTAGATTGAAGGCTACTCCGTATGAATAAATTTGATACTTTTCCTCTAATGTCCATCTAAATGTACCTTCTATAGTAAATGACTGGTTCATCAACACAAAGTTAAATTGAAACTTCATCGTTTGATTGATTGGTAGCTTCAGTGTAGAGCGAATCTTCATTCCCCCTAAGCTAATATTTTCAATCACGATTGGCGTATGACCGATAGCAAGCTTTTGCTGGTTCATTTCAATAATGGTCATAGAGCCCTTCACATAGGCTGGGAAATGAAAGCGAAAATACTTGCGACGCTCCACAGCTGGCTTGTGATGGACAATCGCTTTCGGCGGTTCTAAGAAGCCTTTAGCTAGCATTTTTTCAAAAGCCTTCGCAGGAACTGCTTTTGAATAGATGCTTCCTTGTAGATAATGACATTCATGCTGCTTTAAAAAAATATATTGATCATAGCTTTCGACCCCTTTTGCCACTACTTGAATGCCTAGCATTTTTGCTAAATAGATCGTTGTTGAGATAAGCCCATTTTCAATAGGATGATCATGGCGAATTTGCCGAATAAACGCCTCATAGATATGAAGCGTTGTTGGCTGAAACGTGCGCAATGATTCTAACGATGAATAGCCTGTTCCAAAATCACCAATAGCAATTTTGACACCAAGTTCTTGCAATTCCTTTAATACCGTCATAACACTTGCGCTATTTTTTAAAATGGTCCTTTCTGTAATTTCTAATTGTAAATAGTGAGCAGGGATTTCATTGAGCTGCAATTGCTCTTGAAGAAATGGGACAAAGCCCCTTTTCATCAAACGAATAGGTGAAATTTTGATGTTAATCGTACGCAGTACATGCCCATCTTGCTTCCATTTCCGCAAGAAAGCACATGCTTTTTTAATGACCCAATCTGTAATAATATGGATCATATGATTTTCTTCCGCTAAAGGGATAAATTCACCAGGTGACACAAGCCCCCATTCTTTATGATGCCAACGAATTAACGCCTCTGCCCCATAAATATTGCCTTTTTGTGGCTCTACCAATGGCTGAAAATATAGCTCAAATTCTTCATTTAACATCGCTTGACGCATATCACGATCTAGCACATATTGCTTATAGGAAGTAATATCTTCTGTAAAGGCATAAATATGAAAGCGATTGCGCCCTTGTTGCTTCGCATAGCACAAAGCAGAGTAAGCATTTTCTAATAAGATATTTCTCGATCCACCTTCCTCAGGATAAAAAACAATGCCAATGCTAGCAGAGAGATGCAATTGATAGTCTTTAATCGTCAGAGCGGTATCAAAGATTTTCAGTAAACGATTAGCCAATGCGTAAATATGCTGTTTACTCACATATTTTTTCATGACCAAAATAAAATGCTGATGGTCTAGGCGTGCCAAGTAACTAGTATCATCGAGAAGCTTGGCAAAATGCTGGGTCACCACTCGAAGAAGCTCATCACCGATTTGTGAACCTAATGCATTATTTAACACATGAAAACGATTAATGGAAATATAGAGAAGGGCAAATGGCTCGCCTGCCGAACAGAGTGTGTCCACTTTATCATGCAAGCTCAATTGATTTGGTAAGCCTGTCAATTCATCATAGTACACTAAATAATTGAGCTTCTTTTCTCGTTCAACCTCCTTTGTAATATCCGTTACTAAGCCAAAAATTTGATTTACTTCTCCCTCCTCATCGAGTCTTGGTACAATTTGCTCAAGCAACCATTTTGTTTGGTTTTCACCTGTAAAAATACGATAAATCACTTGGTAGCTCTTGCCGATAGCAAGATAATCGGTGTACGCTAGTACCTCCTCGCGATGTGCAGGGTGAATCATGTTAATCCATACTTCGGCGTCTTCGTAAAGCTTCGCTAGTGGAATGCCTAAAATTCCCTCTAGCCCTTTTGAGGCAAAAAGCATTGTTCCCCGAATGGAATCTCGCATCCAAATCCCCGCATCTAAATGATTAAAAATATAATGATAGTTGGCGAGTGTATCATTTAATGCCTGCTCAAGCAGTTTAAAAGCTGTCTGATCCTTTACAACCCCAACCATCTTAAAGGGCTTATTATCCTTCCAAGTTACTTCTGCCGCTGCTTGTACATAACGCAAATCATGAGTTTCACCATGATATATTCGAAATTCACTATTCAAGTTGATGCCTTTTCGGGCATTGTTAAATGCATCGTAGGTCTTTTCATGGTCATCTGGATGGATAAATTGGAAAGCTCGATCAATACCGTCGTTTTCTGAACGGCTAAAGCCAAAAATTTGATAAAAATTATCGGAGCAATACAGCTTGTCATGCTGAATAAAGTATTCCCAGCTCCCTACTGCGGCAATATGCTGAGCATAATTTAAATGCTTTTCATGAAGCAATAATTGATGCTTCATCGCAGAATAGGTAGACATATCTTCAATAATTAAATAAAGCCCCTCTGCCTGATCCTCACCATTTTTAATCGGTATAAATGTTAGTACAAGGCTTAGCTGTTGACCTTGATGCTGTAGCCTTTCTATATCAATTTTGACCGATTTCCCCCGCAATGTTTGGTTGAATGCTCTTTTTAGCCGCTTATAATCAGGGACCGTCAAAATTCGCTTAAAATCCTCTGCATGGCTTGGTCGATAGTGTAATAGTTGATAGAGTGCCTCTTGATTTACATAAATAATTTCTCCATCCGCTGCAAAGACAATCATCATATCAGGGTGATACTTCGCAAAGGACATGGCATATGAGAATAAACGATGATCTTGAACTGTAGCCAGCGCTATTGCCTGTGTACTTTCTTCTCTTGCAAAAAATTGCTTTAATAAATTCGGCTTTTTCATCAACCTCACCCTTCCCTACTTTTTACCTACTACTAATTTAGTAATTCCCCAAAAACATAGTTTAAAAACTATCATTTTGATGGTTAGACGATAAAATTTAAAAGTTGGACGATAAAGGTTGATGTATGAGTGATGAAGCCTGTGATTTGCTCAATAATTAAACAGTCCATTAGCATTTAACTTTTGCAAATAAAAAAAGATACCCGATAAGCCATTAGAGACTTATCAGGTATCTTTTGTGTAAGCAGTGATTATTTTTGAATAAATTGTTGTGTCCAGTAGTTACCTGATTTCACGTAACCTACACCGATGTGCGTAAATTTACCATTTAAAATGTTCGCACGGTGACCTGGTGAGTCCATCCACGCTTGTACTACTTCTTGTGGTGAACGTTGACCTTGAGCAATGTTTTCTCCAGCACCTTTATAAGTGATGCCTAAAGCTTTCATACGATCAAATGGTGAACCGAATGTTGGACTTGTATGTGAGAAATACTTGTTTGTTTGCATATCTTGTGATTTTTCACGAGCTGCAGCCATTAATTTCGCATCTGTTTGAAGTGGTGATAAACCAGCTTTTGTACGCTCAGCGTTTGTTAATTTTACTACTTCCTGTTCAAATGCGTTCACATCTGAAGTTGTTGTTGATGGTGTTGAAGTAGCTGGTGGTGTTGCTGGTTTTTCGTTTTGTGATGATTGATTATTATTTGGCGTTGGTTGTGTATTATTATTTGTTGTTGGCACCTCTTTAGATGGTGTAGATGCCTGTGGTAATTTGATATTCCACTTATGATTGTTTGACCATTTATAATAATAAACTTTACAGTTCGTTGATTGCTGTACAGAATCCCCTTCTGTTGTATTAGCAGCAGCTGAAGCTATTTGAATTGGAGCTGCTAAAAGAATTGTTGCACAAATTGCAGTGAGTGTTTTTTTCATGTTTGCAATTCCTCCTTCTCTGCAACTAATCGTAAAGGATGATTTTCATAAAAATCTTACCAACATTTGCTAACGTCTCCAACGAAGAAAGAAATGCGCGAAAAATCGCGTTTTTTTTGCACTATTTTTTACTAGTTTTCGCCAATCTATGAAATACTTACGTTTGAAAGAGGGTTGACACCCCTCTTAAACTCGTTACTATTTTCGAAAATACGCATTTAAAATGAATAAAAAATGATGGTTTTATGCACTAGATTCTCAGCCTATTTTCTTACCTTCAATTATGGAATAGGCCTAGAGATAGCTAGTGTCGCGTGTTTATTGCTATTCAATATTACAGTTATGTTACAAAGGCATTACAATTCATTTACATAAAAATAAAATAACCTGCGTAAAGCTACATATGACGTACATATGCAACATTTCGCAGATTATCAAATTTATTCATTGTCCCCCAATGATAGGTAAAGAACTGACATTTTCTCCAATAATGACAAGTTTTGCTGGCATTTTGATATACTCAGGGAGCCATTGGACCATTCCATAAGCATATTGAAACAGCATCGGATTTTTAATGCCCTCAATCGGCACATAGCCCTTCATACGATAAATCGTTTCTGGTAATGTACGAATCCAATCTTCAAATTGCTCCTGTGTAAATTCGCTATCTGTGAATTCCACTAAGCGTGAGCCAAGCTGCATGGAGGCTATTGGCGCTTTGACAATGTCAGCTTTATCAACCTGTGCCGTTGCCTTTAAGCCTTCAAGTAAGTGAAGTGGGACTCGCCCATTCGTTGTTTGCAAAATAAAGGCATGTGGATTTAAGCCTTGGAGTTCGTAGACCACTTGTCCTTGCTCTGCCTCTGTTAATAAATCTGTTTTATTTGCTAATAATAAGTGCGCATGTCGAATTTGCTCCATAAATAAAGAGCGTACTTGCGGTGTTAACGTATCACGGTGCAGCCAGAGCTTGGAATCAGCCACTGTGATAATGCCTTTGACATTTAACTGATCTGCAAAAAGTGGTGAATACACAGCATCTAATGCTTCCACAGGATGAGCAGCTCCCGTTGTTTCAATAATTAATACATCAAAATCACTATCTAATAGAAGAGATTGAATTTGTGCCTCCGTTTTTTCAGCACCTGAACAGCAAATACAGCCCTCTAGCATCTCCTTGAGCGGGATATCTTTCTCCACTGCCTGTGAATCAAATGGCAGCTTTCCTAGCTCATTCATAATAACTGCAGGTTTTAGATTCTTTTCTTTTAATTGGCGAATGACATCCGTAAGCATGGATGTTTTGCCACTCCCTAAAAAGCCACTAAATAGGTATACATCTTTCATCATTTTTCCTCCTATAAAAAAAGCTGTCGCAAATGCCGTGAAAGACGACCGTTGCGACAGCTACATTGTTAGTTTGTTGTGTCCTCTGTTTTTTCGGCTGTTCCTGAAAGAAGCTCTTTCGCTTTTAATAACTGAGGATCATCGGCTTTCATTTTTGCACGTAAAGCATCCATTAACGCATACGTTGTATTGCCTGTTAAAATACCTGTTTCTTCAAGGTTATTCGCTGCTTGTAGTTTTTCTACAGCACGTGCAGTATTGTCATCGAAAATACCATCTATTTCACCAGGCTCATACCCTAGCACTTGAAGCATCTCCTCCGCTGCTTTTACAGAGTCCGACTGTAAGCCTGTCTTCATTTCTAAAGAGGCATTCAAGTAAGGTAAAGTAGCATACGATGGATAACCAACTTTGACATCAGGTTCAATGCCTTTTTCGTTAATCCAGTTCCCATTCGGTGTTAACCATTTACCTGTTGTAAATTTCAGATTAGAGCCGTCTTTTAATGGTGTTACATTTTGGACAGTCCCTTTACCGAAGGATGTTTCACCTACAACTTTGGCACCTACAGATTCTTTTAATGCACCTGCTAAAATCTCAGAGGCAGAGGCACTACCACTATCGACAAGTACTGTAATTGGTAGGTTATATTTTTTACCTGCAATGGCATTAGTAATCTGAGGCTCTGCATCTTTTTCTTGTACCTGAACAATCGCTTTTCCTTCTGGTACAAAGAAATTAGAAATATCGACAGCAGCCGTTAAATAGCCACCAGGATTTTGACGTAAATCTAAAACAATGCCTTTCATTCCTTTGCCTTCATACTCAGCAAGGATTTTTTCAAGCTCTTTCGTTGTTTGTTCACTAAATGATGTAATTTGAATATGGGCAATATTGCCATCGAGCATTTCCCCATAAACTGTTTCTACTGGGATTTCATCACGAACAATGGTCATGTGAATAGCCTCTGTGTTTTCGCCGCGTTTCACCGTTAATTTCACTGGTGTTCCTTTCTCACCGCGAATTAAAGCAACCGCTTCTGTTGCACTCAAGCCTTGAATGCTTTTCCCATCAACCGTTAAGATGATATCTTTTGGTAATAAGCCTGCCTTTTCTGCAGGAGAATTTTTGATAGGTGACACAACTGTAATATAACCATTACGCTCTTGGATTTCCGCTCCAATTCCTTGGAAGCTAGAAGATAAACCAGAATTAAATTGATCTGCTTCTTCCTTTACCATGAAATCAGAATAAGGATCGCCTAATGCATCGAACATACCATTAATAGCACCATCGACTACTTTTCCATCATCAATATCTTGGTAATAGTTATTTTTCAGTAAATCAAATGCTTCATATAATTTTGTAAATTCCTCACGTTCAGTCGGAACTTTCACTTCTACTACTTTCTTATCACCAAACGTTAACGCAAAAATCGTTAACCCTGCCGTAATAAGGATTGTAAAGAACATTAGCATGATAAATTTAAACGGTTTCAGTTGTATAAATTGTCCTGCCGGCTTTACTTCTGCTGGAGTCGGCTCCTGCTGCTGTTCTGTACTTTCATTTTTCTGTTCATCCATCTTGATTGTCACCACTCTCATATACACTAACTTGTTGTCACACTACTACCATCTTAACAGGTTATCCAGAAGACGAAAAGAAAAAGACTGCCAAAACTTCATGACAAACCTTAACCTATCATGCTTCATCCTATCTAGCATCCTAGCACCTATTTACTCATCATACTGTTAAGTTTAGGTATATAATGGTACTGCCTTTTAATTTTACTCATTTCCTAGTTGCAGTCAACCAAAAACTCAAAGAATCATAGAAATGCTATAAGAATATAACGTACAAGTGACGAAAAAAGTTGCAGCTCCTTAGCAACTATTCATTCTTTTTCACCTTTTTTATAGACCATATGAACAGTTAATCGACGGAAGGAAAGCAGTTGCCCTTTATATACGACTGAAAAATTACCATACAGTGTAGGCGCTTTTTCCATTAGCTCATCTCTTGAAGCTCGATCAACTTAGGCTACAATCCTAACTTTCGTGCAGCCATTTGAATGTTTCCGTCGCAACGTCTACATAGGAAGATTGAAAGTTTGCTAATCGCTCCTGCCCATTCTCTCTAGCAACGCACTATCCATTTCAACAAGCTCTACATTTGCCATGCTATTTTCCTCCAATAATTTTGCTGAGCTAACATTACCATTTTAGCGAATCATTCAAATGCCTCGTGAATCGCCTTTTCCATTGTTGTCGCATATGATGCAAGTAATGACAATTGTAAGGAGGCAGGAAAATGGGAAGAAATAATAAACAGAACCAGAACAATGATTCAATGGATATTTATATTGCAAAGTTAGCCTATATCGGCACAGCCATTTCAACTTTAGGGGATGGCATTCAGACCATCGCAGCTGGTCTAGCCCTAGAGGCACTACAAAATGCGAAGAACGATTCTTCTCCAACAAATAATGGTGATCAAACAGCCAAAGTCGATAACATGCAGAAACAAATCGATTATTTAATTGCTGAACTAAAGCAAATCAAAAAAATGTTAAAATAACCTTTACATAAAGAGTAGTGTGGAAGCCAAATACCTACCACACTACTGTTTTTTTATCTTCTGATGAGTCCTTTGTAGTTCCATCAATTCAGAAACCGTCACAAACTGGTAGCCCTGCTTTTCAAGCTCTGGCAATATTTGCTCCAATGCTTTGACGGTTTGGGCTCGGTTTCCGCCACCATCATGAAACAGCACGATATTGCCAGCCTTTACACCTTTTAAAACCGTATTAACGATGCGATTGACCCCAGGATTCTTCCAATCGAGCGTATCCAAATGCCAAGACCACATAACGACTTTATAGCCTTTTTTGGCAATCGCCTCTATCATGGCATCGGTATATTGCCCTTCAACGGGGCGAAATAAGGTTGGCTGATAGCCCGTAATTCCTGCAATTACCTCATCTGTTTGTTGAATTTCCTTCATTAAATTAGGTACATTTGTTTTTAAAGGGTGTGTAAAGGTATGATTGGCCAATTCATGCCCTTCTTCATACATTCTTGCTATCAATTCAGGATTTTTTTCTGCATTTTGACCAACAATAAAAAAAGTAGCTTTCGCATTGTATTTCTCTAATACATCAAGAACATCCGCTGTATAGGTACGATGTGGACCATCATCAAACGTTAAGGCAATGATTTTTTCCTCTGTTTGGATTTCCCAAAGAATTTGTCCTGCTTCTTCATAATACTTTCTCCCTTTATTTTCAGAAGAACTTACTTTGACATAAAAAAACGACACCGTGATCAAACAAAGTGGTAGTAAAAACAGTAAAAATTTTTTCACATTTTCACGTCCCCAAATAATTTTCGTACTTTATTATTTGTGGATTTCATAAAAAAATGCTTATGTTTAGCTTTATTTCATTAAAATTTATCATAACGTATGTTTTCCAGGCTCATATAATTTTTTTGTTGAAGCTTGTCCACAACATTCAATCACACCATGGTGTATTTGTCGCAGACGCTTCACTTTTGCCGATCGTTACATCCTGTGACATGCTTTCACCATTATTACCACGTGGCGCTCACCCGCCAAAAAGTATTCATTGCCCCTATAGAGAAGGGAGTCTTCAGTTGAATCATGAGGATAAGATGGGTATGTAGTACGTCATCAAGCAAAGTCAAGACAAAAACACTATGCATGAAACTATCATTTATAAAAGGACCTCCTTTTACTGGCCAAAAGCAAAAACAAGGTTTGTTTCACAAACGATTTCTCCATTCACTGTGGCAACCCCACTTCCTTTACCGACTGTCCCTTTCACACGGTTGATTACTACCTCAAGCCGTAGCTGATCACCAGGCTTTACTTGTTTTTTAAAGCGACAATGATCAATGCCCGCAAGCAAGCCTAACCGCCCCTCATTCCCTGCCTTTGTCAGCATAATGACTGCACTGACTTGCGCTAACGCTTCCACAATGAGCACACCTGGCATGACAGGATAATGTGGAAAATGTCCCTGAAAGAACTCCTCATGGATTGTCACATTTTTCAATCCGACTGCACGCTTTCCCTCCTCTAATTCCAAAATACGATCTACTAAAAGAAACGGATAGCGATGTGGTAATATTTCTTGCAATTGTTGACTTGTTAACATATTGATTCCTCCACAGCATTTTTATAACCTTATTCTAACACTAAATATTAGTACTTAGTAATAAAAATGAAGTTAGTTAAAAAATGACTGTCCGACAATGACAAATAGAAAAATGGCCGTACCAAAAGAAAGAATACTAATGGCAGATCGTTTGGCTCTTTGCCACGCTCTCATACCAATGAGTAAAAATGTACAACCTAATAACATGAAAGTAACTGGTAAGAATGAAAAATCTTTTGTAATAAGACCATACACACTCGTCACCATGATTGGGATAAATATGAATAGTTGTAGACAATAGGACCATTTCATGCCGATCATCTCCTCACTAAATTATTTTCTGAATTTTTTTTCATTCCTTTTTCAATATTTCTTTATCGACAGCCCTATAGTCGCTGGAATATAATATTTCATGCATTCACCTTAGATTGATTAGTTTATTAGAATAGGAAGGTTTCGCATGTTATCTTTTATCGCAATAGTACTTTTATTATTTTTAATCCCAGGTCCTGCTGTTATTATCACGATTACACAAACATTAAAAAGTGGCAAAAAGAATGGTATTTATACCGCTTTAGGCATCGGTCTTGGAGATTTAGTTCATACGTTAGCGGCTGTTTTAGGTCTTTCTGCTATTTTGATGAAATCAGCCACAGCCTTTGAGGTAGTGAAATATATTGGGGTGGCCTACCTTGTTTATTTAGGTATTCAGATGCTCCTCACAAAACCAAAAAAAATTGAACAACCAACTGTGGAACAAAGCCCTGCTAGTACATCATTCCGCCAAGGCTTTTTAGCAGAAATTTTAAATCCGAAGACAGCTTTATTTTTCCTTGCCTTCTTACCACAATTTGTACAGCACAACGAGCAATCTGTCACAAGCCAATTGCTAACACTAGGCATCACCTTTGTTGTGATGAGTGCTTTGTATACAATACTACTAGCAATTATTACAAGCTTCATTGGTGAAAAAATCTTTACGAAAACAAGTGGTAGCTCACGTTGGCTTGAAAAAACTGTCGGCTTTGTCTATATCGGTCTCGGTGTCCGTTTAGCACTACAGACACAAAGTAGATAATCTGGAGAGGAACACCAAAGAGTGTTCTTCTTTTTTTTTGCAGGAAAATGGAGAATTTTAGCCAATACATACTAAAAAGGAGGGGTGAACTTGAATGAACGTCAAGAAAATTTATTTCAGCAGTTAGCACATTACCGTAGCGAGTTACTCCATTTGCTAGAGCATGTGTCAGAAGAAAAGGCAAATATCATTCCAGCTGGTTTTCATAATAATATTCGCTGGAATATGGGCCATCTTTATCTCGATCAATATTTATGGCTAGAGGCGTTAACAAAAGAAAAGGATACAGCATTAGTAGCTCTCATGAAATGGTTTAGCTTTGGTACGTCGCCTAAGCATTTTGACGAAAAAACGCCCACATTCGAGGAGTTAAAAAAGTACTTGGCTCAGCAGCCTTCACAGATAAAGGAACGATACGGTCATCGATTGGCTGAGAAATTCCCACCTATCGACATGGGTATGCAGACCATTGAACAAGTACTCCTACGTACCATCTTTCATGAAGGTATGCATTTACAAGCAATTGTCACCATTCATCGATGCCTAAACGAAGTAACAGACCGAGTTTAATACAGGGTCTGTTGCTTATTTGTTTATTGATAATTTTCGAGATACTTTCCTTTTTCAAAAATTTCTTTCGGACTTAAGGCAGTCCACTCATCTATCGATACATTGGGATGCAAATCGAGATAAGATTTAACCATTTTATAGCCTTCGCTGTAGCCATAACTAAAGGGTAGACCATTTCCACCTCTAATTATTTCTAGGGCACGAATCAAGTTATGCTTTTCCAAATCCGCTGCAACATCAGACCAATAAACTTTGTTGTAATCCAAATCTATTCGCGTAAAATTTAAATCAGGATAAACTAATTTTTCAAACATCACTGCCCTTCCTTCAAATATGAGATGATCTAGCACTGTCCCTTCACTACGCGGGCGTTTTTCAGTTGCAACACTATGATGATATTCATGGGCAATTACAGCCCTAATAAATTCATTTGTATAATATTTATTATAGAGGGTTGTTATTTTACCTGCACCAATCGTTACCATATTCGCGTTTACATCTGTGGCTGGAAAAACACATACCGTCGTTTCATTTTTAGTGGGAAGGAGTTCAGAAGATTTGAACAGACCTTCCTTAATACTCTTTTCTGTTGCTTCCCTATCAATTTTTTCGCTTAATAATTGATTTTCTTTCAATTGTTTGGTCGTGCTATTTAACACCGTCTCAGCCATGTTTATATATTCACCATTCTCAAAACATGCACTATAAACGGGATCAATGACCTCTTCTCGATAGATGTCCAATGGTGAACGATCTGGATTACTTTCTACCTTTTCCGTATAGTTTTGAAAAAGCTCAAAAGCATGAACTATTTTAAATGGTTGCTTCGTTTCTGGATGTTCGAATGAAACCGTGATACTTTCTACATCTGGTTTTTCATGGGAAGGCTTTTCTGTTTGTGCACAGGCACTCAGCATGAAGCATAGCATCATTAATACGGCAAAACCCTTTACATAATGCATCCTTTTCATCCGTCCTTTTCATCAATAAATAATTTACCCATGCTAACATTCATGAACGATATGCCTTGACGCTCGACAGTTTGTCTTTGAATGATTTGGTCTCCTTTTCGTTCAAAGAAGGGTCTCGCTGTAAGACTAGCATCTGTGTAGATATGGGTAAGACCAAGCTTTTTTGCGTCCGCTTCTAGTAAATCTACTAAGGCTGCTGCAATCCCCTGTCTTTGAAAATCCTTATGGACATAAAAGTATGTACGGTTTCGTTAAATAATTGCAGAATTTCTTCTAAATCGTCATGATAGTTTGTAAAATCAAGCATCTATACACCCCTTTTCTCCCAATCTATTATACCAATGATATGATATTTATGTAAAATTATAGAAAGCTTATAGATCAAAGTAATCTATAAGCTTCTCTTCGTTTTACTGTTTCGGTGTATTGGCTGTCAGTGGATTCGCATTGGCGACCAATTGTACAGGCGTCGTCGTTTGTTGAGAGCTATCCTTCTGTCCTTGATTTGATTTCCCATAACCTTTCATGGCAGCAAACAGTGCTGCACCAACAATACCCCAGGTCAATAATTTCATTTAAAAACCTCCCTTCACCGTTAGTATTCGAGAACAATTACGGAATATAGCTGTAAAAAATTAGCGACCAATAGCCAATAACTATGGTAAAATATTGAAGATGCTAAAAACTCGAATATAGGAGGTTGACTACCATGAAAAAAGTCTTCACTGGACTATTGTTAACATCTATGTTTTTTGTGGCTTTTCCGGCTGATGCTGCCACTACACAAATTAAAATAGATGACGTAATAGTAAAATCTGATACAGCACCCGAGCAAAGAAGCAATCGAATCATGGTGCCATTGCGTGTAATCAGTGAAAATCTAGGTGCGCAAGTGCATTGGAAGGATTCACAAATTACCCTTGCCATGAATAAAACATTGATTGTATTAAATCTCAACAACAAGACTGTCATGAAAAATGACAAAACAGAGCAATTGGATGTACAGCCATACATGAAAAATAATCGTACCTATGTACCGATTCGCTTTATTGCGGAAACATTTGGCAGTCAGGTCCAATACAATCAAGGTACAGTCAGTATCACTTCTGAACCACTACTACTTGACAATAAAAAAATAAAAGCCCTCCGCTATGAATATCAAATGACAATGGGTGGTGTTATTCAAGACATTAAAGGCAATGCTTATCATAAAGCGCTTTATCAAGTTTTCCAGCAAAAAGGAAACAAAGTAGAGGCACCTAAAGAATATTCATGGCAAATTAATTTAGACATACCTGGTTCCTATTCTAAACGTGGGCAATATCGTTTTATGAGCGATGATACGAACACAGTCAAACAATTTGATATTTATTCATTAAATACTGCATTCCCTGATGAACTATTACAAGGTCATCCCCATCATCTACTGCATGATGTGTTTGAAGATAGCTGGTATATTTTCACAGATCAAGCAGTTCAATCTATAAAACAGCTTATAAACAATGCTGCCACTAATGGCTTTAGTACCATTATTAGTAATACAGTAGCATAATTTTTTGTAAGCGATGTTCAACATATTCTGCATGAAAATGGACAAAATATTCATATCAACATCGAATATATGGAGGTTTGCCTCATGCAGAAGCTACTGTTATTAAGTTGCGTGCTATTTTCCCTCTTAGCTGCCTGTTCTGCGGAAGAAGCTCCGCCTAGCGAAGAAGCGGAAGCTAAAGAACAAACCGTCAATGCGCAGCCACAAGAAAACCTGAATACTTTGGGATATGACCAACTCCCAGCAAAGGATGAATAACGAGAAAAGTAGAGAGCATCCAAACACGCTTCTATAAAATTCTATCGTTGTCTAACCTGAAAAAGTATGCCACAAGTATCGTAGAAAACCTTTAATAGGTCATCCTGAAAACTAAAAAAAACAGCAAGTTTGAGCCTAAAACTCACACTTGCTGTTTTCTTCTATAGGTAACACAGTAGAATATTTAATTTCCCTCAAGGATAAGTTCGTTTGAATTCTAGAAACCCCTAGCTTATTTAATTTGCGGATGAATTGATCTAATTCTTTGCGATCTCGAATGACAACCTTTAACAAATAATCATATGCACCTGTTAAACAATGACATTCCATGATTTCGGTCATCGTTTTTAAGCTGTCCTCCAATTCCTCGATTTCCTTCGCTTGGTGAATATTAGTGCTCATAAAGACATAGCACAGTAAATCAAATCCTAGCTTTTCTTGATTTAAAATAGCCACTTGCTGATCGATATATCCTTCTGTTTCAAGGCGTTTGACCCTTGTATGAGTTGCTGGTGGAGACAAGTTTACTCGTCTAGCCAATTCTGCATTACTAAGTTGCACCTCTCTCTGCAAAATCGCTAAAATTTGAAGATCCACACTGTCTAATGCTTTATTTTTAATCTCCTCCATTGTTATCTCTCCTTTTGATTGTTATTCGGCAAGTACATATTAGACTCTATTTCAGAATATTCTTCTGAAATTTATTAAATTTATTTTAATTATTTCAAATTAGTACAATTATACAAAATATTATACAGCTAAAACCTCAATAATGCTATGATTCTTAATATACATAAAATCATAGGAGGGTTACATACCTTGGTCAAATTTTATATGGGCTTAATGCTCGTCACAAGCTTACTTTGGGGAGGCAATTTTGTTGTGGCCAAGACGCTTGTGGCACATGCCTCTCCGATGACTTTAACGATGGCAAGATGGTTCATTGCGGTGATTGTCCTTATACCATTAGTCTGGTGGAAAGAAAAGAAGCTAGTCCCTGCAAAAGCAGCTCTTGTGCCGTTATTGTTCATGGGTATTACAGGTGTCGCCCTGTTTAATATTTTTCAATTTTTAGCGTTGGAGCGAACAACATCCACGAATGCAGGCCTTATTTCAACGATGAATACGATGTCCATAGCCCTTTTTTCATTTGCTTTTCTCAAAGAAAAAATAAATGGCTTGCAGCTTTTGGCTATGACTCTTTCTTTCATGGGGGTGGTTCTCGTCCTTTCGAAAGGAGATTTGCAGCAGTTACTGGATTTTCAATTGAATACAGGGGATTTATGGATGGTAGCTGCGGTTTGTGTCTGGGGACTTTACTCGGTTTGTAGTAAGTGGGCTATGAAAACAACCTCTCCATTAATGGCCACATTGTATGCGGGAGTGTTCGGTGTTCTTACTCTTGTCCCGTTCACCAGTACGGAATTCACCTTCTCTAATATCAATCCATCTTTCATCCTTTCTCTTCTGTATACAGGGATTATCTCTACTGTCGTTTGTATGGTCTTTTGGAATATAGGCGTACAGCAATTAGGAGCCACAACCTCTGGCATTTTCCTAAACTTCAATCCAATTTTCACTGCCCTGCTCGCGTTCTTCTTTATCGGAGAAAAGCTGAGTTGGCTTCAAGGCATTGGAGGACTGATCGTTATTATGGGCTGTTATTTATTTACGCACTTTAAAACCAAAATGCCACAGAATCAAGTTTGTCATTAACATAAGATGCAAGATGCCTTCCCCCCTCTCAGTATTCGCTGAGGGAGAAGGCATCTAATTGATTAGTTGTTTTCTTTGGTAATACAACAAATGAAACAGCAGTTCCTTCATGCAGCTTGCTTGTTATGTGTAAGCCTTGACCGTAATGCTGTTGCAGACGTCTATGGGTATTCGATAAGCCAATACTTCTGGATGGACGTTTGTTCGGCTGTAGTAGCTTCGCCAATTGCTCTTCGTCCATACCAACGCCATCATCTGAGACACTAATTTCGATATGAGTACCACAATTAATGATACGAATGTGAACGGTTCCTCCTTCAACACGCTTTAAAATACCATGCTTTAATGCATTTTCAACTAGCGGTTGAATGGTTAGCGATGGAATCCATACATTCGTCGCTGTATCTAAGTCCCATACGACGCGAATACGTTCACCAAAACGTTCCTGCTGAATATAGAGGTAGGCTTGAATTAACCGAAGTTCATTTTCTAATGGAACAAGCGCTTCTACGTTTTGAAAATTATAGGATTCTCTTAAAAAATCACTTAATGCCTCTACTAATTTAGCTGTCCGCTCACTGTCCAATTCACTTAACGTTAAGATAGCATTTAATGTATTAAAGAGAAAATGGGGCTCGATTTGTGCCTGAAGCCACGCTGCCTCCATACGATGTCGTTCTTGAATAGATCGCTTCACCTTTGTTAATGCCTCAACGCGAGATCGAAGCTCTAAGGCATCAACAGGCTTGACGACATAATCATTGGCCCCCGCTGAAAAGCCATTTTCAATATCATGTGGCTGACTACGTGCAGTTAGTAATAGTACGGGTAAATCCGTCATGAAGAATTGCTTACGGATGATTCGTACTAATTCATAGCCATTCATTTTCGGCATCATTACGTCTGAAATCACTAAATCCCATTCCTGGGACCGTATATATTCAAGTGCCTGCAAACCACTTGTCACCGTGACGACATCATACTGCTCATTCGCCAAGAGGGTTTCCACCACTCTTAAATTGATGGGCTCATCATCCACTACTAAAATTCGTGGTTGATTCCACGCATCTCCTACATCGTTCATTCCATCTTGCTGTACCTCAGGGCTTTCCTGTTTTTGATGAGTCTGCTGTGCAAGCGTTACCTCTTGAGCTTCCGCTTCGTCAGATAGTGGTAATGTGAAGGTAAAGGTGGTGCCTTGTCCCACCACTGATTGTACGTCCAATGTTCCCCTTTGTAGTTCAACCAGTCGCTTACAAATACTAAGCCCTAGCCCAAATCCGCCCTCTACTATCGTCTTACTGACAGTACCTTGCTCATATGGCTCAAATAATCGCTGCATGGTTTCCTCATCTATGCCAATGCCCGTATCTGCCACCACAATCTTCGCCATGCTAGCCTCGGTATAGCCCGAAATCGTAATAGTACCTTCATTAGTAAATTTCACGGCATTATGTACCAAATTAAAAATAATTTGGATTACCCGATTTTCATCTGCCAATACTTTTTGAAAGTCTGCTGGAATTTGCTGAACAAACTGAACTGGCTTTCCTTCAATCATAAAACGTAGCATATCGAAGACGCCAGCCACGATGGTATGAATGGAAACCGTGGTCAGATGCAATTTTTGAGTATTATCCTTTAGGCTCATCACATCAAGTAAATCGTTCAATAAATGCGACATTCGTTGCCCAACAGACAGCACCGTTTCTAAATCATGGACGCTTTTATGACTAAGTGCATGAGACTCACGCTCTAAAACAGCCTTGGACATATTGATAATACTATGAAGCGGATTGCGTAATTCATGGGAGGTGCTTGCCAGAAATTCATCCTTTAGTTTATCTGTCTCTTGCAATTTTTGGGCAAGGTCTTTTGTATCCGCATGCACTTTTGCGTAATCTTTAAACCACAATGTCGCTAAACAAGCAATGGTCATTATCAAATCAAAGGGATATGAAATCACCTTGATTCCTGAAATCAGTAGCAAAATATCCCAAAGAATACTATTAATAAATGCAAGGATTGCTAAAAGTAGAAAAACATGCTGACGGATATCTTTGAGCGCCTTTCCTAGCATCATCATCATGGTGATCACAATGGGAACGCCTAAAATGACAATATAAACACTTTGTATCGACACTACATATCGTGTTGGTAGTACAATAGCCAACACAGCTGCACAGGCACATACAAGGGCAAATCCCTGCTGATAACGGTGAAAATGGCGCGGTAGCCATGGATCGATACATTGTAGCAGGGAATAGCCAATGCCAATCATCGAAAGGTGAACCAATATAAACCCCCAATCATAATTGATTGGAAACCAAAATGAGAGAAGCTTATCGTCACTCCCTAATAGATAATAAAACATGATACTGACGGTTAAGAGTGAAAAGAACAGTAAAGGTCTTTCCTTATTTCCAACTAAATATAGGATGATCGAGTAAAGGGCATGTAAAAGTAAAACGACTGCCACTAATAGCTGCATGGTAATAGACAATTGTGTTTCGCGATAGATAACATCTTCATATCCAAATTTTATAGACCGCACAATTCCCCCATTACGAGGATCTTGAAAGTTAGCCACTTGCACAACAATGTCGATTTCACTTTGGCCCTTTGTGTCAAAAGAAGCTGTAAATGGAACATTTTTGGCCATCGTTTGCGCTCGATTTTCACCTAGCTCACCAGCCTTCGCAACTAAACGATCATTTACATATATTTCTGCTGCACTACGAATGCTAGGCACCCTTATGCTAAATGTTTTTGTTTCTTCTGGATTAACCTGTATTTTCAAATGATAGGAGCCATAGCCATATGGCGTCAGCTTACCTTCTTGAAAAATTTGATCCCAACCATCTGGAACCTGTATGTACGTGGGGGGGAAAGGTGGTTGATTACTATCCATCAACCAGTGAGAAGAATAAAATGCCCATTCACCATCCAGCGTCAAAGCATTCTGTTGAAAATCAAAATCCCGTACATCGATTTGCCCTTTTTCTGCGTAGGGTTGGTCTGGCTGAGTAAATAAATGCAACCACAATATGCGTGTGCTCGTTAACAAAATAAAAAATAAGAGAATAATGATCGCTATTTTTTTCTTTTTCATAAGTGAATCTCGTCAAAGGGCAACATAGTATTTCTCCTTTGCGAACGCCACCTCCTAGGTCTTGATCGAGTAATGATCTTACAACCTTCCAATTCTACCAAGCACATCTCTACAAATTCTGAACAAATTCTTAATATAGTCCTAATCGAACAACAGGCTCTGATTTGGTTGAGCCATTTCGCCAAAACATTTCATATACTTCCACAACCCTTCCTATCCAATGCCTGTAAGTAAAGTCGGGTTTTTTGAACTTTTTGCCATAAAAAAAGCAGCTACTCCGATAAGGAATGAACTGCACCCCAATTGTTAGACACAGCATTTAACAATTGGAGGTGTAGTTTTTTTATGACTAAATTTACGAGCGAGATAAAGTTAAAGATTATTCAAGGCTTTAATTCAAAGATTTTTTCTCAACAAGAGTATGCAAAACAGATGGGAGTAACAAGAGCACAATTTCAATATTGGTTAAAGTTATATGAATTACATGGAGATGAAGGGTTTAGGAATACCTATACAAATTATTCTGTACCATTTAAACTAGACGTATTAAATTACATGGTTCAATCTGGTTCGTCATTAATGGATACCGCAGCTCTTTTTAAAATCTCAAGTTATACAATAGTGTATACTTGGCAAAAACAAATGGAGGTTGGCGGTTTAGATGCCCTTGAATCAAGACAAAAGGGGCGTCCATCGATGAAAAAACAATCGACGAAACAATCCTGGCTGAAGGATCTGTCGAGGCACTAGAAGCACGTATTAAACAATTTGAAATGGAAAACGAGTATTTAAAAAAGTTGAATGCCTTAGTTCAAAACAAGGAAAAATCATGAAACAAGACAAAGCAAAAGTAGTCTTTGAGTTAAGGCATAAATATTCGATGAAGGCGCTTGTGAAACTCGCTGGTATTCCACGTAGCACGTATTATGATTTAGTAAAGAAAATGAACCGAATAGATCCAGATGCCGATTTAAAAGTAGAAATCAATTCAATTTACGATGAACATGAAGGACGTTATGGCTATCGTCGTATTCGTGATGAGCTAGCTAATCGTGGTAAGAACGTGAATCACAAGAAGATCCAACGCATCATGAAAGAACTTGGATTAAAGTGCCTTGTGCGTATGAAAAAATATAAATCCTATAAAGGAACAGTCGGTAAAATTGCGCCTAATCATTTAGACCGCCAATTTACAGCGGACCCACCGAATGAAAAATGGGTAACCGATATTACGGAGTTTAAATTATTCGGCGAAAAATTATATTTATCACCTGTTTTAGATTTATTTAATGGTGAAATTATTACGTACACAATTGGCTCTAGACCAACTTATTCACTTGTTTCAGAGATGTTAGATAAAGCTTTGGAGCGTCTACCAGAAGGCCATCAGCTTCTCATGTATTCAGATCAAGGCTGGCACTATCAAATGAAGCAATATTGTCATGCGTTTCAATCAAGGGGTATTCTCCAAAGTATGTCTCGTAAAGAAAACTGTTACGACAACTCTGTAATGGAGAATTTCTTCGGGATTATGAAGTCTGAGTTTTTATACTTCAAAAAATTTGAAAGTGTAGACCATTTTAAAACTGAATTAGAAAAGTATATAACGTATTACAATACAAAAAGGATTAAGGCAAAATTAAAAGGCATGAGTCCGATACAATATCGAACCCATGCCCTAACCGCTGCCTAATGAAATAACCGTGTCTAACTTTTAGGGGTCACTTCACTCATAGGCTGCTTATTTTTAAATGATATAAATACGCTACATTTTAGTAGACCACGAAATTTTATTATTTTTTATACTTAAGCTGTGCATCTCTCATAATGGCTAGATCAGAATTATCACTATCTACAGTATTTAAAGAGTTAAGAGAAGAGTTAGATCCAAACATTGGCACTTTACCAGTAGTTACACCTCTAGGGGCATACATACCATCATCTACTGGAACCAAAAATAGTAAATATTCTTTATCAAACTCCATGTTCTCATAATCATTCACAGTATACATAGCATTTGTTTCTTTATCATAAAAAGCCATTTCTGACACAGTAATTTGAGAATTTGTTTTTATATCTTCTTTATTATCGTTATTTTTATAAACTTCTGAAATTAAAAAACTTGATTTAGTATATCCACCAATTACATCGTTATTAATGTCTGATCTAAAAACTTCAGTATCATTTTCTTTTGTTTTTGTACCAAGAACAATTACAGGTGATGCTTCTTCCATCTCTTCTAAATTATCAAAACCTAGAGTTTTACCTTCAAAATTAATAGTCTCTATTTTTTTATTATCTTTAATGCTTATAAAGAATATTAAACAAAAACACACTAAAAAAAAGCTAAACACTTGAAACTTTCTATTTTTCATACTACCTGCCCCTTTGTCGACAATTTTTGTGTGAGTAATAGCCGTATGTAATTAATACAAAGCTTTTATACCATCAATGTCGTCTTGTAACGGCCAGTCTTTATCATTAAAACCCTTTGTCCTCATAACAGATATGGAATTATTCTTTGTTTGAGTGTGATCAAGACCTAAAGCATGCCCTACTTCATGAACTGCAGTTTCCCTTCTACGAGTTTGATCTAATCCCTTCCATGATTTATACATTGTTATGTTTGATAAAGTAGAGGAACCATTACGATGAGTAGCATATGCATCACCATAATTACTATTTACATAATCAACATTAACATTTCCACTAACCGAGACCTCTTTAGTAAACTTAACTTTATTAGTTGAATGCCACGCAGTAAATCCTCTTAGAATATCTTGCTTATAACCCATATCAATTAGCTCTTGACTAATATTGTAATACAAATCTAAATTATCCTTCTTTTTAAATCCTAGTAATTGATAAGCATCAGCTGTAATTGGTAGAGATACAACACAAAGTAATAGCATAATTAAAAAGCCTTTAAATTTCCACTTCATTTTACCAACTCCCCTTTATTTTTACATTCATGGAACAAACACACATAAATTATAAACATAATAAAATACAATATAAAGGGTAATTTGGTATCATTTTACTTTTATACTAAAGATATAAGAAGAACTCCCTTTGTCCCATCTTCCAGAGATAATATATATATACTTGCCTTTTTCGTTCGGTACAGAAATACTATTATCTTCCACTATTACTTTTTCGCTTTCATCGTTATTCATCCATTTCTCAACTTCTACTTTTTCAGGTTGTTTCTTAAAATTGATTTTTATTTTACTTTGAGGGGATACTGAAAAAGGGACAATTTTATTATTATCAAGAATTTCTGGTGGTGAAATTTTATCAACACATTCAGTGCCAGTTATTTTTTTCCAACAATAAGAACCTTGTACTATTGTTATCTTATTATTTCCTGACAATACAATTGGCTTAGGGGGACCAGCATTAAGTAACATGATAATCAACACAAATACGATAATAAATAAAGTAATTATACTTATCTTTATGCCTTTCATATAAACCCTCCAAACTAGTATTCTGAAATTAAGAAAAAGTCTTATATTCCGTTTATCAACTTATTTTACCATATAATTATTTTTTTGTAATTTAAATGCATATGAAGAAGCAAGGAGCCGACTGAACGAGATAAGGTTTGTGATTTGGTAATTTAGTTATTTCTGCTTCATGGATATTCATACTATGGAAAAATGTTGATATGAACGGGCTTATTGATTCTTTTAATGACCTAAAGGAAAATGATGAAAAGATTATTGGTAGATTAAGTACTGCTGCTACAGTTTTAGCTGTTGGGGTAGCAATTCTGAATAATGTTAGAACTAGAATTGTAAACGAAAATTAGAAAAAAAGATTTTAGACGCCACATTCTCGGTATAGAAGAAGATTAAGGGGAATTTTTCTAAGTGTCGTATATCGTGATCAGTACATACGGTCCAAAGCTGGATTACTTAAGAATGACAAGATTTTCAAGAATACGGATTTGGGATTAAATTTATCTTACAGGTGTATCACTTAGTGATACTGAAAATGCATAATAAAGCTGTTTAATTTCGTTTAAATGCAATAACCACCTCCCTAAATTCCCTCGATAATTCCACAGAAATTTTATCGAACGAACATTCAAAACTAGTTACTATCCAAAAATCGCTTAGAAGCGGCTTTTAAATACTAACTTCAACACATCTGAAAATTTTCAAGCTGCTGAATCACAAATACGTGATACTGATATGGCTAAAGAAATGATGCTCTTCATTAAAAATAATATCATAACAAAAGCATCATAATTGTTATTAACTCAAGCAAATCAAGTTCCAAATAATATTTTATAATTGTTGAGGTAGAATGTAAGGATTTTTTTACATTCAATTGATAATTACACTAAATGTTGAACTACATATTCTAATCTAACCAAGTATTACCTCAGTCAGGAATTTGTAATTTTGAACTCCCCTTTTAACACCTCACATAAAACTATAGTAAAAATGGAATAGAATAAGTTTTTAAGAAAAATTGTGCATAATAAAAAGCAGCTACTCCGATAAGGAATAGCCGACTTTTTATTTGAAGCTTTAAAGGTATAAGAGCAGTTAAATCAAACCTACACAAGATATTACATGCTTTGAGGTGGAATGATGCCTGTTACAAGTAAAATAAAGAACACCAAACCAATGAGGAAAAATATGAACGAGGCTTTAAACATGGGACCAAGTTTTACCTGGAATCGTTCTCGCTCATGAATGATTCCTGTTTGTGCACTGACCTGAGATGCATAAAGCCTAGACATGGCTCCACCACTGCTGGAAAAATAGAATGTGCCTAACGTAAAGGCAACACCAGTGAAAAACATCACTTCTATAAATCGAACAGAGAACATTGTGGCAATCCAATAGGTTAACGCTATCTCCACAATCCAGGCAATAACCATCATAATAAAGTGTTTCCAACGCATTTTTAAGAGCTCCCTTCCTTGTTCTTTTACTAGTTTTACGCATGTTTACTAGGAAAAGTTTCATTTTTATAAATATATTGTCAATAAGAGATTAAGAAATCCCTTTTTTAAGAACATAAACTATAAAACGGTGTTATTTCCAGCACACAAAAAGACCAGAAACTCTCGAAAAACAGAGTCCTGGTCTTTTTGTGAAAAGTGAAACTTACTAGTTTGCTGTAGTTTTTGTATTCTACTATTACAGTAGTCGTGTCAGCTTTGCAAAGGTTACAGGTTTTTGAAGGAATTTTGAAAAAAATTAACCCTTCACGTTTATCATACTTCTGTTATTCTTTGAACCGTTTAAAGTTAAACTCCTTCAAAAATACGATACCGCAAAAAACAAGCAAAGTAGCAATAATCGTTTTCTTGTATAGAGAAGCAACATCCCTACATAAAGTACGAATTTGCTAGCTTAACGCTTCTTGCGTAAACTCGTGAACAATAGATAAATAACGATGAACAGGGCGAGGATTCCTAATGCTTTATAAAGATATAAGGCAATGTTTGCTTTACGTTGATACGTATATTCTCCATCATTCACCGCTTTAAGGTATGCTCCTTTGTCAACTTGTACCGCGATGGCGACCTTTGTATCGGTTCCCTTTATCGCAAAGTACTTGGTTCCTTTTGGATATGCATTTGAAAAATTGCCTCCATGTTGCTCCATATCTGAATACTTCGTTACCTTTCCTATTTCATTCTCAACTGCGTGCACTTTCTCCTCCGTTACCTCATATATATAACCATCCCAAACTACGAAAGGATAGACCCAAGTTGTTGCGACAGTGTTCACAGGTATTATTACGAGACATACTATACAAAACAAAAACTTCCGCAGATAGCCCTTCATCACATCACCCTTTCCATCATCTTACATATTAGACTTAGCCTAGCAGAAAAAGTTACACTGCCATTTCTATTGACTTCTGTTTAGGTGAATGCTAAATTTACTAAAGCAGTAATTTACTAAATTACTAAATTCAAATAACAAGGAGTGCTTAACAATGAAAATTCCAACACATTTAAAACATAAACCTGTAATCGTTGCTGAAAACTATGCCAATATCGATGGGCGTACAGCTTATCAAACTGATACACAAGGACTTTCACTTGGGTTGGCACAATGGAATGATCGAGGAAAGGTTGATATTTCTGCGAAGGTTTGGCGACATACAGGTGGCAAATGGTCACGTCAGTCGGAAGAACTACCCCTCCATCGTGTGCTTGACCTCGCTATTCTAGTATGTGAGACACAACTTTATTTTAAGGATGCATACCGCTACGAGCACTTATATGATGAAGCAAACCCTGTTATTAATCGAGTAGGCTTACAAGGTGATGCTATGACTGTGGAAGTATGCACAGAAAATGAACAAATTAAAGAGGATATTCAGCTTTTTCAGCAAGCATTAAATAATGATGGTGAGCTAATCGGTGAACGCCTTCGCTCACTATCACGAATCTTAAAAGAAATGGGTTATTAAAACTCAAGAGGATTTTAACGATGAATGAACAAATGTTACAGGATGATAAAAAACTACGAAAGGCCTTTTTTAATTTCTTAATCCCGGTGATGCTAGCGAATGTACTGCAATCTGTCGGCCAAGTATTTGCGATGTTTATCGTCGGGCGCAATTTAGGTGTCGATGCACTCGCTGCCATTTCCGCATTTTTCCCGTTTTTCTTCTTTTTAATGGCCTTCGCAATTGGCATAGGTTCGGGAAGCTCTATTTTAGTTGGGCAAACGTTTGGGGCTGGTCATCATGAAAAGATGAAAGAGGTAGTTGGGGTAACCCTTGCCTTTACTACGATTTTATCGATTATCGTGGCGCTCTTTGGCGGCTTTTTCATTGAATGGATTTTACGCTTTATGCAAACACCAGCAAATATTTTAGACATGAGTATTAGCTATGCACAAATTTTATTTTTCACATTACCCATTATGTTTTGGTATTTAGTGTATACAACCTTTATGCGCGGCGTCGGTGATTCGAAAACACCCTTTCTCTTTTTAGTAATTAGTGTGGTGTTAAATATTGCCTTCCTCCCACCGCTGGTATTCGGCTGGTTCGGATTACCCGCGTTTGGTTTAAATGGTGCTGCCTATGCTTCTGTGTTATCAAACTTAGTGACCATGATTTTATTATTAGCTTATTTGCATAAAACAAAGCATTTACTACGTTTTGATAAATCCATCTTACAGCATTTTAAATTAAAGAAAGATATTTTAACATCATTATTAAAACTAGCGATTCCATCAAGTATTAGTATGGTTGCCATCTCAGTTGCAGAAATTGCCGTTATTGGTTTTGTCAATGCCTATGGATCTGATGCCACTGCTGCTTATGGCGTTGTCAATCAGGTAGCTAGCTATGCACAAGTGCCTGCGATGAGTATTGCTATTGCTACATCCGTTTTCGTAGCACAGGCTTTAGGAGCGAATTCTACAGAAATGATTAAAAAAATTCGTCAAATGGGTGTGCGTATTAACTATCTTTTAGGTGGCGCAATCATTCTCATCATGTATCTATTTGCAGAGCCAATTTTGGCTTTCTTTATCGATTCACATGATACTGTGCTCATTGCCAAAAATTATTTATATATCGCCTTTTGGAGCTATTTAATATTTGGACATACGCAAACCGTTTCCGCTACGATGCGTGCCACTGGTGTCGTACTATGGCCGACCATCTTCTTAGTCATAACGATTTGGGTCGTGCAAGTGCCATTAGCGTACTTCTTGTCCCACCATACGTCACTCGCATTAAACGGTGTTTGGTTAGCCTATCCAATTACCTTCTGCGTCCATTTCATTATGCAATATGCCTACTTCAAGCTAGGCTGGCAAAAGCGAACATTAAAAGCGATGCTTAGCGAATAAATGACACGGGACATGCAAAAAATGCATGTCCTTTTTGTATCTAACAAAATAACCAGGCACTCAGAAATTGAGCCCTGGTCATTTTGTGAAAAGTGAATGTTACTATTTTGCTTTAGTTTTTTGTATTCTACTAATAGAGTAGTCGTATAGCATTGCGAAAAGTTACAACCAATTTAAAATTTTTTTAGTTCTTTCCTGCAAATAGTGCAAACCATCGTCAGTTGATAAAAATTGACAAACATCAAAAAGGCGTTGGTATTTATGAATAGGATGCAAATAACAATCCTTTTGTAAACTTTCATTCATCTCTCTTATCTAAGCGGCTTTTAAATGCTTAATCTTCCATTCAACACGAGAACGGCTGAACCCGCTATCGCTACTGTTTCGCGTTGGGGTGTTACGTATAAAATACCGCCCCGTTTGGAAAGTTGCTTGCTTACTAGCTGGTTTTTCAATAGTTTTTCACACCAGTATGGCCCAAGTGCGCCATGACTAGACCCATTAACATGATCTTCGTCAATTCCTTGTGCTGGAGAAAAAAAGCGGGATACTATATCAATGCCCTCTTCCCTCGACTTACTGGTCACACATATCCCCCTAACAGGAAATTGTTCCATCGCAGAAAAATCTGGCTCGAAATGTGCAATAAGGTCTTCATTGCTTAGTTCCACGATATAATCCAATTCGGTACTCCCTACATAGATCGGTTTACTTCCTAACCAGTCTTCCAATGCTGGAGGACACACTATTTCATCAATTGGATACGTTTTGATGGCAATTTCCACTCGCTCCTGTTGCCATCTTGCCTGCAAAGGGCCATTTGTTGATTGAAATGTGATGGTCTGATGCTTAGGCACGATCCCCTGCTGCCAAAGCAAAAAAGCACTAGCAAGGGTGCCATGACCACAAATCGGGATTTCTGTCTCTGGGGTAAACCATCTTATCGAAAAATCAAGCTGTTTGTTTTCAATAAAGACTGTTGTCGGGACAGGTACCTCCTGTGCAATTTTTTGCATCGTCTCTTCAGAAACATCTGCATCTACAAGACATATTGCTGCTGGATTCCCTTTATATAGCTCTGTTGTAAAGGTATTTATTATAGAATAGGAAATAGTCGTCATCTTATTCACCTCTTCTCTCATCATAACGCAAACAAGCAAGTGCTGAATATACACACTCAAACAAATAATCATTTTATAAAATAACCACCTTTTGTCTAAGCTAACATTATAAAATACAATGGTAGAGCTTTTGAGTGGAGAAACGATGAAACCATATTTCAAAATTTTAATGATTATTGGATTGACGACCTTACTCGCTGGATGCTGGGATATTACTGAACCACAGAGAATGTACTATATTAATGCAGTAGGTGTAGACTATGAAAACGATGAATATGTTGTCTATTTACAGGTGATTAATTTTGCCGATGTTGCGAAATCGATTCAGCCCAGTGCAGATGTGGCTCCTGCGGAGGTGGGTCGTGCCACTGGTAAAACAGTAGAAGAAGCGATTTACAAATTGTATCGCTCCTCCGATCAGGAAATATTTTGGGGTCATATGAGGTTTCTTCTCTTTTCAGAGCGGGCCATGGAAAATGAACATTTTATTCCAGTCATTGATACATTGATACGTTTTCGCGATACAAGGTACCAGATTTGGGTGTACTGTACAAAAAATCCGGTAGATGAAGTGCTGCTTGTCACACCCATCCTAAGAAATTCTTTGTCCTCATCAAAATTAAGTAACCCGATTAACCCAACTGAACAAGAAACCTTTGTTGAACCCAAAAATATAAGAGATATCGTCATTGGTTTAAATGAACCAAGCCATGAAGTGACCATCCCATATGTGTCCATTAAAGAAGATTGGCAAACAGATGAGGATCGAACAGAAGAAACTTATTTTTCAGGGGTTGGTGTCCTATCAAAAGATGGCTTTAAAGGATTTTTGCAAGACAATGCAGCAAGAGGCAATCAATGGATGCATAACTATACAAATCGCGGTGAGATTACCTTCCAATTAAAAACAAATGGTCAGGAAGAATTAACCGTGAGTATTGAAAAAATTCATGTCGATGTGAAACCACATATCAAAAAGGAAGATGTTTCATTTGAAGTCGAATTAAAAATCAATGCGACCATTAATGGCTTTAAAGGAAAAACAACGGAAAAAGAGCTGGAAAAACATATAATCACACAGGTGAAAAAGGAAATCCATGAAACCTTCAATGAAGGCTTAAAATTAGATGTTGATATCTATCGATTATCAGAGTCTCTTTATCGGGACAACGTCAAAGCATGGAAAAGGTTAGAAAAGGATGGAAAAATTCCATTAACAGAGGATTCTATCAGTAAAATTCATGTGGAAGTAGCTAAAATCAATCCAGGTCGCAAAACATTCACAGAAACTATAAAAAAAGACCGGAAGCCCTAACTTAGGGAATCTGGTCTTAAAAAAATTTTTATTTTATGAGTGAATACATATATGTATCATGTGGCATATTGTTTTGATGCATATATTTTTTTAATAATCCTTCTTGTTCGAAACCTATTTTTTGCAATAGTAGCTGAGAAGCTTCATTTTCTGTAAAAACAATAGCACCAATACGTACTAAATCCATCTCTTCAAAACCATAGGAAATGGCTCTTTTCACAGCTTCCTGAGCATAGCCCTTTCCCCAATAGTCAGGAAATAGTGCGTAGCTGATTTCTGCTCTTCGATGCTCCATTGACCACTCTTGAAAGCCAAGTGTACCAATAATGCCTTCTTGTTCTTTTAATGCAATACCCCATTTAATACCACGTTTTTCGGTAAAATGGTTTGCAAAATTTTTAATGATTTGTTGCACTTGTACTAAGCGCGTTAAGGGTTGTTGCCCATAATGGCGCAAAACTTCAGGATTCGAAAAGCAATCAAGAAGAGCTTGTGCATCAGGACTCCCTAATTCTCTTAATACTAATCGTTCAGTTTGTAATATAGGAAACATAGCATACCTCTTTAATCATGGATTTGTTAAACAAATTTTTTTCGACGAACTATTTCAATCTCTATTTCCATTTGATGACACTTAAAAGGACAAAGCTAATTATCATGTTCTTTTGGTTGCCTATTCCTACAAGCGCTCCTCATCTCCTTTTGCATAAAATCTTACTTCATGTCCACAATAAGTTCTAAGTCAGTCTACTTGAGGTGAGAGGTATGGAGCATTTTCCGCTAATACATACAAATTTTTGGGATGCCGTCATTGCAGTCCCTGTCGTGATGATTGTTACGCAACTAATTAAGAAATTGGGTCATATCAAACCTTTTTGGGTTCCGACCATTGCATTAATCGTCGGCTTATTCATTTCCATTTTCATCAGCCATCGCCACAACCTTCTTGCTGGGCTTTTCATGGGCTGGTTTTATGGCTACGCAGCCATTGGTAGTTACGCTTCATTGAAAACATCTTATATTACCTACAAACAAAAGAAATTCCAAAAACAGAAACATAGCGATCCATAAGAATGTAGCGATTGCAGGAATAGAGACAAAATAATATACTAATATTAACAAATTTGGGGCTACTTATTAAAGTAGCTCCTTTTTAATCAGTTTGCACAATAATCCTGTAATTTTTAATAAAGATAAGAAAGGTTGTTCAGCTATGGAAATGTTCTTTTTCTTTAGTAATTTTTATTTAATGCCCCTCTACGCTTTTTTGTTTAGCTATTACCTTATTAAGCTACTCAAAAAATTCAGTAAGGGACAATACACGACAACGACTGAATCGAGGATTGTCATAATAACCTTTATATTAATTGTTTGGAGTATTAGTTATACACTCGCAAGCAGTCAATAGCTTCATAGGTAATGAGAAGAAAAAGCACTTACACACAAGGGCGATATTCGACCAATGCTATTAAACATTAGAGCCGTTTCCACATAGGCTCTATTTATTTTATAAGGTTTGAGCTGATAATAATGCTGCTTCTATGCCCTTCATGATGTTCATAGCTCCACTCGATTTATTTGAACAGACAACTACTTTGGTTGAGCAGTCAGGATAATAAGCTGAATGGAAGCACACACCTGGATCATATCCCATCACATGATATTTTAAAATAGATTGGTCACTGTTTTTCTTAATCCATACACCATACCCGTAACTATCACTTTCATTCATCTCAACATGAGGTGTTAGCAGTTGTGTTGTGACAGCTTCACTTAAAAGGTCAAAGTTCATCAGCGCGTGCCACAGCCTTGACATATCCTTCGCCGTTACAAATGCTCCTCCATCCGAACCTCCTTTTACAGGTAAGGAGTAGATATTTGTTTTCCATGTACCATCCGGGTTATCTATGTATCCTATTGCGGTATTAGATGGTAGAGAATCTAACGAGAAATAGCCCGATTCCTTCATATTCGCTGGATCAAATACATTTTTTTGCATGTAGTCAGAAAAGTTCATACCAGAAATATGCTCAATAACTAAGCCTAATAAAATATACCCGGCATTGTTGTAATGAAACTTCTCCCCTACTCCATACTTCATTGGTCGATCCTGAAATAAAGGTAAGAAATCACGCAATGTTCGAAGTTGATACATTGGATTTTCAACCCATAATTCTTCAAAATTCTCCATTTCTTCCTCATCAAAATAATCTGCAATTCCTGAAGTATGCGTTAGCAGATGTTCAATAGTAATCTGCTCATCCAAATGCTTAAAATGATGGTTTAAACAGTCACTTAGTTTACTATCCAAAGAAAGCCTTCCTTTTTCGATAAGCTGACAAATAGCAATTGCAGTAAAAAGTTTACAGCCAGATGCAATACCAAAACGCGTTTTTGTGTTATTTTCAATTTGCTCCGAGCGATTTGCATAGCCAAAGCTTTGATTGACTAAGGCAGCCTTCTCTTGATTTTCCACTAGAATTGTTCCCGAAAAATCAAGATTCTGTTGTATGTCCACTATAATATTTTGCAATTTTGTATGCATAGTCATTCCCCTTATTTCTCCAAAGTAACTAAATAATAACTTCTCTTACTAAAACAATACTCTACTACTGTTACCTTGTCGAGAATATTCGCATAATTATGAGGAGAAGGCTGTGCATACTGAGGAATGGCTAAAGGGTCAATTGCTGGTATCCTATCTTTACAAGCACAGAAATTATTACTAGTGATTATTGAATTCACTATGCTTTACATTCTCTTTAATCTATTGCAAATCAAGTCGTCTTTGTTACATGTGGATTGTCTATAAAAATATGAAGCTTGCGCTGAATATACCATTCCATCACGAATAAATTTGGCACCCAACATAACCACGCGATGACGGCATAACTATACTGGAAATTTTCAAAGCCAAATAATACAGTAAATAAGGGGAGGTAGATTCGCAATGTCACTGCCGCAAAGGTTAAAGCATAATTTCTTAGCATCCATTTTTGATGTCCTTGGATGTTTCTTTTTTTAATGTTAGCTAGTGCTTGAAACATTGTGATGAGCCAGCCTATAGATAATAAAGCGAAGCCTAGCTGTGCTACCCATCCCCCAGTTGCGTGAAATGCTAAATAAAGTCCTGCCACACCACCGAACAAAATACTAACCATGTAGATGCTACCTAATCGTTTATGACGTTTCATATTTTTCTCTCTTAAGGTGGAGGACAATGTAAAAGGGCCGATTACGAGGGCTAATACACCAAAAATGATATGAATGTAAAGCATACTATACCAAAAGGAATTCAATGTAGCGCTAAGCATGAGCTTTAATTGAACAAACCCAGCCTGTTGTGCATGGAATACGATATATTGAACGACCGAATAGCCCGCTATCATTATCGCCAAGCCACTTACAATAAACCACCATTTTTTTCTCATTCTGTAGCTCCTTTCTTTTGAAACCTAATATTGCAATTGACTACGCTCTGACATAAAAATAGCCGTTACAGACTATTAGTAGTGCAGTTGTAAAGGCAGGCAAAACGCTACACACCTGGGTATTTTTCACCTAAGCTTGTAATGTGAAACCCAATATTTTTATAAAAATGGACTGCTTCTTCGTCCGTTTCTGCATAAATCGTAGAAAATGAATAGTGTTCTTTCAAATATCGAATCAGCTCACGTCCAATCCCTTTTCCACGATTCGTTGGTGATACAGCAAGATGTTTAATTTCACAGTGATTTCCATCCCTCTTTGCGATTCCGATACACCCCACCATGTCTTGCTCGATGCTATAGCCATATAACTCTCTTTCTGGACTTTCCATATATAATTGGTACTCTCTAGCTACTTTCTTGTCTGAAGTGGCATAGGATAATAGTACTTTCACTTCGGGTTGGATATTGCTTGATTGAATTTGTTTCATAAAACGCTACCTCTCTATTTCTATCAGTAGTCATTGAATAATGTGTCAATTACTATCATGTTCTACCATTTTAATAGTCACCTATTTTATCTATACGAAACCGTTGTTTATCTAATGAATTCAGCTCCTGACCAACCGTCTCTCTCCATTAAAAGCACCTCCATCTAACTACTAAATACCTGTTACAATGATCGTAAAAATAGAAAGAAGGTGTATGATGGACCTATTGTTTGTCATTCTTATTTTTGCTGGGATGTACCAAGTTACATTCTTATCATCGAAGAGCGCCACTAAATCAAAGGGAAATGTATTTAATTTTTGTATGGCTTCCTTTGATGTGAGGGAGTCGATTGGCAAAGGAGGATAAAATAATTTATTACAATAAATAAAGATTGCACTTACTGCCAAAAGAGTTGCTATTAGTAAGCCTCTTTTCATTGTACCGTAAAGCTTCATTTTTTTTACAAATAAATGTATATTTATTTTTTATCTAACAACAATAAAGACCACTCATCACGAGCGGCCTTTAATGATGTATGTCATTCTCATTGTTTATTAGTTAACATTTTTACTACTTCTTTGATTTGCAGCTCTAATGATATTGGATCATTGCCCCAGAATAAATCTGGGTCCAGCTTGAACACTCGGTCATTCTTCACGGCGTCTAGTGACTTCCAAAGTCCCTCACTCTCACCCCATACTTCTGAGATTAAATCTCCCTGATCGATGAAAATATAATCGCCAGCATATTCAGGAATGACTTCGTACGAAACTTGTCGATAGGACTCTTTCCCAATCATTTCCTTCTGTTGTTTCGCTGGTGGCTTTAATTGAAGATGTTTGTAGATGGCTTCACCACCCCTATAGCCTCCGTCACCATAAATATAAAATCCTTTATCTACTACAAAAACGCCCATAAGTGCAAAAGTATCGTCGGGTTTAATAATGTTCGCAAGCTGTGCTCGTGCTTCCTCTGCGGTCTTATCTAAATGCTTAATCCATTGCTCGGCTTCATCTTTTTTGTCCAAAGCATCGCCCAAAAGACGCATTATTTCATAAATATCACCTGAAGAGCTATAAGGGAGCGCAAGCGTAGGTGCGATTTTCTCATACTGCTGAAGAATCTTTTCATCACCCACCCAAGTGATGATTAAATCCGGTTTCAGCTGAACGATTGTCTCCAATGATCTTTCCCCAGTGGTTTCAATGCCATCAATCTGATCTTGAATTACTTTGTTCTCCAAATCCCATTGGGTAGAGCCGATTGGCTTGATACCTAACACAAGTAACTCTGGTAAATAGCCGTCTGTTACAATCCGCTTTGCTTGACGTGGTATTTCAATATCACCACGTTGTGTTTTGATTATTTTTGTAGCTGCTTCTGTTGTTTCAGCTGTTTTGGAAATGTCCTTATTAGTATTGGAATCGGCGCTGTCATTGGCATTGCCACAAGCCGTCAGTATAGCGAGTAAAGCAAGAAATACTATTGATTTTAACACCTTATGTAAGTACAAGATTGTACCTCCTTGTTTGATAATGATTATCATTCGCGATGATATATTCATTATAGAGGCAGTCTTATACAAGGACAACGCCTATAAATTGGATGTTGCATAGGGAAAATTGTTGGATTTAACTTTGATTAGTGAACAATTTTACTATTACATCAAGTTGAATCTCCAAAGACAGACCATCATCAAACCAAAATTCATTAAGCTTAAGTAAGTGTAATTGGCAGCCTTGTTCATACACTAACTGCTGCCACACGGAACGCTGCATCAGTTTGGTGCGGAAAGATTCTGTATCATCAGTAGGTACGATCAAAAACATATGATTGGCCGCATACAGGGGCAAATCCTGCTCTTTAACTTTCAGATGTTTACCAGGTTGAAGTACCTCCTGTTGAATGGTCTGAGGAGCTCGTAGTCCTAATAGCTGGTATAAAGTGTAGGCGGAGCGCACCGATAGATAAGGGATCAGCCATAAGTTATCGTGACTTAATTCAAAGATACCTGCTGTTGAGCCTGACTGAAGAAATGGTGTGATGACTTTTCTTGCCTCTATGGCGGACTGCTGTAGCTGCGCAATCCAATCTTCAGCCTCTTGTGTTCGCCCAAGGAGTGTCCCAAGCAGTCGCACCTCTTCAAGCTTGTCTAACTGTCCCCATGGAATCGTCAGAACAGGAGCAATTTGTTCGAGTGCTTTCATTACTTCAGGGTAGTTATAAAAATAGGTTGGTGCCACGATTAACTCCGGGGCTAGTTGATGTATCACTTCTATTTGGTCAAAAGATTCTATCTCTACTATGTTCGGCAATCGTCTGTGCAATAGCTGGGATGATTGAAGCAGCTCTCGTGTTGTAGCGAGAGGCTGAATTCCCAATGCGAGTAATGCCCCAAGAAATTGTATACTAACGATACGGTTGCTCTGCTTCCTCTTGCGAAAGCTACTAGGTGAAAGATGAACATACTTGGTGAAAGTTTTTCCCAAATACGAGCCGTCTGCAAATCCTGTTTTCAACGCAATATCCTGCAATTTGTCATTTGTTCCAAGTAGCATAAGCTTCGCTTGGTCAACCCGAATTTGATTCACATACTCAGCAAAGCTCCACCCTGTTTCCTTCTTAAACAGCGAGGAGAAATAGCTTTCGTTAAAGCCTGTCATGTTGGCCATAAAAGAACGTGTTAGCGGTGCTTCAAAATGTTGTTTGATATATGTAACAGCCTGCTGAATAGCTTGATCGTTCGTCACAAAACTGTTATCAATACTCTTTCTTTCAAAAATCGTATCGAGGAACTCGTGCAGAAGCAAATGGAGCTTAGGGGCAGCATTTAGTTTCTGCGTTTGAGAAAACTGCCCTATCAAATTTTTCAGCAGCCCTACCGCATATCGAGGAAATTCCATGACCTGCCCATGCGCAGGCAAATGGGCTGTATCAATCACATATAATAACGCTTCTTTCTCACGTTTAGCCAATCGATAACTATTAAATGAGATGCTGTAAACTGGCGCAAATCCTTCGCTAGTGCTCGGGACGATATGGCTGTCCTTCTCTGGGTACAAAAGCAAGACGAATTGCCCTTTTCCTATACGACAAGTACGTTGCTCTGTTCGAATAACTATCGGTTGTGTAGGAATGATAATCATTGGAAATAACCCTGTCAGCGTAGCGGGACTCAGTGTTCCCTCGTCCGCTAGAAGTCTTAAATCCAGAAGCTCATATGTTAGCATCTTCCTAGACCCTCCCCTGTCATATATAGTGCTGAATATTATTTTAAAACAACTAAACTATAATCTACCATAAAAAATCCAAAAGGCTTTTAAAATCAATCAGCTTTGCTTATATATGGTATATTCTCGATATTTGGAATTTTTCAACAAAACCCGTTATTAATAATAAGGTGAAAGCATTGATGGGCATACTGCTAGAAGGAAATACAAGCCCAATATACTGAAAGAAATTCCTTCACCTAATAGGCAAAATGCTGATTTTGGAAGTTTATCTTTATCACTTTCATCAAACCATCCTATACAACCACCATATTTTTCAGAAGTATTTGAATTAGGTGAACGTACAGTAAGCCCAATTCTGTACGCATATAGTATCACTATATGTTAGGAAGGGTGTTCGTGTGGAGAAAAAACATCAATCTTTAAAAAAATTCAAGCTAAAATCAAATCCAAATTGTCATTGTCGTTGTTGCTGTCCTTGTTGTCGTTGTAAATGTAAACCACCATTTTTACCGATACCACCAAGTTGTAACTATCTCGTATATGTGACAGACGCTGGTCAGCTAGTATTGCCTGATAATAGAGTATCTGTGATTGATACGGCGACAAATACGATAGTCGCAAACATACCCGTAGGATCTGCTCCTCTCGAAGTAGCGATTACACCAAACGGAGCATTTGGTTATGTTCCAGCGCTCTTCTCGGATAATGTTACGGTCTTTAGTACTGCCACAAACACACCAATCGCTACCATTCCAGTAGGGGTTAATCCTTTAGGTGTCGCCATTTCACCGAATGGAACACTTGCTTATGTATCCAATCATGGATCTAACACGGTATCTGTTATCAATACAGCCACTAATACTGTAACCGCAACTATCCCAGTAGGGCTCCAGCCTCAAGGCATTGCTTTTACTCCAAATGGCGCGTTTGCTTATATTGCAAACGAAAATTCAAATTCAGTATCTGTTATCAATACAGCTACTAATACGGTGGTCGCTACAATCCCTGTCGGCATTCGCCCAAGATCCATTGTTTTCACATTGAGTGGACAGTTTGCTTACGTGACAAATGAAAATAGCAACACCGTATCCGTCATTAATGCTGTAACCAATACAGTAGTTGCTACAATCCCTGTGGGCACAGGACCTGTAGGAACAGCCATTACACCAGATGGAACACTTATTTACGTTGTCAATAAAGGTAGCAATACGGTTTCGGTTATCAATATAGCTACTAATACGGTGATTGCTACAATTCCTGTAGGATCATCTCCTGACCAAGTGACGATTTTGCCTGATGGAACATTTGCCTATGTCACGAACCAAGTGGACAATACAGTGTCTGTTATCGATATAGCGACCAATATGGTCATTGCTACAATCCCTGGATTTAACGGTCCTACTGGTATAAAAACGGGCACCATCTGCAACTAGCTTTTGACACCCTTGGCGAACAAGAAGTAGCAAGTCAAATTAAAGAAAAAGCAACCAACTCTAGACGACCATCTTAATCAAATGGTCGTCTAGAGTTGGTTGCCTATATCATGATGTAATGAGCGAATGCTAAAACGTTGAATGCTCATCTAGTTTTGGAATAGTAGTAAGTCTCATTCGTTTTTACCATTTATATACTATTTTATGTTCCTCTATGTTACCATCTATAATAGACAAAATGTTTATTTAGCAAATAAGCAGAATGACTAAAATCATTTATCAATAAAATTAGAGGGTGTGCAATTAATGGGGTTCTTTGATAGGTTTTTAAAAAAAATAGAGGCTGTTAATAAAGAAGAAGTTGCTGTTGCTGAACTTGAATCCGAGTTTTATTTAGAGTCTGCACTGGATGAAGCAAATCAATTTTGGGTGGAAATAGCACAAAATCTTATCGTGAACGCAGTTAAGGCAACTGTGAAGGGAATGTCTCTCGAGGAAGTAGAATCCATTTTAGGTATAGGTGAATTTGGAGGAGATATGACTACACCCAATGCTACAACAGAGACCTATTGGTATGAAGGAGCTAGTGGCGGTTCTGCTCAATTAATTTTTTATAACGGTACATTAGGCATGAAAGAAGAATTTGGTCTACAATAATGAGTTTTCTATTATTTAAACAGGACTTGCTAATGGCAAGTCCTTTTGTTATGCTCGCACAGGCTCTCTCACATATCAGTCCATAAACCGCTTGCTGTGTCAATCCAATAAAGCCATTAATGCAAGGTTTTAATGTAACAGCAGAGAGCAAATTACGTAACTAATTATCCATCTTAATGTATCTCGATTCGCTCAATGCTGTTCTGTGGCACTTGAAAAAGAAGAAGCACACCAGCTTATTGATACAACGGTTATTTATGGTAAAATTAGGTGGTATTTAGTTAATAATTTTATTCAAAAGGGGATTTAAAATGAAGAAACCGATTTTATCAATCGCTGTATTTTTACTAAGTTTTTTCTCATTACTTATTTCGCTTAAATTATTTTGGAATTTAGGTATTTATGTTGATGAGTATGGTACAAGTCCTTCTATTGTTAGTGGTGGAGAATTTTGGCATTCCATGGATTGGTTAAGATTATTTTTACTGTTCCTGCTGTGCGTAGTATCGTTTATCAGTATTTTTAGTACGAATCAAAATAAGAGTAATTAAAGTAATAGCCATTATTAAAAATTAAAGAAGGATGAAGGAATTATATGAAATTGTTTAGAGGAATTTGGGGTATATTATTATGCTTATATGGTGTAGCTTTATCTATCAAATATTTCCAGAATGTCAGTGAAGGATGGAATATAATCCTTCATGCTTTATCTGGGAGTTTATGTATTTTAGGAATTTTACTAATTAGTAAAGCGATAAAAATGAAAGTGTAATCAGAAGTGACTTTCAACCTATCCAAAAATTAAAATAGCAGTCGTTACAGACAAGTCCTTATGTAATGCTTCCTCAAATCACTTCGATTTAAAAAGCCCATTAGGCTCTGATTTACTCAGTCACCTAATAGGCCATTCATATAAGTCTTTAAAGGTTAGTCCTTTGAAATTTAGTCCAATTCAATAAACCCTTGGTAAGCTTAGTCTTGAATCGCTGCGTCTAACGCTACCACGATCATGTCATTGAACGTTGTTTGACGTTCTTCAGAAGTTGTTACTTCGCCTGTGATAATATGATCACTTACTGTTAGAACTGCAAGTGCTTTACGGCCGAATTTGGCAGCTAATGTGTAAAGGGCTGCTGATTCCATTTCTACAGCTAGCACACCATATTGTGCTAGTTTTTCGTTTTGGTGCTCGTCTGAGTAGAATAAATCTGCTGTGAAGATATTCCCTACTTGTAAGTTAAGACCAGCCTCTTTACCTGCGTTGTAAGCTTTTAATAATAAGTCAAAGTCAGCGATTGGTGCGAAGTCGATAGCACCACCCCAAATGATTTGGTTCATACGTGTGTCTGATGTTGCGCCTTGCGCTAAAATGACGTCACGCACTTTAACATCCTTTTGAATTGCACCACAAGTACCTACACGAATTAATTTTTGCACATCATATTCTTGCATTAATTCTGTTGCATAGATAGAAATAGATGGCACACCCATACCTGTTCCTTGTACAGAAATACGTTTACCTTTATACGTACCTGTATAACCAAACATATTACGTACTTCATTGTAGCAAATTACATCTTCTAAAAATGTTTCTGCAATGTATTTTGCACGCAATGGATCTCCTGGAAGTAAAATTGTGTCAGCGATTTCACCTTTTTTTGCATTAATATGAATACTCATACTACAATCCCTCTTTTCTGTCAGTTATCACTATAAATAATACTGTGTTTCTGTCATTTACGCAATGCTAGACGTCTAGCAACTAAAAATATTTATCTTGATTCAGCAACGCAGTTCAGAACATAAAGCGCTTAGGTTAACTTCTACTCTTTTGCCCGAAAAATCTGGACGCCAATTCGCCGAAGCATCATCGATCTTTTCATACAAGCAAGCTTATTCCTCATAAAGCGCCCATAAAGTATCGAATGTTTCGATTGTTAAGTTTTCCGTAGCGTAGGATTCAATATAGTCGGACAGCTCATGAAAGTCTGTGCTCTGTTTTGGAAAATTATGCTCCTGAAACATTTCCTCTGCAAAGCGAACTTTAGGGTCTGACCAATCACCTCCTCGGAATGTTAATACATACAAATAAAAACTTTTTTTCATGAAACAATTTCCCCTTTTTAAAACAATGGCTTTTCGCTAGTGTATCAAAAAAAATAGCTTTCGTCATAATTCCCACCACTAAGATATTTTACCTATTCATGCTTTTAGAACTATTTTCTCGGACAATACTGACTTTAGTCACGGTGTATTTTATCTGAAAAATTTAAATTTTTAGAAATAATAATAGAAATATCTAGTAAAATAAGATAAAATTGAAATCGATTATTGAAAAAAATAGGAAGGTGATGGCGATGAAAAAAACTCAAAAAACTCGTAATACAGCGAAAAAACGCCCGTCTCTCTTTATGCTTAGCTTTTTGAGGAAAAGGCAAGCTGCTACAAAAGAAGAACCCGGGAACAATCCCCCTCCTATTAAAGTAAAACGACAACGTTTTTACCATTTAATTCGGGGCAAAGTGCTTATTATGTTTGCACTGCTTATTGTGATTAACGGCATCATGGGTATATTGTCTTATGTCAATATACAAAATTTGCAGCAGCAAATGGAAGACTTTACGAAGAAAAACGTCCAAGAGCAGTTAACTGTCAATCAGCTTGCGTATGAAATTGCTCGACTAACAAATTTAGAACAATCCTATTTAATTACAGGTAATGGTATTTATTCTACTTCTTATCATATGAAAATTGATACTATTAACAAAAAGCTGTCTGCCTTAAAAGAACAATTTCAAGAACGACAAGTAGAGCTAAGTCATATGCAGGCCATTGAGCAATATTATAAAAATTACCTAGATTATTCAGACAAAGTCATGACGATGCGCGACGAACTCGGACTTGAACAAGCCCGTAAGCTCATGATGGGTGCCACCGGGGAAACGATGAAAACACATATCGATAACAATATTGAATCTATTAATGTGGTCATGGACGAGTCGAATAAAACCAAATTAGACAAGCTTAATCAACAGGTCAATCTTTCCATTACTACGTTCTTTATCGTGTCAATTGTTGGCTTTTTAGCAATCATCATTTTTGGTTATATGCTCTTTAAATCACTTAAACGAAATACACAGGCTATTAATGACTCCATCCTTGATATTGCACAGGCAGGAGGCGATTTGACAAGACGTGTAAAAGTACGTAATCGTGATGAATTTTCAATCATTGCGGCCTCGACGAATACATTAATCGAGTCAATTTCTAATTTAATTCGCCGTGTCAGTGAATTAGCGGATCATGTATCAAGCAGTAGCCAGGAGCTGATGTCGTTAGCTGATGAAAATGCACGAACGATTCAGGATATTGCTGATGCCACAGCTGATATTGCCAGTGATAGTGACAATACGATTTCAAGTATGAATAGTGCCCAGCAAAAGATGAGCGACTTAGAGCATGCCGTCCATCAATTAAATGAACAAGCAAGTGCCGTCCATCGTGCCTCTGTCGCTATGCAGCAAGCAGCCGATGAAGGCAGCCGCTCTGTGGAACAATCCTCGCTTGTTATGCAATCCATTGAAGAAACGATGGCTTCCACAACGTCCACGGTCGAAGCATTAGGTCGTAAATCTGCCGACATCACATCGATTATCGGCACCATCACAGCCATTTCTGAGCAAACAAATCTTCTCGCATTAAACGCGGCCATTGAAGCGGCACGCGCTGGCGAACATGGACGAGGCTTCGCAGTTGTAGCAGATGAAGTTCGCAAGCTTGCAGAGCAATCACAAAGCGCAGCGAAAGAAGTAACAACGATTGTGACGTCCATCCAGCAGGAAGTTACGTCAATCATTGCCCAAAATCATGAAGGAGTGACAACTGTTATCCGAGGCGTGGAAGTAACAAATGAAACGAACCAATCCTTAGCCAATATTTTAACGCATACAGAGGAAACAACGACGATTATCGCAGCTATGGTAGATAAAATTGCGACTACACTTGACTCTAGCAATGCCGTAGCAAGTGACTTCGTGCATGTCAATGCCTATGCCGAGCAATCAGCAGCCAACACGGTAACCTCAGCGGCAGCCGCAACACAGGGCTCCGCATCCATGCAGGAAATCAACGCAGCAGCCACCGAGCTCGCCCAACAAGCAGATAGCTTACGTAACCTAGTGAGCGAATTTAAAGTATAAGCCACTCGAAGGAGGATCCAGCATTTTGCTGGTTCCTCCTTCATTTTGAGGGGCTATCCTTTCAATTTGAAGATTCGATCATTCAAATAAAGGATTCTCTGTTGAAATGGTGGGCTATCCTTCGTTTTGTTGATTCTATCCATCAATTTATGAGTTCTATCCTCTACTCTGCTGGTTCTATCCATCAATCTTAGCGTTTTATCCTTCAATCTACTGATTCTCCTCTCATTTTGCTGAGCTATCCTCCACTTTGCTGGTTCTATCCACCAATCTGAGCGTTCTATCCTTCAATCTGCTGAGTCTCTCTTCATTTTGCTGGGCTATCCTTCACTTTATTGGTTCTATCCATCGATTTGAGAGTTCTATCCTCTACTTTGCTGGTTCTATCCATCAATCTGAGCGTTTTATCCTTCAATCTGCTGAGTCTCCTCTCATTTTGCTGAGCTATCCTCCACTTTATTGCTTCTATCCATCGATCTATGAGTTCTATCCTCTACTTTGCTGGTTCTATCCACCAATCTGAGCGTTCTATCCTCCACTCTGCTGACTCTCCTCTCATTTTGCAGGGCTTTCCTCCACTTTATTGCTTCTATCCATCGATTTATGGGTTCTATCCTCTACTTTGCTGCTTCTATCCACCAATCTGAGCGTTTTATCCTTCAATCTGCAAAGTCTATCCTTCCACTTTGCAAGTTCCTCCTCATCAGGAAATTCATCACCTTAAGATTAAAACAAAAAAATCCTAGCAAGAGCTACCTTGCTAGGATTGGATTATTTAAATAACGATTGATACTCGCCATAGCCTTCTTTTTCTAAATCTTCTTTGGGGACGAATCGGAGCGCTGCTGAGTTAATGCAGTAGCGCAAGCCTCCTTGCTCACTTGGACCGTCTGGGAAGACATGTCCTAGATGGGAATCGGCTTCTTTACTGCGCACCTCCACACGACGCATGCCGTGGGATGTATCGAAAAGCTCGGTTACTTGCTCTTTTTCAATCGGCTTGGTGAAAGCTGGCCACCCACAGCCTGAGTTGTATTTATCCAGTGAGCTGAATAATGGTTTCCCTGAGACAATATCTACATAGATGCCTTCTGCAAAATGATCATCGTATTCATTGCGGAATGGGGGCTCAGTGCCATTTTCCTGTGTGACGTAATATTGCATATCTGTTAATTCTTTTAAACGTTGTTCTTTACTCATGTTTATTCCCCCAGTGATGCGCTTGGAACGCTCTGCGACCGGATCCAATCGAATAGCGCTCATAGTGCATTGGATTTTTCTTATAATAATGCTGGTGATAATCCTCCGCCGGATAAAAGGTGCTGGCTGGCAGGATTTTTACCATGATTGGTTTATCAAATTTCCCAGACGCTGCTAAATCTGCCTTCGAGCGTTCTGCTAACTCACGTTGTTCCTCATTATGATAGAAAATGGCCGTTGTGTAAGACTCTCCACGGTCAAAAAATTGACCTCCTGCATCAGTTGGATCAATCAATGTCCAAAAAATCGCTAGTAATTGCTCGTAGCTATATAATTCATCATCAAAAACGATTTGTACAGCTTCTACATGACCTGTCGTTTCAGAGCATACCTGTTCATAGGTAGGATTGACAACATGTCCACCTGTATAGCCTGATAGCACTGAGACAATGCCAGGTGTTTCGTCAAAGGGCTTGACCATGCACCAAAAACAGCCCCCTGCAAAGGTTGCGTATTGCTTTGCCATTGTTTTCACTCCTTATTCACCAGGAACAATAATTTCCAATAGAATTTTATCATTTGGTAAGTCTAATTCTTTGGCACGGACACGTGATCCTGAAGCGATGTTGATGCGGGATAAATCGATATAAATTTCCGCTTCATTCGGATGCACCGTAATCCATGAAGGAAATTTCACCGAATCGCGCATAATTTTCATAGTCGTTTCTGGTGGAATTTTCAGTAGTCCAACATTCATTCTCGTCTGCTTTAAAATAATATTGCCTTTGTCATCTACAATCGGTTCAAAATTCATGGAAATCGGAACTTCCGTATAAAATGCCGTTAGGGTGCTTCTTAATTGAATATCATTGCCAATTGTAAAATCAAGCGGTAAAGGTGAGCCCTTCGCTGCATCCTTTAAATACTTTTTCGATATCGATTCTAATTCCTTTGTTGTTGTTTGCACAACGAGTACATTCCCTTTGCTTTCACTTTCACCTGCTGAACTCTTCGCAACGTTGACGCCATCCACTGGTCTAGTTGCTAAAAAAACGACGAGGAGGATTGCAAAAAGCACTGTGCCTGCTAAGGCGAAAAACGCGACTTTCCATTTATTCATTTTGTCACTCCTCGAAGCCTATTGCCTTGTTAATCTTTTTTTCCATACCACACTGCTCCATTGCTGCTAATATACGCTCTGTCATTTTTTCATATCCCTTTGCGTTCGGGTGGAAAAAATCTGTATGATAGACGAGCTCTTCATTTGAATCAAATAAATCTTCTACTGATACATAGCAAGCATTGGAATCCTTGCTTGCTACTTCTTCAATCACATTATTCCATTCTGTGATAATTGTATCAAATTCATTCGCCTCATTGGTTACAATTGAAAATGGATTATAAAAACCAATGAGTAGTATGGGCACTGTCGGATTTTTTGCACGAATGCCTTCTACGATTTTGCTGTAACGTTCTTTATATGCTCGCAGCTCCTTATCAAAAGCGTCCCGCTTCAAGTTAAATAAATCCTGCTTGACGACCTTCATGACATCATTGCCACCCATTGTTAAGGAAATTAGCTGTGCTTCTTGCAACTCTTCATCATAATGCCCTTTTTTCACTAATTTTAGTAGTTGATCACTGCGTCTACCTCGTTTGCCTCGATTATCAACATCTACATCTGAAATCGAGGGCCATGCGAGCAATGAATCTGCTAATCTTCCAACATAACCGTCTTGACTATACTCATCACCGACACCATCTGTTAATGAATCTCCAAGTGCCAAGTAATGTAGTTGCTTTGCTTGTTCTTCATCAATTTGCGATAAATCCTCTGCTGATGGCTCAAAAAAATGTTCAAATATTTGTGTCAACATATTCTTAGAGGGTTTTTCCTCATCCTCTGTTTGTTGCTCATCCTGCGTCATATCTTGCTCCGTCCCTGCTTGCTCACCGTCAGGTTCTGCTTGCGGATTCGGTTCATCGATTGATATTGCACAACCACTTAGTACTAAGACGGTCAAACACGACAACATAAATCGCCAAATGTCCATTTGACCACCTTCCATCCCTTTCTATTACTTCTATTATAGAATAGTTCATGCCGCAATGAAAAGTGACTAACCCTTAGTTCTCCATAATTTTGTGCTCCCGCCAAGTTTCTTCACTGGGTAATGTGGCTTTATAATAGGAATAGCTAGTGTTTGTTCATGATTGGTGGTGAAGTGTTTTTATTTCGAGTAAAGTCGCTCACCTTTGATGGCAGTACTCTCATCTGATTCCAAGACGTTCAGCTTTGAGGCAAATGTGCTCATGCCTCATTCGAAGCCGCTCAGCCTTGAGGCAAATGCGAAGCTACTCTTCTTTAGCGGTAAAGCGCTCTTATTTAGAGTGCAGTCGTACAAAACGCTCATCTCTCGAATGTGTCCAATATGATCTAAGCATGAAAAAAAGCCACTACAATTACTTATGTAGTAGCTCCTCACTATTATTCTGCAAAATAAATAAAACCGATGGCTCCTGGGCCTGTGTGTGTCGAGATGATGGGGGATGTGAATGCAATTTCTACATCGTTAAAACCCGTCTCTTCGATTAAGGCTTTTAATGGATTGCCCATCGTTAATAGGCCATCTGCATGGGAAATGCCCACTGCCTTGACTGTTTTTCCAGCTGTGTCTTCTTGAAATTGTTTAAATAAGTAATTGACTACCTGCTTATGGCTACGTACTTTTGATACAGGGTTGTAAACGCCGCCTTCAAGGTTGGCAATGACTTTGATGTTTAGAAGTGAACCGATAAAGCCCTTTCCTTTACCAATTCGACCACCTTTAATTAGGTTTTCAAGCGTATCTACAATAACATATAGGTAGGTATTGTCACGTACTTTGTCCAGACGTGCCACAATCTCCTCTACGGTTGCGCCCTCATCACGCATGCGGATGGCTTCACGTAGTTGAATAGCGAGACCAATCGCTATAAAGCGTGAGTCGATGACCGTTACATCAGCGTCTGTCATTTGTGCCGCTTGGCGTGCCGATTCCACTGTTCCGCTCATACCACCTGTCATATGGATGGAGATAATTCGATCCCCATCTTTTCCAAGCTCATCATATAATTCTTTAAATTTCCCTGGAGCTGGCTGTGAACTTTTCGGTAAATTTTTCGCATTTTTCATTAAGCCTAAAAAAGACTGTGGCTCTAAATCCACACCATCTGTATATGTTTGACCATCAATTTGAATCGTTAAAGGCACGATATGTATGCCATGTTGTGCTACTTCTTCTTTTGTTAAATCACAAGTTGAGTCCGTTATTATATGAATTCGTCCCACTTCGACACATCCTTTTACTTCATTAAAATTTATTATATAGACTAATGAATCATTATGTAAACATGACATTTGTCATTAGGTAATGCCCTGTCCTAACTTGCATGTAAACGCTACCTTGGATACTATAGCGTTTTCGCCCACCTCTTGTCTATCAATGCCCCTCAAAGAATATGACAGCCTTATGACATTTTTGATATGAAATATATGACAAATGTAAATGTTCAAGAATAAATTATTGGGGTATAGTAAATACATGAACGAAAGGAGTGTTTCAAATGGTGGATTCATTTGACTATAAATCATGGAAAGAAGAGCTATGGAATGCCATTACACACGGTATTGGTTTCGTTGTTAGTATTCCGGCACTGGTTGTCTTATTGTTAGCAGCCGTCCAAACAGGAAATGCACTACATATTACAACCTTTAGCATTTTTGGTGCGTCTGTCATCATTTTGTTTTTAATGTCTACATTGCTACACAGTATGCCAGGAAAATATAAACACTTTTTTGCTATTTTGGACCACTCGTCCATTTATATTTTAATTGCCGGCACCTATACGCCGTTTTTATTAATTGCTGTTGGTGGCACACTAGGCTTGACATTATTATGTATTATTTGGTCACTCGCTGTACTCGGTGTACTGTTTAAATGTTTCTTTATTAATCGTTTCGAAGTACTTTCCTTGATTTTTTATATTGGTATGGGCTGGTTAATTATTTTCGCCATTAAGCCCGTTTATCTCTACTTAGGTTTTTATGGCTTTGCTTTGCTGCTAGCAGGTGGGCTATTCTATACCATTGGAGCAATGTTTTATGCATGGCGCTCCCTACCCTACAACCATGCGATTTGGCACCTTTTTGTACTGGCGGGCTGTGCTTCTATGTATGCTTGTGTCTATTTCTATTTATAAAAAAAGGCTCCCTTCATAAGGAGCGTTTTTTTATGGATTCTCGTAAAAGCGCAATGGCTTCCTTTACCTCTTTGTCATTCTCTTCATCATTCAATTTATGCCTAACATGCAGTAAAATTGGCCTCAGGGATTCAACAGAACGCCCAAATCCATTCATCCACTCATAGCGAGGCACCATCCAAGTATGAAAGTGGTGTGTCGTATCTTCATTGTAAAAGTAATAAACATATTCTATACCTAATACTTCCCTTTGAGCCTTTCTAATTGTTGTTAAGAGGTTAATATAGTCCATTTTTTCATGTTCTTCTAATTCATCGAAGCCATGAATATGACGTTTTGAAGCTAAAATGACTAATCCCTTTATGGGGTACGCTACATCCTGGTGAGCGTGAAAATAATCCGTTTCAACGACAACACCTCCATTGGGTTCAATTTGTCCACTTGTGATTGCACAGCTCAAACAATCAACATGAGCCATTTCTCCACTCAATAATGTTATTTTTCCCATCGAATCTCCCCTAAACGCAGAATAAGCACGGTCTACTAAAACCGCGCTTGTCTCACCACTATTTACGTTCAAAAATTTGATATTGGAATGTATAGCCTTCTGGTGCTGTTTCAGGCTTTTCTGATGATATTTCAATAAAATCCTGCTCATAGCTTGGGAAATAGGTATCTCCTTGGAAGGCATGATTAATTTTTGTAATATATAAACGATCTGCCTTCTCCATCACTAAACGGAAAATTTGCTCACCACCAATAATCATGATTTCAGATACATCTCCAGCTTGTGCTAATGCTTCCTCTAAGCTTGTCACGATTTCAATACCATCCGCTTGGTAGTTCTCATCGCGCGTAATGACAATGTTGCGACGCCCTGGAAGTGGACGACCAATGGATTCGAATGTTTTACGTCCCATTATCATCGGCTTACCCATTGTTTTCTCTTTAAAATACTGCAAATCTCCTGGTAAATGCCAAGGCATCCCGTTGTTATAACCAATGACATGGTTGTCATCATGTGCCACAATTAAAGAAATCATACTGTCCCTCCAAATACTTTCATCTTTTTTATTATAAACATAATGAGCGTATTTCACCTCATTTATGAATGAATTTTCTTTTTATAAAATTAAATCCTAGTAAAATTATATGAATAGTTTATAATAGAGATATCCAACGTCACGATAAAGGAATGATGAAGATGACTACTTTAAGAAAAGAAGCTGTTCATTATATTGAAGCCCAGCATACGGGCACACCTTATTACCAAGTTAACCCACAGGAAGCAAGAGCAATGCGCACAGCTACGCTTTGGCAATCACCACACAGACCAAAGCTAGCATCCATCAAAGATTACAATATTACGGTGCGAGATGGAGCTGACATTACACTTCGTTTCTATACGCCTGTCCTTGACAAAACATTACCTGTCATTGTTTATTACCATGGTGGTGGCTGGGTTTACGGCAATTTAGAGTCTGTCGATGCAGGCTGTCAGCTATTAGCAGACCAAGCACAGGCGATTGTCGTATCAGTAGACTATCGTTTAGCACCAGAATACCCCTTCCCAACTCCCTTATATGATGCCTACGATAGCTTAGTATGGGTGGCTGAGCATATCAAAGCCTTTGGTGGAGATGTCAATCGCTTAACTGTTGCTGGGGACAGTGCAGGTGGAAATTTAGCTACCGTTGTTGCTTACTTAACTACTACATTGGGTGGTCCAGCGTTACAAGCTCAAGCACTAATCTATCCCGTGACAAATGTCGACTTTACAACGGAATCCTATCAGCTTTTTGGTGAAAACTACGGCTTAGATGCACAGGGCATGCAGTGGTTCTCTCAGCATTATACAGATGAAGCAAACTTTACAAACCCGCTCGTGTCCCCTCTTCAGCTAGAGAATGTTCGTAACATGCCTAAAACAATCATCATAGCTGCTGAGGCCGATGTTCTCTATGATGAAGGACTAAGCTATGCAGAAAAACTAAAAGCTAGTGGCGTTGCAGTAGAACATGTCACAATGCCAGGTTTAATTCATAGTTATTTCAGTAAAATGAATTATTTTGAAGATGCCACAAACGAAACGGTAGCAAAAATTGTGGAATTCTTGAAATAAGTTTGGCTATCCAGCTCAAACAGTGCGATAATAGAGCAAAACGTTTTTTAAAGGATGACATGATGACACAAACAATGACATTACAAATACAACTGCCCTATTCCGAGCAATTAAAAAAAGGCTATCCACTTATTTCAAAGGATGCGGTCGATGCAAGACGCCTACCTGCTGAGCAAGGTACGCTTCTCAAGCTCATGGATCACCATAATCGTTTTATTGGTACAGGATACTACGGTATTCAAAATAAAGGGATTGGCTGGGTGCTAACAACTGATGTGAACGAAACCATCGATAAGACTTTTTTCATGAAAAAATTCAAAAAAGCCATCGACAATCGTGCAGCATTTTTCAACAATGAAAACACAACAGCCTTTCGTGTATTTAATGGTGAAGGAGATGGCATCGGCGGTCTCACGATTGACTTTTTTAATGGCTACTACATGGTGAGCTGGTATAGTGAGGGCATTTACTCCTTGAAAGATGTCGTGTATGAGGCGCTTGCTGAGACGGTGAACTACCAAGCTATTTATGAGAAAAAACGCTTTGATAGCAAAGGGCAGTATATTGAACAGGATGATTTTGTGACGGGCACGCCTGGTGAATTTCCAATCATGGTGAAGGAAAATGGTATGACATACGCAGTTCATTTAAACGACGGAGCGATGACGGGGATTTTCCTAGATCAACGCGAGGTACGTTTGGCTATTCGTGAACGTTATGCAAACCATACAAACATGCTTAATACATTCTCCTATACAGGAGCATTTTCAGTGGCAGCTGCTCTAGGAGGCGCCATGAAAACAACAAGTGTGGATGTAGCTAAACGCAGTCTTGCCAAAACCATTGAGCAATTCAGTGTGAATCAAATTGATTATGAAGCACAGGATATTAAAGTAATGGACGTTTTCCATTATTTTAAATATGCGCAGCGTCACGCCTTACAATTTGATCTTGTTGTATTAGACCCACCTAGCTTTGCCCGTACGAAGCAAATGACATTTTCAACAGCAAAGGACTACCCTAAATTACTGAAGGATGCCATTGCTATTACCGCTAAAAATGGCATCATTGTCGCTTCCACAAATAATGCTAGCTTTGGGATGAAAAAGTTCAAAGGCTTTATTGACCAAGCATTTAAAGAAACCCGTACACGCTATAAAATTGTAGAGGAATACGGTTTACCAAAGGATTTCCGTGTTTCACGTGAATACCCTGAATTTAATTATTTGAAGGTCGTCTTTATTCAAAAAATGGACTAACAGGAATTCAAGACAGAATCATTTCTTTATGATTCTGTCTTTTTATATAAAAAAGTGACCTAAGAAATTCATTTCTTAAGTCACCCCTGAATACTGCTTATAGATAGTTCACAAACCAATCGCGAATATATTCAAGTCGATTGATTCTTAAAGTTGGTTTTCCGCTCCTTGACAGTTCATGATTGGACTCAGGGAAGCGCACGAATTTTGTTTCTTTTTTACGATGCTTTAAGGCGATAAATAATTGCTCCGCCTGCTCAATTGGACAGCGATAGTCTTTTTCAGCGTGTAAAATGAGCAATGGTGTTTCGATATTATTGACATATTTCAGCGGTGAATGATGCCAAAGCTTTTCGATATCGTCAAGTCCCGCAAGAATTTGCCAATCTGTAAAGTAATACCCAATATCACTGACACCGTAAAAGCTAATCCAGTTCGAAATAGAGCGCTGCGTCACAGCTGCTTTAAAGCGATTCGTCTGGCCAACAATCCAGTTGGTCATAAAGCCGCCATAGCTCCCACCTGTCACTCCGAGACGGTCTGCATCAATAAAATCATAGTGCTCCAGCACATAGTCCACAGCCGCCATTAGATCCTCATAATCATTGCCACCATAATCACCACGCACTGCATCAACAAACGTTTGACCATAGCCATGACTGCCACGTGGGTTCGTATATAGCACCGCAAATCCTTGTGCAGCTAGAATTTGGAACTCATTAAAATAAGTATTGGCATACATCGCATGTGGCCCGCCATGAATTTCAAGCACTAGAGGATATTTTTTCCCTTCCTCATAACCAACTGGCTTCATGATCCAACCATTTACCTTCCAGCCCTCTGCTCCCTCAAATTCAATGGCTTCTGGAACAGCTAATGCTCTCGTCTTTAAAAATTCTTCATTGATGGACGTCAGCTGTTCTTTTTCACCCGTTTTTAGGTTGACGAAAAATAAATCGCCAGGATTCGTCGTTGTACTAATGGCTACGACTGCTTGATCATGTTGTGCATCAAGTGAAAAACCATAGACATATTGATCATCGTGAATAGCTGGATAGATTTCACCATCTATATTTCCGAAATAAATCGCAGCATTACCGTGATCTGTTACTTGGAAGTAGAAGCTATGATTATCATTCAACCATTGAACACGTGGTGACACCACACCTTGAAGAAAATCGCCGATTGCAAAATCCCCAATAGGGGCGTCAAATTCACTTGTTACACATGTCAGCAGATTTTGTTGCAAATCATAGAGCCATAGCTTTGCTTGTGTAGCATTTTCAAATTCTCTTTCACTACCTATGAAAGAGATGAAGCGACTGTTTGGAGACCATGACGTTTGGTAATACATACCTGTTCCCTCTGTTAACGGACGCGCTTGCTTTGTTTCTACATCTAATAAATAGATATCGCTCTTAAATGAAAAATCTGTATCCTCTGCTACATCAGCTAAGTACGTCATATATTGACCATCAGGTGACCATGTACCAAGATGGACATGATTGTTTCCTTTCGTCACTTGCTCTAACTCGCCCGATTCTAAATGGACGATCGCAATTTGACTAAACTGCTCCATATCCAAAAAACCTGCAGCATCCGATTTATGTTTCATCTTGTCTATTTCTAGAGGCTTTAGTTCTTTTTCTTCTTTCTTTTCATCCGTTACCTTATCCAAAATCGTTTCATCTTTACCTAGCTTGATAGAAAAGGCCATTTTCTTGCCGCATGGTGACCACACAGGTGATGTCACACCATTTTTACAATATGTCACCTGCTTTGCCTCTCCGCCTGCTTTTGAAAGAATATAAATTTGCGACTTGCCTGTTCTAGTGGATAAAAACGCAACTTGACTACCATCAGGTGACCATATAGGAGAACTTATTCTATCCTCCCCAAATGTCCATTGCTGTGGTGTTTTGTTCTTCAGGTTTATGTAAAACAAATTCGAGACATAATCTTTTTTCTTCTCATCAATACGTGTCTCAACATAAACTACCTCAGTCCCGTCAGGTGAGAGCTGTGGATCGGCTACTGATTTCAAGTGGTAAAGATCTTCTGTTTGAATCCCTTGTTTCGATGTCATGTTCTTGCTCCTTTGTATTGTCATTTTCTGTACTCTACTACAATACTTCGACACCCTAAGTAATATTCCTGCTAGTTAATTGATTTTTTTACTAATTCCCAATATTCGGTTGATTTTGTTCTGCGATAAAATTTAAAAAAGGGTTCATTCGGACGAGCATGTTCCTTATAAAGGTTCATCATTTGTAGCAAAAAATCTTCAATGTGCTCGACACCTACCTTTTTCGCAAATAACGTGCCCGCCTGCGCCTTTGCCCCCATCGGTACAGCACCTAAGTAAACATCAAAGCTCTCCTGCTGATAAACGAGTCCAATATCATCATAGACTGCATTGTAGCAGGCTGACGCACAGCCATTGATGTTAACACGTACTCTTGCAGGTACCTCGATCCCCTCTAAAGCATGATAAAGCTGTTCGGTTATCGGAGCAGCCTCCATCTTTTCACCATCACAAAAATCACAGGCCTTCATCGCGATGATGGGTCCTGATGGTGCAACATAAAGACCCACTTCTCGTAAGGCTTGCATAGCCTCTGTCACAGCACTCGTTGGAATGGACACTAAAATACTATAGGAGGCCGAATACTTAATCGCCCCCTTTTCGCCAACAATCTCTGCTATTTTTTGAAATTGTGCAGGCGTATAATGCTTATTAATAATACCTGGGCTGACAGCTAAGCGTGTAAATTCGCCATGACGATTAAGTGTTTCAAATGTTTGATCTGGTACGTTTTTCTGAAATGCATTCATTGATATCGCTCCTTATGAAAAAGGAGCTAGCACAATGCTAGCTCGGAATTTTAAAAGTTATCAGGATAGAAGCCCTTCGCTAAAATTTCAATAGCCTCTGCCGCACGAACGCCTTCAGACGCAGCTGACAGTGGCAGGATGACAAAGCGATCATTTTTAACAGCTTCCATCTCCTTTAATGCTGGATCATTTTTTAAGAATTGAATCTTTTGTTCGGCCGTTGTTTCACCATAATCAATCACGACAACTACCTCGGGATTACGGTCTACCGCATCTTCCTTCGACACGGTTGTCCAGCCTGATTCCACATCACCAAAAATATTTTGACCACCAGCGATTGACACTAGTTCATTCATAAAGTTTTGACCAGCTGTAAAGACATCCTTTTCACCGCTATCAAATACGAGAACACGTAATTTCTCACTATCTTTTGGTAATTTAGCTTGAATTGCCTCCACATCTTGCGTCATTTGCTCAATTAAGGCTTCTCCACGATCCTCAATACGGAAAATTTTTGCGATATTACGAATATCAGTGAAAATATCCTCTAGTGTTGGCTTTGTCATATTGGAAGCCGTATGTAAATACGTATGAATGCCTAACTCCTCAAGCTCTTCCGGTGTTCCAACACCCTTTTCACCAAAGCCACTCTTCCAGCCTGCATATAAGAAATCAGCCTCGGCATCAATTACTTGCTCCTTCGTTGGGTATTGATCAGAAAGCACAGGCACTTTATCGTATGCTTCTTGTAGGGGCTCGTAGATTTTATCATCTAAGTAAGCTGTGCCTACCATGGAATCCTCTAAGCCTAGCGCTAGCATAATCTCTGTCACATGCTGATTTAAACTAATCGCTTTTGTAGGTGCTTCCTTATATGTTTGAGTTGTTTCATTATTGTCAATGGTTACTTCCGTTGCTGCCTCAGATGGCTCAACCTTCTCATCTTGCGCTGCTGATTCAGGTTTGTCCTTTGCATTACAAGCCCCTAAAACAGCGACCAAGGCAATGACCATCACCAGCCATAAACTTTTCCATTTCTTCATGTCCTTTTCTCCTTTGTTGTTCATCTATAGAAAGAAATCAAAGACTTCTTTGCTACCAGGATTCGTGGGAAGGGCATAAAAAAACCCTCTTGTCGCCAAGAGAGTAGCATAGTGAAAAAACGGTACATTACCTTTATCACTATCCCCATCCTCGTGGTTCTTAGTCAAAAAACACATACTGGCAGGTATCCTGGCTTAGGTTCATCATCTATACGCCTTCCCATAGTTAAACTACAGTGGCATGCTGTACAGACTCCCCATTTACAGTTGCGGGACAGCATCGGAATTGCACCGATTTCCCTTTTAAGCAAATGACAAATGCCATTTGCACCAATACGTTCTATAATGGTTAATACTATTGATAGACTAGCAGAAGAAAATTTGTAGCTCAATCAGTAGTATATTGCTAAATATATAATCATCATTATATTAGCACTATTTCGACAAAAATACGAACTATTTTACAAGAAATATATAGGCTAGTATTCTGTTACAATGAAAAGATAGCTATAGATAGAAACGAGGATATGTTATGTACAAAACAATTGGTGTACTTGCGCATGTGGATGCAGGTAAAACAACCTTCTCTGAGCAAGTACTTTTTCATACACAAAGCATTCAAGCTCGTGGTCGAGTGGATCATCAGGATACCTTTCTCGATCATCATGAGCTAGAGCGCAAGCGTGGTATTACCATTTTTGCCGAGCAAGGTCGCATGAACATAGGCGACGATACATACACGTTGATTGATACACCAGGGCATGTCGACTTCTCCCCTGAGATGGAGCGCGCCATTCGTGTGATGGATTATGCCATTGTTATCATTAGTGCGGTCGAGGGCGTACAGGGTCATACGGAAACCGTGTGGCAGCTTTTACGCAAATACCATGTCCCAACATTCTTCTTTATCAATAAAATTGATCGCGAAGGAGCCAATGTGGAGGCCGTTATGACACAGCTCCGCAAGGATTGTTCCCAGCAGGTGCTGTTCGTCGATGAACCGCTTCGTACTGATTATGTTTCAAGCAGCATCATGGAATGGTTGGCTGAGCGTAATGAAGAGCTGCTCGATGCCTTTTTGAATGAGTCATTGGAGCATGAGCAATGTCTTACTCAGCTACAGACCATGATTCAAAAGGAATGTGCCTTCCTCTGCTTTACAGGGTCTGCCCTAAAGGATGAGGGCATCAAGGAATTGCTTGCCCAGCTCCCTCTATTAACAGACACCCATTTTGAAGTGAATGCACCGTTTGAGGGGGAGGTTTTTAAAATTCGTCATGACGGCCACCAGCGTTTAACATTTATGAAGGCTATCAAGGGCGTTTTACATGTTCGGGATGAATTTTCGTTTGAAGAAGTGACAGAAAAAGTGACTGAAATTCGCCTCTATAATGGCAGTCGCTTTGATACCGTCCAAAAGGTTGAAGCGGGAGAGATTTTTGCTGTTAAAGGACTTAGTCAGGCCAATATTGGAGACCGCATCGGCACTACTATGCTGTCACAGCCCTATGAGCTTGTCCCAACGCTACAGGCAAAGGTTCAATATGAGGGCCATCAGCATATCAAGGAAGTGTTACAAATTTTCCGTTTACTAGAAGCAGAAGAGCCTTCCTTACGTGTGGTTTGGCAGGAAAAGTTCCAGGAAATCCATGTGCACATTATGGGCGTTATTCAGTTGGAGGTACTGATAGAAGTGTTAATGAAGCGTTTTTCATTAACGGTCTCCTTTGGCGAGCCCCAAATTTTATATATGGAAACCATTGTGACGACGGTGACAGGCTATGGTCATTTTGAGCCCCTCAAGCATTATGCAGAAGTTCATTTACTAATGAAGCCCAATCCGCGAGGAGTAGGTAATACATTTAGCAATGCCTGCCATGCGGATCATTTATCGGTAGGCAACCAACGCCTTGTTGAAAAGCACCTGTTTGAGCGTGATCACCATGGCTTACTCACAGGCTTCCCTCTGACAGATGTTCATTTTACACTGCTAACAGGTCGCGGACATAATGAACATACATCGGGCGGCGATTTCCGAGAAGCTAGTTTCCGTGCGCTACGTCAAGGACTTGAGCAAGCACAGAACATCCTGCTTGAACCCTATTATCGCTTTAAAATGAAGGCTTCGAACGACTTTATCGGCCGCATGATGAGCGACATACAGCAAGCTGCTGGCACATTCGATGACCCCATCTTATCCGAAACAGATGTTGTGCTAACGGGACGAGCGCCCGTCGCCACCCTAATGAGCTATAGCACAACCTTTGCGGCCTATACCAATGGTAAGGGCGCACTCACACTCCAATTTGATGGCTATGATGTGTGTCATAATGCAGAGGCAGTTATTGCACAGATTGGCTACGATAAAAATGCCGACCCAGAATACAGCTCCTCCAGCATCTTTTGTGCGAAGGGCAAAGGATATTCTGTTCCTTGGCACGAGGCACAAGCAGCCATGCATTGTCTGTAAGTAGGTGATCCTGCTCGAGCGAAGCCGTTTGCTTGCGCGGGTGTTTACTTGCTTCGAGCGAGAGTATTTACCCTGTTTGCGCGAGTATTCCTTGCTGGAGCGAGAGTATTTCATCTGTTTCCGCAAGTATTCCCCGCTCGAGCGAGAGTATTTCATCTGCTTCCGCGAGTATTCGTTGCTCGAACGAGAGTATTTCATCTCCTTCCGCGAGTATTCCCTGCTCGAACGAGAGTATTTCATCTCCTTCCGCGAGTATTCCTTGCTCGAACGAGAGTATTTCATCTCCTTCCGCGAGTATTCGCTGCTCGAACGAGAGTATTTCATCTCCTTCCGCGAGTATTCGCTGCTCGAACGAGAGTATTTCATCTCCTTCCGCGAGTATTCGCTGCTCGAACGAGAGTATTTCATCTCCTTCCGCGAGTATTCCTTGCTCGAACGAGAGTATTTACCCCCTACCCTTCAAATAAATAAAAACAAGCCCTCCGTTTGATGGAGGGCTTGAGTTTATAATGCACCTACTGCTTTCTTTGTAGGACTGTGCACAAGGTATGCAGGCTCGACAATCACGTAGTCATGCGTGTTTGTGAAATCAACTAGCACTTTACCAGGATAACTTTTTAAAATTTGCAGTTGATCAATTAATTGCAGCAATAGCTCGTGACCGTTGCCACGTGGATGCCAGTTGAAATGGTAATCATTTAATGCCTGAACCGCTTCAATAAATTGGGCATATTCCTGCTGCACAAAGGCTATTAACTTATCATGTTGAGGCGCTAAATCGTGGATATATGTTTCATAAAAACGCATCACAATCGAGCATAATACATCATTGACACGTGCTGCACTTAAAACAGGCTTTGGCTCCAGTGACAGACGGTCAAGATTGGGCTTGGCACGTGTGGAATCAATGCGTGTAATTAAATGGTATGGCTCCCCGTTAACCTCATAGACAATCGGGTTAGTCGGCATATACATCATAAAGCTATTGGTCTTCGTTTTCAGTTGATCGGTTACCGCTGCCTTCGCAAAAAGATGCCCGTCCACATCCCCATTTTGTATCCAAATAATTTCTTTATTATATAAAATTTGCTCAAAGAAGCGATCATTGCGGATCAGCTTCGTTGCTAATAATTGGTCAATCAATGATTCGACCGCCATTCTTGTTTTCGCTTTCTTGGCAACTTCTGTGCGTGGCTGCTTACAAATGGTCATATCTAAAGAAGTCATACATGCATCCCCTTTGCGTACATAATGTCAAAACAAAAAGGACTTCCTACCATTTTTGAGGAAATCCTTCGCTTATCTTCGTTCATCACCCAATGCCAAACAAACCCTAAGTATGTGTAAATGAGCCCGATTGCGAACCCCTTCATTTACTTTGGGCGTTTGACGTACCGTGACGAACAGAGCATTCTGTTTTGTCAACATGCCACCTCCTATTCCTCGTAGGTTACTGGTGTGTACTCGTAACAGGCAGGTATCCTGACTCATGGTCATTGCCACTTTTCTCCTTCCCATCATTTGACAGTGGTTGCTGAAAAGTCGCTCACATTTACAGTTGCGGGACAGTGTCGGATTCGCACCGACTTCCCTTTTAAGCAAATTGCACGCAATTTACACCTATTACTACACGCTATTCAGTTGGTAAGGAAATTTGCGAAAATTCTCTATTCCTTAGCTAATCATTGTAAAGTATTGTATGTCCAAAGTCAATTTATGCTAGAAAATACTAATTATTTCAAAATAATTCCATGTAAAATGGATGCATAGAATACTAGGTTTTCCTCATGTCACACTGAGCATCTCTTTAATTGCTTTCTGTAAAATGATAATAAAGTTATTTCTAATCAAAAAATACAAAAATTATATTATAAGAAGGCTCTTTAAAGTTGTTTAAATCTTGTTCAACTAGCCCCGTTAGTTCAACAACTTCTTGAAATCAATTCTTGTGTAGGTTTTATTATAGGTAAGAGATAGGTTCGTAACCGTGTTTGCTAATTAACTTTATCATGTTGGGATTTTCTATCGGGCCAACACTCACAAATATTTCAGAATGTCCTAAACTCTTTGCAATATTTTCTCTATACCTCATTAAGTCTGAACCTATACCATTACCACGATAATCCTCTTTTACATATAGGTCACTTAATTTAGGAAGCAAAGTACCTTTTAATTTAAGAACTCCAAAACCTAATATAAGTGCGTCTTGTTCAGCAATTACCAAATATAATTCCTTTTTTGCAAATTGCTTTAAATAATCCGTGAATAGATCTTTATTATTTCTACTATCCCATAAACCCGATAAGTCGTTTTCATTCGCTAATCTGATTATGTAGTTCATGGTTACTGCCGCTTCCCTATTCTTTAATAAATCACTATTATAAAATTTCTTCTTCAACAATATGCACCGTTCGTTAAATAAACAAAAGGACGGTCAAGCACCTTTTATTTTAGAATTTTCTCTAGCTATTCTTAATCCCTCTCTACCATTTAGATATTGAAAGTTAAACTATTTAACAAAGTGGGTAAATTTAAGCCCCATTATTTATTCTTCACATATATATGTATTGAACTGACCTCGATGTTATTGAAAAGCGACTGCTCTATTGAACGATTGCCCCCTGTCAGTCCAATAACAAGTTTTAGGTGTGACGTATAGTAACTTTCCCTTCTTTATTTTCTTCGTGGTTCCATTCAACTTGAATCTCAAATGTTCCATCTTGAAAAAATAAAGGAAATCTTCTCCGTATCGATGGCTGCATAGGAAGTTTATATGCGTTCTCTATATCTACCCAAACCGCTTTCCCCTCTGGAGCATCCTTCAAGAGTTCACCCTTGAAATCCTTTGTTATGTAATTAAATATCATATATCTATCTTTTGCGACTGGATTAACATATTCATAAAGCCCTTTATAAATAAGGTTTCTAACTTCTAACCCCGTTTCTTCTTTTACTTCTCTGATAGCACTTTCTACAATACTTTCAGGAAATTCAACTTTACCACCCGGTGGAATAAAACCTTTGAAATGGTCGTGCTGTCTATCCAGAAGTAAAACCTTCTCTTCACTTTGAATCATACACACCGTCCATATTTTATAATTAATAGAATTACTCATAATTCACTCCATCTTTTTTAAATAAATATTACCATATATGTGTCCTTCTTAGTTAAACAACTTTATTATCTCTTAACACCTTCTCTACATTATGTGCCTGTTTCGTAATCGGAACTGGAATCCCTTACACCCTTCACAAGGTATTTCCTCATCTTTATCATCCTTTCTTTGCACAACAAAAAAGCCTCGCATAAATGCGGGCTTTTAGTACCATACATTACGTCCCCAAAACATACTGCGCTAAAACACTTTGCACTTTGTAAATATTCGTCGCCTTGTTGAAGTTTTTTTGAATCGGTAACGAACTGCCTGACACCCATATTTTGAGCTCTGCATCTAAATCAAATGTCCCGGCTGTTTCTACTGAAAAATGAACGATATTTTTATAGGGGATGGAATGATATTCGGTTTTCTTGCCAGTCACCCCTTGCTTATCGATAAGGATTAATCGTTTATTCGTAAAAATAAACGTGTCTCTTATAATTTTATAGGCATTTTTGATTGTTTCGTTTGGAATCAATAAATCACGGACCTCCTCCTGTAATTTTTCTAAATTCACCTCGCTCGCATTGCCGATTAATCCATCAAATAAGCCCATCTCCTGGCCCCTTTCATTGTCATTTATTTAATGTATTACAAAGAAGATAGCGCTACGACAGGAAATAATGGTTTTATTGAGTCTATAAAGGCGAAGCATTGCACGTAATCATAGGCTCTCTACTAGCTATTGTTTAGGCTGTGATGAAGAGAGGGCGAGCTAGTTAAGGTTAGCATCTCTTTTGGTAAGGTAAATAGCGATTTTTTTAAAGAGTATGGGAATGAAGAATCACTCATATTATTCCAAGAAGCGATGGCAACAGCTGTCAAAAATGAAGGTGTTGTCAATATGGTGTAAATAGAGGATACGGCTAGAAACAAATATGGCTATCACCTTTGGTAAGGTGAAAAAGGACAAATCAGTAGCTGAATGTAGGTTAAGGTTACGCATACAATCTACGTGATCTCTAAGGATTTCACTAAGAAATTAATTACGTTGGTCCGCCAATAAAAAACACTTCCCATTCTAATGACAGGAAGTGCATTTCAAATTACTTATCTATCGCCTGAAACCACCTTTGTGCATAGCTATCTGTGGAGGCAAAATCATCTTGTTCTTAGATAACTATTCAGGGCTAAAAAACCTTGAAAATATGTTTTTCTTGCTTAAACCTGAAATTGATTTGTTAGCTTTTGTAAATTATCAGCTTGTACGCTTAAATCCTGTGTCACATGATTGACAGCTTGCATTGAGGCTGTTTGCTCATCCATTGAATGTAAAACAGCCTCTGTATAATGCGATAGCTTACCCATACCATTAGCAATCGTTGTCACAGAGGAAGCTACTTCATTGGCACTGCTAGAAAGCTGTTCAGCTGTTGTTGAAATATCTTCAAGCTGGCTCGTCATTTGACTAACATGCTGTGAAATCGTGCCAAAGGATTTTGTTGCTTCATCAATGACATAGACACCCTGCTGAACATTTTTTAAATCCTCCTCCACTGAGGATGCTACCTGTTTCGTGTCAGTTTCAATGCCCACTACTAAGTCCACGATTTGTGTAGCAGAATGCTTGGATTGCTCTGCTAATTGACGCACTTCCTCTGCCACAACTGCGAAGCCTTTCCCATGTTCTCCAGCTCGAGCTGCTTCAATGGCGGCATTCAATGCCAATAAATTCGTTTGGTCCGTAATAGCTGTAATCATCTCAGTCATCGATTTAATATCTGTCATTTTATTGGATAATTGCTGCATGAGTCCGCTCGTTTTTTCGGTTGAAGAAGAAATAAATTTCATTTGTTCCTTCGCCACATGTAAAATATTCGCTCCATTTCCTGCAATCTCATTGGCATCTTTTGCATGATCAAACACATCCTGAGTGGCTTCCGTAATTCGTCCGATTCCATCGACCGTTTCTTGCATAGCATTAGCACTATCATTGGCAGATTGTGCCGCTTGCTTCAAGCCCTCTGACGTTTTCTCCATTTGTTGATCGACTTCTTCCACAGCTACCGTAATTTCATTCGTACTTGCGGATAATTCTTCGATGCTTGCTGATAAATCTGTAGAGCTGTGCGCAATTTTTTGTGTCATTGTGCGTAATTGTTCCTGCATCTCTAAAAAGGATTGCGCTAGCTGAGAAATCTCACTCTTGTCACGAACCTCGATGACAACTGTATCTAATTGGCCTGCCGTAATACCCTGTGCAGCCTCTGTTAATTGTTTGATAGGCTGTATCACTTTGTAATGAACATATACGGTGTAAGCTAATGTAATGGCTATTCCTACGATGGTTAATACAGTCGAAAGCCATTCTAATGTCGTTACATTGGCTAAATCAATAAAGAGAATAATAATCATTAAGACATTTAAAACTGCAAAGCCAAGTAAACTCTTTTTTCGCAAACTCATTCCAAATTCCCCCAACTAAAATATGTCTTCCATACCATTATTATAGTTGAAAAATCCTAAAAATCATAAGGATACGCTCTCTTTTATAAGAACAAAGACACAAGTCTATTGATGACTGCATAAAAAAAGACTATAGACAGCTCGTAAAGCATGTCTACAGTCTTGATGTTGGAATTATTTTAAATTCATGATACTAGAGCCAGCAATACCTGGGTGTGTCATTTCATATGGATCTAATATTAAGTCTAATTGTTCGTTTGTTAAGACACCTTCTTCAATGCAAAGCTCACGAATAGAACGACCTGTTAGAATTGCTTCACGCGCAAGACGTGCTGCTACTTCATAGCCAATATGTGGGTTGACAGCCGTTAGTACCCCTACACTTTTCTCTACATATTCTTTCATGCGTTCTTCATTTGCTTCGATGTCTTTTAAGCAATTTTCCGTAAACGCACGGAAAACATTATTCATAATGCTAATGGACTGAATTAAGTTAAACACTAAAACAGGCTCCATTACGTTTAATTCTAATTGTCCAGCTTCAGATGCTAGTGAAATCGTATGGTCATTACCAATCACTTGGAAGGCAACTTGGTTCAGTACCTCTGGCATAACTGGGTTGACTTTACCTGGCATAATCGAAGATCCTGGTTGACGAGCTGGTAAAAGGATTTCTCCTAAGCCTGCACGAGGACCTGAAGCCATTAAACGTAAGTCATTAGCGATTTTAGACATATTAATCATACAGATTTTTAAAGCGCCTGATACTTCTGTATAAGCATCTGTATTTTGTGTTGCATCCACTAAATGTGTCGCACCTTTTAATGGTAAACCAGAAATTTCAGCAAGATGCTCATCAACGGATTTAATGTAATCTGGGAAGGCATTTAAACCTGTTCCAACAGCCGTTGCACCCATGTTCACATCATATAAATTTGGACGTGTTTGACGAATGCGTACGATATCACGGTTAATCACGCGGCAATAAGCTTCAAACTCTTGTCCTAAGCGAATTGGCACGGCATCCTGTAAATGCGTACGACCCATTTTAATGACATGTGCAAATTGCTCTGCTTTTTGATGGAAAACCGATTGCATATAATCCATCGTTACTAATAATTCATCTATTAAATTTAAAACAGCGATATGAATAGCTGTTGGGAACGCATCATTTGTTGATTGGGACATATTAACATGACTGTTTGGGCTTACTGTGTGATAGTCACCTTTTTCTTTCCCTAAAATTTCTAGGGCACGGTTGGCGATGACTTCATTAGCATTCATATTGATGGATGTACCTGCTCCACCTTGGATTGGGTCTACAAGAAATTCTGCATCCCATTTGCCATCAATTACTTCTTGTGCTGCTTCGACAATTGCCTCACCAATTTCTTTTGATAATAGGTGTACTTCCATATTACTTAAAGCCGCTGCTTTCTTCACAATCCCCATCGCCTTAATAAGTGAAGAGTGAATTGTGTAGCCTGTAATTGGGAAGTTTTCCGTTGCACGTAATGTTTGAATTCCGTAATAAGCCTCTGCTGGTAATACGCGCTCACCTAAAAAATCTTTTTCTATACGTTGTGTTGACATCATTGTCGTCTCCTTTTATGTAATACTCACACTTGATAGTAGCTAATAAAAGTCGTATTGTAAACAGTCATTTTTCTGTAAACGAAAAAAATCCTTCAAAAAAGCAAAGAAATCGCTAAAAACCGAGCGCATTTCCTACGCTCGGTTGCCTTTATTATTTATTCGATGTCACTGTAAAACGGCTATTTACATGCTGTGGATTTTCTAATTCATCTACGACAGCAACCGCATAATCAGCATAGCTGACATAGCTTTCACCCGCGTCATTGACTAATAAATGGTCAACACCTGCTGTGTAGTGACCTGTACGTGGTCCTTCTGGATCAAAAAATGCTGATGGACTGATAAATGTCCACGTAATAGAGGATTGTTGTAAATCCTCTAGATTTTGTCCTTGATTTTGCGCTGTCGCTAAGTACATTGCTGGGAAATCTGGTGTTTCCATCACACGCACTTTTTTCTCTGGGTCCACAAATAAACTACCTGCACCACCTACAACAACTAATTTTGTAGCAATCCCTTTGAAAATCGAAATCAAATGACGGCCCACTTTTACATGTAACTGTTCTTGTCCTGCTGGCGCACCAAATGCATTCACAACGACATCAAAGCCCTTCACATCTTCTGCTGTTATATCCAAGACATCTTTTTCAAGCACTGGAATAGCGGCTGTCACTTTAGCTGCTGAACGAACGATAGCTGTTACGTCATGACCTCGTTGTAACGCTTCCTCTACTATTTTTTGTCCTGCTTTCCCTGTTGCACCAATTACGGCAATTTTCATTATTTATTCCTCCTCAAATTTAGTTGTAACTATTTTAGTTACAGGTTGGATACAAAAAGACCATCTCCGTCTAAGCACGAAGTTGATCCAGCACATCCTGTAGCGTCTGTGCTTGTAATTGCTCCTCCATTGCCTGCCAAACAGATGTATAGACACCTTCCAATGTATGTTGGATTTTCCGCCCTACTGCACACGCTGGGTTTGGCTCATCATGAATCGCAAAAAGCTGCTCTGGCCCATTCATCGCCTGATAAATAGCTAAAAGTGTTAAATCCTTTGGCTCGACTAATAGCTCATAGCCAGCCATGCCCGAATGTGATGACAGTAAGCCAGCCTTTTTTAGAACGCCAATCATACGTCTTACAACAACGGGATTAGTATTCACGCTCCCAGCCATATAGTCGGACGTGAGTAAGCTTTTATCAGATGTTGTAGCAATGAGAGAAAGAATATGGATCGCCACCGAAAATCGACTGTTCACCATATGTATCACCACCTGTTGTAACCATTATAGTTACAGGTGCAAAAAAAAGCAAGCCCTTTTTGTCACCTGTATTTATTTTCTCCGTTATGTTACATCAAATACGCCGTTTATATTTTCTTCACATATATCACTAATTCCTGACGTATTTGTCCATTGTCATCATAAAAATCTAAGTTATGAAATTCATATTTGAAATGACCGACTGGAAATGTCACACTTTCTCCCTGAGTTGCAGCCAATATACCTGCCACATCATGTGACACCGTATGTAATAACTCTTCTCCAGAAAATGAATCGACAAAAATTACATTCATAAAAAAACACCTCCATAGTCATTATAGCTTAGAAGGCGCTTACATTTATAGTGTTTCTTTATAGCCTTTCAAACGAATTTCTTCGATGATTTGCATCATTTCGTGAATTTGCTGCTGTGATAATTTCTTCGTGTTACAAGAACACACCTGTTGTGTAGCACTCTGTTTTTGCCGTTGATGACTCGGCTGCCGCTCACATTCATCTGCTTGAAGTACTATTGTATTTTTCACAACTTTCACCTCTACACGATAATGGACTGACTCGCTCCAAATAATGCTAGTAATCCCATAATTACTATAATCAACTACTATTCGTCCAGTCATCCAACTGCTTACCTATTTAGTAAAACAAATCGTTAGACCTAGTGCTTCGTTCGAAAAAAACAGCAACCAAGACGGCTGCTGCTAGGATTATACGGCAATCGGTGCTTTAATAGCTGGATGCGGATCATATCCTTCAATGGATAAATCCTCAAGCTCTATATCAAAGATCGATGTTTTAGTTGGATTGATGTGCAATGTCGGTAGGTCCTTTGGCTCCCGTGATAACTGTTCTTTCACTTGTTCCACATGATTCGCATAAATATGAGCATCCCCAATGCTGTGAATAAATTCGCCAACCTCTAGTCCACACTCATGTGCAATTAAATGCGTTAATAAAGCGTAAGAAGCAATATTGAACGGACAGCCTAATAATGTATCTAAGCTTCGTTGCATTAATTGACAGCTTAATTTACCATTCGCCACATAGAACTGGAACATCACATGACATGGCGGTAATGCCGCTTTACTGCCCTTTGCCCCCGCATTGATAACATCCTCAGGATTCCACGCATTGACAATCATACGTCGTGAGTCAGGATTATGCTTAATTTGATCAATAACATCCTGTAGCTGGTCAAGGCTCTGGCCATCAGATGTAGTCCAATGACGCCATTGCTTGCCATAGACATTACCGAGATCGCCGTATTGCTGCGCAAAGTCGTCATCCGTTAAGACACGCTCACAAAATGAAGCCAGCTCTTTTTGATACAAGGCATTAAACGACTCATCCACTAAACAGCGACGGCCAAAATCGGTCATATCAGGTCCTGTATAGGCATCTGATTCCACCCATTTTTTAAATGCCCATTCATCCCATATATGATTATTATGTTGCAATAAATAACGGATATTCGTATCCCCTTTAATGAACCACAATAATTCACTCGCTACCAGCTTAAAAGGGACACGCTTTGTCGTTAAAAGTGGGAAACCTTTGCTTAAATCAAAGCGCATTTGATAACCAAAGACACTGTATGTACCTGTCCCTGTCCGATCTTCTTTTTTCGTGCCATTTTCTAATATATGTTGTAGTAAATTTAAGTACGCCATTTCTGGATGCATCATTTTTGTTCAACAACTCCTCACTTTTGCTGTTGACCATTATACCATTACATGGCGGATTTTCGTATGTCAAATGTTGAATAAAGCTGTCATCAGCCCGAATGATAGGAATTGTTATTGAGCTCCCGTGAAATTTCACTCTCGGTTGTGACGAAAAAAGTGGGCAGTAAGATAATATTCAATAAAATCGGTCCAACGATGACTAATAAATCAATGCCAGGGCTAAAGTAAAGCCCGAATGCTGTAATCAAGCCCGATAACACGAGGAATACGATTTGGGCAACTATAATCAAAATCGGTAACAATTGATACAGATAATTAAGTTTACGGAACTGGTGCATATTGTCTGGATTTTCGATGATTTTTCTTTTTAAACGCCTAGACAAAATCATGCAAGCAAGCAGTTGGACTGCCATAAAGCAAAAATAAATGATGCTGTATAATAGCAATTGACTTTTTTGTATCGTGCCATCAAAATGACCAACCCTCTGGTTTAATAAATCATTAACTGCTCCCTCATAAACATATTCACGCTCACTTAAAACAGTAAAAGGCTCCATAAAGCCAAACGCTGTCCAGTCCTTTGTATTGACAGTCCAACTCGATAATTTACTCGCTAAAATACGCAATTGAATGGGATCTTGCTCCCCAAACATGCCTACTAAATTACGATATGGGATTGCTACTTTTAGCTGGCCATCTCGCTTTTCTTGAAATAAATCCTGAATATAAAAGGTATAGGCAACATCCGACTTATTGGCTTCGTAACGGGCCTCTTCAATGTTCCAATGACTAGCTAAGGAAGCTTGAATACCGTTTTTCATGTCTGTATAGGGCATATCCTTATGTAAATGCTTCGGAATCTTATAGACAAAATGATGATCACTACCAATGAGACCGATTTCTACCTCGACTTTATCTTGATTCACCATTTTGGCCTTCGTGGTCAATGGAATGGTAATCATAGCGATGAGGAAAAAAAGAATAAATGTACAAATGCCTTTTTTCACGCAATAGACCCCCTGTTCGTCACAATAATTAAATTCACCGTATCATAGCCATGTCCGAAAACACTATTTCGTTATTCCGAAAAGGCAATAGTGGTTTTCCGAAACACGTTATTTCGGTATTCCAAATTTATCAATAATTAGCGATAATATATAGGAGATTATTATCATACACAAATTTGAGGTTTCCCAATGAAAAAATGGACATATTTTATTTTTCTTACATATTTAATACTTGGCATTTATGTATTAGGCGTTACTATCAAAACACCCTTTATTAGCCTCACTCTCGATACGACAAACGGTCAACCAGTCATTATAGATAGCTACTATCCTCACTGGGCTGCGCAAAAAAATATTGAAAAAGGCGATATCGTTGTGGCCATTGATGGACAACCAGCCATGGAGAATCGCTTTGTTCAGTTATATGCCATCATTCGAAGTGCCAATACCTTAACGATTCAAAAGTCTGATGGGACCATTGAAAGCATTGCTGTGAAGCACAGTGATATGCCAGAAGAATTATATTTGCAAATTCTCTTTCCGATCTTTTATTTTCTTTTAGCTTTCAGCGTTGCACTTTATGTCTGGCGACGCAATCAAGATAACATCCCGACATTTTTATTGGTCTTATTTTTATTAACCTGCTCCATGGGCTATATAAGCACTGGCGCTTCGGCAAGAGGCAATCTGATTGGAATGATTACCATTGGCATTAGTATTGTGCTATGTTTAGTGCTCTTCATCCATTTTTTACAGCATTTTTTCCGTTACTTACAAATCAGATGGACCTATCCTCACAGCAAATGGCTTTATGTTCTACCGTTTATCATTCCTGGCTGTTCTCTTATTGAAAGCTACGTGCCAGCTTTACGTGAAATAATGCCTATCTTGAACTTAAGCTTATTTGCGGTTCTTGTGCTTTATGCTATTTATATTTTATTAACGAGTTATTTACGCACGAAATTGGCGAAAATTCGCTTGATTGCCATTGCTTTTATTGTACCATTTTTACCCTTTTTATTATTTTTCGTCACACCTGAAATTTTAGGGCATAGGCCATTACTACATGCCGAAATTGCTGCGTTATTTCTATTATTTATACCGTTCTCGTTTCTGTTCATTCAGGTAAACGAACGATTATTTGATATTGAATACCAATTATCACGTTTGCGCTATTATTCCACACTGGCCTTTTTCAGCGCTTTGTTATCGACTGCGGGGATTGCCCTCTTATTCTTAGGTCAATTATCCATCGTCCATGTCACAAGTATATTTTTACTAATTTTCATGGTGATCATTGCTAGCTTCTATATTAAAGAACGCATCGATTTTAAGTATAGAAAAATTATCTTTTCTTCTACTGGAAATTATGTACATAATCTATATGCAGCAGTGCAACGTATGGGCAAAGCCAAAAACCAACAAGAGTTATTGGATCGTTTTAAATATGAAATTACCGAGAAGCTAGGCACAACTGCCTTCCATATCTGTACGATAACAGAAGAAACCCCTTCTCCAAAGTTTGGTAGCAACTATACCCAATTGTTGTTGCACGATGCTGGGGATGAAAAAATTTTACTAGAAATACGGCATGCCCTTCAAAAGGAAGAGCTTCTTTGGTTAGAATTGCTGGCACTGTATGTATCGATGTTTATTAATAATTTACAGCAAATTGAAGATTTAGTACGCGAAATTCAGCATATGAAAAACACCAGTGATACGCCGCTTCCTTGGCTCGATAAATTGCTATGGAATATTATTGAGAAGGAAAAGAGTATTTTAGCACAAGAATTACACGATACCATTTTGCAGGAGCAACTGCATTTAGCTAGAGAACTCGATGTTCTTGCTAGCTCTCCTACTATTCAAAAGGAGACCGTACTAGCTATTCGGGAACAGCTATTAAATGCAACAAAGGACTTACGGGAATATTGCGAGAACTTAAGTCCCCCACTCCTGGATACCTTTGGCTTACAAATGGCATTAAAAAAACTGATTCAAAAGGTAAAAATACGTGCTGACTTTTTATTAGACGCTCAAATTGACCGGGTGCACTTCCAGGATGTCACGCTCCACCTTGTGGTTTATCGCCTCGTTCAGGAGCTTTTCAATAATGCAATCAAGCATGCCGAGGCAACCGAGGTTTCACTAAAATTACAGGCGATGCCTCAGGGCTTTATCCTTCAATATGATGATAATGGAATTGGCTGTGACATTGACGATTTAATTCAGTCCTCTGCTTCAATGGGCATTAATGGCATTCGTGAACGTGTCCGTGCTTTTAATGGTGACATCACCATCCAATCGAGCCACAAGGAAGGCATGCATATTTTTATACAAATACAAGAGGACGGTGATTCATATGATGAACATACTTATTATAGATGACCATCCTGTCGTTTTAGATGGTACGAAAACATTGCTACAGGATTTAGCCAATGTTCAAATCAAAACGGAGCAGGATAGTGCCGCCGTTTTACCAAGAATGGAGACGGAAAGTTTTCAATTATTTCTTATCGATATTAATATGAAGCCTATTAATGGCATTCAACTATCAGAAATGATTAGGAAAAAGCAACCTGAGGCACTTATTATTCTTTATACAGGCTACGAGCTTTCTGATTACTATGAGCTGTTAATTGAAAAAAAGATTGATGGTCTATTATCAAAATTGGCGACAAAGGAGCAGGTCATCCAAACGATTCAGGCAGCGCTAAGAGGCGAAATATTACTGGCAGCTGATTTCTTAGACTTTGTCCAGCAACGAGCCAACCTACCTAATGTTCAACAGGAGGTATTACTGAGCGACAAAGAACAGGAAATTTTACAGCTCGTTGCCCAAGGCTGTACGAATAAAGCCATCGCCTCTGCTATCGGTGTCACCCAGCGCACTGTAGAAAATTATTTATCAAAGCTATTTGTGAAACTAAGTGTAGAATCACGCGCAGAGGCTGTGATTGTTGCCAAAGAAAAAGCATGGATAGATTAGTGAGACGCTATCGTTATATTACTAATAGATGACAAATGTAAATTTTTTCTTACTAAAAACGGAATTTACTGGATATACAAACAATTCTGTACTATAATATAGTTAATAATTACATTACTTCATTGCGATGATTAAAAACGCAGATTCAACTGGTATAAGAGCTTTTGAAAACGTTTTTATATGTGATGGAAGCAATTGATTGTTGAATTTTTTTGGGAGGGTGTTTACATGACACAAGGTACAGTAAAATGGTTTAACGCAGAAAAAGGTTTTGGCTTCATCGCAGTTGAAGGTGGCAATGATGTATTCGTACATTTCTCAGCGATTCAAACAGATGGCTTCAAAACTTTAGAAGAGGGCCAAAAAGTTGAATTCGGAGTAGAAGAAGGCAGCCGCGGACCTCAAGCAACGAATGTAGTGAAACTATAATCTTCACTTAACATAGACGTGCGTATAAAAAGAGACATCCATTTTCGGATGTCTCTTTTTTGTTTGTCTTATGATTGCAAAGGTACAGACATTTCTCCCTGATGGGCAATTGGAAACTGCCTAGCAAACAGCACCGTATCTCCGGCAGTGCCCTAAACAAAACGACAATGCCCAACGATGAAACCACCAGTTTATAAAATAAGCACTGTTCCATGGAGCGGGTTTTCTAAGCGCTTTTCATACACTTTGGAGTGGCTTTGAGTACTTGACACACTCTTTAGAGCAATTCCCTCATAACTAGGATCATTTCATTCCCACAACGAGAATCATGTCACCCATAACCCCTCCATAAAATCACATGAAAGACTCAGCTCACCCCTGCCTACGCATAGGAATGTAAGCCGGCAATCACTAAATTGACAAACACTTGGTTGAACACAATAATGCCGAAGCCGATAATGGCTAACCAAGCCGTTTTCTCCCCTTCCCAGCCTTTGGATAGGCGGAAATGAAGAAAGGCTGCGTAGAATAAAAATGTAATCAATGCCCAAACCTCTTTAGGGTCCCAGCCCCAATAGCGACTCCAGGCAATTTGGGCCCAGATCATGGCGAATAAAAGACCACCTAATGCAAATAATGGGAAGCCGATGACGACAGCGCGATAGGATATTTCGTCCATTAATTGTGGCTGTACACGGCTTGTCCATGGTTTTAATACGGCACTGATCGATTTTCTTGTAATCAATCGAATCACACCATATAAAATCGTGCCGACGATAAATGCCCAGACAATTGAATTTAATTTCTTGGCATCTATTTTATTCGTTATTTCTACTATGCCTATTCCTTCACCATTTTTTGTGACCGCACCCTTGTTAACAATCAAGGGCATCATGGAGTAGGTGGCTTTTTCTGGCTGTCCTTGTGAATTGTCAAATTGAACTTGAACCTCTTCTGCGGCAACGCTGAAAACCGTTGATACACCAATAAAGCCAATCACGACAACTAAACAATACAAGACAAATTCTAAACTATATGTACTGATGGATTTTTTAGAAACATCCAACGTTCTTAGTAAATAAATCAAACCTGTGGCAAAGGATACCGATAAAATGGCACTGGAAAAAGCTACCGTCATCACATGAATGGTTAACCAGTGACTTTGTAGGGATGGCACAAGCGGTGAGACCTCCTTTGCGAAAACGCTTCCATAGCCAAGGATGATTAATGACACAGGAATGGTAAATAAGCCGACGACGAGCTGCTTATATAAAAAATGGATAATCAAATAACTTCCTGTGAGCATAATGCCAAAGAATGTCATAAATTCATACATATTACTCACGGGTGCGTGGTCCACCGCCACCCACCTCACAACAAAGTACACAAGCTGTAAGGCAAAGGCTACAGAAGTGAGAAGCAGACCTAGCCTGCCGAACATTTTCCTCTTTGATTTGACAGCAAGCCCTAATGGCACAATTGCTATAAGCAAGAGAATAAAGGCAATAAATAAAGCATTGCTACTAATGGATAATAAGCTTTCTTGATTCAATCGAATCCCTCCAACGTCTCTATTTCGGAATTTGCTTCCAACTATTAAGAACGTTATAGATTGCAAGAAGTGTCATCTTTTCCCTTTAAATCAATTTATTTTTTTGAATTGTTACATTTTTATGACATTAAGGGAAAACAAATCTATCCATAGAAGGTATGAAATCAGCCTGTCATATGCTGGACTTCACTCCCATTCGCAAATGGACATTGGTGGATACTATAAACAGAAGTAGTGACTCGGTTGCTGCAAAGAATAGTGATAGTGAAGAAAAAAACGATGTAGGAAACTTGGAGAAACTGCTCGACTTAGTTAGGATGGACATCAATTAATTTTCATTAGTGCTCTCTAAAAAAATAAACCATCTAATTTGTAAATAGATGGGAATTAACTGTTATCAAAAAATGATATGCCTCTATCTACATCTTACAAAAAATTGTAATAAAAGTCTATATCTTTTTATTGCCACATGAGACAATTGTAATGCGCACACTTGACATAACGTTATGTTTCACAAAATGGAGGTTATTAATGAAACAAAATATCTATGATAATCCTATTTTTTTCAACCAATACAAGGCTTTACGAGAAAAAACGTATAACTATAATGGTCTTTTGGAGCAACCCACTATGAAGTCCTTACTACCACCATTAACGAATTTACAAATACTTGATATTGGCTGTGGTATGGGTGAATTCGCACAATATTGTCTGGAGCATCACGCTAAGCATGTGACAGCCTTAGACGTTTCGAGCAATATGTTAGCTATTGCCAAACAGAAGCATGCTCATCCACACATTGACTATCAGCTGCAAGCCATAGAGGATTATGAAGCGCCTTCAAATAGCTTTGATTGTATAACCAGCTCCCTTTCTCTTCATTATGTCCAAGATTTCGATAAGGTAATTAGTCAAATTGCGCAAATGCTTCGGCCAAATGGGGTATTTATTTTCTCTGTGGAGCATCCTATTGCTACGGCTCGTCACACTATGGAAGATAATTGGATTTATGACGAAAGCCATAACCGTTTGCATTACGCAGTGGATCATTACCATGAAGAGGGCTTACGTCAGCAAACATGGTTGGTGGATGGCGTTGTCAAATATCATCGCACGATAGCAACGATGATGAATACCTTAATTACGCACGGGTTATCCATTGACAAAATCGTTGAACCTATCCCAAGCAAAGAGGCCATTCAACAGCTTCCTTCTATTGAAAAGGAGCTACGCAGACCATCCTTTTTATTTATTAAAGTCAAAAAATAAACAAAAGCCTCACCCTATGCTTGTGGTGAGGCTTGTTTCATATAAATAATTTCTGGGTCTCCCTCATCCAAGTTGTCGATAACACCACTTTTGACAAAGCCTAAATTGTGAAAAAGTTGTTGCATCCGCTTATTGGACTGATTTGTAGAGGAGAAAACTTTTGACGTTTTAGCCATTTGCATATAAGCCTTCATTAAGGCAGACGCGACGCCTTTTCTACGCTCTGACGGCTTAACAATGACTAAGGAAATAAAGCTATAGCCAAAAAAGTCATTGGTGAATAGCAGAAACCCCGCAATATTATCGGTGGATTGGTATAGCAGACAGCGTTTCTCTTCGATTGCTTGCTGAATTTCTTCCGTTCTGGATGCATCTCCAATCACTTCTTGATCGATTGTGCAAAGTACTTGTAAATGCTCCATTCTTGCCTCTTTTATATGGCTCAATTTTGAGTCTCCTTCATATAATAGCTCATTACTTTTAGCTCCTCTCGAATCCCCTTTGCCTGTCTGCCTTCATCCACAAAACCACACCTCTTATAAAGTTTCTGAGCTGCTATATTTGGCACATTTACACCTAGTACTAGCTCATTGATATGTGGAAAATGCTTGCGAACAAAATCAGGTAATAATTGGAGTGCCCTCTTAGCATAGCCTTTGCCCTGCTCATAATAATCCGTAGAAAAGGAGCGAATTAACAACGCCTGTTCATTGGAGGAATAAGGCTTCACTCCTTCTTTTTCATGTAAGACAAAAAAAGTGACTAGCTTGTTACTGACCAGCGCTAAAATGGCATGTCGACTATTATCCTGCTTCGCAAGTTCAATGCTATCTTTTGGGGAATTTGTATAACGCAGCTGTTCTTCTGTTAGGGTGTATTGTTCTACTAAAGTTTGTGCTTTGTCCTCATGGAACATGAGCAGCATGGTCATTCGAATTCCTCCTCGTAAATAGCAGTGAATTCATAACCTCCCTCTACAAGTTGCTGTAAATAATCTTCAAAGGAAGCGGCAATTACCTCAAAACTATCAGGATCATGCACATAACGGACCACTTGCCCAACTTGTCCGCCTTCCTTTGGTGAAAAATCAATATACAGGCTAGAGGTTCCACCATTATTCATGCAATCAGCAAAGCATAAACGTTCATTTATCGGCACATGCATATTAATCTTGTCATTCACTTCGACATAATCTAAAAAATCTTGATAACGTTCATAAATCGTTTCACGCTTGTCATGATAGTCTGCCACGATTTGCTCCACTGACTTTAAATAATACGGATAATCCCCTAAATCAGAGCCTAGCACAAGGGCACAGATTGTTTCTTGACCATGCCGACAATAATAAGTACCATTGACATCCCGTAATAGCTCCAGCAATGATTGCGGGCAAAGCGGAAATATCTCTAGCAATGATTCAATATGGGCGTCAGTTGCACCATTTGCCTGTTGCAATTGTTGTTGTTCTTCTTCAGGTAAGTGCTGTAATAAATTTTTAAAATAAGTGGTACGCATGGTAATCCCTCTCTCTCGTAATCTATGACATATTTTAGCATAAACATTTACCATTCTCTAAACGCTACCTGCTATTATGTAAGTATTCATGAAGAAGGCATTGTGCCGATGAGTGCAAAAACGCAGTAGACGGGAAGTTACCAACACGAGGTTCTTCCACAAACTCGAACATTATTAGCAATATTTCCTCTGGTGAAAAGGTTTACTCTCCCATCATTTAGAAACCCATCATAGCGCTCCCTATTGTCCAAGGATACATCCGCTACACAGCTATATCGTCTGCATGTCATACACAATGATCGGTTCCTGTGAAGGCTCCTCTCTTTTACATACGGCTAGTAAACTTGAAAAAATACGATATAAACGTGTTTTTCACCATACTCCTCATCACCTCAAGCCTCTCATTTATTATTCCATTAATTTCAAAAATTCTCAACATTTCACCATACAAAATGAAATGTCCACATTTCTAAACAACATCAAAGGGAATTTGCTAAAATGTGACAAGATATGAATAACACGCTGAATTATCGGAAAATTCGATCTCTAACAGCAACTTTTTGCATAGTATAAAAGGTTTAAAGTTTCTCATTTTTTCTCTTAATACTTTCTAAATTACAGCAAGCTAAAAACCCCACCATTTTCCGCCGATAGGGTTTTAAGTCTCATATTCAATTCAATAAAGGGAGGAATTATTAGTATATTTTATCTATTATAGATAAATTTTTTCTTTAAAATCAAATAGGATGAAGGTTCTTATCTATGACTAAATTACGAATTTGAGAAATGATACACAATATGACATTTTTTTTAATATAAGTGATATACAATGAGAAAGTTGAATCGAGGTCATAAAAAATGTATTTCAAGAATATGGATAAAAAAATTAGGAGGAAAATATCTTGGTAAACTTATTACTTAAACAATTCTTGAAGGCGGAAATTGAGATCAAACGTAGAATTATGTATAAAAAAGCAAAGGATCTTGGTTTCACCCACCCTACCGTAGTAGATTACAGTCAAGAATTGGATGTCCTACTTAATAGATATTTAAAACAAGCACAAGCTTCCTAATCATAACGAGGCATATATATAGAAGAAAGAATAGATAGTGATAAAGCCAGACCAACTTTCTTTGGCTGGTTTTATCCAGGATGATACATGCATTCCCTCTAGCCAGCGTTTTTATGTATAGAGTAAGAAAAACTAGGCGATGTTTTTGATAAGAAAACATTTGGAGGTTGAACGATGCACGTATTTTTCTTAACTTTTATGGTTGTTTCCAAAATAATATTGCCACCTCAACATTCAGTAGACCATACAACACCCACACTTTGCACACCAACTGAAATAAACACACTATATCAATATCCAAACAACCAATTTCAATCGTTTCGTGATGAGGACGAATTTTATCAGCAGCTTAATCGTGCAATTTATGAGGAATATACCAATGCTTCATTGAATATTCGTCAAAAGATGGCTTTTAAAGATGTAGCAAATGCGACACAGAGCTTTTATTTACAAACAGATGGTAAACAGGAAACAATAGACCTCTCTCAACATACTTTTATTCATCCCAATCGACAAGTTTATTTTTTAGCATCCTTTCAGCACAATACCGATGAGACCTATCGCAAATTTCTTGTCATCGACGCTGAAACCCAGGAAATTTTACTGGGACATTCGCATTTTCAAGAAAGTACCAAGCACCTTTAATTCATTGTATGCACATCATGTAGATTCTAGTAGTCATTTCAAAAAATAGAAATAAATAATTTTAATAATTGAAAAGCTTGCTTCGAATGTTCTTCATTCAAAGCAAGCTTTCTTTTCTATAGCTGACTATTAAGATAAACTTTTTTGTTGGATGGCTGTCTTTATTTCATCTCGTAACTGCTGTAGTGTTTTGTCAGTGGAATCTTGCTGACCATGTCTACGTACAGCTACACTTTGATTGGCAACCTCTCGATCACCAATAACAATAATATACGGTATTTTTTGCAATTGGGCTTCGCGTATCTTTTTACCGAGCTTTTCTTGACGATCATCTAATTGCACACGAATTTGTTCCTGTTGTAAAGCTTCTACTACTTGCTTAGCATAAGCTTGATGCACGTCTGCTACACCAATCACTAGTACTTGCTGTGGTGCAAGCCAAGTCGGAAATGCTCCGCTGAAATGTTCAATTAAAATACCTAAGAAGCGGTCAATCGAGCCAAACACTGCCCGATGAATAACAACAGGTCTTACTTTTTCATTATTTTCATTAATATACGTTAAATCAAATTTCTCCGGTAGCTGGAAATCAAGCTGAACCGTTGCACACTGATGACTGCGCTGGATGGCATCCTTAATATGGATGTCAATCTTCGGTCCATAGAATGCCCCATCGCCCTCATTAATCGTATAGGCAATACCTAAATTCTTGAGGACATTTTCCAGTGCCCCCTCCGCTTGATCCCACAAAGCCAAGTCACCCATATAATCATCTGGTCGTGTCGATAATTCAATCGTATACTCGAAGCCAAAGACGTTGTACACTTCATCAATAATGTTTAATGCCAAGGCAATTTCATCTTCAATTTGCTGTGGTGTTACGAAAATATGGGCATCATCCTGACAAAATGAACGTACACGTAATAGACCATTCAAGGCTCCACTAAATTCATGTCGGTGCACTTGCCCAAATTCCGCCATACGAATGGGTAAATCTCTATAAGAGTGTAAGGAATTTTTAAAAATCAGCATATGACCAGGGCAGTTCATAGGCTTTAAGGCAAAGCTCTGATCATCGACCTGTGTAAAATACATATTATCCTTATAGTGGTCCCAATGTCCCGACTGCTCCCAGAGACGTTGGTTCATCATCAGTGGAGTCCGTACTTCTCTATAGTCATACTTCGCTTGTAGATTGCGCAAATACGATTCCAGCTCATTGCGTAAAATTTGACCGTTTGCTAAATAAAAAGGCATGCCAGGTGCTTCCTCTGAAAACATAAATAACGATAGTTCTTTGCCTAGCTTGCGATGATTCCGTTTTTCCGCTTCCTCCAAAAATACAAAATGATTGTGCAATTCTTCTTTTGTGGCAAAAGCTACTCCATAAATACGCTGGAGCATTTGATTGTTGCTATCGCCACGCCAATACGCACCTGACACTTGCATTAATTTAAAGTGCTGCAACTTACCTGTGGATGGAACATGAGGGCCGCGACATAAATCGTAAAACTCTCCTTGCTCATAAATCGTTACTGTCTCATTCGCAGGTATTGCCTCCAACAGTTCTAGCTTTAACGCATCATGCACAAATAATTGTTTGGCTTCTTGTCGTGACACTTCGCGCCTGTGAATCGGGACATTTTCCTGCACAATTTGTTTCATCTTTTTCTCAATTCGCTGCAAATCACTCGGTGTTAGCGTATCTGCAATCTCTATATCATAATAAAAACCATTTTCAATCACTGGTCCTACCCCAAATTGGGCATGGGGGTAAAGTCGTTTAATCGCCTGAGCTAATAGATGAGCTGTTGAATGGCGAATAACCTCGATCCCTTCCTTCGAGCTTGCATCGTACAATGAAATTTGAGCATCTGCTGTAATCGGGTGCGTCAAATCAACGATGGTTCCATTAACACTTCCTGCTACTGCCTTTTTGCGAAGCTCAGGACGAATAGCTTGCGCAATAACGGTTAGTGTCACGCCTTTTGTAAAAGTTTGCTGTTGACCATCTGGAAATTGAATGTGAATATCTTGATTTGACATGTTCTCTACTCCTTTTTGTTATAAAATCATTTACGCCTCAGGGTAATTGTGTCCTGATTTTTTTCAAGCAAGCTCGAAAAGCTACTCTTCAAAATCTAGGACATCCGCCAGAGGCTTTTTATCTTGATTCCGTTCCCCTTCGGAAAGGGCCTTCTATATCTGCCGCTATGCTTTCGATACAAAAAATATTTGCTGAATCAAAATAAAAAAACACATAACCGCCCCTAAGAAGGGACGAGTATGTGTTTATTACCCGTGGTTCCACCCAAATTCCCACTAGTTTATGTGCTAGTGGCTCATTGACTTTGCTGTAACGTAGCAAAAGACGGTGCAAGTTTCCAAGCACAGCTCCAAGGTAGTAAGATGGGATCACAACATTAGGAAGCTTGCAGCCAGTACTTCCCTCTCTGAAAATGGTTAATCGAATCTCTTATCCTTATCATTGCTTATTTCATTTTTGTATGAAATTGTTAATTACTATAACGAATCATGGATTTTTTGTCAAACATGAAAATAAAAAAATTTAGCGATTGTCTGACAATGGGGAGTCTGGTCGTTGGACGCAGTAGGTGCAATGCGGATCTTCACATGCCTCCTCAAGCCACTCATTACAGCTTGCACAAAAATAACTATCGAACGTGTCATCATAAATAATCTGACTTTGACATGTGGTGCATTTTTTGTTTTTTTGAATAGATCCACTAATCTCCAATCCATTTATGATGACTACATCCTCGCGTTGTTCAATTCGCATATTTTTATTATCTCCTAATGATTTTTCACTTCTAAAGTCTCGCTATCAGATTGCCATTGCACATGAACCATTGGCTTTGTCTCTCGTTTAAAAATTTTCTCACTTTCTTTCTTTGTGAAGGAATAATAGCCATCTTTATTTAACTGAACATCGCTTAAACTTTGGGATTCTTTTGTCCCCTCAATCGTGATTTCTAAGGGTCCTAGATCATCATGATTCCCTAGATAAAATAAGCGTAAACCCTCATCACCATTACTGTGATAGATCGCTTTCCAATGCTCACTTTTGGCAATATAGTGCACCTCTTGCTCAGGGCTTTGACAGGCCGCTACTAGAATGACTACGATGACCAATGGAAAAAGCCATTTTTTCATTGAACATTCCTCCTAACCATGTATGGTGACAGCCCATCCTGTAGGTTTTTCTTCAAAAACATCTTCGTATTGTGTAAAAACAAAATCAAATCCTTGGATATCTTCTGGCAAGGGTGGTGTCACAATAAATGTACTGCTTTCATGCCCATTCGAGCCTCTTGTACCTCTAATTTGGCATTCATAGGACTCATCAATGAATAGACCAAGATGTTTTCGCTCTAATTTTTGTTGAATCGTTTGCTCTGGTTCTTGCTGCTCATCCCAATCAACTAATAACTGCACAATACTGGCATTTTCATATTGACGAATAGAAGAAAGCGTATACAATCGCCCTCCCTTTTCTACCGTTTGTAACACAGGGATATAGTGACGGAAGCCTGTTGGTTCTACTTTTGGATTATAGTATTTTTCTCTTCTCATTAAGTGAAAGAACATAGCTAAAAAAGTGTGATCGAAACCATATTGCTGTGCCCATTCCGAAATGATTCCATCTGAGGGAAAACCTGGGGTATGACTGCATACCTCTTTACGTTGCTGTAAAAGTGCACATATTTGCTCATCGATTGCGACTAGCTTTAAGTCATAGCTATTGCTTGAACATTTGGACATCCATATCCTCCTTCACCCTACAAGTCCTTCCTCTTTCTATACGATATTCCCACCATTTGGTTCCATAAACGGCCTAAATTTACTTTTAAGCACCAAAAAAGCTATCCAATAAATTGGATAGCTAATGGACTACCACATCATTGTGCCAGCTGGTCGAGTCTGCTAATTGATAGGTAACCATATTGGCAGTGACAGCTAGTACAACACCTGCTCTGGACATATGAGAAGGATTCGGCTTTTCCAGTACAAGGACAACATAGCCCTCTCCTCGACCTTGTTCATCAATAGCATTCATCGCATTGATTTCAAAGGTAGAATAAGACTGCTCGTTCGTTGCATAGAGAAGTTTTTCCTCACGATAAACACCATGCTCTTTTAAGTTATAGCTGACAGGCATCCACCCTTCAGACCACTCAATACTACCTATGATATCTCGTTTCCTTGTGACAAGACGGCCAATGGAATACGTAAAATATATTTTCATAATTGCTTGATTGTCTTCATTTCTCCCTTCACAGGTGGCTGTCACGTCAAGCATAATATCATTTTTTGAAAACTTTTTCCTAAACACTAAAGCCACAGTGATAACACAGATAAATAGTACTATACTACAAATGATAAATGCCATTAGGTCCCTCCTAGTATCACAATTGCTGTTACTATAAGATTACCATGATTTAGGAGGGATAGGTGCTTTTCATCAAACAATCTTAGGAATTGACACAGGCATAAAGGATAAGACAAAATTTGCTCTGCAATTGGTTATTTGTTTGCTTGTAGCTCGGCAGTTAGCGTAAAGGGTATTTTTAAATATTCATATTGAATCGTTATTTTCCTGATATCAGGAGCTTGGACTTGAACCGCATAATGCTGAGGCTCCTTGCCAATGGCTTGTGGATCTATGTATTGCCGAGGTAAAATCGTACGCTGTGATAACTTATGAAAGGATAGATGCTCATTTCCCTCTAGCTTAGTTTCCGCCTCGAATGGTTCTGACTTACTAATGACAAGCTCTGTACTCTCAGGAAGCCGGTCATTGACAAGTAGCTGTGTTAGCTTGATATCACGCAAGCCCTTATTCTCAAGTGCAATGATTTTGACTGCCTCATTCCCCTGCTTACTTGTATAGCTTTCGATGGCGAGTGGTGGATTACTTTTGAGATAAATCATAAAAACAGCTCCGACCACAAGCACACTCAGTACTAAAATAAATAGTATTTTTTTCATGCTTTCCCTCTCTTTCCTCATCCACAGTATAACAAAAAACAACCTGACTTATTGGAAGTCAAGTTGTTTTTGTAAACGTATTTCATCTCGTATCGGAATGCCGTCATCGCCGAGTAATGGGATAGAAGGCTTATAGACCCTCGCTTTTTCAACTGCATTACGCAGTATTTCTATTAAACAATACCCTCGTTTTTGATAGAACTTTAAGGCATGCAAATTATCATTTGTGGTAATTAAAGAAATGCTTGCACAGTTTTGTTCCACCGCTGTCTGTTCGACGGCTTTCACAAGAGCTGTCCCAATGCCTTTGCCCTCGACTGTACTATCTAATGAAATGATTTCACAGTCCCTTTCTCGTATAATGTAGGTGATCAAACCAATCATTGCTTGTTGCTCATTTACAAAAACAAAGCCGTCTAATTCACTACAGTTATAGATACCACTGGAAATGACCATCTCGTTCGAACCCCAATGCTCCTGAAAAAATTGGTTTACCTCTTGTTTTGGCACTTGATGAATAGCCATAATTGTCATATAAAATTCCCCCTTTTACATTGAAATATGAAAAACACCTGCAATGGCCTTTTGTATGCTTAGGAACACAGCCCATGACAGCACACCGAGACCAATCGCGAGTACAATATGCATCGAGGATTTCATCGCCATATAAATAACAAAAAGCATACACATCGTTGCTGGTAAACCAACGATGACACCCACTGTAAAGCGCTGAATATGCTCACTTGGCTCACTTTGCACCGTTAGCCAAATAATACTTAAAATACTGACCAATGGTAATGCGGCAATAATTCCGCCATAGGTAGGAAACCTTCGTGCCACCTCTGTCACAATACCAATGATGGCTGCTGAGCTCAGGATTTTAAAAAATGTATACATTATTTTGCCACCTCACTTAGACGTCGAAATGCCTGGAGGATGGCTTGCTGTTCTTGTTCAGTTAGCTGATGAAGGGCTTGCTGTAGCTTAGCATCATCTAACTCCGAGTTTTTCTTCAGCACCTGTAGACCTTGTGCTGTTAAATGAAGTATCACTTTACGCTGGTCGTCACGCCCTCGTTCTTTCGTCACCCACCCATGACGCTCTAGCTTTTTCACATGCTCTGATGCTGTATTATGAGAAATATTTAATAATCCTGCAATATCACGCACCGTGACTTCCTCTTCCTTTTGAATCATCTGTAAAATACGTACGCTTTGATGGGAAATAACATCCTCATGTGTTGTATGTAGATGATAGAATATCGTTGTAAAATAGTCATTTATCTCTTTAATCATCATGCTAACTCCTTTGATATATCGCTTTATGCGATTATATCGTATAAAGCGATATATTAAAAGATAGCTTATTAAAGTTTATATTTTCAGATATTTCTTTTGAATAGATTGAGTGAGACACGCCTTCTCAGAAATAGTCTCTCTATTTTTTGTCCCCACCTATCTTTCTGCATATTTTGCTAAATAGGATGAAGAGGTAATTGTACACAAGCATTTTCCACAGTATCATTACTTTCTTCTGAATTTAATTGAAAGCATCCTATGTTATACTTTCTCTATTTTTTAGTAGGTGGCACCATTATGGTGTTAGCGCTGCTGCTAAGCCAATCTAAGTATTGATTTTTGTACAGCCTGCCAATACTCACGCTTATAATTAATATAGGCATGCAAATGAAAAATAGGAAGGAAGATACCTTTCATACCGTCTTACAAAACACCGTTTTTGGAGCGGTTGGCATGCTGTTATTTACTATGCTAGCCTTTAGCTGGTTTAAACCAGGCATCTCTGTCATGAGTGCACTCGCTATCTATTCTATCTGGCAAATATATTTTGTCGATGTTTGCTTAACAGGGAAAAGGAGCTATCCATTCGATAGCTCCTTTTATGTGGAGAAGAACTGTCATTTTATCTCGTAATAGCTTTTATCACAAAAACCCCACCACAATGCGATAGCGGATAAAATATAAGCTGACAAATATCCTGTAACGAGGCTTTTAGCTCCTCATGGACAAAATAAAATTCATCATCATCCCAGTAACCTTTGCTGTCTTGACGGCATTGTTCCAGCTGCGCTCTTGTTTCAAAGGCAACATCGCCAATTAATATTTTACCAATTGGCGTTAGCTGCCGTAGTAATTGTGTAATATACGTAATCTTCTGCTCATCTGTAAAATGGTGAAGTGCATACGTACTAACAATGGCATCGTATGATTGCTGTAATAGCGCTGGTGGCAAGCCTTTCGTTAAGTCCCACTCGATTAAGTTGGCCTGTGGCATTTTTTCCTTCGCAATGGCGATCATATTGGATGAGAAATCGAGGCCATTGATGGCGTGCCCATGTTCATAAAGCTTCGCTGTTAATACACCTGTCCCAAAGCCAATATCTAAAACAGTGGAAGCGGGAACCTCCATTACTTCATTAAAAATTTTATTTAAAATCGCTTTATAGCCTGCAAATGGATATTGATTATTTTCTTCACTTAGTTGCACGGTTTGATCATACCCGTCCGCCCATAAATCAAAGCCTTGTTTATTGAGTATCATAATGCCTCCTACAATTGATAAATTCTCCAAGTAAGCGTTGTTTTCCATGCAGTCATCTGTTTCATAAAAAGTCCCCCTCTGTCAACCAATTTAGACCATTATACCAATTTTCTACCTATCAAACAATTCAGAAAATAAGTAGAACTTTAGCATTTATCAAAATGTCAAAAGATGTTATAATAATCGTAGTTTTCTTTCAAGGAGGAATCGACATGAACGCATTCACTTGTAATGCTCATTAGTGGTTACTTGAAGGTTTTTAACACTTTTTAGGTTGACATTTCTGATATATGTTAAGTTTTCTCTTATTTTTTTGTTTGTTATAGGTTGTTTGAAACTATTTAAATCTTTCTAGTTGGTCGCCTTTTTGGTCGCTCAATTTTTAAGTGACCACTCTTAGAAAGAGTGGTCTTACCTTTATTGAATATGCACGAATTTATACTTTTTAGGTGGTGTTGCACTATGGAATTAGTTCACTATACTGAGAATATTATGGATGAGTCATTGAAATACACTAAATCCTATCATATATGGAAATCTTTTGGTTACAAGAAAATACCTAACTCAAATAAGTTGCAAAGGTACATACTCAGACAGAAGTTAATTAAAAAGGAGGACTTTTTAAGAAACGAAATCTTTCTTTTTACTTTTATTTTAATGGTCATAAAAACTCCTAACCTTCAAACTAGAAATAAAGTTTTCAAATATTATCTAGATATTTTGAATATGCAAGATATATCTCTAGTTAGAAACTTCGGTTTTAAATCTCATGATGAACTTTCTTGGTATCATTACTCTGCTATTCAAGATTATTTAGAAGTTAAAACTGATGATTTTGAAGAACTTGTTAAAATCTTTTCAGGAAGGTTTAAAAGAAAGGTTAGCGATTTTAGTTATGAATATTTTTATATTCATTTTGGTGCTTATGAAATGTTAGATTTAGAAGGATTAGAAGTATATTTAGATAGACTTTTTGGAGATAAAACATTCACTGATGAATGGAAAAAGATATATTAAATTCATGAAGAAGATCCATTTTTATTGCAGTGTACTCCATAACCTTCCATATAATTTTGTATGCGTTCTGGTTAAATAAGAATTATTATATAGTTTCTTACTAGGTGGTGACATTTTACATATAAATGCCGATTGTAACTCTCCTGCTGCTCGAATACTCACAATTGCATGGTGTGCGGGTAACTTGACCGCTTCCTCAATTGGTATAGTATCTTCAAATCGATGTTTAGCTAAATCAAAAGTTTTTATATGGTCGTTCATGAATAGAAATTGTTGCACGCCTCCACCTTGTAAGTTTTCCTGTAAAGATGGTGATAGTTTATTCCAATGATGAAATGCATACAAGCTCCCTAAACACTCTTTCCTGCCTTCTGTACTTATACGTCCCATTAGCTTGCTTAATCCATCTGTCTGATACTGTTCAGGCTCATTAAATACCATAAAACAACCATTTTCCTTTTCTTCTTTCGACATCAACATACGAGTCATAAATGTTTTAAGCGTAACCCAATGTACTAGTGTTTTGGTTGCTAACTCACCTAACTTGCGATTAGGGATACGTAGTATTATGACCTTACCTTCACGCATCCATTTAGCAAAATCTACGCTCTCTAGAGGTTCTTGAGCGAAAATATCATAAAGCACATCATTTCCAAAAAATTGATCTAGTCGATTTAAAATAGCATCTGCTTTACTGCCCAAAGTGTCATTTGTGCCCCAAGTCATTAACTCTTTCGCTAAGCGTTGGTTGCCTGACTCAATGAGCTGCGCAATGACATCTATCCTAAAATCTTCATCCTCAATTATTTGCATTATTTTAAATAGTGAACCTCCTGCCGCTTTAGCAGCTACTTTTAAATACTTTTGTGATCGAGTGAGTCCATCAATTTGCATAAAGTCAATCATTTCATCTGCAAAACGAGATGCCCCATTACGACCAAGCTTCTTAATGACCTCTGTTAAATCCATTGGCACTTTGTATTCATCGTCAGAAAGGTCAATATCTATAATCTTATCAGGAGGTATCGAATCACGTATGCTGTCAGCCATACCCCTACCATATTCATTAATGGCATCTGGAATAACGAAGCTAACGTTATTTTTCGAATTACATTCAACAACCCAATTAACTATAGCTGTGTCCTTTCCTGCACCTTGACCACCAATAAAGGTATACCCACGATAAAACTCATCGGGATTATTTGTTGGCATGAAAACATCTATTTTAGAGTCCTTAACTTCTGCTACTCCCAAATGTATGCCGTTTTGATCTTGCATAGCTTTAGAAATATCCACTTCAACCTGCTTTTTAGTGTTTAAAGCGTCAGCATACTTCCTTTGCAGCTCTTTATTGGGCATCATCATCGCCAGTTTGCTCATTTCATCTGTACTCACTAAATTAACATTTGGATCATGACGAGTTGTAGTATTGAGCTTTAAAGAGTTCATTTCATCAATGATTTTTGCTCGTTTTTTCTTTGCTGATACTTTCACGTTGTGCAGCTCATTCGTTTCTGCTAAATCTTGCAAAGCAAGCGAGATAGATTCAGCCACGCTGTCTCGTGTCAATCTATCGGCAGAGTGAGAAGCTACACGTATATGAGAACGAAAAACAGGTAAGTTACCTTTTTCTCGGTTCAGGTGTGTCGTACCTATTTCATCCTCTAAAGAATGAGCTTTTGTTATCACATCTTTCTTTTCAATCTTTTTATCTGATTTAAAAAAAGAATTATTGAATGCTTGGAAGATGTCTGTGATTAAATCGTTTATCTCATTAATAAGAGCACTAGCACCTGATTTAAATGCGTTGCCAATACGTTTACTATTCACTGTAGCTCTTTGAGGTACTTTTCCTTTAGTTGCTTTTTCATACGTCCATTGAGCATTTTTCACCCACTTGTTACGGTTCTCGACCTCGTTACAGATACTTAAACGCGCTGTATCCCCATCATATTGAAGTTCTTCGATTACGTTTAATATGTTTGATATTGGTGTTTTCACATCGTTGGAATTGCTATTTAAACTAAATATGTCATGCTTTAAGTATCTTAATTCTTGGACTATTGTATTTTCAATCGGTATATGTATATCTTCCATAGTTGCTTCATTAAAAGTGACACTCATTTTATTTTCAATTTTTCTTTTCAATTTTTGAGCCTGAAATTCACTTGTCGCAACATAAAACTCTATAATCTTCTTGCCATTTCGCTGTTTGAATAGTACTTCAAACCAAAACAAATCCTTTTCTCGGAATCTGAATTTGAAACCTTCTCTTTCTATACGTGATCCGGGCTTTTCATACATCTCATACATTTTATACAAGGCACGCCACAAGCGTTTATTGTTATTTGTGACATTTGCATGCGGAATAATGCGATATACAATCATATTATTCCGCACATACTCAAAATAATTTGATACTTTTAATTTATTTTTTAGATTTTTGAATGTAAATATAGATTTAGACGTTTCCTCACGTAATGCAGGCAAATACTCATTTATCACAGTTGGATAGTACATTGTCATATTAAGCACCTGCCAATATACAAAGCGATGAAATTAATACACATGAATACACACCTAAGGGTTTTATCATACCTTGCCCTGCTGCTGTACAAACAATAACTGCTGCACCTGTAGCTAAAGTTGCATATCCAGTTAAGTCTGGTAAAATCCCTATAAACCAATCCCATGATGTACTTATTACACTGGTAGTCGTTTCAATTACCGACTCTTTAATATAGGCAATTAATTTACGATCTACTTCTTCAATCCATTTGTCGATAAAATTCATTACTCCATCCCTTCTATATTGATTTTAGGAAGTCTCTAATATCTACAGCATGGCGAGCAAGTAAGTAGCCACAACATACACCAATCAATAACTCAATAGCCTTTGAACGATGTCCAAGAGTCCATGCAGCTCCTGCAAAAATGATTACTAGTACTACTCCCGCATCAAAAATGTTCATCACTGCATCATACACATTTTTGAATGTACTATCCGTTGTAGCAGCAAACACAGTAATGGGTGTTGTCACAAAAGTAATTGGAATTGATAATGTAATTAATTTAGGCATTATAAAGGATGATTTCTTTTTGATTTCATCAATTTCAACTAGCACCTTAGTCAAGTTCGGATTCTTATAATCTTCTTTTAAAAAATCATAAGCAGGGTTTAAAATCATCTAATCGCCTCCACGTATTTATTATTCACCTCATGGTAAAACTAATATCAAAACATTGAGAGGACGGATAAAATGCCTTTTATAATTAGATTAGGTATCGGAGCTGCTATCGGAATTGCCACTAACATTATTGGAGCGTTTCTTTAATTGTTCCTGCATACGAGCAAGCTTTTCTTCTGCTGTTTCAAGCGATGATACTTGCTCGTTTTTATTTTTTTCAGATGTTACCTTTGTTGCTTCTTTTAGAGCTATGTCTGCAAGTATTAATTTTTTTACATAGCCAGAAAAATTCCGTCTCTTTACGTGGTCTAAAATTTTCTTATCTGATTCATTGTTACGGTTAAAGGCTACAGGTTTTGAAAATCTGTTCTTTTCCATGACTACCACTCCTCACTAACGATATGAGCGATATTAGCGTATTATACATAAAAAATGAGGGATTTTGAGTCCGCCATGTCATGAAAGCTAATAGCGCTTGCTGCTATATAGCTTATGCTCGTATATTCATAATAATGTCTGTCCAAACGAACAATTTGCAAATGTTTTTTATCAACATTTTTATTCATCTGCGTCTACAAATGATGCTTTTTGTATGCGATCAAATGAAATTCGTTTTATTGAAAACTCTGTATCTAATAGTAACTCCCTTTTATGCGTATCAGTGCCTGTTATCAACACTACCTTGTCATGTAGTTTATTATGGTCCCACAGCGTTAATTTAACATATTTCCTCAATTTAAACGCTCGCTGGATGGTTTGCTCGATTTCTTCAAGCTCCCAATCAGTTAGTTCACGCTTTTTATCATAAAATTGCTCTTTTTTCCACTCCTTCAACAATGTTAGATGCTCTGGTAGCATCATTGCTGTCCATTTCATTGATCCTCGATCATTTAACATTGTTCCCTCTCCTTTGCTAAAACAGAACGTTTGTTTTTATATATAATAGAACAAATGTTTACGTTTTATCAAATGTAAAATATGGGAAAAAATCAGGCACTTCCTTTTGAAGATCCTCGTAGTATATAAAAAAAGGAGGATTTAATGAAGAAGAATCCGCAGACTGAGGCGAATAAGCGTTGGCAAGCGAAGAATAAAGAACGTGCAAAATACCTTAGCGCACGATCTGGAGCACGTAGCTTTATAAGAAACCACGCCTTAGAGGAAGATTTAGACGAGCTCATGGAATTAATGTTAGAACGTAAACAAGTATTATTAGAAATGAAAATAAACCAAGATGGCATGTAGCTGTCTTGGCTTATTTATTTTGATTTGTATTTTATTAAGTAATTAATTTGTGAAAATAAAAAAGCCTAGGCTCAAATTAATGAGTACCTGAGCAATGATAATTATTTACTTCGTTGCGCAATGATAATTTTAAGACCTTCGAAATCGCCACCAGTCAATGTACCAGCGTCAAATTTATCTATCCATGACTTATCAATTATTTTTTTGTCCACGGCTTGCTTTATTAAATCACGGACTGCTGCTTTTGTTGTCGAGTTTGTAAATTTCATTGTACTATCATCCTTTTCATTATTATTTGAAATAGTATTATTTTCCATAATAATTTTAATCATTTGTAAAAAATCGTTCCACGAAACAGAAGCATTACCCGAGCGCATAATACGAGGACAATTTTTCCCACTGTAATAGTTATGTTGTACAACATCTTTGATTGTAAGATTTTCGTCTTTCAAAATTTTCGCAACTAGTGCTGCTGTATTTTGTACAGTTCTTACATAATTACCATCACTATTTACACACATTTCTACATGGATAGCCTCATTGTTCCCCTGTGTACTACCTGCTGCCCAACATTGATAATCATGTGTAAAAGACTGAATTGCTTCTCTGTCATCCACAGACCAATGCCAACTTGCTTGACGACTGTTACCGTTAGCTTGAAGTCGAGCGTGGTTGTCTGCTCCACTACCTTTTTTTATATTGTCAGTTTCATGAATACACACTTTCTTACGAATGTTTTTACGCCCTGACGTCACTTTTGTAGCAACATTTGTCGAGACTAGTTGTTTTCTAATTGTCACCATTTTTCATCATCCTTCGGTTTTTCATATTTTAAAGCTTGCACACTATCACTAACCTCACTAGTCGTCGGGTCTATTACAATACCTAACAAAATCAAAATGCTTAAAATGGTATTAAAAATAGCAGTGGCTTGTTCACCAACCGCTTCAGGTAAACTGTATCCAAATGCAGCCGTTACTTGTTGAATGAGTAATAATAAAAATGCGAACAGTGATACTAAAAATGGCTTGTGTTTTAAACGTACTTTCCAATTAATCTTCATCTGTAATTCCCTCCATTTTGTTTAATCGTTTATGAGCTGATTTCGCTGATTCCTCTACACGTGTAACACGCTGCACAACATCTTGTACCTTCTCATCGTTTGCTTTCATATCCAAACGAATATCTTTCATATCCAATTGAATATCACTTACACCTTTACTGATGTAATGTAGCTGTGCACTTACTTCTGCTGATTGTCTTCCGTCATCTTTAATGCTTTTTGTTTTATTGAGCTGATAGCCTTGTATTGCTACAATAAGCGATAAAATTGTTAATACAACACCTAATTCTACTGTCAATCGTCATCACCAATCCTTTACTTTTTTGGTTGCCACAAGAGTTTAAGATTTAATCCACTCTCCATCCTGCCCCTATTACTCAGATAGCGCATAATAAAAACACCTTCGTAAACGAAAGTGTTTAAAAGTATCTATATAAACATAACCATAACGCTTTTTATGTCATGATTATGGAAAGTTATTGCATTACTCATTGCTAAAATTTTTGTTCCTTCTGTAATTTTTTCGCTTCTTGACGTTGTTCTTTTTCAACTGCTTTTAAATACTTTTCATAATCCTCTAGCATACTTATTGCTTTGTCCAGATTATCTTTATTTAAAACAGCTTTGTCTAAATCTTTTTTAATATCTTCTTCAGACTTATTAGGATTGTCACTTTGAGCACGTGCAATTCTCGTCATATCTCGGAGAGCAGAATTAATTGTATCAATGTGATCTTTTTTAACTTCTTTCGAGAAAGATTGACCGTCTGCATCTTTTAAGCGATCATACATCATTCCATCACGCAATTTCCTTAACGTTTTCATATCATCTTGCACTTTTCGATATAGCTTTAAATCTTCAGGAGGGGAATACCTAATACCATTTGAAGCATAATCCCTTTCTTTTTCATCTAGTTCTTCGTAAAACTGCGTTATAGAATTTGTACCACCGTCGTTGACGCTAGAAGTTAGATATCTTTCTGTATAGCTCCTTCTCAAGCCCTTTGTATCTGGCTTTTCAACAACACCCGCAGTAATAAGTAATTTGTCTAGTCCCCACAAATAACCTTGCCCCATTTGCCCAAATTGCGCTTTAAATGTTTCTTCAAGTGTCATTGGTGATTTATTTAACTTCCTTCCTAGAAACTTCATTATTTCGGATGTATTTTCGTTATATTGGTCAGGCTTTTGAAGCTTTTGTAAAGACATCGGTACAAAATCTCTTTTGAAGTTTGCATTTTTTTCAAATACATAAGAATACCACACCGTTGCAAGCGTTGGTAAAAAACTAGGTGTCATTGTAGAAAGAGCATTCCCATAGATTTTATCCCAACTTTGTTTATCTTCTTCTCTTGATGAATCTAAAAATTCACCAAATAGTTTTTCAGGAATCGTTTTGAATAATACACCTAATTCGAAAGGTATTGGTATTTTTACAAATTCTCCTCCGCCCATAGGTATCATCCAGTTCATATCCTTTTCCCATGAATCTAATTCTTGATATTCTTCGTCGTCACGGTTCATGGCATACAATAACAAGGTAGGTAATGTTACTAGTGTCAACGCACGAATTGATGTTCGTGTAGGATGTTTAGCAAATGTTCTCGCAATATTATCTGGACCTTGCAAAGATACATTAAAGAATAATGTGATTTTATTAAATTCTCGTACACCACTTCCAAAACGTTTATAATCGACATCTGCTTCACGTGAGGCAAGTGCGGCTTTTTGTTTACTACCTGTTTGCTTCTTTACAACTTGATACTCTGCTAACTTCAATGCTTGGTCTAACGTATCATTAAAAGTTTGTAATACTTTAAATGGTAAACTGACTGTAGATTTTGCTATATACCAATTTAAAGCCAGTCGTTCTTTCCTAGTTCCTTGTTTCATGCTTTTTAGATAGTGCCAAGCTTTCTTGTTCAAGGCAATTTTATCAAGCTCTTTGTTTAAATACTGTTGTTCTACTGATATAAAAGTAGATTGAGCACCACCAGATTTCCACCATTCAGAAACAGCCTTACTTTCAGGAATTTTCGAATTTACATCTGAAAATACTGATTTCAAAACAGACCCCCATGCTTTTGCTACACGTGCTGGGTGAGTAGCATAATTAAACCCTGTCGCCTCCGTCTTTACTAATATTTGAGCTAAAGAACGCCAAAATGTCCGTACAGTAAAATACGGACTCGCTGTAATCCCTGACCGAATAAGGTTGTTAGACTTTTCGAACGGTTTAAAGAAAATACCCATTGCTTCAGAAATAGCACGGTTGTCATATGCGATCAAAGAATTATACAGTATATCATCATGGACTTTATAAAGTCTTGGCTTACCTTCTTTCCAAACCAGGATTTCGTTATTGGCAGCACTAGGTTTGAACATTGGTTCAAACACTTTAAACGTTTGTTCCATGTCCAAATCTTCTAGCATATCCGCTTCTAAGCCCGCATCTAAAAGTGACTTTTGAATTTGCTTAATTTGCCCCTCGTAAAGTTTCATTTTGCTAGGAATTTCTTCTATGATGTCTCTTGTTACTTCTGCCGCAAACTCACTATCAGGATTCGCTAACTCTCCCATTGCATGACCAACAGCGTTTCTATCAGCTAAACCGAAATAAAGGTGCGTATTACGTATAATGCTTTCGATAGGATTTACGATATTCCTCGCTGACCCCGTTTCCGTCATTCGTTTTATCCCTTGTTGCTGGTTTGTGTATTGTTGGCTACTTCCTCCGCCAGAACCTCCCTTACCTTTTTCTCCCGTTTCAGTCATCACTCGATAAAACGGCACATAGTATGGATAGGCTTCTTTCAACTTGCCTGGCAATTCTTCTGGAATTAGATGGCCGTCTACTAACACTTGCAATAATTCATGTTGATACTGATAAATCCTTTCAGCTTGTGCTTCGTATCGACTGCCTGACTCTAAATACTGTTTCATCAAGTCTGGACTTAATGGCGTTTTGGTTTTCCCTTTTTTCTCTATCAAGTACAATCCATGTCTCGCCACAAGATAACGCCCAAATGATTCAACATCATCAACATCCTTTAGAATACTTTCTAATGACTCTCCTGTACGTTCACCTGTGACACTATTAAATGTTTCTCTTTTAATAAACGTTGCAGCCCTCGCTACAGTACCACGTGTCAATACAGCCATTTCATATGCATTGTTACGTCCTTCAAATTTTATTCCCGTTTCCTTTTCTATCTGCTTTAAGGCATTGTATATTGGATGCTCTTTTTCAAACACTCTGGCATACCATTTTGTAATAAATTGTTTTGGTGTTAATCGTTTATTCTTTCCTTCTCCAATGGAAGATACAACACCTCGCAACTCTTGTTCAGCATCACGATTCATCCAGTCCATCATCTTAGCTTGCAGGCTTTCTAATGGTTTTGACCATTTACTTTTTTCAAGTCCTTCAGCGACTTTTCGATGCAGTTGGTCACTTAGTTCCTGATAATCTACATTCGCTTCCGTTTCAGCATATAAGTATTGACGGAAATATTCCGCAACACCTTCTTTAGCTTTTTGCAAAGGCGTCATAGATTCAGGAAGTTCTAAATTGGCTTCAGCAAAATTAATCCACTCTTGCTTTAATTCAGGATCGCTTGACCATCCGTGTCGAATATCAAAACGATGCCCCAATTCATGAGCAATAACTTCAAAATCTCCATAATCTTTTGTACGGATAATAGAAAATTTATTTTTATAAATACCCTTTGCTTTTTGACGGAATTGCCCAACATCTAAACGCACTTGGAATTTATCTTTAATGTATTTAAGAATATCAACTCGTGTAGTTTCCCCTTGTGTTACTTGATCTTCTTTTCTTTTCCCTTGCCTTGCGTTAACGAATGTTTCTGTATTTGAATTTTGTGCGCTTCGTCCACTCGGTTTATTATTTCCTTCACTATTTCTGGTCTCGCCACCAAATAAATCGGTTTGTACATCGTCCGTCTCAGCACTCACTTTCTTTATGGCCGCTTCAAATAATTCATCTTTAGTAGGTGCATTCTTTTCAAATAAACTAATTTGATTAGGATTTCCCGAATTTCTTAACACATCTGCATATGATTCTAACAAGCTCTTATATGCCTTAGTGCTCTTTCTTGCTTTCCCTTCTATTACAACTCCCTTATCAAATAGTTGTAACAACTCTTTTGACACATTAGATAGACCATCATTAAATAAAGAAGCTTGATTTAAAAAGTTTTCGACTGTTACACCTTCTTTTCGTAACTCAGAAAACTTTTCTACAGCAGCTACGAAATCGGGTGATACATCTTCATTGAAATAAGTACCAGCGTCTATATTTTCTTTTACATTAGCAATAGTTGGAGCTGCTTGTAACATGGCATTCGTTAATGTTTTAACATTGTTATCGTTCGATTCAATCATTAATAACAACGCATCGTTATTACCATAGGCTTTAGCTAGAATGGCGTTTTGTACTCGTCTCAAACCATCCTGACTAAGATTACCTTCAGCAGTCATTAATAACCCTCGTTCATTTTGTGGCACTACAGATTGAATGAATTGTGATATGAAAGCTCTATTACTCGCTACATTCAAATCACCATTTTCTGAAGGACTGAACAAGTACATAACTTTATTAGTTAGTTTTTTTGCATCTGAGACAGCTTGTTCAGTTGCGCTCATAACCGCAACATTAGAAACATTTGCTTCTTCAACAAACGTTTGGCGATTTACCTCATTTGTACGCACACGCACCAGAACGGGTTGTTCCATTTGTTCAATTGAAGCCTTGTCTAAACCATATTTTTCTGCATGGCTCTCTAGATAAGACTTGTAATCATTTGCCGTATCATAGTTCTCCTGATACATCTTTTGCATCGCTATTGCACGACCATTACCACTTTCAACCGTGTAGTCCTCGGATACAATCGGTGCACCATCTGAAGCCTTAGCCGACTCTACTACTAATTCAGGATTTAACTTTTGTGCCATCGTTGTTACTTGTTGTTTTGACGCTTGGCGACTTCGGTCTCGTGGTTGTAACTCAGCAGGATAATCAGGATTTGTACGTAGAGCCGTATCATGTGAAGCTATTAATTGTTTTGCATCTATAACCTCATAACGGAATTTAATCTCTGTACCCGCTTCCGTATACGCCTTACCAGATTCACCGACCACTTTAGATTGCGATACCTCTTGCGTATTTACTTTCTCTCGTTCATTTCGATTTTCAACTAAAGGCTCAGCTTTTTCCTGATTTCCCTCAACTTCATTCGAAAGAATGTTTTCACTTTCCTTCTGCATAGTTGATTCATTGTCTTGCGGTGAATGTACTTCTTTACTGCGATAATTGAACGTTTTCTCAACTACTTTATCAAATGCTTTTAACCAATCCGCATTTTCTTGGTAATATTCATCATTACGCAATTCATTAACAGCTTCTTCTACAGTCATACCATCTGATTCAATCATCTCATTTACAGAATCAACTAGGTCTTTTTTGAAATTTGGAGGTAATTGAATGTCCCCCACTGTTTCTTTATCCATAGGTTGTTGAGATTCATACTTGTCATTATCTAATTCGTCACCATATTCAATTTCTTCAATCGGATCAGCCAACACATTCGCTTCACTTCTTCGCATGTTCACTTGTTCAATAGAGGCACGTGCAACCTTTATAGTACGACCATTCGGAGTTTCTACTTGAATGTGTTTTCCTCCATCATCTTCTACTACAGTGTAAGTAGTGTCTGCTCGTGTACCTTTTAACTTTATTTCATCTCCTGCTTCTAGGCTTTCAAACAACTCTCTTGGTTGTTTAGAAGCACTTTCCTTCCCCTGAATATCACTTTGTTCTTGCGCAGGATTATTAACAGGACTAGTCATCTCAGGCATGTTAATATTCAAATTTTCACTTATCCCTTGTTGCAGGCTTGGTTGAATCTGCTCATTTTGTAATGGAGAATTCATAGTAGCCGCAACATCTTGTGTAAGCCCTGCCTGATTACTTAATTGAGGTTGCCCCAAAGCTTGTTGCAACAACTGCAAGGGCGATGCCACTTGTTCATTACTAACATTCGGCTGTTGTAACGATGCTTGCCTTACGCCAGGTAATTCAATTGATTGCCCTTTTTCAGCTATTGCAAGGGGATTAAATTTATAGCTCGGTGAATTATCATCGAATGTATATTCTAGTGTATTTCTTTGCTTTTGTTCTTTTAAATTACGTTCCATAGCTGACACACCATTTAAAGTACCAGATTGACGTTCCAGTTCCTTATCAATCATATACTCTCGTGCGCTCTGTCCCGTCGATTCCTGAACATCTTCATACTTGCTAGCCATTTCTTCTAAAGCTTCTAATTGCGCTTCTTTAAATGACTTCCCACCTTGCCTTGCTGAATCTACTAGTTCGTCAAACTCCGTTCTACGTTCTTGCGATAAGGAGTTAATAGTGCGTTGGGTAATATCATCTAACGAGCTACTATTTGGCGAATTACTTTGGGTTTCCGATGGATTACTTGCCCCTTTTACACTTTCTGAATGTAATAACGACATACCACCTGTACCTACTCCACCAAGTAAACCACCTATTACCATAGCTTCAACTGTGCTAGGGTCAGTCCATTTAAATTCATCTCCCAATGCTTCTGCTGAGATTTTATTTTGGAGTCCTTCTTGGACACCTTCAGTCATCGCTCCCCCTGCTGTAGTTGCACCTAATTGCCCAACACGCCCAAGCCCAACCTTAGAAAGACCTTTCGTTAAAGGAGTCATAGCAAGCGTTAGTTCAAGCGCACTTGTACTACCCGTTAAAGCTAAATTCTTTTTGAATGTCTCATCTGCCGCTTCCTTTGCCGCCTTTTCATCCATCCCACGATTTTTAGCTTCTTCATAGACAGAACCCGCTTCCATTGCACTTTCTAGCGTTGTCATTGCCGCTGTACCACCTGCAACCCCCGCAATTGTCCTAGCAAGCGTAGGTAGTTTCGTTAAAGCTGTAGCTCCTTTAATACCTATACCAACACCACCACCAAGCAACATTGTTCCTAACTGCGGTAACTGTCTAGTTACATTTGTTGCGTAGTATTCTGGGTCAAGCAAGTTACTCCATGTAAATTCCTTGCCATTTTTATACGCTTCTCCATATCCTTCTGCTATATTTTTACCAAAGTCAGAAACCCCTTTACCAACTGTATCCATACCCAAATAATCTAAAGCACCGCCTATTTGACCGATAAAATCGCCTGTACCAGCTCGTAAATTTGTTCCTATTTTCGCTGGAAGAGTTTCGTTTTTATTATCATGAACAAGAGCTCCTCCCAACATGGAATCACTAGGTAATTTTTCTGTTGTATCTTTCTTTGCTGCATTCCACCCATCAACCATGCTCTCCCAAAATGTTTTCTTTTTTTCTTTTTTGTCGGTTTTCTCAGTTGACTTTTGAGAGACTGATTGTTTTTGTTGAGATGAACTTTTTTTATTATCCTCTAACAACGCTTTCGTGTTTGCTGCTCGACCTTGTTCTCCTGCTGTTTTTTGCATTGCTTTCGCTAATTGTTTAGCCGCATGATTTTCATAAGTAGCATCACCTAATCCCTTTGAAATCAATTGCGCCTTAGAACGAGTGCTATTAAACTCTTCCATCGAAGGCATAGTAGGTGTTGCCTTCAAACGTTGTCGGTCACGTTTTTTCCATTCTTCATAACTAAATGCCATCCCTATTCCTCCTTCAAAAGAAAAAACGCTAGCAATCTGCTAACGTTTTAACATAGATAAAGCATCGTTTAACTCCTTTTTAAAGCGATTCAATACACTGTTTTTTATATTTTGTGGTGAAGATTTGAAATAAACATTCACTTTCATACGTTCATTGTAGACTCGCTTCAAAACGTTTTCCCAAGACATACCACTTTTAACCCCTGCATTTTTGAAAATCGTAAACGCTCCACCAGCACCGTGCTGTACACCTATTGACCAAATCATATCTTGTATAGCTGCTGGAACTTTACTAGGGTCTATACCTGTAGCTTTTTGGAATCTAGAAGCAGCAGGATCATAGTGAGTTTGTTTTGCGTAATCATGTTGCGCCGCTTGGAATTTTTCGGGATTTTTAGATGCCTCAGCTTTCCAAGCTTTATCAAATGCTGCCGTACCCGCTTTTAACCCTTTTAATGCACCACCATATTGATTAGCAAATTTTTGAGCATGTCCACTAGCAGTCGTTAACTGATATGTTCCATATGAAGCTCCACCTATATCACCTTTTGTATGTGCTACAGTACCCGGATTTCCACTAGATTCATACTTTGCCGAAAGCGAACCTAAACCACTATGAGAGCCTCCACTCGAAGTGGAGGACTGCTTAGGGAGTACCGTAAACAGACTTACTTGAACCAGAAGTAGCAGCATCTTTGATTCCTGGGAATTTATATTCCAACGAATCTAATACCGATTTCACATTGACACCATTTTGTGACCATGTAGAAGCTGATTCAGCAATAAAAGCTATCGCCTCACCTATATTTTTAGCTTTTAACGCTTCACCAATGGCTGCATTGGTATTTTGTTCTGCTGTCTTAGCATTGATTTCGAGGTCTGCTAATTGTTGCTTGTACTGTACTTCTGATTGTGTAGCAAAGCGATCAATCTCAATGCGAGCTGCATCTAAATCTAAACCTCTAGATTTTAAATCCGCTTCTATCATTGCTTGCTGTTCCTCAAAGTTCATTTTTCTATCAAATGAATTTTCCTCAAAATCCATTTTGCGCCCAAATGAATCCCGTTCAAATGCTAATTGATCTTTCTTCAATCCTAGCTCGCTATTAAATTGACGTGCCGCTTCAGTTTGCGTACTCATTCGACTTGCGTTAGCAGCCGCTTGTTGTGCAGTTACATTCGCACCAAATAATGTATCTGCATTAATACCCATGGAACTTAATTGAGAACGAAGTTGTTGCGCTCTAGTCGAGTTACCTAGTTTCTCACTTTTAGTAATGCCACCTTTTTCATTTTCTTGTTTTAGTCGTAACAACTCATTTACTAAAGATTGAGCACCAGTCGGTGTATAACTACCTGTCATTTCTCCAACCGCAAGAGCATTATTGGCTTTCATCTTCTGATTTTCCATAGTATTCATCCCTGCACCACCAAGACTATTTAAGGCATTCATCGCTTGGCGATACGAAGAATCAGCACCAAGCATACTGACATCGACACCTTGCGAAACTAATAATTGACGAGCTGCATTTGCGTCTGCATTCGCTTTTTTACGCTGTTCTAATGATGCACTCGGGTTCTCTGCTATCTGTTTGGCATTTAATATTGCTTGCACCGCATCTTGTGTTCCCTGAGTTAAATATTTACCCGTAACCGCCGCTTCATCTAAAGCAAATTGCTTATCGTAACGACGTTTATCTTCATCAAAACCTTTGTCATATCGAAGATTATCTTCAGCAAAAGTTTGTTGGAATTGACCAGCTCCGATTACTGAACTCAATAGATTCTGTAATGACGCTGCGCTTTGTGACTGCTTGTTGTTAAAGTTTGCAGCAAGCCCCGGAATGGATGCTAATACTGCATCTGACGCACCCTGTTTTATTTGTCCTAAACGATCTGTAGTCACAGCACTATTTAAGATACCTCTTTCATTGAGCAATTCCATAGCTTGCAACCCTGCGGCATCCGCTTGTTTCTGACTTAATTCCACCATAGATTTATAAACAGGGTCTTGGTCAGGGTCATAGTATTGCGAACCACTGGTAGCTCCTGATAATGCTTTCTGTATCATATCTGTTGTCATCCCTAGATAATCTGGTACAGTTTGCTTAGACTGCCATCGTTCATCGACACTCGGGGTATTTGTGACCGATTGGACACTTTGATTAGGTAGTTTGTTATTAATGGCATTTTGATTATTCGATGCTAATCCGCCATTCGCCATATCTGTTCCCTGATTTGCATTTACTTTCGCCTTAGAATCTTTAAGCCTTTGTGCTGCTTCTTTTAATTTTTGTTGCATTAGGTCTGCGCTACTATTTACCACCACACTCACCAACCTTCCTAATCCGTCTTGTAAAATAAAAAATAACGCTAAGCATCCGCTTGCGTTTCATCTCCACCAACACTATATGATTTTTCAACTTCTTTATCATCACTTTCGGTAAGCCTATCATTAAATTCAGCATATTGATAACAACCACGATTAATTAATATTTCATCACCAACAAGAGCAAAAGCTTTTTTATTAATATCGTTTGTTAACGAGTCTAAAATTACATCTGATTGGGCTGAAGTAAAGAAAGATATATCCGTAACAGCATCCCTAACTACCACTTTTAGGTTACGATCATCCGCTTCAGCAATTGCCTCTTTTTTCACAACCGCAGCAATTAGGTTTTTAACCATACTCTTTTTACCGATTCTAACAGCAAAAGATTCTGGTTTATTAATTATGATTTCTAGCGATTTTAAGTTCACTCCTGAAACTCTTACTGGAACACTACCGTTAAGCATTAGAATAATATATTCATCCATAAAAAACGCTCCTTTTAAGTTAATTTAACAGAACCTACTGTACTACCATAGACTTTTACATATAAATAACCACCAGAAACGGAGATTCCAATCCCTGATGATTCAGCACGAACAAGACCTGTTAGATTAGTTGTTGAAGGTACGTTCAATGTGCCGTAAATCGTGTTATAACCATTTAAGGTACTATTAACACTATCAAAGTTTAGATAAGGCGCTGAAAAAGTCATTTGCTCTCCATTGTAGTAAATCCCGTTACCACCACCAAAGTTAACTGATTTACCACCCCAACCAGATGTGCCTAAGTACAAGTTATTACCTATATACGCATCCCTATTTACTCGAATATCAGTAGAACCTTCAATACTACCGTTTATCATTACAGCACCATAGAGGTCAATATTTTGCGCTTGAATTTTAACGCTAGTTGCCGTCTGATTAATCAATGATGCGATAGTGTTGCCATTATAATCCGTTTGCGATACCTTTTGACTTATCTGCCAAGACTGCTGACTTATTGTAGATTCTGCGCTAGTAACCCGTGTGCCCAAATTGGATATTGATGTCGATTGAGACGATACAGTAGCCTTTATTTCATCCGCTTTTTGGTTCACCATCGAAACGTTATAATTAGTTGTCGCTATATTTCCGTTAATGGTTGTAACTTCCGCTTCAACCTCACTCCTAATGCTGTTCGCTGTTTGAGTGATTTTAGATGACAAGTTATTTTCTAAATCGACTACACTGGTCTTAATCTGGTTTGATTCAATTGTCAAAGTTGCTATCTCACCATTTATTGCTTCTACACTCGCTGTGATCCTATCGTTCGTTACCTCAAAAAGCGCACGAGTATCATAACCTTCTTCAAATTCTGTGTCTGAACCAACCCTTAGATGTTTTGCCAAAATTCTCCCCGCATTAATCACTTCTGCATTGAGTTCTTTTACATTTGTAGTATCTAAGGATTGTAACAGCCATTGCAATTCTTTCCTTTGCTTTTCTAAGGAATCCAGTATTTCCTCAGAGTTCGTACCAATAACAGGGGAAAAATTAGGAACAGGCATATTATCCCCCTCCTATTCCAAAACGGAACATTTTCGATTGTCGAGCTATTTCATGAATGGCCACTTGCCCTTGCCCCTCAATCTTTATTCGCATCCAATTCGCATAAAAACTCTTGTCAACAGGAATATAAATCGGCATAGCTACAATGGCTGTATCAGCATTTATTGTTTTAACCAATGACCAATCCACATCGCCTTGTTGTTGGTTAGAAATATAAATATTCATAGTTGCTCCTATCGGCACATCCGCAACAATCCACAAGCGATACAACCGAGCATGAGCAGCTAATGAGCCATATGAGAAGGGCTTTGTCTCTAGCATGTACGGTGTTGCAATTCCAGCATCATCCGTACCACCCATTTGCAATACCGCATCTTTCACACCAATACACATCTTCTCTTGTTTTCTGCCATAAACCATTGGAACATGTCCCACGTCCCAAATATTCCAAATGTCGTATGCAGGATCATATTCTAGCGTTATACTCGGTTCTGTTGCGTTATCTAGAGGTAGACTGATGTAATATCGCTCTCCGTCAGTTCCAGCAGCTACAGCAGACCAAGCATTTTTATTTATACGATTTACGATTTCTTGCACTTTTAGGGAAAAATCCTTTTTCGGTATTGCCCCTCCTGCATAACGATAAATACCGTCATGCGAAAGGAAAAATAAAATTCCTCCTACCATGACGGCACTTTGATGACTTACGCATCCGATTTCTTCAGTTATGAGTTGCAACCTAAAATTAATTGGGCCTGTTCCATATAGTTCATGCATGGAGTGCGGTAAAAATACAACAATTTTTCCCGTCCCTCCTACCACACAACTTATATTCTCCCCACCCTTGTTTTCAATTACAATTTGTCCTGACTGGTCAACTGTATTCCAATCCGTGGGTTTTCTCAAAGCTGAGTAATGCAATTCATTCCTTACCGCTCCATATAAACGGTTCTCATGACTTGTCACAAAATTTAAGCCTGTTGGCGCATTTTCTAAATCAGTTATCGTTGTGCCATCGTACACTTTAACTGCATCTACACCATTAGATGCAATCAATGCCACATCTGAAAAATTCCCTTTAAAGTTAGTAAAACTCCATTTCGCACTACTGTTTAGCCCCGATACTAAATCACTCCAAGACGATTCATTCCACCACTTCCAGACACCGCCTGATATTACATTCAATTGATTTTCTTTATACAAACCAATCCCTGTCACTGGTGCAGATAAATTTCCTAGTTTAATAAAACCCGAACGGACTTTAGCGGCTGGAACACCTTTGGTACTAATATTTTTATTCTTCACCATGATGTTATCATTCAAAGAAAAGGCATCTCCTGAGCTAATGCCCCCAAATTGACGAATGATTTCAGGTGATTGAATACCTTGTATCTCTCCCCACAATCGTTGAGGATTAACCATTTACACCGCCCCCTGTAACTTCAGAACGATTTTTGTATCTTTCCTGCGCTAAACTTAATTGCCCCCGATAGTCATTAGCATAGTTATTAGCTAACGGCACATCATTCATTGCCTTAGCAATGCGCTCACACAAAGCCAAGATATATGCCCAATGAAATTCTATTGGAGCATCTGGCTTTGCTGATAAATCACTCGTTAAATATATTGACTCGGTTTTTTTACGGTAACTAATGATTGCTTCAGCATTTACAGTTGGTCTCGGAAATAACGTTAATTGCTGCGTGTCATCATCGAAATTCCAATAATTACGACCTGGTTGCACTTTCTCATATTGGATGGATTCGTACATTACTGATTGATTACGAACATTTTCTATAGCGTGACTGCGTATCGTAGGTGGTAATGAATAAGTGTCTGTTCCACCTGTAATCATGAAACGAAACACTTTGGGTATACGAACAATTTCAAAAAATTCTACATTGATCTCGTTCAACCAAGAAATTTTTTGCGCAATATCAAAAGGGTTAGGTACACGCACATCCGCTTCTTTAATAATTTGTTGCAAGGTGAACACCATCACACCCCCATTCTTTTATACATTTGTAATCAATTGCTCTGTTATAGTTACATTAAGTAACCATGCATAAATACTACGTTTGAAAGTCATGTATAAAATATTGTATAAACACTACTTCAAACTACATTACAAAACGTTGATTTAACAGCTTTTTAATAGTTGTTTTAGTTTACATAATTGTACTTTTGGGAAGCTAGAACGAATAATTATTCATTCAATATTCACTTTATCAATTCAATCGCCTCTAAATAGGTAAAATAAAAAGCATCCTTCAATTTAGGACACCTGACTTGTCAAACTATATACCTTCAGTATTTGCTAGGATATAATCCTCAACAGCGACACGGTAATCTTCGTTTGTAACATCATCAATCACATAAACAGCATTTGTTTTTGGATTTAAACCACCTAGCATAATTCGTTCTGCTGCAATTCGTACTACAACTTGATTAATTCCATTCATTATAAAATTCCTCCTACTTCACTGTCTGTTTTTAATAATAAAATATCATCTTCTAACTCTTTAATACGCAACTGATCTTCTGTCGGTTCTGGAACTGGATAAAATTCAAAAATAGGTTCTTTTGTTTCTCGATTTATTGAAGATATGAAACATTTCATTGAGTCATATGATTTAACCTCCAAATCTACATACATAATTTCACCTTCGATTTCTTGATGTTCCATAGGCTCTGATGATTCCCATACTTCTCCTGTTTCCCATAATTTCATTCCAGTCGCAGAGTCATAAAAAATACGATTACCACGATTGTACATAATTTTCCTCCTCTACTTCTGTTAATACCTCAATTGCATAGGCTCTAAGGTTGTGGAAGTCGGGTACATCTTCTACCGTTTTCTCACCTAATTTTATTAGCAACACATAGTCTTTAACTATTTGACTCTCTTTTGTAAACATGTCATTTCACCCCTGTAAGTGCAATTATATGTTCCATCATTTGTGTATTACTTCTAGCCAGTTCCAATCTCAAGTTTTCTACATCTGTCAATTTGGGTTTATCGAACACTTGCCCTTCGTCTAGTGTAAAATGACTAAAATCCGATATACCTCTGAGTGAGAAAACTTCATTGCCATCGTTGTAGCCGATGATGCTATCTTTAGTTTTGACAATTTCCTCAGCTTGGAAAGTTTCATTTGCGTAATGCAATGTTTTCATGAGCAAATCAGCACTCCTTTATTAATCAATTTGGAGTCATTCCTCCTATGACCTAATTAAACCACCAGAACTTGCGTTTTCTAAATTTGTACCAGATGGCTGTGTACTATATTTTACGATTGTTCCACCTGTGGTAGCCGTCAATACATTTATGTTACCTGTGCCTGTATTTGAATAAGAGAGCACCGAACCCATATACTCGCAAACTATAGCATGAGACCTATTGCTTATAACTGACGATGAAAGGTAAACTTTACTACTAGAACAAAGAACACCATTCTGTCCTGTTGAACCTGCGTTAAAGTCACAAATACCAACATCCACTAATTGGGAGTCAAACGCCTGAACCCCTGCTATACCTGCGTTATTTAAATGGAACCCTCGTATATTAATCCTTGATGAACAACCTCTCATAATAAAACCTCTAACTTTGAATAGAGTTGCATCATTTGTTGAATTTGCTCCGTTTATAGTAAGTGTGCCTGAGCCTGTGAATCCATTCACTACAACGGTTTCTTCATACGTCCCTTGAAAGACAGTAACAGTATTATTAATATTACTATATTTGGGCAAAGCATTAATAGCCGCTTGTATAGTTTTAAATGCCTTGCTTGAATTGCTAAGTTCGGCAGTTAAGTCATTACCGAGAGGATGTACATAAGCAGTGTAACCTCTATCAGACTCTACTAATGCCGATTTTGCTCTTTCGAAAATTGATTTTTGTCTAGGTAGTGACCACGGAGTAGTATAAGTAGTGTCATCGTGCAAAAACTCAACGCTTTCCAGTATTTCATTAGCTTTACCATTTGCTGTAAATAGTTCTACCTCAATATTCAGCTCATTGGGTGCTAAGATTTTGACAAATGATATATATGGTCTAAGGTTAAATGGTTCTATATGAGTGACACCAATACTACCACTACAATAAAATTGACTTGCAAAACCATCTGATGTCCTTAGTACTCCATTATCAGTATTGGTTGCAAAAGGTGAAGTATCAGTATTGAACTGGCGTATTGTGGTCATTGACTCAAAACTACCGAATAGTTTGCCACCTGTACCTTTAGGCGTAGTTGCTCTAACCCTAAACTCTCCTTCAATATCTAATCTATCATGATTAAAAACTATATATAATAGTTCTGGTAAGGTATTATTTTTCCATTCGTTGTAAGGCTCAAAGCGTCTGATAGCATGATTTTCATTAATTACTTCAACACCATAAGGCTTTATTGCACTACGGCCTGATTCCCTAGCACCCAACCACACGTCATTCAAATTGTACCGTGTAAAACGTTTTGTTTCTGTATCTGATGCAACAATAATATCCTGAAAAGCATGTAATCTATTTTTATCAATACGTGTGATTACAAATAATCTAGTGAATATTGTATCTACGTTTAATGCTGTTTGCCATGATTCAATATTGGGGTTAGTGTCTGCAAAAAATGATTCTCCTGTAGGGTAATCATTAGGTCCGTTAGTTGCTTCAAGAGGATCTATGTTTTTATATAAACCACCCTGCTCAATCATTTCTTGCAATTCAGGATTCATATTCCTGATCGCTAACTGACTGCCCTCGTATGCCATGTGTGTACCCTCCTTTACATTATACCGCCTAATTCGCTGTGCAATTTATACAGTTCATTTTCTTCCCTTAGACGCTCAATTTCTTTCTCTTCTTTTGTTGGCTTATATTCTACTGCTTTTAATATTACCTGTTTCAGTTTCAAGGTGAATTCTGTTCCCACGAGTGTACATGTAATGCCTCCTTTATTCATATGCCTTGTAAGTATAGGTTAAGTTAGAGTATGCTACTGGCAAAATTAACTGATAGGTGTTAGGGGCTGTCCAAGTTGCAACAGCTTTAAAGTTCTTTGTTGTATCTTCTAATGTACTAGTATAGAATCTTGATAGTTTTGCTGTACCAGTAAATAACCCATCAGATGTATTACTGAATATTGTTTGTGATATGGTAGAACCAAATGCTGTCACAAATACCAACGATGGGCTAAATGGCAATGTTAAATTAACGTTTGGATGTGTACCTGCTGCCGTACCGTTAGCATATTCAGAAGTAAAACCGTTAGGTGTTGCAACAATTGTTCCTTCTACAAATTTCTTACCAGTAGATATTTTACCTATATTAGTTGCCATTGTATCAAAGGTTGCATTTGCTGCTGTTGGTACACCTTTTGTCGTAATGGCAGCAGCAATAGATGTTTTCCCATTAACGACAGATGTCTTTAAACTTTGTAAGCTGCTCCATTCACCATTGTTATCTAGGAACTGTACATCTTTCTCACCTAGTATTCTAAATGATGCGTTACCATCAACCAACATTTCCATACCCACTTGGTTATTACTCGAATTAACCCTAGAACGTATAATTGACGTTTTCCTACCTGTACTAATACTTGTACCAGTTAAAGAAAGTGTAGCATTCCCTTTATCAATGATTAAATCACCCGACATTGTACCACCAGTAAGATTTAATTTTTCATCATTCAACTGTTTTACTGCTTTAGATGTAGCTGCTTTAGTTTCATCATCAAGCGTCAAAGAAGAACTAAAGTATGTTGTAGGTATCGCATCCAACTGACGTTTTATTTCTACACCCATTGCAGCAGATAACGTTTTAGTAGGGTCATCAGTAGTTAAGTTATTAGCAATCTCAGCACCACCACTATTAATTAAATCTTGTACTGATTGTTCTAAGCGATCCATGCCTATAGTCAATGGTGTAATGCGCGTACCAGTAATTGTTTCAGTAGGTCCGAACGGCATGTTACTAAAGATTGCAATAGATACGTTGTTATCTGTAATAGCTACCATTGGGTTATCAGGAATATTGAGTACATAGTTTGGTGCTACACCCGTTACTGACCATGATAAAGTTGGAAGATACACCCCATTGTGAAACACTAATAGCGAGTCTGTAGAAGGGTCATAGTTACCATTAGGTATATTCCATGACTTTTGATTTTCAGTAGTTGTAGTAAGCTTCATGGGGTTTACATTAGTAATTCCGCCGCCACTTCCACTTGAACCACCTCCACCCTCAATCCATCCTGTATCAGCAGTATTAGTTGTACCGTCATGAGTGATAACACGTGTATAAGTAATGCCTGATGAGATTTTAACAACTTCAAGCAACTTCAACGTGTTAACGCCATTTTCATTTAGGTACACACTGCCAAAGTATGGTTCTTGCGTTGGAAGGAATGCAGTATTATCGGCAGTGACATAAAACTGACCACTAATTGCCATTTGAGAGTATTCAGTTTCTGTGATGTTTTTTAAATCTGATGCTGCATACCCTGACTCCGCAAGTAAATCTTTTAGATTCTGAATGTGAGTTTCTGTTTCGCCTTTTGTATATGCCCCAACATCTGTTGCATCTAAGGTTACTCCACCTGTTGCATCAGGACTTTTACCATTGACCTTCTGAACAGCATCTTGCTGAAGCTCTAACTCGACATTGCCATTTTCGTCAGGATACTTTCCATTTACCGAACTAACCGCCCCAGTACCATCAATACCTTTTTGAGCAAGACAAGACCAATCTTCCCCTTCTGTCGGTACAACTCCTTGATTCCCACGTACTGCTTGCCAAGTAGAGCCGTTGAATGTCACAATATTATTTTTTTCATACACAGTTGTATTATTCCATTGCCGCTTATTGCCCCAACCCTTTATTGCCTCTGACGCTTGATTAGCTGTATCTGTCGCTTCAACTGCATTGGCAATAGCAACTTCCGTAGCTTCAACTGCGTTCGTGACAGCAATATTTGCCGATTCAATTGTATTGGCAATAGCAATATCCGCTTCATTCAATTTTTCAGTCACCGTACTACTCAATTCTTCTTTAACAACATTAATATCTCGTACTGCTTGGTGAGCACTTTCTGTGGCTAAGTTAGATTCGTTAATAACTACATTGACATCTTCAATAGCTTGATCTATTTGATTTAATGATGAATTAACACTTTCGATAGCTCTTTCAGTTTCAATAACTGCCTCTTGAGCTTCCTCAGCAGCTCTTTGTGCTGCATCTACAGCACTTTGAACATCCGATGCAGCTTGATTAGCCTTATCAGCAGCACTATTGGCATTTGTGATTGCTTCACGCACTTCATCTACATTCAAATAAACACCATCATATTTAGCTTTCAATTTCAAATAACTATATAAATTTCTGTGGTCAACAGGTACACCCACAACTCCATTTGCATCTACTGGAATAGTCCATAGTCGCATGTAGTTTTCAAATGGCTCTGTCTCACCAAACACATAACCCTTTTCGTCCAGAAAACCTACATAATAAGTTGTGTTGTACTTTGTGATACGAAACTCTTTTATAAAAGCTCTCCATAGTTGGTCATTCAATGAAACAATACTTTCATCCAGTAAAATTTTATAAACATCTACCGTATCAAACGTTAAATTTCCACCATAGATAACATAGTCGTCTAAGAAAAATCCAAAAGACTCCAAACGAACATCATTTAAATATCCGTTGTTTTGTTGGAACTCTAGCAATCTTTGAGCTGATTTACTTGTTGCAGCAGCTACCTTTGTCATCCTTCTCACCTACCTCCATAATCTTGTCTGTACAACCCTTTTCCGATTATTCGGGCGTAGCTTCCGTTTCGCTTCTTCTTGCAACGCATACATTTGCTGCTGTACTTGCACGCTTATATCCAGCAATTGCAATGACCGTGCCACCCGAAACGCTACACCATAAGTTAGAATCTCATGAAAGTCTTTCGGAAATTCTGGTTCTTCTTCTTGCATGTCCAGCCGCATATCTTGTGGTTCTGGTTTATACACGATAAACGCTTGCTTTTCTTGTACTGGCATAGGATAAAACCATATGTTATCGTCAATTATTGTCCAACATCTACCTTGTAAATCTTCAGTCATAGAAACATATTCATACTCTAAGTCATCAACTGTCACACTTAAAATCCGCTCCCTAGAGCAATTATTAGGGAGTGGGTATATGTCTACATTAGGCTGTTGAGCAAAGGCGTAGGATGTATCTGGAAAGCCGAAATCACGATACAATTGCCGTTGTGTTTCATTGATCCAGCGCACTTTAATTTCATCGCTAATGCTGTTCGGAATCATTAAATTTACATCCAGCAAAATATCCTTCAACTTCATCTTCTCACCCCCTCCTATAGCCAAGCATCTTTAGCAAACATGGATTTTGTTTCACTCGCCACAGCACGTAACCAGTTTTTATAATCTCGTTTCTTTTGTTTTTCATTGAGTTCTTCTTGTCTTTCAATACGTTCAAATATCTTTCGTCCGTGTACTTTAATGTCATTATCGTAAACGTGATGTAGCGTTCTAATGTCTAATTCTTTATATGGTATGGTTGTTTGGAATGTGTCTTTAGGAGAAGCAATCATAGGAGCATATTCAAGGCTATGGATTTCAAAAGCCTTTTTTCTTTGATTGAATACAATAAACATATCTTTGTCATATTCCTCAATACGTCCAGATATATTGAATACATCATTTTCAACAAGAATTAAATCATGATCCTTGAATAATACTGCCTGTATCTGATTTCTTTTTGTCTCTTTCATCTAGAAACACCTTCCCTTTGTCGTTTATGTACAAAATAAAAACGATTGAACATGTTAAGCTCAATCGTTTATCATTTCAGTTTCTTTTCTTTTTCTACGTTCCCTTGCTAAAGTCGCAACAGAAATATTAGTTAATGCTTCAACTTCTTTGTAGCTATTGGTTTCCAGAAGCTTTAACGCATGGTCAAGCTGCTTCTTTGTAAATTTCTTAGGTCTACCCTCTTTAAAATCTTCTCGCTGTTTAGCAATTACCTTACCTTCTTGCGTTCGCTCTATGATAAGATTCCGCTCCATTTCAGCAACCGCTAAAAGCGTAGTAAGGAAGAAACGACCCATTGTTGTGTTCTCTAGCAGCCCTACATTCAGCACGTGTACTTTCACGTTCTTTGCAAATAATTTCTCAATTACCTCAATACCTTCACGTGTATTACGTGCTAATCGGTCTAGCTTTGTTACAACTAACGTGTCACCTTCGTTTAACTGTGATAACAAATCATTGAAAATGGGACGTTCTGTAGTCGTACCAGTAAATTTCTCCGTTAAGATTTCTTCGCAACCTTCTTGCTGTAAAGCTTGTATTTGCGCCTCTAAATCTTGGTTAACAGTAGATACCCGCCCATAACCATATTTGGTCATATTAACTCCCTCCACTTATGATAATAAGTTATGACAATATTTATAACCCTATCTTATCAAGTTGGAAGTACATTGTCAAAACTATTGAGTTATGACAATGATATTATGAAAAAAGAGAAGGTTTCCCCTCTCCTTTTTAAAATTATGCTTCTGTAATACCACTCATTTTAAATGAACCAGCAGGCTTGTTCATACCCAAATCCATGTAGCGTGCTAAGATTGCTGACCAAACTGGTTTATTTGGTACACGTGATAAAATTGCACCATCTTCATCTAACCAATTCCAATCCATAATGTGATACAACTTAAATGTATCCATATCTAAACCGTAAAGAATACCTTCAGGAGCATATTTACTAACTGTCATTGGTTTATCATTATAAAGCAATACATCATAGCCGCCTTTTAACTTCATCGTGTCTGTAGTACGTTTAGTAGCTAATAACAACTCTTGATATGCACGACGCACACCATACGTCGTTGCCATCAAGTTAACTTTACCACCAGCTCGACGATCCGCTTCATCAATCGCTTCTTGAATCTTCACTTCACTAATAGTACCCACGTTATTAACAACAGTTGGATTAAACCATTTATTTTTAGTTCTGTCGATACCATACAACACGTTATCAGGAGTAAAGATAGCATCTAACCCCGTTAACTCTAATCCAAAGTTTCCAGCACGAGTAACAATATCTGTATTACCCGTTGTTACTGGCGCACCTGTGATTGTAATAGTATTATTTGCATCGTCAACCACTGTGATTTCACGATTATCTGCCAACACAACACCCGTAGCAGCCGTTACAATGTCAACAATTTGTCCCTCCGCAAAAAACCTAGTATCGTCAACCTCTATTTCATTAGAAGCCGTATTTACACCACACGTAGCCATTTTCCCTGTACTATCACCAAATAGCTGACGTTCTATGTCATCCTTCGCATCAGTTAACGCATCTTCTAAGTCTGCCTCTAATAAAGAAATGAAAGCCCCATCACCTCTGGACGCTCGCATTGTTTTATCAGAAATTTGAATGTGCCCAAATATATTCTTTGTTTCCCATTTGGCTTGTTTTGTTTGGCGTGAACGTGGAGTTGGCAAATCCCCATCATCTGTACGGTTACCAATGCCACCATGGCGACCATATCTAAGAGCCATTCGAATTTCTGAACCCACAACAGATTTTTGGTCACGATCCATAACTGCTAGAATCGGGTTTGCGTTATTTAGTTGGTATTGAAGTCCCGGTAAGTAATAAAGTTTTAATGCTTCTTGCGCTTGTTTCATGTTTGTCATATTCCTTCACCTCTTATAATTATTCCATTCCAAAGTGTTTTCTAGCCGCTTTTGACCCCTCAGCTATTGTGCGTGGACGATGTTCTCCTAAACTAGTAGGAGTTTGAGATACCTGTTGCGCCATAACTAATGGGGGTTGAGTTTGTAACTTTGTTTGTTGATAGGTTTGTAATACCATATTACGAATTTGTTCATTTTGAATGATTTGTTGTTGGAAGCTTGCATCATTCAAAAGTTGTTCTGGTTGCGGAGATGGTTGGGCTGCACGTCCTTTAGCCATAAAATACAGATTATCAATTGCATTAGGCAACTCTGCTAGTTGTGGATTTTCTTGCAATAATGTCTGCATAGTATCTGTGTAATCATCAAAATCTTGATAACGTGCTTTTGCATCTGTTACTTGTTGGTTAATTTCACGTTCCTGTTGTATTGGCCCAACTACTTCATTTACACGTTGCTGAACAAGTGCCTCAATCCGTTGACGTTCCATTTCTTGGACTTCAGGCTGTTCGTTCCACCATTTATCCGCTTCAAATTTATTTTCATACATACGTTCCTGATATTCTTCATGAAGTTGTTGCATACGTGTTGGATCAATCGTTTGTTGTTGCGGGACTTGTTGTTGCTCTATTGGCTGTTGCTGTTGCATCAATGTCTGATATTGCCCCAATAACTGACGAGCTTGTTCTAATTCTTGCGATTGCGCTTGGAGGTTTTGATTTAATTGAGTGTAGTCTTGGTACAACTCTCTTACATCGTCACCATACACTTTCACTTCACGTTCACCAAACTTTAATACTTCATCCTGTGGTTGCTGTTGTTGTATTTGTTGCTCTTGTCCATCACCTACAATCTGTTGCTGTTGTTCACCCCCTTGCAATGTAGGAGTTTCAGGAGATTGAATATCACTAACCAAAGGATTAGGTTGCTCTGTAAAACGTGAAAATGTGCTGTTATTATCATCAGCAAAAGGATGTGGCTCTTGCGGTGTTGGTTCTGCCGCAAACGGATGTCCATCCCCATCAGCAAAATACTGTAAATCCAATGTCATATACGTTTCAAACGGTTGTTTCATCCAATTCCATTTCATTTTTCTTTACCTCCATTAATTGGTTGAGCCTGCTGTTGCATGGCTATCTGTTGTTGTAACTGTTGCATTTGTCGCATCACGATACGTTGTTCGTGCATAGCAATATGTTCTCTTACCATTTGGTCAATCTCTAAGCCCTGCGGCGAATTTAATAAATCTTCATATTCCGCACTCATTCTTAAACGATTATGCACTTCAATGTGTAGTGCATCGTCGTCATAATCATTTAGCAAGGTTGGTTGAGCCTGCTTAAATCTCATGTTTTCACGCTTCGCTTTTTGCTCCTGCAAGCGGTGCACTTCCAACATGCTACCTTCCCAGTTCCCAAATTCGAGCATTTCAAGTATTTTCTCTCTGGCTTCGTTGCTTATAGGGGACGCTTCCTCCTTGTTAAACAAACCTCCACCAAGCATGTCAAACACCATTTGTCTACGTTGAGCTGGTGTTTCGGCAAGCGCTGAACTATTTTCAATAATTACGTCATCGGATTTTAATTGCGAAACGGTCCAATCGGACACTTCCACATCCTTATCACGTCCCACTGTACGTAAAACTCGTGGTTCTTGAACAAATTGACGGTACAATCTCAACCACTGTTTGCCCATGAGTTTTACACACTGAGCTAAATTTGCGGCGGTATTGCTTATACGTGTATTATCCTGTTCATTGGCAATGGAAAGTGCCACACCTGACTTAACTCCACTTGGAGCTTGGGAATATCGAGAAAGCTCAGACACCCCCGAAATAGCTGTAAATTCGTTTAAAAGTGTCTGTATCTCATTTTCGAATGATGCTGGTAAGTTAGGGAATGATACAGGCTCTGGTTTTCCACTCGCTGGACGATAACGGATTATGTTGCCCGGACTATTATCTAACTCAACATCTTCATCCAACGCCCCTTCAGGCTCGTACCATTGCCCAATAGCGACAAGATTTAGATACTCAGCTTTTCGATTACGTAATGCGTTGTATCTACGCTGTATGGGTATAATTCTTTCAAGCACAGATGCACCCCAGAATTGACCAGGCTTTTTAATTGATCGTGCCAAAACAAATGGGAAATCCCGCTTCTCATCGTCACCTACCTTGTAAGGCAACTCGCTCAAAGACAACACTTTCTTGTTTGCAACCACAATAAAACGCCCGTTCGGATATTTCTTTGTTGGGCGTTCGTAGTATTCTTTTACAACTGCATGATTTTTTAATTGCATTGATTTCCCTCGGTATCCACCGACACTGTAACCAACGCCTCCCAATCCTGCTTGCATTTGTTGTAGCGACATAACATCGACTTTTTCAGGTTCTACTCGGACGCCCCATATTTCTTCTATGTCCCTTATGTCATATGCTTTAGCGTGTATGATGCTATGACAGGCTTGTAAAGAAGCAGCATAGTTATTGTCAGGAAAAAACTCGTATGGCGATACAATACAGACGTCCATATCTCCCTCTTTCAATTCAACTTCTTCATATTCACCTTCAAGCATTTCGCTTGCTTGTTCTGTATCTCCATTTGAAACCTTGTTTTCTTGCTGCTCTTTCGGCACTCTCATAATCATGACCGTTCGACCTTTATCTTTATTCCAAGCATTCTTAATGAGTGCTGTACCCGTTAGCTCTGTCCAAGCACATAAATCATCCCATATGACATCCATATTCCCGTCATACCACGTTGATTGCAATAAACTCGACGATACCCTCGCAGCCGAAATGTCGCCGTCCTCCTGTGAGGCTGGACGTACTTTAAGCATCGGGATTGTTCTTGATAATTGAGCCACACGCGTTTCATAAATAGTAGCCATCTGATTAAATACTTCTCTTTCCTGATACCAATATAGTTTCGGGATTTCCTGAATAGAAACAGATGTAGGGTCAATATCTAAAAACTGATTACCATTTAAAAATTCAGTATTGAGTCGCCACTGAAGCTCAAAAGGCAATCGTTCTGATTTACGACGCTCATATTCTTGTTGAACAAATTCCGCTATTTGGTCATCGTACTTGTCCTCATGACTTCTACCAACGTTTTTAATCCCTGTAACCATTTTTTTAATCGCACCTACTACCAATCATCACACCTCCCTATCTTCTCCATATAACCGTCGGTATGAAGTTTTAATTCGTTTTTGCAGTAAGTTAGTGCCTCGCTTTGGTTTGTTACTGTCCTCATCATCTCCACCGCTTTTTGTAATGTACGTATATTCGTGGAGATCACGAGCCATGAGTCGAGTGTATAAGTCCTTTCGTTCCCTGCTATGGATAATCGCTTGTAGCAAAATAACAAGTAACAGTACAATAATCACAATCGAGCTAATCATGTGCATCATCCCTCTGTTTTCTTATTCAAATTTTGAATATGATATTAGTTTTAGGTTTACATAATAATAGTTTCAGGAAGCTAGAATTTTTATAAACGCTGTTATATCAACGTTTCTATAACCTCCAATTTTATTGATTATGCATTATTTTATACATTGTTGATTTGTAGGGCTTCAGAAGCCTTACACAAAATTATTTCCCAATATTTCATGCATAAAATATTTGTATTTTTCCTACAGAAAAACATATCAGCCCAACACTTTTAAGATTGCGTCTTTGCGTACTTGGACAGTTGCGCCCTCTGTCTTAGTCGGTATATCTTGCAAGCCGTATTTTTCTACGACTTTATCTACTTCCGCATGTGTACGAGCATCAGCCACCGCTTCTGCTAATCCTTCTGTATTTACAGAAGGGCTTGTAGCATCATCCGCCATTTCAACCAACTCATCTTCAATTACTGAAGGGCTTGCAGCTTCGGTTTCGACTGGATATTGCGCTCGAATTGATTGCACTAACTCATCTATACACTTATCACACAACACATAGGATACATTTAACGGTGCATCAGGGCGACCAACGTATTTAGTTGCCCTTTCACCGCAAGCATACGTTGAACAGCGATTAATGTAACCTCTTTCGAATAGTTGTACTTGATTAACCTTCAAACCAATTCCTCCTTAAAACATAAAGCAGCACACTAAATCAATCGCTTAGTGTGCTGCTTACTTTTTTTAATTGCTTGTTTTTTAAGTTTACCTATTGTAGTTTCATTGCTTGGTGCAGTCTTAGACTTTATTGGTCTAGACATAAGCGAGTACCTTGTTTCATCTACCGCATGATCTTCTAATGAATCATCCAAATCTTCTACATTCTTTTCATCATAAATCATCATTGGTATGGTGCGTATTGTATCCGCACAATTTTCAAAGACCATAAACCAAGGCTCTCCATCTGGCGCATCTTTAAGATACTCCCTCAACCTTTGCCATCCAACGATACGAGAAATATCTGCCTTTTCTAGCGGTACACCATTTTGCGCAAAAGTTTCAGCAATCGACTCACCTTGCGCATTGTCATTACCTCGCTTCTGCCAGCAATCATGCCCCGCTACCGTATATCTAATTTTTTCACCTTGCGATAGTTCAACAACCTTTTTAGCTATATCAGATGCTAGCATTTCACGCACGTATAGTTGACGGTATTTGTAAACATGCCCTTCTTCATCTACTGCATACCAACCAATAGAACAATTATCATTAAAGCCCCAGTCCATTGCACGCCACTTACGCCAGTGGTCAGGTATTTCAAACGGCTTAATGACATGCTTTTCACGTATCCATTCCGTAAAGTATTGTCCTGAGAATATGTCCCAATCCCCATGCAAGAAAGCACGACGCTCATTTTCAGGCAAGTGCTCTAGCCGCTTTACGTAATTAGGGTCATTTGCCATTAAAACAACGTTGTCATATACCGATGCAGGAATAAACTGCATTTTTCCACCTGTAATTGGGTCAATTAAAATTTTTTCACCATAGTTTGTTCCAAGGACAAAATCCTCTTTTACCCACGCATGACCACGACCACCAGGGTTACAAGTACCTCTAAAACGTGGTGGAAATCCTTTTGGTGAACGTAAACAAGATAAGAGTATTTGAATCCAAGCTTTATCAAACTTCGTTAACTCATCTACTCCTACAAAGTCCATTGAACGCCCTTGATACCTATCAGCATCTTTCTTACTACTTATAAAACGAAACATAACTTTCGTGCCATTATAAAGAGTAGCTATATGTTTTGACTCGTTGTACTTATACAGTTCGCTGGGCCATTTAGCTTTCATTTCACTGATAAGATTGGCTTCTAAGTCGTCATAAGTCTCACGGAATAGATATATCTTAGCCCCCGGATACTCGATACCATACGCTAATGCCTCCATGACAATAGCGCATGATTTACCGCCACCCTTTGCACCGCCGTATACGAGCTGGTCGGCGTCAGACGCATGAAACAGGGCTTGTTTTTCATTTGGTTCATAATCAATGGTTATGGTTTGCGTCATCCTTCATCACCCCTTCTCACCCTTTTTAGGAGGTCTAGGAATGTTAAACAATACATCTACTGGACCGCCACCAGCACCCGTAAGTTCATTTTGCTGCTTATCTCGCCAATCGTCAGGCTTGCGGTTCTTTAACCAGAAAATTTGAGCAGTTACATCAGGTGCTACTTCTTTGGTTTTTTCCTCCACCAATACACTTTTAAATTTAGATACACTCATTTCAACAAGCTTTATTTCTTCTAACGTCGCTTCTGGGTGATCTAGCTTGTATTGATTAACAGCAACCTTCTGCCTTAAATGATGTTCTTCCTCCGCCATTTCCACTTGTCCAAATTTTTTTTCAGTGTATTCATATCCTAAAGCTCGCTTCAATAAGGAATTTTCTACCATTATATCAACGACTTCCTTACCTCTTTTAAGGGTGTCCGATATGTCCGAATACTTCTTTTTCCACTCATTCAACGTGGAACGACTAATTCCCATATTATGGGCAATTTGTTCGTCTGTTAAGCCATTCCTAGCCCAACTTTCTATCTTTAATAAACCTTCTTTTGTAAGCCATTCGGTATATTTACCCCTAGTCTTAACTTTATTCATTTTCCCAATGGCATCACCCTCTTTGCGCTATTTGCTCTTATTTCTATCTATCAAACAACAATGAGAGCAATCGAGATACGTGTAGGTGATACATCGTCCGTCTCAATTACTCTCACATTCTTTCTGATTTCCTGTTAATCCGCTTCTGAATTGATAAACAGTATTTTATTCCCAAAAGCAAGTACCGTACTGCAAGGAAAAGGGGGTAAGCCTTGCTCGATACTCACTTTTCAAAATAAAAAGGAAAAGCCACTCGCATAGAATGGCTTACTAACCTTCAAAATAATCAACTAAGTGTAAAAGACGTATAACATCATCGCTGGTATGACCATCCCATACAGGTGCGTATTCTAGTTCTTTCACATCAAACATATTCCAATGTTTAATATGATAATGATACGTAAACTGACCATTTGGAGTATCTATTCCAACAATAAAATAATTGTCATACATAGTGTCATCATGATGCTTTTTAGACTTCCAACAAATTGATTTATTTTTCTTGCATATAGCTGCAAATAAGACCATCCGATGAAGATATAACTCTTTAAAAGAATGATAGCCGTCTGACGTGTACTCAGGTGCATTTAGAGCTGGAACTAACATTTGACCGATTGCTTTATATTTACCACATTTAGAACATTTCAAAATGGTTCTCTTACCATTACAACCATTAATAGCATCACCAAATGTATTAGAATTCCAACGGTAGTCATGTGAACAAAATAATTCTTTTAACACCTCTTATCCCTTCTTTCTAAAGCACTCACAATATGCTTTAATTTCGTGCAATTGAAGCGTTCGCCCACATAATGGCAGTTTCCAATTCAGTCATTGCAACTGATTTTTCTCTGCTGTGCGGGCATAGATCATCAATCAAATAAGCTAGTTCCTTCGCCTTTTCACGAATTGCTTCATACTTTTCTGGTTGTCCCTCTTTCGGAGCGTGGTACTTATAATTATTTTCAATTTGTTCGTTAGTAGATTTGTTTTTCTCTGGCATTATTCAACTACCTCCCAATCTTCAGCTAAAGCATCTGATGTACTAGGTGACCATGTGGCTACATCGTTTTGTGCTGTCTTTAATGCAAGATACTCACGATATGGCACTTCCTCACCGCCAAATGCACTTTTCATAACTTCTGTAGCTGGCGGATACGTTGCAGCAGGCACATGATAAACAAACATACCTTTTCCATTCCAACCTTTTCGAGCTACTTTCCTACCTACTTTTAAAGCTTCAATCGCTTGTCCAAAATCCAATCCAGCCTCCACCGCTTCACCAGAACATGAATCTGACTGACCATAGTTGCATATTTTATGGTTTTCTGTAGGAGGAGTCGTCCCCATACGTCCTCCTTCATCTTTACCACACAAAACAATTTCCTTAGCACTCATGAAGTCACGATTATTTATAATTAACATCGCACCTTCTGCACCTGAAAATTCAACGCTTATACCTGAGTAAATTACGCTTATAACATCTTCTACTTTCCCTTTAATCACTCGTCCATTTTCAACATATGTTACTTCATAATTCATTTCATTTACCTCCGCTTCTAATTTTAAACATAACAAAAAGCCTTACCGTGCTAGGGATAAGGCTTGTCTACTGCGGTAAAATATTTAATTGTCGAGTGTTCACTTCTGATGTTCACTTCTGACTCATGGTAGAGCGACACCATGTTATTTTGCAACGATAGCTTGTGTTTAGGTGCATTTCCGTGCACTTTTAACAGTAGTAAGTTTTTCTTTTAAAAAAGGCGTTTTCATAATTCACATGATAACCACCCCTTCCAGTTATAAAAATACTAATTTCCTCCGCTACCAGATATACACATTAGTCTTACACTATCATCATACATTGTTAATAATGAAAATAATATGAAGTGTTTTCGAAAAGAAATATCAGAGTCGAAATCGTAAACCATCCACCCCAAAAATCAATACTGTCAAGTCCTCATAGGCTTTTTTAACATCATTATAAACAGTTCTTTCAGTTAAAAACTGAATTTCACCAATTTCTGCATGTGTTTTTTTAACAGGAGCAAGGTATAAATGATAGATGGTATCATACCGCCTCACTTCTTCATCTAATACCGCTTCTTCGCACATCTCTTTATAAACGTTTAACATCCGATCAAGAAATTTAATTATGGCTAGTGTTCGTCTTTTAGAACGTTTTATTGCTTCTACAGCGAAATCATCCGTGTCTAGTTCATCAATAATGAGTTTGCGGTCTAACTTCACAATGTCATTTTGTACGTCAGCAACAAGTTTTACGAAACTACGGTAATTACGTAATAACAGCTTTACGTTACGTAATCGACGATCATGTCTTTGTTTTTCTTCTTTTTGTGCTTCTAATTTGTATTGTTCGATTGCTACTACTGCCGCAGCCCTAGAAATCACCTCAATATGCTCAGTTGTTAAAACTGCTGTCTTTTGTTCTGTCATAGTTTTACCTCCTATGAAGTGTTCAAATTTTCGACTTATCTTTCGTTTGCATATCAAGGTAACTACAACACATTCTTTTTTATGCTATAATTACCTTGTATAATTTGGCTGAGTAGTAGGTGTGTATCTGCTGCTCTTTTTTATGCCGTTCTTGTTTCTTCGTATTCCCTTTTTAGTTTCTCATCGTCCAATTTCTCATAGTATTCTGGTACTACTCGCCCGAATACTTTAAGGTAATCTATCATTTCTTTTCTCGTTGGATTTTCAGTTTCTATAACATTCTTCTCTTCCCTATTGATACTTGCCTCTGTACTAAATCCCTCAGGGTATCGTCTTTGTAATTTCGATATATTTGCTTCTGCAACTTCATCCAATGTCAATCCTGCTATTCTCGCAATATTAGCAAGATACCATAACACATCTCCTAACTCTTTTTTAACTTCTCCTATATCAATAGTATGTCCATGAAACATTGCTTTCTTGATTAAATCAGCTACCTCACCCGATTCACCAGCTATGCCTAGACCGTAATTTACTAGCTCATTACCATGTGATGCTGCTGTTCTCGACGCTAATGATTGATAATCGTTTAAGTTCATTGTTTTTCTCCCTTTTTATTACTTTTATTTTGCTTAGAACACCTACGAGCCTTGCTAATCTGCTCTAATTCCTTCCCTACGCTTCTTAACTGCTTATACACTTTGCAACCCCTGCATTTTTGGGATGGTTTATATGCTCTACGGTTTCTTATTTCCTTACGTATTGCGTTCACTCATCATTCCTCCTGACTTTGTTTACGTTTTATAAACAAAAGATAACACCGCAGTGTTTTAACTCGTAAACAACTTGCTCCCTTCCTCATATTGAATTACTTTTGTAATGATGCAGCTTGCTAAGTTCGGGTAATCTGATTTGAATTTTTCAATTGCTTCCTTTTCGTTTAATGCTGTAACAAAACCACACATGCTTATTTTTGGAAAATCTTCGAAATGAAATGTTAATTGCCACCCCATAAATATTCTCCTTCCTGTACAATGTCTTTCTAATTCGAAGTGATTTTACATTGCTTACACTTAAATTCCTCAATTTCATATCCATCTGCAAGCACAAAAATATCGCCTGTAGCCACCATTTTTTTCCCACACTTCTTACACTTTTCATTTATACTCATATTTCTTAACTCTCCTTCCTTACTATTTATAAAATAAATGCAATAGAGTATATTTTTTTATAAAGGAGTACACTCCTTTGCTTTATGATGAGTCCTTGGGAGTTCTTTGTGCGAGAATACTCTCCTAAGGGCTTTATTTAGTAAAAATATTGCAAATATCAGCTGAGGAACATATAAAAATTTGATATGTTCCTCATTGTGTTTAATAAACAGCTTCCCATCTACCCTGTTCGCTTTTGCGTATTTCAACAGCATTATTATTTTCATCTGCTAAAAATAATTGCTGTAATTGCTTTGCTTGGTCATCAGTTAAATCGCGTTCTATTACATATGTGTGTAAGTTTTTATTATCATCTAACCGTTCCATTGCTATTAGTCCTTCGACAATTTGTTCTTTCGCACGTTCTAAGTTGTTGAATGGCTCAATGACTTCAACAAATGCTTTCGGAATATGCCATGAAGCACTCGGCTCATATTCGCCATTTGCCCATTTTGATAAAAATTCCTCACGTGCATCATGATATGTGCCAAACATCTCATCTTGTTCTATTTGATAGACAAAATCACGAATGGCATCGTCGTTTTCATCATTCCACGTATGAATTGACCATGAATCTGGTGCATAACCAAAACATAGACCTAGAAATTCATTACCATGTAAATTATGATAAGCTTTCAGCAACGCTTCTAATTCTTCATTAGCTGGCGGCGTTGTCGTATACATATCTCGGATTGTTTCAACTGTCATTTGTGCTGTATTAAATTTTAGCTGGTACAATTGTAATTCTCTCTGTTCCATTTATATCTCCCCTTTATTCTGTAAAATTGGCACTACACTCAATAGTCACCTTCCAATTCAACATGTAACCCATCCGCTTCTAAAAAATCCGCTAATATTTCAAAGTCATCACTTGCTACAACCATATCCCAAGCAAGACCTTCATAACCGTATTCTTCTTGTAGAGTCTTTACCGCTTGTTCAAATCTAGTAAAATCATATTCACCGTGATTTATTGATAGAGTTTGCGTCATTCATTTCACCCTTCCTATGCAATATTCCTTCTGAAAAAATTAAGAACGATTCTTAGCCCGTATTTCTACACGTCGTTCTTTATGTTCCTTCCAGTATCCTTCACGATAAGATTCTTTCATGCGATATTTTAGTTTTTTATCCTCTGTTGTGAAAATTTCTAGCCAATCTTCATTCCATTTGGCTCTTAATGTAGCCATTGTGGACGGTTTAGGATTAGCGTAATGGGTTTGCACGTTATCCAACAGCTCATCAATAGTCATTCCTGTACGGTGAAAATATAAACATTCTTTTATTTTTTCAATTGTGAGCTTATATTCCGTTATTGTTTCCCCACCCTTAGAACCACCGATATTCACCAAATGAATTTCATCGTTGATACGATCTGCAATATGAAAATATTCGGATGGTCGCTGCCTCTTTCCCCAATGAACTATTCTTACACCATTTATTTCTGCTAAGGTTTTTCGATTGGCTGTATAATACATTAACCCGATACCTAATCCCTTGATCCAATCTAAGATAAATTTGCGATGATGTTGATTTTTCGGCTCTGGTACAAGAATAAATACATAATCAACTAGACCCTTGCGACTTATTGCTTGCTCAATCACTTTGAAATTGAGCGATGTTTTCATCTCTACACCTACATAAACATTTCCATGTTTGCCTACCACATCAATATCACTGACCTCAGCATATACTTGCTGGCAACCCATTTTTTGATACAAGAACTCTCTTAACGGTTCAAATAAATCTGATTCTTTCACGGTATCACCTCTGCACATTTTCTTTCATTTGCTCCCTATCGGCTTAAATTCTCCAATATCTGTACCAACAGAACCTAAATACATATCACGATCATGTTCCCAACAGCCACGACACATTTTTTCACCCGGTACAAAATCCATTAAATGCGGCCCACTTAATTCCGTCGCTATTTCTCCGCACCAGCCACATTCACCGCCGTTTTCATATTCAGCCATGATTTTATCTAATTGCTGTGGTGTTAGTTCTACTTCTGCGAATGACGCTGTAGTAGCAAGCTCGCCAACGTCGTAATAACTTGGTTTGCCATCATACCCATACGATTCCGAATAGTCGTCCGTCATTTTATTTAAATCGATAACAAGGCGTTCATTTACAACTTTTAAAGTAAAACTCGGCATCTCTTTTCCCCTTCCTAGTTACTGCACAATATCTTTCAATAAAGTACGACTTTTAATTTTCCTTCTTTCGCCATTTTGTGTTGATTCGCCATAAATTTCATAACCGCTTCTTGTTCTGATTTGGCTGGCTCAATCAATTTCACTTCGGCAAAGTAATTCATTGCGACCCTATAACAACGTAGCACTTGATAAATCCCCCACTGTCCATCTACATTATCAACGACACGTAGTTGCTGTTCTTCAGGTGCTAAAGCTATTTTTATCCCTAGCACCTTTTCAACTTGGCGTACCTGTTCAAATTGCTCCTTTGATACAACAATCTTCACGTACACTCATCCTCCCAAACTCTTTCGTAGTCTCTGAATAATTCACCAAATGTAATTTTTCTTTTCTTCCGCAGACTATCCAGACATTTTTCATAAACGAGGTAGCCGTCAAAATCTTGATACCAAACACGTATTAATTCCTCAGTTATTTCGTGTTTAAAAAGACAGTTAAATACTTTCCTTACCTCGATTTTCTCGCCTTTAAAGACTAAAACAGGATTATCCATAACACTTCCTCCTGAATATATAACTTACAGGTAATCCGATATTTGCCTTGTCTCACCAATCAAAATGAAGTTGGACAATATGAAGTCATCAATCTCTTTTCTTGTAATTCCTTCAAAACTATCTCCTTCAAAACTATCTTTGTCATTAAAAATAGACATCTCACTGAATGCGTTAAATAAGTGAGGGTATTGCGCTTCTATAACTGCGGTAATGGTTGCCCAATGCCCTGCAAAGCTACAAGGATAAAATTTCTTATCCTGTTCATCGAACACACCTTTCCCTGCATATCCTTTTTTGATGAAGTGATTTTCTAAGTCTTTAAAACGTTGTAATCCACAAACAATTTCGTATATCGAATTAAAATCATGTTCAGTGTCTTTAAATGTTATTTCTTCATAACCTTCTTTTTTTACAAAGACATGTAGAATGGATTCTAATTCTTCATCTTCCATTGTTCTTAGAAATTCAAAGATAGCAAATCTATGAGCTTTTGATTTACGCTTACCTTCCTCAGAATCAAAAAACTTCTCAATATGGATGTCCATAAGCAACTTAGTTAATACAAGAGGCTCATAGTGAAAGTGCATTTGGTGAACAATCGTTTCTCCTGTAGTTTCCATTTATTTTCATCCCCTTCCGCTTCTTTTGAAAATTCCGACAGCATTAATAGCATTACTGATTAAATACAACCTTTTTTCTAGAGGCATCGACAAGAACCATTTTTTAAATTTCAATCCTCACGCCTCCGCCCTTTTATTGAATTTCATTGGGAATGGCAGCCCTTCATCAGGAGAAAATTTAATCCCGTTCACAGCTTCTGATCTCTTAGCATCTTTAATACACCCACGGTAAAGACCGCCACCAGCAAACCATAAATCTTTCATAATCATTTTGTTGCATTCCTCATGCAAATGAAATTGTATACGCTGCTCATCTTCCTTGGCATTAACGTAAACCGCACTTTTACCTTTTTCTATTTCATTTTCACAGCCAAAACACGTATGAGCTTTTCGAGTTACGACTATACGCTTGTTTATAACCTCTAACATTATTTAGCCCCACCCTTTTTATTTTTTTGAATTTGCTTTACGTCTGGATACATTGTGCGGCAACCCATATTCTTTCCGTATTTCTTCACGAGTCATTCCGTGTTCCATGCGACAATGCGCTTCAGTAATAACAATGCCTATGTGGTTGCAGTCCTTCACTGGACACTTGATATAACATCCTTGTTTAGCGCTCCAATATTCAGCCATTATCAACCCCTACCGCTTCTAAATAATGAACTGTATATATCCCTGATCTGATTCGAGGGCAATGATCTCGGAAAAATTGAAGTGGTATGGATTTCGCACCACCTTGTTCCGCAGCTACCCAAGCAGTTTCTAATTGCTCAAATTTAAGCAGATAAATTTCAGGTTCATTTTTTCCTTCTAGCCAGAAGCAAATTAATAAAAATGATTTCCCACCGTTAAAATGCCAAGAACGTAATTGCTCATATTGCTTTTTAGTTAAGTTTTTCAAAGGGAAATTAGTACCACGACGGATTTCCTTTGCATCAAATATGATGGCTTGCCCTTTGTACACACCGCTATAATCTACCCATGTCGCACTACCAAATTTACCCTCAACATCTTTTCCTTTTACTTCTGCAATCTTCACTGGCGTTGGTACTTTTCGGACGTCAGCAAAGTTGTTATTACGATATTGATTGTTTGTCCCGTCAATTAAATTTTCGAAGACTTTTCCTCTGTTCGCATGGCTGCGTGAATAAGATTGCTTTTGTTTCCTCATTACATCTCAACCCCTCACTTGATTTTCTATATTTATTTATTCATTAATTTTTCATTGATAAATTCATAGCATTTTTGAATTTTATAAATGTTAAAAACTTCTTCAAATTCCGCTTCTTTAGCTACGACATAGAACTTTTCATTACGACTTACTTGTATATCCCCAATGCGCAACGTGCCATCAGTTTGTAACGCCTCTAATTGCCGATAAACATAGTCGTTACGTTGAATATTTGTATCGCATTCAAACATACTTAATTGCACAATTGACATGGCTTAACGCTCCTTACAAGACCAATTGAATGCGGTCCAATAAATGAACCGCATTTTGTTATCTAATTTTTTTAATACTCATGATGATGTAATCCTCTGGTATGTCATCCTCTCCACCTTCTTGCAAATAGATGACTCTAACCTCGACAAAACTTCCTGTATATACTTGTTTGTCATAGTCAAATTCATTTATTTTCAACTTGTCACCCACTCGAAAGCTTTGATTATTAAAACCGTACATAAAAGTTTTTAATCCAGCTTTTATCCCTTCAAATTGCGGTGTATAGCTGTCTAACTCATGGGTCATCGGTTTTTCCTTTTGCTCAGACTCAATGATTTCTTGCTGCATCTCTTTTGCAATAGTTGGCGTTAAAGGTTTACCTTCCTTAAATTCCTTAACCGCTTCTTGTTGCTGTTCTTCTGGCAGTCTCGATGTTTCATATGCTGTGGTAAAATTAATTTTTTCATTGCTAAATTCTTCCTTCAGTTCAGGAATTAACTTATTGTTAATACTGTCCATTCGAGCAATTTGCGTAGGGGAAACGTTCATAAGTTGTGCAATGATGTCTCGCTTTCTTCCAGAGAACGGAACACCGCTTTTCTTCAGTTCAGTTAGCAATTCTTTCAGTCTGGCTGCTTGATATGTTTTCTCGTAATCTGTTAATTCACGAGCAGTAGAATTAGCCATAATTAATTGCAATTCAGCTTGAATGTCATCTACTGATTTTTGGATTTTGCAAGGTATACGTTTAAATTCCTCGTTACCTTCCTCATAAAGCTCTTGCATGGCTTTTAAACGTCTATGACCACTTATAACCTCATAACCACCTTCAACTTCACGTACCACTAAATTTTGTTGTAGCCCCTGAAGTTCAATGCTAGCTTTAAGCTCTGTTACATCCTTTACTACGTACTTATTCATTTCTGACGGAAACAACTTTTCGAGTGGAATATGGTCAACCTTAAACGCTACACTTTGCTTCTGTGATTCCTTACTCATAAGTTGTGATAGATTGAATTTCGACATTTGCTCACTCCTTTCTTAAAAGATGTGTAATGTGTCCGAATGTGTCACATATTTAAGTATTCATTCACTAGGGCTACATAATCCACGCAAGCCGTTGACCGCTTCGCATACTCTAACAACGGCTTTCCAGTGAAGGTCATTTCATCTACTTTTACAGTCTTTCTAATCCGTGTAGCAAACACTGGATAACCTTGTTGCTCTAATAGCTCCGCTCCTTGCGTGTTAACACTGCTACGCTGATACATCGTGACAAAACACCCAGCAAAACGAATATCCCCGTTAAACTCGCTTACATCTTCGATTTGCTCTAAGATTTGCTCTAATCCATCGAAACTAAATTGGTCGATTTTGATTGGTATGAGCACATCATTAGAAGCTACTAATGCATTAACCACAGTCATATTTAAATCGGGTGCATTGTCGATAATCACATAGTCGTATCGTTCTTTCACTTGCTCTAGCTTTTTACGTAATCTCGTTTGCTGTGGTAGCGATACGTCCATCAAGATTTCTTTATTAGCACGTAGCAAATTCATATTTGCGGTGATAATATCTAGCCCCTCATAGGCTGTTTTACGAATGACATTATCCACATCTAATCCCCTTACTGTTAATAACTCTGATAATCCATCACTTACAGGATCATACAAACCAAAGAACTTCGAAGTGTTACCTTGCTTGTCGTTATCAATGAGCAATACACGCTTCTCATGCATAGACACCAATATATGTGCGATATTAATAGCCGAAACTGTTTTAGCTACTCCACCCTTTAGGTTGATAATGCTGATTATTTTCATATATCTAATCTCCTTTTAGTTTTTACTGGGTTATCAATTCGTATCATCTCCACATATATATAGACACCTGAAACAAAAGGACTATATTTAACTTTGATTTCATTAAATTGATAACCTGGATACATTTTTTCGAATATTTCATGAGCAGTATTTTGATTTAGCGCAATTCGTTCCGCACGTTTTCTTGTTACTTTGTTGTTTGCTATTGTGATAATTGGTTGTTTCAAATTGCGAGAAGGTGTATAACGTTTTGTACTGTCTTTGCGCTGTTGCTTCATCATGTATTGAGCAATCCCTTTTAATCCACTTTCATTCGGTTGCAACTGCCGTGAATTAGCACGCCCCTTAGCCCATAATTCCTCTGCTATAGTGCGGTCACTGAAATTCATGATAATGTGGGCATGTACCCTTACCTTTTTCCCTTCCGTATCAGCAAACTCTATAACATAGATGTATTTAAGCTCTCCTAATCCCATCTTTTGCATATAACGTTTGATACGACGTATATAATTTGTTACATCTTTTTTTGCTTGCTCGTAACTTTCAGGCAAATTAAAATTGTCATACGTAAGATGCAATGTAATATCTTCAGAAGTGAAATTTCTATTCACTAATCTTACAAAGTGCTTTACAGCATTTTTCAAATTCAAATTTTTTTGCGCCAATCTACTTCTGCCATCTTGCTTCTTTTTTCCACGCTCCCACTTACCCATATCAGAACGAATAGGATAGATTTCACATTCAAGTATATTTCCGCTCTTAATTGTCTTTCTTCGACACTTAACTATTTGCTTATCACGTAGGTTTTCTATACGATCTTCAATTGCATCTTCATCTACTGTGAATATTTCTTCATAATCTTCTATGTCGATTCTATTATTAAGCGCATTAAACGGAGCACTCTTCATATGCCTATCCCCCAGTCAATCATGTATAGCACCTAGTATGTTTGTTAGAGTCACTACACTTTTTTCTTCGTGGTCGTAAACTTAATACTCCATACAAGGACGTCAATTGACTGTTTTATATGTGCGTGGTATGCTTTATACATACACTTTTCATCAGTCAATTAACGTGTTGCGCTGTCGTGGGCGCTTCAATTTTTACCAAGTTGCTAAACGTTCCAGCGTTTAGCAACTTTTTTATTTTGTCGGTGCTGGCACTTTTTTGATGTGCCCCTTTTCTCTATTTTTGATTTGCCAATACTGCTCGTCCGCAGACACAAACAGCCAGTTATTACAATTGAGCCGAATACTGCTGAGATACATTTTTTCCTCACGAGTGAATTTTCGTGGACGTTTTACTCTCATAACAATGCTCCTTCCATTATTCTTTTGATGGTTGATAACTTGTCCCATCAAGCAGCCTATAAATGTTTAGTGCATCTTTTATTGCACCTAAAGGGGAAATTTATAGATTTATAGACTGCTTGACGGAAGCGAGTGGACACTCGCACCGTTTCTTGATATACTGTTTCCATTGACTAAACCAAGATGTATTATTTAAGCTGCTTGATCGCTCCAACGATTGAGCAGTTTTTTATTTGATACATACCTCAAACAATTAATACGTTGTTTCACCGTCATATTTCTCCATGCTCTAATTTTGATTCGCATTGGATTTCACCACTTTCGCAGACCAACCTTGCTCACTTAAACTACTAGCAATTTCATAGAATCTACTTCGATGTTGTTCTTTTATGTGATTTTCCAACCGCTCCATATAATCAACGCTTTTTTCTAAAGCTCCCAATCGCTCACGAACGGAATCAAAATCACCTTTACGTATTAATAATGCAATGGCATTCATGACATCCTCACAACATGCCTTTTGATTTGCAAGTTCCAACTCGGATTTCTTCATTTCACCAGCAACATTCTTATTCGAAAAATCCACGAATACCAAATTTTTCAGTCCTTTGTTGTATGCTTGTTGTAATTGATTGAGCATTTTCATTCCTCCAATGTTAAATAGATTTCGATGTTTACATCCCTTTAATATCTGATTGAAGTCTAGCTAATTGAAGTCTATAAGTATTCAAAACCATCTCACCTACATCAGATTCACAATATATAAAAATGCCCGAATCTTTTGTATTAGTGATTTCTAAATTTAAACTGTCAAAAATTTGTGTTGTTAAAGCAACCATCAGCCCACGCTTGCTCTGACGAATTGCAGATATGCCAAGAGCTTTAGCATCTTTATTTAACACTTCACGCAAATTGTGATACTCAGAAGTAGTACTAAAAAGATACATTTTCATTTCTAACTCAAATAGTTTTTTCATTGTTTGTTGACTCTCATTTACTTTATTGACAAATGCTTTAATTGCTTCAAGCGTCACTTCATTTGACATATTGGTTCACCTCCTTTTGAATGGTTTGACGTTGCTACCGTCATATCAGCTATAAGTTACGACTATACCTTCGTCGGTTAGGTATCACAACACTTCAAATATTTGGTATAATTCACCTAGAAAGTGAGGTGATATACAGTGATAAACGCATCTAGCATCTTTAAAGACTTGAATGACTACGATAAAACACTAGTAAATACCGCTCTTGATTGGGCTATCAAGAATTGCCATTTATATTCTTGTAGCGAATCTGATGAAAGACATACCAGAAGTAACACGACATTAGCTAAATTTAAATTCGAAGCCGAAAATTACACTTTCGAAAAAGATGAACTACTTGCACTAAATAGTGCCACCCATTTTTTTCACACCGAATTAATAACTTACAAGATTAGTGCTTATGATGATGAAGAAACCATTGACAAAATGCATGCTTCTTTTAAAAAAATAGGAAGAAAACTTGATGATTTTCTAGTGGGTGTTTAGACGCATTTCTGCTTCCTTTCTAGAAATCTGCATCATCAACTCTCTTGCTTTCTTTATGTGTGCGTTGCGTTTGTTTTCGTATTCCTGCTCACTCATTTCACCCAATGAGTGAGCTTTTCTATATTGCATGAATTGCTCATTCATTTCCTGCATCTCAGCCCGTTCTACTTTCCCTATTTCGTACATTTCTTTTAAAGTCATTCACTCTCACCACCTTCAAAATGGATTAACATTGCTACCGTCACATCAGCTATAAGTTACGACTATACCGTCACTGGCTTGGTATCACAGCGCATTCACTTGTTTGTAATAAGGTTCAACCCAACTTTTGTTGGTCTGATTCTGATTGATTATCTGCACCTTTTAGCCATTCATCTATTTTATCTAGGTTAAAAACTATAACCCGTTCACTAAAACGCATGTGCGGAATTTCCTTAGTCCGTATTAGCTTGTCTACCGTTGATTTCCCCATCGGACAATTAACACTTGCTAGGTATTCCACAATTGCTTTTACGCCTCTAACAGTTCTCATGCTCTTCCCTCCATCAATTGATGTGTTCATGCCTTGTCTATAGCACCAAAGAAATTAATAGTTACTATTGTTAAGGATTAAACTAAATTATTTCCTTCTACTACAGACTCGACATGCACTATTTATCCTCTGAAATTTAAAACAGCCATAAATTTTTTCTAAGCTGGCTCTTCTTGATTCCCTTTTGCAATGCGCAGACCCACCCGAATACCAGCTTGATACCCCTGAAGCAACATCATGAAAGCTTGTTTTTCTTGCTCAGTCATGTCCTCCAATTTGGTTGCTAAATTGTCGAAAACCGCTTCATCTTTGATGTCATAGATTACATCCACTTGTCTCACTCCTTTCAAATGTGATTAGAGTTACTACCGCTATACAGTATTTTCTATTCTGCATATCTCTTTGAGTTAAATATATATTTCTTTGAGTTATTAGTCAACATATTTCTGTCGAAAAATATTGCAATGAGTTAATTCATGATGTACGATGATTTTAAATAAGGAGGTGATGCCAATTGAATGAACGCTTAAAATCCCTTAGAAAAAGCCTAGGTTTAAATCAAAAAGAGATGGGCGATAGAATGAGGTTATCCCAAACGCATATTTCTTCTTTAGAAAATGGCGCTAGAGAAGTAACGGACAGGATACTTTCAGATATTTGCCGTGAATTTAATGTTAATGAGGTATGGCTACGCACTGGTGAAGGTGAAGTGTTTTTAGAAGAAGAAACATTTTCTTTAGACGAAAAAGCGAAAAAATATAATCTTTCTGATTTAGAAATTGATATTATGAGAGGTTATATGGAGTTACCACCTGAAACTCGTAACGAACTTATGGGCTTATTCAGCGGGATATTTAGCAAGCATACCGAAACTGCTGCTACAACCGTGGAGGATGAAATCGAGGCAGAATTAGAAAGCTATCGAAAAGAATTAGAAGCTGAGAAAAAAGTGAGAACGTCATCAGCTTCACAAGAGCTAAGAAAAGGCTTGATAGGATAAGAAAAGTAAGTAAATGATAATTTGTCACAACACTTGAATACTTAGATAAGATTCTTTTATATCTACTTAATTAATTTGCAAATTAATTAAAAGAGCAAGCCATTTGTCTTGCTCTTTTGTTTTAAAGTATGAAGTTTAATATGAGGTGAATTAATATGTCTAGTTACGTTGAATTGCCTCCCAATAAAAAGGGAGAGCCAGGTATCAAAATAACTATCGAACTAGGGTATGACGAAACGACTGGGGAACGTATAAGGCTTTTTAAAACTGTTCGATTAAAAAGTTTGTCTGCTAGAGCAATTAAAAATGCAATCAAAGAAGCTGAGATTCAAGCTCACGAGAATTTGAAAAAGAACAATAACATTATTAAAGGGATGACAGTTGGACGATTCATTAAAGAGTTGTGGGAAGATTTACATTTGAGTAAATTAGCCCCACGTACCCAGACAGAATATAAAAAGATCGTTGATAAATCCATCTATCCGTATTTTGAAAAACACATTTTAGATAAAATTACGCCACTTAACATTGAAAAATACTTCAAGCATGAATTAGATGCAGGCAATAAAAATTTCAAAAACAAGTATATTGTATTGAAAAGCATATTTTCATTTGCATTAAATATGAAATTAATCGGTGAAAATCCTACGGATACAATACAGTTACCTCAAATTGAAAAAAAAGAGCGTGAATTAAAACACTATGACGAAAAAGATTTAGCATTGCTGCTTGATAAATTACACAATGCTAACCCTAAACATCGCATAGCATTCAAATTAGCTTTCATGTTAGGTTTAAGGCGCTCGGAAATAGCTGGGCTAACGCATGATTCCATAAATTACGATCATAACAAACTCTATATTAATAAACAATTACACTTTGATGAGAAAAACAAGGTGTTTTCATTTGGCCCACCAAAAAATAAAAAATCTCGCACAATTATCGTACCTGAATTGTTCATGTGTGAAATTAAAGAATATGCCATTCATCACAGATTACAAAAATTAGATAAGAAAAGAAAAAATGAATGGTGTCCTGCTTTTACTGAGGATGGAATCGAAATGGATTTATTGTATACCAACAATTTCGGATATCCTGTACTGCCTAATTCGTTATCCAGAGCATGGTCACAGTTTGTAAAACTGAATAAACTGAAATATATAAACTTACATGGTTTGAGACACACCTTCGCTTCTTATGCCATTGTAAAGGGAGTAAATTTCAAAACAATACAAGAGCAATTGGGACATTCACATGTTAATATGTCTATAGGCACTTACGGTCACCTGACTGATGAAGATAAAGCCAAAGATTTGAAGATATTTAACAAGTTAATGTAGATTGGTCGCTTATTGGTCACCTGTCTAATTCAACCTATTATAAAACCTCATATAAAACCTATATAAATCAACGTTTCCATTAAAGGAGGGATCGAAATGATAGCATTCACTTGTAATGCTTGCTCTAGAACGTCTTCTTTAGGTCAAAGAGGTCTAGATTAAGTTATACAAATAACCTAAAATTGAATGATCTCTTTAGGCCAAAAGTTTATAAAATAGCCTACTAAACAGGAGAGATTTCAAATGGAACAACAAACAATTCAGCCGTTTTTAACGGTCGCTAATTATCATTTACTAGAACAGCAATTAAATAAAATTTTACATGCTCTTACGACAACGAACGATAAAAACGTCATCCTAGCAGTTCGGGGCCTTGTGGATACAGAGGTAACGACAAAATTAGAGTTATCAGCAACGGAAACAAAGCTGATTGAACAACTTTTTGCTATAACAGATCCGGCGCAAGGGGATGCCTTTTTAGAACAATTAAAGCCATATGTCATCCCGTTCAAGCCAGTGACAGCCAGTACGCTTAAAACCTTATTTAAAAAGGAGAAAAAGCTAAAGCTACCAAATCTAGAAGCACTCGATTTCCAGCGAATTTGTTATCTTGCATGGGATGACCCCGGCACACATCGAAAATACGTTGTCCTTGATCAAAATGGACAGTTAGCAGGTATTAAAGGCACATTTGCCAACAGCACTGTACGCGGCATTTGCGCCATCTGTAATCGCCATGCAGATGTTGGCTTGTTTACTACCTCGATCAAAGGACAGGTCATTGGCACATTTACCTCCCATAGCAATTACATTTGTGCGGATAGTAAGACGTGCAATGAACATGTTACAGATATGAATAAAACCGTCGAATTTTTCGAGCGCATTACGAAAAAATAGCGATTGATTAAGGGCAGAAGTGTTGTGCAAGCAACATTTCTGCCCTTCTTTATGCCACAAGATAGCTACGAGTCTACACTCACATTCACCTGGAAATCCACCTTCAAGTGAGGATAGAAGCCTTCTCTCCAGTTCCTTAGTTCTTGATAGGAAAGCTGATCACGAAAGAGTTGTCCAAATCCGAAAATCTCCACCCCATTTGCTTGGGCTTGTTCAAACATATCATAAAACCGTTTTTCCATAAGCTTTGTTAGCTCTTTCATAATTTGGTCATTTGACACATCTTTTTTTCTCTCTAAAATATCGATTTTTAATTTTAAATGACTTGCCACAACGGGTTTATTGTTCTTCAAAGAGGCTTTATTTTTAAGGGAACTGTTGACCACCATAATACTCGCTAAATCAAGGCTTTCGATTTTCCCCTTTGCATTCGCGTTTTGAAATAGCTTACTTAGCTGGCTTTCATCTGAATTAATTCTTGCCATTAATTCACCATTTTTCAACACCATAGAGCCTTCATAGACTAACACTGTATCATTTCCAGCACGAACAACTGGAACTGTAATATCTTTTGTATAAGAAAATAGACTTCGGTATACTTCCCAAATATGAATGCTTGTTATCTCAGGTGCCCACCCTGCCCCTTTGTTAAAGTAATTGTAAATGGAAGTCGCATTCACCCCTAATTTATCGTTAATGTTGGAAAGGACTTTGTCGATTTTATCATCAGTTATGGTTAACAATGCTCTCGAAGGGATTTCTTCCGAATCCATTAAAAATTTTATGAGCTCCCTTAATTCCGCTTGATCGGCCGCCAAGTTGCTTTGAATGACAATTAATTCTATATGGGAGTAATCCACTGCTTCTTCAGAGTTTGTACGAACTTCCCCTAGCACCTTTAAAACCGTATCAGCTTTGCCTGTTACAATTCTTGATACTTCATTTTCCTTTTGTGTAATGGGGATTTGCAGCGTCACATGATAGTCCTCATTCTCCTTAGCAATACCTATAACCAAAGGTAATAATCTTTTATCGATATCTTTCACATCCCAGCATCCGCCAAGAAAAGGTAATAGCAAAAACATACATATAATGAGCATGCTACAAGGATGATTTTCTTTCATCGTTCGTCACCTTTCTCTTTATCACAATGCCATAGATATATACCGTTACAGGGATCATAAGCATAAAATAAACTTGAGCCCCTCTATTTAACAAAATCAATGTATTTGTCCAAACTTGATTCGGAATAAATAATCCTGCAGTATATCCAATAAGTGAAAAGATCATAATCCACCATGCTGATTTTACGTGAAGCCTGCTGAATAATTTCTGCATAATTTGACTAATCATCCAAAGCATCACAGCATTAAAAATTAACATAAAGCCAATTGAAGAAATACCAAAGAACATCGTTTGGCGGTTAAAAGCTAGCCAACGAATATCAACTGAGTCCATCGCTACTACAAAGGGTAAGGACATGGTAACAACTGTTTCTTGTCCAAAAATAAAAAGTGGTATATAAACAAAGGCTAAGTAAACCATGATGACAGAAAACCAGGCTATAAAAATATCTCGAAATACCAATGGTTTTTTAGAAACCATAAATCCTAAAAATAAAAATGCTGAAAATCCAATGAGATAGTAAAAATGGATATCTAGTAAGAACTCAAACGATGAATTTCGTATTGGGAATCCATTATGAAAATCAAAATTTACTATGGAAGAGACAATGATAAACAGTATGAAAGGAGTAATCATAAAAAAAATAAATACGGAAGATCGCAATATTGTCCCTAAGCCTTTTGTTGCCGTATAAGCCGATATAAAATAAAGCAATAAGGCTATTGGCCAATGCGGTGTTCGTAATAAAAATAAAGAATTAATTACCTCTGTATAGGTACGGATATTAAGCGCAACAAGTACCGTTAAATTCAGGACAAATGGTAGCAGGATGATGAATGCAACCAACCGTCCCATTTTTAAATAAATATCAATAATATCTTGATTAGGAAAAAAATTCAAACCTTTAATGTAGAGTGAAATTAACATTAATTGCAATACACCCTGACACAAAATGACTAACCAATGCCCCGCATCTGTCAACGAATAGATGAGATCAGGGTAAAGCAGAAAACCAAAGCTTAAATGGATAATAAAAAAAACTATACCAATTTGAAACCTATGGGTCACTTAGTATCTCCTTCTCTTTTCAAGCGAAATGTCGTATACGGAATATTAAATGAAGTTAAACTCGCCAAATAAATGCCAGTAAGTGCTAAACCAGTAAATATACCAAGAATGCCGAAAATAGATGCTAAAATTAAAATAGGATATTTTAATAAACGAATGTATAACGAATTTTGAATACCTGCTACGACCGAGCTTGAAATAACAATGGCTGTAATGACAATTACTAATAAGGTACTGACTAATTTCGCTTCAACCATTGCTTGGCCTAATATAACGCCTCCTACCATTGAAATGGTCGGTCCAATACTTTTCGGCAGTCTTACAATCGCTTCCAATATTAAATCAATTAATACGACCATGATAATCGTTTCAAGCAAAGCAGGAACAGGAATCCCTTCTCTGCTTTTTGCCACAAATAATGCAAGATCAAATTTGAATATCTCAGGATTGACAGATACTAACGCGACATACAATGCAGGCAGAATTAGCGTCAGTATAGCGCCTACGACCCGAAGAACGCGAAGCATAACTGATAGCACATACGGGAAGTTTCGATCATTCACAATACTAAACATGTCTGGCAATAGATGTGGAAAAACTAGGGCGAAAGGGTAATTATCTAAAAAAAGGACAATTCTATTCTTTTTTAATGCATGAATGGCTTGTATCGGCACTTCTGTCGGGAAAAAATGACTAACAGGACTCCCTCTCCGAACACCAAAATACTTGTTCAAATCATCAATGGATTCAATATCCGTGTCAATTTCTTTTAACTGCTGATTGACTTTTTCAATAAGATCACTTGATGCTCTTCCATTGATATATAACATGGACAAATTACGTTTTTCTAGCTCGCCCACTTGAAAGGTACAATGAGAGAGCCTTGCCGTTTTCAGCCTTTTTCGAATAAGTCCAACATTTACATGAATATCTTCAACAAATGCATCCATAGAAGCTTGAATAGGGCTTTCATTTTTCGGTTCTTCAATACTTCTTGTTAAATTGATGGAAATAGGATCAACTATCGCATTTTGGCGTCCTTCTTGAGATAAGACGATCAATTTCCCCTCCAACACAGCATTGACAATTTGTTCAATATCCATATCAAGTTGATCACTAAGGTTTGTAAAAAGCTCCCCTACTGAGGCAGATGAAGCAGCCATTTGCCGAATGTATAGATTGGACTTGGCAAAATCAATCAATGTTTTAAATCCCATAAGATAGATGGTTGTTTGATCTATTAGCTCTTCCTCCACGAAAAAATCATCATGATCTGCAAACTTAGAGCTCAGTTCCATCATCATATTCTCCATTAGAGTACCCCACGATCAATCAAATTTTCTTTTATTTTGAGAGTTAAACGATATTTTTATACAAAAACTTATGTCTACATTCAATATACAGAAAGCGCCTATAACTATTATGTCGGAAACAACAAAAAACCACTCTTCAAGGAGTGGTTGTCATCGCGAGACTAACGGGTAGGATTTCGATCTATAAATATCATCCGCTAATCTGTATACAAAGTTTGTCTGTCAATACACCATTTTGCATTTCGTCATAATGAAATGGATAATAATATCCTTCTATATCTCTTCTGGCAATTCCCGTGTAAAGGCGATGTGGGCTTATTAGTTATGTAAAACAAAATGTAGCAGAATCACATTCACACATATTTTCAATTCTGCCTCTCTATCCATTACTTGTGCTTGTCTAAAATCGTTGAGTTCCTTTTCTTCTACATGAATTATTTTTGCGATACTTGCTGTTGAAAACATGTAATCCTTAACGAGATCATTCAAGAGCAATGTTGCTCTTTCTTTTGCATCAAAACCTTGAAAACCAAAACATAACTTGGCTAATTTATGCTCTATTATTTCCTGCTGGTCAGTCGTAATATTCCCCTTACCATTTAGCAAACTTTCCAGCTCATTTATCGGTAAATCAACTATTTTGGAAAGCTGAAGATGATTGAAATTAAATTTTCCAGCTACTTCTTGTAGTTGTTCTTTCAGGTAATCAAATCGGGATATATTCGTGATAAAAGATACTTCTGCCCTATTCTTAAATTCTGGCATCGTCCTAACTCCTTTACTTTTAGTCATATCCATTATATACCACGTAAAAGTGGGGCAATGCATAAAATCAAGACGCTATTTAATCGAGAGCAACAGCGGAAGTATTAATAGAAAAATAGAGCCAGTAACTAAAATGTAAGTTATTTTTCTAGGTAGTTTTTGTTGCTTTGGGTCATCATAAAAACCTGAAAATTGTAGTTTATTACGATAGAGGACAAACAATAAAAAATATATGGCGATTCCTCCTAGCCAGCCTCCGTAAGTACCATCGACATTTATTCGTAAAGTAGTATAAATAAGCCTTACGCCTCCCCACAGCAAGCATCCAAAAATGAGAAAAATCAAAACAATTCTTATTAATTCTAACAATACTTTTATTGTGGTTAACCATAATCCCCTTACTTTCATCACGACCTTTCTACATAAAGCTGTAATGTAAAATGCAAATAATATTTCCTGAATTAGTAATTGCAACGCCCTATTAATTTGGCCATGGATAGACGAAAAAGACCAACTTTATGAGAAAAAGCTGGTCTGGTCATTATGCTTTGTTTGGACTTTTCATATAAAGCCAGCAAAGATTAGCGATTTCTTCCGCTTCATATTTATAAATTGTGTCAGAAAAAGAACTACGAAATGGTTGGATAATGAGTTCTAAAACGCTTATGCGCGGCTTTTCTCTATTCATTTCATCCAAAAGTAACGTCGTTAGTTCCGTTGATTTTTGCTGAAGCTCAACCGTCGATATTTTTTTATAAAACAGTTCTAGTTTCTTTTGAATTTGATCGTTTGTGATCGGCTTGTACGCTGAATCCATTTCAAGCAAATACATATCATTTGGCTCTAATAATATTTCTCCACTCTCAATCATTTCTGGAAGAAAACTTTCTACATACTTTATCGATCTGTAGACTACCTTTTTTATATCAATTGTTGTCTTAGTTGCTAAATTCCAATAAAAGGATATATACTGGAACGTACCAAAAAATATGATTGCACACTCATAATAATAGGGCTTTCCATCCTCCCCATAAATATCATAAAATCTATTTTTTAGCCATGTGATTTCATAAAAACGGTGTTCAGCAAGAATTTTTTGCAACTCTTCATCATGCAAAAAAGAGATTTCTCGAAATAAAGGCATTAAGTTATATTTTTCTTTAATCCTTAAGGAAGCGATTAATTGTTCAACTAAAACTTCTATATCATCTATTTTCTTGCCGACTAGAATTTCCTCTTTTAAAACATTTCTTTCTAGACGATTTTGTTCGAGCACAGCTGAAAGACATTCATTTTTGGATGAAAAATAGTTATAAAATGTCCCCTTTGAAATATTGGCTTTATCTAAAATATCTTGAACCGATGTGTGCTGATACCCTTTTTCAGTAAATAATTGCAATGTTGCTTCGATGACCACTTGCTTACGATCTTTCATACATTTCTCCCATCTCAAAACACAATAACGAATATATTCCAATTATACTAGTAAAACAAAATTTCTCAAAATCTAGCATAAGCTCTAACATGAATGCTACTAGGAGACAATCTGCGAAATCAAGGCACTGACTCCAACAGTATGAGTTAAGCAAGTGGAATCATGGATGCATCTGTTGTACTCTGCAATCGCTTGCTTGTATTCCTTCATTTTATAATTTTGACCACTAAATAGGCTGCTGTAATTAACACTTGATCACTTGCATCCCTCTTGATTTCGTACATGGCTATCTTTGCATGAATATAGCTACTATTATCACCCATAAATGATCTGTAGTAGCTACCTGTTATCCTTTTAACACCATTTTGCTCTCCAGTATGTTATAATGCTATATGACTAAACCAACAAAGAGCATTAACCGATTTGAGCTGTAGCGTGTAACAACGCTACAGCTTTTTAATTTTAGACAGATTTTTTACTCATCATTGGCTCACCACCTGTAATACTAAATATTTTTAAATGCACATTCTGTTCAAAGTAGTTCACTCAATCATTTCTTTCAACTTCCTCTCTAAACAAGAATCATCAAGGACAGTGAAGAAGTAATAAACGAATAAAAAATTCATAGTATAGTAATAATGCCAAAATATAACAAGGGGTAAGGCTATGAGTATTGAATTCATCACACTAGCACCAACATTATTGCATGTGTTTAAAGCGGGAGAGTCGAATCCCAAAAAAGAAAGGCGCATTGTTTATGGGCAAGCTACATCAGACGCAAATGGTATAGCTACGTTTTATTTTACAGACAATGCATTAGCTAATGGCAATCCACTATTATCAACGATTGACTATGCCGTGGCAAGCGTATATTCTACAAATTCATCGATCAATGCAAGACCAAGAGTACAAATGAGAGAAAAGAATAGTACTGGAAAATATGTCTCTGCTAATATTACAAATATTAGTGGTGTCACAGTATTAGGAATTAGTGTATTAGGTTCAGAAAATCCAGTAAGTGGCGTTATTGTAGATTTTATGGTTTTAGGTAGTTTTGAAAGTTAGGAGAATGCGATGAGTTTGTAAGACTTCAAGCTGTAGCCTTTGCAAAAGCTATAGCTTTTTTCACGTTATCATTTACATCTACTACACAATGAGGTGATATTATGGAAAATAATAAATTAGTCTGTAGAGCTTGTAGTAGTAACTCTTTTGCAACTGGTTAGCTTGGTCATGATAAATTATCTAGTGATAGAAATGTTAGACCTATAAGATCTTTAATTGCTTCGGGCTCCCCACTTATTTTGTTGTTTTGCAAAAATTGTGGTGAAGTGTCTTGATTTAAAGTAGCCAAACCTGAAATTCAGCTAACAAACCTTAAGCATTAACAATTCCAACAGAGGCAGCTTCAACGGAATTTAAACATTAGGTATGATGCAGCATTTAAAGTAAACCTCCCTCCCCCTCCGTTTACACTAATTCTCAAACCAGATGAAGACTAAGTATACTGTTATTACAAATTAGACGCTCAAAATTCATATAGTAGTTTAATCCATTATCCATTACTGAACATTTTGAAGACTATCAAGAATTAATTTTCAAAAGATAGAAAAATTAGTGGATGGAAAAAATATGAATGTTTTGATTCAAGGACAAGGCACAGAAACAGTCGTGCTACTACCAGGTTTTGGGACAGGAACACCAGCACTTGATTTTAAGCCGCTAGTAGAAGAGTTATCGCCATTTTACAAAGTTGTAATGATTGAGCCTTTTGGTTCTACTTAAAACGAATAGTTTTATACCAAAAATAACCAAATGAAGTAATGTTATGTTCGATAATAAACGATGTAGATATTCCTCAAAAAACCAGGTACTACTCTGTAAGATTAAGTACAAGTAATTGTACATGAAGTCTTATTCAATAGTGTTTCATTTATAATGTTACACATTTAATAAAAATGCACATTACTAAATTGTAAATTATTTAGTGATGTGCATTTTATTTTGACCATCTTTCCCATCTACATTTATTAAAAAGTTAAACACTGTACAATGACTAAAAAGGAAATTAATATAAGAACGTTCGTTTTTTTGAGGGAGGTTAATTATTGTATTGGTTTGAGTATTGTCCAAAGCATATCGAAAGTAAGTATGAGCTACTTGTATTTAAAGAAAATCACCCCTTTCTACCTTTAACAGTTTGCTTTAACGCATCAAATCGGATGAATAGTGAATTATTAAGTACATATAGAGCGGATTTATATTATACCCAAAAGTAGATTGAGAATAATTTAACTTTGGATGAACAGTTATATTATAAACAATTTTTGCTTCCTCCTATTTCATTTGATTCAAGAGACTTTTCCTTTACCAAATTAGCAATTCAAGAAGCACAACATATTAGAAAAAATGAAACTGATGCCATAGTTCCCCATCTTCCAACAATACGTGCCGAAGCGAATTTACGATGGAATCAAATGAAAAGACTAAGAGATGCATTTCAGCAACAAATAAAGATTGTAGAAGCCGATTCAATATCATTGCCTATTGAATTTTCTTATGCAGAACCCAAACGGATTGGAGAAGTATTTTATTTTCACTTATGGGATAAACCTTCCTTTGTACTGAACCATCAAAAGGAGTTTTCAGAGACTATTATAAAGCGAGCAAAACATAAAAAATCAACTTATTCTGATGAAAATAATGCTTATTTCCTTGAGTTTATTCTTGCTGAATCAATAGAGAGCGATTCAGTACCAGAAGGGTTTTGGTTTAATGAATTAATTGAGCAGAATGTATTAGGAGCTTGGTTTAGCAACAGACCAGTTGAAGAACACGAGAAGATTTTAAATTTCTTGTTTTTATGGGGATACGAGTCTGAAAACGAGCAAAAAACAGAACCGTTTAATTCGAAGCATAAAGGCATACTAACCCCTTTAACTTTTATCACTTTACACAAGGGCAAAGCAGAAGGCTTACTAATAGATGTAGAGCCATTTTATGTGGCTTGTACATTTGGGTTATTAGCCATCGATATTTTAACAACAACAGGTGCAAGACTGAACGAATTACTTCAAATTAGTAATACAAAAGAATGTATTGAGGTAAAGAAAATTAACAACAAGCTACATTATTCCTATAGAACTATTCCTAAAGGAAGAGATTCATTAGAAGAATTTTATATAAGTAAACAAACGATGGAACATATTCAAATGGTATCAAGGATGTTAAAAGCACATTATGGCAGTGATAAAATTCCAAGTGTCTCATACAGAGATGATAGAAAGCACTTATTTCCCACACCTATTCCTTATTATTTCCAATATGCAGGGAAAGCATTAAGCATTTTTGCTTTATACAGTTCCATTCGATTTTTACTTCATGGATTATTGTTTGAGATACAGGACGGAAAAGCTGTAACTATAAAAACACACCTATTGCGTCATGCATTTGCGACAGAAGCTGTTCAACGTCAAAAAATGCCGATTGATATTGTCGCAAAAATGTTGCATCAAAAGGATTTCAACGTAACAGCGTATTATTCAGCTCCTACACCTACCCAAATAACAGAATCAGTAAGTGAGTTACATGATGTTATTTCAAGTTATGTAGACATTGATGATGTGTATTTAAGAAGTCCACAAGAGCTACAAAAAGAATTTGATGCCCATGCAGAAAAAGTTGGTGTATTCAATAAAGTATTGGGTGGCACTTGCGCTACAGATTACATTTGCCCTACTAAAATGCAATGTTTAGGTTGCAAAGCAAAAATACCCGAACCAGATCAAGAGGATGAATTATTAGAAGTCATTCAATTATCAAAAGATATGGAAAGGCGATTTAAACAAATGGGATTAGGGGTCGAAGTTCGAAAAGCGAAAGAGATGGCAAAACAAGCGAAGATTGAATTGAAAGAGATTGATTTAATTAAACAATATAGAGAGGAACGTAGCTATGAACCAATCACCAAAAGGAATCCATTTAGATAAACATCAGTGGCTTGATAAAGTACATCAGCAACGTAAGAAGCGTTCTGTTTCTATTGGCATACAAACTATTGACTTTCTTGTCGCACAAGGAACTCCTGTAACCTATCATAACATTAGCGAGCATTCCAAATCTTTTGATGACAACGGTAAAGGCATCCATATGAATACCATTAAGCGTAATGAGGAACTACATGAATATTATAAACAGCATAGCAGAACGTACAAAGTGAAGAATACTCGTAAAAAAACAGTAATACCTTCTAAATTTGACGAGACAGCATTAAGAAGGATTTCTTCTGAACGTGATGTAAATAACGCTAAGAAGAAATATATGCAGCTTTCAAAAGAGGAGTTAGTGAATCGCTTAATAGCAGTTGAACAATATGTGGCTGAAAATCATCAACGATGGGTCGCAAATCATTTTGAACAGTTCAAATAATTTTAAAATATGGGCATTCGTAATAAGTGGACTGCCCATTCTTTTTCTTACTAAACAATTTGTTCGTATGTTCCCGTAGGATTCTTAATTTTGTTGGTATACATTTTTATTGATATATTTAACTGTTTCAGTTGATGGGGAGAAAACAAAAAATCACACTTAAATTCATTGCTTTTAGCAAACATTTTGACATGTGAATAACATAAAAAATAACAACTGAATTCGCTCAGTTGCTATTTTTTATTGAAATTTATGGAATATTACTTTCTTAACCTTCAAATAGCATTATGACTTTTTCTTTTATGATAAACATTTATTATAGCCCAAATAAAGAAAAGGACTCCAAAGCATGTAAGTCCGAAAAGCATCGCAAGAAATCCAATATTACGATAATCAAGAACTTTAATTTCCACAAAACTATTATCACTTCCATAATGTAAGTCACTATATACCAAAGAAAATGTATGATTAATGTCTTTATCTAAATTATAAACAGAGGTCTCTCTGTCTTCATTTAGATAAACATTCATCTTTTTTATATAACTAGCTTTACTTAGTAATGTTTTGATTTTCTCTTCTGTTAATGTAGTTAATTTAGTATCGTCTTCAATCAAATCGCCAATTTCGTATGATATTATTGATTGCTCCGACGTTCTTTCATTTCCAATATTTAAAAAGTATGCAAAAACAACAGCTGAAAGAAGTAAAAGGGCTATCCCAATATAAAGAACCCATTTAGCAAATGCCTTTTGAACTTTAAATAGCTGGGATACAATAGAACGCATTTCTTTTTCCTCGCCGAATCGTTCAATTGCAATATTAATTGCTTCTTGCTCTGTTCTCCCAGACTCTTTTAATTCACTTACAGCTTCTAAAAGATGATTTTTCATCTCTAACTTTAATTCTTCTATTGCTTTTTTATCTCCACTTGCATTCTGATAAACCGAATTAACATATTTATCAATCTGTTTCAAATTTATCTACCCCTTCGATAAATGTATCAATAATTTTTTTTACAAATCTCCATTCCTCACGCTTTTCTTCTAAACCATCTTCACCTAAAGGTGTAAGTTTATAATATTTTCTTCTTCCGCCTGGTCCCTGTTCATCACCCCAGTATGAAGAAATCCATTTGTTTTTTTCTAATCGCTTTAAAGACAAATAAAGCGTACCTTCTTTTAATTCAAATTGGTCTTCACTTTTTTCACGAACAAATTTTGCTAATTCATATCCATACATATCTCTGCTACGCAATAACGATAGGATTATTGTATCAATATGTCCTTTTAAAACCTCTTTGTTAATTTCCAAGTTTTTCACCTCCATAATTAGTTATAAAATATATTACCTAATATAGCAAGGTATTCGTTCAAATAGGTATTATAAAAATTCTGATTGCATAATGCGAGATAAAGAATTCGTATTATGCAATCGGGCGCGATTGTGGAAGAAGCGTTGCTGTTCTTATTAAACTCCCATGAAAGAACGTAATCCTCTTTCATTTTCTGTGGTGTAGCGCTGGTTTTTGCGCTACATGGATGGCTAACGGGTAGCTTTAATTGAATATTCACATCCCGAAATAACCAAACTTTTTTATAAAAACCAAACTAGATAAATAAAGATCCAACTGTTTTGATCAAACTTTGTTTCAAAACAGTTGGTTTCTTTCTGTATAAAATCAGCGTTTGCAACTTACTTTTAATAAAAACAAGTAGTCCCTGGTTTTTATTTAAAGCTAAATTGAATTTGCCATTTCAACAAGTAACTCTGGTTTGATGGAATCGGTACCTTTTTTATGAATGCCAAACATATACTGCAAATTATTTTTTTCAAAGACAAAGAACTTATATATTTGATGTTCAAAATAAACTCCTTTACTACCATCTTTGAGTGGATAACTTTCACCTTCAAAGTCCAATTTATGTTTTAAAGACCGAATATCAATTTTAAATATATTCTCTTTTATATGTTCATTTACAAAAATTAAGTTTAAAGTGGTATTCAGATTATATTCAGAATCTACATAAAATTTACCGAATTTGTGTGTAAATGAAATGGTAGAAGGAATTGTTGGTAACTTTACTTCAGTTTTGTAGTATTTTTCAAACGCATGAACAGCACTGTCAAGGGATTTATATCCTCCTTCAGAATATTTATCCACTAAAGAGGACGATTGAGTATTTGCATAAACATTAACACTAAAGGTAAAAATAAAAATGCAACTAATTATAAATAAAATATTACAAACTATTTTAACCATTTTGCTACACCCCAATTAATAAAATAAAGCATTAATCTCTGAACTGTTTTCAATAAACCTCCCTTCGATATTTAGTATTTCAATAAAAGTATGAATTATTTAGCTGTATTACAAAATATAATTGAAAAAGGATCTAAGTTCACTAACACTCGAACTTAGATCCTTACTCTTTATATTTATTGGGAGACTGAACCTCTTCCAGTACATCTTTCCTTAATTGATGTATCACTACAATATACTTTCACCCTGTAATTACCAGAAATTGGTACAGTCCTATATTGAGTATCAGTGAAATATACTTCATCTCCTATATTATTATTATTAGAATCTACCAATTGAGTAATAAAGTTAAATTGACCTGTAGATTCATTATTAACTGCTAATTTTTGTCCTTTCTGAGCATAAACATACTCTGAAAAGTCAACTGCTTTAATTTTTCAAATTGGTATGTATGCTCTTTTTTCTACTTTTTTCAGAGATGTTTACACATGTAGAAACAAGCTACTTTATTTTAATAATCCTTTGACATCTATCACTCTATTAAATCTTAAATTCTAATAAAACACTCCTTTTCTCAAAAAACTAGACTTTGACTCTTCTTGTCTACTTTTAATTTTACTATTCTAATTTACTACCTGCTTATGTAAAACAGAAACTTTATGTTACACATATTTAATAGAGGAGAATAAATTTCATAATATAAAAGAAAAACATTTGGAATTTATATGGAAAACATTCATTTTTAATGTTAAAATTTTCTATGAATGGTTTATGTGTATAAACTGTTCCCGAAATATCAGAAAAGAATGGGGGTCTTAAATGAAAAAATCAGTCCTACTTAGAGTATTGGCATTGATAGCCGTATTACTAATCCTTTTTTCAGATGGGATACAAACCTATGATTTTCTCATCCTATTGTTTGCTGTTTTCTTTATAGGTACGCCGTGGTACAAATTTTTCAAAAAGTAAATTTAAAGTTAGGAGGAGTAGTAAATGAAGAAAAAATTAATCCTTTTTGTAATGATTATGCTTTTAGTATTTCAACCCCTATCTGTAAATTTAGGTGCTTTGGCTAAAGAAACAAATGAACATAATGATTGTAATAGTTGTTCACAACAAGCACCTTTGCAAATTGAAAAGAATGGTTTTCTTAATAACTCAGTAGTCGTAAATGAAGTAAAAGAGGATTTAGATATTGCAGAGAAGTTCACACATAGTGAATACAGTAGAGAAGACTTTGATTGGCAAAATACTGAATATATGGATTACGGTAAGAATAAAGATGGTTTGATGATTCCTTATAAAAAGAACAATGAAAGTTTTGATATACGATTACTGACTACTTATGATAAAACAACTGGTGAAGTCGGTGAATTTATCATAATGAAATCAACTCTAGATGTAGAGAATGATGAAATCAATGTTACTTATGCAACATTAAATAACGAAGACATGCTTGGTATGACTCTTGAAGCAAGTACAAATAAGGTAATTGATAAACAAGTTTATTTCGATGAAAATTCAGAAGTTTCCCTTTTATCAACCAATAGTGCTAAAGCAGGTTATTGGAGTGATTCATGGGAATGCTTAAAAAACTATTGGTATGATGCCCCTGAACTAACAAAACAAATATGTAGTGCTGCATGTGCGTCAGTAATATTTGGTGGAAATGTTGTAGGTGCTGTTGCTTGTGCTAGTTGTTTAGGTTCTCATGTTATGGTATGTCTAATCCACTAATAATTTAATAAATGTAAAATCCCTTCTAAGGACGTTTAAAACGTATTAGTGGGGATTTTTTTATATAGAGTTCTAAATAGTGCCAATAAAACAGAGTACTGGTTTTTATAATAATGTTCCATTTGCTATCCTTCATCCTCAAAGTGCGACATTAAACTATTCAAATTCATTTACTCCTATTGGCAACACAATCCTCCTAGAATGCGTAACTTAATTAGAGACGTCGCTGTCTAAAGGTGTTCTACCATACGGTGGTTCTACTATAGAGAAACTCCACCAGAGACATCTCCATCATCTTTGCACCATTCTTTAATTAGTTTTGACTCATTTGCACCTTCTAATTCTCCCAACCTTTTAACAGCTTTGCAATAAGCAAAGAAAGTATCATAATCATTGAATTCATTCGATTTATGTTTAAAGTTTTTCAGTCGTATTTAAAATCACCTACTGATTTCTCAGTCAATCTTTCGTCCAATTATTTACACCTCACTATGTCACATTTTCTTTCGATTGATCATTCCAAATATTTAATTCTCCAGCCATATACTTCTTGAACTATGAAATAAAGTATTTTTATAATTTCTAAAAACCCTTCTTATCAATTCATTTATAATAAACATATTAATAAGTGAAAGGATGTATTTATTTGCTGCTTCCATATCGTAATGATCTTAGAAAAATTTTGATACCTTACCTAAACAATCTTGATGAGGAATTTTGGTTTAAGAAACCAGATTTCTATCCAAATAATCTAGCTTGGATAATTTCTCATATATCAAGTAGCGAAGACTATTGGGTGAATGAAATTGGACTTAAAAAAAGTTGTATTTTAAATCTTAACGATGCTTGTTCACCTAAAGATATATTATATAGCTATATTCAAATTAGAGACTATACTGATGACATATTACATACATTAGAAGATTCGCAACTCAATAAATTAGTCGAAATTCTTAAATTTTCAGATGGATGGATGCCACCTTCAGTACCTACACTAAATTGGCTGTTTAATCATGTGTATACGCATGAAGCATATCATGTTGGACAAATCTCGCTTATCGCCCGCATTAATGGATTTCAAAAGGCATTATTTTAACGATGAAATCATCACTTTAGATTTCATTTAAATCTAAGGAAATCAAAAAATGATGATTTTAGGGTACATATATTTCATTACCTCCCCCACTCTGTATATCTCTAAAAGAATATGACAAAAACATTTACTACAAACGTTGATATATCAATGTTTCCAAATAAAAAAACACTCGCATTGTAAACGAGTGTTTCACATCTTTTATGACAACCACTTCGGTGGTGTGTTTTTTTCCCAATAGATATCGCCAAGGTTGTGGTGTACCATGAATTCGTCCTCGGCACTGTGATAGTGGAAGTTATAGTAGTAGCCTTCCTGTGGTCTTTTTTCTGTACGCACATGGAAACGGATTACATCTGCTCCGGTTTCATTGTTAATGACATTGAAAATTTTTTCACCATAATGACCACTTGGCTTTTCAGAGATTGTTAATGATGCAGCGCTTTGATCGCCAAGATTAGCCACTGTCATCGCAATTGCTTCCTCCATTTTTGGGAAGATGATGCTGTCGAATTCATTGCTAATTTTCGGACCGACTTTTGTGCCAAATTTTATGTACGATTGCTCTCTTGCTGCATCTAGGAGTAAGGCATTATAATCGATCTCTTCTTCTTGAATTTGTATCTGTTCGTCTTGATAATCATCATGCTCAGCAGCAACAGCAGTGCTTGTCCTCGGTTCAGGGCCGATGGATGCACGGTTCGAAGGATTGTGATCAAATGCTTCCCAAATTTCATGTGTAGGCGTTATTAAACCAAATGTTAAAAACGCAACCATGATAACTATACTTTTTTTAACCCACGTTTTCATTTTTTGTCACCTACTCTTTATGTACAAATTGGTAATTCTCCTATTATTATATACGTTCTCGCCATTAAAAGGTTTCATATTTCTATAATTCATTGTACAATATTTATGAATAATGTGTCGGTTTTTTAAAGGAGGTACAAATCATGAGCATCGTAATGGGTATTGGTCTTTTATTAATGTTAGGTTACTTATCATCTTTATGCTTCACGGACTAATTTTTTTATTTTGTAATATGTACCCTACAAAGCCCTAAAAGCCTGTTATATGCAGCTTTTGGGGTTTTTCATTTTTCTTTACTAGGTATGGCCCTTAAATAGCACCCATCTGATCATTCATTCTTTCAACCATCCTAAAAAATATCAGTTCCTAATCAATCTTAAATTAAATATAATGATGTTGAAGCGAAGTCACGCTAAAAATGAAGGTATTTTGGACATTCTCATTGACTTCTTTACTTGGACCTTTGAAAAGCATCACAATGTTCTAAGTTAGTATATTCTCCACTAGCAGTTAAATTATATATAATTGCCAATAAACCAATTACTGAACATGCAGAAAACATCATTGGATATGAACCAAATTGTACGATAATACCCATTACCATCCCACCTAAAGAAAAACCTAAGTCATACGATGCTAAAAATAACCCTAATAATACATGTTTATGTGACTCCGGAATTGCAAAAGAAATGTATGTGGTTAATGTAGGATATAACATCGCTGCTGCTATTCCATTAAATAAAACACTAATATAGACAAACGATCCGATAAGAGGAAGTGCCGCTAGCATCGTTGTCCCAATAATAGAGCTACTCAATATAAGGGTTATGAAACCTGGATGCCACTTTCCATCAGATGGAATATATTTTCTAAAAATAAATCTACTCCCTACAACAACTAGAGCCTGCAGAAATAAATAAAGCCCAACATTCCCTGTATTTGTAGTTAAAAAGTACAGAGGTAAAAATGTCGAGATTGCCCCAAATATACTTGCACCTATAAGCATTACCCCCGAAGAAACGATTAACCCTTTATGCGCACGAGCTAATTTCATTCCTTTTCTCATATCCTCCAAGGTGAACGATACATTTTCTTTTTTTACTTTCGGTAATGGTGATCTAATGAAAAACATAAGAGGTGCAAAAGCTAAGCAGGTAATAAAAATTAATAGCCAAGATACATCTCCTTGAACCCAGATAACCATTGCTAATGCTGGTCCATATAACCCTGGCATGACACTTGATAAAGAATACATTGCCATACCTTGTCCTCTATCTTCATCTCGTAAAGTCTCCGTGATACCCATTTGCATCGACATGGAGAAAAATGCCGTCACGATTCCTTGCAAAATGCGCACAACATAAAGACTTTCAACACCAAGCGATACATACAAAAGGAGTGCTGCTACATGCCCTAGTAATAAATATTTCATTACTGTATGGACACTGTATTTTGATACCATTTGACCAGCCCATGGACGTAACACCATACAAACAAACATATAGATTCCCATCATCAGACCGATTTCTGCCTCTTTCATTCCGTGATTAGCTGCCTGCAAAGGGAATATGACAGTTAATACAGAATTAGCCGTAAAATAAAAAATTGCCAAGCCGTAGTTTTGTAGCATGCTAAAAGATAATGGACTTACTTTCATAATTCCAACTCCTCTTTTAGGTCCAATTGGTGGTGAATAGAATCGATTTTAAGTTGTGAATCCAATAATATTTTTGTGGCCACATGTTTTGCATTCTCTAACTCATCTATCAGTAGTTGTTCCACAATTCTTCCTTTATGCATAATCGCGATTTCATCTGCCAAAAGTCGAGCTACATGTATGTCATGGGTGATAAAAAAGTAAGTTAGTTTTAACTCGTGCTGTAATCGTTTGAGTAGTTTTAAAATACTAATTTGCACCAAGACATCCAAACTATTTACTGATTCATCTAAAACAATCAATCGAGGTTGTGTGGAAATCGCACGTGCAATTGTAATTCGCTGTAATTGTCCGCCACTGAATTGCTGAGGATATTTCATCATATCCTCTTCTGACAGACCAACCATTTTTAGTAACTTTCCTACACGATCCTCTATTTGATTTATATCTAGCTTTTCATATACTAGTATTGGTTCCACAATAATGTCTCTGATTTTGAGCTTAGGATTTACTGCACTATGACAATCTTGAAATACCACTTGTAACGATTGTTGCAATCGTTTTCGTTCATTTATAGTTGTTTTATGTACATTTATCCCATTAAATAAAATCACACCATCATCTGGCTTTTCAATTCCAAGTATCATTTTACCAAGCGTACTTTTTCCAGAACCGCTTTGTCCTAGCAACGTAAAGCAACTGCCTTCTTTTATATTAAGCGACACATTTTCTACTGCCTTTACCATCGAATTTTTCTTCCTAAAAAATCGTGATTGACTATAGCTTTTAGATACTTGCTGTACTTGGATCATCTGTTTGTCCCCTCCATTCTCACCCAGTGGTTCTGATCATATAAGACAAGCTCTCCTGATACTGAACCTTCATACTTATCAGCAAGCTCTTCTAACTTACTATGCTCATCCCGTGCTGCAACAAGCGTTTGAGTGTAAGGATGAATCGGATGCAATAAAATATGGGTAGTGGGACCATGCTCAACTACAATCCCCCTTCTCATTACAACAATTTCTTCTGCTAAATTTGCAATAACACCTAAATCGTGCGATACAATCAACATCGACATTGCCGTTTTCTCATGAAGTTTTTTTAATTCCTTTAATATTTCAAGTTGTGTCATAGTATCTAGTGCTGTGGTAGGTTCATCAGCAAGTAATAGCTTTGGCTCAAGGCTTGCTGCAATGGCAATCATGATACGCTGAAGCATTCCTCCGCTTAGTTCATTTGGATATTTGTTTAAGATCTCTACATTACCTAATTGAAAAAGTGCGAGCTGCTCCTTTGCTTTCTCAATTGCTTCCTTTTTAGACATTTTTGTATGTGCTTGAAGCGTTTCAATGAAATGTCCACCAATCGACACAATTGGATTAAACATGGACATTGGATTTTGCATAATGAGCCCAATTTCCTTTCCTCGCACCTCACGCATTTTTCTCTCCTCTATCGAAAGCAAACTCTTTCCATCAAATTCAATACTTCCCTTTGCAGATCGCTCTTTACGGTAAAGATTTAAAATCGTCGAACATAATACAGATTTTCCGCTACCACTCTCCCCAATAATTCCAACAACCTTGCCTTTCGGAACTGATAAGCTCACTTGATTTAGCACCTGTTTATTATGGATAAATACAGTTAAATTTCTAATCTCTAACATATTATTTCACCTCTTCTCACACTGATTTTGGATTAAGTAAATCTCTTAACGAATCACCAAATGCATTAAAAGTTAATACAGTTATTGAAAGCATTACACCTGGAATGATCATTAACTCAGGTTTTATCATTAAGTATGTTTTACTCTCACTAATCATCATGCCCCATTCAGCTGTTGGAGGCGTTATCCCAAGTCCTAAAAAAGACAACTCTGAAATCATTAATATCGTTGAACCTAAACCGATTAGCTTTAGTAGAAGCATTTGCGGAAATACAAACGGTACGATATGACGCCACATAATTTTCAAAGTCGGGACACCGCAAATTTTGGCATAAACCACATAATTCGTTTCTTTTAAACTCACAACCATATTCCGTATAACTCGTGCAAAGCCGACCCAAATTACAATGACAATTGCAATTACTAGATTTCCCATCCCTGCTCCAAGTGCACCAACAATAATAAGCGCAAAAATAAAATTTGGAATTGCGAGCAAAATATCGCATAGACGCATTAAGACTAAATCAATCCAACCTCCAACATAGCCTGCAGTTATACCAACGACCATACTAATTAGTAGCGTGACTAGTAGTACAATGAGTGCAACAAATAACGACACTCTCGCACCTTCGATTAACCTTGATAAAACGCAACGTCCTAAATGATCTGTCCCAAGAGGATATTGTATTGAAAAACCTTGTAGCTTCATGGCCATATTCGGTAAATGAGGATCATTTGGCATAAGCAATGGCCCAAATATCGCAACAAAAAATAGGATGCTTACAAGAAACGTACTACAGTAAAATGCCCATTTTTTTCTCATCACAATTCCTCCTTTAATCGAATTCTCGGATCAATAAACGCACATATTATATCCGCTAAAAAATTAATGATAATGTAGAAGAAACCAATAATCATAATGAAACCTTGCATTACGTTATAATCTCTCGCTGTTATTGCAGTAACAATATAACGGCCTATGCCGGGTATAGAAAAAATAATTTCAACTATTGCAGCCCCACCAATAAGTACCCCTAATGTCATCGCAAGTGAAGTTATAAATGGTGTCAATGTAGCTTTAAAAATATGCTTACGAATAATGACTGACTCACTTATACCTCTAGCACGTGCAAACGTTATAAAAGGCTTATCCATTTGCTCAATCATATTTGTACGAATCATACGAATGTAAAATGGTACATTGGCCAAAGCTAAAGTTAATGCTGGTAAAATGATTGCATCTAAATTTCCCCATCCCATAAGTGGAAGAAGATTAAGCTTAAAAGCTACAACATAAATCAGAACGAAACCTAGCCAAAAACTAGGCATCGAGGCAATGAAAAATATAGTCATTCTTGTTAGATTATCAAAAGCAGAGCCCTTTTTTACTGCACTAAAAATCCCAAGTGGAATAGAAATAACTAATATTAATAGAAAAGCTACGAGCGCCAACTGAGTTGTAACACCAAAATAGGACAATAATTCCTCACTAACTGCGTTTCCATTCATATATGAAGTTCCAAAGTCGAATTTTAATACTCCACCAAGCCATGTTACATATTGTGTGAGCAAGGGCTTATCCAACCCTTGCTCCTCTCTTGCTTGCTCTAGTATTTCATCTGTTACTGGAATATGGTTTGCCATATAATATGACTCTATCGGATCACCAGGCATAATACGCATGAGTGAAAATGCAATTAACGTTAAACCAATCATTGCTATAGTCATACTAAAAAAGCGGTTTAAAAAGTACTTTGCCATTATTATCACTTCATCTCATATAAATTAATTGGTACCTCAAATTGTTGAGGAGAGAATTTGATTTTTTTGAATACATCATTTGCCACAAGATAATTTTGCTTATATGAAATTGGCATAAAGATAGCCTCTTGCTGAATTGTTTGGATTATACTTTCATATAATGAAGCCCGCTCAGTTACATCTGTAGATCTAATAACACGTGTAATTTCCTCTATAAGTTTGTCACTCGAATCTGTTCCCATAATGGAATAGTTACCAATTTGTTGCTCTCCTGTCATAGTACGTATATACATATGAGGATCATAAGGTGCGCCCCAAGTATCATTCATTACTATGTTGTATTCACCTGCTTTTGTTCGTGCATAATACACTTGATTATCCTCGGCTACCAATTTCACATCCGCACCAACTTCTTTCCAAGCTCCTTGTAAATACTCGTATATTGCTTTATGAATTTGGTCGCTTGAATTGTAAGCCATTAGTAATTCAAGCTTTTCACCATTCTTTGAACGAATCCCAGTTTTTCCATCAACTATCCAGCCAGCTTTATCTAGAATTTTTTTAGATTTTTCTACATCAAAATTATATTCTTCAATTTCAATATCACTATATGGGAATCCTGGTGAAAATAAAGAGTGTGCCTCTTGCTCCATACCACTTAAAATATGATCAATAATAGTTTGTCGATCTAGTGCATGTTGAAGCGCCAATCGTACCTCTTTATATTTAGTTACACCAAAAGTGGTATTAAGAGATAATATACGAGTTGATAGAGGGTCTGAAACTTCAGTCAAATACTCGTCATTCTGTCTCAATGTGGTAAACTCAATTGGAGTAAGTTGGGAACTTCCGAAAATTAAATCAATTTCACCATTTTCTAAAGCCATCATACGCATCTGTGAATCAGCAATATATTTCACTTCTACTTTTTCAATCGAGGGTTTTTCTCCCCAATAATTTTCATTTCTCGTAAATACAGCATGATTTTCATCTGCTTCATTTAAAATCCATGGCCCTGTACCAATTGGTTTCTTGATTCCATCTGCTGTATTGCCACTATCTGGAAATCCAGCGTCACCTAACATACGTAATGGACGAATTAAAGCCAACTCCTGTAAAAACGGATAATATGATTCTTTTAATGAGACCTTTATTGTTAACTCATCAATTACTTCAACTTCATCAATAACTGTTACTACCTCTAACCAACTATGCGCTAAACTATTTCCGATAACTGTCTCAAAATTACGTTTAACGTTATCTGCTGTTAACATAGAACCATCAGAATATACTACTCCTTCTCGCAAATGAAATGTATATTCCTTACCATCCTCAGAAATATCCCAATTCTCAGCTAATCCTGGAGATATTGTCCCATCATTTCCATAAGCAACTAATGGATCATATAGCAGCGCCTGTGCAAACATTTCGTTTGGTGAATATAAATGAGGGTTCGCCTCTCCTATATCTGACGGCCAAGACATTTTCAATGTATTTTTATTAACACTACTTTCTTCACCAGCATTGGGTGCTGTATCATCGCTACAAGCTACTAAAAAAAGTAAAACAAATAATGGGATAAATAAAAAATATTTTCTCTTTAACATGTTTAGTCTCCTTAAATTCATCGTTATTCCATTTAATTGATGCTAAAATCAATCCACACAAAAAGAAGTAATTTCTAATCTGATTTCTTTTTATAAATAATGTTATTTATTCCTCCCTCCTTCAAATTCACAAAAAGTAATGATTACGCTTTGAACAGGTCGCTCCACCATTATAAATAGTAATGATTACTATTATCAATATTTTTTTATTTATTTTCATTCTACTCCAAACACCCAAAGTCTTTATGTTTCTGTATTTCATTTATTAATCTTCCAAAAAACTAACAAATAAACCCATTAGACATTTCAATTAGTATCTTCTATTCATGATTTGACTGCCTCTTTTCAATAAGTATTACCTTTAGGCCAAATTCCTTCATAACATTTCTCGCAATACTACTGGGAACTTTATTTTATTTCTATTTCATAATCTTTTTATGTACCTCTCTTAGACTGTTATTTCACTATTAAGCTAAATGTAAATATAGAAAAATTACTCTATTTTAAAATGGGTATTTTACAATGGGAAGCAGTTCATAGTCTTAATAACAGAGGATTCTACATGGATCTCACACGATTCCAAAGCTTAATGATATGAGGGATATAAAAGTAAGATGAATGCTATCTAAAAGTAATCGGCATCAATGTTAATTTCACTCATATCATTTACAATGACTGCCATTTTTAAATCTTTTGTATTCGATAACAAATTATTAAGTATTGTTGTTTTACCAGCCCCTAAATAACCACTTAATGATGTAACTGTGATTTTATCCATGTTAAAACTAATAAATAGTAATCATTACGATTTGAAACATATTTTAGTTAATCATATTTCTAATCATATTGCAAGTATTTTTTTAAATTAAAAACACTTTTAGAAGACTCGAAAATTACTGACGAATCTTTCTAAAAGCGTTTTTACTTTATTATTTAGTTTCTCGGCGAAACGTACACGTTTTAGTCGGGGAGAATACTTTTTTAATTCTAATCGTTCTGGGTTATTTCGTTTATTTTTAGTCGTAATACAATTTTTATCACCTGTTTCTGTACATGCTAAAGTAATATTGACTCTCATTTCTAACACTTCATAATTAGTAATGATTACGCTTTGAATGGCAGTTCATTATAATTACTTCGTCAAGGGATCTAATTTCATATTTCATAAAATTTATCAATTCTTATTGGAATTGATAGATGTTTCTTATTAATTTTAGATCAGTCACTTATTTGAATGATAAGCTAACAATCCATATAGATTTTGATAAATCCCTTAAAATAACCTCATAAATAAAAAGGTTATTTTATTAACTTACGCTTTTCTCATCATAAATACACAAAAATATTAGAAATGTTTACGTTATTTGAGAAAGGAGTTTTCTTATTTCAGAAAAGCGCCCTAGTTGTTTTATCGCTTCCTCTTTCGTTAATGTCTCTGCTTCTGCTTTGTTAAAAATGACTTGTACCTTCTCTTTTGAAATCTCATTAGCGTTAGCTGGTTACTCACTTGATCTACCACAAATTCACTACTTCCAATAATTTGAGTTGGGGACTTTGCTGCAAATGCAGAAAATATAGTATCAAAAGTTGTAGCAACCAATCTCATGTTCTTTTTATAATATTTCATTTCCTTTTAAGGTGTATTTTGTCTTACAAGTTAATCCTATATGTGCAGCTACACTGGAGATTGTCTGGAGTTCCCTTTTTGCTTCATAGTTTGTCTATCTAGTAAGATTCATAAATAGCATCAATTCATTTATAGTGAGGGGTTTAGATACGTAATAGCCCTGTATTGAATCATATTCGGCCTCTGATAAGGAATTAAGCTGCTCAACGCTTTCTACTCCTTCTATAATCACTTTTAAATCTAGTGTTTTGATAAATTTTGTAAGCAATGCAACTACCTTTTTATTTGAGTTGCCCTCAATAAACAATCTATCTAATTTCACCCCATCTAGAGGAAACAGCGAAATATATTGAAAATTGGAATAGCCAGAACCAAAATCATCAATTAATAAAATATGACCACGTTCACGAATAATTTTTAAATTTTCTCTCGCCTCGATTCCCATTAGGGTTTCCTCCGTTAATTCAAAAGCAATTCGTTTATTGTTCGTAAAATTTATGTCATCCAAATGCTCCATTAGCCAAGTGATATCATTGATTAATGAAGCGGTTAAATTAATCGAGACATAAACTATTTCATTATATCTTTTCAACAAATCAACAGCTTTATTAATAATATTCTTAGTTAACTTTATCAAACTCTCATTATCTAACATCGGAATAAAAACACCTGGTGATATCGAACCTAGTTCTTCGCATTTCCACCTGCTTAGTGCTTCAAAGGATAATTGCCCACCATTGTGCAATATGGGTTGGAAAACGATTTCAAACTCTTTCGATAGTAAACATTCCTGTGAAATGGGTGCTTTTACAGCATTACTATCCTTATTTTGCGAATAGACTTGTCTAACGTAATTTAACGCTGGAAGCCTTCTATCTTGTACATATAGATAGTGTGTCCTTACATAATCAATATGTGATAAATCATTAATAATGGAAAGAGCCTGCGACTGAACATTACAGACTACTATATATTCCTTATCAAATACTCTGTAACATTCAACCTCTGTTTGATACATTGCTAATTCTCTCTTAACCTCATCTATACAATTAAAAGTATCTACATTATGCCAACTTATGATTGTAATATATACTAATGCGAAAGATTTTTTATTTTCAATACTCGTCAATACAAACTTACGATTTGATTCAAATTTTGTTATCCCAGTCTCCATCCTAATTCCTCCAATTATTATCAAAAAATTACTATACATATAATATATTTTATAAAGTGAATCTGTAGTTGGCGTGTATTGAATGTGAAGTTTATGTGGAGCACTAATAACTGGTTAAAAGTGGATAATTCAGCTCTTTTACTTGCACAAAAAAAGAGCTAACAAATCACCACTTCAAGAAATTTGCTAGCTCACTATATTTAGTTTAAATGGCTGCCTTTACAACCGTTATTTATTCATCCGTTTTAAAGTTCGATACTAAATTTTGAAGCTCCTGCGACATCTCTGCTAAAGAACGGGATGCAAATGTCATCTCAATCATCGTAGCAGATTGCTCTTCCGCTGCTGCTACGACTTGTTGTGTATAGCTTGATGACTGATTGCTAACATCTTTTACTTTCCATATTTCATTTACAAGAATGTCTGTATTCCCACTAATATCTTGAATTTCTGTAGAGACAGATGCTAGTTTATTGTTAATCAGGTCTACATCAAATGCGATTTCTTCAAATGTTTTCCCCGCATTCGCAACATAATTTATCCCCTTTTCCACTACCATTTTTCCTTCATTGACAGTTTGTACTGTATTTTGTGTATTCATTTGAATATCACCTATTAAAGCAGAAATGTTGTTAGCTGCATTGCCTGATTCCTCTGCTAATTTCCTCACTTCATCTGCAACAACAGCAAATCCTTTCCCTTGTTCTCCTGCTCGTGCTGCTTCAATTGCTGCGTTTAAAGCTAGTAAATTGGTTTGAGCTGCAATGCTAGTAATGACATTAATAATCTCACCAATCTCTTGTGATTTACTTTCAAGCAATTGCATTGCTTCAGTCGTCACGATGTTCTGGCTATTAATTTGATTCATTTGTTCCACTGTCTGTGTAATGACTTCATTACCATAAAGAGAAACCTTAGAAGTTTCAATGGATAGATCGCTTAATTCTTTAATATTTTTCGTAATTTCTGTGATGCTTGATGATATCTGTAAAACTGAATGATTTGCTTCCTCCATACCAGCCAGTTGCTTTTCTTGCCCTGTAGAAATTTCTTGAATAGCCTTAGTAATTTCATCTGAGGCCATGCTTGTTTGTTCACTACTCGCAGTGAGTTGTTCAGATGTAGCTGCCACATGTTCGGCTGAACTTGAAACGGATTCAATCATACCTCTTAAATTTGTAGTCATCGTATTAATTCCTGTCGCTAAATGACCTAACTCATCTTTATTTTGAACTTTTAGATGCTTAAAGGTTAAATCTTGATTAGCAATCTTTTGAACACTATCAGTGACCATCTGAACTGGAATTGCTAAATGTCTTGAAAATAAAAATATAACGATTAAACCTATAACAACACTACTAGCAAGTGTAATCATAATCGTATGTTGAATTAACTGAACGCCATGATTAAATGATGCCATGAAGCTACTAGCACTTACCACCCAACCCCAGTTCGGATCTAAAGCGCTATAGGCTATTTTGTCTTCTTCTGTATCAGGTTGGTTCGGTAATGCTCTAGCGTAATATGTAAAACCCCCACCCTTTTCTGCTGCTTTTATCATATCTTGTATCATATAAATTCCGTTACTATCAACGCTCTCCCAAGCATTTTTCCCTTCTGAGAAAGGATGGGCTATTCTTTGACCATCTAATCCGTAAATAGCAAAATAGCCGTCCTCACCTAAATCAACATGAGTAGTTATTTTACGGGTACCATCACTATGTAAATCGCCAATTAAATGTTGTTTTACTTTTTCTTGAGCATCCTCTAACGATATTTCTCCCGTTTGAACGGCATAATTCATTGCATCAATTAACTGAAGTGCCATTTCAACATTATTTTTTAGCATTTTTTCTCCCATATCATCCAAGTGCTCTTTAGCAGAATAATAACTGCTTACGCCGATAATTAAGCTTGGAATGAATAAGAGGCTTAATGTAATCACAATTAACTTTGCCCTGATCTTCATTATCTATCTATCTCCTATCTTCAAGTGAATCAAGATTCCTGTTTCATTCGGTTCTAAAATTTGAGCTGCCCTTCGTAACAATTATTTACCTTTCAGGAAATGTCACTAAAAATTGAATACCATTCTCCATATTATTCACTGAATAGTTAATAGAGAGTGATTGAAATATTTGTTTGACAATATATAAGCCTAAGCCACTTCCACCAGTGTTCCTATTTCTTGATTTTTCGATTCTATAAAAAGGCTGAAACAATTGTTGTAGTTCGTCTGCTTTTATTTGTACACCTGTATTAATGATTTGGATTTGAATCTGGTTTTGTTTTGAATCCTCCGTCAATGCTAAATATACAGTTTCTCCCTGTGGTGAATACATAATTGCATTATGGATAATATTTTTTAATGCTTTTTCTAATAAATCACTGTCTGTAAATACGTAATTATCTGGTGGGATTTTGTTAATGATTCTAATATTTTTCTGAGATGCAAAAAAAGCGAGGTCCTTCGTAATAGTCTCAATTAAATCTAGGAGATTTATTTCTCTTGCTTGAATTTTAAATGTATCTTGTTCTAGTTTGGACATACTTAAAATTTCACGGACGAGTTGTTCTGTTCTTTCAATAATTTTACGGTTTTTTTCTAAATAGTAGTCACGATTTTGATAAGGTCCGATATTATAAATCATCCCTTCTATATAACCTTTCATGACAGTGAGTGGCGTTTTTAATTCATGTGCAACTGTAGTGAAAAACTCCCTACGTTTTGTTTCGATTTTTCTTTCTCTTTCAATATCATCTTTTAATTGCTCATTTGCTATTTGTAAATCATTCATTGTCTTTTGCAAGTTATTCGACATTTCATTTAAGCTATTAGATAATTCCTCTAACTCATCATTGGAACGAACTACTATATTTTCGGAAAAATCAAGGTTTGCCATCTTTTGCGCACGCTCATTTATATAAAGGAGTGGTTTTGTAATAAATCTTGAATATAGATAGGCACTGCCCAATCCAATACCCACTACTATGATGCTAATATAAGGGAGAAAACGTACTAAGACCTGTGAAGCTTCATCGATAGGTTGAAATGTAGCAAATACATTCACGATTAAATTACCTTCATCTAGAAATTGAATGGGGAAAGATTTATGAAATGCATTTACTGTTTCTTCATTTTGTAATGGTGTTGTTTTTTCAGTAATAATTGGTGGCGGCGAATTTCCCTGAATCATGAACGAAGGCGAGTAGATAATATTTCCGTCCTTTTCTTGTAGGTAAATGATGGCATTATTTTCTTTGGAGTACTCGTCCAAAAGATTTTTTGCATGTTCTAATTTTATTTTTTCTGATTTTTTAATGATGTCGATCATACCTGATTGGAGTTGGTTTGTTTTATATTGTTCGTAAAATGTCGGAAGGAAGAAGTATAATGTTAAATAAATTAATACTGCAAAAGATAGCAATATAAGAGAAGTAATCATAAAAAGTTTATAGGTTATTTTTTTCATCTTCATGATGTCTACAATCCTACTCATCAATTTTATATCCAATACCCTTGACTGTTTTAATATAGGGTATATTTAATTTTTTTCTTAAATTTTTTATATGTGTATCAATCATCCGTGTTTCTCCTGAATAATCATATCCCCAGACTTTTTCTACAATGATTTCTCTAGTAAGTACTTTTTTTTCGTTATGAAGTAATAGTTGTAAAATCTCGAATTCCTTTGTCGTTAAAGATATTTCCTCTTTATTTACATAAGCTTTGTATCCGTCACAATCAACATTAAGTTCATTAAAATGTAAATCGTTACCCCGATTTTTATAATTGCTTCTTCTGAGAATGGCTTGTACACGTCTAATCAACACATGAAATGAGAATGGCTTCGTTATATAATCGTCAATACCAAGATCAAAGCCCTTCATTTGATCTTGTTCTTCTTCTAATGCCGTTAGGAAAATAATCGGTATATTAGATTGACTACGAATCATTTTGGCTACTTCAAATCCATTTAGATTTGGCATCATCACATCAAGAAGAATTAAATCAAAGGGTTGAGTATTTAATTTCTTTATTCCCTCTACTCCATCTGACGCTACCGCTAAAGTATAATTTTGTGTCTTCAAAAACTGCTTAATTAATTCTTGAATTTCTAAATCATCTTCTATTACAAGAATCTTGTAGTTCATTAAGATCTCCCCCTAGTTAGCCATTATAACCACGCAATCTGTAGTTTATGTGAAGATACCTCGTTTTTTCTAAAAAAATATAAATGAACCCTACGATTATAGTCATACTTAGATTTCATAAAAATAAGTTCCATCATAGAATAAAATTCCCCCAAATATCCACAGGCTTAATCTTGAATCTGCTGATTTTTTTGGAGGAATGTATTCTTCATCATGACATGGAATTTTTATAAAATGGAACTCTTTCATCTTCGTATAATCATTAAAGAAAAGGAGATGTTGCCCCCTGCTAGAAATGAGTGGATTCTGCTAATACTGAATGTATGTTTGAAAAAATTTATTTTCATATCACCTTGATCGTCCAACTAAATTCGACCTATTTGGCGTCAATATGGAGAACGTGGAATTCTTATCTAGAGATATAATAAGGGAGTTTATGTGAGTCAATAGAAACTAAAACGTGTCCACTTAGATTAGATGGCATCAAACAAGAGGAGTATCATTAGGAGGTGGTATAACATAAAATGACCAACGTTTTACAACCAATACAATTTGTTATTTTTCTCAGTTAGTTTTTAGCACATTTCGTTTTCATTCCTACCATTTGCACAGTGGTCGAACGAGGAGCATGGATACGTGACTTGGCCGGTGTAATTCCAATATTCCTTTTCGCATTACTACTATTTTTTCTGACTTAGTAGCCCTCCGACTTCAAGATTTGACTTTCATCCAGCACGCATTTCTCCCTTTTGAAATCAGTTTAATTTCACCACCTACTTGTAAATCAGTTAAAGCTTTACTAATTGTACTTTCGGCTATATCAGGATAAATACTTCGAATGTATTCTTTTGTAAAGGGTTGTTCTTGATTAAGAATAAAATTCTGAATTCGCTCTATCTTAGTATGTCTGCATATAGAATCCCGTATTCTGTTATGTAGATTTTTATAAGCCTCTAAAATAATAGATAAGAATGTTTTTAACCAGAAGCTCATATTATGCCCATTACAATACCAATTTACCGATGATTGATAGACGGCTTCATAGTATTCTGCCTCTCTTTTCTTGATATATTCATCTAAACAAACATATTTAACAAATGTATGTCCGCTTTTTACTAGTAATAATTGCATTAACATAAGCATTAATCTACCATTACCTTGACTAAATGGGATTATACAATAAAGATTGAATATAAAACGAGCTATCAATATAAGTGTAGGTAACTCTTTTTTATGGTTTAATACATTGTACTGGTTGCATAATTGTTCTACAGCCATTGGGATATTTTCAGGAGGAAGAGGACGATAAACAATCGTGTGCATCCCTTTCTCCGGAATTCCCGGGATAGAGAATGGCTTTTGACGCCATTTTGCACCGTCAGAGGTAATAAAATGAACTAATTGAAAATGCAATTCTTGTATAGTATCTGGACTAATAGAGAAAGCACTAGATTTTTCATGTACAAGTGTCAGCGTTTCATAATAACAAAATATCGCATCTTCTGAGATCGATTGGGGTATCATATCTTCTAAAATAAGTTCTTTTAAGCGCTTATTGGAAACTTTTATATCCTCATATACCGAAACATAGTTTTTTATATATTGTAGTGGCATCGCTTTTGCAAGCCTAGTGAACATATCAGGTCTTTGCTCTTGGTAAGCGGTCAACTTTCCTTTATATTCACTAATTTCACTAACTAAGTTTATTATTTGTTGCTCACCACTATTTATATATTGATCTTCGAAAAAATTTCTCATGTGGTTCCTCCTTTCTTGGAAATCATGTTGCTTTTCCTTTGTTACAATCATACAGATTATTATTTTCAATTGCGAATCTTCATTAAATTAAACAAAAATACTAAAAATAACATCGTTTATTATTCTATATTGGTTCATTCACTGTATAAATGTAGCGCAATTAGAAGATAAATACGCATAATTCTTATCGGTCCATTCCTTTAAATATTAAAATGTCACAAAAAATAATTCATATGCTTTAGGCAAGAATATCGAAGTATTTCTCCCAGGGTAAATTTCACAAAAAATGAAGTCAACCTGAACGATAAGGATTGATTTAGTGTTTTCCAAGAGCGTTTTGTTCACAAAGTTGATTGATAATCTATCGTTTCGATTGCCATTCATTGTAACATACCTATAGCTATAAAAATTTTGATAATGTAAAATGTTATCCAATTTTTAGAGGCAATATAAAAATGCAATACCCTTACTTTTAATACGCTAAGGGTATTGCATGCTCCTATTCTTATTCAATTATTTTAGTAGCCACAGAAAGGGTTTCAAAATTAACAGGAATTTTTTTTGTTTCTATTGTTACGGGCTTTTTCGAATCTGTAATATCTGTTATTTTAGCATATAAACGTGTACCGAATTCTGTGCTAAATCGTCCTTCGCCCGTCGCTCTAATTCCAAATCGATCATTTCCTTCTGCATTATCTCTAATTACGCGTTCAAATCCTTGAGTATCTGAAGCAAAGTTCATGGCAGAATATAAAAGTTGAGGGCTCATCGGTAAATTATTGTAATAATAAGTAGCGTCCCCATATAAATCTGCATTCAGTCTGTTTCTGCCCGATATTGTTATTTTTTCAAATACATACTCAACTTTATATTTTTTCCCTGCTGGAACAGGAAATCCTTGTGGAGGCACAGTGAACTTTCTAACTTGTGATTTCTCTGTAGTGTTTGAAGTGGACATATTATAATCAACACTAAAACTTTGCGAAGCTGAGACCATCATTACAGATAGGGTTGCATTGTAGTTATATCCAAATGTCCAACCTGAAGTATTGGTTGTACTAGTCATTTCCTTAAATTCATGCTCATATCCACTAGTAAATAACGTTACCTCATGCCCTAGATTATTTTCTAAAATATTTTCTCCAATTGTCAAAATTTGAGCGTTTTCAATCATAGACCCTTCTATAATATTACCGTTTAATTCGGTATCTTTTATATGGTGGTATCTATATTCTGTACCATCAAAAGCAGCACTGATCAACATCTTTTTCACTCTTTCATCAATATCTTGATAGGCACTATTTTTATTTTGACTTTGTTCAGCCGCTTTTATGTTGCTTGAAACAACTCCAATATTATTCCCCGTCAGTCCTTGATTTTCAGAAGCACTTGCATTATTAGAAAAGGGACCGCCTGCCAATAAAGTACTTGTTACTACACCATACAGTATTATTTTATTTTTCATTGTGAAACCCTCCTAATATTTTTTTATTAAATATCTAATATTAATAGATTATTTAATATAAATATAATATCGAATGTCACAATTTTTTACAAAAAAGGGTTAAAACTATCTTTTATAAAGACATATGGATTGATTTTACTATTTTTTTAATAGTTTCTATCCCTAAATATATTGTTTATTTTGTATTTATGGCAGAAGGATATAAAAAACAATAAAAATTAGCATAAATTGTCATAATTTATTGATTTGATTTTTCTCTGAAATTAAAAAAATCGCTTATTATTCTGTATAAACGCAGCACAAATAGAAGCTAAATACGCATAATTCTTATCAGTCCATTCGTTTAAATATTAAAATGTCAAAAAAATGAATTCAACTTGAACGATAAGGATTAATTTATTATTTTCCAAGAATAAAAGTAAAAATATGTTGCTGGTTGGTTGGGACGTATATCTTGTATAACAAACGAAGGTATAGTGGTTAGAGGAGGTAAAAAATGAGTGCAGTAGCAGGAAGTAATGTAGCTAAGTGGGAAGTAAGATGCAGGATTCTCAAAAAAGAGATTCATATAGGGAAATTCTCTAATAAAGCTTAATTGTGAGAAATCGAATAAGTTTACGAGGTATATAATAGCGATTCAATCGATAATAGGACGAATACTTGTTGCTATTTTGGAATCAGCAGATTATTATCATACAACAATTATTCAAATTTTAAAGTCTATTTTGTTCAACTTAAACGTCTCTTACTAAGCTAAGAAAGGTTAAAACCAATACCTTCGAAAAAGGCGGTGGTGTACCGCCTCTTCAACCGACAGAAGATATTTAAACCTCAGTTTCTTCAAAGAGAAAACGGGTTTCTAAACCAAAAACAAGATGTAATTTGCTGAATTCTTGAGAACATTTCACCCATATTTGTACTTAAAATTATTGGGATTTGTTGTGGATATGATGCTTTTGCTTTAGCTGCATTATGCTTGTCTACATGAGACTTAGCCGCCATTTTATTTGGTTTTAATCTAGAATTTACTAACGTGTTAATAACTATATTTGAAGAAGGTGAGATAAATCCTTCGCTCGTTAAATCAGTACTTTTTAATAGTTGTTTTTGCACTTTGGATAGATAATGATCCTCATCTAATTGAGCTTCGAGTAGATTTAGAAAACCACTCTGATTATTTAAATTGATCATATTAAATAATGTAGGATTTTTTAAAAACAGTTGGTTTTGTAAATCAGATAAATTTTTTGTATCTGAACTCTTAAGAAGGGCTTCTGTTAATATTTGTTTGAAAGAAGCTTTTTGTTTTTCTGATAAATTTAATGTTTTATTTTCAGGCAATTCTTGAAGGAGTTTTTGTGTGAGAAGTAGATTTTCGATAGAAAGGGAATTTATATTCACGTTTATCTCCTTTCCTTTCTAAGTACTATTTTGATACACAAAGAATGGGATAGAATCGAAAATTTTATGCTTCGTATTTAAGAACCTTATAGCTAAATTAGTAGCTAGTTGTTACATTGATTGATTCATGCATATAGTTACTAGTTCATTTTATATTGTTAAAAGCGAATATATACGCCTTTAAAAGAGGCGTTCCAAACTGTAAAAGCTTTAAAGTATACTAGCTCTGATTGACATCCACAGAAAACTGTCATTAGTTATCAACGATTACCTAAATTACAATTCGGTCTAAAAAAGAAATTATATATTAGACGATAAAGAGATCTTTCCATTTGTATATTTAGAAATATCTTTAAGCATGTTTATTGCTTTTTCATTGCTCAATAAATGATCGATTTTAGGATCAATTCCAAGGATACTAGCATTAGATGTGCCAGTAAAATCAATGTCTATTTGCTCATATTTTTTATGTTTTAGCCTAGTCTTCTCCTTCTGTAATCGATGTTCCTCCATGTAATCTAAAAGTGTAAGTTGCGCCCTTTTTCTAGCTGCTTTTTCTTTTTCGCTTAATGGACACTCAAAACGTTGTCCATTCACAACAACCCAACGTTTTTCACCATCAAAGCCCATTTCACTCCATTGACATTCAGGATTATTGGTAGTGTAGTTTAAAATTTGGTTATAGGTATAGGAATCTACATAAAGTGTCGTTTTGATTGCTGTGCCCTTATCAAGTGTTTCCATCACTGTTTTCCCTGTACTAGAGAGTTCTACTGCATCTTTGAAATGATTAAATTGATTCGAGATACTATTGAACTTAGACTTATTATTTGTACCATGTAATACATTATTGTAATTCATCATTCCTTTTACGTTGTTAATATTCATTTTTCATTTGACCTCCTATACTATAGAACTTCTGATTATACTATCCCATTTATGAACGTTAACCGTATCCATACAACGTGCCATCACCAATGAGTGTGTACACTTTTTATCTTTTGGCTAGGGGGCGTTCATAGATTACCTAATGTACATATAATATTAAATGTCACTAATTTTCACAAAAAAGGGTTTAAACTATCTTTTATAAAGACATATGGATTGTTTTTCATCGTTTTTTAATCGTTGCTTTCCCTAAATATATTGTTTATTTTGTATTTAGGGCAGAAGGATGCAATAAAATGATTGATGGTAGTATCAATTGTCACAATTTATTAATTTTTACCTATCATCATACGTTCGTAAGAAATTTGCAAAAAGCAGACGAGGTATCTATACATAGGAAATTGTGACAAGGGAAGGCTCTAGAAAGCAACTTTTAATCGGTTGCTTTCTAGAGCCTTGTTAGGAATCTGTAAAGGGATTAAATTCATTGTAAATAATAGAGGAAAAACGAGATGATGAAGAAGACAATATTTTTCAGCTACTTAGCCTAAGTAAGTCAGTTCTTACGCTACAATATTTATTTTGTTTTGGCAGCTTCCAGAATCCAATTAGCTAAATTGTCTATTTGCCCTTCTACAGCAATTGGGTCTCGGAACCATGACTGGCTTTCAGTCCACAAGAATACTTTTCCATCGCGAATCGCAGGCAGGTTACCCCAAATCGGATCAGCCTGTAGTTCCTCCAATGTCGATTCTGTTGTTAAAACCAAATAATCTCCAGTATATTCAGGAAGCAATTCCAGTGAAAATTCATAAAATGATTCAGCTAGCATATGTTCGGGAATCGTAGCAGGCGGATTCGTGCCCAATATTTCGTACATGATTCGACCACCTCGTCCAGACTTCGGTCCGAATAAGAATACCTTTCCATCATACTCCTGCATGATAGAGACGGTCTCTCCCTCATCAAGTACAGCTTGAACTTCATCATGTAACTTACTTGTGCGACTCTCAAAATCGGTAATCCATTGTTCAGCGACATCCTTTTTGTCTAATAAATCACCGAAATATCGCATTTCCTCCTGAATACTTTCAAAGCTATTATACGGCATAGCCACTGTTGGCGCGATGAGCGAATATTTGTCCACTGTTTCTTCTTTATTAATATTTGTAATGATTAAATCTGGTTTCAAATCAACCAGTGCTTCAAGCGAATCTCCCACATTAGTGACACCGTCAAGCATCCCTTCTAAATACGGACTTTCCATCAATAAAAAATCAGACGCCACTGGTTGGACGTCTAGTGCCAACACGGTACCTAAAAATGCCGATGCTGCTACACGTTGTGGATGCGCAGGCACTTCCACATCTCCGAGAGCGGTCTTAATTGTTCGCATTTCGATATTGGCAGGTGCTTCTGCATTCACTTGATCAGATTTGGCTGCGCCACTAGTTCCCTTTGTCCCTTCTGATGATGTCCCGCATGCCGATGTAACCATTGTTAGACACAATAGTGTCATCGCTAACATATTTTTTTTACTCATTGCCATATCATTTCCTCCATCTAACATTAATTGATAATGAATATCATTACCGTTTAAATGATACATGGCTGGATGTGGAGCAACAATGGACAAATCTGTCCAATTCATAGTATCTTTCGAACCTACAAACTGGTATTGCCTGCGATATTCCCCTGGAGTTATACCTGTTTGTTTCTTAAACATACGGTTAAAATAGACTGTGTCTGGATAACCAACATAAGCAGCTATTTCTTGTAGTGTCGCTTCGGTATCACACAGCAAATTTCGTGCCAAGTCTATGCGTAATCGAATCGTATAATCAAGTGGGCTGCATCCCATCTGCTCTTTAAATTTCCTTGAAACATACTGTGGGGTGTAATTCATTTGATGGGCCAACTGCTCCATGGAAATCATTCCACGATAATTCCTTGCGATATAGCGGACAACTTGTTCAGCCAACGTTGGGGCGTGTGCAAGCTCCATCCGCTCCTGTAACGCTGCATGGACGAAACGGATGAACTCCCCCTTAGCCTTCAATCTTCTTAATTCATGGACATCCTTCATGTCTTTCTCTTTGTCTATCTGCCCATTATCTATTTGTTGCCAATCGCTCAACATTGTTTCTAGCCTCTCCAACATAACGAGCGGTTCGGATGGCGACACTGCCCAACTTTTCATAAATGGATTGTCTGTTTGCATCATCATATGAAACTCCCGCAATGCTGAAGCTGGCAAAGAAGCATTGTATAAAATCATGTAGATGTCAAGAAAGTCAGTAGATTGAACCGTTATCCGCTGCCCCTTGCCGATATGTATTAAATGAAACCGTTCGGATAGCCATACTTCATCGTTTACCCACAGCTCAGCCCGTCCATTTGCCACAAACATAAACGTGCTTGCTGGTGTTACATAATTACGAATTTCGTCACCACGCCCAAGTCGTTTTACCCGAATGTCCAGTACACGAATGACGACTTGATTCCACAGTTGAATTTCTTCGCTTATATTCATAATATTGCCACGAAATGAACATTATTGATCCTGTCCATTAGATTGCTCCTTCCCATAGATCATACAGCTTCAATGATTATCATTCTCATTCAGATTTACAACATAACAAATACTATTTGAGGATGTCAAGGCAAGCAAAAATACTTTATCTAACTATACCTCTTGCAAAGTTTTCCCCGCCTCAGACATATTTTTTGTCGGCTGCACAGCAATTCGCCTGTTTGAACAATCTCTTGAACACATAAGCTAGCCAGCTTTATCCTATTCTTCACCTAATTCCATTGTGATTCTAGAAGAGAAAATTCATCAGTCATAATAGATAAATCCGCTCTCCTTTTTTAGTTTATAATGTCTACTTCTTAATGCATTGATGCGTTAGATAATCACTAAAAATGTTTATTCTATTCCCATATAACTACTTATACTACGTAGAAACCCGCGAACAACATAATGTCCGCGGGTTTCTATCGTTATTGCCAAGCCTGATTGTCAAAGTGCCACTGCTGGAAAAATTCATGCTCAGCCAATAGCACTTCATGAATTGGGCTGAAAAATTGTTTTAGTACGCCTGTTAATTCGAGTGTAGTGTTTAGCTCAATTGTAAAATGATGGCGCTCAAATAATGCTTCTATATACGCCTGTAAGATACGTCCTTCTATGTTTTGGGTTTGCAACAGTTGATTAACTTCCAACATTGCTTTTGATGTTTTCTCTAAGGCTGGATATTGATACATTTCGATAAATTTTTGTGCTATCACGAATTCCGTTGGATATGTATAAAGCACAGCCACCTCGCTGGCTAGTAAGGTTGGAAACATAATGGTTTTCGGTGTCACTGGCACACTTTCTTTATAGGTTATTCTTACTTCTATGTATGTTGTTGTTTGGCCTAGTGTAGCTGGTATTGTGAAATGAATACCGTCTTCTGTTAAAGCACTCTCTATTTTTTCTGCGTTCCACTCAATGCCATCCTCTGGTACTGCAATCGAACAAATTTCTTTCAATGCTTGTTTCACTATTTCCTGTTGACGAGCACTCGGCTTCGCTAGCAGTGTGATTTCTTTTGTGGGCTTCACCAATCCCTCTGTTAATGCAAATAATAATAAATCCCCTGCTAAGTAAAATTGATCGTTATATGATGAGACAGATAAACGATAAAGGAGCCTTTCTTGACAATAAAGTGATACTAGCTGTTCCCTATTTTCTTGCCGTGCTGCAGCCATTTCTGTTATTTGTGTAAACACATTCGTGGATTGTGTGCTCATTGTTTCCATAAATATCCCTCACCTTTTTGATTTTTCAGTTTTTTCATGTCGGAATTTAGATTCTTACTAAAATTCATGCTTTTATTATCACTTATTTAAGGTATAGAGTAAACGGTAATGTATACCAAAAAAGCCTGTCGTAGCTAGGGACGACAGGCTGGGAAAATTAGACAAGGGGCAGCCTCGCTATTGCGAAACTACCCCTTTAGTATTTATAGGTAACATTCTCGTAAATTGTAAAAGTCTCAACCCAATCGTCTGGGGAATATTATCTTGAAACCAGATTCGTTTCATCACCGCGGTAAAATTCCACTGTGTGCCTTCTAACTTAAGCAACGCAAACCCTACCATCTTTTGCGTCCTTGCAGCCCCAAAGCATGCGCCAGTGTGAATAAGTATCTACAAAAACAAAAAGCAGAATGCCAGATTACAGAAATATGCTACCTAAAATAGCACGTCTCTTATTATAGCACAGTGAATTAAATAAGTAAAATATTTTATACAAAATACAATTTCACACTCTTTTTTCACTCTTTACTCTTTCTAATTCATATACCTAAAGACTCATAAAAATTCCTCTTTAGAAAGGATCTTATTTTAAATAACCAATGTTTTAGCTTATAATAATGCTTTTTTACCACAAGACTAAAGTTGTTGTTTTTTACAATATATAGTGTATTATAAATATTGTATAACACACTAATATTTGGAGGTTAATATATTTTGCTACATATCATACCAAATGATCTTCCTACATTAACTAAGGGCGAGCGCAGTGTGCTCAATAAGATTAAAAATTTATATAAAACACAACAAAGTGATGCCTATCTCTATATTCAACCCAAGATTAAAAATCTTATTCCAGATTTTATTCTAATTGATTGTTTAAGAGGAGTAAGTATTTTAGAAGTGAAGGACTGGAGTATTGACTACCTTGCCTCTTGGACTCGTCTAGAAATTAAAAATATCAATGGGGAAAAACTAGATAATCCAGTATTTAAAGCTGGTCAATATTATAAATCTCTGGAAGGCTTATTTTCAATGGATGATAGATTATACAACACGCAAGGTGAACTAGATGTGAAGCTCTCTTCCTTTGCTATTTTGCCTCATTTAAAAAGAGCTACCTTTGAAGAAAATCGCTTAGCAGATGTTTTTAATCAGAAACCCGCACACTATCTATTATCGGAGGATTTTAACGGTTTAGAAATATCAGACTTATTTTCAGAAATTAAGCCTTTAAGCCCTATGTATTTAAAGATGCTCAGAGCAATTATCTTCCCAGAGATTCAAATTCTCTCTACAAGTGAAAACCACACGCAGGAACTAATTGCTGCATTAGATGCTGAGCAAGAACGATTTGCTAAAAATATTTCATACGGTCATTATATGGTGACGGGAGTACCTGGCAGTGGAAAAACAGTTATGCTTTTAGCAAGAGCAATTCATTTGATTAGAGAAAACCCCGATTGGAAAATTCGCGTTTTAACATACAATAGAAGTTTAGCTACAAAACTAGAACAAAAAGTAAAAAGCTTAGCAGAAAATTTATCATTTTTAGATATACATATTGAGAATATTGAAATCAGTACCTTCCACAAGTTTGCACTAGATATAGCACATGTCTCTGTCCCAAAACTACCTGGTGATGAACAGCAAAAATGGTGGGACTATGATTTGCCAAGTTTGTCCCTACAAAAAGCTAAACCGAAGTATGATGCAATTTTAATTGATGAATACCAAGATTTTTTAGACGATTGGATTCGTTTAGCCATTCAAAGCTGTAAGACTTTTAAAACTATTGATAGTAAAAAAGAAGAAAAAAACAGCATTAATTTATTTTTAGCTGGCGATCGCTTACAAGGTCTCTACCGTTCAACAGATACACCTTGGACAGAAATTGACCCTATTTTAGACATGCGCGGCAGAAGTAAATTACTAAAAAAAGCCTATCGTTCAGCCAATGAGCATATTGATTTAGCTCTACAATTTTTAAGTGTAGATGAAAAATTAAAAGCCGAGGTAGAAAAATTTTATTGCCCTATGAAGGAAATTGAGTATGAAAATTCGGTTGAAAATGGCATCGGGATGATTGAGGGAGAACTTGAAGAGGTAGCCATAAAAATTGAGGAATTGATTTATAAAGCTGGCTATAATCCAAATGAAATAATGGTACTCTGTAAAGACTGGCAGAGAGCTAACACTTTCATCCAAACACTTCCAAAGGTGTTACAAGCAAAAGCGGAATCATTAAATAAAAAAGCATCCACTGAGCATAAAATTATTGTGACAACTTATCAATCAGCAAAAGGATTAGAAGCTCCGATCGTATTTTTATTGGATACAGATCGATTTATCTCTACTTCTGTAAAAGAAGAAGCATTAAAATATCGAAAAACTATGTATGTAGGTATCACAAGAGCCTCTGAACAATTGTACATTCACGCTGAAAACTTCCATCAAGAATCCTATGCACAGGAAATGAAAGTTCTACTTCAACAAACAGTGCCTGTTCAGTAAATCGAACAATCTCAAATACCTGTGATTTCTGTAAAAAAGCCAGTTTATAAGTAGATAAACATTGGAAATTTATATACAACATACACATCATGATATATGACAAAAAATCAGTATGGTAGGACATGTCACCTAGCATACTGATTTTATTATTGCATACTCCATTTCCACTCTACATTTTAATGACAACCCTTTTGTTAGTTGACGGATCAAGGCTGATGACTGTTAAAATCCCTATGGCTGCAATCACAGCAGGCACATCAAACGATACAATCGCTGAGTTTAATGGCAAACCAAGTACAGCCCTTACTAAAACAGCCTGTACCAAAACAATAACGAAAGCCATGATTATAAAAGCTAGACCAAACAAGCCGCCATAGCGATAAAACCCTGCACCAATCAGCCAGCCGACTAAATAATAGCCAAAAATATTGAGGGCAAAGACGAGAATTGCCAACAGCCAATGATTTTGTAAATCCACGAATGGCGATACCATCACTGTTTGTTTCCAAAAATACCCCCAAATGAACTGCCCATATTATCAAGCCTAATGTCAGTTAGTGAACTAGTATCACGAAATGCTAATTTCTCCCGTTCTTCATTTCGTATATTTTAGTATCATGAGATTTTTTGTGAAATGAACAAAAAGCCCCGAATAGTGGCGTTTTCTTTATAGCTAAGATTTTTATAAAAAGTTTCATTCTTAACCTTAACTTATTTAATAAGTTTGTTCGGTTCATCTACAAATGCGCCTAAAATATAACCGCAATCTTGACAATAGTATGAGGTTATTTTAGAGGAATTTCCTAGATGAGAATTAAGCGGTGCGTTTTTGTTAAATGATTCTTCTGGAAACATGTGGAGCGGAGCATGACCAGCTCGAATAATACCCTTATGAATGTTCTGACTATTACAATTTGGACATGTCTTCAATTCCATAACAATCCCTCCATAAGCTTTTATATATTCTATTATAAATATAAACTTTTTTAAGTCTTCATAAATAACCATCTCAACAAAAAAACTTAATGGAAAATTTGCGCAAGCTAAAATTGTTGAAAGGCTTGCTCTATCCGAGGATCATGGAGAGCAATATTCAGTAGCACTCACACATTTCAGATATTCTGATGCATTATAATGTCCTCTACTACTTCACTTCCGCAAAAATTAAAATGACAAAAGATGCCCAAGTCAGACATTTCGAACGGTTGGACATCTTTTGTCATATATTCTATATCTATTGGAGCTCGGTCAGACTTCTAGCACACCATAATGAAACTTCGCGGTTACTCTCGTCAATTGCTGGAAACCGTACTGTGCAAACCACTCTGAACGAAAATGTGCCTTTAATACCACCCGCTTTTTCGCTACACGCTTGGCCTCATAGACCCATTCATCCGTTAATGTAACATGCTCACCCGCGAGCCGTAACGCCAGAAAATTATTCGCCTCTTCGATGACCTCTTCAAACATCGGGTCCATATAGACCACATCAAAAGCCTTGTCTGGCAAGGTTTTTAAATAAGCAATCGCTTCAGCTTGAACTACCTCGATTCGTCGCATACAGGCGGTTAATGGTAACTCGGACGTATCATAGGTTTGCGTCCCCCGACTGACAATAAACGCTACATTTGGATTTGCTTCCAGCCCTACTACATGGCCTGTCTCACCCACGATATAAGCCGCTAACATAGCATCTGCCGCAAGACCTAATGTACAATCCAACACCGAATCACCCTGTTGAAGCTGTGCCGCTTCCAAAAAGGGCTCTGCCTCACCACGAGCAACACGCTTTAGTCGAAACGCTGCAGAATTCGGATGAAAGAAAAAGGGCTCCTGTGCCCCATAGGCATAATATTCATAGCGATTCTTCCCCGCCACCATCACATGTGCCTGCAACTCCTGTGAAATCTTACGAACAGAGCGCTTTTTCCGTGGCTCAAATGTAGCACCTAATGTTTGACACGCAAAAGCAGCGAGCGCCATCGATACTTCGTCTGGTCTGCCCGCTGTCGTCACAATCGTTTTTAGTTCTCGCATGTTTGCTCTAACACGCCAGTTAAATGAGAGACAATTTGCTCCACAGGGAATCCCTCAATTTGTTCACGCGGAATAAAGTAAGCCAGTTCCCCGTCCTTTAAAATCGCCATAGACGGTGAGCTCGGTGGCACCTCTTCAAAATAACCGCGCATTGCTGCAGTCGCCTCTGGATCCTGTCCTGCGAACACCGTCACAAGATGGTCAGGCTTCACCGCAGCAATTGCCTCACGTGCTGCTGGACGAGCAAGTCCTGCCGCACAACCACATACCGAGTTAATGACCACTAACGAAGTCCCCTTCGTCTCTGCCATAAACTCATTCACCGCATCAGCCGTTGTCAGCTCCGTAAATCCAGCCTCCACTAGCTCCTCACGCATCGGCTTCACAACCTGTTTCATATATTCATCATAAGCGTTCATGCTTTTCCCCTCTTTCCTATGTATTCGCAAAGCTTATTATAGCAAGGTTTTGTGTGAATGTACAAAGACATGCTTTTTGTTTGAACTTAGAGGGTTTTCGGGGGGAAGTGTGACTTTTTTGTGTAACGAATGATGTATTGGTTAATGGCTGTTACACACCTAAAAAATGAAACTAAATCATGTGTAGTTTGTGATTGCAATAAAAAATGACCTAGTTCAAAATTAATTAAGGGTACCGAACTCATTTTACCCAAGCTGCCTAAATGAAATAACCGTGTCTAACTTTTAGGGGTCACTTCACTCTTGGAGAACCTAAATTTGTTTTTATAGAATTATGAACACAACAAAAAAGACGATGCAGCATGAGCCATATCGCCTGTCTTTATGTTGTTCAATTAATATTGCCTACTACCATAATAGCACGTTTATTTTGAAAAAGTGTGCCAACTTCCTGCCAAAAGTCTGCCACTAAATGTTTATAAGATTTAATAAATATTTTGACTTAGCAATTATCTTTTTCTCTTTTCTATATGGTATTAACAAATAAAGTAATACGAAACAATTTATAAAGAATGTTATAAAATACTGCAGTGTTTTATCTACATCTACCTCTCCAAATAATATTAAAGGAATCAAATTAACTATTGCAATGAAAGCCGTTATTAAAGGTACTAAATATGGTAATGGTGTATTGTTATCAATTATGTAATTTAATCTAGCTTTCACCGTATTTTTCTTATATTCACTCAATCGTTTATATATCTTAATATTTTTAATATATTGCTCTCCTAATATAGTCCTCTTATTCTCCTTTGCGCCAAAAAAAACCAAAAGATTCTCTACAAACTTTTGATCTTTTTCAAGTAAAATTATATCTTCAAGATTTATATTTCCCATTCTAATCTTTCTCCTTTTTAAAATTACACCTTTTACTAGTTTAACATATCTTATATTCTGTTAACCTGCGAAACTCTTTAAAAACCTAGATTTATAAACACTTTACACTCTATCTTGAAAATGAGTTTTACATGTCCTTATTTTGTATATGTCTTTAGTATATGAAAGTGCACGACTCTTTAAGAAATGTACCATTTCCTAAAATGAGCAAAATAAAAATAGCACCATTATCAATGCTATTTTAAAATTTCAAACGTTTATTTAATTTTTGATAGGGCTTTATCAATTGCATCTTGATTTACTCCAATATATTTCATTGTAATGTATGGTGCTGAATGATTAAAAATATCCTGCAATAATGCAACGTCCTTTTCCTCTTGATAAACGTGATAACCAAATGTCTTCCGTAAAGTATTTGTGCCAATCTCGTCCAAATCAGCTAGGGTAGCTGATTGTAAAATATCGTAGGCCCTTACCCTAGTAATCGGTTTATTTTTACCTTGTCGTGATTTAAATAAATATTCTTGCTCTTCTTTTCCTTCGATATATGGAGCAATCATCTTTTGTAATTCATTTAAAATGGGGATGCGTTTCATCTTATTGAGTTTTTTCTTTTTCTGCACTTTTAAAAACGTTTTTATTACGGACACCCCCAACTTTTAAACGTAATATATCACTAATCCTTAAACCAGTATATATTCCAAAACAAAATAGTAGCTCATCACGTGGATTGCCCTGCAGAGTTCTTCTGACATCTCGAACCTTTTCTAAATCACGTATCGGCTGGACAAAATTCATTAAGTAGTCACCTCTTCCTCTTGGTATACCTCTACTCGTAAAGCTAATGCTAATTTATACAAAGCTTGTGCTTTTATACGATAAAAAGTTCGTTCACTGATATGAAGTTCTTTTGAAATTTGATAATTAAACATTGGAACTTCTTCTAAACATGCCATTACGATAATCTGACGCTCTCTTTGGTTCAGCTTATAAAAACCTCTATTAAATCGTTCGAAAAAACTTTCAGCTTGCTTGTAATATTCTACGTTCCGAATAGCAGCATTTTCAACTTTTGAATGTATTCTTCCATTAAAAGACGACATTTCTAATGTATACTTTGGTGTAATTGTTGGCAATAAATCCTCTGGTGTTGTTAGTTGATAAGTACGATATTGTCTTAATACATTTTCAATAGCTTTTTGTGTTGCCTTACCATCAATATTTTTTAGAATATCCACTATCTTTCACTCCTTTAAATAAAAAAGGACAACAAAAGATGGCAGCGTTTTGCTACTATCCAGTGTTGTCCTCCAGTGAGCTGGTAGAACTAAAATCTAAAAGTTAAATCTAATGACCTTTTCAGATTATTTATTGCATTTTTATATTTATTATAGACACCAAAAGTTATTACTTCATCTTTATTTTCAACAATACAATGCTCTAGAGTATTAAACGATACTATCAAATTTTCAATATCATGAATATCAATTATCGATGGTTTTTTTTCTTCCAATAGACGAGGAATATACTTTTCATCTTTTATTTTTTCAATCATATTAGACAGATTTGCTTTTGTTAAACTATCTATTTTATCGCTTGAATGAATATAAGGAATATGGAGCTCAAAACCTTCTATTATAATTTTAAACTCATGAAATTCCTGTTTCAAATGCATCATTCTGTTAAATCTTGATAATTTATTAGCAGATCTGTTACTTAAATAAACACCACAAAATGCCCCCAATAAAGTAAAAAAAGCAGATATTACTGCAGGTATCATAATAGTTGGGTTACTAAATGCTTCAAACCATTCTTCCATAGATTCACCCTTCATTCTAATCTTAATTTTTCACAAAAATTTATATCACCATATCAATATTCTTCAATTATGCTTTCTTTTTAGGTATTCCATTAAATAAAAAATAAAGATAAGGTGTTAGACACATCAAAAAAATTAATAAAATTGCATTATTCGTTTCATTTATTAGAACTGCAGTAGAAAAAATTTCAGAATTTTGATTATCTATTCCATTACTATCTTTATTTTGCATAGATATTAATATCATATTAGTCATTATAGGAATAAATCCTGCAAAAACTGTGAGTGCCGCAAAATATTTCTCATGTTTATCTGTAATTTCTATCAATTTCTTACCTTTTAATTCTATTGTAACTAATATATTAATTAAAATTTTAAATACCCTATATATAATATAAAACATTAGGGTTATTATACTTACCATATAGTATGCAATTTTTTTTATATCAACTTCTATACTTGAGTCAAGATCCAGGTAAACAAATGTTTTTGAAATATATTGAAGAAGCCATGTTCCAATAAATACTGAGAAAATCGATAAACCTGCTATAAGCATAAAAGTTCCATAAAAAGACAATGTTTTATCTACTAATTTTTCAAACTTCTCAGAAATATACATGACATATAAAATTATTAATATTAATACTATAAAAATAAATAAAAGCCTTATCTTTCCTTCAATATTCATAAATATCATAGTTCCGGAAAAAACAGTAATATAAAAATAGCCTATGTAAAGTAAATTTAAAAGAGTATTCTTTTTAATCATTTTACTATATAACTCCACCAAGTTTTTGTTAATTCAACAGTAGAATTAATCAAATAGATTGAAGTTTTCTGACCTCATCTCTTTTAGTATATTCTTTATTTCTGGTAAATGTTCACCATCTATTGCGATTATTTCTAAATACTTTTCAAAGTCAGTTCCATTAAAACCTTGATACAATAATACATAATTTAAATATAGTATTGGTGTATCTAAACGAATTTCTGTCTTTATTCTACCTTTATTCCATCTTTTGAAAAAATTTAAAATTTCAGTTTGATTTTCCTTTAGTAAATTATCTAAATCCCCTAATGTGTTAATCCTTAAATAATCTAAAAAGTCCAAGTGGTAGTATCTCGTGTTTGAATTATATTTATCTCTAGTTTCAGACTTTAAATTAGCAATTATTTCAGTTACAATTTTGGACTTCTCTAGGTATTCATTCAACGTCACTTTATCTAATAAGATGTTTAGGTTGTTTTCTTCAATTTCATTCTCGATATTAGACTCATGTTGGATTAGAAACTTTTTTATTCTAATGAATTCCATATCTGCTAATTCCAATAAACCAGAAACTCTTGAAAAGTCACGTCTAATAGATTGTGGAATTTCTTTTTTACTTTTGTATCCTAAATCATGCTCAATTTCAGCCCAAGCATGCTGAAGGATTGATCTAATTTGAATTTCAAAATTTATCTCATTTAGATGTTTATATTCCGGCAAAGAAGACCTAGGCTCTTTCAACTTTAATATATAATGTAATGAAGCATAACCAAATTCTTCAGGATTATCTTTTTCTCGTTTATCAACAGAATTTACTACATCTAGAATAAATTCTTGTTTTAACAATTTTGCAATTCTATCTACATCATTTTCAAAATATGTTATCAATCTTAGCCCTAATATATCAGTAATATCAGCGATAGAATTATATTTATTCTTTTTTTCAATTTTTTTCTTCAAACTTTCTAACTCTTTAACTCTAGATTCAATAATATGAACATATATATTCTCTGCTTTTAATAAAGAGTCTATTAACCTTTTAATACTATTTTCACATTCTAAATATAGTCTCTCCTGCGAATCACAAAAATTAGGTCTTAAAAAAATTCTCTTATTTAAAATCAACATTTAAATTTTTATAATATTCAGGCGAAACTTCTATCTTCTCATCGTAAGTAAATTCTAATTCAATAGGTTCTCCCTTAGTCTTTTCATCACTTGATAAATCTTTAAAAAATGGTTTAATTGTTCCCTCTGGAAGAACAAAAGCGTAATTAGAAGGGAATACTGTATACTCCATGTTTTCTAATAATAAACCTTTATCGAGTTTACAGAAAGGCACATAAATTTGAAAAACATAATTAGAATAACATAATAAAAATATATAATAAGGTGTATTTTTAAGTGAATCACCTTTTCTTGAAAAAGCCAATATTTGGATATTCGGATAAGGATTCGGCCCTGGTACAAATTGTTCTATTAGTATTAATTTTGATTGAGTTTTTATTACTGACTTATCATCTAATAGCCATTCAATTGTTTCTTCAAAGTTTTTAAGTTGTACTTTAGGTATTAATGATAAAGCCATTTTAACAAAAGACTTATAGACGCCACTTGGTATATACGGTTTTTGAACTCCTTCAATTGTAACTGTTTTATTTTGATTATCGAAAAATAAATGTTTATTAGCTGTAGTATCTTTAATCAATAAACTTCCATCATTAGATTCTCCCATTTGGAACAAAGAATCTTTGAATTTTGGAACACCTCTTTTTCCAGCTTGCATTGTTGCTGATCTCCAAAAATGAAGGTAATTACCTAACTCACTTTCCCATTTAGCAAATAACAGGTTACATTCATCACATTCATCATTAGAAAATAAAACCTTATTCCCCAATAATTCAGGAACAGCATGTGCAATTTTTTTAAATTTCACTTCTCCTTTTTTCCTACCACAAAATCTACATTCATCTTTTTCACCAATATAATGTGGTCTTTCAAATTTACCTAAATCGATTACACCTAGAAAATCGTAATTAGCCTCATAAATTTCAATTGCTTTATTAACCCACGATTTATTTTTTAATTTCAATTCTAGTTTATTTTCTAAAATTGTAAACTCTATTGAGTCATTAGGTTCAATTTTCATTTTATCTCTAATTACTTTAGGAATTGTCACTTGATTTCTAGCAAGAATTTTTGATTGATAATCATATCCAGAAGGTTCATTAAAAATAATTGTACAAGCTGAATTATTCTCAGATAAATGAAAATTTACATCCATACCTTCTTTTAGATTTAACGTGTCAACAATTTTTTTAGGTAATACAATCTGACCCTTGATACTAACAATAGTCATATTCTTCTCTCCTTTTTACTCACTTTATTTAACTTACCATAACTTACTTATAACAGTAAGTTAAAGTAAGTTTTAAGTCAAGTGTTTTCTCCATTTTTTTTAGTCATTTAAAATGATATTAGAGCTATTTGACTCATACTACAAATGCTCTGAATGACTTTCGTTATCAAGAAAATTGTATTATAAATAAATAATAGTCCATACTGTTGTTTAGTATCGACCATCTTAAAATAATGCCCTTATAAAAATTTTGAATCTAATTTTAAAAAAATACTAATCTCAAGGAAGAATTAAAAATAAATGTTTACTTTCCATGACTTTTTTCAAAAATCAACTTCAACAATCTCCTACAAACGTTGATATATCAAGAATCAAAAAAGCATGAACGCTTATATTCATCATAAGCATTCATGCTTTTACCCTCTTTCATATGTATTCGCAAAGCATATTTTAGCAAGATTTTACGAATGCACAAAGACATACTTATTATTCAATTCCATGAGTTTTAGAGAGAAATGCGAATTTTTTTGTGTAACGGATGGTTATTTTATCTAAGGTCGTCATACACCTAAAAATGGAATTTATACAATCGATATTACTTTTTCATTAAAACAAAAACGCCCAGGCTCAAATCAATTCAATAAATGTACATATTTGTCTATAAAATATGTACAGACACTAAATTATTCCAGATTTTGTTCGATAACAAAATGGATTCATAAATTATTTAATAGAAAGGAGTAAATTCAATTATGATCTCTTCTCAATTTTCAAACATGCAGTATTTAATGGCACGTCGGTCTTCATCTAAGTATTATGGGTTAACAAAACAGACTGGCAATGAAGCTAATAACACCTCTACGAAGGGTCAAGAGAGAATTAACAGTGTGAATAAAATTATTGAAGAAAGCAAAACCTCTAGACTCTCTGCTAAACAGATTGAAACACTTAAAAGTGCTGCTAAGGATGGTTTGTTAGGCTCTAGTGCTAAAACATTAGGACCATGGGGGAAATACAATCTCCAAAAAATTTTATCAAACACTAAGCACAATTCAACATTAAACGCTTATCGACATTCAATCTAATTTTATTAGCATTCAAACACCCTCCAAATAATTAGAGGGTGTTTTTAAATTTACAAAGTGAAATTTCTAATTTTCAAACCCTCTTTGAATAGCCTACATATGACTCGATTAATTAATTACTCAATCTCAAGTGTGCGGGTTTCAGGAGAAATGAACGGCGAGATGCTTGAATTGGTGTCGTTTCACACCTGTCTTATAGATTAGATCCCCAAAACAGAAATGAACTGGGTTGTTGATCTTTTTTGCATGATCCAAGATTGAAATTCCGTTATCATAGTAATTAGCTGTTGGACATTAGTATCATAGTTTTCTATGAACTCCTGCTCTGAATAGCCGTATAGAAATCCTATACCATCTTTTAATGAATTAGGATTGGGCTTACTATTTAAAAATTGTTTCATTCTTTCCAATTCCTGATTGATTAGATCCCATATACCCACCTCTATTTCATTGAAAGCAAAATAATCGAATTTCTTGTAATGCTTGTCGATCGCAGGCAAAATGTATCCGAAGTTGTCTTCGGTAAAGTAAATAGAAGAACTATTCCAGCATTCGCCCCTGTATTGATCTGGCAAAATCTCGATATAACATGAACCTTCGAGTAAATTCGTATCATAAATTATTTCAATCATTAAGCCTGCTCCCTCCCATTAGTGAAAGTAAAATTTATTGAGACTCTCTGATTATATCTGGTAATCTGAAACTTTCACTATATAAAAAGAGTCACTTTCCATTCAGTGGTCCTTTCACCAATTATTTAAAATTTTTCTGGTTTTACCACTTTAAAGGAAGCTACTTCCCCACAGTTTTTACAGAAAGTCATCAAAAGTGGTGACCCTACCGCCATTATTGCTCCTATAGGTCTTATATTACCTTGACTCGTAGTACCACCAACCTGCCCAGTTGTAAAGGTATCTCGACCGCAAACCTTGCAAACTAACTTTTCATTTCCCATTATCTCACCTCTTTATGTAATTAATGTAAATTATAACATAAATCATTCCATCTCGTTACACGCTCTAGCTAACGCTGAGGATCGTGTCAGTCCATTCAAAATTTCAACATTATGTATATAATCAAACGGAAAAGGACTAAAACGTTCTTATTATTCAGTTTGTTATTACTTGTAGGGTGTAATATGAAAACAGAGTAACAATGTTTGCATTTCCTGATGAATGGTGACGGGACAAAGGGGCAAATAGTGAAGGGAATAGACAAGAAATACGACATGCTGTGAACATCGAATTAAAAATGCCTTGCAAAACGCCAACATTTTAATAGAACTTCATACAGATGAAGAACCATTATATAAACTGGAAGGATTTGATTAAGGAAGGTTTTATTTATACGATATGTATTATTTGAATGAAGAAGTGATTCCTACTTTAATCGAACTAATTGATTCTTGGAACAACCTTACTTCTTCCGTTAAATCAAGACAAAGCTTTGAATGGACACATAAATTGAAAATAAAAATAGCCCGATTAGCAACCACCCATAAACGGTTCTCTGTTTTTGACATTCTTGAATGCCTAAAGTGAACAAGAATAAACCTAAGAACAATATCATGAGGTAATTCAGTTGGAAGTCACGTGTGATTAGTCCATAAGCAGCGAGAGAAATACCAATGATTGAGAAAATAATTTTCAAACAATTTAACATTACTTTCCACCCCCTTTTTTAGTTTATCATACAATGTAAGATAACTAGACGTTCGAGAGGCTTCTTATGTAATATTGTTTCCTTATGTTTTCAGCATTAGAGGCTAGGGTGAACCCTCTTTCCCATAGAAAAAGGCATGTGCTCGACCGTATATCGAACGCATGCCTTTATTTCTTAAACTCGTAATGAGCCACGGAAGCCCCTTGCTGCGTAGTAGGATTCTGCTCCATTGTGATACATAAAGATCGTGTCATAGCGACGGTCGCAGAAGATAGCACCGCCGAGTTTTCGAATGTTGTCGGGTGTTTGTACCCAGCTCGATGTTTTTAAATCGAATTTGCCAAGCTCTTGTAGATGTCGATATTGCTCTTCTGTTAAAAGCTCAATGCCCATATCCTTGGCTACATCCATCGCCGTATTTTCTGGCTTGTGATTTTTTCTGGCTTCCCATGCTTCACGGTCGTAACATAAACTTCTGCGACCTTTAGGGCTTTCCGCAGAACAATCATAAAAAATGAACTCGTCTGTATTTGCATCATAGCCAACTACATCTGGTTCACCGCCCGTTGCTTCCATTTCATGGAGCGACCCTAGTTTTTCCATATTAGTCTCTAGCTTAGCCTGTACATTAGCCCAGTCAAGCCCTTCATGACGAGGCGTATTTTTCTCAAAACGAACTTGCAAAGTATGGATTAGTTCCTCGCGTTGCTCTTGTGATAATTCCTTCGTTGTCATCTTTGTCTTCCCCCTCGCTTATTTGAATGACAAGCCTTCTTCTTCCAATGAAGATTTCATAATGGGTAAGGAGGCTGGTCCAATACCATGTATTTTTAATATGTCCTTTTCCGTATACGTAGATAGCTTTTCCAACGTATCAATGCCTTCATGTACTAAAGCGTTTCTTGCAGGTGCACTAAGTTTTGAAAGGAAGCCACTAGTTGGTTTATGTTCTTGATCACATGTAGGGCAACTTGGACAATCCGTGCTTTTGTAAAAGGTATGTCCTTTTTCACAAACTTTTAACTTTTTTTCTGCAGCCAAATTAAGTCCTCCCATCAAATCCCGCATCTAATTCTAACATACTTTACAACTCTAACTCGATTGTCAATACTATGTTTAACATTTTCTAATTGCATACTCAGTTTCGACACCATTTTAAATAAAAATGTAATATCTTTAGTAAAATTGAATAGCATTGGCTCTGAAAACAGAATAGAGGGATTCAAAAAAGGCACTATTTCGCATAAGAATAGTGCTTTTACTGTATTACTGCCTCTTTTCAACAAACAACAAAATGAGTGTTGCCAATGGACCTAATACAAGAGAAAGTAAAAACCAATTTAACCCCGATCTATTCTTCCCTTGTGCAAGCCCAGCATTTATCAACGCCAATGTGCCCTAACCTGCGAAATATTGGTTATCCATCTTCTGTCCTCCTGTTTCATTTAACTATGCTACATCTCTTCACAAATTTAATCATAACATATCCAAATAACATGCTTCCTGAAAGGTATCAAAATTGTATGTAATGCCTCAACCATTTGCCATCACCGTGAGCAACGCTTCATCCAATAATTTTAGTCATCAACTTTGGTGTTTAATGAGACTCGCTCCTTCCTCAGTGGGTGAAAGTAAGATTTCACACTTATCTAAAGGATTCTTATTTCTACGTTTAAAGCCTTTAGTTTCAAGCGTCCTAGCAATATCTGAAATCATCATGATGTTTAACTTTGTGAATTCAGCAAGTTTTTTAATTTATGAGCTCTCCGTGCGTGTGGAGGTAATCACATGTAGCTAATAGTATAAACTGTGCATATGTCAAACCGCCCTTGTTGAGTTCTTTTGTAATGTGTCACTTGCCATAATAAAAAATCCGTACTGTCCTTTGGGTCATTTAACTTAGTCTTTGGCGAATAATTTATTAACCAATCTCCTTTTAATGGAAAAATACCTTCTTACAAAACTGTACAAACCCGCCTTTTCATTACTATATAACGCTCAATTTGACTCTGGTGTTGCCTTAGTCATAATCCATACATCAAATTAGCAAGTGCACTTATCAATGATAATAAGCACACTTATTATTATCAACAAGATTCAACTCCTTACTGCAACAGTAAAAAGGGAAGAAAACACATCTAGCATTTTATTACTTCATAGTTTGTCGACTTCAAAAAAGGCCACATCCTCAGTAGAATGTGACTTACTAAAAGTATATATGTAAAAACCTCAAAGAAGCATACCCCCGTTCAAAGTAGGAACGGGGTTAATAGTAAAACTGTATCAAAATTTTTTCTTTAACAATAGCATCCGTTCGTTTAAGTAGAATTGTTCACAAGCTCTAGCTTTTCTCACGCAACTTAATTTCTTTTGGTTTTCTGCGTTTTAGCGAATACATAACCTGATAATCCTAGTGACGCACTAATAACATAGCATTTATAATTATTTTTTTGTAAGTATTGTTCAAGTTCATTCGTATCTTCGTAACCAATCGGCCAAGCGTATAATTTATGTGATTCAAACTGCTCTCTGTTCTCTACGAAAAATGTATTCAAATCCATTTCATCAATATCGAATAAAATACTTCCTGCCATTACATGGTCGAAATCATGCGCTAAGTAATTCTCGAATGTAACAGTTACAATTTCATCTGCCATTGTTTCGATATGTACTAGCAATTCATTTTCTAGAAAATTTACTGAGTATCCAACTATCACACCATCGTGAATAGATATTGTCATTCACTTCCTCCTTAAAACGGTTGCGTTGTTTGAAAAAGAAATTAGCATTACCTATGGCAATCTCATGATACTTTAACTAACGCACCCCATTAGTGGAATATCAATTTATTTTCTATCTCTTATTTCTTCTAGTATTTCTATTACACGATTGTTTTGTTTTTCAATCGATTTTAACCTTTTTTTAATTATGCTTGAAGAGAAAAACACAATTAGTACAATAGCTATTCCAATGATTAAATCCATTCCTATTCCCTCCATTTATATCTTGGTTTATCTTTTCTTACTACCACATACGTTTCAAAGCTACTTGCTAGTTCAAGTATTCTGCTCCATAAGTTTAAGAAGAACAGGGGTGTTAATTAAACAGTAGCCGATTTCAATACCATTAATCACTTTCTTTCACTTTTTACACAATCAGTTTTCGGTCATATTACACGCGTAATATTTCATAACAGCCTGAAAGGTTAGAATGAAACTAATCAAAGTCGATAATAAAAGTTCCATAGTTTCGAGCTGATTAAATGGCAGTCCATGTCGTATAAACATAAAAAAACCACCTCCCAACGCATTACAAGCAAATAAACCTCCCCAGATTGCCGCTTTCGTCCTTTTATGAACGTTGTCGCCTCTTAAATATCTCATATACAAGAAACAAACAACACCGATCCCTATGATCAACAGTGCTGTCTGAGCAAAGGAGGGTGTCACAGTCATCGGCTCTTCCCACGGCATATCCACATAGAGAAGGTTACCAAAGTGAATCATGTTGAAAATCAATAGACAAATCAGCACACAAAAAAAGAATAACCATTCAGCTATCGTCATGAACCATTTCATTATTGTTATACCTTCCCTTCTATTCTAATAGCCTTACAGTCAGAGGATTCGTTTATTATTCGTTGTTTTAACTTTTTTCGTTGCATATTCTCCCTCTTTCAATGATTAGTCATTCGACAAATAAAGGGTTTTTCCTCTATTTATGTTTTATATTGTCATGTGAATCTCTGGCGAATCAAAAGAAAAAAAGCAATCATAGGGTAAATACCATTTCCCCTTTCTGCATCGATACATATTATATGTTGTAGAAAGGGGGGATTTTCAGTGGGATACAGTGGAAACGTAGGTAATATCAACAACAGCTGCTATTATGGCGGCGACTCTGGCGGTGGCGGCTATTACGGATCAACATTCGTATTAATCGTCGTGTTATTCATTTTATTAGTTATCGTTGGCGCTTCTTTCATGTATTAATCATCCCAACTAGCACCTAGAACACCCTTTTACACGCTGCTAAAGCCGTGTAAAGTCATTTTAACCATTATATAAGGGTCGCTTTACCAGCCTAGTGACCCTTTTATATTTCAGACAGACGTGCGATAATGAAGAAGAATTAGCTTTGTAACAATATCCCACCTAACTGAAATGGCAAATTGAGGTGAACCCTACATGTTGAGAGTAATAAAAGCATTACTAGGAATCGCATTGATTATGGTTGGTCCTATGTTGATTGCCATTACGGTTGACGATATGGTATGGCTCAAAAATATATTATTAAGAATCATTGGTGTCCTGTCCATTTTACAGGGCGTTCATTTATTACATAGACAATTTCATCCACATTCATACAAAAGAAAACCCAGGAACTCAAAATAAAGAGCACTTGGGTATGCTTGATGATTTAGAAAAAATTATTCTTTCTCAAAATATTTTAGATCTAATTGAATAAGAGTTGTATTCATATCATAAAAATTTCCCGACTTAAATTTTTCCTCATGAGTAAATCCTTTTTGATTTTGAATAAATGCTAACCACTCCTTTTCTAACTCACCGCTATTCTTTCCGTAAACTTCCTCTACTTTTTTTGCTAAATCTTTCTCATTGTAGATCTGTTCAAACTTTTCTAGTCCGTAGGTATCAATTAAATATTTTGTAAATGAAGCCGCATGTGTGTAGCTCAGCTCCATAAGGATTTGATTCTCTTTTATATTTGAAAGTTTTGGGCGAAAATAGGCATCATCTTGATTTGGATCAATTAACTTACTAATAGGAATTAACTTGTCTGAATCCATATAATGCTTCATGTATTTTTCAAATATAATTTATTTTTTCCATATTGATCCTCCATATAACTCGCAAAACCCTCTTGCGTAAAATAGCCATGGTCAGATCCAAAATTATTGCCATAACCAAGTAAAGAATGTGTCATTTCATGGACAAGTGGATATATATCTTCTTTAACGCCAGTTAACTCGATTTTTGATGCTACGCCCCATGATTGACCGTCTTCTTTAAGATAAATAGTTATCTTGTCAGATGGCACATAGGAAGTATGTATGGATTGCTGAATGTTATCATACGCCTTAAGGATTTCATCTTTTAAGATAGCTACTTTTTCTTTTGGAACGTTGATATCATTCTTAATCTCAAAAGTTATTTTGCCATCCTTTGTCACCACAATATTTTCATCGTTTTTTTCTTGTATTTGCTCTTTAGGTTGAACGGTTACCGCTGTACAGGCTGTTAATAGCAAAGTACATAGAAGGATTGTGCCATGTTTACCTCCTAAAAAAGTATTTTCCAGTTTATACGAGACTTAAAATCCAAAAGTTTAAAAAGAAAAATAAGGAAAATTAGACAAAATTATTTATACTATTATTAGACAAGGCAAAAAGGAGGACGCAATGAACAAAAGTAAATATATCCATTACAACCCACGCTATGGCTGGGATTTAAATAGTGATGCACATTTGGAAATGTGGTTATTCGCCAAAGCACAACGTAGACAAGTAACTATTCTCAGCTATGGATGTGACTTAGATCATCACACCATTAAAAAAATTGTTCGGCATTACCTCACTACGGAAAAACCTGACGCAGCAGAAGACACACTAGAAATAAGATATGATACATATGATGCTAATTCAAATCTTCATACAGAGAATCAATACTATTTTGAAACCTATTTCATCAGTGAAAACACATTAGCTGCTTTTGTCCAAGGGCTACATCGATTGCCTGGTACACATATTCGCTGTGAATTTAATGTGCGGGGACATTTTGAAGTGAACCTAAATGGTGTAGAATTTTCTACACGTGTATTAAAAGCTCTTGATTTTCCATCTATGTACAAGGAAGATTTAATCGGACGCTATCTTTTATTTATCGATACAGAATCACCTGACAATGAAATGATTCGTCACAAAATACACTTGCTCCCCAAAGAGTTGCAAAGTCTTTCTCTTCCTTTAGATAGCTCACTGCTACAGCGGGAACGTTTAGTAAAAGACTGGATAACAGCCATTCTTCGATACGAAGTGTAAATTTTAGCTTACTCAGGATGATGGTCTATAAAACCAAGTAATCTTATCATATAAATAGTAGTGTTAAGCGAATTCGTTTAACATGGCACCTCCCGATTTGTTACTAAGGGGCACTTCTATCGAGTGTCCCTTCTATTTTTTTGCTATTGCACACTTCAACGACATCCATTATGATAGAATTTATTCGTCATTATGGGATGTGGATTTATGTTAGAATTTATTATTAATTTCTTATCAAATACCTATGTCGGTCAACCAACTTTACATACAAGAAAAATTGATCAAAATATAGCAAGGCTACAGCACTGCGATTGGTTTCACGACATTTACCATCATGATCAATACCGCAGCCTATTTTTTGCGAATCGACATGTCAGAAAATACCTTCAAAGTAATGTTCGGGTCAAGCGAATGATGAAGAATAAGCAAGCGCAAGAAAGGTTTCTCCAATTTTTACATAAGCAATCGAAGGGACGGGAACAAAAGAATTGTAAGCAATGAAAATCCCGAATTATGACAAAACACTCCATACCTTAAGTGTTTTGTCATAATTCGGGTGTTTTTTCTTAGCTAATGAGTGTCAAAATATCCTTTGGCTCATATAAAATGTAATCTACCTCCTCAAATCCAGTAGTGGTTTTGGCTCCCCAGAGGGCAAGGGCAAATTTGGCTCCGGCTTGCTTAGCACATTGGAAATCATAGATAGAGTCGCCAATATAGATAGCATCTTCTGGAGCTACCTGCAATGTGTCCAGACATTTTAAAAGGGGCTCTGGATGTGGTTTGTGCTTTTCCGTATCACTAGCACTAACAATATGTTGGAAATAATCACTTAACCCAAACGGATTAAACTCATCCACTACCTCTTGAGCTGTTTTAGAAGTCACAATGCCCATTTGTAGCGATGTTCTTGCTAACTGCTGGATGACTGCCTCTAGATTTTCAAAGACGGCCACCTCGTGTGAAAAATCAAGAACCGCCGCAGACCATTTCTGATGAACAGCCTCTATGTTATCGACCTTGAGCCTCTGTAAGGCATCTTTCCCTGGGATACCTAAAGCAAATCGTAGTGCCTCAAATGAATACTCTTTTTGCGTTTCTTCCCGTAACGTTCTTTGCAATGACTGTAAAATCGCTTGCTCAGTATCCAAAATCGTCCCGTCTACATCAAAAATAATCGCTCTCAACATGAGTGTTCCTCCTAGTTAAAGCACGTTATTTACATACATGCATAATTGCTGATATAGTTCCTCTGCATAATCCTTCTGACCACGAATATATTTCTCTTTTAAATTATAAAAACAAATTTCAAGATATTCCTTATCATGATGCTGTTGAAACGGTTTCCTATCCTTTACTGGCCCCAAGCCATCAAAGTAACGATTGATTTTTTCATATGTTCTAATTTGATAACCGCGCTTCTTCATTTCTTCCATGACTTTTTCGGTATACACATACAGGTCCTCTTTAGGGTATTCGTAGACATAATTAATCAAAATATGCTGGTCTTCTTTAACAAATATGCTATTTAGCTCTCTCCACTGTGAAAGTAGCTGCCCTTTCGGTAAATACTCGATTAAATCTACATGCCATAACCTCATTTGCCTCTCCTCTTCCCATTAATCAATCCTATCAATATGTTTTTATTATGAATATTACATTAGCAAGGTCTAGGAATTGGATTCAAATGGCGAGTCGAACTATATGCATTTATTAACTTCGAATTAACTCCCATACCTTCTTCCTTAAAAATGTTCATACTAAATTTGCATAATTCTTATATTAAAAAGTTATTCCCCCATTCAAAATGTTCTTTTATTTTTCCCCGATTTTTCGTTACCACGCTTAAAATTACCCGTAATTTTAGCTAACAATAACTGGATTTCCTTTGTTTGACCCTCCACTTTATGAATTTTTGCTAGAAGATGCTCAGCCTCGTTCTCCTTCACGATTTTAATTTGTTTACCTTCATAATAAATAACAATTGTCCCTTTTTTTGTGATTTGATAAGTAAATGGTTCTTCGTTTAGCCTATTTCGTTTATCTATCCCGCTCACAACTCCACCCCGAATTCTTTCATTCAACGAAACTCTACGTTGATTTAAATTAAACCTTTAACACAACTCCTTTTGGTTTACTATCCAATAGCAGCAACTGAGCAATCTTTATTGATAGATTAGTTCCTCTCTGCTTGTTTTTGCCAGTAAACTCTTCACCATGCCCATTACCAACATGTTATTATTTACATATATTACACAATTACGAGATTTTAAGGAAACTAAAAGCTAGTTATGAATATTTGTTGCCTTTCGTCACTTTAGACATATCAATAAAGCTTACGTTCCTCATAATAATTAAATTAATTATTTCATCTGTAAAGTATGGCTTTAATGGTTGATCCATGACCGAAAATTATATTTTCATATGTAAATAAACCCTCTAAACATATATTTTGTCAAACAATGAATGTTTAGAAGGTTTATATTAAGAAGCTTTATGTTTACTGAAATGTTCTCAAAAATGAGCGAGTGCCCATTTATATATAACGTGCATGGGCTCGGAGATATTTTTCCACGTCATTGTACAACCCTGATTGGTTTGCGTATTTGACATAATTTTTTGCTGTACGCAGCCAATCTAATGTAGAAGGCTGACGTTCTTGTAGTGCCATTACTAAATCATCGGTAGTAATGGGCCTTTCATTACCTGAAAGTAATATTTCTTCTAGCACGTTTTCAGTAGCTAATTCCACTACATTTGCTATATCTGCACCTGAAAAAAATGGCGTTTTAGCTGCTAATACGGCTGTATCAACATTTTCAACGAATCTGCCCTTTAATTTTAAATTAAAAATTTGCTCTCTTGCTTTTTCATCTGGTGGCGCAACGAAAATGAGTCGATCAAATCTACCTGGTCTTTTTAAAGCACTATCAACGTCCCAAGGTGTATTGGTAGCGGCCATCACTAAAACCTCATCATTGTTAGTATCCACACCCTCCATCTCCGTAAGAAATGTATCAATGATACCTCGAACGTGTGAGGTTGTTTGAGATCGGCTCATCCCGATTGTATCAACTTCATCAAAAAACAGAATGCTGGGCTTTTGGAAACGAGCTTTATCAAATATAGCTTTTAAATTTTGTTCACTTACACCTATATAGGGATCTAAAATATCTGTAATATGAACGGGATAAAAATTAGCCTTACATTCTCCTGCTGTCGCTTTCGCAATATAGGTTTTCCCGCAGCCAGGTGGTCCATAAAGAAGAACGCCACCACCGACTTTTTTACGGAACTTTGCAAACAATCCCTTGTTATAAAATGGACTAATAATACGTAAATTGATCGTTTTCTTTAAATCCTCCAGACCAGCAACATCCGCAAAGGTCACTGTTTCGTTGACTTTTTTCTTGACTTTTTTTGAGACGTCGCCTTCAATTACCTTAAACTTCGGCTCAAGGTTTTTTAATTTCCCATCTTCCACCTGAATGTCAGAACAGCCCTCTAAATGATCTTGCTCCTCCTCAGCTATTGTGGCCACATAATCATCTTCAATAGGTGATGCGGCTAGGTCTTCATTGCCATTAGGAAGGCTAGCACCCTGTTGAATTTGTGAACTAGCCTTTGTTAACTCATGAATGATGTCTTTCTGCAATGCCACATCAGTACAATGTGAGAGACCAGTAGAATAAGATTGAACCGCTTCAAGCCAACGCTGATGATCAGCAAGTTCTTTGCCAAGCCACAAATACCCTTGTGGATCATTAGGATTTTGCTCTACCATTTGTTGTAACCATTTTATTTTACCCATACTTGTAGCCCCTTATTTTTTTTAATCCCTTTACAAGAGGAAATGAAATCCATGTATATAATGCTAATGCAATATAACATTTTATAAATAGAACCGCTGCCGTATTAAAACCTAAACCTAGTAATGAAAAGTAAATGACCACTCCCATCAGCCAAATGACAGCAGTGCCTCCTACATGTTCAATGAGGCGACTAGGTGCTAATAGCGGGTGTACCGACAGTTCAGACTCCTCTAATAATTCATACAATTCTTTATCCTCAGGGTTAAGCAGAAATGCCTGTCTAAAATATTCTTGTGCTTCTTTTTCTTTGTTATGAAAGGCAGCATGGATTCCTAAGTGTAATAGTTTAGATAATTCACTATCACTTGAATTCATATATTGCTCCAATGCAAGCACTCGTTGTTTTTTAGGGCTATTAATCTCCTCTAATATAAAATAGTTACGTAATACAATACTATTTTCAGGATCCATCTCACGTGCTTTAGTAATTAATTGTTTCGCTTTTTTTCGATGCCCCATTTTTTTCATTAGAACTGCATAAGAAGCATGGTTTACAGCACTATCTGGATTGGCTCGTAATGCTTCTAGAAAAGCTTCCTCGGCCTCCTTCCAATGCTCCTTTTTCATATAAATATAGCCGAGATGATGGAAAATCGATTCTTCACAAAAACCTAAATTCAGAGCTTCCTTTAATTGCAATTCAGCTCGATTATAATCTCCCATCGCATAATGACTATAGCCTAATATATACCATAGTCGGCTGTTTTCAAGATGTTCATCTAATACTCCATGAATAAGTTCAATCGTTTGTGCATATTTTCCTATTTCAAAATAGTGTTCTATTAATTCAAATGCTGCTTCTTCATAGTTTTCATTCATTTCTATATCTTCATGTTCAATCATTCTGTAGTAAAACTCCTTTTTAAAGCGCTAATAGGAATGCCATAGCGAGGTATTCGATAAACCCAGAAATCATACATGCTAGAAAGCCAGGCTTCCATAAGGACTCAGTTTGTCCACCAACAGCTAGATGATCTTTATAGGGCCTATTTAAAAAGGCGAAAAAAATAAAAAATCCTGCCACTGCAATAATTCGTCCAAAAACCTTTATGTAGTTTTCATCAATCGCTAGGATTCCCTGTCCGATGGCATATACCATTATTAGTTTTCCTGTAATTAGTAAACCGCTAAGAATTGTTAGTATACGTATATATTTTTTCTCAAGTTTTAGCCACTTAGCATTTTGGATACCTAATGCTGTTATAGCAATAATTCCTCCTAAAAAAGCGACGAAAAATAAATTGTTTACATTATAACTTCGTGTTCGATCCTCATTTTCGCTTATTAAGCTAGGTTGATAAATATTTTCCATTATCTCTTATCTTCATCCTTTACAATTTTTGTCTCCCCTATCTGGGACTCTTCCATTTTCTTAAGCCTTTTACAATGGGAATAGATATAAAATAATAAAGTGTTAAAAAAATAGAAAAGCCCAGAAGGTGATTGACAAAGTTATCGTTTAAAATAAACGTGTCAAGAAGGATACATAGTATAATCCACATCATTAAAACAAAGCCAATCCCGCCTAATCGCTCTACTATACGATTGGGAAGTAGAAGTGGGTGCGTTTTAATTTCCAATTCCTCTAAAGTTGCTAAAATTCCTTTATCCTCAGGTTTTATTATAAAGGCTTGGTGATAATATTCTCTAGCTTCCTTAAATCGATTATAAAAGGCAACACTCCAGCCTAGATGGATGAACTTTGCGAACTCACTATCCGCTGAATTCATATAAAGTGCTAAAGCAGTATTGTGCTTTTCCTTTTTTGCAGCCATTTCGGTAAGTAAATAGTGGTGTAAAACGACTGTGCTATTAGAATCTAATTCTAGAGCTTTTTCTAATAATAAACTGCCTTTTTTTCTATGATCCGTCATGTTCATCAAAATAGCATACGCTGAATAAACATCCGCATCATTTGGATTATTATGTAATGCTTCCAAAAAAGCTTCTTCTGCTTTTTGCCACTGCTCTGTTACCACATAGATGCCGCCTAAAAAATAGTAAATTGCGCTCTTATCATAACCTAACTGAAATGCTTTATGAAATGGCTCTAACGCTTCTTCATATTGACCTTTGGCCTAATGACTGACAGCTAGTTTATACCACAATTCCTTATTTTCCATATCATCAGCTATTCCCTGTTCCACTAAGGCAATAACATTTGTGTACTTTCCAAGCGTAAAATAATGTTCAATAAGAGCCATAGGTGTATTTTCCTTTTCACTGTTCATGCACATGAATTCCTTCCTTAATAAGCTAGGACACCTTCTCTAAGAAAACCATCTATAAAGATGGAAAGTAAACAATAGATAATCCCTCGCCAGTACAAGGATTGTGTGTCCCCTACAAATACTAAATGTTCTTTATAAGGTCTCTTTAGAATAATGAAAAAGATAAAATAACTTACTCCAGCCAGTAATCGATTGATAAGTACATCCATTTCTGCGGACAAAGGAAGGCAAGCATAGCAGATGATAGTAGCTGTATTGAGGATTATACTGATTACTATCAGTAGTCTGATGTAATGCTTATCTAGTTTGAGTGCGTGTGCATTTATAAACCCAATGATCGTAACAGCAAGTAGACCTCCAATAAAGGCAACGATGACTAAATTATGTATGATAAAGCTTTTTGTCTTGCCAACTTTCTTACCATTTAAGCTTGATGTTTAAAGTGAATGCAAGCATACATCAGCCTCCTTCTAGTTTATTACATATCCCTTCGACATTTTGTATTATACATTTATTTATTAATATTGGAAACTATTTCTTTAAATGTATAATTTCCTACTTAGGTGTAAAAGATTGCAGTGTTTTTTACTATACTTAAATGGCAATAAGATCAGATGGAGCAAAATGATATCCCTGCTTTATTGAATTGAAATAAGGAAAACATATGGTGGTTTATATATCTTGGAGCTTCATCGTGAGGATCATAAAATCGGGCTAGGGAACGCGTGTGATAAAAAACAAAAGAGAAAAGCAACAAATGATTTTATCAAATTAGAAGATTTACTAAAGATAGCAAAAGAAATCCCTTCATATTTCCCCTACCTTGCTATCCAAATGCGGTTCACAATACTTCTTCTCTTCGCTTTTCAACTTTTCATGGCAAACCAATTCATCAACACATCCACATTTTGATGTCAAAAAGGCAAAGATTTGTTATTTAAGAAATGGCTTTTTTATTGTCAGTGAATCCCCAATTGATGGACAGGGCCGCCCCTACCCCATAAACGTTAGTCATCGGCAGTATTCCTTCTGCTTTTTTTACTACAAATACTCCTACTATTCCATGATTACTATTATAATAATGTGATAAAATCAGATAAAAAAAAGAAGGTCTTTGTATGTTAGAAAAATTAAATAGATTTCTCCAAAAATACATAGCGCTCCTGACACCATTAAGTTTAATTGTAGGTGTGTTCTTAGAAAGTGTTGGACATCATTTATTATTCCTTGTGTCATGGCTATTTGCATTCATGACATTCTCAGGAAGCTTATCCATGAAATTTAAAGATGTAAAGATTTTTACCAAACATCCTGCACTCATTTTATTCTCCATCATTTTTCTTCATCTCTTGATGCCTTTATGGGCTTATTTTTTATCCACCGTTATTTTCGATGACCATTTGTTGACGGTTGGCTTTGTCTTAGCTGTCGCCCTCCCAACAGGTGTAACCAGTGTGATTTGGATTAATATTTGTAGAGGCAATTTACCGTTAGGCTTATCGATTATTTTAATTGATACGTTACTCGCTCCATTCATTCTTCCCTTCATACTCTATATCGTGTCGGGTGAAAAAATTGAATTGGATGTAGCCTCACTGATTGTGAATTTATTGCTGATGATTGTGTTACCTACGATTTTAGGCATATTGGTGAATGAGCTTTCCAAGGGCGAAATACCTAAAAAGTATGGCAAGAAGCTGGCTCCTTTTTCAAAGCTATGTTTATTTGCGGTCATCATGATTAACAGTAGTGCAATCTCACCCTATTTAAAAAATATAAACTTACAACTATTTTTCGTCATACTTTTAGTGTTCTTGCTTGCTGTGTCAGGCTATGCTTTTGCTTATCTAATTGGTCGGACGCTTTTAAAAGACGCTCCTCAAATGGCGACCTTTGTCTTTACGGGCGGTATGAGAAATATAGCTGTCGGGGTCATTGTTGCCACAACATACTTTCCAGGTAAAGTCGCTATGCCTGTTGTGTTCGGTATGCTCTTTCAACAGGTGCTAGCTTCTGTTTTTAGTAAGTTGGTGACAAAAAGCTCCGTTGTATAGACGGTGTTTTTATTTTAGATTTACATTTATACTAAATAAGAAAATCTTTTTATTTTACATTTGAAGGGTGTGCTGATATGTCATTCAGTTTCCAAATTACATCACCAAAAATACCTACTAATCTTAAAAAGGCAAATTTTCAGGATATTTTTTATGATGAAGAACCGTATTTAACAAATGGCATGATTGCTGATACGGTCATTGATCACGAAGAAGTTGAACGATTCATTGTATCTAAAGTTATGTTTAAAAATGTCACATTCATCAATTGTACCTTTAAAAAAATTGATCTAACGGATGTCATTTTTGAAAACTGTGATTTGTCTAACTCAAACTTAAGTGAAGGCATCATTCATAGAGTGGCTTTTAAAAACTGTAAATTATTAGGGCTGAATTTTACTGAAGCTAATCTTGGCAATGTTTCATTTGAAAATTGTATTGCAAACTTATGCAATTTCCCTGAAGTGCGTTTCAAACAAGTATTATTTGATAACACCTCCCTACAGGGTGCAAATTATTATGATTGTTTACTAAATAAAGTGGCGTTTCATGAAAGTGATTTAAATGATGTTGATTTTTCTCAAACTTCCTTAAAAGGGATAGACATCAGTACATGTCAATTTAAAAGACTGCAAGTAACGCCTGAAAGTTTAAATGGCTGTGAAGTATCTTCTGAACAAGCGATTGGCTTTGCTTCATTACTAGGATTGAAGGTTAAATACTAGTTTAAATACTTAAAAGTTCAGGAAAAAAATGGAGCGCTTATCCTTATTCATGGATAGCGCTCACTACTTTTTCAGTTCTATCCTGCACTTTTAGAAGTCTTTCCTCCTATTTGAGGGCTATCCTCCACTTTGAGCGTTCTATCCGCTACTTCTTTAGTTTTATCCTGCACTTTTAGCATTCTTTCCTTCTATTTGAGGGCTATCCTCCACTTTGAGTATTCTATCCGTTACTTTTTTAGTTTTATCCGCTACTTTTTTAATTCTATCCTGCACTTTCGGAATTCTATCCTTCTATTTAGGGCTATCCTCCACTTTGAACGTTTTATCCGCTATTTTTTTAGTTCTATCCTGCACTTTTAGAATTCTTTCCTGCTATTTGAGGGCCATCCTCTAAAGTGTTCATTCATTCAATTCACCTGCTATCCTTATTAATTAGGCGACCAATCGGAAAGAAACCGACTGCTAAGCCTTCTGCTGTCGTGGTTACTTCTCCTTCGATTGTCTTTATTTAAAAGCTAAAATCGTAAATTCCCATGGGATATTTTCATTTTTCCAACCACGATGCTCATCAAATTTCTTTAATTTGAAACCCGATGTGATGACAGCATTTATTATCTCACTAAGTGTATAAAATCGTATAGATACATCAGGAAAGTCCTGTTGTTCATGCTCATCAAAGAAATGCTTATACGCTACGTCTCCATTTTGTAATTCTTGGTCAAAATAACCTTGTTGGATTTGATATTGGCATTCAGCGTTAGGCCCTTTAACTATACATCTTCTTAAAGGATGAAAATCACTGAGAATCATTTCCCCACCATCTTTTAGTAAAGAAAACAGAATCAACATAAATTTATCAATATCATTAAAATAGTGCAATATGCCACCTTCCAAATAGATCATATCAAAATGACATCGATACTTTGTTAAGTCAATTTCATCAATATCAGTGACAATATAATGAATAGAGGTATTTGCATGCTCTGCTAATTCCAAGGCATATTTTTGGTTTTCTGCTGAAATATCAAATACGGTTACTTCAGCACCTAATAATGCTAATGGTACTGCTTTTCTGCCATTTGAACCGCAAATATTGGCAATCTTCTTTCCTTCAATATGTTCAAAGTATTGTTTGTGCTTTTTCAGACATGCGCTAGGGTTTTCTAATATATGAATAGCCAAATCCTTTGGAGTGCCGTTACTTTTATGCCAAAATTCATATGCTCGATATTCCCACGCCTTTTTATTTTTTATGCTTTGTTCATTCATCTTCAGTAAGATTCCTCCTAAGTAGAGCGCTGATAAGTTTTTAATATTCGATGATCCTACACCTACATTTATCCATGCTACAGGATGACGTCTGATTATAGAAGAAGCGACAACATTTCCCCTCGAAATGAATGACACAGTTAAAAATATCTAATTTTAGAGGGCGTATAATTTTAATAGCTCATGGATTGATAAACGAGTAGTAGCGTCCACCTTAACAAAATACGGTGATTGCCACTTTTTAGTTGCGATTGCCTGTTTGCTGGTGGGCGTATCCCAACTTGGGTAAACTCTAATAGCCATTTTCCCCTTTGTATTAGCCGTTTTAAGGATGTTTTGTTGTAAAAGAACTTCTTTTGGAAATACAAATTGGCCAAAATCACCATTAGTATGAAAAGTGTTTATTACCAGTAAATCAGTGGCGTTCTCATATGAAAATGCTTGGTTTTTATTAGCAGCATCCTTTTCCCAAAAGGAAACAAACTGTCCTACCGTGGTAGGCGTTATTTTTGCGACTCTAAATCTAACAGATTTCGAATCCAACTGAAAAATCCCAGCCCCGTAATCAGCATTTTGAGTTTCCTCTTGGATGTTTTTTATAGTCAAATGATGAGGTTCATAAAGTAATTCATTTACATATGTTAACGCTTTATTAAATTCATTCATAGTTTTACTCCCTATCTTATACGACGAATACCAGTATATCATCTGCGGACTTGTTACTGTAATGGCTTTAAACCATTAGTCTCTTCATTTTGATTTACTAACCAAAGCTGTATATAAAAGGATATGACATAATTAATTCATTTCTTCTGTTAAAAATCTTTCTCCAAAAGTTGTCATTATGACTTTAGATAGATCGACAGAGTAAACTCTTTCATCGTTATATGTATCATCATCGTCAAACCAATAAATTGTAACATCAGCAATATATGCTCTATCATGCATATACTCAATAAGATCTGCCCACATGTCTATATTAAAATTGTAATCTGTATGAACAGGTATATTGCCATTTTTGAGTTCATTTAAGATTTTAAGTATTATTTCTTTGTTTTCCATTAACAACATCACCTTCCGAAATCCCCAAAGCCGTGTGTGGTACGATTATTGCTTTATGATTGTTAATCAGGATAAACGCTCATCGCTTTCTGCTCAAAGAAAAATTAGTTTTTGATTTTCATATCCCCATGTGATAGATATAATAATTGCCCTCAGACAGTTGTTTAGATATAGAACTCATTTTTTCAAATTTGGCTATCGCATAGTCTCTATCGAAACGCAGTAATTCATCCTCAGAGTAATCATGGTAATAAATCATTTTGAGGATTTCTTCTGGACCATTTTTTAATAAATCACACCAAGCAGTGAAAATCGAAATAAGGGAAGTTGCCGAATGTTCATCAAATAGGGTGACACCAATGTTATTAAAGCCTATGTGTTGAGGCATTCCAGGCAAGCTTGGGTTCCTGCATGGAATCCATGTAAGCGAATCAAAAATATAATCAACGATGTTGTCTTCAAGTCCAATGTATGCAACAATTAAATCTTTGTATTGCTCTATGTCTCTCCAAAAATATTCAAAAAACTCTTCATCTTGTGTTTCAGTCTTTTTTATTAAATAAAAATCATGCATAAATACCCTCCATATAAATTAAAATCACTCAATGGAATTAATAACCATTTTATCATATCATGTTCAGTCAATTTGTATTAAATATTTTTCTTCGCTAAAGTAGTTTGCTTCGTTATTTGAATGAAATATAGCCCCCCAAACCATCGTTTGATAGCCTATGTTAAAAATTATGGTCTCCTTGTGAAATCACTATTACTTAAGATTTTTAAAATGTAGTTTGATTGATTTACATTGATTCAAAATGATGCGAATGTGCTACTAAGGGTTGAAGGTTCTTTAGGAAAACTGGACTTTTCGCAAAATCGGCTTACAGGGACAGAGCCTTACTACATTTTATTGAAGTAAGGCTCCTTAAAGTTGTTTAAAAAGTTCCTTTTGCACACTTGACTTTCCCCTGCACAGGAAACTGTATACTTACATTAAGTTATTAGATTGGAGATGATATTGTGTTTAAAATCAGTGAATTTTCTAGACTAAGCAAAGTATCCTTAAAAACATTGCGCTATTATGATCAGATTGGCCTTTTAAAGCCGAGAAAGGTGGACGATGACACTGGCTACCGATACTATTCAGCAGACCAGTTACTTGAGCTCAATCGAATCTTTCTCTATAAGGAATTGGGGTTCACCTTGCCACAGATTATACGTTTGCTCCACGATGATATTTCGTTGAAGGATATTCAAGGGATGTTTAAGCTGAAAAAAAGTGAAATCCAACTGATTATCGATACGGAACAAGCCAAGCTCGCACGGATTGAAGAGCGTATGCAGCTTTTAGAACGAGAGGGACAAGTGGAATCAGATCAAGAAATCCGAATCAAGGCAGAAGGTGTTCAGCAGTTCCTTTCATTGAAAGCACGTGGGAGAGAAGAAGATATTCCAGACCTGTTTCGTACATTTAATCAATTATTAAAAAAGGAAATGCGCCATTTGGCTCAAAGTCCCCAGGTCGTTTTATGGAAAGAAATAGAGGAAAAAGAAGATGAGTTTGAATTTGAAGTCGGTTATTTTTTAACCAAGGAGCTTCCATCATTCCCTGATACATTTCAACTACGGACGCTTCCTCCAGAGCCGATGATGGCCACAATGACCTTTCGTTCGGATTCTAACTTTGCCTGTACGGCCTGTGTTGATTTAGCTAACTGGATTGTGAAAAATAACTATCAGATCAAGGAAAACGAACCAGGTAGAGAAATATATTTACCATTATCTACAACACAAAACGTCCAATTAATGGAAATACAAATACCTATTACAAATAGATAGCTGAAAGAAGAGTGAATTGAGTTGAAAAATAATCTAATTATCTATGTTCTATCGCTTGTTGTTTTTCTAATCGGAACCGTTGAGTACATTATTACAGGCGTTATTGAAATGATTGCAGTAGACTTTGGAGTAACAATTTCAGAAGCTGGGTTATTAGTGACATTATTTGCCCTAGCCGCAGCCATTTTCGCTCCAATTCTCATTGCGCTCACCATAAATATGGATCGCAAAAAGTTGCTTATGGCTACCGTTAGTGTGTTTATTGTTAGCAACGGGCTAATGTTTATAAGCTCTACGTTTGAATTCGCACTATGGATACGAATTATTCAAGGGGTTAGCGGAGGAATCGCTACAGTGGTAGCCATGGCAGTAGCTACTCGACTAGTTGAAAAAGAACGAAGAGGCCGTGCTATCGGCATAATTTTGATGGGCCTAAGCAGTTCGCTTGTGCTGGGTGTTCCAATTGGCACATTTTTTAGCGAAATGTTTGGATGGAGAGTTTTATTTATGTTGATCGGTTTATTAACCATTCTTCCATTGCTTATCCTCTATAAAAAAGTTCCAGTAATCAGGGAAGAAGAAGCCGTTACCCTCCGGTCGCAGCTTTCCATTTTAAAAGATTCAAAAATTCTAACTGCACTGGCTATTACTTTATTTTATGTAGGTGGCTACGCTACCCTATTTACTTATATAACGCCTTTCTTGCAAGCCACATCCACTCTTTCTATAACCGAAATTAGCGGCATTCTATTTCTGGCTGGAATCTGTAGCTTCCTTGGATCAAGAATGGGTGGGCAATTGGCTGATGCAAAGGGTTCGCATTTCACCATTTATTTTGGCTTGCTGCTACAAGCAACAACGCTCCTCTTATTTGCATTAGCTGGTATCAATCTCTTTGTATTGATCTTAGTTTTAATGATTTTTATGGTAGCAACATGGAGTATTTCCCCAGCCCAGCAGCTCCTTCTTGTCACGCTAGTACCTCGAAATCCAGACATAGCCCTAAGTATAAATACCTCCTTTATCCAATTCGGTTTTGCGCTAGGGTCTGCATTAGGTGGATTTGTCATCGGCCATACCTCTGTCCTAAACTTGAATTGGGTAGGTTTTGGCATTGTAAGCATGGCTTTATTCCTTGCTATCTTGCTATTCAAAAAAATGAATAGTAGGACTGAAACTCCTTTTATGACTAAAGTAAAATATTAAATGTTTTTATCCTACCTTTATATTGAAAATCGGCATATTCAATATAAAGGTAGTTTTTCTAATCCATTCACACTTTCAGCTCTTTGCAATGCCTTCCTTTGTATCAACATCCTCATGCCCAACGAATAGGAAGTAAATCACCTATCGTCAAGATCTTATTCTCTCCTATCATTACTTCGCATTGATAGTCATCATCATGAATTTGACAAATAAACTCTCTACATCTTCCGCACGATGGTATGATTGTTCCATCCTTGTAAACTGCAATGATTCCTTTTATTTTACATTCACCATCCGTAATCATCGCTGCTATCGCTTCGTGTTCTGCACAAAATCCCATAGAGCAAGGCATATCGAAACACACCCCTTTATACCTTACCATTTTCGCATAAAATGGCAGCAGCAACAGAACCTGCATAAGATTTTTTGAAATTTGTTTTGGATTTAAAGCACCTTTTGCTATAGTATATAATTCTTCAAATTCCATCATTTCCATCCCCTTATTAAACTAATTTTTTCTGTTTAACTAGATGATCTAGCTTACTGTTAATTTATCTGACTCCATCATATACTTAAGTAACGAAAAGGAGGCTAAAAAATGAAACATCAACCTTTGCACCCATGGCAAAAAGAACATCATAAACGAGTAAAAGATTTCCATAAAAATCACGCGTTAGCAATAGAAAATGGCGAGAATGGCAATGGGTTGTTAGCTAAGTGGGAAAGATTTCTCTACAATAAGGGAAAAACTCTTTTTAAAGCTGCCAAATAATTAGCTGTTCTTTTGGACAGCTCTTTTTTTGATTTTAAATCTCTTTTTTGCATAATCTCCTTAAAGTGTTCAGTAAAGAATTCTTGACTAACAACTAATTAAGCCACAAAATCACTAAGGCATTTTTATGTTATAATTTACACAAAATACATATTAAGGTGATTCTAATGACATTTCTCAGAAAATACTTAAATATTGTTTACTTCGTTACCCTTTTTTTACTTTTATCTATTTCGGATTATTTGAAAAAAGGTAATTGGGATTTTCTTAATAATCTTTTCTTTTCTTTTCTTTATGGGCAGTACTTGTTTATGCTTTTTTAAATTGGGCATGGGATAGTAAAAAATATGAAAAGAAATAGCATATTGTACAGTATCATTGGTCCATCCTGAATAGATAGAGAGACCTCTATAGAAATAAAGACTGAATCTTTAAAGCAACTTCTTTTGGTTTAATATCAATTGTCAACAACTTTTCAATCTCTATCCATATCGGTAGATAAGTTCCACTATCTTTTTTGCTGTCTGAGTATTCTTCACCTTGTCCTGTTCCAAATTTACCCCCAATTATTTCTGATAAGAAAAAATATTGATTGCCATTAAATTTTTCCTCTGCGATACAATCCTTGACCCTAACGATTACGCCTAATTCTTCTAATGCTTCTCTCCTTGCAGTATCTTCAGGTTTTTCATTATTCTCCATTCCACCGCCTGGAAAAACATAATAAACGGTACCATCTCTTTCCCTTCTAATAAGTGCAACCATTTTATTTTCAATTATTACAACCGAACTTCTATCTCTCATGCTTATAACCTTCTTTCAAATTTCCTAACAATTAATTGTCCTATTAATTCCTTTTTATTTACTGTAATCCTCAGATTGTGCAGTAAATGCATCATTCCATATTTTCATATATTACCCAATTATATTGTCCTTATATAGGTAATTACCTATATATCAGGAGTTGTTATGCAATGAAAACAATGTCTACACTTGGATGGATCATATTTATTTTTGGCATTACTTTGCTTATAAGCGGAGTGGGAAGATTATCTGGTTTCTTTGAATATGATTCAGTTATTCCAAATAAATTTGTTGCACTAATATACATTTCTATGGGCTTTTTTGTCATGTTCATTTCTTTCTTTGTGAAACCAAAAAAAGAAAAAGTTTCATAGTTTTACCAATCAATATCTTTCAAGCATGTTCCTTATATTGTGCAGCAATCAAACAGAACCATATTTTTAAATATTCCCTAATAATGTTATCATTTTGTAAGTTATTAACCTAAATATCCGGAGTTGTTATGCAATGAAAACACATTCTAAAATTGGACATATCATATTTGTTTTAGGCATCTTATCGCTTTCAATCGGATCAGCGAGATTAACTGGTGCCCTAGAATACAATAGATTTATTTCAAATAAATCTATTGCAGTACTATTCATTGCCATGGGGGTTTCTGTTATGTTCATTTCATTCTTTGTAAAACCTCAAAAAGATAAATAACTTTACATAACATTATCTTTCCAATATTCAATAATAATGGTTTTACACCCTTAGTCATGTTAACCTTAAAGTGTGATGTGATTTACATAAATTGGAGGTGTACAAATGGTTGTTAATTTACGTTTCTATATACAAGTGGTTTCAACCATTTTCATTATGATCTTTGTCTTCATGAATTTTTTAGGGCATTGGACCGCAGACAGATTCGTTCAAATTATATTTTTCTTTGGTATGGTATTCGCGGCTTTCAGTGTCGGTATGGAAACGGAGAAAAAGCTAAAAAATAGAAGCTGATTAGGCGAGCTAATCGGCTTTTTTATGTTCAATCTTTTCCTTTCAAAAACTCCATGTCAAATCATATATGGTAAAAATAGATAATTACTGGTATATTATAGGTTGTATTTATTTCATGAAAGGTGGTGCGTTGATGGATAAAACGCTGGGAGATTTACAAAGAGAAATGATCGTTGAAGTTAAAAAAGGATTCCCTATTTTACTTTCTGGTGCCGTTGTTTTTTTACTTTTCACCCTAATGCCCTTAGTTTTGCCAATAGAAGTTGTACGTTTAATTTGGATATTTGGCTTAGGAGCTATTTTTCCCATCGGCTTCTTCATTAGTAAAATTCTTGGTGTTAATTTAAACGCTACTGGTAACCCTTTAGGGACGTTAGGAGGAATCGTTGCCGCTCCTCAAGCTTTTTACATACCTGTATTTATCATTGTGTATATGAACATACCTGAATTCCTTCCCTTCACAATTGGTTTACTTGCAGGCGCTCATTTTCTACCTTACATATGGATTTATAAAAGTAAAGCTTATTTATTTGTGACTTTAGGCGTTTGTTTTTCTGCTCTGATTTTAGGTGGCTTCTTTGTCGATCAAGCTTACACACTTGTACCTTTAGCAATCTCTATCGTGTATGGAATGGGCGTTCTTTTGATTCCAAGAGAACTTAAAGTCAATCCGATTTAATCACCTTTCTCTAGGTGATTTTTTTGGACACTATCTATCGTTTAATTATTCCAGACCTCCTTCAACCTGAGAAATAAAGTATTCATTTTCTACCCCTTGTTTGTCCCTTTACAATAAACGTATTCATAAATGAAAGGATGGATGGATTTGCTGTTTCCATATCGGAATGATCTTAGAAAAACATTAATACCTTACCTAAACACACTTGATGAGGCATTTTGGTTTAAAAAGTCAGATTTTTATCCAAATAATATAGCATGGGTTATTTTGCATTTATCAAGTAGTGAAGACTATTGGGTGAATGAAATTGGACTTAAAAAACCCTGTATGTTAAACCTTCACGATGATTGTTCGCCGAAGGAAATACTAGATAGCTATATTGAAATTAGAAATTATACGGATAATATTCTACATACATTGGACAATTCGCAACTCAATCAATTAGTTGAAGTTCCTAAATTTTCCGATGGTTGGACACCACCCTCCGTACCTACACTTAACTGGTTGTTTCATCATGTATACTCGCATGAAGCTTACCATATTGGGCAAATCTCCGTTATCGCGCACCTTAATGGATTGCCAAAGCCATTATTTTAATAAAGGGAAAGCAAGGAAAAGAACAACTTCTTTAAATGGAGGAACAGTAATTTGAAAAAATTTCGTGGGAAAAAGCGTCCTTTTACTCCAGATATTCTTGAGCAAGTTGCTGATTTAGATAGATGGTCATACCCAGCTTCATATTTTTCAAAGCCCATTTTTACATAAATACGGTTCATTTTCTGTTGTAATGATTAACTGATTACAGGATACCTCTCCTCATTGGACGATCATATCCTCTAGGAGTAAATGAGCCTTGATAAGCTTTATGTACAACCACACTGTAAATGGCGGCATAAAATACTCCATCTGGCCAAGCCCACTGTTTTTCCATCCACCATAGTGAATACTTGATATGTACTTACATTGAAAACTTGTTTGATAATCTGTTCATCATGTTTCTTCCATCCAACAGATTGGTAAACCTCCTTTATTATTGGTAAATCCTTCTCTCCCATCGCGTATTGAAGTAATACCATTATCATCCACCTCCCCTAGGAAAACGATGGATAGTCTATTATACTTAATAAAAATGACTTGGGGATGGTGGGATTATTATGATGTTTGCTCCATTATTTGAACAGGACGTACCAGCAATCCTTCTTCCTTAACGGTAGAAGCGCTTTTTCTCCGTTAAGGGCATAGGTATCTATGAAAACGGAGGAAAAAACATGAGAAATAAAAGTATCGGCGCCATCTTTTTATCGCTTGCTGCAAGTATTTGGGGCGCCATGTATGTAGTAGTTAAAGTAGTGGTGGAGGTTGTGCCACCATTGGAGCTTGTTTGGATTCGTTATTTGATTGCGGTGATTGCACTCGGTATTATCGGCATCGTGATGAAGCAATCTTGGACAATCGCTAAAAAAGATTGGTTGATTATTTTTCTTGTTGGTCTCATCGGGAATACGATTTCGATTGTCACGCAAGAAATGGGGACAATGCTCTCCACTGCTCAAATGGGAGCGATGATTACTGCTACAACCCCTGCTTTTATGGTTGTCTTCGCTCGTTTTATTTTGCAGGAAAACATTACGATTAAAAAATGCTTGTCCATCGTCCTCGCGACCATTGGTGTTGGGATCATTGTGGGCAACGGCCAAATCGATATTACACAGCAATTAGGTGGATTCTACTTACTAGTCGCTGCTTTAACATGGGCCTTCATGTCGGCATTAGTAAAAAAAGTGCCTAGCCACTACTCACAAATTGTCGTGACAACCTATTCATCTATAGTAGCTGTGATTTTGTTGACACCTTTTATCCTGCCAAGATTAAAGGATTTGGCGCTAACAACTATTTTGCAGCCAACGATTTCAGGCGGCTTGCTTTACTTAGGCATTGTTTCTACAGCGGGTGGCTTTTTATTGTGGAATAAAGGGCTTCAATTAATGAATGCGTCAAGTGGCGGCTTATTTTTCTTCTTCCAGCCCATTGTCGGCACATTTTTAGGCTGGCTCTTATTAAGAGAGACGATAGGACTGTCCTTTTGGCTAGGCTCCCTGTTCATATTGAGTGGTGTTTTTATCGTCATTCGAGATGAATAAATGGACGTGCGTTTCTATTTTATATAGAGACGCACTTTTTATGTTGACATCTGGACGCTACCTTAGCTAGTCATGTTGACAATTGTAGGCTCATATATTGCAAAAGCCTAAAGGAGCTGATACTGTGATTACCTTTTTCGATAACTTAAAGGAACTCGCTTTGTTAGTCATATTAATTGCCAGTATGGTATATCGTCGACAGCTAAAATTAACGAAATGGCAAAGAACACTAACAATTGGTGAATGGACCATGTATATCATGCTTTCGATTGCCTTGCCTCTTTATGCGGTACTTTATATTGCTTTTATTTTGGGCACATAGCAAAATAAAACATCCTATGCTATTTTGGGGAGGATTTTATGTTTCAGACAATGGACCATTTTTTACATTCTTGGACATGTGAAGCTGCTGCTACACAAAAATTGCTTGATTAGCTGACGGTTGAATCGCTTCAGCAAACCATAACATCTTTGGTCGCATTGCTTGGAGGAGATTACTGCACATCGAGTCCTATTTTTATAAAACGTTCAAGTGATGATGAAGCAGTAATTGCATAAATTGATTTAGACTTAAACATTTCTATACAGGAAATAAAGAGTTATGCTATAATACATGAGAATACTCAAAGGGTATCAACCAATTCTGAACTGTAGCGATTAACTTCGCTGCAGGTTTTTTTATATGTTGACGAGCTGAAAAAAGAGAGCAATCATTTAAAAGAAAATGAAAGGGCTCTCTTGTTTTATGTTTCTTTATCCTTCTTTCCCCATTGATAGGGCTTATTTGACCAATTCCACATGAGAATCAACAGATAGATGAAGAACATTAGGCCGATCATCGTCATGACATTTTCTCCCCATGTAATCGATTCTTGTTTTCTCCATTGATTGATCGTTCTCACAATGAAATAAGCACAAGGATAGATAAAATAACTTATTTGGTCTCGTCTCAATCTTACACCTCTATTATCCGTCTTACTGGTCAATCATCGTCACAAGCTTGTTCATCGTTTTCCAATTGCGCACCGTTGCAGGTATCTCCAGCTTGTGTAGCTGTTGACCCAGCTTGGCATTGCGGATGCTCTCGTAAAATAACAGATAAACGTCTCTGCCCTTGATGAGACAACGCTCTTTTTCACTTTCGTAGGCTAATAACTTCGCACCATTCACTTCAGTGGGTGCAACTGGTAGCATGGCGACATGGAGACTTTCCCCTGTAGCTGTGGTACTTGCCTCAGCCATATCTTGCTCTGAAAACGGACAATTATGGACGATTGATTGCAGTTCTTCGGCTGTTCTGATTATCACGATACTCGTGATATGGAAAACTGTTTGAATGGTTGCTTGTATTTGCTGTTGTAGGTATACCTCAGACTCACTTGATTCAAACAGGATATTGCCGCTTTGAATATATGTCCGAATGTTTTGTAATCCCAGCGGTATAAGCGCTTCTCTTAATTCAGCCATTTTCAATTTATTGTGTCCACCTACATTAATGCCTCTTAAAAATGCTATATATTTCGTCATGCCATTCCACCTTTCCTTTCATCCTCTAGTATAGCAACCTCTAAGGAATAATAGGAAAAAACTGCACCCTTTTATTCCAGGTGCAGTTCACTGATTAGGCTAATTGGTGAATGTCCTCTATCAAGCGATCTACTTGTTCCTTTTTTGTGGCCCAGCTTGTGCAAAAGCGCACAACGGTATAGTTGTCATCAAAGGTTTCCCAAGTAGAGAAGGAATATTTCTCAGCCAAAGCCGTCAGCATGTCGTTTGGTAAAATCGGAAACTGCTGATTGGTTTTCGAATCATAGCGCAATGCAAAGCCTTTGTCGATAAACGCCTGTCGAATTAGCATCGCCATGTCTACAGCATGATGAGAAATAGCCATATAAAGGTCTTCTTCAAATAGGGTTTCAAACTGAATGCCTAATAAACGCCCCTTAGCAAGCAGCCCTCCTCTTTGCTTCATCATGTAGCGAAAATCCCTTTGATACGCAGGATTCACTATTACGACCGCTTCGCCAAATAATGCGCCCATTTTCGTGCCACCAATATAAAAAACATCACAAAGCTTCGCAATCTCTGCTAAGGATAAATCGCTCTCTTGCGCTACAAGCCCGTATCCTAGTCGCGCCCCATCTAAAAATAGCGGTAAGCCACATTCTCGACAAACCTCACTTAAAGCCGTTAATTCCGCCTTGCTATACGTCGTGCCATTTTCTGTAGGATGAGATATGTACACTAAGCCCGGCTGCACCATATGCTCATGCGTGCTATCCTGCCAATGAGCCTCATAACATGCTTTCACCTGTGCCGCCGTTATTTTGCCATTCTCGCTCGGCAATGTCAGCACTTTATGACCAGTGGCCTCAATTGCACCTGTTTCATGCACCGCAATATGTCCCGTATGCGCGGCAACGACTCCCTGATGAGGACGCAAAATAGACGAGATAACAATTGTATTCGTTTGCGTACCACCGACTAAAAAGTGAATATCTGCTTGTTCTGCTGCAATCGCTTTTTTAATATAAGCTCTAGCTGTTTCCGAATGCTTATCCATACCATAGCCAGGTGTTTGCTCCTCATTTGTCGTCACTAATCGTTGCAAAATCTGTGGATGTGCGCCTTCTGCATAATCATTTTCGAATCGTATCATATTGAGTCCCTCCAAAATTCTCTCTATCTATTACTCTATCTTACGCCATATTGCCCCATCTTCGCCATTTGTTTGTTCTTATGATAGGGTGATGCTTCTCATTGTGGTGTCCCTTTGTTCGACCCAAATGAATCGTCATTTTATCAGCATTCACCGATGATTCTGCACAACTAATAGAGATTGTAGAAACAAATGCTCCGAATATTGATTATTTACTGGCTCCTCTATCATTCATACCGCGTCCTGTGTAAACATCAAGTACTCCTTTAGTACTATCGCTCCGAGTGTCAATTTGGCTAACTAGATGATTGATGCAGAAACAAGACATTTAAGATAACCTTACATATGAATAAAGCTGGAGACCAGTTTACTACCGGTTTCCAGCTTTTTCGTGGTGGATGCTTATGCTCCGATTTTGAGACGCTTCCTGACAATTCGGTTATTTTATAACACGCTTTTGGCTGCGTTTTCTTGTGATTTTGCCTTTGAGCGGAATTACAAGGAAATATAGCAAATTATCTAAACCATTCGTTCATTCTCCTGATGAGCCACATGAGGAATCGCTAGTGGACGCGCTATAATCAGCACAATGATGGCTTTCCTGTGAGGAAATCTGTGCATCATTTGTTAGAAAATCGTTTGTTGGGTGACTATGGTGTGATTGCTCGCTCGATTTATTGTACGGTTGATTGAGCATACTGACTATACCGACGACAACGATGATCCCAATAAACAAGATAAATAAAGTCATTTATATCAACTCCTCTCAACCATTTTATATATTATACCATTTATTGTTATTGTTTACAGTATACTATGGATTGTTTCTGGATTTCTTTTATTGCTAATGTGTTTTGTAGAAAGGTATCGGTCTTATGTATTGTATGTAATGATGGTATCGATTCTCTTTGGCATTGGTCTAATGGCCGTGAAATGAAGGATAACATAACACCACAATCACGATGATTGTGGTGTCAGTATTATGATTGCGATTTACGTGTTGCAGATTTTTCCGACCGAGTACCTTCGTTCGAATTTTTCTTTTGCTCTTGTGTTAAAGCATTTTCTTCACGCACATCTAAATCATCTGGACTTAAATCTGTCGCTAATTCTGCCAACTCTGACTGACGTTTATATTGCTTGCCCTTCGACAAAATGATCACCTCCAAGTAGTCTTACATTGCCCTATTTGGTTTGATCTATTCCCAGTACAGTATGAAATGATTATTTCTAGCTAAACTAATTTCACTGTCTGCTGGTTCAAAAGATGGTCATACAGTTGCTCATATAATTTATGGTAGGTCGCAAGGCTATGCTGCTTGGTATAGCACAATTAAGAATCCATGTGGTTTGCTCAAATTGACTATTCCTTTCATGTTCTTCAATGAGCATCGATAGAAGGTGTTCTTGGCGGTACATTTCTTTTATAGAATGTTGTTTTTTCATTGTAAAGATGTCAATTGTACGAGAAAGCGATGCCTAGTAGAATTCTTTTCATTGATAACTTTTAACACGCCAGAAAATCATATACAGTCCCCCTTTCCAATATAATCTATAACATGTCATTGATAAGGAAAGAAGGGCGATGGAATGATGACGATTATCACAAAGCCATCCATTGGCTTAACCCAATTTACAGACTTCACGATGAAGGGAAGTACAGCCAAGACGAAGTTTGTGAAAGATATTAAATATCAGGGAGATTATCATCCAATTAAAGATTATTGGAAGGCATTACGCGATGGTTTAAAAAAATACCATGAACAGGGTTTGCCTGACAATTATTTACTCGATATGATTGATAATGCCCTCCCTGCACGTCAGAAAAATTATCAGGATGTCGTAAAAGCCTATTTAAAATTTTTAAAAAATAAAAATGTTCAGTGGTTTGAACCAGGTAAGGCTAATTGGTATAGTGATGCATTAACGGTGCGTTCCAATCCTGAACTTGGTTTAATCATCGACGATATCCCCTACTTGATTAAGCTGTATTTCAAAGGTAAAAATGAGCGCATTGATAAATATAAATGCCAATCTGCCTTAACCCTCCTGAAAAACTCTCACTACGAAATAGAACACCCTGACACTATTAAACATGCCATTTTAAACGTGCAAAAAGGTCGCTTGCTGACTGAAGATCAGTCGACGGACGATCATCGAATTGCGCTAGAATCCGATGCAGCCCAATTTATGTTTATATGGAATAGGCTCTAACCTCTTCAACCAAGCTAAATCTCCCAAAAGGCATTCATCTAACATAAAATCATTATTATTAGGCGATTTTATCTGTATCCTCCATGACAAATGAGTGTTTGTTATAGGATAATGGGCTTGTGTCTATTAAAGGTAAAGGAAGTGCTACTGGATGAATGCAGAAATGGTGATGCAGGAGCTAGAGGCTCTAGGCAAGGAACGGACGAAAAAAATGTATCTGTCAAATGGTGCTCAGGAGCCACTGTTTGGTGTGGCAACGGGAGCCATGAAGCCTATTGCGAAGAAAATCAAAATCAATCAAGCTCTAGCAGAAGAACTTTATGCTACAGGTAACTATGATGCGATGTATTTTGCAGGCGTTATTGCTGATCCCAAAGCAATGACTGTGGAAGATTTTGATCGTTGGATGGATGCGGCTTATTTTTATATGCTGTCTGATTATGTTGTAGCGGTCACGTTAGCGGAAGCCCCTATTGCACAGGAGGTTGCGGATGCATGGATTGCCAGCGGTGAGGAGCTAAGAATGTCAGCGGGCTGGAGCTGCTATTGCTGGCTTTTAGGAAATCGCAAGGATAGCGAATTTTCTATGAGCAAATTAGCCAACATGCTGGAAGTGGTAAAAAATACAATTCATGATGCACCAGCACGCACGAAATCTGCGATGAATAATTTTCTATACACAGTGGCCATTTCCTATGTACCACTTCATGAGCAAGCCATTGAAACGGCACAGGCAATTGGTCCAGTGGAAATGAAAAGAGACAACAAAAAAAACACTACGCTAAATGCTTATGAAACGATTCAAAAGGAAGTAGAGCGAGGCAGACTTGGTTTTAAACGAAAATATGTAAGATGTTAAACATCGTGTCTAATAAGACATCCCTCCCACAAGGATGGATGTCTTTTTTAGATAGAAAACAATGAATTTTAAAATCAAGGTAACCAATGAGGTGCTTTGAATGAAACAGAAACAAAGGGCAACCATTTCTTAAAAATTGTCATTATTTTGCTAGGTATTCCTGCTTTAGCTTTAGGGCTATTTTCGTTACTTGACATGGCTAATCGAGACGCAGTAGCACATCTCGAATCTGCTTATTTGTCCTATCTTTTTTAATCTATGTGTCTGCTCTATGTGTTCCCTACTACATTACGTTATATCGTCTCTTAATCAACATCAACCAGCATAAAGCGTTCTCGGCATCGTCTGTAAAGGCTTTGAGAACTATCAAATATTGTACATTCACGATTGTTCTCTTTCTTGCACTGGGCATTGCAGCATCTATCATCATGTTTACTGACAAGGAAGACATAACTGGCATTACGATTCGGCATAATCGCTTACGCTGCATCTACATTTTTTCGAGTTGCTCGAAAACCATTGCCATCCGTCAGAGGCACAGGATATTGATTTGCCATAAGAAATGGTTTTATTGGGTTTCAACACCCGCTGAAGCAAAATAAATTGGCACTAACAACTTTTAATTGTTAGTGCCAATTTATCGCCTATACATGTCCTACTACTTCCGCTGTTTCGAAAGTTCTTCGTAAAAGGGCTTCATTTTATACGCCACATGCCTACTGCTCTAGTTCCCTCCAACTTTTACAACTATTTTACTATAAAAACATATCAAAATTTACTTTTTAACAGTATAATAATTACATATTTCAATAATAGGAGGGTATTTATGAAGAAATTGGTTTTATTAATGGCGATGTTTACATTATTTCTCGCTACAGCCTCTATTGCGGAAGCGCATCCTGGGCGTTTAGATGGCAATGGTGGGCATAATTGCTCGGACAAGTCCAAAGCGAAAGGGCTATGTTCAGGCTACCATTATCATAATGGAGGGTCCTCCTCAGGTGGTCAAAGCCAATCTACACCGACACCAAAAGCAACTACAGCCCCAGTGTTGACAAAAGTTGCTGTCTATTTAAATAATGTAAAGCAACATTACACGCCTGGCGCTTATATGAAAAATGGCACAACATTAGTGCCGATGAAGGCCATTTTTGAATCACTTGGAGCAACAGTTGCTTATGAAAGTGCAACGAAAAAAGTAACGGCAACAAAGGGCAGTAAAAAAATTGTGCTTGGTGTGGGGAATAAAATGGCTTATGTTGATGCAAATGGTACTACATCCACTATCGCCCTCAGCCATCCAGCTGAAATTTATCAAGGAACAACGATGGTTCCTCTAAGATTTGTTAGTCAAGCACTTGGTGCAAATGTAACATTTGATGAGGTAGCATTGATTGTTTATATCTCGACCAATTAATGGATAGGCTTTACAGCAGCATTCCTCAGGATGCTGTTTTTTATTGTTGCTTAAAGTCAAAGTCGTACTTCTTATTGATTTTCCCAGCAATGGTTTCTAAAAATGATGCCACTGTCATATTCTCGACTTCATTTGTATACCATGCTAGTTTCGCACCATAGTTCTTTTTATTATAATTCACTTCTAAAGGCCAGAAATTTTCCGTTTTATAAGTATAATCAAACTTCACATATAATTGTTTCCCCTCTGGACATTCCATTATCACCTTGTACAATGGTTTTTTTCTTTCTTGCTCGAATTTCACTTTTTTTATTTTCGTTAACATCAAAACCCCTCCTCTCTTCTACTACATTCGACAAAACTTTGAAAAAACCTTTATTTAATGAAAAAGGATAAAGCTCGCTTTTGCCTGCAAGCTCTATCCTCCCCAGTTAATTCGCTATAAATTTATCGTAATAACGTTTAAGCATTGTCGCCATTTGTTCCCTCGTGAGAGCGCCTGCCGGATTCATGTTCTGACTGCCGTCACCTCGGATAATTCCTTCGTTAACGGCCCATTCCCATGCCTCTTTATGAGATGCTCCTACTTCCCTGCTTGCTTGTAGGCTAGCTTTTTCAGCTAATAAGCTTTTTAACGTCGCAATTTCTTGTTTCAGCTCATTATATTGTGACACTGTTAATCCCTCCTCAAGTCCATTTTTAATATCTAGCTGGAACTGTGCTTCTGAAATCCCCATACTTTTTAAATAGGCAAAAGGATCTTTGTGTGTGGTACCTCCTAGATTTTCCGTAATCCATCGATGTGACTTAATGCCGTTACCATTGCCATCTAAAACAGTTGGGACTCCTGCCTCTATGGCAAGCTTACGTAACAGCCAAATATACGCTGCATAATCCTTTTTAAACTGTTCCTTATTAGCAGTCCGTGCCAGCTCCACCTGGGCATAGCTATATGGATTTCCTTTTGGACCACAGCCATATTGCACACGATTCACGGGGGCTACTTGTACGATTCGTCCTCCACCGCCTACCCAGTGGGATACAAAAGTATTCGCTTTATTTCTATTCATATAGGCAATCTCGTTTTCCAATGCGTTTGGACCAGTATTGCTGCTATTACCTGATTCATGCGCCACCACATATTTTATAGCCGTGAGCGCTTGATTCGGTAACCCTGACATGATCTGTTTTTCAATAACATAACTCATACTACACCACCCTTTCCTATCATTTTTTTGTGAATGACAGCTATGTTATCCATTTCTACTATTTGTGATGTTCAGGGAAAAACGATAATTAATCAGAGGTATTCCTTACGGGACTTAACAGGTTCTTTTCTTGCATACGACTATTGCTATCATTTCACCTCTCTTTCTGAGTGTGAATGATACAAAGACATTCACTTATAGTTAATAAATGCTCCCATACCAATGATTTCTAGTTAATTGTGCTCTTTTACTATTTTTTATATATGATTTTTTTACCCCTTCCTACTATCCAAGACATTGACAAAGATTGCTTCCTATAGTATTTTGTATCTTCTAAAATATTGAAAGTGAGGGGATGACATGTGCGTATAGTAGATATATTTCAGCAATTACCAAGCTTAGATGGTTTTACGCAAATAACCAAAGTCCACAAAGGCTATTCTCCTGATACTAAGTATCTCGTAACTGTGGGGGAAACGCGCTATTTTGTACGATTAGCAAATGTAGCGCATCGTGAAAAACGCAAAAATGAATTTATGTTGCTACAGGAATTAGAAAAACAGGGTGTAAAAACACATAAAGCGATTGACTATAAGGTGCTGCAAGAAGCCCATTTAACCGCAACGGTCGTTCGTTTTTTAGAAGGAATACCCGCGGATGATGTCATCCAGCAATTCACTGACTTTGAGCAATTCCATCTCGGTCTTGCTGCTGGGCAACAATTGAGAAAAATCCATCAAGTGAGTGCTCCGCCAAGGCTCAATTGGGAGGCGACACAGCGCAAGAAATTCTCTGCTTATTCAAGGTTCCTATCACATACCACAGGAAGCAAAATGATGAAGCTTTATTGAGGCGCATCTGCCACTGCTAAAACATCGACCTGTGACCCTTATCATGACTTTTATAATCTTGCCTTATTTAGTAGACGTCACAGCATCCCCTACTGCATCGGGCAAATCAATGGCTTTTTTTCGGCTACTCCAGACGATACATTTTGGCAGCTTTATGCCTTATATGCGGCAATGACGGTCTTTTCAACCATTGTTTGGACACGCCAATATGACCCACGTTCTTTTGACGATGCGTTGGCAAGGATTCATTTGATATTACAGGATCATGATGACTTTTCATCAACCAAGCCTTTATGGTATTCGGACGATTATACGTTCTCTAATAATGCTAAAATTTTTTGACGTTCCGCTGCAAAATCCATTGTTGGCTGTTGATTACATAGTACTTCCTCTTCATGACGCTGATGAAACCACTTCGGAATGATTTCTTGACGTCTGTTAACTTGCTGCTGTGTCATCTGTTGCTTACGTGCCTGAAATCGCTGCTGCTCGATGGCTATATCTTCCATGCTTTTTATTTTTTTGCTATACCAATTTTGCAAGATCTTTTCTACATACCGCCAGCGTAATACATTGTGTTCCACTGCTAGCTTCATCGCATGTATAACCATTTCCTCCGTAAAAATAGTGAGCCAATGACGAATTCTCTCACCAATATGGGCAGTTTGTGCACCAAAGCCTTGTTGCTCGTAAAAGTGATAGACAGAGGGTACAGATTGTTTATCATCATCTATATTTTTTAGTAATTTATTATTTAGTAATTCATTATTTAGTAGTGTGGGCTTTTCCGTTTGTGGTGCTACCGTTGACGAATTTCCCGTTGACGGCATGGCAGCAAGTGCTGGAGCTTCATATACGAGAAACTCCACCTTACGAAACTTACCATCTTTTGTTCTCTCTTGAATTTTTTGAAGATAACCCGTCTGTATCAGTTCGTCTACAATTCGTGCAGTCGCTTCTCGTCCACATTTACTGCGGGTTGCTAAATCGGCAAGACTAAAAGACCAATCATCTGGTAAGGACAGCATATAAGCAAGCAGCCCCTTCGCCTTCCAGCTTAATTGATCATCATTTAAAAATCCCTTGTCCAAGACAACGAAATTCTCCTTTTTGGCTACTCTATAAATCATTATGATCCCCTCTTTCTGTCAAATTCCCTTTCTTATTATATAAAGGGAATTTTTCGAAAAAGGGACATAAAAAAAGAACATGCCACAACAGCATGTCCGAATTTTATTGATAAAGCTCTTGATAAACGATTACTTTTAAAGCAGCAAGCTCTTCATCCGACAATTTTCCTTCAACCATTTGCAGTGCTTCCTCTTGTGTCATCGAGCCATCTTGCAATTTCACACGAATGTCGTTCAGCTCCGTGATCCCCACTTTTTGAATTAATACTTTAGTCGCCTCTTCTTTTGTCGTAAACGGCAATGTACTGCTGTCAACCGTTTTTGCTTCCTCCATATAGGCTTTCAACTGAGGGTCATTTTCAATGGTATTTTTGATTTCTTCCTTTTGTCCGCTGCTTTCTAATTCCGTTGACAACGTATCTACGATTTTTTCAGAGGCAAATTTTGTGCCGAAATGTAACACACCATACCCAGCTACGCCAAGGAAAATAATCATCACTACTAGAAATTTAATGAATCTCAAATTCTCACTCCTTTACCCACGTTCATCATACTATATGGAGCAGGTCGTTGAAAAATAATTCTCCCTAGAAATTATGTAAAAAAACCCCATCAGTCGATGAGGTTTACTTCACATATTTCAAATACTTTCGCACAAATTCCACAATGTACAGAACTTCCTCCTCTGTCATCGTCAGAAGCTTACAAACACGTTGAAGCCTAGCAGGTGATGTTATTTGCTGGCGAACTTGATGGATATACATATATTTACATTTGCGTGGATTTACTTTATCTCGTATTTGCTTGTAGCGAAGATAAGCATAACGTGCAAAGGCATTGAGCATCTCCCGCTCCTGCTCATCACGCTCTTTCTTTCTGGCAGCCTCATCAATGATGTCCGTGTCAAATGTCCGTGTACCATCTGTTAATTGCATAGTACCACCTCTCTATTACAAATGTACTCATCCACTATTAAATGCAATAAAAAAAGCCACACCTAGGGTAGATGTGACACGTTTTATGAATTTTATATGTACCGATTATTGAGAGCGCTTCCTTCTTTGATCTCGCTTCTTCAACATATAGCGCGTGATCCCAAGTGTGATTACAATTTCATTAATTAACAGGAATTGAAAACCATTTGCATGTGCATTACGCCAATCATAAATACCCCAAATAATTAGTGTCAAAAGAACAACAGCAAGTGTGTATCTAGAAGCTTCTGGGTAATAATCTTTTTCTTCATCCATAGCACGCGACATCCTTTCTATTAGAGGTGAATAGATTCTTATTTTGATGGATAGAACGCTTTTTTCTAGCGATAGAACTGCTCTGGTTGGAGCGTTCATCTAGATTGATGGATAGAATTCTAAATGTGGTGGATAAAACGCATATATTAATCGATAGAATACTTATTTTGATTGATAAAACTCTTTTTTCGATTGATAGAACTGCTCTGGTTGGATTGTTCATCTAAAATTGATGGATAGAACTCTTAATGTAGTGGATAAAACGCATAAACTGATCGATAGAAACCTTTTTTTGATCGATAGAACTACTCTGGTCGGAGCGTTCATCCAAATTGATGGATAGAATTCAACATGTGATGGATAAAACACATATATTGAGCGATAGAATACTTATTTTGATTGATAAAACTCTTTTTTCGAGCGATAGAACTGCTCTAAGTGGATTGTTCATCCAAATTGATGGATAGAACTCTAAATGTAGTGGATAAAACGCATATATTGAGCGATAGAAACCTTTTTTTGATTGATAAAACTTCTATGATTGGATTGTTCATCTAGTTTGATGGATAGAATTCAACATGTAGTGGATAAAATGCATAAACTGATCGATAAAACGCTTTTTTTGATTGATAGAACTACTCTAAGTGAATCGAACCACTATTTTGAGCGATAGAACTACTTTGAATGGAGTGTTTGTTCAGATTGATGGATGCTTCAGAGATAATAGGCGAAGATGGCTACAATAATGTTGGGTAAGGCTAATAGTGACGCGTTAGTCATCATGCGATTGCGTTCGTTTCTAGCTTCTTTTGTTTCTGTAGCGAGATTGGCTCGTATTCTATCTCCGCTCGCTATTGCTCCTGACATGACTATCGAGACAAAGATGAACACTCCGCCTAGTATCCCTGAGAGCAAATGCGCTTGCTCGGTACCCCATATGAAGATGGAACATACAACGCCTAGAATCGATAATATCGTGCCAATGCCTACATACTTCATTTTCAGCCCCCCTTATTTTATTATACGGCTAATGTCTCCTATTTGTTTCAATAATTTCAAAAATTACATACATTATGTAAATGAGAGTGGCCATTCTATTACGTTTTTTTGCAGGAGGCTTTCTTCCTTTAGTACAAAGATACGCTATTTGATTGATGCTTAGTATAGTATGCTCGCCAAACGTTCATAGTAAGTATGGTGTGAAATTCACACCGAATCATACGACGGAGGGATCAATTTATGAATGGAATTCGTGAAGGTTTAATCCCTACTATCCTAGGGTCGGCTGTTACTGCTGCTGGATATGCCATGAAGCAAAAGCATGGCTCTAACAAAATGGTGGCCAATACCCTCTTTGGTTTTGGGCTAGCACACATTGTGTTAGGAGCTATTGACCTGGTAGAGCATCGTCGTTAATGAGAGAAGAGCGCTGCACGTGCTCTTCTTTTTTTGAATATTTTTCTATTAAATGATAGCATTGTCATAAAAGAAGAAGGAGTATGATTATGGCTACCATTGAAGATTTTATAGCACTTGATATACGAATTGGCACGGTTTTAGAGGCAGAGGAATTGCCAAAAGCGCGTGTTCCTGCGATTAAAATGACCATTGATTTTGGTGAAGAGCTTGGCATTAAACAGTCTTCTGCACAAATTACCAAGCGTTATACACCGGCGCAAATGATTGGGAAGCAAGTAGTGGCAATTGTTAATTTTCCTCCCCGCCGTGTGGCTGGTTTTAAGTCTGAGGTATTAGTTATTGGTGGAGTGCCTGTAGAGGGCGATGTGATCCTGTTAACACCTGATCAGCAGGTACCAAATGGCACAAAAATACAGTAAAGAGCCTTTGCATTACGCAAAAGGCTCCTTTTTATAAATGGGGATCCATATTTCACTTGTAAATGTTGGGGAGGAGAAATCGGTGCTTGCATGGCGTACGATTTCAGGGCCAGCTACTTGCTCATAGCCAGATGATGGGAACCATTCGGCATAGATGCGGCCCCACATTTCCTGTAGTGTTTGCGGGAATGGTCCGACCGCTTCAAATACGGCCCACGTACACGCAGGTACATCCAACTCAGTAAAGTGGTGGGTACCTTTTTCTGTTGTGGCTACTCCAATATAATGGTCGAGTTCTCCCTTTTCTTCCATTCTCCCTTCTGAAAAGTTGGTGGAGGCTTGGATTATCCCCTTTGGTTCGATATTGGACAGCTTTTTCAGTTGCTCAATGTCCGCCATTGTCAAAGAGCGAGCCAGCTCTGTTATTGCTTGATTTTCTCCTTGAAAAACAATTGGTACTCTTTTCATGAGTCCGATAATGTGAAATGCTTCTTTTTGCTCGAGTCGGTAATTCATTTCACTACCTCCTTTAATAGTAAGTTGGAAGGTCATCCGGGGGAAGGCTTTTAAGATTTGACCACTTTGCCTCGCCTCGGATGGTGTGATGCCGTGCATTTGCTGAAAGGCTCTTGTAAAAGCATCTGCGGAGCGATAGCCATAACAAATGGCAATATCAAGGATTCTCCTAGAGGAATGAGACAGTTCTAGAGCGGCAAGTGTCAACCGCCTACGACGAATATACTCGGACAACGATACCCCTGCTAGAAAGGAAAACATTCGTTTAAAATGATAGTCCGAGCAATAAGCTATTCTTGCAGCCTCTTTTAAGTCTATTTCTTCTGTTAGATGAGCTTCAATATAAGCTACTGCCTCATTTAATCTTGTTAAAGAATCCATATCCATCACCTTCCTTATCACTACCTTAACAGGCATAACAATACGACATCCGACAATTGATGCACCATTTAGTCGCCTTTCAAAAAATAATCTATCGAACAGGCAAATAACTAACTTTCGAAGCTATTTTCTCATATATATAATAGTGTAAAGCTAATTTTTTAGCCTTACACCTCCTGACTTGATACTTAGGGTCACTGCTCGCACGGTGGCCCTATCCATTATGACCAGCAATAGCTTACATGTCAATATTTGTAAAACACCCTTATAAATAGAAGAACTCATGATGCAATGTAATTTTTAAATTTTCTGTATATTCCATTTACTACTATTATTAAATATAGCCAAGCGATCCTTTTTCAAGCATACTATGCGCTTTATTTAAGGGGGTCTTTGAATATTCAGGGGCTATGTTTGATACGTTTTAGCATCGTATGTACTGTGGTAGGACGATTTTCAATCCTAATATGAAATGACCAAGAACCTAGATTCTTGGTCATTTTTTGTTAGCGATAATTATTATGTGTTGGTTTAAATAGTGCTTCATCGGCGTTGCGCACAAGTGAGAAATGATCCACATTGTAATGGCCATGTAAAATGTCGTTATGATGTGCAATAATAGCTTCTGGTGATAAACAGTCGGAGCCGTTAGTGGAATGACCTTCTGCCACTAATGTGACATCAAAGCCATGAACGGTTGCTGTTTTTACTGCTGTATCCACACAATGCTCGGTTTTACAGCCCATCATCACTAAATGTTTAATGTCATGGGTCTGTAAATAGTCCAGTAAGCCTGTTTTGTAAAAAGCATTCGTTGCCAGTTTATCAAAGAAGACAGCTGTCGTTGGAACTTGGATCGCTGGATGTACTTGAAAGCCTTCCCCTTCGCCACCTGCCACATCTTGGTCACGAACAAAAATAATATGTGCCTGGGCTTCCGCGGCCTTCTGGATGACGGCATTGATTGTCTCCAGTAATTCGTTTTTCTGATAGACGGCTTGTTCATCCTGATTACCCTCGATTAGTTCTTGCTGTGCATCAATCACCACTAGTGCTTGCTTCAAAAGCATCTCTCCCTTATTGTTTGTTAACAATATTTTACCATTAATAGTCAATTAGTTATACTATTTTTTAACCTTGGAAACGGTTATGCCATCCCCAATTGGGAGAAGGATGGACTCAAGCTGTGGATGATTAGCGATCGTCACATTGAATTTTTTCATGATGGCTGTATAACGCTTTGGTGTAGCCTCAGGGTCTACTACACTGCCCCCTGCCAGGACATTGTCTGTCACAATTAATGCGCCAGGGTTTGCTAGCTTGATGCACGCCGTTACATAATTTTCATAATTATCCTTATCGGCATCAATAAAGAACAAATCAAAACGTCGTCCATCTGCTACTAGCTTTTCCAGACTGTTTAATGCAGGGCCCGTCAAATAGGTAACCTGCCTCTCAAAGCCTGCCTTGGCAAGATTTTTAGCAGCAAGCTGTGCATAGCTTTCATCTAACTCTAATGAAGTCAATGAGCCCTCTGCATCCAATCCTCTTGCCAAACAGATGCCACTATACCCACCAAGCGCACCGATTTCTAATAAAGCCTTAGCCCCTGTAATCGATACAAGCATCGTCAGCAGTTTCCCTGAAGATGGTGACACGGAAATGGCAGGCATGCCTTTTTCTGCAATCGAGGAAATAACATTCTCTAACAGCGTATCCTGCTGATAAAATACCGTATCAATATAGTTATTCATTTGTTTCATGCACATTTTCCTCCTGTCGACTGTCAGCTGCTTCCGTTGTTTCACCTTCCTGAATGTCAAATAACTGGCTAAATTCTTGGATGACCATGTCAATCGCTTTTAATTCCCCTATCAAAATTTGCTGAATCGATTGAAACTCAGGCTGCTCTAATTGCTGTTTAATCGTTGCTCGCTTAACATGTAGCATTTCTAAAAATGAAATGGCCTTGCCTCGTCGGAATGTTTTCGCTCCTCGCTGTGCTGTACCATCCATGCCTCTATGACGTCCTCCACGGTGATGTCCTTCTCGCATATGTTCTCTAAATCCAGAACCTCTCATTATAAAAATCCTCCTCTTGTATACAAATGTATACATTTATTTAAACTAATTGTATACATTTGCATACAAAATGTCAATTAACATATTGCTTTGCTAGTCAAACATATGCTAGAAAATAGGCAGGTGGAAATGGAGGTCAGTTGATTGAAAAGGATTATAAAATATGTTTTGGGAATCGGTACTTTATTGATACTGTCAGGCATATTTTTGATTGGGGCACAATCTCACTATAATCAGCAGGAAATTAAAATTGCTAGTAAGCTATGTCTTGAAAATGGAGGACAGCCAAAAATCGTACGAGATTATTTGGCATTGAATTATTCCTTTTCATGTCGAAAGGACTGAGGTTGTACATAATGCTGGCAGTGGTATGCTAGAAATTCAAGAAATTTTAATCTATTTCTCGGGCAAATGGCTAGCAAACAAAATTACTTTTTCATATGTATAGTAGTGTAAAGCAAATCTAGCCTTTCCAAAGCTCTCCTGTTTTGAGGTCACTTTCCCCTGAAGGTGGCCTTTTTGCCATTAAAAAAAGACGTCATGTAGACGCCTTTAATGTTTGATCGATATCCTCAATCAACCTATCGACTTGTTCCTTTGTGATCTTGATGACATATAATTCTGTCGTTTCGATTCCATCATGGCCTGTTAGGTGTTGAGGATATTGACAGTTATTTGATATTTCTTTGTCCATACAATCACCTCTTCAATGATATATTCGACATAAAGTATAGCAAACCTTCTATAAAAAGGAAAATATCAGTATATTTTTTCACTCATTTTGAATATTGGATTGACTGCTGGTATGAAAAGAAGTTAAAGCAATAAGTTCATTTAGACTATTTGCTTACCAAATTTCGCAATTTTTTTGAGATAGAATGTACCCATAAAAACTAGAATACTGCCATAGATTTTCAGCATCACATTTCTAACAGACGCCTCTTCAATCGTTGTACTGAGGAATGTAAGTCCCACGACAATGATAACCATACCAATGATGGCATGAATAATTTTCATCTCTCATTCCCCTTTTTAATACGCAATACCTACCCGTGTCTTCAAAAATTCCTCGCTAAAGATTTGTTGATAGGCAAAGTCTGCAGTATCTGCTACTGAAATTTGAGTGCCACCCTCTGGCAAGAAATCACGTTCGATTCGGTAGTTCCCTGTCCAAGCTCCTTTAGGTAGATAAGTAGGACAGACAATCGTCCAGTCCCTATCAGACTGCTGTAATTGTTCGAATACATGTTGGTGCTCCTGTGCGGCAAACGTGGATTTTTGTTTAGATTCAGTCGATTGATAGCGGAGAATCGTCGGTGTAACACGACTTTGTAAAATCCCTGCTGTTCCGATTGTAATGATTCTTTTCACCTGTTGTTGTGTCATCGCCTCAAGTATCAACGGTAAACTCGCCGATAATGTATCGCGACCATCTGTATTTAATGCACTGACCACCACGCCCACATTAACCATTGCCTGCTCAACATCCTGCCTATTTAAAACATTTCCTTGAATAACACGCAGCTGTTGATGATGTTGCTGTATTTTATCAGGATCACGGACCAATATAGTGACCTCGTGCTGATCCTTTAATGCCAGCTCAACTAGATGGCTACCTACACGTCCACTCGCCCCTAATACTAAGATTTTCATTGATCTCACCTCTTTTCTTATTATAGCATGCTTTAATTTCCCTTTATATGTAAAAGGAGACACTATCCCATGTGCCTCCCTCTCAGCTCATTTAGCCTCTATTAGCTGGACATTAACCATAAATAGAGGGATATTGTTTTTTCTGGCTAGCTCGTCGATGATGGATTGAATCTCACTTTCTGTACTTACATCAATTTCTTCGCCATTGTGTAATTGAATCGTGATGACCTGATGTTCTGGCGAGTCTATTAAATAGCCAACCGTACTATCAGGGGCGTAGCCTACCTCTCGTATCGCCTGCAACACCTTTTTCGTAAAATCTGTAGTCTGTAATTTTTGGCCAAGCTCCTCTGCATAGGGAGTTGGACTATTCGTACTGGTCGCTGTGGTTAAAGGCTGCCTTTGTACAATTAGCAATGAGATCACTACTATTAAGCACATGAAAAGAAAGAAGATTTGCAGTATTCTCTTCATACATTCACTCCATTTCTTCATGAAATTAACAGGCGGAAGTCTAGCAATCTTTTCTCCTGAAAACTGTTAGGGTTATCACAATTATCTATGGCTATCTCTCTCTTGATTTTTCAAAAAATAATTTTAAGCTGTCGCAGGGGGCAATTACCAAGAAGTATCGTTCATCCTTTCATAGATTATAAGTGTAAAGGTTAGCGCTACCATTACTAAAAAACTAACAAAAAGGGAGATTAAAAGATGCAAGATAGTAGATTTAGCCATTATATGAATTGGAATAAGAAAAAAGAAAAGTGCTGTGAACAGTATGTAAAATGTAATTGTCATTTACAGAAGAAATGTGAGCACAAAGTAGAAGAATGCAAGTGCAAGCATAAATATGACCAATATAAATGGGAACATAAACAGGATGGATGCAAGTGTTGGCAAAAAAATGAGCCATGTCAGCGGGAACAAAAGCATAAGCACTGCCATTGCAAAAAAGAGGAAAAATACTGTGATGAAGAAGATTATTACTACGAGGCGGAGCATGCTAAAGATCACCACTGTAAAGGCTGTATTTGTCATCAATTAAAATGCCTGTCTACTGGGGCTTTCGTAGATGTTATTTTAGCAGGTGGCGGTAGCTTCGCGGGTATTTATTTTATCAGCTTAGATCCTAAAACTTGCTGTGCAACATTCTTTGAGGTAGCCGGTGCAGCCGCGTCACCACTCATCATCGATTGCCAACAAATTATCGCCATTAGAAGTGCCAATCTAGCGTAAATGTTTGAACGCCCTGTTGGATACCAATTCATATACTATAAATCCTACCACTACTAGCAAATTTGATCTTCTGCCAGGTTATTTGACTCAAACCTGGCAGAATACATTTTTTTCTATTATGCATTCACAATCACTTTGACAATGGGCTCTAGTTTTCCTCTATTGACATCGCCAAGATAATCAACATCTACTACAACAGCTCGTGGCTCAAAACGTTGAATACATTCTATGAGGCGAGTTGTGTTCAGCTTCTTTATACGTTGGAAGGGTTTACGAGTTTCACACTTGATCGCATATTCTCGAAGCGGACAGGGGATCGTAAACGTTGATAAAATAAATGCTACATTTTGTAAAATACCTTCCACTCCCGTAGCATTGCCATTAACATTACTTAAAGCCGTTACTTGATGTGTCATACTATCAACCTTTCTTCTACGTTCATACAGTTTAATTGGCCTTGGAAAAAGAGCACTTTGTTATTTATGCGGGCAAATCAAAAATTATGAACATTTGTTTTTATGTACCCTCAGTTATTTTTATTCAAACAACCTCTTCGTTGATAGTTTGACAGACAAGCTTAGCGCGTAATGGCATAGTATACAACATACAACCAGCTAAAACAGCCATGGATGATTGCCCAAATAATCGAATGATGGACACTCCATGAAATCGTTATCGCTAAAACTGAACCAAAGCCAATGCCATTTTTTACGACCGTTTTATGCTCCACTCTTTTCACCTTCTTTGTTCTTTTCACCTCTCCATCTTGCCAGCGCAACATGTTTTCCTCCTATCGTCAATGATGTTTATGCATAAGCGAACAAGGGCATCCTGAAAGAAAGGATGTGATGTTATGACCATTTTCATGCTGGCTACCACCATTGTGATCCCGAGCCTTATGGTTTATCTACAGCTCAAATGGGCGATCTTTCGCCTGCTGTTCAACATAGTAGGAATCATCGCTGCCATACTTTTCAGCACGATTGCTGCTACTTCTATAACGCACATTATTCTTGAGGATGCGGTTTTTATGACAACGATTCATGCGGTTTTCTTAAACCCTCTTTTTCTATTGACAGGAGCGTATCTCGGCTTATACTTGATTAACCGAATCATCGATTGGACCGTTCGTGAAAAAGGCAAGCCCTCTTCCCTTCAGTAGAAATCGCAATAGACGCGCCAAGTCTGCGTTGTTGGATTGTAGAAAAAATAAAAATTGCCATGATCCACAATGTTCAATCGTGCCTTCGCATCCGAGGCAATTTGAAGGACAAATGGTGTATCCTCTCCAAAATCATAGCCACTCTGACAGAAGCTTGGGTAGCCACCGATTTTATGAAGCGGATAAAGGTCTTCTACGATATCCTCAAAATATTCTAGCTCCTCTTCATGCTCCAAGGTCAAAATATCTTCTTCTATTTGAAGCGGTATACCTCCCCCATCCCATACTGGATAGTCATTCGTAATAAGCTTTGGTTGGAGAGGAAATGCACGAATGCCATCATGCTGCCATTCACGCTTTACTAAACCTTCCAATGTCGTGTATGTTCTAATATGAAAATAAGGACTAAGATCATCCTCCATTAGATGATCCAAAAGACGTTCATCGACAAACAGTGTGACTAATTGAAAAGGCTTTAGCGCTGCTGGTACATAGGGTAGATCTTTTAAAAAGAAGGTAGCAAGCGGCTGATAGCCAGATGGTGGTTGTTCCTCCTCTGGTAAAGACCAGCCGACATAGCCAATCCAGCTTTCCAATAAATCATGTGTCGGTCGAATACCACCTGTTTGAAAAATCGTGGCCTGCTTTGCTAGTTGCGCACGAATATATTCAATTGTCATGCGCTAGCTCCTTCTGGCGACAGCAGCAGTCCGTTGTATGATCATTCACCATGCCAACTGCCTGCATAAAGGAATAGCAAATCGTGCTACCGATAAATTTAAAGCCGTCCTTCTTTAATTGCTTGCTCATACGATCACTAATTTCTGTCGTCACAGGTACATCTTTTATAGATGCCCATTCATTCATCAATGGCTGGTGATCAACAAATCCCCAAATATAGTCAGAGAATGAACCGTATTTTTCCTTGATTTGTAGATAGGCTTTAGCATTTGTCACCACACTAGCAATTTTTAATTTATTGCGCACGATTCGTGTGTCTTGCTGTAATGCCTGTAGCTTGTCCTCTGTATAATGTATAATTTTTTCCACATCGAATTGATCAAATGCCTCACGGTAGCCTTCACGCTTTTGTAAAATCGTCCACCAGCTTAGCCCTGCCTGTGCTCCCTCTAGACAAAGCATTTCAAATAAATGCTGATCATCATAGACTGGCACTCCCCACTCCTTGTCATGGTATGCCACATACAAAGGCTCATCTAACTTGACCCAATCACATCTTTTCATTTTATTCCCTCCATTTTATGTATCTCTTACTTAATGGCTGTCATACAGAGCCACCCTTTACTCGACTTTTCCGTAACATAGACTGTTTGAAAACCTGTACGTTCTAATAATTGCTTCATAGCAGCTGGTGTTTGATAAGCTTCCATATGGTAATTCATTTTATATAGCTCTGCTATAATAATAAATTTTCCTCCGTTTTTCAGCACCCGCCATACTTCCTTGACATCCTGTTCTAATGATGGCCAAAAATAATGTGTTTGAAAGGCTGTAATGGCATCAAAAAATTGATCCTCGAATGGAATGCTTGTCACACTCGCCTCTTTAACCACCACTTTGCCACTGGCGACACGTGCTTCATTCAGCTTGATGGATTCCTTCACTGCCTGCTCAGAAATATCTATACCATAGATTATACCATTTGGATTCAAATTGGATAGAATTTGAAGCGTTTTTCCGCCCCCGCATCCAATGTCTAACACACGATCCCCATCATTGATGGCGCCTTGCCGAATGAGCCATGCATACATACCTCGATGGGCAATATTCATCATCCGTAGCATCCATGAGCCAATCCAGCCATTAGGTTTTTTCGCTTGTTCAATTAACGTTTGTAAGAGTGACATTCAGTAGATTCCCCCTTTTTCAGTACTGGTGTTAAAATAGAAAATGTAACATTAGTGGAAGCTCTTACTAGTTTGTACGTGCTAAAAATCGTTTCGTTTCATTTTTTTCCAGGGGGGATTGTATGATCAAGCAAGCAACACAACCGGATGCTCTAGCAACAGCCACATTAGCCTTACTGCTTTGGCCCAATCATTCACTAGAGGCATTTGCCGAACAGATGGCTCAGCTCTTAAAGGAAGACAACGCCGCTATTTTTCTAGCCTATGACCAGGCTAAAGCCATTGGATTTGCTCAATGCCAATTGCGAACGGATTATGTAGAAGGTACTAACTCTAGCCCCGTAGGCTATTTAGAAGGTCTTTTCGTCATGGCAGATTATCGACAGCAAGGCTATGCAAGACAGCTTGTAGCGCACTGTGAGCAATGGGCAAAGAACAAAGGCTGTCAAGCGTTTGCTAGTGACTGTGAATGGCACAATGAAGAAAGTTTACGCGTCCATCTACAACTCGGTTTTACAGAAACCAATCGCATTATCTGCTTCACAAAAAAATTATAAAAATGGCTGACAAAAAAATCACAGGTGCTTTGTGTAGCTCACCTGTGATTTTTCGATACTTTTTAGTTTAGATATGTATTGTTGGAAATATTTCGTTCGCGCTCATCTATGATTAAATGGATCATTAATGCGAGTTGTTGTTCGATTCGCATATTGTTTAAATGTAAGATATCAGCAATCACATTCTTTTGCTTTTCTGCTAACTCAATCCCCTCTAGCAGCAACATAATTTCTTCTTTTGTCAGCCCAAACATACACATATCACCCCAATATCTCTGTCATTTTATTATTGTAAAATCATTACACACATTTCTCAAATAACGTATAATTATTCTTATCACATGAACCATTTTTACTAATTATAGGATAAAACATCGTAAATAATCAATCTCTTATCGATTATTACTTAATAATTTTTTTACATTTCATTTATACTTTATTATTTTCATCATAACTTTTACAAGGAATTGTATAGCTTTTCCATTAAAATATTCAAAATATTACAGAAATCGCAGGATGACATCTATTCTATTATAAAAATAATCATGCATTTTGTCGAATTATCGTGTTCTTTTGCACAAACTCAAGGTTTTTCAACTGTGCAAACATATTCCTTTACCCACTTTTCACATGAATAAAACCTATTTTCTCCATTCCATAAAAAAAGTAATTTCAAAATTGAAACTACTTATCTTATTTGTATAATCGGCTTTTATATTATTTTTTTAATATCATGTTTCGTGATTTCTATCTTATGGTCTTTCATCACCTGCATACCCTCAATTGAGGAAACCTTGGACGCTGCATCCTTTTGCCATGTCCCTGTATGAACTTGCCCTTGCACAAATAATTGACTATTTTCCTGGACCACAGCCGGAGCCTTTACTGCATGAATATCCGTATGACGCATCTCCATTAATGATTTATTGGACAATGCTAAAAATGGTCGAGCTGCCTCATCCACCGTACAATGTTCAATACGTCCCATTGATTGATCTGACCAAATCATGGCATAAGGACTTTCTTGACCGTCTTTAAAATAGCTATGGGCTACTTCAAAAATGGCATCAATACAAGTAATACCATTTCCTTGCATTTGTTCAAAGGTACAATACTGTGTAAACAAACGGGCATTGTTTATATAGATGTGATGGCTTTGCAGCTCTCGAATCATTGTATGTTGCATCATAATCTTGGCATGATCATTGCCATAAATACCACCCGATTGTCCAAATTGAATGGTAGATTGACGAAGCTGAAGTCCACTGGCATCCACAATGATATGGAATTGCTGATGATTTTGGATTTGACATTCCGTCAACGAAACATCTGCTTCATCGACAACCGCTACACCTACAGCCATGCCATTTCGGATGTGGCATTTACGAAATTCTACCTGGCTATTTTCAATCAGAATCTGTGCCTTCACATGTCGATAAAATTGGCAATCATATAACTTCGCTTCCGTTTTTTCACCAAGGTAAAGACCGTGACCTTGCCCATCTGAAAAGATTGAATCAGCGATCATTAGCTCACTGCGGTGGACAACCATATTCGTATCGAGATGCTCTTTTATTTCACAGCCATCCATCCGGAAAGTTGTGCCATCAAATAGCTGAATTCCTACCCCTTGCCCCTGATGAACCAGACAATTCGTCATAGCCATTTCACTCGCTGCTGCAATAATTTGTGCCTTGGCATGCCCATGAATCTCACAGTCCTCCAGCACCAGCTTCACATGACGAATGGCAAAAATACCATGCTTTTTCCCCTCCAGCAGCAGACAATTCGTCAACGTCAGCTCACAATTTTGGGCAATGATTTGGGCCTTCACATGATGCTCAAATGTCGTGTCAACGAGGATCACACTTGAACCATTTGCCACCCGCAGCCCAAAATGATTTAGCGATGTCGCCAGCACAGCACAATTTTTCATCAGCAAACTACCATAGCTCACCATCATCTGTGTCCGAATCAATTGCTCCTCAATAATACAGTTTTCTAACTGTAAATCCCCTTTGATATATAGCCCTTGACCTTGCCGAAACCGTAAATTCCGCATATCCACATGGGTTTGATAGCGAATAAAAACGCCACCCTTGATGGTCACATTCCCAACCCCATACAACGTCAGCCGCTTGGAAATATCCAAGCTCTCCTCATAAATCCCATCCCGAATCTCAATCATATCACCAGGCATTGCCTCTTCAATTGCCTGCCCGATACTTTGATACCGATGCATAATACTCCTCTTCACCACAAGTACAGCCATTTGCACACTCCTTAGCCTAAAAAATGATCGTACCCTATTTATATACCGAACATGCTTAGGGTTATTCAATTTTGTGCAAAATTGCTGCAATATGCATGCATTCACATGAAAGGTTTGACATTTTAATGAATGTGTACGGTTTTGGGGAATAAAAAATGAACAGCGATTGTAGGTCAACTGACCCCACCTGTTGCTGTTCACCTTTTTTATTTATCTGTGATGGTTATTTAGTTTTAAAGAATAGCACACTCTTTATGCAGTAAGTGACGGATTCACTCAGGCAGTTACGAGGGGCAGGAGATTTCAATCGACACTCTCCTTACAGAGAGTGACTGCGAAAATAAATAAATTCTCAACAAAATATCCTTAATATTAATGTTTATAAATAAAAAATAGGTATTAATAACCAATATAGTTCTGTCCAAGCGGCATTTCCATCAATATTTTTGGTGCGAATCATGCTATGAAATCATGTTAGCTTACTATCCGCACTTTACTTTATTATAGCAATCATTTCCTGTAAAAAAAACCAACAATAACCGAATTTCCTCGATCATTGCTGGTTCCGATAAGTTGCTTTATTTTTTTCGTTTCACAAAAACAAAGGCGAAAATAGCTGCTAGCACGACTAGGATGGCAATCATCCATACTGTATTTGAGTTGGATGTTGTGTCATTTGCTGCGGCTGTTTGTTGTTCTTTTGGCGTTGCATTCGATGACTGCACTTCTTTGGCGTCCTCTTTTGCTACTTGTGCGGAGCTAATTTGCACATATTGTAGAGTAGCTTCATTCGAGGCTGCTGCTTCGTGTTCATGGCTGTCGCCGTGCCCTTCGGCATGATCCCCGTGACTTTCTTCTTGACCACCGTCATGACCATGATGATGATCTCCTGCTGTTGTGAAAATAGAGCGTTCCAGTTGTTGACCTACCCAGTTTTTGGCATCTGTTGAATCAGCAAAGATGCGCGGGTGTCCTGACAGCATGTATGTTTTACCACCAATGATGAGCCCTGTTTCGTCACCTGTTACGACATCTTCAATAGTACCTGTTGGTCCTTCTGCAAAGCCGCCCATTTGAATAAGCGTATGACCACCCATATCAAATGTTAGGTTCTCTGTTAAGAACGCAATGTACTCCTCTTTTGTCATGGTTGCATCTGGATTCGCTAGCTCTAGTTTATGATGAAAAAGGGCAGTATTAATTTCTTTGTACGTAAGGTCCCCCTCTAAGGAAGAAACGTAATCCTCTTTTTGTGCTGCTTGTGCTAGCTCATCTACAGTCGATCCTGCTAGGCCAAAGAAGCCACCTACCCAGCCTGCAAAATCCTTGCGTGATAAGTTGTCTGTTGGGTTTAAGGCCATATCTTTGCCATTGTACCCAAGAAGCCCGATACTGTGTAATACCATAATGTCCTGAATATTGGAGGCTGTTTCAGGGACATCTGTGAATAGTGTACTTTTATCCATCGTATGGGCATAGGCAACTGGTGCCATGAATAAAGTACTCATTAATAATAAAAGTAAATATTTTCTCAAAATGATTCCACCTTCCAATGCAATAGTATACAGCGTAAATGTGTTGGAAGTTTGAAATCAAGCGCAATTTTCTATAGTTTGAAGCGACGAATGAGGCCATTTAATTGTTCGGCCATTTCTGCTAAATGCTCGGCACTATGTTTCATTTCCTCCATAGAGCTTGCAGCCTGTTCAATGGTTGCCGATGTTTCCTGAATACCTGCCGCTGACTGTTCAGAGACAGCCGCAATATCATCGACAGATTGGTGAATCGTGACAGTATTGTGAACAACCCCGTGCAAATCGGATGACATCCCATCAATGCTTGCTGCAATGGCATCGATCGCATCTGCAATACGATAGAATGTTGTATTGGTCGTGGCAATTTGCGCTGTGCCTTTTTCTACTTCCCCATAGCCTTGCTCTAATGAGGAGGTCACTGTCCTCGAATCATCCTGAATGGCTCCTACAATGGCTGTAATATCATCAACGGAGAAGGCCACCTGCTCGGCTAATGCGCGAACCTCGTCGGCTACCACCGCAAAGCCCTTTCCTTGTTCCCCAGCTCGGGCTGCTTCAATCGCTGCGTTCAGTGCTAATAAATTTGTCTGTGCCGCAATATTTTGAATGACCGCTACAAGCTTAGAAATTTCTTGTGTTTGTTTACTGAAACCAGTTACCTGATCCACCGCGTTCTTTACCATCTGCTGAATCGCTTCCATTTGCTTTGTGGAAGAGGTCATGGCATCTCTACCTTCTTCTGTTAAAGCTTTGACTTCCTGCGAATATTGTTGAACGTCTTTACTGCCGTCATGAACAGTCGTTACTTTGACAGCAAAGTCGTTTATGGAGGAAGCGACATCTGCTGCATGGTTTGCCTGTCGTTCTGTACCACTGGCGATTTCTGTTACAGTAGTGGCAACTTGTTCTGTACCTGCTTTTACCTCTGTGGTTGACTGCAAAAGCTCCTCACTATGAGCCGCTACCTCATCCGACACTGTTTGAATATGTTTCAAGAGTTGATTTAAAATATCTGCCATTGTGTTGGTCGCTTCCATCAACTGGCCCACTTCATCCTTTGATTGAATAGGTAAAGGGGGCTCGCTTAAATCCCCCTTCGTCATTCGTTGCATACGCTCTGTTAATGTAATAATGGGTCTTGAAATACCACGGGCACTTAGTAGTTCAATCATCACGGCTAGCAGGACAATGAAAATACCTACGACAATCGCAATTAGCTGTTTATTTTCACCAGCAGCAATCATGTCCGTGCCTACCTCATTAATGGCTTGCTTTCGTTGCGCCGCTAACCCTTCATAGCCCTCACGAATCGCGGTTGCCGTGTCATCCATTTTCGTTAAATTTTGGATAGCAAGTTCGGTTTGACCCTTGTCATATACTGCAAATACTTGTTGTTCAATATAACGATTCCATTCCTTTGCCATTTGCGCATATTTCCCGAATTCACCTGAGGTTGTGAGTGCTGATCGTTTTTCCTCGTTGTCGGCTGCCTTCGCCACATTATCTTGGAAAATCTCTTTATATTTTTCATTACCAGACAGTACATAGCCTCTAACTGCCGCTATTCTTAAATCAATTGTTTGTGCTTGCTCAAAATCTGCAATTAATAATTGTAATTCTTGCTGAACAATTTGTTCTGTCGCATTGTTGCTTTGTGTGATGGCATAATAATTGTACGCAATGTAGCCTATCATGATGGCGATGACAATACTAAAGGAAAAAACAATGCGTCGACTGATTGTTTTGAACTTCATCTGCAAAAACTCCTTATTTTCCATATCTATTCCATAAATAGTAATCTACCATTTAACAAGAAGGATTGGTGGCTTTAGGAATTTTTACTAGATTTCCAGAAATAACTTGGTCAATATAGTGTTTTTTATAGCATCTTTCGTCTTGAGTATATTGAACTACAATCAATCCCAAGCATTAAACATAACGTCACCAATCGTTTGGCTATTAAAATAAGCGATGTACCGCCATTCCGTCACTGATAAGCTATGTAAAGCCTGATCCTTTGATAGTAATGTCGTAAGAGTAGTCGCTTCTAAGCATTTACGCATGGGAAAATATTTGTGTAGCCGAGGCTTTGATAAAAATGTAAAGGGAAGCTCCTCATTCTGCTTCGCAAACGCAATATAGGGCATATATCGATGATGAAGAATTGTCAGCTTCTCCCCATCTAAGTCCACCATTGCCTGCATGTAGACAAAGGGAGGTTCATCGATAAATTGTCTTACTTTTGCTCGCTGTTCACTTGTCACTAAATGGTACACCATCGACTGAAACGTACGCATATCCTGCTCGATTAAATGCTCGGCATCAAAACCAGTAATTCCTTTTGTTAAACGCAAACCATCACTCCTTTTTAGTTGACTCTATAAGGACCTTCTCGTTTGAACTAGTCATTTCCTGCCAATCTACCTTATTTCTTTCAATATGATAATCAATTTGTAAAAAAGGAATCCCCAATATCGTCATCCGATGCGAAGCGGTCAATGATGCCATTTTCTTTATGATGCTCCCCCTTGCTTTCTCCCCAGCCACTAACCTGTAAACCTGGTATGACCTTCGTTTCATAGGTAAAACGCTGTGACTCCTCAGGTGCTCTTTTCGGTATATATGTAATGGATGTAAAACGTAAATCCCATTGCTCATGCAGCTGTGGTTTTTGTGTATAATCCCATGCTTTTTCTATAGGAGCCTGGATGTCTATCTCAACATAAATAGGTTTTTTGCTCATAAACTCACTCCTTTTTTTCGATTAAACCACTATCATTATAGCAGTAAATTGCTAACCTTCTATTAAATGGGTATGCTTATTAAGTTTCTTCATAAAAATAAAAAACTTGAATCGAAATGACGACTTGCCGAGTCTAATAGTTGAAAAGGAGGCGATTTTCATTACAACCACGCAACAATCTCTTGTAGCCTTAGCCCAACATGGCGATGAGCAAGCGTTTTATCAGCTAATTGAGCTGGAGCAGCATAAGCTTTATCGTATGGCCTATGTCTATGTACAAAATGAAAACGACGCCGTAGAAGTTTTTCAGCAAACGATTATTCGAGCCTTTGAGGGCTTAGCACAATTAAAGGAGCCGCACTATTTTACCACTTGGCTAACCCGCATTATGATCAATTGCTGTAAAACCTATATAGCCAAGAAAAAGAAGGTTCAGCTTGTCGAACCACAAACCTTAGAGGATTTAAAAAGTACATCTCCTACATATATCGAGGAAGAGCTGGATTTATGGCAGGCTCTTTGCCAGCTTGAGGAAAAGTATAAAACGGTGTTATTGCTACGATTTTATCAGGACTACTCCGTCAAGGATATTGCAGCGATTTTACAATGCCCTGAAGGCACCGTCAAAACACATATTCGCCGTGGCTTGCAAGCATTACGACAACAATTAAAGGGGGCATATCTTGATGAGTGGGTTCAATCCGTTGAAAGAAGTCATTAATGCAATACCCATCCCTGAAGGACGTTTAACGGAAGTGTTACGTGTTGAAGGGATGTCCAAAATTTATCAGCAAAAGCATCACACCGTGAACGCCTTAAAAAATATCCATTGCACCATTTATCAAGGAGAGATGGTGGCCATTATGGGGACAAGCGGCTCTGGTAAAAGCACCCTACTGAATATGATTAGTGCGATTGATGAACCAACAGACGGGGCATTATTTTTATTTGGTCAGGAGGCTCAGGATATATATCAAGAGCCCAAAGCATCGCAATTTCGTAAAGAAAATATCGGCTTTATCTTCCAATCCTTTCATCTGTTAAAAGATTTATCCGTGGAAGATAATATTGCACTCCCCCTTATTTTAAATGATGTTTCTAGTAAGGACATTAAAGTGCGCGTGCAGCACATGATGGAAAAACTGAAAATCGGCGCTTGGGCAAAGCATCGACCACATGAGCTATCAGGAGGACAAAAGCAACGGGTTGCTATTGCTCGTGCCATTATCGCAAATCCGCCTATTTTGCTAGCTGATGAGCCAACAGGAGCGCTGGACGTCAATACGACGGATGAGATATTGGAGTTGCTTGTTGAGCTTCAAAAAAAGAGTCAACAAACGATTTTACTTGTCACTCATGACCCTTATGTTGCTACCTATGCCAATCGGGTGTTGTTCTTCCATGACGGTGCGATTGTAGACTCCTATCAAAACCAGCGAAATGAAGAGGATTTGGATTGTATTTTAATGAAATTTAAGCAGGCTACGAGGGGGGAGCGATAATGTTTACAATGCGTGCCGTTGCCCTAAAACTTTTTCGTGCCGCTTGGGCAAATGTCCTAACGAGTATTAGCATTATAACCATCTCCATTTGCCTTGTGATGACGATGAGTGTCTACGCTTTAAACGCCCATAATCAAATGAAGGCTGACATCCAAGCCTTGTACGGAGAAATGGATATAATGGTCGGCTATAATCCAGATCAACATCAGCTGTTAACGACACAACAAATAGAGTTACTTTCCAGCCTAGCAGGTGTCACCCAAGTGTCTAATGTATCTTTAGCTCACACAAAGGTTGAGCAAGAAAAAAGCACAACCTTTTATACCGTTGGCGTAGAAAATGATGACCTTGTGAAAAGCCGCTATCATTTCGAGATGAATCTTGGTCCGAACGATGCCATTATTTCAGAAAATGTGGCACGTATTTTCAAGAAGAACGTCGGAGACACCATTCATATTCAAACGAAGAATTTTATTGTCCGAGAAATTTTACCAACGATGAAAGGTACGGATAGCCCTAATATCATATTGTTGCCAAATACCATTGTGAAAACATGGATGAATAATAGTCAGCCACAAACTACTGGTATGTTTGCACTTATTAAAACAGAGGATGGCCTTGCTAAGGCAGTTGGCACAGAGATCAAGCAACTTGATGAAACTCTTCGTGTAGATGTCATGAGTGATTATGATTTGTTTAAAAGAAATTTACAAAGCTTAATGATTTTTATGATTGTCCTAGCTGTCTTTATTTTACTCATTGCAAGTGTTTTATTACTGTCCACTTTCCAGCTATTATTTTATAAAATTAAAGAACAGCTGATGATTTTACGTGCTCTCGGTGCATCAGTGCAGCAAGTTAGGCGCATTGTCAAACTACAATTATCACTTATTATTTGCTTTGGGGTTATGCTCGGAACAACGATGAGCTTACTGGTAATAAAAATTTGGCTACCACAATTGATTAGCCTCTTACATTTACCAAATGCTAGAACAGAGCTTCCTCTTCCTTTTGTGATTGTGATCGCACTTTCGAGCTTCTTGATTCTTCAGGTAATGACACAATGGCAAGTAGCAAAAAGTGCCAGATTATTGCCATTACAAATCGCAACAGACAATGAAAATTTACGTCTTCGTTGGACCAAATGGAAAACGATCATGGTCGGCATTGGAGGAATTATCGCTGTTTTGTTTTTGTTGCAAGCACAACTGACAGGAACAGGAAGCAATCAAGGAGCACTCTTGATTTTAATCGGAACGATCTTGATTTGTGGGATTTTACTGTTATTCATCCCCTATCTGTTTACAGCCCTCCTTCAGGTTGCATTAAAGCCGATTCGTGCAGTGTTTGGCAAGGAAGCCTATTTAGCGTGCCAGCAAGTCATGCCACAAGTACGCAAAAATAGGCCGATTGTGCTCAGCATTATTGGATTAATGGTCATTTTAACCTTTGGTAGCTCGTTAATGAAAACGTTACAGCATAATGACCTAGCCTTCACCGAATCACAATACGAAACCGCTGTAAAAATCAATAATGAATTAAATGATCCAACCCTTACACCCGCAGTTATTAAGGAAATGGAGGCCTTGCCAAGCGTGCAGTATGCTTATGCACAAAGTAATAATGCGTACATTGCCCTGCAACTCGGCGATGAATGGCTACCAGAGAACTATACAACCATTGATATCGAGCAATTTGGACAATTAGGGAAGTTGCCAAAAATCGAGGGCCCTTTACAGGATGGACTGTTAGTGACAAAAAGCTTGGCGAATCGTCATCATTTATCGGTTGGTGATCGTATTACAATAGGCTCCTATGATGTTGCTGCACAGCAGGATCGGCCAACAGGTGAATTACAAATTATAGGAATTATTGATGCACCTCTTCACTACGCAGAATTAATCGTGGATTGGTCATCCTTCCTCACTTCTCAGGACCACACAATCATTGAAGACATTATGGTCGAAACGACTAACCCTGAGCAAGCATTGTCTGACCTGTCATTCTTAGAAGAGCGCTGGCCAGCCTTGAAATTTACGGATAAAGTGACCATGATGGAGCAATCCCGTGAAATGTTCTTCCAACGTTGGAGCCTATTTGTCGGCGTCTTTGTACTATTAATTGTCGCTACTGTCCTTGGTGTACTGCAAACATTACTGCATACCATTTATACTAAACGTAGTGACTATGTCATTCAGCGATTGATAGGCTTATCACCAAATGGTTTAATAAAACTTATTTTGACGCAAGTCCTATCGTTTGTGCTATATGGCCTCACTGTCGGCACGTTTATTGGACTTATTTTAACAAGAATGCTGGGATTCATTGATGAAAGCTCTCCGATGTCCTATGACTACTTAACATTAGGCATCACAAGCAGCGCCTTCTTAATAGCAACACTTATTGTCTTTACGCTCCAAGGCTATTGGATTAGCCGACAAAAATTAGCGAATGAAATCGTGGAAATCTAAATAACAACAGCCCTTCTATATCAGAAGGGCTGTTGTTATTGTTGTTGAAAAAAGGTGATGTCAATAGCAGAAAAAGAACCTTTGGCAAGGTGAGCGGGTGATTTCCGCTCCGCCAGCGTCCTTTCCAGGGGGCGTCCGATGAGCCGCTTCACTCACTGCGTTTCGCTCCAGGGTCTCATCTGTGACGCTAAATCCCCTAGGAGTGACGCTGGCTCCACTCCAATCACCATGTGGCAAAAGTGTCTTGTCCTTATCTTTCATACGAGCCGTAGTAAACAAAATAGCCCATTATTTGTATGATGAGAGAAAGGATAGGCTCTTATTTTCCATGTGGAGAAGTGATGAGTGACAACACCCTTCCATAAAGAGTAATGAATACTTTCACTTTAGTTGAAAACCTTTGCTAAAAAGGTACCATTTTTGTGGGTTGAAGTGGAAGGCTACTTGACTCCCGTGGGATAGTGAGACAGGCGATCCCCTGCACGAAGCGGCTCGGCGCTCGCCCACAAGAAAAAGCAAGTAGCCTGCAACGGAAATCCTTTTTCACCTTTCACCTCTCACCTCTCACCTCTCACCTTTCACAAAAATGCTATTGATAGTTTTGTTTTTCAACACTATGAAAACGAGGCTGGGACAAAAGAAAAAATGTTAGACCATTTACAAGTTTGGTCTAACATTTTTTTGCGTTATTAGAACACATAAACTTTAATAAATCACAAAAATAACATTTATTTTTTGCTTTTTCTCAATAAATGAGTTATGTCCCAGCCTCGTTGTCTTTACTGTTCAAAATTCAGATTTTGAAGGGCTCTCACATTCGTTTCGTCATTTTTTCGACGAGTTGCCCATTCCATTGAAGGTTATGGTTTTTGGCAAGCAAAATTATAACCACCGATTTTTCTAGCCTCCGTCGCATTGGTTTGTCCATTTAAACCAGCATCATCTCTTGAGTCAATGATGGGGTTGCCACCCTGTGCAAAGCATTTATTCATGTAATTCATTTTTTCTTTATGTGTCAAGTATCGGTCCCAGAAGAAATAGCCTATGAAAGAAACCAAACCAATTCCGGCAAGCCATGCGATAACAGCATATGGTGTTACTTCTCCATCTTCATTCTCTTTATAAAGGATTGTACCATCGTAATTTTCCATGTCTAGCCCAAAGGTTAAAAGTTTATGATGAACCTCATTAGGAGATAGTGATTCGAGAGATTCGTAATAATTTAATTCTTCATCTGAGAAATGATATAATTCCTGGGCAGCTTCTTCATCAAACTCTAATGTTTGTGTAGCCAAGTTATAGTAGATGGATTCGGCTAAAGCACTTTCTTTACGTCCAAATTCATTAGCATTCGCAAAATTCGGAAAAATTGTAGCAGCAATCAACGTAACAATCAAACCACAAATAAAAAATTGAAGCTTCTTCATCACAGCAAACCTCCTTGTTTTATTTATTTATGTTAAAATATTACATTAATGGATAATGTAATATTAACTTCATTATACATAATATCCAGATAAATGTATAATATATAAAGAAAGTGAGGTGTTTTTTTGTATTTCTCAAATATACAATTATTAATGCTTGTATTTGCCTTTATTATTGCGATTTTCAGTGTGATTAAGGTGTATCAAATAAAAAAAGAGTATTTGATTAAACACAGAGAATTAGAGGTGGAATACGAAAGAATCCAACTGGAGAAACAAAAACAAAAGATCCTTTAATTTAGAAAGAAACATGCACCTCAGTCATTAGATTTTCCCTAACGATTGGGTGCATCTATTGGTTTTATCCTAACAATTGAGAATGACATTGGATGAAAAGGTGAAAATTCTAATTATGAGATAGGGACATCTTTCTAGCTATCCAGTTAAAGGCCCCATTAGCGAAATAAAACCTACTATTTTATTGTCGTTTAACCTTGCCATATTCGTTCTATATTTACTTCATTTTCTGTTAAGCATAATTGAAAAACATCTGGATTACGAAGATTTTTCCAACATTCAAAGTCAAAGTCATTATTAAAATTTTTTAGCAATAACGACATGATATTACCGTGCGTAACTATCAATGTGTTTTCAATTTCACTTTTACAAACGTCATCTACTACATTTACTATTCGATTCATTGCTTCTTGACTTGATTCTCCTCCTTCAAATTTTAACTCTGCATCATTAAATGTTTCTTTCAGCTTTTCATACCAATCAGGTAAATCTGTTGTAGAAAGGATACGTTCTGACAAACGCTCATCTATTTCTATTTTTAAGTTTTTTTTCTGGCTTATAGGCTCAACTGATTGAATAGCACGTAAAAATGGGCTTGAAATTATTTGGTCAATTTTTTTATTGGAAAAAAACCTCACTAATAATTCTGCTTGTTTTTCTCCTTGTTCTGTTAGCTGTGCTTCAGCAGCTTGTCCCCTTGCTTCACAATGTCTCACAACATAAATTTCCTTTGTCATACATGCCCCTCCCAATTAGGTGTTATAAGTAAGTTTCTATGATTGTCATTAATTTTCCTTCTAACACAATCCGAGTCGTTAGCTGAACAAGAATCCGTTGCCACAACTCTTACGTTTTGACCATGTATAAATAAAAAAGACCACTTCGTATGAGATGGATACATCATTCTAGCTATTCAATTAGCGCACCACGCTTGTTGAACAAGATACTTTGCTTACCCTTCAACAATTGCAAGATATTTTTTGATTTGTCCTTCAGATTCAACAATTAAAATATCTCCTCGTTCTTTGGTAGAAAAAATCTTTGTACCAACAGGAAGTTTATTCGACATCTCATCTCTAAAATCTGTATTAGCATCATTTTTTGTTTTTATTTCACTGATTTGAACATCTTTTGTTAAAGACAATTCTTCAACCCAATCAATATTAGTTTTGTAGATAACTCCATCATACTGGAAAATATCAGCATCAGAATCTAATGTTAAAACTTCTTCGGCATCTATACTGTCAATTGATACTGTTGTAGTTCCTCCTTGAATATTGCATCCTGTAATCATGAATAAAGCTAATGCGATCAAACCATAGAATAATTTTTTTATTTTCAATCCACCCACCTCTTTTATATAGACACCAATTGTCTACCAAAAGTTACATATTCAACTAAACTGCTTCGTTAGTTGAATAAGAATCCGTTCCACAACTCTTGCATCTTGACACCGTTTAAATAAAAAAGATCACCTCATATGAGATGGATACCTCTTTCTTGTTATTTAATTAATGCCCCCTTTAGTAAAATAATAAAAAAGCTCTAATTTACCAAAGTCTAATATTAATTTCCAACCTTTTTTGGGAGCTGTCGTCGAATCTGAAACACCTACCATTATTGGGTTGTACTTGTCTTTAAGGAACATTTATAAACAGTATCTCCAAAAGACCGAATGTCGTTTAGATAATCGTATCCTTCAGATGAACCATAACGGTTGAACATTCTTACTGCTACTACATTTTCCTCTGGAATGACGAGCAGAGCTACATTTGTGTAGCCGAGTAATTGATAGGAACCTTTTGGAACTGTGTCGCCTAAATGCCCCCAATATGATTGAAGGCACTATGCAACATTACTCTGTTTTTAACTATTAAAGATACCAGCACAAGTTATATGAGCATTTTGAATGTAGCATACAACGATAATTTTCGCAAAACTCTGTTATATAAACTAAACATCGAACACACTATAGTTACCATTTCTTCAACTAGCGTGCACCATTAACTGAACATGAATCCATTCTACAACTATTACGTTTTGGCCCAATACGAAGTCCCGTCAATACGATGAAATAGCATGAAACCGTTTTTTCAATTTTTAAAAATGCCTAGTGAAAAAATAATGATAATTTAAAACTTCATTTTTTGAATCAGCTCGTCTCCCCAGTCTTGCAATTTTTTGATAAAACCTCTATCACCAGAACCAATTACAATATCGTCACCATAGCAGACAGAATCGTTTCTGTTCATTGTTATGAATTGCACATCAGGTTTTCAAAATGCTCTGTTCAAGGAAAATTTTGATATTGGATGCACGCTCGAATCCTTGCTATAATCAACACAAGAACAAGCATTCGTGTAGAGGGGTTCAAAAAGTTAAAAACATGTTTAAATGGGGGAACAATCATTTTGAAAAAGTTTCGTGGGAAAAAGCGTTATTTCCGTAACTTATGGCAAGAAACAGTAGCAGAGCAATATGATTTAGACTTTGGCAAAGAAGGTTGGTTTGATTTGTGGCACACCCATCTTGATTTTTATGGATTGGGGAATACCAGTTTGAAAATACGAAGAACGCATATAAAAGCCTATATAGCCTTACATAACAGTTTATTAGAAAAGCTTGAAACACTCGGAAAACCATATCAATTGTGGATTGAGTTAGTAGATGAAGATTGTGGTTTGGATTCAGTCTATATTCATACGCCCAATCCTAATGAAGACAATTTTCCACTAAAAATAGAAAATATCAATTGGAATTGCCCTGTCCCAAAATACTTCAAGGATTTAATAAACCTGAATGAATTTCATGTAGGACACTATAAGCGGGAATCAAATAACTGCTATTTAATCCTGTCTAAAAATAATGTGGTTACATTGTAAAATTTGTTACTTAATAAGAATAGGAAACCCGCAAAAATTAGGTTTCCTTCAAATTTTATCAAAAGCTATTACATGTTTTTAAAATAATTATGTATTCTATTGAAAACCCCTTAATATAGAATTATTTTTCAAAAATATTCAGGATGCTTGGCAAAAAGGCATTTTGGTATGTCCTGCAACATTCCTCCATTAGCATTTATTCCAAAAAATCTATTATCTCCTGTATGATTTCATCTTGATCCCGGCCTAATGTCATCAAATGTTTAGCGTTTTTAAAGCCCCTCTTCTGCTTAGTGGAAGAGTGAACATGTTGATAAATCGTTTCAGCGCTTTGTGCATACGATGCATCGTCGCGTTCACCGTAGTAGATAGCGATAGGAACGGTAATTCTATCAAGCTGCTGCATCGTTGCTTGGATAAACTGTTGAAATGCGCTCATAGCATCTAACGCCATGTGGTGAAATGGCTCCATTTCCTGTGAAATTTGAGACGCTGATTTGCCCTCTATCGTTTTATAATTGTAAGCATAATCAATTATTCTTTGTTTTAATTGCGCTGGCTCCTTATCAATTGGTACTGATAAGACAATGATTTGTGATAGCTTTTCGAATTGGGCAAGCTTTAAAGTAAAAATGCCACCGATGGATAAGCCAATGACCGAAATTTTCTGATAGCCTTCATTCAATAAAAATTGGTGGGCATTGACTACATCCTGCCACCAGTCGTCTACCTGATAGTGTAATAACTGTTCTGGGGTATGACCGTGTCCTCGGTATAATGGTGCATAGCAAGTGTAGCCTTGTGCATGTAATGAAGTGGCTACTTTCTTCATATCTCTTGTATGACTTGTAAAAGAATGTAAAAGTAATACGGCATGCTCATTTCCCTGTAAATAAATTTCTTTCGCTGGTAGTATCTTCAGCACACAATCAAGCCCTTTCTCGAATTCGTTTATGCCCCCACAAACAATACTGCCTGTCCTATCGCAATAAAAAAGGCTTCCTCCTGGATGGGACTACTGTCTTCAATTTCTAGCGTAATATCAAAATGCGTCTCACAGAAAGTAGCTTGCCAACGTGCGATAGGCTGCTCATTCACTGTAAATACAGACCAGCCCTCCATTTCTTTGTTGAGCTTGATTTGCTGTTCACCATTTGTAATCAGTAAATCAGGAATCATGATTTGCCAGCCATCATAGGCAATCATATAGTCTTTGCCTGACACCAAATCCTTGCCTCTGAAATGTACGCGCCCACGACGGGATACTTTTTTACACGTAAAAAGTGGTCGACCGTTGCGATCATTGACATCAAAGCGAACAAAATAACGATAGTCCATTGTGCGGTCAAATGCTTTTTTTAGAGCATTGGAATAAACACGTTGAACAGTGGACGATACCTCCCCCGCTTCATTGATAATTTGGATGGCCTCTGTTGACTCGATGGCTGCTGGTTGCTTGTATGTATAAATTTTCACGACTTTCGCTCCTTCAAAACAATAACTTTCTTAAAGCTACCATAAAATAAGCGCCAAATACAAAGGATGTATTTGACGCTCCTATTATTGTATGGGTACTTCTACTGTAAATGGTTGGAACTTCACTTCTTTATAGGCTGATGGATTGAATGGGATATGTGTTTCTTTGCCATCAGCGTCTATTTGAACGCTCCCACCTCCTGATGGAATGGAAACATAAGGCGTAATGATTAATTTTTCAACATGTTGTGCTATTGGATCAAAGGCTTTGTTCCATACTTGTTTCCCCTCCTTCCATACTTAGAGTCTTTTATCCAAGCAAAAGGTTTCACTTTTATTTATTTTTTTGGCCATACAAAAAGTAGACTACTGTATTTTAAGTAGCCTACTACATTTTCCTTTATTGATCTAATTTAAAGGTAATATCTCCGACACCCAATTCCGAATGAACCTCTAGCACAACATCTGCCTTATCATAGGCTTCGTTGACATAGACACCCTGGCCTTTGGATACAAGACCCTCTATATTTGAAGATCCGATGCCCTTCTCTGTCGTTAATTTGACACCAACCTTTGATGGTAAAATAACGGTTGTTTGACCGACGCCCGTTTCAATCGATGTCTTAAAGCTCTTTTTCCAATCGCCACCTAAATTAACCGTTACATCACCGACACCTGCATCAATATCAAGCTTTTCCAGCTGGAGCCCCTGTAAATCTAGGTTTGCAAGGGATGCGCCTGTTTCAACTGTCAAATCCATCGGGATACTGTCATTCAGTTGGATTGCCCAAGTGTTTTTAATATTTGAGATTCCTAGCTTTGTAGAGCCTTTATGCTGAATATCCACTTCTCCCGTATCGCCGTGGACATCATAGTCTACCTGTGGGGCTAGCTTTTTAATATTATAGTCGGCCTTGCCCTCTACCCATTCCTTCGCACCGCTCGATACTGTCAGTTCACCAACACCTAGATCAATGTCTACCTCTAATGCTTTCACTTTATCCTTTTCTACCAAGATGGCTTCCTCTCGCATCTTGTTGTTTGGAATAAAGGAGAAACACCCCGATAAGACCAATACAGATGTACCCATTATGACACCTAAACCAACTAATTTTTTCAACATGATTTCCTCCCACCATATAATCTACCAATAATTTCATTATATAGGAGTCAACCTTTTAAAATACGACCCTGCGCTCGAAATTTATCTAAGACCTAAGACGTAGGGTTCGCTACTGATAAGGGATATCTCCCCCTTCCAGCAATGCCTTTAAATTAGCCAGCGAAGCCTCATAGCCTGGTGAGTTAAAGCTTACAGTTGTCCCCTCGTGCTGTTGTACTAGCGTAATGGCAATCAACGTTTCCGGCACCTCTAAGTAAAAGGAAAACTCCTCATGTTTTTTTACGTGCTGAATCGTGAGCTGCATAGGTAGCTTTTCAGATAGCTGATTATGCGCATTAGGCATTAACGTAAACGTTATCTTTTCACCATCTGCTAGTTGAGGGATATCCCAGGTGGAGCCTGGTGCATACCATTGCGAGAGGAGTTGTTCCTCTGTAATCGCTTGCCACACGCTATCTATTTTCGCATCAATCCAAATCGAACTGGTCATTCACCATTACCACCTTTTTCTATTTTCCATTATTTTACCGAATTTTCAAACGATAGACTACTTTGGGATGTTCGGTATAAATGAAATGCCCCAATGATGATGAACATGGCCATGAAATCCAAGGCTATTTGATGACTTGAGAAAACAGCAACTAAAAAACCATACAACGTTGGTGCTAAGACAATAAAAAATTGATTAATCGTTAAAGCTGCACTCACGGTAAGTCCCACAGCTTGAGGATCAGAATGCTCGGTGACACAGGTAATATATAAGGAATACCAGCCGAGTGCTAAAAAACCAAACACACCACAAAAAATAATCATCAAGCTCTTCCCATGTATGACAAAGGGCAAACAGCCAATCATCATAAATGTGGCAACCATGACAAGCACTAACAATGACGCACGTTTATGAGCGAAATATCGGTCACCCAGCCAAGCAAGCACAATTCTCCCTAGCATGCCTCCTAGCAAAATCAAACTTAAATAGCTCCCTGCCTCTGTTAATGTATAGCCGCCCTCTTGATGTAAATAGCTCATAAAATGAGCAATGATGACCATTTGTAAGGACATCATGACAATGCCGACAAAAAATAGAGGATAGAGCGCTCGATTATGTTGAATAGCCATCATCTTTTCTTTAAAGGAAATAGGATTTGCGGCAACGGTTACGTGCTGTTTTGGTTCATGATACAGCAGTAAAAATAAAAGTCCCCCACCTATCGCCACTAAACCCTGTACCAAATGCACAGTGGACAGATGGTGCTGTTGATATAAATACGTTAGTACAATAGAAGAAAGTGCCCCACCAATGGGGATACCTGTCTGGCGAATACCAATAGCAAGCCCACGATGCTTATCTGGAAACCACTTCACAATAGCGGTACTGCCGCCAGTTTGTGCACTACCATACCAGATACCAACAACTATTAATACGAGTAGCAATGTCGTATAATGGTTCACAGGTATTAACAGGAAGGCTGACAGTCCCAGTATAACGGAGCCCCATCCAATAATCCGCTTTTCTCCTTTTTTATCCATAAGGTAGCCAAATAACAGCATGGAGAAAATCGGCCCTATATTGACGGCTGAAACAATCAGTCCAGTTTGAAAGGACGTTAAGTGCCATTCCATTTGATAAAAAGAGGCAACTGGCCCCATCCCATAGGTGACAAAGGTTGAAGCTGTCTGTGACAGTGTAGCCACTAGTAAAATAACCCATTGATAATATGTATGCATGTTAACCCTCCATCAGGTTGATACCGCTTTATTTATGCAGTATACCTTGTCGCTACCTAGAGTTTACGTTGACTGATAGCATACGTAAAATGGAGGAAAATGATAGCAGCTATCAAAAAATTTAATAGGTGTGTGACGAACAACATGAACATTGAAGACATTGCCTTAAAAATAGAGCTTTTAGAAAGGCAAAACTTAAGTAAATCCGCTGAAATCACCAATTATACACAATCTGCCTTAACTTCAAAGGTAAAAAAAATAGAAAGTGAAATTGGACAGGAGATCTTTAAACGAACACCACAAGGTTTAAAGCTGACGGAGGTAGGTAGCCATTATTTACAATTTTTAAAACAAGTTGCCCAAAACTATGAAAAATTTTTACAAATGATCGGACCTGCTCAAACGAGCCTCCATTTTGGAACTTCTCATACAACCATTAAAATTTATGGTGCATCCATTATGAACGAACTCCAAACGAGTCATAGTCCAATTGATGTCGATTTCACTGTCGAATCAAGTACATCTTTAAATCACAAAGTACATAATGCTGAGCTGGATTGTGCACTGACTAGTAATCCAACTAAACAGTATGCCGATTTAAACTATGATTTAATTGCGTCAGAAACATTTGAGGTCATTTCAAGCCCTTCTCATGTCATCGATTTTGAGCAACGAACGCCAGTAACACTACTCGTCTTAAGTAAAGGCTGTATGTATACACATGCATTGGCACAATGGCTAACAATGAAGCAAGTTCCTTTCACAATGAAAGAAATTAAATCCGTTAGTAGTATTCTTGATTTTTTAGAAATTGAGCATACGATTGCAGTCTTAAATACGAAATTATTGGCACTTTATCATTGCCCTGACCTGCACTTTTATGACATGGATGATCTCAATAAAGTAATTGAAACGGTCTTTATTTATCATGAAAACGACAGCAAGCATTCCTCTATTATGCAATTAAAGCAGGTAATAGAGTCCTTGCTTGAAACGGAATAGTATCGAATACAGCAAGGCTTCGCTAGTCCTTGCTTATTCTATATTAATGAAGGTGTTAGAACGAATAATACGTGGATGCTGTCATTGCTTTTATTGAGGAAACGATGTCGAACATTCGGCGGAATCCGCACAACATCCCCTTCCAATAGCTCATACTCTTCTCCTTCTAGCTCTACATAGCCTTGCCCCCTCATCATCACTGCTATCTCTTCTTTATCATTGTGACAATAATGACTTTCCGTGGTCACTGCGTGTGGATTTAATTCCATCATGAGCATGTCAATTCGAGCTTTCATAAAGTCAGGTGTTAATACATCATAGACAATATGATCCTTGTTTTCTCGATATATTTTTTTGCGGTTGTGCTTGCGTGAAATAAGTGTACTTGTATCGATATCATGAATAAAAAGTGTAAACAATGGTACATGTAAAGCCTTTGCAATTAACTCCAGCACACTTAACGATGGATTCGCTTGTCCACGTTCGATTTGACTAATTAAAGAAGTACTAATGCCTGCGTAATCTGCAAACTCTCTAATGGTCATACCATTTTTCTTCCGATAACTTAGTACGGTTTGTCCTAATTGATGATACTGCATGGCACGACTCCTTTTTATCATAATGTGTATTTTTCTAGTTTTGTGCTGATATTCTAAAAACCCTATTTTATTGAGGAAGACTACACTATAATAGGTTAGGCAATATTATTAATCTTGTTTATTATTATAAACAAATACATAGGAGTTCATCATGTTTTATTACATCTCTTTATTTTTTGCTGTCTTTGCATTATCGACTTCAGCTATTTTTGTCAAGCTTGCCGATGCGCCACCAGCCATTACGGCCTTTTATCGATTATTTTTTGCGCTACTAGTGCTACTCCCCTTTTTATTAGCGCAAAAGGGATTGCGACAGGAAATGACGAGCCTCTCCAAAAAACAGTGGGGACTGGGCATTTTATCAGGATTATTTTTAGCCTGTCACTATGTCTTATGGTTTGAATCATTAAACTACACATCGGTGGCTAGTTCAACAGTCATTGTGACGCTACAACCTTTATTCTCTTTAGTGGGAAGCTATTTTTTATTTAAAGAACGTTTTTCTAAAGGAGCAATTGTTGGCTGTTGCGTAGCCATTATCGGTTGTTTCATCATCGGCTGGCAGGATTTCCAGATTAGTGGACAAGCTCTTTATGGCGATATCCTTGCCTTTATAGCGGCAGGTATTATTACGGCCTACTTTTTTATCGGACAATCTGTTCGCAAGGATTTATCACTTGTTCCTTATTCGATCATTGGCTATGGAAGCAGCTCCATCTTCTTAGCGGTATACGCCCTCTTTATGCAGGAATCGTTCTTCGACTATTCAGCATCCACTTGGTGGTCTCTTGTAGGATTAGCCGTTATTGCAACGATTTTTGGGCAAACCATTTTTAATTGGCTATTGAAATGGTTAAGTACAACCGTTATCTCGATGAGCATTTTAGGCGAAACGATCGGTACATGTATATTAGCTTATTTTATTTTAGATGAGATGATTTCTATTCAACAAGGGATCGGCATTATCGTCATTTTACTAGGACTTGCGCTCTTTTTACTGCAACAACGAAAATCTCATTAAGACAAAACAACGGCAAAGGCTGCCGTTGTTTTGTTATTGCAGGGACTTTTGGGCAAAGCCAAAGGAAGTCCCCGTGTCGTTTGATTGTAATGAAACGTCGATGTTCAATGTTTTGGCAATGTCCTGTATAATTTTGAGCCCAAGTCCTGCATAATCGGCATCAGGCTTGAAGCCAACTCCATCATCACACATGAACACTTGACCATTGTTTATTGAAACCTCTAGCTGCGTTGCTTGGGCATGCTTTAATGTATTTTGGAAGACATTATCAAATAAACGTTGTAGCCATAATTCATTGCTAATCCAAATAGCATGTGGGTCATCATGGTGAAAATGCAGGGCTATGTTTTGCATGCGATATAAATAACGCCACTTCTTCATCATCGTTTCTAGTAGCTGTGCAAGCTGGATTTCCTCCTGGACAACAAAGGAATTTTCACTTGTATCAAAGGCTTGTAACTGAAATGCATTTGTTAAATTCGTTATATAGTGGATTTGTGCATTTAAGGATTCCACCAATTTCGGCTGCCCTTGTAATTGATCTTCTAGAAAAAATAACTGTAAACGTATGGCCGTCAAGGGCGTATGGATGTCATGTCGTAACTTTTGCAACAGCTCTTTTTGGAGCTCCTGCTGCTGCGCTAACTCTAATTCTCGGTAAGTCGTCCGCTCAATTAAGAGATTGACAGACTGCATAAGCTGTCCTATTTCATCCTCACTACTAACTGTTAACGTATTTGGTATCCGCTCATTACTAGCTAATTCCCGTATCGTTTTATTGAGCATCGTGATTTTTGACAATAAAGAATGGATAGTTGTTGAGAATAATAATGCTAACAGTCCTAATGACAGCACAAACGCTACGAGCATAATAGGATAGGCAAAGGATTCATGAAACGGAATGCCTTCATTTTTCAATTTAAAGACCTTGTCATAAACAACAGCTATAGCCACACTAATGCTTAATAACACAATTGGTACACTAGCAATCGCCAAAAATAATAAAGTACGGTATTTCGTTTTTAAGGTCATTTTTTGATGTAGGTATTCAAACGATACCCTTCTCCATAAATATTTTGCACAATGCTGCCTGCTGGATCATGTAGCTTTGCTCGAATCTTTTTAATATGGACATTGAGAATATTATGATTGCGTTCATCCAGTGGCCAAAGATAGTCGAAAAAATGATCCTTTGTTAACACTCTGTCTCGATTGTCAAATAAATAAAAGAACATTTTCCGCTCTATCGCTGTCAATGCAATTTCATCATGAAGATTTTGATTAAACACTTTACGCCGCTCCCCATCAATAAATAAATGCTGGATTTGCGTCAATATACCATATTGCTGGCTCAACATTTTTTGCATCCTAAGCAAAAGCTCACGCGGGTCAAATGGCTTTGTCAAATAATCCTCCCCGACCGTTAAGCCCTCTAGCTTACTATCAATATCATTTCGTGCCGATAGAAAAATAATGGGGATATTTAAGCCTAATCGTTTAATATTTTTGCTTAATTGATAGCCATCCTCTCCTGGCAGCATAATATCCATAATGACTAAATCCACTTGCTGAATGAGTGACATAATGTCTCGACCATCTGTTTTCCAAATCGCTTCATAGCCTTCTCGCTGAAGTATTTTTTGTAGCAAATCCCCAATCATTTGATCGTCTTCTACAATTAAAATGGTAAATCCTTTCATATTATCGACCTTTCTTATCAGCATTCGTTTTCATAAATATCATGGCTAGTTGATAGATTTCATCGGGTTGATAAAGATAAATACTATGTGTGCCACTGACCTCTTCCACCTGTGCATAGGTGAATTGCTGTGCAAAGTCTGCATAATCCTGCCTTTTCTGCTTCGTATATTGCGAATCTTTATTGTCCTCTGCAATGGCATCAATCAGCAAGATTGGCGTGTTTTGCGGCTTTGGAAGCTGTTCTGATTGTAAACTATTTTCATAGACCTGTAACAGCTCATTTTTCATATCCTTATTAAAAAACTGTCTAAAGGACAATGCCTGATACATTTTCTTTTCCTCTGCTGTTAAAAAGGACATTTTCAATACTTGCGGATTATAGACCTGTGATGGCAGAAGTCGGTGTAAACCCATTCTAGTTGCTAGACTCATTCCCTTCACCATCCATCTATCGACGGTTCCCATTGGATGCTTTACATATTGACTAGGTAAACCAATGTCCAGCGCGATGATTCCCTTTACTTCTTCGGGGTATTTTTGTGCCCAGTAAATGGCTTCTAGCCCTGAAATGGAATGTGGTACGAGTATATAAGGAGGCTGAAGACCACTTTGTATCAGAGCCTCTCGTGTTTGCGCTAGGATTGTCTCAATGTCTCTTGCATCATGGGCTACATCACTATAACCATAGCCAGCTCGATCCACTACGGCTATTTGATGGTGCTGTGAAAACTTACGGTACAGCCCCTTTAACTCATACACTGGGGCTGCAATACCTGAGCCTGCCATAAATACATACGTGTCCTCGCCAACTCCCTCCTGATAGACATTAATTTGATGACCGTCGACGTCTACTAGTGTGCCATTATTTTGTAAAATAGCAGATTCCTTCTGTACTAAATGATAATGGTAGATCCAAACGACCACCATTCCAAGCATGATTAATGCTCCTATGTATACCAATAATTTCTTTATTTTCTTCATACGTAGCTCCTCTCCGTTCATACTTGCAAGGATACACATTAAAAATAAATTTCTAATTAATTTTTGGAGAAAAATTATAGTTGCATACTTCCTAAAATGACTCAGCCATCTGACCCCGATTGAATATCGGCACCAGATGGCTGCATAGCTTTGAACGATTCATTTTATTCCAATAGTAAAATCATTAGTAGTATAATAGGACACTGTTAAAGCATTTGGACTAGCTATCTCTAAATATCATCTGTTTACTTTTTTTAACTTCTCTGTAATATCTAGTATTACTGCTCTTACCACTTCCTTTTATTTAAATACAATGAAGGCCGCAATAATGTTACACCCTCTTTTTTGTTAGTATTTTTAGACGTATCCTGTATATATACGTTGCAAATGATTTAGCCAAGGCATTAAATTGAGACCATTTGCAATATACGTTTCGTGATTCCATAAAAAAACTGCCTACATTGAGATAGGCAGTTTTCTTAGTATTAAGCATCTGGATAGTTTTTTTGTACAAAGTCGATGGTTTGTTGTATAAGGGCTTTTAGGATGTCTTCATCCACATCCGCAAGCTTATTAATATACACGCAGGCTTTCCCTGTTGTGTGCTTGCCAAAGTGCTGTAATAGCTGCTCTCGCTCATCACCTGGGGCAAAATACAGGCTAATTTTTGCTTTGCGTGGGGAATAGCCAACACGGGGTGCATCCCCTTCATGGCCTGTTTTGTATTTGTAATGATAGCTACCAAAGCCGATAATACTCGGTCCCCACATTTTGGCTTCATAGCCTGTGACCTCTGTAAAAATGTCCAATAACCGAAAGGCGTCTTCTCGTTTTTGTGGATGGTCCACATTTTCAATAAATTCAATGACACTTGCATCTGTTTCTTTCATTTTTAATTCATACATGTCTATCCCTCGCTTTCTGGAAGATGTACCTTTATTATTCCCTATTCTACCTGCTCTAACAATAATTTTTGCTGGAGATGACGATAAATGCCCTGCTGCTGCATTAACGTTTGGTGATTACCTTGCTCGACAATTTCCCCCTGTTGAATGACGAGAATTTGATCGGCATTCTCGATTGTTTTTAAACGATGGGCTATGACAAAGCTTGTGCGTCCCTGCATCAAATGCTGTAAGCCTTTTTGAATATCGACCTCTGTTTGCGTATCCACACTCGATGTCGCTTCGTCCAAAATTAAAATATCAGCATTCTCTAAAATAGCACGAGCAATGGCGATGAGCTGGCGTTGTCCCTGACTTAAATTAGCGCCACCTGCCTGCACAGGTGTATCGTATTGGGCTGGTAAATATTTAATAAAGTGATGGGCATTCGCAATTTTCGCCGCTTCCACGACCTCTTCATCTGTGGCATCTAGCTTCCCAAAGCGAATGTTTTCACGAATGGTGCCAGAGAACAAATACGTGTCCTGTAAAACTACGCCTACTCTTTGGCGAATGGTCGCCATTTGATAGTGTTCGATATTGTGCCCATCAATCAAAATTTCCCCTTGATCCACGTCATAGAAACGCGTCAGTAAATTAATAATCGTCGTTTTCCCTGAGCCTGTTGGACCAACAAGAGCGATGGTCTCTCCTGCCTTGGCATGGAAGTGAATATTTTTTAACACAGGCTTATTTGGCTCATAGCTAAAAGATACTTGCTGGAAAATAACATCCCCTTTGAGCGATGCTGCCTCGATGGCATGAGGCTGATCTACTACCTCGGATGGTTCATCTAGAATCTCAAACACACGCTCTGCACCAGCAATGGCCGACTGAAAGGTATTTAACAGATTCGATAACTGATTAAGCGGACGGAAAAATTGCCGTGTATACGTCACGAAGGCGGCAATGATCCCAACTGTAATGATGCTCTTCACGGCTAAAAAGGCACCCGTTCCGATAACGACGGCTAAGCCCAAGTTATTCATAAAGTTATTAATCGGTCCTAATAAGCCAGAGGTAATTTCTGCACGTTGGGCGGAGTTTCGCAGATTTTCGTTTTGCTGATGAAACGTATCAATCGTTTGCTGCTCCTTCCCAAAAAGCGTGAGGACCTCCGCACCCGTAATCATTTCCTCAATATAGCCGTTCAGCCTGCCAAGATCCCGTTGCCTTGCTGCATAATTTTTACTACTGCGCTTAATAATTTGCTTGGTCGTGAACACAATAAGCGGAATAATAATCAATGTCACAATGGCTAACTGCCAGCTCAATGTGAACATCGCAATACTGACACCAATGACAGTTAAAATAGATGACACGATTTGCGTCACACTTTGTGCAAGAGCAGTATTTAAATTATCAATATCATTTGTGACACGGCTCATTAAATCACCAAGTGCACGCTGATCAAAAAATCGTAATGTGAGCGTTTGAAGCTTATGAAACAGTTCCAGCCGCAATGTCCGAATTGTTTTCATCGCCACATGAATCATGACATAGGTTTGCAGCCATGTCAGAATAGATGCTACTGTAAAAATAACAGCTAAGACGATACCTAAACGGATCGTGCCGTCGATATCCTTTTTCATAATATAATCATCAATAATATGCCCAATCAAATAGGGCCCTGCTAGACTTAAAAAGGTAGAAGCAACGACAAAAAAGATGGCTAAAAACATCCCTACTTTTTGCTGTTTGACATAATGCCATATTCGGAACAGTGTTGCTCTTTGATTCTTCGCCTTCTCAGATGGCCCTCCGATACGTGGGCCACGTCCAAAATTCATTTGCTTTGGTTGATTTTGACTCATTCCTGTTCACCAACCTTTTGCTGCGACGCATAAATGGCTTGATAATGCGTATTGGCTTGTAGTAACTGCTGATGGGTTCCTTGCCCAACAATATCGCCATCCTCTAAGACCAAAATCATATCAGCCTGCTGTATCGAGGCAATTTTCGACGCTACGATCAATGTCGTTGTGTCTTGATACTGTGTGGCAATAGCCTGCTGCACATGCTGCTCCGACGCACTATCGAGCGCGGAGGTAGTATCATCTAGCACTAGAATGGCAGGCTTACGAATAAATGCACGACTTAAAGCAAGGCGCTGCTTTTGCCCGCCCGATAAATTTGTAGCTCCCTGTGACAATTCATGGGCTAAGCCTTTATCAAGTCGCTCCACAAATTCACTCGCACAGGCTGCCTCTATTGCCTGTTGTATTTCCTCGGCTGTCGCTTCATCCTTGCCGAGTCGAATATTTTCTTCAATCGTTCCAGAAAACAATAACGCTTTTTGGGAGGTAAAGCCGATATGCGTACGTAATGTTGCGAGGGCATACGATTTGAGTGGTCTGCCATCTAGGCGAATTTCACCATCTGTTGGATCAAATAAGCGAGGAAGCAGCTTTACTAGCGTTGATTTGCCACTACCTGTTTTTCCAATGATGCCTACCGTTTGCCCAGGCTTTACAGAAAACGAAATTTTTTTGAGGACATCCTCTGCTGTATCATAGTATCGATAGCTCACCTGATCGAAGTCAATCGCACCTTGTATGGATGCAGAAATCGCCTGTTCCGATTCCTTCACCGCAATGTCTTTATTTAAAATATCCACAATCCGTTCGCCTGAAGGCAATGCTCGTGCAATTTGCATTAGCACCATACTAGAAGACATTAAGCCATTTAAAATAATCGTTAAATAGTTGATAAACGCCAGAATGACCCCAACTTTCAAAGTACCCGCCTCTACCTTAATGGCCCCAAGCCAAAGTGCAGCTACAATGCCCAGATTGACAATAAACATCGTAAAGGGCACAAGTACCCCTACGATTTGCTCTGCAGTGATGAAACGCTTTGTCAGCGCCTCATTTAATTCTCCAAATTGTGCCACCTGCTGTGTCTCACGACGAAACGCTTTGACCACACGAATACCCGCCAAATTTTCCTGTAGCTTCGTATTGACCCCATCAATCGCCTCCTGAACACGACGATACAGCACACCTGAATACTTCGTAAAAAAATACATGGCGATCATCAACAATGGCACGATAATGAGAAGGATGGAAAAAAGCTCACGCGCTGTCACAAACACGATAATCACTGCTCCGATAAAAAGCAACGGCCCACGCACAAAAATACGTAGCGTCATCATAAACGCGCGCTGAATACTTTCCACATCACTTGTTAAAATCGTAATCAGCTTCCCTGTCGTAAACGCATCCCGCTCCTTGGCTGAATACGTCATCATCTTCTCATAAAGAGCCTGTCGAACATCCGATGCAAAATGAATCGCAGCCTTCGAGCTGTAGTACGAGCAACCGACTCCACCAATAAGCCCCAGCACTGCGCTACCAAGCATCCAGACAAACATAGTCAATACATAACGATTATCCCCATTGACAATCCCTGTATCAATCATATGCTGCATGATGGTTGGCTGAATTAAATCCATCGTCACCTCTAGCACCATCAATAACGGCGCAATCAAAGTGAAAAATTTATAAGGCCCCAAATACTGCCCTAACTGTTTAACTACCTGCATACATTCGTCTCCGTTCTATTTAAATCCCATTCCTTCCTCATTATAACTAAAAATCATTCCCATTTGGCAATAATTTTTCGGGTCTCGTAATATTTACAACCCTATCAATCATTTAAGTTAGGTGCTATCTAGCATATTTTTAGCCAGTTAATATTCAGTTCATTGATGTCATGTATGATCTGTTTGTAGATATAAGGGGAAATTCCATGGGAGCATCACTAGCAACGAATGTCGAGTGGGCAATTGAAGCCACTGGTTTGGTTAAGCTTTTTGGAAATAATCGTGCTGTTGATGGTGTCGATTTGAACGTTCGTGCTGGAAGCATCTACGGTGTGTAGTGATGGTGGCAATCTTGGCACCTCTCACACTACGTGCTTATATGCGCAGGACATAAACCTTGAAAATAAAAGCTTTGTAAAAAACAAGGGAACGCCCGGATGTGGACGTTCCCATTGTTATGCCAATAAAGCTGCGTTTTCCTGGCCATGCTCCTTGCATTTACTTAGGATGACCATTGCTCGAAGCAAGCCCTGTTACAGTGTAGTGATGTGTAGTTTTTCGAAGTTTTGCAGGAAAAGCTTTTGTGCCTGTTGCTCTTTATTAGGATCAATGCCTAGCAAAATGACCGTGCAGGGCCCTGCGGATTTTGTACAATCAATAGAACTTTCAACACGCTGCCCCCTAAATAGACGGGCGAATTCTCCTTGCAGCCCCTTTGATCCAACGGGCCATACTTGCTGAACCATTTCCGCTCGCCATGCCTGAAAAATTGGCTGCAACTGTGCAACATCTTCAGGCTGCGCCAACACTTCCTCGCCCACAAGTGGCAAGCCATAGGTGTACCAGCTAAGCTGTTCATGGTCAAATGCACAGCGCTGTTGGCTCTCCCCTAGCATCGTAATAGCTAAACCTGACTGCAGTGTGGGCATATTGGATTCTGTACTACCTGCAATGGCTGGACATGTAAGACCCGCCTCTTCAAACACTTGCTGAATGCCTTTCTCATAGCGTGACCATGCGGCATCACCAGAAAAATTAGCAAGCAGTATTTGGATGGGCAATGCCTGCGCGGCAAGCTGCTCTAAAAACGATACACGTGCCGTCATATAGGCTGTCAATTGATCGGATGCAGACACAATATCCTGAGGTTTTTCCCCAATGGCTGCCGCATTATCCATTGTCGCAACCAACGAACCTACTTTCATCGCATTTCTCACTGTACACGACCTTCCTTACGCACAAAAACCTTTGACAAAACGGGCATAACCACAGCGACAATCACTAAATTGATTACCGTTGCCATCAGAATACTCCCTAACGCTCCCCAGAAAAATGCTGGGCTAATAATAAAATAAAACGGAAGTGGCGCCACAATGCCGTTTAATACTAGGGCAACGGGCCATTTCCAAAAATGCATGCCTTTTTTATGCATCACACCAAAGATCCAGACAACCATCAACATTTCTACGGCAATTAGTAGATGTAGAGGACCTAGTGGAAATCCAGCCGTGAGCGCTGTAATAAAATGACCGATCAGCCCAGCGACACCTGCTAGTAGCGGTGATAAAAAGACAACCCCTAAAAAGGCTGGAGCCGAGTCTAGAGCCGCCGTTGAAATAAATGTTGGCACTTTAATCATTGCCCCTACAGCACAAATGGCCGCTACCATTGCCATCAATATCCATTTCCTTAATCTTTGTCGTTCCATGCCTTCTCCTCTTTTCTATCTGAGTGTTTACCTTATTTCAGCTGTTCAGCCAATCCATACCAAATTCGTACAACTTGCTCTGCTTCCTTGAACAAAGCTTGGTATAAACGACCACATGAATCTCTTAGTAGACGTGCTTGCTTTTCCATCGGCACAACACCACGCCCCATATCCGTGACAATGAGCACTAATCTACATTGTTGTTCCAATGTCTGTACTGTTGCTAGCACCGTTTGAACCACTTGTTCATCTTCCTCCAAATTTTGTGTCACGAGCCATTTTTCTAAATTTTTTATGACGAGGACATCACAGGCTGGTGCCACCTCTGGTAATTCGCCATCAAGCATTACCATCTGATGCTGTTCATACAAACCCTTCACATAGTCGGTTTTGCCGTTATAGGCGCCTCCGATAAAGACATGCATCTTGCTCCCTCCTCCCAAGCCTTTCTTGAAAACGTTAAAACAAATTGTTTGTCATGTGGCACTTGATAGGACCAAAAAGGCTCCTCTGTTGGGGCAAAAGCAACGAGTAACGCACGAATGACCCCGCCATGAACAACTAAATAATAATGATCCTCATCCTTTGGTAAATGGTTGAAGCCGTCTACAACACGCGTTACAAAATCATCAAACGCTTCGCCTTGTGGTGGGGGCGTGTGAATCGGATCGTCAAGCCATGCACAATAATGGGCATTCATTTTTAACTCCTCATAAGTTTGCCCTTCAAACGCACCAAAGTTTGTCTCACGAAAGCGTGGCTCTGTCTGGTAGCTTGCATTCGGAAAATAATGAGCCGCTGTTTCTCGGCAGCGTAGTAAATCACTGCCATAAACCTTATCGACATTCGCATCTACAACAGCAAGCTCGGTTGTCGCCGCTAATGGTGCGTCCGTCCAACCAAGATAGCGCTTTTCTAAATTTTCTTTCGTTGGTGCATGCCTCATTAAGCACACAGTAACAATGTCACCCATAGCACAACCTCCATCCCTTCAATCGATGCACCTAGTAAATCACCTGATACGCCACCAAAATTACGCAACGTAAATTGGCGAAAAATAAAAAGCGCAATGGCTAAAACGATCACTAATACAATGGGCAGCAGAGAGAACTCAGTAAAGACAAATACAGCCGTCATAGCTAAGAGGAGCGATAACAGCAACCATATTTGCAATAGCTTGGCATTAATATGAGACTTAAAAAAATAGGCAAGACCTTTTTCCTTTGAACAGTGGAGTGACATAAAATAAAAGCTCATACCCACCCTCGTTAGAAATGGCACAAATAACACCATCCATAAAGCGAATTGCTGCTGTACAAATAGCTCATGTAGAATGACAAATTTACCCATTAATAAAAACACGACAGACAATACCCCGAATGCCCCTACACGAGGATCATCTAAAATCTCCAATCGTTTCTCTCGATCTCGATAAGAAAAATAGGCATCGCCCATATCGATAAAGCCATCTAAATGTAAACCACCTGTCCATAAAGCAAATAGCCCTATGACAATAAAAGCTAGCATCACTTCACTGCTTGCGGTCCACTGCGTGAGACTATACAGCACGGCTGCCACCGTCGTCCCCATCAAAGCCCCTATCCACGGTAAGCAAGCGAACATGCCTGTGATGGTGAACCTCGTTAATGGTAACTCTTTATGTACTGGCAAAACCGTAAAAAATTGAAATGCCAATAGCAGGCTATGCCAAAAATTTTTCATCGTCTTGCCCTCTTTCTCGATTTATTTCCACCTCTTCACAATACCGTCATTCATCTCATAGGCCTCCTGTGCCATTGCAACGAACCATTGATGGAATTGTCCGAGTGTTCGTCGGTATAATTCTACTTCATCACTATTATAAGGTGGCTCATCAAACAGTTCATTGGAGACAACAAAAAAAGTCATGTTCTTCTTTAGTAGTGACTGAATAGCCTGTTTAACAATCTGTAGCTTATTTTCTAAACACCCAGGCCGTTGTACACACGGTGTCCCACTGTCATAGCCTTCATAAAAAGCATTGGTGAGCCAAGTTGTGACGCAATCCCACAGCACCACATCCCCATCTTGAAGTGTCTCAAACACCTCTGCTATCGCATATGGGGCCTCCACCGTCAGCCATTGGATAGGCTGTGCCTGTCGATCTGCCTGATGACGATGAATCCGCTTCTCCATTTCACGATCTACAGCAAGACCAGAAGCCAAATATATCAAACGTTTTGCAGTACTAAACTGCGTTTGATATTGCTGCATCGCTGCTTGCTCAGCAAAATGAGATTTACCACTACGCACACCACCTGTAATAAAAATGAGTGGCATTTTCAGGCACCTCCTATTGTAAATGATGCAAATTACCGATATCTTGGACAAGCCATTGTTGAGCTTGTCGTTCAATCACTGTCACACTCGTCCCATGAATATATGGCGCTGTCCACAGCTCACTAATGCTACGCTGTAAAATAGCGTTGATAATACATTTAATGGTGACGGCATGAGAGACAATAAGGATTGATTCATCCCGATATTGGGCTGCTATTTTTTTGAGTGTAAACATCGCTCTTTCTGTCACAGCGCCGAAGCTTTCGGTATGAGTAGCAACAAACTGTGCTGGATAGTTTGTATATAGCTCATAATCCAGCTTATTCGTCGCCATTATCTCCTCAATGGTATGACCTTGCCATTCCCCTAAATAGATTTCTCGTAAATCATCTTCATAGACAATAGGCAGCTGGCGATTAGCTGTGAGAATAGCCATCGTCTCCCTCGCACGACCACTTGAGCTACAATAAGCAGCAGCAAAAGGGATCTGTTGCAGTTGCTTGTGTAGCCGTTCAGCCGCTGCTCTACCGTTTTCTGTTAATGGTGAATCCAGCCACCCCTGTAGTCGTTGCTCTTGATTCCATTGTGTTTCCCCATGTCTTACTAGATAAAAAGTTGTCACTTTTCTCTCCCCTTATTTGCGCTAAACCAAGCTTGCAGACAATTATGTAAAGAAGTCATGGCCGCAATATCTTTTATTCCAATACGGAACCATTCACCCTGTAAACCTTGAAAATTTTTCGTATGACGCAGAACAATACCTTGTGCTAGACAATAGGTGAAAAAGGTATCTGCCTGCTGTGTTTTTGGTAGTGAGAAGCACACATAATTGGTAACGCTATTGGTTACTTGACAGCCATTTTCTTGTAAATAACGATGCAGCCATTCTCTTTGCGCTGTCGCATAGCTAATGGCTTGCTGACAATAATGCTGTTCATCTAAACAGCTCGCACCAATAACAAGCGCAAAGGCATTTAAATTCCAATGAGGCAGCATGTCCTTTAAAGTGCTCACAATGGAAGCATGTGCAACTAAATAACCTAGACGTAAACCTGGAATCGCATACATTTTAGTCATCGAACGTACGACAATGACATGCGGTTGTTGTGTACTATTATGAATTAGCGAATACGCCTCATCTACCCAATCCATAAAGGCTTCATCAATGACAAGCTCACAGTTAACGGCAGCTCCATGCTCTATTAAGGCAAGTAAATCTTCTTTTTTCGGCAGGACGCCCGTCGGATTATTAGGTGTACAAATATAAACTGCGTCTGCCTCCATCATTTCATGCTGTAGCTGCTCCATAGGTAATGTGTACTCGATGAAGTCTGTCACCAAAACGGGCATAATATCAGCACCCACTGCACGCAATGTTCGCTCATATTCAGAAAAAGTCGGATGCACAATGATGACACGCTTTTTCGCATAGCGTCTTGCTAGCACACTAAAAAGCTCTGATGCCCCGTTACCTAATAGAATCGTATCCTTTGCCACTTGATGAAAAGCTGCAACCTTCGTTAAAAAGGGCTCTCCATCAGGATCTGGATAACGTTGAATTAGCGGATAAAATGTACGCCACCGTGCCTCCACAAAGGATGGCGGTCCCGCGGCATTCACATTTTCACTAAAATCATACACTACTTCAGGCATAGTTAAGCCTAATTGCTGATACACATTATGCGGATTTGCTCCGTGATTAGGTAATGGCATAGATGAACACCTCCACTGCTAGCATGACAAGCGTAAAGAGAACTGTGGCAATACGCATATGAAGAATAGATGTAGCAATATGCTCCTTTGTTAAAGGAACTAATTTTTCTCCCATAATTGCTCGATGAGAGACAACTCCCTTATATGTATTTTTTCCACCGAGCTGTACACCGAGCTGCACAGCCGTCGCTGCCTCTAAATAGCCACTGTTTGGGCTTGGATGCTTTTTCGCATCCTGTGCCCATCGCTTTAAACGCTTGCCAAGCGAATAATTTGTTTCATTTTTTGTGCCAAGCACAATTAGCAAGCCTGTAATACGACTTGGAATAAAATTTAGCACATCATCAAGCTTGGCAGAGAACATGCCAAAGTCTTTGTATTTTTCATTTTTATAGCCGACCATCGAATCTAATGTATTGACAGCCTTATAGCCCCATAACCCAATTGCCCCAAATAAAAAGGCATAAAAGAGCGGTGCTGTCACGCCATCGCTTGTATTCTCAGAAACCGTTTCTACCACACCACGCACAATTTCATCTTCATCCAGCTTCTCGGTATCACGTCCAACAATCCACGACAGCTTGACACGCGCTTCCGCAAAATCACCTTTGACAAGCGGCTCATAGACAGCCATTGCCGCCTCCTTCAAGCTACGCTGTGCCAGTCCAATCCCAATGAGAAGCCCTTCTACTAGAATGCCAAAAATGATACTTACCTGATAACTAAGGAGCAGAATCAATGTCACTATAAACATGGTCGTCCCAACAACAGCAAGTGCCATCACCATCCCACGCATCTTTCGCCATTTGCCCTTATTCCATAGAGCTGTTTGCGATTGAATCAAATGTCCAATCCAGCGTACAGGATGGGGAAGCTTTGGAGGGTCTCCTACTACTAAATCGAAAACGAGCCCTATGATACAGGCAATTACGATAGCAATCATCAAGCTCTCTCCTCTTTATCTTTTTTGTATTTCCTTACAGCCTCACGCATCGTTTCATAGACGCCATAGCCAATGACCTTGCCGAGCATCGTAATGGGGCCTGCATACTGATGGTAGTCCCCCTCTTCTGTGGAGGCAATTAGCAAGCTATCGGTAGAAGTACCTGTAGCCTGCGTACCTGTTGTTGGGTCTGTAATAGCTTCATCCACTAACGCCTTCACCTTGGCTTCTGTTGTTGAAATCATTGCCTGAAATAGTGCTTCATCCGATAGCTTTCCGTTGATGAGCACCCATGTATTAATCGTCCCTGCATGATACTGCTCCTCCCGATGAAAAGCACGTGTAATATCGACCGCATTACCTAGCCCCGCAGTAATCATAATGACAAGTTGGATGCCTTCAAATGTAAAGTCGCGAATGGTCGCAAATTGGGCCTGAACGGCCGTCATCATGGCTACAGTGTTGTGGAGCGGAAAGCCCTGTGCCTGCAAAAATTGCTGTAATTCCTGATGGGGTTGCCGTTCATCATAAGTAATGGGTACTGTTCGATTCATGAGATGCGTATAATGTCCAAAGCCTGGATTATGCATGGCGGAGGATACGACCTTCATAGGTGAAGCTGTTTGAAGAGCAACATAATGATCAAATAGTTGAATATGGTCTTTCGTCAGTATAGGCATTTCATCGCCTCCTCGCACGAGATAGTTACGGAACATAAAAAAACAAATTCTTACAAAGAAGAATTTGTACTGTCGATTCTTTATTCAAATTTGAACCTTCTGAACGTATGTACAGAATAACAACTTCATAATACTCAAATTATTTATTTTCTTTGAAATTGTATCATAACTTTGGCTATTGTCACAATTCCAATTTCAAAGCGTTATTGTTGCTTTTGTTTGAGATTTTTAAAGCGGATCACAGAGCCTATAATAATAAAGACCCAGCCAATGCCAATGTAAACAATTTTCATTGTTTTGGTCGATGACGGTAAAATATCCATAATCGTTAAACAGACAAAAAGTATCCCAAGGATGGAGAAAAGCATCCCAATTGTTAAATTCTTCACGAAAAACCCTCCCAACTTATGTACGCCCTCGATTTTACCGTATTCTAAGCAAAAAGAAAACACTAATCCAAGCAAGAAACACTTGGATTAGTGATGATTGTGTCATTTTGCTTTCGCATGAGCAAAAAACTCTTCATATAATGCTTGTAAAATACGGTTTTCATATTCCTGAAGGACCCCAAATACGAGGCTGACTTCAGAAGAACCTTGATTGATCATTTCAATATTTGCGCCAGTTTCTGAAATCGCTGTGGCAGCACGGGCAGCTAAACCTGTATTATGACGCATCCCTTCGCCAACAATCACGATCATCGAAAAACCGTGACGCATTTCTACATACTCAGCATGTAGCTCTTCTTTCACACGACTAATAATACGTGCTTCATTTTCTGGAGTTAGTTGATTTGAACGCATGATGACAGAAATATCGTCTAAGCCAGACGGTGTGTGTTCATAAGAAATATTCTCATCTTCTAAAATTTGGAGCAGCTTTCGTCCAAAGCCTACTTCACGATTCATCAAATATTTAGAAACATATAAAGTTGAAAAGCCACTGTCTGCCGAGATTCCTGTAACGGGACGACCTGTTGCAGGACGGCTTGGTACGATACGAGTACCTGGGGCTAATGGATTATTTGTATTTTTTATGTTAACGGGCACCCCAATCTTGTAGACAGGCATTAACGCTTCATCATGGAACACTGAAAAGCCTGCATATGATAATTCGCGCATTTCGCGATACGTAATTTCTTTAATTTCCACTGGATCATTGACAACTTTCGGATTCGCAGAGAACACACAATCCACATCCGTAAAGTTTTCGTACAGCTCCGCTTCAACGGCTGCTGCTAAAATGGAACCTGTAATATCAGAGCCACCGCGGTCAAATGTTCGCAATACGCCCGCTTTAGTGTAACCGAAGAACCCTGGGAACACAATAATTTCTTTTGTATCTTTTAAAGGGGCTAAATTAGCATACGCTTCGGGTAAAGCAAATGTGCGTTCAGGCAAATCATTGACCACTAAACCTTCTTTTGGACTAATGTAGCGTGCGGGCATACCAATGGCATTAAAGTAAGCTGCTATCAGCTTGGCATTATTATCTTCACCTGCTGCTTTAATACTATCGATGAATAATTCCACGTTCGTTTTGTCACCTTGTACACGTTCACGTAAATCTTCCGCAATTACGTCACAAATGGCATGGTCTAATCCCAAACCATCTGCAATCGCTCGAAAACGATTCACAACAGTTTGCAATTTTTCTTCCGTATTCTCATGTTGTAACGCTGCATTTGCTAATTGTATTAATAGGTCTGTTACTTTTATATCGTCATCAGAACGTTTCCCTGGTGCTGAAACGGCAACAATCTTACGTGCCGGATTAGATTTCACAATGTTTGCCACTTTTTGAATTTGTTCTGCACTTGCTACAGATGTTCCACCAAATTTACACACGATCATATCTATCAAATCCTAACTTTTCAAATTAATTGTATTCCTCCAAAAAACAATTGAATGTACACAGTGTACAAATTATCGTTTCCTACGTCAATACAATTTAAAAAATTCACGCAATTTATCGAGAAATATGGACAATTTTCGTACTGTTTGATTTATTATACGGATTTCGCATGACATAGTTAAGGTTTTTATGAATTTTTTTTCGTGACATTCACATATTCGTGAAATTTTCCATTTTGACTTTCTTCTATATAATGAAGAAAACGCTTACTCCAACTATGATATGCACAAACAGCCACTATGTTTGTGCTATTTTATATGTAAAAAAGGCGACTTGAGCAGAGTTCTAACGCTTGATTTCAAGGGCGTTATCGCTCATTCACAGAGTTTCTTGCCCTTCCGCGAGTATTCCTCTTCCTTCCGCGAGTATTTCTCTTCCTTCCGCGAGTATTCCTCTTCCTTCCGCGAGTATTCCTCTTCCTTCCGCGAGTATTCCTCCTCCTTCCGCGAGTATTCCTCCTCCTTCCGCGAGTATTCCTCCTCCTTCCGCGAGTATTCCTCCTCCTTCCGCGAGTATTCCTCCTCCTTCCGCGAGTATTCCTCCTCCTTCCGCGAGTATTCCTCCTCCTTCCGCGAGTATTCCTCCTCCTTCCGCGAGTATTCCTCCTCCTTCCGCGAGTATTCCTCCTCCTTCCGCGAGTATTCCTCCTCCTTCCGCGAGTATTCCTCCTCCTTCCGCGAGTATTCCTCTTCCTTCCGCGAGTATTCCTCCTCCTTCCGCGAGTATTCCTCCTCCTTCCACGAGTATTCCTCCTCCTTCCGCGAGTATTCTATTAATCATCGAAGTTCTCGCTCAATTGCTTGGATGCAACAATCTTTCATGAGTAGCCGCCTTCCTCTATATAAAAAAACTAGGCTCACGTTATGTGATGCCTAGTTTTACTTGTGCTATTGGATTACATGGCTGTCCAGCCGCCATCGATGACTAGCTCTGCGCCTGTCATGAAACGAGATTCGTCAGATGCTAGGAAGACTACACCATAGGCTACATCTTCCGGTTCACCGAAGTATGGTAGTTGTGTGTAAGTTTGATAGAATGGTAGTGCGCCTCCCTCTACCATTGTCGGTGCTGTCATCGGTGTGACGATAATGCCTGGGTGCACAGAATTCACGCGAATTTTGTCTTTGCCGTATTCGATAGCAGCCGATTTAGAAAGTACACGCAGCGCACCTTTTGCTGCTGTATAGGGGCTTGTACCAGCCATCCCAACGATTCCGCCAATGGAAGAAATATTAATGATTGAACCGCCGCCCGCTTTTTGCATTTCAGGAATCACGTATTTCATACCAATAACACAGCCATTCAGGTTGATATCCATAATTTTATTCCATTCTGCCATTTCCATGTCAGCCATCGTTTTTGGTGATGAAACGCCTGCATTGTTGACAAGAATATCGACTTTGCCGTAAGCCTTTACAGCCTCCGCAATTACTGCTTTCCACTCGTCTTCTGAAGTGACATTATGTGAAAGCCCCATAATCTCTCCACCATTTTCTTTAATTTCTTTAACTAAGTTATGCAATGGCTCGATTTGCACATCTGTTGCAATTACCTTTGCGCCTTCTTGTGCGAATAATTTTGCTTCGGATGCACCCATCCCCATTGCTGCTCCTGTAATAATTGCTACTTTCCCATTTAAACGACCCATAATAAAAACTTCCTTCCTTCTATATGAATGAACAATTCGTGAACACGTTAACAACTAGTTGTATTATCGACACCGTGTCGTTAATATAATTATAACTCGCTATTTAAAAAGGGCAAACAACACAAAAACCTGTTATGATGCTTACACAACATTCACAATAAATCTGTTGTTTAAATAGAAAATTTGATACAAGGAGCCTAAAAATGTCGAAAAAAATGGACCCCCGCGTCATCCGAACACGCCAATTATTAAGAGATGCACTGGTGGAATTAATTGATGAACAAGGCTATGAGAAGATTACAGTTCAAGATATTACACAACGAGCCACATTAAATCGTGCCACTTTTTATTTACATTACCGTGATAAGCTGGACCTCCTCTATCAAAGCTCAGAAGAAACTTTGCATGAGCTTGTCAGTAGTATTCGTCCAAACTTTGAGGAGAAAAAGGATTTTGATTTATTACCAAATTATGACCAGCCTCACGAGACATTTATGCATTTATTTGAACAAATAGCGCTGAATAGTAAGCTTTATAAGGTTTATCTCACGGAAAAGAATATCCCTTATTTCTCTGATGGTTTGAAAAACATTATTATCAATTTCGTCTCAAGTGGCATTCAAATTATGGAGCCTAACGATCAAAAGCTAACAGTGCCCCGTGAGATGGCTGTACGGTTTTATGCCGCTGCCTTTCTTGAAGTGATTGTTTGGTGGTTGGAACATGATATGCCGTATACACCAAAATTTATGGCGACCCAGCTCATGCGTATTACCATTAAAGGGCCTTATATTGACAATCCCTTTGAAAAGTAAAGAAGATTTGGGTATAGGTTAAGCCCATACCCAAAGGACTTACCTATGCGCCATTTAGTAATCTTTCATCAAACATTAATTGTATTTGAATGCCGAACGGGTCTTCGATAATACCATAAGCTTTACTAAAAACATTACTGGATAACGGAACAATGATTCTTACTCTTTCATCTGACGTTAAGCTCTTGTAAAAATGCTCCATTTCTTCTAGGTCTGCACTCTGTATACATAATGAGGAATGGTTTCCTACTACATAGTGTTCCGTAACATCCATTGTAGCTTCTGCTAGCATTAGCTTTGTTTTGCCAATTAATAAAACAGCATGTGCTATATGCTGTTTATTTTCTTCTGTAAGACGCATTGTCTTGTCACGTTTTGCCATATCCTCATAGGTCACAAGCAACAGTTCCTCCGCATTCAAATGTTTTTTGTAAAATTGGACAGCTTCTTTTGCCTTTCCGTTCATGGATAAAAAAATAGCGACTTCAAGTGTGGCACTCATCGTATCAATCTCCCTTAATAAAATAGTTAGATAATAACTCCATTGATATTACCTAACCCTTATTTTAGAATATAAAGGTATCAAAACATGACACCTTTATAGGAGATGACCATGAAAAAATCAGAACGACTTAATGATATGATCAGATACTTAAATGGTCGGGAATTTTTTAATTTAACAGATTTAATGACTACCTACAGCATTTCTAAAAGTACAGCGCTACGTGATGTTCATTCTTTAGAGCAATTAGGCATGCCGATTTTTGCCGAGCATGGAAGACATGGACGGTATGGCATCTTAAAAAACAGGCTATTGTCCCCTATTATTTTTACATTGGATGAGGTGTATGCTTTGTACTTTGCTATGCTCACATTAGAATCTTACCAATCAACACCTTTTCATCTAAGTGTTAATCAATTAAATGAAAAATTTGAAAGCTGTCTGTCTAAACATCAAGTAGAACAGATGCATCAAATGAAAAAAGTCCTGCAATTTGAAGCTAACCAACATCATCATATTAGTCTTTTTTTAGATAAGATTTTAATGAGTATTCTTCATGAATATAGCTGTCAATTTCAATATCAAAAAAATAATGAGCCAAAAGATTACTATGTTCAATTTTTCAAAATATCTGCTAAATTTGGGCAATGGTATGTAACTGGCATAGAAGTGGATACGAAGAAGGTGAAGGTTTTCAGATGTGATAAAATAACGTCCATTGAAATAATAGATAGTAGCATGCACTTTTCTCTAGACGCACTAATCAATCGGTCATTAGAAATGGATCAACCAAAGAAACGTATTGCATTTGAGGTAGAAATTTCAGCACAGGCAAAGGATATTTTTTATAAAGAACATTACCCTTCCATGACACTAGAAATGGGTGATAAAACTGTAATTAAGGGCTTTTACAACCCAGGAGAAGAAACATTCATCGGCAATTATTTTATGAGGTATGGTCAGCATATTATCTCCGTGAAGCCCAAAGCATTACAACAAATAATCCAAGACCAAGTAGAGAATCTCCTTCATCACTATCAAAAATTAACCTCACATTAGCCCATAAAAAATCCCGAACTATATGATTTGACTAGCTCGGGTTTTCTGTCTATATTGCTCGATACACATAAGACCGTTAGCAAAAGCTATAAAATGAATTCAATTGATCAGTTTTTTTGCACCATAGATCATAAAGCTCCCCCGCTTTACTTTTCATTAAACTCAAATTCAATTTTCCCTTCTACCAAACGGAGTGACGCATTAAATTGTTTGCCATTCTTTGATTTAAACCCTTTCATCACAGCTGTTTTACCAATCTTACATAAATCATGAATATTCTTCTCCGTTAGTTTTTTTCCTAATAGCCTTCCTGGAAACGTTTGCTTACAACCATTTTTATAATTCGAACAACCGTAAAAACTTTTACGCAAACCTATTTTTCCTACTTTACATGTCGGACACATCACAATATCTTTCACAACAGCTGGTTTAAACTGCTCCGCTTCAATTGTAAGTGACTCTAACTGTTTAGGCACTTCCGCTATTAATTGATTAATAAACTTGCCTATGCTTTCAATAAAATGTTTGGCTGACCCTTCTCCATGACCAATTTTATGTAAATAAATTTCCCATTTTGCCGTCATCGATGGACTTGACAGTAATGTTCCTTCAATTGATCGACATAAAAGCGCACCCTTAGGCGTAATACTCACGATATTTTTTCGTACTTCAATAAATCCATGCTTTTTAATCGTCTCGATAATGCCACTACGAGTTGCTTCCGTCCCAATACCTTCAATCGACTTCAGCACCTCGATTTCCTCTTCATCCTCAACCGATTTACCACATGTTTTCATCATCGTAATGAGTTGACCTTCTGTATAAGGCTTAGGAGCCGTTGTCGTGCCTTCTAAAATAGAAACCTTACTTTGTACCATCTCATCTTGGAAAACAACAGGTAACGACTCTTCACGCTCCTGCAACTCTTTCTCATTTGAAAACAATTCTTTCCAACCTTTTACAAGCTCTGTTTTCCCTACCGTTTTAAACGCAACGTTTTTGACATTCGTTATGATCGTTTTTTCGTCGTATTGATAATCTTGGTGAAACATAGCGAGTGTCGTATTGACGATTTCAAAATAAATATTTCGTTCATCCGCATTCATGGATTGTAACGCTTTTTCTGTCGGCACTTTTTTCGTTGGGATAATAGCATAGTGCTCCCCAACGTTGGCACTATCGACGTAGCGTTTGTTATTCCCTCGGTTGATTGCATGAAATGACTTTCCCACGAGCTGCTGATAGTTGGCCAATGAGTCATTTAAATAGGCAAACTCATGATGTGTAATGAGCTGAGAATCAGTACGTGGATAAGAAACGAGCTTTTTCTCATAAAGTGATTGCGTAAGTTTCAACACATGCGATGGACTGTATTTCCAACGCTTATTGGCAGCAGCTTGTAATGTTGATAACGCATGTAGTTTAGGTGGTGCGATCCGCTTCGTTTTATTCGTTACACTTGTAATTAGACCCGTATCCAGCGGTTCAATCCCATGCTGTTGCAATAATTGCACAGCCTCTGCACGCTCTTTTGTTTTTAAATTTGCCTTCCCTTTATATACACCATTTTGTGCTTTGAAAACCCCTTCAATTTCATAAAATTTTTCAGGCTTGAAATGTTCGATTTCCTGCTGTCTTTTATAAATTAAATAGACGGTTGGTGATTGCACACGTCCGATGGAGATACTGCCCCTAAAGCCCTTTTTTTGTAAAAGTAGCGTATAGAGGCGACTACAGTTCATCCCTACTAACCAATCGCTAATTTGACGTGTTTTTGCTTCTTGGTACATGAGCAAATCACGCTCATTACTTTGCATATGATTAAAACCTTTTCGAATTTCCTCAACCTCTAATGAATTGATCCATAATCGTTTAACAGGCTTATTGACTTTCGTCATTTTTAAAAGGGAGTAGAAGATATTTGAACCCTCACGTTCACTATCGCAGCCATTATAAATCATGGTTACTTGCGGATCATTAAAGATTTTTTTGACTGCATGAAATTGTGTATACATTTTAGAGACAACTTTATCTTCAAATTTTTGTGGAATGATCGGTAATGATCCCAGTGACCATTTCTCCCATTCCTTCTGATATTCTTTTGGTTCCTTTAATTCAACAAGATGACCCACTGCCCAGGTAATGACTGCACCATTAGGAAAAGTTGAACAAGGTTCCAGTTCAATAAATGTTTTCTCTTTTTTCTTTATTTTAAATGCATCTGCATAAGCCCTTGCTTGAGATGGCTTCTCTGCCAAAATGGCGATTTTCCCCATTGATCATCACATCTTCTTTAAAATAGTTTCGTAGCTTTTCTATAAAAACATAAAACTCAACTAATCAGATTAGTTGAGTTGATGGTGAATACCTTACTACTATTTTACTTTAAACAATTAAAAATATCACTTATTAAAATCTATGAACTAAAAGGACCCTTCAAATGGTTGATGCAAGCCAATCGATTTCGTTTAGCTTCTTGAATATTTGACGGAATTAGGCGGCTGTGATTTAACTAACGCTAATACATTTAAACATGTAATATATATCATTCAAAATCTTATAAAGCTGATGGTGCTAACCCTGCAATGATTTGGTAAAATAGAACAAAATTAAATAACTAGGTTTATTTGGGGAGATTATTTTGAAAAAAAAAGCATTAGTAGCACTCGGATTAATTGTCAGCTTAGTTATCATTCTACTAGTTATTCCTAAAGTAGTTCAAAATAATGAACACAATAACAATGCTGAAGAAAATGAGACTCTTGAAAACTATCAAATAGTTGATGAAGATTTTAATAAAACAGTAGATGTTCCTTTTTCTAGAATAACTTCTTTTAGAGGTAACGCTAACTCAATTTTTATGAGTGCAGATCATAAGAGTTCATCCGGTCTAGATAATAAAATCATTCAATATAATAGAAAGACTCAGAAATATAAAACTATATTTAACAGTAAATTTGAATTGCCGTCTGTCCAAGGTTTAGAACTGAATGATAATTGGTTAGTCTGGGTTGATTCTGATGAAACTGGGTCACAGAAAAATGCATATTCAATGAATTTAAATACGAATGAAATACAACCATTAACACAAGAAAATGATCCAAATATCAATAATGCTTTTCCTGTACTTGTAGAAGACTATGCTGCTTGGATATCAATAGATAGTAGGACAAGCAAGCCGAAAGTTATGTTAAAAAATCTAAAAACAAATGAAACTGAAAGTATATTTGATTTAAATACCTATACTTTTATGAATATGTTTTTATCTGCAAAAGATGGGAAAATATTATTTACTGATAAAAAAAATAATGTTGGTTATCTCTATTTATACGATGTGAAAAGTAAAGAAATCAAAGAAATAAAAACTGATTATGAATTGATTGGTTGGGCAAGTATGCTAAATGACCAACAACTTATTTATCTAACCTTTAATGACCCTAGTGAATCTAAAGTTGATAAACGAAAGCTTCTTTTTTATAATATTTCTAATAAACATACGCAAGAAGTTGTTTCGGATGTATTAAATGTAAATGCTCTTTACACAGATTTTAATAATCAAGTGTTTTTTTCTTATAACGATAAATATTTGATAAAATTTAAGCTAGAGAACAATTTACTGGTTGAAAATAGCGAATTGGAGACACCTGACGTTTACAGGTTTTCTGCGGACAATGATATCTATATTATTAACCAAGACCTTTCAGATGAAAAACGTAAAAGCAAATTAATTATCCAAAGTGAACTCTCTAATTAAAAATTTGGCCATTCCCAATCGGGAATGGCCTTATTCTTTTAAAGTTTTGTGAAAACTCAATTTCTCCCCTTAAAAGTCCGAAAAATAAAGAAAATCACTTATAACTGGAAATGGTATAGTAAAAATTAACCCTGTCTTTCCTTAAGATTATTTTATTAAAAATAGCGTAAAAAAGAAGGTTTTGGTTCAGGACTAAGCATTGCGAATAGTATTATGAAATTGTATAAAGGCGTAATTAAAATTACAAGTCAAGAGAGAAAAGGGACGACTGTTGAATTGTTTTTACCAATAAACTTAGATCCCATATATCTAGAGTCCAATTACAAAAGTGTCCAGAGAAGTTCTTATCCATGTAAAAGAGGTTTATTTACTGTTGATAACAGTTAATAAACCTCTTAGTGTTGAAAAACAAAACAGTCAATTGGAAGGTAGAAATGGATTTCCGTTGCAGGCTACTTGCTTTCCTGTGGGCGAGCGTCCCGAGCCGCTTCCTCCGTTATCGCTCCGTTTAGAGGCTCGCCTGTCTCGTTATCCCACGGGAGTCAAGTAGCCTTCCACTCCAACCTACAAAAGTATTACCTTTTTAGCAAAGGTTTTCAAATAAGGCGAAGGTCTTCACTACTCTTTATGGAGAGGTGTTGTCACACATCACTTCCCCACATTGAAAATAAGAGCTTATTCCCTCTAAAAATAATGGGCTATTTAATCGCTATATTACTATGAAAAAAAGTAAAGACACTTTGCAGAATGGTTGATTGGAGTGGAGCCAGCGTCACTCCTAGGGGATTAGTGAACTGACCCCAAAAATTTGAACTTTTAAGAAACTCTTCGAAACTCAACTGGACTTTTTCCGTTGAGTTTTATTTTTATCCGTTCATGATTGTAGTAGTGGATATAGTCTACTAACGCTTTTTTGAATGCTTCGTAGTTCTTAAACGTTGTTGCGTATAGAAATTCTGATTTCATAATGCCAAAAAAGCTTTCTATCACGGCATTATCTAAACAATTTCCTTTCCGTGACATACTTTGCTTGATTTCATGTGTTGCCAATAACGCTTTAAAACGTGGTATTTGATATAACCATCCTTGATCAGAATGGACGATTAAGCCACTCTTTTTCGGTAACTTTGTATACGTAAACGCCTTCTTAAAAGACTGTTGAACTAACTCAAAATTAGGTGATTTTGATACCTCATACCCAACGATTTCTCGATTGAATAAATCTAATACAGCGGATATATAGATTTTTTGACCGTTTATTTTAAACTCCGTTACATCGGTTACCCATTTCTGATTGGGTGCAGTGGCTTCAAAATCACGTTGGATGATATTCTCTGCGACATAGCCGACTGTCCCTTTATACGAACGGTATTTTTTAGGGCGTACCGTCCCTTTTAAGCCCAATTCTTGCATCAATCGTTGGACCGTTTTATGGTTGATGAAAAACCCTTCATTTCGGAGGGCTAAACAAATACGACGATAGCCATAACGCCCCTTATGGTAATGAAAAAGCGTCTGAATTCGTTCTTTGATCGCCTGATATTTATCTGGTTTTACCCATTTTTGGAGATGGTAATAATACGTACTTTTCTTAAGTTTCGCGACTTTTAATAGAGCTTGAAGAGGAAAATCCAACCTTAGCTCATAGACAGCTCTTACTTTTTCTTGGATTTGAAGGCATCCTTTTCTTGAACTAAGGCTTTCAACTTTTTTAAATAGGCATTTTCCATCCGTAAATACTCAATTTCCGCTTTTAACTCATCCGTTGTTTTTCCATTTAAATCGGACGAAGGTGGTTGTTTTTTTGGCATTGATTGGCGCTCCTTTTCTACTTGATAGAGCACCTCACCAGCCGTTGACATCCATTGTTTTTTCCATCTCCGAATGGTTTCACGGGAAGGAATATTAAACTTCGCAGCGGTCTGAAGGAGCGAATCGCCCGTCTCTATCAGGTGTTGAATTACTTTTATTTTAAAAGAATCTTCGTAATTCGTGAACCCTTGAGGACGAATAATTCCTTCGATGCCATGATAGCGATATAATTCAATCCATAATCGAATGTACTGTCGATCCCTCTGTAATCGATTGGCAATCTGATACGTACTTTCTTTTTCTTCAAAGTAAGCTAGAACTGCGGCTAATTTTTGTTCATCAGAAATCACTACCTGCACCCCCTATAGTAGATTTTTAAGTCCAATATTTTGGGTGCAGCTCATAGCGTCACAGATGAGACCCTGGAGCGAGCGTAAGTGAGTGAAGCGGCTCATCGGACGCCCCCTGGAAAGGGCGCTGGCGGAACGGAAATCAACCTCTCACCTTGCAAATTTGCTTTTTCTGCCGTTGACATCATCTTTTTTCACAAATGTTTCTTGCATCAGAACTAAGTTGTGTGCAGACTCCAGTATTTTCAGCTTAACTTCAGGTAATTCCATCCAACTCTAGGGTACAACTGAGTTCACTGAGTATAAACAGCCTTACACTATATTTGCACCAACTGCAACGCCTTCTTAACCTCTTGACTATCTTTTGCTAATACGCTCATCACATTCGATCCAAACCATTCCAATGATGCATCTACCTCCATCGTTGAAACTGCTTCTGCTAGGAATTCACCGTAATCAATAGCACCTTCAAACAAAGGAACCATTCCTTCCCTAGAGCCTGCTGCCGCATACACATTGTTTGGTGAAAAAACATCTAGTTGAACACGTGAGGCAATATTTTTAAAGTGAAAATGTAAGATATAAGGACGTAGTTGCTTCATGGCGACAATCGGGTTCATTCCTGATTCCCATATATGTAAAACGTCAAAGTTCACTCGTAGGCTTGAGTGATTCGTTTCTTCAAGTAACTGCATGGTTGAAGGTAGATTATCTGTCAATGTATTTGGATGAGTTTCTACCAGCAAGTTTTGTCCTTGTGACTCAAGATAATCACAGAGCATTGTAAGTCTGACAATAAGTTCTGCCCTTTCTTTCTTACTCGTGTCTGAGCTGCCTTGCTTTCCTACAAATGTACGAATTTTATTTGTTCCCCAGCGCTTGGCAAGAGCAGATAATCTTTCTGTTTCAGCCATCATCTCCGAAACGGGTGCATCTAATGGCAAATAATCACTAAGCATGCTCGTTTCCAAACCGTAGGAGCTTAGCCAATCTGCTCCATAATGAGGTTCATCTGCCAAGTTCTTTGCATGAATGCCCCAGAGCTCGATTCCTTGAAAGCCTTGTGTTTTAGCAAATTGAGCTAATTGCTCCATCGAGTGGAGATGGTGCCGAAATGAGATTGTACAAATTGATAGTTTCATAACATGACCTCTTTCTTGTGCTGTAATGTTAACCATGCTTGAAAACATTCTTGTAATCCTTGCTTGATTTTGAACTCAAGCTGATTTTGTTCTTCTAACTTCACAAAAATATTTTCCACCAATAACAAATCTTGCGTCATCGCCAGCTTCATCGCTCGATACTGAATCGTTGTATAGCCAGTCACTAGACGCTCAATTTCATCACACCATGTGTCAAAGCCTTCCTCTTCTCGCCCAAGTGCTTCCCAAAAAAATGCAAATGCATGCTCATATGCATACTTTCTAATCGCGATAACTGGCAATTGCTTTAAGGCCGTCGGTAGTTTTGACAGACGTTCTTTTCCTGCGATAGACTTTTTCATAATTTCGGTAACGGCATCTGTCAACGGATTACAATCAAGCTTGATGCATGTATTAAAATAGGCTTCAACCGTCTCTGTAGTAGGAGCAATAATCGTCTCAGAATCAAAGTAATAGCCACCTTTGACAGTTGGCTCTTGGATTGCAGCTAAAATTCGCTCCTTCGGTAAAATTCCTTCCCAGCGAAAATCAGGGTCATACATAAACCACTCTTCTTCATTTTCGGTCGATTCTAGCATCACATAATGAGGGAATGGACGTTGATGAAATTTATTCTCTCGCTCTGGCAGCATCGATAAATCCAGCATCACCATCACATGTTGATGTGGCGATTTATTCTCTACTAGCCCTAGCAATTTGTTTATATTTTCTTGTTTAGACTGCTTTTCGTCATACCATTTGTAAAGCTTGATGCCATAGAGCATTTCATACCATGTTTGAAAGAAATCATGATCGATTTGATCCGAATGGTATGTTAGCACACCATTATCAAGCACATCAAAATCAGCGTCCCATACCCCAAAATAGTAGGGCCTATGATCGACACCTTTCGTTTTCTTAATAACCTCACAAACACAGCTTACAAAACAATGAACTTTTATCATTTTTGGCCTCCGATTATTCTACCTTTTGCTGTTTTTCTAAAAAGCTTGCTAATGTTCCTACTGTTTTGAAATCTTTAGGAACAAGAACCTCATCGGGGATGGCAATGCCAAGATCCAGCTCTATATGAAGAATCAGTTGAAGGACCATAATGGAATCCATATACAAATCCTCATTTAATCGGGCATCTTCATTGAAAGAAGACAGTGTCGGCAACTCTAATGAATTTTCCATAATATCATAGATGCTCTGAATCAATTGTTGTCGCGTCATACTGGTATGCCTCCGAGTTTTTTTCTACTTATTTTTCCATTAGGCAGCTTTTCAATTTCTTGAACAGGCAAAAACTCTATTGGAACTTGATGTGGAGCTAGAAATTTTCGGCACCATTCTCGAAGCTCCATATTATCGATTGGTTCAATAGACACATATAGTGCACATACCCGCTCTCCTGATAGGCTATCTTGTTTCTTATATACAACTGCTTCGACTATTCTTGGGTCATCCATTAACACGGTTTCCACTTCTTGCGGATACACATTCAAGCCTGATACATTAATTGTGTCATCTATTCTTGCTAGAAAAGACAAAACATTATCTTCTATATAGCCAAGATCTTTCGTATAAATCGTTTGTGTAGACAATTCAATAATGATTTCGCTCGGTGTTTGTTTATCACCGGCTGTTACCTTTACATGAGGAAGGGGGTAGCCCATTTCTTTCGGATCTTCCACATTAGGGTGAATCGCAACACAGCCTGCTTCAGAGCAGCCATACTGCTGGAGTACTTGGCGAGATTTCTCCCTTAATGTTGTCAGCCAGCTATGCGGCATCAAAGTTCCTGACGTCATGACACGATCAAATTGTTCACCCATCGGTAATAATCGACTTAATGTATAAAGTAACGCTGGGGCCCCATAAAGTATGTGTTGAGGATATTCTTTTAGCTTTTTCAAAATATACTTAGGGTTATTATTCGTAATAATAACTGGCTTTGCTCCCCTTCTTATGCAAGCCAAGACACCACAAATGAAGCCATAGGAATGAGTTACTGGACAAGCAACAACCGAATTTGTCAATGAATCGACAGGTAACATCGTCACATAACTTTCAATCTCTTTTTCCACAGAGCTCCACGTTCGTTCAATACATTTCGGAGCGCCTGTTGTGCCTGAGCTCATTTGAACTAATACGCCCTCTTGGTTATTGCAATGATTTGATAGTTCAATGAAAGTATCAATCGATTGGAACAACAGCAGATGACTACCTGCTGAAGAAGCAAGTCGCACAGCTCCCTCTTTCGGCGTTGCTGAATGGATGGGGACAACTGATCCCCCTTTTTCGCGAATGTATAAACAAAGAGCTATATATTGGAAAGTATCATCCGTACAAATAGCTAGTCTGCGATTGTTACACTCCCTTAAATGAGGTAAGCTTTCATATATTTCAAATTGCTTCTCAATATCTTCTACTGCATAAAATTGATCATTGACATAAAACATCATCATTTCTCCTTTTTATCCGCTTGCGCCAACGTATTGTTGACGATATGTCGAAAATTACCTTCCTCTTGATTTTGAACTTTCTTAGTTAGCAAAGATTCAACATAAATTTGTGTGCTAGTATGCTGAAGCCGTTCATGTCTTGCACATAACGATGGAAAGCGTTCCAAGTGCTTCTGTAAGCTGTCCTTAACTTGACACCAAAAATGTGTTTCTGCAAAGTCATACTGCTCCTCTAGCAAATACGATAGTTCACTTAAATGAAATACGAATAGTGTATCCATAATTAACTCTCGTAAAGCCTCTAGAGAAGACATCCAATAATACTGATCGACAGGTGCATCTTTAAAACGTTCGTGTATCGTTGCAAAGTCTGGAACGAGGCTTCTGTCTGCAATGAATTCTTCCATATATTCGATACTGTCATGGAAATCCCTCAGTACAACCCGAGTGGGCCACCCATTTTGATGCAATAAAATCATGTTTTGTGCATGTGCCTCCAGCGCAATACCATGAGCGACCAGCAAGTGCCACACAGGAATAACACTCACTTCGATCAAGCGTTTTACCCACTCCTCTGCTCCATATCGGGAAAGCCAATCATCAATAAATGGACGCCCATCTCTCTCCATCATCATTAGTACTGTAAAAGGAACCGCTTCCTCTTCATCCTTCATATACAAGCGCACACTTTCTCGCCATATGGTACCAAGCTGACCTTCTAGTTTGCTACTATGCTTTTTGGCATTCGGTTCAAAAATAATACCTGCATATTCCTCCAGTACAATAAGCGATGCTTCCTTTTGTAAATAGGCATCTAATTGAATCACCTGTTTAAGCCATGATGAAATAGGAGGAGCGGCACAAACAGCATGAGAATGTAACTTTCGCAAGGAAGAAGTATTCACCATATTCATTGCACATTTTAATTGCGCCTTTTCAGGATGTGAAACATTCCATAATGTTCGTACTGATTGGGTTGCCCTATAGTAATCTCCTTTCACATTTAGAGGGATTAAATCTTTTTGCTCAATTAATCCAGCTAGTTCCATTTTCAGGTTATGCCATTGCCAAGGATGAACAGGGAGGAACGTATAGTCGTCAAATGTTCCACCGAAAATCGCAAGCTTTGCTAGAAGGTCTTCCCACAGAAAATGTCCTAGCTCTCTTTTCCAAAAGCTCTCTTCCTCAAGAACGGTGATTCGTACGTAGCTTCTTCTCACCGCAACCCATTGAAGGGTAAATGATTGCTTTGCCTCAGGGCCATAGTTTTTATGGTCGTCAATTGTAAAACCGGTTCTAGATTTGAAACAAGGATGATAGGGATGCCCTTCCATGATTTCTGATTCTAATTCTTCATAGCTCGAATTTCTTCTCGACATGGGCATTTGGAGATGACGCTCATTCCATTGACAAAGCTTACTCGTTAAATGAAGTTCTTCCAGTAAACGAACTTTGTCTTTACGAGTAGATAGTAATTCATCTACTAGATCCTCAAGCGTAGCTTCTAGTAACGTCTCATCTTTTCCTACTAGAAAAATACTATCGCCCTTTATTCGGATACGATCAAAGGCCATTCTTCGCCCTTCACAACGATAGGTACATTTCTGTCCAACAAGAGTAAAAATGGAAGACCATTTATCTAGAGGCGTTTCTTCATATTTGATTAGTCCTTCAAACATCATTGCTTCTACAAGCTGCCGCCTTACACGTAGCTCTTCTTGTTTAGTAACTAAAGGCTGTAGCTGCTTCATATTCTGCCTCCTCATACTGAACAACGAACGGATTTGGCACTTTCGTATATACCGCTTGTTCAAGCTCGGCTTCTAGTTCATCTACATCATGAAATCTTGTTAATAAATTTGCTTTGAACGCAAGCTCCTCTTGCTTTAGAATGTTACGAATAAATGCCTTCCCGAAACCTGTAAATTCTTTTTCTAATAAGTGCAGTTGATCGATAGACCACTTCAAAAGAATTTTTTCATCGATTAGCTGATCGGCTCCAAATCGGGAAATAACGGGAAACAATTGATTCATAAATAAATAATATGTAAATCTATCATGAATAAGGGCATCTTCGTAAAATAGCTCTTCTGTTTCATGTAAAGAAGGCTCTATTGAAAGAAGTACTTCTTTATATGTTTTTGATAAGTAATAACCTTGGTTATCACGATAATAATAAGTAGTTGGATAACTGGAAGAAATGTTTAACAAACTATTTTGCTGGTGTGCTTCGAGAGCTATTCCATTCTCGTCGTATAATTTTAATAACGATTCAATCGAACATTTCCAATAAGCCTTAAACCAATCTAAGCTTACGCTCTCTAATGATCGGAATTCTGATTGAGCGATTTTCATGATGAGCTGACATAATTTTGATTTTTCTTTTGGTAGGGGCTCTTGCAAAAGCGTAGCGATCATGCAGATTCCTTCATCCTGTCCTTCAGGAAATACATTTGAGCGAAAAATAACCTCAAACCCTGATTCCGTCTGATTTGGGAACTCTACAGTCATATAGGCTGGATCATCAATCATCCGAAAAGATGGATGGTTCTGTAAGAAATCAATCTTATTCATTAACCGAGCCATAACAATTCCAGCTTTTAATTCATGCGTTCTAGTCACCCGCAATGAATTCGTTATTTTGACTGGAATTGAAAACTTATACATCATTTCTTCATTTGTGCTATATACCGTTCTTATCGAGGAGGTTGCTGTATAAAGTGCCCCAAGTGCACCTTCGTATTTTATCCATCCTTCAGCAAGCGCTTTTTTTACATGCGGTTGCTGCAAAAGCCATTGTGCTTGAAGCGGATGCATCGGAATGAGGCAATCCTTCTCTGACATCACAAAATCAGGTTGTGATGTTGTTAAAGACTGAGAAATGAGTTCACTTGCACTTTTTTCTAATACAGAGGACTCTTTCACATTTTTACGGTCGACACGAAAATAGTGAAGCTGGAAAGAACCTTGTAACTCTGGAGCAAAACTCGTTTGCTGCCAATCTGACATCCCTTGTCTGCTTTTAGGTGTCGGATGGAGCCAATGTCCAAGTAAGAGAGATTGCTCAGCTTCAATAAACGTATCGTTAGCTCCATTTTGTTTCTTATTTTCCAGACGCTTTTCAATATAATTTGTCATCGTTTGATAGCTCTCAATTATGCGAAGAATGAGTTCATCAAAATGGGAGGAAAGTTCATGACATCCATCCTTCTTAGCCATAAAATGGAGTTCCTGAATAAATGTGATGAGTATCGTTAATTTATCTTCAACAAGCCATTGGTTTTGTTTCGTACAATACTTCAACGAGACACCAAATTTATGCCTTCCAACAAGAGATTTGTATTCCATGCCAAATGCAAAACGTGTGTTTTGTAATGGCAACTCGATTTCTAATATATATTCCTCTGTCATTAGGATAGATAGTCGCTGTTCTTTTATCCATTCCTCCTTTCTGACCCAGTGTCCGCTACTCACCTCTCGTATATAACAATTCATAAACGCTTGAAACGTTGCATTTTCTGCAATCTGTTTAGCCATCTGTTGCATTCATTAACCATCCTTTCACAGAGCCTTCTCCCTATCAAATGATAATTATTATCATTCACTGTTAAAAAAATGAGTCTTCCAAATTAAAAAGACTGATGAGATGATAAGAAGTAAATGGAAACAATTGAATTGTTGACAAACATTGATAATGATTATCATTTTCAACAATAATTACATATTATAAGAAAGACAGAAATGACTCAACTGTCTAAAGACCTATATGGCAATTTAAACCATCGAAATAGGTAAAAGTGTAGAAGCTGTTGCCTTTTCTTGGAGGATATTAAGAGGTTATTAATATATGGTACTTTGAGAGGGAGAAATATTACAAGGAGATAAAAAGAATTTTGCCATATGTGAAAGGTCTATATGTTATGAATGTTCCTAGCCTTTTACATAATATGCAAAAACCCTTTCTTATCAACGAAAGGGTTAAAAATTATATTTATTTATAGAGATCTACCCTCCCTTTTTCCAAGTAACTGAGCAATTTTAGGTGATAGGAAATGGTGTAGATACTCTTAAGTCATTCAAATCTTATGAGCCTATTTAAAATACAATGCCGATAATGATAGCTGATAGAACACTTACAAGTGAAGCACCATATAGCAATTTTAATCCAAAGCGCGCAACCACATTCCCTTGCTTTTCATTTAACCCTTTCACCGCACCCACGATGGTACCAATGGACCCAAAGTTCGCGAAGGATATAAGGAAAACAGATACGATGGCTGTTGTGCGCTCACTGAAACTATCTTGTATTTTAACAAAATCCAGCATGGCAACGAATTCATTTGCCACAAGCTTTGTCGCCATGATACTTCCGGCATTGACAGCTTCATGCCAAGGTACACCCATGACAAAGGCAATTGGAGCAAAGATATAGCCTAAGATGTCTTGGAACGAGATGCCGAATATACCGCTAAATAAACCATTAATCAAGGCAATCAACCCAACAAAACCTACTAACATGACCCCAACGATGATGGCTACCTTAAACCCATCCATAATATATTCGCCTAGCATTTCAAAGAAGGTTTGCTTTTCATCTTCTTGTACTTCAATTATATCCTCTTCGGCTTTTACGTCATACGGGTTAATGATGGAGGCTATGATAAAGCCGCCAAATAAGTTTAATATTAATGCTGCCACTACATACTTAGGCTCTAACATCGTCATATAGGAGCCGACAATCGACATAGATACCGTTGACATCGCGGAAGCACATAATGTATACAGACGATGTTTCGGTAAAAATCCAATTTGATTTTTCACGGAAATAAATACTTCATTTTGTCCTACTATAGCTGCTGCAACTGCATTATATGATTCTAGTTTACCCATCCCATTTATTTTACTTAATACTAAACCAATATACTTAATAATAAATGGGAGGATTTTATAATGTTGCAATATTCCAATTATTGCTGACATAAATACAATTGGCATTAATACATAAAGGAAAAATGTATGTGCACCTTCATTGGCCATCCCACCGAATACAAAATTAGTACCTTCATTGGCGTATTCAAGTAATTTTGCAAAACTATCAGCAAAACCTTTAATTAGAAATTCCCCGATACCCGTTTTAAGTAAAAGAAAGCCTAAAATAAGTTGGATAGCAATCATCACCATGATGGGGCGATATTTAATCTTTTTCTTATTATTACTTGCAACCCATGCTAATAATAGAACTAGCATGAGTCCTACTATAGAAATTAAATAATGCATCTTGTCCCCTCCGTGTTTTACTCTGTTTAAGATATAGACTTACTCGAATGTTTTTCCTTCCAGATTAATCCTTGTTCTAAAATAATCGCTAAAAAACTTCCACAAATTAACCCATTGTTTAAAATAGCAATCACGATAGGAGATAATTGGCTTGTCGCAGATGAAGGAATAAACATTAAACCAACACCAACTAAAAGAGACACGCCACTCACGATATACGTTCGTTCCTCGTGCGTAACCGTTTTCAATTCCTTCAAGGAGATTCCGACCATCTTGACAAAAATAACGAATGTTACAGCATAGCCTATTGGTGCTGGAATACCCGCTAATATATTCATAAAGGGTGGCAGTAAGGAGATACAGATAACGCAGCAACACCCAATTAAAAACGACCTGCGTTCCTTCATACCTGTTTGTTCAACATATCCTGCTGCCCCCGAAATTGGCACTGAGCCGATCGCACCCAGGCCTCCACAAATTAGTTGTGTAATCCCTGACATAAATCCAGCACGCAAATAACGGCGATCATCCCTTGATTGTTTTTGTTTCATGACTGTCTCCATCAAACGGATTGATGCAATCGCATTAACTATTAATAGCAATGCTAACAAAAATGCTGTAGTGATGGTGCCACTGTCAAATCTCGGCCTTCCAAATGGGAACAATTCAGGAAGCTTAACTAGTGTATTTACCTGTGAAATCCCAGATGTCTGACCAAAAATCACAAATAATAACCAACCTATCAATATACTAATGATGATTGAAAATTGACGCAGGATAGTATAGCGATTGTTGCCTAACCAAAAGGTGATACAAATGACCATCGTACTAAGTAGAAATACTTTAATATTTACTGTTGCGTGGCTTGATGAAATACCCATCATTCCTTTCATAAAGGAGCCACTTAATTGAAAGATTAATAAAAGCAAATAGATAAAAGTGATGGTCGGTGTAAATAAACAAGCAATTTTATCCATTAGCTTAAGTGCTGAAAGTAGGATAAATAAAATACCACTTATAATCATTCCTCCACATAAAGCTTGTAAGGCAGCCATGTGAGAAGAATATAATACCCCTACCAAACTCGCATAAATGGTAAAAATGCTCCACCATAAACCAGCTGGCCCTTCATGGATTGGTAATTTATGACCAATCAGCCCTTGTAAAAAACCAGCTATCCCTAAAGTAATAATCGTACTTTGGATTAGCCCAGACGTCTCAATAGGTGTTAGATTATATACATCTGCGATAGCAATCGGCGCTGCGATAGCACCAGCGAGCATAAATACCATCCACTGTAATCCAGACAATATTGCCTTCATTACGGTCTTCCCCTTTTCTTACGATTACTATTGCATTACTCATCGATGATTGTCTGAAGTGCAATGTCCACCATTTCATAAAAGGACTTTTCACTTTCCTCGTGAGATAAGCTTTCATTTGTTAATAATTGACTACCTACCGTCAAAATAGATAATGCTTTTACCCCGTATTTAGCAGCTAAAGTATAGAGGGATGTACTTTCCATTTCTACACCTAACACACCGAATTCCATAAACTTATGAAGCCTGTCTAGTGTTTCACGATAGAATTCATCAGAATTATAAATATTGCCAACAAAGACATTTACTTTTTTGTCTTGTGCTTGTTGATACGCCTTTATTAATAAAGAAAAATCTGCTGTTGGTGCGTAATTATTACCGTAGAATATTTTCTCCGTCAAATTGCTATCTGAGGACACTGCTTGGGCTAATATAATATCACGGATATTAATATCCTTTTGCATCGCACCACATGTTCCGATACGAACCAGTTTCTTAACGCCATAATCGTTGACCAATTCCGTACCATATATACTCATCGATGGATTGCCCATCCCAGTACCTTGAACTGAAATCGGCACACCTTTGTACATTCCTGTGTAACCATACATCCCTCTTACTTCGTTATAGCAATAGGCCTTCTCTAGAAAATGCTCTGCTACAAATCTTGCACGCAAAGGATCTCCAGGAAGCAGCACACGCTCTGCTATTTCTCCCTTTTTTGCACCTAAATGCCTACTCATCTTTATCCCTCCAACTATTTATCTCAAATTCCATAAGGTAAACGTTTTCATTTGCCATCAAAAAAACCCATAGCTGTTTCCAAACCAATTTCTCTTAAAAGAAATCGGTTCAGAAACTACTATGAGTATAAGATTTTTTTATCATAACAAACTAGACCAGATTGTTACGTAGTGTACAGGAAATAATTGACCAAATTACTGAAGCAATTCTTGGCGAATATTATCTAAATCCCTTTTTGAAGGGATCGTTGAAATAATAACAACGGGCACTGTCGTTAAGGCAACAGGAAAATTACTTATGACAAAATCAATGTGATGCTGCTCCACCATTTCATCGGTTAGCCCCTTCATAATGGAAGTATTAATAATGAGTTGGTCTCCAATTTCGTTTTTTATCAAATTAGCTATATAATGACGGATAGAAAACTCCTCACCAATGACCAAGAAGGCTCGTTTACTTTTATAGCGTAGTCCTGAACGAACAAGTAAGGTGAGTTTGGTTAAATGAAAGTCATTATACAGGACAGAAGGGTATGTTTTTTGCCACTTTTGCATGCAGTTCTGCATATCTTGATAAATCTGCTGACACTCGATTTGAACATAGTTTGTTAAATTACTTTTTGCAATCGTCAACCATTCAGGAATGGCGTTATCGATTAAAAGCTTGTCAAGAAACTCATATACTTCCAAGATAAAACGCTCTTGCCTATCTAGATTGGGGTAAGCCTTAGCCAATATTGTTAACAACTGCTGCGCCATTTGATCGACTTCTTTATTCTTGTACAATTCAATTTCTTTCTCCGGCGTCATGTCAGACCCTTCATAATAATGATATTGGCTTAGGCTAAATAGGGATTGCATGAAAAACAATTCATTTTTTGGTAATTCTATAGAGAATCTTTCTTCCAGTGCCAGCGCAAATTCTTTTACTGGCAAATAGAAAATCCCACTTTCCCAAAGATAATCACCCTCAGCAATTTTGACATAGTTCCCTTTTCTCACTCTTTCAAGTACAATCGCTATTAAAAACGATAATTTCCGTTTGGAATTGATAAAATAAACAATGTTCTTCTCATTCTCTATATTCGTAATGGATTGATTGATAAAATCACAGTCACTATTCGTAAATGGCCATCCTGTAAACTCATAAGCATCACCATATAACTTCCAGTAAAAATAACGGATATTCAATTCATTTCCCTTTACGGCTGGCGTCGAGTATGTAATTCGTAGCTTATATGGCTTCAAATCGTGATTATTTAATTGCATAATCAATTTCTTCAAAGATGAGGTACTCATAAACATAGCTTCTGCAAGCTCCTCCATGGTGAATTGATGCCCATTTGTAAACAATAAATGCATTAGTCGATAGAAGATTGTTTGTCTAAGCATGCTTGAAACCACTTCACTAACTGTTGTACTTCGCCCATCGCGTTGTAGAAAGATTCCCTTTCCTCTAGACACTTCAATAGTCATCGCTGCTGGCAATTGCCTATTGATTTCTTCTACTAGCTTACGGATGGTTTTATCTGAAACATGTAAACTTTTTTCAACCTCCGCTAAAGTAAACCATCTTTGTTCAGCATCTAACAGCGTTAATAATCGACTAGCTAATTTGAATTCCTTATCCACGTTCTCACCCTTATCCATCATTCACAAAAAGGAACATACATTACTTGCTGTATGTCCCTCTCCATCTTTATTTATACATATTGAATACGTTTTCGATGTCTGTATTGAGCTTGTTGATATCAACTGCTGTCACGGGTTGATTGACAAGCTGATACTTTTGTTTTAGCTGCATGATTCGACGGACACTCTCATTAATGCGCTCCTCTGTTATGTCTCCATCATGGACGGCTGCCTTCACAGCTTTTATGGCTGATGCGACATTCGTGTACTCATGGGCGATTAATATAATATCACTGCCAGCCTTGATTGAATCTACAGCCGCTTGACCGATAGCAAAATGATTCGTGATAGCTTTCATCGTCATATCGTCTGTCATGACAACCCCATCGAAGCCTAGCTGCTCCCTTAACATACCTGTGATAATTTCCTTCGACATCGATGAAGGGTATTGTGGGTCAATCTTTGGTAATAAAATATGAGCAACCATGACCACATCGGCACCGTTATCAATGGCATCTTTAAAGGGGACAAGCTCCAGTTGCTTTAAATCGGCCAAACTTTTCGTCACCTTTGGCAATTCTAAATGGGAATCCACGGAAGTATCACCGTGCCCAGGGAAATGCTTGATTACTGGAATTACTTGCTTGGACTCTAGCCCTTTCATTGTCTGAATGCCTAATTTGCTGACAATATCGGGATGATTCGAAAACGAGCGATCTCCGATAATCGGATTATTCGGATTGCTATTGACGTCTAGTACAGGGGCAAAATCAAGGTTAAAGCCAAATGCCTTTAATTGTTCCCCTAGCAATTGACCTACTTTAAATGACAATTGGGATTGATTGATATCCCCAATGCTTTTATTCGTTGGGAAGTTTTTTAAAGGCCCTGGTAATCTAACCACCTTCCCACCTTCTTGGTCGGTTCCTATGAAAAGGGGCACCTGATTATTGGTATTGGCAGCCATTAAGTCATTCATCAATGTGACTGTTTGCTGAGGGGTTTCAAGATTATTACCATAAAGAATCAAACCACCCACTTTGTCATCTTGAATGAGGCTTGTTGTGTCCTGCTGAAGCGTCGTACCTGACACACCTGCAAACATCATTTGACCAATTTTTTCGTCCAATGTCATCTGCTTGACCGTATCAGCTGCTTGTTGCTTTAATTCAGTATAGACCGAAATATGATGAACGACAGGATTAGGATCACTGTCAGTCGGTTTTGGTAAAATCCATTTTAATTGATAGTCGGCATTCACTTGGTAGACAAGAATGATTTGATTGGTCGTTGTATCCTGATAATAACGAACCTCATCGGGTTCACCTAGCTTATTTTTAATATCGGCTAAATGAATTTTCTTGATATCCTCTTTAAATGAACGAATATCAAAAGCATGTGAACCTTGAAAGCCAATCGTCACATCCTGATAAGCTTCATATCGTCCATTCACTGACTCCGTTACTTGCTGAGGCTCCCCCCATTGCTGATGAACCACTTGTTGATCCGCCTCACCTGCTGCAAACGGCACATAAGGGACTCTTCCTTCTAGTGCTAAACTGGCTATGTCCTGTAGGATGACCTCCACATTTTCTGACACCCCCTCTTGTTCAGATACTTCCTCTTGGACTGGGGATGGCTCAGAATTTCTTGTCGTTTGTGTGGCCGGCCGCATTTTTGTGCCGAGAAAAAAGAACAAACCCAGTAATATCAGCACGAGAACTAGGAGCAAACCACGTCTTCTTTTATGCATGCAAAAACCTCCTTCACCAAACAAAATGGCGACTTCGAAACAAATCTATCAACTAACGTTATCATAACTGCCACTTGAATTCAAAGCTCACGCTATGAACAGAATCACGGCCTTCTATAGAAAATATTATCGTAAGCTAGCAAAAATGCAAAAGAAGATGTTAAAATATTCACATAAAGGGGGAAGCAAAGCATGGGGAAATTAAGTAAAAGGAATATATTATGGATTGTGCCTATCGGTATTTTAGGGGTATTTTGGTACTTTTATGGCCCACAAAAGGATATTACAAACAATGAATATATTACATATGTACAAAACTATACGTATGAAAATAGTACAAAAACTTTAGAAAGTGCCTTTGCCGCTGCCTGTGAAAATCCATATTGGGTTTATTTTGAAACACAAAAGGGACAGGACGTCGTAGAGTTCAAGGGGGATTGCCCCGTTGACAATGAAATAGCCAAGGTCAATGTGCAATTTCTTGTAGACAATGCCATCACACGTGTCCAATCTGGTGCAATGCTTATTGATAGTAAAATGCAAGAGGAAGCAGAACGCGATCAATTTTTACTGACGCTTGTTCAAGAATAAAGGATATATGCCCTTATAGCTAGTCTATGAGGGTTTTTTGTGTAACGAAGGGCGGTGACGAAACATACAGATACAGACGGTCTCATAGATATTTTTTATAATTATCCAAATGGTTAATAAAGAAAATGCATGTTCCGCCTTACGTTTTGACTAGAAATGAGAAACGGCTCTTTGAGAAAGATTTATCATGACTTAAATGCTGTTAATTTTTCCTTTAAAAGTTTAACTTTTCGGAATGAAATAGGACACTTGTCGCCATTTAGCATAATAATCATCTTTGACTTCCAATTTATTTCGAGGACATTATTCAATTGAATCAAGTAGCTACGATGGCAGCGAAAAAATATTTCATCAAAACCCTCCTTCTCTTCTATCTCATTCAATTTTGCGTAGAACTCATAAAACCCTTGCTTTGTCGATAAAGTCAATTTATGAGGGACATCTGCAGCTTTAAAATATAAAATATCATCTAAATTTATATTTTTTACATATTCACCTACCTTAATTTGAAAATAGTGGGTGTCAAGTCGTTCACCTATATTTCGATATTTTGTAAAAGCAGAATTTAGAGCGCTGATAATACTATGCTGTAAGTCTTCTTCCTCGTCTTTTATAATAAAATCAAGGGCTTCTACTTGGTACTTAAATGTTAAGTGCAGCATTTCATTATGTGTAGTAATGAAAATTATACTTGCTAAAGGTAGAGCTGCCCGAATGATCTTCGCTAATTCTAGTCCGTTTATAGCTGTACCGAAATCAATATCTAAAAAGAAACAATCCACCTGTTCTTTTTGAATAAACTTTGCTAACTCTTCTGGAGATGCCGTATTTAATACTACTTTAATACCGTTTTCCTCAATAAACGTATAATTATTAATATAGGATTCTACTTGCTTTGCAAATACTACATTATCTTCGCAGATTGCCACTTTCATAATTTCTCTCCTTTTATCCATTACGTAGGTTAGTAAGGTAGCTACGCACATTTTATAGAGCTAATAATGATGGTTTACTGAGATGATGTGGGTAACACCCATCATTACCTCAAATTATGCGCTTTTTAACGGTACTCCTATTTCAGCTAGTGTTTGGCTTGAAGACCCACTGAAAAAGCAAAACAAGTATTCATCTCCTCCCTTTAAAGGAGGAAGTCTTCTGCTGACGCAAGATCAACAACTCTACATTAAACCAATTATCCTCTACGCTTATATTTAGTAACATATCTGACGAGGAATCTACTATTTTTTTCACGGTACTCAATCCTAAGCCATGACCTTGCTCTTTAGTGGTATACCCCTCCCAAAAAAGTTTATTTATATCAATAACTTTCTTATTCATTTTATTTCGAATAACAAAAAGCGTAGAATCCTTTTGTTCTATTACAGCCAGTTGAATAAATTCTTGACGATCTTCTACACAATTCTCGATTGCATTATCCAGTAGAATACCTAAAATTCGAGTTAAATCAATCAAATCTTCCTCTAACTTTAACGGATTGGGAACCTCTAGTGATACTTTCAAATTTTGTTCAATAGCACTACTTACCTTATTGAAAATTAAACCTTTTAATGCAAGGTTTTGGATATTGTTTAAATGGGCTAGAATTTTATTACTCTCCAATGTTTTTTGTTCAAACTTTAAAATTCCCTGTTCAAAGTAGGTTTCTAAACCTTCCCAATCTTTATCCGCTATATAGCCTTTCAAACTAAGTAAAATGTTTAAATAATCGTGTCGAAACTTTTGCATATCTTTATTCACTTGCTCTAAAGATTGAATATAAACGCTAAAGTTTGAAAGTTCCTTTTCCTTAACCGTTAACTCATATTTTTTTAGATAAATACTAATGATAATCCCAATTAAGACTATTAATAATATAAAATATACTGTTAACAAAATTGTATTAAACCTTAATACTTCAATTTTCGAATACTTAAATACACGAAAAATATTAAAATAAAAAACACCAATAGTACATACTATAGCCACATTAATCAGCCAAATTTCTTTTTTCGGCAATTTGAAGTATATCTTTTTAATTAGTAAGGACAATAGGTAAATGATGAAAATATGTATACAGATAAATACAACTGTTCTTAAAAAAAATTGAAATAATTCATCCTTAAATGACAGATTGAAAATAATAATTGTAGCCAAATGATCAGAAATTATAGCGACAATAATAACAATCCCCCAATAAAACAGACATTTTGTTTTTGGATTCCCCCATAAAAAGAAGATAGTCATTCCAACTAGTAGATAAAGTATTCCGCTCCAAAATATCATTTGATATAGAAATACTGATGGAAGAAAGATAACTAGTGAACTGAATAAAACTCTTTTCCATGATGGCCGTTCATTTACTAAGTAATAAAAAGAGGCCATTAATAAAGCATACTGTATAGGTAAATTAATAAGGTTGATGGTCCATTCGTGCAACATTTTGAAAAATCCCCCTTTTATACATAATAAAGTATAAAAGGGGTTAGATCAATTTCCATAATATTCCATCTTCTTTTAAATCTTCTGGTACTGATACTTCATGAAGATAACCAAAACACATCTGAGAGGCTCCTAAAGCTCCTAAATATAAAAATAAACTACGTAAAGTTCTGATAAAAAATTTAGCCATACGTAACACCTCCATTTTTTAAAGTTTGAATAAGTAATGTTGTCAATTGAATAGTTACACCAACAAGAATGTACTGAAACACTCCTAGAGGAATGACAAACATGAGAATCAATAATAAAAATAATCGTATTAGAAGCTTATTTTGTAAAAGTTTTTTTCATCTTGAATTGGATTTATCAGTGTTCCAAGAGGTCCTATTAAATAAATTGAAGCAATGACAATTAAGCTACTTCCATAAACCATAGTTGCTGACAAATCAACAAGATTTAAAAAGTAAGGGAAAATTACAAATACAAACACACTTCCCAAAATGCACCCTTTATTTGTACGACTGTGCCATCCGTAAGTCACCTGTCGGAGGAATAAAAAACTAAAATGGACAATTAACACTTTCAAAAATACTCCTAGTAAAGCCGCTAAAATATAAACAACTAAGCCTTTTTTAATAATATCTGCTACGATATAAAATCCGAATTTCAACTTTACTTGCTCTTTCGAATCCATCGAATCTGTTATAAATTTATTTAACAGCTTTTCTTCATAGGCAAAGAACTGCAATCAATCACCCCATATTAATCTAACTCTAAATTGTCGATAGCATAATTGTACTTAGTGATTCATTCACCCACTTTGAATATTACTTTTAAGCTTCACTTAGGTCAGCTTATAAATTTTTTGCCCTACAGCTGCTTATTTACTTGGGTTCAATAATTACTTGGATATCATCAACATAATTTGTTAACTCCAATTCAATTTCTTCGGAACTTAAAAGTTTGATTTGATTTGCTTTTATATTCGTGATTAACTGTTCTGGTTCATATGAAACATTCAGCGATGTAAATAGTACTTCAAATAAACGCAGTACATCGTCCTCTATCTCACTTAGTTTTTTTCCAGGTTGGTTAATCAAAATATTAATGTTTCCTAATTTATCATTCTCTTTACTGTGATTGTTTTTATATTCAATTATCATAATTTGTTTACCAGTTTCATAACCCGTCTCTGTTTCGCTCAGAAACTTAGAAACATCATATTTTTGTACATGACGTTCAAATTCCCCTATTGTCATGGGGAAAGTCTTCAGATTGGCAAGTGATTCATCTGTCTGATCATCAGAAGTCTGTTCAGTTGTTGACGTATTATGAGGATTTCCCTTCACCCCATACGGTGCACATGCGGTTAATAACAATGTTCCAACTACAAGACAATACTTTAATTTATTCAACTAGTTCACCTCGTTCTAATTCGTATACTTGATCACATAGGTAATCAATATGACGTTCATCGTGACTTGTTAATAAAATTGTGGTTCCTTTATTTTTATATTCAATCAAAAGCTCTTGAATTTCTTTTACCGATTCCTTATCCAACCCGTTAAACGGTTCATCTAAAATCAGAATTTGTGGATTTTCCATAATGGCTTGTGCAATTCTTAATCGTTGTTTCATGCCTAATGAATAATTTCGTACCTTTTTATTTTGAGCTTCGCTTAATCCGACTTTTTTTAAGGTTTGTATGACGTCCTCTTTCGTAATCTTTTTTTGGATATTTGCTAAAATTAATAAATTTTCTAAGCCTGTTAAATATGTAATAAACGGAGGTTGTTCAAGGATAATACCTGTATTTTTGATATATTCTTTACCAAAAACAATTTGTTTACCGTCAACCCAAATTTCTCCTGAATCAATTTTTGTAAAACCACTAACTGCCTTTAACAGCATTGTTTTGCCCGAACCATTATGACCAACCAAACCTATACAATTACCATCTTTAACTGTAATGGTAATATTCTTTAAAATCGCTTGTTCTTTTATACTTTTAGAAACTTTTTTTATTTCAATCATGACGCTGACTCCCTACCCTATTTCATATTTTGCGTTCCTTAGCATAATTTTTGAAACAACAATGATAAGCACCCCTAAAGTAATACCACTTTTAAAGAAAGGATCTTCTCCTATAAAAACAAGACTTAGTCCATTGATATTTAGATTTATTGCAAATAGACAAAGAATACCTATAAACATTACAAATAATGCGATAACCTCATTAAATTTTAAATAAATACAAAACATTAATTGTGTTAGGCCAATCACTAATAGAACACTCGTTAGGGCTAAAAAGATCATTTTTAACAGGAGTGTTTGCACATCTAGAAATTCCAAGCTATTTATTGTATAAATAAAACCGAAAATTGAAACATAGTAAACAAAAATAAATACGATACTATTTTTTATATACGATCCTTTAATAAATCTAAATGCTTCTTTTTTTGTATGGGCTCGAAGGAAAACGAATTGATAATAGCCTTTTTTTAACAATAAAAAGTGATATGCCCCCCAAAATATAGCCAATAAATAAAACATAAATGGTCCTATATAGTGAAACGGGCTATTCCCTTCCATATATTCGTACATTGAGAAATTGATATTGATAAAAATTCTATCAAATACCGCCTCTTTCGGTAAAATTACATCATAGTCATCCATGTAGATAATGATCTTTTGAAACCCTTGTTTAAAATTGATATACCCCAATGTAAGTGCAGAAAGAATAATCACGCCATATTTGATTAGCTTTCCTTTTGCCTCCATCTAACTCACTTCCTAATATTCCATATTGCGTACAGTTTTATTGACACCAACTACAAGTAAACATAAAGAAATAATGAATAATAGAATCAGTGGCAGAAAAACTTCCACTGTCGTGTATAAAGTATTAAATGCCGTGAAACTTGCAAAAATATCAAACCATACACTTCCTGTATAACTTCCAATTCTCCCATATACAAAATAAATAACTACTACTAATAAAATAACTTTATATTCACGATCTGTTAATAGTATTAAAGCACAAGATAATAAGCTAAATACAAATGCTAGTGCCAAGTATATGGTGCAAGTCATGAAAATAAAAAATAAATAGGGATGATTACTATAAAAGTCTTTAGGAAGCATTGATGCAAAACCACCTATATTCTCAATACTTCGATAGACAAATATGGCTCCAATTGAATAAAAAATAAGAAATGAGCCTACAACGATGCTTGTTGAGAGTAACACATATTGCATTACATCTTTGTAAATCGCCTTTTTTAAAGATTTATAGCGATTCCTTCCAAAAACATATAAGCTCCTTTTCTCCGAAAACAAACCTAAAGTCGTTAAAATAAATAAGGCAGGAATAAAATTAATCAAATAAAACATAGAAGAGTCTACAAATATTTCCCACGTTGAAATTTGGGAAATAAAATTACGTCTAATTTCTTCTTTTGTACCAACTAAATCTTCCGCATTATAGTCCATTGTTAGAATCTCAAAAAAATGACTGGCAAAGCCCCACGATAAGGCTAGTCCTCCAACAAGAAAAAGGACATTCAGTAATATGTATCTGCTTTTAACTTTTAAACTAGGCATAAAACAACCTCCTGTCTCCATTACATAAATAGATAAAATATCGTCCAACTAGGTTATCTCTAGTTGGACGATATTTAAATCTGGCTTAGTTACTTGCCGCCCATGAACCACTAATTGTCACTGAACCGCCACCAGTGTCGTTTGTTTTTCGAAGTCCTAACTTGTACTGATGGTTAACTGCTGCGTTTACAGCTGCAAACGTTTTTCTTTCGCCTCGTTGAAGAGTTGTTCCTCCTCGATAAACATCATTAGAATTTTTCATTGTCGCAGTAATCCATGCAGTACCCGAGTCGTTTGCTAGATTAACAATTGCGTCAGTATCAGAATGTCTTACTGAGTAAGGAGCAAACTTCTCAGCCCCAGAATATGTAACTGTGAAATTTGTAAATGTTTGTGGATCCTTTGCTAACGCTTCTCCATTCATTGCTCCTAAAAAACCTAGTGATAAAGCACTTACCATTAATACATGTTTAAATTTTGACATAATTTTGCCCTCTCCTTTAATTTAGGTTTGTCACTGACTAAGGAAATTAATACAACAACTAGAAGAATAGTGGTTACATCATCCTCACCACCTATAGTTATAACAATAGCGATTACAATTCACAGTATTTCCATTTACTATACTATCTGTTAAAAATTATATATATTTTTCGTCTATTTTCCACATTTTTTCTTATAAGTAGACTTTTACATCTTAAGCGTACTATCATTATTCTCCTTTCTCTTAAATTTCTACATTTCTTCACTATTTATAGTAGTAAATGGATCTTATTTCTTTTTTCTAGCAATCCAAATTGTCCAGCGATCCTTTTCAAAGATAGATCCTTCTATGGTAATGGCCTTCTTTATATCCTCAAGAAGGGCCGATAATTATACGTCATTTAATTCATGCAAAAGACTATGTCTCGTTCTTCCTTACAAATGCTCCTTATTGGTATGAACCTGTCTTGTTCCCAGAGTGTGATTTCCTTAATTTCATGAAAACCCACTTCTTTTAAGCTTTCTATTACTACCTGACTGCTATGTCGACGCACCACTTCCTTTTGAATGAGCGATGGAAAGCTTTCAAAGAAATACCTTCTTATAGGATGTGTATCTCCTTGAAGAATGCAATCTTCTAGGGTACGATCTTGTTCCGTAAGAGACGATAAGCCTCTTGAAAGAATGCGTTGAGATCTTTTAGATAATGTATCAATACCCGTTTAAGCACAACAACATAAGTATTTTCTGCAGGGCCTGCTGCTAAAGTATCCCCTTGGACAAATTGTGAATAAGCTCGGCAATTTTCTTTTGCCCCTCTATCATGGCTTGTGAAAAATCTCCTCCTGTTACAGAGGATACCCTCGTATTGATAAGTGACTTGGCATAGATGCCGCCTCCACAGCAGATATCAACCACCTGTGCCACATGTTGAAAAGGAATATGGGTTGTTAATGCTTCCTTCCATGAATTTTCTGTCTGTCTTAGAAATGATCTCTAACTATACAACAATAAGATCTTCTATTCATCGATGCATGTTGCAATGTTTTCTCCCCTCTACAGATAAAAACCCATGCATGTACACGCATGGGTTGAGCTGCTATTAACGATTTCTTGAGGACTTTAAAATAGTCCGTTCAATCAGTCTTATTTCATTATTTAGCTTGGCAATTGCCGCTTCGATTTGTTGATAGCGCTCCATTTGGTTGACTTTCTCTGTTGATATTGAATCCTTTAAAGCGGCATGCCCTGCGTATAAGCTTGCTAGTAAATCTAGCTTTTGAAAATAAGCTGTGCTATATTGCTCCATAACACCCAGCCCCTCGTCACATACTTTTTACACGAACAAATGAATTGTTGTTCATATTAGTACTATAGCCGAAAAAAGCAGCATCGAAACTCAGCCTAAATCATTATTTATCATCCTTTTTTTCACTAAATATCATTCTTTTAAAATAAAAATTGGCACTATTCTTCCTTTTTTAATAAAGAATAAATGAATGTATCATAGGCTTGCCCATTTTGATACATATAGTCTCTTAGGATGCCTTCTTGTTGGAACCCTAGCTTCATCAATAGTTGACTGGAAGCTTCATTTTCTAAAAAGACAACAGCTCCAATGCGATTCAGGTTCATGTCCTGAAAGCCATAGGCTATCACTTTTTGCACGGCTTCTTTTATATAACCTTGTCGCCAGTAATCGGGATGAATTTCATAGCCAATTTCTGCTCGATGATGCGCAGCCGACCATAAATGGAAGCCAATCGTACCAATGACTTCATTCGAATCTTTGCGTTCAATGCCCCAACGAATCCCTCTTTTTTGTTCAAAGTTTTTAGCAAACTGCTTAATAGCCTGTTTAGCCTGCTGTGTATCGACAAAGAGTTCCTGCCCATAATAGCGTGTTACAGCCTCATTCAAAAAGCAGCGGAAAATGGCTGGTACATCCTCTAAAGTTAGCTCTCTTAACCTAAGTCTTGCCGTTTCTAAAACTGGAAACATTCCCTTCTTGTGACGTAAAGCATAAAATTTCCGTTTAGAAACTTTACGCTTTATTTTATTCTAGGAAATTTTATGGTTGAATATTTACATCATAGGATTAATTCGATAAAATGGAGTAATTTTTATGAACAATGTAGTAGTTTAAAGCAAGGTATGAATTAATTTTCATACCTTCTTTTTATTTTTCTAGATATAATTTAGCGTTGTTATATTCTGATTGTAAGATATTTATTATATTGGAAAATTATTTGATTATATTATTTATATTGGTAAGTTTATTTATCTTTACAATAATAGCTTTAGAAACCAACCCAAAAATCAGTTTTAGCTTAAATAATTTAGCTGACAAGGAGGTATGGGGATTAAATATTTTAGGTGTAATCTTATTAATGTTGGACACTTTTTATAGAGGATAAGGAGCAATTACTAAGCCTTTCAACGAATCAAGCCCATAGAGGCTCCATATCAAGCAACTTGTGCGCCCCTTATGCTTTAAGAGAGCCATCTAGCCACCTTAATAAAGTTGTCCAAAACTGTTGCCATTCTAATAGTTTATTTTCCGTGTGGGCATGGGGGTATTTTTGTGCGACTGTTGGAACGGTTACCGAAGAAATCATAAGAAACTATATAGCCAATCAATTCGAAGAAAAGAACGGTATCTTCAATATTCAGTGTGCTTAAGCACACGAACTTTTATAAGGGCTTCCCCCTTAAATAAAAACGACTTTAGTCGTGGACATTCATTTCAAAATCCACCTGCTTTAGCAGGTGGTCGTTTAAGGAGTTTTTTCTGTTAAATTTTAAACCAACCTTTTATTACTTAGGAAATAAATTGGTAGCCATTGATTTTTCTATTGAACAAACCTCGCATTGACTATTATTGACCCAAGGATTTTCAAATGTTGTCTCTGAAGTCAAGAAATTAACTATTACCTTTTTCCCTAACGAAATCGGTTCAGCTATTTGAAGATGTATTCGTAAGAAATCGGTTGTCATCATTGATGCTACCAAACTAATATTAGGTAGTATAGCTGCATTATAATCATTGTTGGAATTATCATAAGCGTCTAGTACTTGTCCAAACTGATCTTTAATAAAGGTATAGTAACATTCTAAGCAAGGTGATATTGTTGGCTTAACTGAGTAGAAGCTTCCACAAGTTAAACCTACTCCTCCAGAAATAAAGGGAACATTATTTTTAACGCAAAGTTCATTTACCCAAGAGTTTATCAACATTGGTGGGTTATCAGCTGCACAAAATACAAAATCTAAGTCCTTTGTAATGATATTCTCTAAATCCTCAGCTGAACTTATTCTTTTATCAATCATCTCATAATTAATGGTTGTATTAAAATCACTTAATCTTTCAAAGCCTACTTTAGTTTTTGGCTGTCCTATATATCTTTCCGAATATAGGACTTGACGGTTCAAATTTTTTAATTCTACCTCATCGCAATCGAGAAACTTAATATGTCCAATCCCTAACCCGGATAATTGCATTAAAAGATTGCTACCTAATCCACCCATTCCCAGAACCAAAACCTTTGTCTCTAAAAGCTTTTTTTGATAAGATGATTTAGTTTTATTTGTATTGCTAAATACATTGAAATAATTAAGGTTATTATTGTATCTTACACGTTGCCAGTCATTTAAATCTTTAAGATTATCAATAGAACTGTCTTCGATTAGACCAATTTCATCTAGTGTTTTAATAATATTTTCTAGCTCCAAAAAACTAAAAGTTCGTTCTTCAATTAAGTTGAAAATTTGTTTTGTATCCAACTTACCATTCAATAAAGGTATGATTTTGATTAATATTCCATCTGGGTCAGTAATTTCATAGGCATTATTCGGTTCATCTCCGATTTGAATAGTTTGTGAATCAATTGAAATAACTGGACAAAAATCTTTGAATTTCGGTTTCAAATTAGTTCACTCCTTTATGTATAGGCTTTCATCATTTTAATTAATTTATCTTTCACAATTTCAGCCACATATTTTTGATTAGCTTCTTGCTCTAAACGAAAGTAAAGACTTCCTAAAAAATTTTTAACATTAGATATAATTTTGTACTCCTCATGCCAAATTTCAGTTTTTTCCCAATCCGTAAAACTATTAACCCAACTCTCAAGCAACTCTATATTAAAAGTATTTTTTTTCAAAATTGTAATCACAGCTGTTATCAGTCTTTCATCTTCTAAATTAGTGTAATTTATTGTTTTTGTACTTATCACACTTTTAATGACATCCAAAATCTGTTGTTTTTCAGCAATTGGTAAATCATATTTAGCTAACTCATTTAATGCATCAGCAGCATGTGCTAATGCATGTGCCCAACCTTTCTCGGGAACATAGCCTCTTAAATCTTTTTCACATTGAAGGTAACGTATAATTTTTTCCTTAATTTCTAAAATATCCTTGTCATGTAGAAAATTTTTTTTTTGATCCGCCATAAGAATAAGCGGTATAAGTAGCATTGAAAATGATCGTGTAAAAACTGAATCTGAATTTGATTGCCCTATACCATAAAAAAGATGCTGCTCATCCAATATGGTATCTAATAATCTTTGAAGAACGTTTACTGATAAGTAATCATTTAGTATCCAGTTTGAAAATGTCGTATAAATAAGATCGTCTCTTAATTCGCCATCAACAGACCCAATCTTATCTAACATCTGTTCGATAAGATTTTCAACATTAGAACTCTTGGGTATGCTATATTCATTGTTTTTTAAAAAAATAAGCTCTTTTTTCAATTTCATGTTATTCACTTCCTATTATTGATTAAGGATGGTTCTAAGAGAGACACTGGCTGCTACTAATACGAAAGAAATTAAAAGTAAAGTAGAAAACACAAAAATAAATCCTTTTTTCAACTCCATGATAATACCTCCAATTGTTGCATCAATACAAATTCTATCAATTTAACTGAAAATTTTATTAGATACTGTTTCTCAAAATAGGACCTAATTCTTTTCTTTTCTTTTCTTTTATTTTTTTTCTTAAATCTAATGCTAAATATATTGTTAAGATAACTAATGGACAAAGTGTAAAAGTTCCCATTGCAATTCCATCCCAATAAGACATAGAGAACAAAGGATCTTTTAAAGTTTTTTCAAGAGTTTGTTTGACAGTATAATAAGCAATAGGTAGATCAATTACCAAAAATAAATAGAGAGCAACAAAAATCCCAATAAAACTTAAAGAGCTGTAAATTTTAGTTATTTTCCTCTCTTTATTTGACATGCTGTTTAATATACTACTTATTTTATTGAATTTTAGGGTGAATATATTTTTAAAAATAAGCTTCATTGATTCATTAAGATCATCTATTTCTAAGAAATTAGTAAGTACATAGTATAAATCTGTACGTAAAAATAGTAATGTTTGAAATACAGTAGTTTGTAGTTGCATCAAAACCGTAAATTTAAGTATCTTAAGTATTATTTCATTCGAAAAATAAAATTGCATTACTAAACATAATAATATCAACATACTTGTCCAAGCTAATCCTGCTAAATAAACACCATATCTTTTCTTTCTGGATACGGACCAGATATCAGTTACTTCCGTTTCAAGTACAAGGAAAACTAGTCTATATCCCCATTTAACTTTAGCTCCAATTCCTACGCTTTTAGCAGCACATATATGTCCGTATTCATGAAAAAAGATAACTATCCATGTACCTAAAATTATTATACATATAGATGCAATTCCGGAGGTACTAACAAAAAGATCCGAACCCTTAGGGCGTAAGTTATCGGAAAAATAAAATAAAAATATATTAGCGAACACGGAAAATAGATAAAATGCCCAGGCAGTCTTACTAAATAATATCTTCAAGATTTTACTAGGCTCAGCATTTAAAGGGTGGTTATCTATTAAACTTTCCGATATAAGAACTCCATCAATACTTTTTACATATCCCGCATTTAATAACACCTCAACAAATTCTATAATGTCATTTATCTCGTAATCATTTGCACTATGCATCAATGCGACTTCATCTATTGACTTGTCTGAGGAAAAGCTTCGATAAATATTAAGAGCGATTTCATCTAATAACAAGTAGTCTGAAGTGCCAATACGTCGAATAGTAATGGAATCATTTTCACGCTGATATGTTTCAATGGTATGTACTTCAACCATAGTATCCTTACTAATCTCCTTTTGGTACATTACATTATTTCACCCTTTCTATTTTTCATAAATCCTCTTCTTTTAAAGAAAAAACCCACCCTTAGGAGTGGATCTTTTCTTTAAAAAATCATGTGTTAGCACGGTTAGCAGGAAGACCTACTTTTGGTAATACTTTAACTTTAATTTTTTTCATCTTTTTCACCTCCAATATGTAATATCCATCTTCAAATCATGTATTTGCACGGTTAGCAGGAAGACCTACTTTTGGTAATACTTTAACTTTAATTTTTTTCATCTTTTTCACCTCCAATATGTAATATCCATCTTCAAATCATGTATTTGCACGGTTAGCAGGAAGGCCTACTTTTGGTAATACTTTAACTTTAATTTTTTTCATCTTTTTCACCTCCAATATGTAATGTCAACCCATAAATCATGTAGTAGTGTAACTAGATTGAGAATTAAATAGGAAATAATGTTCATATGTTCCTAACCAACCAATCAACTACTTTTTTTCCATAATAATACACATATCGGAGATTGTAAATGATTTAATTGAATTTTTTAAATAATATAAATACCAAATTAGTCATAGTGGCCTAACCCAGTTGGCAAAAGAAAAGCAATTAACATTAAGAACGGTAAGAAAATGGGCACCAGAATTATGTAAAAAGGTTAGTAGGAGATATAAAGAGTACTTAACAAAATTAAAAAAGGAAAGAATCAAAAGTATTTTGAGTGATGTTCAAAATGCTGCAATAGCATTACATAATAATGGGGTTTTTCCGAGTAAAGGGAGAATATATAAGAAATTAGGGAGTAGCGTTTTTTTTAGAAGATGAGATTAGGGACCAGTGGGAAGATATAATAATAAACTTAGGTTATAAGCTTGATTAAAAATCTTGTTTATTATAAATAATAAAATTGATATATCGTTTAATATCTATGATAGTATACTAAATTAAATTGACTTAACCCTTGTGGGTGTAAGGTTGGAAAGATTATGCTTTATTATGAAGAAAATATATGGTTTATGTCACACCTCTCCTCCTCTACCACCCATTACCATTTCTCTAATCCACCTTCAAAATCCTTTTTGACACTAGCTCTATCTCTTAAAAATTGATAAGATTAGCAATTATTACTATAAAGGTATTATAAAATAGCTTATAATAGTAATCAGACTATGCACTCCTACTACATGCATATCCATTACAGCTCAGCTTCCGTATTTTTCGGTATACCATTTTTGCTGAGTATAGATAAAGGTGATTTTCAACATGACATCCTATGAACGTATACTTATAATGGTCCCGCCGTTTCCCTAGCTACGCTATCTACTTGTAACGAACAAAGTAGATTTTGCTTGTAGGAGGGCAATATGTTGAAAAAACAGGCAGTACCATCTTTATTATTAATGATTGTTCTTGTGGCATTTCCACAAATTAGTGAAACGATATACACACCATCTCTACCGGATATTGCAGCTGCACTTGGTGTATCCAATAGCGCTGTCCAATTAACTTTAAGCATCTATTTTATTGGCTTTGCATTAGGTGTTTTTTGCTGGGGATGGATTTCTGATTTCATTGGCCGTCGACCTGCCATGTTAGCCGGTCTCCTTTTTTACGGTATAGGGAGCTTGCTCTGTGTTTACGCAGAGACGATTCCTTTTCTAATTGCAAGTCGATTTATTCAAGCGTTTGGGGCTGCCACTGGCTCCATTATTACACAGACCATTTTGCGTGAAAGCGTAGCAGGTAGCCAGCGACATGCTATGTTCGCACAAATTTCAGCTGTCATTGCCTTTACCCCTGCGGTAGGGCCGTTGATTGGTGGCTGGGTCGATCAAGCACTTGGCTTTCGAGCCGTGTTTTTTGTCCTTGTGGTGATGAGTATCTTGTTGTTCATGTATGCTTATTACAGACTTCCTGAAACAACAGATCCAGCCGCAAGACAACGAATAGCGATTTGGCCTGTCGTCAAACGCATTGTTGCTTCGCCAACCGTTCTTGTCTATGGACTACTGATTGGGGGCATCAATGGTGTACTATTTAGCTACTATGCCGAAGCACCCTTTATCTTCATTGGTCATTTTGAAATGTCACCAGGCCTATACGGTTTTCTTGGCATCATCGTGGCATTGGCTTCTATCATAGGGGCCATGATTTCAAAACGACTGGTCATCAACCATCCACCGCAAAAAATCATTCACCTCGGCTGTCTGGTGATGCTTTTGGGTGCTGTGCTGTTGACTATCGTTTGTTTGATGCCACTGCATGCAATACTCGTAGAAATCGGCATCTTGCTGACCGTTTTCGTCCTACTGCTCGGCTCTGGCATGGCACTTCCTAATTGCCTAAGTCTTGCACTAGTAGACTTTCAGGATGTTATTGGGACAGCAGGCGCGATTTTTAGTCTCGGCTATTACCTATTAGTCAGTGCCATCACAACGGGTATGAGTTTGCTACACAACGGTTCTTTATTAACAATGCCACTCTATTTCTTAGGTCTATCCCTGACGATGTGGCTTTGTGGGAGAAAATTTATACGATAATCGATGAAAGCGGGCATCTTATCGTCAGCATAAAAATGAGCCACCTTAAATAATTAAGGTGGCTTCTCCTATTGACGACATTATTGAAAATAATAATCCAATACTTCCTGTGCCGAATGAAAAACCTTATTGCTTTGCGTTTTATAAAGAAATGTTGGATTCGTACAGGCTTTTTCTAGACTTTTGGCTTGCTTTAGCTTATCGGTCATTTGCTCGATAATATCCGTGTAGCCATCGAGTTGATTAGATATTTTCGGTAGCATCGTGGGTGAGATGTTCAAAACAATGGATACTTGATCCTCAGCATAGCTATTTAAATTGATAAAAAAGCATTCTTCCAAATGCTTGGAATGTTTATCTACATTAATGACGGCTTCTTGATAATTGGCAATTACACCTGTGGATGTATTCGTAACCTTAAAGCCCTGCTTTGTTAAATGTTGTTCGACCATCTTTAAAAACTGCTCTACTTTTTCATCTAATTGCGGTGTAACAGTCTTCTCAATTAAATCATCACAACGCTGATAAATCGTATCGATTTCAGCCTGTTTTTCGACAAGTAGTTTAAAATTGGACATTGAATACACGCTTGATCTCCCCTTTTTACTAAGGTAGACATTCATGAAGCATTTTAGTCATGACCACGAAAAATAACTATCCAAAGGAGATACCTATGATTAGAAATTCTGTAAAAGCCATCATTATCGTTGATGGCAATATATTGCTAATAAAAAATCAAGATGACGAGGGCTATTTTTATCTTTGCCCGGGTGGTGGACAAGAGCATGGTGAGACATTCCCTAAAACACTGCAAAGAGAATGCCTCGAAGAAATCGGCTCCTCTGTTCAGATTGGAGAGCTTCTTTTTATCCGAGAATATATTGGAAAAAATCATGAGCATGCCGCCTTTGACGCAAATGTCCACCAGGTAGAATATTATTTTCAATGTCAATTCAATGGGCAAGTTTGTCAGCCAACCAATCCAGATCAACATCAAATCGGCACACAGTGGATACCTATAGAAGAACTACACACTTATAGATTTTATCCTAAAGCATTCATCCGCCCTCTACAGCACTTTATCCAAGGACAACAAACAGTGATTTATTTAGGAGATGTCAATTAAAGCCGGCTTCTATCCTCATTGACCGCTCTTACACTAGATTTTTCACCATCGTATAATAACTACTACCTGGTGGATAATCTTTAATTTCTCCTACCACTTGATAGCCTTGTGCCTCATAAAATGTGCGAGCTTGAAACTCGTAGGTTGTCAGCAGAGCTTTTGTAGCACCCATTTCCTTTGCTACTAACTCTGCCTTGGCTAGGAGCTTTGTGCCAATTCCTTTTCCACGATACTCTTCACTAAACCAAAACTTATGTATTTCCACCCATCCCCAGTAGACTTCAGCCGTTATACCACCTACCCATTGCTGCTGTAAATCTGTGACTATCAATTGCAATGGTTGGATTGCCCCCTGCTGTCTACTTGCACGATGATAAGAGGAATGTTCATTATTATAGGCGCGAATTTTTTCACTTAAAAAATTCGTAAACGCTTCATGCTGTTTATGTAAAACCTCAACTTGATATTCCATCGAGTTCCTCCTAGTCCTGATAGCGTTTTACTAGCTTGTCTTGATGAGCCGCAAATATTTCTTCTAATGGAATATCATATTGATTGGCAATGACAATAAGATTGCCTAGTACATCCCCTAGCTCTTCAATAAGCTCTTGTTTATGTTCCTCATAGGATTGTGTTTTTTCATCTGGTCGATCTCTACCAATCTCGATCGCTCGAATGGCTCTCGCTACCTCACCAGTTTCTTCTGCCAAGAAGCCAATACGTGTAAAAATATTGAGCTCTGACCAGCCTCGTGCTTCATAATAATCCTTTACCCAACGTTGAAATTCATTTAGTTCCAATTCCTTTTCCTCCATTTCCTTCCTCTTCAAAATAAATTATACTATTATTTGTGCCTTAGCCAAAGCCCTTGTTAAAATCTATGCTACCCATGGGAGGCTTTGGGAACAGCATGAGACTGTCATTACTAAAGGCGTGGCGTTTTTACGCTATTCCCTAAGTTCAACGGGCGTTTACACTGCTTTCGGTACAAGAAGAATTTAATCAGTTATGGAGGAAATCTACTATGAACAGTGTTGCTGTATTTTGCGGATCAAGTCTTGGCGCTTCTGATGCTTATCGTGAAGGTGCGATTCTACTAGGAAAAGAATTAGCTAAAAGACAAATTACCCTTATTTATGGTGGTGCTTCAGTTGGCATCATGGCTACAGTAGCGAATACCGTGCTACAAGAAGGTGGCAAGGTTATAGGGGTCATTCCTACATTATTAGAAGAACGTGAAATTGCGCATCAGCACTTAACCGAGCTGATTGTTGTGAACACGATGCATGAACGGAAAAGTAAAATGATGGAGCTAGCTGATGGCTTTATTGCCCTTCCTGGTGGTCCTGGTACTTTAGAGGAATTTTTCGAAGTGTTTACTTGGAATCAAATAGGGCTGCTTCAAAAGCCTTGTGCGATTTTCAATATGGAAGGCTATTTTGATTTATTAATCTCATTTTTTGACCATATGCAAAATGAACAATTTTTAAAAGCTCAAAATCGTGAAGCATTAATTGTCGCTGAAGACACTGCAACGCTTTTAGATAAATGTGAAAGCTTTGTTGCTCCGGCTGTGAAAACCTATGAATTAAGCAAATAGTGAAGTGGTAAGGTTGGCCCTAGGCGGGCTGATCTTACCACTTTGAAGTTTTTGACAACATCATTCCCCCACTTCCAAAATTAATTTATATTGGCGCAAGAACTGGGAGGCGACCGCGATTCTTAAAAGAAGATGGACTTGGTTATTTTCCGATTACTATTTACTATCATTTTATCGTAGACCACTAGTATGATGCTATATCTGAAGTCAATACTGTATTAATTTCAGATACGAGGGAAAAATCGTATTATACTGATCCAGCGGAAACAGCGTAACTGATCTCGATATTAGATAAGCTCGTAATGAAAAAGAAGTTCATTCCCTCATACAGATGCTTCTATCATTTTTTCTTTAGCGAATCCAGAGGAACGCTGTACAATAATTTTTGACTATGAAATCAAGCTACTTCAACGAATAAGGTGATCTTCGAATTTGTTCGATTTTCTCCTTGTTTTATTGATCCACCCTTTTTTCCCGCCTTTTAACAGCGATTACCGCAATAAGGACCGTCATAAGCTTTATTACTACCACAATGACATACAAACTGAATGAGAGTATGGCTGGTAATAAAACGACCCACCACGACCAAGCAATCACATCTGTTAGCTTTAAAACGACAAAGACAATGGTCAACACTTCTGCAATGCCCATCTTTTCACCACCCTACAACCTTTCTTGACTATGTAGTAACTATATCCCTTACGATATGGAACAACGCAGGAAAAAATTTCACTATTTTCTCTAAATGATATAACAGGAGGTCGTACTATGACGAATATTTTTGTAAAAAGTGAGTTTGCTCCGTTAAAAAGAGTTGTTATGGCTCAATCAGAGTTTGCTTTTCCCGCTACAGGCAATCCAACAGATGACGAATTTTTAACAGAAGAAACGCTAGCCATTTATGCGGGCGTTGATACGCTCAGTAAAAACTTCAAAGAGGTCTTTCCAGAAAGACAGCAGCAATGGGAATTAGAACGAGCAAATTTTAAAAAGGTACTTGAAAAATATGGTGTGGAAGTACAGGTGCCACGACTTTTAACAGATTATGAAAAAGAGCTAGGACAAGAGGATGGCTATAGCAATTTCTTTGTTCGTGATCCCTTTTTCACTATCGGTCATTTTTTAATTGAAGGCTCCCTTCGATTTCCTCATAGACGGAACGAAATCTTGCCAGTGCGTAATCTTTTAGCTCAGGAAGCAAACGATAACCAATGTTTCTATGTGTCCATTCCAAAGCCTGATATCGCAGACGGGCTGGATTCTGAGGCTGGCCCATTTTTAGAGGGTGGCGATGTGTTAGTGCTAGATAAAACGATTTTCGTAGGAAATTCAGGGCTAGCCTCCAATAAAAATGGCGTGCAGTGGCTGCGTAATTTAGCCAGTCATTTTGATTTTACAGTGGTCGAGGTTCCACTTCATCCAACGATTCTCCATCTAGACTGTGCACTTAGTTTGGTAAGGGATGGTCTGATGATTGTCTGCGAGGATGCTTTCTTAGAGGGAATCCCCGAACAGCTGAAGGATTGGGATAAAATTCATGTTTCCCTAGAAGATGCCTCACGACTTGCAACAAACGGTCTCCCTATCAATGAAGAGGTTTACATTACAGATAAAGAATTTACATGGATTGGCGAGCAATTAGTACAAAGAGGTGTCACTGTAGAATACGTTGATTTTAACATCTCCCGAAGCTTTGGTGGTTCTTTTAGATGTAGTACACAACCACTATTACGGACAAATGCATAGACATTATCCATCTCCCCTAAAAAATAATATGAATAATGAACAAGCTGAAATGGCACATTATTTATAGGAGGTGGACAAAAAAATGTCTAGAATTATTGGTGTGGAACAATCATTATCTAATATCGAGGATGCTTTAAAAGCAAAAGGCTATGAGGTCATCCAGCTTCGCAATGAAGAGGATGCCAAAAAATGTGATGCTTGTATCATTACAGGTCAGGACAGAGACGTGATGGGCATTAGTGATCCTGTCATGGCAGGCCCTGTCATTGATGCGGATGGCTTGTCAGCAAATGACGTCATTCAACGTGTCGAAAAATATTTCCACTAAAACAACAAGTGCTGTCACCATGTCACATTGACTGGGGATAGCACTTTCTTTTGTCATTCCTACATAATCTATACTTATAATACCATGTGTTCTTGTCCAAACTACTATACATGAACTAGAAAAAGTAGGGAGACATATGAGTCAAAAAAATATTGCGATTGTTATTTTAATGCTTACGACTACACTACTCATGTCAGGCTGCTGGGATGTTACAGAGCCTCAACGAATGTATTATGTGCAAGGTGTTGGGGTTGATTATAAGGATAATGAATATACTGTGTACTTACAAATTATCAACTTTGCCAACGTAGCGAAAACAGAACAATCTAACCCTCAAGCCTCACCTACAGAAATTGGTCAAGCGAAGGGAAAAACAATAGAAGAAGCGATTTACAAATTATATCGTTCCATGGACCAAGAAGTATTTTGGGGGCATATGACCTATCTTCTTTTCTCAGAGAATGCGATGAAGGATGAGCATGCCATTGCTGTAATCGATACTTTTTTACGCTTTCGTGAAACGAGATATCATATTTGGGTCTACTGTACACAAGACCCAATCGAGGATGTTTTATTAGTTTCTCCTTTATTAGAGAAGTCACCGACTGCCGCGAAATTAAGTAATCCTAAAAATACGGCTAAGCAGGAGTCCTTTGTAGAGCCTGTTAATTTGCGACAGCTAGTGATTGGCTTAAATGAGCCAAACCATGAAATGAAAATCCCTTACGTAACTGTCAATGAAAGCTGGGAAACCATAGATGGTACCAAAACAGAAACCGTTTTTGCAGGTGTCGGTATCCTCTCAAAGGATAGTTTTAAAGGCTATATTAAAGGCAAAACTGCTCGTGGTATCGAATGGATGAACGATGAAACAAAACAAGGGGAAATCACTGTTAAATTGGAAAATAACGAGAAAAGTGATTTCTTAACTGTCGATATTCAAAAGTTAGATGTCGATGTCAAACCAATCGTCCAAAACAATCAAGTCCAATTTGAGGTGTATTTAAAATTCAACACAATTTTAAATGGCTTTAAAGGGAAGCTGACACCCGATCAAATAAGAAAAAAAGTAGAAAAAGCAGTCAAAGATGAAATTATGGCTACCTTCGAGGAAGGCTTGAAAATGGATGCAGATGTCTTTCGCTTATCAGAATACCTCTACCGCGATAATGTAAAGGCATGGAAGAAACTAGAAAAGGATGGCAAAATCCCATTAACGAAGGATTCCATCCGTAAAATCGATATTCATATTAATAAAGTAAGCCCTGGCCGTAAAACATTTGAAGAGACCATCGCCGAATAATGGAAGAGACCACCCTTCTTGGCGTGGTCTTTTTATCATGACAATATTTTTTTCATTTGTTCAAGGACTGCTCCCCTACTGATGCCTCCGTGATAACAAATCACCGCTTCAAGGTCGATATCTAGGCATTTCTGTAAAGACTGACGAGCTTCTTCTACGTCCAATGCAGTTGGTTCATGAACGCCCTCAATATAACCGTCTACACTATACATCGCGTCACCCGCCACCAATGTTTTACTCTGTGTTAAATACAGGCTAATATGACCTGGTGTATGCCCTGGTGTATGAATAACACGAATCCCGCCACAAAATGGTAGTTCTTCACCATCACTCAGCACCACATCCACCTTACCCTTCGGAGGGTTCTCTAAATGTCCATCTTTTACTAGCGGCAGCTCTTCTTGAATATAGGGCTTGTCGAGAGCATGTGCATATACTTGAACATGTGGCCCACACACCTGTAATAAATCAGGTAGACAGCCGATATGATCCACATCCTGATGCGTTAAGATAATCGCTTTGAGCTGATTCAACGACACACCCACCTATACTATCGCCTCATGCAGCTCTTCCATTTGCCCAGGAAAACCGGTGTCAATCAACACCGCCATGTCCTGGTCCCACACCAATGTAGGATGAATCACAAAGCCCTGATAATGGAGTTCCAGCATTGCTATCCCGTTCGCCATTTGCATAACATGCGCCTCCTTCACCGTTTCTTATAAATTATGGCATTTAGCTAGTTTCTGTTTTTTAATCAGAATTCCCTGCTTTCTTCCTTTATTTTTATCATTAGGAAATGAATCATAGTAAAAGGACCAGACATTTGAGACTGGTCCCTATTATTATATTACTGGTTCATTTTCTTATTGGTAATGTAATCGTAGTATACTAACAGGACAACAATAAGAAAGCTTAAGCTAACAAGACGGAAAATCATTGCTATACTCACCCATTCTGCTAAAATCCCTAAGAAAAATGCACTAACGCCAACACCAACATCAAAGCTTGAAAGAAAAGTAGCATTGGCTGCACCGCTTTTGGCTTCACTTACTTTTTGAACAGTCCATGTTTGTAAACATGGCATAACGGTCCCATAACCTGCACCGAATAAAATGGCTGCCAAAATAAGAGTGTGATTATTTGTTGTATAGGACAACACAATTAGTGATAAGAAACCAAGTGTTGCTGACACAATGATAATAGACCATGGTCCATTTTTATCAAACCATTTTCCTGTAAATGGACGTAATAAAGTGGAAACAATTGCGTTGATAAAAAAGAATAGAAAAATCTGATCTAATCCCTTTTGCTCTCCGAAAAGGACTAAGAATGTAATGACGGCTCCAAAACCAAGCGTCGTCACTACAGTCAATAAAGACTGAAACCATACATCTTTTTCAAAAATCGCTTCCATAAATCGAAATGGCTGCTTGTCAAATTGTTTAGGTGTAGCTGAATGAATAAATGGAAGCATTATAACCGCAAATAAACAGAGTAATGCAGATGACCAAATCAGTGTATGAAAGGAAAAGGAATTATACATAAGGATACCTAAACTTGGTGCAACAATAGCTCCGACTGTTGTTGAAACCGAGAAATAACCCATTCCTTCTCCTAATCTAGCTTTAGGAATGATATCTACAGCCATTGTACTATTGGCTGTAGTAGAAATCCCCCACGCTGTTCCATGGAAAAACCGTAACAATAAAAAAATCCAAATCGTGCTAAGAAAAGGATATAACATGGTAATCATCAGCAACATGATGCCCGCCCCAATAGCTAGATGTTTTCGCTTATGATCGATTAAATAATAACCTATAAAAGGTCTTATTATAATGGCGCCTAGTGTAAATACCGTCGTTACCAAACCTACTTGCATAGGAGTGGCGTTTATACTTAATAAATAGGCCGGTAAGATAGGCAGTAACATTTCAAATCCTATAAAAATGAAAAAATTACTTATAAATAGAAAAAGAAATGATGTAGTAAAAATGGGTTGTTTTTTCATAGTTAAAATTCCTCGCTTCTAATTGTTTTGCTAAATTAGAAGCGCTTGGAACACTGAAACATCCCTTAATTGCCTTAGTTTTTTCAGCAATTTGCTCACCCTCTCTAAGTTTTATCACAACAAAAAAGACGCCATAAAACCGGCGTCTAAGCATTACTTTGTATCGTTTTTAAAATACGTATTTCACGAATGACATACAAAGGCAAAAAGCTTCCGGTTACTGAGTTCTATATGGTGTTTTTCTAAAAAATCACAGACTGGTCCCTTTGAACAGTAATCATCTAATTGTAAAAATGTCTTTACTTCAACGGCCGTTCTTCTGAAAACAGTTTCCATCACATTTTGCCTCCTCTCTAAAAATCTATGAATAGCTTATTATAATTTAATACAAGTAACTCATAAAAGCAAATACAGCGTTTTAATTTACTGTTACACGGCATGTTTTATCGCTGCACAATATAGCCCACCTTACGAGGTACGACTACATTTTTCTTTTCCACACTTTTGATAGCTTCATCTAGGGTCTTTGGTGTTCCCAAAAGCTCAAACATAGACATTTGTTTACTCATCTACATCCTCCTCTATTATGTCAAAAGGAATACGTTCTCTACTATTTGTATATGTTGAACGAATCAATTTTATACTAGGAAATTGTGTTCCCACACAGAGTGCTAGAGTAGTGATGATAACGAGTAAACTGTAATGTAGAAGCATTAATATCCACAACCCATCCTATCTGGTTCAGCTAAGGTTGCAACTGTTTGGAGTGGCTAACTGTTTAACCTTTATGCTTTAGAAATGCTAATACATAAGCGATCCAAATGACTGTAAAATGTAGCGCAAGGAAGGTCCATCCAGTAAAAAAGATAGAATTGGAATAAGTGTTCAACAATGGAATTTCAGCTATTTCCGTAACTAACTGATTATGTTCAAACACGAACACTCTTAGCTCTTGTGCTTTTTTCAAAGTCGATGAATAGACAATACTTGGAAACAGAAAGGATAGCACTATCATGCTGTAAAATGGCATCGTCTTCATCATTTTTAGAGCCAGTCTATTGGCAAATTTATATGTACCCATAATGGAAACAATGAAGAACGGTGTGAAAAATACTAAGGGAAAGAGTCCTGGATTACCATTACTTATACCATTGGAGCTTCCTATCACAATTGGTTCAGTGAAAATATGTATAAGACTAAAAATGATAGCCGTTATGATTAGGCTGGTAGCATAGTAAAACCATGATAATTTACTCATACTTTTCCCCCTCCTTGACTATTTATAAAGTTCTTTCATTGTTTCCATCCAATAATTTAACCTGCACATTGGACGAACCTCCACCATAAATAGGATGGGGAACTTTTGATAAATCGAGTAATTTCTTCAGATGAATCAATTTTTCACGATTGGCCTCGATTGTCACATGATATGGACCTGCTATATTCATAAGTGATGGTATACGCACGTCTTCTTTCGAGAAATGGCTATCTAAAAATACTAAATCAAATGACACAGCTTCATTGCTTCGATTATGTAAGATAAGGGTACAATCCCCATTCATTAAATCTTTGCTCACCATCTCAAAATCACAGTTGCCATCCCCTTTGTATGAAATGGCCATAATACCAGTAGCTAAGGTTTCTTGATACGCCATTATGAGAAAATGGGGTAAAAATGAATAGAGTAATACTACGGAAACAATTGTTGTAAGGTGATATTTGTTTATGCTCCTAGCTAGTAAAATCATCGCAAATATAAATAAAATCGAGCCAATGATGCCGAGCAACACATAGCCATCTTGTGTTTGTATAGGAAACGACATAAAGGAAGATTGGGCATGCATCACTTCATTAGAAGGATATGGGAAAAAAAGACACATACATATACCTAAAATTACGATTGAACGAATAAGCGCCCTTTTATTATTAATCATTTTCTCCCCCCTCTCCAGAAAGTGTTTTGAAATTGTGTGGGCATTGCGAAGTCTCCTCACTTGTTACCAGTGCTATACCCATTAAGTGATGGTTAGATGATTTCTTATGTAACATATTCTCTCTCACTTTTATACCTAAATATTTACATATATCAAATTTACCATATATACCCTAAATAAGGAATAAAGCCTTTTTAGCTCTAGACAAATGAAAAAATTGTTTTACCTTCTACACACCAATCGAAGAGTAATAAGTCAATCCGTCTCAAGGCGGAGAGGTAACACCATCTAAAGTGTGTTTCCAAAAACAATATAATAAAACCATAAAAGGAAATTATAAATAGGAAGAGGATGTTCATTTTGTTTACGAAAATTATATGGTGGGCTATAAATATTGTATGGTTATTGATTTTTTCTGCCCTCGCAGTATTTATTGGGGTAAGAAATGTTGATGCTGCTGGGATGGTGCAAACTCCTGCCATTAAAATGGTGTCATTCATTATTTTGGGCATCGTGTTTCTAGTTGTTATGCTCATTCAGCTCATTTTTCTCTATTTTATTAGGAAAAGCAACACAAAGGTCTCTTGAAGAAGTGCTGGATTGTCATCCCTAAATGACATAAAAAGAAGCGAGTGGCTATTTTAGCACTCGCTTCTTTTTCTTTCTCACCTTGTCCCACACAACTCTCTAAAATTACAACCTCGACAATGCCATTTTTCTTGCGTTTGTTCAAAGTCCTCGAAATCAACAGGCTCATTGGCAAAAATATCGGCTTGGTATTTTTTCATTGCTAAGACACTGCGTTGAAATGTATGCAAAATATTATCCATATCGTAGGCAGTAAACCTATATTTCTTCCGTTTTCCCGTTAATAAATATTCGTTATAGACCTCAATTTGCTCCAAGGATACACGGTATTTTTGCTGAACATAGTAGGCGTAGAGCGCTAATTGCTGGCGGTCATCATCAGACTCCCCGCCCGTTTTCCAGTCAACAATAATCCATTTATCTGCTCGTTCATCATAATAATGAAAGTCCATGACGACGAATACTTGGATGCCGTCTATTTTCATCGAGCGGAATTGCTCTGGTTCCCCAATACGGAGAGCGCCCTTTTGTGCCGTGATTTGTTGGAATGTTTCGCTCATCAAAAAATGGTCAAACACAAGCTGTAAACGTTCTTTATAGTCCTGCACAAGCTCAGAAGAAAGTGTGCCGTAATAATAAATTTCCTGCATCATATAGTATTTATTCGGCTTTTGCCTCCAAAACTCCACATGGCGTGTAGAATCAATAAAGGCTGCATTAAGCTGTCCACGTGCCCCTTGCATCAGCTCCTCCAGTGTAGAAGCTTTCCCTGTCTGTAGATAATCATTAATGGCCTGTTCAATATATCGGTGGACAATTTGCCCAAATAAAATAGGCATCGATTGTAGCTTTTTTAAGCGATACACCTGTTGATGGTAAGGCTCTACATTATAGCTGAGCCAGCCGTTATGTGAAAAATAATATTCATAGCCATATTTGCGAGCGCAGCTTGTCAATGTTTTATGACGCGAGAGTGACCACGAAAAGGTTGGGTATGGTGTTATTTCAAACAGGACAATCGCCTCCTAAAGCTGATGGATAAAATCATAAAGAAGCTGTACAATCAGCACAATCGTTACGATCCGCAATAATAGCTTCACTTGGTTCGCTTTCACTTTTCTCGCAAGCACGAGCCCAATTTGTGCACCAATCGTTGAGCCAATCATCAAAATAAGTGTTAATGGCCATTCAATTTTTCCCGTCGCAATATACGTAATCGCCGCTCCTGAGCACATGGCAAATACCCCCACCCGTGAGAGCCCTACTGCTTTGATATAGGAAATCTTCTCATGTGCATATGTATAGAGAGCTAATGTGCTACTGCCAGGGCCAAACATACCATCATAAAAACCAACCCCAAGAAGGATTGGACCGTTTTTTCGATTCATTGTAAAGCATTCATTGTCACCAAAATCAGCTCCACCCATAAAGGACATGATGAGTGCAAAGCCTAGTAACATAATGGCAATGAACGTCAATGTTTGACTGCTCATGAACGAAGCGAAAAGTCCACCAAGTGTGCCTCCAATCAAGGATACAAGTAGGACAGCACGCATTTCTGTCCAGGCTAATTCTTTTCGTTTATAAATCGTATAAAAACTGGAAAAGGCACTCACCATATTGGACACTTTATTCGCGCCAATAGCCGAATGGACGGGCACGCCCATAAGCATCATGGTAGGCAAGGTAATTAAGCCGCCACCACCCACTAATGTGCCCACGACATTCCCAATGATGCCAATTAGTAAAAACAACAAGTATTCCATAGTATCCTTCTTTCTCTAACACAAAAAGCAATCATTCTATGTTACAGTATAACAGATTAACATTTTGAATGATGAGAAATGAGGGGCAAGGATGCATACACAACAAAAAACACCCACACCGCGCTTTTGTCACCAGCTGACTGTTATAGCGGCCACTATTTTTGGAGCTGGCATCACCGCCACTCTAATCCAATATTCAAAGCTCCCTGCAATGATTCCTGTCTTACAAAGCTTTACGAATGAGCAAGCCCAGTTTGGACCGAAAATTGCGATCTTTTATTTACCCTTTATCGCACTTATGCTATTTTTACTTTTACATTATTTAGAAATGAAAGCTGCCTACCCTGTCATGCGCAAAAATAAAGCACCCCTGTCCCATAGACAGCGACAAAATGGCATTATGACGTTTTGTCTCATAAAAAATAGTATATTATTATATTTTACTTATTCCCTTTTCAATGACCTGACAGTGGCACTAGGTCACGAGCGTATTTTACAGCAGTGGCATGCCTACCTATTTCTTTTCGTGTTAGGCATCCTCTTTATTGGTGGCATCGTACGAGGCATTTTGTTGGAAAAGAAAATGCGATAGTGTACCTCTTTATATAAGAATAAATTTAGGAGCATGTTGTTACACATGCTCCACTGAGACCTTAATTATTCAATAGAAGACATTAATTCAAAATAGTATTTTTTTTCATGCGTTTGATAAAGATTCAACCACGCCTGTAATGTTTCTGATCTAAACACGTCAAGTAGCCTCAAAACATGAACAGCAAATTCCAGTGGGGCTGTACCTGATGCCGTAACTAAATTTCCATCCGTTATAGCAGGGCCTTCCTCAAAATGTTTATCCCCTATATAATGTGGACAAAACATTTTCAAGTATTCTAAATCGTTGCTTGTATGTTTTCTTGAATCTAGCAAACCAATCTTTGCGAGACCCATAGTTGCGCCACATATTGCAGCTATGATAATTTCTTCGTTCAACGCTATGGATACTTTCTTCAATAGAGGATCATGTATAGACTCAAGCCATGTATTGCCTCCTGGAAGAATTAAGACATCCGTACTATTCAATTGACATTCATCAATGGAAATAGTAGGAAGTATTGTAATTCCTCCCATCGTAGTAACAGGGCTTCTATCAATACCTACCGTAATTACCTCAAAAGCCGCTAATCCTTTTTTAAAATACCTTCCTGAATTCAGTTCAGCAATTAAATAGCCTATTTCCCAGTCTGACATCGTATTAAATACATAAAGATACACTCTTCTTGTATGCATAATAACCACTCCTTTTAAATGAATTACGCTTATTATAAAAAAACTTCACTGACATTCTCCGTCAGTAAAGTTTTCAACTTGATAAAAATTAATTAGCTCATAAAGTACGTCAATCATTTTTTGCTTTAAGCTTATTGGTTCTACTATTTGTATTGATTTTCCATATGGTAATAGCAAATAGGGAACATATCTATGTAACGCTTCTTCCTCTACTAGAAATATCGCTTTCTTTGAGGTCCGTTCTTTGAGGTGATGCCTTAAAAACCAATGCTGACTTATGTCATCTACCGCATCCGTCTTACCACAAATGATAAAAGGCGTAAGTTCCCGTTTATCTTCTACTTGTGGTAGAATGCTTTTCATAAAAAAATCACTTGCCGAGAAAGGTTGTGGTCGCTGGAAGGTAATGGCTGTTTGGTTCATATTGATAATGCGGCTTACTTTAAAATTACGGATCTCCTTCCTTAAATGACAATAGGCAATGACATACCAGCTATTATTCCAATAAACTAAGCCATACGGGTTAATCAACCTATGTTTAGGTTGTTCTTCATTATTTGTACGGTACTCCATTTCAACAGATGTTTCGTTTACTATACTTTCCTCTATTTTTTTCAATATCGGCTCCATAGATGATTGAGCATTAGGACTTACAATTTCGAATCCTTCTAAATGTTGCTTAATCATTTCATCTTGCTCTTGATTTGAAAATTTTGTTAGCTTTGATGTTGCACTATTTAATGCCTCATCTAAAAAATAACCAGCTTCTTTTGCAAAAATAGCAGCATGAAGTAATGCCGCTTTCTCATCAATCTCAAATAGAAGAGGACTTTTAATAAAATTATTCAACAGGGTATACCCTCCGTTATGACCTGCTTCTGCTATAATCGGTACACCACTGGCAGAAAGTGCGTCAATATATCGGTATACTGTCCTTATATTCATCTCTAATTTTTCAGCTATTTCTTTCGCGGTAATTTTCCTGCCTGAATGTAGCATCCATAGAATCTGCATCATATGATCAATTTTAGACAATCATTGTCACCTCATAGAATCATTTTTTCATTTATTGTAAGCTACACGAAAACAGGCTACTTGATACCGTATGTACTGGTTACCAAGTAGCCCAACTATTATTGAATGACCAAATCTTCTTCTAGTTGCTTGAAATTATGTATAAGACCATATTTCTGTATGCCACGAGCGTGTTCTATGCTCGCATCTGCAAATTGGCGAAATTTTGCTTGATCCTTTACTGTATAGGCATAGACTGCTTCGATTGCGGGTTGCATCCACGGCTGTGTTAGCTTATCACTTGTCATGTCAGCTGTTCTGCCTTCGAGTGCAGCGATATAACAATGTGCATAGCTAGCTAAAGGTTCTTTGCCAATTTTTGTTGCCGCTACTTTCGCGTCACCTAAGTTCTCTTCCATGATTGCTTTAATAAATTGATAATTATACTTTACGGCAGGTTGCTTGTAATAGTCGATGATAGCATCAACTGCACGAATCTGTTCTTCCTTCGTCTCATAAGCATTAGCATAAAGTGCAGCAAAGATGGGTTCTTTTCTATGTTTTTTCACCCATTTATCCACCTGCTCCATATTGTTGGTGCGATATAAAATATGTATATGACGATAAATTACCCCTATTGCGAATAACGCAAATATCCCGAGTGAGATGGATAGTCGAACACCTGCTAATGACAGCGTAATCGCTAAGATAATAACTGCTCCATAAAAGAATGTTAGATTTACAATTTTCATATTGCCTCCTACTGTAATTTTCTACGCATTTTACGAGAAAAAATATAGCCTGCCCCTATAAAAAAGATCAAGGCCATCACTTTCATGATTGGAATAATAAACAGCTTGCTAATAAGGAATACAACGATAATATAGTAGACAACCATAGCTAGTAAAAACAATGTTAGCTTATTCACGAGGCTCACTACCTTCCTTTAGAGCCGCTTCAATCGCCGCTAACGCTTTTGGTCCCATCCCATGTAAATGAGCTAGTGTCGTAAGGTCCACTTTTTCCAGCTGCTTCAATTCTGTATAACCCGCTGCCTGTAATGCACGAATTGCTGGTTTTGCTACTCCCTTAGGCCATTCTGTCATGCTTGCACGTCCCTTCACGAAAAAATCTTCTCTGCCCTATTATGCAAGCGTCCGCCAAGAAATGCAAATAAGTCAAAATGTCATCATGATAGCATTGGAAACATAGAAAAACCTGCCGCTACCAAAATCGCGATACTATGAAGCCTCCTGTCATCCGTTCATTCATCTATCATATGACATAGCCCGCAAATGCCGTCATAAGCACGGCTAACAAGGTCACATGAACGGAAAGTGTCCCCACAACATAGCTCAGCCAAACACGATGCCCTGCATGAAATTGCTCATTTGAAAACCAAAAGGCTTCGCCAATCTCTTTTATAAAAAGCGATTTCTTTGTCCTTTCAATCATTTTCATTTATACTCAATTACAGACAATAAGGGTCTTTAATATATATAATAAAGCAATGGAGGCTATATCGATGGATAAACTATCAACACATTTATTAGAAAAGGCACGTACATATGAGCAAAGTACTCGTATTTCGGTGCCTGCCTATGACACATTATTTGCCGTGGCTCAAGCCTATTTCCGTTCTCATTTAGGTGAACAAGAGGCATCCCTGCTAGTTGTGGGGGCTGGCGGTGGCAATGAACTTTCCGCATGGGGACCAACGAACCCTCTGTGGACATTCACAGGCATTGACCCAGCTGAGGAAATGCTCCAAATCGCTCAACACAAGGCCGTACAACTCGAATTAGAAAGCCGAGTTCGACTGCTACAAGGAACTATTGAGAGCTTGCCACAAACCACGCCAAAATTCGATGCGGCCAGCTGTATCCTCGTCCTTCATTTCATTGTAGATCGTCAGGAAAAACTACATCTACTACAAAACATTCACGATCAATTAAAGCCCGGAAAACCATTCGTCCTTGCTTGTGCCTATGGAGACCGAGAAAGTGACGAACTACAAGATCGTATCAAAATCTGGCAAAGTGGCTTTTTAGACGCTGGCTACACAAAAGAGAAAGTAGAAAATATGGGTAAAGTCATCATGAATATCTCTTTCATTTCCGATCAAGAAATCCAACAATTATTAAGTGAAGCTGGATTCAAAAACATTACCCGCTTTTTCTCCTCTGGTCTTTTCGCAGGCTGGATGAGTCATGCCTAACACAAGGCCCCGCTATGTCTAATTAGACATGGCGAGGTCTAGCACTTTCGTCCTTTTATGAGCAATCCCATCACCAACCAATCGAGCTCCACGCTTAAGCAACCATACAGCTTAATTACCAATAAATACTATAATAATAGACATTGTTATCAATCGTCATGCCCATCTTTTCATAGAGCTTCTGTGCATTGATGTTATCCGTTGCAGTTTCAAGCATCATGTAACGAGCATTTTCCTGCTTACAGTAGACGTAGCATTGTTCCATTAAAGCCTGTGCCACCCCTTGTTGTCTGGCTTGTTTGGCAACAAATAAATCGTTTAAGATAAACGCTTTTTTCATGGCTACGGATGAAAAGAGAGGAAATAATTGAGCGAACCCTACTGCCTCATCCTCCTGATACGCAAGAAAAATAATGGACTCTGCCCGTTCTATTCGATCACGTATAAATTGCTCCGCTTTCTGTATATCAGACAATTGCCCATAAAATTCCCGATAGGCATTAAATAAAGGCACAACATCCTCAATGGTCGCCTGTGTCACTGTACAAATTTTCATGTTTCGATTCCCCATTTCTTTTTCATTGTCCTTCTTATATGATGGTAGTAAATAATCTGACATTCCAAAAGAAACAATTTCAAATATTTCAACATGTCAAGGTGGTATCATATGGATGACTTTATCTTTCTATTAACAGAAAAAGAGGCTAAATATAAACAAGTGTATCAGCAAATGAAAATACTCATTACACAAGGAACACTTCAAACAAACGATTCTCTGCCCTCCATTCGAAAATTAGCAGAAACGTTACAGGTTAGCCGTAATACAACGTTAACTGCTTACGAACAGCTTGTAGCTGAGGGATATATACGTGGAGAAGGACGCAAAGGCTATTTCGTCAATGCATTAGAGCCAGTTTTCTTGCAGGAACAGGAACAGGAACAGCCAGTTCTATCACAGCCAACCAGCAACACAACATCATTGCTTGTAGATTTTCGTGCTGGGGCTGTTGACCAGACATATTTTCCTATGAAAACATGGCGTCAATTAGCCAATCAAGTATTACAGGAACCATCATGCTATCAATATGGAGAGCTATTTGGAGATCCCTTGCTCAAGGAGCAGCTTGTCCCGTATTTACTACAAGCAAGAGGCGTATCGACAACGAGCGAAAATATCATGATCGGCAGTAGCACACAGCAAATGCTACTGTATGTGGGCTTTTTATTAAAAGACCATTTCCCAAGTGTTCTTTTAGAAGACCCTGGCTATAATGGGGCGCGTGAGGCCTTTCAGTTACATCGTTTTGTCATAGAGACATTGCCAGTAATGGAGACAGGGGCACAACTTGATATACTTAAACATTGTCAATCACGCTTATTGTATGTCACCCCTTCACATCATTTCCCATACGGTGTGTCCATGACCATTCAGCAGCGACAAACCTTAATTCAATGGGCGCAGCAAGTCAATGGCTATATTCTTGAGGATGATTATGATGGCGAATTTCGCTATACACAACAACCATTTCCTGCCCTTGCCTCGATCGACCCTTCAAAGGTAATCTATCTCGGCACCTTCTCAAAATCGTTTTTACCTGGTGTACGATTAAGCTATATGGTCTTACCCAATACGCTAGTACAGCCATTTAAAGAACGCTTTGCTCATTTTGAACAAAATGCCTCGTCCCTTCATCAACGGACAATGGCCCAATTCATGGCACAAGGGGAATGGACACGTCATATTAAACGAATGCGCTTGACGTATAAACAAAAAATGCAGCACCTTGTTCAGGAGCTGCAACGACAATTTGGTCCACAAATAGCTGTATTGGGCGAGCAATCGGGGCTTTATATAGTAGTGAAGGTCAAGTCTCCGCTTTCAGAACAACAGCTCATCCAGCGAGCCGAGACTTATGGTGTGAAGGTTTATCCAACAAGCCCGTTTTTTATTAATCAAACAAGTGAGGACCCATTGCTACAATTAGGATTTAGTAAGTTAACAATGGAAGAAATCAAATTGGGTGTCGAACGGCTAAAAGAGGCGTGGCAGCCATAACTGTCAACGTTATGGCTCTCCCCCTCACACACTAAAAGGCTTAAAAATAATCAATAAATGTTGGGATACCCACTGGTAGGACGGCTTCAAGCAACGCAATTTCCTCAGCACGACCCTGTAGCCGTTCAATTTTTTCTAAATAATTTGGGCGTTTATAGCCTAACAGCATCGTAGCCAATGTTTGCACAGTTAAATGAACAGCATTATCGTTTAACGTCTCACTTACCTTTTGCACAGACAGGTTTCCATCTTTCATTTTGATGATGAATGTACCATTATTCCACGCCACAACGCGATCACTGACAGCAAGCTGAAGCTCGAAATCCTGACTGACAAAGGGATAGCGTAGTAAAAACTCTTTGACATCGACAATTCTCGCCATGAAATAAGGAGAGACCTTTTGAATAATCTCGCTATCCTCTAATAAAAAGGCCACAGCTTCATTTCCCGTTGTTTTCCCGTAAACATTATAAACCATCGAGCTATGTGCCGAGACAAAGTTCCATAAGCCTTTACGAGCCTCTTCCTGTAAATAAACGATTTCATCAATATAATAATTTTCCTCCATTATACGGTAGAACATATAGCCCTGCGCTAAATCGTCTTCATCATAATAGACTGCTGCCTGTAGTTGGACATCGCTATCAATGAATTTCTCCTCCCAGAAATCCTCCTGAAATTTTTCATTCCACGCAATACTATTGCGCACCATTACCCCGTGCGTTTTCTGTGCGTAACGTGCGTAAATATCTACAACATCCTCATGTTTGGGATCAACACGACGAATTTTCCCATTGAGTCCCGCATAATGCGGAAGCTGTGTATCCTTCACCTGAAACTCTACAATATCGCTCATAATTTCCCATCCCTTTTTGCGATAATAAGGGATAGAATATGGAAATAAATAGGAAATGCATTGTCCTTCATTTCGCATACTTTGCAGGCTTTCAATAATCAAGCTCTCCATTAAGCCATGCCCAGAATACTCAGGGTATGTGCCAACTGCTGTGATGCCGCCCATTTCATAAATTTTGCCATGTACATTAACCTCAAAAGGTAGACTTAAAATTTGGGATACAAGCTGTTTGCCATCAAACCAACCAATGGCATGCCCTTCATTAAACTGCCTGCTCTTGGCATTTACAAAACGGCGATCCTTGTGAATGGACATAGACATCTGAAATACATAATTCAGTAAATCAATGGACTGTGCCATTTCGTCTAATCGAATTTCTCGCATGACTAAGCCTTTTCGTTGATTCATAATTCCCTCTCCTCATCAAATAACTCACGTAAAATGGATTGCGGTGCATCTAAAAAACGTTTAGTGACGATGTAATGAATGGTATCCTCATAGCGAATCGATTCAATCTCTCCTTCATCAAAACTATATATTGTAGCATTGGGATAGCCCAGTAAAATGGGCGAGTGTGTGGCAATAATAAATTGGGCTTCATGCTCTAGATCCTTGATAATTTTCAGCAGGCTTAGCTGCCTCGTTGGAGACAATGCTGCCTCAGGCTCATCCAATAAATAGATAGCTTTGCCATTAAAACGATTCATAAATAATGCAAGAAAAGATTCACCATGAGATTGGTGGTGCAACGACTTCCCACCAAAAGCGTTATATTTCCTTGGATCTTCTAACAAATCAATATGACTGGCAAATTGATAAAATGTTTCTGATCGTAGAAAAAAGCCATTCGAGATTTTCGGCATCCACGACAAGCGGATATATTCACCCAGTGAAGACTCTGCCTTATGTACGTCATATAAATTCTGGCGACCACCACCCGCTGTATTAAAATCGCAGCGATCTGCAATTGCTTCAAGTAATGTTGATTTCCCCGACCCATTTTCTCCAACAAAGAACGTTACATTTGTCGGAAACTCCAGCTCATATAAATCCTGCAAGCTTGGGATATTAAAAGGATACATTTGTTTATTCGGAATCGTGTCCTGTAATACCTTACATGATTTTAAATACATCTCGTTTCCTCCTTTCTCTTATTATAACGAACATCGCCCTAGCTGAAACATAATACACCTATCTCACGAGTCAAACGAAAAATAAGAATAGTCAATCAAATCATAAACACATTATATTTCTCTAAAAGAACCCATCTGAATCCCTAATCAAATCATTGTCTGAAATAGCTTACGAAATCCTTACTATTCCTTCATAATCCTATGATATATTTCCCGAGAAATAAATAAAGGATATGTCGAAAGTTGCAATTCTCATACGTAGAATTATGTCATATTTTTGATTTTCAAATAAAATAAAACCTTTTGTTGGTGAAGTATTTCAGAATGAACCACGCTTTCTCCGCAACAATCATTGGTTTTCCTAGCAATTGGCTCATTTCAATGATTTTATTGCGCAGACATTTTGGGAGATTACTTATGGGGAATGCTTTATGAAGCATGGTTCTCTCACATGATGAGCAATTTGGAAATCTCGGTGAGCGAGTCCCTTCAATTGATGAACGCTTAAAGAAGCTCCAATCTAATCAACCACTTCACCAAAAGTTCTATCTACTATGCCCCACTCATAAATTGAGTAACATCAAATGTTAGAAGGAGAAGAGCGATGTTTGTGACTCATTTTTATGAAAACAAGACGTCTGTTTTAAGCCAATTGCTCGTTAAACTGCCTACAGTGGAAGAGGATATTCGAATTAAAGGGCGCAAAGCCAAGGTGATAGAGGTACTTCAAATCGATGACCATAACTTTCAGGTAAAGGTTTTATTTGAAAAAATCCCTAAAAAACAACCGTTGAAAGAAATCGGAAAGAAAAAGAGATAACGCCTCAAAGCGCCGTTTATTTCTTTAGAAATTCGGGAAAACCAAAGATAACGATTGCGAATTATTCTCATCATTAATTTCTTCAAGAAAAACCGTTGACTTTTTAATTGATAACAATTATCATTATCAGTAGATTATTTCTTTTCTCCAAATTGCTTAATTCAGAATCCCCCTCTTTTTTGAATAAGCATGTATCAAACGGATATTCTTACATCAGACTAAGAGTATCCGTTTTTATCTGTATATTAGAAGAGTTTTACATAATAAAGGAGCTGTTTGAACATGGATTATCGTATTGAAAAAGACACAATGGGTGAAATTAAAGTACCTGCTGATAAAATTTGGGGTGCGCAAACACAGCGCAGTAAAGAGAATTTCCAAATTGGTACAGAGCAAATGCCGATTGAGCTTGTCCAAGCCATGGCTATTTTAAAGAAAAGTGCTGCGATTGCGAACAACAAACTAGGCAAACTTTCTGATATTAAAACGAATGCCATCGTACAGGCTGCAGATGAAATTTTAAATGGTCAATGGGACGATCAATTTCCACTTGTTGTTTGGCAAACAGGTAGCGGTACACAATCCAACATGAACGTGAATGAGGTCATTGCACACCGTGCGAACCAATTATTAAAGGACGCTGGCGAAGCTGATATTGTTCATCCAAATGATGATGTCAATAAATCACAAAGCTCAAATGATACATTCCCAACAGCATTGCATATTGCAGCTGTGTTAAAAGTGGAAGATTACTTATTACCACGACTTCGTCTATTAAAATCAACGTTAGAAGACAAAGCAGCTCAATTTAAAGATATTATTAAAATTGGCCGTACGCATTTACAGGACGCGACACCTCTTACATTGGGTCAGGAAATTAGCGGCTGGGCAGCCATGCTAGCAAAATCCGAGCATATGATACTCCAAAATATTGACTATATGAAAGAGCTTGCGATTGGTGGCACAGCGGTTGGTACTGGTATCAACGCTCATCCTGAATTTGGTGATCGTGTAGCAGCAGAAATTAGTGAACTAACAAGCAAACAGTTCACATCGGCTGCGAATAAATTCCATGCCTTAACAAGCCATGATGAAGCTGTTGTTGCTCATGGTGCATTAAAAGCATTAGCAGCTGATTTAATGAAAATTGCTAATGACGTTCGCTGGCTTGCGAGTGGCCCTCGTTCTGGTATTGGCGAAATCACAATCCCTGAAAACGAGCCAGGCTCATCGATTATGCCAGGTAAAGTAAACCCTACCCAAAGTGAGGCTATGACTATGGTTGTCACACAAGTAGTCGGCAATGACGCGACAATTGCCTTCGCCGCTTCTCAAGGGAACTTTGAACTAAACGTCTTTAAACCCGTTATTATTTACAACTTCTTACAATCGACTCGCCTATTAGCCGATACAATGAAATCATTTAACGACCATTGTGCTGTAGGCATTGAGCCTAACACAGAAGTACTAGATCATAATTTACAAAATTCATTAATGCTTGTAACGGCATTAAATCCATACATTGGTTATGAAAACGCAGCAAAAATCGCGAAAAAAGCGCACAAAGAAGGCACTACTTTAAAAGCAGCAGCTATCGCAAGTGGTTTACTAACAGAAGAGCAATTCGATGAATATGTCGACCCAGCAACGATGATTTATCCAAACGTCAAATAAAATAAATGCAAGTTGATATATCAATGTTTTAGATCATGTCCCCTATTTTGAGCCTCGGCTAGAAAATACGGTATGATTGCACAAGAAAAAAGATTGGAGCTAAAAAGCTTCAATCTTTTTCTTTTTGAAGCCCATCATTACTCTTTAATGATTTGCCGTTTTCTATAAAAAATTAGAGCTAAACTCGCAACAATTAAAACGAATATACTAGCAATCAAAAAGAATAAAGATAACATTCTCTTTTCTCCCCAGTTGTTAAATGCTTGTGAGAAGCCAATAAAAGCCATCAAAAAAGATAGTACCAATTGTAGCTTTGAAACTTCTTTAAACAATAGCATACCCACCTTCTTATTCACCTGATAATATGAGGTATTAAATGCAAATGGAGAATAATAAAACCGTTGGAATGTGAATGGATGCCCTACCAACAGATGTAACTTAACTGTAAAAACTGATTTAACCTGTTAAGCTTTTGGTATTGGCCCTACTTAGTCAATTTCTTTTTAAGTAATTTATTATTAGATATAGCAACTTCTATAATATAAATCATACATATTGCTAAAAATAATAGAGACCAATTGATTTTTCCATCCAGTAAAAGCGTATAGATAACTGAAATCACACAGTATAATAATATAATACTAGCAATAACTATGCCTTTTTTATTCTTCATTTTCTCAACCACTTTCTCTTTTCTACAAGCTACTAATATCAAAATATCCTAACTTCATTATACAATATTTAACCATTTTTGTATTATTAAACATATTATATCTGAGCATCGATAATGAAAAAAACACCTGCCGAAGCAAGTGCATTCTAAAACATCAATCCAAAATTGGGCACATTAATAAAAGCATTGTTCTCCAGAGTACACGCTTAAATGTTCAATGGCTAATGCTATTGCACCTTCCTCCGTTTCAACCAAAGTCAAATCTTTTTTTATTGGACGCCAATACTCATATCCATACTCTTCTTGCCACATAAATACTTCTATAGTATAGAGACAATCCTTACGTTTAATAATTTGAACTTTATATTGGCTACTCTGAGACATTATTTCCTTTATCAATTGTTCCATCCATTCACCAACTTACTAGTATTTCTCATACAACTTCTCTACACTGTCATCCTTTAGCTCGCTCGCCTACATTGTATAGCGCTTTCTTTTTCAGAAATCCCCTTTTGTATTGTCACTTTATTTATTTTCACTCCATTTTCTGGCGTATCAGTCAACATTATATGGATTCTATCAAAGGGAACATCACCATGATGTGCACTATAATTTAACGCACTTGCCTGAACAATATGTCTCCTTGTATTGCCATCTATTGTTTCAACTTTATCGATTTTTGGACACATGATAAAATCTGCGTAAGTTTCATCGAGATAGGAAAAATACCTGCTATATAAAGTTTCTTCAAGCAACTCATCTTTTGGTGCCCCAACACTTTCATATTTTCAGCCAACTAAGAGCCAATCATAAAGTTCTACTGATTTCAATCGAAGCTTTTTATTATTACTTGTATAGATAACCTCACCATCTGCAATCGTGCATGTTTTTACTTGGTTTTGGGATACACAATTATAAGCTGGTTCAATAACTGCAACGTCTCCGTTTTTTAGTTTTATTTTCATTATCGAGATGATGGAAGTTTGATTTAACTCTAACTCATTTGCTTCTTCGGAAGGGCTTGATGTATTTATCCAGTTAACAATCTTATCGATAATCACTTCCTCATATCCATCATTTTCCTTAAACAAACGAGTTTCCCCGTTTAAACGTTTTACTTGAATAAATGAAACATCTACTTTTTCCAATTTTGGTTGAATACTCGCCTTTACTAATAGCAATTGTATCGGGAAAAATAATCCAAAAATCACCATGACTAGTATGACTAACCTTCTCAAGAATTATCGCCACCTCTAATGTAAATTTTGTAAGTATTTTTCCCTTATATTATAAATAAATACTTAAGCAAATCCATCAGATCCGGATACAAAACAGAACGTCATTCAATAGCCTTTCTTGTTCTTCTAACCTGCACTGAGCCTAAGCAACTCAATGCTCTTTAGTTAACGTCCCTGTTAGTATATTTTCACTCCTATATACTCTTTTCGGAAAATTTGATAAATTAATAGTAAGTCATGTTTAGAAGGTTACAAAAGAGGAGGCTATCTCAATGAGTAAAAAGGAACTCTTGCAAAATGGAGTCAATCAAGTTTTTTTCGAAGAAGAATGGTATCCACCACTATCAGAAGCATTAAAGAATCTCACTGCTGCACAAGCATGTTGGCAACTAGAAGGAAAGGCCGCTAATACGATTTGGGAAAATACTAACCATTTACTAGCCTTTAAAGAGCGCTTACTTTCTCGCTTACATAAAGATAACTCATTTGTTGCTCCACAAAATAATGATGAAACGTTTGTCCAAGGTGGAGCGAATGATGAGGATGCTTGGCAAGAAACAGTGAAGCGAACACTTCACGTACACGATGCCTTACAATCTTCATTAGCATCCCTTCAAGAAGCAGAATTGGATCAACCTAGTCCTTCTCTTCCAGTTTGGCAACAATATCTAAATATCCTTTTGCACGATGCTTATCATACAGGACAAATTGTACAACTTCGTAAACTACAAGGTTCACGGCCAGCTAAACGCTCCTATTTATAAACGATGCTTAAAATTGCTTGACTATTGCATACAACAAAGCGATTTAAAAGCAAATCTGACTGTTATATCAAATAAAATCCCAATTTCCTAGTGTTCAAATTGAGAAATTGGGATTTTTTTCAACTCACAAATAGCGCTTTTTTCTGGAATAATTATAGCTAATGAGTTACTAATATTCATCACACTTTATATTTGTATGCAACTTGAACGATTAACTGAAATTTATTTTCCCCTCGCCTTAAACTACTATCCGTTTAGCAATCTGTCCCTTCCCCCAAAGAAAAGGCACAATTCTTTTAGCAGAATCGTGGATGGTTGTTAAATTTTATTTTTAAGGGAGAGCTGTTGATTGCTTTGGCTAAAGCGTTTCTATTATTCACCAAAAGATGTAACAGCAATGCTCCATACAATTAATGCAAAAGAGATTGTTAACCAAACTGTGTTAGAAGTAGTTGGTTGTTCTTTTTTTACTTTCTTTATTATTTCTACAAGGTTTAGACAAAATATAATTGCTAAAATCGGCATTAAATAAATACTAATGAACACAAATACTATCATATATGAAACGTTCACCTCCAAAATAATTATACCAAATTCTAACAATTGCACGATTATTAAACCAAACTGCCCTGGCAGTTTAATAATATCTATACTCGTTTTATTTTAGGCTGGTTTCGTAAAGATTGTTGCTTTTTTATAAATCAATAAATGTGCAGTATAATAGAAACAGGTAGATTGAAATATCATATTTGACAATATATTAAAGATTAAGAAAGGAAGGATGATCATGACGAAATTATCTTATAGTGGTTTAAAATATGGAGAAAGTGATGTGGAAATAAAAATATTGGTGGATGTACAAAATGATTGGTGCGAGATAACGCATACCAAGAAAGTGTCACAAGTAATGAATAAATCAACTGGGGAATATATCACAGTAAATCGAAACACCTTGAAATGTGAGATTTTTTCATAATACGAAACAAATAAACTTTTTGCAACTAACTATACCGATATACTAACACAATGTAGACAAGACAAGCCATCTGAGAAACGAGTTTCACGAATGTCTTTGAGTATCTTTGCAATATCCTAGCATTCTTCGGGGACGATTTTATTCCGATCGACTTCCAATAAACAATTCTAATAAAGGGTGAGGCTTTTCGCTTCAATCTTTATTAGAATTGATTTTTGATTGTAATCAAGTATTTTTCATTCATTTCGAGCTGGTCGATTGAGAGTTGGTCTAACAGGAGCTCGAATTTCTTTTCGCTATCCTCCCCTTCTTCCCCCTTCCAGCAAATGTAGATTTCGCAATAATCACCTTTTGGCAGAAGTTTTTTCAGGAAGTTACAAACAAGAAGAAATGTGCTTTTGGATTTTTCGTAGTTATGTGGCGAATGCACTTTATTGTCGTTATGCATTTGCCAAATGGGACTCCCTTTTGCTTCAAGCTCATATAGGTATGGCGTTGTAAAATGTTGATGCTGAAGCATTTGACGCTCTTCGCTACTAAGGAACAAATCTGTTATTTCAACTTCATCTTCCATATCGTCGTCATTTATTGCAGCCTGAAAATTTAATCCTATGTAGGTTACCATGCTCATTTCATTCATTCTCCTTATCAAAAACACCCTGTAAATGTACAGGGTGTCAGCAACGTAGCTGTTGGTATCGTAAAAAGACGTGCATTTTTGTACGATGTTCTAAATTCCTTACCTGTGTCACCATGCCATAGGTCACTCTCTGAAGCAATGGCTTGAAGGACATAGGCTTCAAGCGACGGGTTGTCCGCTTCTTTTTGTGAGGCTTGCTACCGTACCATGTTAACTGTAAAGGCTGATGCTTTGATGGTTTGATATTGCGGTGGTGTTTTTTGTTCAATATACAGTGTTGTGTAATATGCATCCGCAATAACAATCAAATAAATAATGAATAATAATCGTTTTGTTCAATGGTTCAAAAAATATTTCTCCCTTTTTTCAAATCTGCTATTAAAACTTGTCTACTTAATCATACGGGCAGCATGAAAAAAGGTTTCAACATATTATAAGGGAGACAAATTTTCGTCCCCCCTTACGTCTGCAAACTTCTGCCACCATCATTTTCCCAACGGTCAATGTCCCAATGATCCTCTTCTTTTTCTCTGCTACTTGCCATTGTACTCGATTGAACGAATGACATTTTGTCCTCACCCTTTTCAAGCGTTCTTCTCTATTTTATGAAGGGGAGGAGGTTTTCGTTCCTCGTAAAAAAGGCTTAAATTGAAAGCCTAAGGCAATTGCAGCTCCTATACAGCTAGAAAGGCAGCCTATGATTAAATACAGATTAAGCGTAGATTCCCCTATGACAACAGAAGCAATCCCGCCAATCACAGGGAACAACGCAACCATGTAGCCACTCTTCGCTCCGCCAATTTTTTCTACTAGCTTTAAATAAAATAGCCAGGCAAGAAATGATGCGATGATCGTTAAATACAGTAGGGCTGATAAATAGGTAATGGATGTAGGCAAGACGATTTTTTGTCCTTGTATCCAGACAATACCACACATGACTACACTGCCGACTGTAAAACCAATGGCATTGGCATAAATGGGGTCAATCTGGCGCTTTGCATTTCTTGCAGAGCTTGCATCCCCGATTGCTGTTAGAACAGTACCGAGTAAAGCAATTAGGACCCCTTTTAAATCAGCCAAACCTGAAAAACTATGTAAAGTGGGATAGATTAATACCCCAACACCGATTACCCCTAAAATACCACCGATTAAAACGCGACGATGTAATGGTTCTTTAAGAAATATTCGAAGAGCAATGGGCGTTAAAATTACTTTTAATGAAAAAATTAAAGTGACAATCGCAGCGGAGCTCAACATCGTCGCATAGTATAAAGCTAAATAACTGAAGGCAAAATTACAAATACCAAAGACGATAATAAATGGAAAATCGTGCTGCTGCGGCTTCCCCTGTGGTTTCATCAACCAAGCAAGTAGGCCAAATAAAAAAGCAGTTATAACTAAACGATAGGTTAAAGATAATTCTAGACTGACTGGGGTTCCTTGAATCTTTACTGCAATAAAATTAAGTCCCCAGACAATTAAACAAAAAATATACATAAAATTGGTCATATCTGTTCCTTCTTAACTAGGGTTGCCATCTACCCATTATGATTGTGTGATAGTACTTACCATCTGCAAGGCATTTATCATTTTTCAAAATACCTTCTACTGTAAAGCCCCATTTTTCATAGAGCTGTATAGCTTTTTCATTCGTTTCTAGCACTTCTAATGCCATTTTCCGTACACCATTGGCATCTGCCCAATCAATAGATACTTGTAGTAGAGCTTTTCCAATGCCATAGCCCCAAAAAGCCTTCCTAACACCGATGCCAAATGTTACTTTATGGGCAAGTCTCTTTAATGGAGATCCCTCACATCTGGAGTACCCAACGATTTGATCACCTACAACCGCTACTAAACACAGATTTTTCGGACTTGCTGTATCCTGCTGAATAAGCTGCTCGAAGCCCGCTTGATCGATGAATGCCTCCCCCTGCTCTCGGTCGAAGTTTTCTGTTTCACCGTCCAATTGTAGGCGCAAATCCGATAAAGCTTGAGCATCCTCAAGTTGTGCACAGCGAATAATATAGTCTAGCTCTTTTATATGAAACGCTTTTTGGTCAATGAGCATTTGGGAACTCCTCAACTGGCTGAATTTTTACAAAGCGATTACGCCATACGGATTCGTGATGCTGAATGATCTGAGGTGCTGCGAGTACTTGACTATTTAAGGTGCTATGTGCATCTTCGATTAAAATATTATGATGGTAGCCATGACTAAAAGCGCTGCGAATCGTCGTATCAAGACAAAACTCTGTTTGAGCACCTGCGAAAATCAACTGATCAATGTGCTGTTCGTTCAAATATTGTGCAAGATCCGTTTGATAAAAAGCATCCCAAGTTGTTTTTTGAATCACTTTATCTTGTGCCTGTCTAAGCAGTCCATGATACAGCTCCCACCCTGGCTGACCCTTTGCAAAATCAACATCATTGGCCTCTGTATGTTGAATAAAAATAATTGGGACTTCGTTATGACGTGCCCATGTGATTACCGTATTGATATTTTTAATAATCGTTTCATCATTCCATAGATTTTGTTGGCTATCCAAAAAGAAAGCCTCTTGGATATCAATAATAATGAGTGCTTGCTTCATAACGTTCTCCTTTATGCTTCGACTTTTCTTTTTCATTGTACTGAATTTTCCATTAGAAGGAAATAAAAAAAGAAGTACCTAGCGAATTGCCAGATACTTCAATGTCATTATTTCATTAGTTCTTCTGCTAATTCAACAGGTATATATGTTTTGCCAGCTTCTAATAAAGCGGGCGCTACTTTAAATTGGCGAAGCGCTTTATTGTAGCCATATTCCTTTTGACCGCGAGTAATCGTATAAGAAACGGCACCTTTCGAAATAATAGCACCTTTTGGCGTAACTTCTACTTTAAAGCCAAGTTCTTCTGCGATTAATCGTAGTGGCACCATTTTCGTCCCTTCTACTTCATAAAAGTCTTTCTTGATGATTTCTTGAACAGCTGGATTCGATGGTGCTGGTTCAGGAGTTGGCTCTGGATCTACTTCAATTGGTTCTTCCTTCTCGATCGTGTCCAACACGATGACTTTTGAAGGTGGTGTTTGAGCAGGAATACTCATCGTAGCAATTGTGTAGAACACGGCTAAATGCTGCTCTTTTAAATCATCCAATTTTACATCTTTACCAGAAGCACTTACTAATTTAGTATCTTCTCCAACATTTAATTTTAAGTTGTTGTCTGTATCGATTAAATTTTTATCGAAGAAATCAACTTCCACGCTACCCATTGCTTCTGTTTCAACAATAATTACTTCTGGGTTATACTGCGGTGGATAAATTGCAAGCATAGGTTTTTTGGCATAAGAGTAAGCCGACACCTTATCCCCTTTTTGAAGCTTGACTTCTTTTCCTGTATTATCGAAAATGAATGACTCTTTATTAGCGATGACAATGTTCGTATTGTCACCGTCCATTACTGTATAGGACGTTCCGTTTTCACGAACATCTACATTTTCCACTGTACCCGTTACTTTAATAAAAGTCGGCTGCACTTGTTGCTCCGTAGTTTCTGCGTTCGTCACCACAGCCTCACCTTCGTTAGCTGATGCAGTTGGAGCTCCAATCGCGCCCCCTAATAATAATGCTGACATAGCAAATGGTACGACTTTCGTCATTTTCATAAAAAAGCATCTCCTTCATATCTCGAATTCATAGAAGTAGTCGCCTCTGCATGAAAAAGGTTACAATCTGACCGATTTTTTTATTTTCAGCGAAGTCAAACTGCTATCGAACGGTTGCGTATGATGAAGCGCTTATGTTGTTCGCTTTGATTTGAGGGCATCTGGGTGTTCGCTTTACTTTCGCGGGTTGTCGCTTGCCTTCCGCGAGTATTCGCTTGCCTTCCGCGAGTATTCACTCTCCTTCCGCGAGTATTCGCTTGCCTTCCGCGAGTATTCACTCTCCTTCCGCGAGTATTCACTCTCCTTCCGCGAGTATTCACTCTCCTTCCGCGAGTATTCACTCTCCTTCCGCGAGTATTCACTCTCCTTCCGCGAGTATTCACTCTCCTTCCGCGAGTATTCACTCTCCTTCCGCGAGTATTCACCTTCCTTCCGCGAGTATTCACCTTCCTTCCGCGAGTATTCACTTCGCTCGCGGGCGTTCAGTTCGCTTCCCTCAAAAGATAAATCGCAGTCGATTGAGGATGCGCTGTAAGAAGTATTGATGTTCGCTTTGTTGTGCTCTTAGCTCGCGGGCGACGTCGGGGTGGTCGGTGATGACGCCGCTGACGTTTTTTTCAATAAAGGTTTGCAAGGAACGGTCGTCATTGAGTGTCCAAACAAATAAGTCAGTTGGGTGCTGCTTTAATTCCTCAATCAGCTGCTCGGTTACCCAGGATTCTTCTAATGCGATAAAATCAACATTTTCCTCCATTGGTCCGATGTTGAGTGCATAGACAATGCCCACTCGCAAATTGGGCACCAATTTTTTTAATTGCGCCATTTTCTGTACATCAGCGGATTGCACATAGTAGGAATCCAGCACCTTGTATTGACGTAGCTTCTCAACTAATTTAGGTAAAACATCTTCCGTTTCTTGGCCGTGCACCTTTAATTCGATTAATAACGCCACATCTAACGCTTTGGCAATTTCGATACAATCCTCTAAAGATGCAATTTTATCGCTATAGCCATTTTGGTGAATGGTTAATGACTTTAGTTCACTTAGGGTCATATTCGCAATGACACCATTTTTACCGGCTAGCCGTCTTAATGTTCGATCATGAAAGACAACAAATTCACCATCTACGGTTTGCTGAATATCGATTTCAATTAAATCTGCCCCCGCATTCGCTGCATTTACTAACCCGCTAATCGTATTTTCTACATTACCTGCAACATAGCCTCGATGGGCAATAATTTTAGTATCTGGGGCATAAACACTTTTCTCTAAAGAATTGATGTTCATCATACTTAATACGATAAAAACGATGAAACTGATCAATAGTAATGGCTTATAGCGTCGCTGTCTCTTGGTAGCCACTCTGACTTTGCCTAGCACTGGCGTGTTATACGTAATGGCAACCATGACTTGTGAAAACATAGCCTGTAATAAACTAAATAGCACTACAAAGACCATTTCTAACAAGGCAAGTGTAAGCCCCGCTGTGACCAATGCTGCGCTCGGCATTATGCGCTCTATTAAATAGAGCGGAAACGTACTGATGACCGTTATTCCTAGCATCATTAGCAAATGACCTGTTAAAAGCATCGCTAATAATACTAACAGTTCAAATAAACCTCGTTTAGAAAAATGCCAGCTTTGCTTAAAGGAACGTAGAATCGAGATGTTGGGCTGGATTGTAAAAATTGGTAACGTTAAAATACTACGAATGCCGATCATCACCACGATACTTGCCACCGCAGCATATGCTAGCCTACCAGCTCGACTGCTCATTATTTCGTCTGTTAAAAAATGTGGCAGAGAAACGGATTGCGTTAAGGTGAGTGGTAGCATAAAGGAAGCTAATGGCATTAATAGGGCAAGATAGACAATTAAAAATAAGACTTGGACACTAAAAAAATAAATAACCTTTCGATTCAATTGCTGCCATAAAGGAAGAAAGCGATAGCGCATCCCCCTTTGCTGATGAAAGGCCATAAGAAAGAGAAAGCCCATTTCATAATAAACAAATAATAAAAACAGCAAAATTAATAGACAAATCATCATGATGACAAAGGGATGCGCCACAAAGCTTTGCCAATTTTGCTCAGTAATATGTGTATACCCTGTTACTCGGAGCATGAGCTTCAAGACGATCGAGGTTACAGGGATTATCAATAAAAACTGAAAAATTCTAATCAATGCGAAAACTTGTACATAATCTAACCGATACGCATAAATATTGTGGACAGCCTGTCGCATTACTTGTCCTGCCTTGTGCACGTACTCACCCCTGTCATGCTGTTAGAATAGCTCTCTTCTAACGTATGTTCAAATAGCTATAGCACAGTACTGAAAGCCGCTAAAATAGCAATTTGTTCAAGTATCCTATGCATCAAAGTAAGAGAAGATTTGTGTATTTATCGTGACTTTCTCCATTTTTTTGAAACTTTTCATGTTGCTATCCAGTATATAACTAGATACCCACTAGAGAAAGGAGCGCAAACATGAAATTCACTCTTGGCGATATCATTAGTACAACTGTTCTTTTATGTATGTTTCTAGCTATCTTTTTCGTGATGATTCATATGATTAAAAAAATGAAGTCAACCGTCCCTGTGCCTCCTCCACCAACCATGCAACAGCAAGTAGAGGACTTAACAAAACGTGTATCGAGCTTAGAGCAGCAAGTAAAAAATTTGGCTGACAAACAATAGACCGAGAAAAAATCGCTGCAAAGGTTATCCTTCACAGCGATTTTCATATACCATCTTCCCATCCACCACCGTACAAGCTACTTGTATATGTGGTAGTTGTTCAATATCTACAGTAAAAAGATCCTCCTGTAAAACCGTAAAATCGGCTGCATAGCCTGCTGCAATTTTGCCACGCTTATGTGACTGACCGATTATTTCGGCTGCTCCTACGGTATACAGATGGACGGCCTCAAACCGTGAAATTTTCTCCTGCGGATTATAGCCCTCATGGCTTTCGCCAATATTTCTTCTTGTGACAGCAGCGTAAATGCCTTGTAGCGGATTGGGAACCTCAATCGGGGCGTCACTGCCCCCTGCCACAATCAGCCCTCGGTCAAGAAGCGACTTTAAAGGATGTAAGCCTTGAACGCGCACCTCTCCAAGTCTCGATAACTCTGCTTGATATTCTCCCTGTACAAATTGCGGCTGCATATCTACCGCAACAGGTAAAATAGCTAGCTTGGCTAATAGTTCATCATCGACTAAACTACAGTGAATCACGCGATCAAACTGACCATCCTGCGGCGGATAGGCCGCAAAAACGTCTAAAATCGTTGCTATTGCTAAATCTCCAATCGTATGCACGGCCACAGTTTGTCCGTACTGACGAGCAAGCTGAACATAGGTCGTTAATTGCTCTGTTGTATGAATGAGCATCCCAGCATTGTTAGAGTCATCACTATACGGTTGACGTAGTGCCGCCGTGCGACCGCCAAAGGCTCCGTCAATAAAAATTTTCATAGCGCCAAACTCTAAAAATGGTGATGAGGCTAAATCCATTTTTGCGACCGCTTCAAAGACCGTATGATGCTGTAATAAATGAACTTTAAAGGATTGCTGTGCCTCCACGATTTTACGATAAGCCAGAATCGGTTGGCTTGGTGGTCCGTAATAGCTTAAGTCCTCAGAATGCCCTCCTACTAAACCATAGGATTGAAGCGAGGCCACCGCTTTTGCCAAAGCATCCTCGATATACGCAGGTGTAATATGCGGCATATGGTTGACAATTAAATACAATGCTGCGTCCTTTAGTACACCTGTGAGCTGACCGTCGACTTTGTCAATGACACCGCCCTCTGGTGAAGGTGTATCATTGGTAATGCCAGCAAAGGCAAGTGCCTTGGAATTCGCTAAAATCAAATGATGACAGCTCCGTTTAATGATTAAATGGGCCTCTCCAAGGGCATCTAGCTCCGCTAATGTCGGCAAAATCGGTTCATCAAATTGGTTTTCATTTAGCCCGATTGCAATGACCCATTCCTGTGCCGTGGCCTTGGACATTCGCTCTTGAAGCTTCTTGAGTAATGCCTCTTTACTTGTAATTGTGGAGACATCAATATGCTTGAGCTTTTCACCATAACCAATAATATGTAAGTGACTATCGACAAAGCCTGGATACATTACATGTCCTTGTAAATGTTGGATAGAAGCAGCTAGTGGCGACAAGCTCTCCACTGAGCCTGTCGCCACAATTTTTCCATCTTCTACAAGGACTGCTTCCACTGTTTCACCAACCTGAGCCATCGTGTAAATCTTGCCACCTGTCCATAATGTTGCCAAAACAATTCCTCCCATGTCCTATGCTGTTGCTTCAATTAAATGTGCGCTCTCTAAGCGACGACGGACAATGACACCAATCCACGCTGCAAGTACCGCTTTGACGATCCCCACTACGATAAATGGTGCAACACCACCCATAAAGGCAGCTGTCCACGTGTATTCTGCTACAATTTTTAACCACACTGTTCCGAACGCTAATGTGATGATCATGCCAATAATATTCGCAATAATAGCGTGAACAAATGTAATACCAAATTGATCTAAGTATAAGCCCATAATAATCGCTGTGACAAGGAAACCGACGATATATCCGCCTGTTGGACCAACTAAAATCCCGAGTCCGCCTGACATCCCGCTAAATACAGGTAAACCTACTGCGCCTAATAGTATATAAAGCAGGACAGATATCGTCCCTAATCTTGTCCCTAAAATGGTTACGACAATTCCAACCGCTAAAGTTTGTCCTGTAATCGGAATAAGTGGTAGTGGAATCGTTACTTGTGCGAGAACGGCGATAATCGCTGCCCCAAATGCTGCTAGCACGTATTGATATGTACTTCCTTTTTTCAATGTAAAAAGCCTCCCCTTGTGCGTTAACCAATAATTAAAATAAGTTAACACAAAGATAAAGCAAATAAAAACCGTTGTCAATCTATTTTCGAATAAAAAAAGAAATTGCTAGATTACAATAGCAATTTCCTTTCAAAATGATTACCATAAAGGTTCATTCATTGGATCTTTTTCTTGCAGCTTAAACACATATGGCGCAATTTGATGATGATAAAAGAACATGCCCACTAAAAAGAAAATAAGTCCGATAACAAAATGTTGGAAAACATGCTGCAGCATAATCAATAACGGCACTGGCATCGTCATCACACCACTGATTTGAATGGATTTTTTTGTGCGATATTGTTTTTGTCCACAATGAGGGCACACAATTTCACCATTTTTGCGATACAACTTACGTGCATCTTTCTCAGACCAGCTCTCCCCACATTCAATACAAACAGGTAGGCCATATCCTTTTTTCACTAACAAACGCTTGACAATAAAAGTTGCTCCGATAAATATACCAAGCAATAACATGCCTCTTACATAATCGGAGTCAAAAAGGGACCACCAGTGCCATGTATCTGATGATGTACTAGCTGCTTGCTGTCCTGTGGTACGCTGTTCCTTTTGCTGTGTCAAAATATAGCTAAAACCAATGACGAAAACAGTAAAGGTTGCCAGCACGAGACGATATGTCCATTCCCCTCCTGTTTTACGTTGCCCTTGTCGTCGCGCTTTGTCAGCGATTAATTGCTTGCGCTGTTGTGAGAGCTTGACATCCTGTAGCTCCTTAAGCAAATCCTCTTTAAATTGATTCATGACGTAGCCCCTCCCAATCAAAGTCACCCATTGCTGCTGCCAGCTGTTTACGGGCTCGCTGTAGTCTTGTACGAATTGTTGCTTCTGGACAATGCACGAGCTGGGCAATTTCCACAGTCGTCATCTCCTCAAAATAATACAAAATCAAGACCTCTCGATAGGTGACTGATAACGTAAACAATGCCTCCATTAGCTCTTTTTTGACGGATTTCTCTAGCATCTCCTTTTCAGGTGTAACCGTTGTCGTGCGCCCTGTAATCTTTTCAAACAGTGTCAGCCGTTTGCTTTTCCAACTCCGTAAATAATCATGACTTCGATTAACCGTCATTTTCACTAAATATGTACGCAATGATGCTTCCTGGCGAAACTGTTCCTGCTTTTGATAAAAGGCGATGAACACATCCTGCACAATGTCTTCTGCTGTCGTCTTATTTTTCACATATAGATAGGCGACCTTTAGCAAGTAATCACCATGCTCCTCGATTATCTGTTCAATATCCATCATTGCTCTCACCTTCTTTCTACACTACTGACGGACGCCACTGCTATTACGATTCAATTTTCACAAAAAAAATCCGTAATTTTTTAATCATTACGGATTCTCATCTATTTAAATACCTATTTCTCGCATAGTAGCCACTACTTTGGCCATTCTATCGTCTAAATCTATGCCTGTAAAGGTGGGCAATCGTAGCTCATTTACGATGGCTCCATCACACATAAAGAGAATACGCTCCGTTCTGGCAGCAATTTTCGGGTCATGTGTCACAAGCATGATCGTTGTACCCTCGCTATTGATGACCGTGAATAAATCCATGATTTCCTGTGCAGATGTTGAATTCAGAGCACCTGTTGGTTCATCTCCAAAAATCATTAGAGGATCGCTAATCAATGCACGACAGATGCCTGCTCGTTGCAATTGTCCGCCAGAAACTTGTGTCAAATCTCGCTTTGCTAAGTCCGCAATTCCCATTTTTTCCATGATGGACAGCGCTTTGTCTGTTAAGATGCTCACATTTTTTCGTTGATCACGCATCGCAGGTAACAAAATATTATCAAGGATATTTAAGTTTTTTAGAAAGGTCGGCTGCTGAAACACAAAGCCCATTCTTGTTCTGCGCAAATCCGCAAGCTCATTGTCACGAAGTGAGGCTAAATCCATGCCATCAAAGATCACTTGCCCATGATCGATAGTGTCCATCCCACTAAGTGCATACAAGAGTGTCGATTTCCCACAGCCAGAGGGCCCCATAATGGCAACGAACTCCCCTTTATTTATTGTAACGGAAATATTCATTAACACATTATACTGTTCATCGCCGACCTGAAATGACTTTGCTATTTGCTTACCACTCACTAGTTTCATAAGGTTCTACTCCTTTATATGGTCCATCATTTTGACATGCCCCGCCCTGGACGTACCTATGAGTGTAGCTAGCAGAACAACGCTTGTGAGCGCTAATGGGCAAAAAACATAGGCCGCTAGAGGTTGAATCGTAAACTTAAATGAAGCCGCACCAAATGATGCGATAACCGTACTTGTCACAAGCTCACCTAGCGTGTTGGCGAGGAACGTCCCCATTGTTATAGCCAAAAGTAAAACAAACACGGATCGAGCCGCATATTGTGTAGCGATATCTCTGTTAGTAAAGCCTAATGCCTTCATAATAGCGATAGATGTTTGATCCTTCGCCATTAGCATGTTCATAAATAACAGCGTGACGAGCAAACACAGCAAGAGGGCTATGGCAAGTGCTGCACGAGATGCTTTTTCAATGGCATGGATGGTCGTGCTAAAGGTTTGGTTGATATAATCATCAATGCCTGAGACCTTTGCAAAAGAAAATGTTTCTGCATATTCCTTTCGCTTCTCCTCGACCTGCGATGGCTTAGACATCGTTCCATAGATGACACTCCACATACTTTCTGTAGAATGGTCAAAGAAAGCTGCCTTTGCTGTCTTGCCACCATTCGTAATATCAGAATAAATGCCGCTAACAATCAAATCCTTCACTTCACCATGAATGATCAATGACATAGCATCGCCAACCTTTTTGTGAAGCTCTTCAGCATTTAGCACAGAAAGCGCGATTTCATTGTGGGCAATTGGCGCCCTGCCATGTGCATATTCTACTGGGAAGATTGTATGATCGCCCAGCTCTATTTTTAAGCTTGCTTCCGAGCCATCATCGGCCATTGTCGCGAACTTTTTTGTCGTCAACACACTATAATGCTCGATTGCTTTGTCTTGTTCTAATGTCTTAATGACAGCTGCCACCTGCTGGGCAGTTTGCTTGCTTTGTGGGACATCTATTCGAATATCACTATTGCCAATGCCCATATACGTCATAAAGCTTTTGGCGGCAATCGTATTGTGTAAATTATGAGGTACGATGATGATAAATGTTGCCAGGAGTAAGACGGCCAGCATAGTGGCATACAGCCTTTTCCGTGACAGGACATCCTTCACCCCAAGAAAGAGATTAATGGGAAGTCTTTTATTTGAGCTGAGGTTCAACCATTTTGTATGCTGTGTTTTTCCTTGTGTTGTACCAAAACGCAACGCCTGAGTGGCTGATAGCTTGCGAAATTGTTTCAGAACAGATTGTACATAGCCCATTATCACGATAAATACGAGCAATAGCCCGATGAAGGTGAACAGCCAAATCAGTGAGGTATTGCCCGTTTCCCCCATGAACAAACGGATATTTTCAAGTAGCCTATTTCGAAGCAAGAAAGAGCTAGCAAACCCTAGCATACAGCCTATTACCGTGATCACAGCATATTTGGCAAAATACATCTTTTGAATATCCGCAACTCGAATGCCAATCGCTTTCATGACACCAATTTCGCGATAATCCTCTTCCATCTTCGTGAGTAATGTAAAACGAATACACATAAAAGCAATGAATACTACAAGAAGGCTGATTAATAAAATGACAGCAATCATTAGCCCATCCGATAGTGCATTTAGCATTTTGAAGAGCGGCAACGTAATGGATGGTCCATTCGCTTCTAACCCTGCACGTGTGTAGGCTTCTTCAAAATCTTTTAATTCAGCCAAATCGTTTAACCGAAATTCAATCAAATATTCAACCGTGCCCGCTCCCTGGATGGCTGCATAGTCCTGTTCACTGACAAGAAAGCGTTTTGAAGAGGCCAGCATAGCATTCATTTGTGAATCTCGTAAAAATCCTGCAATCGTCAAGTGCTTATCTTGAACAATCACGGTGTCACCCAGTTTAGCTGTCCCATCCTTCCAATAGCCTATTGGCACATAAATATCGCCATTCGCCACTTCAATTACATGACCATCCAGGTCCAGTAAATAATCGAATTTCTCACTTTGCGTACTAAAGCCATTGTCCTGTACACTATGCGCTAGTGTGGTGCCAGCAATATGGATCTTGGCACCATTTACATTGAGAAATTCATTGACCTGAAATTCGTCTACACGTTCATCACGTTCCGCAAACTCAGTGAGTCGTGCTTGATCAATTTTGCCTGCATGCATCTGTAGAAAATGAGACGTTTCTGCTTGCTCCATCATCGTTTCCATCGCACTTGTTAAATGGACAATGAGCATTGCCGAGAGCGTGACAAGCATAGCAGCAGCTGCCACAAACAGTATCGTGATACCTGCTATAAGCTTGCTCTTTGCCACATCATTTCGCACAAATTTCCAATACATAGGTCACCTCTTTGGAAGTTTTTAACTACCGTCAAACCCAATAAGACCCTCATTCGTATTTATGTCGTACTACCTTCGCCATCCTTGCCAAACATTTGCATCATATAGAGCAAACTACCATTTTCCACTCCAAGCATTCGTTCGACATTAAAGATAAATGCTGGAATGCGTGCCGCTCGTTCTTCATCTGTCATCAGCACTAAATCATCATCGAATACAGCATTGGTATAGGCGATAATCATTTCCATACACTCATATGGATAGGGAGTATGATAAACGCCCTGTTCAATACCATCACGAATAATGGCCGTAAGGATTGGTGGCACTTGATTCATCACCACCTGCTGTATTTTTCGATGCATTAATGCATTTTGTGGCTTATGCACATGCTCCATAATCTCCTGACCACCATTTTCATGCTGTATGTTTAATGCCATCACAACACGTAGAATGCGCTCATTCACAGCAATGCTTTTGTCTTCTGCAATCGCTCTTGCCTTTGCAAGCATCGTACTTGTATAACGCTCAATGAGGGCATCCATAATATCTTCCTTAGACTTAAAGTGATAATAAAGCGTGCCCCGTGCAATGCCCACTTTTTCAAGAATATTGCTGGTGCTAGTACCGTCAAACCCCTTCTGTGTAAATAATTCGTCTGCTGCATCTAATATTTCATTGCGACGCTCTTCCGCCTTCTTCATTTCCCTCATAATCACAACCCCTTACATTTGACCGACTGCCTGTCGATATATCTTTTCTTTATCGTATCATAGGACGACCATTACTGGCAATAATTCCTACAAAAAAAGAATCTGCATGAAGCAGACTCTTATTTTTGCGTGTCCTCGTTCTTTCGATATTCCAAAATATCGCCAGGCTGACAATTCAATGCCTCACAAATGGCCTCTAACGTTGAAAAACGAATGGCTTTGGCCTTGCCGTTTTTTAAAATAGAAAGGTTTGCCATCGTGATGCCCACTTTTTCTGAAAGCTCTGTTACGCTCATTTTTCGTTTTGCCAGCATTACATCAATATTGATGATCATTGCCATAGTATTCACCTCAAACCGTTAAATCGTTTTCTGATTTGATATCGATGGCATTTTTTAGAAGCTTTTGCAGCACAGCAGCAAAGACTGCCACGACAAAGGAAGCAAAAATAATAACCATTCCGATAATAATAAGACCAGGGGCATCATCTACTTCCGCCACATAGTATATCAGTGGCATGCCTACCACGTATACACCACTAATGATAATTGCACAATATTTAATATTGATTAAAGCTTTCACGGATCGTTCTGAAAACGCAATATTTTGATCGATATAGCTTAGTAGTTTAATCGTCGTATACAGAGCAACAAAATAGGCGATGGCCGTTGCATAAACACCTAGTAAAGCAAAAATGGTTGTTTTCGGAAAATGCTGTGCTGCCCCTATCGCTACACGAGGAACTACCAATAGACATAAGGCAAGAACCGGTATTCCCATTAGAAAAACAGCTATCTTTAAAAAGAGCGTTTCTCGTTTCATCTGACGCACCTCTTTTATTTATTCTCCTGTACAATTTATCATAATTTTTATCGTTTTTCAATAAATATTTATTCTGATTCAAGATGTATTTTTAACTGTTATTTGGTTTATTTTCCCTTTTATTGTGCTATAATCGATTCATCTTCTCAAGCTTTAAAAAATATCGCTGAAGACAAAGGAGGAATTCGATGATTTACCGAGCAGCAGAAAAAACAATGGAGACTGAGCGTTTATTACTCCGCCCTTTTACAGAAGCAGATGCACCTGAGGTAAGTGTTTTATGTAACAATTATGCCATTTACAAAAGCACACTGAACGTACCTTATCCCTACACAATAGATTGTGCATTGTCATGGATAGCCACTCATCAACAAAACTTTGAGGAGAATCGCCTCTACGAATGGGCTATAACAGATAAACACAGTGGACAATTATATGGGGCGATAGGGTTGTCCAATCAGCAGCCACATCAAAGGGGCGAAATCGCCTATTGGATTGGGGAGCCCTATTGGGGAAATGGCTATGGGACAGAAGCAACCCAAGCAATCATCGCCTTTGCGTTTCAAGAGAAAAAGTATCATCGTGTCTATGCTCAGTATTTTCAATCCAATCCTGCATCCGGCAAAATCATGGAGAAATGCGGGATGCATTATGAGGGAACCTTAAAACAGCATGTGTATAAAAATGGTGCTTTCGAAGATATTGTTTATTATGGCTTAATCAATCCAAACCATTAGTTGACAACTTACACAAAAGAGGCACTTCCTATGCAGATATGCCTCTCCCTCGTTTATATACCATTTCCCACATCGGAATAATGATTATAGTGCGTAATTTGGTTGCGACCATTGCGCTTGGACTTATAGAGCGCTTCATCTGCATGTTGGATTAGTTCTTCCACTTTTACAATGCTGCCTCGCTGATTGGTACTTACTCCAATGCTAAATTCCAAATGAACCTTTTCATTATTCACTACCAGAGACAATGCCGTTAATGCGTGATAAAGATTATCAGCCAATATTTGCACCGATTCCCCTTCCTTAACCTGACTTAGCACAATAAATTCATCCCCACCAAAACGAGCAACAATGGACTCAAACGGTTCAAAATAGTCCTTTAATGCTTTGGCTGTACTCGTCAACGCATCATCGCCAATTAAATGTCCATTCATATCATTGATTTCTTTAAAATGGTCTAAATCCACCATCATTAAAGCTAGTTGCTGATTACTTTCGGCCGCTTTTTCAACCATCTTTTTCGCCTGTTCATCAAAATAGCGTCGATTGTAGATATTTGTCAGCGGATCCATATAGGCATTTTTTTCAAATTGCTTCTTATGATCGTTGTATTCCATTTCAAACAATACATGTGAATAGTTTTCACGTTGAATTTCTAATAAAATATTTATAAATTCTTTTTGTATAGCACATAACACAATTTTATTGCCCTGTGCCTCAATTAATTTCACTAAAGAATTATAAATGATTTGCAGCAAGGACAGGTCATTGTTTTGCAGAGCATAATGTTTCGTCTTTTGATATAAATCAATGGCTTCACTGATACGCCCTTGTTTTTCACATAGGAAGGCGTACGCATTGAATACCTCTAGTTGTACTTTCGAATAAGGCGGATCTTGAATCGTTGCCAGCAATTCTAGTAAGAGTTCGTTCGCTTCATCAAATTCTTCCAGCCAGATAAGTGCAACAGCTAGGTTCGTTTTAGGATACATAACCCCTGTATAGGGCTCTTTATGCTTCACTTCAAATGCATTCGAATAGTAAAGACTTTTTAGGGCAAATTCCTTGGCTGTGCGATAGTTGCCCATCGAAATTTCTAAATCACTTAGGTTATTGTAAATTTTCCCCATACTCTCCACATGATGAATCGTTTCAGCTATTTTTAAGCCCTTCAGCATTAACTCTTCTGATTTCTTTAAATGACCAAATGTTCCCCAATAAATAGCGGCTAAATTGTAGTATTGAATTAAATCGATATCATTGCCATGTTGAAAGGTTAGCTCACGATATTGTTCAAGGACACTGATGGAAAGCTGTAGATCACCCGTTTGAAAATAACTAGCACAACTATAGCGCAATAGCAGGATAGCCTTATCATACATTCCAAGCTCAATGGCACTCTCGATTGCGGCACTACTTATTTCTATATATTCTAAAAAGCGATCAGCATTATATAATTCATTGAGCGTAATCCATAATTCTTCAAATTCTTGTGTGTTCATACCGCTCCCCCTTATTTTCACCCTTACTTCTTTAATACTACCTTTGCACACAAAATATTACAATTCTTTGGACTCATTTAATTTCCCATCATTAAGCAATTATTCCTAACAACAAATATCTCTATGTATTTTATCCTAGATGTAATGAAAAGTTATTTTAACATGGTACTTTCACTATAATTTTCTCCTCAACAAAAAACAAGCCTCTTTCAAAGAGACTTGCTAAGATTCCTGTAAACCTATTAGCGCTTTTAACTGCATTGCTCTTTTAGCATTCAGCTGGATTTCTCCACTCCCTACCTTTTGAAGATAAAGAGATCCACCATAGCCCTTCCACATTTCGATACGCACGCCATCAACCTGAAAAGAATACTCGGGAGGTCTTGCTATCTTATTGGCTGGCTGCCATGGGACATCCTGCAAAAACTGAGCGACTTCTTGTTCATTTTCCAGCTCAAGCACCTTTGTAATGGTTGGCTCTAGTTTTTCCAATTTAGTTAATAAACCATATTTTCTTATGACTCCGTTTTCCTCAATGCTCCCTGTTCCCATTGAAGTGAAAGTAATATAATCCCCTTGCTTGACAGGAAATTCATCCAGCACAGGATACCAATCGGCTTGTTCATATTTTTCCGCAAGCTGTCCCTCCGTCATATGATTAAGATCCTCAGGAATCACTCCTTCTATAAATAAGAAAACATTCGATTCGACCTTCGCAACTGTGCCGACCATTGAAGAGCCATGTGCACTGGTACGTATTTCGATGTTATGCTCCTTTTGAAAGGTTCTTGCCTGCTCAGCAAAATGCGCTTGGAAATACCGTTTGGCATCAATATTGGCTACCTCTTGATAAGCATAAAAGGTTGGATATTTTTCTTGATATATCGCATACAGCTTCGTCCTAGCGGTATACATTGGTAGAAGGGGTTCAAGGTATGTTTTCACATATTGTTTCGGCTCTAGTCCGAGAAAAAAAGCTTTAGATTCAGGCGATTGCTGTAGCATTTCCAATTGCTCAACCTGTTTCTTTCTTTCTGCCTCTAACTCTTTCTTAGAATAGGTAACCCCTAATGATTTCGCAAAATAGTAGGAGGCAACAAGTTTTTCATATGAAAAATACGCCTCCTCTTTATAATATGCCTGCTCTTGCCCTGACCGTATCATATGGCTAATACGCTCAAAGTGCTCCAGTTGCCTTTCATGGAATAGGGCGGTCGTCTGCTTTGTTTCATTCGTTAAAAGCTGCATCATTATAAAACCCACAACACAAAGAGTGAGCACAACCGTTAATAGCGTGAATCGTACAGATTTTTTTCTGTTAGTCGGCTGTTGTAACACATGTTTTTTGACTCTTTCTTTGCTCACTGTCACATCCCCTGCTACATTGACTAATTCCTTCTGTATATCATTCATGCCCTAGCACCTCCCATTCCTCCTGCTTTAGATGGGGCTTTAATGCTTCTCTTGCCCGTTTCAGCCTTGTTTTCACCGTATTTTCTGCAATTCCTAGTAGCTGAGCAATATCACGAATCTTCATTTCTTCAAAATAATAAAGAATGACGGGCTCACGATAGGCTAAGGACAATTTTAAAATGGCTGCCCCAATCTGAGATCGTTCCTCTGCTGCAACGAGCTCATCCCGCTGTTTATTCCCCTGTAGCGGAAATAGTTTTTCTTGGAATAGTAATTTCCTATAATGCCAGCTTTTTAAATAATCTTTGCTTTGATTAATCGTTAACGTGGATAAATAAGCACGTAGCTGCCCTCGCTCCTCATAGCCACGCTGAGAAAATTTAATAAAGACCTCTTGTACAATATCCTCGGCTGTTTGCCGGTTTTTCACGTAAAAATAGGCGAGACGTAATAAATGTTCTGCATGTTCATCGATTATTTCTTCAAGTATGCCGTCCACCTCCCCTTCTTACACTATAAACGACTGCCACTAAATAACCGTTTCATTTTTTTAACTATTATTCAAAAAGAACCTTGACCTTGGAGCATACTCCAATGTTAGGATTAATTTAGGAGGTGCTCGTATGAAAATTAAACAATTCGCCGAAAAATTTCACTTCACAACTGATACAGTCCGTTACTACGAAAAAGAGGGTCTTTTACATCCCCGAAAACAGGACAATGGCTATCGTGTGTATGATGCCGCATGTGAGCAGACAATGAAATTCATCATCGTCTTACGTCAACTCGGCTTTACCTTACAAGAAATTAAACATTTACTGACCTTGGAACAAAAGCCTATCTCCACAGCTTGTAATGAAGAAACCGTACAGCTATTTTCAGTCAAAATAACACAAATCGAGCAACAACTACGTTTCTATCAGCACGCACTGCAATCATTACAATTGACTAAAACATTAATGGCTGACGGACAATATGAAAAAAATCAAGAAAAAATTGCCTCTCTCATTGAGGGGATGTATCAAAATTTATTGGAAGGTCGTGGCTTATGATGAAATTACGTAAAATCATCTCTTTAGAATATGTGATTGCCTTGATTATCACCGTCTTTTTCTATGGGCACTTGGATTTTTCATGGCTGTATTTTATGGTGTTTTTATTACTCCCTGACATCACTATGATCGGCTATCTCCTCAATCCGAAAATAGGCGCTGTTTTCTATAATATTGGGCATAGCTTTGTATTGCCTGCCCTCCTTCTAGTAATAGGCTTTATGATGTCTAGCTCTATATTTCTGATGGTTGCTTTAATTTGGCTCGCACATATTTTCTTAGATCGCGCACTTGGCTACGGTTTAAAATATGAGGAAGCCTTTCAGAAAACACATTTACAGCAAATTACGTAAGTATTACAAAAAAACAACCACTCTACATGGTTCGGTGACCGTATAGAGTGGTTGTTTTTAAACTAATAGATCATCTATTTATAAATCATAAACCTGCTACATTTACTATGTACGGATCACTTTATCCCCTCATGATGAAGATAAGAAAGTTGTAAATAAACGGTAATATCAAAGCAAGCGCTAAGCACAGCACCGCTGCCCATTTTGTGTTCTTGATGCCCCTATCATCACCTATCTTTAGATGATGAAAATAAGTTAACGTAAAATAAAAGCATACAACCATCAACAGGGGTGAGGTCAATTGTTGGAGTACGCCAACTATAAATGTAGACATCGTCAAAAACCTCCTTTTTTTAAATTAAACCATAAAAAGGCAGGATCATCCATCTGTGATCCTACCACTGTTCTATTTAGATGAAACGTTTTAAGATGGATTCATAAAGCCCTACCATAAATAGGCCAATCACGATGGGAATCAGGGATGTAAAACTAAAATAAAAACCTGCATCATCATACTGACCTAAAAAGTGAAATTGTAGCCAAGATACTCCATAGGTTTCCCCTACTCCATATAAGAAAATAGTGGTAAATAAAAACAATGCAAGACATTTCAGCCCTTCTGCTCTTTTCATAGCATCACCTCATTGAACAAATGTCATTTGTTGCACATAGCTTAAAAGATCCTCAAGCGTTAACGCTGGATTTTCCCCAACGATATTGTATTGATAGCCATTTTCCTGCCAAGAAATGGAACGGAAATTTTCATCATCCATAACAGTTCCTTTTTGCCCTCGAATAACCATCTCTTTTTCATTTAATATTGGCTCAATTTCTGCCAAACTCGGATCTGCCTTGAAAATAGTAACAAAAAATGCTGGCTGCCCATCTAATCCATAGTCAAACGAATATTCAGGTCGATCTTCTAATCCTTTAGCCATGGAAATCTTGTCTAGCGTTAGATCATTTTCTTGTGGGACTACTAAAAAAGCTCCTAGTTTTTCTTTGGCACTTTCTAACGAAACAGATTCTGAAGTATCCTCTCCACTAATTTCTTCAATCGTTACATCCTTTGGTAGATCTAGTGTAAATTGTTGGTCATCTATTTTTTTACCCTCCTCCATCTTTGTAAATTCCGTGATCATTTGATTTCCTGCATTATCTGTCTTCGTTTTTAATGTCAGCCATGTTTTCTTGTCAATCCATACTTCGATATCCCCAAATAACGATTCGCTTTTTTTCGTTTTGGCTACAATTTTATACGTGTCTCTACCAGCTACCTTTTCCTCACCTGCGATCTTAATCTCATGTGTATCCTTGATTAACTTAAAAATAAGCTGTACTTGATCTCTAGGTGATTGAAGCCCATCTAGTCCGCCTTGTGGAAAGGCCATTTTATAGGCTGTATTTTCAGCAACATCATAGCTTATCACTTGTGAATCAGTCATGACTGAGATGACGTGTTCACCATTGTCACCTGTCATCTCCATACGTCTATTGCCATCCTTGACCCACTCTTTCACTTGGGCTTTGCCACCAAGCTCCCCCATATCTAACGTGTATTCGCCATAATAAGTTAGTGGTTCTTTGGATTCTTGTAGTGCTTGCTCAATAATTTCCTGTGGTGAATACGATGCCTCCGTATTACAGCCCACTAAGCTAAATGTCATCACAGCAATTAAGCCCGCTGTTCGGCATGTTTTTTTCCATTTCATTTTTAATTGCTCCTTTAAATGGTGGTAGCCAGCATACTACAGCTGTTCCGATATTCTCCTGCGAAAACAGCTCTACTGTACCACCATGTTTTTCGATAATTTGTTTTGTAATATTTAAACCTAGACCTGTCCCTCGTTCTCCAGCCTTCGTTCTTGCACGATCTGCTTGATACATGGGCTCGAATAATTTTGTGATGTCCTCCTGCAAAATGCCTTGACCACTATTTTGTACAATGATATATACACCTTCTTGCTTGTCCAAGGTTGACTTCAGGAAATCAAAACTCCATACTGGATAACTCCCAGCATTGACGGCCGCTAAGCCAATAGATGTACCGATTTCACCATAGCGCCAAGCATTGCTCATTAAATTATCAATCACACGCTGTAATTGTTTCGGGTGAACCGCATATAGCCCATCTACATCGCAGAAAACGTTTAAAGTAAATCCTTGTTCCTCACATAATGGTTCATAGTCAGACAATGCCATCTCAAAAAATTCTGCAGCATCAACAGCAACCAGCTCTAATTCATAATTCGTTGATTGGAGCAATGTATACATGAGTAAATCCTCTAGCATATGCTTCATCCGATCAGCCTTCGTTACGATGACCTGCTGATATTCCTCTTGTTGCTGTTCTGTAAGCCCCCTGCTTTGTAAAGATTCTGCATAGGCTTGAATGGCAGTCAGGGGCGTTTTTAAATCATGGGAAATACTTGCAATCATCAACTCTTTTTGTAGCTGCTCCTCTTTTAAGGAAGCTCTTGTCTTTTCAATTTCATTCTGCATGGCCACAAATGTTTGAGCTAATTCTCCAATTTCATCTTTCCTTGCGCTAAGATTTGTTTCTACATGGCCACCTTTTGCAAAAATGCGCATTTGCTGCATCAGCTCTTTTAATGGTCGATTTAGTCTACGATTAAGCACGAACAGGACAGCTAAATAGATGGCAAGGAATAGTAAAATGGAACCTGTTATAACAAGCCATGAACGATTTTCAACACCCTTTACCCAATCTGCCCTAACTAATTGAATTTCATAGACACCCAATAAATCGCCCCGTTGATAGACAGGCTCCTTATAGGTAAAGGCGTTGTATGTTTGTTGTAAATCAAATAATCCTTTAAACATGCGCTCTTTTCCAACATAGCCTGATAACAAAGGATTGGAGGAATATAAAATAAAGCCAGATTTTGTATAAAGGGTAATCCCTAGCTGGTCATTTGTCAGCTCTTCTAACTCTTGTAAATCCGCGTTTTTTTGATAGAGCGCTGGATTGTCAATGGTTGCTTTTATTTGATTCAGCTCAGTCCACTTATCAAAGTATTCCGCAACATTTTTATCTTGATAATAAGCATTTATCCATACATAAAGGCTGTATGCTCCTGCAATCGGTAACACCATGACAAGAAAAAATGTAAGGAGTAACCATGTTTTAATTTTCATAATGGTTCACCTATAAAACGGTATCCCTTGCCCCATACAGTTTGAATAAAATGTGGGCTTTTCACAGAATCATTGAGCTTTTCACGCAATGCCTTGATATGTACTGTGACCGTATGTGTGTCCTCTATACTCGCCTGCTGCCAAATATGCTGATACAGTTCCTCCTTTGTGAAGGTTTGACTCGGATTTTTAGCAAGTAGCCTGAAAAGAGCAAATTCTTTTTGGGTTAACGCTAGCTCTTGCTGATTAACACTCACTATCGCTCGTTGCCAATCAATCATTAATCCAAAGGCATAGGAAGTCCGATCTTCTACTTCCTCTAGCCTGTTATAACGTTTCCAGCGCCTAAGATGGGAAGCCACACGTGCCTTCAACTCCTCTAAACTAAACGGCTTTGCAATATAATCATCTGCCCCCTGCAAGCCCTCCACCTTATCCGCCTCTTCCTTACGAGCACTCACCATGATGATCGGCACATCACTTTCCCAGCGTATATTCTGACAAACCGCAAGCCCATCCATCTCTGGCAGCATCCAATCCACCAACACTAAATCGAAGGAATCCGCCTGAAAATCTGCTAACCCTTCAAGGCCCGTAGTCGCCCACGCCACACCGTACCCCTCCTGCTCTAGCGTCTCTTTGACAATCCGACCAATAGCGACATCATCCTCAATCAGTAGTAACTTTTCCTTCATTCGTTCTCCTCCTATTTCCACCTTACTATGGAAAAAGTGATTTTCTCCGAAGTTTATACTTTCTTTATAATTAACCTTAGAGGGAATCCGCTCCTCGCACAAGTAGGAATGTTCCCAACATTCTACTAGGTGTAACCTTTACTTTGCGCGTTGTATCCACCGCTATGTTCAGGCTATCCTCTGCTTTGAGCGTTCTATCCTCCACTTTGCTCTTCCTATCCACTTCCTCTCCTCTATCCTTCACTTTAAGCGTTGTATCCACTACTTTCCTCGCTCTATCCTCCACTTTAAGCGTTGTATCCACTACTTTTCCCGTTCTATCCTCCACTTTGCTCTTCCTATCCGCTTCCTCTTCTCTATCCTGCTTTCTTCTCTCGCTATCCCCCACTTTAAACGTTGTATCCACCGCTTTTCTCGTTCTATCCTCCACTTTGCTCTTCCTATCCACTTCCTCTCCTTTATCCTGCTTTCTTCTCTCGCTATCCTTCACTTATCTACGCAAATAAAAAAAGAATGCACAATTGCTGTGCATTCCTCTTATCGTACTAGAAAAATAAACTTAAAAAATAGTAAATCAAGGCTGCCATAACGGCTGAGATTGGCATTGTGATGACCCAAGTTGTGACGATTTTGCGTGCCATGCCCCATTTAACGCCTTTGACGCGGTGCGCTGTTCCTACACCCATGATGGATGAAGAAATAACATGTGTTGTAGATACTGGTAAGTGGATCAACGTCGCACCAAAGATGATGGAAGCAGAAGCTAAATCTGCCGCTACTCCATTTACTGGGCGGATTTTCATAATCTTACCACCAACTGTTTTGATGATTTTATAGCCACCTACAGATGTACCAAGACCCATCGCTGTTGCTGCTGCAAAACGTACCCAGAATGGGATATCGTCCCCATGGTGTAGGCCGCCCGCGATTAGAGCTAGTGTAATAATCCCCATCGCTTTTTGAGCATCATTTGTTCCGTGTGTAAAAGATTGTAAGGCAGCTGTCCCAATTTGCATGGTACGGAAGCCTTTATTTGTGCGATATAAATTCATATCTTTGAAGATAATCTTCAATATTGTCATCATTAGGAAACCAGCTGCGAATGCTAGCAATGGTGAAAAAATAAGTGCTTGAAGAATTTTAATAAACCCAGCATAGTTCAAAATATCAAATCCTGCAGCGGCAATGGCTGCGCCTGCAACAGAACCAATTAATGTATGAGAAGAACTGGATGGAATCCCAAAGTACCATGTTAACAAGTTCCATGTGATGGCAGATAATAAAGCTGCTAAAATCACTACAGAACCTGTAATATCGCCGTCATAGGCATTTAAAGTAAACGGGTCCACAATATCCTTTGTTAATGCTTTCGCTACCCCCACGAAGGTAATGGCTCCGACGAAGTTCATTACCGCTGCCATGTAAACCGCAGTACGTGGCTTTAAGGCACGGGTTGATACAGAAGTGGCAATGGCATTTGCTGTATCATGGAAGCCGTTAATAAAATCGAACACAAGTGCGAAAATAACGACTAGTATGGTGATTAATAATATCGTATCCATTTCGTACACTCCATCTTACGCATTACGCATAATTATTGTTTCAATTGTATTAGCTACTGTTTGACAGCTATCGGCAATATCTTCAAATTGCTCATAAATATCCTTGAAAACAATCAGACGCATTGGATCTTTTTCTTGGATAAATAACTGTTTCATGGAAGAACGGAAAATTTCATCACATTCACGTTCATTATCTTTAATTTGAATAGCATGTTTACGCATTTCTACAAGCTTTTTACTATTTAACAGTTCCATGGCTTGTACCATTTCATCTGTGCTTTTTGCAATATATGTGAGGAATTGGCGCATTGGCTCAGTCACTTCCGTTAAGTTGTACATATTGAAGTGAGCAATACAGCCCTCCATTCCGTCAATCACATCATCTAGCTTATTCGCTAATGCTAAAATATCCTCACGCTCGATAGGCGTCATAAAAGATTTATTTAGCATCACAATAAGTTCATGAATTAGTTTATCGCCACTTGTTTCATATTGCTTCATTGTATCGGCAATTTCTTTTAACGCATCTATATCTTGAATGCGAGCATTATGTGCATAATAAATACCTTCATTCACGTTTTTTGCGATTTTTAATAATGACTGAAAAAATGGATCTTGCTTATTTGAGTTGAACATCCTGTTCCTCCTGTGAAATAAATATTGTCGATTTCTGAATCATCATAACAAAACATTTACACAATTCAACAAAATTTTAAACATGCAGATGTTGATTTTACAAAAATGTAATATAAATTTTGCCACATTTATTTTTAAGCTGTTTTTCAAGTTGCAAACGTTGGAAATCAAATATTAAAAATCACCGTTTTTTCTTTAAATATAACCGTTTTTTCTGTTATTTTTATAAAAATACTTGAAATAAACTTTTTTTCGCTTATTTGTTTATGATGTGAAATGTTAAGGAATTGTAAACGAAATTTACATGAAAATGCTGGAATTTCATTGTTATTTTTTGTATTTTATCGTACGCGCAAACGTATTCCTTCTTGTTATGCTCGTCCTTAGAGTTGCTTATACAATAAATGCATGAAAACATGTGGGCCTTCTGTTTTCAGTCAATTGACAAAAAATATTAGCGTGCTATAATACTTTTGGGCTTCACCGCATTGAAGCGCAGAAGTATTTATTCGTATTAGGAGGATTCACATGTTTCGAATAGAAGCAAAGAGTAACCCTCGATTTATAGAGGCATTCTTTATTATACTGTTAATTATTATCACAATGGCTTATAGTATTGGCTATTTAAAAGCAGCACCCCACATCCCGATTTTTTTAGTGATTGCCATTTTGCTGGCTTATGGGTTATGGAAGAAAGTATCCTTTCGTGACCTGGAAGGCGGTATGATTGCTGGTGCTAGTGCTGGACTTGGTGCCGTTTTTATTTTCTTCTTCATTGGTATTTTAATTTCGAGCTGGATTATGGGTGGAACGATCCCAACGCTCATCTACTATGGTTTTTTAACCGTTTCACCGAACTTTTTCTTTGCGATTGTTTTCCTTATATGTAGCATCGTCGGCATCTCTGTTGGGAGCTCGTTAACAACGGTGGCAACAGTTGGTGTGGCATTTATGGGCATTGCTGGTGCGATGGACATTTCATTAACGATCACGGCTGGAGCGATTGTTTCTGGTGCCTTCTTTGGTGATAAAATGTCTCCTTTATCGGATACAACCAATCTTGCTTCAGGTACGGTTGGGGTAGATCTTTTTGAGCATATTAAAAATATGGGCTGGACCACTATTCCTGCTTTCATCATTTCCTTTGTGCTGTACGCTATTTTATCGCCATCTGGTGCTTCAACATCGTTTGAGACCGTGGAGCTATTTAAAGAAGGACTACTGTCGACAGGATTGATTCATTGGTATACATTATTGCCAATTGTTGTCCTTGTAATCATGACCTTTTATAAAGCACCTGCTGTCATTACTTTGGCAGTCGTATCCATTATCGGTGTAGGTCTTTCCTATATGCTTGACCCGTTACCAGCTGCAGATGTTTTCAAAATTCTCTTTGATGGCTATGTCTCTCAAACTGGTAATGAGGAAGTAGATGCCTTGCTAACGCGTGGTGGCATGAATAGTATGCTCTTTACAATCGCGCTTGTCTTACTTGCTTTAACAATGGGTGGATTATTATTTACACTCGGCATTATTCAAAGTATTTTAGGGAAAGTTGAAAGCTTATTTAAAAGTGCTGGCTCCGTTATAACAGGTGCTGCGATTACGGGCATTGGTGTCAATACATTAATCGGTGAGCAGTATTTATCCATTCTGTTAACTGGTGAAGCCTTTAAAGCGCAATTTGCCAAGGTAGGTCTTGCGCCGAAAAACCTTTCTCGTGTCATGGAGGATGCTGGTACGGTCGTCAATCCGCTAGTCCCTTGGAGTGTTTGTGGTATTTTCATCACAAGTGTCCTCGGTATCTCCACACTGGATTATCTACCCTTCACCTTCTTCTGCTTACTAGGTCCCATTCTAACGATTATTTTTGGTTGGAGCGGCAAAACGTTAACAAAGCTTGATCAATAACAAAAGGTAGCTGATCAACACATCAGCTACCTTTTTTAACTTATCTAGCATTACTTGAAATGTTGGGCTTGTGGAATCTGTACATGGGGACATCGCTTTGTTAGCTCACTAAGAAATGCCCATTTATCCTGTGGCAACATCTTTACACTCCCTTGAGCTGGCGTTTGATAGAAAAGTTCTAATCCCTTATCAGCTGTAGAAATCTGATAACCCGTAAATTCGGCAGTTGTAGGAGCAATCTTTGTGATGCCTTGGTACGGGATTTTACTTTTAAATGGTCCACTTTTCACTAATAGATATTCTTCATCAAAAACAAACTGAATAGATGTGGCGTACCACCAGACGACGCTTGCTGAAAGAATAAAACACACAGACATAATCATGACCATTAAAGATGTTGCGAAGAGCCACAGTGCCATAGCCGCCATGAGCCAGACCATTAAGAAGCTCAATATAACCGGAACCTTGTTTACTTTTGCAGGATATACCATAACCATTCATCTCCCTTTCACTCAACCATCTTATTAGTAATTACCATGAAGAGACTAATCGGTATATTGCCAGCATCTGCATACGCAAAGATGATGACGTGATATGGTGAAAAACTAAATTTCGTTGCCAAATTGGGTATATGTTTAATCGAAAATCTAGCTCTGCAAAAATCGAGTATATTGTAAGATGTCACTTTGGCACGGACGATTTACCTTATTGTTTCCAAGCAAAAACACTCGGCTATGTTCTCTTTATCCTTATAATCCCCAATATGTAATCGTGTCTATCATGCCGACTAATAGTAATAATAAACCAGCAATCATTTGCATACTTCTCCCCATCTTCATGCTTGTCCTTACAATAAGACGTTTGGCATTAAAAACATATAGCAAGAGGAGCATGATTATAAGCGGTACAGCCGTTGCCACGCCAAAAATACTTGGTAGGATGAAGCCATAGGAAGTGCTTGCTACAACGGGCATGAGCCACACAAAGAACAAGACAAACATGGTCGGACAAAAGGCAATCGAAAAACTAGCACCCATCAAAAAGGCACCCAATTTCCCTTCTTTTACTATAGGTGGTAATTTCGATGACAAGCGTTGCAGAAAGGTGAATTTTACTAAACCGATTAGCACGAATCCTGTTAATAGCAGCATTGGTCCGATTGCCTGACGAAAGATTGGAAAATATAGCGTCATCTTCGTTTCAAACGATTGACCCAACAGCCAAGCTAGCAGTCCAAGCCCACTAAAAACAACCACTTTGCCCATCATAAAAAACATAATCTCCTGCCAAATACTGCTCCTATGAAGCGTTCGACTGCCATAAAACGTAATGGCACTCATATTCCCTGTTATTTGACATGGAGCAAGTGCACCTATCAAGCCAAGCAGAACGGCCATCATCCATGCAGAATGCTCATAGCCATGTAATAATTGCGTAATTGGCTCACTAATAAACTGACTAATGGTGGACATCACACTATACATTTCAACACCCTCTATCTTTCATCATTAGGAAGACCTACATTCATTTAGTATAAAAGCTAAATATGAATAATCGGTGCAGAAATCATTACTTACCTTAGTATTCTTACAAAAACAACACGCATTTAAAAATTTCATTTTCCAACTAGTATAGCGAAAAATTTGCCAGTCTTGAAACCTTTTTTCAACACGAGCGTATGTATAGCTAACCATGTCAGTAGGAGGAATGAAAGATGTCTTTTTTTCATAAAGCATTAGCAAGTTTTGGAATAGGTGCAGCAACAGTGGATACAAGATTGGCAAAGGATACTTATCGCGCTGGAGAGGTTATGCAGGGGGAAATCATCGTGCGTGGCGGTCAAATTGACCAACAAGTTGATGCTATTTATCTGTCAGTTAATACGACCTATATTCGCGAGTCCAATGATCATAAACATACAGAGGTTGCTGCTCTACAAAAAGTCAAAGTAACAGAGCCTTTCACACTGGCGGCTGGTGAAGAAAAGGCCTTTCCTATTTCGATAACACTGCCATTTGAAACACCGATTAGTGCTGGTAAAACACAGGTTTGGATTCAAACGGGCCTCGATATTAAAAATGCTGTCGATCCAAGTGATAAGGATTATATTCGTGTGGAGCCAACAACGCTTGCAGGGCATATATTGGATACAATTCAAGGCCTAGGTTTCCGTTTACGGGAAGCTGAATGCGAACAAGCCCCTTCCCGCTTCCGTGGCTACTATCCATTTGTACAGGAATTTGAATTTGTACCAACTGGACAATATAGAGGACATTTAGATGAGCTGGAAATCGTTTTCCTCTCCCAGTCTAATCATTCAGCGGAAATTTTAATGCAAATTGATCGCAAGGTAAGAGGCATTGGTAGCTTTTTTGCAGAGGCATTAGATATGGATGAACGCTATGTCAGAACAACGATTACGATGCATGACTTACCGACACTGCAAGCTAAGCTTCAGCAAATCATTTCAAAACATGCATAATTCACTAAAAAAGAAGTTGAAGCTTATCTTCAGCTACTTTTTATTTAAATTCTATTTCGAATAGAACTATTGTGAAAGGTAAAAAACTACTTATTTTATTGATGTTATGTCTAATCCTTTCTCGATTATTTTGGTAGCATGGTTGATTAGAGTGCAATATAACTTCTACGTGCTCACTGGAAAGGACCCTGGTGGAACGGAAATCGACCCCTAGCCTTGCTATAATGTTTTTTAATGTTATTTTTTAACAACATAAACCCATCTACCATAATTGTGTATAGGTAGATGGGTTTTGGTCTATCTTATTTCACAGCCTGCTTTACTTTTTCCAGCACTTCCTCGGCTGTTGCTAATTGGAGGGCTTGTGCTGCTAAAGCTTGCATTTCTGTGGCAGATAATTGCTTCAGCAAGGAGCGTGTTTTTAAAATAGATGCAGCACTCATGGAGAATTCATCTAAGCCTAATCCTAGCAATAGTGGAACAGCAAACTCATCGCCTGCCATTTCACCGCACATCCCTACCCATTTTTGTTCTTTATGGGCAGCTTCGATAACCATTTGAATTAAGCGTAAAATGGCTGGGTTATACGGTTGATATAAATAAGAAACCTTTTCATTCATACGATCCGCAGCCATTGTATATTGAATTAAATCATTGGTACCAATGGAGAAGAAATCCACTTCTTTCGCAAAGATGTCTGCCATTACTGCTGTGGCTGGAATTTCAACCATCATTCCGATTTCCATGTCTGAGCTTACAGCAATACATGCCGCTACAAGCTTTTCTTTTTCTTCCAGCAAAATGGCTTTTGCTTCCCGAAATTCTTGGATGGTCGCAATCATTGGGAACATAATTTTTAAGTTACCATATACCGAAGCCCGTAATAAAGCGCGTAATTGTGTACGGAATAGCTCTTGTTGCTCTAAGCATAGACGAATGGCACGATGACCGAGAAATGGGTTCATTTCTTCTTGCAATGGCAAATATGGTAAGTGTTTGTCACCACCGATATCCAGTGTTCGAATAACTACTGGCTTACCCTTCATTCCTTCAATGACTGTTTTGTATGCGGTGAATTGTTCGTCCTCTGATGGCAAGTTTTCTCGACCCATATATAAAAACTCTGTACGATACAGGCCAATTCCTTCAGCACCATGACGCAGCACACCGTCCAAATCACTTGGTGATCCAATATTCGCAGCTAGTTCAACATGTACGCCATCCTTGGACACAGTTTGTTCGTTTACTAATGTAGACCACTCCGCCTGTTGTGTACGATAATGTTGTGCCTTTTCTTGATAATTAGCAATGACATCTGCTGTTGGATTTACAAGCACTTGACCAGATAAACCATCGACGATTAACCAATCGCCATCTTGAATCGTTGTCGTTGCCGTCCCTGCCCCTACGACTGCTGGAATTTCTAACGAGCGTGCCATGATGGCTGAATGGGATGTACGACCACCGATATCCGTAATAAAACCAAGGACATAATTACGGTCTAATTGGGCTGTCTCTGAAGGGGTCAAATCATTCGCAACAATAATCACCTGTTCGTTAATACTGCTTGGATTTGGAATATGTACATCGAGCAAATGTGCTAATATGCGGTTTGTCACATCTTTAATATCGGATGCACGCTCACTCATGTATTCGTTGTCCATACCTTCAAATAATGCCACAAACATAGACGATACTTCATGTAAGGCATACTCTGCGTTAACCGCCTCATCTGCAATTTTTTGGTTGATCGGCCCAATTAATTCTGGATCATTCACCACTAATAAATGCGCCTCAAAAATCGCAGCCTCTTCAGCACTAAATTTTTTCAATGTTTGCTGTTGAATGACCACCAGCTCTTGCTCTGCTTTGGCAAGAGCGGCTGCTAAACGTTGTTGCTCAGCCTCGATATCTTGAACCGTTGTTTTCGTGAATGTTAAATCTGGTTGGACAAAACGATATGCTTTGGCAATGGCAATGCCGTCTGAAGCGGCAATACCAGTGAGTTGTGTCATTGTGCAAGCCCCATTTCTGTTATGAGTGTCGTTAAAGCTGTTAATGCTTGCTCTTCATCTTCCCCATCTACAACAAGTGTAAATTGTGAGCCTTGCTTCAAGGCTAATCCCATCACACCTAAAATGGATTTTAAATTAGCTGCTTTTTCTTCTGTACGCACTTCAATTGATGAAGTAAATGGTGTTGCTTTTGCCACAAGTTGGCTTGCTGGACGTGCATGAATTCCTAAAGGATCGACTACTGTAAATTGTTGTGTTTTCATTATATATTCTCCTCTTCTTGTAAGTCTGTCAAAATGATAACGTTTGGGTGTTTGGACAACACACTTGCTGGAACATCTTCTGTATAATCAGATGCCAGCATGCGCTCTAAAACCTCACGCTTAGTTTCTCCCACTGCGATTAACAAAATGCACTTTGCACGCATAATTGATTGAATCCCCATCGTGTATGCCTGTGTCGGCACCTCATCAATGGATGAAAAGAAACGAGCATTGGCTTGACGAGTAGATTCTTCCAATGTGACAAGATGCGTCAAGGAAGCAAATGACGTGCCTGGTTCATTAAAGCCGATATGACCATTTTGACCAATCCCAAGCAATTGGAAGTCTAAGGGATACTGTTGCAGTAAGGCTTCATAGCGAGCTACCTCCACTAAAGGATCTGCTGCTAGACCATTTGGCAAATAGGATGCACGAAATGGTTTTTGCTGAAATAAATGTTTGTTCATATAATAGGCATAGCTTTGCTCGTGAGTTGCTTCAAGCCCCACATATTCATCTAAATTAAAGCTAATGCAATGTGAAAAATCGAGATCTGTTTTGCAGATTTTAGCATATAACGGTTCCATTGTTCCACCAGTAGCCAATCCAAAAGTTGTCGCCCCATTATTTTTAGCTTCAACGATTGTTGTCACGGCTTGTGCATATAAATCATCAATTGAGGAAAATCTTTTTAATCTCACCGTTCATCCTCCTTCATTCGTGCCTTAAAAATGAATACGCTGACCATATTGATCAATGAGCGCATCGTTATTATTTTTACCTAGATTATTGCTACCAAACACTGGTATATTTGCACCCTGTTCATGCATTAGCTCAATAATTTGTGCGAATAAAGCATTTAATAATGTCGCACCTAAGACGGTGGACACAGGTGCATATTGCAACTGATTAACAGTTAACACACCATCCCCTAATGGAACATGCGTATTCAATACTTCATCGACCACATGCTCTAAACGCTTGCCTGATGGATGTCGTGATGGCTGTTGCTGATACTCCAGTGATTGCAGGGATATGGTGAAAGCACCCGCTTCCTTAGCGTAGATAGCCATATCAATTGGTGCTGGATTATTGGCAGATGTCGAAATGATGATACAAACATCGTGGTCATCAAACTGTAGCTGATCCTTGTATGAGGCTAAAAATGCCTGTTTTTTTTCATTTTGCGAGGATTGCCGTGCACCCTGATGCAGCATTAACGATTCAATGTGTATCGGTTTAACAGGCACTAAGCCGCCCGCTCTGTAATAGCATTCCTGTGCTAATAACATGGAATGACCAGAGCCGAACAGCTGGATAATGCCTCCCTTTGTGAGACGTTCAACAATTTGCTGGGCAACATGTCTAATTTGTTCACTTTCCTGCTGTGCCACCATTGTTAAATATCGATTGACTTGTTGAAAATAGGTATTCATGTTCTATCACCTTTTCATTTCGATCGTTCCATGCTAGATGTTTGCATGCCTTCTGACGTTAACGGTCATCGCCTATTGCATGGCATCATATAAGACCTTGCCTGCCTTAATTGTTTGATAAAGCTTTAAATGTTCATCCATAATCACAGCATCTGCATCATAGCCTTGCACAAGCTGCCCTTTATTGGTTAATTTCAATTGCTGAGCAGCATTGAAGCTTGACATTTTCACAAGCTCCTCCATTGTACATTTCGTAATATGACGCATATTTCGTAGAGCTTGATCCATTTTTAAAATACTACCCGCTAAAGCACCGTTTGATAAATGAGCGCCCGCTTCAGTCACATGAACCATTTGACCGCCTAAATCATACGCTCCATATGGCATACCCTTTGCGCGCATCGCATCGGTAATTAATATAACACCATCTGCTCCCTTTAACCGATAGGCCATTTCCACTGCCCCTTCATGCATATGAATAAAATCAACAATGAGTTCAGCCTTGATGGCATCTAGCAACAAGACGCCACCAACGACACCTGGGTCACGATGATGGAATGGACGCATTTGATTGTATAAATGTGTCCCCTGTGAAGCACCTAATTGAACCGCTTCTTGCATTTGCTCAAATGTTGCATCTGAATGACCAATCGATACGATGACACCGCTTGCAGAAATGCTTTGCACTGCTGACATGCCATTCGGTTCTTCTGGTGCTAGCGTAATTTGCTTAATTTTATGGCCACTTAATTCCTGCCATTTTGTCCATATAGCCATATCAAGCGGGACAATATAGTCAAGAGGTTGTGCTCCCGCCCGCTCTTTTGAAACAAATGGTCCTTCAATATGAAGCCCCAATATTTCCGCCTCATCTGACTGTGGCTGGAACTGTGCCACATTGGCAATGGCCCGCTCAATTTTGTCATAGCTTTGTGTCATAGTGGTTGCTAAAAAGCTTGTCGTACCTTCTTTTAGTAACGATTGTGCCATTATATGAAGTCCCTCATCTGAGGCATCCATTGTATCCATTTGAGCGGACCCATGAATATGCATATCAATAAATCCAGGCAATAAAAATTTCCCTGAACCATCTAGCTGTTCCACATGATTGACATTGAGCTGTGTAGCAATTTGTGCAATTTTGCCATCCTTCATCCACACATCCACTTGCTCATCTCGACCATTTGCGTTGACCACTGTGATGTTCCGAATTATTAAACTCAAGAAAAACATCTCCTCTTCTTGAACAAGGGCTGTTGAAAAGGTGTCCATTTGCCATTTCCTATTGCCTATGTGTAGCTTTTGCAAACAGCCCTATTTGTTGTTACTTTTTCATTGCAATAATATTGGTAGAGCCCGCTCGTTGATAGCCAGATTTTCCGAGTGTAATCTCTTGACCCATTAAACTTGTGAAAACAACTGGTGTGATCACAGAAGGTACTTGGTCTTTAATCTGATTGATATCAGCCTTTAAAAGCATATCTCCACGCTGAATTTTTTGACCATCCGTGACAAACAGGTCAAAGCCTTTACCATCAAGTTTGACTGTATCTAAACCAACATGAATTAATACTTCCAGACCTGCATCTGATTTCAAGCCAATCGCATGCTTCGTTGGGAAAATCATCACCACTTCCCCATCAAACGGTGCATAAACTGTGCCATCCATTGGACGAATACCAAACCCAGGACCCATCAACCCTGCCGAAAATGCCTCATCTGGCACTTCTGATAATGGCAATAAATCACCTGTCATGGGCATTTCAAAATCATGGAAGTTCGTTGTTTCATTTTTGACTGCTTCTTGCACTACAGACTGTGCTGTTGGCACTTGTGTATTTGTAGGTGCTGGATTGCCTTTTTTCAAACGATCTTTGATAGCCTCTGCTAAAAACTCAACAGATGTACCAATAATCACTTGAACATTCGTTTTACTAATGCGCATTACCCCTCGTGCACCTGTTTGCTTCAATGTTTTTTCATCTACAACATTGGCATCCTGTACAGACAGTCGTAAGCGAGTTGTACAGTAATCCACTTGCTGAATATTTTCTTTTCCACCTAATGCTTCAATTGTATAGTAGGCACGTAAATCAACATCGTCAGAAATGGCAGCATTTGCTTCTCCATCCTCTTCCTCGTCGTCTTCACGTCCAGGTGTTTTTAAGTCTAATTTTTTGATTAAGAAATAGAATACAACAAAGTAAATCGCACCAAAGCCTAAGCCTAAAGGCAGTAAGAGCAATGGTTTATCTGCTAGACCTAAGTTTAATAAATAGTCAATTAAACCTGCCGAGAATCCAAAGCCATCACGGAATCCAACGATATAGGCCACAGCGAGTGCTATACCTGTTAGTACAGCATGAATACCATATAGAACTGGTGATAAGAACATAAATGAAAACTCAATCGGTTCTGTAACACCTGTTAAAAAAGCTGTCAAAGCGATGGAAAAGAACATCCCACCAACGACAGGACGTTTTTCTTTTTTCGCTGCAAAGTACATCGCCAAACATGCTGCTGGTAAACCAAACATCATGATTGGGAAGAAACCAGCTTGGAAATGTCCAGCTGATGGGTCTCCCGCTAAGAAACGGTGGATGTCCCCTTTCACCACTTCGCCCGCAGCATTCGTAAATTCACCAAAATCAAACCAAATGACCGTGTTAATGACATGGTGTAAACCAACTGGAATTAATAGACGGTTGAAGAAACCATACATTCCAACACCAAGTGATCCTGCGCCAATCATCCAATTGCCGACAGAATCAATACCACCTTGAATTGGTCCCCACACAATCGCTAAAATACTAGCTAAAATCGCCATGGTAATGGACGTAATAATCGGTACAAAGCGCCGTCCGCCAAAGAATGATAACCATTCTGGAAATTTCACATTATAATATTTGTTATATAATAAGCCTGCCGTAATACCGGCAATAATACCACCAAACACACCCATATTTAATTCTTCATTAACAGTTCCTAAAACGGCCACTAATACAAGATGAGCAATCGCACCTGCAAGTGCTGCGCCCCCACTGCTATCATGTGCAAATCCCATCGCAATCCCAATCGCAAAAATGATTGGTAAATTGCCAAGTATAGCATTGCCCGAAGCGGCCATAATACTAGCAATGTACTGGATTGCTTCATTCGGTACGGCTCCAAGCATATCCCCTGAACCTAAACGCAATAGTAATGCTGCTGCTGGTAATGTAGCGATTGGAAACATGAGAGACTTACCGATTTTTTGTAAGAAAGCAAACATTATTTATCCCCCTTTGGTATAGTTGTCTAGACCACTTTAGTAAAAAAAAAGCGTTTTCACTAAGTTGCTATTATTATAGGCGCAATTCAAAAAAAAATAAATACTTTTTTAATATTTCGTGTTGCCCAATAAAAAAACCGCACCCTAATTCAATTAGGGCACAGTTCTTATTTTAGATTATGCAGTTATATCACGTTTCATAAAGGTTGTATAACTAATCACAAGGAACAAGAATGCATAAACAGCAAGCACAGTTAAAGAGAAAGGCATCGTAACATCCGCAATCATGGAGCCACCACCATGTTCATACTGTGTTAAATCTGAATGCGTGAGCCAAATGTATTTGACAATGTCGTATCTACTCAAGAACATAACAATCATGCCACCTGTAAAGGAGAGGAACATCGTTAAACCAATCGCTAATGAGCTTGAACGGAACACCGAACCTACTAAAAAGGCAAATAATGTAGACATAACAAAATCACCACTAGAAAGTAGATAATGATACGCTAAATCCCCCCATACAGCCTTTTCAACTACTTGACCATTGACGATTTCTAATTCGACACCTGTTCCCATACCAAACAAGATCAAGCCCACAAGAGCACTTACCACCACATTCACAGCATATAAGAATAAACCAAATAGGAAGGTTGACAGTAGTTTAGACGTTAACACTTTTGCTCGAGACATCGGACGTGTTAACAGCATTTTAATCGTACCCGTTGAAAATTCGCTCGACACAATACTAGCCGCTGTAATAACCGTAAATAACGTAACAAGTGTGAGCATACCACTTGTAAAGGACATAAAGCTCGCAAGACTATTATCCTTTTGACTAGGCGCATCATTGGCTAAACGATATTCAGAAATAGCGATTTGCTCTTCATAACGGGCCTTATCTTCCTCCATTAAATCATCACTTGCAAGCATCTCCTTGTTCGCTTGGATTGCTTGCTGCTCAAGCTCCTGCCAGGAGCCTTCATCTGTTGATTTTACTTCATAATATTTCATGATAGCACCAGGAACAAGAATAACAAGAATGAGCATCGCCACCATTGCCCAGGTTCCCTTTTTATGCCATAATTTCATCCACTCATTTTGAATTAGCTTCAGCAATTTGTCCGCCTCCAGTCATTTCTAAGAATTGATCCTCTAATGTTTTTTGATGTGGCTGTACAGCAAATAGTTGCATACCCGCTTGCACTAATTGAGTCGTCAATGCAGGTACATCCTCTTTCTTCATTTCCACTACATAGCCATCATTTTCAGCAACGAAATGGTAATCATGCTGTTCAAAATGAGCAGACAGCTGTTCTTTTGGCTGTGCCTCCACATAATAAAAGGATGAGCTTTCATTATGAATATCACGGAGGTCAATAAGTTGCCCATTTTGGATCACTGCCACGCGATCACACATTAACTCAATTTCAGATAATAAATGACTCGATACAAAAACGGATACGCCATCTTCCGAAGCAATCTTGCGCAGGTACATACGGAACTCACGAATACCAGCAGGGTCTAAGCCATTTGTTGGTTCATCTAAAATTAAAAACTTCGGTCGATGTAGCAGCGCCTGCGCTAATCCTAGTCGTTGGCGCATACCTAGTGAATACGTAGAAACCTTTTCATGTATACGGTTTTCAAGACCCACCTGTTGAACGACCTCTTGAATTCGTTCTTTCGTCACATTTTTATGCATACGTGCAAAATGGAGTAAATTTTTATAGCCTGACATAAATTTATACATCTCTGGATTTTCGACAATTACGCCAACCTTACTAATGGCTTCCTCATAATGCTCTTGTAGGGAAAGTCCATCAATAATGACATTGCCCTCTGTTGGATGCATCAGCCCGGTCATCATTCGTATGGTTGTTGTTTTCCCCGCTCCATTCGGTCCTAAAAATCCTGTAATCTGCCCTGGATATAAATCAATGTTTAACTGTTGAATTAATTGCTTGCCTCGAATTGTTTTCGATAAATTTTGCAATTGTACAATTGGTTCTGTCATATTTTTTCACCCTTTCTTATCCATTTCGCCTTGGCATAATGGCGTCCAGATTTTGATGGTACTTCTTCCACGATCAAAATCTATGACATCTGCCAGCGACTATATCCTCAATCAGTGGATGCTATTGAAGCAACACTGCTAAAAATGCTTACTGACGATCCTTTCTTCACTTTGAGAGGTCGGTATCTTGTACTCAAAGACGATAAAATCCCTTCATCCACTCGACTGCGTCCTTATTCGCCACATCGCGTAAGGTTTCAACTTCTTCATAAGCCGTGATGGACCCCGCCTGCAATAAAATAATTTGATCTAAAATAGGTTCTACCTCATATAATTCATGTGTTGATAGCAAAATCGTTTGATTTTCGATATCTGTAAATTGAATTAAGCCCTTAATCAGCTGTTCTCTCACAATGGGATCAAGCCCAGCAAATGGCTCATCCATGACATAAAAAGGAACCTCTCGACCAAGCGTAGCAGCCATTTTCATCCGACCACGATTACCCTTTGATAATTGACGTAGCTTCGTATTTTTATCCACCTGTAAAAATTGTGCGACGATACAGGCCTTATCATAGGAAAAATCTTCAAATTGAGAGGCATAATACTGGAATAGCTGTTCGCCCGTATAATACTCAAAAAACAAATCAGTATCGGGTAAATAAGCAATTTGGTCCGCACTTCTACGTGTGACAGGCTTGCCATTCAGTGTGACTTTACCGGCAGAAGGTCGTAATAAACCCGCTAATACTTTCATTAGCGTAGATTTACCACTTCCATTTTCCCCTACAAGCCCAATGATTTGTCCAATCGGGAAGGAAAAGGATATATCCTGTAAAATCGGCTGTTTCTTATATTGAAAAGACACATTTGATAGCTCTAACATACCCTTCACCTCACGCTTTATTTTTCAAAACATCAAGCATTTCTTCCTTTGAAAAGCCTAATGCCTCAATCGATGTTAAAAAGTTTTCAGCTAGCTGATTTTTCATTTCTTCTCGTAATAATTCAATGCGTTCCTCATTGCTTGTAATAAATGTACCCTGACCTCGTTTGGTTTCCGTTATCTTCATCGCCTCTAACTCCTTATAGACACGTTGCACCGTATTGACATTCACACCTGTTTCAACTGCATATTCTCGAACGGACGGCAGTCGATCTCCCAGCCGTAACTTTCCCTTCAATATGTCCCCACAAATTCGATCGACAAGCTGGCTATAAATCGGTTTATCACGTGAAAAATCCATTGTCATCGTAATACCACCTTTTCAAGCCATTTGGATGCTGCTAAAAAGAGCAGTAGCATGAATAATGTCATTGCCACTTCTTCGACAACATAAAACGAGCCTAGCATCCATTCCATTGTCATCTCTTTCCCTTTTGGTAAGTACTGTTCGATATGGCGAAGCGAAACTTCTCCACGGAGGAAGATCGTTTGGTACAGCTCACTTTCCGTCATTCGCACCCAACCAGCTGTCGTTAAATAAAATGCAGCCATTGTCAGCACAATCGAAAAACGTCCTATTACGCGCTTCAACTGCAAATAAAAAGCTAAAAAGAATAAAAGAAGGATAAATAGCATTAATTGGAAAATCATTAACACAATAACAACTAATATCAAAGTCAATAAAATTTGTCCAGTACTTACAATCAGTTCATCTTTAATATTGTAGATGGCTATACTCGTAAAAAGTGTATTGAAGAGGACATAGCCTATTAACGAGCAAACCAACTTTGCACCGATAAGCTTCGTGATAGAGCTTGTTGAATGTAGCCAGCTCTCCTTTGCTTTAATATCCAAACGCAGCGTCGCTAAAAATTGTAAGACAGAATAAAATCCGCCTAGAGCAAGGACGAGCATCGTAAAGGCAAATGCTAGTTGATTCTCATGCGCAAAGAGATCAACATATTGATGTAATACATAGGGAACGATCCAAGATAACATGAGACCAATAAATATCCCCACTAGAAACCATGATCGGTAAAGTACCCATTCTTTTTTTAAAAGCCCTGCAAAACTTTTCAACCTCAACACCTCATGTCATAGTGTACTAGTCAAATAGTACACTATGACTTTTTAATTTTCAAGTGGCAAATACAAGAAAAAGGAAAAAACTTTTTCTTTAGGTCTGTCCTTTTAAAAAGCCTTCCATTCCTTTATTCTTTTGCAATATGAATGAATATTTGATTGAATGAACGGGGCTCATTTGTGCATGCAGAAACACTTCTTTTCAAAACGCTGCTTCTCGAAAGAAGGTATTCGCATGTGAAAAACAGAATATATTGATAGCATTCTAAGAGATAAGGTGGTATATGAATGGAGAAAAGAGTTGTCTTTGACTTTGAAATTGAGTTTACAAATGGAGGTGGCATACAAGGGCAGGAATTCCGTCTTGATCTTAATGGAGATGATATATCGGACGAAGAGCTAGCAAAGTATATTGTGGAAGATATGCGCTTGCTTATGGTAGATAAGGTGCAAATCCTCAATAAGAAAATTATTACTGAAAAGCATAAACGAAGCACTCTTAATGAGTAATAAGAAAGGATATGGAGCTAGTATTGCTTTTGATTTAAAAATTTCCTTCATCCTTTATTTATCAGCAAATGCAAAAACTCCATTTTGAAAAAAATGATCAAAATGGAGTTAATCTTTCTAACTAAGTATGGAATTTTTATAAGAATATTTAATCAATTAAATGAGCTTCTAATGCTTCTTCAATTTATTAAAATACCATAGTCTGTAAAAATCTTCATCATGTTTTGGACACTTATAATCAATTGCTATTTGAGAAAGGTCCTCTATTCACTTATAGCTTTTAGAAGTTGATCCTTCTAATTATAGCTTCTGAGTTAAATTGTTAATAATATTACTTTTATAACTTCTCTAACTTAAATTTATTTATTCTATAAACTTCATCACAAAGAAGATCGATATCCTCTTGATTATGACTGGTCATAATAATTGTTTTCCCTTCCTTTTTATAATTAAGTAAGAGGCTACGTAAGTTTTCTACACTTTCAAAATCTAAAGCATTAAATGGTTCATCTAATATTAATACTTCTTGATTTTCCATAAATGCTTGTGCTAAAGCTAGCTTTTGCTTCATGCCTAGTGAATACTTCCGTACTTTCTGTTCAGCTGTGGGCTGAAGTCCAACTAATTCCATTGTTTTAATGATTTGCTCATCATCAATTTTATTCTGTATCATAGCCAGAGATTTTAGATTTTCAAAACCCGTTTTATTTCCTAAATATCCTGGCCTATCAATTATGACTCCAAAGTTCTTAGGAAAAGTTATATCCTTATGTAAATATTCTCCCCTGATTACTATTTCACCATGATCGGGTCTAACAAATCCACAAATCAACTTAAATAATACAGATTTCCCAGAACCGTTAGGACCTACAATTCCATATATTTTCCCCTTTTCAATAGTTAAATCTATATCTTGAAATATAGTTAAGCCCTTATAGGACTTTTTGACATTTCTTACTTCAATAAGGCTCATATATAGTCATACTCCCTCAAATATATATTTTTTGTTAAGTAAATAAAATATACATACCCCTTCAACTAATACTATAAGGATCAAATACAATGATACGATCATTGGTGATGTGCCATATATCAAATGGCTGTACCCATTTAAACCCACTGGAATGTATTTATAACCAGGGAATAATAATGCGATAAAGATGCCTATAGTAACCAAATTGGTTGAACTGCTCTTTGAAACTATTTGTAATGTAATCGACAGCAGAATGTAAATGCTTATTTGTAGAAAGCCATTGATAAAAAAGTGATATAGCAAAGAAGTAAATTTCATATCTTCCACTACTGTCACTCGAAAGGAAAATTCAATGCCCTTAAAATATGCCACTGTTAAAGTCAATATAAATATAAAAAACAAATACAATATTGCCATTAATAAAATATTACGCAACCATTCGCCCATCCATTTAAACATAGAGTTGTAGCGAATAATTTTGTAGTAGCTCAACTCAGAAAACTCACTTGCTAAATAGATTTGTGCCAAATATAAAAAGCCGAAGAAAATTACTATGTAATACAAATACGACAAAAAAGTATAACCCTCAGATGATGTACCGAAAAAATTAAGGAGAAATAGATCAATTACAGTATTACTTCGGGTATCTGCCATAAAGTAAGTTCCTAATACTAATACAAAAAGGTATACTACTATGCCCGTCTGAAAAGAAGTAAAGCTGACTATTTGTTTTCCATCTTTAAATTGCACGGCTAAATAGATTAATCCAAGAGAAACAATTGCTATTAAAGGGAGAGTTAATGTGTTATTCCAAAGATTTAATGTTTGGAACATAACAACATAGTTTGATAAAGACAATTTCGCTAAATAATCAGGGAAAAGTTTCCAGGATACAAAAGAAAATATATATAGAACCGTAACAACAAAACTTATCCATCTCCATGACTGAAGAAAGACATATATAGTAGTAACCGACATTAAAATAATAAATGTCGTAATAACGAACATAACTATTTGATATAAAAGAGCAAGAAGAGGGAGATCAAAATACTGTCTCATAATGGCAGTAGGTTCAAATAATTTACTTCCAGAACTCCATTCACTTGCAAAGGGAAGCCCTATACTCATGATGAATGCCACTAATAGCCAAACTATAATCGTCAAAGCTAAATACAATAAAATTTTCTTAGAAGCCATGAGTACCCACTTTTTATATGAGCCTAATCTGATCAATATATGATATTCAAAGCCTTTTACTAAAAAAGTTACATAGAAATATAAGAGGAATGGTAAAACGAAATAAATAATTAAGTTAACATCACTTAATAATATTATTAGTAGATCCCAAGCATTAACAGGTGCATAACTTTCAATAATTGTTCTTCTTATTCCAAAACAATAAATAAAAATAACGAAACCCAACACATTCCACCTTAACTGCAGCAACTCATTGATAAGACTTCTCAAAATAACCATTCTGTCGAATTCCTTCTCTTAAGATATACATAACTCACAATCACAATTATTAATAAAAACATAAATGGTACAAATACAGTCCATAAGTCTTGTTGCATTATAGAGTACGGAAAAACTGTATATAATGGTGCAAACTTCGAAATACCTAACACAGCAGAAACAAAGCTCATTGCTTGATACCATACAAATGGTATCGATAAAGCAACAAAGGAATTATCTAAGATCAAGCATAAGATTAAAGGTAAAGTAGCATATAAAACTCCATTGATACCTACCCAGAGGGAGTATATAAATCCATACATAAAAGGTCCGTAAACTAAGAGTTGATCGAATGTTACCGTACCAGGCATATTCCCACTATCTCCAATATTAGTGATGAATGCAAATTGGGGGTTTATATATTGAGCAAAGAGGAATGGTAAAAACGCATACAAAAATGAAACCCCAAATGAAAGAAGTGCATTTACTATGATTTTAGCGTTCAAATAGATATTAAAATCTATTCTTATTTTGGTATATGTTAAATAATTATTATTTCTCTCATGAATGATTGTATCTGCAAAAACGAATAATACTAAAATTGGAAAAATCATTGCTCCAATACCATTGAGCAAACGCCCATAGAGATCAATATTGTCAGTGAAGGAATAGCCTTCATGGATTATTAAATATTGTATCCATACGGGTAAAATAATAATAAGAAACCAAGTTAGAACTCTATTAAACGTAAGTATTTGCTTAAATTCAACCCCTATTTGTTGTTTTAACATCTCTCTCTCCTATTCTTCGACTTAAAATAACAAACATCTAAAATAACGGTAACTTTACAAAATTCTAGTTTCCCTAATTAATAGTATCAACTCTAAAAAAGATAGATTAAATAGTAATTAATGAAAGGAGTAAAATAAAAAAATAAAGTTTACTTATTAACAAAGACCATGTGGATTTAAAATCCTCATGGTCTTTAAATCTGTTTAAACAGGTTGACAAAATCCGTGAATTAGTTACCTTGGAATGTTCCAGTAACGGTGATAGGTAAAAATGATGTTACATCAGAACTGAATCTTGCTTGTATATATTTATCTTTTTTAATTGAATTTTCTAATAGATAGCCCTTATTAACATGAGATAAACGTACCCAAGGACCCGTATTTGTAAGTTTTGCCGTCTCTGCTCTTGCATCTAGTTTACTCTCGTTAGAGATAGAATCAATAAATAAATATCCATCCTTATCTGAGATAGATTTCTGTTGATATCCATCAGCTGATGATTGATTTAAACCAGGAACAGACGCATTGATGTTACGGGGCTCTGTAAGAGCTTGTACGTTTAACACGCCAGTTGTTAAAAGACCCAAGGAAAGTACTCCCGCTATTACTTTGCTATTTTTTTTCATCTTAACTTCTCCCTCCAACTAATAGTTTTTCCACTTAATTCAACTATAACTCGGTAAATTTTCAATCTCTAGAATGAGTAAAGGATAAAACTTTTGAGAAAATAGTAAATTAAATATCTTAATGTAATGGAATTTTCCTCATTATAAAGGAAATATATTCACCTCTCATCTGCATAAAAAACCCATTACTATTTGAATATACCATTATTCCATATTTTTTACAATATTATATTTTGGAGGTTACAACTTGAGACATTTATTTACTGCCTAACAATATCTTGAAAATTTTAGAGGGAAAGTTTAAAAACTTTTGTGTAACCTTATTCAGCAAATCTGCTTTGGTTCGTTTCAATATCTTTCTTCACAATCTTTATAGCAACTTCAAAAAACTATTTCACTTTCAGAAATCTACGAAGCTGAAATGATTTTTAATAAATTTTTACAAATTCACAGCTAGTTGAAAGCGATGCTATTTGATTTAGACGATACATTACTGAATCGAAGACTTTTGGAATCGACAGTTTCCTTGTTGTTTTTCTATCAATCAAAATACGTTGAATATTATCCATTCTATCAAAAAGCATGTACAAGTTGGCATTATCACAAACGGGTCGTCTCAGAGACAAAAAGCAAAAATCATGCACACTCATTTAACTAGCTGTTTCGATCTCCTCATTATTTCTGAGGAAGTGGGCTACAGCAAGCCTGACAAGCGCATTTTTGAACTTGCCTTAAACAAGCTTCAAGTGCAACCAGAAGATGCATTATTCGTTGGAGATGACTTAGAAAAGGATATCGGCGGCTGTCAGCATGCAAAGATCAAGGGTATATGGTTCAATCCATATAGGCACAAAAATGATACTGACATCAGACCCTATGCAGAGATTCATTCGTTTGATCCATTAGCAAAAGGAAGAGCCCTGTTTGATTAGGACTCTTCCTTTATGTGTTAGACCATTTTCCCTACTACTTTTACCTTTAATCTTGTTGCATTTTCTGGATGATAGGCTAGTGGTGTTTCTTCTACTTCTACCAGCTCAATCGTCTCTTTAATGGCTCCTGCTAATACTGCTTGTTTCACCGCTTTACTTTGGGCATCCTTTAATGATTCCTCGCGAGGTTCCTTGGCATAAATATAAATTTGCTCATATTGACCGCTAATTTGCGCAATAGAGGCACCGATGGCATTCGCCACACCACCATATTCATTTTTCACAATAGTGGAAACGCCTCGAATCTGCTCTGGCACGATAATACCCCCACCGCCTACTAAGACCAGTGACACATCCTCTGAGGAGGTTTTCATCTTATCAATGGCCTGTTCCAGTAAGGAAGAAATTTCTTCTTGAACGGCTTTGGCAAATGCTTCATCTATATGTGCGACTAAAGTGGGGTCGCCTACTTCTGCTAAGCCTAGACGGACAGCGATATCCGTGGTTGTTAAAGTCGAGCCACCAAAGACAAGTGCCTCCTCACTAATTTGATAGCCTACACTATCTGGTCCAACGGTAATTTTGTCACCGTTCACACGAACAATACTACCACCGCCAAGACCAACTGAAATAATATCTGGCATCCTAAAGTTTGTCCGAATGTCTCCTACTTCCACAGCAACTGAAGATTCTCGTGGGAATCCATCCTGTAATACGCCTATATCTGAAGTCGTTCCCCCAACGTCCAGCACCATTGTATTTTGAATTTGGGATAAATACGACGCTCCACGAATACTGTTTGTTGGCCCACAGGCAATCGTTAAAATTGGGAATTGTTTTGCATAATCGATGGACATTAACGTACCGTCATTCTGACATAAATAAACGTCTACATTAAAAATACCTTCCGTTTGAAGCGCCTGGACAAAGCCCTGTGTTGTTGTCTCAATGACCTTACATAATGCCGCATTGAGGATCGTTGCATTTTCACGTTCAATTAGCCCGACAGAACCAATTAATGAGGAGCAGGAAATAGGAAATTCCTCGCCATAGACCTCTTGAATCCATTCACGAACCTGTAATTCTTGATCGTTTTTAATAGAAGAAAAGACACCAACAATTGCAATCGATTCTACTTGGTCGTGCCATTCCTCTAATAGTTTTTTAATTTCTTCTTGATTAAGAGCACTTAATAATTGACCATCGTATTCATAGCCACCATGTGCAATCGCATAATGACCCGACAATTGATCAATCATATCCGCTGGCCAAGCTGTATAAGGAAGTACTGATGCCGTTGCTGGATAGCCTAACCGAATAACACCGACTTTTGCTAGCTTTTTACGTTCAACAATGGCATTTGTACATTGGGTTGTCCCTAACATTGCATGTGTTATTTTTGCTTTATCAATATTTGCACCCTTGAGTAATTGTTGCAAGGACTTTTCAATACCCGTTTTAATATCTAAGCTTGTTGGTGATTTCACACTGTAAATAAGTTGACTATTATGATCTAAAAGGATGGCATCCGTATTTGTTCCGCCTACATCAATTCCAATTTTATACATGTTTTGCTACCTCCTTTTTCACCATTTCCTCAATTGGCATGTAATCATAATTATAGCCAAAGTATCTTGGTCCTGCTGTTTCAATGCCTTTTGCTGTACGCCACTTTTCATGTGCTGGTAAGCCAATCACACGCACACGTTTACCATATTTTAAGCTTTCTGTTGTAACAGGCAATAATGTTTCATAATCCACCAAACAAATTAAGTCTGGCGTCATCGCAACAACCTGCTCGTTTTTCTCTGCTAATAAGTTTTCATTTTGGAAATGAACCTTCATTTGATCGTTTTTATAGGAATCAATCCCTTCAAGATTCATTTTACCTAGATTAAAGCCACCTTTTGTTTCACGAATAACATCTACTATTTTTCCTTGGAATAGCTCATAGCCCTCTACAAGCGTTAAAAGATTTTCTAGCTTATCGTTCACCTCTTGATCTTTAGAGGCAATAATTTCACCGATTTTTTCAGAAAGCGTCACAATATGATGAACACCACTTTTCTTAATTTGTGCACCGGTCGTAGGATACAAGCTCACTAATGAACTTGCGCCCATCTCTACCGTTGCAGTTCGGGCGAGACGCTCCGTCCATTTATTATCAATGGTTTCAAAAATACCAATATTCCCTTTTTCATCTGTGATGGCCATTGGGGTTGCCGAAATTCCATCTAGGTTAAAGGTCACCATTTGTAATTCCGGGAATGCACGACCCATCCCGTCGCAATCAATCAGCGGTAATCCAAGCTGTGCAGCTACTACAATCGGAATCATCGAATTGACGCCGCCCGCTTCCATTGGATAAGTGCCTGCAATTTTTTCTTTTCCTAAATATTGAGCAAGCTTTTGGAATACCTTGACAAATTCATCCCCACGTGGAAATTTTTCTACTAACACGGAAGGTGCACCCATCATCGCTGCTGGAATGAAAAAGTCATCATCCCCAATTTCATCCACCGAATACAACTTCACAGGCCCATTTTTTTCGATGGCAGAAAGCGCCATAAGTTTCCCAATGTATGGATCTCCGCCTCCACCTGTTCCTAGAAATGCTGCACCAATGGCAATATGTTCAATAGCTGCTTGATCTAAATATCTCATCTATGTTCCTCCAGTATGACCGTTTTTTGTATGGATAGACGATACCCAATATAATAAATAACGAATGAAATAATAATGCCAATCATCGGTTGATTTGGCAGTGATGGCAACTCAGGGAATAAAGAGAATACCACTGGCATACAGGCAATCATAGCCCCTACTAACCAAGAAAATACGCCTAATCGATTGACCCCTTCCACCTCATGCCAGCTAGCTGCTTTGCCTTTATGAATCACCCAATAGGAGGCAATCATCACCCCTGCAACAGGTGGAATCATGGCCGATAAGATCGACATAATAGGTGTAAAATAATTTAATATCCCAACTACCGCTAAAATTGTGCCAATTGTTCCTGCAACCCCAATCGCTAAGCGCTCTTTGTTTTTGGCAACATCGAACACATTAATTAAAGCGATACCGCCAGAAATGGCATTGACCAAATTCGTTTTCCATGTCGCTAAAATCAAGCCAACCCCGCCAATAAACGGTGTTGCGATATGCAGAAAGACAGCTGTAATATCACTTGTCTGATAGGCAATCGTTAAGATGGCTCCTACTGCAATCATTAGTACACCAGCTGGAATAATGCCAAATGCAGCAGCCTTGACTACATCTGAACGTTTTTTGGAAAATTGCGAATAATCTCCCGCTATGACAGCCCCTAAAGCAAAAGATCCAATCGTTACAGCTAAACCATCCATAAAGTTCATATTCCCCTGTGGCTGATAGTCTCGAATAAGCTGTAGCTGATCGCCCGTTAATGTTTGCCCTAAACCGTAAAGGCAAATGATGACAAGTAATGGTACGGCGATATAGCTTAATACACGTAACACTTTCATTCCATAAAGAGCGGATACGACCATCACCATACCACTTATCAATGAAGCAAGCGGAATAGGTATATTCAAATGATAGATTGCTAGTAAATTCGCTAAGGCAACGCCACAAACATTGGCCTGAATACCAAACCAGCCTAAGCAAGCAATGGCTAAAATAATGGATAAAATAGTACGAGAGCCTTTTTTACCAAACACTTGCCCTGCCACATGAACAGTTGGTTTTCCTAAATCACTGCTTTGCATTCCTTGTAAAATCATAATGAATACGACAATCGCGTAGCCTACAAAAGCGACAGCAAGTGCCTTTGATAGACTCATATTTGTTATGAGTGCGTTACCTACTAATAAACTGGGAATACAAATCATGGCACCCGCCCAAATAATGCCTAAGCTATACCATGATTGACCTTTGTTTTCGTTTTGCATATGACTCCCTCCTTGTTATTGCTTGATTGGTTAATGTTCTTCATTATAAAAGAAAGGGTGGTTTCACGTCTTTTGCGTAAATGAAAAAAATAATCTGAAATTTTGTTCAAAATGACAAAATTTCAGATTATTCTAATCAATCATTAATTAATCGATACAGCATACAAGCCATATACACATCGTAAAATTCTGCGTATACTGTGACATCTGTGCCAATCAACTCACTAATTTTTTTAATGCGATATTTCACTGTATTTTTATGAATATAAAGTAGCTCTGCACAGCGCTCCACACTAGCATTTGCGTCTAATAAAAAGGTAATTAAGGTCTGTAAGGAATCATGATCGCGCAAGATAGGTTCAATGACAGACAAATACTCTTCAATCATTTCTTCTCCCTGTATACTGACATCCATCGCCCTTTTCATGGAGCGTACTTCCGCTGCCGTAAACAGCTTTTGCATTGGATAAATGGTATGGGCCTTGTCCCCCACCTGATTGACCAATTGATACATTTGACGAACAGACTTTGTATTTCTCATTTTGGGCGCATAAACAATTTCCGCTATTTGAGCAGTATAGCTTGTAGTATCGTTAAATTCAGTGGCAATTTCAAATTCATGATGTTTATACAAACAATTCCCTAGTAACACAATTATACAATGATCAATGCATTGTATCACTCTTGTTTGGTAATACTTGGACAGCTGCTCTTCTAATTCATCGCGAATTCTTTTTTCGTCCGCTAAATCATGCATGTAGACGAGCCACATCATTTGAATGGCGGAAACATCTATATGAAGGAGATTCGCTAATCTTCTCATTTTTTCACTTTCATCATTAATAATGGCTTTCACTAAGGCATACTCACTTACCTCATCATGCTTGTCCCCCCATAAATTAATGGCTACTTGCACAACCTCACTTACTTTTTCAATCGTTTTGGCAGGCAGTTTTGTATTTTCTTTAATTAAGAATAAAAAGAGGGGCTCGCCATTTTTCTGATGCACTCTTTTATAGTCAACGACACAGGAGACATCACTTCTTTCTAGCTCTAGCTTTCCTGTTTCGTGCTGGAAGTTGGCCTGCGAGCATTCTTCAATAACGTTCGCTACATCTAATGATGAATTTCGTGGCCACATCACTTGATTCACAATATCAAAATGATTATTTGTGAGCACAATATTGGCTTTCAAACGATCTGAGAGCATTTTCAGCGTAATTTCAACACTTCTTAAATGCTCTGGCAGTAAGGATACCTTTTCCAACGTTTCTTTCACAAAATGATCATTCACACCTTGATTGCTAACAATTGCCTCCATTACCTCATAAATTACCTCGTTATAACGCAGTGAATAATCATTTCTTGGCATACAAATGATAATAAATCCTTGCGCCTCCGCTAAGTCAAGCACTTCCTTTGGAATATCGGGCAAGACAATACCGACATAATATAAAATAAGACCAAGCTCTCCTAAATCATGTAAATGCTGAATCGTTTCGCATTGCTGCTCCACACTATCTCGTATGGAGTAAAAAGAGCTAATGACAATCTCTTCTGCATACCATTCCTCTTGCACACGATTAATAATTTTAGAATAAAAATCAACATTGGATACCTCTAATACAGATAAGGAAGATACCGTACGATGTAAATTATTTCGACCTGTTAGCACCTCTGCCCCCCGAAAGGATGGCAATTGTAATAATTCATTGACCGTTACCCCATGCTTCACCACCACTTTTCTTCACAACTCTTTTGAAGAAGAATACCATATCCCCTACGATCTTTCAAAATACAGTTTTATCCTTATTTTAACTGCTAGTCTGTCTTTAATAATAAACTATTAACTATATGAATGAGGTAAGAGAGGACAATGAGGATGTCACATCAGACAAAAAGAGCTACCTCTGTTGGCAAAAAATCCGTGAAAGCTTACAGGCGGATTGCCAAAGCTATTTCGGCTTATGCTGTACCGCTTTAAATATCGTTGCTTCCAGTGACTTTGCCATCAATAAACCAGCTGGCTCCCCATGCCCTAATTTACAGGATGACTATAGCTGTCATATCCATAGCAAGCTACAAGACACAGGCTTTAAAGGCTGTACGGTTTTTGATTGCTTGGGTGCTGGGCAGCAAGTGTCACAGGTCACGTTTCATGGACAAGATTGGCGACAATCCCGTGAGCATGCTGACAAGTTGTTTCGGGTTTTCCCAATCATGGAACAGCTTTACGAAATGCTTGCTTATGTAGCTGAGGCCTTATCCTATCAGGTGAACAGCACGCTTGATGAGCAGCTTCTAACGCAATTGGAGCAGCTACAACAAGCAAAATCACTTGATGCCGATGCCTTATTAGCACTCGATATGATGGCTATTCGTATGCCTGTCAATGCGCTATTACTACAAACAAGCGAACAAATTCGTCAACAGAGGCTGAAAGGCAAAATCACGCGACATTTGAATCAGCGTGGAGCGGATTGGATGGGCAAAAATTTAAAAGGCAAGGATTTACGAGCGACTGATCTAAGGGGTAGCTATTTAATCGCAGCCAATCTTCAAGATGCTAATTTACAAGCAGTAGATTTCATCGGGGCTGATTTACGTGATGCCAATTTACGTGGGGCTGACCTTTCGACAAGTCTGTTTTTAACACAAATGCAAATGAACGCCGCACAAGGTGACCGCTCTACTAAATTGCCTTCCTATCTGAAACGACCTGCCCATTGGCAATCAAAAAGGTAGATGGCGGTTTACGTACGCTCATCTACCCTTTATCGTTAGGCTCGTTTCTTTTTATAGATTATAGTAGCTGCTACTAACACAAGTAAGATTGCCTGCCCAATGATGGTTTCCGCTGTTGGATAGAAGCCAATCAGGCTAATGACAGGTAAGCCATCAACAATCGTCGTGGACAGATTATCCGTGAGCTGCAATGTATGCAGACTGACACCAATAATTTTAAAGGCTAATACATAAATAAGCACCGTTGCGACAGCAAAAAATTTATGAATGGGAATTTTGCCACTTGCTTTAAATAATACAATAGCCAGTACAGCAAGTATAAGCAGTGCTACAACAATCCCAAGAATAAATTGCGAAGTCTCCATTTTCGGTGCAATACCCGCGTAAAAGACTAGTGTTTCGGCTCCTTCACGGAAGACCGATAAGAAACTAATGGCAGCCATCGCAAAAATAGAACCACTGGAAATGGCATTGCCCATTTGTTTCGAAATATAACGATTCCAGCTGACTACACTTGATTTACTATGCAGCCAAATACCAACACCGATCATCATCGCTGCTGCAACTAGCCCAACATAACCTTCCATTAATTCTCGATTCGTATCAATTGTTGCTGAATTCAAAATCGTGGACATGAGGATGGCAGCAATGGCTGATAATAGAACGCCGACAAACGCTCCAACATAAATCCATTTGCGCATCTTATTCTGTCCTGATTTATTGAGGAATGATACTAAGGCTAAAATAATCAGTAACGCCTCTAGTCCCTCACGCAGCAAAATTAATGCAGCATCCCAAATTGTATAATCTGAATCCCCTTGAATCAGTTCGATTTCAGTACGGAAAGTATCTAATTTTTTTGTGATTGCTTGCTGATCGACGTTGGATTTTAATAAATCACTTGCGATAATCGGCATATCACTTTCGATTTTCGTATAAAGACTGCCATTACGTGTGGAAATTTCAATCTCTACACTTGGCCAAATGGTAATAAACTCACGTATTTTATCAGAAGCCGCCTGATAATCACCAGCATCAACAAAGTCCTTTGCCTCATCGATATAAGCAATCAATGTCGCTAACGAATAGTCCCCTTCAACCACTTCAGCTGTTTCGTTACCAGCCACAAAATCCTCAATCGTTTGCTGCAAATCCTCAAATTGAGATTGCATAAGGGCTATATCTGGCTCCTCTGCCGAAATGGCGATACGTAGAAACGCCATTTGTGTTTCGATTTGCCCATACATCGCAATGCTTTGCTCACGCACAGGGCGCTCATTTTTATTCCATTTGCTATTAAAATCTTTGTAGGCTTCATCAATAGCCTGAATGTCCCCACTGGCTAAAGCTTTTTCGAAGTCTGCCATGATCGGCTTAAACTTTTGCCCAAACTCTGCTCGCTGTGCCGCTTCGTCCACTGGATTTTCAAGTTTTTCTAGGGCACGTAATGCATTCGACAGTGCCGACAACGCCTCTAAACGCTCGTCTTTGGATGTTGCTTCAGTAGCCTGCGCAAGCATTTCATCGACCTTTGCTTTGGCATCTTTCTGCTCTGAAGAAACTTTAGCCCAGTCCGCAGCAAATTGTTCGAGCGCCTGCTTGGCCTCCGTCTCTTTATCCTGCTTCGTATTCATCAGTGCATCACTAATCGCAATATATAAATGGCTATAAGATTGCGCTGCCTGCACAGGTAGAGCTAAAGTTAGGATTAAGGCAATGATAATACTACAGCGCGTTAAAAAGTGCTTCACCTAAATAACTCCCCTTTTGTACACCAGGGAAGCAAGCAAACACGGCACTGCCTCGATGGGTAATGTATTCATTCATTTTATCCATACGCCCTAAGCTATTTTGGATTGTTGTAAATTGGGCTGGGTCTTTTTGAAAAGAAATAAAGATTAGCCCTGCATCATGGGTTCCTGTATTCGACATGACACCCGATGCATACGAGTAAGAACGTCGTAAAACACGTGCACCCGATTTACGTGCTAAATGAACATGTGACGTATCAGGCATAATATAATTGCCCTTGTCATCCTTTGCCTCTACATCAAAATCATCAAATTCCTTTGTTTTGCCAAATGGTGCACCACTGTCACGATAACGACCAAATGTAGCCTCTTGATCTTTCAATGATGTGCGATCCCATGTTTCAAGATGCATTTGAACTTTTCGTGCGATTAAATAAGAGCCGCCCTTTAGCCAGCCTTTATCCACCCACACAATCTTATTTAAGTCTTTTTCATCCGTAATGGCTGGATTCACCGTACCATCCTTGAAGGCAAAGAGATTTCGAGGTGTCCCTCCACCAGCTGGAAACGAGTTAAAGCCAGCCTGTGACCATTTAATCTCTACTTTACCAGAAGCAGCTCGTACTAAATTGCGCACTGCATGGAATGCCACCTGTGGATCATCTGCACAGGCTTGAATACACAGATCACCACCTGTATATTCCTTCTGTAGCTGATCTTTAGGGAAATGTGGTAAATCCTTTAGCTCCGCTGGTTTTACATGCTGCATTCCCAGTTTATCGAATAGCGAAGGACCTACACCGATAGTAATCGATAAATTGGCTGCATCTAAGCCCTCTGCCTCTCCTGTATCACCTGTTGGTACTCTCGTATTCGTCGAAACATCGACCATTAATTCACCATTCATTAAACGCACAACAAGAGGTGTCCATTGCTGGAACAACTCTTGTAGTTCCTTCTTCGATGTCACTAACACATCTAAAGAAGCAAAATAAATATTCGTTTGAACAGGTGTCACGATACCCGACTGGTGCTCGCCATAGAAATTGATCTTATTGCTAGCCGTCGTGCTATCTGCTGCTGTCTCAAAAACATCATAGCCCATCGCTTTCATGACACCACCCAAACCGGAGGCACCGATGGCAACACCTGCCACACCGATGCTTGTCAGCTTCAACATATCACGTCTAGAAATTTTTTTATTAATCAATTTTTCTTCATTGGACGTTGTCATTTTTTTCACTCCAAAATGATCCCCATTTGACTTAATGGTTCACCAAGCTGATTCACCGCTGCCGCAAGTGCTTTCGTATTGTCTTCCGTTAATTCCTCATAGGATACATAACCACCATCAGCCGTTGCATGCTGCGCTAATAAATCGTCCACCGCTTTAAATTTTTCATCAAGTGTTGACACTAGTGTTGAATCTTTCGCTTCTAATTTTGAACGTAAAATTTCAAAGATTTTTTCTGCGCCTTCAATATTCGCTTTAAAATCATACAGGTCTGTATGTGAGTAAATTTCTTCCTCACCAGTAATTTTAGATGTTGAAACTTCATTTAATAAATCTACCGCACCAGTAATCATTAAATCAGGTGTCACTTCCACCGTTTGCACTAGTGCATGTAATTCCTTCGCATCCGCAAGCAGTTGATCTGCTACAGCCTCATAACCTTTAGTTGTATTTTCTTCCCATAGTGCATACTCAAGCTTATGATAGCCTGACCATTCTTCCTCGCCTTTTCCTTCTTCTTGAATATCCGCTAAACGTCCATCGATGCGAGGGTCAAGATCACCAAAGCTTTCTGCGATTGGCTCTGAGCGCTCAAAATACATACGTGCTGGCGCATACGCTGCTTTAGCGCCTTCAATATCGCCCGCCTTGAATAAATTCACGAATTTTTCTGTGTCCAGTAAAAATTGATCCATTTGCTCTAAAGCAAATTGCTGATAGGCTGATAGTTCAGCAGATAAATCCACCTCTTGTGTCGCTTGCTCTGCCTGTTCTGTTGCCGGCTTGTCCTCTTTTTTAGCTTCTTCTGTATTGCCACAGCCAGCCATTAAAATGCCCCCTGCTACTAATACCGACAAAAATGATCTGTTTTTCATACTTAGTACCTACTTCCGAATTAGTTTTATATTTGTGATGATAATGATTATCATCATCTATTGCAACAACTATTTTTTGAAATAGAAAAAAACGTCATTTTTCAGTTGATCTGTATACACAACTAGAAAAATAACGTTTTTTCTACAATATAATGATTCTAATCTACAAGATTTTTGCTTGTTTCAAATTTTCATGTTTTCCATGTAAGAAATAATAAAGCACAATCGATACAAAAATGACAAAGACCATAGCAAAGAAGATCGCACTGTAGCCCATAGAAGGAACAAATAGCCCTAAGAAATAAGGCCCAATACCTAAACCTAAATCATAAAATATAAAATACGTGGATGTCGCAAGTCCTAAACGCTCATTCGGTGTCACTTTAATAGCAATCGCCTGCGCAACGGAGTTGAAGTTTCCATAGCCAACCCCGATACAGGCAGCAGCGATTAAAAAGGCGATCGTTGTTGTCGCTGAACTAAAGGCATACATGCCAATTGCAAAAAGCACTAAGCAAGGATAGATAATAATATTAGCCCCTCGCGTATCTAATAATTTCCCTGTAAATGGGCGGGTAGCCAAAATGACAATGGCATAAATAATAAAGAAATAGCTTCCTGCTGATACTAAATGTAGCTCTTTTGCATAAAACGTCATAAAGGACATGACACCTGAGTAGGCAAAGCCAATAACAAGTGCCACAAAGGCAATCGGCACCGCACGCATTTCAATAAAGTTTGTCACCTTAAAGCCTGCCTTCACAGCTGTATCCGTCGCTTTTTTCGGTGCATCTGGTACGGTCACTATGAAGTACATAAAAAAGCAAATAATAGCTAAAACCGAATCGACTGCAAAGATCATGCGATAATCCTCAAATAATTGTGTTAATAAAATGCCAATGAATGGACCAATAGCTGTCGCTAAAATCGCACTTAAGCTATAATAACCAATCCCTTCGCCACGTCGTTCCGGCGGTAGAATTTGTGCAATAATGGTTCCCGTTGCTGTACTAGCAATTCCAAGAGCAATCCCTTGTATTAAACGATTAACCATAAGCAGCGGTAAATTGCCTGCTACAAAATAAGACATCGTGGATAACATAAATAACAGCAAGCCACAAAACAATGTTTTTTTGCTACCCCAATCACCAATAATACGCCCTGTACCAAGCCGCCCTAACAATGTTCCAATAATAAAAATACTCGATACCAGCCCCGCTGTACTTGTAGAAGCATTAAAATGCTCCACAGCATAAGCCGCGATGGTCACCATTAATAAATAAAAGATTAACGTAATGGTAAAATTAATAAGTGAGACAATTAAAAAATCCTTTGTCCATAGTTTCTTTCTAGTTGCTTCCACGTTACTCTCTCCTACTAATTGATATTCATACAAATTCTTGCTAAAACCTGTGTCGCAATGTCAATATCTTGCTTCGGCACACCTGCCAATGCCTGCTCAAAAAACGGATTTAGATGCGACTTTATTTCCAGCACAAGCTCTTCCCCATGCTTTGATAGATGTACCAGTTTTTCACGCTTATCCTTGCCCGTCATCGTTTCCACATAGCCTAGCTCCACCAATTTATGTACAAGCTTCGTGACACTTGGCTTCTCTATAGACATGAAGTTAGCAATATCTACAAAAGAATGCGGCCCCTTATCCTTCAAGAAACGAAGCACTGCCCACTGCGAGCTATATAACTGATAGGGTTCAAGCTGCACATTCAGCTGATTAATAAATGGCCTATACATTAAGCGGTACTGATTAAAAAATTCCTGTTCAATTGTCACACTATCACTTCCTTTTAAATTAGTTAGCCTAGCTAACTATATACTTAAAAAATCCATTTGTCTAGTAGGAAATAAGCGAACCCTTGCTCCGAAAGACAGGTTATAGCGCTCTTTTTGTGAGTTCTATCCTGTCCAATTGAAGCAAGCGTATACGCTTCTTTGTTCTATGCAAAAACTTCACGCATATCCTCCTCTTTCTCCACTCTATCCATCACTTCGCGCGTTCTATCCACTACTTTCTCTGTTCTATCCAACACTTTTCTTTTCCTATCCACCATCCTCATGCATATCCTCTACTTTCTCCGCTCTATCCACCACTTCGCGCGTTCTATCCACTCCTTTCTCTAATTTATCCAACACTTTTCTTTTCCTATCCACCATCCTCACGCGTATCCTCCTCTTTCTTCGCTCTATCCATCACTCTACGCATTCTATCCGCTACTTTCTCTAATTTATCCAACACTTTTCTTTTCCTATCCACCAATTTCATGCGTATCCTCTACTTTCTCCGCTCTATCCACCACTCTGCGCGTTCTATCCGCTACTTTCTCTAATTTATCCAACACTTTTCTTTTCCTATCCACCATCCTCACGCGTATCCTCCTCTTTCTCCGCTCTATCCACCACTCTGCGCGTTCTATCCGCTACTTTCTCTGTTCTATCCAACACTTTCCCTCTCCTATCCACCATCCTCATGCGTATCCTCCTCTTTCTCCACTCTATCCATCACTCTGCGCGTTCTATCCGCTACTTTCTCTAATTTATCCAACACTTTTCTTTTCCTATCCACCAATTTCATGCGTATCCTCTACTTTCTCCGCTCTATCCACCACTCTGCGCGTTCTATCCACTACTTTCTCTGTTCTATCCAACACTTTTCTTTTCCTATCCACCATCCTCACGCGTATCCTCCTCTTTCTTCGCTCTATCCATCACTCTACGCATTCTATCCGCTACTTTCTCTAATTTATCCAACACTTTTCTTTTCCTATCCACCAATTTCATGCGTATCCTCTACTTTCTCCGCTCTATCCACCACTCTGCGCGTTCTATCCGCTACTTTCTCTAATTTATCCAACACTTTTCTTTTCCTATCCACCATCCTCACGCGTATCCTCCTCTTTCTCCGCTCTATCCACCACTCTGCGCGTTCTATCCGCTACTTTCTCTGTTCTATCCAACACTTTCCCTCTCCTATCCACCATCCTCATGCGTATCCTCCTCTTTCTCCACTCTATCCATCACTCTGCGCGTTCTATCCGCTACTTTCTCAAATTTATCCAACACTTTTCTTTTCCTATCCACCAATTTCATGCGTATCCTCTACTTTCTCCGCTCTATCCACCACTCTGCGCGTTCTATCCACTACTTTCTCTGTTCTATCCAACACTTTTCTTTTCCTATCCACCATCCTCACGCGTATCCTCCTCCTTCTTCGCTTTATCCATCACTCTGCGCGTTCTATCCACCAAGCAACACAGTCAGACCGCTTGAATGGTTGCTGGGCTTTTAAATCCTTAATCTATAATCCAGTACTTCCTATGCTTTTTTTCACCCTCCGCTTTCAAAGGTAGTTGCTGCAACAACTTGTACGCTAGGTTTGGGGATTCAATGGCGAAGAATTCTCGAAAGCTTCGATTGGTCAGCTGTGGTCCGACTAGTAATCGGTAGTCCTCCAATGTTCGATTTAATGCATTGTGATCCACCAATCCACAGCGAGGGCAAGTCCATTTTCTATAGTGATACTGTAATCGCTGTCCATTCCCACAATGAGGACATACTACGCCTTTCATCATTTCCTTAAAAGGCACAGTCATCTCTTTTTTTAACCTTGTGTGCATCGACAATAAACGTGTCGCAAAGGGTAAGAGGGCTTCTGCCTTTACGGGTTGATACATCTCTGTCCATCTTTGGATACAAGAACGCAGCCCCGTCACATGAAATATAGGCTGCCCCTCAAACCCCTTTGTTAAAATTCCATTTCTCGTTGCCAGTACAACTGCATGCACAATTGGTAAATGAAAACGTTCACGCTGTAATAATTTTTTCATCCAGGCCACATGCCGCTCCAGTTGAAGAAATGGATCAACCATCCCTTCGACCGTACCCTCTATGGTCGTGCGTGTTAGTTGAGCGTATGAAGCATCATATGAGAGAATGCCTGTTATATTTTTGATTTCTAGGATCAGTAAAAAATGGGGACAGAGAAAGATGGTGTCCATTTGATGTGTTGAACCGAAGTCATTCATTGTTTGAAAATCATGGAGAAAATAATGTGGGGTTGGTAAGTCCAGCTCAAGCCATTCTGCATCGACACGCTGTTCACCAGCGAGCCCTGCTTTGACACGTCCTAAACGCTCTCGTACATACGCGTATTCCTTGTGTGTCTGAGGCAATCTTTGTAGCATCGCCTCCAGTATTTTCTGCGAATCTGATGGTTGCCGTGCTAATAGAATCATGTATTCACCTCCTGCCCTGATTATATAAAAAAAGAACCACAACAAATGAGGTTCTCAAAAACTTGAAAGGTCGATGTTGTAAAATTAATTTTTCACAGTTTTTATTAGATCAAAAGTCTGTTCTTTCGAGCAGCAACTAACATTTGCTAACACTTTTCTAGTCATTCAATAAATACAAGAAGTGTGCCGACATAACCATATCAGCAAGCTTGCTCCACTGAAAAGTGGCAATATTAGTAGCGCGAACCAAAGGCTACACCATCTGTTATAGAGACAGCAGCAGTCACTAGCGCATCCTGCAAATCGGAGCCTCTCTTTCTTTTTACATCTTTCCATGCTATGCTATTCACAGCTTAAAATGATAATCATTATCACTAGATTTAGTCTAGTTTCTGATAAGAATTTGTCAATTACTTTTTACTATTTTTTAAGGATGTGGCAATAAAAATGCAACATGTATATGATGTGACAATTATTGGTGGCGGCCCTGCTGGCTTATATAGTGCCTTCTACAGCGGTCTGCGTGGATTAAAAACAAAATTGATTGAGAGTCAATCACAGCTTGGTGGAAAAGTATTACTTTATCCTGAAAAGCTGATTTGGGATATTGGCGGACATCCTCCTGTTTTAGGCGAGCAATTTGTCAAACAATTAATCGAGCAAGCCAAAACATTTGATCCTACCATTTTGACAGATACAAAAGTAGATTTGATTGAACGCCAGAATGATGTTTTTATTATCCATACAGCAGCTGGTGAAAAGCATTATTCTAAAACGGTGCTGCTAGCTGTAGGTGGTGGTATTATTAACCCTCAAAAACTGACGCTTGAGGGCGCTGAAAAATATGAAATGTCAAATTTACATTATACCGTTCAATCCTATAAACGTTTTGTCGACAAAGATATTATGATTTCTGGTGGTGGTAATGCAGCCATCGATTGGGCTGTTGAGTTAAGCCCAATTGCTAAAAGCGTGACCCTCGTTTACCGTAAAGAGAATTTATCAGCGCATGAAGCAACGGTACAGGAAGCACTTGATGCGGGAGTAAATATAGAGTGCAATACGACGATTACAAAGCTGTCAGCGAATGCTGATAAAACGGCTATTCAATTAGTAACATGTGAAAATACGAAAACGCAGCAAAGTTATACCCGTCAAATCGATGAGGTGATCGTTAGTCATGGCTATAACCGTGAGGCATCTCTCGCATTTGATGAAGCCATTGCTATTCCCAAAAAGGATGATTATTATTTTGAAGGGAAAGCAACAGGTGAAACGGCACAGCCAGGTATTTTTGCGGCTGGTGATATTTTATCATTTGAAGGAAAAATCCACTTGCTACTAGGAACATTCCAAGATGCAGCCAATGCGGTCAACTCCATTAAAACGTATTTGGAGCCAACAGCCTATCGTCATGGCATGGTATCGTCTCATAATGAGCTATTTAAAGAAAAGAATCGCTCGATTATTGAAAAACAACTTGTCCAAGCCGATTAAGCACGAACATGAACCCTCTTAAGATATTTTCTTAAGAGGGTTTCTAGCTTTATCTAAATAAACTTAGTAACGATCCCATCTGCCTCAACATATTGACTCCATTTGTAATCGTCCCAGCATGCCCCATAATCGTATTTAAATGATCTGGCAAACTGCCTAATCTGGATCCTTGTTGTTGTTGATAGGGAGAATAGTAAGGTTGCACCATTCTACCTCGAAAAGGTGGGCCAAAATATTGTCTATTGCTTGGCGGATAGGGACCCCTTCTAGCATTCGGCTGAAAATATGGCATTTATACACCTCCTGTCTGAAAGCTTCTAACTAGTATATGTGGGAATTTTAGTAGTGAAATAGACTTTTGAAGAAGGCTGTAAAAATATTCTCTTGCCCACTCAAGATGTTTGAGGGAACAAGACTAGTTTCCCTGTCATACTATAAGAAAAAAGAAGGTGATACGCATTCAAGGCTCACATTATCTTGCCTTTTTAGCTCAATTCGGCATTGGAGGGGCGCATCCAGGAGGAATTAATCTATCAAAGGCTCTCTTTTCAACAGAGAATATTACGCCAGGCGCCGATATTTTAGATGTAGGGTGTGGTACAGGACAAACGGCTGCTTATTTGGCGACTGCCTATCAAGCTAGTGTCACAGGCATCGATATTCACCCCGTCATGATCAAAAAGGCGCAGAAACGAATGCAAAAAGCACGTTTACCCGTCCGTCTATTGCAAGGCTCAATTGAAAAAACTTCGTTACCAAATGAATCATTTGACTTGATTCTAGCTGAATCAGTACTAGCCTTTGTAAATCAGCAACAGGCTTTGCAAGAAATTTATCGTTTATTGAAGAAAAGTGGACGCTTCATTGCTATTGAATTCACCAAACCTACAACTCTCCCCCCTGAGCTAGCAGACGACATCCAACAATTTTACGGATTCAAGTCCCTCCTGATGAAAAAGGATTGGGTAAAGCTACTGCAACAGGCTGGTTTTCACGATATTCGCATACAAAAAAATCAATCCATCTCCTCCAAGCCTGAATTTGATGTTTCCGCAGCGATTGAATCCAAGTTTTATGAGGTCATGGATCAGCATCTTGCCATGAACGAAAAATACCAGCCATTTTTAGACTATCGCATCTATACTTGTACGAAATAAACGAACCAGCACCCAAAGCGTTGCTGGTTTTTTATGTGGTCCCAATCACTTTATGACACCTGTCATAAAATTCCTTTGACTGGTGTGAATAGGTTTTTTCTTCGTATTTTCTTATCCTGAAGGTAAGAAAATACAGAAAGAGTGATTGAACATATGCAAATGCAACAAAGACTTCCCTTTATCGATATGTTAAGAGGCTTCGCCGTTTTAGGAACGCTCGGCACCAATATTTGGATTTTTGCTTATTTAGGTGATTTATCGTATATCACAACAAGCAACTACTCTGGTTGGTGGTCCTTCCAGGATTTTTTACGAATGGTAGTTTTATTTTTCGTCAACGGTAAGCTACTAGGCTTGTTAACGATTATGTTTGGGGTAGGTTTACAATTAAAATATCAGCAAGCCTTACGCAGAGGCAGTGCTTGGCCTGGGGTCTACCTTTGGACAATCGTCTTTTTGGGGCTAGAGGGACTGCTTCATTATACCCTTGTCATGGAATATGATATTTTAATGAGCTATGCTGCTACAGCCTTCATCGTTGCCTTTCTCATCCGATTAAGTAACAAAGCCATGACATGGGCTTTCTATCTTTTTGGCAGCCTCCATGTCCTACTAATCCTCCTTATTTTTATCAGTACATTACAAGGTGTTGGTGTTTCCTTAAATGGAATGGAGAGCGTTGCCACATTGTATGAAAACGGCTCATGGCTAGCACAAGTACAGCATCGTCTGATAAATTTTTTATTCTATCGATCAGAAGCTATTTTCATTATCCCTATGAATATCTTTTTATTTTTACTTGGTGTGAAGCTTATGCGCAACGATGTATTTTCACAAACAGATAGAGGACGGCATGTACGCCAAAAGCTGTTTACGATTGGTATATACATTGGCATTCCCCTCAATTTACTTATCTTTATACCAGGGGGACTTTTTGATTTTCCTGTTCGCTATTTATGTGCCCCTATTCTATCGATTGGCTATATTGGAATTTTAGGGAAACTGGTAGAATATAAGAGGTTCAATTGGCTTTGGCAACGTTTTGCACAAGTCGGTAAAATGTCTTTAAGCTGTTATGTCCTTCAAAACATACTTGCATCATTTATTTTTTATGGTTGGGGCCTTGGCTTAGGAGGGCATGTCAATAGCGTGATCGTCATTTGCATTTGGCTAACTTTGTCATTCCTACAACTGGTCATAGCGTCTATTTGGTTACAGCATTTTCAATTGGGTCCTATGGAATGGATTCGTCAAAAATCCATTCGAGCAATGACGCAACAATTTGCAACAAAGGAAGGTGTAGGCAATAAAAATATATCCTAGAGAACAAATAAAGCATTATTTAATCATCGATGTAGCTTCTGTGATTTTTCTCATCACAATAGTACTATGGTCTGGATCACTTCCTCTAGCTATGAAAATAACATTGCTCCTTTTATACTTAGGAGCTTTCTATAATGCTTTATGGCATAAAAATGGGAGACTCCTTGTCGCATCATTAGTAGGCTTCATCGTCATCACTATACTAAGCATTTATATAGAGCCCTTTATGCTTATTTTTGGCTTTACCTTTGCCGATTTACTTGGACGGGCGAAATCAAAATGGCATATCGGCTGTGGAATATTAGCCATCGCGATCATGTTTTTGACGGTCATGTATCTGGCGACAAACTCCTTTTTACAGAAGGAATCACAGGTGTTAGTACCTATCATGATGTTTCAGCTAGTATTGCCAATTCTTATTTACTTTGTGGAAAAGTCGAAAAATCTGCAAGCTGAATTGGCAGACGTCAATATGCAGCTTGTTCAGCAGGAAGAACGACAGCGTATTGCTAGAGACCTTCACGATACAATTGGTCATACACTCACAATGATTAAGATTAGAACGGAACTAACGACAAAACTAATTGACCGAGATCCTTCAAGGGTGAAGCAAGAATTGGATGATATATTAGCCACTACACGTAAAGCCTTAAAACAAGTGCGTGAGCTAGTATCTGATATGAATTTCATTTCGTTACAGACGGAGCTAGTGCATTGCAAACAGCTTTTACAAAGTGCAAATATCACAACAAGCCTTCACAATCAATGCCCTCAAATTGTTCTTTCTAGTGTGGAGGAAACGATGCTTGCATTATGTGTAAGAGAGGCTACGACCAATATACTCAAGCACAGTCAGGCAAAAAAATGCCACATCATCATTCAATATCACACGGGACAATACACGCTAATCATGAAAGATGATGGCATAGGCTTACAGCAAAAAGGATTTGGCAATGGCATCCATTCGATGAAGGAAAGAATGCATATCCTACAAGGTTATGCCACGATTAACAGCCATACACCTACAGGCACGAGCGTAACTCTTACGCTACCAATTCAAGACGGAAAGGAGCCCACATCATGATACGTGTATTACTAGCGGAGGACCAACAAATGCTACGCGGTGCCTTAACATCGCTCTTATCGTTTGAACCAGATATTGAAGTCATAGCCGAGGTGGCAGATGGGCTAAAAGCATGGGACTACATCCAACAGGAGCTACCAGATGTTTGCCTCGTAGATATTGAAATGCCCCATCTGTCTGGGCTAGAGCTAGCTGAAAAAATTAAACAGGCTAACCTACCGTGTAAAGTGATGATTGTCACAACTTTTGCTCGGCCTGGCTATTTACAAAAGGCTATGGATTGCGAGGTACACGGCTATCTATTGAAAGATGAACCGATCGATTATTTAATCGCTACCATTCGAAAAATCATGCAGGGAGAAAAGGTGGTTAGTAAGGATCTAGCCGCTACCTTGTTTATGAAGGAGCAAAACCCTTTAAACGAACGAGAAATTGCAGTACTACAGCTTGTCAAAGAGGGTTTGACCACAAATGAAATCAGCAAGCAATTGTTTTTAACAAAGGGTACCATTCGCAATTATTTATCTACCTCTATTCAAAAGCTGCAAGTGGAATCAAGACAGCAGGCTGCTCAGATAGCAAGTGACAAAGGCTGGCTATAACAAAAAATCTCGCCACAGCCGTGACGAGATTTTCACCATTTTAAAATAAGATACTTCGCTTGATTATTAATAGTTTACCCACTTCACGCAATTGTTGATTTGAAGTGGGGCTATTTTTAGCCACACAATCAATGGATAATTATAAATGATGTCAGACCTTCTTTAATTAGTATACACTCCTATAAAACCATCATCATTTCCGTTGTTAATCAATTTTATTTCCTCAAGTGGATGCTTGTTTTTACTTTCTATAAGGAATAGCGTTTTTTTATTTGTAACACTTCCTTCTGTAGTTGTATAGAAAAGTGTTAGAATTTTATTTTCCTTATCTAATTTAAACGAATAATCAGCATAATTCCTAGTATTGGCATTTATCAAGATATAGGTTTTATGCTTATTCTCGTCATAAGCATAAACGCCATCTTTTAAGTCTCCTCTAAATACGTTAAGTACCTTTTGATTATCTTCGTCATTAGTGTCCAGTTCTAGTACTCTTACATTTTCTAATTGCGCGGTTTCCGAAATTACAAATTCCTCTTCATAATCAACTCTTACACCGTTGCTACAAGCCGTTTGCGTAAACAATAGTCCAAGTAAAGCACAAAAAATCCGCCTGTTTTTCGCCACTCTTATGCCACCTTTTTTAAAATCTTCGTTATCGCTGTATCCTAATAAATATAGCCGTGTTGGTGTAAAAAAAGACGTACTGAAACTGCAACTCCAATTGGTAATACGTATACTGAATTAATGTTTCCAAGCCCACTACAAAATTTGTAATGGGCTTTCAAAAAAATCCCTACAGTTTGCATTACTTCGCTCCCGCTGCAATCAGGATTTGTTCAATCTCGTTAAATCCTCGCTGTCTCGCATGTTGTAATGGTGTCACATTATTTTGATCCGGAATATTCACATCAGCACCATGCTCAATCAATAACTGAATTACCGTTTGCTGTGTTGGATTGCCGTTATTTAACACAATCGCCTCCATCAGCGCTGTCCATCCTAAATGATTCACATGATTGACGTCGATGTCGCTGTTACGCAACAACTCCTCGATGACCTCCACATAACCATGCTCTGCAGCTGGGATTAATGCGGTTCCTCCATATCGGTTCAAAATAGTAGGATCAGCACCAGCCTGAATCGTCATCTTTAATATATCCAGATAGCCTTCTGCTCCAGCATAAAGAAAGGGCGTATTTTGCCTATTGTCCTGTATATTGACATCGGCCCCAGCATTTATTAATAATTGTGCTGCCTCGACATTCTGATTATAGGTTGCAATCATCAAAGCTGTTCTGCTATTTGAATCTTGGACATTGATATCAACCTTTTGATCCAAAGCACGTTGTAACGCTTCCATATCTCCCATTTCGGCTGCTTTAAACAGTTCACTCTTCCAATTTGATTTCACCACTTCACTCTCCCCTTTATCAAGCTGTATTGCCTCTGATTCGTTGGAGGCACATCCTTGAAGCAAAAATGATAATGCGATCATAACCGTTTGTATTTTTTTCACCCCTTGCACCACACTCTCTGATTTATTGCTGTCTTCCTTATTTTAGTGTAAGTGGTAATGCTAAATATTCCATTAACCATTTCTTAAAAAAGTCTAAAAATTTGCCAAAAAAATACCTCGCCACATGGACGAGATATTTTGCTCTTAAACATTGAAACGATAGCCTGCTCCCCATACCGTTTCCAAAAACTTTGGCTGTGCGGGATCACGTTCAATTTTTTCACGTAGCTTGCGAATATGAACGGTAACGGTCGAAACATCTGCAGCTGATTCATAACCCCAGTTTCGCTCATATAACTGCTCTTTACTTAATACTTGATTTGGGTGTTTAACAAAAAAAACGAGTAAATCAAATTCCTTTGTTGTAAAGGCAATTTCATCCCCATTGACAAAAACCTTTCTAGCAGATGTATCGATCGTAATGCCATGAATGGACATCGTATGGTTTGCTTGCTGATTCGTAGCGAGGCGCTCATACCTGGCTAAATGTGCCTTGACTCTTGCTACTAGCTCACTTGGACTAAAGGGCTTCGTAATATAATCATCTGCCCCTAGACCAAGGCCACGAATTTTATCAATATCCTCTTTTTTGGCTGAAACAAATAAAATGGGCATATTGTGCACTGCTCGAACTTGTTTACAAATATCAAAGCCATTCATCCCAGGCAGCATAATATCCAAAATGATTAAAGCATAATCACCTTTTAGTGCCTGCTTCAGGCCATCGTCTCCGTTATGCTGGATATCTACTGAAAAACCATTAATCTCTAAATAATCTCGTTGGAGCTCTGCTATGCTCACTTCATCTTCAATTAACAGAATTTTTTTCATGATGACTCCCCTTCTCCTCAGCCTTTTTCAATGAAATGAATATGCTCGTTCCCTTCGTTAATTCACTCTTCGCCCAAATGTCGCCGCCCATTTCAAGGACGATTTGTTTCGCAATCGCTAACCCTAAGCCACTGCCCCCTGTTTGCGAATTACGGGAAGGCTCCGCACGGTAAAAACGATCAAAAATATGAGGTAACGCAGCAGGATCAATGCCCGTACCATTATCTGTTACCTGAATAATCGCATCCTCAGTTCGCTCGTGCAACGAAATAATAATTTGCTTATAGGATTTATCCATATATTTCTCACTATTGCTTAGTAAATTTGACAGGACACGTCTTAATTTATCACGATCAGCCATGGCCAAAAGAGGAGAACCTGCTGATATATATTGTAAATGAATGTCTCGTGCAATAAAATCAAAGCTCGCATCCTCTACATAATCATGCATATATTGCTGGAGATTGACGCTTTCCATTTGGAATGGAACCTTTTTTAAATCCAATTTAGAAAATAAGAACAGCTCATCAATTAATACATCCATATCCTTTGCTTTTGTATAGATGGTTGTTAAATATTTATCCATCTTCTCCTCTGTATTCGCCACGCCATCTTTAATGCCCTCTACATAGCCGATAATAGAAGTCATAGGCGTTTTTAAATCATGGGAAATATTCGATAATAGCTCTTTCCGATTTTCCTCATATTGAAGCTGAAGCTGGATTGATTCTTTTAGCTTAACTCTCATTTCCTCAAACGATCGATTCAACTGACCAATTTCATCATTGGAATGAGACGTAATTTCAAAATCTAAGTCGCCCGATTTAATGCGTTCAGCCCCATCCTTTAAAGCTGAGATTGGATTAATAATACTTCTTGAAACTAAATAATTTAATAAGCCAATAATCATCATAAATAGTACAAATAAGATTCCTAAAAGAATGGGCAACAGTTCACGCGTTACTTCCGCATGAGAACTAACCTCTCTTAAAACGAAAATACTTCCCTCGGTTTTATCTGGAAAATAAAAATCAAATTTTACATACGTATAAAAGGCTTGATTAATCATGATGGTATCACGCGAATTAATATTGGTCGCTTCAAAGCCAGGTAAGCTTTGAAGTAATAATTGTTCATGCTCTTTCTGCGTTGAATAAACAATTTGATGATCTTTTCGTACCACAATCTCAATCGAAGGTGCATTGATTTTTTCTAGCTGTTCGAGATCTAAAAGCTGCTGGGGATTATTTTTAGCTAGTAATTTTAAATCTAGAAAAGCGTTTTCTTCTACCGTCGTCAAAGGCTTTTGTACATAGGATTTTTTATAAAAATGCTCTATTGCTTTGATATCACCCGTAATCGCAAAGGAAAAAAGAAAAACGGCTGCAAGTAAAAGCGTGATAGCAATGATAATAACACCCACATAAGATAGCAAAAACCTCGTTTTAATTGACATCTACACTCCCCCAATAAGCTGAAACTACTAGCAATGTACCATACAAATCTTAAAACTTTATAAAATTGGGCTGAAAAATCTATAAACATTTTTGCAGCTTCAGTATAGTATTGCGTTCATATAAACGAAATAAACAAAAAAGATACGGCACAATCCTGTTGTACCGTATCCATTCGCATTATTTAGTTTCTTCTGCTCTTAACTTCTTCTTTGTTTGCCAGCCTATAATGATGAGCTCCATCAATACGACAGCGATCAAGGAGGCGCCAAATAACGGCATTATAATGCCTAAAATAACAAGGAAAATGATAAACGGCATGGACATTTTATGAGAAATTTGCGGTGGTGCAGAAAGCTCCCCTTTTTTTCTACGTAAAATCCATGTGCGAATGCCCCACATAATGACGGCTAAAAAGGCTAGACAAACCACTAAGTTTAGAATCTTATTAGGCCAGCCAAATAAGTGACCTTCATGTAAAGGAATGCCCCATGTAAAGAATTTAGCCAACATGCCATAATCAGCATAATTTACTTGATCGATAAACTTCCCACTATATTGATCGAAATACATCGTTGCTTCTGCTGAAGGCTTCACATCCAGACCTGTTACACCTGAATTACTCGCCTTCGCCACTGTATATACGCCCTCCTCATTTGACGGGTAAATAATCGAATAAGGTTTTGTGATATTCATGACATTGATTTCTTTTTCAAGATCAGCAATCGAAATTTGGCTGTTATTTGTATAACGGACAGCTCCGCCTCCATGATGCTGCGCATGTTCACCTTCTGATATAGGCGCCTCTAATTGTCGAGTGGCCCAAGGAATTTCAGAGACATCCGATGTTGGTGGCTTTTGCTGTAATAATGGGTAACCAAAAGTTGGACTTTCTGAAGCTATATTCACAAGAATCGACCCTTGAAAAGCAGACCATAATAGCCCTGTAGAAATAAACAGCACCATTGGAATTGTAATGATTGTCCCAACGAGTGCATGCAATCTCTTACTTTTTTGTCGTTTATTCTCTGCCTTTGGCTTCTTCAAAAGATTTCCTTTAAATGTCATATAAAGTCCTGACAATAATAAAAAGATCGTCCAGCATGCCGCTAGTTCCACTAAATAATTGACAAAAGTACCGCCAATAAATAGGGAGCTGTGTGTATTTCTCATAATATTAGAAAATGTATAATTCGCATCCTGACTACCAACCATTTGATTGTGATCATCTAAAAATACGTACTTCTGTTCTTTGCCATTTGATAAAGTTAAACGCGTATTATAAGGCTCTTCCAGCATAATAACTTTCGTAGTGGAGTAGCCTGCAAATGCCGCTTCCGCTTTTTCCACGGCTTCATCAATCGTTAAAACCTCTTCTTTATGGCTTTCGCCAAAGAAGTAATCATCATATAATCGATTTTCTACATCTGTGAAAAATAAATAGCCAATCCCGCTTAATGTGAGAGACAGCAGTAATGGTGTAATAAAAAGTGCTGCGAAAAAATGCAATCGCCAAAACCTTGAATAAAGCAGATTTTTCATATTTGATCTCCATTCTATTTATAAATAGCAAATTTATTATATAAAGTAAAAGTGAAATATGAATGAAGTCCTAAAGACAGTTTTATGACAAATAAATGTAATCCAATTGGTATTATGCTATTTAATAGACCAAAAATAATGATAGCCAAACCTGTTTTAACGCAAGTTTGGCTACCGATTTTCAGTAAGATTTATAGATTCATATTGACAAGAATTTTACATTGACTACGGTCTTTCGTTAATGCTTCAAAACCTTTTTCCACAATATCCTCTAAAGCGATTTGGCTTGTAATAACAGCTTGACCATCAATGACCCCACGAGCGAGTAGACGAATTACTTCGGGGAAAATATTAACATAAGCAAAGGAGCCACTAATTTTCACTTCCGGAGAAACGACCGCATTTGGATTAAATTCTACTGGTCTTTCCCAGACGCTAACGATTTTAAATTCGCCGCCTGGATGTACCGCATTGACACCACTTGTAAACGTTGCCTGCACACCTGCTGCATCATACGCAACATCCACCCCACCCTTTGTTTTTTCACGAATAAACGTGACAGCATCTGTGTCAATTGGATTGATGACATAGGTTGCGCCTAATTCAAGTGCTTTTTGGCGTCGTTCATCAGAAACCTCCACGACAAAAATTTCACTTGCCCCCGCTGCCTTCACAGCCTGTAAGACTAATAAACCAATAGGACCTGCGCCAAAAATAGCTGCTGTATCGCCCAGCTTTAATTGACTTTGACGCACTGCATGAACGGCTACTGCTGTAGGTTCAACAAGTGCGCCTAGCTCTAGGCTCATGTCATCCGGAAGGTGGTGAATATTTTCTTCCTGCACAATAGCATATTCAGCAAATCCACCTGAAATCGTATAACCATAGGATTGTCCACGTTTACATAAGTTAGTATACCCACGTCGACAATTATTACATTTTCCACAAGGAATCGGTGGCTCCACTGCTACACGATCCCCTATTTTTATTTGAGTAACACCTGCTGCGACCTCTACAACAACACCTGCAAATTCATGACCTAATACAGGTTGTGTACGAAATGCATAGGCACCCCCTACATATTCATGTAAATCACTACCACAAATTCCTGCAAATGCGACTTTTACTTTTACCATGCCTGGTTCTAGTGCTGGCAATTGTGCTTCCTCTACTCGAATATCTTGAATACCGTAAAATTTTGCTGCTTTCATTAGAATTACCTTCTTTTTATGATTTAGTTTGAAGACCGTATAACACAAAGTTGACTGCATGTTCTGCAATTTGTTCAGGTGTTGATTGTAAGGAAGAACGATTTAAAAATGGATTGTTCAAGGAGTACATTAACGTCCCCATAATAAAGTTCAGCGCAACATCAAGCGACTCAAAGCGAATGGTCTGCTGCTCCTGACAAGCTAATAAAATCGTCCGAAGTTGCTCCCAGGAAGGTAAAAAAACATCTTTAAGCATCTCTAACCTAGGACTATTCATAACAATCTCTTGCTGTAAAATATCAATTAATTCATGCTCATGAATGCGATAAAGCACAAAGTTTCGGCAAAAGCTACGAAGTGCACCAAGTGAATCATGGATATCATAATGGGCATTCATAAAGGTGTGGCGTAGCGGTTCAAACAATGCATTAAATACATTTTCTTTGCCACCAAAATGATAGGAAACAAGCGCAAGTGACACATTTGCCTCATCACAAATTTGTCTCACCGTCGTCCCATCATAGCCTCTGGACGAAAACAACGACTTCGCGGCCTGTAAAATTTGATCCTTTACCTCTTTATTTTTTTCTTTTGATACGTTCTCTTTCTGATCGACTGTACTCACCTCTTTTTTGAACAAACGTTCAAAACAATTGTTCAACGAAATTTTACGCCTCCTCGTACTAATTGTCAAAGTATGCGCTTATTAAAAATGGCTACTTCGAAAAACGAAGTAGCCAAAACCATTCTATCCAAGTAATTCTTTTAAAACATTGGTATACGCTGCTAAAATGGATTGCTCATGTGCAGCATCATGCCCAACATATTGTTCAACAAGCTCCTTTAGAGGCTTTGCAGCATAAGGCTCTTGCATAATTTCAATTTTTAATAGGCTCTCATAATACTCAACAACTTGTGGATTCATGTGGACCGCTCCTTTAATGTTTTACATAAAAAAGACATCTTTCTCTTATTAGAAAGATGTCTACTATGACAAATACATGACATAATACGGTGATTGCCAGTTGGAAATAAGCTTTCTATTAAACATAGAAGCTACCTTTTTAGCAGTCATCGTACTATGAGCATGCAGGAGAATTTCTCTAGTCACACTCAACACCCCCTATCCGCGTAGGTTTTTTGGCTGTACTAGATAAAGGCAGGTCTCCTGGCTTATGTTCATCACACCTTTCACCTTCCCATTACGACACGTAACAGTGGCCTTTTGAAAAGTGCTCCCATTTACAGTTGCGGGACAGCGTCGGAATTACACCGATCTTCCCTTTTAAACAAATCCTAAAATCTGATTTGTACCTCTATCCTATTATTCCGTTTTTATTATTATACCATAGTGTCAATTTTTAATGTTAACTCAGCTATTTTAGTAAACTCTTTATACCTTTTTCATTATCTTACAAACAAAAAAGAAGGATACTCCTCAATCTCTAATATTCTGGTACATAATTTTCACCGAAGTAAAAGATAAATTAATTAAACCCCAGTGAAATGGTGACTATCGAAAGTCCACTAATAATCCTATACAAGTTAACTGGAGTAAATCTACTGATTTATAAAAGATTAAGACATTAAAACAATACTTAGCACATATCTATTAAATTCAACTGTAACCAATCATTAAAATCTAATTTTAATTAATGTAAAGAATTACTATTAAAGGTTCCATTTTGTTGATATACTCTATAAAGTATTTTAAACAAAAGAGGTGTCCTTGTGTTTATTGACATAAAGAAAGCAATTGTAGAATTAGATTTAGATGTACTAATCACTTTCATTGTTGGTTTAGGCATAATTTTCTTTGGTATAACTAATGACGTGAGAGATAAAACCTTTAGGCTTAAGAATATATTAATTCTATATATTAGCTTGTTCATAGTGATAATTTTTTTCTCAGGAAATCACAGTTTGTTTTTATTCATTCTAATAGTAATTTTAGCTGGTGGAATAATTTTTTTACACGACAAAGACAATGATTTAGAAAAAGAACTTGGTTTGTATCACTTACTCTTTTATTATAGTTTTGCTTGGATTTTTTTAAACAAAACATATATTTGGATATTCTGTTGCATAACTATAATATTTTTAAACACTAAATTTTCAACATCACTTTACCAAAATAAATGGATTAACCTAAATCAAGAACATTTAATCATTTTTATTATTCTTATATTCGCTTTATACCAATACTCTAAAGTTGCAATTAGTTTTTTTGATTTCTACAATTTCCAAGATGCAGTTAACCATTTAAAAATTTGTTTATCTCATGATGGTATCCAAAGAACAAATAATAATAACAAAAGTATTTACAATGAACTTGATAAAAAGATAGATTTATTAAGCTTTGTACTTTTCATGGAAGATAAAAACATGTTCTTACGTAATAAACCATATCCAACAATCTATAGGGATTTTGTTTGTTCAAAATTTTCAACCGAAAGACATATTCATTTCCCTAACATTTCATTCAATAATAAATATACTGGTTTTAATAAATTAAAAAGATATGCTAGAGGCTACGCTACTATAGAACAACAATTTCTTAGACAACGGGTTTTAAAAGATAATTCCTATCGCTACAAAATCAGAAGAAAATTTTTTATTGAATATCTCTATTGTGAGTACTTTTTCAAAGCTATTTGTAAAAGAAAGTCAATGACATATAGTAGAAAAAAGAAAACTAATAAAAAATTTGCTAAGAAACTTAGAAAAAACCTAAAATATCATTTCTTAATTTCCTATTTTTTAGAAGTATTAAAAAACCCTAAAAATGAGGAAGAGCTGCTAACTAATATGTCTAAAAACTCAAGGGTTAGTAAAGACTTGTATCAAAAAATATATGACCAATTTAAAAATTCTACATTGCAAAATCATTATCAATCTATGATTACTGATGCAAAAGAAAGTCCAGTTCAATTTCAAATAAAAAACGATAATTAATTTCACTATAAAGAGAGCGGTTAACCTCTTTTAGATTTGCCGCTCTTTTATAATAAGTTTAACTAAAGGTCATACTTAATAAATATTTCTTCCTGCTTGTTAAAATGTTCATTAATATATCTTATCCCTCTTAAATTTAAGTAATCTCCTTCATATCATAATCCTAATAATTCCAACTTATATATTTTCATCCATTTTTTCAATAACCCTAAACTCTCTAGTTTTAAATAAACCTCCCACCACAGTCGCCAACAGATATCCTATCACTAAGTATATTTTGTTTGAGTGTATATATACATTTTTATACTTTGCTCTTTGCTGTAAATAATCAAACCGCTACTTTTAATTGGCTATCCGCCAACATTTTAAATATTCAAAAATTAAACTATACTTAAAGAAAAAGGGGGCATTATGAGATGATTATCGGTTTACATCATGTGCAAATTACCATTCCACAAGGATCAGAGGAGCAGGGGAAAGCTTTTTATTGTCAGGTTTTAGGTTTGCAGGAATTGGAGAAGCCTGAGTCGCTGAAGGGACGAGGCGGATTCTGGTTACAGCTTGGTCAGCAGGAGGTTCATGTGGGCACGGAAGATGGCTTTGATCGCTTGACAACAAAGGCGCATATTGCGTATCAAGTAGAAGATATTGAGTACTGGAAGAGGAAACTAGCAGAACATCAAATAGACATACTGGATTCTGTGCCAATCCCTCATTATGAGCGATTTGAATTTCGAGATCCGTTTGGTAATCGCGTCGAAATGATTCAAAAATTAAGATAAACTGCCCTGCTATTAGGGCAGTTTTTTCATGGGACTGTTCCATATTACATCTTGCTGAAACATTTGTAATAAAACTGTAAATTCCCTTGATAAAGCCTTTTATAGCAAGTGTTGAAGCCCTCCCTCTAGTTACCCTGGTAACATTTACCTCCCGGAAGCCCTCTATTTTCATGCTACGATTATTTCCATGGCAAAGCTATACAGGAGAAATTCTACTAGATGCTTCAGGAGGTTATAACAACATGAATAAACGATTTTTATCTACAACACTTGCCTTAACAATTGGCTTCAGTTCATTCGGAATGGTGCACACAGCCATCCAGCCGATACAGGTCGAGGCTGCTACAACAAATGCTCAAAACAACGCACAGGCTGTTGCAGCGAAAGCAGATCAACTCATTCAGACAGGGAAAAGCTTAATGGGTCAAGCGACATATAGCAATTCGGTTTACAAGTCTACATATCCATATAAATTTTCTTGTGCTTCATTTTTAATGTACATCTTTGAGAAAAATGGTGTAGACCTTGGGACATATAATGAAAATTATATGATTCAGCAAGGGACATATGTAGCAAGGAACCAATTACAAAAAGGCGATTTAGTGTTCTTTAAAAGTAAAAAAACAGGGACTGACCCCGATCATGTCGGCATGTATATCGGTGACAATAAAATCATCCACATGGCTGATTCCAAACAAAATATTGTCATTTCTGATTTAAACAGTAAGCCGTATTATACAGAAAACTATGTATCTGCACGTAGAGTATTGCCTACCCTACTATCAGCCAATCCTGCAACAAAAGGCGATAAAATTGTAGAGAATGCCCTGACGTATAAAAACAAAGTAACGATTGGCACTTCAACAAGCGAGTCAAGCCTACGCTTCACAGCTCCAGCATTTGTTGATTTCATCTATCGTAAAAGTGGCGTGACACTCGGCGCTACTACGTTAAGCAATTTAATGAACCAAGGATCAACAGTGGCTCGTGCTAATTTGAGAAAGGGCGATTTAGTCTTCTTTAATAGTGTTAAAGGCTCTAAGACACCTTCGCTTGTAGGGATTTATGCGGGCGATCATCGAATCATCATTCCTAATTCAGACGGTGTGATGACAAGAGTGTTATTTGTAGATTATTATACTGAACATTATATTACAGCGAAGCGCGTTTTCTCTGATTCCAACTCATCTCCCAGTGTAAGTGCACCTTCAGCTAGTACTTCAGCCAATCAAATTATTGCAACAGCTACCGGGTTAACAAGCAAAGCAAAATTCGGCTATACGTACAACGAAAGTGCACTGACTTTTACAAGTGCTGGTTTTACGTACTATGTCTTTAAAAAGCATGGTATTGATTTAAAGGATAAGCTAGCAAGTAAGCAAGCTTTAGTAGGGACACGTATCCAAAAATCACAGCTTCAAAAAGGTGATTTACTGTTCTTCTCAACGAATAATGGTGGACAAGATATCACGCAAACTGGTATTTATTTAGGAAATAATCAATATATTAGTATGACTACTAATGGTATTGTGAAACAAAACATTTCTTCCACTTGGGCACAAAAGAATTTTGTAACAGCTCGACGTGTTTTAAAATAAGAATGGTTGGGTGTCTCAATGATGTTGAGACACCCTTTTTTGCTAGGATGAGTTTTTAAGCGTATTGGCAAATTCAATCATTGATCTACTCGACATCGGTCCTTTTATTAGGACAATTGTGTCTGCATCGAGCTTTGGTTTCAATAATTCTAAAACGCCTGTTACCTCTTTAAACGTATGAACCTCTGCGCTGGTTCCATCTTTTTGAGCTTGATCGGCAATCTTTTCCGCCCTTTTGCCGATGGTAATTAATGTATCAATCTTTCTTTCTGCTACCATGGAGCCAATTTCGCGATGGTATTTTTCTTCAAAATTACCTAATCGTTTAATATCCCCTAGAACGAGAATGACTTTCTTCTCTTTTCCTACCGTATCTAGCACTTTTAGAGCTGCCTCTACAGATGTCGGGTTATTTGTCCACGTATCATCAATAATCGTACTGTCACCAAGCCCTGTCGTAAATTCTAAATGTCTTGCCATCTGTTTAAACGTTCGTAACCCAGCTATAGCCTGACGAATTGTCAGCCCCATTTCACGACAAGCTGCAATCGCGGCTAATGCATTATAGACTTGATGCTCACCATAGCCAGGGACAAATACATTGTACGTGATAGCATCTACTTCTAAAGTAAACTTCATGCCCGTATTGGCAAACTCTACATTCGACGCTTTAAAATCTGCCGTCTCATGTAAACCAAACTTAATAATTTTCCCCTTAAACTTTTTCAGCGAAATTTTTTTGATGTTGGTATCATCGGCATTAATAATTAACGTACCATCTTCCTTAATGCCTTCCACAATTTCTGCCTTGGCCTTTATATAGCCTTCTAGGTTGAGACAGCCATCTAAATGATGCACACCAATATTTGTAATAATACCAATAGTCGGTTGATAGATCATACACTGATGTTTAATATTCCCTGTGTTGCCTAAACCTAATTCAAAGATAGCGGCTTGTGTTTTTTCTTCAATCCCCGTTAAATAAGGCAATGATTGCCTTGGCTCGTTTTTACTGCTAACGGATGCCTGCACTTGCCAATGCTTACTAGCGATATGTTTTAGCATCTCTTTTGTCGTTGTTTTACCACAAGTTCCTGTTAAAGCCACAACAGGAATTTGAAAAAGACCACGATAATACTCGATAAATGTCCAGTAGGCCTGTGCAACACTTTTCACTTGTAAAACGGTTGTATTAGCTAAAGCGCTTTTCAATTCTGTAGACGGTTTATCGGAGATGATTAAAGACGGTCCCTTCCGATCAACCTCTTGCCAGTTGATTTTATCGTTTCGACTAACAAACATGAGGGAATGACTTTTTGTTAGGTCATGCCGATTATAGTAAATGGCCTGCTGCACAGACCATTGTTCTGATCCATGAATGAGCTTTCCTTGTAGAACGGTTCTAAGTTTTTGCACACTAATGGGTTGCAAGTGTACTGCGCCTCCTCTCTTTATCAATCTTGTATATGACTTACTCCTTCTCTTGATTCAGCGTGTTATATTCTGATCAATTACTATACCTTATTAGAATGTTCTTCTATGTGGCACAGTCAATATCCTATATAGAAAGAAGCTGACTAATCAGCAGGTGGGGTAGGTTTCAGCTTTAGCTCCGCTGCTAGTTTAGAAATCTGTTTGCTATACATATCTCCCTTTATGAGCACAATCGTATTGTCATCGACAATCTTCTGCAATAACGGATAGACGAGTGTACTATTTTTAAATGTATAGACAGACTCGCTAAATCCTAACTTGACTGCATGATCAGCCATAATCCTTGCATGCTCCCCTATGGTAATCAAGACATCCACGCCAATGCGTTTTATTAATTCCCCCGCTTGCTCGTGAATAATATAACCCCATGAACCTAAGTCGGTAATCGTACCAATGACAGCAATCTTTTTCTTGCCATCTCCTAGCTCATTCAACACTTTTAAGGCTGCCTCCAAGGAAGTGGTTGTAATACTCCAGGTATCATCCAATAGCATGGAATGATTGATGCCCTCAAAAAGTTGTAATTGTTTTTTCAATTGACGGAATGATTGGAGTAGTTTGGCTGCGACTGGAATGGGCATTCCCATGTCATAGACGGCTGCGATGGCAGCAAGCGCATTATAGACCTGGTGTTCTCCAAATCCTGGCACAAGAATGTCATAGTTTTTTTTATTGTGCTGAAGAACGAATTTCATCCCTTTTTGATAGTAGTGGATATGACTTGCTCGAAAATCACAGGACTCATGCTTCCCTACTTTAAGCAAACGACCACGGAATCTAGAAATATCTAGCTTCTGCGTATTGCTATCTTCCGCATTAATAATTAATGTACCTTTGGGGTGAATGATATCTAGCATTTCTCCCTTTGCTTGTATATAGCCTTCTAATGTTTTGCAATAGTTTAAGTGGTGAGCTCCGATATTAGTAATAATCCCTATGGTCGGTTTAAAATATTTTCCCGCATTCGTGACATCTCCTGGCGAGCCAACTGCTGTTTCAAAGACGGCTGCCTCTGTTTCTTCCTCAATGCCCAATAAATATTGCAATGAAGCGGTTCTAGAATTACTGCTTAATGTCGTTGCTGTCACTTTCCGATCAGCAGAAAGAAGATGTTTAATCATCTCTTTTGTCGTTGTTTTACCTGAAGTACCTGTAATCGCTACAATCGGAATATGAAACTGATTGCGATAAAAATGAACAAATTTCCAATAGGCCTCTTCTGCATTCGCTACCTGTATCATAATGACTTGGTTTGGAATGTCATTTGGCCGATAAGCTCTATCGGTCACTAGCACTAGAGGAGAAAGCGGCTCAAGACTTTTCCAATTCACAATACGTTTACTTGTAAATAGTGCCGTATTGGACTTTTTCACTTGTTTTAATCGATAAGCCCCATGCTGAATCAGTACATCCTCTGACCCTTGCACTAGATAGCCTGCCGTAATCATTGCTAAATTTTTCACCGAAAGAGGCTTCATATCTTTTCTCCCTCCTTTCTTTTCTAGTATATGTAACCTCTTAAAAGTTGCTTGGATGTAGACAAGATACATAACTAGAAGAAAACTATTTCACTGCATATATATAAAGGTGATTAAGTATCTAAGTACCAATAGAAGGAGTGATATACCTGAAAGCCATTGTATTTATCGGTACAAACAAATCCGGGTCTAGTCGTGAAGCAACAAGAGCAGCAGAAAAACTAGGCTACTTCACAGTACTTTTCACAAATAATGAAAAACAACTTCAGCAGCGACGTGCCTACCCCGACATCCACAAAATGATACTCATTGATACTTTGAATATAGAGAGAATGAAAGAGGAAATTGATAAACTAGGGAAAACCGGATTAGAGATTAAAAGTATCGTTAGTTTTGTTGATCCATTTGTCCATGTTGCTTCTATGCTATGTGATGAATTTTGTCATAACTATGCATCCTCCACTGCTATTGAAATGATGGAGGATAAAGAGAAAACAAGAAATTTTTTAAAAGACCAACCATACTCACCAAAGTTTTCGCTTCTGAAGCCCCAGGAACCTATTGCTAAAAATTTGACCTTCCCATTAATCGTAAAATCACCAAAATCAACAGGTTCAAAAGATGTATTATTAGCAACAGATGCAGAGCAACTTAATCATCACCTCAAAGCATTACGCAGTAAAAATCCCTACGAATCCATCATGATTGAAGAATATTTGGATGGTCCACAATATTTAGTAGAAGCGGTTGTGTACCAACAACAACCACATGTCATTGGCATTATTGAACAGGAAATTACGCAAGGAAAACGATTTATTATTACAGGCTACGGTGTTTTAGTGAAAGCTCCGCAAGACATCCAATCAGGAATCGAAGAGGTACTCCATTCCATTGTGAAGGCCTTTGATATCGAAAATGGAGCACTCCATTTAGAGCTTCGATTAACGCAAAATGGATGGAAGCTTATCGAAATCAATCCACGGATTTCTGGTGGTGCCATGAACAATATGCTACAGGCAGCACTAGGATTTAGTTTAGTGGAAGAAACATTGAAACTATTACTTGGTGAACAGCCTAATCTCGAGCCAAGACATAAAAAATTTGTTTATACAAAATATGTTATTGTGGAAAGTAAAGGCATTTTAGAGAAGGTGATTGGCAAGGCAAGAGCGACAAGATCAACAGGTGTCGTAGAAGTGTATGTCAAACCGAGAAAAGGGACACTGCTAATGCCACCTTTATCGATGGGACATCGTTATGCTTATGTAATTGCAGAAGGGTCAACATTGAGGGAAGCTAGAAATCATGCAACAAATGCAGCAAAAGAAATTAAATTTATTTTGAGAGTTTGAAAAAAATATCCCGAATAATTGCCGCTTGCCAGTGGACAGTTACTCGGGCTTTTTTATCTTGATTTGACAGATATCATGAAAGAGAGACCTGCACGATGCAGGTCTGTTCATTATTCAATATGAAGTTGGACGCATTATTGTATCTGCACGGAAGCGAAGCGTCAGCCGCAATTACATCAGAGCATACTTCATTCTTCCTTAAACGTTTCGTCTAAAAATTTCACAGTTTCAAACATATTCGTTTTACTAGCACCTTTTACAAGAATGGTATCATGAGGCTCTACCAATGTTTCTAGTAGGACATGCAATTCGTCTTTATTGATAAAATGATGTACCTTGGATGGGTCCATGCCCTTCGCAATGGCGGCATTGCTCATTTCTTCCGTCCTAAAGCCATAGGTAATGAATTCATCAATGCCTACCTCGTAAATGTACTCCCCAACCTTTTTATATTCTTCCTCCCTCAAGACGCCGAGCTCTCGCATTTGTCCAATAATCGCTACTTTCCGTTCCTTCGCGATATTCGTTAGTACATCAATCGCAGCTCGAACCCCTTGTGGATGAGAGTGAACCGTATCATCAATGACCGTAATATCATCACGCAAGTTATAGATCGTTAAACGTCTTGGTGGTTTTTTAAAGTTGAGCCCCGCCTGAATTTCAAAGGGCGTGAACCCTAAAAGATCTGCCACTGCCACTGCATTGAGCGCATTGTAAACATGATGTTCCCCTAAAATTGGAATATACATTTCGATTTCTTCCCCATGTAGCTTCATTTTAAAGGACATGCCAATATCCTTATACTGCAAATCATAGGCACGATAATCGGCTTCTTTTTTAATACCCACCGTCAAGATTTTCCCTTTAAATTGCTCTGTCTCTAAGTATCTGGAATTGTCATCATCTTGATTGACAATGAGTAAGCCCTGCTGATCCATACCATGAATCAATTCGGATTTCGCCTTGGCAACGCCTCTTACATCCCCATCAAAGTTCCCCACATGCGCTAAGCCAATATTCGTTACAATACTAATATTCGGCTGAATTATACTACAGTGGTTGGTAATAATACCTGGGTAGGCCATACCATACTCTAATACGACAGCCTGATGTGTATCATTGATTTCTTCCTTATGCTTTTTCGTATGCTCAGTCGTATTCCAATAATCCTTCGACTCAAAAACATTCCACTTTTTCGATAAAATCGAGCCGACAAATGCCTTTGTTGTTGTTTTGCCTGCACTTCCCGTAATGGCAATAATCGGCAAGTTTTTCTTGTCAGCCTGTTGCTTACTTTTTTGTTGGACAATTTTCTTTTTTAGAGGTTTTTGATTTTTCGCAAGATACATCGCATAGCGGATGGAATGAATGACCACATCTAGCTCCAAGTAAAAGGCAGGAGGACAGCCTGGTCGCCAATTGACCTCATACATCCAAATTTTTTGCTGCTGATCTAGGCCAACATCAATCCCAATTTCATCAATCACTTCCCCAAACTTCACCATTTGAATTTCATCCAGGTGATGAGCTAGCGCTAAGGAGAAATGCTCCAGCATTCGCCGAATATTATAAGCCTCTTCCTTAAATTCCTGTTCTAAAAATGGATCTAAATAATTCGTATAGCCCCCATTATTAATATTCGGTATGATGGAACCATTTGGTGCAATTCGTGGGTACACTGTCGTCACTACCCATTTGCCTTCTCCATTTTTCTGAACATGCAAACGGAAATCATAAACCTGACCCGACTTTGTGACCGATTGAATATAGGGCTGCATAATAAACGTACCAGACGCAAGCTGCTCCTTTATCAATGCATCTAATTGAGGCTTTGAATAAACCGTATTGGTGCTATCCTTTCGAACCTCGAAATGCTTAGTTCCCGCCTTCGTAATAAAATAAATGCCCTTCCCCTTACGTCCATCAATCGGCTTGAAGACAACCCGTTTATAATAATTAACGAACTTGTGAAATAAATCGACATCCTTTACAATTTCCGATGGAATCAAATACTGTTCAAATTCCTTTGCTTCCTTCAATCGCTTCATGACATTCCATTTATTCCCTATCGAATGGGTCGTAAATGGAATCTCTTCTTTTAAACGATCGATAATATCTTTGGAAACAGATAATTTCTCTGGGCTCCCCGCATTATAGATCACATCAGGAAAGGGCATCGTTTTTTCCTGCCACTCGCCATTCTCATAGATCTTTGCTTGAATGGAGCGTTTGGCAAAGTCAACACTTTTAGGGGTGAAGTAAAAAAACTGTGCCCCTTCTGCTTTCGCAACTGCTGCATAGGCATATGACTTGAGAACTGTAGTTGGATCAAGTCGATGATGCAGCATACCAATAATCGTCATAGTTAAACTTCCTTTCATTAGATTCTCTCTCTATTACATTCACTTTGTATCCCTCACATATAGACAGATGCTCTAGCTTTAGTAGTTTAATATGGCGCTACCATTTAGGCTCAATGATAAATTTCCCCTTCAACATGTCTGGCTTTAAGAGCTGAATCGCCGATATCCCACTAAGTTCAATCGATTTGTGCGTACTTGTTTTTTCTAACCTCACCACGTCAGCAATCGAATTAGTATCATTTCCTTCATAATCAAAAGCGCGCAACAACGACACTGTGCCACGGCAACGCTCTTTATCAATCGCCTCGATACGGAAATACTCCGTTTCAAATTGTTTCACTGTATCCATTAACCTTAAATGAGCGCCACTATGTGTAATTAAAAAAAATGGAATCGTATCACTACCGACTATTTTGACAAGTAGCTGACCGAAATATTTAGAATGAAAATTCATCATAATATCCTGAAGATCCTTCAAATCACTTAAAGCTTCGCATAAAAAGTGATTTCTTTTCTTCTCACTGTTCAAATTGTAGCCCCCTCTCTAGTTTGAATATGTCTGTTGGTCCATGTAAGTTGCCCTCTCGTTATAATATGTAGCGACAAAAAATATGACGACTTTTTCACACAGAAACTAAAAAAACCTCTACCATAGAATGGAGAGGCTTTCTTCATGAGATCATTGAGAGAAACATGTCAGCAGTTCTTGCACATTATTCGGTTCTAATGTATCCATTGTATGATGCCCTGTGCCGAATGGTAATTGCGTCGTAATAGCATTTGGGATAACCACTGTATAAAGGCCCGCCGCCACAGCTGCTTGTGCGCCATTCGGTGAATCCTCAATCGCTATCGCTTCCTTGCCCTTTACACCTAATTGTTTAAGCGCCTGCAAGTATAGCTCTGGATCAGGCTTAACATTTGTCACGGTGTCCGCGGTACAATAGCAATCAAAAAAATCTTGAATGCCAAGCTTATCAACATACTGATCAATCCATTGACGACTCGAGCTACTAGCAAGACCAATTTGTAAACCCGCTTCCTTTGCTTGCTGCAGCAGTGTTAATATACCCGGTCTGAGCGTTTCCTTTTCCATTAATTGTGCATGACTTTGTTGAATAGATGCTCGAAATGCCTCCACATCTAATTTGATGTGATGATGTGTAACAAGATATGTATAAGGATTAAAGGCTTGAAGATTTGTACCAAGGCATTTTGCATACATTTCCAACGATAACGCAACACCATAATGAGCATAGGCCTCCTTGAAAACGGTATACCACGCGGTTTCTGTATCAATAATCGTACCATCAAAATCAAAAATAATCGCTTTCAACATCCTACTTTCCCCCTTTGAACTAATCCAACGCTATCGTACTTCTATACAGCATGTTATCCTCTGCTTTTACTGTTCTATCCGTTGCTTTTGCATTTCTATCCACCGCTTTCGCTGTTCTATCCACCTTTTTTGCAACTCTATCCTTCTTTTCCTGCTATCCAGTACTTTGATAACTCTATCCATCACTTTTGTTGTTCTATCCGTTGCTTTTGTATTTCTATCCACCGCTTTTGCTGTTCTATCCACCTTTTTTGCAACTCTATCCTTCTTTTTCTACAATCCATCACTTTCGCAACTCTATCCATCTACTCCTGCAAACTATCCATCACCTTGTCACGTTTATCCCCTTGATTTAACAAAATCACGCCGCCAATGATGAGGGCTATGCCAAGTGCCGAGTAGAGATTAAACATGTCGTGCCAAATAATCATACCTACGAGAACGGTTAAAGCTGTCCCAACACCTGACCAAATAGCGTAGGCTAGGCTTAATGGCAATGTTTTTAGGCATAAGGATAAGCTATAAAATGAAATGCCATAGCCAAGTGCCACCGCTAAAGAGGGACCCAGCACGGTGAAGCCTTCAGAAAGCTTGAGCATAGTTGTCGCAAAAACCTCACTTATAATCGATAATGTTAAAAATAAATAGCCCTTCATGCTGTTCAGCCTCCTAATGTCCACCTGCAAGATTGAGTACTACGACACCCAAAATAATACATAGTATCCCTATGACCTTCTTGCGATTAAATCGTTCCTTATAAAGGACAACCCCGACAATAGCCGTTAACGCTGTCCCTAAACCTGCCCATATGGCATAGGCTGTGCCGATAGGGATAACCTGTAATGTCAAGGCTAAACAATAAAATGCCGCTGCGTAGCCAACCACCACACCAACAGATGGCCAAATGCGCGTGAAACCTTCTGTGCGCTTTAGCATGGAGCTTGCAAAAACCTCTGCTACAATGGCGATCAATAAAAAACTAAAAACCATCATTCTTGAAGATCCTTTCTAGTTCACTTCTATCTGTCATCTTCTTCCTCTACATACTCCAATAGATTGCGCTTTACAAACCGCATTACCTTACCCGTTTTTAAATTAGAGAGATTGACCATCACCTAGCTGCATTTTACGATCCGCTTGCATACAATCTAAGCGAATCATTATGGTTATGTTCTCACTTCCTAAGCTGTTGCATCATCAGATAGGGGAAATAGGTATGGAATGCATTAGCTATCAAGCTCAACACGATCACACAGTATGCAATTCTTGCTATTTTTTCACTATTAGCTAACGAAAATAGGATACCTTTTGTAAATTAGACAATAATCAATAAGACAATAGCTATGTATATTGTAGCAGTAAATAAAAGGGTCATGACATCTTTTTTGCATAATGCATATCCTTGCCTACCTAATCGGACAACAGCATTTCCAACCCTTTAAAATGAATAGAAGCCGCCACACTCCCCTTGGCTACTAATTGTTCTGATACCTTCATTGTTCCTACCAAAAGAATCACAAGCATCGTCAAGCCAAAAATCAGCATCCCCTTTCCTTCCTTTTTTATCCCTATCAATAATTATCGATAAAAATAAAACCCTCTAATGCTAGAGGGCCTGGCTTTTATTTTAATAATCCTGTCTCTACTAAAAATGCTTTTGCTACGTCTGCTGCGAGCTTTCCTTCCACATTTACTTGATAATTCATTTCTCGCATTTCATCGTCTGTAATGTGGTTTGCTAGTTGATTTAATGCCTTTTCAATCTCTGGATAGTTTGTTAGCGTTTCTTTTCTTAGCAATGGTGCTCCTTGATAGGGTGGAAACAATGCTTGATCGTCCTCCAATACATGTAGCTTGTATTGACGAATTTCACTATCCGTTGAATAGGCATCCAGTAAATTGATATCGCCCGATTGTATCGCCTGATAGCGAAGCTTTGGCTCCATCGTTGCAAGTGTTGGAAACACAATCCCATAACGTTTTTGAATGCCAACATAGCCATCTTCACGGTCATTAAATTCTAATGTAAAGCCTGCCTTCACCTTCTGCTCTATCGCTTGCAGATCAGAAATTTTTTGCAATTGATACGTCTCCGCCAAATCCTGTGATACGGCCAATGCATACGTATTGTTATAGTTCATGGGGCTTAGCATGACCATATCAAATTGCGCCAGCATGCCATCTTTTGCCTGATGGTAGACATCCTCTTGGTTATGATTGATCGCTTCCTCTTTTAAAAATTCCGTAATAGCTGTGCCCGTAAATTCAGGGTAAATATCAATACTCCCCGATTTTAACGCATTGAATACAAACGAGGTTTTACCAAGCCCTGGCTTTAGCTGCACAGTTAAGTCCGTTTCCTGTTCAATCAATAATTTATACATATTGATGAGTATCTCAGGTTCAGAGCCTAGCTTTCCTGCTATCACGATTTCATCTTGTGGTTTATTACTAAATAGCGGGAAGAAAATAATGATGAATGCCGTCAAACTAACGAGACTCAATGTAGTCAATGTTTTTTTAAAGGACAGGGATTCTAATTTTTTGAGCAACACATCAAAAATCAATGCTAACATGGCTGCCGGTATAGCTCCTATTAAAATGAGGGCTGTATTATTACGGTCAATTCCAAGTAAAATGATGTCTCCTAATCCTCCAGCTCCAATTAAAGCAGCTAATGTGGCGGTCCCCACAATTAACACCATCGCTGTTCGAATACCTGCCATCATGACAGGCATGGCCAGTGGTAATTCTACTTTCAATAAACGCTTCGTTCTATTCATCCCCATGGCTAATGCCGCTTCCTTTAATGATGGATCGACTTCATTAATGCCCGTATAGGTGTTTCGCAAAATAGGCAATAGCGCATAGACGACTAACGCAATAATGGCGGGAACTTTCCCAATACCAAATAGAGGTATTAATAAGCCCAGTAAAGCTAAAGAAGGAATCGTTTGCAAAACGGCACTGATGCCGATGATACTTTCAGCTATTTTCTTTTTATTGGTTAAATAGATACCTAGAGGAATGGCAATGAGAACAGCAAAAAATAAAGCGATGAAGGATAGTTGGATATGTTCTAGCAATGCCGCTAGCAGTTGTGCCTTCCGTTCTTGAAACATCTCCATCACATTAGTCATGCGCAAGACCTCTTTCCTTTGAATCCTTTGCTAAATAGTGCAGCATAGAGGCTCTTGTCACCATACCGATGAGCTTGCCATCCTCCTCGACACCTAATAAGTCATGCTGGGCTAGCTTGTCAAAAATTGTCGCAAGTGAAGCATCCACAAGTATCGTATCCTGGAACTCGCTTGTTGTCATGATTGGTTGCATGATGGCATGGATAGTAAACGCATGCTCTACCTGATGCTTGCTACCAATAAACTGTTGTACAAAGTCATTGGCAGGGTTTTGTATCAATTCTTGTGGCGTACCTATTTGGACAATTTCGCCATCTTTCATAATACAGAGGCGATCCCCTAACTTCAGTGCCTCCTGCATATCATGTGAGACAAATACAATGGTTTTCCTTATCGTACGTTGCATCTCCAGTAAATCATCCTGGAGTTTTGTACGACTGATGGGGTCTAAGGCACTGAACGGCTCATCCATTAAGATAATCGATGGGTCAGCCGCTAAGGCACGAATAACGCCCACTCTTTGTTGTTCGCCACCTGATAACTCCTGTGGCTTACGCTGGCGATATTTTTCTGGTTCAAGCCCAACCATCTCCAGCAGTTCCTCCACACGCTTTTGAATTTTTGTTTTATGCCAATGTTTCAATTCTGGCACAATCGCAATATTTTCTTCAATCGTCATATGTGGAAACAGGGCGATCTGCTGTAATACATAACCGATACTCCAACGTAACTCATGGATATTATAGTCACTGATTCTTTTACCATTGATCCAAATCGTTCCTTCTGTTAATGGAATTAATCGATTAATCATCTTCAATAAAGTAGTTTTGCCACATCCACTAGGGCCGATAATGACAAAAAATTCACCCTTTTTAATTTCGACATTTAGAGCTTTGACAGCTGTATGGTCGTTATCATATTTTTTTGAGACATTGTCAAATGTAATCATCTGTCATCTCCTTTTAAATTTGCGAATGAAATGAGAATAAGTTCACTTCTATATTTCACCAACAACAGTTCTTTCAAACATGTGCAGGTAGGTTTGGCTATTTCATTCTAAATACTTCGCCTTTTGGCACAAACGGTAGCTTGGCCCCTTGTGGCAATACGAAGGCGTGCTCTCTTTTTATGGTTAAACGATCACATTGACCATCCGTAATAATAAGGATAGGACCATCCTTTGGAAAATCCTGCGCTTCTTCTAGTAAACGGACACCAGGCTGTAGCACCGTGCCTCCTCTGCCTCTTACTTTCACTTTAGACAATAGCTCTTCAGGTGCTAGATAGCCTGCATCATAGGCAACGGCATCACAAAATATCACTCGTACAAGGGGAACATCTCTGGCAATACTATAGCTCGCGATTGTGCCGAGTGCTTTTCCTAGTAAGAGACGATCCATAGAGCCTGAGGTATCAATAAGGACTGCGAAAGTACGCCCATCTTCCTCTCCGCTTTGATGAACCCATCTTGGTCTAGCTATATCAGGTGTCGATGCTTGCCTTCTACTTGGACGGGCATATGTTCTCACTTTCTCTATCGGTTGAAACATCCGATCAAACCATTTGGCTAAGGCCACATCCCAAGCAATAGGTGGCTGTGCTAGACTACGAATTTCCTCAATGAGTCCTTGTGGTAAGTATCCTCTCTCCTGTGCCATATGATAGCTTAATCCTTGACTCAATGCTCTTCTATAAAAAGCATCCAAATCCACACCTGCCTTACCTTCCCAAAAGTCTGGTGGGTTCGTTTCAATCATATCTACTGTGCCTTGCCCTCGAAAGGTTCTTAATTTGCGATACATCCTGATATCCGTAACAATGCGATCATAAATAGATTCTGCCGAGAGCCCTTTTAAGGCTGGATCATATAGCCCACCAAATGCTGGCATCTCGCCAATTTTCATATCGATGAGCCAGCCATTGATGACATAATCACAAGCAACATTCCATAGATAGGGATCACGTCCTTGTCTGCGCGTAGCATGGCTTAATCCCGCATGCAGCAGTTCGTGTGCCATTAAAAAGCGCATTTCCTCATCGGTCATCCCTACAGCCGTATTCAAATAAATCTCCTTCGTTTCCACTGCGATGGCGGCAACAGAGATATCCATTCTTGTACAAACAAGTGGGTCTTCAATTATCGTAAAATCCGCAGCTAAAGCACCGAATAAGGGATATGAGCTCATAAACCAAGCCTTTGCGCGTTGTGCTTGTGTTACCCTCGTTGTTCCTCCAAATGTGGTTTCTACCCCACCTGCTACACGAATGGCGCTTTGCACTGCTTTCGATAAACCTTCTGCAAATAACGCAGCGTAATTGCTAGCTCCTCTATAAAGAACATTCGTTTTATTTTGTGAAATAATAAAATCCACTTGTCCTGGCATTGTACTATAGCCTTTCAAATCGTCTGGCACACCTTCGCGTAAAAATCTGTCATACAATTTTTCCTCCGAGCTAAAAGCTTCAAAAAGCGGATTACTCATTTCTTTAGGTGCTTGACCAAATTTTAGCTCTGCTAAAAACTTTGTAATATAGCAGTCACAGGCGATATTCCACAGTTCCTGCTGCTCTTTTGGTTGATGATGATGTAAGCCAAGGTGTAGCAAACAATGCGCTATGACATAGGCCCATTCGTTGGGCTGTCCTTTTTTATCTTGATTAACACAGATGACACCCGCGCTTGTGACGTAAGCCCAATCCTTTTGTGACATACTTTCATATTGCATGTACACAGCATGACATAACGCCTCGAACAAGGGATGTGTACTGACAATCTCATGCCCACGCGCGATCGCTTTCTCATTTTTCTGCTCCTGCTGTGATGCTTTCTTTTTTTTGGCCATATGTTAACCGTCCTTTTTGGCTACTAAACGTGGTAAATCCCGAATAACCTCCAGCATAAACCAAGCGGGTAAAGCTTCACCCTTTTGCTCTGACACAACCATCTGTGCAATTTCTAAGCTAATGGACGCTAAGTCCTTGATCAAATCTTTGGCACGAAAGGCTAATTGTCGTTGATTCCCCTTCAATGTCGTATGCTCGTTTGGAAGCTCCTTCAGTAACTGCGCACGGAAGGATTGCGCCATGAAATAAAGCAAATCTCTTTCTTCCGGTTGATCTGGCCAACGCAATTCACCATTGATAATTTTGGCTAGATCATATTTACTTTGCACTTGTTTGATAAAGGCTTTAAATTGACTGGCAATATGTGCAGATAGGCAGCTGCTTGCTAATAGATCGATTGTTTGTTCTGGCAAGCTATTGCCGTATGCATACAAGCAATCACTTAGCATATGCCATGAACGTGGTGTAGAGAATGGTTCCTCTGTTTTCGGCGGTTCGCTCCATAAATGGTCGGGACGCATTTGAATATACTCAATCACATAGGGATGTATTTCATGTGCATAGGCCCATTCAAGCCAATCTTTGTGCGATGCCCTTAGCTGAACATGGACCATACGATTGATTAATGCTGAGGACATCGGTTTAACAATCGCATTATCCTGAGCACGATTGCCTGCGCCAATGACAATCGTGCCCTCTGGCAACGTAAACTCTCCAATTCTGCGTTCATGAATGAGACTATAAAAAGCTTTTTGTACTTCCTGTGAGCAAGCATTTAATTCATCTAAAAAAAGGCAATAAGGCTCATTGCGCGCAATCATTTTGGGTGGACAAAAAACACTGTAGCCATCCTTAATTTGCGGAACTCCAATGATATCCTCGGGTGCTAGCTGACTGCCCAATAACGAAACACAGGGCAAGCCTAATTCGCTAGCAAAATTTTCAACAATCGCTGATTTCCCTATGCCAGGTGCTCCCCAAATAAAGACAGGTCGTATCGTCGCTACATTCAGTAGAAAATCGTATAGTTGTTTTTGTGTAACACTAAAAATCGTATTCAATCAAAACTTCCTTTCAACTAATCATTTTAAAGGTTCATAATACCATTTTCTATTAAATTGTGCTTGTCTCTACCAATCTATGAAATTGACTGTCAATTACTCACTGTGAGAAGATAAAAAAAAGCAATAGAGAGGTCGTGACGTATGCACAATGTCTATCAATTCATGGCGATTTCCCAACTAGCTGATAGATTTCCAGCAGACTCTTGGTGGGCAAAGTTTTACAAGGATTTTAGTGAGGATGATCTAGTAGCGTACTATGAGGGCGATTTGACACTTCCCTCTCTTGATTTGGATTGGGGTATGCCTTTTCCACAGCAAGATAAAACCATTCTTATTTTCATCAATGGCCATTTAACCGTTGACAACCTATACAATTTAGAAACAGATGGTGCAATTGGGCTGATGGTGATGGGCAATTTAATGGCTAAAAATATAGCGGTCGGTGGTCAGGAAATCTATGTACATGGAAATCTGACGGTCGAGAATATTTTATGTGGCTCATACAATCATGGAGAAGCTATTGTTAACGGCAATCTTCAAGCAGCAACATTAGTTCAGGATGACGAGTATCGCATCAATGTAAATGGCCAGAGGTCGCTTCAGTGTATCGTAAATATTTGGCACGGAGACGGTATTTTTCAAGAACTCCCCATTCGTATTCAGGACATATTAATCGATGAAGTATTTTTAGACGAGGATGAAGATGAAGATGAGGTCGGCTTTTCATTCGCTTCACTGGTGCAAATTTTTAAAGAAGGACGTTCCGCACTCACTCATTTTACAAGTGTTCCTCAAAGGACGATAGCATCTTCTGTTTATTTCACGCACCATTCGATTAATGCGGAAAACATACTGAAACTGACTACATGTATTTTGATGACACCAGACAAGCCTTCTTTTGATTTGACGGAACAGGATGTTTATTTCATGATCCAGTGCGCACATACCGATGCTGATGGGGACAAACGCAATGATAGTGTTTATATGAAGACTTCTCAGTATCACTATTTTATTTGGCTTAATGAGGATCAATCCGTCTCCCTCTTGAGAAAAACACTAGAGGAAGAAGCTGAATGGTGGGATATTACAGAATCATCGCAGGCGCATTTAGTGGATATTCACGATCACTGGCTCATGCTTTTAACGTGCATCAATGTAGCAGAGCTTTACTTGCATACTATCGAGATACAATATGTACGACAAATTTTCCAGCAGTCAGCAATCCAAGAATTAGAAGAAGACCATGATGGTTTCTGGGATGGTTCCAAATGCTATAGTTTCCGTCAAGCCTATCTGGATGAGGATGGTGATAGGATACATGCTCGCATTGAAATTCAGACGCCTGACGAAGCGTATTATTTTTATACACTTGAAAATCAATCCTATGTTTCCCGTTATTATCAGCCTCCTCATTATTATGGTCTTCAAGAGCTATCTTATATGAACACTAGACAATGGGAAGCCTCCGAGCAATATTTTGAGAGATTCAAACAATTTATGTCCCAAAATTTTAAAGTATAAGTGAGCAATAACGAGGAACTAATTAGCACTGGTAGCGTTCTATTAATGATGAAATCTATTTATTTAGACTGCTCTTTATTTCTTTTAAACTCTCTGTAATAATGGGAGATAGCTAAACTTTTAATAGAAGGGAGGGAGATGTGGTCACGACCAACATCCAGCTACAATGAAATACGTGCTAAACTTTTTTAAAGGACTTATGATTACCATTGTTGTTATTTGTATTTCGTTTTATATGGTAACACAGTTATTGAATACGACTGACAGAGAAGAGCCTGTCGTCATTGATAATGGCCCAAGTGTGGAGGAGTTTATTGGTGAAATCGCCGAAACTGCTCGGGACCTTGGTGCTGATAATGACCTATACGCATCCGTCATGATTGCCCAAGCGATTCTAGAAAGTGAGCATGGTCAAAGTGGACTAGGTTCTGCACCCAATTATAATTTATTTGGCATGAAAGGCAGCTACCAAAATGATTCCGTAACACTCGAAACATCAGAGGATGATGGTTCAGGTAATCTTTCCACAATCATGGCTGCCTTCCGCAAATACCCTTCCTATGAGGCATCCATGCAAGATTATGTAAAGTTAATGCGTAATGGCGTTTCATGGAACAAGGATTTTTACGCGGGCGTTTTCAAAAGCAACACAAAGGTCTATACAGATGCGACGGCGTTTTTAACAGGCTCCTATGCTACTGATTCATCATACAGTGAAAAATTAAATGCACTAATTGCAAAATATGATCTACAACAATATGACACCCCTGTGAAAGATAAGAAAACGATTACGGTGGCTGATGGGGATTCACTTATGAAGATTGCAGAGGTCTATAATGTAAAGGTGACATCGATTAAACAATGGAATCAACTGCGATCAGATCGCCTTGAAGCAGGCCAACAACTTAATATCTATCATTATTAATCCAAAACCCTCCGTACTCAGCCAACAAACAAGCGTATGGAGGGTTTCTTATAGTGGACGAAACCCTTTCTTTTGTCAAAACGTCTTTATGTAAAAATACGGAAAGGGTAGACATATCATGACGCGCATACAACTGCTCAGTGTTATCACCGTCAACTTAATCCTTTTGCCAGTCATTCAGCTAAGCTATAACCTATTTTTCATTACGACCATAGCTGAAAGTATGTTTCAACTGTTGCTGTTTCCGCTACTTATCCTTTTGCTAAATTTAGCGCTTTGGTGTTGTCGACTCAAAATAGCATCCTCTATCCATTGGATCTTTATCTATGTCGGTCAAGGAACAGCTTTAGCCTGTTATTTTGTGTTGCATTATTGGCAATTAGAGCCCTATCCAGACATGCCCCCAGGTGAAGCAGCCTTTGATTTATGTATGATTACTTTTTTTATCGGTGTGTGGCAGCTAATAGCGTTACTGCTTGTGAATGTTAGTACATTAGTTATCACCAAAATTGGGATGTCCTTAAAAAAACTGGATCGACTTAAATCTCATTGTTGATTGGACAGACATGCCATCGATTTTTCTCTTATAAAAACTCAAAGAGAAGCCTAAATATTTGGCTTCTCCTGAAAAAAAGTACCTACTGCTACTATCGTCGTAGCTAAATCCTGTCGAAAGAGCGGATGTTTTTCATCTAGACTATTAATGGTCACTTCATTGCCTCCTAGTGATGAGTGGATATAAAGCTGATCGCCCATATATAAAGCAATATGACCAGGGAAATAGATTAAATCACCCTTTTGCATCTGGTCTTGGTCTATTTTGACAATCGGAAAGCCCTCTACTATTTTGGCATCTCGAAAAATATAAACGCCATTGAACAGATAGGCCATTGAACATAAGCCAGAGCAATCAATCCCTAAAGGCGATTTACCACCCCATCGATAGGGTGCTGTTAAATAGCTAAGTGCCGTTTCCACAACGTTTTCTCGAAACTGTGCCTCCGATAATGCCTGAACTGAAATTTTCGGCTGCAGCCATTTTGTCCGAACATATCCTGTTTGTCCCGATACGAGTTGAATGGCCGACCATTCTTCTGGTACATCCTTTAAAGACATGACTTTGACGAACGAGCCCTTTACAAGCGTGAGTCGTTTGGTACTTTGGATACGTGGTTGCTGCAAAACATCTGCAAAGCTTTGACGAATGACATGCTGTGCTTCCCGTTGCCACGTGGAGGCGATTGCTGCATCTAACAGTAAATCTGTCTTCTGACAATAGCCTTCATAGCGATAGGCTGTTTGGACATATACCCAAGCTTCATTCACCTCTTTGACAATATCTACTGTCATCCCATAAAGTACCTCATCGACTAATTCAGAAGCTGCATCTGGCTTGGCCTGTAAATTGGCAACCATTGCTGTCACGATAGCCTTCAACTGTGTCCCTCCTTTCCCTCCACCAACTGCGCATAAACAACCTTTGATAGACGACCGATTAGTTGGCGAGCCTGCTCATTATCCATCACGTTTGTCATAAAAACACCGATACTATAATCGATTGTGCTACTATAAACAATCCCGACATCATGATCGACCGTATCAAGCCCGCCTGTTTTATGTGCCAGCTTCACATCCTCCACAAGATAACGCTTTAAGGAGTCGTGCACACGCTGACGGCTTAAGATATCAATGACCAGTTGACTGTAAGGGGCTGTTAGTAGCTCTTGCCGATAGATACGCGTAAAAAGATGCGCCATATCCCGTGCTGACGTGCGATTGTCTATGCCCTGAGCTAGCCGTTCTACATCCATCATTTTTCGCTGTAACACCGTGTCCTGTAACCCAATATGCCGAAAATAGTCATTCAAAAAGCTCATCCCTACTTCATCAATTAAGACATTCGTAGCTGTATTATCACTCGTAATAATCATCCATACAAGAAGGTCATATAAAGTGCTTTGGGTAAGCCGTTGCTCACTTATCACGCTAAAACCCACCCAATCGTCTGGTGAAATCGGCAGCGTAGTATCAAGTGATAATTTGTTATGCTCTATATATGAGAGCAAGGCTATTAGAATTGGAACTTTTATGACACTGGCACTAGAAAATGCAGTCTCTAGCTGATGACTCGTAAGCAATTGATTGGTTGTGAGATTATGAACAAATAGATGTACGTTGTAAGGGGATTCCTGAACCATTTTTTCAATAATCTGCTCCATATAATACCTACTCAATCACATGGATTCGCTGGTTGTCCGCATCCATTGAGATCGTTCTTCCTAAAGGCAGCGACATCGTTGGTAAGCAATGACCACATGCCATTTCGGCTATAATTGGCTTACCTAGAGGCACTAGTATTTCTTGGAAAATCATGTGTAGTGATAAGCTATGCTCTGGCCTTTGCAGATTTTCAGGCCCACAATTAGTCCATGCTCCTAACAAAATACCTGCCGCGTCATCGAACTTCCCCGCCAGTTTTAATTGTGTCAACATACGATCGACCCGTTGTTGCGTTTCATCGACATCTTCTAAAAACAGAATTTTACCTCTTGTATCAATTTCATAGGGTGTGCCAAGTGACGCTGTAATCAATGTTAAATTACCACCAATTAGCTGACCTGTAGCATTCCCGCTGACAAGTGTTGACATGGGTTGGTTAGAGGGATTTTCTAAGTAGAACGACGTTTTGTCATTGTCCATAATCTGCTGCCTGAAGGATTGCCATGTGTAGTCGTCCATTTCCTGTCTAATAAATTCCGTGGATGGCATCGGGGTATGATACGTAACAAAGCCACATAGCTGTTGAAAGGCTATATGTAAGGCAGTCACATCACTATAGCCTGCAAATACTTTAGGATTTGCTCGAATCAGCTCAAAATCTAATTGTGCTAAAATCTTCGTCGCCCCATAGCCTCCACGTATACAAAAAATGCCGTCAATAGTCGGATCACCAAACATGCGATGGACATCTGCCGCCCGCACATCATCAGCACCTGCTAAATAACCATGCCTTGCGTGACAGGTCTCCCCAACGACCACCTTGAGCCCTAGCTTCTCAATACTCGCAATAGCAGGCTGCAGCTTTTCTGGTGGTGTTGCCCCAGAAGCACTAATAAGACCAATAGTGTCACCTTTTTTCAATGCCTTTGGACGAATCATGTTTTTCCCTCCATTTTCAGTGAAGTACGATAATGCGTTAGTTCCTCTTCATTGGCCAAAATAAAATGACCTTCCTCTACTTCAACAAATGAAGGAGGATTTTCCTCATAAAGATGCTGTGACGGATCATACACTTCGACGATTTTCCCTCGTTCCTTATAAGGATTCGGCTCTGGTACTGCAGATAACAGTGCCTTTGTATAAGGATGCAGCGGATGGGCAAATAGCTTTTCTGTGTCTGCCAGCTCAACCATTTTCCCTTTATAAATGACCGCTGTCCGATCGGTAATAAAACGGACAATTGATAAATCATGGGCAATAAATAAATACGTTAAATGATTACGCTGTTGCAGACTAGTTAATAAATTCAATACTTGTGCTCGAATGGACACATCTAGGGCAGAGATAGGCTCATCTGCAATAATAAACTCGGGGTCCATCACTAAAGCACGAGCAATGCCAATACGCTGCCGTTGTCCTCCTGAAAACTCATGAGGAAAGCGGCTAGAGAACTCTGGCAGCAAGCCTACATTTAATAAAGCATTGCGAACCTTTTGCTGACGGTCTGCCTCATCCTTATATTTCTTTGAAGAGTATAATCCTTCGGAAATAATATAATCTACTTTTGCTCGCTCATTGAGGGAGGCCATCGGGTCCTGAAAAATCATTTGGATTTTCTGCGTAATTTCTCTATCCCACTCTTTCGAAATTTTGCCCTGTATACTTTTGCCATGATACAAAATTTGTCCTTCTGTCACCTCATTAATGCGCATAATAGCCCGACCAATCGTTGTTTTCCCAGATCCTGATTCACCTACAATGCCAAATGTTTCACCTTTAAAAATATGAAAGCTGACATCATCAATCGCTGTAAATTTATGTTTCCCTTTACCAAATACGACGGATACATTTTGCACTTCTACTAGCACTTCTTTATCGGTCATTAGCATACTGCCTCCCCTCTACAAAAAATGCTTGTAAAGCGGCTGGCGGCTCTACTTTTGGTGCAAGTGGATCTAATAACCATGTGCGCGCATAGTGAGTGTCACTAACCTGAAAAAAAGGTGGACGCTCCACAAAGTCAATTTTTAATGCATATGGATTGCGTGGTGCAAAGGCATCACCCTTTATTTCCTGAAAAAGATTCGGTGGCGTGCCCTTAATTGAATATAATTGTTCCCCCTTTGAGCCAAGCTGAGGTAAGGAGGAAATAAGTGCCCACGTATAAGGATGCTTACTATTAAAGAAAATTTCATGCGTTTCCCCGACCTCAATGACATCGCCCGCATACATCACGGCAATACGATCAGCCACCTTTGCAACAACGCCTAAATCATGCGTAATATAGATAATCGATAAGCCATATTTCTGCTGAAGATTCTTTAATAGTTGTAATATCTGAGCTTGAATGGTCACATCTAAAGCGGTTGTTGGTTCATCACAAATTAAAATATTCGGTTTACAGGCAATCGCAATAGCGATGACAATACGTTGGCGCATGCCTCCCGAAAATTCATGTGGGTATTGCTTATAGCGTTTTTTCACATCTGTAATACCTACATCTGTTAGCAACTTTAATGTTTCTTCATAGGCTTCCTTGCCTCTTAAGCCTTGATGCATGACGACACATTCCTCAATTTGCTTCCCAATGGTTTTGAGCGGATTCAACGATGTCATTGGGTCCTGCGTTACCATCGCAATTTCCTTACCTCGAATACGCAACCATTCTTGCTCTGTTGTAAACTGAGTTACATCCTGTGCATTGTAAATGATTCGTCCTTGCTGAATGCTGCCATTTTTATCTAGCAAGCCCATAATGGATTTCATCAGCACCGATTTTCCCGAACCTGATTCACCAACAATGGCTAAGCTTTCTCCCTTGTAAAGGTCGAGTGAAATATCGCGGATAGCTGTTAAGACACGACCCCGTAGCGTAAACTGAATGACTAAATTTTGTATGACTAATATGCGCGATTTTTTCAATGTCACTTATTTCCTCTCCTTACACATGGTTTTTCGGATCTGCTGCATCTGCAAAAGAATTACCAATAATATAGAATGCTATCGTGATGACACTTAACACAATACTTGGGAAAATCAGCTGATAACGTAAATCTGGTGACATCATGAGTACGCGTCCTTCATTAATTAAATTTCCTAAGGACGGCTCGCTGATTGGTAGCCCTAAACCGATATATGTTAGAAATACTTCGGCTCCTATCGCAAAGGGAATAGCGAGGCTCAGACGCAACATAATCACTGAAATTAAATAAGGTAATAAATTTTTTAAGATAATACGGTAATCAGGAGTGCCTAAACATTTTGAGGCTAGGTTGTATTCACGGTCACGTAAAATAACAATTTGATTGCGAATAAATCTCGCCATTTCCACCCATCCCGTTATACACATAGCTATAATGATCGTCGAAATACTTGGGCGTAAAATATAAGACATTAAAATGAGCACAATGGTTGTGGGGATATTATCGACAACATTATATAGCTGCGTTATCGATGCTTCTAATTTTCGTGAAAAGCCCCACAGTGTACCGATTGTAATACCGACTACTGCCTCTACCAAGGCTACGACACAGCCAATAAAGAGAGATGTTCTTGTGCCCGCCCAAATACGAGACCATAAATCCTGACCAATGGAATTCGTGCCAAACCAAAACTCTGCATTGGGGGTAATATTGCGTGCCTGCATCCCTGTTTGTTCATCCAAGTAAATTTCAGTTGGTGATTTTTGCGCTGGTAAATAAGGCTGGAGAATGGTGAAGCTGACAATAATAATCACTCCCACTAATAAAAAAACAGCTAGTCTATTTTTTAAAAAGGATTGCCATGTAGACCGCCAATAAGAGTAATTGGAATAGCCAGCTTCCTCTGCCTGTCTTGCGTCAACTTCAGCAAATTCAAACAATGTTTGACGGGACTTATTCGAAATATTATTGATTTCATCTGTATACATACCCATTAGCGCACACCCCCTCCCTTGCCTAATTTAATGCGTGGATCGACAAGTGCCATGGCAATGTCCCCTAAAATAAGTCCGATGATGCCAAGAGAAGAGAATACTAGCACTAAGCCTTGCACAATCGTATTATCCTGACGCTGAATGGCATCCACGAGTAAGCCCCCCATCCCTGGAATGGAATAGAGCGATTCGATATAAATAGAGCCTGTAATCGTAAATAGAATGGTGGCAGGTAAGTATTGTGCCATTGGAATAAAGGCATTTCGCAGTACATGCTGGAACATCAATGTCCGCTCCTTCACACCCTTCGCCCTTGCTAGCTTAATATAGTCCTTGTTCAGTTCATCTACCATATATCGTCGCATCCACATCGCATAGGAGGCTGTCGGCGCCAACGCCATGGAGGTAAGTGGCAAAATCCAAGTAATCGGCCTGTACGCATCAAACAGCATCGGTAATTGAAAGAGTTCCGTAATATACATTTGAATGACTAAGTAGTAGACTGCTGCTGGGACAGCAACGATAAAGACGATATAGCCTGTCCCTAGCCGATCTAGCCAACGCCCCTTACGATAGGCCATCAAAATCCCTAACGGCACACCAATGAGTAGCGATAAAGCTACTGCCCCCAAACCAAAGAGCAGAGAATACATAATTTTATCCGCAATAATCGTCACAACCGGTACATCCGTACGATAAGTGACCGATTTGCCTAAATCCCCTTGCAACAAATTTTTATAAAAATTTCCTAGCTGAACAAGCAATGGATCACGCAAGCCAAGATTTGTTAAATAAACTTCTTGCTGAGCCGGTGACATTTTATCGGCTGCCGCTCCTAAATATCCTTCCTCCGGCATTAATCGTAATAATGAAAAGACGATCGTGATGATAATAAAAAGGGTGAACACGGATTGTAAGAGACGTTTTCCTATATACTGCAACATGGCGCTATCCTCCTTTATCCAAAAGACTAAAGGAGATGCCGACTATTCTTTCGGTATCTCCTTTTCCTCTACGAAGCCATACTACTTTTCAGCATTCGCTAACGCTTCCGCACGTTCTTGCTCCCACTGCGCGAGCGCCTTTTTAAATTCTTCATTACTCATTGGCTTCTCCAGCACTTGCTGTCCTTTAAATTTCTCTGCCGTTACACCGAATGGCGAATATTGCGCCTCAAATGGATTTAATTTAGACGCCACATAGCCACTCCCCCCTACTGAATAAGGGATCACAAAGGCTTCATCAATTAAAAAGGCCTCTGCCTTTGCAAATAGCTCATAGCGTTTTGCGGCATCAATCGTTTCTTTCGCTTGATCCACAAGGTTTTGGTACGTCGTTTTGCCATTTGTCTCTTTATAGCCTTCTGCTAATTCTGGTTTATTGTAAGTACCGTCCACCGTGAATGGATCTGTATACGTAGAGGGATCTGCAAAGTCAGGACCCCAGTTCGCTTCTAAAAGCGCAAACTTGCCAGGACGACGCACCTCTGATAAGAAGCCTGTCGATGGACCAGCCTCTACAATAATGTCGACATAATCTGTCCCTAGTAATTTTTCAATCTGCTGTTCCACTACTTGAGAACGATTGGCCCAATCTGGACTGCCTGCATTATAGGGCATTAATACTTTTACAGGGAACGTGGCTTTACCTGCTAATGCTGATTTCGCTTTTTCTTTGTACTCTAGAGCGAGCTCTTTATTGAAGGAATCTTCATTGGAAATGGTCGTAAGTGGCGCTAATTGGGTATAATCCACCCCTTCTACATCGACAAAGTTTTTCGGTGTAATAGTATTGCTCAGCAAATCTGCTGGATTATAAGGCTCAACCGTCAGCATTGCGGACACCCGATCCAGTGCATGGAATAAGGATTTACGGAAATCTTTATTATTGACTGCAACCTTCCAGTTATCTGGCTCATATTGGGCGTCAAATTGTGGATTAAAGTTAAGTGCATAGAAGTAGGTATAGAAGTTATTTTGTGTTTGACGAACCTGGGATTTTTTCTTCTCGTCTTTAAACCATTCATCAATAATAGAGGTTGGAATACTAGCAGAATCAATTTCTCCACGTAAAAACAGCTCTGGTGCCACTGTTGCCGCTTCTTTATTGTATTTATAGCGAATGCGATCAATCAGCACCTTGTCTTTATCCCAATACGACTCATTTTTCACAAGAACACGCTCATTTTGCGGTTCAAATTTATCTAAAAGATAAGCGCCATTATAAAGGAAATTTTCACGCGTCGTACCAAAATCCTTCCCTTTCTCGGCAATGAACTTGCCATTCACCGGGAAGAAACAAACATAGTTCAACATAGAAAGGAAATAGGGTGTCGGGGCTTCTAAAGTATATTCTACTGTATGTTCATCTAGCGCCTTTATGCCAACCTCCTTGAAATCAGCCAACTCGCCGTTATAGAAGGCCTCCCCATTTTTTACGACCGTCGCAATCCAAGACGTCGATGATTCATTTTTAGCATCAAGCACATAATGTAAGCCATCCACAAAGTCTTGTGCCACAACATCTGCATAGTCCTTCCCCTCATGTGTGACCCATTTAGCATCATCACGTAGCTTGAACGTCCAAACAGTAGCATCCTCATTAGCAGACCATTCCTTCGCCAATCCTGGCTGAACGACTCCATATTGATCGTATTCTATGAGTCCATCCACCATATTTGCGGCCACCGCAAATTCATTTGTTTCAGACGTCTTTAAATAATTTAACGTTTTAATTTCTCCCGAATACACAACACGATATTCCGATGCCTTTTCACTCGATGATTCATCATTGCAGGCTACACAAAACAATACGACCAGACATATGAACAGCAACCAAGACTTTCTCACAAGCATCCCCCTAATCATCTTTTTATAATGAAAATCCTATTGCAAGGACGGATGCACCTTCAATAGGATCTTTCAAACATAAGCTAGGTCCTTCTAAATCGACCCACTATCGATGAAATGCACAACGATTCCATGCTCGTTGTCACGGTAATGAGATAAATTTGTAGGTTCTATCAAATCAAACATATTGGACAGCGTGTCCCACTGCTTTTTGACTACATCTTTGAGTGGTGGCTTCGCTGGAATGAGCGATTTTGCCTTGTTGTGATCGGGGCAAGCGCTTTACTGAGCAAATTCTTCACTCGGGTGAGCGCCTCTCCTCTTTCTGAGCGAGCTCATCGCTTCGATGAGCACTTTGTAAGTATTTTCCTGGATGAGCACTCTATTCCTATTTTGGAACGAAGCTATCACTATTGATCATTCATTGATAAAGCAAGCTCAGTAGCATCATGTTAAAAATTGTAAAATACGAAGCACCTCATAAAAATCATCGGTGATAAACTCTACGGTATTATGTGGTTTGAATGTGGCATTTGGATAGAAAGAATTGCGATAAGCTCGTGTATGGTCTCGATAAATAATCTCCACCACAAAGCGTTCTGGTAACGCTACCTGCAAATCAGCACGTGGCACTTTCATTGCAGACTCTACCAGACGTTTGGTTTCCATAATGGTTAGCTGTGGGCTGACACTAATCGTTGCATTTCCGATGCCTTCCTTTGTGGCAAATGTAATCATATGTTCATTCAAGGCCTGTATTTCCTCTGTTAGCCCCACATCCCCACTAACGAAGGATACAGGAACATCATGTAAAGCCGCCGCATACGTATTGATTAAAAATTCGCTTGCATAATGACCATTAATTTTGACGTCGGCATATGTGCAAAGTGTATGGGCAAGTGGATTGCGCTCACTTCCTCCTTTACTGTGGTAGCCAATAAAAATGGCACGGTCAAAGCTTTGATCGAGACCTGCCACCATACACATTGGATCGTATGTCCAGCCACGGATGACTTTACAATTGATTGGTAAATTGGAAATGTCGAGATTGCGAGCAGAATCGTGGGCATCCTTTAATAAAATTTCTGTGGCGCCTCCTGCTATCGCTCCTTCAATGGCTGCTTCTACTTCTCGTGTCATTTGTCTTTGGAAAAACAGATAGTCCGGTGCGTTTAACTCGGTCTCACTCCATGATGTTGTACCTGTAATCCCTTCAATATCTGCGCTAATATAAACCTTCATAGAAATCGCAACTCCTTTACATTATGATTTTGTATTGTTGCGTGTACTGCTCCATAATGGGCTACCTGCGCTTGCACACGTCTTGCCCATGCCACATTGTGATAATCGTAATGCCACCATTCCTCTGCATAATTCGTGAATCCAGCAAGTGACAAGCAGTTGTACAGCAGACGCCGATGCTGACAGGCCAGCGGATTTCCCTTCAAGTGCTGTTCAAAATAACGTGTCGCAGATTTTTCATGCATTTCGTCAAAAGCTGTACCAAGATCCAATGCTTTACCGTGGACATCAGCCAGCGTGACATCAATTGCACCACCTGTTAAATGTGGGGCTAAATGGGCGAATTCTTCACTTGGCAAAGCTACATATTTTTTCATAGCCTGCACAAGCTCCTGTGGTGTTGCCTGTGGCATTTGTTGTGCTAATTGCTTTGAAAAATGGGTAAACAAATACTGCTGTACTTGAAACGGACGATACCCATCATAAAGTAAGAGACTATATTCCTGTGGTAATAACGTTAACGCCTGCTGCAAACGCTTATAGACCCCTTCTCGCACATAAATAACTTGCAAACTATCAGGAATCTGTTGCTGATAGTAGATAGGCTCCATGAATAGTCTCGGATGTGTAGCTGTGACCCGGATAAGCGGCTCACCGTTTTCACGAACAAACGGAGATAGAGGTGGATTCCTATTTACAGCTGCCGCTATTGGTTGAAATAGGTTGATGATATTGGCACACCTCCTTATTTTTTAGATAATTCAGTTTTTTTAAAATGAATGTTATCATATCTCTCTAGCATTGACTAGATAAAAAAGGAATAATTACAATATAATAGTTTTTCTCCTATAATGATTCATATTCCAGCAAAACACTGTCGAAAAATCACTTTTGTCCTCTAGTTAAGGATTTTATTCATCGCATTGCTCGCTCATGCTAACGAAGTACAAAAAAAGCTATCGAAACATGGATGATGTCTCAATAGCTTTAATCGTTATGCCTTATGAAAAGCGTAAGCTTCCACTGTATGGCCATTGCGCCCCGTTGTAGTCTGGGCCTGAGATAATGAATTGAGTATCGCTTCTTCTGTCGCTTCAGCTGCGGCGACAAACAACTGATTCATGACGGGATGATCCTCACGTAGCTGTGTTCTTGTTTCCATCAGCTGATCTGTCGTATGAGGAATACTGTGTGCCGTTGTAAAACCAATGACTACATCCCCACTACCATGTGAAAAGTGACTACCTGTCCGACCGAGACCGATACCACAGCGTTTAATGACGCGCAGCAATTGGCGGCTACTCAACGGGGCATCCGTTGCAAGAATAATAAGTATTGAACCATCCGTAGGAGATAATGTTGATTGGCTTTGCCTATTGGAAGCGTTGTAACGCTCGGCTAAAAACTCAGTGCTTTGGCCAAAATTACTGAGAACTAGACAGCCAACTGTATAGCTAATTTCCTGTTGTTCAACTTTAACAAGGCGAGAAGACGAACCAATCCCCCCTTTATAGCCAAAACACATCATACCTTTCCCTGCTCCAACGGCTCCTTCCTGTACTATATCCGTAGAGGCTTGACGAATGGCTGCTATTGCATGTTCTGGTGTCACGGGACACGCTCGAATCGAATTTAAATAACTATCATTACATTCGCCTACCACAAGATTAATCGTTCCTGTTATGAGCCCAATATCTTCATTCAAGTCCAACATATAGCTTAATGTTCCTTGTGTAACGGCTGGCACGCCAAAGGTATTCGTTAACATAATAGGTGATTCGATCACACCAAGCTCATTGACTTGCACAAGTCCCGTTGTTTTTCCGAAACCATTTAACACATAGCTTGCCGCCGTTACCTTTTGCTGAAATAAATTACCACCATGCGGTAAAATGGCTGTGACTCCTGTACACGCATAAGCACCGTCCTGATCTAATGGCTCATCCAATGTGACATGTCCCACCTGAACTCCCGCTACATCGGTCATACAGTTTTTTGGTCCAACTGGTAACTTGCCAATCTTGATGCCCATTTGTCGTACCTTGCCTGGCATATTACAACTCCTCCTGAATCGCCATGGACACCGCAGTTTGTGCATGAATGGCTGCTGTATCAAACACTGGCACACTAATATCCTCCTGCTGAATCAATAAACCAATCTCCGTACAGCCTAAAATCACTCCTTGTGCCCCCGCTTGCACAAGCTCCTCAACAACTTGGATATAGTACGATTTGGCGTCTTGCTTAATGATACCTAAACACAGTTCTTCATAAATAATCCGATTTACTTCCATTCGTTCGTGGCTGTCTGGCACAATAACCTCAATACCAAAGCCCTCCACTCTTGCTTTATAAAACGCCTGCTCCATCGTATACTTCGTGCCAAGAAGGGCTATTTTCTGTAGACCTGCCTCTTTAATTTGTCTAGCTGTTGCATCCGCAATATGTAAAATCGGGATGGTAATCGCTGCCTCTATAATATCAATGACCTTATGCATCGTATTCGTACAAATAATAACGAAATCTGCACCTGCACGCTCAAGTGATTGCGCTGCTTGTGCCAGAACATTCCCCGCTTTGTCCCACTCTCCTTTCGCTTGAAAATGCTCAATTTGTTGGAAATCCACACTATATAAAATACATTTGGCAGAATGTAAGCCTCCTAGTCGCTGTTTGACCTGCTCATTCATGAGCCTGTAATAGGCAGCGGAGGATTCCCAGCTCATCCCACCAATTAAGCCGATTGTTTTCATCAACATCACACTCCTTTTCTATTATTATACGCATAACTCGCAATGAAATAAGAGAATTTTCCAAATTTAATGCTTTATCTCCCTATCGAATATGACAGAAAAATAGTATTTAAAGCAACTCTATCCATTTAAATATTTTAAAATCGCAAAATATTACGATTATTTCCATTATTTTAGAAATGTTGATTTATTATAAAAAAACAGTGTAGACTAAAGCGTATTGTGAAAGGAGGACAACTTATGGAATGGATTTCAAGTATTGTAAATAGTGGAAATAATGTTTTATGGACATATATCCTAATTATTTTACTGATCGTAGCAGGACTATATTTTTCATTTGGTACGAAGTTTGTACAAATTCGTCTGTTTCCTGAAATGTTTCGTTTAATTGTAGAAAAAAGAGATGGCGAATCAGGTGTATCACCGTTCCAGGCTTTTACTATTAGTGCTGCTTCACGTGTCGGCACAGGGAATATTACAGGTGTTGCCTTAGCCATTGGTGTAGGAGGGCCAGGTGCTGTTTTTTGGATGTGGATCATCGCTATTTTAGGGATGGCTACTGCCTTCATTGAAAGTACCTTAGCACAGGTTTATAAAGTGAAGGATGGTAATACCTTCCGGGGTGGACCTGCCTACTACATGGAAAAAGCGTTAGGTCAACGAAAGCTAGGAATTATTTTTAGTATTTTATTAACATTTAGCTTTGGGTTTATTTTTAATGCTGTACAGTCCAATACAATTGCCACGTCAGTTGGAGAAGCATTTGATATCAAACCAGCGATCATTGGGATAATACTTGTCGCCTTAACAGCCTTAATTATTTTTGGCGGTGTTCATAGAATTGTGAAGGTGACGCAAATTCTTGTACCTGTCATGGCGATTTTCTATTTACTTGTAGCCCTTTTTGTTGTAGTGACAAATTTCTCGGAAATCCCGCATGTTTTTAACTTAATTTTCACACATGCATTTGGCCTACAGGAAGCTGCTGGTGGTGCAATTGGGGCGGCTATTATGCAAGGTGTCCGTCGTGGTTTATTTTCCAACGAGGCTGGTATGGGGAGTGTACCTAATGCGGCGGCAACTGCCAATACCTCACACCCTGCCAAACAAGGGCTGGTACAAAGCTTAGGTGTCTTTTTTGATACGATCATGATTTGTACAGCGACTGCCTTTATCATTATTTTAGCTGGCTTATATGATAAAGGCGAAAGTGACGGCATTATCTTGACGCAAAATTCTTTAGCTGTCCAAGTTGGGGACTGGGCTCCTTACTTTATTGCTATCGCCATCATCTTCTTTGCCTTCAGTTCGATCATTGGAAACTATTATTATGGTGAATCCAATATTGAGTTTATGGATGCGCATAAAGGTTGGATGTTTAGCTATCGTATATTAGTGTTAGCTATGGTCATGTTTGGCTCTGTAGCTCAGGTACAGCTTGTATGGAATTTAGCTGACCTATTTATGGGTCTAATGGCGCTCATCAATATAGCCATTATTATTATTCTCGGTAAAATTGCCTTCCTTGTATTAGACGACTTTACACAGCAACGTAAAGCTGGTAAAAATCCTGTCTTTTATGCAAAATCAATTCCAACCTTAAAAAATACAGATTGTTGGGAAGAAGATCGATAAACAGCTAACGCCACTCCTTTTGATAGGAGTGGCGTTTCATGTTGTTGAAAAAAGGTAATGTCAACGGCATAATAAGCAATTTTGTAAGGCGAGGGGTTGATTTCCGTTCCGCCAGCGTCCTTTCCAGGGGGCGTCCGATGAGCCGCTTCACTCACTGCGTTCGCTCCAGGGTCTCCTCTGTGACGCTAAATCCCCTAGGAGTGACACTGGCTCCACTCCAATCAACCATTCTGCCAAAGTGTCTTTTCCTGAACAAAATAGCCCATTATTTATAGTATAAGAGAGGATAGCTTCTTACTTTCAATGTGGAGAAGTGATGTGTGACAACACCCCTCCATAAAAGAGTAGTGAGTATGTTCACTTTTTTGCTAAAAAGTGAACATTTTTATTTTATGGATTGGAGTGGAAGGCTACTTGACTCCCGTGGGAATAGCGAGACAGGCGAGCCTCTAAACGGAGCGGTAGCGGAGGAAGCGGCTCGGCGCTCGGCCACAGGAAAGCAAGTAGCCTGCAACGGAAATCCTTTTTCACCTTTCACATAAATTCTATGGATGGTTTTGTTTTTCAACACTATGAAAAGCCACTCCTTTTGATAGGAGTGGCGTTTGTGCTTTAATATTTAAATTGACTAATCAGTTGCTTTAATTCATCCGCCATATGTGCGAGTGCTTGTGCCGAGGCATTGATTTCTTCCATTGAGGCTAATTGTTCCTCTGTTGATGCCGCTACATCCTCGGATGCAGAAGCATTGCCTTTTGCAGAGAATGCCAAATCTTCTGTTACGGCTGCCACCTCTTGGACGCCTGCTGACATTTGCTCAGAGGCTGAAGAGACTTCCTCCATTTTAGGTGTAATTTCATTCATGCTTGCCATAATGACTTGGAATTTTGCAATGGCTTCATCCGAAATATGCAGACCACTTTGCACATCCTCCGTTACCTTCGCCATAATACTGACAGATTGCTCCGTCTCTTGCTGAATACCTCGAATAAGCTCAAATATTTGTTTGGCCGATTCTTGTGATTGTTCTGCTAGCTTGCGAACCTCATCTGCCACAACGGCAAAGCCTTTACCATGCTCACCTGCTCTTGCCGCCTCAATAGCTGCATTTAATGCAAGTAAGTTCGTTTGATCGGCAATGCTCGTAATGACATCTAAGATGGACGTAATTTGCTGAGATCGTTCATGCAAGGTTTGGATTTTCGCATTGGAATCTGCTACAGATAAATGAATGGATTGCATTTGATCCTTCGTATTCTGCACAGCTTGTCCACCCTCATCTGCTTGTGATGTTGCATGCTGCGAAAGGTCTGTCACAGCAGAGGATATTTCGGCAATATGCAAAATAGCTGTTGAAAGCTCATGCAGTGATTCTGCATTTTTATTGGCACTGATCGTTTGCGAATCAGCACTTGAGGCAACATCCTGAATAGAAATCGCCACTTTTTCCGTTGCAATGCTTGTTTGATTCGCGTTGGCTGTTAGCTCCTCTGCTGACGAAGCCACTTCCTCTGCATTTTGCTCAATTTTTTGAATAAGTGTCCGTAAGCTTTCTTGCATATCATTAAAGGCTTGTCCTAATTGGCCAATCTCATCTTTCGACGTAACCGTCACCGTTTCTGTCAAATCGCCTTTACTGATCGTCACAGCACTATCCTTTAAAGCTTTAATTGGCTTTAACACAGCCCTCATAACAAAATAAAAGACAATCGTACTAATAACAATAGCCGCAATCAGCACTAAAATCGTATGGTATAAAATTTTAGATGCCGATTCATCAATTTCTTTGGCAAAAATGGTCCCTGTGATTTTCCAATCAGTCAGTTCATTTGTTGTATAGAACAGGATTCGGTTATCACCGTCAAAGACATATTTATAGGTACCAGAAGGATTTTCGTACATTTGATCGAGGAAGCTTTCTTTTAGTTTTCCTCCAGCTTCAAGCGTAGGGTGTGAGATAACCATATTTTCTTCACCAAAAATAGAAGGATAACCATTTTTCCCGATTCGAATGGAATCTGCAATTTTTTGAAGGTCTGTCAGTTTAATATCAATAGCCACAACCCCAGCATGATCCTTAATCTGTTTGGCAACTGTCACAACCATATCGCCAGTTCCTGCATCTTTATAAGGATTTGTGATTAACGTTTCTCCTTTGAGGGCTGTTGCCTCTTTATACCAATCTCGATCTAGTGGATTATAGTCTGCATCATTTAATTTTGGCTCTTGTGTAAAGGAGCCATCGTTCATGCCAATATAAATACTTAGCACATCTGGATTTAGCTCTACATACTGATGCAAATTCGTCTCAATAGAGGCTTGGGATTGCTGATATTTTCCTGCATCTAATTCACTGCTAAATACATTGATATCATCCATTTTTTCGCTAATGGTTTTATCAATAAGCTTATTTAAAATGCCCACACTTTCATTGGCACTAAATAATATTTCTTCTTCTATTGAGTCTTTTGCAGATAAATAAGATAAACTCCCAACAGAAATGACAGGAATTAGTAATACTAGCGCAAATAAAGTATAAAGCTTGCCCTTAAAACTGCTAAATAGTTTCTTCATATATCAATCTCCTTTTGATTCTTGTCGTGAAAAAATAGCAAGCTATTTTCCACAGTATTTCCCTCTCTTTATCTGCTTCACATTTCTCCCAAAGCTTTTATCGGATGAAATATTATTTTTCAAACATATTTTTGAATTTCTTATTATTCAGGCTTTGCAGACAACTAGAAAACCCCTGTAAATATACAGAGGTAGTGTTTCCTTAGTATTTAAATGACTGTATAGACTCTTGCAAATCTATCGCCATTTTCGCTAGATGTGTAGAGGAGGCTGCTACCTCCTCCATTGCTGCATTTTGTTCTTCTGAAGAGGCTGCAACACTTTGTACATGGCGACTCGATTTCATTGAGACTTCACTAATATAATCAATTTCTTTGACTAACTTTTCTACATCCTGATGAATAGTCCGAATGGCTGTTGTCACTATCTCAGTTTGTGCTTGTACATCATTAATGGCATCATCAATCTGTATAAAATTATCTCTTGCCACATTGACCTTTTCACGTCCTACATGGACCGAATCATTGCTATTGACCATATCCTCTTCAATGACTCTCGTGCTATCGGTAATTTGTGCCACTACTTTTTCAATGTCCCCTGCTGCAAGATTGGACTCATCTGCTAGCTTACGTACTTCCTCTGCAACAACCGCAAAGCCTTTGCCATGTTCGCCGCTTCTTGCCGCTTCAATCGAGGCATTGATTGCCAGTAAATTGGTTTGTGTCGCAATACTTTTAATGACATTCACGGCTTTTACAATCGCCGCTGTATTGTCATCTAAATCTTGCACACGGGTATTTAACTCGCTTGTATTGGCAGAAATTTCATTCATTTGTTCCGTCACATCATGCACAGAAGAACGCCCTATACTCGCCATATTTTTCGTTTCGACGGTTGCATGATTCACGTTATGGATACTTGTAGAAATATCATTCATTTTCTTTAAAATATGAGCTGATAAATTCCGTACATCGCTTGTTAAAGTGTCCTGCTGGTCAATTCCTTGTGCAATATCGTGAATAGATGCCGTCACCACTTCTGTCGCCTGTGTAACCTCCATGCTACTAGCCGTCAGTTGTTCTGATGTGGCTGCAACTTGTTCGGAGGAGTTGCCTACTTGTTTCATCATCAGTCGAAGCTTTTGTGACATACTATTAAAGGACTCGGCCAAATGGGCGAATTCATCCTTGGTTTTAAATTGTAAATGCGTGTGCAAATTCCCTTCAGAGAATTTATCCATTTCTATTACAGTTTGCTGAATGTTTTTAGCGATTCGTCTCCCAAATACTGTGGCAATGATGATACTAACAATCAAAGAAATAACGGCTAGTATTGTAATTTCTACCCCGCTTCTTTCTCCTTCTTGCTTGGTTGCTTCAATATGAGCTTGCATCTCTTCCTGTTGAGCCGTTGCCATCGTCTTACCAAAGACAACTAACTTCAGAGAACCTTCACCTAAAATTGGCAATGCTTGCTGTTGGGCTTGTTGATGATCTCCCCGTTGATAAAGTGGCACTATCTGCCCATCTATCGCCTTTTCCCAATCGGCTAGTTGCTGTAAAAACTGCTTAAACTCTTCATTGCTATCGCCTTTTTCTTGGAGACGATTAATCGACGTATGTAAGGTCTCGCGGATTTCATGGTGGTTGTTAAGCATTTCTTCCTTGCCATATAATATATACCCACGAATAGCTGCATTTGCTCGAACTGTTTGGAACGAGATATCTTGATATAAATGAATAAATTCTGTCTTGTCTTCAATTTCTGCTAGAGTCTGATTATTATGATTCAAGTAGTATAATGCAATACCTGAAATAAGCAGTAGGAAGACGAGTACAATGCCAAAAGCAATTTGTAGTTTTCGTTCCACAGTTAGTCTCATATGATTCCCTCAATTCTACTATAATCATATTGAGTATAGCCTACCTAAACCTATTAACCTATATAATATGTATCCATCCTCATGAATTATCGCTAAAATTTAACAAAAATAAGAACTCCACGCTCAATCTATTGACAATAATATCCACTATATCGCTAGTTTAAATAGGTAGAAAGCATTTGGAAACCGTAGAGGTAAACCCAAAAGAGTGGGAGTAACAGAACCATTTTAAGAAAAAGCCCTCTTTTTTCAACATATTCTCGAATGCCTGAAGTAAGCATAATGGCACTTAGTAACAATAAGCTATGCTGAGCCCCATAGATCTGCAAAGAAAATGTAATAACGAATGGCAAGGCGGCTGGAAAAATAAAATCTGCTAACGGTCTCTTGCTCTTCGCTTTGTTTAAATATATGGGAGGAGCCGTTTCTTTTTCTATCGATTTAGCCCCTGTAAGTTTTTTTGCTAGCATAAAGGCTAGACTGAAAAATATAATTGTATACACAATAAATAATAGAAACGGCATTCTACTTTCTTCATTCAACAAATGAAAATAATCCACCATATCTTGTGCCTTTAGTTCATAATACTGCATCGTTTTCTGATCCATTAGGAATAATCGTTCATCCTTGCTAATCACCTTCACGGCCATTTCCTTGCCATTATAAAGACGTATATATAAGTCGCTTACCGTAGTAGCATTAGCTGGTCGACTAACCGGATTTTTTGGGGACTGTAATGCTTGTTGGAGATGTTCCTTGTCTTTCACCTCATAACGGTTGATGTAGAACACTTGCTTTAATGGATACAAATATTGCTCCTTGCTATCACTTCCAGACAAATACCAAGCCTCTTGAATTGTTTGAAATTCACTATGATGCAGGGATACTAGCTCCTCTCGCTGCCTTTCATTGTAACTGAAAAGTAGAAGTGTACTTATACTAAGAATAATGCCTAGTAACAGTGTATAAATATGGCCTCCCTTGTGCATCCCTACGCCTCCTTTACAGACTTTTATATATAGTAATTATTGTAATATACGGTTTACACTCCCAATAAGTTTCATCTATACTAATAATAGAGGTGAAGCAAATATGAGTAAACCAGCATTATACGTACATTTAGTCATTGGACCTGATTGTGATTTCGAATCCATGGCCATCAGAGCGGCACTAGAATCCTTTGATGCACGGGTGACAATTCATTTAATCGGAAGACCAAATGATTTGATTGATGTCTTGTCTGGAGAGGATCTGCCAAGCAAAATGGACTATCTTATTTTAAACTTCCACGGTAATGAGGGACGCTTTTGTTTACCCGAGTTAGGCGAAGATGTATATGAAGACAATGAACCTAAAAGTATCTACTTTGAACGACAGGATGTCCTATCCTATTGTCAGCTACAGGATGTCAAGGTGATAGCAGCCGGCTGTACATTAGGCTGGCAACAGCTAGCGACAGCCTTTTTAGAAAGTGGCTGTCACTCCTATTTAGCACCCGATGATTATATAGAAGGTAACGCAAATCTCATGTTTCTTATTCGCTTTTTCTATGAGATCATCACGAATCAAAGAAACCAGCAGGAAGCATTCGAACTCGCCCAAGCTATTGATGCAGAAACGACCATGTACAAGCTATATTTAACATAAAAAGATCGTAGCACATGTTATTGGCTACGATCTTTCTTTAGTTAACGTTGCTGTTTATCTAGCATGGATTCTGTAAAAGCCTGTGACTGTCCTTTTGGAATACTAAGCGTTTGCCAAGCAGAGCCCTTAACTTGTTTCGCAATATAAATAATTTGACCGACATGCTGTGCATAATGCGCCATCTGTCTTTCAATGGCATCAATGACTGCTAGCTGCTCTCCTCTAATTGTGACATATCGCTGCAAATCAGATTCTGTTAAACTCGCTAAGGCGTCTAAAAACACTTGCCAACCCTTTTCCCAAGCTACGAGCATGGCCTCTTTCGTGTGAAGACTATCCATAAACTCATCATCTCGATTACGCGTAGACTTCTCACCATCCGTCGTTAAAAAATCTGTCCAGCGTGAAATCATATTGCCACTAACATGCTTCACAATAACTGCGATACTATTGGATTCCTCATTATACGCCCAATGTAACTGTGCCTCTTCTAATTGGGCAAGCGCCTTATCCCCTTGCTCTTTCACATTGTTAAATCTTTTTTGAACAACTTGTAAATAAGTGTGTGCGATTGTCATGATTGTACCCATCCCCTCTTTTCTATCATTCTATAATAGTTCAAAGGGATTGTCTCATCTGTGCTTTACTAATCGCCAAGAATAAACGCTCTTACGATGGTCGCCATTTTTTCTTGGACTTCTTGTGGGTCGCCATCTAATTGATAACCAATATGATAGACATAGCCGTTATAGTACGTATAAAATTCATTGGCATTTGTAGTCATTTGAAAGATCCGCTTATCTGTTTCATCGTAATTATAGTAAATGTAAACAAAACCTCGATCTGGTGTCATCTCCCGATAATATAAAGGATTCATAAAATTTAAACCTACATTTGAAACTTTAATCCCTAAAGTTTCCTCAATATCTTTCGATTTAATATATGTTGATAAGGGATTACGATCTACATTTGTCACTGAGAAATTAATGTATTGTAGATCCCTGCCAGTGGAGGATTTTTCTTTATAGCTAAATTGAAATTGCGTTTGTTGACTGCCATCATCCATTTTGGATGATACCGCATAGACCTCCTGAATATTTGGTTGAAATGGCAACTCTTCCGGTGTAGTAAGATGAACGACATTGCCCAGTGAGGTTGCTACTGATTGCATAGCCGCGAAACCCTGAAGTGGTGCATAATATTTGATATTTTTTGCCTGACTTAAAAAATTGGCTAGCGGGAAAAACTGACTGTATGTTGTATCTGTTCCTTCCACTTCTGTTTGAAACAAATCCGTAAAAGGAGGTTTTTCTTCTTCATTCATTACCTGTGTCGTCAGTTGATTAGACGGTTTGGCTGCTTGCCAGGCAATGAAAAATAAAATAGAGCATGTCATCATGATGGTAACTGCACGATACGTCCACTTTGGTTTGGACGGATAAGGCTCTTGCTGAATTTGTTGGCGAACCTTATGTATGATTGCTTCTTTATGTGCTGAAACATCTTGTAACGCCTGCATTGTATGCTTATCCATGGAAAAGTACCTCCCATTCAATATGTTGCAAATCTATTTTTAATAGCTCCTTCCCCTTCTTTAAACGAGATTTCACAGTACCTTCAGGAATTGTAAGTAGTTCCGCAATCTCTTTAATCGTCATCTCCTCTAAATAAAAATAAACGATTGCTTCGCGTTGCTTGATTGGTAAGCGTAAAATCGCTTCATCTAGTAAGGCTTGCTCATCTTGACGAATCAGTGTGTCCTGTAAGACCATTTTTTGCTTTGTAAAAAATCTATGCTGCATTGTAATTTTTCTGTATGCCCAGCTTTTTAAGTAATCCTTACATTTATTGATTGTCATGCGGGCAAGATATGCTTTCATCTCCCCTCTCTCTTCATAATCCTTTTGATGATAAAATTTAATAAATACGTCCTGCACAATATCTTCGGCTATTTGTAAATCCTTCGTATAGTAATAAGCAATTCGAAGCATTTGCTCCGTGTGTATAGCCATTAGCTGCTCTAATTTTTCGTTATCTGACATGTAATTTCCCTCCTTCCACACTATAAACGATTCCCAACCAGAAAAAGATTATTTTTCCAGCTTAAAATGACATAAAAAAACCGCCTCTAAAATTCGAGACGGTTTATTGCTTCTTTATAAATTTTCATCAATATATGTTTCGATATCGGAAGCTATCGTATCAATTGGTACATCTTCAATATTTTCAGCAAAGCCATTATACATTTTGACCATTACACCATCTTTGTCCACTAAGAAAAATTGATTGCCATGAATGACTTGGTCACTGTTAGGGTCGTTTTTCACTAATATCTTTGTATTTTTCACTGCAAACTGTTCAATATATTTTTGTGAATAGCCTGTCAGAAGATTCCACTTAGATTCATCTGGCACATTGTATTTACTGATATAATTAGCTAACACTTCTGGTTTATCAACGTCTGGATCTACTGAAAAGGCAACGATGTGATAATCCTCTACTCCTTTTTTCTGGAGCTTTTCCTGCACTTGTGCCATGTTCAATGACATCGGCGGGCAAATCGATATACAGTTCGTGAAAATATACATACCGATCCAAGGCTTACCTTTTAAACTTTCGAGCGAAACGGTTTCACCACGTTGATTAATATGTTCAAAATCGGGTATTTCGAGGCTGTAGTCTGCTTTAAATTTTGAATTTCCACATGCGCCAAGCACAGATGCACAGGCTAAAAGTAGAACTAGCCCTATTAACTTACGTTTCATGTCAACACTCTCCCTAACCTACACTACCCTCATCCTACCGTAGGTTGTAAACGTTGACAAGAACTTCTACGTGACAGCTTTCGTACATCTTTGTGAAATAAATTTCATTTTAACGAAACGAGCGCCGCATGAATCGCATCGAGCTTTACTTCCACACGGTGCAATAAATAAAATGACACTAAAATCGGAAAACCGATATCGGATATCATGTTCAGCCACGGTTCCATTTGTCTCCCCCTCTCTCCTACAGTAAAACAGGTCTTTGCGGTTTCATTGCAAAGACCAGTTTTGAATTATTCTGTTGCTACATCAAATTCTGTTACTTGGCGATCTACCATGCGTGCACCCTTGATGGAAGATAAAGCACCAGTCTGTCCAGCAAAGACATTTTTACCTATGATCGATGTCATAGCCTGCTGTATTTCAGCCGCTGTGATATGCGGCTTTGGTGCATCAATTGTAAGTGTTGTCGTTTTCCCATCAGTCGTTGCAAAGAGTAACTCTAAAACTTGTGTCATGTTTGATTCCTCCTTAAGATAACTCGTTTGTTTCTTTCTTGACAATACTAGCCAGTGTCTGTGATGAAAGACTAGCAATGACATGTGCAACCGCTACTAAGTCGTCCGCATTATGCGAGGGGCTAATATTTCGATATGATTTTGTGATGAATATTGGTTCATTTTGTTCATCATAGCCCGTCACATACTTAAGGCGCAGTGTTGCATTTAAAAAGTGAACGTCTACCATCGAGTCTCACCTCCTTTCTGCACACTATATAATGGCGAATTGCTAAAAAAGGGACATTATAGGATGAATTTTTTTTCGGAAGCTCTTATAATAGAATGAGAGAAGGCAAAGAGGTGAACGATTTGTTACAAGGTTGGTTTTTATGGTTTATTTTATTTTGGGTTGTCGTCCTCATTTCATTGATGGCTATTGGCGGATTCTTCATGTTCCGAAAATTTTTAAAGGCACTCCCTAAACAAGATGGAAAATCAGATTTAGATTGGCAAGAATATTATTTAGATAGAACGATTCACTTATGGGGACAAGCTGAAAAAGACTTACTCTATGAGCTAGTAAGCCCTGTACCTGAGCTCTTTAGACAAGTAGCAAAGGAAAAAATTGCAGGAAAAATTGGCGAGCTCGCATTAGAAGAAAAAGCTGCTGCCATCAATAATGACCTTATTATTCGTGGATATATCCAGGCCACACCAAAACGCGATCACAAATTTTTACGCAAAAAATTAGAACAAATGCACATTGACATCGCCCCCTACGAACATTTATTTGATTAAAAAAACGCTGCACGAAGCTATGTGCAGCGTTTTTTCTTATTTATAATGTGGGTGTTCGTGGCTATCCGCTGCTTTTCTGGTTCTATCCTCTTCTTTCGCAAAGCTATCCTTCGCTTTCCTCATCCTATCCGCTACTTTTGCTATTTTATCCACCACTTCTGAGCTTCTATCCACGCTTCAAAATTCTATCCTCTTCTTTCGCAAAGCTATCCTTCGCTTTCCTCATTCTATCCGCTACTTTTGCTGTTTTATCCACCACTTCTGAGCTTCTATCCACGCTTCAAAATTCTATCCTCTACTTTTAAGCTTCTATCCACACTTTTGCTGTTCAAGCACAAAAAAACTACACTAGCTTCTGCACTAGTGTAGTTTTGGGATTGTTTTTTTGACTCTTTTAAACTGGATCAGCATAGCGATTCGCCAAGGTAATAGCATGGCGAAGGCTAGTATCCAGAACATACCTGCTAATTCACCTACATCGATGGAACTACTTAAAATCATTTTCGCTACGACTCGGAATATTAACAGACCGAATAAAATAAAAACGAAGGCTTTGGAACGTTTTAAATAGATGTCTCGTCCCTTTACTTCAAATTTCGAAGTAGCAATTAAGATTGTCGAGAACAACATGCCCACCGCGGCTGCTTCTAAAATTTGCATGGCTGGCACGCGGAATTGCTCAAATAAAAACATGAGTGCACCAGAAGACATGGCAATTGGTGGGATAATAATTTTCTTCTCATTTGTCGGCTTTTTGGAAGCTCTCATTCGTATAATCATCACAAAGCCGCCCATAAGAATGGCCATGATAGTTGACCCTATAACATAATAGTGAGAAGGGATACTGCTCAACATAAAAATCCTCCTCTAATGTCTAATTAGCAATTTTGACCAAGTAATTGATCGGCGACAGCCTTTAATCTTTCTGGCTCGAAAGGTTTTGTAATAAAATCCTTGGCGCCGCTTTCAATCGCTTCTACGATTAATTTTTGCTGACCTAATGCTGTCACCATAATAATTTTTGCATTTGGAAATTCTGGGACGATTTTTTTTACTGCCGCAATACCGGTCATAACGGGCATCGTTACATCCATTGTGACTAAATCTGGTTGTAAATCACGATACATCGCCACAGCTTCTTTGCCATTTGCTGCTTTACCGACTACCTCATAACCCCATTCTGAAAACATATTACTGATTGCAACACGCATGAATAGCGTATCATCCACTACTAAAACTGTAGGCACATGTTCATCTCCCTCCGCGTTAAAGTTCGGTATGCCTTTTAGTTTAACAAATTAAAAGCCTGTAAATCCACCGAAAATAGGCTGTAAAACGCGGGTAATATACGTTAAGCCGTCAAAGAATAATAAAATCCCCACGGCAATCATGACATAACCACCGATTTTCACAATTTTTTGGCTGTGTGTACGAATCCACGTCATACGTGAAATAAAGAAAGATAGCACGAAGAATGGAATCGCAAATCCTAAATAATACGCAAGCATATAGCTAAAGCCCGCACCAGGATTTGTACTAGCTAACATAATAATAGACGCAAGGATTGGTCCCGTACATGGTGTCCAACCTGCCGCAAAGGCAATACCAATTAAGACAGATCCAAAATAGCCAGACGGTCTATTTTTAAATTGGAACTTTCGATCCTTCATTAAGAAGTCTACTTGCAATAATCCGACAATCATTAAACCGAATACTACAATTAAAATAGCGCCAACCTGTCGTAATAAAGTTTGATAATTTAGGAAAAACTCTGCCGCAAATGAAGCGCTTAGTCCAATAATGATAAAGATAATTGAAAATCCTAGTAAAAAGAATAATGTGTGGAAAATGGCACGTTTTTGAAGCATGCCTTTTTCTGATTTTAGCTCATCTAGTGTCATACCCGTTATGTACGATAAAAATGCTGGATATAGTGGAAGAGTACATGGTGAAATAAAACTTAAAAACCCTGCACCAAAAGCTAAAAATACGTTAATATCAGATCCCATATTTTTTAATCGCTCCTTACAGTTACTGCATTCATCGTACCAAAAAAAAGGCTAAAAAGCGTCCTTTCTGTTTGTGAACGTTTCATGGCAAAATAATGAGGTTTTTAAGAAGTTCCATCAAGCTCCTTCTGCATTATGCCCTCCTCTTGATTTTCTGTCAACATAATCCGCCATTCTTCTACCCTATTATAGAGGTTATCGCTCACTCCTTTCCTCTAGCCTTGACATTGTCGATTGCTTGCCGTTATTGTTGAAAGAGGCTTTAGTAGTGAAACCCTCATAATTATTGTAAGAAACTATTCAGACGAACAGATTCATCATAACACCAAGTCATCAGATGACCATATTATAAGGTAACATTAACAATATTATTATCTTACATTTCGACAAGTATCCCCTACTCCACAAAGTGTTCATGTTAACCATGAGTATATGACTACTTTTCATGTATAATATTGATAACCGATGTGCAATGGATCGAAAAAAAGAGGTGTAGCCCTTGAAATTAAGAAAAATTAAACCAAAAAAGATTTATGAAGAAGTATCCGAAATCCTGCATGAAAAAATCAGGGCTGGTGTCCTAAAACCAGGCGATCGACTGGACTCTGTAGAACAGCTTGCCGAACAATTACAAGTGAGTCGATCCGCCGTTCGAGAAGCGCTTTCTGCATTAAAAGCTATGGGGTTAATTGAAATCAAGCAAGGCTCTGGAACTTTTGTCAAAAGTGTACCAGCCAAGCAACTTGATTTTCCTTTATCCACTGCCATGTTAACAAATAAACAGGATATTGCGCATTTATTAGAGGTGCGTAAAATAATTGAAGTAGGAGCAGCAGCAAGTGCAGCAATCCATCGTTCAGAACAGGATGTACAAGCGATGTTACAAATTTTAGAGAACATGAAGCAAGCACATGGGGATGGTGAACTCGGTGAAAAAGTAGATTATCAATTCCATGCAGCTATTTCCACTGCCTCACAAAACCCTCTACTCGCTACAATCTTAGATCAAATTTCTGGCCTAATGATAGACACGATGAAAGAAACGCGACGAATATGGTTGTACTCCCAGAAAACAACGAGTGAACAATTATATGACGAACATATGCAAATCTTCCTCGCAATTAAACAACAAAATGAGGAGCTAGCCAAACATGCCATGGCGTCTCATTTAAGCAATGTTGAAAAAGTGCTCTTACAATATTTTGAAACAACTGAGTCTCAATCATAGTAAACTGCCTAGCACTCACTAGGTAGTTTTTTTATTTTCCGAAAATTCATGAAAAATAGTTTTATTCTCTGTAAAATTTGTTGTATGATAAAATCATTGATAAGTCATCAGATGACCAGTTGTTTTTTTAAAAGGAGCGATAAAGATGAAAGTCACACTATTTGCCACTTGCCTAGTGGATTTGTTTCAAGGGGATGTAGGGAAAGCCGTTGTTGAGGTGTTAGAGAGACTTGGCTGTGAGATTGATTTTCCAGAGGATCAAATTTGCTGTGGTCAGCCTGCCTACAATAGCGGCTATGTGAAGGAATCGAAAAATGCGATGAAAAAAATGATTACAGCCTTTGAGCATGCTGAATACGTCGTCTCCCCCTCAGGTTCTTGTGCTTATATGTTAAAAGAATATCCTGAGGTTTTTAAAGAAGACCCGATCTGGGCAACAAAGGCACAAGCATTAGCAGATAAAACCTATGAATTTACAGAGTTTATTGTCAACGTTTTAAAGATAAACGATGTCGGAGCTCATTTAGAAGGCAAAGCTACTTATCACACATCCTGTCATATGACACGATTGCTTGGTGTAACAGATGCACCTTTTCAATTATTAAAAAATGTCAAGGGCTTACACTATGTGGACCTCCCTGGCAAAGATCGATGCTGTGGGTTTGGTGGTACATTCTCAGTCAAAATGGGCAATATTTCTGGAGAAATGGTCAATGAAAAAGTACACAATGTGGAAGAAACAGGGGCAAATATTTTAATTGGGGCAGATGCTGGCTGTTTAATGAATATTGGTGGCCGCATTCACCGTCAAGGCAAGCCGATTAAAGTGATGCATATTGCAGAAGTCTTAAACTGCCGTTAAGAGGGGGAAATTAGAATGGCTATGAAAACAAGTGATGATCGCTTTCATCAACGTGTAACGAAAGAGCTGGAAAATCAATTTATGCGTCATGCTGTTTCGAGTGCCCAAGAACGTTTCCAAACACGCCGCCTTCAACAAACAAGAGAATTGGGACATTGGGAAGAATGGCGCTCGCATGGTGAGGAAATTCGCAAGCATGTTTTAGCTAATTTAGATTATTACCTCTATCAATTAAGTGAAAATGTTGCTAAAAGAGGTGGACATGTTTTCTTTGCCCAAACCGCACAAGAAGCAACAGCGTACATTCAAAGTATTGCGAAACAAAAGAATGCGACAAAAATTGTGAAGTCAAAATCCATGGTGACAGAAGAAATTAACTTAAACACGGCTTTAGAGGCGCTTGGTTGTGAAGTGATTGAGACAGACTTAGGCGAATATATTTTGCAGGTCGCAGATCACGAGCCGCCATCCCATATTGTGGCGCCAGCCTTGCATAAAAATAAGGAACAAATTCGCGATGTTTTTAAAGAAAAACAAGGCTATCGTCAAACCGAGAAGCCTGAGGAGCTTGCTCTCTATGTGCGGGAAAAATTAAGACAGGAATATTTAACCGCAGATATCGGTATTACAGGCTGCAACTTTGCTATCGCAGAAAGTGGTTCGATTACACTCGTCACAAATGAGGGCAACGCGGATTTAGTAACAGCGCTGCCGAAAACGCAAATCACAGTCATGGGGATGGAAAGAATTGTTCCTACATTTGAAGATATGGAGGTCCTTGTTAGCTTACTAACTAGAAGTGCGGTTGGTCAAAAGCTAACAAGCTATATTACCACACTAACAGGGATTAAAGGCGAGGGCGAAACGGATGGACCTGAGGAATTCCATTTAGTCATAGTTGATAATGGGCGCTCTGCGATTTTAGGTGGCGAATTTCAACCTATTTTACAATGCATTCGCTGTGCTGCCTGTGTCAATGCTTGTCCAGTCTATCGACATGTTGGCGGGCATACGTATGGCTCTATCTATTCTGGTCCTGTTGGGGTTGTCCTGTCTCCGTTATTAGGAGGCTATGATGATTTTAAAGAACTGCCATACGCTTCTACATTGTGTGGTGCTTGCACGGATGCATGCCCTGTTAAAATTCCTTTACATCAGCTGATTCATCGACATCGTCAAGTTATTGTAGAGAATGAAGGCAAAGCACCTGTGTCTGAAAAGCTTTTAATGAAGGCTTTCGGTTTAGGGGCTTCCTCCCCTACTCTCTATAAAATGGCAACAAAAATAGCTGCTCCAGCTATGTCCCCTTTTACGAAGGACCATACCATTTCAAAGGGGCCAGGCCCATTAAAGGCTTGGACTGAAGCAAGGGATTTCCCAGCACCAAATAAAGATAGTTTCCGAGATTGGATGAAGCAGCGTACAAAAGGAGGCAAGCATGAATGACAAGTATGATTCAACACCGAGAGAGCTTTTTAGCTAACATTGCTAAACAGCTTGGCCGTTCTCCTAAAACAGAACTTCCACGCCCAACTTGGCAGTATCAGCCACAAGATCGTGTGCTCAAGGAGGGGACACAGGATGAATTAGTAGAGGTTTTAATCAAGCAATGTGCTAACATTCATACGGATATTAAAATATCTAGTACGTCCACACTTCCCCAGGATTTACAAGCTATTGTTGACCATTATGGTGGTCAGTCCGTCATTACATGGAAGGACGAAAGATGGAAAGATTATGGACTATCTCCACTAATGACCGAACAATGGCCACAAGCCAATATCGAACTCTATGAATGGAATGCACAGCAACCTGAGGAAAATATTAGGCAAGCAGAAAAAGCAAATATTGGCATTACGATAAGTGAAATGACTTTGGCGGAATCAGGAACTGCTGTGCTTTTTAGTAGTAAGAATCGAGGGAGAAGCGTTAGCTTTTTACCAGAAAAATCGATTATTTTAATCCCAAAAAGTACGATTGTCCCTCGTATGACACAAGCAGCACGTTGGATTAGCGAAAAAATCCGTCGTGGTGACAACATTCCTTCCTGCATTAACTTTATAACAGGTCCCAGCAACTCAGCAGATATTGAAATGATTCTCATCGTTGGTGTACATGGCCCTATTCAAGCTACTTATTTGGTTATTGAAGATCGTTGAAATGGCTTCATCAAAAAACCCAAACGATCTACAAAACGCTGAAGTGTTTTTGATCGTTTGGGTTTTCAATTCCTCGAGCTATGTTGTTGTATTTGGAACGTTTTCACTTGAGTTTTCTTTTTCATAATACTCTGGATGTGCTTCCTTCAAGATAGATGGACGTAGCAGTGCTAGCGAAAGGATAATAATAATGATGCTTGTTACTGGTAAAATAATAGTTGCTGGTAATGTATCATATAACATTCCATAGACCACCATACCAATTGGCATCATGGACATCGCCATTGTCTCCATTAAGCCAAAGACACGCCCACGATACTCCTCTGCAATAATTTTTTGCATATACACCCCAATCGGCATATTAATGCCCATTTCGAAAATTGCGAAAATAAAGTAGATGATTAAATAAAAGATGATGATGGCTATATAGGAAAAGCTTGTGAGTAATGGGATAATTGCTAAGGCAACACTTCCAGCCAATAGCAATAAGCTCATTTTCGAAAAGCGTAACGGCACCTTCACTTCTGGTCTTGTTGCGAAATAAAGGGATGCCACAAGCATACCCGCTGCTCCTGAAGCCTCAATAAAACCAAAATGCATGGATTTTACTTTTAGCAATTCAATAATAATGTATGTTCCCCCTACAGCGATAGCAGAAAAGAACAAATTAATCCATAATGCCACCCACATAATGGTTTTAATAACTGTACGTTGCTTGATGTAATGAAACCCATTTTTCAGTCCATCCCACATCTTTTCTTTTATCACATCTGCCCCTCTTGTACTATAAAGATTAAAATCCATCGTAGCCTCTAAACAAAAGGCAATCGTATAGGCCACCATATTGACCATTAAAAATACATCCATGTTAAAAAATCCATACATCATACCACCGATGACTGGTCCCCCAATCGCAGCCACAGACATCGACAATTGATTAAAGGACATCGCACGCTGTAAACGCTCTGGATTGACTAGCGTTGCAATGGCAGATGAGAACGTTACACCAGAAAATGCTGAGCAAATCGTATTAAAAACAGTAGCTATGTAAATGGCATAAACAGACATTCCTACTGTTTCTGTATAGAGCAGCAAACCCCCTACGGTCAAAATAGTCCCTGCCTGTGCGATTAAAATCGTTCGTTTTTTCGAAAAGTTATCCGCAACATAGCCTGCTAAAGGGGCTACAAGTGCACGTGGTAGTACAGAACAAATCATATTCGTTGCAAAGCTCATCGCCGATCCTGTCATCGCTAAAATATACAAGCTGAAGCCAAACGCCATGACATTTGCTCCTAGCATGGCAATCATTTTGCTTGCCGTGAATGTCCACAAATGGTAGGTCGCCTTCTTTAATTTATCCGCTTCATTCATCCATAAATCCCTCCATTTTTTAACTAAATTAAAAAGTTTAATTATATTAAACAAAATATACCACAGCTCCCCCTTTTCACGCAATAAAAAGTTTAATATAATTAAACAAAAGGAGGCGAGGTAATGGACTCTTTAGGCACACGCATTCGCAAATTAAGGAAAGAACAAAAATTAACATTAGAAGCACTTGCTGGTGATCGTCTAACAAAAGGAATGCTAAGTCAAATAGAAAATGATAAGGCCAAGCCTTCAATGGAAAGCCTTGACTATATTGCTGAGCGTTTAGGTGTAAAGGCTAGTGAGTTACTGGAAGAAGTAACCTCATCCTCCATTCGCCAGCTTTTAGAGCAGGTTGAAATTTTATTTGCAGAAGTAAAACGTGGTGATGCAGACCATCATCAAAAAATTGTAGATTTGATTAGGCCGTCTATAGAGGGGCTTCCGCTTAGTTATGAAGCAGGCCGTTTATTGTATATTTACGCTGATGCACAGTATGAAGCGGGATTAACGACATGGGAATCCCCACTTCAACAAGCACGTATCATCTTTAAAGAAATTAATTTACTGAGCCATTGGTTTAAAACCTTCGTTCTACAAATGACCATTTTCGCTGAAAAACGTCAATATAAATTGGCTTATAGCTGTATTTTACAGGCAAAAGAAATCATTGAACAAGAGGACTATCAGCTTGATTCACGGGATGCCCTGTTAATGACTTATTATTCAAGCGTTTTACAGCTTGCCATTGGGGAGCATGAGGAAGGGAAAAAGTTAATAAACGAGACAATTGCCAACGCACATAAAAACCAACTGTTCTATAAAATTGATGATATGTATCGTATTGGTGCGTATTGTGCCATGATTGACCATGACTTTGAACAAGCGGAGCATATGTTTATGAAGTTGGAACAGTATCGGGCATTTGCCGAACGTGTTCAAGTAGATGCTTTAATTTTTATTTTACGAGCACATTATTATAATAATTACAAACTTAATTATGAGCAGGCTCTGATAGAAATAGAGCGTTTTAATGAGCTCATACATGAAGATTTTGAAATTTTGGATGCAAACTATTATTATGCTGAAAAAGGAAAGTCCTGCTATTTACTTGGTCATTATGAGGAAGCGAAGGCCGCATTTGAACACTTTACAAAAAAACCGATCTTTATTAGCCATCCGTATGACATCCTAGCTTTAAATGAGTGCTTTTCCTATAAAGCCCTTTGCTATGCCCATTTTGGGGAGCTGACAACAGCCTATGACATTGCGAAAATGGCCTACACGGATTCACTGGAATTAGTTGATTTACCCTATAAACACAAAATTGAGGAAGTCTATCGGACGATTAAGGCACAAATTGATTCCATATCCTAAAATAAAGGGATTGCACAGCCTCGTGCAATCCCTTATTTTTACTGCTGACGATCGTTCTTCATTTGTTTATGGATTTTACGCAACGCCTTTTTGGAGCCTCGTTGGATATCATGCTGAAGCTTGCGTTCATGATAGTCTACAAATAATGTCTCGAGATCATACCCCTCAGGATATAGCTCCTCTGCTGGTAATTCCAAGGTAAGTCGTTTGACATGCACCTCTAGCATTTGCCTCTTATAGAATACGCTGACATTATTGTATGGATTCATTTCTTCGTAGACAATGCCTACATCATCATAATCCAATAATTTTACACGGTCGCCTTTGGCAAAGGCATATGTCGCCCCCATGCTCGTTTTCTCTGCTTGTGGCTTACGAATTTTGCTGTCTTGAACAAGCATTAGCTGATAATCCTTATTATTCAAATAATCCTTTGCCCTTTGTAAAACCGTTTCACGGACATTCATTTTTTTAGAAATCCATAGGGCATTACTCTCTCCAGACGTGCCAATTAGTAATTGATACAAAGGCTCTAGTGTTTCACTATTAAAGCGCATTGCCGCATTCATAAAATCAGGATGCATCTCTGAAAATCGTTTAATTTCGCCATAATGTGTTGTCGCTACGGTGATACAGCCCATCTGGTAAAATTCCTCTAGCATTGCAATTGCCAGTGCAGCTCCTTCATTTGGTTCTGTTCCACTGCCTATTTCATCGAACAGTAAAAGTGTATGATTATTTGCTGCCCTCATAATGTCGGACAGATTTTTCATATGGGACGAAAACGTACTTAAGGCATTTTCTATACTTTGATTGTCGCCAATATCAACAAAGATATGATCAAATATCGCCATTTCAGTTCCTTTATCCGCCACGATATGAAAGCCTGACATCGTAGCTAATGTTAAGAGACCAATTGTTTTCAACACGACCGTTTTCCCTCCAGCATTTGGTCCTGTGATAATTAAGCTACGGTAGTCCCTCGCGATAGAAAACTGTAGAGGTACTGCATTTCCTGGTAGTAAAGGATGCTTGCCATTGATTAATTGGATAAAGCCATAATCATTAATACGTGGCTCCATACCACCAATTTGTCTACTGAACTTTGCCTTGGCAAAGACCATATCATACTGGCTAATTAACTCCATGTTAATATGGATGGCTTGTAGATGTTCCATTAAAAGCCCAGATAAAGTGGCTAAAATTTGATACTCCTCTACCGCTTCCTCGGCTTTTAAGGTCGCCAATTCCACATTTAATTTAGCCACTACACTCGGCTCCATAAAAACGGTTGCCCCTTTTGAGGAAATTTCCACTACTGTCCCCTGTACATGGTTTTTATAAGAAGCCTTTATCGGAATCGTATAACGATCATCTTTTTGACTAATAAAAAACTCCTGAATGTATGTTTTATTGGCACTGTTATTCAAAAATTTCGTTAAGCGTTCTTTCATTTTTTCCTCTGTCGTCTCCATATGATGGCGAATACGCTTTAATTCGCGACTAGCAGCCGAATCCACACGATTGGCTTTGATTGCAAAATTAATTTCTTCTTCAACGCTTTTAAATTCAGCCATGGAATGGGCATAAGATGAAAGAACTGGTGCAAAAAATTCCTTATCCAGCATGAATTTTTTGATGTTACGACAGCCTCGTAAAAAGTCTGACATACTGACTAGCTCACTTGGATCTAAAATCATGCCCTTTTCAAGCTTCGTCATCAAATGCTCTATATTCGATACCCCTAAAAAGGGTACATGACCCTCTGCATCTAAAATCGCACGAGCCTCTGTTGTTTCATTCAAGCGCGTTTTGACTACCTTTAAGCTTGAGCTGGGCATTAATTTATCTAAAAGTTGTTTTCCTAATCCGCTAACACAGTAGGATTTAACAATATCTTTTAATTCATCATATTGTAATTTATCAAGAGTCGTACTATTCATTTGTTTATGCTCCTCATTGTGATGTTTTATCATACATGAAGATACCTACCCAATATTAGATAGCAATGATGGTTTTTGAACATAGCAATTGCGTCTCTAAGTAATGGACGCTTCACTTTCGGCACAAAAGCATATGGGTACAGCAACATAAAAAAGCTGTGAGGATTCCCCACAGCTTCATCTTTAAAAGGCGAGTTTTTTAGCATCACAAATAAAACCTCATCTAATTGAAGTTCCAAGCATGTGTGCCACGCTTCATAAAGTATTGTAGGTATCTACATAGGTTTTTGAAATAAATCCATGACAAATTAAGGGGTGTGTTCATGACATATATCCCCTGTCGTCATAGCCTTTATTTCATTCAATTTTTACCTAGTTAGAACCTACCGCACTCACAAACATGCACCTCGCATTAAATTATCATTGTTATCTAATTATTGACATTTTACTATATGCTAGCATGGAAGTAAAGGTTGAAAAGGAAAACTTCCTCCAATTTAAAACACCTCTTTTTCTACTTCTCCATTATTGTTATCGTGGACGTCATAATTCCATCACAAAAAAAGACCTGTAGAAACTCTACAAGTCTTTTACGAAACGGATTTATGATGGGCCTTCCTTGTTTCTATGATTTTAGACCCTGAGAATAGCAGTAAAGCCGCCCAAATAATGCTGAATGCGAGGAACTCTACTTGACTAAACGGCTCTTTGTATAGCACGATGCCTAAAATCAAGACAATGGTTGGCGCCACATATTGAATAAAGCCTAGTAAATATAAAGGAATATTTTGTGCGCCCTTCGCAAATAAAATAAGCGGCACAGCTGTGACTAACCCACTGAAGATCATCAAAATGTCTGTTTTGACATCGACATGTAAAAATGAGGCTTGATGGGTTGTAAACAGATAAATGTAATAGCCTAATGCAAACGGTAAAATCAATAATGTTTCAATCGCTAATCCCCTTGTAGGGTCCAGTGTAATTTTCTTTTTCAGTACACCGTAAATAGCGAAAGATAGCGCGATCAACAATGCTACCCATGGCACAGAGCCATAATTAATCGTTAAAATAATTACCGCAATAAAAGCAATTCCCGTCGCTACCCATTGTGCACGACTTAGCGATTCTTTAAAGAAAATCACCCCAAAAATAACAGACAAGAGCGGATTAATATAATAGCCTAAGCTCGTTTCAATTAAATGGTTATGTGTGACTGCCCAAATATACAAATACCAGTTCATTGAAATAACAAAGGATGCACCCGCAAGCTGCCAAAAATGCTTTTGATGAGACCATAAATATTTTAAATCTGCAACAAGATCCTTCCGCATTCGAAAGACGATGACAGCCAGTACCGTAAAGACAAAAGACCAAATGACACGGGATAATAAAATTTCCATACTTGGTACATGTTCAAGTAGTTTCCAATATAAAGGGAATGCTCCCCAAAAGGCATAGGCTAAAATAGCAGCCAAAACCCCTTTTTTCTCATTTGACATGGCCAATAACGCTCCTACTCTTATTGAAATCGATGAACGACTTCACATACTCTTAAACTAGTTAAAGAATAGACCCATTATAGGACTTTGTGCGGCAACTGTAAATGCCAAATTTCAAGTGCCTGACAATAGCTGTTAGCCTTTTGGCTCAGATTCTAGCTCGGAAATGTATCTTCGCACGGTGCTATAGCTAATATCTGGATTGATCTGGCGTTTGATGCGAATATGGATTTCTTTAATTCCAACCCCTTGTTCACGCATATCTCGAATCATCGACTTCAAAGGACCCGTCAGTGACTCTCTAGACATAGCTGTATATTTACTTAATTCAATCAGTAGCTCCGTATTTTGTTGGCGGAGCACCTTCATCTCCTCTATCACACAATTGTATTCGGTTACCTTTTTCTGTAGCACCATATTTTGCTGCTTGACCTTTTGCAAATCCTCTGTAAGCTGAGCATTTTGTTTTTTTAGCATTTTTCGTTCTCGTTCTAAACTTGTTTGCTTGTTATCTAAATCTGTATGCATAGTATTGTACAGTTCTTCCATATGCAACAGTTCTAAATAGCGGCTTTGTGGAACGATCATTAAGCTATCTGTCGTATAGAGAGCAATCGTGCCATCTTTAAAAGGCTCATACGACAATGTAGAGGGCTTTAGTTTATTTGGCATTCGTTTTTCACTCCTCCACGAATCAATTCATGTAATCCTATTGCTTGAAGTAACATTTATCCGCTTCCTTTTTCATTTGATAATCATTCTCATTTAATTTTATCATAATCAGTATTTTGCTTTTTGTCAAAAAACAATTTTCACTTGGCGTAATACTTCCATTTGAGACAGAGTCACGTCATACATGGCATAGAAAAAGCTTCCTGCCAAATGATTGCAGGAAGCTTTAGACTTACATTTTTTTCAGTTTTTCATATTCCAATTGCAAACGTTCAATTCGTTTACGACCTTCTTCACGGTTTCTAGCTGTTTCTGCTTGTATTTGCTTCGTTTCTTGAATACCAGCCATAATCGTTTGCCATGTTGTTTCAATCGTTTCGATTTTAATGCTTGGGCTACCAGCTTGACGTGCGATATTCACACTGTTTTTACTAATATTTTCAGCATTGCGAACAAGCATTTCGTTTGTACGACGGTCCAGTTCAACCATCGAATCGGAAATTAGCTTTTGGCGTTTCAATGTGACTGCATGAATTAACCCTTGTTTAAAGATGGGAATCGTCGTCACAAAGGCAGAGTTAATCTTACCAATTAAATGGTTATTCCCCTGCTGCATTAAGCGAATTTGAGGTGCTGATTGGAATGATACTTGCTGTGCCATTTCTAAATCATAGCGACGTTGCTCTAATAATTCTACAGCGCGTAGCATTGTTTCATATTCCATTGCTGCCAGTTGATCACCTGTTTGTGCCTTTTGCTCAAGTGCAGGTAATGATGCGCGAACCTCTTCTGTTTTTACTTCAATCGCTGCAACAAATTTACTTAATGACTGGAAGTAGTTTAAATTTTGGTCATACAGATTTTCAAGGTCGATGGTATTACGCTTCATTTCACCTTCATACTTTTGAATTTCACGAAAAATAACATCTACTTCTTTGTTCATGCTGTCATATTTAGATAAGAACCTTTCCAATTGCTCTTTCCCTTTATTAAAGAGCTTGGAGATGAAACCGCCCTTTTTCTCTTCCGCAAAATCTTGTGGATCGAACTTATCCATAATTTTATTAAGATTATTTAATAGCACACTCGACTCTTCCAGCTTACTGGCTTTCATCGTTGCGAGCATTTTATCTGAAAAGGTAGAAATGCCACTTGCTGTTTCTTTACCAAGCTCAAGCATAGCAATTTGATCTTTCACATCAATTTTTTGTGCCAGTGCATGAACCTCAGGATCTTGCTTTAACACCAGCTGATTTTGTGCAATTTGCGATAACTCCTGCTCTGACACAAGTACCGGCTTTTGCTCAGATGCCTGTTGAACTAGTGGATTTGGCTGTAATAAAGGATTTTCTGAAGCGAATGGGTCCTTGGATTTTAAAAGATCATTGTTGAATTCAGACATACGTTTTACCCCCTGCAATTTATCTCTACTAATTACTTACGATTACCATGTAAAAAAGTTTCATTTCCTACAGTATGAAAAAATACGAGTTTGTTACATTATAGTCATTCTGGTGAAGCCTATATTGTAAGCTATATTGGTTAGGGTGAGCATTATGAATAAAAACCTCTATCTGGGCACGATGAAGGAGAATGTCTTCCATTTCTTTATTGATGGGACATCGCTGTTGAAGTTTTTGAAAGAACTGAGCTTTTTCCTCAGGTGTTGTTAAACGACACTTTGGCTTTAGGGCAAGAAGCGCGTCCACCTCTGATTTAGTTAACATAGTCTCACCCCTTTTTTAAATTATAGCTTCTTTCTATACAAAATTCGACTGATTCCGTAAATTCCTTTGCATTGTTTGCTAGCAATGGCATCTAATGACCAAAAAAACAGCTACATCATCCATGTAGCTGCTTTTGGTCTTGTGTTATGTTGTTACCTTTAATACCGTTTTAATTTTTTGAATGACACCGCCAGAGCTATATGTCAATACACTGCGTTTATAGAACGTTAAACTAAATAGGTACACGACAACAATCGTTGCGATTAAAATACCTAAGGATAATAGTGGAACAATACCTCCGATATCTGTAGCACCAATTCGCATTGGCATGATCATACCAGAAGTTAACGGGATATAAGAGAAAATTTTAATGATTAATGTATCCGGATTCCCCATGCCTGTAAGCATGACATAGAAGCCAATGATCGTAATAATCATCGCTGGCATTAAAACTTGACCCGCTTCTTCTACCTTTGATACCAATGAACCAAACAATGCACCAATGATTAAATACAGAATGACCGTTAACAACAGGAATACGATAGCATAGATTACATAGCCAATAGATAACTCCTTGATAATGCTAGCAGCCGCATCCCATACCATGCCACCTTTAATAAATTTCGCATAGATGAGGAAAACTGCTGCAATAATACCCATCTGTGTTAAAGCCAGCAATAATACACCAGCAATTTTCGCTTTAAAATGTGTCGCTGGTTTGACACTTACTAGGAGCATTTCCATTGCTCGTGAGCCTTTTTCAGAGGCAATTTCAGTCGTAATCATCGATAGGAATGTAGAAATGAAGAAATAGATTAAAATGCCGACAGCATAGGAAACAACTAACCCTGATTGCTTTTCTTCCTCACTTTTCCCACCTGCTGATTCCTCATTTAAGTTTTTCGTTGAAATCGTTGTTTGAGCTGCCATAATTTGTGCTGCTTGCTCAGGTGATAACGATAATTGCTGTACGGCATAATGCTGACCAGCATACTGCAATAAGGATGACAATGTGGATTGATCGTTCAATTTCAATGGTGTGAACGTCGCTATTTCTGCTTGTAGCTGACCATCTTGATCGTTAATCGTCACAATCGCATCAAGCTTGCCATCCTTTACTTTTTTTTCAAGTTTTGAAACATCCTGTTCATCCTGAATAAAGGCCATATCCCCATTGGAGACAAAGATTCCACTTAAATCTGCAGAAGTTTCATTAATAATGGCGATTTGCTGTGCTTCATCATCACCCGTAAATAGCTCTTTAATTTCTGACCAGAATACAGCTACAGACATGACAAGGACATATAAACAGGTCATTAAGATAAACGATTTGGACTTGATTTTAGATTTATATAATTGCTTCATTAGTAAACTAAACTTCGACAACATGGCCACCTACCTTGTCTTTAAAGATTTCATCTAACGATAAATAATCCAAGCTGAATTTTTCAATATATTTCCCATTGGACAGCTGCTCAAAAATACTTTGGGCAAAGCTTTCGTCTGCTAATGTAAGAACCGTTTGCTCCTTCTCTACACGCACATCCTTGACGCCTTCTAGTGCCAATAGCTGTGTCGTCGACCAATCCGTACGAACTGCAAGCTTTGTTTTACCATATTGTTTCTTTAAATCTAGTAAGCTTCCAGAAAATAAAGAGACACCTCGTTTTAATAAGCACAAATGATCACAAAGCTCCTCGACATTATCCATTTGGTGACTGGAGAATAAAATGGTCGTACCCTGCTCTTTTAATAGTAAAATCGCATCCTTCAGTAAATCTTTATTAACGGGATCTAGTCCACTAAATGGTTCATCTAAAATTAAAAACGCTGGTTTATGGATAAAGCTTGCAATGAGCTGAACCTTTTGCTGGTTCCCCTTTGATAATGTTTCTGCCTTATCTTTACGTTTTTCTTCCAGTTCAAAGCGTTGAATCCAAAAATCTATTTCTTTTTTTAGCGCTGCTTTTTTCATACCACGTAGCTCACCAAAAAAGTACAACTGCTCCTCTACCTTCATCGTTGGGAAAATACCCCGCTCCTCGGGTAAATAGCCAAGGATATCTCGGTTAATGGCATTGACTGGCTGACCACTCCAAGTAATTGTACCCGCCGTCGTTTCCTGTAAATCTAAAATCATTCGGAATGTCGTTGTCTTCCCTGCACCGTTTTGTCCAATCAGACCAAAAATTTCACCTTTTTCAATGGTAAAATTCAAATCATCCACAGCTGTAAAATCCTTGTACTTCTTTGTAACACGCTGTAACTGTAATGTCATGTTGTCATCCTCCTTATCCTTCAAATATATGTAAGTCTTGTTTTAAGCCCTTTTTGCGGTTTTCATTTTTCACAATAGGAATGACCAGCAGTAAGGCTACGATCAAGCTCATGCATCCTACACTAGTATTCACTAGTCCTGCAGCAGATTCCCATAAACCTAGCGCTATATTATAAATACCAGTCATTAAATTTAACAGTAACACGAGTATAAAAAAGCGATTCATTGATTTTATATAGTTAAATTTGGAAGTGGTATCTGTAAATATTTCAAAGGGTCCCTCTGATTTTAGTTTTCGATAATAGGCCCATCCACCAAATTTGGACACACACTCAATATTCATCGCGTCTAGAAACTCAAAATAATCCTTTGATTTTCTATTCACAAATTCATTTCGATAAATATATAGTTCTGGTGTGCCTTTTTCAAATACAAAGTAACCTGCCACTGTTTTTTTTAGATTCCACCCCCGATCCGCCATATCATTGACCCATCGTTCTTCCTTTTCGTAATCCATAAAAAAACGATACATCCTTTTTTTCATCTAATCTCACCTCTACTATGAAGTCATGCTTAAATTTTCATTATTTTCTGATTTCCCGGAAAATAATGCTCGCTTGTTAATCTGAAAATACATTTAATTCTCTCTTTAATCGATTACGTACACGCATAAGCTTATAGAGTGGGAGAGAGAATAATACGACAACAACTAGATTCAACGTATTCAATGTGAAACCAACCCAGTCAGTCGTTTGCTCCGAAAAATCGCCCATTAAACCGATGATACCAATGAACAAATTAAGTAGAATAAGGGAAAACAACAGTGACATCTTTTTTGACAAGTTGCCAATTTTGGTTTTTTTATCTGTATAGAGCTCAAATGGACCTTCCTGTGCTACTTTTCTAAAAAACACAAAATTGCCAGAGCGATCAACCTGTTCAATGCCAGAGGATTGAAGAAATTCCAGGTAGTCCTCTTCATAGTGACTGCCAAATCGCTCCAATTCATCGTGGCGATAAATATAGCGACCTGGTTCTCCTCGTTCAAACGTAAACCGAATCCATGTGAATTTTTTTAAATGCCAGCCCTGACAAGCCATGTCATTAACCCACTTCTCTATTGCATAGGGATTAATCATCAAGCGATATTTATGCATATTATTCAACTCCTTTCGTTATACGGATACCATTGTCAAAAAGTTCCCTTAATCTCAAAATTTCATATTCAATGACCGTTTTTCCAGTAGCGGTAATGATATATTCTTTCTTTCTCCCATCTTCATCAAGCGCCTCTATCCAGCCTCGTTCTAGCAATGTTTTAATCGCACCATAAATGGTACCTGCGCCTAAACGCACTCGCCCATTGCTCATTTCCTCCACTAATTGCATAATGCCATAGCCATGCCTAGCCTCGTATAATGCTAATAAAATATAATAAACGCCCTCTGTTAATGGCGGATGTTCCTGTGTCATCTAAATCCCCCCTTATATCGCCCATCAATATATCGTCAGTCGATATAATTAAAATATATCAGCAGTCGATATAGTTGTCAATACTCTTCCATTATGTTGCAAATAAAAATATACTTCGTTAGCATGTAAGTAATTACTTGCACGAAAGGAACTGCACAACGAATTATCGAAGCTGCTCTACAATTGATAAGTGAAAAGGGCTATACAGCTCATCATCCTTGTGACAATCGTTGTCGCTCTGAAACCTGCTCCAATTCCATAATTCAAATATGCGATGGGCTACTAGCAACGTAGCCCATCGCTTTATCACTTTGAAAGAGATAAGCAAATCCTTCGTTTTGAGCGGAGTATCCTCTGCTTTTCCGGTCATCCTACACTTCTCTCTCTATCCTTCATTTTTAGCATTCTATCCACCGCTTTTCCTTTCCTAACCTACACTTTCAGCAGGGCTATCCATCTCTTTTCGGGTTCTATCCACCGCTTCGCTCTACCCTTCACTTCGAGCGTTCTATCCACCGCTTTTCCTTTCCTATCCTACACTTTCAGCAGGCTATCCTTCGCTTTTCTTGTTCTATCCTACACTTCTCTCCCTATCCTTCACTTCGAGCATTCTATCCACCGCTTTTCCTTTCCTATCCTACACTTTCAACAGGCTATCCTTCGCTTTTTTTGTTCTATCCTGCGCTGCTCTCCCTATCCTTCACTTCGAGCGTTCTATCCACCGCTTTTCCTTTCCTATCCTACACTTTCAACAGGCTATCCATCTCTTTTCGGGTTCTATCCTACGCTTGTCTCCCTACCCTTCACTCCGAACATTTTTTAAAATCGAAGCTAGTTGCTGGTTTAGAACTGTTACACTGTCGCTAAAATCGCCGCGATACCATTGGATGATGAGTCCGATGATGGCGTTTGCTTGATAGGCACTATAATAGTCGATCGAAATATGGTCCGCTATTTGATGCTCATGGTGTGTAGTAATGTCTCGCTTTAACAGTGAATAAATCCCGTCAAATAGCATGTAATAGTAGGTCAACGGGACATTTTTAGAAAATACGATACGATAAAACATTTTAAAGCGTTCAATATGATGAAAAATCCGAATGGTTGTTGGATCGAGTTGATAGGTGTCCAAGGTTGGGACGGCACGGTAGGGTTCTTCATAGGATTGATATAAATCCTCCATAATTTCCTGAAAGTATTCTTCAAAGAGCCCCTCTTTTTGCTCGTAATGTAAATAGAATGTTCCTCGATTAATCTTCGCCTCTCTACAAATTTCTGCAATCGATATTTGCTCCAATGGCTTTTGGCTGAGCAAGGTCAATAAGGCGTTGTGCAGGGCTTGTTTCGTTTTAATAATCCGTAAATCGGTTGTACGCAATTTTTTCAGCTCCTTATTCAACAGTTTTTCCAAAAGTGTTGAATACTCAACACATCATGATAATTTGCATATTGAAATCGCTTTCATATTTATTATATGATTTTAATGAACAGATGTTCAATAACTATCGACATACATGAGGAGGTCTTTGAGATGAGATTAGAAGGTAAAGTAGCCATTGTGACAGGTGCAGCTTCAGGCATGGGGAAAGCCATTGCTGAAGGATATGCAAAAGAGGGCGCTAAGGTTGTCGTTTCAGACTTAAATTTAGAGGGTGCCCAAGCAGTTGTGGACGGTATTCAAGCAGCTGGGGGTACAGCATTTGCCATTCAAACAAATGTCGCATCAACAGAAGACTTACAACGTTTATTTGACGAAACGAACACGAACTACGGTCAATTAGATATTTTAGTGAACAATGCGGGCATTATGGATGGGATGGAGCCAGTTGGTGAAATTTCTGATGAACGTTGGGATCGAGTATTCGCCGTGAATACTACAGCCGTTATGCGCTCTATGCGTATGGCTACAGAAATTTTCCTTGCGCAAGGGCATGGTGTCTTTGTGAATAATATTTCTGCTGGTGGCTTATACGGGGCACGCGCAGGGGCAGCCTATACAGCTTCGAAGCATGCCGTTGTCGGTTTAACAAAAAATACAGCGTTTATGTATGCTGATAAAAATATTCGTTGTAATGGGATTGCACCAGGAGCAGTTATGACTAATATCGCCTCTTCTATGACTAGTATGAGTGAAACGGGTGCTGCACGCCAATCACTTGGACTATCGATTAATCCTCGTGCTGGTCAACCAGAAGAAATCGCACAATTAGCTATTTTTCTTGGTTCAGACGAAGCAAGCTTTGTGAATGGACAAGTGATTGCGGTGGATGGTGGCTGGACAGCTTATTAAGCCATAAAAAACCACGCACAGTGAATCATGTCTGTGCGTGGTTATTCATTTATATGACTTTTCTAGACGGGAACAAGCTCCCAATCACTGCTCCTACAAGAGCTGGTAGTATCCAACCTAATCCGATGTCATAAAAAGGAAGGATCGTTGAATACAGCTTCTCCACTGCGTCCAAAACGCCTAAGTTCGCTCCTGGCACACTTTCCACCAAGGCTTTATAGCCATCAATTAAACTGATGAAAAATGTAAAAATCATCGCAATGGCATAAACTGTTTGCTTATTCTTAAAGAAGGATGAGCAAAGAGCAAGCAAAATTAATACAATGGCTAGTGGATATAAGAACATTAAAACAGGGATCGCAAATTGGATGATATTGTTTAAGCCGAAGTTTGCAATCGTAAAGGACACAAGACAAAGTAAAAACACAAACCATTTATAGCTGATTTTTGGAAACACTTCGTGGAAAAATTCACTACAGGACGTAATTAACCCTATACTTGTCTTTAAACAAGCAAGGACAATAATAAGCGCCAATAAAATGGCCCCAAAAGAGCCAAAATAGTGATCTGCTACTGCGGCAAAAATTAAACCACCATTGTCAAAAGTACCAACAGCATCAATACTAGAAGCTCCCATATACGTAATTAAGCCGTAAATAAGTGTCATTAAAGCCATCGCAAAAATACCCGATGTCCATGTAGCCTTGGCTATTTCCTTGCGATCTGTAATTCCTGCACTTTTAATAGCATTGATGACAACAATCCCGAATGCCAGCGATGCTAGGGCATCCATCGTATTATAACCCTCTTTAAAGCCCGTCATAAAAGCAGCATCCAAATAATCACCGACTGGCTGCTGGAAATCACCCATTGGTTTGGTGATGCTTGTGATAATTATAATAAATAAGACGACTAAAAAAGCAGGCGTTAAATATTTACCGATGTAATCCATAATTTTTGCTGGATTTAAAGAGAAATAATAGACAACGGCAAAAAATACAAAGCTAAATACTGCTAGTAGCAGCGTTGCATGTTGTGGTTGAATGTATGGCTCAAAGCCTACAACAAATGGTACGGTTGCTGTACGTGGAATGGCAAAAAACGGACCGATTGTTAAATACAGTGCCAATGAAAAAACAATGCCAAATATAGGATGAACACGGTTCGCTAAATCACGTAAACCATTACTACCTGATAAACCAATCGCTAAAATTCCGAGGAATGGTAGCCCGATGGCAGTAACTAAAAATCCGATTAACCCAAACCAAAAATTAGTCCCGGCAAATTGACCCATTTGAATAGGAAAAATGAGGTTCCCTGCTCCAAAATACAGTCCAAATAACATTGTTCCGATGACTGCATAGGTTGAAAAAGGTATTTTTTGTTGCATAATTGATGTGCTCCTTAGAAGTTTTAGACCATAGCAAATTATTTTAATCGAATGATTTTTCACTATAATTTCATCATGTTATCAAGCATTTATTATAATTACAATAGTTTTTTCGTTTATCTAGATGAATGCTACAAAGTTCATTTGATTGAACAAAAAAAGAGCTGCCTGCTGACAGCCCCTCCTTAGTTTGCAACTGACCATTCAATATGATCTAAAAATTTATAAACATCTTCATACACTTTATCACGTTCTTTATCTAATGTAATAATGTGACCAGAATTTTCATACCAAATGATTTCTTTGTCGTCTGTTTCTACTGTATTTAAAATGAAAGGTGCGCTTTCTTGGTATAGGTCATCATCTAGTGAACCTTGTAACACAAGTGTTGGTGCTTTGATCGTTGATAATTCTTCACGAGTTTCAGTTGTTAAACGTGTTACGCCATCCAAAGAATCTTTTGGTGTAATGCGTAATTCATGTAATTCTGAAATGATTTGATCTTTTGATTTATTTTCAAAGTGTTTATATAAACGAGCATAATGGTACAAACGTGTAAATAAGCCTTTTGAATTATCACGTGTAATTGGTGCACACATCGCTACACACGCTTTCACTGGAAACGTCTCTGCTACTTTTAATGAGAAGACGCCACCAAGTGAAATCCCAACAACAGCGATTTCTTCATAGCCATTCTCTTGGAGGAAGTTATATCCTTCCACTACATCGTTCCACCAGTCCTCTGGTTTTGTTTCTAATAATGCTTCTGGTTCTACACCATGCCCACTATAAATTGGTGCATGAACGGTATAACCTCGTTGAGATAAAAATTCTCCTAGTTTTTTCACATCTTTTGTGCTACCTGTGAATCCATGCAGTAATAGTACGGCTTTTTTGCCTCCCTCAATAGTTAGAGGTTGTGGCTTAGTTAACTTCATTTTATGATATCCCCTTCACGGAAATTTATAATTGTGTATTTTATGTGTCTATCTTACCACCCTTTATTCATAATGTATAATTTATAGTTTTTATCAAATCAATGTGTACCATGCATGAATGATGTCAACTTAACCGCTGTGCTATCACACTTTTGCTACTTAACTTTTCCATTCTGCTAATAAAATGCAACGTCCTTTTAAAAATAATTTGCAACCTATACTTCCACTCTGTTTCCCGTTATAATGCAGATAACTTAAAAATAACGAGAAAAGAGGTGAAAAAATGGAGTGGCAACAATTAGAATATTTTGTAACCGTGGCAAAGTTAGAGCATATGACACGAGCTGCTGAAGCATTAGCGATTTCACAACCAGCACTTAGTCGTTCTATTTCAAAGCTGGAAGAAGAATTAGGTGTACCGCTTTTCGACAGACAAGGGCGCTCAATTATGCTTAACCGATATGGTGAACTGTTTTTATATCGTGTACTGCGAATGCGCAAAGAATATGAAAAGGCTGTTTTAGAATTACAAGAGCTTAATAATCCAGAGCTCGGCGATGTATCACTCGGTTTTTTACATACGCTTGGAACGAGTATCGTACCAGACTTGATTCGTGCTTTTCGTCAGAAACACCCCCATATTCGTTTTCATTTCACGCAAAACTACTCTCACTCACAATTAAAACAATTGTTGGCTGGTGAATTAGACCTTTGCTTATTGGCAGCCATTGATACAGAGCCGCCAGTATGTTGGAAGGAATTATGGCGAGATGAGCTTTTTATTATGGTGCCGATTGACCATCCGCTTGCACATCGTAAAAGCATTAAAATGAAAGAGCTGGAGCATGAAAACTTTGTGCTCATGAAAAAGGGCTATGCACTGCGCCGCTCTGCTGATCGGTTGTTAAATGCTGCTGGCATAAAGCCTAAAATTTCTTATGAAGGGGACGAAGTATCGACCATTGCTGGTTTTGTAGGTGCGGGGCTGGGCGTTTCCTTACTTCCAGATGATGAGGATTTAAATCCGAAGAAAATCGTTAAAATCCATGTTGAGGATATGGTATGTGAACGAATTATCGGCATGGCTTGGATTGACAATCGCTATCTTCCCCCCTCTGCACGCCAATTTAAACAGTTTGTCTTCGATTTTTATGAAAAAAAATAGAAAAAGAGCGAGTAACAACATCACCTCGGTGTCAATGTTACTCGCTTTATTTTGATTTTTGGTTTGAACATAAAGATTTTTAACGATAACTGTAGAAAAACATGTTAAATTTCTAATTACAACTATACAATCTATTAACCTGTTCATCATACTAAGGAGGTAATAATTTGCATTTATACCTTAACACGATTGGCTTCTTTGTATTTTAATTTACATTGCTATTATTTTTCATTTTTGTTAGCAAATTAATCATTTTCTTTTTTAAGCGGAATCATTTCCCTAAAAAACATTAACAGCATTTGTGGCGGGTTTAGTCCTGTTTTTTGGCCTATTTATATCTATCCAATACTTTTTTACATTTAGAACTATAGATAAAAAACTGATGCAAAAAGGACCCGAATCTGTATCATCCCCTTCTGGAAAATACACAGCGAACGCTTATTATGAACCCTATGGTGGTGCAGGTCCAAGTAGTGGTGTCAATGTATGGGTAGAAATTTCAAATAACGAGAATCATACAATCAAAACCATCTATTATGCAGCTGCAAACAGTCAATTTTCAATGGAATGGCTAGACGAGGTTAAATTATCTATTGTTAATCATGAGTCTAAGTATACAAATTCAAATAGAAGTATAGAATTAAATGTGGATAAAGAGATTTATCACGAAAATGGTTTGGCTTGTCAAAGTTTGTTAATGAAAGATGAATATGTAACGTGCTATCAACATGAAAGCACTTCGTATAACTAGATAGAGACTTAAATATCCTGTTATGCATAGAACAACTGCTTCATGAATTTGGAGCAATAGAAAAGATCAGGCTTTGCGCTCCTGATCTTTTTTATTGCTCGTTCATTTAGTTGTGTTGTTATTTTCCATATCCTAACGTACTTTAACCTGATATGAAAAGATGTCCGTTATATCACCTTGAATCTCAAATAATCCTTGCTCGACGAGGGTCCTTAAGCGATACTCTACAAATTCATCCCCGACATAATGATCAATTGCCCCAAATGTTTGAGCCAAAATATGTGTAGGCATCAGCCATTCTTCCTTGTACTGGATCTGCAACTCTTTTGCACTAGCCATAATGAGTGCATCCAGCGCATCTTCCTCTACATGCACTAGCTCATTTTTCCACAATCGCAACGTACTTGGCTGTTTTTTGATATCTTCCCATTCCTTCGCGAGTTGTTGGCATGCTTGGACAGAAAATCGTTTGGCCTCAGGACGAAGCTTCATGAGCATATTGGAGGAAAGTTCCCCTGTATGACGAATACTCATATTAGGCTGCAATCGTTTCAAACCCTCAGTTGTATCAATTCCATAAACCATACTACATTTATGAATCAACTCACTCATCACACAGCGCAGGCCAATTTGTTCGTGTGTGTTTTGACTATACCAAATCCATACATCCAAATCACAAGGTAAACTTGCGATTTTTTTCATCCAGTTCTCATACATATCATCATACAATTGCTGATCTTCATTATCCTTAAAAATATGAGTGTTTAACCAAGTTTTACGTTCTTCTAAATGTTGAAGTGGTCCAATTGAGAAATCATCATGGACACTTAAAACCCTTTCATTACGCTGCAAATGATGCTGACGAATTGCAAACTTCAGGGAGCCCTGCGTTGCTAAGCTAAAGGTAATATGTAAAATAGCCATGACCATTCCTCCTACTGTTTGCTGATGGCAATTTGTATCCCGATAAATGTGAAGAGGATACCTTGAATCATATTTAATCGCTTCGCAATTGCAGGTTGACCAATAATGAGTTTTCTGACTTTCCCTGCAAATATACTAAATAACGAAAATAATACGAGTGCTTGCACTAAAAATACTATACCCAAAATAAGCATTTGAAACGCAACATGTCCCTGTGCGGGATTCACAAACTGTGGTAATAACGCTAAGAAAAATAATGATACTTTTGGATTTAAAATATTCATTAAAATGCCTTTTTTATATAATGTAATATAAGCTTGTGTATTTTGTTGCTGTAAGGTAAATGGATCTCCCTTGGCTCGAAATGATTGCCAAGCTAAATATAATAGATAGGCTGCTCCTGCAAATTTGACAATTGAAAAAATGATTGTGGATTGATAAATAATCGCAGATATACCAAGTACTGCTGCACTAATATGGACAAGGAGCCCTGTACATAGACCAAGGGATGTAGCAATACCAGCCTTTTTATCTTGTGTAATGCTTTGGGCAAGTACAAATAAATTATCTGGCCCTGGCATAATGGTTAAAATAATAGCAGCCCCTAAAAACGCGAATAATGTTGAAATTTCCAAAACTTTCCCTTCTTTCAACTTCTTTTAAAAAACTATTTACATTATACTACATGACGTTGTACTCATTAGAAGTAAGTTTATGACTTTATCAAAAATTTTTCACAAATTTTCATTTCACAAATTCTGCTCTTTCATGCGGTACTTTTCTCCCCTAATCCATTATAATAGTAGAAACTCATGAAAAAATAGATAACTTCCATAAGAGGTGATTGTTAATGGCAGTAAGTGATATTGTTACGCAGTATGAGGATGAGCATGGACAGATTTACTATAAAATGAAATCACATGACATTGACGTCAAGGCCGCACAAAACGCAGGTCTCGCTCCAGTGATCACCTATTGGATGGGCGATCAAGAGATTACGGACTCCATTCGAAATTTACGCTTTAGTCCACGTCCCCCCTCCAGCTATATTCAAGATTACGAAGAATTTCAAGCAATGCTTTATTCGAAAGAGCAACGTGCCATTAACCAGCTTTATGAACAAATGAGTATTAAACCAAGAAATATGTCAACAGGTAAACAAGTTATTTGGAGTTTTTTTGTCATTGTTTTGGCTATGCTTCCCCTGTTCATTGCCATTTGGTGGTTTAAATAATCGAATAGGTTGCCTCTTTAGCATTTTTGAATCTCTCCTTCTTAATTTATCAAAACTTTCAAGTAATTTCACTATTCAACTTGACAGACTTTAGGAAGTAGTGCATTCTTTAGTCAATAGTTACCAACTCCATGATGAGAAAACGAACGGAGACTAGTAGTTAGCCACTGCTTGAAAAGAGAGCAATGCCCATCGGCTGTAAGGCATTGTACAAGAAAGACTGATGAACCTACTTCGTAAAACGTCCTGGCCAAACTAGGCGCAGTCTCTAGCGTTATGAGAAAAGTGGAATGTCGCATGATGTTCAATGTAGGTGGTACCACGGAAGGCAAGTCTTTTCGTCCTAATTTTTAGGATGAAAAGGCTTTTTTTATCTTGATTCAGCAAAATTTTGGTGTCAAAGATGAAACGTCATTGCTCTATTTAACAAAGCAATGACGAACATAAGACAACTGGAGGTAGTGTGATGGAGAGAAAAAGGATTGTTGTGAAGATTGGCAGTAGCTCTTTAACAAATGCAAAAGGCGAAATCGATAAAGTTCGTTTAATGGATCATGTGCAGGCAATCGCCGAATTAAAGAAGCAGGGTCATGAAGTTTTGCTTGTATCATCGGGTGCAGTAGCCGCTGGTTTTAAACAACTTGGCTACCCTGCTCGTCCTGTAACGGTAAAAGGAAAACAGGCCGCGGCAGCTGTTGGACAGAGCTTACTGATCCAAACATACAGTGCCTTATTTAGCATTTACGATATAACGCCTGCTCAAATTTTACTGACACGCACAGATTTTTCTAAAAAAGAATGCTATAAAAATGCCTATGCTACTTTCGAGGAATTATTAGAACGTTCCATGCTACCAATTATTAATGAAAACGATACAGTATCTATTAGTGAATTGACATTTGGGGATAATGATATGCTGTCCGCACTTGTAAGTGGTCTTGTCCATGCAGATCAGCTCATCATTTTAACAGACATCAATGGCTTATATAATGCCAATCCTGCTAAAAATCCGCAGGCGGAACGTATTGATCGGTTAACAGCTATTACCGATGACATGTTAAGCTTTGCTGATGGTACAGGTTCAAAGGTTGGCACGGGTGGCATGGCATCTAAGCTATTGGCAGCCCGAACAGCGCTACGTGCAGGTGTGAAAGTATTTATCGGAACAGGTCAAGGTGCACATAAACTACTTGCTATTTTAGCAGGCCATGGGGATGGCACCTATGTCGAGCATGATGAACTTGCGATTTTAACAAATCATAAACAGTGGATTGCACTTACGGAAGTTTCTGGTAAAATTTTTATAGATAGTGGTGCTGAAAAGGCGTTAATGGACAATGGCAAAAGCTTATTACCCGCTGGCGTATATCGTGTAGAAGGTGATTTTGACAATGGGGATGTTGTAGAAGTTTATAGTGAACAAGGTTTATTAGGACGTGGCGAAGTACTGTACTCTTCCCTAGAGTTAACTGTAGCAATGGGAAAACGGACGGATACATTGTCGAAATGCCCTATTGAGGTGATACACAGAGATAAATGGCTGAAAATTCAAACGAATGAGGGAGGAATGACGAATGACAAGTGAAATTCAAGGAAAAGGACAACGGGCAAAGGCTGCCAGCTACATATTAAATATTAAAACGACCTGTGAAAAGAATGAGGCGCTAACAAAAATTGCAGAACAGTTAATCATTGACCAGCATACTATTATGGCTGAAAATGCCAAAGATTTAGCACTGGGTGAGAAACAGAGCTTGCCTGCTTCTACACTAGATCGAATGATGCTCAATGAAGAACGTATAATGGCAATGGCCGATGCCATTCATTTACTTGTCTCCCTACAAGATCCAGTAGGCACAGTTATTGAGCAGATTGATAAAGAGAATGGCTTACACATCGAAAAGCGGATTGTACCGCTTGGGGTCATTGGTATGATTTATGAGGCACGCCCAAATGTCACAGTAGATGCAGCGACTCTCTCTCTGAAAACGGGCAATGCCGTCATTTTACGTGGCAGCTCCTCAGCTAAATTTTCAAATACCGCCCTAGTGGCAAGTATCCACCGTGCACTTGCTAAAACATCTATTCCTATAGAGGCTGTGCAATTAATTGAGGATACAAGTCGTGAAACGGTGAAAGAATTATTTCATTTAAAAGAGTACTTAGATGTATTAATTCCTCGTGGCGGCAAAGCGCTTATTGATTTAGTTGTGAAGGAAGCAACTGTCCCTGTACTTGAAACAGGTGCGGGCAACTGTCACATTTACGTAGATCAAATGGCGGATTACATAAAAGCAGAAAAAATTTGCCTAAATGCTAAAACGCAGCGCCCTTCTGTTTGCAATGCAGCAGAAAGCTTACTCATTCATCCTATTTGGTTTAAGTCTCATGGTATGCAACTGTTAACAGCACTACATGACGCAGGTGTGACCATCATCGGTGATGAACAAGTATGTCAGCTATTTGAGGCTGCTCTTCCAGCTACGGAGGAAGACTATGCGATGGAATATCTTGATTTAACAATAAGTGTTAAATTGGTGGAAAATGTCTATGAAGCAATTGAGCATATTCATCGCTTTGGCACACATCATTCTGAAGCGATCATTACAGAAGATCAATTGGTCGCAGAAACATTTTTAAATAATGTCGATGCAGCGGCTGTTTATCATAATGCCTCTACCCGCTTCACGGATGGCTTTGAATTTGGCTATGGTGCAGAAATTGGCATTAGTACGCAAAAACTACATGCTCGTGGGCCAATGGGCTTGCCAGCGTTAACTTCAACTAAATATTTCATATATGGCAACGGCCAAATTCGTGAATAAAAGGAAGCCGCCCGTTACTTATTTGCTTCAATAATTTTACAAAAAATAGAAAGAAGGTGTCGTATGAACATCTCCGCAATGATTAAACTAACCGTCTCCATGGCACTGTTTGGTTCCATAGGCTTTTTTACGGTTCATACTGGTGTTCCTGCTACAGAGCTTGTCTTTGTTCGATGCATTTGTGCCACCCTCTTTCTAGGAGGCATGTGGCTTATTACAGGGGGTCATAAATCAGAGGTTTGGGATAAGAAGGAAATTCTCCAAACAATTATTTGTGGCGTCTTTATCGTTTTAAACTGGGTATTTTTATTTAAAGCCTTTGAAGAAATGTCGATTTCGATTGCCATTTCCATCTATAATTTAGCCCCTATTTTTGTCTTAATTTTAGGCGCTATCTTTTTAAAGGAAAAAATGACCATTCAAGCACTTGTAGCAACCATCACTTGCTTTATTGGTAGTATTTTCATCATTGGTCTCCATAACTTTGTGTCTTTCTCAGAGTTTATGCAATCTGGTTTTGTGTGGGCATTACTGTCAGCGGTATTTTATGCCCTCACCATGCTAACAAGCAAAACCATTACGAAGCTTAGCTCCTATGCGTTAACCTATATTCAAACAACGGTTGGTATCGTCATACTACTGCCTTTCATCGACTTCTCCTTGTTTGAGGGATTAACCACTTCCAATTGGTTTTATATTTTGGGCACAGGCTTTATTCATACAGGATTTGTTTACTATTTATTTTTTGATAGTATTCGCAATCTTACGACCATTCTTGTATCCGTATTAGTGTTCGTTGACCCTGTTGTCGCGATTTTACTGGATATGCTATTGCTTGATTTTATGCCAAGCATTATGCAAACGTTAGGTATCCTGCTTATTTTCGGAGGTATTTTCTATACAGTTTACATTCCGAAGAAAAAGCGGCTGCCACAGGAGGCATCCTCATGAGCAAGCTCTTTACTATAGGGGAATTACTAATTGATTTTACGCCAACAGAGCAGCATGGCTCCCTTGCCGATATCGAGCACTTTACTAAACATGCGGGTGGTGCACCTGCAAATGTAGCAGCGGTCTGTGCAAAGCTGGGTCAGCAGGCAGCTCTTCTAACACAGGTCGGTCAGGATGCCTTTGGCGATTTCCTAATAAAAACGTTACAGCAAACAGGTGTAGACACGCAGTACATTCGCCAAACAGCTAATGGAGAAACAAGTCTTGCTTTTGTCTCATTAAATGGTTACGGTGAGCGTGATTTTCAATTTTATCGCCGACATGCTGCGGACTTATTGTACAAGCAAGACTATCTCCCCTTACAATTACTCACTGCACAAGATATCGTTCATTTTTGCTCTGTTAATCTTGTGGAAAGCCCTATGAAGCAAGCACATCTTGCTTTTATTGAACAGGCACATCAAGCAGGTAGTCTTGTTTCCTTTGATCCGAATGTGCGCTTACCTTTATGGCAGGATGAGACTGCGTGTCGGGCAACCATCCTCGCCTTTCTACCTAAAGCACATATTGTGAAGCTTTCAGAGGAGGAGCTATTGTTTTTAACAGCAGTAGAGGAGGTACAGGCGGCCGTCCAAGCATTATTTCAGGGGCATGTAGCAGTCATCATCATTACACATGGCGCTGCTGGGGCTACTTTATATACGAAAAAGCTTCATGTAAAGGCTCCTGCTAAGGAGGTACAAACTGTCGATACGACAGGGGCTGGAGATGCATTTATTGGGGCAGTTTTAAGTAAATTCCTTCAACATCAACTAGCAGTAGCTGATGTTGAAACCTATTGCGAACAGCATGCGATGTCCCTGCTCACTTTTGCAAACCGTTATGCAGGGATTTCGACAACGAAGCATGGGGCCATTCCCTCTTATCCCGTATTGCCATTGGAAATAAATCAAGATTAACGCGAAACTTCTTGTCCTTATGTTTCGTATGTACTAGTGACAGAGTAATAAAGGAGGACATACATGGAGTCGATCACAAAAAGACGAACAGCAGCATTTTTAATCGATACAGCAATATCAACCGCAGTCACGTTGGGTGTTGAATATTTCCTACGAAAAAAAGTGAAAAACGAAGTCGTTCATGCGCTCGTTACGCCAACAGCCGTGCTATGGACACTAGAATATGCACAGCTCCGTCAAAATGGACAAACCATTGGCTACAAAGCAATGAAACTGGCACTTGAAAATGAAGATGGCCATCCACTATCAGACGGTCAAATAATTAAACGAATGGCTTATCGAGACACCCTCAGTACGTTTGATTATCTAAAAAATCGCCAGACCTTTGAGCAACAGCATGGACAACGTCTACCTCATGACAATTTCGCAGGTACGATTGTCAAAGAAAAATAATTGAAAGCTGCCCAACTTTCTTTATGAAGGTAGTTTTTAATTGAAACTAGAATCCGTCGTGTAAAAAAATGGCTCCCCTTAGCTAAGGAGGAGCCTTTTCTAATGGCAGCTAAACATAAGTAGTGCCATTGAATTGTATACTTTATCGAAAACAGATCTTTCGCCTTCTCTCTGCAAACGAATACTAAGTGACAAAATCTAGCACTAATGAGGAAGGTTATTGAAAAGACGATTTCGTCCACTACCAATATTTTTTCATTAAAATATGTGGGATGCCACAATCCATGAATTCTTCGCCTTCACGCTGGTAGCCTAATTTTTCATAAAAACCTTCTGCATAGGACTGGGCATTCAGCTTTACTTTTGTTAAACCTTTGTCTCGTGCGATTTGCTCTAAGCCCATAATGATTTCTTTCCCCAGGCCAAATTTACGGTATTGTTCCAATATACAAATACGTTCTAGTTTGCCATAGCCCTCCACAATGCGAAGCCTGCCTGTTCCAACAGGTTGCTCCTTGTAATACACAAGAATATGATCACATGGTGCATCGAGCGAATCAAATTCATCGTACTCTTCTACCTCAGGTACTTGTTGTTCTTCAATAAAAACATGTCGACGAAAATCGAACGCTGTTTGTAATTCTTCTTCAGTTGTCACTTTTTTTATGCTCATGAATATTCCTCCTAGTTTCTCCTATTGACCATCTTCACTAGGTGCAATTTCACTTCGAAGATGATACTATTAGTATAGAATAATTTTTATTGCAAATACAATAAAAATTTCAGGAGGATCGACCATGAAAGAAATTTTACGTGAAATAGGTGCTATTGCACGGGCATTAGACTCAATTAGTAATATTGAATTTAAGGAGTTGGATTTAACAAAGGGACAATATTTATATGTCATCCGAATTTGTGAAAATCCTGGTATCATTCAAGAAAAGGTTGCAGAGCTATTAAAGGTGGATCGTACGACTGCTTCGCGGGCTATTCAAAAATTAGAGACCAAGGGCTTTATTGAAAAGCGTATTGAACAAGGAAATAAAAAAAATAAATTGCTCTTCCCAACAGCAAAAAGCTTAGAGATTTATCCTTTCTTGAAACGAGAGGGCGAATATTCCAATGCTCGTGCACTTGCAGGTTTTTCCACTGGAGAGATTGACAGCATCCACAATCTACTAACGCGTGTTTTGCATAACATCGAGATTGACTGGGAGGATGTAAAAAAGGGGCATAAACGACACTATTAAAGGCGATTCCTTGTATTTCCACATGTTTGGAATCGCCACGTACTAAACATTGGCTGCCAATACTCTTTTTAACACGGCTACCATAAAATCAAGATCTTCATCAGTACAGCAAAGTGGCGGACTTAATATAATGATATGATGATAGCCCTCTACTGTTTCGCCATTTCTCCCAACAATTAACCCGTTTGCTTGACAATCAGCTATAATTTTCGCTATTCGCTCTGGCTTTGCGGGTGCTTGTGATGGTTTATCTTCGACAAGCTCGATGCCTATGAGCAACCCAAGCCCTCGTATATCTCCAACAAAGGGTAGCTCCAATAAGTCTTGCAAATCATGTAGCAATTGTATACCCAAATCTCTTGCGCGCTGTACGAGCCCTTCTTCTTCTATGATTTTTATATTTTCTAAAGCCACTGCACAGGCTGCTGGATTACCACCAAACGTATTAATATGCCGAAAATGACTATAGCCGTCCATCTCTTTAAATTTTTCATAAATGTCTTTGCGTACAGCCGTGATGGATAACGGTAGGTAGGCACTTGTTAACCCCTTTCCCATAGTAATGACATCTGGTCGAATGTCAAAATGCTGATGACCAAATAGCATCCCTGTTCGTCCAAAGCCACATATGACTTCATCAATGATAAGTAATACCCCATGTCGTCTACAAATGCGCTCGACTTCCTTAACATAAGTAGGGTGTGGAATAAGAACGCCACCACCAGTAATCAGTGGCTCCATAATAACGGCCGCTATTGTTTCTTTTTGCTCCCAAATGATCTTTTCCTCGATTTCACGAGCACATGCTAAACTATACGCCTCCACGGGCTGCCCTTTTGGTCGACGATAATGATCAGGTGGGGCAACATGCAAAAAGCCTGGTGTTAAGGGTTCATATTTATATTTACGTAAGGCCTGTCCTGTGGCTGCCAATGCCCCCAGTGAACTGCCATGATAACCTCGATAACGAGCAATGATTTTATAACGAGTTCCTTCCCCATTTTGTTGATGGTATTGACGTATTAGCTTAAAGGCTACTTCATTCGCGTCCGAACTGCTATTGGAATAAAACATCATATAGTCATCTTCTAGTAAGCTGTTCATTTTTTCAGCGAGTCTGATGGCCGGTTCATGACTTTGGGTTAAAGGGGCATAGCATAGCTTTTTCAGTTGCTCATACGCAACTTTAGCAAGACGCTCACGGCCATAGCCTACGTTCACTGCCCATAAGCCTGACATGCCATCTAAAAAGCGGTTGCCTAAACTATCGGTAATCCATGCTCCTTCTCCCTGTTCAATAATAGGGGGCGCATTGTCATTGTACATAGACATATGATGCCAAACATTTTCATGGTCTTTTTGCTGTAAATCATGTGTGAATTGATCGTTCTGCTCCATATCATGACCTCCAATCGTGATCATCGATGTCTTTTTATCTATCACCATTTTCCCTATTAAACTAGTTAATATTGAAATTTTCTGATTTCTCTAACATAATGAAATAGACATTGTACATTCGAAGGGCAGGTGCTAATTGATGGCGAAACATCCTCTACTCGTACGTGATGTCCTCAAGCGCAAGCATTTTGAATCAGCGAAGCTTATCGCTGGGCAGCATGGTCTTGATCGCCAAGTTTTATGGACACATATATTAGAAATCAAAGATTTTGATACATTAATTAATGGTGGTGAATTGATTTTAACTACTGGTGTTGGTTTACAGCTCGAACGTGAAACACAAATCGCCTACTTACAAAACCTTATTCGCAATGAAGCTGCTGGTCTTTGTATAGAAATTGGAGACTATTTCGATCATGTCCCTGTAGAATTGATTGCTATGGCGAACGCCCATCATTTCCCAATTATTATTTTTGAAGACATTGTACGATTTATCGATATTACGCAAGATTTACACACGTACATAATTAATCAACACCAGCAGGCACTAACACAGCTAGATACACTCTCCAAAACATTTATGGAATTATCGTTAATGCCAAATGGAATTTTAAAAATATTACAAGTTCTCCACCAAGATACGGATGCGCCCTTTTTATTTGTCTCAGAAGATACAAAAAGCTTTTATTATCCTGTGGAGGCTAAAAAATACTTGCGTGTTATGGAGGAGCATTGTCAGCAGTTAGAAATACAAGAGCCTCTGCACCTTTTATCCATTGATAAGGATCATTTTGTCATCATCCCTGTGAATGGACTTGGACAAGTTTGGGGCTATTTATGTATGCATTCTGGACTGCCAAAGCCGAGTGATTACACCTTGTTGAATCTAGAACGGGCTACGATGTCAATAGCCCATATTTTAATGCGTAATCGCATGCTGCAGGAGCGACAGCAAAGCCGTGAGGATGAATTTATCCTTGCCTTAATTCAAGGACAGCCCGTTGATATACCATACTATCAAAGCTATTTGCCAATCGAGAGTCGTAATTTATTTTACCGAGTCGTCGTATTCAATCTTCATGATAAAGCTAATACAGTGTCTGAAGAAGAGTGGCAGGAAATACAGCTCCAAAATGCCATGTATATTCGCTCAATTTTAAAAAAGCTCGGATTTTTCCCTACTGTTTCGGTACGACAGCATGAGATTATTATTTTAGCCTTTTTTATTGCCGCAGATTATATGAAAGACAATCGTGATTCCTTCGATCAAGCCATTTCACAGATTATAGCGAGAAAAGCAGCACAGTTTTTTGAACAGCTTATCCTTAGCTGTGGCATTAGCAATGTCTATCAGTCGATTGAAAGTGTTCATCTTGGCTATAAAGAGGCGAAATCGGCCATTCAAATGCAACATCAGCAATTGGCTAGCTCCATCTACTATAAGGATCTAGGTGTCTATCGATTATTATTACAGCAGGATCAGACAGCTCTCCTACAATTTGTGAAAGATTATTTACAAGAGATATTGTTATTAGATCAAAAAAGTAGCCTTGATTTATTTCAAACATTAGCTGTTTATTTGGCCTGTAACGGGGCTAAAAATGATACAGCAGAACAGCTGTTTATCGTCCGTCAAACACTCTATAAACGAATTGAACGGCTAGAAAGTATATTAGGTGCTGATTTTTTACAAGCTCCCCATCGCCTCAATATTGAAATGGCTGTTAAGGCATATGAACTCTTACAAAAAACAGCACCTGATGTGTTACGATTTTGAACGTGGGTCCATAAAATCTCGTAAAGCATTACTGAGCATATATAAACCAAGAACAAGAATGGTAATGGCTCCTCCTGGCGCATACGTATACCAAGGGGCACCGATTAAATAGGCTTGTGAATCTTTTAACATTCTGCCCCAGCTAGGGTTTGGTGGTTGTACTCCAAGCCCTAAATAGCTTAGTGCTGCCTCGGCTAACATCGCCGTCGCAAATGTCACGGTTGCAGCCACAATAATTTGCGACGAAATGTTCGGTAAAATATGGCGGAACATAATGCTATAAGGCTTGACCCCGATTAATTTCGCTGCCAGTACATATTCCGAGTCACGTTGCTGCACAAAGCCACTACGTGCAATCCTTGCAATAGCTGGAATAGCGATAATGCCAAGCGCTATAGCGGTATTTGTAATCCCTGGACCGAATACTGCTACAAGCATTAAGGCTAAAATAATGCCTGGAAAAGCCATTAAAGCGTCCATCGTCCGCATAAAGATTTCATCGATCCAGCCACCAATATAGCCCGCAATACCACCGATAAGAATGCCAAACACCGTTCCAATTGCCACGGTTAATAGACCCACAGCAAAGGCTGTTTGTGTCCCCTTCATAATGCGGCTAAAAATATCACGCCCGAATTCATCTGTTCCAAACATATAGGCACCACCAGGTCCACGCAATTTTTCAGGTATATTCATCGCATTGACATCATGTGGTGTATAAAAGAAACTAACAAGCATGACGAGCAAAAAGCCGACAATAACGAGGAGACCAATGACTAAATTGATTTTTTTAGTATAGCGCTGTAGTTGTTTCATGGTAGCCACCTCTTAACGTAATCGAATTCTAGGGTCCAACACAGAATATAAAACATCAACGATAAAATTAATCATGACGACAGCTACTGTAATATACATGACAATCCCCTGCACAAGTGGAAAATCACGATTACTAATAGCCGTAATTAGTAGCTGACCGATACCTGGCAAGGAAAACACCTGCTCCACAATAATCGTTCCTGCTACTACCTCTGCCATGATCAAACCAAAAACCGTTAAAATCGGGATCATCGAATTTTTTAATACATGCTTATACATTACATTTTGTTCAGACATCCCTTTACTGCGAATTGTACGGACATAATCGAGTTGGACTTGTTCTAGAATAGCTGTACGGACATAACGGAAATTCACCGCAATTTGTGGAATGGCAATCGTTAAAGCTGGAAGAATAAGCGTGCTAAGTGCTCCTGCTATACTTTGGGTCCAAGGAATATAGCCACTAATTTTAAAGAAGCTAAACTGTAAGCCAATGTAAAGAATAAGCATCATCCCTAGCCAAAAGGATGGTACTGCCATCCCAATTTGCGTCATAGTGGATAATGACACATCACTTAATTTATTTTGTCTTCTTGCAGCAAACATCCCTAAAGGTAAGGAAATGATTAAGACCATAATAAGGGTAAGCCCTGCTAATGACATGGTGACAGGAAGTCGATCAAATAATAATTCTTTTACTGGCATGGAAAATCGAATGGAATTCCCTAATTGCCCTGTCAATAAGCCCTTCATCCAATCTACATATTGTTCATAAAGAGGACGATCCAAGCCGAGCTCAGATCGTAAATTTTCAATTTGTGTGGGATCCGCCTCCGTCCCTAACATCGTGCGAACCGGATCACCAGGTAATATTTGAAAAACGCCAAATGTAATGATGGATACTAGAAGGATGGTGATTATTAACAGGATGATTCGACGTAGGATATACATCATAAGCATTCATCCCTTTCTAGTTTGAAAACTTAACCTCAGACATATCATGGAACCAGAATGGATAACTCTTAAGCCCCGTCACTTGTTTGTCAGTACCCCACACGATTTGATAATCAGCAATGTAAACCGCAGTAGCTTGCTCTGCTAAAATTTCCTGTGCACGATGGTAGTAGTCGATTTGTTTAGCTTGATCAGTTTCCTTCAAGACATCAGCCATAATTTTGTCGTATTCTTCGTTTTTAAACAGGAAGAAGTTTTCACTATCATTTGTGGAGATATAGTCATTCAAAATTTCAAAGGCAGATGCACGACCTGTTAAATCAATCGTTGTCATCTCATAGTCGCGACCAAAGTACACACGATCTAGCCAGATACCCCATTCAACTACTTCAATTTCTACATCAATGCCAATTTCCTGCAAATTAGCCACTACAATTTGGGCAATATTTGAGTAAATATCATTATGTGAAGACACCGTTATTTTTGTTTTAAAGCCATCAGGATAACCCGCTTCCGCTAATAAGGTTTTCGCTTTTTCCACATCTCGTTCATACATGCTTTCTAAGCCCTTCTTTTGGAAGTCTCCCATTGCTGGACTCATATTAGATCCTAGAGGAACAGCATAGCCCGCAAATACAGAATCAATAATATCGGATTTACTAATGGCGTAATTGATCGCTTGACGAACCTTCACATTATCGAAAGGTGCCTTTGTTTCGTTAAAAGTAACGATTAATGATGAGTTATTATTTTGATGGGATAAATTATAGCTACCCTCTACCTCACCAACACGATGCCAAGGAACACTCGTTAAATCTACCTCATTCGCCATCAAGCTCATAATGGCTGCCTGATCATCTGATTGAAAGGCAAAGGTTACTTTATTCAAATAAGGCAATCCTTCCTGCCAATACTGCTCATTTTTCTTGAGCTCTAAATTGGTGCCAGGTGCGTATTTTACAAAGGCAAATGGTCCTGTCCCAATTGGGTTTTCATTATGCTTACCATCATTACTTTTAGGAATAATAGCTGATTGTCTTGCTGTTAATGAATACAAGAAATTAGAGTTCGGCTCTTTTAACTTGATAATAAATGTAGTCGCATCAGGTGCCTCTGTAGATGCCACATTATCAAAGTTATTAGACATTTTCTCCCCACCATTTTTCCCCATTAAACGGTCAAAGGAATATTGGATATCCTCCATCGTTAAATCATCACCATTATGAAACTTCACACCCTGGCGTATTTTAAACGTATACGTTAAACCATCCTCCGAGATGTCGTAGCTCTCTGCAAGCCCCTCTTTCAAGGAACCATCCGTTTCAGGTGCCATAAGCCCCTCAAACAGATTAAGTATCATTTGATAGGAAATAGACGCTGTAGCCTTATGTGGATCTAAAAAATCTGGATCGTCATTGACACGTACAACGATTTCCTGTGGAACATCGGCTACCGTTTGACCATCTGTAGAACTTGAACCTGTCGTATTTTTCTTTCCATCACCTGAACATGCTGTCATGATAATTGCTAATAACAATGTCACGAGCATCAGTCCTCTTTTTTTCCATTGCATAGTCGTTCCCCCTTTTCCCATATGCCTATCTTTGAATGCTTGTATAGCTTTCAACATCTGCCAATTTATCAGCGCCTTTAATGCCAGCGAGAATGGCTTCCTCCATTACCTTTGTTGCTAAATGTCCTAGATAATCAAGTGCATAAGGTTGATCGCCTGTCCCTAGCACAAAAATCGTATCGCCATCCAGCATGGTATGAACGGGATAAATCGTTCGTGCTAAAGCATTTTGCGTAAGCTGTGCAATTTTTTTAGCCTCTGCCTTCGTTAACTTGGCATTCACTGCTACCACACCGATCGTTGTATTAGTGCCAGCTAATGCCTCTGATTGTGCATGCTGCTCTAAATAGGCACAGCAATCCACCCACTGACCAGAATGCGCATCTCTGGCTCCTGCTAAAATTTGCCGTGTAGCAGGGTCCTTGATATCTCCCACGGCATTCACTGCCACGATGGCTCCTGCTACGAGACCATCTTTCCCCGCATAGGAAGCACTACCAAGCCCACCCTTCATCGCAAAATTAGGTCCTGCTAGTTTGCCAATAGTTGCGCCATAGCCAGCACCTATATTGCCATTGGTAAATGGGCCAACTTGTGCTGCTTGTGCCGCTTCATAGCCCATTTGCGCAGTAGGTCGAGCATGAGGATCACCGATAAATAAGTCAAAGAGAACAGCACTCGGCACAATCGGTATTTTTGCCACACCTGCATCAACGCCAATTCCTTGCTCGGCTAAAAATTGCATGACACCTGTGGCAGCATCTAATCCGAAGGCGCTGCCCCCAGCTAAACAGATGGCGTGGACTCGATCAATTTCATTAATAGGGTCTAATGCATCTGTTTCACGAGTGCCTGGTGCAGAGCCTCGAACATCCACTCCACACACCGCCCCACTTCCTACTAATAGCACCGTGCAGCCTGTAATCCCTTCCTTATTTTCACGATGTCCGACTTTGACACCTGGCACATCCGTTATATTGCCAAACATCTGCAACACCTCCACTCCAAAATAAATTTAATTTTCTGATTATTTATCATATAAAAAGCAAGCCACTCGTTGATGATTATTTTCATGTTGAAGCATCGGTCTTTCCTGATGACATCTTTCCATCACAAATGGACAACGGGTATGAAAGACACAGCCAACAGGTGGATTCATTGGACTTGGTAATTCACCTTGTAAAAGTATTTCTTGTTTCGGCTCATCAAAATTAACGACTGGTATAGCAGATAGCAATGCTTGTGTGTAGGGATGTAATGGATTGGCGTAGAGCTCCTTCTTTGTCCCAATCTCCACAACTCTTCCTAAATACAGCACTGCCACACGGTCACTAATATGCTTCACAACACTTAAGTCATGTGAAATAAATAAATAGGTTAATTGAAATTCATCTTGTAAATCCATCATGAGATTAAGAACTTGCGATTGCACCGACACATCCAGAGCAGATACCGGCTCATCAGCAATAATGAATTCTGGGTGTATCGCTAATGCTCGGGCAATACCAATTCGTTGTCGCTGCCCACCAGAAAATTCATGCGGAAACTTATGCATGGCATCCTCAGGTAGCCCTACCTTTTGTAAGAGCTCCTTCACACGCTCTTTTCGTTGTTCCTTCGTCAATGTTAATTGCAGTTTCATCGGTTCCTCGATAATAGAGCCGACCCGCATCCGAGGATTAAGGGAGGAAAAGGGATCTTGAAAAATCATTTGCATTTGATTGCGATAACTTTGTAGCTTACTGCCCTTTAAATGCTGGATTGGCTGCCCTTTATACAATACTTCCCCTGCTGTTGGTTCAACGAGCTTTAAAATCGTTCGCCCAAAGGTTGATTTGCCTGAGCCTGATTCTCCTACAATGCCCAATGTTTCTCCTCTAAAAATCTCTATTGAAATATCGTCAACCGCCTTGATGACCTTTTTTTCTTCCTTCATCGATTTGCGTTTCACAGGAAAGTAGGCTTTTAAATGATTAATTTCCAGCAAAACTTCTTTCTCCATCATGAGCCAGCTCCCCTTTCTCTGTGAATAAATGACAGCGTACTTTATGTGCCTCTTGAATGTAATGGATAGCCGGTTGCTCCACATGACAATGTGCCATCGCATGTGGACAGCGTGGGGCAAAGCGACAGCCATCAGGCAATGCATACGCTGGTGGTACGGTGCCAGGGATCGACGGCAGCCTTTTGACATCTGAATCAAGGCTAGGCATCGTTTTTAAGAGAGCAGTTGTATAAGGATGCTGCGGATTTAAAAAGAGCTCTCTCACTGGAGCTTCCTCGACAATTTGCCCTGCATACATCACCATGACACGATCGGCTGTTTCTGCAACAACACTCATATCATGTGTAATAAATAAGATGGCCGACTGATGCTCTTTCTTCATTTTCAGCATCAGCTTTAAAATTTGTGCCTGTACCGTCACATCCAGTGCTGTGGTTGGTTCATCTGCAATCAATAGCTGCGGATTATTAGACATCGCAATAGCAATCATGACACGTTGCCGCATTCCCCCTGATAGTTGATGAGGATATTCAGCAATCACCTTTTCTGCATTGGCAATCCCTACCTCCTGTAAAAGTAGTAATGCTTTCTTCCATGCCTCTTTTCTCGATACCTTTTGATGTCTGCGAATGCCCTCAATCATTTGATTGCCAATCGTAAAGACGGGATCTAAAGAGGTCATAGGCTCTTGAAAAATCATACTAATTTCATTACCACGAATACGGCTCATCTCTTTCTGTTTATAGGCGAGTAGATTTTTACCGTTTAAGGCAATGGAACCTGCTGTAATTTCACCTGGTGGTATGGGCAGTAAACGCATAATCGCTAAGGATGTGATACTTTTGCCGCTTCCTGATTCACCTACCAGTGCAACGGTTTCTCCTTTATGAATAGTAAAGTTTACATCTTCAACAACCTTCGCCTCTTTGCCATTTTTCAACTGGAATTGGATGGATAATTGATTGACCTCTAAAAGCACTTCTTTTTCTTTTGGCTGTTCCATATGCGTCCCTCCATCTCACTGTTGATTAGGTGGTGCATAGCGTATAGCGATGTTTTTCATTTGCGTATAGTTTCGCAGTGCAACAAAGCCCTTCTCTCGACCAATTCCGCTTTTTTTATAGCCGCCAAATGGCATTTGAATACCTCCAGCAGCCCCATAATTATTGACAAATACTTGGCCAGCCTGCACACGACTTGCCACATAATGAGCCGTATCAATATGCTGTGACCAAACACCAGCAACTAAGCCGTAGTCAGTGCTATTGGCTAATGCAATAGCCTCGTCTGCGCTGGAAAATGGCAGGACGGTTAAGACAGGGCCGAAAATTTCTTCCTGCGCTAATGGATCATTTGGATCAACGCCATCCAGTATAGTTGGCTGTACATAAAAGCCCTTTTCATAGCCTTTTATCGTCACTGGTTCGCCACCCGTAATCACATAGCCATCTGTCTTTGCTTGTTGTAATAATGCCGTGATTTTCGTATATTGGCGTTCATTTAATAGCGGTCCCATATCCATATCCGCTTCCCCAGGTCCAACTTGTATCGCTTGAAATTTTTGTGCTAGTTGTGCAATGAATGTATCTTTAATACTTTCTTCAATGAGTAAACGTGCCCCTGCAGAGCAAGTTTGACCGGCATTTTGAATAATGGCACGTACAACCCCCTCTAATGCTTGCTCCATATCGGCATCTGCAAACACAATATTAGGCGATTTTCCTCCAAGCTCTAATGTCACAGGCACAACATTTTCTGCTGCTGCCTTCATCACCGCTATCCCTGTCGGCACAGAACCCGTAAACGTAATATGATTAATATCAGGATGTGACGTTAAATAGAGCCCAACCTCTCGCCCCAACCCTGTAATATGCTGGAAAATCCCTTTCGGCACTTTATTGGCAAACCATTCAGCGATGGCATGTGTTGTCAGGGGTGTATCCTCTGCACTTTTCACAATCACAGCATTACCAGTTGCTATAGCCGCTGCGACACTTCTTGCCGTAATTTGAATCGGATAATTCCATGGCACAATATGTACCGTAATGCCAACTGGCTCTAGCACTACCGCATTTAATAGTCCATCCTCAATCGGAATGGTATCCCCCATCACCTTATCCGCTGCACCACCATAAAATTCAAAATAGCGAGCCGCTGCTTCAATATCTGCTCTTGCCTGTGATAAGGGCTTTCCTACGTCTCGACATTCTAGTAAACTCCATTCCTCTGCATGCTGTCGAATATAATGGGCAAATTCAATTAATAACTGCCCCCGTTCATAGGCCTTCCATTGACGCCAGTCTTGTCCTTCAAACGCTAGACGGGCTGAATGTACTGCTTGTTCCACATGCGCTTTACTTGCATTGCTAATTTGTGCAATCACTTCCCCTGTCGAGGGATTTTTAACTTCTAGGTGTGTCTCTTCTTCACCATGAACCCACTCCCCATTAATTAACATAGGAATTTTTCTCATCGTACCCCTCCTATAATCCACGACCACCATCTACATGCAATGTCGTTCCAGTGACCATACTTGCCGCATCAGACAATAAATAGCTGACTGCCCCTGCTATATCCGCTGGCTGTACTAAGCGCCCAAGTGGGACAGACTGCACAAACACATTTTGCTTCGTTTGCTCTATATCAGCATCCTGTGCAGCAAATTGACCAAGCATTTGTGTGTCAGCTGGGCCTGGATGAATCGTATTAACGCGAATTTGGCTTGATGCAAGTTCAATTGCAAGCCCTCTTGTAAAGCTTTCTGCCGCCCCCTTTGAGGCAATATAAGCCTGTAAGCCTGGTCTAGGACGCACGGCAGAAATAGAGGCTATTGTAATAATGGAGCCCCCTTGCTGTTTTTTCATAAAAGGAACAACTGCTTTTGTCGTGATAAACAAGCTTTTTACATTGACATCCATTAAACGGTTCCACTCATCCATCGTGACCTGCTCAATCGGTGTCGCTGACTGGGCAATTCCTAGTGCATTGACAAGGCCATCTATTCTGCCATACTTGTCAAAAACCTGTTGGCAAATGCTTTGAACACGTTCCTCCTGCAATACATTGACTTCAACACATTGTAATGAATCATGGGCGATATCTGATAGTGCATCTATTGATAAATCAAGCCCTACAACCTGATTACCCTGCTTTAGCTGCTCTTGAATAATCGCTTTTCCCATACCGCCTCCTGCACCTGTAACTACGACCACCTTTTGCTCGATTGCCATCCTAAACACCTCCTGCTGTTAAAGTCCTATTAATGATTTCCTGACAAATTGCATCGCCCATTTGTGCCGTTGTCGCTTGTCCACCAATATCTGCTGTCTTTACGATACCTTCCTGTAGCACTGTTGTAATCGCCTTAACAATGAGCTGTTCTAAATCGCTTCTACCTTGATGTCCAAGAAGTAAGGCAAGCGACCAAATTTGTGCAATGGGGTTAGCAATGCCCTTACCAGCAATATCTGGTGCAGACCCATGAACAGGCTCAAACATCGATGGAAAATCCTTTTCTGGATTCAGGTTTGCCGATGGAGACAGACCAAGTCCCCCGACAATAGCTGAGCCTAAATCGGATAAAATATCGCCGAATAAATTGGACGCCACAACCACCTCGAAATCCTGTGGACGTTCGACAAAATAGGCTACCAAAGCATCAATATAAATGGATTTCAACTGTAGGTCTGATGAGCTTTGTGCCACCGTTTTTTTTGTCTGTTCATCCCAAAATTTCATCGAATGAATAATGGCATTCGATTTTGTCGCACTGGTGATATTGGTTTTACCATGTTGCTTGGCATAATTACAGGCAGCTCGGACAATTTTTTCAATGCCAATCCGCGTCATAATGGTATTTTGAATGGTCATTTCCTGTGGCTGCTGCTGATACAGTCGACCACCACTATCCGAATATTCGCCCTCCGCATTTTCACGGAAGATGACAAAGTCAATGTCTTTACCATTCGTTAAAGGAGATGCTATCCCTGGCAACGATTTAATAGGACGGAAATTCACATACTGCTGGAAATGTTTCCGAATAGGCATAATTAATTGCCAAACCGTGACATCATCTGGCACACGAGCATCGCCAATTGCACCAAATAAAATCGCATCATATGTTTGAAGTGTTTCCAATGCATTCTCGGGCATCATACAGCCGTGCTGCACATAATAATCAGAGCTCCAAGGAAAAATGGTCGTTTCAATGTGTAAGGAACTGTCCTGTTCCTGCAAACATGTCAGCACCTTTAATGCTTCCTGCATTACCTCTTTTCCTATGCCATCCCCTGGTATGACGGCCATTTTTATTGACGTCATTGTTCATCACCCGCCAAAAATTTTAATGCTGCTAAACGGTAAATAGCCGTTGTTTCTGCTAATTCTTCAAGCTCTACATATTCATTGATTTGATGAGGGATTTCGCGATCTCCAGCACCGACCGTCACAATCGGGATGCCATGAACATGAAGAAACGTACCATCTGTCGCACCCGGAACACCATTATATTTCGGTTCTTTCTCCGTCACCTCTGCCACCGCCTCATAAATAGCCTGTACCACAGGATCTTCCTTAGCCGTTGCAGTAGCCGGCCGATTATCAAGCACCGTTAGTTCGACTTTAAAATCAGGGTCATCTGCTTGTAACCGTTTAATAATGGTCTCGATTTTGCCTAATAGCTCACCATGATCCTGAGCAGGCACCGTGCGGATGTCGAGCGTCGTCATACAATGATCTGGAATGACATTGATTTGTGCATCACCTTTAACCGGCGCACGTAAAATCGTTGGTGTGATAGATGGCCAATTCAGCATCGGATCACGCCCTAATCGTGCTTGCTCCTCTTTTTCCAATTTTTCAAGTTCTACGATAAAACGCGCCATGCGCCAGTTTGGATTTATACCGCTCCACGAAATAGCACCATGCGCCATTTTACCGAAAATATCTACTTGTAAACGTATGGCCCCACGCTGTGCAATACATACATTATTTTCCTGTGGCTCACAGATAATCGCGCCATCCACTCCATCAGCCCAGCCATTTTTAATAAAATGCTTAATGCCAAGCATTAGCCCCTCTTCATCACAAGGAATACATAAAATAATCTTGCCAGTAAACTCCTCTCGATCTAGCAGCAATGACTGGCAAGCCGTAATCATACAAGCCAGATTCCCCTTTGTATCATTCGTTCCCCTGCCATACATACGCCCATCCACAATCTCTGCTCCAAATGGATCATAAGCCCAAGCCTCTCGATTGCCCTCTGTCACGACATCTGTATGTCCTTCGAAAAGTAATGTTTTCCCAGGCTTGCCCGAATCAATAATGCCAATTACATTCGGTCGCCCTGGCACAACTTCCTCTACATGCGTTTCGATGCCAATATCTCGTAAATAAGAGGCTACAAAAGTTGCCACCTCTTGCTCATTACCCTTCGGATCGTTCTCACGGTAAACGCTTTCAATTCGCACAAGCTTCTGTGTTAATGCAATGACCGCCTCCCGATCACGCACATACGATTTCGTTGCTTTCAAACTAGTTACTGTCATGCAAAGGCCCCCTATTTTTAGAGAATATTCTGAATTTATGTTATTTTATCATTGTCCTTTCTCTATGAAACTAGACAATATGTTAATGATTCCTAGAATGACCTTAACTTTTTGTTTAGCAATAAAACGCTAGAAAACGACAAATTATTCTGTTTTACGTGAATTTTTGATAGATTTTTTGAATAAAGAAGAGTTTATGGTTCGATTTTGGGGTGCTTGATTTTATAGTGAGTGAGTCGGTGCATCCTACTTTTGAAAGACTTGTTCTCCTTTTAGAGCTGAGCCTCACGCTACTTATGAGCGACCTTTTCTTTTATTTGAGAGCGAACCACCCTATCCCCTCCTAAAACGAAAAAAACCAGCAGCTGCTGGTTTTTTCCTGTTTATTGTTGACGGGATTCGGTCATTTGCTTCCAGACCGAGCCTTTTGCTTCCTCACCTTGTTCGATACGAGCAATAGCCATTTTCACTTGTAATTTCACTTCGAATTCTTTATCATCCTCAGCCGCTTTTAGTGCTGGTAAAGATTGCTCCGTGCCGACCTCATATAAATACATCGCTGCACGCCAGCGAACCAATTTGTTTTTATCCTGTAAGGCTTGCTGCATGGCTTCTTCAAATTCTACAAGGCCAAGATCACTCATACAGTCGCCTGCTGTTCGACGTACCGCTGCACTTTTATCCTGTAAGGCTCTTTCTAAATAAGGCACAACAGCCACATCTTCAATCATGCCTAAGTAGACAGTCGCTAGTCGACGAATGGACATCTGTTCATCCTGTAAGGCTAAATCAAGTAATGGTAAATCATCTAGCTCTGGATCAGCCATTTGATCGAGCAACTGGAAGCGTTTCTCCCATTCTGGTTGATTGAACTGCTTCACTGTCACTTTTATTTTAGCTGTTTTAATCACCGCTTTTTCATCATCATTATTAATAGCTGTGACAATTTCTGCTACACGCTCCGCAGAATACGTGACATCGATCTCCTGCTTGACTGTTTCTGCTATTTCCTCAAGCTCGCCATAGCGTACACCATAATCAATCCATTTGCGTTGGAAAATATAGTTTTCATCTACTGCTGATTCAATAATTTGATTAAAGGCATCAACAAAGCGGTCACCACAGCTAACACGATGTTCGCGCTGATTATCAAAAACTTTTACTTGTAGTGGCACTTGCTTGTAAAACTGTACATGCACATAAACCTCACCATAAAATTCATTGGCTACAACGGTTTTATCTTGTGTTTGTACATCTTCCCCTAACACTTGACGAATGCTTGCGAGAATACCTTCCCATACATATTTGGCATTACGCTCAACAGCAAAGAAATCGGCTACGTGGTAAACGCCCTTTACCCCTTCAATAGCTAAAATGGCTGCAGCCTCGCCAGTTGCCTCGTCTTTATTATCCTTTGTAAAATTATAGCTTTTCCCGAACGGTAGCTCTGTATCAACGACAATCTTCATCGAATTGGGACTTGGCGTCGGTTCAATTGTAATAATTTTCATGTCTATCGCTCCTTATCCGTTGACAATTTCATCTAAATAAGACCATCTTTCAATCAGATGCTCATAGTGAGCATTTAGCTCATCCAACTTGGCTGTTAATTCCTGTAATTTTGTAAAATCTGAGCCCGCATTCGCGATTCCGTCTTCGGTCTCCATAATGGCTGTTTCCGTCTTTTCAATGTCATCTGCAATCGTTTCCCATTCCTTTTGCTCTTTAAACGATAGCTTTTTCTTGTCTGATTTTGGCTTTTCGGTCTTCGCCTTTTCGACTTTTGGCGCCTCTGCTTTGACAGTAGCTGCCTGCTCGCGCTTCTCTAAATACTCACTGTATAGATCCAGCGTTTCCTCTACCTGTCCTTGTCCATCCAATATCCATAACTTTTTCGCAATTCGGTCTAGGAAGAAACGGTCATGGGAAATCGTGATGACAACGCCAGGGAAATGCTCAATGAAATCCTCTAACACACCCAATGTTTCAATATCCAGGTCATTGGTTGGCTCATCAAGTAATAAAACATTTGGTTGTTCCATTAATAAACGTAATAAATGAAGACGTTTGCGCTCACCACCAGATAATTTTCCAATTGGTGTACCATGTGCGTGCAGCGGGAATAAAAAGCGCTCTAACATTTGAGCCGCTGAATAGCGAACGCCCTCTGCATCGGTAATATCATTAGAAGCCTCACGTATATATTCAATCATACGCTCATTTTCATTCATTTTCGGCAATGTTTGCTTGAAATGTGCAAGCTTCACTGTTGACCCTACAAGAATTTCACCTTGATCGGGTGTTAGCTCCCCTGCCAACATGTTCAATAAAGTTGATTTTCCTACACCATTCGCACCAATAATGCCGATTCGGTCCCCCTGCTGTAGTAAAAATGAAAAGTGTTCAAGAATTTTTTGCTGTCCGAAGGCTTTCGAAATATTTTCAGCCTCTAGCACTTTTCGACCAAGGCGTGTAGTTGCAAGGCCCAATTCCAATGAAACATCCTCTGATTTGCGTTCTAGGTTATCCTCCAGCTTTTCAAAGCGTTGAATACGCGCTTTTTGCTTAGTTGAACGTGCCTTCGCACCACGACGAATCCATTTCAACTCTGAACGATAACGGTTGCGATCCTTTTGCGCAGAGGCAGCCTTCATTTCCTCACGAATAGCACGTGACTCTAAATAATCACCATAATTTCCTGTATGACGATACAACGTTTGATCTGCAAGCTCGTAAATATGTGTCGATAATTCATCGAGGAAATAACGATCATGGGTGATGAAAATGACTGCACCCTTTAGACGTAGCACCATTTCTTGAAGCCACTCCGTTGACTCCACATCTAAATGGTTGGTAGGCTCATCCAATAAATAAAGATCTGCAGGCTCAATTAACACTTTGGCTAAGGCAACTCGTTTTTGCTGACCACCTGATAGCGTTAACACCTCTTTATCGAATGTTTCGATGCCTAGCTTCGTTAATGCCGTTTTTGCAAGGGCATTAACATCCCATGCCTGCTCTTCATCCATGCGCTGTTGCAGACTAAACAATGTCTTTTGTAAACTTTCGGATGTTGGGTTGACAGCTAGTGCAGCTACTGTATCTTCATATTGGCGATTGAGTTGTAAAATCGGTGAATCGCCTGCAAAGACAGCCTGTAAAACCGTTTCTCCAGCATTAAATGTCGGCTCCTGTGCCAAATAGGCAACACGGTATTTATTCGGACGATCGACTGTTATCATGTCTGCTTCTATATCTCCAGCTAAAATGGATAACAGGGTTGATTTGCCCGTTCCATTAATACCGATTAAGCCTGCTCGCTCTCCTTCATAAATGGTAAATTCAATATTTTGAAAAAGCGTTTTATCGCCCACCGTTTTGGTTAAATTTTGTACGATTAAATGACTCATTCCACTATTCCATCTCTTTCATGTTAGGTATTGTTCATGCCCACACGATTTTTATGTAGACGATTATTGATATCCATTATTCATCATAACATCATTTGACAGGTAAACAAAGAACAACAACCCGTACTTACGATGGGTGAATGTCCTGTAAATTCGTGTGCATAAGCTGACAAAGCTTGATGATTCCTTGTTCTATGTCCTGTGGTTTAGAATAGGAATAACTGATTTTCATATTAGAGCTTTCCTACATACTTTCGGCTTTCAGCAATTGGCGCACTTCCCCAGAAGACCTGATTATTATTTGAGAAGCATTTACGTTAGTAAGATCATCTATTTTCCATGGATTCCTCTAATCTATCACGCTAAAATGTATAAGGCCCTTTATAGCCACTCATTGCATTTTTATGCTGATGTACTACAATGGTAAAAATTACCGTTTGAGATACCAAAAACATTAGTGTAACATAATATTCCAATCCATTTTTAGAAGAGTAACATGATGAAAATTTCCCGACTCATTGTCGTTCTACCTACTTTGATGGTAGGTGCTTTTTTTATATATTTTTAGTGAAAATGATGATCGACAAGTGAGAATCTTTATAAAAGACAAATATGCCATGGATATAATCATAAAAAATAAAGGTTTTATTTCTGGTTTCCCATCGGATCAAAAATACATTGTCTATCAAGTACGGCCGATTTTATTAAGAAAATTTCAAATAATTCATTACAATAAAAGGGTTATGTCAACAACAACTATCCTATTTTTTAAGGGGAATTTTTTATGGAGCTTGCAGTCGTCATAAATTTAGTTTTATATATTGCCAACACTGTGTTTATTTTAGAAAAAAATGTAAAAAACAGCAGTGTACTGAAGGGGAAAATTATATTTACCTTACTCAATTTCCTATCATTAGCTTGTGGTATATTCTTGCTGCAATTTGCTTTTGCTATTAGCCAATTCGATGCTGTCACAGAAAATGATACGGCCATTGATGTGAAAACAAAAATGCTATTTGCGATAGAAGTCTTTTATTTTGTCATACTGAACGCATTCTTCACAATTTTGGTGTTACGAAAGAAATACCCGAATGAACAAGAACCGCCCTTCTAATGAAAGGCGGTTCTTTGTGCTATTGACCGATTTCGTGCTGTAATTGCTTTAAAAAGCTTTCCATAAATTGATGACGCTCTAAGGCCATTTGCTTGCCCTTTTCTGTCACCATTAAATCTTTTAGTAGTAGTAATTTCTCATAAAAATGCGTAACAGATGCAGTATTTTTTTGACGATATTCTGACTCAGACATATTTGTACGTGCGTCTTCGTCCTTATCATATAGCTTGCGACCTTTTGCTCCACCGTAAGCAAATGTTCTAGCGATGCCAATAGCCCCAATCGCATCTAAACGATCAGCATCTCGAACAATTTTTGCTTCCAATGAGGTTGCTTCTAGCTCATTTCCACCATTAAACGACACTTGTGCGATACAGTCTCGAATATGCCGCTTTTTTTCCTCGCTAACAGGTAACTCTGCAATAAGCTGTTCTTCCTGTTCCTTGCTATCAGTATACTTTTTGTCACTAACATCATGCAAAAGCACCGCTATTTTGACCACCTCAACATCTGCTGTAGGCTCGGTATGTAAGATAGCTAATGCGTTTTGATAAACGCGTTCAATATGTTGAAAATCATGACTAGCATCAAATTGTGCATATACTTCACGTACTTTATTCATTAAATGATCCATCATGTACTCTCATTCCTTTCCTATAAGATTATACTGTACTTTTTCGAGTAAAAGGTAATGTAGTAAAATAAAAAAACAACACCATTTCAATTGACAAATTTTTCTGAATATTATATGATAAACGTACAGAACAATCTATTTGTTCTGTATCTCATATTTTTTTAGTCGTGTACAACAGCTATGTGTTTGACAAATGGAACATCAACTTCAGCGGGCTTACAATTGAATAACCTGTTTTAAAGATGACGTGCGTATTGAAAACCAATCATCTAAACAAATAAAAGTGAACACTTTCCCTTAGAAATTCTTTGTTTAACCCGCATAGCCATATGTACATGCCAAAAAATATGAACAACAAGTTAGTTTGATGCATGACCAAAAGGATTTCACTAGATGTAGCAAAAGTGAATTGTTTTTTATTAATGGTTGTTACCTTCTTCTAGTCAATTATTTGAGTATGTATGAACGTAGCTCCTCCCATTAATGAAAATCGTGCACGATCCTTGTTTACAGCTTGTGAACACCATGTTCAATGAGTTGTGCTCATTAGAATGAAAAACATGTAAGCCATAAATGTATGAAGCGATAAAGGAAGTAGGAACAATTTTGATAAAAAGTATGACCCTCCCGCTGAAGGACAAATAAAAGCTGCCCATCTTACAATCAAGTAGATGATGGCAGCTTTTACTGTTTTGTCTTTTTTCTTTACAGTACGTCTTGAATGATTGCATCAATTTCCTGTAAAAGGGCTTCATTTTGCATCGTTGAACTTAATTTCAAATTAGCTTGGTCTACGTGGATAACTGCTACATGCATCCCCTCTTGAATACTTGCGCTTGGCACAGGAATCATTTTTTCGATATCGAATGTCATAATGAGATCTGGAAATTTCGATTGCACCTGTCCTTCCTTCGATAACGTCATATATTCATTCCAGAAAGTTAGGTGATAATCACCAACTGCTAATTTCCCAACATCAAAGCCATTTTCCTTCGTTAATGAATATTTCTTTACTGCACCTGAAACGATGTGTACCCCATTCAATTGCTGTAAAACATGAGCTAATTTTTCTTCAAAAGTTTGTCCCTTTAAAAAGCCATAGCCAAGCTCAATGGCCATTGTGATGGCATTTGGTGCACCATGCTTCTGTAGATAGTCAATCGTCACTGGATTTCTTGTTACGCCTACAAGCCCACCCGCTAAAATAGAGGCTTGACGTGCTGTTTTTGCCGTATTGTGTAAAGTTCCTTCCACAAAGCCTTGAACTGCAAAATGAGCTTTTCCTCCTGCGTAAAATTGTACGGATTGATAATTTGGTTGTTCATGTAGATTTAAAGAACCCATAATACCTGTCGGATGTGCTCGACCATTACAAGGAGCGTCAACGACTGGGACATTTAATAGGACCGACTGTAACCAGCCATTAATCGTCGTATTGGCACCATTTTCATTCGTAATGATGCCCTTCAGACGTTGATCGCAATAGTGATTCATACTATGGTAGCTCCAACAAAGCTGCTCGCTAGAAATGTATTGATCGGCTGCTGATGGTGCGCCGACCATTGCTACACATGCCACTAAGTCCTCATGATTTAATTCAGAGATATCCATTAATTGAGGTGTCCCAGCAGCAAAGATTTCCTCCACTAGCTTGAGCCCTTCCTCTAGGAGACCACCTCCGCCACCACCAAGGATTGCTCCTCCATAAACTGCAGCAATCCCATCCTCATATGATAATACTTTTGCCATTTCCTTACTCCTTTCTATTTCCCTATTTTTAGAATAGAAGAGAAGAAGCTATACAACGCATCTCCAGCAATGACACCCGCTGCAAAGACCGTCATTTCAGATTCTCTCTTGCCTTTCGTCATATACGTGAAAATAACACGAAGCAAGATACCCACTAATACAGCCCAACCAGCAATCGGGTTAATCAGTAATAAACCAGTAGCAAACAGGATACCCATTTGTCGTTTTGAACCACCTATTAATTGAATCAATGCACCAGGAATCGCCCAAATCATTAATTGTTTCGCTACATCGCCTGTAACACCTGATTGAATTGTCGCTGCATAGACATGATTCACAGGTGCTACTAAACCTTGTGCAAAATAAGATTTATAGGAAAGTAGAACAACTACTGCTGAAATCGAGAAGGCTAACATACCCGCAATCATTTGCTGCTTGCGTCCTTCTTTTTCTAAAGCTGGGTCACTACCATTTCCACGTAAAATGAAACCTGTTTTCAAATCATAGCCCATATCGGCAAATGCTACCCCCGTAGCGGCACTATAGCCTGCTAATAAAGCAAGTGCTGGTGCTGGGAAACCTATTAAAATACCAACAATTAGTGTAATAAATGCCACTGCAAATGCTGGGAACCAACCTGCATGCATCGCTGCAATACCAACGATTAGCTCATGGACAAATGCTGCGATTGTTGCGAAAATGATAAAGCCTATTAACATACCGAATGACATATGTGTAATTATTCCGCCTAAAAGGGCGATTAATAATGCAATGACTAAATAAGCAATAAACCCTACACCAAAACCTTGGCGAATTTCTTTAGCATCTTTTGAATAGCTTAACTCTTCTGACTTTTTAGCAGAGCGTTTATTCATTAATGTAAATGCTACTTGGAAAAGAGCCACAATTCCGGCACCAATCATAATACCATGTGGAATATAATAGGCATTTAAATCAACATTAAATAATTGAACAGAATAGCCTCTTAGTAAAAGACCAATTCCAAACATCGTCAGCGCCCAAATATTGCCGATGAACGCCACCCCAAAAGCTGACATTGGAATTTTAAGAACAGCTCCCACGATACCGATTAATACACCACCAACTAATACCTTTGCATTTTTACCGCCTTTATCGCCAGCTTTAATAGCTTCAGCAGTTGCAATCCCTGGTGGCCAAGTACCTGCTGCCGGGAAAATCTTTGTATCAAAAAATTTATATAATAATAAAGCATCAACAAACATCGCTAAAATAACACCGATAAATAATGGTAAAACTAAATTTTCATAACCTAAAACGTATGGAATACCGATTGGCAGCATTAAGCTACTTGCTGCACTAAATGTAGCCGATGAAATCGCCGTTTGAATAATATTTTGTCTGTGCACGGATTTGAATGCAATGAGCTTTCCTATTGGTATTCTTCCGAGAATCATCGCAAATATTGCCCCAACGATCGATGTATTAGCAGAAATCCCTAAAGTTGTAATCAGTTGAATCCCAATAATAGCCCCAACGACAGATGTTAAGACGATCATTAGTAACGTTACAGGCTCTAAAGCCCTAGGATGTAATACTTTATTATTCATAGTGACAGCTCCCCTATTGTTGTTATAGTTTTGAAATGTGTGATTGTATTTGCTGAGCTACTTTCACTAACTGTTCAAGCATATATTTCTCCCTTTGATCATTTAAATCATATACCAAACCAGAAATTGTAAGAGATGCGATGATTTCTTTTTTATAGTTAAATAATGGTACACTGATGCCAAATGCATGTTCATTATACTCCCCAACCGTTCCACACCAGTTGTTGCGACGGATTTGCTGCAGCTCTCCCTTTAATGATTCAAGGTAGGACTTATGTTCTTCTTTCGATTGTTCCTCTTGAAAGAAGGCTATTAATTCGAGCTGTCTGTTCTCCTCTAAATAGGCAAACATCACCTTACAGGAGGCACCGATGTAAAGGGGTGTCTTCGTTCCTAAAGACACCGCATACTTTACATTTTTATTGCTTTCGGCTATTTTTGTTGTGACACCATATTCATTGTCCATATAAGTAAGAAATACTGATTCATTCATTTCACTAGCAAGATTTTGCATTAATTCATAAATGGTCGAGTGTGGGTCTTTTGAATTCGATAGCACATCATAAAAAAGGTACATTTTGTAACCTAATTTATATTTTTTAGTGTATTCATCCTGTATTAAATAACCCGCTTCTGTAAATGTATTAATGGTTCTTTGCACAACACTTGTCGGCAACTTCATCATGCGTGAAATTTCACGAACACCTAATGCGTTTTCTGTCGTAGCAAAGCATTCTAGTATATCCAATGAGTTTTTTAATGTCTTGACAGTCATTTATTTCTCCCTTAAGCGTTTAGATAAGCGTATTGCTTTCTCGCCACTTCTTCAGAAATATATTCATTTAATAAATCACGTTCAATGGCTTCCGTGCTTCTTTCTAATGGATTGCCGTAACCACCGCCAGTTGCTGTAACAAGCTCAATACGGTCTCCTTTTTGCAATTCATAATTGGCAAGTACACCTACTGGTCCAACCTTCGTTCCATCCTTTTTATGAACGATTAAATAGTTGTGAGAGCCTTCCCCACCACCATTTAAACCGAATGGCGCAAATTGATGTCTGCCTAGGTTCACAGAAACCTTTTGACCATCATGATTGACTGTATAGACACGACGTACACCTAAGCCACCCCTAAATTGACCGACACCAGCACCATCGCAGTTTAAACTATATTCGTCAATTTGAATACCGTATTTTGTTTCTGCAATTTCCACAGGAAGGTTATAGGTTTCACCATCTCCCATGCAGTATTGCCCACTTTGACCATCCTCATCATTTGCTGCTCCCCAACCACCAACAGATGGTTCAACAATTAGGAACGACTCATCATTTTCAGGGTTTTTACCTGTTAAGATAAATGTACAAACGGACTGTAAATGCCCTGCCGATAATCTTTCTGGCAAATGCGGTGCAAGAGCTTTCCAAATTAAATCCGCAGCCCCAATACGCGCCTCAAAGTTCATGGATACAGGATGTGGACGTTTAGCGGAAACAATCGAATTTTCATCTGTGATAATCGTTAAGCGTTTAAAGACACCCTCGTTAATTACATCAATATCGCCAAGTAAAGCTAAGAACATAACGCGCACACTTGCCATTAAACCAAATTGTGAACAGTTCACTGGCACATTGACCGCAGGATGCGAGCCTCTAAAATCACAAATAAATTCTTCATCACTAATCGTTACTTTCACTTTAATTGGATAGGGTCCGCCCTTTAATGGATCCCCTTCAATAAAGTCTTCCGCATAAAATTCACCTTTTGGTAAATGTTGAAGCTCAAGCTCTACAATTTTCTCCCCCTTGTCCAATAATCTTTGAATGGACAATTTCACCGATTCAGCACCAAACTTCTGACAAAGCTCTGCAATGCGTTTTTCACCTGTTTTTAAGGCTGCCACTTGTGCAAACATATCGCCAATTGAAAGCTCTGGTAAACGAACGTTCGTTGCTATAATTTCATAGACCGCCTCGTTCAACTCCCCTTTATGATAAAGTTTGACACCCGGTAGCTGTAAACCTTCCTGATAGATTTCATTAGAATTACTTGTAAACGAACCTGGGTCCATCCCTCCTACCTCTGTCCAGTGTGCTTTATTGGCAGAGTAAGCAATAATTTCACCTTTATAAAAAATCGGTAATACTAAGCCCACATCCGATAAATGCGATCCACCCCCAACATATGGGTCGTTAATAATAATGACATCGCCTTCATGCAACTTTCCATTATCGAATTTTTCAATAACACGTTGCACCATTGGACTTAGCATCCCAATAAAGCTTGTGACACCATTCCCTTGGCTAATTAAATTACCTTTGGCATCCGTTAAACCACAAGCGTAGTCTAATACTTCATAAATAACTGGGCTCATGGATGAACGTGCTAGAGCCACAAACATTTCGTCCCCTATGGCTAGCAATGAATCTTGAATAATTTCTACTGCAAAAACGTCTTTTTTCATGTTTTATTTCCCCTCCATCTCTACAATCAAATTGCCATATTTATCAATTTCAATGGATTGCTTGTCATTGATTACGACCGTAGATGTTGGATTTTCCACAATAGCAGGACCTGCAATGACATAACCTGGTACGAGCTTTTGTTGATCGTAGACATTGACCTCTACCCAACCTGTTCCCTTCACATATAAATTACGCTGTGCTTTGATACATGTGGAAGCGTCGACCTGTGAGAAGTCTAGTTCCTTAAACTGAACTGCCTCATCTTTTCCGTAGATTGTAAGATGTAAATTGACTAACTCAATGGGCGTAGCTGGTAAATCAAATGAAAACTCTTGTTTATGTTTAACATGGAAAGCCTCCGCTAATTCGCGTAGCCCCTCTTCTGTAATCGTGCTAGTCGATGCGTTCAATTTCACTGCATGCTCTTGTCCTTTGTATCGTAAATCATAATTAATCTCAAAATAATAATGATCCTTTGATAAAGGGGCATCCGCATAGGCATTGGCAATCGCCTGATCAATATTTTCTTGAATTGCCGCAAGATGGTTGGCATCAAAGCCCATTAAACTTGTTTGAATATAATCTTGTCGGTATTCTGTCATCATCATACCTAATGCTGAAAAGACGGAAGAACCATATGGAATAATCACTTTTTTCATACCTAATTCTTCTGCTAGGTTAATCGCATGTAGTGGGCCACCACCACCGAATGCTACCATTGTGAAGTCTTCTGGATCATAGCCTTTACGAATCGAAATCAACTTCAGTGCATTTAACATATTAGAGTTCGCAATATCTAAAATACCTTGAGCCGCTTCTTCTGCCGTTACATTAAACGGTTTCGCAATTGCTTCCACTAGAGCCTCCTCTACTTTGTCAATGGATACTGGATTATCAAAGTTTTCTAATGATAATCTTCCTAAATACACATTTGCATCGGTAATTGTCGGCTGTGTATTGCCTAAGCCATATGCCACTGGCCCTGGGTTTGCACCAGCAGAATCTGGACCAACCTTTAACGAGCCAAATGGATCCACACGTGCGATGGAGCCACCGCCATTACCGATTTCAACAATATCCACTACAGGCGTTTTAATTGGATAACCCGCAAATTTTTCATTTCTTTCGATATAGTAATCTGTTGTCACATTTACTTTGCCATCTGTAATAAGGGAGCATTTTGCCGTCGTCCCACCAACATCGAACGCAATAATATTCGATTCATTGAGTAGCTGCCCTAATTTGGCTGCCCCAAACATCCCCGCAACAGGACCAGATTCCACTAAATTGATAGGTAGCTCCATTGCTTTATCAAAGCTTGTCGTCCCACCATTTGATTGCATAATTTTTAAATGGTCTGTAATACCGATCGTACTTAATTTTTCTTTTAAGCTTTTTAAATAGGCATGGGCAATCGGCTTTACATAAGAATTCAACACCGTTGTATTCGTTCTTTCATACTCACGATATTCTTTAATGGTTTCACTTGAAAGTGTGATATACACCTCAGGCCAAATTTTTAAAATTTCCTCTTTTAGCTGTTGTTCATGAATAGGGTTTTTATAGCCGTGAATGAATGAAATGGCAATCGCCTCAACACCCAATTTTTTAAATTTACGAACGATTTCATCGACTTCTTCGGTGTTAAGCGCTTTCATAATATTTCCTTTAAAATCGATGCGTTCATCCATTTCCTGTCGTAAGTAACGTTCTACAAATGGTTGTGGCTTTTTATATTTAAAGTTATATAAGTCCGGTCGATTCCCACGTGCAATTTCTATGACGTCACGGAAGCCTTTAGTTGTAATTAACCCAACTACGCCCCCTTTTCTTTCCGTTAATGTATTGATAATAACCGTTGAACCATGAATAAATGATTCAATCAGAGATTCTTCTGTAACATGTCGTCCTAATACATTTAATATGCCATCCTCAAAGTGACCAGGTGTTGTATGTCCCTTATCAAAATGAAGATTTCCTTTTTCATCTGTGAAAACTAAGTCGGTAAAAGTACCGCCAATATCTGTTGCGATTTTCAAGACTGCATCCCTCCATGTTCCTATTATCGGAACAGTGTTCCGAATTAGAATTAAGTAAATTATATTTAAAAGAAAAAGAAAATTCAATGTATTTTTTAAATAAAAATTCATTTGACAATTAATCTGCGTTGTAAAAATCCGCTCTATATTTCCAAAATCAGAGAACTATTAATAAAAAATACCAAAAACATTTATATAAGGAAAGTTCTCATGATTTTTTTGCAACATAAAAAAGATCCTAATTTTCACTAGAATCTTAAAATTTTTTAAAAAAATTAACTTTTATGAACTTTCACTCATGTAGTAGATGAAGAAATCAACTAAAATTTCACATTTATGCCATCCTTGAATTGTAAATAGACGATGAGTCGTGCGGAAAATAAATAGTAGCTCTCTTCCAAATTATGCAGAGAGCATCTAGGAACCAAGTTTTCCCCTTTATCCATTAAAAAAAGCTGCCCATTTAAGTTGGGCAGCTTTAAAGAAGATATTAGAATAATCCTACTGCATGGCCTTCATTATCAACATTCATGCGAAGGGCAGCTGGAGTTTTAGGTAGTCCTGGCATGGTCATAATATCGCCTGTCAGACAAACTAGGAAGCCTGCACCAAGCTTTGGAATAACTTCACGAATTGTGATCGTAAAGCCTTCTGGTCGGCCGAGTAAACTTGGTTGGTCGGATAAAGAATACTGTGTTTTCGCCATACAAACTGGCAGAGAGTCCCAGCCGAATTTTTCGATTTGAGCAATTTGTTTTTTGGCTTGATCCGTGAATTGTACATCTTTTCCGCCATATACCTTTTGCACAATCGTACGCACTTTTTCTTCAATGGACTCCGTTACATCATATAAAGGAGAGAAGTTGTTTTCTTCTTCAAGCACAGCTAATACTTGTTCAGCTAGTGCTAATCCGCCTTTCCCGCCCTCTTCCCAGACATTTGTACGGGCAATACGAACTTGATTTTCCTGACACCAGTTCAGAACAGCCTCTAGCTCCGCCTCTGAGTCTGTAATAAAACGATTTAACGCAATAATCGGTTCAACACCAAATGTACGTACCGTATCAACATGCTTAGCTAAGTTTTCAATTCCTTGTAGCAGGGCATTCACATTTTCGTCAACAAGTGCCGTTTTCGGTACACCACCATGCATTTTTAAGGCACGAATCGTTGCTACGATAACGACTGCACTTGGTTTAAAGCCCGCTTTACGTGCTTTAATATTCATAAATTTTTCAGCACCTAAATCGGAGCCAAAGCCCGCTTCTGTTACGACAATGTCCGCTAGCTTGCGAGCAGTTTGTGTCGCCATAATGGAATTACAGCCGTGGGCAATATTAGCAAATGGACCACCATGTATAATAGCTGGAGTGCCTTCTAATGTTTGAACTAAGTTTGGCTTGAAGGCATCTTTCAATAATAATGTTAAGGCACCTTCTACTTGTAAATCACGTACAAAGACAGGCTCACGCTCAAATGTATAGCCAACCACAATGCTAGCTATGCGTTCACGTAAATCCTCAATACTTGTCGCTAAACAGAACACCGCCATAATTTCGGAGGCCACTGTAATATCAAAGCCGTCCTCGCGCGGCATGCCCTGAACAGGGCCACCTAATCCCACAACCACTTTACGAAGGGCACGATCATTTAAGTCCATCACACGCTTCCAAATAATGCGTCGTGGATCAATGTTTAATGCATTTCCTTGATGGATATGATTATCAATGAATGCGGATAAAGCATTGTTGGCTGTTGTAATCGCATGAAGGTCGCCAGTGAAATGTAAATTAATATCCTCCATTGGTACAACCTGTGCGTAGCCGCCGCCAGTTGCCCCGCCTTTTACGCCCATAACTGGACCCAATGACGGTTCACGTAAAGCGACCATTACTTTCTTATTTAATTGATGAAGAGCATCTGCTAGTCCTACAGTAACCGTCGACTTCCCTTCACCTGCTGGTGTCGGACTAATAGCTGAAACTAGCACAACCTTTGCGTCCTCACCCTGAGCTGTAATTTTTAAAGGATCAATTTTTGCTTTGTAGCGTCCATACTGCTCAAGAGCATCCTCTGGAATACCCGCAGCATTGGCAATTTCCGTAATCGGTTTGATTACTGCTTGACTAGCGATTTCTAAATCTGATAATGGTTGATTTTTCGTTGTCATTTGGCATCCTACTTTCTATGTTGTTCATTTCCATTATAGTCTTAATTGTGAAAAAAAAGAAAGCCAGATACACAAGCATTTCGACAATCAATTGACATCTTTGTTCAATTCATGTATGTTCTAAGAGAAAATGCAATTTTTCACATTTTCTCAATGATAGCACAACTTAGTTAACTTTATTTTACATTCAAGCGCATTGGAGGCGAATGCTTATGCAACAGGGGATCGTAAAGTGGTTCAATAATGAAAAGGGTTATGGCTTTATTGAATGTGATGATGGAGAAGATGTATTTGTACATTTTACGGGCATCCAGGAGGAAGGCTTCCGTACACTTGAAGAAGGTCAGAAGGTGTCATTTGATGTTGTGGAAGGCAATCGAGGACCCCAGGCATCAAATGTTGTAAAATTATAAGCTCCAAAATTGAAAGTGGATGAGGTAGATGAATAGTGCTCAATCCGCTTTTTGACATGTTTGCACATAAAAATCCACTTCAACAATTGAAGTGGATTTTTAATTTATCTATTAATCCAATAAAAAGCACCTGGACAAACTAATGTTTCCTTTGTTCGGTGTGGATCTTTCAATGTTACACCGATGGGTCCTTCTTTTAAATGCCCTAGCGTCATGGCAGATGCTGCCGCCTCCTCATAAAAATCCAAGCGCATATTTGGTAGCTGTAGTGACACAAATTGCTCATGCTGCTCAGAATCGGGTAGCTGCAATACCTTTTGCCAAAGCTGAACCGTCTCCTCCACATCCTTGACAAAAAACTGAATAGATTCCATTGTGATGGCTTGGTTTTCATCGATTGCACCACTAGCTTTTAATTGTGCCAAACGTTCCTCATCTTCATCTGCCCATTCAATTAAGAATGGAAAATCCAATGAAAGATTGGGCATGCCAAAATGCAATAGCTTCCATTCTAGTGTCGTGCCATCTGGTCTTGTTCGGCTACAAGCATCGGGACCATATACTTCAAAGCCCAATGCACGCAATCGTTGACCCTCGTCTTCAATATTTTTGGTGCGCAAGGCAATTCGTGAAAATCCTTGGCGCTCACGATCACGTTTAAACGTATAATGTAGGGAATAAGGGTACAAAGCCGCTTGCTCAAATAAATCACGATCATAAATAGCGATTTGTTCAATATAGCTTAAGCCAAAATAGCTTAGCGTATTATAAGTCCCCCACATCGTGTGTTGACCACCGTTCACTGTACGGACATTTCGTTTATTGAAGAAAACCTTTATATTTTCTGGTGATTCTACTTGATGTACCAGATGATCAAAATATAAAGTCATGGCAATTCCCCTTTCTTTCCCCCATTAGCTTTACCTGGATGTTTAATTGATTTAAAATTTACTTAAGAAAAGGAGTTACTATATGGTATGAAAAAAAGTGCAATTTACCTACTAACTCCGTTAACTAATTTATGACTAACTATAAAGAGGTGATTTGAATGACAGATCAAGTAGCTGCTTTTAAATTGGCATTAGGTAACTATCCTACAGGTGTAACGGTTGTGACAGCATGTCATGAAACGAATCCAATTGGCTTAACAGTCAATTCTTTTGCATCTGTTTCCATTGACCCACTACTTATTTTATGGTCACTTGATAAAAAATCTCAGCTCCATTCTTACTTTATGGGTGCGGAAAAATTCGCTGTCAATATTTTAGCGAGTAATCAAGAGCATTTATGTACATTATTTGCAAGTAAAGTCCCGGATCGCTTTGCTCAAGCTAAATGGTCTACTTCTACTTTTGGGCTACCGATTTTACATGATACAGCAGCTATTTTACAATGTAAATCATTTCAGCAAATAGATGCAGGCGATCATACTATTTTTATTGGGCAAGTGCTAGACATTACAAATTCTCAAAAAGAACCCCTTCTCTATCATCGTCGTCATATCGGTCCAATTCCAAAAAGCTTTTATAGCTAATTTCCATAAAAAAGAGCCACTTGTAAGCAATGGAAACCATGCTTATTAGTGGCCTTTTCACATCGTTCAACTGAAATGAGCATTATTTCTTCTGTGGAAATCTCTGCTTTTCAAGCCTATTAATTTGCACAATCACACCATCTTGAATCGTAATATTCACTTCACCAAATTCAAGATTTTGAATTGCCTTAGCAATTGCCTCTAATTTTTTATCATCTACCTTTGCCGATTGAGCCATACGATACACCCCCTCTTTCTTCTCCTAGTTGTACAAAAGAGGCCAACGCATCAAACCGATTGATAGCCCCTCCTATCTCTCAGACACCATCTGTTGGATTTGGCACCTATCTTCTCGGTTGCCGAGGCTTCATGGGGCCAAGTCCCTCCACCTCTCTTGATAAGAGTACTGCGTTTCTTGAAAATAATTCTATAATTCTGTTATCCGAATGTCAATATAAAATATTAGAAAACCTAGTTGAATACTTTGTAATAGCATCCTCTCTGTTACAATTCACTCATAATCCTATCGTATTGTATGCTATGTCAGTCTATCTAACCACAATGGCAAAGAAAAAAACTGTGTAGAAGTATGACCTTCTCCACAGTTCATCACGTTATTCCCCATGTAAACATTCCATTAAAGTTTGCGCTGTCTGTTGCTTGCCCATCACCTTAATTGGTTGTCCCTCAGCAGGCACGATCCAATGAGGCTCATCCCCGCCATATAAAGACTGCGAGCTATTTGCAACCATAAATTGAGCATGCGCGGCTTCCATACGCAGTCTTGCACGAGCGAGTAAAAAATCCTCATCATTTGTAGCTTCTAGCTTAAAGCCTACTAGCGTTACATTCGGTTGCCAGCCCTTGATTTGCCCTAATACTTTTGGTGCCTTTTTAAAATGGATAATAGGTGGTTCGTCAGAAGGCATTTTCCCCGCTTCCTCCATTAAATTACCGGATTGATCATAGACCTTGTCAATAACCCAATCGGAGCCAGCAGCAGCCATAATGACAATATCGACTTGTTGTAGCTGAACCGCATGACGTACCTTTTCTCCTAAATCCTCAATACCTTCAAATTTTACCAATGTCATTTTGTCGTGGTTTGCTGGAAGCTGTGCAAAGTAGCCATGCATATATATTACATTCGCACCCTTAGCCAATGCGGCCTCTGCTAAATAACAGCCCATTGTCCCTTTTGATAAATTCGTGTGCCCTCGTACACGATCCCATTTTTCAAGTGTTCCCCCACTTGTAATGAGTACGGTTTTGCCTTGTAATGTCCCCATACACTCACCTATTTTCTACAATATATACAAATACTATTTTAACGTAATGTAAGGATGTGCTTCAATAGCCACAATCATAGCGTACTATTTTGCTCTTTTAACCAAGCACTTAATATTTCCGCAAATTTCTTGGTAACAGGGGAAGCATGGTGCTTCATCGCAATTCCAATGGTACGGTAGCCTCCTTGCTTTAGCGGGATTGCTTTTAACGTTGATGGTAAATGTTGAATGACCAATTGAGGCAAAATACTAATGCCCAAATGATGGGAAATCATTGAAAGAATCCCTACCTCCTCAGAAAGCTCAAAGCGAATATGGGGCTTTACATGATATTGCTCCAACAGTACCTTTACATCATTTGTCCCTTTATAGGAAGTCATGATAAAAGGCATATCTTCTAGGTCAACAATATCAATTTCTGTCTTATGAAATAAAGGGCTTTTATCTGAAACAATACATAATAAAGGGTCTTGTTGTAATTCCATAAATTGATATTGCTCTGATTTTTGACCATTCAAGAATCCTACTTCGACTTCCCCACTTAGCAGCCATTGTTCAATTTCGTAATAATCTCCCTCTCGTAACTCTACTTGTATCCCTGGAAATTGATGATCCATAATACGAACAATTTCTGGCATCCAATTCGAGGAAATACTTGAAATAACGCCAATTCGAACTTTCCCGCGTGTTACACCCAGTATATGGGCCGCTTCCTGCTGCAATAATTCCTGGGCATCCAGAACCTGACGCATCGCCCTTAGCATGGTCTGCCCCTCACTCGTCAGTGTTACACCTGCACGACTTCGATGAATGAGAGCAAAGCCAAATTCTTTTTCTAAACTAGACACGGCATGGCTCACAGCAGACTGCGTTAGTCCTAGTGCATCCGCTGCTTTTGTAAAGCTTGCTACCTCTGCCACCTTTGTTAAAATCTCATATTTAACTAAGCTCATCCGTCATCCCTCTATATACATGAATTTTTTTAATCCTATTCATTATAAACATTCGTTTTACTAATCACAATACAAGATATATAGTAAATTTTAGTATAAAAACTGTTTTAGTACACAGATGGTAGGTGAACATAATGAGTATCCAAGGAAAAGCAAATGTATTGATGGTTATTGTCACAATGTTTTGGGGACTATCTTATACCTTTATGGTCATGGGGCTTGAAACATTGGCAGTTTATAATGTGGTGGCATTGCGTTGTATCATTGCATTTTTCGTAGCAGGACTTATTTTTTATAAACGGATGATCAAAGTAAATGGTAAAACATTAAAATATGCGGCTATTCAAGGATTTTTATTATTCATTGTGTTCGCGTTAAGTTTATTTGGTTTACAGTCTACTTCTGCCTCAAATGCAGGCTTTATTTTAAGCCTCACCGTAGTATTAGTGCCGATTTTCAGCAGTTTCATTGAAAAAAAATTACCATCGAGAGCCGTTAGCTTTGCGGTCATTTGCACGATGATTGGTATTACAGTCTTAACAGCACATGGCTCATTCACCTTCCATAAAGGGGATTTATTAGTAGCCATTGCAGCACTATGCTATTCCATTTATTTACTACTGAATAGCTCATTTACACGAAATGTTGAATCCATTTCATACGGAATTTATCAGCTCGGCTTTGCTGGTATCTATGCCCTTGTCTTAACATTTATATTTGAAACACCGACATTGCCAAATTCAATGTCATCCTGGCTGGCTATTTTAGGGCTCGGTATCATTTGTAGTGCATTTTGCTTTGTTGGGCAAACTGTTGCACAACAGTATACTTCTGCTACACATACAGGACTTATTTTTTCATTAGAACCAATTTTTGCAGCCATGTTTGCCATGATGTTTATTGGTGAAAGTTTAACAGTGAAATTAGTGATTGGCGGTAGCTTTATCCTTATTGGTAATTTAGTGGCTCAATTAGAGCACTTTCATGCGTTACGTTTTATTAAAAAAGAAGCACAGGAAAAAGTCATACAATAAAATAGTGTGTCATGTCACTTCATTTACGAATGAAAAAGGAAGCTGAGAGTTATATCTCAAGCTTCCTTTTCTACTATGTATTGAATTTATAGCATCACTACATGTAAAATAGTTTACTATACAGTCTATTTTTTACAGAAACTAATTGGAGGAGAGTCATCTATGCAAATTCAACCCCGAAATGCATCATACTATTTACCAGCTAAGGTCAATCAACCTATTAAAACAGAAAACCTATTGGATTTACTCAAATATGTGGATGGCAGTGAAGAGGAAGACGCCAAAAAGAACAAATCGAAAATTGAAATCAGACACGAAAATGGCTATGTGCGTCAATATCTTGTTAAACCAAATGGACAAAGAGTACTCCTGATGGAAACTAAACAAAGCCATGACAATAAAGAAGCTAGCCATTTACATACTATGCCTCATAACCTGTTTAAGCAGCCATTTGAAAAGCCTACAAGTGACCCGATACTTTCGATTTTAAATGCGAAGGATAACATTGCTAAATATAGATATGGGATTTAAAGGACAACAATATTAAATAAAATAATAGACAAAGTCGAATAAAACGACTTTGTCTATATTTTAACCAGCAAGCCAGAGCCATATCTCACTGGTTTGATCATTATAAAAACCTTCTATATTGCTCTGCCTCTATCATACGCTCTTGCTGTTTTAAACGTGCCTCTTGCTCGGCAACTGTCTCAGAATGTGCTTGTAGCGGATCTACATCATCCTCACGTTCCGCATATAAGACGATACTACCTTGCTCCACAAGATGTGCATAATAAGCGATTTGTCCCTCTGATAGATTAAATCGTTTTAAGCCCTCTGTCACAGCCGAGTCACCTGTAAACCAAGACTTAAATTGGTCCACCCAATTACCAGCCTCATGTGTTTGGACATCAGCATCCCATTTTACATCCTCAAACTGTTCGGAATCTTTCGCAATAATATGAATATCATCTTGTTGATAACCTTCTAACCGCATACTTTCTAAAATGTGAAGCATTTCATCCCTCGTATGGGCCACCTCAATTTGTGGGTTTTGTTCATTCATCATGTTCAATTCCTCCTAATTTATATGGCTTACTAGATAATTACCCTTGCTGTACACAAGCAAACGCTTTTTACCAAACTGTCATAATTGTTATGAACCCTTAATACATGTTATGGCTTTGACATCAAGCATTAATTGCAGAAAAAAAGCATGCCAGAGTACTTAATATCTCCAACATGCTGTAACTGTCGTTTTTACTTGTCAAGAAAGGCTTTTAACATCCATGTATGCTTTTCAAGAGATTGGTACATGGCGTTAAGTAGATCCTCTGTACGATCGTCCCCTTCTTCTGCTGCTAGCTCCATTGTGGCATTTAATGCTTTCATGAGCTTTTGGAAATCCGAAATTATCGTAGCGACCATTTCCTCTGTCGTCTCATTTCCTGCCGCCTCCTCTACATAGGAAAGCTCTAGATGTTCTTTTAATGTTGCGACTGGCTTGCCATCCTTTGAAAGAATACGCTCTGCAATTTCATCTAAATTCAAGGTTGTTTCATTATACAACTCTTCAAATTTTGCATGCAGTGTAAAGAATGAGTGTCCTGTCACATACCAATGATAATTGTGCAGCTTTGTATAAAGTACAGACCATGTAGCCACTAGCTTATTTAATTGTTTGTTTAAGTTTTGTGTCATAATCACTTTCTCCTCCAATATGTCTTGTTCTAGCCTTTAATATGTGTAACAAATGATGTCGGCTATACATCTATTGTTCCCGCCCGACAATATTTCAAACATGTCTTCGACAAACGATCTACATTAAGAATATTGCAACTATTCTATGAAATTATTTCACTTTCCGAAATAGTTTCGTTATAATGAAATCACTTACATGTAAAGGGGTGTCTATGAATGGAAGTTTTACCATTACGAAAAGATGTAGCAGTAGAAGAAACTTGGGATTTAACAGATTTATTGAGCCATGATGCTGATTTTGAACCTACTTTAGCACAATTGGTGGAAGACGCACTTAGCTTCGAGCAGCAATACCAAGGAACGATTACAGATGCACAAAAAGTTATTGACGTGCTATCTGCCTTTGAAGAGCTACAAAAAAGGTTTGTTCCGATTGGCACGTATGCCAGCTTAAACCTTGAAACAGATCGTACAAATGATGGAGCGCAAATGCGGGCTGCAAAATTTGCTACAGCTATTGGAAAGGTAAGCAGTGCTCTCTCCTTCGTGCGCAGTGAGTTACTAGCGTTGGATGAAGCTATTTTACAAGAAGCGGCAGCATCAAGCCCTCTTTACAAACGTTATCTAGAGGAACTGTTAAAGCAAAAGCCTCACCAGCTACATCCTGAAGTCGAAAAAGCATTGGCCGCATTTAGTGCTACATTCGATGCACCATATGAAATATACAATACGACGAAATTAGTAGACATGAACTTTGGTCAATTTGAAGCCAATGGTGAAAAGCATCCACTTAGCTTCGTCCTTTACGAAAATGACTGGGAGTTTGAAGCGAATACAGAAATACGCCGCGCTGCCTTTAAAGCCTTTTCAAGCAAGCTACGCGATTACCAGCATACAACAGCACAAGTGTATAACACGCATATTCAGCAGGAAAAAACAATGGCAGACCTACGAGGCTTTAACTCGGTCATTGATTATTTACTCTTTGATCAGGACGTCGATCGTTCGCTCTATAATCGTCAAATTGATTTAATTACGACAGAGCTTGCCCCACATATGCGTCGTTATGCAGCTTTAATTCAAAAAGCGAACGATATCGATAAAATGACATTTGCAGATTTAAAAATAGCGCTTGATTCTGATTATGATCCAAAATTATCGATGGCTGAGGCGAAAGAATATGTTGAAAAAGCATTAGCTGTTATGGGGGAAGACTATAATCATTTAATGGATAGAGCCTTCAATGAACGTTGGATTGACTATGCACCAAACAAAGGAAAATCTACAGGGGCATTTTGCTCAAGTCCGTATGGTAGCCATCCTTATATTTTAATGTCATGGAACGAACGCATGAATGAAGTCTTTACTCTTATTCATGAGCTTGGTCATGCAGGGCATTTTGCGAATACGCATGAACATCAATCTTATCTTAATAGCCGACCTTCTCTATACTTTATTGAAGCACCATCAACAATGAATGAAATGCTGTTAGCGAATTATTTACTAACACATAACGATGATTTACGGTTTAAACGTTGGGTGATTTCAAATATTGTGTCGAAAACGTATTATCATAACTTTGTCACTCATTTACTAGAAGCAGCCTATCAACGTAAAGTGTATGAATTAATTGATGCTGGTGAAGCTGTTAATGCAACAATTTTAAATCAATTAAAACGCTCTGTGCTAGAAGATTTCTGGGGTGATACAGTCGACATTTCTGAAGGTGCAGAACTTACATGGATGCGTCAACCTCACTATTATATGGGTCTTTACCCATACACATATAGTGCTGGGTTAACTATCTCTACACAAGTGTCTCAACGTATTTTAAAAGAGGGTGACACAGCTGTTGAAGAATGGTTAGCTGTCTTACAGGCTGGTGGCACAAAATCACCAGTAGAGTTAGCACAAATGGCTGGTGTCGATATTACAACAGACCAACCGCTTCGTGATACGATTGCCTATATCGGTCATTTGATTGATGAGCTTGAACGCCTAACTTTGGAAATTGAAGCGGTTCAGCAATAATCTAGCAAGAAAACGGTCCTGCATGCTAAAGGTGCAGATCGTTTTCTTTTTTTAGTTCTAAGTGGAAAAATACGTACATATAATAGAATCAGGGCGTCCCTCTACATTTTTTAGATATTTCAAAATAGACAATCATTTTTCTTCATACAAAAGTACCGTTATTATTAAGAGTACGCAAATTATTTAGCAATATACGATTAACAATTATTAAAGGAAGTGTTCTAATTATGGTAAAACGTAATGATCCATGCCCATGCGGTAGCGGCAAAAAATATAAAAAATGTTGTGAAGGCAAACAGCAAGTAACAGTGGAAACAGTACAAATCGAAGAATTAGAGCGTGTGCTACAAACTTTTTACTTAGAATATCCCGAACGTAAAGATGTTCGTGCATATATTGAGCATGTCGGCACATGGCAGCCTAAATTAGAGAGTGTGCTACAGCGTGAGCTCATTGAAGCAATCGCTTTAGACGACTTTTTCTTCCATCAAGAACCATCTATTTGGAAAAGTTATTTAAAGAAAACGAAGAAAAAGGCAGTAAGACCATCTACTGTCAAGGTACTTGAAGACTGGTCTCAGCCGGCTTTATTTATTGGTACGGTGTCTGTTGTTGAGGAAAAATATTTCAAGGCTAATCATTTACTTACGAATGAAGAGCTTTCTATTCGTCGTGAAAATAATAAACCGATTCCTGAAGGTATGCATGTATTTGCCTTTATCTTACCAGATGGAACGAAGAAATCGACACATTATTTAGCTGTGTCTACCCTAATTTTCTTCCCTGAGGATCATGCAAAAGTATTTGAAGAATTTAAGAAAAACTATGAGGCATCCGAGAAGAAGGTAAGCTCATTCTTAAAAGAAGAGCATCTAACATTCTGGGAACTATTAGTATCGAATGGCTATAAAGGTGAGGAGTTTTCAAACTTCGAAAGCAATGTCCTGACACAAGTAAAAGATTTCTTAGAGCAAAATGAGCGTGAATCAGCTCCGATGCTTGAACTTTTAGAGGACTATTTAATCGAAGGACAACCGACTGCTCGCAAAGAAGCGGCTATTGCAGCTGGTGCGATTCGTTATGGTCAGGAAAAAGAGCTATTCGAGTCCCTATCCATGACCGTAAAGGAAATTGCTGCAACTTTTGATATTTCTGCTTCGTCTCTGACAAAATATTATCAAGACCTAAGCAGTTATGCTGAAACAAAATAAAAGTAATAATGAAAGAAGCTACATTGACCAGCGGATTGCTAATCAATGTAGCTTTTTCTCATGAGGTTCGTATTTTATTTACTATACACTTTCAAAAGCTCTTCTCCCAAAAACTGTAACTTTTCTCCAACTGAACACGCCTCAATACAGAAACGGTGAGCTCCTGGTTTACCACGTTCTTTACGTAATTGCTTAATCACCAAGCAATCCGCACAATACGTATCATGCAGTTCGTCAATATCCCTCATAACCGTCACTTTATCCATGTTGAGCCCCCGCTCCTTTCACGTCCAAAATTCACTTCTTATTATTATGAAGCGTTCAATTTGAACAAGCAACTATTTTGTTTGTTCCATTTTTTACAGACTATGATTCTGATCCTTGTTGTACAATTATAGAGAAGTCACATTGCAAAGTAGGGATGGTATGTTAGAAGTTTATATAGACGCTGCCAGTGCAGGAAATCCTGGTCCAAGTGGGATCGGGCTATTTATTAAAGGTGAAGGCCATCATATCCAAATTAGTGAGTATATTGGCGAAACAAATAATCATATCGCTGAATTCACTGCACTAGTTCGCGGTCTTGAAGAAGCACAAAAGCTAGGCTCAACACTAGTATCCGTACGCTCGGATTCTAAAATCGTTGTCGCTTCTATGGAAAAAGAATATGTTAAAAACGAGGCATTTAAACCTTATCTTGAAAAAGCTTTAGCACTAGCCACTAGCTTTGATTTATTCTTTATTAAATGGGTGCCCGACTCACAAAATAAAGCTGCCGATGCTTTGGCTCGAAAAGCAATTCAAAGTAAAAATACTTAATCCTATTTCATGGGACTGTCCATCATGTACAGTCTCGTTTTCTTTTCCCCTTTTCTTCCGTTGTTTACTATTCCCCCTATTCAAACTTTTTATGAAAATAAGCTTCATTCAAAAAATGCTAGGAAATGCAGCTAACTTTCTGATTAATCCAAAACGATATTGACATTGTTAGATCACGATGATATCCTTTAACACATTAGTAGTTTAGCAAACGAAAGCGATAGATTATAGGGGGAAACAAAATGAAACGAGTATTGACTTTATTCATGATGCTGACAGCTGTGATCGTTTTAGCAGCGTGTGGTACATCGAAAGAAAATGCAGCAAAGAAAGATGAAAAAGCTGCTGATGTAGAAAAAATGATTATTGGCATTGACGATAAATTTGCGCCAATGGGCTTCCGTGATGACAAGAACAACATCGTTGGGTTCGATATCGATTTAGCCCGTGCGGCAGCTGAGCATATGGGCGTCGAAGCAGAATTTCAACCAATCGATTGGAAAACAAAAGAGGCAGAATTACTAAGTGGGCGAATTGATTTAATTTGGAACGGTTATACCATTACAGATGAGCGTAAAGAAAAAGTACTATTTACAAAGCCTTATCTTGAAAACGCTCAAGTTGTCATGACAAAAGCAGATTCAAAGATTTTGAAACTAAGTGATTTAGCTGGACAAGAAGTAGGTATTCAATCTCTTTCTTCTGCGGCAGATGCACTAAACGGGCATCCAATTCATAAAGAAGTGAAAAAAATTACAGAGTTTGCGGATAATGTTTTAGCTTTATCCGACTTAAAAACAGGTCGTGTTGATGCCGTTGTTATCGATGCGGTTGTTGCAGAATATTATATGACACAGGAGCCTGATACATTTAAATTATTAGAGGAATCACTTGCACCAGAACAGTATGGAATTGGCGTGAAACCAGGCAATGAAGCCCTACTGGAAAAATTACAAGCCGCATTAGACAAAATGAACGAAGATGGTACAGCTGCTGAAATTTCTACCAAATGGTTCGGTGAAGACAAAGTATTAAAGTAATGACAGGACACATCATTTGTAAGAGTTTCCTTTGTGAAACTCTTACTCTTTTTGGAGGGACATCTTTATGGCGGATTACTGGCAAACTATGATATGGCCGATGCTAGAAGGTGCGAAAACGACAGTGTTACTGTTTTTCATCGCTATTCTGGTTTCGATTCCATTAGGCTTTTTACTAACACTCGCAGTAAAAAGTCGCATTCAACCAATCTCTTGGCTTGCACATACGTATATTTATATCATGCGTGGTACACCACTATTACTACAATTATTATTAATTTGCTTTGGTTTACCTATGCTGCCAGTAATCGGTGAATACTTAGTACTTGATCGTTTTGTGGCCGCTTGCCTTGGCTTTATTTTAAATTATGCTGCCTACTTTGCAGAAATATTCCGTGGCGGTCTTCTTGCCATTGATAAAGGACAATATGAGGCAGCTCAGGTACTTGGCTTATCCAAGTGGCAAACGACGACGCGTGTAATTTTGCCACAAATGTTCCGCGTCGCATTACCCGCATTATCAAATGAATCCGTTACACTTATTAAGGATACAGCCCTACTCTATGCAGTAGCTGTGCCTGAATTACTCCATTTTGCGCAAACAGCCGTAAATCGTGACTTCACGATTACGCCGTTCTTTATCGCGGGTGCTATTTATTTAGTTATGACGCTTGTCTTGACGATGTTCTTTAAATGGCTTGAAAAACGTTTTACATTTGAATAGAGGTGACACATATGGCATTGATGCAAGTAACAAACTTAAAGAAATCTTTTGATCAGGTGGAAGTGCTGAAACAAATTACATTTACAGTGGAGAAAAACGATGTCATTGCTGTCATCGGCCCGTCTGGATCTGGGAAAAGTACCATGCTTCGCAGCTTAATACATTTAGAAGAAATTGAAGGTGGCAGTATAGTGATTGATGGCGATTTTCTTGTTCAAAACGGTCAATATGCTAAGCCACAGCACATCAAAGCGATAACAGCTAAAATGGGGATGGTCTTTCAACACTTCAATCTGTTTCCCCACTTAACAGTCCAGCAAAACCTCGAAATGGCGCCGAGCTTATTAAAAACAGAATCAGCGGAGGCTATTACGAGCCGCTGTCAGGATTTACTGCAGAAAATTGGACTTGCCGACAAAGCAAAGGCCTATCCTGCCAATCTATCTGGGGGTCAAAAGCAGCGTGTAGCCATTGCCCGTGCCTTGATGATGAATCCTCAAATTTTATTATTTGACGAACCAACCTCTGCCCTAGACCCTGAACTGACAGGAGAAGTCTTAAAGGTCATGAAAAGCTTAGCTGAAGACCACATGACGATGATTGTCGTCACACATGAAATGGGCTTTGCGCGTGAGGTAGCGAACAAAGTCGTCTTTATGGATGATGGTCAGATCATTGAATCTAATCATCCAGACAACTTTTTTACAAACCCACAAAACGACCGCACCAAGGCATTTTTACAGAAGAATCTTTAGTAGAGCGTGTTTATGTCGCTCTACTTTTTATTTTTCTTCCTTGTGTATGCTTCGAAATAAATTGTTTATAAACTCGTTAAGTTTTTTAAAATCCCTATATTTCCCTACCGCCATGCAAAGACCTATAGAAAGATACGATCACAATCGTACCTTTTTTTAATAGTTTCAATTAAATTATCAACTCCTATTTCAGTTCATAATAGAACATGCTATCATCATCTGTTCTGCTACCAAACATTTCACCAGGTTTAGGCAATACTCCGTTAGATGCCCAATAGCGATATGTTTCACCCTTTAAAAATTCATTTTTAGATGTACTTTTTGGGGATGATAAATTAAACAGCGCAATTTTACTTTTATCTACCAATAGGTTTGAAGCAAAGTGCAGATTAGATCCATTGCTAACACTTTGAACACTTACGTCTCTACTTGGCTTGAATGTGTATTCATAGTAGATTGCATAAATCCCTTTATTCAGTAGAATTTTATCTTCACCTTTTTCATTAACAAACATATCTTTAAAAATACCTTTTGGTTTAGTGCCTGTTGTATCTACAAAAATGGCATGTTCAATTGTAGCGACACCTGTGTTATTTAAATACGTATGAGGTTTACCAAGAATATCTTCATATCCACCATATTTTGATTTCTTGAAGTTAGAAATAGTTAAAATGTTTGTTCCTGTTTCAGAAACCTCACGAAGTTCTTTTAACCCTGTGAAGTCGGAAGGTGCTTTCTTCATTGCATCCATGAAGCGGATAAGGATGGTTGCTACCTCGGCACGTGTTGTATTGCCATTTGGCTTGAATGTGAAATCCTCATAACCTGAAAGTAATCCAGTACCAAGTGCTACCCCGATATACGGAAGATCCTTCTTATTAACCCCTCCACCATAAAATTCTGGGATCGGAATAATTGTAAGGCTTGAATTTGCCATTTCTTCAATCGCTTTACCATAATCAGCGTTCGCATGTGCTAAACCATTTGCTAACCAACGAGACATTTCACCGCGAGTCATTGCTTTGTTTGGTTCAAATTTGTTATTTGAGAAATCACTAGCTTTAATGAATCCAACTGCTAGTCCTTCTTGAATAGCGTCATTTGCCCAATGTGAAGCTCCAACATCTGAAAATTTAGATGGTGTACGGTCGTTTCCGTCGTATACGCGTGATAGGAATGTTGCAAACTCTGCTCGTGTTACCTGTGCAGATGGTTTGTATGTACCGTCACTGTAGCCTGCCACAAGCCCTTTTTCTGCTACTTGTTTAATTGACTCATATGCCCAATGCGATTTAGGGACATCTTTAAATGTCGTTTTCGTTGCCGCTTCTGCAACAGTATAAGTAGCAGATATAGCATACACGGGAGTCGCCACAGCTAGAGCTAAAGTCGCAAGTAATAATTTGTTTGAGTTCTTTCTAAAAGTACCACGTTTCATATTTATTCCCTCCAAATGAATTAGATTCTTGTATACTCTAATTTTACTATTTTTAGAGGATCTATCAAACTCCCGAAGGTCATTAGTTAGTCCCCTCATTCCTGAAAAAGATTTTAATAAAATGAAAGAACCCGCTTCAAAACACCATCAAGTAGCCATAACAAAATAGTTACGACAAATAGTGATTTTTGAAGCGGGTTCTTCCCATTATTTAAATTACTACTATGCTTTCATAATTTTTAAAATTAAACAATCTTGATTAGAAAAAATATAATAAGTTCGGTGGTATTAAAGATAAGTAACGTAATCAGAGGGGATATTGAAAGCTTTGAAATTAAGCTATTGAAAAAGAATTGTTATATTGACAATGTTCTTATATATCAATGAGGGCTCCTCTTTCATTTAACTAATAAGCATTTTTAAATATACTTCTTAAATAGCTGAACTCTTTTACTCGTTGTTTCTATCCAGAGTTATTAAATTTACAATATTAAAAAAAACGTTTATCCATGTATATTAATAAATACGAATCGCTTCAAAGGCGATTTGCCAAGTGATGAAAGTAAACCCTCTCACATGCTGGCGAGGCAGGGGCGGTTTACTTTTTTGTGCAAAAGTAAATAACAATGCAAGTACAGAAACAATACGTGTTGAGAAATTTATCGCAAAAAGGAATGAGACCTGCCCAATACAGAGTTCATTCCTCAGTAACTGCTTAAAATATGTGTCTAACTTTTTGGAGTCACTTCATTTGAAGTTCCTTATAAATTTGTTATAGATGAGATCCTCCACTTGCATCAAGCAACTGACCTGTTACCCAACGGCTGTCTGAGGAAGCAAGAAAGGCGGCAATATCTGCCACATCCTCGGGTTCACCCCATCTGTTGAAAATTGAAAGACCAGCAGCATATTTTTGTCCTTCCAGGTTTTCCAAAGTATCAGCATTCATTTCTGTATTAATAATTCCAGGCTGGATGGCGTTTACCGTAATATTACGGCTCCCTAGCTGTTTGGCTAGAAGTCGCGTAAATGTGTCGATAGCACCTTTGGATATACTGTACGTAAAGACACTTGGCGAGGCTGCACGAGTCACAAAAGATGAAATATTAATAATACGTCCTCCATCTTTTAAACGTGGCAAAGCTTGCTGAGTAACAAAAAGTGGTGCTTTAACATTAATCTTCATTACCTCATCAAATGATTCTTCCGTCGTCTCTTCTAAACTGATAATTTGACCAATTCCAGCATTGTTGACAAGAATATCGAATCCGCCACCGCCCATATATTCCCGAATAGTATCATCCAAAGTAGTAAATAAATTTTGAATACCATCTAAGGTACTAAGGTCAGCACCAATCACGCAAGCATTTCCTCCACTTTGTTTGATCTGGTGAACAACTGCTTCTGCCTCATTACGTCTTTTCCCGTAATGGACGACGACAAAGGCTCCCTCTTGTGCCAGACGCAGTGCAATACTGCGGCCAATTCCTCGACTTGATCCTGTAACTAAAGCGATTTTCCCTGTTAACTTACTCATGCTTCCATCTCCTTGTTCAAACATAGTTATATTACATAGAGAATTATATCAAGGAACATCATTTGAAATGTTGCTCTCTTATTCGGTTTCAAGGAGGTGTTTCGTTCGTTCACCCTTCACGTAATAGCCACTTTCAGGATCTGTCGTGCTTTCCTTTATTTCTTTCCATTTTTCCTTTTCAAACTTCTCTGGGGGAAAGGGCTTTTTTCCTTGTTCTTCACGATCCATATTTAACTCTAATTGAAGCTTCTCTTCATAAGCACGTGTTTCTTTTCGCACGACCTTTTTATCATACTTCCGTTTATTCGCACTCGCTTTCACATGCGTAGAATCCATAAATAGATGGTCTACTTGGAGGAGTCCCTGATGCATAATCTCTTTTAATATACGATAGAAAATGGACTGAGCGGATGTTTTCTGTACGAAAGCGAAGCGACAGTAACGAAGCGAGGGAAGCAGCTCGACCCCGCTCGCGGAAAGCATCCGCCCGTAGTGGAAATCAACGGCTTTACTTTATTTCATTGTAAAAGAAAAAAGACTGTAAGCAAACTCAAAATTCGTTGAGTTTGTCTACAGTCATAAAGGAATAGGACATTATTCATTTGGAAATTTCGGTAGATAAATCATGACCTTAAATAAATCGCCATCTACTTGAACTAAGAACTTGCCGTTCTGGATGTGAATAAGGCTTTCAGCAATCGATAACCCTAATCCGCTACCTTGACTTGATCTCGATTCATCTCCTCGTTTAAAACGTTCCATTAGCTCATCGACTGAGATATTTAATTCGTATGCTGAAATATTTTTAAATGTCACAAGTATTTCATTCCCTAAATCTTCAACACTAATATATACCCTTGATGTAGGCTGTGCGTATTTAAAAATATTCGAGAATAAGTTTTCGATGGAACGCCATAGAAGTTTACCATCAGCCTTCACATACACCTTTTCTGTTGGATGGGCTAACTTAAAATCTAATGACGAGGCTTCAATTTTTTCATCCATTTCTCCGATTCCTTGTGTTAGTAATGATACGATATCAATCCGTTCTAACTGGACAGGTATACTACCACTTGATGCTTTAGCCGCTTCAAATAAATCATCCGTTAAGTGCTGGAGTCTTTTCGACTTTTGATCTAACACGTCTACATATTCAGCAATCATTTCAGGATCGTTTTCTAATTTTAATAAATCGACATACGTAATAATTGATGTTAAAGGCGTTCTGATATCATGCGAAACATTCGTAATAAGCTCTGTTTTTAAACGCTCACTCTTGATTTCACTATCCACTGCCTTTTTTAACCCATCTGTAATACGATTAATATTTTCTGCAAGTTGACTAAACTCCCCTTTTCCATCGACTTCAATTCGATGATGAAGATCCCCATTCTTAATTTGCTCTACGCCCTCTTTAATGCGATTAAATGACTTCACCTTTCGCATCGCCAACCAGGCAGCTACACCTATCGTAATGGGAAATATAAAAAATGTTGCCGCTACAACTAATGGATAGCCAATGACTAGTAGTACAATTTTCACGCCTGTACTACCACTGTCAAAAACATGTTTCACCCAAATAAATAGCTTTTTGAAAACTTGATAGAGCAGTGTATGCTGAAATAACGATCTATTTTTAATATGCTTTACGAGCGATAAAATCAATAGTAAGGCAATGATAAAAATAGGCACGGTGAAGAACATGTACATATCATGGAACACTTCAACAATCATGGTGATCCACATCGCTGTTAAGCAACCAACTAGCACAATATTGAAATCATTATAGAGTTTATCTATGACATGGAAATGAATTTCTTTATCTTTAAATGACCTTCTTCCAATAACTATGATTAAATAAACAAAAGATAAAATAAACCCTGCTAAAAATACCATGAATTCATTCAGAAAACTTTGGGCATTCTCTTTATCTTTTTCCCATTCCGCCATTTTTTGTTGTAAGAAAGAATCTTTAAACGCCACATACATAACATCTGTCTGTGGGTTCAACGTGTCAACTTCGTGTGTAATGTAACCCAAGTATTGACTTTCTTTCATTTCATTTGGATAAAGCTTTTGTTGGTAATCCTCAAATAGCATATATGCATCAAAGGATTTAAATTGCTCTTTCTTCTTGAGATCACTATTGGAAAATTCATGTTCACCGTCACTCGCATAAAACACAATTCCTTCATAAGCTTCTAACGTACTACGTAACTGATAAAAATTTCTTACCTGTTCATTTATGCTTTCATCTTTTGTTCTAGCAATGTCATTTGCATATTTTTCTTGATAGATATGCTTATTTTCCTCTTCACTCAAATTCGAATTATATCTGTAAGAATTACGAAAATCATAATATAATTCCTCTTCGATTCTTCTATTATCCTCTTCTGTTAGTGTTTTACCACTTAAAATATATTCTTCACTTTTATATTTCCCGATTAATTGCGCTAAAGGAGCCATAATGCTGTAACTTTCATCAGCGAATGCTCGGCTTTCAAAATAATTATCTTGATTTAAACTACTAAGGTGAATTCCATTAAATTCCATGTTGATCATTACCCTCGCTATACCAATTAAACAAGCGATGGCAATTAGAAACACAACTATTTTCGTTATAAGTGCATGACTAATACTTCTCAACTTTCTCAACCTTATACCCAACTCCCCATACAACTTTTAAATACTTTGGCTCTTTTGGATTAATTTCAATTTTTTCTCGAATCTTTCGAATATGAACCGAAACCGTATTTTCAGGATTAATAGCCCTGACATTCCATACCTTTTCATAAATCTCTTCAATCGTGAACACCCTACCAGCATTGGCTGTCAGAAGCTTTAAGATTTTATATTGCACTGGTGTTAAATGAACCTCTTGTTTATCAACAGTAATGACTTTTTGTTCATCATCAATCACAAGCCCGCCCGTTTGAAATACAGAACTGCTCATCTCGAGGCTCCCAAATGTCGTATACCTTCTTAGCTGTGATTTCACTCTAGCCACAAGTTCTAATGGATTAAACGGCTTAGCCATATAATCATCTGCTCCAATATTTAATCCGAGTATTTTGTCATAATCCTCCGATTTAGCAGAAAGCATTATTAACGGAATCATATTATCTTGCCTAATCTTCATCGTCGCCGTAATCCCATCCATTTTTGGCATCATAATATCCATAATAATAAGATGAATAACGTGATCCCGAATAAGATCGATTGCCTCTATACCATTGTAAGCTTTGAATACATGATAGCCCTCATTTTCTAAATAAATGCTAATCGCCCTAACAATTTCTTTATCATCATCACAAATCAAAATGTTCAACTACATTCACTCCTCCACCGCTTTAGGTTCATGTCATCACCCCTATAGGATTCGTATAAGGATATAATACTAATTAAATCTTAACAAACTCCGACATCAATTCTTAAGATTTTCTTAGTGTTTTTCTCTATGCATTCTTTATGCTAAATACAAAAGCTTGAAATGAAAAATTTAGTTAAGCTGCAGGCTTTAATGTTGGACTAGGATAAAGAAATAAGAATATAAAAATGGAGAGCATGCTTGGGTGGCTCTCCTTTAATCGTCTATTATATAATTTTTATCATGAATCCAATACCAGTACTGCGTTTTAAGAAATCGATTAGAATTTCCGACAATTGTCAACATTATTAAAGATAAGTAAACAAAAAGTAGTTTTCGTTAGATTTAAAAAGGACAAAAGTAATACTCATTTTGAAAAAGAGCTCATTAAAACTTTTTATAAATCGTATCTTTCTTATAAATGAACAAAATTTATTTTGATGAGGCTGGGACAATTATAAAAACAGTTGGGCACAACCCCAACTGTTTGACTATATATGCACTACTTTTTTCGGTTTCATCCTTGCAAGGCGTAATAGATAAATAATAAAGACAACCCCCAGTAAGCCTGCCCCCGATAAATAGACAGAAGCATAGCCTGCCTGTACAGCTACCATTCCTAAAATATACGAACCTAGTGCGATACCCAGGTCAAACATCGTAAAATAGGTTGCTGTTGCATAGCCGCTTCGTTGAATGGCAGTGGATTGAACTGCTAATGCTTGCAAGCTAGTCGTTACAGCTCCATAGCCAAAGCCTATAAAAATAGCAGCACTTAAAAATAACATTGGTCCTTCAACAAATGCTAGCATGACTAGACCGATGGCAAAGGAAATAATGCCAGGAATAATGACAAATTGCGGTCCCTTCGTATCGTAAAGTTTTCCTGTATATGGACGTGTAATGAGCATTGCCGCTGCAAATACTGCATAAAAGAGACTAGCTACAGCCATTAATTCCTTTTGCTGTGCATAGACCGATAAAAAGGATAGCACACTGGCATACGAAAAAGCGACGAGGCTGGCAATTGCTGCAACAGGAAGCGCCTTACGCTCAAATAAATCATTCAATTTAAAAGTTAGTTTTCCTTCATGCACTGGCTTCGGTAAATCATCTGTATTGACCGTTAATGCTAAAATTCCTCCTGCTAGAATACATATACTCATGACTATGAATAAGACATTAAAGGTACTATATTGAATTAATAATAAGCCGATAAATGGTCCAATGACGACAGCTAGATTCGTAGACATCGTAAAGTAGCCTAGCCCTGCCCCTTTTCGTTTAGCAGGAACGATATCAGCCGCTAAAGATCCTGCAGCTGTTGTGATAATACTAAAGAAAATCCCTTGAATAAAGCGAAGACCAAGTAAAAGTCCAAACGGATGAATAAATAAATATAAAACGGTACAGATAAAATAGCCCACTATAGATAGGACTAACAGTTTTTTCTTGCCAAAAACATCTAATAACTTACCTGAAAACGGGCGTACAATAATAGCTGACAATAAAAAGCCTGACAATAATAGGCCCGCTTCCTTATCTGTCTGATGTAGTTCACCAATCGCATAGAGTGGTAAAGTCGTTACAAGTCCATAAAAAACAAAAAATACAGAGATATTCGTTAAAAAGAGGCTAATGAAACGCTTCGTCCATATTTGTGTATTTTCTTCTTGCTGCATGTCCATCAACCTTTCATTTTTTCCAATAACTTCAGAAATTGCTGCTGCTCCTCAACAGTTAAAGAGCCCACCATTTCTTCCTCAAATGCTAATATGGTTACGGTGATCGCTGGTAAGCGCTCCTCCCCTAGAGCGGAAAGAGTCACAATTTTTTCTCGCTTATCCTCTCCATCTAATCGTTGGACCCAGCCCAATGTTTCTAGTCGTGTAATAGCTCTTGTAATACTGGGCGCTTCCACATTTAAATATTTCCAAATTTGTGTTAAGGTCATTGGCCCGTTTTTATGTAAGCAATATAAAATGGCCCATTGGGAGCTATATAAATGATGTTGCTTTAATACTTCATTTAAGCAGTTCGTTAAATACCGACTTTTTTGGAATAAAGCATGAAATATTGGATTCATATTGTTTACCTCCTGCGAATTTATTTACCTAGTTAAATAAATACTATACGCTTCATTTTTTTCTTTGTAAAGCAAGGAATTTGGAAAGGTAACCCTACTGTAAGCAGGAAATTTTTTGCAAGTGTCGAATAAAACTTAGTAGATTTACAATGTAAAGGAGATGGAAGCATGGGGAAAAAGGTTTTAATACTCGCAGGAGATGCAGTAGAGGCTTTAGAGATTTTTTATCCTTATTATCGTTGTCTTGAAGCAGGGTATGATGTCACAATTGCAGCACCATCCGCTAAGAAATTACAAACCGTATTACACGACTTTGTAGAGGGTGTCGATACATATATCGAGCGTCCTGCTTATGGATTAGAGGCCCACGCTGCTTTTGGTGCTATTGACCCAACACAATTCGATGGGCTCATTATTCCTGGTGGACGTGCACCTGAATACATTCGTTTGAATGAGCATGTCCCAGCACTAGTAAGCCACTTCTTTGAAACGAATAAACCAATTGCAGCCGTTTGTCATGCAGCGCAAATTTTCGCGACCATTCCTGAAGTGCTAAAAGGGCGTGAGCTAACAGCCTATATTGCCTGCAAGCCTGAGGTGCAGGTGGCAGGAGCAACTTACATTGATGCCAACCTTCACACAGATGGTAATTTAATAAGTGGGCATGCATGGCCTGATTTACCAGGCTTAATGCGTGCATTTATTCAAAAGCTAGAGGGTTAAAGAACAAGGATGCCTAAAATAGGGCATCCTTATTTTATGAAGTACTTTCTTGAAATTCAATTTTTTCTACTTCCTGCGTTGTCGTTTGGTAGCTGATTCTGACATGAACACCAAATTCCTTGTCAGGCTGCTTGAGCCAAAGCTTAAATTTCTCAATGGTTGATGCCCCCTGTACTTCCTTGCCCTCATGCAAATAATCCACAATTTTAGCCGTAGGATATTTCGCCTTTACCTCTTTGATAGCCAGCTGTCCCCATTTTGCATAAGCTGGTGTTTCTTGTTGTGCATTGGCAACCACTGGTATTTGTATAAACATAGCTAGAGAAACAAAAAGAAGCCCAAGTAAATAAAATTTTCTCACTTGAATCACTCCCTTTTTGACTGTATAAAGCAGCACAAACAGTAAAAAATAAGAGCTCCAAAAGACTTTGGAGCAGCTTGTGTTTATTGCTTTGGCTGTTGGGGATTATTATGAATGACCTGATTAAATTCTGCTGAATATTCCTCACGATCATTCTTTTTGTGTGTATCTTCCTTCTTTTTCTTTTTAAAGCTTGTCTTATTCTTTTTTGCCATGATTTGTACCTCCACTATTTTGTTTTATTCGACTGTTGGTTTTTATCATGATTCGTTTTATTGTTTTTATTTTTAGCCTTTGCATCAAATTCTGCCGCGAACTCTTCATTCAAGTTATCATTTGGGTTGTTATTATTGCTATTACTTCGATCGAGGTCCTTGCTTTTGTAAGTGCCAAAAGGATTATGTGTTCTCATATTCATGGTTTTACTGTTGTTTCGATTATTACGCTTTCCCACGTAGCTTCACCTCCTACTACCTAATTTGTTCAGTTCGAGATGTTTTCATGTAGGTAAGTTTCTTCGCTATTTGTAAAAAAAATGAACATGATCAATTTGATGTTAAATATATATCGAATAATTGGAATATTATGTATAATATAGGAAAACAAAAGGAGAAGTAAGGTTTAAAACTACAACAGGAATGAGTTATGACGAATGGTATATAATACTGATTAATTCTTCGACACCAATTGATTATCTTAAAAATCCCAATGGTGAGATTTCTCATGGTTATGTATTTACAAGCGTTTGGATTAAATGATGGTGTTATGAATGGATTATGTAAAAATCGTTAGTAGCATGGAAGCTGTTAATAGTAGCTTCGGAGGAGTTATCAATACTTTCCTAGCTCAATTTTTAAATGGTAGAATAGGTTCAAGTAAAACAAAATTGATAAATGCTTATATTAGTAATATTGGATTTGTAAATGTTAACTGGCAAATTAATCATCTATCCCAATGCAGTAACGAAAGGGAAATATAATTTCTAAATTAATGGGTAGAGTCATTTTCTTCTTTGACTATTATTCTGGCGGTTTGTTAAAGGTAAAATTTTAAAAATAAAGTTGAGGTGCAAATATGCTTTTAAATGACTATATGAATGAAAATTTTCCTTCCTTACTTCTTAGACCACCTTTGTTTTATAACTGGGAAATTGGCATACGATTCGAACTAGGGGTAGAGCGAGCTAGAGAATACGATTATGAAGATCGTCTTTATATACAGGAGGTTTATAAAAGGGCTGTCACGCTGTTTGAAGCACTACATTTACAAGACGAGGAAATTTTTATGGTAGTAGATATCAATGATCTTGGAGGTAGAAAAACCTATCAGCACAAAGCGAGAATTTTTTCTCCATATATCTATGATAAATCAGTCTTATATAAATTGAAGCATACAGAAATGTCTTCTATTTTCCCCGAAGATGATGAGGACGGAAAATATAAAACACATAGGTTTACACTTGCATGTAAAACATCTGATTTGAAGTACATTCCATTGTTAAAAGCAGTATGTAATCAAGATTTAGGAATCCAACCAAGTATTTTTCATAGGATATATTTTTTAAATATCAAAAAGAAAACCATTTTTCACGTTTACGATGATAGAGGCTGTGATTTACTTGCTACCTCACCTGAATCTATACGAGACATTTATTATACATACAATGACTGGATATTAGATTATGATAAAGACAAAATAGATAAAGTGTTTAAATAACTTCTTATTGTAGTTGAATAACAAAGGACATAACTAGTTGTCATACAATATGTTATGTCCTTAAATCGTTAGACAATTGTATATTCTGTAATATTAAGTAATGCTCCGACAGCACCAGAAAAGCCATGGTCATTAATAAAGACAGGTGTATGCTTTTTCGTGCGTGTATAATTTGCAATCACTCGGGTAAGATGATCATTATTGCTTAATGTGGAGCCAATATAAACGATATGCTGTGCATTTTTTTCCTCCGCATATTGAATGCTGAGTGTTGTAATGACTTCGCCTACTAGTCCTTGAACGGTCGCAATAATATCCTCAGCAGGATGCTTTATCGACTTTGTAATGCCTACTTTCCCAAAATTACTAGCCGTTAAATGACCGTCAATCGGTGTATCCATGCCTTGATAAATATCCTTGACCAATAAATCGATTCCTTCACGATTGCCATTGGCAGCCATTTCACGGATTTCATTGTAATCTGTAATGCCCGTTGTAAGCGCTGACAAACCAATTAGTGTCCCACCACCAACGCCTGTCCCACCAACGCGAATATGTGTATTACCTTCCATATAATGAATGGACGTACCTGTCCCAATATTGGTAATCATACTGCGCTCAAAAAAGTAGCCTTCTTTATTAAGCAAAAATCGGACACCCTTTAATGTAGCTTCAAATTCCACTATATAATGAATCGATTTCATTGTTTTAATGACATCAAGTAATTGCTCTGTACGTCCCCCCGTAACACCAATATCCTCAATATCTGGATGATCAATAATCCATTTTGTGACAGATTGCAAATCATTCGACGGAAAGGTTGTTAACACAAGTTCATTGTCTTGATCTAAATAAGCAACCTTTGTCAATGTGCCGCCTGCATCAATACCTATAGCCTTTGGCATACAATTCTCCTTTGTTTTTATTACGTAATTTTCTCATACTATGATGACGGTTTACGCTATGATTCAGGCAATTCATCAAATTCATGCCCTCTTTGGTATCCAGGATTTTGCAAGGAGTTATGTATGCCAAAATCCTGACTCCTGATTTTGTTCGTACAAAAGCTAAACGCTCAGTACAGTCCCCCAAATCGTGTAATGACATTTTGCCCTTTCTAAACTTTAACGCTGTTGAAATGATTGTGCAATAACTTCGTACACTTTCTTGAAAAAATCACGAAAAATATCAAAATTTATCTAATCAATAGCTGTTTTTTGACGAATTTCTAAAGCTTTATCATCATTCTACTAAAAAAACAAAAAAAGTGAAAATGCACTGCTTGAACAGGCATTTCCACTTTTCAATTACTATATTTAACTAGCGTGCTGAATAGCCACCATCAATGACAAGCTCGGCACCCGTAATGTAAGAAGCCTCGTCTGATGCTAAAAATAAAATAGCATTTGCTACTTCCTCTGGTTGACCAAGACGCCCCATTGGTGTAGCTCTTACTAACATATCCATTGCCTCTTTTGCTTCTGATAATTTGGCTGTCATTGGTGTTTCGATGACACCAGGGAATACCGTGTTCACACGGACATTGAAAGCACCAAGCTCTGAAGCTGCTGCACGAGCAATCGCACGTAAAGAACCTTTAGAGGCTGTATAGGCATTAAAGCCTGCCCCAATAATCGCTGTGTAAGACGATGTATTAACAATGGAGCCTTTGCCTGCTTCTTTCATATAGTGCGCAGCATGTTTAATGCCAAGAAATGGTCCAAATGCATTGATATTATGCATAATTGACCAGTCTGCCTGTGTAATTTGATCGGGTCCTTTTTCTGATGAAATACCCGCATTATTAATTAAAATATCAATGCGACCATATTTTTCAACAATTGCTTTTGTTACATCTGCCCAGTTTTCGTCAGAGGAAACATCTAATTTCATTCCCTCTACATTTTCTAGCTCAGAAATTTTTGCTAAGTTTTCTTCATTAATATCAGCTGCAATTACTGTAGCACCTTCTTGTGCAAACAGTTTAGCCATCGCTGCACCCATACCAGAAGCGCCGCCTGTAATCATAGCAATTTTATTATTTAAACGTCCCATTTCATTAAACTTCCTCTCATTTGAAATTGATGTAGCTATACTAGTATAAATCCACTCTTATTGACCACCATAAAAGTATAGATTTAAATAGTTTATTATTAAACTATATCATTTGTAGTAATCGTTTTCAAAGAATATCTCTCTAAATATGAACAATCTGTTTTATCTTTCCCTTTTTTTACGATACGATATACTATAGATATGGAACCATTTGAACGGAGGAATACAAGTGAACGAACAAAAAAGACTTTACAAAGAAGCGATGCAGGTTTTAAAAGATACAAGCCGCACGTTTTATATACCTATTACTTTTTTAAAAAATGATTTAAAGATATCGGTGGCTGCTGCCTATTTAGCCATGCGTGCCATTGATGAAATTGAAGATCATGAACAGCTTTCGAATGATGTGAAATTTAATTTATTGTCCGCAACAAGTGAATTATTAAAGGACACATTTAATAAAGAAGCTTATCAAGCATTATTAGCACCTTATGCCGATCAACTGCCAGAAGTATCCCTTCGATTAGCAGATTGGCTAACATTTTGTCCTGAGGAATCGCGAAAAATTGTTCAGGCTTCCACAAGCGAAATGGCTTTTGGTATGGCCAAATGGGCAAAGGCCAATTGGCAGGTGCATACACGCGAGGATTTGGATGATTATACATACTACGTGGCAGGGCTTGTAGGGACGATGCTGTCTGAGCTTTGGGCGTGGGGTGCCAACGTTCAAACTGATCGTGAGCTAGCAATAGGCTATGGTCGTGGACTCCAGGCTGTCAACATCTTACGTAATCAGCATGAGGATTTAGATGAACGTGGTGTCAACTTCGTGCCTGATGGCTGGACACGCGAAGATTTGTTTGTCTATGCTGAAGAAAATTTAGCCAAAGCAGACCTCTATATGAAAGATATTAATAAACGTACCATTCTGCTGTTTTGCCGCCTACCACTTGCCTTAGCCCACAAAACGTTGAAGGCGATGCAAGAAGGTCGAGAAAAAATGACGCGCGCCGAAGTAGAGCAGACTGTGGAAGAGGTACAAGCTGACTAACATCAAAAGCCCCAGTAAACCAATACTGGGGCTCTTCTTAATTTATATCGAATCTATAAATTTGACAATCAATTCATAGCTCAAATAGATGGACAGCATCGAAAGCAACATAAGTACGATCCCTTCCACCTTGCTACCCGTTTTCGTTGTAAGTGGAAAACGAATGGATACAGTCGCTGGGAAAAATAGTTTAACGCCCTTTTTTGTACACATATCAAGCAGGATATGACTAGCCATCCCTATAATAATCCCAATGGAAATTGCTTTGTAAGGAACTAAAGTATGTAACGCCACCATAACGAACAATAGGAAAAGCAAACTATGTGTAAAGGAACGATGTCCAAACACTGTATTAACCAGCTTCGCGAGGATGGGAAATGTTCGACCGATTTTACTACCTCTATGACATATATCTGGAAGTAATGCACCGATAACACCTGCCCCTACTAAGACAAGTGGGTTATCATTTGAAAACTGTGCAAAGGCGAGACTTGCTGTGATGCCCCCAACAATATGGGTGTTCCCTTGCATAAATTACTTCCACTCCTTCTCTCTCTATTTTTTCCTTCTTACTGTACCATAATTCCGCCCGAAAGGGAACGTACATTCCGAACGTACGCTCGAAAATATTTTTCAACTCATTATTTGTATAGCGATATAGAATATGGATAAAAATAGGGATGGAGGTTATATATGAGAGCTTATAAAGGACTACTTTTTATCTTTTGCATAATGGGCACTAGTGCTTTTCTTTGGTATGTCGCTACACCTATGGAGCCCATCCATCCATTGAACATACTAAGCCATCTCATTGGAGGCTTAGCCATGACTAGTTTATTTCTTGTGTTCTTATTGGCTACCAGAATGAAACTGTTAGAGCGTTGGTTTTCTAGTCTTGAGCATGTTTATTTTTATCATAAATTACTCGCAATCCTTTCACTTGGATTCATCCTCTTGCATGGTCAGTTGCAAAAAATGATTACTGATGAGGCAGTCATACAAGAAACCTCACTAAAAGACTTCGCTAAAGACCTTGGTGAGCTTGCCCAATATGGCTTTATTGCCCTGATTGTCCTAGCGTTCATTGCAAAGTTTTTAAAGTATGAGCATTGGCGCTGGCTACATCGTTTACTACTTGTACCTTATACTTTCGGTATTTATCATGCTTATTTTTCTAGCCAATATGATTTATTACAACCTTCTCCTTTAGGCATTTTCACAGCACTGACAACAACGATTGGTTTTATGTCTGCTCTGTATATGTTGACAATGTATCAAGATATGTTCTTTCCATATACAGGTCATGTTTCAGCCATTCAAAGGCTGAACGCCCATGTGATTGAAGTTGAGCTGACACTCACAAAAAAACTCGACTATCGACCAGGACAATTTCTCTTTTTAAAAATTTTTCAAGAGGGTATCGAAAAAGCGCCACACCCCTTCTCTATTACTGGTGGTAATGGCGAACAAATCACGGTAACAATCAAAGCCATTGGAGATTATACGAAACAGCTCTACAACGATCTTCAATTCAATACACCAGTTGCCATAGCTGGGCCATATGGTCATTTTGACTTTGATCGAGTGGCCAATCAGCAAATTTGGATTGCTGGTGGCATGGGCATTACACCTTTTCTTGCCTATTTACAAACAAAGCCTGATAAGAAAATTGACTTGTATTATTCCTTCCATGGTCAAGACAATGCCATCTACAAAGATTTTCTACAGAGCTATGCTCGAATGAACGATCATTTCACTGTCACCTTTATTAATACAGCTCATGAAGAAAAGCTATCCTTCCATCAGCTGTCACTATCTGCTGAAACAAGTGTTTTTATTTGTGGACCCCCAAAAATGATTAAACAATTCAAATCGGCTCTGCCTACAAAAAGCGTGGAGTGGGAAGCTTTTTCATTTAGATCCTAAAAAGGCGTACATCTTCCTATCGATGTACGCCCTACTATTAGACAGTAAATTCAGCTGTTTCTTCCTGCAAATTTTGAGCAAGCTGTGCTAACTGCTCAGAGGCTACAGCCATTTCATTCATGGTGGAGGCTTGTTCCTCAGTGATGGCCGAAACATTTAATGTATAATCATTTGTTGCCATCGCCTGTTGGTTAATCATCTGCACTTGTGCTGTCACTTCCTGCAAGTTTTTAAAAGCATCTGCTGTTGTATTACTCGTTTCTCGTATCGTCATCTGGAGCCCTTCAATGGCACTAGCAATCGTATCAAAGGTAGTACCTGCTTGCTGGACAGAACCAATACCTTGGTGAGCAATTTTTCGACTTTGCTCCATCATGTCCACCGCCTCATTCATTTGGTCCTGAATCGTCAGCACGACCTTCGCAATGTCTAAAGAGGCTCTACTTGTCTGTTCAGCAAGTGCTTTAACCTCACCAGCTACAACGGCAAAACCTTTTCCTGCCTCGCCTGCTCGTGCCGCCTCTATAGCCGCATTGAGAGATAATAAATTGGTTTGGTCAGTAATAGCAGAAATAAGCTGACTCATTTGCTCAATTTGAGCGGATTGCACCTTCAGGCTACTCACCAGATTAGCACTGCTGTCTACCTGTGCATGAAGCTGGACAATGTCATCCACAAAAGCCCGTATTTTTTGCGAGCCCCCTGTAGCTAGATGAGAGGTTGTTACCGACTGTTGCACTGCCTCTTGTAAATCGTCCATGGCAGTCTTCATGTCATCACCTAATTGTGTTGTGACACCTGTTAATTGACTACTCACCTGCTGCTGTGAACTCGTATTTTCAGCCACATTTTGCATAGAAACAGCTACTTCCGTGACGGTTTTACTGACCTCTTGTACACTGGCTGTTAATTCTTCGGCAGTGGAGGCAACTGTCTCCGTTTCAGCAACAATGCGCTGTATCATAGACCCTAACCCTTCCACAGACTCATTATAGTACTGTGCCATTTCACCAAATTCATCCTTTGTATGAATGGCCATTTGTTTCGTTAAATCACCCGTAGCAAGGTAGCCTAAATATGTATTCATCGTTTTCACTTCCGTACGTATATAGCGAGCAAGGAAATAAATAATGATGGTGATCAGGGCAATAAGCACCACACTAATCACGATTTGCTGCTGAAGCATCGCCTGTACCTCACTGTAAAGCTCATCTGTAGGAACAAGTAAAACCAATTTCCACGGCATGTTCTGAATTTGCTGATATTGTAGCGTAAAGTCATTCCCATCAATCGTTGTCTGTATTAGCTTTTTCTGCTCAGCTAGCTGCTCAACAGGAATATTTAAAAATTGCTGAATCGTCTCTTTATTTACTTTATCTACATCAGGATGCGTTAAAAAATTCCCACTATCATCTATTAAAAAGGCATAGCCACTCTGTCGAATTTGCACATCAGAGACAATGGATTGGATAGAATCTAACACATAATCCCCTGTAATAACCCCCACTGGCTTAGAATCTTTCACAATTTGTGTGCCAAATGAAATAAACATTTCTCCTAAGGCCTCATCAAAATAAGGTGTTGTATGGACAATGCTATTCGAGTGGATGCTGTTGCGGTACCATTCCTGCTCATGAAAATGATAGGCTGGATCTTCATACGTATCCGTAGAGACAATTTTTTCTCCTTCTTTATAGGCATACGGGCCAAAAATTTCCCCCTTTGCCACATCCTCCTCTAGCCATAACCCCATACCATAAGTTTCCTTATTGTATGGCAATAGCTGCTGTACATAGCGAATAAATTGCTCTCTCGTCATCATACTGTCAGCTGATTCTATCGTTGTCTTTGCACTATAAATCAACTGAATATGCGCATGTAATTTGCTCTCAACAGAGCCCGTTACATCATCTGCCAGTAAAGACATTTCATTTTCAATAGAGCTTTCAAGTTCATGTGATGCACTCAAATAATTAAGGAAGGACATACCACCTAGAAAAACAATAATAATAGGAATAAGTATCCCTATTTTTGCCATAAGCTTTAAATTTCCCAATAGTTTTTTCATCTGTCTGTCACTCCATACCTGTTATTTTTGCTCTATTTACCTTCTAGTATAAATGGATTACCTCTATAAAAATATATTTTTTTTGTAACTTTTTAAATGATAGGCAGATAATAAATCCTGTTTTCAAGACTCTTTAATTCGAGCAATTTACTTGGAAAATGAATGCGTTTATCGTATAGTAAAAAACGCATCATATAATGAAGGAGACAAAAAATTATGACAGTGACAAAAAGTTCTTTAAATAAAATTATGCATGAACGTAAATCTGTTCGTAAATACGACGAAAACTATAAAATTCCACAAGAGCAATTAGAACAATTACTTGTAGAAGCGACTTCTGCTCCATCATCTAGCAACCTACAACCTTGGCGCTTTTTAGTAATTCAAGACGAGGCAATCAAAAAAGAATTACGTGCCATCGCAAACAATCAAGAACAAATCGAAACATCCTCAGCGATTATTGCCGTTTTAGGCGATACAAAAATGTACGAAAATGCCGAGGCTGTTTATACGAAAAACTTTGATCTTGGTTATATTGATGAAGCAACCAAAGATTTAATGATCAATAACTCGATAAACTTATATTCTCAGCTTCCACAAGAAGTGTTAAAGAATATCGTTACATTTGATGCTGGTCTAATTTCTATGCAAATTATGCTTTTAGCAAAAGACATGGGCTATGATACAGTCCCAATGGGCGGATTTAATAAAGAAGCCTTCGCTCAACACTTTGCATTAGAAGACCATATCGTACCCGTCATTTTAATTGCGATTGGTAAAGCAGCAGCTCCTGCATATAATTCTTCTCGTATTGAGCTAGAGCATATCGCTAAATTCATTTAATCCAAGCAAAAATGCCACCCTATATTTTAGTAGGATGGCTTTTTTTAGAATTCGATGGCATGTTCTGACCTTCTATCATCATAGGATAGTAATGTTTTGTATAAAGCAAATGAAAAACACTAAAAATGATTCTCCAAAACTAGCACAATAATTTTCACAATGATATTTTTTGCTTTTTTTGTATTTATTACTCAAAAAATCATCATCAAAGACTTAAAAATAAATTATATTCTAGTACATTCGTGCGATTTCTACTAAATATTACATTAAATTCGTTGTAGCTTAAACAGGCTAGGCTTGTTATGATTAGTTGGTATTTTCAAATGAAGGGAGGTTTCACTGATGTATAATTACGATAGTTCTTATTACTCTAATGATTGGGATGCAGCTATGGGTGGTCTGTTTATAATACTTATTTTAGCAGCTCTTGTTCTTGGTTTAATCGCCTACATTATTAGTGCACTCATTTATTTTATGACGTCTAAAACAAATGGTTTTGGAGATGTAGCCTATATCGCTTGGATTCCTATTATTAATGTATACAGTCTTTTCCTACTGACTGCTGGTGGGGATAATCGGGAAACGGTACGTGCCACAGCGTTAAAAAATACGCTTATTTATGCGGGCATGTTCATCGTTTCGTTTATTCCATTTCTCGGCATACTCGCTTCTCTAGGTATGGTAGGCTTTTCAATTTATTTCATGTATCGTCTATTCTATCGCTGGTGTGGCGAAACAGGTAAGGCTGTACTATACACAATTTTAACGGTTATTACGGGCGGATTATTCTTTGCCATTTACGGTTTAATGCGTATGAACAAACCATTCGTTGCCGCTTAATACAACTTGTTAAACCTCTTTATGCCTTCAGGCTAAAGAGGTTTTTTGACGTAATCTCACCTGATAATGTCGCATGGATTTAGGAATCCCCTTTAATTCAAACTCCCCACTATAGACTAAAGTTCGAATTCTATACTCTAAAAAGAAGATATTTGGTGGTTCTTCCATTCTTACAAGTAGCTCTGAAAGGAATACGCCTGTTTGTATAAAATCGATACTTCCTTGTTCATGATGAAGTTGTCCTAGCATCGATATCAATGAATCTAGTCAAAAAAACTTTTGTAAAAAAACTCTTCAATTGTATTAATTCAGTCTTTTAGTTATTATATGAATAATATTAGGAAGGTGGGATTTGATTGATTAAAAGACTCAATGCTACTAGAAATGATTTAAAAAATATAGAACAAAGTATGATTTACAAAAACAATACCTTTAGAGATTTCGATAACTTTAAAATTTCTCTTCAAAGTCCTGCTATGGGTACTGACTATCAGTATAATAGAGCCATAACTTCTTCCTTATCAGCTTTGGATTTATCAGATACATTCAGTGCTGTTAATAAAATAGGAGCTTCCTTTCAAAGTCCTGCATGGGATACTTTCTATCAGTCTGATAAAGCCATAGCTTCTTCCTTATCAGCTTTGGATTTATCAGATACATTCAGTGCTGTTAATAAAATAGGAGCTTCCTTTCAAAGTCCTGCATGGGATACTTTCTATCAGTCTGATAAAGCCATAGCTTCTTCCTTATCAGCTTTGGATTTATCAGATACATTCAGTGCTAATAAAATAAGAGCTTCCTTTCAAAGTCCTACATGGGATACTTTCTATCAGTCTAATAAAGCCATAGCTTCTTCCTTATCAGCTTTGGATTTATCAGATACATTCAGTGCTGTTAATAAAATAGGGGCTTCCTTTCAAAGTTCTTCAATGGGGGCTTTCAAACATTTTGGGGCAAATGCCAAACACTTTTTTGAAGTTCAAGAATTAGTTTCTAGACAACTTCAAGACATTGAAGAAGCCTATGAGGAATATAGAAATTTTAATTCATCCTTAGTCAGAGAAGATGAAACTCCTTATTCAGTCAATAACAATCAACCTTTAACTGAGGAAGATGTAAAGAGAATTTTTAACGACATGCAAAGTCAGCAAAACGAAAAAAAATCTCTATTTAAAGATTTTGTAAGAGATGTTTTAGTATCTTATGGTACTGATGCTTTAAAGTCTTTAGTAAATCTCATTTTATTACCTTTATTCTCTATGGCAATTAGTTACCTTATAGAAAATCACTACGAAATTATCAACGCTATCCAAAACTCTGTTGATAATAGTATCTATGTTATAGGCTACATATCAGCAAAAAAATATATCAAAGAACAGAGATTAACTTCCTATGAAAATATAAACAGAATCGGTATTTTAAGAGAAGCCTCAAAAGTTCGATTGAGTTCCTCAAGACATTCAGCTTTCAGCTCTAATTTAAATATACCTAAAAATACAATAGTAAATATTATAGAAAAAAGAGGCAATTGGATTAAGCTAGAAGCACAAATAAAAGAGCAGATTATTGAAGGTTGGATTGAAGAATCCAAAGTTACCAAGTTCAAAAAGGAAAACTAAAAAAACACACGCATAATCATCTTCTGAATATGCGTGTTTCTTCTTATATAATTGAGGGCCTCTGTGACCATCTATTGATGCAGAATGTCTCTTTCATATTGTTCTCTAGGTTCGTAATCATAAAGAAGCTGATTCCAAGATACCCTAGCTTCTTTATGATTTTTTCTCACTTTGATTCTATGTGGTATCGGTTGAAGCCCTACTTCAATTGGACTCTCTTTGAAAATGCTGTTGAACTCTTGAATTTCATCGTCATGTTTAAGCATAGTAAAGAAATATTCAAGCTCATGGTCAGTAACTGCTGCCTTTTATAATAACTATAGCTTCTCTTCTTAATAAAACTTTGATTCTTCTTCAACTGTTGAATAAGGTCCTTTTTTGCTCTACTTTCTGTTTTAACCTTTGAATCTTTTCTACATTAATGGATTCTAGCTGAGCTTCAAACTCTTCAAACTCTTCAAACTCATTTGATTTTATATCAAACTTCTTTTCATATCTAATAACTAGCTTTGTATCACCCTTCTCACTAAATACTCCAATATTACCTAAATAGCTGTCACATTCAGAGTCCAATCGAACAATTTGCTCCTGTAACTGTTTTCTTGTTCCTTTTACACGAGCCAACTCTTTAGCTAGACTATCTATTAGTTGAATAAACTGAACCTGCTCCCATATTGTTCTTCTGCATTATGTCCATACCAAATATAGATGGGTAGATGACTTGGCATATCCTGTATTTCTCTTATCGTATTCTTAAAATGATTGTCATGGACAACATCGTCCAACCCTCCTGCAGCTGACGTTGTTCATGGTGAAAAGCTGTAAATGATTCAGATGGCTGCAGTGCATAGCTCGTCCATTCACCCTTTTCCATCACATCCGCTAGCTTGATATATTCAAATGTTTGAATTTTATATACCAATACCTGATTTGGTTTGTACAAAAAATAAATATATGGATAATGCATGATTGTTTCCATCTGTACAGTCCCCTTTTTTATTGCATCTTAATGTTAATCTCTTCCAACATTTTTTAAAATAGCAGCTAGCTATCATCATAAATATGGTATTATTATAGTTAGAAAATTTCGAATTCACAACGAAAGGGATTGATGAATGTGTATGAAAATATTTTAAGACATCCAGGGCCAACGCCGATACCAAAAAAAGTTCAGTTGGCGATGAATCGGGATATTTTTAGTCATCGGAGTCAAGAATTTGTAACGTTATACCGTGAAACAATTGAATTAGTAAAACCTGTTTTTGGTACGACACAGGACATCTTACTTTTGCCATCAGGTGGAACAGCTGCCTTGGAGGCTGCGGCAGTCAATACCGTCACTGCGGGTGATGAAGTTGTGGTCATTACCGTTGGAGCATTTGGTGACTATTTCGTGTCCATTTGTGAGCAATATGGCTTCCATGTACATAAGCTTGAAAAAGAATGGGGACAAGCTTGCACAGCCGAGGAACTACGAGCATTTTTACAGCCATTGCACAACGTTAAAGCCGTTTTTGTTACGTACAATGAAACATCTACAGGCATTATAAACCCCGTTGCTGACTTAGCGCAGGTAATCCGCGACGAAACAGATGCCCTTGTTATTGTAGATGGCGTAAGCTGTATTGGTGGTGCCCCTGCTGAAATGGATGCTTGGGGCATCGACATTTTGGTGACAGGCTCTCAAAAGGCTATGATGCTACCTCCAGGACTTTCCCTTATCAGCGTCAGCGAAAGAGCTTGGAAAGTCATCGAGGACAATCAAACACCCGCTTACTATTTAAACTTATTAAGCTATCGAAGCTGGGCCGAAAAGAGCATGACGCCAAATACCCCAGCCATCACACTAATCTATGGATTGCACGAGGTATGTCAACTGATTGAGCAGGAAGGCGGCTTTGCGCAAACTGTAGCTCGTCATGAACTTATGAAAAATATGGTACGTAGCGCCATGAAAGCCTTACACATTGAGCTATTAACAGAGGATCAATACGCGTCACCAACCATTACAGCAATCAAGGCCCCTCAAGGAATCGATCTTGGCGAATTTTTAGCCCATCTGAAACAGCACTATCATCTAGATTTTGCTGGCGGGCTCGGTCATCTACAAGGGAAAATTTTCAGATTCGGTCATATGGGCTATTGCTTCCCAAGTGACATTTTACAAGCCGTTTCCCTAATGGAAGCTGCCCTCCAAGACTTCTCCTACGATTTTGAGCAAGGAGCAGGCGTCCTTGCTGCACACGAAGTATTTCTAGCAGCACAACGCAAAGCATTGCAACGTTAAAACAACCAACAGGTGGAGAAAAATTTCTCCACCTGTTTTTTTAGTTAATTTTGAAATTGCAGTGAGCGGTGTTCTAGTTATACTTGGTGAGGGCTTTTCCTTTTTTGAGTGAGGTAACATCTTGGCGAGCATTGTGACCTTCTTTTTGAGCGGTTCAGTATACTTCTTGAGCACTTGACTCTCCTCTTGAGCGGGTCCAGTACATTTTACAGGCATTCCCACTTCCTCCATCAAAATGGAGCGAATCTACTACCATCATCCCCCCAATAAAAACAAAGCACTGCCTTTAATCCAACTCCCTGCTCTTCGCCAAATAAGCGGCACGCATTGTGGCAGGGACCATACTGCCACCTGTTGCCCACACAAGATGTGTGGCTTGCGATAGGTGGCTGACGAGGTTGTGCTTTTCGAAATAGGACGAACCTTTTTGGAGTAAGCGGATAGCGCCAAACATTCCGGCATTTGCCGATGGTTCTAAAAACAATGCTTCGCTGTCCATAGCTAACCCTAATGATGTAAATAATTCTTGATCTGACACTGTATAGCAGCCACTTATATAGGTTTCCATCACTTTGCCAACAAACTTGGATGCACGACCAACAGCTAGACCGTCTGCTTCTGTTTTATTGTCAAGGCCAATATCCTCCACACTAATGGCATCATGTAAACCAGTCATTAGACCAATCGTCATACAAGGAGAGGCGACTGGCTCAGCAAAGAAAATATGCACATGCTCGCCGAATATTTCCCGTAATCCATAGGCCACCCCCCCTGGTCCTCCACCGACACCACATGGTAAATAGACGAACAATGGCTGCTCTTCATGGACTGTAATATTCGTCTTTTCTAACTGGTCTTTTAATCGTTTTGCGGCTACTGCATAGCCTGCAAATAAATCCTTTGAATTTTCATCATCAATAAAATGACACATCGGATCTTGCTCAGCTTCTTGTCGACCCTGTTCTACGGCTACACTGTAATCAGCCTCATATTCAATTACAGTAGCTCCCTTCTCTCGGAGCAAGGCTTTTTTCCATTCCTTGGCATCACTCGACATATGTACAACGACATTAAAGCCGAGCTTCTTGCCCATAATGCCGATACTTAAACCTAAATTTCCTGTGGAGCCTACTGCAATCGTGTATTGCTGGAAAAACGACTGGAATGCCTCTGTTGCTAAAAGTGCATAATCATCCTCTACTTTGAGCCTTCCACTTGCCACCGCTAGCCTTTCTGCATGTTTTAATACTTCATAAATCCCACCTCGTGCTTTGATTGAGCCTGAGATGGGTAGCGCATGATCGCATTTTAATAGCAGGTGACCTGGTATAGACACACCGTATTTTTGTTCAAGTGCCTTTTTCATCGCTGGAATCTCCTGAATCGTGGATTCAATTAGGCCATCACTTTCTACGAGCTCAGGAAATGCCACTTTTAAATAAGAAGAAAATCGTTGTAGTGTGTTTTCCGCATCCTCGACTTCGGCCATAGTAAAGAGTCTTGTTTCTGGTTTTTCCATCCAATTTGTATTTTCCCACAATACAGTGCCCTTATTTGCTATTTCCTTTAGCTGTGGATATTGCTGAAATAGTTCGCGTTTACGTTCATTTTTCACCTGTAGATTCCTCCATTTTATGAGCTAAAATTGCTCGTTCACAAATTTGTCGAAATTTCATTTCAAACGAATTATTGTTTTCTTGTGTCCTTTTTTTAGGTCCCTTTGTTCTTCCTCCTGCCCGTCTAATTTTTTGACCAACATGACGCATATCGAGCAAACGTTCGATATTTTCATCAGACATTTCTCGTCCATTTTGATCAATTGGATAGCCTCCTCTTGCTAAAACCATTGCAGCTAATCCGTAATCCTGTGTTATAACAATATCGTGTTTTGAAAGCGCGTTCACTAGCGTAAAATCAACTGAATCTGGACCTTTGGGTACAATAATTGTTATTACATTATCACGTTCCACCCGATGGGATGTATCGCAAAACAAGATAGTTTCAATCTCAAATTCAGATGATATAGATAGCGCCAAATCCACGACTGGACAAGCATCTGCGTCAATTAGAACCTTCACAATAAAGCATCATTCCTTTCTCATAATTAGATAAATCACTTTAAATAAAATTATTTTAATATATTATTTTCGTAACCTCTCTTGCTCAATTTTTCACAAACTTAAAAAGTATTTTATTGAATAGTTTGAAAAATAGATATACGATACACCTATCAACTAAATGGGGGTTTTAACTATGACAATGACAACTGTTAGCAACGAGCAATTAGCAAAAGAATACGTAGATGGCGTATTTGAGCAACTTAAACAACAGAACAGTCATCAAGCGGAATTTTTACAAGCAGCTGAAGAAATTTTCATCTCATTAGTACCTGTATTCACACAGCATCCTGAATATATCAAGGCCAATATTTTATCTCGTATCGTGGAGCCAGATCGCATTATTTCTTTCCGTGTAGCATGGCAAGATGATCACAACCAAGTACAGGTAAATCGTGGTTATCGCGTTCAATACAGCAATGTAATGGGACCTTACAAAGGCGGTCTTCGTTTCCACCCTTCCGTGAATGAATCCATCATTAAGTTCCTAGGCTTTGAGCAAATCTTTAAAAATGCTTTAACAGGGCAACCAATCGGTGGTGGTAAAGGCGGTTCAAACTTCGATCCGAAAGGCAAATCAGACTCAGAAATTATGCGTTTCTGCCAAGCATTCATGACTGAATTATACCGTCATATTGGTCCAGATGTCGATGTTCCTGCTGGTGATATTGGCGTTGGTGCTCGTGAAGTAGGTTATTTATGGGGCCAATATAAACGTTTAACAAAAGCAAATGAATCTGGTGTATTAACGGGTAAAACGCCTGGCTATGGTGGCTCTTTAGCACGTAAAGAAGCAACAGGTTACGGCACGGTTTATTTTGTTAATGAAATGCTAAAAGATGCGAACGATTCATTCAAAGGAAAAACAGTAGTTGTTTCTGGTTCTGGTAACGTTTCTACTTATGCGATTGAAAAAGCACAACAATATGGTGCAAAAGTGGTTGCTTGTTCGGATTCTTCAGGCTATATCTTTGACCCAGAGGGCTTAGATCTAGAAGCTATTAAAGAAATCAAAGAAGTTAAAGGTGACCGTATTTCAACTTACGTTAATTACCGACCAAATGCTACTTTTACAGAAGGTTGTACAGGTATTTGGACAATTCCTTGTGACATTGCCCTACCATGTGCTACGCAAAATGAAATTAACGGAGAGTCAGCTCGTACATTAATTTCAAATGGTGTTAAAGCAATTGGTGAAGGTGCAAATATGCCATCAGACCTTGAAGCCATCAATGAATTCCTAAATGCAGGGGTTTTATTTGGTCCTGCAAAAGCGGCGAATGCTGGTGGAGTTGCTGTATCTGCTCTTGAAATGGCACAAGATTCAAGTCGCGTATTTTGGTCATTTGAAGAAGTAGATGCGAAACTTCACCAAATTATGAAAAATATTTATACAGACAGTAAAGCAGCAGCTGAAAAATATGGCTTCCCAGGGAACTTAGTAGTTGGTGCAAACATCGCTGGCTTTATCAAAGTAGCAGATGGCATGCTTACTGAAGGTGTCTATTAATAACATTCTTTTTTAACAGTTTCCTAACATTTGAATTTGGAATATTCTTAATTTCACGCAAGATGGTAACGAACATTCGTTATCATCTTATTTTTTATTAGAAATTTCGTTATAAAACATATAAATAAACGTTTTAAACGAACGTTTTTGTTATTAAACATTTGAAATATTCGTGTTATAATTTTGGAGTACTATGAAATATTGGAGGTTTTTTTGTGGAATTATTGTATACAGGTAAAACAAAAAATGTGTTCAAATTAGAAGACGGCCATTATTTATTAAAATTTAAAGATGATGTTACAGGAGAAAATGGTGTGTTTGACCCAGGTGCTAATACTGTTGGTTTAACGATTGACGGTGCGGGCTTAGCTGCTTTGCGCTTAACTTCTTATTTCTATTCGAAATTAAATCAACAAGGTGTACCTACGCACTATGTTGACGCAAACTTTGAGGATGCCACTATGACCGTGAAACCAGCAACTGTTTTTGGGAAAGGTTTAGAAGTCATTTGCCGCTTCAAGGCAGTCGGTTCATTCCTACGCCGTTATGGTGCTTATGTAAAGGAAGGACAGGAGCTGGACTCTTTTGTGGAAGTAACGATTAAAGATGATGATCGTTTAGACCCCCCTATTTCTGAAGATGCTTTAGCTATGTTAAACCTGTTAACTCACGAAGAATACGCCATTTTAAAACAACGTACAATTGAAATTTCAAAATTTGTGGCGGCAGAGCTTGCTAAAAAAGGCTTAACACTGTATGACATTAAATTAGAATTCGGTCGTGATGCTAAAACAAATGATATTTTATTAATTGATGAAATTTCTGGCGGTAATATGCGTGCTTACAAAGGCGAAGAATATATTGAACCGTTAGAGCTTGAAAAAATGATGTTAGCTGAATAATAGAAGCAATTATGAAAAAGAGTCGGCTGCGGCTCTTTTTTTATTTTTGACGAAACTTTTCCTTCCACCACTCGTATATTAACTATTGTAATAAGCAATTATTCTATAATTTTGGAGGTAGTTTAATGGAAAACTATACGGAGACACCGAAAGAAGAGAGGCCTAAACTAAATCCGTTTTTAGCAGTTTGGATGCATCCAAAACAAGCAGCTCGTTATATGATTAATGAAAAATCGATTGGCTTTGCCATTTTGGTTTTGTCTATTGGTTATATCGGCTCTCTTATGTCAGGGCTGATTGATTCGGAATTATTCCCTAATCTCTCACCATGGATTTTAGCCTTATTATGTGTTATTTTTGCGCCAATCGCTGGGATTATTGGTACGGCTTTTTCCGCCCTCATTTCATGGCTATTTGGTAAATTATTCAAAGGCACTGGTACTTATTCGGACTTATTTAAAGGATTGAGCCTTACAGCCATTCCATTTATTGTACTAATCCCACTTTATTTAATTTGGTTAATAACTTCCCCAGATTCTTTATTAGACCCAAACTTTATCGGTTCATTGCCGTGGATTTTTTGGCCAACTATTTTAGTAACCATCGTTGTTAGTATCTGGTCTTTTGTTATTTCAGTAGGTGTTGTTGCCGAAGCACATCAAATCTCTAACTGGATGGCCTTCTTCACTATTTTTATTCCAGGAATTATTCTTTTCGTTGTATTGTTTGTTCTTTTCTTTATCATTCTCATCGGCATTATCGGTGTTGGTATGATTTAAAAAAATCTCCCCTCTCTGAAGAGAGCGGGAGATTTTTGGCTATAGTTTGAATTGGGCAATCAACGCTTTCAATTGTAAGGCTAACTCTGATAATTGGGCAGATTTTCCTGCCATATCATCCATAGAGCTACTTGTCTCTTCCGTTGTAGCCGTTGTCTGCTCAACACCTGCAGCAGATTCCTCTGCTACCGCAGCAATCTCCTGAATCGAGTTGTTCATTTTACGGCCGTCTTCTGTAACCTTCGATAAATTCGTTGAAATTAGTTTAACACTTTCTACTACATCATTGATGGAATAACTAATTGTATTAAACGTTTCGCTAGTAGCTTTTATTTGATTCGTTCCTTCTTTAACCTCTTGATAACCATCCTCTAAAGAGGTTGTGACAACATCAAAATCCTGCTGAATGTTCGTGACAATTGATGTAATGTCGTTAACTGAAAACGCTACTTGTTCTGCCAGCTTGCGTACTTCATCTGCCACCACTGCAAATCCTTTGCCCTGCTCACCAGCTCTAGCCGCTTCAATGGCAGCATTCAAAGCCAGCAGGTTCGTTTGATCTGCTATATCTTTAATAACAACGACCAGCTTTGAAATTTCCTGAGCTTGGGCATCTAAATTTTTCACTTTCTCTACCGCATTTTGCACAATGCTATCAATCTTCACCATTTGAGAATTGGAGGATGTCATTAGCTGACTTCCTTCATTGGTTAATGCTAATACTTCCACAGAGGATTGATGAATATGAGCACCATGCTGATTCGTTTCCTGTAAATCCGCCGTGAAGCGTTCCATCAAGGATGTTAATTCATTCGAATGATGAGCTTGTCCTTCTGCACCTGATGCTAATTCATGCATCGTAATCGCCACTTGCTCCGCTCCCATATTCACTTCATTTGCTGATTGTGTCAGTTCTTTACTAGAAGTATTAATCAAATCAGAAGCTTGCGCGATATTATGAATCATATCCTTCAATTTCTGTTGCATTTGATTCATTGCATTTGCCAGCTTGCCTATTTCATCCTTTGATCGAATAGATATGCTGTCTTGAGATAAATCACCCTGCGCAAACTGTTCCATAGCTTGAGCCACTCGGTTAATCGGTTTTGCCATACTACTTGCATATTGCCAAATCACAAATATGCCCACAATAACCGCAATAGCAATCACAATGATTGTTAATTTTAAAATACTTTCTGCTGGTTTATTGAAATCCATTAAATAAGTACTCGCACCAATGACCCATCCCCAATAAGGGTCTGTTTCTGTATAAACACCCTTTTCTTCCAATTGATCTGTATTTGGTAATGCCCATTCATAGCTTACAAAGCCACCACCATCATTCCCAACGGCAATGATTTCTTGCATATATTTAAAGCCACTATCATCCTGCTCATCCCAGACATTAGAGCCCTCTATGTTAGGGTGTGCGATGGAGTTCCCTTTTTGGTCTACGACGAATATATAGCCGTTATCGCCTAGCTTAATCTCTTTATTAATCGGTCGTTTTCCTTCGCTATCCTTCTCACCTAAAATCGCAATCTTTACTTTTTCTTGCGCTTCCTCTAAGGATAGATTGCCTGCCTCTACCTGTTGATTGAATTGCTCAATCATGGCAATGGTCATTTCTACACTGTTTCGTAAATTCTCTTTTCCTACTGTCTCTAAATTTGCTTTACTTTGTTGATAGCTTGAAAAGCCAAGAATAATAAGGGGAATCAATAAAAGCAGCAAAGAGAAAGCAATCAGCTTCGCCTTAATGGATCGAAATTGAAATAATGATTTCATATGGCCAACACCTCTTTCATTTTATATGTACTTTAGACCTAATTTTCACAATAAAATTGAAAAATTAAGCAGTTATTCCTCTAAAACAGAAAATGTAAATTATTACATTATTCATATTCATTTTATTACATAAAAAATCAAACAACAACATTTTTCGAGCATATTCGCCATTAAATCACAAAATCAGAACCACCAGTATAACTGGTGGTTTGCTCTGCGCGTGAAACGCTGGGGTACTGGCCCATGTCTAAAGACATTCTGAATGGTCTGCCAACCGCACTCCGTTTTCACACAAACCGCTAAAGCGGCTTACTTATTTTTTCTTTCTCTTGATTTCTTCTCCTGTGAATGGGTCAATGAATTCTTTCATCGTCATTTGATCTTGCAGGATATCTTCTTGTAATTGATTTTTTATATACTCTTGTATCTTTTTCTTATTTCGGCCGACTGTGTCCACATAGTATCCTCGACACCAGAATTGACGATTACCGTATTTATACTTTAAATTTGCATGTCGGTCGAAAATCATTAGACTACTCTTCCCTTTTAAATAACCCATGAACGCAGATACACTCAATTTCGGAGGAATACTTACCAACATATGAATATGGTCAGGACAGGCTGTTGCCTCTATGATTTCTACATCTTTTCTTTCACATAATTGGCGCAATATTCTTCCAACATCTGCTTTAATTTGACCATAAATAATCTGCCTTCTATACTTTGGCGCAAAGACGATATGATACTTACAATTCCACGTTGTATGTGCTAAACTTTTATTATCCATTTATGGTGGCTCCTTTCGTACGAAGTCGGTTGACTAGACCTGACTTTATTGTACGTTTGGAGTTTTTTTATTGTCCATAGCTAAAAGCTTTCCGGAACCCCCTGCATAGCAGGGGGTTTTCAAAGCACACAAAAAAACAGATAAAGAAAAGTTTATCACTTTTCTTTATCTGTTTAGAAAGGGGTTATTCACTAGACAGATAGAGCTGTACTTTGTTGGAATAGTTCCGATACGCCCGATTCAACAGCAGCGCCACTTACAGCTCGTGAAACGATTGCCACAACACGCTCATCTAAAGATTTCGGTACAATATATTCCTCTGTTAATTCGGCGTCACTTACAAGAGAAGCAATGGCTTCAACTGCCGCTAATTTCATCGTCTCATTAATATCCGTTGCTCGCACATCTAAGGCCCCACGGAAAATACCAGGGAATGCTAGAACATTATTAATTTGATTTGGATAATCTGAACGACCCGTGCCCATAATACGCACACCCCAAGCTTTAGCATTTTCATAGGTAATTTCAGGATTTGGATTGGCTAGGGCAAAGACGACTGGATTTTCATTCATGGATGCAATGTGTGCCTCTGTTAATAAATTTGCGACAGAAACCCCAATAAAGACATCCGCACCTGTTAGCGCATCTTCCAGTGTGCCATGCAGTTTTTCTGGATTAGTTAAATGAGCTACTGCTTCTTTAATCGGATTCATCCCTTCTGTACGTCCCTCATAAATAATGCCTTTTGTATCGCACATATAAATATTTTTGTAGCCCATTTGTACAAGAATTCGTAAAATCGCAATCCCCGCAGCACCAGCACCATTTATCACAATCTTCATCGTTGCAACATCCTTCTTCACAATACGGTTGGCATTAATCATGGCTGCTCCTACAACAATCGCTGTTCCATGCTGATCGTCATGAAATACTGGAATATCACATTCCTGACGTAGGCGATCTTCAATTTCAAAGCATCTAGGCGCTGAAATATCCTCTAAGTTCACAGCACCAAATGTCGGGGCAAGCGCCTTCACAATACTGACGATTTCATCCGTATTTTTCGTATCTAAACAGATTGGAAAAGCATCAACATTGGCAAAACGCTTTAGTAAAATCGCCTTCCCTTCCATTACTGGTAATGCCGCTTTAGGTCCAATATCCCCTAAGCCTAAAACTGCCGTGCCATCCGAAACAACAGCTACCATATTGCCTTTCATCGTATAGTCATAGACAAGTGATGGGTTTTTCTCAATTTCCACACATGGAGCTGCTACTCCAGGTGAATAAGCCAAACTAAGATCATAAGAATCCTGTACTGGCACCTTCGAAATAACCTCTAATTTTCCGCTATAGTGTGCATGCATTTCTAATGCTTTTTTCATTACGTCCATTCCATCCCATCCTTTTCCCTTTGTTTTTCATTATATTTCAGAATCATAATACTTTGTGAAAACATAGTCAACAAATTTTCTGTCAATTTATTTTATCCTTCAAAAATACAGTATTTAATGCCTTTGAATATATTTTTCTGTCAAATTAAACACTTCACAATCAATTATTTTGAGATAATTAATGTTCTATATTACGTCGCATAAAATGTACAACTGTAGCCTTTTCACCTGTTCATCTTTTCACATAGTATTTTTCTTATGTAAATGAGAATTTTTTCACAAACTTATGTAAGCGCATCCATTGTCTTAATTGAGTTTGTCACAATTTATTCACATTTTTTCACAAAGTTTTTTATTATGTATCTCAAAGTATTTATGTAAGTCACAGCTAACCAACAAAAAAAGAGCCCTTATGTTAAGGACTCCTGCGTAAAGTGATGGATAAAAGCCGTGATAATATGCTTGGAAGACCATTGTTCCCCAGATACTTTCGTAATCGGATAATCACGAGGAAAAATTGTTTTGGTCATTTCTTCAATCGTATAACCTTGCATAAACAATTGCTTTACTTTTCCCTCCATGTCTTCTAAATAAGCAATTTTTTCCTGTATTTTTGTTCGCCCATCTGCTATAAAGCCCGCATGACAGCAATAGACGACATCGAAATCGTAGTTGACTATTTTCCTCAAAGACGCCAAGGTATGTACGATGTTTTCTTCATCAAGCACAACCTTCGTCTTTGGCTGGATAAACAAATCTCCTGTAAACATAGCACCTGTTTCCCGATTGTAAAACGACAAATGATCTGTTGTATGCCCAGGTGTTTCAATGACATCCCATGTAGCTGATTTCGTTTGAATAGTATCGCCAATTGCTTGGGCAACAAACGCCGGTCGTTCCCCCCACAGTGCCTGACGATAAAGCGGATAATCTCCATCCACTGCACAAATGCTGACTGAATCTCGGTGTATATAGATAGGTACATTTTTATGATGGTGTTGAATCCATGCAGCATTGCCTACATGATCCTCATGAGAATGCGTTAAGGCCAATTGCTCTATCGGTATTTCATTAAAAAAGGATTGGAATTCCTGCGACAGCGAATAGGAGCCTGTATCAATCAGTAACCCATCCACAAAAAAACTGTACACACTCATGCCAATCCCCTGAACTGCTACTTTACCATGTGCACATCGTACATCACGATGCTGTTCAATCTCTATACTTTTCTCACGTGTAAACATCCTCTTCCCCCTTTGCCCCTTGTACAAAAAAGTGTAGCATATAATGAATGGCGAGTCATTTTTGCGAATAGGTAACAACAACGGAATTTTTCTTTACACGTTTTCCGAAATGCTAACACATAAAGAAATAAACATATATTGACAGTCAGCAAAAGCAATGTATGACTACCTGCCAGTCATTTGTAAAAATTTCTAACTAACAATGATGAAAAGTTTTTAACACTCTTACAGTTGCGTGTTAACTGGACTTGCTTACCTCCCAGTTAACACAAAAAAATCCATTTATCTTAAAAAATACAATTTTATTACACTGAGTATCACGTAATTTGATTGTCAATATCTGATGTTTTTTATAGAATCTTATTTATATAAAATGTAAAGGAGCAATACTTATGGAGACAAAAGAGGTTCAGCATGTATCCAAACGACAACAGAAGAAAACGATCAATAGAGAAAATATTATTAATGCCGCTATCGAATTATTTAGTTCAAAGTCATTTGCTGTGGTGAGCATGCGGGCTATCGCTAAACATGCAAACGTTTCTCCAGGTCTAATCTATCAATATTTTGATGACCAACAACATTTATTTATGACGGCATTTAAAATTGAAAGCTCTAGCCTTTTAAACGTATTGCACCAAACCGTCGAGGGACAAGATCATCAACTCGAATTACTGGCAACAAAATATATAGAATACATGTATATGCACGATAATTTATATCATATGATGACCTATTTCATGCTAGAAAACGAACAACATGGCAATGTCTCACAAGAGCTACATGACATAATCGATGAGTTATTTTCACTTTTCAGAGAAGCTTTAAGACAACATCTCCCTGATGACCATCTTAAACATACTGTTCAACTTTTTTTCGCATCGTTAAATGGCCTATTAATTACCTATAAAAATTTACCTGGTCGTTCATCAGACTCCAATTTGCAACATATTAAGCAACTAACAAATCTTTTGGTCCATACAATAAAAAGGCAGGAAAAATAATACCTGCCTTTTATTTTTTTATGGTTGTTTGACTACCTGCTTTAACTGATGCTTGAGTAATTTTCCAACAGCATTGCGAGGAAGCTGTTCAACAAACTCTACTTCTTTCACTGCTTTATAAGAAGCTAAATTTTCTTTACAAAACGCCATTATGTCCGCTTCTGTTATCGATATGTTTGGTTTTACCACTATATAAGCTTTTGGAATCTCGCCCCACTTTTCATCCGGCATGCCAATCACCGCTACATCAGCAACAGCTGGATGGTTGGCAAGAGCTAATTCTAATTCTGCAGAATAAATATTTTCTCCGCCACTAATAATCATATCTTTTATTCGATCAACAACATATAAGTAGCCATCACGATCTATATAACCAACATCTCCAGTATGGTACCAACCATTCTTTAATACTTGCTTTGTCGCTTCCCTATTTTCGAAATAGCCAACAAACACTTGTGGGCCACGTAAGCGGATTTCTCCTACCTCACCTGCAGGTAACACTTCGCCTGATTTCACATCAACTACGGCTATTTCACCATGCATCATCGATTTTCCCATAGAATCATACTTATCTTTATTCATCTGCTCCTTCCACATTGTTACTGCCCCTGTGTATTCCGTAATACCATATACCTGCTGAATCGGAATACCTAGTTGACGAAATCCTAAAATAAGTGGCACAGGCACAGATGAAGCACCACAGGTAATGTTACGAATAGAAGATGAGTCAGCGTTAGCAACCTCATACGTTTTTAATAAGTATGCTAACATTGTTGGTACTGTCATCATGGTCGTAATCTTTTCTTGTTCGACAATTTTCCAAGCTGCCATAGGCTCAAACGCTTCCATGAGTACCATTGTACAACCACACAGAATATTTGTGATGAGCGGAGCGATGCCACCTATGTGAAAAAATGGTGCCACCATTAAAAAACGATCATCCTCCCACCAATCGATGGTTTGCGATAACCCCATCCCAGCAGCCAATAAATTATTATGGGAAATCATCGCTCCCTTTGGCTTACCTGTTGTACCCGATGTATACATAATAAGCGCTACGTCATCATTACTTGCATCATAAACAGGTTCTTGACTGTTCTCTTCAAAAATAGCTTGCAAGGAAGGGACAGTTGCATGTGATAGAATGTCAGTATTGACACCTTGTACTTGTAATGCTTGCATCATTGACGCAAAATCAACATCATAAACAATGAGTTTTACTTTACTATTCTCCACAATATATTGAAGCTCCGGCACTTGTAGACGCCAATTTAAAACAACGGTGATGACACCAATTTTCGCTGCTCCCATTAACACTGCAATGAAATCCTCATTGTTTTTGGATAAAATCGCTAGACGATCCCCTTTAGCAAAACCTTGCTTCTTTAAAAAATGAGCAAAGCCATTGGCCCTCGCATTCATTTGTTGAAATGTCCACCGCTTGTCTTTGTGAATAAAAGCCTCCTTCTCCCCCATTAAAACTGCACGATCCCGTAATAACTTACCAATATTAATGTTCATAATTGTCACCCCTAAACAATTTTTGTCCACATATTAATCTAGTGCAATTGGTAAATCCTTTATATCCTTTATCGTTTGCTCCTGGAATAAGGTAAATATCTCTTCCCAGATTTGTTCCCATTTCCTTGCTGCTTGTCGATTTTCAAAGTTTGGTAACGCGGTTAAATTCACCTGCATTAATTGTTCGATTTGCTCTGCAAACCGCTTTACTTCCTTCTCCGAGCTATCTACAAGAATACTAGCAATTAAATCATAAATAGAAATTTGCGGTCTCATCTTCACAAGATCTCTATATATCTGAGATAATAAAACATTTCTTGGCCCCTCCCATAATTCATTCACTAGACTATCTCTAAACAATCTTGGAATGACTGAAAAATCTTCAATCGCCCCATGTCCACCAAAAATAGAAATAGCCAACCTTAGCTTATCTACAGCTTCTTTAGAAGCATAAATTTTTTGCAATAAAATTAATTCACGCACAACGAACGCTTCAAGAGTATTAGGTTCTTGTTGTGTTTGAAGAAACGCTTGGTAAATATAAAAGGCTGAGCCTACAATACGTTTAGCAGCATATTCTAAATCCTCAAGCTGTGCTGCAGCCATTGGAAATTCATCAATGCGCCGATCAAATACTGATCTAAAGCTTGCGTATAGCTTAGCTTCTTGTGCTGCTCTCATTAAAAAAGCACCACTAGCAAATCCGATATCCAACCTTGAGCGGGTTAAAACAATACTAACAGCAAGAGCAACACCTCTATTTTGTGGGCCTACGCGATAAGCAATAGCGCCTTGATAATCGATTTCTGCTGATGGTAACTCTGCAGTACCAATTTTCCATTTCAAACGATTGATCACGTGATGATTTCTTTTCTCTTTTTCCTTATCCCCTTGAAGCCAAGTAGGTACAATAAACACCGCAATATCATCAGTGTGCTCGATGCGCGCAGTCACTACAGCATAATCGGCATGCACCGCTGAGCAGAAAAATTTATTGCCAAATAACCGATAATGATCGCCCTCAGGCTTAGCCATTAGTACATTCGCTGGAATGTTTGATCCCCCTTGAATCTCTGACATATACTGTGCACCGATGCCAAAATGTCCCTCATAGCCTTCTGTCACATGCTCAAATATACGCTTTACTTCATCAGGAACCTCCTCCTTGAAATAATCGATTAAAGCAACCAGTCCGTCTGTACATGCTAGTGGACAAGTAATACCAGCTTCTCCATTACCATGTAAAAAAAAGCGCTTAATGATCCCTTCATTTTTCAACTGTTCCTTAGAAAATAGACCCTGTCCAAATATGTCTTTCTCCATTTGTTGCATCTGGTTTGAACGAATAATGCGATCAATGCGCTCATTATATGCATTGTAATGTCTTATTTTAGGCTGATTTTCCGGACGTGCACTTTCAGCAGCTATTGCACGCCAGTCCGATGATACTTTTTCCACAAAAGGCTCTAGTCTCGGTAGCATCTCATCCCATGTTTCATGACAAAACTGTTGCAAAACTTGTAATAAAAAAGGATTATCTAAATCATTCATAGCATCTCTTTTGTCAATAAATTCTCGAAAACTATATGTTTTTTCTCCAACATGCACCAATACACACACTCCTTTTCTAAATTTTAAGAATATTTTATCATCTTAAATTTAAAAAGTAAACAGTGTTCATTTTTAATTCTCTAGGTACGTTTTTCTATTTTAATCGTGCTATCTGATACTTCGAGCAGTCTATCCACCTCTTTTTCTGTTTTATCCATCACTTTGCACGTTCTATCCACTACTTTTTCTGTTCTATCCATTACTTTGTACATTCTATCCACCTCTTTTTCTGTTCTATCCATCAATTTGCACATTCTATCCACCTCGATGGAGCCTATCCTTCACTTTGAGCTTTCTATCCACTACTTTTTCTGTTCTATCCATCACTTTGCACATTCTATCCACTTCGATGGAGCCTATCCTTCACTTTGAGCTTTCTATCCACTTCGATGGAGCCTATCCTTCACTTTGAGCTTTCTATCCACCTCTTTTTCTGTTCTATCCTTCACTTTGCACATTCTATCCACCTCGATGGAGCCTATCCTTTACTTTAAGCTTTCTATCCACCTCTTTTTCTGTTCTATCCATCAATTTATGCATTCTATCCACTTCTCTAAGCGCTAAAAAAACGCCCACCGAAGTGAGCGTTTCAATTTAATTATTCATTTGTGCCTTTTTCCACATCATACGCGGTAATCCAATCACTGAAGCTGCCTACATATAATTGGATGTTTTCATAGCCTTCATCTGCTAGCACTGCATATAACGGTGAGGCTGTCACGCCGCTACCACAGTAGACGACAATCTGCTCATCAGGCGTAACTTTTTGGCGTAATGCGTCGTTCGCTTTTAATTGGCCGTCTGTCTTTAATTGCTCCCAGTCAAAGTTTTTTGCGGTTGGAATATGGCCTGCTACCTTATCCAGTGGTTCCATTTCGCCACGATAACGTTCAGCTGCACGTGCATCGAGCAAGGTTGCTTGTACTTCGCCGTCTACTATTGCCTTTACCGCTTGGCGTGGCGCATATAGTTCATCCTTCCAATCAAATTCTATGATCGTTGGGGGATATTTTATAATATCCTTGGTGAACGGAATTTTTGCCTCTAGCTCAGGGGCACCGCCATTGACAATCACTACATTTGGGAAACCAGCGTATGTCAGCATCCACCAGGCGCGCGGAGCGAACGGGGCTGCTCCCTGGTCGTAGACAACAATTTGATCTTCATAGCGTAAACCTAATTCTTGAAATACGGAAGTCAACTTTTCTTTGCTCGGCATCGGGTGACGGCCGTCCTTACTGTCCATATCGGATAACTGTTGTTCTAAATCAATATAAATAGCACCAGTTGCATGTCCTTCTTCAAATGCTTTTTTTCCAGCTTCTTTGTCCAGAAGATCGAAGCGAGCATCGATAAAACGGACGCCATCAAACTGTATTTCATCCACTGATTTGAATACTCTTCCCATATAAATCACCTCATGCGTATTGTAATTGTGCGTAAATTGCTTTCCAAGAAGCTAAACGGCTCTCTTCTTGTAAGGCAAGTCTTTCTGTCTCAATTTGTTCAAGCGCTTGATGATAAATATATAAACGTAATTTTTCGGCTTCCTCTGCAATAAACGTAATGGCCCATGTCATAAGAAAAACTTTCTGTGCATCTAAATAATCTTGTGCATCTGGTTTTGTTACAGCTTCCAGCGCCTCGCTCAACTTTATTTTTTCATTCTTCTCAAAGAAAGCTTTTTGATTGCGGAAGTGAGATTTTACGCTAGTATATTTTGAAATATCTGTGAATGGCCCTTCAAAATCCAGTAAATTTGGCTCTGAAGATTCAAAGGTTAGGAACGAGAAGCTTCTATTCAACTCTTTCAGCTCACGCACCTCATCTTTGAAGCGTTGTTGCATTTTCTTGCCTATGAACTGTGATAAACGGAAGTTTGTGACACGCATTTCTTGTGTAAAATCAAAACGCAAGCTTTGCATCACTTCCTTCAGTGCATGCTCCAATGCTTGCTGTGCTGGCATCGCAGCAAATGTCGAAGGATTATAACCTTCCTTAAAGAACTCAGGATAACGATAATAGACACGTTGGAGAACATAATACAGGAGCTCATCAAGCTCTTGCTTTGTTTCACTCTCTAGCATGCTTGTATTGAGCACGCTGAACTTCGATTGGATATGTTGTTCAAGTGTTGTTAATTCCTCTAAACGCTCATCTTTACGTTTTAAGTTTTCCTCCGTTTGTGCGATTAAATCGGCTAAACGTTGCTCTGTTTTATCGACTTCTTCTGCAAGAGCCTGTACTGCTAAGGCACTTAATTCATCATTTAAAAATGTATGGAAGTCGCTTTCGAATAGTGGCATGCCAGATGTTAAATCAGCACCTTCTACTTTTTCTTTTAATGCTAAAAGACTCGATACCCCATACAGTCGTGGGAAACGAATGCCAAAACGTTGTAACTCTGAACGAACATAGCCTTTTACGTCTTCCTGTTCTTCTTCTGTTGTTGCTAAATCAATGGCATTTACAATAAAGAACATTTTATCAAGTTCAAATGCATCCTTGACACGACCAAGCTGAATTAAAAACTCACGGTCAGCTTTAGCAAAGGCATGGTTATAGTACGTAATAAATAGGATGGCATCAGCATTGCGAATATATTCAAAGGCTACACCTGTATGACGAGCATTAATCGAGTCCGCTCCTGGTGTGTCAACAAGTGTCACACCCATGCGTGTCAATGGGCTATCGTAATAGAAATCAATATTATCAACAAAGCATGATTTGTTTTCTTGCGCCACAAATTTTTCAAATTCTTCACGGCCTACACGAATGATCGTACCAAGCTCAGATTTAAATATTGGATAGCCTTCCTTATAGGCACGAATAAATGACTTATGAACATTTAAACGTTCATCCGTTAACTGAACGGCAAGCCCTTCATCAGCACGATTATAGGCTTCCTCCAACGAAGCTACAGACAAGCCAATTGCCGCATACGAGCCTTGAATATCCTCTAGCATTTGCTCGGCTGTTTTAAGCTGTACATCGGCCGTTTCATGTGGATGCTCTGGTGTTACTGGACGAATTTTATTGATGGCTGCTGTTGTTGGGTTTGGTGATACAGGTAACACCTTTGCACCCATTAAGGCATTGGAGAAGGATGATTTCCCTGCACTAAATGCGCCAAACAAAGCAATCGTAAAATCTTTTTTCTGTAAACGTTCCACTTTATTTTCAAGGTAATGGGCAACTTCTGCAAAGCCTTGAACCTCTTTGACTGCATTGGCTGTATGCAGTGCGCGATTAATCACACCATCGATTGGAAGAGTCGTTGCACTGATGGCTTGCTGCGTTTCCTCTTGTTCGATGACCTGCTCTTTTGGCTTCAGCATGGACTCATCAAACAAACGAATATCGGCTAAATCTTGCTTAAATGACTGTGCCCAATTGACTAGCTGCTGATTCGCAACTTTACGGATTTCATTGCTCGCTTGATGCATAATGCTTGCACTATATTGCTGATAGCCTTCGATTTCAAGCACTGCCTTAATTGCATCCACTTTGTCTTGCATACCCGCCATTTTTAATTTTGATGGTGCAGCCGTTTCTGTTGCCACAGCTTCAAGCGTTGTTGCTTGCGCATTTTTCCAGCTATCTGTTTCCTGAATAAAGTAGCGCTTCGTTGCCTCCGCGACACGGTTGGCGAAGTTTAACACAGCATCACCTGTTAACAGGGCACCAGTTTGAACTTGCTGCTCAATCAATGAAAAAGGTAAGTCAAATACATAGGCATCAATGGCGGAAGCACGCTCTTCATTTAATGCACCTACATCTTTTAATGCTTTTTTCATAAGTCCTTTTAAATGCCCAGTAATTTGTGCATGAACGACGTTCTGATAGGCACTATATGCATCCTCTTTACGACGGTTACGCTCTTCCTCTGTTTTTTTCTTCGCTGTAAAGAGTCCCCCTACTTTAAAGCCCTCCTGCACACTTTCTAAATAAAGGCGGAGGCGATCACGTACATCAGCTGGCATGATGGCTGCATTGGCTAGTAGTTCCTTCCGTTGCTCCTCAAATGTTTCGTTCCATGCCTCTACTGAGAATAATTCAACTTGACGATTTAATTTATTGTATTGCTCTAAAATATCTTGATGGTGTGCCCAGTCGTCCGCACTTAAAATTTCTTCATCAATAGTTAAACGATCCTGTCTTTCTTCCATTAAATAATGGTCATGCTCACTTTGCAGTAAACGCAATGTATTCGTTGCCGTTTGTACAAGCTGCTCCTGCCAATCATTCATACTGTCCATCACGATGTTCTTTACGACCTCAAAATCATTATGTGGATGTTCAGGCTCTCTCAATGATGTGAAAAATACACCCTTCGGCACAACGCCCCATGCGGCAAAGGATTGATGAACCGTTGCTTTAAAGTCTTCAAAGCTCAATTCATTATCTTTATGCTTATCAATCATATTGACAATTAAATAAACGTTTGGATTGTATTTCATTAATTGCTTTGTAAATTGGAAATTCAGTTCCGACTGCACATGGTTATAATCCATTGTATAAAATACGATATCTGCAATATGGAGCGCCGATTCCGTTGACATGCGGTGTGCATCATCTGTGGAGTCTACTCCCGGCGTATCCATGACAGTAACGCCTAGTGGTAGTGTAGAGGCACTGTGCCCAATTTCGATTTGTGACACTAAATCCCCATTCTTACTAAGCTCTTTTACTGTTTTAAAATCATAGCCTGCCTCAAATTTCACAGGCTTTTCATTGTGCATATAGACAATTGCGAAATCTTCCTCTGATTTATGCACTTTTACGATATTCGCACTTGTTGGAATTGGACTAGATGCCAGTAAGTTTTCACCAGACAGCGCATTAATCATACTCGACTTCCCAGCAGAGAAATGACCCGCAAAGCCAATCACATACTCTTTTTGCTGAATTTTTCGAGCAAAAAGAGAGGTTTTATCCATGCGTTCTGTATCACCATTATGCTGATAGATTATGTATTGCAAAGAAGCTTGCTTTAATAGCTCCTCCAATTGTTGTTCAAAATCTTTCATGAAACCAGTTACCCCTTTTTCGTTAATTATTCATAATTAGTATTCTACCTTATTCAACTAGCAAAGTATAACACTAATTTACGGTAAAAAGCATGTATGCCAACGTTTCTATCCTAATAAGTCCCATCATAAAATGTTGATGATCCGAAATAATCTTCCTCAAATGATAGATGGTCAACTAGTTCTCTTGCTATTTTCTTCATATTTTATAGTAAATGTATTCGGGGCAAAGGTTATTTTTTAAGAATGGAGTGTGATCGCACATGCTGAACCCTAAGTCTCATCGAATCATAGAAAAAAGTTGTCCGTGTCACTGTGAGGATCGATTTTTCTGGCCCCGTATCAAAGCAACAAACGGCACGCCCATCGTCCCTCCTCCTATCGTTCCAGAGGGCACTATTTTGCCGATTATCCACCGCTATTTTTATATCGTCACAGCCGATCTTGATCTAACAAATGGGGTCACGCTGCCAGCGACTCTCTTCTGGAATGATAATGCTGACAATATTACAGAGTTTACCCTCTTCTCGCCAAACGGTTACGTCAATCTTTATATTAATGCGGTGATGCAAGAAGGTGGCATTTACACCATAACACCAGCCGCCTTAACAATCGTACCCTACAATGCCACTTTGTATAGAGGCACACCCATTATCATTGAATCGCTTGGCTTTATGACAAATTAATATCCAAGAAAGGAGGTGAATCATATGGCACTTTCCATTATTAATATTCATGTCAATGTCACAGGTACATCTACACGATTTTTTAACGTTTTAGCTGCACCTCTTGCCATTACAGATGGTACTACAGTCGCTGCTACAACTTTTTTAGATGATAGCGGTACAGCGGCAACTGCATTTCCAGTAGTTACAAACGGCTACTATAATTTATATATCAATGGCGTTCTACAGGAGGGTGATGCTTATACAGTTTCTGCAACTGAAGTTACATTCAACACTGTTACAGCATCACTTTCTGCTGGTACACCAATTGTGCTTGAAGCAGTTGAATTAGTCACAACTACCTAACCTAACTAATATAGATGCCCTAAACTCTCTTAGGGCATCTATTTTACAATTGTAGTAGCTCTCTGAACCTTACAATAGTCTAGCTCATGACGCCTATTTCCATGAATACATAGAGTTTAAGCAGCCACTTTTATTTTTTAGATTGCACAGACAGGCTTCACCATGAAATAAAGACCCTAAAGGGCGTAAATCGGTGGTACTTTCCATTATCAATAGTCATGTTAATGTAACAGGTACTTCTGCTCTGTCCATTGATTCACAGAAATCTAAGTCACTTGAAGAAAAAATTTACAGGCAATAGACTTCGAACCAATACTTCTAACAAAAATGAAAACTGTTCGGAAAATTGTACAAGGTGGTAGTTTGGATTCCCCTGTTAAAATAAGTAAAAAAATAATGAAAACCGAAAACTCCGATTCTTTGTCTATTAGGCTTAGATTGGGTCTTTTTTTTATTCCAAAATCAAAGGACACTTAATTAATACATTGTAAGTACATGAAACAAAACAATGGTACTCAATAATGGACGAGTTTTTTTAAGTGGCATAACCGTTGCTTTTTTGTCAACAATTTTAGGAAAACAGGCACCAATTGTCAACATAAATAATATGATATAAAAAAATAAGGGGTGTAAGCTGTGACTTGGTTAATCATTTTAGCTTTTACGCTTTCATCAAGTATAGATAATTTAGGCGTAGGGCTCTCTTACGGGATTCGAAAGATACATGTTAGTTTTGGGAAAAATTTATTAATAGCAATTATATGCTTTGTTATGAGTATGGGAGGCATTACGTTTGGGGTTTGGCCCTCGACTATTCTTCCAGGTATGCTTCCTGTAATCTTTGGAGCCTTATTGTTATTTATCATTGGAATTCGCATCATTCTTTTAGCTAAACCACGTAAAAATGAACCTTCAAAAGAGGCGTTACAGCCCAAAAATGGGCAAAGTATTTTTAAAAACCCTGAGGAAGCTGATTTTAATAAGTCTGATGAAATCGGCTGGGGAGAATCTATACTTCTTGGTATTGCATTATCAGCAAATGCACTTACAAATGGTGTGGGCGCTGGCCTACTCGGACTTTCACCTGTTGTCATTTCGTTAACAGCTGCAATCGGGAGCTTTATTACTGTTTGGGCAGGAGTCAAATTAGGAAGTAAGGTCGCTGATGTTCAGGTTAGTTCATTTACTATAGGGCAATTTGGCACAGTAATTAGTGGTTTGTTGATGTTACTGCTTGCTTTTGCAGCATTTTATTAATATTTTGTTGACATTTTGTCAACAAAATATTACACTTCTGTACAACGGTAATTTTCCATTAGACAATCATTAAGGAACTAACAGAAGGGAGAATCGAATATGGCAGAAAATAGAGAAAGTACTACTCTAGGTTTATTGTTGAAAGAATTACTAAAAGAACGCTCATTATCCATGCGGAAGTTTAGTGAACTTACAGGGGTCGATACAGCTACGATTTCACGGATTATCAATAATAAACGAAAGGCAACACCTCAACATTTAGAAAAATTCGCTGAATGTCTTGGTATTCCTTTCATTAATCTTGTTGAAGCTGCAGGGTATCCTATCGAACAGAGACATGAAGAGTCTCAATCAGATATTCATACTTCTGTTGATGCAATACAGACTTTTCTTAAGGCTTCTAATGTTTATGACAATCAATTTTCAGTGCAAGATGTTGAAAAAAAATTAGACGATTATGGATTATTTGCTCAAACAGAAGAAGGAAAAAATACAATTCATAAGAGTTTTAACGAAAAGATTCAGAGTGTAGGTAGCGTTGGACCATTTATTAGCAAGTTGAAAGAGTTATATGAAAAATTTACAACAAATAAGGGTACACTATTTGAATTAACAATAATTGGAAGTACATTATTGTATTTTATTATTCCAGTGGATGTCATTCCGGATTATCTATTTCCTATTGGTTATTTGGACGATGCGATAGCTGTACAACTTACTGCAAAAGGTTTGTTAAAAAATAACTGATAGGTGGATTAATTAATTTATGAAACATAGTAAAACGAGCCGTAGATGGCTAAGAAATTCGTTTTTAGCATTTGCATTGATCATCTCAATAGGGATTGTTTATTGGATATATCAGTACAATAGTGGATTGGCTATGGCAGAAGACGATATCAATAAAGAAGATGAAGAGACTTTTGAGCCATTCAAAGGTGTAGACCCGCAATTTGGTGAGATTAATGTGCTATTGATAGGCAGTGACTCTAGAGGAGACGAAGGTAGATCTGATGCTTTAATGATTGCACACTATAATCAAACTACGAATAATGTAAAAATCGTTTCGATTATGAGAGATACGTATGTTGACATCCCAGATTACGGGATGAATAAAATAAACGCTGCATTTGCTTTTGGAGGCCCAGAACTTGTAAGGAAATCAATTAAGCAGAATTTTGATATTGATGTCAATTACTACGCTATCGTTGATTTTGAAGGATTCCCCAAAATTGTGGATCTTCTAGCACCAAATGGGATTGAAGTTGATATCCCTTATGAAATGTCATATGGAATTGGTATGACATTATTTCCTGGAGAACAAACTTTACACGGTGACCAGTTATTAGCTTATGTACGATTCCGCCACGATCGTTTAAGTGATTTCGGGCGAGTTGAACGCCAACAGGAAGTTATGACAAAGGTCAAAGAACAAATTAGCTTTCAAAGTTTAATAAATTTACCCAAAATACTTGGTGTTGCAGAGGCATATATCGATACTAATATTGACAATAAAACCATTCTTGCTATTGGGAAAGGTTTAATGGATGGGAAATCTAATGGTGTGGATACTTTACGAATTCCTGTCGCCAGTTCTTTTGACAACAAACATGTAAATGTAGGCGCAGTGCTAGATATTGATTTGGAAAAGAACAAAAGTGCATTAGAAGAGTTTTTATCATCAGAGGACAATGTACAAGTGACTAAATTAGAAGGAGTTTCATCTTAGAGAGAATATGAATATAGATTATCAACTTTTCAAACTACTAAACCAGTTTGCAGGAAAATATCCGATTTTAGATCAACTTGTCCTCTTGTTTTCAAAGTATGGGCCCATTCTATTTGGACTGGTATTTATATGGCTATGGTTTTCAAAATCCCAAAATCAGCAGGAAAATAGAAAAATAGTATTATATGCATTAACGATTGTTATTCTTACACTTGGTATAGATAAAATTATAGAAATGGCGTATTTTCGACCTCGCCCATTTGTCAATCATAGCGTAACATTATTACTCGAAAAATCAACTCTGGATCCTTCATTTCCAAGTAATCATGCTGCTGGTTCATTTGCCCTGGCATTCGCTTTGTTTTGGAAACGAAGAAAAATGGGCACTGTACTCATCCTGCTGGCCTGCTTAATGGCCATTTCAAGAATTTTTATCGGTGTGCACTACTTTCTAGATGTGTTAGCAGGCGCATGTATTGGATTAGGGGTAACTTACATAGTTATGTTACTAGGTCGTCTTTTTGAATCTACCTTGCTACGCAAGAAAATATATGCAAAGTAAGAGGTCTTTAGATTTAAAAAGTTCGCAATGGATGTGAACTTTTATATGCCCCAACCATCATTGCGTAAAAAAACCTCGCTGCAATTATTGTGTTTGAAGCTGCAAACTATCTAAATCAGAACCACCAGTATAACTGGTGGTTTGCTCTGCGCGTGAAACGCTGGGGTACTGGCCCATGTCTAAAGACATTCTGAATGGTCTGCCAACCGCACTCCGTTTTCACACAAACCGCTAAAGCGGCTTACTTATTTTTTCTTTCTCTTGATCTCTTCTCCTGTGAATGGGTCAATGAATTCTTTCATCGTCATTTGATCTTGCAGGATATCTTCTTGTAATTGATTTTTTATATACTCTTGTATCTTTTTCTTATTTCGGCCGACTGTGTCCACATAGTATCCTCGACACCAGAATTGACGATTACCGTATTTATACTTTAAATTTGCATGTCGGTCGAAAATCATTAGACTACTCTTCCCTTTTAAATAACCCATGAACGCAGATACACTCAATTTCGGAGGAATACTTACCAACATATGAATATGGTCAGGACATGCTGTTGCCTCTATGATTTCTACATCTTTTCTTTCACATAATTGGCGCAATATTCTTCCAACATCTGCTTTAATTTGACCATAAATAATCTGCCTTCTATACTTTGGCGCAAAGACGATATGATACTTACAATTCCACGTTGTATGTGCTAAACTTTTATTATCCATTTATGGTGGCTCCTTTCGTACGAAGTCGGTTGACTAGACCTGACTTTATTGTACGTTTGGAGTTTTTTTATTGTCCATAGCTAAAAGCTTTCCGGAACCCCCTGCATAGCAGGGGGTTTTCAAAGCACACAATAATATGGATGCCCTACACTCTCCTTAGGGCATCCATTTTACTATTATAGTTGCTGTCTGAGCGCGGCAATTTTTTTTGCATAGTCTAGCGCACGGGGGCCATCTCCATGAATACATAGAGTTTGAGCAGCGACTTTTATTTTTTTAGATTGCACAGACCAGACTTCATTGGCCGTTAAAATACCTTTTACATGTATCAGCATTTCTTGCTCTGTTTGTATTAAGGCATTAGGCTCCTGTCTATCCACTAAAGTGCCATCATCGTTATAACGTCGATCCGAAAAAACTTCCTCATATACTTGAAGCCCCTTGCCTCTTGCAATCTCTACGATTTGGCTACCAGATAAACAATATAAAATAAGCTGTGGATTAAGATCATAGACTGCATCGACGACAGCTGACGCTTTTTCCCGATCATTTACGCATTGATTATAGAGTGCGCCATGTGGCTTAATATGATGGAGCATGCCTTTTTCAATTTGAACGAAGGCTTGTAATGCGCCAATCTGATAGACCATCATATCATAAATTTCTGCTGCGCTAAATGCCATGTTTCGACGACCAAAGCCCTCTCGATCAGGATAGCCTGGATGTGCACCAATATGAACATTTTTACGAATGGCACTGCGAACAGTTTGATGCATCAACGTATGATGCCCTGCATGATAGCCGCATGCTATATTAATGGATGTGACATAGTCCAATATTTCTTCCTCTTTTCCTGTTAGAAAAGCATCATCATATTCAGCTAAATCACAGTTAATATCTATTGGCATCCTCTTACCTCCAGTGCAAATCGTATCGTGTTAAACATACGCATTTGAGCTACTTTATGTAAATCGTCTTCATGTACCGTCGCAATAATAGGATAACCCCCTACCGTTTGGGCATCGGCCATTAAAATGATAGGATGACCGCTTGGCGGCACTTGAATGGTGCCGAACTGGGTCGCCTCTGACAAAATATCTTGCATTTCTTGCAGCTGTAAAACAGTTCCCTTTACGTAATAGCCCATGCGATTACCACCAATAAATTGAAAAGCATTTTGTAAAAAATGGCGTTGACTCTCTTCCCTAAATAAATGAAAATGAGGGCCTTTCAGTACTCTAACTGAAATAGCACGATCAAAAGTTGGACGATATGGCGCATAAAGACCTCGATTATAATGGAATGGCGCTGAGTCTTGCCCATACAAAATGCTACCTTTTGTGATGTTTGTTCCTAGTTGACCAAGTGACAGGTTTGAGCGACTACCAAGCTTAACTTGTGAAGTAAACCCGCCAAGAGGTGTCAAATAAACAATCGCGCCTTGATTCACATGTTTAATCACCAACCGATCGCCATTCATTAAGTGGAAAGTTTTCCACATCTCTATCGGTGTATTATTGACCAAGCATGTACAATGTCCACCTGTTAATACATAGACTCCATCTGCCAATGCCTCAAATTCAAAGCCACCCACAAACATTTCAAAGGATGTTTGGTCATGAGGATTTTCTAAGATTAGCTGTGCTGCTTGAAACGATACTTTGTCCATCGGTCCAGATAACGGAATACCAAATGCCCGATAGCCAAATCTACCTTGGTCCTGTAGGCTACCATAGACACCTTGTTTGGTGACGAGCAGAAGTGGCTTCAATCGCTACACTCCTTTGCTTTTCATTTCCCAAAACTGTTGTTTAGTTATTTCATAAAATTGAACTTCATCGCCAAGAGCCAATAAAAATGGCTCTTGGCGATCAACATTAAATAAATCTAGAGGAGTTTTCCCGATAATATTCCAGCCACCTGGTGACTCAACAGGGTAGATGCCTGTTTGCCTACCGCCTATACCAACAGAACTAGCTGAAACAGTAGCTCGTGGCTTCTTTAAGCGTGGTACACACAACTTAGTATCTAATTCACCTAAATAAGGAAAACCTGGTAAAAAGCCCATAACATAAACATAATAGCTTTTCGATAAGTGTAATGTTTTAAAGTCTTCAAATGATAAACCTGTATAGTTCATGACTCGCTGCTTATCTAAGGCAAATTCCTCATCATAGCAAATGGGTATTCTTAAAATTTTCTTCGTTCCTTCTGCCATTGCTGTGAGAGTTTGCATCTCTAGCCAATCCCCTCTCAATGAACCGATATCTAGAGGCTGTTTGACATAGGCTGTAACAGTATGATAGCTTGCAACACTTTCGACGAGATTATGCTGTAACTGCTGTTTCAGAAACCGATTAAATGCTTGGACTGCCTGAAAGTTGGCGTGGGAGATTTCCTCCTTGAATGCAAAGCGAATAGTATGTTGGCTAATCCACATCGCATGAGGAAATTCAATGATTGGTTGCACGTATGCTCTCCTCAATACAAAGCTTTACCGCAGCTATTAAATCTCGGATATGCCAGCCAGGAATTTTGCCATGTTGGATGGCCAGGTCAAATGATGCTGGAATATGAATAAAGCCAGCACGAACCCCTTCGTGTTGCTGTGCATAAACAAGTCCTTCATACATAATATTATTGCATAAGTACGTACCTGCAGTATTTGAAATTTCTGCTGGATACCCCGCTGCCTGTAAGCGATTCACCATATTGCGAATCGGTAAATTCGTTAAATAAGCATCCGCTCCATCATTATCAATGCTTTCATCGACCGGCGTGTAGCCATTATTATCAGGCTCGCCATCTTTCACATTAATGGCAATGCGCTCTGGCGTTATTTTAAAACGCCCTCCTGCTAATCCTAAAGAAATAATAATTTGTGGCTTTACTTCCTCTAGATACTGCTTTAATTGTTCCGCCGATTGCTGAAAATCTACAGAGAGAATTCGTCCAACAATGCGATAGTCTCCTATTGTTTCTCCATCTAAATTTGCGACAATTTGCATCGTTGGATTTATTTTATAATGAAGAAATGGCTCAAACCCTGTTACTAATAGTTTTGTCATGTTAGTCACCTGATTTCTTTATGTATAACCCTAAAGGATTGGCTTTATTTTACAACAATTTTCTGAAAAAATAAATATTTCTCTTCATTTGGGCAAGTAAAAAGAGTATGAAGCGCTGATGCTCCATACTCTTTTGGCTGTAATTATTTCAAATGTGCAGTCGCCTGTTTCATGACGTATTTCCCAACACCAATATAGATCACTACAGCTGCTCCAATCAATACGAATGTCATTGCTAACCGCTCCTTTTCATATAAATTATGTATTTTTTTATTAGGCTTTCAGACCATCTCATTGAATTTGAAAATCATTCTCATTATTATATTATAAATTTCACGTTAATTCGTCAAGACATACTTTCATCTTACCCTTTTTACATGGTAAGATGTAGAAAAGTCGGAAAAAGGATGCGGTAATGATGAGTAATTCGAAGTACTTTCAAACTATTTTAAACGGGACTATTCACGCTTTAAAATCCATTCTTCCTATGGATATAGAAGTAAAGTCGCCTAGTATTATTTCTGAACCCTTTCAACAGCAGCAAATGGGCGTATTAATTGGTTTAATTGGAGATGTAAAGGGTCGCGTTATCATTGATTCATCCCCCGATGTGTTTAGCGGGATTGGGAGTACCATGTTCGGTATGCCACTGGAGGGAGAAATGCTAGAGTCCTTTACTGGAGAATTTGGTAACATGATTGCAGGAAATTTATGTACAACTGTTGGGCAAGAAAGCTTAGAAATTGATATCACTCCGCCAACCGTGATGGTGGGCAATACAAAGTTATACGGCTTTGAAAAAGCATTTGTTCTCCCAGTTTCGGTTCCAAGCATTGGTGCATTAACAGTTCTATTAACCATCGAGGAAGAAGGATAAAAAACTAGAATGGATCATTGTATGCAAAAGCCTACAGCCTTCATGTATAGGTAGAAAAAACGGGAAGGAATGTGCAAGTCTTTCTCCATCTATTGTTTTTATTAAAATTAAGCAAAATATAATAAGATAACAAGCTCTCTCAATGACTTTTGAGATGGCTTGTTTTTTTCTTTTTTTAATTCTTCACACTTTCTTCACATAATACGTGTAGAAGTGTGATTTTTTTCACATCAAAATGATATGGATTTTTATATGATGACAGTAAGAAACACAACAATAAAAAGCGTAGGAGGGGCAAAAATGGCAAACAACAAAAAGAAGTCAGATGAAAATTTAAAAGGTTCACTCTATGCAGTTTTTGGAGTTGGTATTATCATCATTTTACTTTGGGTGTACTGCTTCGATTTGTTCATTGGAAGATTTTAATATATAAAGAAGGGACAGAAACATATGCACATACATAAGTATGAGAAGTATTGGCTTGTGTTCGGAGTTGCTACTTTAGTTGCATTCCTGATCATTCTCGGTATCGGGGCATTTCATCAAGGCTCCCATCCGAACAATGGTAAAAAAACACTAGATTACGAGAAAGTGAAAGAGACAGCACCTTTTGATAATCCAGGAGTTCATAAGGTCGAGGGAAAAGATTGGGATTATGAAGTGGTAGTAGTAGCTTCTGCATTCAATTATAATCCTCCACAAATTGAGGTACCACTTGGTGCAAAGGTGAAATTCATCGCAACAAGCGAAGATGTTATGCACGGTTTTGAGGTGGCAGGTACGAATATCAACATGATGCTTGAGCCTGGTTATATTTCGGAATACGTAACAGAAGTTAACAAAGTAGGCGAGTTTTTAATCGTATGTAATGAGTATTGTGGTACAGGACATACGATGATGCACTCTATGCTAAAGGTGGTGGATTCAAATGAGTCACACTAATTCGATGACAAAAGTAGATCGTCGCGATGCAAAGCTAGCAATGGCACATATTTATGTGGCATTCATCTCATTGCTATTAGGTGGTCTTGCAGGTTTATTACAAGTATTTGTGCGTTCTGGTCAATTTACATTACCAGCAGGCATTGGCTATTATCAAGTTTTAACAGTACACGGTGTATTACTTGGTCTTATTTTAACTACATTCTTTATTTACGGCTTCCAAATTGCTAGTGTAAGTCGTACATCTGGTACATTCACTGCTAGTCAACGTAGACTTGGCTGGATCGGTTTTTGGTTAATGACAATTGGTACAGCTGCTTCAGCAACCATGGTTTTATTGAATAAAGCAACTGTACTTTATACATTCTATGCACCTCTAAAGGCACACTGGATTTTCTATTTAGGCCTTACATTAGTCGTGGTTGGTTCTTGGGTTGGCGGCGCAGGTCAAATTTTACGTTATGTACAGTGGCGCAAAGAAAATAAAGGTAGCGGACAACGCAGCCCATTATTATCGTTTATGGTAGTTGTCAATAATTTAATGTGGTTCGTGGCAACACTTGGTGTAGCAGCTTCTGTATTAATTCAACTGTTACCATGGTCATTAGGTTTAATTGAACGTGTCGATGTTGCATTATCCCGTACCCTCTTCTGGTATTTCGGGCATGCACTTGTATACTTCTGGCTATTACCTGCCTACATGGTTTGGTACGTGATTATTCCAAAAGTAATTGGCGGAAAAATTTTCTCCGATTCTTTAGCAAGACTTTCGTTCATGCTGTTCTTACTCTTCTCTATTCCTGTTGGGATTCACCATCAGTTAACAGAGCCTGGTATTGATGGTACATGGAAGTTCATTCAAGTTGTATTAACGTTCGCTGTAATTGTCCCATCTCTTATGACAGCCTTCTCGATGTTTGCCATGTTCGAGTTACGTGGTCGTGAATTAGGTGGTAAAGGGCTGTTCGGATGGTTTAAAAAATTACCATGGAAAGATGCTCGTTTCTTCGTTCCATTTATCGGTATGGTGGCATTTATTCCTGGTGGTGCAGGTGGTATTGTCAATGCCTCCTATCAAATGAACCAATTAATCCATAATACCATTTGGGTTACAGGGCATTTCCATTTAACAATTGCTACAGCTGTTGTTTTAACTTACTTCGGTGCGGCCTTCTGGTTAATTCCACATTTAACAGGTCGTACATTGACGAAATCATTAAATAATCTTAGTAATTTCGCTGGTATCTTATGGGCTACTGGTATGACGATTATGTCTTCTGCGATGCATATTGCTGGTCTTATCGGTGCACCTCGTCGCTCAGATTACTCAGAATATGGTGGTGCTTCACAGGCCTATGATTGGATTCCTTATCAAATCGCACAAGCTGTAGGCGGAACGATTCTCTTTATCGCGATTCTAGTCATTATGTATATCGTCGTGAAATTAGCTTGGTTTGCACCTAAAGGTGAAGAAGAATTCCCTATTGGTGATGTACATGAGCTTAGCGGCCCAACACCAGCTATTTTAGAAAACTTCAAAGTATGGCTTGTTATTTTAGTAGCGTTAATTTTATTCGCTTACACAGTGCCAATTATCGATATTATTTCGAACTCACCGGCTGGCTCCAAAGGCTATCAATTGTGGTAAGCATTTAGACATAAAAAGCGATTTCTCAGAAATGAGAAATCGCTTTTTTTATATTATAGTTGATAGAGCTTCCTATATTTATCTTGTAAATAGTCTGCTAAGTATTTAGCATTTAAGCCTTCTCCTGTCGCTTCTTTTAGCAATTCGAATGGCTTTTTCAATGCTCCATATTGATGAACTTTCTCAGTTAGCCACTCTCGAATTGGCAGTAGCTCTCCCTTTTCTAATAGCTCATCAAAATGAGGAATATCCTTATCCATCGCATGCTTCCATTGTGCTGCATAAATCATTCCTAATGCATAGGATGGGAAATAACCGAACATGCCACCTGACCAATGCATATCTTGTAGCACTCCCTGTGCATCAGACTCAGGACGAATGCCTAAATATTCCTCATATTTATCATTCCAAACTTGTGGTAGATCCTTCGCCTGTAAATCACCATTGAACAGATCACGTTCAATTTCATAGCGAATCATGATATGTAGTGGATACGTTAATTCGTCCGCTTCAATACGAATAAAAGATGGTTCGACCATATTGATGGCACGTAAAAAATCGCCTAATGCAACATCGCCAAATTGTGCTGGTGAGAAATGCTGAAGACGCTCGTAGTTATGCTCCCAGAACTTTTCATTTCTGCCGACAAAGTTTTCATAAAATAATGATTGAGATTCATGAATACCCATTGAAGTACCAGTAGCCAATGGCAGACCTGCAAGCTTTTCATCAATGTTTTGCTCATACATCGCATGACCACACTCATGAATTGTGCCAAAAATAGCAGAACGGAAGTCATTTTCATCATATTTAGTGGTAATCCGAGCATCTCCATAGTTTAAGCCAATCATGAATGGGTGCACACTTTCATCCAAGCGCCCTGCATCAAAATCATAACCAAGCTGAGCAAGCAATTCTAACGATAATTCACGCTGTGCTTCACGTGGGAAATGCTTAAATAACATGCTTGTATCTGGTTTATTCGATGAATTGGCAATTTTTTGGACAAGTTCCACAATGGATGTACGTAGGTCACCAAATACTTGATCTAAAACATCAGTCGTCATATCTGGTTCATATAAATCGAGTAATGTATTGTAAGGAGATCCATTTTTAATTCCCCAATAGTGAATGAATTTTTTCTGCCATTGAATGATTTCCTCTAAATATGGAAGGAATAATGCAAAATTATTACTTGCCTTCGCTTCTTCCCAAGCAGTTTCAGACTTCGATTGAAGAATGACGTATTTTTTATACTCGTCAGCTGGAATTTTTTTGTTTTGATCATAATTCTTTCTTACTTCTTCCACTAAACGTAATGTTACATAGTCAAGATTAGCTTTTTGTGACTCTAAAGCTACTAAAAGCTCCCCCAATTCTTCACTTGTTTGCATATCAAATAAAGAAGCAGATAATGTACCGATTACCTCTGAACGTTGTGCTAAACCTTTTTTCGGTGCACCCGTACGCATATCCCAATAAACGACATTGAGTGCTTCCTCATAATGCTGCATTTTCTTCACATAGTCTGTAAATTGTTGAACTGTCATGCATTCATCCTCCTTTTACATTATAAGTTTATCATATTTTCGAAAATTTTGTATATTGTGGACTTTTTAGTATTTTTATTCAGAATATTCGTCTTTTACTTTCTCTATTATTTTTAAATATTGACTATCTCCTAACCCATAGTGAGGGAAGAGAGAAAATAATTGCTTCATTAAATCCCCTAGCGGCTGCTCAAGATGCTTTTTTATATACGTCGTAATATCATTTTCTTCCTGTAAATAGTTAAAATATAATTGAATGCCCTGATACATGACGGGTAAAAGTGTAGCCTTCGGAAAACGATGGTGCATGAAAACTTCTTGATAGACCTCTAGATAGCCTCCTAACTCCAGCTCTGTTTCCTCCACATCATAGGTCGTTTCCTTGACCATATGGAAATAGACCTTGCCTTGATATCCTTGTTGTTCGAGAAAAGCAAGCATGGTCAATAAATTCATCTGACAAAACATATCATCCCCAAACCATAACACAATGCATTGATAGCCTTTTGTCCATAGAGGCTTCAAAGGATTCAATGTCATTTGCTCGTATGCCTGTAATGACACTTGATGCCCAGCCGCTCGGATTTGATTGAATTCCTCGCTGAAAATCGGGCTAGCAGTCGGATTCGTACACATGGCTTCATTGAAAGGTACATAATCACTATTTCCCATTAATTGATGTTTTGCAAATTCTTCATACATCATCTGACCATTTAATACATTCAAAGTCTCTTGATCAAATTGCTCAAAAATCTTTTCTTGTAATTCCTTAATTTTCAATTTTTGAGAAATGTCCATTATAAACCAGCCTCTTTCATCATTTAAATTTAACTTCACAAATGTTTGCATAGGCTGAGGAGACCTCCTATAATCATACGGGCTTATGCCAAAGACCCTTTTAAATGCTCTTGAAAAGGATTCCTGAGATGAAAAACCATAGCAGAAAGCAATATCAATAATTTTCTCCTCTGTCTCTTTTAATACCAAGGATGCAAGATAGATTTTTCGTAATGACATATATTTTTTAATCGTCATCCCCGTCATCTGATGAAATTTGAAAGAACAATAATAAGGAGAATAGCCCATCTCCTTCCCTAATTGCTCTAACGAAAACCCTTCTAAGAGATGACCTTCAATGCAATCAATCATCTCCTGTACGATGTTGTTCATCCACATCCCTCCTACTTTGATTATAGTAGAAGGCATCATTGTTTTTATGATATAAGTTGTGAATGTGCAATAAAAAAACTGTAGCAAACTTTTGAGCTTGCTACAGTTTATCCTCTTACAAATAAGAGCTTTATATATTATTAGGGGGATTTTAACTAGCTTTCAAGTCATGTTCGGTTTCCAATCAAACATTAATTAAGAGCAATAAGAAAGAAAGTTGGGGATACTTTCTTTCTATCAAAGAACAGAGTCTGTTTACCCTATTCAATGTTTTGGCAAATAGCAATCACTTGCTTCACAGCCTCAGCTGAATGCTGGAGAGCTGCTTGTTCTTCAGTTGTTAGGTGCAATTCAATCACAGATTCAATCCCATTGCCACCTAAAATAGTTGGTACACCTAAAAACAGATCGTTGTAGCCATACTCTCCTTCTAATAGGGCAATAGAGGGGATAATTTTCCGTTGATCTTTCATAATAATTTCTACCATTTGTGCACACGCTGCTGCTGGTGCATAGTAGGCACTACCATTGCCTAGCAATCCGACAATCTCACCGCCGCCCTTACGTGTACGTTCAACGATTTGTTGTAGTCGATCCTGGGGAATTAGCTTTTCTAATGGAATGCCTCCTGCATAGGAATAGCGAATTAATGGCACCATTTCATCACCATGTCCACCTAACACAAAGCCTGATACATCCTCTGGAGCAATTTGTAGCTCTTGTGCAACAAATGTATTGAAACGGGCTGTATCTAATACACCAGACTGACCGATAATCCGATTTTTGGCAAAGCCTGTTTCCTTATGACACACATAGGTCATGGCATCAACCGGATTACTTAACACAAGGACAATACTGTTGGGTGCATAGTGTTTAATCTGTCTTGACACTTGTTGAATGATTTTTGCATTTGTTGTGACTAAATCATCGCGGCTCATCCCTGGTTTACGAGGGATACCTGCTGTAATGACCACAATATCAGCACCAGCAATATCTTCGTAATGACTTGTCCCTTTAATCGACACATTGAATTTTTCGATAGGGCCTGTTTGTAGTAAATCCAATGCTTTCCCTTTTGTCGGGTTCTCCGCTTCTGGAATATCTACTAGCACCACATCGCCTAATTCTTTCTGTGCTAAAAATAAACTTAATGTAGCACCTGTATGACCTGCACCAATCACAGCAATTTTATTTTTACGAAATGCCATTATGCGTCACCTCTATTATCTGTCGGTGATGTTGTGTCTGCTGTTTTTTTAGCACGTGTTGATGCTGTTGTAGTGGCAGGCTTTTTCTTTGGTGCCTCTGGTCCTTTAATCATTTGGAATACTTCTTCATCAGGTCTCGGAATGACGTGAGCACCTAATAATTCACCAACACGCATGGCAGCAGCCTTACCAGCTTCCACTGCTGCTTGTACAGAACCTACGTCGCCCTTTACGACTATCGTCACAATACCACCATCGACGAATTCTTGTTTAACGATTGTCACATCTGACGCTTTAATCATCGCATCAGCCGCTTCATATGAACCAACTAATCCTTTGGTCTCAATCATACCAATTGCACTACTCATTGTCCTCACCTCTCATCACTTCAGTAGAATCAATAATACCAATGACCACTGCATCGATTGGTAACGGATTTTCTTTCATAATATAGCGTGATGACCCACCGCTTGTAATGAGTACATCATCACCAATACCCGCACCAATACGATCAGCTGCCACCATTTCTGTGCGAATCGGCTGTTGATTGGAGTCAATTGGTTGAATGATGAGTAGCTTTAAACCATTCAGCCCTTCCTCCTTGCGTGTTGCCCATACACTGCCTATCACTCTTCCCATTTGCATGAACTTCACCCTCTTTATGCGACACAGATTTTCTTATTACTCCGAACGAATTGTTAATGTTTTATTTAACTCTCGTAATTTATCATAAGCCAGTGCTGTCACAATCGTTTTCTTCGGGACCACAATTTCTTGTGCATCGATATCTAGCACTTCTATTTGTGAAAGTAGCTTTTTGTCATAATGATAGACAGATGGTTGCGCTACTTTCTGTATAGCTGGTGACTGTTCTTTCTCAGGTATGGCTGGCTCGCTTACTTGATGATGGATCATTTCAGCAAACGTTCCTTGTTGAATGAACCCTGCATTTGCTTCATCTGTATCAATATGCATTTCTAATCGATAACGCTCTGATACGCGGACGATCACATTCGATAAAATAATGGGGCGAATACCCCCTACCTTGATTTGTACAGACTGTCCATCTACTACATTGAATCTCGCACTATCCGCAGGGGACATATGGATATGTGCCTGTGCTACAATGAGTCCTTCATTTAACACAACACTCCCCTTTGGACCAATCAATGTAACAGGGCTAGAGCCTTGAATATCACCCGAAACTCTTAACGGGGGCTTCAATCCTATTTTCATTGCATCTGTCCAGCTTACTTCCACTTGAGACAAGGAGCGAGCTGGGCCCAGAATACGAACTCGCTCAATCGATCCTTTGGGACCAGCGATGACAACGGTTTCCTCCGCAGCAAATTGTCCTGGCTGTGAAAGCTCAAACTTTGGTGTAAGCTCATAATTCTCACCAAAAAGTTGCTCCACCTCTGCTTGTGCAAGATGGACATGGCGAGCGGATACGCCAACGGGAATTTTACCGTCATGTGGAGAGGAAGATTGATTTTTTAAAACTTGTTGCAGAACTTCTTCCACAATTTTTTGCACTAAATTTTCTTGCATCTTGCCTCCTCCTTACGATGATACTTTTACTAATCTACCTTGTGCTTGTTGTTCGATAAAGCCTGCATTTGCTTCATCTGTATCAATGTGCATCTCTAAACTAAAGTCATTTGAAACACGTACAACGACACCACGGAAAGTGACAGGTCGATCACTGATGACTTCCACTGAAACCAATTCATTATTGTGTACTTCCAATTCTTTGGCATCTTGTTCTGTCATATGGATGTGTGCCTGTGCAATAATGACCCCCTGCTGTATCTCCAACACTTTGTCTTGATAAAATATTTTAATGCCTGCCGAGTTTTCAATATTTCCTGATTGCCTTAAAGGAGGGGTAACCCCAAGCTTCATCGCATCTGTGCGGCTGACTTCCACTTGGGTTGCTGGTCTTACAGGTCCAAGGACACGGACATTATGAATAATGCCCTTTGGCCCTTCGATTGAGACACGCTCCTTGGCAGCAAATTGCCCTGGCTGTGATAAGTCAAAATCCTTTGTTAACGTTGCATTTGGACCAAAAAGTGCTTGTAAATCCGCTTCACTAAGATGGATATGACGAGCCGAAATGGCCACTGGAAATGTTTTTGTCGCTGTTATCACGTTAGCCACCTCTATATTTCATAAATTGTTTTGACTTGGACAAGATAAGAGCTTTCCTACGGTTAGGTCAGCTCTCATGCTGATCCATTACGTCTTGGCATAATGGCTTCTTATCCAGTACGTGTTTTGTAAATGGAAGCTATATTGGCATTTATCTCACACCATCTATAGCAATAAGCGTCTCCTACTGAAAGAAGATAAATTATGCTTCTGCTTTTGGTAAAATCATTTCTAATTCGTGGTGTGGACGTGGGATTACATGCACAGATAATAGTTCTCCTACACGTTGTGCTGCTGCTGCACCTGCATCTGTTGCTGCTTTCACCGCACCCACATCTCCGCGTACAAGAACTGTCACGATACCGCCACCAACATGTACTTTGCCTACTAAATTAACACTTGCTGCCTTTACCATTGCGTCCGCTGCTTCAATTGCTCCTACTAAACCTTTTGTTTCTACCATTCCTAATGCTGTACTCATTTGTCATTCCTCCAAATTATTTATTTTGTAATGTGATTTGTTTTAATACTTGATCGACAATTTGCTGAACCATTGTCGTATCTAAAGAAGGTTCTTGTGCTACAACCGACTCGACAACGGACAGTACTTCAAATTCTGGTTTTGGCACTTCAACATCTTTAATACCGTACGCCATACGTTTAATATTTAATAGATGTCTTGCTGTTATATTATCTGACGTAATATTGCCGCCAAATGTACCGCAGCCTAATGTAAAGGATGGGGCTAGCCCCGTTGTGCCACCTACTGCACCGATAGATGATAATGTATTGACCACAATGCGTGATACTGGTAATTCAACGGAGAATTGCTCTGCTAATGCTGCATTTTCTGTGTGAATAGAGCATGTGTGTCCGCGTCCACCAATATTTAACAGGTCAATCATGACTTGCTTTGCTTCTGTACTGTTTTCTACTACATAAAGGGCAAAGATTGGTGACAATTTTTCAAGAGAAAACGGAATATTTTTACCGATCATCGTTTCCAATCCAACGAGTACTTTTGTATCGTCTGGTACCGTAATGCCAACAGAATCTGCTAAGCAAGTAGCTGATTTGCCAACAATCTGTGGATTTACTTTTCCAGGAACAGGCGAAATCAATTTCTCCATTTTGGCCTTTTCTTCAGCATTTAATAAATAAGCACCATTTTTCTTTAATTCTGTCTGCACTTGCTCTGCAATTGCCTTATCCACAATAATGGCTTGCTCTGTTGCACAGATTGTGCCATTATCGAACGATTTGCTTTGCACTAATTGACGTACAGATTTTTGAAGATTAGCCGATTTTTCGATGTAAGCTGGTACATTCCCTGGCCCTACACCATAAGCAGGTTTGCCAGAGCTATACGCTGCCTTCACCAATGCACCGCCACCAGTCGCTAAAATTAAATGAATGTCAGGATGCTTCATTAGCTGCTGTGTTGCCTCCATAGAAGACATCGTTAAACATTGTAGTAAACCTTCTGGTGCACCTGCTTTTTCAGCAGCTACTCGACAAATATCTAAAGCCTCTTTCGTACATTTCACGGCATATGGATGTGGACTAAGTACTAAGCCATTTCTTGTTTTTAAAGAAATAAGTGTTTTAAAGATGGCTGTAGAGGTTGGATTCGTCGTTGGCACTATACCTGCGATGACGCCAAAAGGACTAGCGATTTCGGCTACTTTTTTCATGCGGTCATAGCCCACAATGCCAACCGTTTTTAAGTCTTTGATATCCTCATAGACATCTCTTGAAGCCACTTCATTTTTCATCTTTTTATGGTTGGGAATACCCATCCCTGTTTCTTGCACCGCCATTTTTGCTAAACGGTCTGCTTCCTTAAAGGCAGCATCCGCAACAGCCTTCACAATGTTGTCTACTTGTTGCTGTGAAAATTGCATGTAGGCAGCCTGTGCTGTATTAGCATGTTTTACAGCATCTCTCATTTCCTGAATCGCTAATAAGTCTTTGTCTAATGTGGCCATAAAGCCGCCTCCTTTCTAGATCACTGGATTTCTAGCTACATTTTCAATAGCTTCTCTGAAAGCATTTGCCGCAGCCTCACATGACGATTGACTACCACTTAATAAGCCGCCACCAAAATTGGTTTCAGACGGAGGGCCAAAGAAAACCTTTAACTCCACATCTGCCGCTTTTAATGCTGCATCTAATCCAATCATTGCCTCTAATGGCGGTGCGATTAAATAAGCAAGTGGTGTGCCAACCTTTACATCTGCAAGCTCGGCAAGATACGTACCACAGCTTGCCACGGTATGGGCAAACAGGGCGTGATTGTCATTATGATTAATGGCTTCAAAGTACGTATCAAATTCAATTTTTTGTTGAATGGCATCAAGTCCACTACGAATTTCATCAGGTGAGCTTCCCGCAATGATGCCAATTACTTCACCTGACAATGGGCCAGATGCATGAGCCGCTCCCGCATAAAAACTCTTCGCATAGACAACATCGACATCTGCCTTTTTTGTTGCCTCGTCTAAGGCAACATAACCCACATCGTCGATTGTCAGTGTGACAAGTCCAATGCTGTGTTGATATGGCTTCAAATCTAACTGCTCTGCTAGTTCACTGTTCACTCTTGGAATGGTTTGCATCGCTAAAATTTGCGCCATAATTTTTTGAGGATTCATGGTTCAGCCCCCTAACCTTCTTTTGCGACAAGCTCTACACCACTTGCCTGATAATGCAAGATTTTTTCTACAATGGTTCCTAGATAAGCACCTGCTTCTAATGGTGGGATACCACCTTTATGGATATTTGATATCACCATACGCTCCGCTTCCACTGTACCGATTCTTGGCTTGTAGCATAGATACGCACTCATCGATTCAGCAGATACAAGCCCTGGACGTTCACCAATGAGATAAACAATCACTTCTGCCTGTAGCAGCTCACCAATTTCATCCATTAAAGCAACACGCCCTTTATCAATATAGAAAGTTGTGCCGATATCAATATTTAAATTGCTAAGACTTTGCTGAAGGGCTAAGTACACATCTTGCACATTTTCCTCAATCGCACTAGCACTTAAGCCATTCGAAATAATAATCTGTACTTTTGGTTGCGGCTTACATTTTTGCTGAATTAACGCTTTTGATTCGTCTGATAGACGACGACCTAAGTCAGGTCTTGTAATGTATTCCTCTTTATCCGTGACTTTCGTTGTGACCTGAAAGACATCAAGCTTTTGTAAAAGACCCTCGGACACTTCACCATACACGGCATCCACTGCAGCAGCATGATCGAGTCGGAATTTTAACCAAGTTTTTGTTTTTGGTCTTGTCCCCGCTCTTCCAACGCCAATTCGAGCAGGTGTATGTTTTTTAGCGGCTTGTACACTATCCGTTAACGTATCTGCCTCAAACTGAAAAGGATTAATCGACACAGCTACATTGATGGGTTGTTCGAAAGTAGCAGTAGGAGCTACCGTCGCCTGCTGTGGAGCTCCATGCTGATACAGCTGAATTAATGGCTCCTGCGATGTTGCTCTTGATGTTGTTGTTTCTGTTGCCTGATGTGCTGCTGTATCATAAAACGTAATAAGAGGTTGTTCTGTTGGAGTAGCTACCGTTTCAGGCACTTGGCTCTCGGTGCTTTTCTCCATCTTTTCCATAACAAGCTGTGTAATCATAGAGACTAATTGATCATTCACTGGACTCACCTACCTTTCAAAAATGGATAAATCGCCAGCTCTTGCTGAAAGTCGACCATTTTCATAAATGCCCATTTTCTCTAACCATGCTAAATATTCTGGTGCTGGTTTTTTACCAAATGTTTGGAGTAATGTAGCCACATCATGGAAGCTCATTGATTGATAGTTGAGCATAACATCATCACCCATCGGCGCAGCAATAATAAAGTTAACGCCAGCTGCTGTTAGTAGCACACTTAAATCTTCAACATCATTTTGGTCCGCCTTAATATGGTTGGTATAACAAATATCTACACCCATTGGAATACCGTGCATTTTGCCCATGAAATGATCTTCTAGACCTGCTCGAATAACTTGTTTATTATTGTATAAATACTCTGGACCGATAAAGCCCACTACTGTGTTCACAATGTAAGGATTAAAATGTCTTGCAAATCCATAATTGCGAGATTCGAGTGTTACTTGGTCAATGTCCATATGAGCCTCTGCCGATAGCTCTGAGCCTTGGCCCGTTTCAAAGTAGAATAAATTTGGGCCAGTACCCGTTCCTTGCTTTTTAATGAGCTCCTCTGCTTCTCTTATTAAATCCGCAGAAATACCGAACGAACGGTTGGCAATTTCCGTCCCAGCAATACTTTGGAAAATCATATCTGCTGGTGCGCCTTGCTTAATTGCTTTCATCTGTGTTGTGATATGAGCTAGAACACAGTTTTGTGTAGGGATGGACCAGTCATTGATAAATTCTTTTGTAGCCGTAAGTACCTTTTTGACACTTTCAACTGAATCATCTACAGGATTAATACCGATAACAGCATCTCCAATACCATAAGACAGTCCTTCTTTTAGTGAGGCGATGATGCCATCAATATTGTCTGTTGGATGGTTTGGCTGTAGGCGAGAGGACAGTGTCCCTTTTTGCCCAATGGTAATATTACACGTTGACAGTATTTCTACTTTATTGGCTGCATGAACAAGATCTAGATTTGACATGAGCTTTGTGACAGCAGCAATAATTTCTGAATTCATCCCTTTACTTAATCGCTTTAATTCACGATCCCCTGTGTCATTCGATAAAATATATTCACGCAGCTGCTCGATGCTCCAGTTTTTGATTTCTCCATAGATTTGCTCATTAATATCGCCCTCAATAATGCGTGAAACCTCATCATTTTCCTGCGGCACTAATGGATTTTCTCGGATATCTTTGACTAAAAGCTCACTTAATACAGCTTTAGCTGCGATTCGTTGTTGAACCGTCTCAGCTGCAATACCAGCTAGCCGATCGCCTGATTTTTCTTCATTGGCCTTAGCCATTACATCTTTTAATGATTTAAAATTATATTTTTCTCCACCAAATATCACCGATAGATTCACATTCATCCTCCTTACTTTGAGTGGAAGGCAAGGGTCTTCACCACAACAGGAACAACGCCAGATGGCAGAGCCTCTCCAATGTCGATATAATCGCCCGTCTCCACTTTAATTTGATCGATGCAAATAATTGGTACTGTCGCATGAATGGCTTGTATGGTCTGTCCAATAATCTTTGCGTAATCTGATTGAATGACTATGATAATTGGTATGTCCTTGGAGCATCTTGTCGCCAAATGTTGCAAAATAGCCTGGCACAATGCATGTACATCCTGAAAGCTTAAATACGGCAATTCGCTAAAATAGAGTGCGAAAGGCGAACGATTATCCTGGATGGAAAATAAATCATCTGCTCGCTCTACGGCTGTCTTCACCGTAGTATTAAAATCTTTCGCTGACTCCATATGGCAGTTGAAAACAGGTACATTTTTTAGTGGTAACACCTCGGCATCTACCTGAATGGTTGCCCCGCTAATTTCAGTTGTTTGTGTACCCGCTCCAGTGACTGTTGCACGTGCTGTTTCTTCTGGTCGTAGCCATAAAAACGATTGTAGTTGCTCATGTTGTATAAGCATTTTCGCTAATTTTTCGCCTATATCATCATATTGGCGCTGAGTACATTCATTTTCATAAATACAGGAAGCTACACCACCAGAAAAGACGATGGCATCCACTGGTTTATGCCAGTTCGGTAAATGCCCTAGTAATAATGGATGCTCTCCATCGGTACACTGTCCACTAAGAATCATGGCAAGTGTTCCAACCATTTCGTCAATACATTGTGAAACACGAGCATCATCGGCCGCATCACCGACAGCTAACGGATTAGCCCATTGTTCCATTAGTCGCATGAGTGGCGGAGAAATTGATTGAACCCTCCCATCCTTAAATTCAATCAATCTACCACCAACATGTAAGGTACATGTACCAATAACTTCTCCAAACTGCATCACAGCAATATTGGCAGTTCCTCCGCCAATATCAATATTGGCAATCACCTTAGCTGAATTCTTTGATTGCTGTAGGGTACCAGCCCCTTTAGCAGCAATGATGGCCTCTAAATCAGGACCAGCGGTAGCAACTAAAAAATGACCTGCACCATCGGCAATGGTATGGACAACCTCGCTTGCATTTTCCTTCGTGGCCGATTCGCCTGTAATAATAATGGCACCTGTTGAAATGTCAGTTGGTGCGATTTGTGCTAATTGATATTGCTGAAAAATAAATTCTTCAATTTTTTTCATATCGATGATGTCTCGATTGATAAAAGGTGTTTTAATGATTGGACTTTGATGTAACACCGTTTTCTCAATAATTTCAATCCTTGGCACATGTGTCACACCAGCCACATTCTTTAACAGAAAACTACTGACCACCATTTTGGTAGTACTTGTCCCAATATCAATGCCTGCACTAAATATTTTTTCAGTTTTCACCCTATACCTCCCTCTCGCTACTGTGAGCAATACATGAGATACGGACTATCGCGATCTTTGACGAATTGACGAATTTCTTCCTGTGTCGTAAGTTGAATCAATGGTTCAATCAACTCGATGCCTAACTTTTGCCAGGAAGAGGTTTTCACGATGGGCCCATGTGTCATCACATTTTTTAATAAGGCTATAGCCCTTTCCATATTGGCATTAGGGGCATCTATCTTGGTAATAACACCAATCTGTATTTTAGGAATCCCTAAGCTAAATTGCGGAGGGAACACACTTCTTGCAGAGGTGGCATCCTGCAAGTAAATGACATGGGTTACTTCCAATGAAGTTGCCATAATATTCCTGTAATACATTGGATTTTCAACATATTCACCTGGTGTATCAACAATCCAGTCATCATAAACGAGTGCTTGTGTTTTATTGGCACTGCTTTCTTTACCCAACAACGTATTCATCAATGTTGACTTTCCTGCCTGCACACCGCCTATTATCATTACTCGATTTTTCATATGACACATCCTATGATTTTGTTATTTTTGATGGTGTATAACCTAATACCTCAGATAAAAAACGATTAATTTCTAACATCGCCATTTCCACCTCTGATACACTACCAACAATAACGAGACTACCTGTAAAACGATCTAAAAATCCTAGTCTGACATTGGCAGCCTTTGTCGCTAAATCTCCTGCGATAATCACCGTTTCACTTGGGGTACACGTCATAATGCCCAGTGCGCCCGATTCTTGGATACCCAGCTTTTGAAACATATCGGGATCAGGATTGGCTATAAGGTGACTCAATGTTAGCTGTTTACCCGGCACAAACTCCTGAATAAATCTTTTTTTCTCTTCACTCACACGTCATCACCTCACTTTTTAATCAATTAAGATTTTTGATCTGTTAAATATTCGCCTTCTTTAATAATGCCTGCCTTGCGATCCTCAATTTCCAGCCTTAATGCAGTTGGTACAGAAAGCTTATAAGCAAAAATAATCGCAATAACACCAGCTAAAAACTTCCCAGCGATTACAGGTAAAATAATGGTTGGCTGGAAGTTAGCTGTGAATGATAAGTGATCGCCTAATAAAAAGGCTGAACATACACCAAACGCGATGTTAATTACTTTATCCTTCGGTGGCATATGGCGAATCAGTGTAAACATCGCCAAAATATTAGCAATTGTTGCTAAAATCCCCGCACTTCCTACAGATGATAAACCTAATTTTTTACCAGCCGCTTCAAGTGGTTTGGAAGCATATTTTCGAATTAAATACACCATTGGGAACGCACCCGCTAGCATAATTCCAATATAACCAGCTGTTTCTAATGCCCGGAATTGGTCGATTTCATCAGCCATGATTGGATCGAAGCCCCACGCACCAAATATCTTTGTAAAAATACCTGTGAAAATCTCTACAATCGAGAACACTAATACTAATTTAATCCCCGCATCCATCACGCGTCCGAATATCATGAAGCCTGCAATCATACCGTTCGGAATAAGCTTTAAGCCTAGTGCGATTAAAATAACGAAAATGAATAACGGTAGTAAATTAATTAATATTTGTAAAACAGAAATGGCAAACACATATGTAGGTGCCTCTGTTGTACTAATAACTTCACGTACTTCTGTGTTAAATAGCACGATCATGATCGACGAAATAAATGCACCAATCGGAATTGTTAATACGCCAGCCATAATACCTAGCGCCATATATTTATGATCACGCTTATCTAACATCGCAAGACCCATTGGAATTGAGAATACAATGGTAGCACCTGACATAAAGCCAACAACAAGAGCCATTACCCATCCCTCATAAGACTCCTTTAACGCATTGGCTAATTGGTAACCACCCATGTCTGAAGCTAAAATTGTCGTCGCTGCAATCGCAGGATCTGCACCAATTAACTCAAAAATCGGACTAATAAAATGACTAATAAACCATGTTAAGTAAGGTATAGCTGCCATGATCCCTGCTGCTGGGACAAAAATATGCCCAACGGTATGAATCCCATTCATAAATTCTTTCCCAATCCCATACTCAGCATCTCGGATAGCCCCGATTGCCCCTAAAACAGCACAAATCATAATAATATAAACGATAATCGTTCCTATCATTGCCATCTTACTCATCACCCCTTTTTCATTATTAAATTTATATAAAAAAAGGCACTTTAAAGAAGAAATCTCTTTAAAGCGCCTTTGCTTCAACTATTGACTTGTAAGGTGTTTATAATTTGCTGTGCAATGTGTACCATTTCCTGTTGTGTTTGCATGCTTTCATTGCGAATCTTACGGTAAGCCTCGTCCTCACTAATGTTTTCAGCCTGCATGAGCAAACCCTTTGCTCGTTCAATGATTTTTCGTTTTTCCAATTGTGTTTGCTTATGTAAGATCTCGCCATTGAGTCGGTTAAATTTATCAATTTGATGAAAAGCAACCTCTAACACAGGCAACACATTTTTCTCAGAAAACGGTTTCATGACATAGCCTAATATATTGTCTTGCTTCATGTATAGCAACAATTCTTTTTCACTGTATGCTGAGATGAAAAGAACGGGTATACCAAGCTGTTGTTCAATAATTTTACTTGCCTTCAACCCATCCAGTTTAGGCATTTTAATGTCCATTAAGATTAATTGCGGTTTATGTAAAAAGGCTAATTCAATGGCTGTTTCCCCATTACTCGCCTGTGCTACTACTTCGTAGCCATTGTCTTCTAACATAAACTTCAAATCAATCGCAATCAGTGATTCATCTTCGACAATCATAACTTTCCTAGTCATTTACGATAAATACCTCCTCACTTACAGGAAACTGAATTTGAGTATGTGTACCTTCTTCACTAGGGATAATTGAAAATGAGCCAGCTAAATCATACTCTACAAGCCTTGTGATAATCTCCATCCCAAAAGATGCCTTCACCTCTTGCATTCCAACGCCGTTGTCAGAAATATGGAGTGAAATAGTAGACTCTTCCTGAATGAATTGAATATCAATGGTTCCTTCATCACGACCGATAAAAGCATACTTTAATGCATTTTGCAGGAGCTCGCAAATAATGAGTGCGAGAGATACCGCTTTTTTTGAATGACAGAATAGCTGCAAATTATCATGTTGAAAGGCTAGTTGAATAGTTGCTGTATTGGACGTATCAATCATTTTATGACCAATTTTTTTAGCTAACGCGATAACATCTACTTTTTCTTCAGCGTTATCTTCATTTTCTAAAATAAGCTCATAAACAGATGAAATACTATATATTCGATTTAATGCCTCTTGAAAAGCACTTGCATTCGCAGCAGACCGATCATTGCGCATTTGCAGGCGTAATAAGCTTGTCACTGTCTGAAGATTATTTTTCACGCGGTGGTGAATTTCTCGTATCGCAAAGGTTTTCATCATTAACTCATTTTCTTTCAGCTTAAGCTCTGTTAGATCATGAATAATGAGTAAAGTGACCTTCTCGTTTTGACTGCGAATCGGAATTTTCTTTACAATAAAGGATTTACGATCAATTGTAATTTCTAAGAAAAAGACATCATCGCCTTTATCATAGACTTCTTGTAAAAAAGGTAAAATTTTATCCAATGCAACATTGTCAAAGTTCTCTAATCCCGATAGCTCAGAAATAAAATGATAGCCAGCAGGATTGCTATAAATCACTTTATTTTCATGATTGGTGAGAATTATGGACTCTACAAGTAAATCAGAAACAACGGGTATCGGTTGCGGATTCGGTTCTACAATATGCTCAATTAAAGCAAAAGGCATATTTTGAAAATCATCTTTCGGTGTTGTTTGCATCTTCACCATTTTTTCCTGAATCAACACAGCAATCACTTGCTGTTGCTCATTAAAAATAGGCATCACATTTTGCTCTACTGTAATCCCTTCCTGCGTAATCGCTCTGGAAATAGAAGATTTTTCTTGATGTTTGAATGCAGCAAATACAGCTGGTTCAAAACTTTCAAATACGAATTTTCCGATAACTGATTTTTCATATAAACCAATTTCCTTTTTCGGGAATGCCTCTGCCACAACAATTGCATGCGGTAAATTTTCCAGCAGGCAATCTATGAACATATAACAATCAGTCAACTCAGCATAATACGTTAGCGTAGCTTCAATTTCTATTAACTTGTCAATATCCGTTGCCGATAGATTTGTATATTTTCTACACAATGATTGAATGTTCGACAGGTTTAAGCCCCCTATCAAGGAATAGTCAGCAAGCAATTTGACTATTCTTAAAAATTCTTGTCATTATTATAAACCTTTTGTGAAATTATTTTCAATACAAAAAATATTTTCTTTCACCAAATTTCGTTGCATTACAAAGAACTATATAGCTTAAAAGAGAAATATTCAACAGTTTTTTAAACCACCACATTATATCCATACCCATAATGTTATTTTAATATATTAAAAAAGCGAGCTTACCTTTATGGCAAACTCGCTTCTTTCTATTTTATTTCTGGTACAACCGCTACTATATTTTCAAAGGCTGCACGTTGTTTTTGTTCTTCTTCATTTAATAAAATATGAATATCTCCATGGTCATTAGATGTACGGATTAAGCGACCCATCCCTTGCTGCAAGCGTAGTTGCATGAAAGGTAGTTCCACTTCTTCAAATGGATTTTCAGCAAACGTACGTTTCGCATCAAATAATGGATCCTGTGGAGGAAATGGTAAATCATAAATAATCACACGTGTTAAGGCTTCCTCAGGTAAATCTAAGCCTTCCCATAAATGATAGGAGCATAATGTTTTAATAGTCCCCTGCTGGAAATCTCGAACAATGGCGGATAGCTCTCGATCTCCTTCAAATGCTACATACATACGCTCCATAATCGGCAATTCTGCCTTAAAATTTAGCATGGCTTGCTTTGATTTAAATAAAATCAATGTTTGCTCGCTATCACGCAGCAATTGCTGAACACGCGCTGTTTTGTCACGTTGCGTAAGCTCATGTAAATAAATTTTCATCACTTCTTCATAGTCGAATGGAGAAGGCACAGAAAATGATTGGTAATCGCGAATACCTAAACTGTAGGCAATGTAAGAAAAGTCCTTATTGACCGATAATGTGGCAGAAGAAAAGACGATTGGAAGCTTTTTAGAGAATAATTTTTCTGCTAAAACTTCTGTGATTAAACGAGGCATAATGACAAGCGTTTCCTCGCCATCTGTTTCCTCTAACCAATCCACCGCATCTCCCTGTGCTATGAAAATACGTAAGGAAGCCTCATATTGTTCTAAGTATTCTTCCGCCATATTTAACTCATATTCAGGAATCATATACATTTCTGATTCAAAGACGAATTCTTCCATCAAAACTTCCACATCATTTATTAGCTGCTTCCCATAAGCAAGCAATGCTTTCGATTTGTTTATACGTTTACGATCCTCATTTGAAGCAACGATATCATCACGAAGCTGATCAAAAAATAGCTCATGATCATCCTGTAATTTTTCCATCGCATACAGTGTACGCTCGCGTACGCCATCTACCATCAATCGCTCTAATAATTGTACGATGGTAGTTGCTTGAACTTTATATGTCATTGCCTTTTGCGCAGCATATTCCAATAAATGCCCTTCATCTAACACAATCATCGATACCTCTGGCAGTAAAGCAAGCTGACCTTCACGCTCACGAGATTCCTTTGTAGCCAAATGCTCCATTAAAAAATCCTGAGAACAAATGACAAGATCTGTTGATTTACGATAATGGGAGCGATGCAACGTTTGCCCACAGCGATTACGCAGCTCACAAACAGAACATTGCATAATGGCATTGTAATTCACTTTTTGCCAATCCTCATCACTAACCGTTGGATAGTCACTACGTTCTCCATATGGCTGTAAAGCAATCATAGAGCCTTGCGCATAGACACCATCAGGGATGGAAAAAGCAATATCATCAATCCATTCATCAGTCTCCACTTTTTCTGCTTCCTCAAAGCGTTTTAAGCATAAATATTGGTCTCTCGATTTTGCAAGACGAACATCTATATCGAGCCCTAACGTTTTTTGGAGTTTATAAATATCGCCCCCCTCTTTCACGAGTTGGTCGATTAATGTTTCATCTGCACAAGCAATTAGCGCAGGCTTCCCTGTGTAGCGTGCATAAGAGATGGCTGGTAATAAATAAGCGATTGTTTTCCCAGTTCCTACGCCTGCCTCTGCAAAGAGGATATTTTTTTCTTTCAGTGCTTGCTCTATTTGATAAGCCATAAAAATTTGCTCATCACGGCATTCAAAGCCTTTTTCAGGTAATTCATCATAAAGGACATCGCCCATCCAATCACCTAATGATTCAAAAAATGAACGGTCCTTTGATAATGCAAATGGTAAAGATTTACGCAATTGATGTTCCCCCTCTAACTATCTGGTGCTATTATACGCGACGAAACGGAAGATAAGAAAAGATCTTATCTTCCGTTACTATTCGTTAATCTCTTTTAGACTTTTGACCCCAGAACTGATAATAATTTGTTTCAATAAAACCATTAAATAATTTTCGTTTCTTCGTCGCTTGGCGTCCATATAATTCTTCAAAATTTTTCATGGAGGATAGCATATACACAGACCAAGATGGATAGTTTTTCATGACTTTCCCGACATCACGGATTACCTGCTCCACGACTTCTACATCACCAATACGTTCTCCATATGGTGGGTTCCCAATCATGACACCATCCGTTAACTGTGTTGTAAAATCGCGTGCTTGCATTTGCTTAAACGTGATTAACTCACCAAAGCCCGCTTCTATTGCGTTTTCTTGTGCAATGCTGACCATACGATGGTCAATATCAGAACCAATAATTTCTAATGGCTGATCATAATTGGCTAAACTTTCCGCTTCATCACGGACTTGATCCCAGATGGCCGCTTTCATCCAAGGCCAATCCTCAGAAATAAATTCACGGTTATACCCTGGTGCAATATTTTGTCCAAACATTGCCGCTTCAAGTGTAATAGTACCAGAGCCACAGAATGGGTCAACGAACGGACGATTTGGATTCCACTTCGAAATTTGCACAAGTGCCGCCGCTAACGTTTCCTTTAACGGTGCCTCCCCTTGTGCCTGACGATAGCCACGCTTATGTAAGCCTGCGCCAGATGTATCAATAGTCAGTGTCGCCACATCTTTTAAAATCGAAACCTCAATTTTGTAAGTCGCACCCGATTCATCTAAAAAGCCAAGTCGTTTATAATGCTGTTTCATTCGTTCAACGATTGCTTTTTTGGTAATTGCTTGGCAATCTGGTACACTAAATAATTTCGATTTTACAGATTTCCCTGAAACCGGAAAAGCCGCATCCACAGGTAAATATTTTTCCCATGGTAATGCTTTGACACTTTCGAATAATTGCTCAAAAGATTTTGCTGGGAATTGTCCAACGACTATCTTGACACGATCCGCTACACGCAACCATAAATTGGTGCGTGCGATAGCCGTTTCATCGCCCTCAAAATATACTTTGCCATTTTCAACAGTTGTTTCATAGCCAAGAGCTTTTACTTCTTGGGCCACAATAGACTCTAAGCCCATTGCTGACGTAGCTACTAATTGATAGTTTGCCATAACTTATTTCCTTCCTTGATGCTCAATTTCCCAAAACTCCATAAACTCAATGAGATCGTTTAATGGTAATGGTTTGCTGTAATAATAGCCCTGGATAATATCACAGTTCATTTTACGTAGTATATCCACTTGTTGTGCCTGTTCTACACCCTCAGCAACAACTTTCATTTTTAGGCGATGGGACATTTGAATAATCGCATCTACAACTGCCTGTTTTTCATCGAGTGAGCCAATATGCTGAATAAAGCTTCGATCAATTTTTAAACAATCTAATGGAAAGCGAACTAAATAGCTTAGGGATGAATAGCCTGTCCCAAAATCGTCGATTGAGATTTTAAAGCCTAATTGTTTCAAACGAACCAATTTACTAACCGTCTCGTTCGCACTGTTCATCACCGTTCGCTCCGTCACTTCTATTTCAAAATTATTAGCTGGCATATTATAGCGCTCTAATATGGCTTGTATCGATTCTAAAAAATTCTGCTGTTTAAAGTGTATACTCGATATATTAATGGCAACAGGTATTTTCCAACCCTGTTGCTGCATTTGAATAACTGCCTCACATGCTTTTTCAATAATAAGCTCACTTAACGGAATGATTAAACCCGTATCCTCCGCATAGGAAATAAACTCCGCAGGTGACACAAAGCCTAACCTCTCGCTATTCCAGCGAGCCAGTGCCTCTAAGCCTTGAATTTGCTCATCTTCCATCGAAATCTTCGGCTGAAAATGCAGCTCAAATTCACGGTTTTCTATAGCTTTTCTTAGCTCTGAATCTAGCAATAAAACGCGCTGTGCGTCTGTTTGTAGTTCATCAAAATAAAAGGAATAGCCGTTTAATTCATTCTTTTTGGAATAGGTCATTGCTCGATCTGCACAATTGATGAGTTGTTCTGTATTTTTACCATCTACTGGATAAACACTAATACCCACACTTGTCGACATAAAAACTTCCTGACCGTTAATCATCATCGGTTGTTCAATACAACTAATAATTTGATCAGCAAATTTTGCAGCCTCTTTCACATTTTTCACATTGGTTAAAGTAATGACGAATTCATCGCCACCATATCTAGCAATAATGTCTTTGTTTTTTAGTAGCTGTTTTAGACGATTTGCTACTTCTTTCAAAATTAAATCTCCAACAGCATGGCCTAATGTATCATTAATTTGCTTAAATCGATCCAAATCTAAGAAATAGATCGCATGCTGCACTGAATGAGAAATAGCAGAAGTCGATTCTAAGAGATTATCCATTCTTTCAATATAGGCAAAACGATTGGATACATCTGTTAATGAATCCGTAAGCAAACGCTTTTCTAATTCGTTTTCTACTATTTTTCTTTCAGACAAATCTGTGAAAATACCACAGTAATTTGTAACCTCACCCTCATCGTTGGTTACACAAACAATTGTTAACCATTCAGGATATACGTCTCCAGTTTTACGACGATTCCATATCTCACCTTGCCAAATGCCTTCTTGTCGTATCTGTTCCCACATCTCTAAATAGAATGGCAACTCATGTACACCTGATTGTAATACGGCTGGCGTTTTTCCAACCACCTCATCACGTGTATAGCCTGTAACAAATTCAAAGGCAGGATTGACCATTACTATCTTTTTGAATTCATCTGTAATCATGATACCTTCAGATACATTTTCGAAGATTTTAAGTATTAAGGTAGTCGGATATTTAGAAATTAGCTTTAGTTTATCCATACTTTCCCAATTGTTTACTCCGTTCATGTTTCCGCTCCATCCTATCTCTCTATACTCCCCCTCAAAGGGCATTTATGTCAGGTTAACCGGTATGTAATCCATTCCGCCTCAGCTAATTGTGTCCAGATATTTTCGAACTTACATGTTCTGCAAATTACTAAAATCTGCGCCATTCGCCAGAGGCTTTATCTTGATCAACGGGTGTTTAGACACCCGATAAAATATGCCATCAAGAGCAATACATCACGTGGATGCGATAGCCGTTTTCAGATGTTATGACTTAGAAGCGGTAGCGATATATTCGCCATTTTCAAACGTATCGCGCATACCAAGACTTGATTAACAAGGTTACTTTTTCCTCATGAACTCAAAATAAAAGCTCTCCACCGAATTGGAGAGCGTTTGATATTTCGTAGATAAGCATCAAAAAATTCCATAAGCCATGTTTTGTTCCTGAGTACTCAAACAGCTTGCGCCTCGTACGATCAGGTGGTAACCATCTATCTACAGAGCATACTCTGTCCCTCTATCCGTTCAATTCCTTCAAGAGAGTGCCCCTACCATAATTTGGGTTTCTCACTCGTGGGGTTTACCTCGTTCCACCTTGCATGTTTCCAAGCAAGCTTCGTCACTGTGGCACTTTCAGGAAGTGTCAACCATATCCTAGGACTTAGGTTTTCCTTCCGCCGTCAGCTTGAACAGCTGCCTTACCTTATTTTTTCAGTAAGCACGAACACTACGGACATCTCAGAACCGTGTGAGCATGGACTTTCCTCTACGACGTCTAGCGCCGCAGCGATTACCAGAATTTCATGATGATACGAAAGATTATACTAGAGTTTTATGTTAAATACAATATAATTAATAAAAAATTATTCGTATAGCTTGCTGCCAAATACATGCTTTTCCAAATTAGAAAGACGTTTTAAAATATCAAAATTAGTTGTACCAGCAGCTGCTGATGCAACTGGTTGTCTCTTTGGGGTACTATCAATTTCTTCTTTTAACTGTCTATTTTCTTCACGTAGTTGGGCCACCGCTTTTTCAAACGTTTCATAATCTTGAATAATTTCATCAAGAAAAGAATCTACTTCTTCTACATTGTAGCCTTTAAAGTTCTTTTTAAATTCCTTTTCAAGGATCATTTTTGACGTTAATTTAATGTCCATTCACATCGCCCTTCCTCACACTACATACACGAATACATTATAGCATACTTCATCACATTATATCGTCTGAAAACACCAATTGTAAGGCTAAACTTGTCGTTTCTTGCGCTTCCCCAGGAAATTATTTCTTATTTCCTAATCTGTGTAATCGCTTTTCCCACGAAATTTCCCATTTTTGTTTTTGTTCTATTCTCCATTGCTCATGATTTTGAATAAGACGTATGCCTTCTTGCGTATAATAAAGGGCCTGGTCATAGTCTTTCATTTGATGCTCATAAAGTATGGCTAACTGCTCAAGGGCATGTAACTTTGTCCTTGGTTCAACAAAATGGAGAGAGGCTACAAATGAGTCAATAGCTTCATTATAACGTTTTCCCTTTTTATGCTGTAACGCTAAATAATATTGAGCATTCCCCGCTTCTAGTGCATCAAATTGCATTGTCACCTTTTCTAAAACCCTTACGCTTTGTGTGCTTTCTTTTAAATCGCCATACCATTTCCCAATATTGGTGAAGGTTTTTGCTGATTCCTCATGCTCCTCTTCAAACAATAATTGCGTTGAATGACTATAAAGTGTGATGAGGGACAGTAAATCCCACTCATTATGAAGCAGCACCTTCATAAGAGCGTCAGGTATGCCACTTTTCACAGCATCTAAATAAATAATTGGTGCAAGATGGCCTGGAATATCTCCTATACGAGAAAAACCAAGTTTCTCTTCCTCCACAGATTTTAATTTTAAGCGCTCCATATCATTTTTCCATAAACGCTTCGAACTATGCAACAAATCAATCTGTCGCTGCGCTCGTAATTTTGGTAATGTTTTTTGATGGAGCGTCCATCTCGTTTCAAGTTGCGGCCAATCAAAGCTTTTCCCATTGTAGGTAATCACAGTCGCTGATTTTTGCCAAAGCTTTGATTCAAACAAGAAAGCTGCCTCATGTGCAGGATCTGCAAGAATATATTGAGTCAATTTAAAACATTCTTCGTCTACCTCTAAAAACCCAAGCAAAAAAATATGCGTACCAACACCTTTTAAGCCCGTCGTTTCCGTATCAAAAAATAATACAGGCTCCTGTAAATCAAGTGCATAAGGATGGTCAAACTCGGCACCCTGCCATTTTTTCAAGGCATCAAAGAATGACTGTAGCTGATAATGACCATGCTGATAAGAAAACGGATACTGCACATGGCGCTTAAACACAATCCCAAAATCATTTTCTACAACCGTAAGCCCCGCCTTTTCCCAGCGCTCGGTATAGCTCGGCTTAGTTGGCTTTTGATAAGCTGGTTCTTCTACCTTTTGTTGAGCTGCTGTTGGTTTTTTACCAAGCATTTTTTTCATTTGTAGTATTTTATTTTCGTAAGACATGCATTTCACTCATTTTCTGCTTATAGTATAAGACTCTCTTGCAAGATTACCATGATTGTTAGACTCATTCAAAGTCATTTCGTCTAGTTTTTCAAACTGACGAGCAGAAGTTAACCTAAAACTATCACGACCTATAGCATACTATCCACAGAATTAAGATAAAAAAACTCAATGGAAAAAGTCCCACTGAGTTTCTATCTGTATCACATTCAATGAAATATATATGTTTCAATTTGCTGTAACCAATCTGATACGCTTTCATGCAGGTTATCTTCTGTATGGCATTCTACATTATTGAGGATAATAATGGTGTAATCAGTCTCTATATAACGGCATAACATCGTGGTATAACCTGGCCAACCACCACTATGGAATACCTTTTTCCCTGTTTTTGGTGATTGATCAATGAACCAACCAAAGCCACATGGTGTCTTTTGACCATCCTTTGTCACAATTGAGGACAGAGCCAATTCAAGAGATGATGCACAAAGCAAATCCCCCCTTTTTAGTGCTCTATCCAACGAAAGTAAGTCCATTATGGTTGAATGAATCATTCCATCTCCTTGGATTCCGTCTAAATAGTTCACAAACTCATAACCTGGAAGGTCGTCAGGCAAGGAGATTAATGCACTATTCTCATCACGGATATAGCCAAAAGCAAAATCCTCAACATCTTCAGGATGATACCTGCGATTCATGACCCTTGTTCGTTGCATTGCTGACGGTTTAAATATATGCTGTAACATGAACATGGCATAGGACATATCTGATACTTTTTCAATTATCATTGCCAGGCAAACATAACCTGTATTACTATATTGATACTTTTCACCTGAGTCAAAATAGAGCGGTGGTCTATGTTCCGTTAGTAAACGTAGTACATCTCTATTCGTCGCAATACAATGATGATCCCAGTGGCTTTCGAATAATTCCATATAATCCGGCAATCCAGATGTATGTGTTAATGCATGTCGTAAAGTAATGGTTTCGTATGGAAATGAGGGAATCCATTTCTTGATAGCGTCATCATAATTAAGTTTCCCTTGTTCCTCGAGAATCATAATGCCCATGGCTGTCATAGGCTTCGTTACTGAAGCTAACTCAAATAAGGAATTTTCGGAAAGCTTCTTGCCACTATGGTAATTTGATAAGCCAAAAGTACCTATATAAATAGGTTTACCTTCCTTCGCTACTAAAATATTGCCTGAGAAAAGCCCTTGTTCAAATTTTGACATAAATAGTTGCTCAAGTTCCTCTGATAATTTCACACAATCGCTCCTTATCACCTTTACGTATTTTAGTTACTTAATGCTTCCATAGTTGCTTCTAAAATACGAATTCGACCATTCAATGTCCCTCCACCCATTACCAATGGATCTACGGCATTAATAAAAACTTGATTGCTTTCGACTGCCTTTAATCCTTTCCAAACTGGGCTTTGTTGAAGCTCCTCAAGTATACTTCCATCCATATCATTTTCATAAAGATCATACTGGATAAAAATATAATCTGGATTGGCTTGATAGAGGCCCTCCAAAGTAATAACGGTTTGCTGATTCACCTTGTTAATAGCTTCTGGCACAGGGAGATTCAATTCACCGTATAGTACATCATTGAGAAATACGTCTTTAGGGTAAATCATCATTTCGCCACCTCGAATACGTATGGCTACTATATCCTTGTCTTGGAATGAATCGAGATAATGGATAGCATTTTGCTTATCCTGATGGTATTTATCAATAAGTGTTTTTGCTTTTTCAGCCTTTCCAGTAATCTCAGCTAGCATTTCAAGATTCTCCTGCCAATCTGGTCCATAATGAGAGGTTGGAATTACTGGTGCGATTTTCTCTAACTGTTCTAAAACTTTTGGATCTTCCATATCTGTACTGATAATTAAATCTGGTGCAAGTTGCAAAACGTACTCCAAACTGTCCCCACTCGTTGTTAATAAAGGAATTGTATTCGCCGTAACGTCGCCAAAAAAACTGGGGAATGGCTCCTCATCACTACCAATTGCACTTGCTGCATAGGGTTCTATGCCCAAAATCACAGCATCCTCAATGGATTCAAAGGCATTTAAAAAGAGAATTTTCTCTGGTTTTACTGGAACGCTGTAATGATTATTTAAATAAGTAATTTTTGTTGTCTGTTCTTCACTTTCCTTTTTTTGCAAGACAGATGATGTTGATTCTTCCTTATCTTTTGTACATGCAGATAAAGTTAAAGTTAATACTATGATGCTTAAAATGACCATAGTTTTTTTCATCAAGAACGCCTCCTTTTACGCTAATCTCAATTGAGAATGAAAACTATTATCAATAATAAACAAGCGTTCTTTTGGCGTCCATGTAGAAAAGGCGGATTTTATAATGAACTATCTGCGGTTAACAATTGCATGACTTCTTTTACAATCAGTAAATGTGGCAACGGAGCATAGTCGACCCATGGAAAATGAGTAAGTGTATAGACGGAATCATTTCGCACTGATTTCAATTCAAGCCACAGCTCATCTGATTGAAGCTCGTCCCATTTCATCATCGATTCTTCGTCTTCATAAACAAGTACCATGATGAAATCTGGATTCATTTCAGATAATTGCCCAATTGTAATAGGTTCTTGTGTGTCAGAGATCATCACATTTAGTCCTAGGTCCTCCAGCAAAACTTCTTGAATACTTCTATCCTGATACAGATAGCATTCATCCTCTCTCACTAACAAAAATAACATACTTCGCTCATGGCAAATGTACGCTAAGCTAGCAACCGCCTCTTGTACAGTTTGTTCGTATTCTATAAGCCATTTCCTTGCTTCCATCTCTGCATCTAGGATTTTTGCAACCTCTAGCAACTGTTCACGCCATGATAAACTGCTCCACGCAAGTCGATAAACATGGCCTCTCTTTTGTAATATCGTCAACTGCTCATCCGTCACATTATCTAAGCAAAATATATAATCATATTGCAGATTTTCTTGTAGAAGTAACGCGATATTTTCATTTAAAACGGCTGGCGTTCTGCCCACAGCTAGCTGAATAGGTACATGATTGCCAAAAGTCTTATAGTAATGAAATCGCCATGTTGGATGGAGCGGTGCTGCAATGGGGATATAATGTAGTGGTGCAAGCAAGCCAAAAAAAGAACTATCTAAAACAGCGATGTTTTTTCTACGACTTTTCATAAATAGAGAGGGAGACATACCCATTTGTTGTTTGAATCGACGACTGAAGTAAAACTCGTCTTTATACCCAACCTCACTTGCAATTTCTCGAAGGGTTTTACCTCCTTTTATTAAAAGCCATTTAGACGCTTCCATTCTTATATTCATTAAATACTGGATGGCACTAATACCAAACTGTTTTCGAAATAGTTCCATATAATATTTTGCACTTATATTCATCATTTGGGCTAAATCTTTCACTTGAATAGCTTCTTGAAAATGATACTCCATATGTTGTTTTGTTTTTTCTAACATATGTTGCAAGTCTCTATTAGAGGTTTTACGATGCTGAGTGATGGTATGTAAAAGCAAGTAAAAATGTGCTTGGCTTAATAAAATGTCCTCTTTGATAGGATTCTCAACCAATGCCATTAGACTGTTACAAAGACGGATGATTTCTTCTGTTTGTTCAAGATTTATCTCTTCTCCTCTATCAGTCTTCGCCTCCATCTGTGGGAGAGCATTAAAGGTAATAAGGTAAACGGTAGTTAACTTCTCTAAATCCACCTTTAAGATAAGCTCGCTCTGAGCAGGGCAAAGGTAGACACTATCTTTAAGCAGCCTGTGTTGGTGATTTCCAAAAGCCAAATTAGCAGTCCCCTTTGTGGTAAACAGTAAGCAATGGCTCTCAAGTCTTTGTTGATAATGCCGTTTCGTCTTGCTTGATAAAATTTTAATATCAAGAAAATGAAAAAGAAAATGTGTCATTTGGTCGAATAGCAAATCGACTTCCTCCTTCCCACAAGCGTAGTAGGTAACCCTCGTTTTAACAAATAAGATGATACTATTTATAAAATATAAAAGGGCTTGAGGAACGAACTTGCTTATTCCCTAAGCCCTTTTTATTTAATTTAACATTCGAAGAAGATCTATCACTCTTTTCTTCCCTTGCTCTAAACTATCTTGCGCCCCAATACAAGACGGACAACCTGATTCACAAGGACAGCTCGATACATGTTGTAGCGTTTTGTTTAACAGTTCTTCCCATAGTGCAAATACTCTCTCACTTAAACCGATCCCACCTGGATACTTATCATAAACAAAGAACGTTGGTAACTCATTGTGTGATGCCTTTACTTGCGGCACAACTGCTACATCACTACTATCACACTGGATAAAAATCGGGATAAAAGCGTTCATCGCATAAGCAGCTCCTACCATAGCATCCGTTAATTCTGCCTCTGACCATTGAGACACCCTATTGAACGAAAGCCACGAAGCACTTGTATGCATTTCATCTGGCGGGAGGTGGATAGGCCCTGAACCGATATTGTCATGTGTGCCGAAGCGGATTTTCTTAAAGATCGTTGCTTGTGCGACTAAGCCAACATCGCCAAAGCTAATTGTACCGCCTCCATAGGGACGGCTACGATCCTCCTCTAGCACCTTCATTTCGACTGCTAGATTGGCATCTGTATAGTAATCCACATCTACTTCACGTACAAAGGCTTTTTTTTCTTCCCAATCGAGCTTCTCCACTTGAAATTGAATACCTTGGTGTAGGTAAATGGCTTCTTCATGTAAAAGGGTCATGGCACTATGACGATCCATTTCTCCAATCACCTTTGTCTGTGCAGGGACGGACAGATCAATTATGACCACATTTTCCTGTGACGCAGAACGCAGGCTAATATCATGCGCAGGGAAACGATCACTCATCCAATGCCATTTGTCACTCGTCTTAAAGACAACCCCTTCCTCCGCCAAGTAATCCAACAATTCCTGTATGTCATATTCTCCATACGAATCGCCTATTGAAAAGGGTAGCTCGAAGGCGGCACATTTCAAATGATCCATTAAAATCAACATATTTTCTGGATAGATACGCGCTTCCTCTGGCGTACTACCAAGCAAAAACAAAGGATGATTGACCACATACTGATCCAATGCAGAAGATTGTGCAACATATATAATCAATGCCTCATCCTGACGTCTTCCCGCACGTCCTGCTTGCTGCCAAGCACTCGCAATATTTCCCGGGTAACCTGTCATAATACAAGCTTGTAATTGACCGATATCAACACCTAGTTCTAATGCATTGGTGCTAACCACTGTTTGAATCGTACCCTCACGCAAGCCTTTTTCGATGACACGTCGCTCAGAGGGCAAGTATCCACCTCGATAGCCACGCACAGATTCATCGAGTAGCTTATTGCGAGTGAGCTCCTTTAAGTATGTGACAATCATCTCGACTCGTACTCGACTTTTGGCAAAAATGATGGATTGAATGCCAGCTATGTACAACCTTTTGGCTAAATCACTAACCTCTAACACGGCACTTCTACGCACCCCAAATGTTTTATGAATAATTGGTGGATTATAAAAAAGGAAGGTTTTTTTGCCAACAGGTGCGCCTGAATCAGCAATTAGTGCATGTGATTCATTCGTCAGAAGCTCAGCAAGTTCTTTCGGGTTTTTAATGGTAGCTGATGTACAAATAAACACCGGCTTACTACCATAAAACTCACAAATACGCTTTAGTCTTCGAATAACGTGGGCAACATGCGAACCAAATACCCCTTTATATGTATGCAATTCATCAATAACGATATACTGCAAATTTTCAAAGAGTGAGACCCATTTAGTATGATGTGGCAAAATTCCGGAATGCAGCATATCGGGGTTCGTCATAACGATATGCCCTGCCTTTCGAACTTTTTGGCGAATGCCTGGCGCCGTATCTCCATCATACGTATAACTTAAAATTTCCTCGCCACTTTGCTCAATGAGTTCATTTAAATCATTTTTTTGATCCTGTGCTAATGCCTTTGTTGGAAATAAATAAATGGCCCGCGCATTTTTATCTTCTATTATTTTTTGCAGCACTGGTAGATGATAGCAATAGGATTTACCCGAAGCAGTTGGCGTAACCGCTGTAAAAGATGTACCATGCTGCGCCAAATCAAAGGCTTCTCGCTGGTGTGTATATAGTTGCTCGATACCCCTTGCCTGTAGTGCTTTCACTAGGGATGGGTGTAAATTTCCTGGGAAAGGTGCATATTTGGCTGGTCGACTTTCTAGTGTTTGCCAATGTAAAATACGCTCTTTTAATTCTTCATCGTATCTCCATTCCTGTAAAAGCTCACTAATCGTTCGTTTCTTCGATAGCATTCGATTCCTCCTCCTTTAGTAATCGTTCAAAGGTTTTTAAAGTATAGGAGGTAGAATGGGTCGCATCTAAAAAACGTTTTTTACTAGTTTCTTTATAAAAAGATTGCACAACAAATTGCTCCATCGATTCTACCACTGAAGCAATTTGCTGCGTATGCATATATTTCGGTTTATTTTTTTGAATCCATGTATTGGCCTCTTGCTGCCATTCCTTCAATAGTTGATGAATTTCATCAGCGTGTGGTTTCACCTCTTGGAAAAAATCAGGTGTCCGGTCTTCCTCACGCATTTGCCAGAATCGTAAAACACATTGTTCACATTCATCTATTAATTGGGATGTTTGCTGAATCACTAACAATTTTACACCTCATCTCTCATCAATTACGCATAAGCAAATATATTTCGTAGTCACTGCATATACATGGTGAGTATATTTTGTCCAACAAAGCAACTATGGAAATATCACTGCTCTTGATCTTTATTCACCGCTATTTCATGGTAAATAATGTATCAATTTTAATGCTATTGTGTTAGTTCAATTGCTTATGAGATAAGTGTACCAAAGTCTATCATTTTTCACTACTAATAGGCGAACAAGCATTCTTTACTTGCCAGTTCTTTTCTGCTAAGCTTACTTTCTGGCTAACCGCTTGAAGCTGCATAAAAAAGTGCAAACTATGTGCATTGTTTTCCAGGGACACTCTCGTGAAAAGTAATTGATTGACCAGATCTAACTGCGCAACTAATTGTTCTAACTTGTTCAATATAACGCCTCCTTTGCTTTACTTTAGTATTCCTCGTATGTATAGAATTACCTTCAAGCGTGACAAAATAAGCGTAAGTTAGCTGAAAGAAGAAGATTTTCGATAAATTTTTAAAAATGAACCTTCAACCTAAAAAAAACGTCTTCTATGAAAGATCTGAAAGGGACATATTTTCAGCCAATTCATGACTAAAATTAATCAGTTATTTTGACGATTCGAGTAAAATAGAAGCTAGTGATTTTTCGACGTAATTTGTTTCTACTTCCCATCTGTTCTCTACGATTCTATTAGCAATAACATGACTGATGGAGGTAGAGAATAGCCGCTAAAACATGGTAAACTAGTGTATAGAAAAGCAGTATGATAAAGGGTGAGTTGAATGACAATTCGTTATCCAAACGGAAAATTGTATACGCCGAATGTGTCTGTACAGAAAACAGAAAAAAAAAGGAATAGCAAAGATTTGTCTTTTAGTAATCGTGGCAAGACTCTAGAAGATGAAATTAATGAAGCAAACGACTATTATATAAAAAGGCGACTTGCTATCATTCATAAGAAACCTGTTCCTGTGCAAATCGTCAAAGTAGAGTACCCTTCACGAAGTGCTGCTGTTATTCGTGAAGCATATTTTCGAACACCCTCTACAACCGACTACAATGGTGTTTGGAATGGGCATTATATAGATTTTGATGCAAAGGAAACGGCTTCCAAAACGAGCTTCCCCTTAAAAAATATTCATGAGCATCAAATGATCCATATGCAGCAAGTGACGGAACAAAATGGTATGGCTTTTATTATCGTTCGCTTTTCTGCCTTTGAACGATATTTTATTGTGCCCTACGAAGTTTTACAAAAGGCCTGGCAAGCAATGGAGAATGGCGATCGTAAATCGATACCCTTTTCAACGATTGAAGAAGAGGCATATGAAATTCCTACAAGTTATTATCCACGTATCGATTATTTACCCATTATCCAACAATGGATCGATGCAACATGCTTCAGGTCTGAAAGTGAGGAGAAATAAGAATGACTGAACGTCGTCGAACACGTGGGGAGCACCAAAAAGCTCTCGCTGAAAAAAATAAAAAAGGTAAGAAAAAAACAACATCATCTTCACCTGCTAAGACGTGGTTTAAACGTATTTTCTTAACACTCTTAGCAATCGGTGTGGCGGGCTTCATTGGAGGCGCTGGATTGTTTGCCTACTATGCAAGCACAGCTCCAGAGCTTGATGAAGAATTATTAAAGGACCCTGTTTCTTCAGAGTTCTACGATAAAAACGGTGAACTATTTGCTACAATCGGTGCTGAAAACCGTAAATATATAAAGTATGAAGATATACCTGAAGATATGGTCAATGCTATTCTCGCAACGGAAGATGTGCGCTTTTTTGAGCACCACGGCATGGACTTTTATCGTCTAGGCGGTGCTATTTTGGCAAACTTCCGTGATGGCTTTGGTGCACAAGGTGCGTCTACCCTGACACAGCAAGTTGTCAAAAACTCATTTTTACAAAACGAGAAAAAACTAAAGCGTAAGGCACAAGAAGCTTGGCTAGCCTTCCAACTAGAACGTAAGTATTCAAAAGAAGAGATTTTTGAAATGTACTTCAATAAAATGCTCATGTCGGGTCGTATTTACGGGTTCGGAACAGCAGCACAATATTTCTATGGTAAAGAATTAAAAGATTTAACATTAGATGAAGAAGCATTATTAGCAGGATTAGTCCAACGACCAAATGCTTATAATCCATTAAAAAACCCTGAGCTTGCAAAAAAACGTCGTAATACGGTTTTAGGCTTAATGCATCAACATGGAAAAATTACAAAAGCTGAGATGGAAGAAGCAAAACAAATGGAAGTCCAATCAGGTCTAGCGGATGATGCAACACGTCAATCATTTGCAGGTTCGAAATATGATGCCTTCCTCGATATTGTGATTAATGAATTAGAAAATAATGGTGATGGAACAGCGATGGCAGAAGGAATTAAAGTTTATACAACACTTGATCCGAATGCCCAACAAGTTGTAGAAAACGTAATGAACGACGACAGTAATTTCCCTACTGAAGAAATTCAGTCAGGTGTAGCTGTCATCGATACAAAGACTGGTGCCATTCAAGCCGTTGGTGGTGGTCGTCATTACGGTGCTGAGCGTGGTTTCAACTATGCAGATGACCTAACAAAAAATCAACCTGGTTCCACAATGAAACCATTAGTTGACTACGGTCCAGCAATTGAATATTTAAAATGGTCTACAGGTCAAACACTTGTCGATGAACCAATGAACTATACAAATTCAAAACAAACAATCACAAACTGGGATGGCAGATATATGGGGGCCATGACGGCACGTAAAGCGTTATATGCATCACGTAACGTACCAGCTGTCAAAGCATTACAAGAAGTTGGTACTGACAAAGCAAAAGAATTTGTAGGGCGTTTAGGAATTGAAACGGAAAATCTATATGAGTCAGATGCGATTGGTGGAGGTGCCATTACAATCTCCCCTATCCAAATGGCTGCTTCCTATGCTGCTTTCGGCAATAACGGGGTCTATACAGATCCACATGCCATTACAAAAATCGTCTACCGTGACGGTAAAACATCTAAAAATTACACACCTGAGCCTAAAGTGGCTATGAGCGATTACACAGCTTATATGGTGACAGATATGCTACGTGATGTAGTTGGCAATAAACCAGATGCATCTGGTACTGCTGCCAATGTACCTGGCTTAGATATCGCAGGTAAAACAGGTACAACCAACTACTCAGCAGAAGATTTTAGCAAATATAATTTACCAAATACAAGTGTACCAGACTCATGGTTTGCGGGTTACACAACAAACTACTCCATTGCTATCTGGAGTGGTTATGAAAAACACTTTGATCCAATTACAACGTGGGAAGAACGTCGATTACCACAAAATTTATTTAAATCAATTATGCAAGATATTTCATCAAATGTTGAAAATACAAGCTTTAAAAAGCCAAATACCGTTGTAGAAGCAACGATTGAAGTCGGCTCTAAACCACTTAAATTAGCAAGTGATTATACACCTAGCGAACTACGTCAAACAGAACTATTCGTTCGTGGTACTGAACCAACAGAGGTGTCGAGTGTGTACGAGGCTCCAGAATTATCTACACCTTACAATGTATCAGCAAGCCTAGATTTAGGAGCACAGTCTATTAATATCTCTTGGGAACATGATGCGATCCTAGATCCAAAAACAGATGAACCATTACCAACTTCATTTGAAGTAACTGCCAAACGTGATGGCGGAGAATCAATAACGCTTGGTACAACAGACAGCAAAGGCTTAACTGTTGGCAACACGCTTGAAGATGGTAATTACACAATCTCTGTCGTAGCCATTGTAGATGGCACACGCAGTGAACCTGGCACAACTACCTTCCAAATCACAAGTACGCCTGAGGAAGATTTAGAAACAGAAGACCCAGATGAGCCAGAAATCGATTTACCAACAGATCCTGGTCAAGAAGACAATGACAACGGGAATGACGACAATGGCAATAACAACAATAATAATGGCAATGGGCAAGGTAATAACGGTAACGGTAGCAACAGTGGTAACAATGATGGCAATCAACAGCCAACCCCTCCTACCGAACCAACCAACCCAATAGAAGAAGACCAAAGCTCAGAATAAACACAAAGCCGAGAAGCAGCAATTTGCTTCTCGGCTTTTTAAATTCGTTCTTAACACTTTGTTAGTGCTCTATCGATCAATTCTGGCGCTCTATCCATCACTTTGCTCATTCTATCCGCTACTTTTGACTTTCTATCCACCACTTCTTGCACTTTATCCGCATCTTGGTGCTCTATCGACTCCTAGCTTTTGCTAGCTTGAATTCGCAATCGAGCTGTGCGCTTTTTGGTTTCTTTGAATAATTCATCTAGCTGACGGTAGCATGCGTATTGGCCTGGCTTGGCTTTAATAAAGGAAAGTCTTTCAACACCATTGATCGGTAGCACCTCATCGCCTGCTGCCTGTACAAGTTGTTCAAATAGCTCGATGGCTTGTTCCATTAGCCCTTTAGCTGTACCGTTTCTCGCATCGTGGGCTGTATGGATCGCTGCTTGCAAGGTTGACCATTGAGCAAACCATGCATCTACTTTATCTTTTGCGATAGCCTCATTGTTCACGCTTCCTTCACCAAGCCTTTCTTTAAGCGTTTTTGACCTTCACGACAATCAGCGAGTAAAGGGCAGGCATGACACCCGGGATTTTGTGCCTTGCAATGATAACGTCCAAAGAAAATTAACTGGTGATGTGTTTTCGACCATTTGTCCATAGGTGTTTTTTTCATAATCGTTTCTTCTACTTCAAGCACCGAATCTTTCCATCGACAGAGCCCTAGCCGTTTTGAAACTCGCTCCACATGCGTATCTACTGCAAGTGCTGGAATATCAAAGGCAACGGAAAGCACGACATTGGCTGTTTTTCGCCCTACGCCTGGTAATGTCACAAGTGCTTCACGTGTTGCAGGTATTTCACCACCATACTCAGTGAGCAATCGTTGACATAATGCCTGAATGTTCTTTGCCTTATTACGATAAAGACCGATAGAACGAATATCCTGCTGTAACTCCTCTAAGGATACCGCTAAATAATCTTCTGGCGTTTTATATTTTTGAAATAATGTTTTCGTTACTTTATTGACTAGTACATCTGTACATTGTGCGGATAATAATGTAGCAATCGTCAGCTCAAAGGCATTGTCATGCACGAGCTCACAATGTGCATCTGGAAACATTCGATCCATCTCTTCTAGACAATGCTCCCACTGTTTTTTTGTTAACAAACCAGATGCCCCCCTATTCTCTTTCCTCTAACCAATTATAAAATGGTACTTTATTCGTTGGTTGCGTTGTTTCTTGTTGAGCTGTCCGCGCTGGTGCTCTGTTAAATGTCTGTTTCTCACGGAACTGCTCGCTTTGCTTTTGTGCGGCTTGTGGTGTCGTAATATTTTTCTTTTTCCACTCTAATAAAATGCGATCAATATAACGAATACTCAGTTTCCCAGCAAAGACAGCCTCCTTTAGTGCTTCCTTAATGAGCGCTGGACTATGCTTGTCCTCATCAAGCCAACATCCTATTTTTTCAAGCTCTAAAGGAGATAAAAGACGCCCCATTTCCTCTTCAAATAGACGGAATAGCTCGCCTTCTTCTTGTCGAAGTGTCACTGCCGTTTTTTGCTGCTCTTTCATATCCATCATCTGCACAATGCGCTCCCATAGTGGGTACACGGAATATTTTTCATATAGCTTGCCTCCCGCATCAACATCGCGTGAAATTTCAAGAAAACCTTTTTGCATTAAGCGTTGTAAACGTGATGTGATGTCATGGTCAGACATTGTGAGGCGATTTTTGAGATCATTAGGTGTTGGGAAATCATTCCCTTCCATATGAAAGGCTAATAAGTGCATGACAATGAGTGCCTCTTCATCTTCCATATTTAACTCCTTATAAAACTGAAAAAAAAGCTGAGGAATGGGAATCATTCTCTGCTCAGTCCATGTACGGAGTCGATGATTATTTACGTTCATGTTTCTCCAGACTCCTTCTTTAGTAAGTAGAAAAGCCGCGTAGATATTTCACTACGCGACTTTTAAATTGATTAGCTTATGGATATAAGCGGTTCAGTAAACGTGGGAATGGAATCGTTTCACGGATATGCTCTGTGCCAGAAATCCATGCTACAGTTCGCTCTAATCCAAGACCAAAGCCTGAATGTGGGATAGAACCATGTTTGCGAAGCTCTAAATACCATGCATAAGCATCTAATGATAGATTATGCTCTTCCAAACGTGATTTTAATAATTCATAGTCATGAATACGCTCAGAACCACCAATAATTTCACCGTAACCCTCTGGTGCGATTAAATCAGCACATAAGACAACATCATCACGCTCTGGATGTGGTTGCATATAGAATGGTTTAATGCCTACTGGGTAACAAGTAATAAATACTGGTTTGTCAAATGAATTCGCAATAGCTGTTTCATGTGGCGCACCAAAATCATCGCCCCATTCGATATCGTCGAAGCCTTGTTCATGTAAAAGTTTGATCGCATCATCATACGAAATACGAGGGAATGGCGCTTTGATGTTTTCAAGTGTCGATGTATCACGGCCAAGTCGCTCTAATTCTAATTTGCAGTTTGCCAGTACGGATTGTACGATGTGCGCTACATATTGCTCTTGTACTTCTAAGTTTTCTTCAAATTCTACAAATGCCATCTCAGGCTCAATCATCCAAAACTCGATTAGGTGACGACGTGTTTTAGATTTTTCAGCACGGAAAGTTGGACCGAATGAGAATACTTTTCCTAACGCCATTGCAGCCGCTTCCATGTAAAGCTGACCAGATTGAGATAGATAAGCATCTTCATCAAAATATTTTGTATGGAATAGCTCTGAAGTACCTTCAGGTGCAGATCCTGTTAAAATTGGTGGGTCCATTTTTGTAAAACCATTATTGTTGAAAAATTCATATGTGGCACGAATAATTTCGTTACGGATTTTCATTATGGCATGCTGTTTACGAGAGCGTAGCCATAAATGACGGTTATCCATTAAAAATTCAGGACCATGTTCTTTTGGTGTAATTGGGAAATCTGTTGCTGCATGTAGTACCTCAATACCTGTTACAGCAAGCTCACAGCCAAAGCTTGAGCGTTCGTCAGCTTTCACTTCGCCCGTAACGTACATAGACGTTTCTTGCGTCATTCCTTTTGCCGTAGCAAAAATTGCTTCGCCTACTTCTTCTTTCACGACAACGCCCTGTACAAAGCCAGAACCATCACGTAGCTGTAAGAACGCGATTTTTCCGCTTGAACGTTTGTTAGCTAACCAAACGCCAATTTTGACTGTTTCACCGATATGCTGTGGCATATCTTTAATCATAATTTTTTTCATAGAAATCCTCCAAAGTCGACTAGAGGGATTAGTCTTGCCATTTTGATTTTACAAATGCATCAATACGACGGACTGCCTCTTCTAATAATTCTAAAGATGTAGCATAGGATAATCGCATTGTAGTTGGTGCACCAAAGCCAGAGCCTGGAATCACTGCTACGTTTGCTTCTGTTAAAATATCCGCAGCGAATGTATCTACTGAATCATAGCCAGTGTGAGCCATAGCTTCTGCTACGTCTGGTAATAAGTAGAATGCACCCTGTGGTTTTAAGACATGGAAGCCAGGAATTGCACTTAACTGTGGATAAATTTTTTCAAGACGAGATTCAAATGCTTGACGCATTTCTTCTACTGCGTCCTGAGGGCCATTATACGCCTCCACAGTTGCATATTGTGCTGTTGTTGTCGCATTTGATGTTGAATGTGATGCAAGGTCAGTCATTGCTTTAACAATGTCTGCGTCACCTGCAGCATACCCAATACGCCAGCCTGTCATAGAGTGAGATTTTGCCACACCATTTACAACGATTGTACGTGCTTTCACTGCATCAGAAAGTTGTGCAATTGAAAAATGCTCAATACCATTGTATACAAGCTTTTCATAAATTTCATCTGACACGATTAAAATATCTTTTTCTTCTGCAACAGCTGCAAGCTCTGCTAGCTCCTCACGAGAATAAATCATGCCTGATGGGTTGCTAGGTGAATTGATAATAACAGCTTTCGTTTTATCTGTCACAGCTGCTCTTAGTTGATCCGCTGTAATTTTATAGCTTTGTTCACGTGTACCTTCAACATATACAGGTACGCCACCAGCTAATTTCACTTGTTCTGGATAAGACACCCAATAAGGAATTGGAATGATAACCTCATCGCCCTCGTTTAAAATAACTTGGAATAGCGTATATAAAATATGCTTTGCCCCTACGCCGACAATGACTTCATTTGATTGATAGGCAAGATTATTATCGCGTTGAAGCTTATCAATAATAGCTTTTTTCAAAACTGGAAGTCCGCCAGCAGGTGTATATTTTGTTAATCCTTTTTCCATTGAATCAATGGCTGCATTTAAAATATTTTGAGGTGTGTTAAAGTCTGGTTCACCAGCCCCAAGACCAATAACATCAATACCTTGCTCTTTCAATGCTTTTGCTTTCGCAGTAATAGCTAATGTTGAAGATGGTGTTAAAGTTTTTACACGTGTTGCTAATAAATTTTTCATCCGGGATCTACTCCTCTTATAAATTCGTAATGCGCTTCCACCAGTCGCCATCCTTAAACATGATATAGACATAGTTGAGCTGATCATGGTTGTTTAGATAGGTAATCTCCCAAACAGCGCCAGGTTCCTCATAACCTAATTTCATGTGGAGGACTTTTTGTACATTTCCTTCATTTTTAAAAACCGATAATGCTTGCTTTTCCGTAATACCATCTTCTAATAACACTTCCTGAATGGAATCCTCATCTAGATTCGTTGGAACAAAGACAGCTTTTTTATCACCGTATTCGTCTACCCCGAACACAGTAACATACGAATGTTTGCCATTATATGTGTAGGACTCCGAGACAATTGCGAGGGCTTTGGCATCGAGTGCCAACTGTTCAGCCTTCTCTTCAATTGAACGGAACGGAGCCTCGGCTTTCCAGAGTACTAAAATGCTAATGACAAGTGACAATGAAACAATAAAGACAGAAATGAAAATTAACCAGTTTTTCATCTATTCACCTTATGTTTCCTATCGAGCTGTTTTGGCATAACACATAGCTGAAGCTTGTGTATGTCTATCACTGTATAACCATTCATTTTGCTTTCCATTTTGTCAACCTGCTTTCTTTCCTCATACCACAACATTATACAACAATTTTGTACTGTCGTGTTTCCTAATTTCATATATTGTACGTTGCTAGAATAACGTTTTCAAATGATTGGTATAGCGAATTTTTTTCCATTGAAAAATTCCTATTCAACCAAGTAAATAGGAATGCGTAAATTTATGATAGTTCGCACAGAACATAGCTGGCACGGCCATTATCTTTCGCTTCGTACAAACAGCTATCTGCTCGCTCAAACAACTCTTTATACTGATAATTTTGCTGATCGTTGACACAAGCACCCATACTCACCTTTAACGGATAGCTTTGATGCTCTTGTTCTAGCTTTAAAGTGAGTAAATAAGCATGCGTGTTGTTGACAAGTGTTTTGATATAGTCCTTTTGTTGATGCTTGATACAAAGGATAAATTCATCTCCGCCATACCGAATAATTTTCACATCTTCCTTCTGTAAAAAGTTCTTCAAGCCCTTGGCTAAAAGCTGTAAAGCCATATCCCCAAACAGATGACCATGCATATCATTAAACAATTTAAAATGATCAATATCTAGTACCGTAATACACACATATGATTGCGTCATTTCGGCTATGTTTAACCATTCATGTAGCTCATGATCCAAAAAATGACGATTTAACACGCCTGTTAATGGATCATAATGGGCTTTTTTCTCAAGCTTCTCCTTTTGACGCTTAAATTCCAAATTCATGACTTGCTGTAGTAAATTCGCAACACTCATTTTTTCTGTAAGATCAATATATTCACGCTGTACATCAAAAATTTCATCCCGCCAATTCAATTGATACAATACATCTAACAGTAAACGCATGACTTTTTTCGTTGTCGGTTTATCCCCGTAGGATTTAGCAAGCTCTACAGCCTTTTTATAATAGGGGACGGCTTCTTCAAACTTTTGCTGCTTTTCATATAAAAAGCCATAGCCAAACAACGCAGCTACTTTTTCGCGTTTATGCTGATGAATAATGTCAGAGGATAACGTATTGTCCAGCAAGGCCTTCCCCGTTTTAAAATCCCCTTCTAAAATATAAACATCTGCTAAATTATTATTAATACGAATATCATGTAATTTTGCAAGATCGGGCATTGTCTTAGATAAGGACTGATTATATGTTCTAGCTAAAAGCCCTGCTTGAAGTGCTTCCTTCGTACAGCCCTTCTCCACCTCTAAATAACATAAATTATTATGACACCGAACAAGCATGATGGCGTCCTGCAACTCTTGTGCATAGGCGATCGATTTCTTCGTCATCTCTACTGTTTTTTCACGTATGCCTACCAAGTCATAGATTAAAGACATGATTAAATGATAATGCATTAAATCTTTGCTAGAACCATATTTTTGACAAATCGCCTCATAATCATGCATAAGACTGACCATGCTTAAGGTGTCACCTAAAGAATGGTGAACTAGTATTTTTTGATAGTACAAATCCAATACATATGCATAATTTTTGCTCTCTAATGCGACTAAAAGACCTTGATCCGCTAGTTTTAGTGCTTCCGTTAAAAACCCCTTCGTGCGCATTTCCATAATCGTTTTATTTAACTCTTCTAATGTTAATTTCACCGTTTCACCACTTCTCCAAGCCCTATACACTTTGTGCTTTCTCAATTATAAGGTATATTTATTCACTCCGTCCGCCCTTTTCATTAGATAACCAACTATTTCCTGCATTTCAAAATCTCTTACTAGGTCCAACCATCTTTTTCTTGTGCTACACCTTCAAAATGAATCATCGCTTTCCATTCATAGTTGTCGTTAAATTTTTATGCCTTCACACACTTTTCTCCATCATTGTCCCCGTTACCTATTGTTTTTACCCATATGATGAAATAATTAGCCATTTTAAGTATTGAAAAAGGACGTGATGTTGTGAGTATGCAAATTAACCCTTCTGATCCAGCAACTATTCCAAAATTTGTAGATGAACTTCCAAAACCAATGACAGCTAAACCCAAATATAGTAGAGGGCAACAAAAAAATGATTATTACGAATTAGTCATGATGGAAGGCGAGCACCGTTTTCATAAGTATTTCCCCAAAACATACATTTGGGGCTATAACGGGCTTTATCCAGGACCGACCATTGAAGCTACTAAAGACAAAACCATTTATGTGAAATATAAAAATCAGCTACCCTTACAGCACTTTTTGCCCGTAGATTTTACACTTCATGCCGCCAACGATTCTCAAGAGGTAAGAACCGTCACTCACTTACATGGCGCCAATGTGGATTGGGAGAGTGATGGTCATCCAGAAGCATGGTACACAAGAGACTATCGGCATACTGGGCCAAAATTTAATAAGGAAATACATGAATATACAAATCATCAGCCTGGCACTACCATGTGGTATCATGACCATGCAATGGCCTTAACACGTTTAAATGTCTATGCAGGATTAGCAGGCTTTTATTTACTGAGAGATGCACTTGAGGAACGCGCTAATTTACCATGTGGAGACTACGAATATCCGGTTTTAATACAAGATAAATCCTTTAATGAGGATGGTTCGTTGTTTTATCCTGATGAACCACCATTCCCAGTCCCCGTTCACCCCTCTATTACACCTGGTTTTGTTGGTAATACAATCGTAGTGAACGGAAAATTATGGCCTTACTTAGATGTAGAGCCACGTAAATATAGATTTCGTTTTCTTAATGGTTCCAATCGGAGGGGCTATGTTATCAGCCTGTCAAATGGTCAGCCAATGTTTCAAATTGGTACAGATGGCGGTTTCTTATCCGCCCCCCAACTGATCCAATCTGTCGAGTTGTTGCCAGCAGAACGTACAGATGTGATTATCGATTTTTCAAACTGTGCGGGACAGGAAATCACCTTAATCAATGCGGATACAGATTTCAGTAATGAACACACAAATGTCATTATGCAGTTTAGAGTCACAGTACCTTTAAAATGTGAAGATACAAGTGATATTCCTGAAAGGCTAGCCGTTACGATGGATCTCCATACACACCATGCACATATTGAAAGACAACTGCCCTTGACAGCTACAACTGATGAATTTGGACGCCCTATGTTATTATTAAATGACCGTATGTACCATGACCCAGCAACAGAAAAACCATCTTTAGATAGTGTGGAAATATGGAATTTTATTAATGCTACACCTTTTCTTCACCCTATTCACTTACATCTCATTCAATTTAAAATTTTGGAGCGAAGACCCTTTAATCTGGAACTTTATCAAAATGAAGGCATTATAGAATTCACAGGGCCACCTGAGGAGCCACGTGACTATGAGCGAGGCTGGAAGGATACAGTGAAAGCTGATGCAGGTAAGGTAACGAAAATTATTATGCATTGGAAAGATCATATTGGTCATTATATGTGGCATTGTCACTTCCTTGAGCACGAGGACCATGATATGATGCGGCCAATCCTCGTCATGAAAGACGTCCATGCAGTCCAGCAGCCACATGCTGCCATCGAACATCCAGCACAACATCAAGAAGCGACTGCTACAACAAATCCTACTGAAACTACCAATACTACACATCATAACGAGTCTCCAGCACCGCTATTAAACGCCATAGCACAGGAGGAAGAGAGTGCGGCTCCTACGAGTGAAAAGGAATCGCTGGCTGTCCATGTAGGCAATAATGCACAGTTTAGTCCACCACTTCTCTTCCCATTCTTGCCTACGCAGGCTCCTACTAACAGGCAGAGGCGTCATAGAGCGAGAAGATTTTAAGCTTTACAAAGAAAACTACCATTAAAAAGGTGGTTTTCTTTGTTATAACAAATCATTTAGTCTCAAATCGCCATACTCTGTTCGTTATGAACGCTAACAATAGTACACATACAGCTATCATGAGAACAGGTATATAAATCCTACCTTGAAAGACCTCGAACAACATACCATACCCTATTTGCCCAAGTGGAGCCATACATTGTGATACTGCCATCATAATTGCCATGACCTTCCCTAATTTATCATTTGGTGTTTGCTTTTGGACAAGGGTCATCACGTAAATGGAAATGATCGTCATCATCATCGCAATCACAACGGCACACCCAATAAAGATGCCGTATGAAGGATAATAGCCTACTAGCAACATTCGAGGCAACACAGCCATCGCCATAGGAATGACTAATAATGCCGACAGCAACACCCAAATGTAGAGGTTGTGAATACGAAGCTTTTGTGCAAAATAGCCCATCGTTAATGCTCCTAAAATGGTTGCCAAATCAATGATACCCATACCTATTCCATATAATGCATCACTACTTTCCATTGTGACGCGAAGGATAATCGGCACGCCCACAACAAAAAGCGGTGTCAATAATAAATTCAATAAAGCAGCTAGTAGCGTGCATTTTAAAATAAATGTTTGCTTCACGACATAGGTAAAGCCTTCTTTCATATCCTTCATTAATATTTGCACCAAATGCCCATCGTAGTCTCGCTTTATAAAGGGAATCGTCATAAACATTTCTACAATAGCTGTAAAGAAGAATAAAAAACCACTTACAATGACCAGCATTTTTAGGCCGAGCACACCATATAAAATTCCCCCTAGTACAGGTGCAGTCACACCTGCCAAAGCCTGCACTCCGTTGACAATGCCATTGGCTTGTTCTAGTTTCTGTTCACTAACCAATATAGGGATACTAGCCATTACGGCTGGTGTATACATTGCACTGACAAGTGATAACAGTACCATAACAAACCCTATCGATAACACGGAATGATTGTCTGTCAGTAACACGAAAAAGAAAATAAAGACAATAGCACTACTGATAAAATCAAATAGGACCATTAAATTACGTCGATTGAATCGATCTGCTATAGCACCACCAAATGGCGTAAGTAAAATAGGTAGGCATGAAATAGCAAAAAGCAAAGCGAAAAGATCTGCGCGTCCTGTCATATCTAACACAAAAAGTGACAAAGCAAATCTTAAAAGTGCAGAGCCCAAAATAGAAATAATTTGCCCAACTACCATTATAAAAAAATCTTTCGAATAGCCCTTTTCTGTTATTGTTATTTCCATTTAATGACCACCTCTTCAATTTATTAGACCGACTGTCGGTCATTATTTGTGTAAAAAAAGTGTAGGCACAAGTGAAACTTTACACGCTTCATATCTTGCCCTACACAAATTAGACTGACTGTCGGTTTATAAATAGTATATGTAATCTCACCAAAAAAAGGAACTTTATTTGGCAATTTATCTTCTTAACCGTTTGCTTCAAGCCTTGAAATATTCTTTAATTTGTTTAATAAATGCTGTTGTTGCTTGGCTGACATAGCGATCTACTCGGTAAATGATAGACAAGCTACGGCTAGGTGCTCCATCTGAAATACATATACTACACAAAGTAGGATCATTTATTTGTTGGATTAGATGGTATGGTTGCACTGTCGCACCAATATTGGCACGGACAAGATTCATAATCGACGTGACAGAGCTTGTTTCAAGAATAGAATGAAGCTGAAAACCATGTTTTTTTACAGCCTCCTCTACAATCTCTCTGCCAAAGAAGCCTTCTGGATACATCACCATAGGCAGGCCTTTCAATTCAGCAATGGTGATAGCGGTTTGATTCGCCAATGGGTGCTCCTGTGAAACGGTCAGCACATACTCCTCTCTACGTAAAGGAATGATTACCAAACGATCATCTGGCTCCACATTCGTCCCAATGCCAATATCCACTTCATTTTCAAGAACCTGCCGCATAATATCAATAGAAGCCAGTATCTTCAATTTTACTTTCGGAAATTTTTGATGAAAGTCAATGACAAGCTGTGTAATCCGATAATCTAAATCAGATGGCATAATGCCAACACTTATTTGTCCTCTTTGCAGCTCCTGTAAATCATTGATAGCATCTTTAACATTTTGTAATGTTGTGAGCATTTCCGTAGCATAGCTAAATAATAGAGAGCCAGCCTCTGTTACAACAATCTTTTTTCCAATCCGATCAAACAATGGCATACCTAACTCGTCCTCAAGCACGCGTATTTGCTGACTTAATGTTGGCTGAGAAATGCCAAGTTTCTCAGCAGCTTTTGTAAAATGTAACTCCTCACAGACTGCCATAAAATAGTGTAAATGACGTATTTCCACACCGATCACACCCAATCATAGTTTTTATCTATTATTGTAATAGTAATAATAGTATTGTTCAATCATCTTGGTTGGTATAGACTTCAATTTGAACTTACTATGAATTGTATCGGAGTTGAAATAACATGAATGCAAAGCAAACAATTATACCCATTATCGCTATTATTTTAGCTTCATTTAATTTACGTCCTGTGATTACTTCGGTCTCACCTTTGTTAGGCATCATCCGCGAATCTTTACATATGAGTGCGGCTACTGCAAGTTTATTAACATCTTTAGCTGTGCTATGTATGGGCTTGTTTGCTCCTTTTGCGATACAACTAGCCAATCGTTGGAGCATTGAGAGAGCCATTGCTTACTCCCTTATTCTTATTGGACTAGCAACAGCTGCAAGATTTTTTGCTTATTCTGCCTGGGTGATGCTAGTTACGGCTTTTTTATCAGGCATTGGTATTGCTATAGCGGGTCCTTTATTATCGGGCTATATTAAGGAGAAGTTTTCGAATCCGTCTCGTGTAATCGGTCTTTACTCGTTAGCACTTGTTGTAGGCGCTGGACTTGGTTCAGGGCTTTCCATACCATTGAGCAATCTCTTTCATTCATGGCAAGCTTCTGCCGCTTCATGGGCTATACTTGCCCTGATTGCTTTAGTCTTTTGGTGGAAACCAGTCGAACAAAAATCAGGCGCTGCTAAACCATCTAGTACTGGTATAAATGTGAAGCACATGCTAACGAATCAAAAGGCTTGGCTTTTAACAGGCTTTTTTGGTTTAATGGCCTTCATGTTTTATACCATAATGGCTTGGTTACCACCAATCGCTGAAAATATGGGCTACAGCAAACACGATGCTGGCATGATGCTGACACTATTAACCGTCGCCCAAATGCCTGCCACGTTTTTAGTGCCTATCTTAAATAATCGTTTTCAGCATCGAGCTGTATGGCTAATCAGCAGTTCATCATTAGAATTAATTGGGTTATTGATGCTACTGTTTTCTTATAATCCTTGGTTAAGTAGTATGTTGATTGGCATTGGTGCAGGTGGGCTATTCTCATTAGGATTAACATTACCTATCGATGAGGCCAAGGATATGAGCGAGGCAAGCTTCCTGGCAGCCATGACACAATCAGTTGGTTTCGTATTCGCTGCCCTGGGTCCATTTTTTGTTGGTCTAGTACGAGACTTCACAGGCAATTTTTCAGTTGCGATTATTGGCATGATTATCATCGTTCTAGCTATGGTCCTAATTCAACTAAAAATTGGCAATCAGAATCAACCTCATATCCATATGAAAAAGACGACTTCCTAGCAAGGTAGGTCGTCTTTTTATTTTTGAATCGTTTGTTGGCCTTCATTAAATGGGTACCTCTGCAATTCATATTGCATCTACATAAATATGAAAATTAGCGAAACCGCCAAGGAAATGTTGATTTATCGTATCGAATAGATTAAAGAAATTTTATAAACTGATTTAAAAAGCTATGAGGAACTTTTACAAATTCAACTAAAGCTTAGAACCTATCGCTTGCTTGGGAAGTCTTGCTACCATGATGAATGCGCAGACTAATAGCAAAAGATGATGGTGACATCACCTTTTTTAATGACGATTCATTTCATATTCAGTTCATAATCGCATGCTATAGTAAAGCCATAGAAACGAAAAACATTGTTTTCGAACAATGAAGGAGGCTTATTTCTTTGCAAGAGACATCAAAAGATACGACAAAACAAAAAGATTGGCGACGCTTTATACAATTAATAAAACGGGCTGAGCCGCCGATTTGGCTACTCGTCATCGCTTTAGTGATGAGTTTAGCGACAACGGGTGTAGGTTTTATTGTTCCATTATTTACAAAACAATTAGTGGATGGCTTTTCTTTAGAATCACTTAATTATTGGCAAATCATTGTGCTAGGTATTGCCTTTATCGCACAAGCTGTTGCGAGTGGCTTATCTATTTACTATTTAAATCGAGTTGGTCATCATGTTGTAGCAAAATTACGCGATCAATTATGGAGAAAACTGCTACACTTACCAATCCCCTATTATGATGAACATGATACAGGGGAAACCTTGAGCCGTGTTACAAATGACACAGCTGTTGTGAAAGAACTGATTACAGAGCATTTAGCAAATTGTTTATCTGGTGTTATTTCGATTATTGGTTCGATCATCATTCTGTTATTTTTAGATTGGAAAATGACGTTAGTGATGCTGATTGCTGTACCACTGGCAATGGTCATTTTAATGTTGCTTGGTCGACGCATGTTTGTCATTTCAAAAGGTATGCAAGATGAGACAGCGAAATTTACGTCTGTATTGAATCAAGTTTTACCCGAAACACGTCTAGTCAAGGCTTCCAATGCTGAACAAATTGAATATGCGCGTGGAAAAAAAGGTATTTCTAATCTCTTTACATTTGGCTTAAAAGAAGCAAAAATCCATGCATTGATTTCACCGCTTATTTCATTTGTGCTGATGTCTGTGCTTGTAGCTATTATTGGCTATGGCGGTGTCCGTGTTTCCTCTGGGGAGCTGACGGCTGGCGATATGGTGGCATTTATTTTATATTTAATCCAAATCATTATGCCAATGACGCAATTGACAATGTTCTTTACTCAACTGCAAAAAGCAATGGGTGCAACAGAACGTATTAGTGCATTGCTTGAACATGAAGAGGAACATATTGAAGAAGGCTTAACAGTTGAAAAAGTAAATCAACCCATTTATGTTAAAAATGTCGATTTCTCTTATGGGGAAGAACCTATTTTATCTGATATAAACTTCACGATTGAACCAGGCAAAGTAACAGCCATCGTCGGGCCAAGTGGTGGTGGTAAAACAACTACATTTTCACTGTTAGAAAGATATTATCAGCCGACGAGCGGTAGTATTACGCTAGGAGATATACCAATAGAAACATTCTCACTCCATTCTTGGCGCAGTCAAATTGGCTATGTGGCGCAGGAAAGTGCCCTATTATCAGGAACGATTCGAGAAAATATTTGCTATGGTATTGAGCGAGATGTGCAAGATGATGAGCTAGAAAAGGTAGCCAAAATGGCCTATGCCGATCAATTTATTAACGAGCTGCCAGATAAGTTTGATACAGAAGTTGGAGAACGAGGCATTAAGCTTTCAGGAGGACAGCGTCAACGTATCTCTATTGCAAGAGCGCTTTTACGTAATCCACAAATATTAATGTTAGATGAAGCAACATCGAGTTTAGATAGTAAGTCAGAAATTTATGTACAAAAAGCATTAGACAACTTAATGGAAGGTCGCACAACATTGGTTATTGCGCACCGTCTATCAACAGTAGTAGATGCCGATCAAATACTATTTATTGAGAAAGGGCATATTACAGGATGTGGTACACACGAAACGCTCTTTGAAACACATGCTATGTACCGTGAGTTTGCGATGCAACAATTACGTATTAAAGAGGATGAATAAAGGGGTTTGTTGAGATGACAAAACTATTAGTGGTGGATGATGATGCACATATTCGAGAATTAGTAAAAGTCTTTCTACAAAATGAAGGCTTAGAGGTGATCGAGGCTATGGACGGTGTGGATGCACTGTCCCAATTAGCCACTGAAAAAGTGGATATGGTCATAATGGATATTATGATGCCCAATATGGATGGCTGGGCATTATGTGAGGAAATACGTTCATTCGATACAGACCTCCCTATCCTGATGCTGACAGCGAAGGGCGAAACTTCTCAAAAGGTCAAAGGCTTTCATTTAGGGACAGATGATTATCTCGTGAAGCCATTCGAGCCAGCCGAGCTAATCGTGCGTGTAAAATCGATTTTAAAAAGATATCGCATTTCTCTCTCTCAGGTTGTCGAAGCAGGTAACGTCAAACTCAATCGCCATACACATGAAGTAGATATGAATGGACAGACTATTCTACTTCGCTTAAAGGAGTTCGAGCTTTTATTTACCCTAGCCAGTTATGTTGGTAAAACCTTTTCAAGAGAACAATTAATTGAAGAAATATGGGGCTATGACTATGAGGGAGATGAGCGAACAATCGATGTTCATATTAAAAGAATACGCGAGCGTTTTCCACAAGAGCTGAGTGGCTTTGTCATTCGCACTATTCGTGGTCTTGGCTATCGTTTGGAATTAATGTTATGAGAAAACGAAGATTCCTTGTAAGATTGGCAATGGTCTTTTGCCTGTTCCTCATTGCCAATACTGTATTTGCTTTTATTGCCTATCACGCAACCACTTGGCTGTATGCTCGATTAGGGACAGAGCCCCATGGTTTCTGGCTACAATTAGGCACGGTAATTGGTGTATTTGTACTCTTTGCCTGTTCTGCAGCAATTATCTTTTTAATTGGACTGAACCGACAACGTAACTACTGGGATAAAATCGTTGATGCATTAAGTCGCATGGCAAAAGGTGATTTTGATGTCCAGTTAGACTTGAAAGCAGATGAAAAAGACCAATTTGGACAATTAATCCATGGCATCAATCATATGGCCGTTGAATTAGGTGAACTTGAAAGAATGCGTCAAGAGTTTATTTCAAATGTCTCTCATGAAATTCAGTCACCTTTAACGTCTATTAATGGCTTTGCGAAGGCACTTAAAAATATTAATTTGCCCGAAGAAAAGCGTCAGCATTATTTAGACATTATTGAATTGGAAAGTAATCGTTTATCAAAAATCAGCGATAACTTACTCAAACTAACATCCTTAGAATCACATCACCATCCCTTTGAACCTAAAAATTATCGGCTTGATAAACAATTACGCACTGTTGTCCTAGCTCTTGAACCGAATTGGCTAGCCAAACAGCTTGACTTTGACCTCCATCTTGACAATATAAGCATCACAGCAGATGAGGATTTAATGAATCAAGTCTGGATGAATTTGCTAACGAATAGCATTAAATTTACACCTGCTAAAGGGACCATCACATTGTCTATGAAGAAGCAATTAGATTCGATCTCTGTCATTATTCAAGATTCTGGCATTGGTCTAACAGAAGAACAACAAATGCATATTTTTGAAAGGTTTTATAAGGCTGATCAATCACGAACATCGGCTAATGGTGGCAGTGGCTTAGGATTAGCCATTGTCAAAAAAATTATTGATATGCACCATGGAACTATTGCTGTGGAGAGCAAGCTCGCTGAATTTACAAGCTTTTTGGTTACAGTGCCCATCGATAGTACATCAGCTCGTGCAAACGACTAAAAGCGGTCTGCACGAGTTATTTTTAACTAGTAAGCAACTTTTCTAAAATAGTGATATACTTTATCCAATTTTTGCTGCTGTTTCCCCTTTTTACTTTCCATATTTCCAAACTCAAAAAACTTTACTTTTTTCATCCCAACAAACTTAAACAATGCTCTCTTCATTAAAATTTTATGCGCATTATTCAACCATAAAAACGGATAATTGGTTGGTCCCTTCATCGTCGACACACAAACAACCGACTTCCCTTTTAAAAGTCCCTCTGGAAATAACCCCTTTGTATCCCGATAAGCAAAGTTAGCTGCAAACAATTGATCAATATAACCTAACAACATTGCTGGCGGTCTTCCCCACCAAATCGGATAAACAAATACAAGCTGATCCGCCCAGGAAAGCTGTTGTCGATATTTTTCCAATTTCGGATCCTGATACATATCACGACGTCGTTTATGCTCATGGAAAATTAAACGTGGATCAAATTCCTCTTCATATAAATCTAGTATCTGTATTTCTTCGATGGCAGGATTCTCTTGACAACCCTTTAATACTTCCTGTAAAAAAGCATAATTTAAACTTTTATGATTTGGATATGTATAAATAATTAACGTTTTCATCATGTGCCCTCCAATTACTTATCATTTGATAACAAAATAATAAACCATCCCTTTTTAGTTGTCAAATGATAATTGTTTTAGGACAAGTTATTTGTTATCTTGTCAGTAGAGGTGATCCCATTGAATAAAAGCACTTTATTTCATCAGTTTGTATCATTCACAGCCACAATCCATCAAGTGACACATGATCTCACACAAAATGTAACCACAGCTAATATCACACCGCTTCACTATAAAATTCTTGAATATATTAAAGTAAGCCAACCTGTCACACCAACCGAAATCAGTGAATGTCAGCACATGTCCTTACCGAATACAAGCCGTGAATTACGAAAACTACAAGAACGCCAATTAATTGAAAAATTTAGCGACACAGAGGATCGAAGAAAGCAATATGTACGCCTGTCACCCGAAGGTGAAAAAATGATGGCAGAGGCATTCGCCTGTATTGAGGAACGCTTTTTAGCGCTTATTCAGCATGCCACATCGGATGATTTAAAGGACATCCAGCATGCCCTAACCATCCTTGAGCAAAAGGTCTTTCAACAAAAAGACTAAGCCTCGATTGTGTGTTAGCGGCTTGAATCACTCTTTCTGAGGTTAGAGTCGCTCTTAACGTTGATTTAAGCGCTCTCTTGGCTCATACTGCCCATTCTTTGACTCAAAGCGCTCACCCTGGACTCAACACCGCTCATCCCTTTACTCGAGGCGCTCTCTTTTGGCTCAATTCCACTCATATCTTTGCTCGAAGTGCTCTCTTTTGCTTCAAAATCGTTCTTTCCTTTGCCCGAAGCGCTCGCAACAGCCCAAACCTCTGCAAAAAACGATGATTTTTAGCTATTTCCTTAATCAAAGCAATCCCTTAACTAAAAATTGATTATTGATGATTTACCTTAAATCTTTAAAAATCTCCTTAAAAAGAACATCCTTGCACACTGCACAGAGTCGTAACCCATTTGCTTTTTCTTTAATAGAATAAATGTGAGTAAAAGGAGGAGTTTCCAGTGGAAGTAGTCGTGTTTGATCGGAAGTGGATTGAGGAACATTTGGAGACATTGCCGTTGTGGCAACAGTCAGCCTATACTGACTTTGCTGCCACAATTGCCGATGAAGGGAATACGTTTCCTTGTGTACCAGCCAGAATGGGGTTTTTATCGAACCATTTACGCTATAGCTTTATAGGGGATCCACGGGAGGAGCAATCGATTCAGATGTTAGCTGAATGCTTAAAGGAATATGGGAACACAGCAAGATCTTTTGGAAAATATACAACGCTCACGGTGTTCTTTCATACCCCTCATGATATGCTTGATAGCTATAAGGTGGCGGATTACCAGCAATTATTTTGGTCCATTTTAAACAATTTAACCAATATGGATGAGTTGGATTGGCCTGAGGCAATACCGACAAATCCAGACCATCATGAATGGGAGTTTTGCTTTAATGGAGAACCCTATTTTATTTCTTGTGCAACACCAGCTCATCAATTGCGGAAGAGTCGTCACTTTTCTACTTTGCTAATGGCTATTCAGCCACGTTGGATATTTGACGATATAAACGACGCTACTGCATTTGGACGAAAAATCAAAAAACTTATCCGCCAGCGCATCGCAGAATATGACGAGATTCCAGGGCATCCAGATTTAAAATGGTATGGTCAAGAGGATAGCTATGAATGGAAGCAATATTTTTTAAGTGATGACAATCATAGTCCATCCGAATGCCCTTTTTTACGGATGTCACAGGAAAATAGGACATTACGCAATGTTTTTTTGCCTTTTCACAACGATCCAGGTCGCCACACCGATTAGGACAATAAAGAGCAGGCTCACGCAAAAACCGAGTCTGCTCGTTTTTTCGCCTAAAGTACCAGACACGGTTACAGCAATAAGCAACATGCCAAGACTGTTCTTAATTTGCTCCCACCTCGATAGCTCCATTAGCTTTCTATATGTTATTAAAATAAAGAGCCAATTATAGATCAACATTAAACCTGCTGCCGTTATCAAATATTCAAAGATTTTTTCGGGCATCAAAAAACCAATGACAATCGTAATTACTAAGCCACTTGTTAAAAATAAAAAGGCAGGAAAAGGAATTTTCATCTTCCCCTTTTTTGCTAAGATGGCAGGCGCATCATGATCCTCGGCAAGTGTAGTGAGAATGGTTATGACCGCGTAAAGCGAAGCAACCATGGTTGAAAAACCAGCAATGATTAAAACACCGTTAAAAATATCTGCCACAAAAGGGATATGATAACCTTGAAGCGCTGTAATAAAAGGACTTTCATCTATCGAAAAGTCTTTCCAGGAAACAAGTGCCAACGCAAGCGCAATAGCCATGATAAAAATAATAGTAATGACAATGAGCATAATTCTCCCTGCTTTTGGCGCCTCTTTTGGATTTTTTAAATCGATGACCATTAAACCCATCACCTCAATTCCACCATAGGCATAAAATGCATAGAGCAGGCCAAGCCAAATTCCTTTGATTCCTTGTGAGAAAAATCCTTCATAATTTGACTGTAATGATTCGATTGGAGCTGATTGTGTAGCTCTTATGATGATGATGATCGCTACGATAATAAACATGACAATCGCAGCGGCTTTTAATGCCCCAAAAATATTTTGAAAGTTTTCAAAGCCCTTCATGCCAGTAAGAATGACGACTAAGCCAAGGACAGCATAAATCGATGCAGCAACCCAGAGTGGCAACGCTGGGAACCAAAACTTCGTAAATATACCGAGTGCCATCAGCTGGCTACCCATGATTAATAGCTCGGAAATTAAGTACACCCAGCCATTACTAAATCCTGCCCATCGCCCAAAAGCCTGCTTGGCATAAGTACGGAAGGAGCCTTTATCAGGGTTTTCCACAGACATTTTGACAAGTGCCTCATACACAATATACGTACATATAGCTGCTAACAAAAAAGGAATGAGCACAGCCGGTCCACTTTTATGGATGGCCATACTTGTCCCAAGAAAAAAGCCTGTTCCCAGTGTACAACCGATACCGAGAAGCGAAAGTTGCCACCAAGACAACCTTCCTTTATTTGAAGTAGAAGTCATGTTTATCAGTCCTTCGTTACGTTCTTACCAATGGCAATGTCATACAACGAATGCCACCGCCACCCTTTTCAAGCTCTGTGACGTCGACTTCAAGCACGTTCTTTTTCTTTAGAAGTGGATGCGCCAAGAATTGCTGTTTCGTCGCCTGCTTGCTAATCAATAGTGTTTCTGGATTAAGGTTGATGAAATTAATATCTGGTATTGTCTTATAGGTGTCACGCCAGTAAACATCAAAACCATGACGCTTTAAAAATGGCTCAATCATGTCGAAACGGCTGCTTTGTGCTGTCAATACCTGTACAGGAAAAAGGCGCACAAAGCTTTTAGCGATGACCAAATTAACGTTCACAACATTACAATTCATATCTAAATGCAGTGTGTCATTACTTTTCGGTAAATCAATAACGGCAATTTCCGAAAATCCCTCTTGAAAAATGCTTTCTTTTATCTTGTCGATGGCCTCTAATGTCGTTCTCATTCCGAGATTAATGAGCACAGCATCCTTGTTTAAAATCAACAGATCACCACACTCAAATGAATGAAGTGCTTGCGACTGTGCCGTAAATTGTTGAGGAAACCATTTCTCTAAAAGGGCATGGGCTAGAGGATATTCTGGTCTCCTTAATGAGCTCCCAGCCCTTCCAGGTAAAAGTCGATTACCAATGACACAGGCAAGATCACGCACAAAATAACGATTTATAAGCTGTTCACTTAACAATTGCTGCTCATGGGCTAGCTCATTTGCATAATCTAGAACCTTTACTCCAGCGTTTTCTAAAATTGTTTTGAGTGCTAGGAAATTGTCCATCGCCTTATTATGGTTGACTGTATCACTCCATCCAACCTGCTCCGCTATTGTGCTATCTGTTACATCTACTATCGAAGGTGCACAAAGCATCACAACCTTCAGTTCGTCATATTCAGACCAACAATTTACTTGAAATGAATCCATCCAGTACTCTCCCCTTCTTATTCAATCTCTGTTAGCGTTACCATTGACATTTAGATTATACAAACACAATAAATAAGAAGGATTTTCTAAATAAATATAGAGGGCATCAACCAATCTTTTTTACTTAGTTCCGTTATCATCATGTTAAATAGTGAAAACGTAGTGTTATGGCAAGAGAGATATAATGGTGGTTGGGGCTTCCAGGTGACTTGATGGAATTAGTGGATAGCTTAACAAAGGAGAGAGACCAGAAGAAACAGGACTAGCCAGCACAGATTTACAGTTAATCTTAATTTTTTCTGGACCTGATTACTATCTAATGGCGATGAACTTTACCCTGTAACTGCCGTTTAGTTTACAAGAATACTACAGATGATTTAGTCATTAATTACCGTGAATCAGAGACAATGTGGTATTTTTTCATTATTGGATTTATCAGATGATTTAACATACACAAATAATAAGTTAGAGAGAACACATTGTTCCCTCTTATTGTCATGTAAAATATTCTAATTTTGCTTGAGGAAAGAATTTTTGCATATAGCCATACAAGTGTTCCTTTATATCTTCCTCTTCTTCTTTTTGATAAATATATTTACCAATCCCATATTTCCCCCATTTATACCTTCTCACTGTTTCGTCAAGTTCTAGCTTCGTCATGGGATAATTTTTTTCAATTACGCGTTTGGCAGGCTTTGTAAAACGATGTTGAATAAACTCAAATGTGATGTCGTCACGTACATCCTTTGGCAATTCCGCATCCAAACGCTCAAACATCTCATAGTAGCCCTCCTGCCAGCCCTCATGAAGATAGATTGGGGCAACAATAAATCCAAGCGGATATCCAGCCCTTGCCACTTTCCCCGCAGCCTCTATACGCTTCACTAATGGTGATGTTCCTGGCTCAAAATGTTTAATGACATAATCAGCATTGACGCTAAAGCGGAACCTCGTTTTACCATTATGTTTGGCATCCAATAGGTGATCTACGTGATGGAACTTCGTCACAAATCGTAATTGGCCTAACTCACTTTGTCCAAAATGTTCAATAGCGCGCTTCAACGTATGTGTTAAATGATCAATCCCTACAATATCTGAAGTACAGGATGCCTCAAAGCGTGTGATATCAGGAGCTCGTTCTGCCATATAAAGATCTGCTTGCTCTAAAATTTCATCAACATTCACATACGTACGAATATAAGGTTTGCTGCCCATTGTTGTTTGTAAATAACAATAATGACAATGCCCCATGCAGCCTGTTGCAAACGGAATCGCATACTCTGCTGAGGGCTTAGATGTATCAAACTTTAACGTTTTTCGAATACCTACTACTAATGTCGATTTCGCTACTCGATACTTTTGAAAATCATTGTCGCCAGGAAGATTTCTTACTTGATTGTGCGAAGTCGTATAGCGAATTTCAATCCCCATTTGTTCAAATTTTTCTTTTAGCTCCTGACCTAATGGATACTGGAGCGCATCAGGCTCAAAATAGACAAGCTGAGGGATAAACGGTTTGATCATAGTAGCCCTCCCTCAATGAAAATACTGATGATAGGCTTGCTCAGCCGCCATCTCGCTTGAAAAAATTAACATATCATTTGAAATTGGATAATATGTTTCAAATAAAAATAGAGCCAGCTCCTCTGGTTGCTCTGGATGATAAACTACTGCGGCTTCCTGTATATTCGCTACATCCTGAATATGAGGATTCCGATAAAAAATATAAACGATATCACCGACATTATATGGTTGTTGCATTTCTTCACCTTCCTCTTTCTTTCCGTTAGTGTGGTGAAATGATTAGAGAAATATGTCATAAAAAAATTTTTTAAGTACTATACATAATTTTATGTGACCATAACTTCAAATCTGAGAAAATAATATAATACAGAATTTTTTAACTATTTGGTACAAACAAGAAAAGGAGGAAGATATATGATTAAACAATCCATTATTGAAAATGTACTTGAAGCCGCGCTAGCAACTGGTGGGGATTTTTCTGAAATTTTTATTGAAGATAAATATGTAAATGACTTTGTCTTACAAAGTGGCAAGATTGAACAAAGTATTTCTGGGCGTGATTTTGGAATCGGCATCCGTGTTTTTTCAGGACTTCAAAGCATCTATACTTACACCAATGATTTTTCTGAGGAAGGTTTACTAGCAGCAGCAGAACGTGCAGCCCTAGCCATCAAAGGTGGTGGATCGGGTACCATTCACCCTCTTCACAAAGAAATCATCACGCCTATTCATCAAATTCTCCACATGCCTCGTACAGTGGAGCACACAAGAAAAACAGCGGTCATGCGACAAGCAGACGCTATTGCAAGACATTATGATCCTCGGATTCACCAAGTAAAAGTTCGATATCTTGATGAGCAACAAAACGTCCTGATCGCAAATTCAGAGGGTAAATTTGTAGAGGATACGCGAGTTCACAGTAGACTTAGTATGCAAGCTACGGCTACAGAAGGGACTGAAGTACAAACAGGATTCTATGGCCCAGGTGCACATGCAGGCTTTGAATTTATTGAAAAGCTAGACCTTAACCATTATGCAGGAGAAGCTACACGTATCGCTGTCACAATGCTTCACGCAGATGAATGTCCAAGCGGTAAATTCCCTGTCATTATTGATAATGAATTTGGTGGTGTCATTTTCCATGAGGCTTGTGGACATGGCTTAGAAGCAACTGCTGTTGCCAAAAACAATTCAGTCTTCGCCAATCGTATCGGTGAAAGAGTCGCCCCTGAAATTGTTACATATATCGATGATGGCACACTACCGAACGAGTGGGGCTCTCTAAATATTGATGATGAAGGAGAAAAAACAAGGAAGAATGTTTTAATTGAAAATGGTATTTTAAAGGGCTACTTAATCGATAAATTTAATGCTCAGCCCACAGGCTCTTCTCGTCGACAATCCTATCGATTTAATCCTACATCACGTATGACAAATACGTATATCGCACCAGGCACATCGACACCAGCCGATATTATCTCATCGACAGAGTATGGTATATATGCAAAATATATGGGAGGTGGACAAGTTTCCCCTGCTACTGGCGATTATAATTTTGCGGTAATGGAGGCCTATATCATCAAAGACGGAAAAATTGAACGCCCTGTACGTGGCGCGACACTCATAGGCAATGGCGCAAAAACATTGCAGCTTGTTGATCGAGTAGGTAATAATCTCGCCCATGGAGCAGGTATGTGTGGTTCACTTAGCGGGAGCCTTCCTGTCAATGTAGGTCAGCCAATGATACGCGTAAGTGAAATAACAGTTGGTGGAACGAAGGGGGAATAATTGATGAACATTGCTAAATTTCAAGAAAAACTATTAGACAAGGCGCTAGAAGCCGGCTTTATAGAAGCTGAGGTTAAATAAATCTATTGGATGCACGCTCTACAAGGGCGAGATTGATAGCTACGAAACATCTGAAGACGGAGGTCTAAGTCTACGAGGACTTTACAACGGAAAAGTTAGACGATGATTCGATTTCCTTTTTAATCAATAGCGCCAAAGCAAATGCAAACATACTTGATGAGGATGAGGGCATAGCTATTTTTGATGGTAGCTCTGAATACCCATCTTATGAATATTACAATGAAGAATTAGAGACTATCGGAATTCCAGAAAAAATAGAGCTTCTTCGTTCCATCGAAGAAAAGATTCGTGCATACGATTCACGCATCATTGCTCTTGATTATTGTTTACTGCAAGAATATACAGCTGAACGTTCATTAGTAAATAGTAAAAATCTTGACTTATCACATAAAGAGAACGGCTTAGTGATTTTCCTCTCCACAGTTGTAAAGGAGGGTGAAGAAATGAAAACAGGCCGTTATTTGAAAATGACACGTGATTTCCATTCTCTTCATGTTGATGATATTGCAAAAGAAGCAGCTGAGGAAGCCCTTGCCAATTTAGGTGAAAAATCGATTCCAGGTGGAAAATATCCAATCGTTTTCCGCTCTGATGCATCAGCCTCTTTATTAGACACTTTTATGCCAATACTATCAGCTGAAAATGCTCAAAAAGATCAATCTCTATTAAAAGGAAAAGTCGGACAAAAAGTGGCATCAGAAGCAGTTACATTGCTGAGTACGCCATTCCATCCTGCCGCATTGTCTGGAGCAAACTTTGATGGTGAAGGTGTTGCAACAAAAGAGCAGGAAATTATTTTAGAGGGTACACTCCAAACACTTTTGCATAACAGGAAAACAGCTAAAAAGGATAACTGTGAAACAACAGGGCATGCCCATAAAGATTCTTACAAAGGAACGTTAACGATTGCGCCCCAAATTTTATATATTTCAACTGGCGAGAAATCTCTTGATGAGTTAATTCACTCGGTTAGTAACGGGGTATTTATTACTGAATTATCTGGGCTTCACTCTGGTACGAATACGGTTACAGGTGATTTTTCAGTCGCTGCAAAAGGGTTTCATATTCAAAATGGAAAAATTGCCTCCCCTGTTAAGCAAATGACAATAGCCGGAAATTTTTTCGAGTTCTTAAAAGATATCAAAGAAACTAGCTCTGAGCTTTACTTCCTGCCAAAAGGCTATGGCTCCTCTTCGCTACTTGTCAAGGAACTTTCAGTGACAGTGGAATAAAAACTAAAAAGTAAACACTTCTATAGTTCAAGCCATAGTATATGATATTTCTCGGCAATTCTATTGTCTATAGTCACGTCAAACACCTCTGATTCAGTTGGCAAAATGAAACTGATGATAGAAATCCACAACCTTTAGTGGAAACGACTATGGGCAAGGGAGTTGCTTCCTTTGTTTCGTAAAGACTCTAAGTATAATCCTCGTTATTAACCGATCCTCCTGCACCGAATAGTTGGGTACCTCCCCTCAAAATTCTCAATCTTTGTTACGGTAAGTGAATCAGAAAATAGCATCGATATAGCCTAAAATGGTTAAATTTTCTTTACGAGGTAAAAGGATGAAACTTTTATCCCTTTGATACGTTAAATTAATTGTCATGCTGCGTCAGTCATATGGCATGAAGAAGGGTGGAATTTATGAAAAAAATATGGACTTTATTTTTCGCAGCAATGCTTATTGTACCGCTATTGCTGCAACCGGCAACCGCACAAGCGGCAAAAGCCATCACAATTACTGTGGACGGGGTTCAATTGAAGACCGATCAACCGCCAGCGATGATTCAAGGGCGTGTTATGCTGCCACTTAGAGCAATCTTTGAGGCATTAGGTGCCAGTGTAAATTGGGATTCAAAGAATCAAACGGTAACAGGGTATAAAGAAGATACAACAGTAGTGCTCAAGATGAAATCGAAGGTAGCTACTATTAATGGCAAGTCAGTTACGCTTGATGTACCAGCACAAATTTTAAGAGGCAGAACAATGGTACCAGTCCGCTTCGTTAGTGAAGCGCTTGGTCAGGATGTTGACTGGAACTCAGTAAATCAGACCGTAACGATTCAATCTGACACTCCAAGCAATCCAAACATTCCAGGCAATATCAGTATTGCTCCTGCGAGCCATGTATCCGTTCGCGATGTTAATGATCAGGGAGATGGACGTGACATGGAGGTTAGCTTTTCCAGATCGTCTACAGAATCATACGTCGATCATTATCGCATTATGGTTGTGAAGGCTTCAAAAAGCTTTAATTTAGCATCTGCCTTGAAAGTCTCCCCTTCTAATTATACAGTGGTAACTACTTCAAGTTCGAACCGTACCATCAATTTATCGCAGAATTCACGAGATGTGGACGGAGACTACATTAGAAATGATCAGCCTTATGTGGTTCGTATACTTGCTGTTGGGAAAGGTTCTTATTCTAGCGTTTTATCGACTTCTTCTCCGAAGATGACCTTAACCAATTTGTCTTCTGTTACAGAGGTAACAAATGTAAAGATTAACGATATTAACGATTTTGGCGATGGACGCGATGTCTCAGTTAGCTTCACTCGTCCGCAGAATGATAACAATATTTCCAATTATCGTGTGTTTATCGTAAAAACCAAGGATGCTAGCAATTTTAGTCTTACTACTGCGAATAATTTATCAAGCAGCTACTATACAACAGTGAATAAATCGGGAAGTAACGGCAGTACGTTGGTAGGAACTTTGTCTTCCTCAGCACGTGATACCTCTGGTGAGTTCATTAGAAATAACATACCTTATACAGCGGTCGTTCTGTCTGTAAGTAATACGAATTCAGTAGGCAATAAACTGTCGTCTGCCTCATCATCAGTAACACTTAGTCAAAATACAATGTCTACTCCGATTATTACACAAGTGAGTGATGTCAATGACTTTGGGGATGGTCGAGACCTGAGAGTTAGCTTCAATAATGTGTCCAATGAATCTAATATCAACGCTTACCGAATTTTTGTTGTAAGAGCTAACAACTATTCGAACTTTACATTGACGAAGGCGAACAGTTTATCTAACACTTATTACACACAAGTGAACAAGACAGGCTACAATATTACGCAGGTGCTCTCTTCAGGGGCAAGAGATACTGATGGTTATCCCATTCAGAATGGAGTTAGCTATCGTGTATTCGTTATGGCTGTAGCAAATAACTCAGCGAATAACGTGTTGTCTTCAGCCTCCAATACGATTACGCTATTTAGCAGCAATGCGGGTGCAGTATCGAATCTCAATGCAAGCGATGTAAGTGATTATGGCAACGGGCGTGACCTCTTTGTTTCTTTCAATAAGGCCGTAGATGAGTCAATTATTAGTCACTATCGGATTCTAGTTGTACCTACAGCTTATTACAATAACTTCAGTCTGACGGAAGCAAATAATGTATCCAGCAACAATTACACGACTGTCTACAAATCTGGAAAGTCCACATATGAGCAGGCGTTAGCTGAAAATACTCGGGATGTGCGCGGTAATACGATCAAAGAAGGTACTAGCTACCGTATCTATGTTTTAACTGTAGCGAATGGAATAGGAAGCAATGCACTATCTGCACCGACGTCTACGATTACGCTAAATAAGAATTTTAATGTGCAAGCTGTAACCAATCTGAATGTGGCGGATATAGCTGATAATGGAGATGGGCGTGATGTGCAAGTAACGTTCACGAAGCCCTCTAATGAAGCAAATGTCAATCATTATCGAATTCTAATCGTACCTACAGCTTATTACAGCAGCTTTAATCTTTCACAAGCCAATAGTAGCAATTATTACATTACAGAAGGCAAAGGTGGGAATATAGCTGCAACTAGAACGTTGGATGGAGTTAGGGATGTGCGCGGTAATTTTATTACGGAAGGAACTAGCTATCGCGTCTATGTACTAACTGTAGCCAATGGAAATACTCCAAATACTTATGCCCTATCCTCTGCTTCGCCTGTGATTACACTTAGTAAAAGTAAAGCTGTTCAGGCGGTAAGTAATATTAATGTAAGCGATATTGGGGATTATGGAGATGGTCGAGATTTACAAATATCATTCTCGAAGCCTTCTGATGAATCCAATATAGGTAATTACCGTATTCTTGTCGTACCCGCATCAAAAGCAAATGGCTTTGATGTGAACGCAGCTCTTAAAGTCACTGATTATACAGATATAAATAAAGGCCAATATAGTATGAGTTTGGGAACTGGTAGTAAAGATACGGATGGAAAACTTATAACAAATGGCCAAGAATATCGCGTGTATATATTGTCCATAGGTAATGGAAATTCCAAGGCAATGTATAACTTATCGTTCGCATCTTCTGCTATTACTTTAGTGGATCATTCAGCACCTGTAGCGGTGGAGAATGTGAAACTGAGTGTTCAAGGGGACAAAAATAAATATTCCGATATTAAAATTAGCTTCGATGTCAAAAACGGACAAAACGTAACGGAGTATAGAGTGTTTATGTTACCTAAAGATGCAGCAGATGGTTTCAAAGAAAGTAATGCAATGAATAATGATAATAGTACTAGAATTTATCAAAATGGGCTCTCCAATGTAAGTCAAGATCTAAGCATAGAATTGGATGCATTTGGTAACCCACTCACTTCCTCCACAGAATACGTTGCTAAGGTTTTAGCTGTGGTAAATGGAAATTATATACTATCAAACTCGTCTATTAATTCGGTGCAGCTTCTGGCAAAGCCTGATAATATCAATGTTGAGCCGTCCCAAGACACTCCAATTAATCAATAGGACAAAGAATTTCTTTATAGTAGGGACTCCCAATGCTCCTTTATGGATCATCGGGAGTCCTTTCTTTTTGTGTGCTGCGCAATACATTGTCTCTAGACCCTCCCACAAATGATTGGTCTGACAAGCATCGATAGCAATCAAGTCGTTGTGAAAGTCAGTTTAATAATATGTAAAATGCGCTTATCCGCTTAAGGATCATAGAAATAAGGTAATTGTGCTCTAGCAGTTGGATATGTTGTTTGGCATAAGTAGCTTGGAAGTGAGCTAAAATCGGCTTATGGGGAGTTAGCTATTGGTTTGCGATTTGGGATGCCTTGTTGCTATCTGGCTAGGTCGTGAGGAAATAAATAAAAGCCCGGATTTTGTTCTGAAAAATGCTAGACAGAATCCGGGCAAAGAGGCTTTTTTGATATTCAGTGAAAAATACTATATTAAGTAGATGAAGTAATAGCTAAAGTGGTAGTTTAAACGGATAACTCAGCCGAAGTGTTAGAGTTATTCTAAACTTGATACTCTCACCCTTACGATGATAATGTCTTTTTTATTCATCGAATTTATTTAGATAAATCAATTTTTTTATTTAATAAGTAAATAGTCAGTCCACCAACAGTCATAGACAATAATTCCCCAACGCCCACTGTGAACCAGGTCGCCCAAAATGGTAGATCGTAAAGGATAGTTAATTGACCAGCCACCGTAAACATGGAGACAGCAAAAATCAAAGCAGTAACAACCATTTTTGCAATGTCATTTGTCATATGTTTTGTGACGCTTCTACAAAGTAATAGGACAAGAAAGGTCGCAATTCCACCGATTGGCACATCTAAAATCCATGTTGGTGACATGAAGTTTGCAAGTATGACGCCAATCGTCACCGCTACCACATAGCGCTTATTGTACAGTGCCAGATAATTAAACATTTCTGACAAACGTAGCTGAACAGCGCCAAAGCTAATGACTGACAACAAAACCGTTACAGCGACGTAAAGGGCTGCAACAAGTGCCGTTTTTGTAAGTTCACTTACAGAAACACGGCTAGAATCTTTTACAATAGATGTATTCAATTTTATTCTCCTTTGTAAAATAGCTAGTTGCTATTTTAGTAATAACTACGACCAAAGGAAGAGAGCTTCACGCCCTATCTGAAGTGCCGTAGTGCAAGCCGTTTTTGCTTACCTGCGTATTATAGCAGAAGAATATCGAATTGAACAATGCTATTTTGTCAGCCAACCACCATCAATCGGCATCACTGCCCCATGAATATAATCGGCAGCCGAGCTTGCTAAAAATAAAGTCAAATTCGCCACCTCATAAGGCTGTGCCCATCGACCTGCTGGCGTTTCTTCAGCTACCCATTCAGCCATTTCCCCGTCCCCTTCAAAATCAGCCTTATTCATCGGTGTTTGAATGGCTCCAGGCGCAATCGCATTCGCACGAATACCCGCTCGACAATAATCTAAGTCTAGCTGCTTCGTATAACCGACAATGGCATGCTTAGAAGCTGTGTAGGCTGCACCGCCACCACCAGCAACAAGTCCAGCAATCGACGCCATATTGACGATTGTACCAGTGCCACGTTCTACCATATGTGGTAAGATCGTGTTCGTCACAAAAAACGTGCCCTTCACATTCGTGTTCATAATTTTATCCCACAGCGCTTCGTCTGTATCCAAAGTTTTCGCAAAACCATCTAAAATCCCAGCAGTATTACATAAAATATCAATTTGCCCAAATAGTGAAATAGCTTCTTTGTACGACTGCTCCACATCTTGTTGGCTACTTACAGAGCCAACCTTATAGGCAAAACGATCAGGATATTGCTGCTGTAACTGTATTAACCCCTGCTCCTCTATATCCAATCCGAAAACAGTTGCTCCATTTTCTAAAAATGCAATAACTTGAGCATGTCCAATGCCTGAAGCGGCCCCCGTAATAAAAACCGTCTTTTCTCTATATTCATCAAACTTCATATTGTGTCTCCTTACAGAAAGAAGTCATCTCACTAGAAGAGATGACTTCACTCATTACGATTCTACGATTATCCAATCTTCCGCTAATAGATCACATACTGTAGGTGTGAACATTGTATAGCCCTCACCACGAACGTTAATTAAAAAATAAGGATTCAATGTCTCGCCATCATGCTGGCTTTGACCAACCAGCTTCACATATAGCTCAGCACCACCCCAGCCATTGCGAATTACTTTTTCTCCTGCTTTTAAGCGTGGTAATACTTCTTCAAAAGTCATCTCATTCATCCTTTATTTCCATTCTTTATCGCATTAGTATACTGGATTTTTAGGAGGTTGGCAACCATGCCTAGAATCTCCTTGTCATCTGTACCTGCTCTGTTGTCACCTTAAGCCCATTCTTTAATAAATAGCTTGTTGCTGGATTGCTTGCTAAAAAGTTCACTGTCGTTATCTGAACTTTATGTGTTGTGACGCTGGCTAAAAATTGCGGTATTAAATCTATATGACTTTCTGCTAGGATCACCAATTGATAGAGTAGAATACGTTCCATCTCACCGCTGTCATTCCACACGGTTTTGTATAGCATATAGCCTAGGGCTTCATTGTTGTCATTATAGAAAACCTTGGCTTCCCCCTGCTTCACACTCTGCCAGCCACACTGCCAAGGAACATCTTCCTGATAAAAAGAGAGATATGCTAGCTGCTCAGGGCGAATGGTTGCAACGTGAATGGCGGCTGTAGGCTCTACGTTCGCTCCATATTCGCCACTTAAAAATAATAATGAAGAAGCAACCTCATAGCCATATTTTTCATACAAAGCAATAGCTACCTGATTTTCTTTAATTGCCTCCAGCGTAGCGATTTCTACATGTTCTCTTTTATAGATAGCTAAGGTTTCCTCTATTAATAAACGTGAGATGCCTTTACCACGATAGGCTGGGAAAATACCTGTACCACCGTTCCAAGCTGTTTTCTTGCCATTTATGATACGGAAACCGTTCATAACAATCGCAATCGGTTCATCTTGGTCAAAAATGACAATGGAATGTTTAGGAGACAGCCCCTCCCCAACCAGTCGATGTAAAAACATTTCGGCCGTCATATGGATATCCACAAAATAGCCTTCGAAGCCTTTGTTCCATGCTTTCAATACTTCCTCTAATGTGCATTGTTCAACTGTTTTGACCTTCATATTTTCCCTCTTCTCAAATGGAATCTAATGTCGCTAAATCTTCTAAGGTTAGTTTTTTCACGATATCATACCCACGCCCTGGACCTTTAGGCTTGATGACAACCGTCCCCATATTCGAAAGGATGCCAAGGCCCATGTCTCTCGGAAAGCTATGACCAATCATTACATTATTCATGCCTTGTGATGGTTTTATTTCCAGCTTGGATGTCAGTGTCGTTAAAATGCTAGTTTGCTCAGCACTGGTAAGATTGCCACCTAACATGAAGATCTCAAACAAAAAAGGGTCAATTTGTACACCGTTAGTTGGAAATGCAAGTAGAGCCGTTTCCTTTGTTCGACAGAACGGACTTGCTGTAATGGGCGAAAGGATGGGAATTTGCCAATAACGCAGCATTTGACCATAGTAAACAGCCTCCCTACGACCATGCTCTGATAGGTTTCTTTGATAGCGGCAACTGTGAAACGTGCCATATGCCTGATCTACACCAACTGTGGCCGTTCCATGCCTTGCATATAAATGAAGCCCACCCTTTCTCAATAACGTCAGGAGATCCTTTTCCATTTTTTTCATCCCCTTCATCATAACACTTTCTATTTTGTAATGTATGTCTAACAAATAGAAAAAAGCTCCCTACAATTTGTAGGAAGCTATTTTCAGTTATTTAATGGGAATATGGACAATAGCAGTTGTTTCTAAATGTTTCGATGAGTCGATTGAAATATGACCATTGTATTTATGGACAATTTCTTTCACAATAAATAACCCTTGTCCTCTTATGCGACCCTGCTCATGCCTTTTCGTTGAAAACCCTTGCTTAAATATGTGGTCAGCATCCACAATATTTGGCCCTGTATTAGTAATTTTAAATTCATACTGTACTTCATCAGCTGTACAGCAAATCATAATTTTACGTTGTCCTTCAGGTAATTCAACCGCAGCATCAATGGCATTATCAATTAAATTGGATAGAATCTTGATTAAATCTGTCGTTTTAATCTTATTAAAGTCATTTTGAGAAATGGTAAAGTCCATATCAATATTATGATTTTGAGCGGTTAATTTTTTCGTTTGTAATAAGATGGACAGACCTGGGTGGTCAATATTTAATTTTAAAGACTTAATCGCTTGAACTTCTTTAGATAGTGAAGACAAATATTGTTTTGCTTGCTCTGTTTTTTCTAATTGTAAAAGACCATGTAACACTTGAATATGATTAGTGAAATCATGACGTAATGATGATACCGAAGTAATCAAAGTTTTAATTTCTGCTTGATATGTGTCCTCTGTAGCGCCGACTTCTTTCGCTACCTCTTTTTGATACCATCGTTGTAAAAATAAAAAAGAACCAATGACAATTAAAATAAATACACCATTAAAAATAAAAATAAATAAATTGTCTTCAATGACTTTTCCCTTAATGCCATTTAATGTGTCTGCGCTGATATCAATGCCTAGATACCCAATAATTTTACCATTCTCATCTTTGATAGGTGTACCAACCGATAAATAAGAACCATGTACAGAATCATGAATCACCTCTGTAACATAGGTTTCACCTTTGTAGGCTTTTGCCACTTGCTTTGCTGGGACAGTACAAACCTCTCCTATATCAAAGCCTTTTTTCAGTTCATTTGGCAGCCCCATAATCATCGCACTTGATACTTCTGGATTATCCACCTTCAACGTATAAACAAACAATGCACCTAGTTTTACTCTGGCATCATTTAAATAGCTTCTTACTTCCCAATAATAATCATTCTTCTGTGGATTCTTCAAAAACTGCTGATAAGCAGCTGTATCAATAGAAGAAGCAATGGAATTGGCAGCCTCTAAGCTTTGATTGGCAATTGACTCTTCAACGGTCTTTTTAATTTTCACATAGGATGTAATGATGTTTAAACTTGTAAACAAACATAATAAAAGCGTTGATAGAATTAATATTAGTTTTATTTTTCGATTTTTCATATAAAACGGGACTTCCTCACCTATAAATATTCTGGAATATCATTATATAATAATTAACTCTATTTTTTGTTTGTAAAGTGAACATTTCTTGATTATCCTACAGAAATGAAAACAGAAAATCCATTTTACTTGAACTCTACTAAAATTACACACCGTAACCAATAGTTTAATAATCCTTTACAAGAAAGTAAACTAAAAAGGTAACTAATAACATTTTATGTCTCATTTCCTATCCTACAGGCTAATGTAATACCTTCCTAAAGCAAAAGTCACAAAAAAGATCAGGTACCTACTACAATACCTGATCTTCAATGAAATTTGTTTATTTTTTATTCGAAGTACGTGTTCGATCCTGTGGCTTTAAAAAGGAAGGTCGTCTACTGTAGCCCTTTGATGAAAGTCTTAATAATGATTTTTTTAGATTTTCCTTCTTCAAATGTGCACTAAAATTTAAATAGGGTACACCTAGCACACGCATATTCGCTGCGTATAAGATGATGAAAAATACTGCAATAAAAAAACCAAATAATCCAAAAAAGGCAGAGGCTATAATAATGATTAATCGAAAAATACTCATGGCTGTTACAAATGATTGGTTAACCAATGTAAAAGCCGCAATACTCGAAATTGCAATGACAACAATCATTGAAGGGCTCGTAACGCCAGCTTTTATCGCTGCATCTCCGATAATTAAACCTCCCACAACACTAATTGATCCACTAATTGCACTCGGAAGACGTAAGTTGGCTTCACGAAACAATTCAAACATAAATAGCATCATTAGTATTTCAAGAATCGTTGGGAATGGCAGTCCCGTTCTCGACTCAACAACTGTTGCTAGAAGAAGAAAAGGAAGTTGTTCTTGATGATACGTAGTCAGCGCAAGCCAAAAGCCTGGTGTTAGCATACTAATTAATATCCCAACAATACGAAGCAATCTTTCCATTGAACTGACAATGACAGGAAAATCATTATCCTCACCCGATTTAAAGAGCAACATTATATTCGTAGGTGTGATCAATGCGTAGGAAACACCATCAATCATTATTAGTATTCTTCCCCTAATTAATGCCTGCATAGCAAAATCCGGTCTCCCGGTATAATCATGCCTGGGCAGTACTTTGGCTGTTTGTTCAATTGCTTCCATCAATAAATCACCATTGACAACAATATCCGTATCAATCTTTTGTAATTGTAGACGGATTTGTTCTAGCATATTTAAATTCACAATGTCATCCATATAGAGTACCGCTACAGTGGTTTTGGAACGTCTCCCAATTTCTAATGTTTCTACACTAAAAGAATTAGTGGGCAACCGCTTTCTTAATAAAGCAATATTAATAAAAACATCTTCTATAAAGTCATCTCTTGGCCCTTTGACCACTAATTCTAGCGATGTTTCTCCGGGCTCTCGATTCGGTTTTTTAGAAATATCACTAGAAAATAGTAATTGATTTTCTTCAAAATACAATAATACATGCCCTTTATAGACTCTTGTTATGGCATCCTCTTGCGTTAAAACCTTTTGTAAATAGGGAATGTGTAAATGCTGGTCGATTTGTTCCTCTAACATGTCATCAGCGACATCACTTAATAAGGATTGGACTCGCTGAACAACTACCGTCTGAAGTATTTGTTCGTTGATCATTGCATCACAAGTTATCAAATGTACTGTATATTGCTGAAATTTATATTGTTGAAAAATCACATCAGCAGAGCGTTGAAATAGTGATTTCAACATTTTCAAATTGATCATTTGTTCCATTGATGAAATACTTCTCATCTCCTACTGAGCCATCTCCAGATTAGTACATTTATGAAAAACGATTACCTTCAATAAATACACTTAAGCATATTTTTCCCATGGATGTGCAAAATATTCAAAGAAACATTTGGTCATTATCCAATCATTTTCTTTAGATTAGCCATCTCAATGGCAGACATGGCAGCATCGTATCCTTTATTACCAGATTTTGTACCAGCACGTTCAATCGCCTGCTCAATATTTTCCGTCGTCACAATACCGAAAATAACAGGTACATTGGTTGATAACGATACATTGGCAATACCTTTTGCTGACTCATTACAAACATAATCATAGTGTGTTGTGGAGCCGCGAATAACCGTACCTAAACCAATAATGGCATCATAGTTCTTTGTTTCTGCTAGTTGTTTCGCAATAAAAGGAACTTCAAAAGCTCCTGGAACCCAAGCAACATCAATAGACGCTTCATCAACACCATGTCGTGTTAAGCCGTCCATTGCACCGTCCAATAATTTGCTTGTGATGAATTCATTAAATCGACCTACCACAACTGCAATTTTTAAACCCGTTCCAATTAATTGTGCTTCAAATGTTTGACCCATTGTTCTTTCTCCTTTTTAAATAGAAATTTTATTTTCAGTTGTCAGCAATTGACTGCGGTATGCTACAAGTGCCTCTATTGATATCATTTTCAAGTCATGCTGTGCTGCGTACTTTATCAATTCCTCAAAGCGTAGCATATGACCATCATCGCCCATGATCTCGCAAATAACACCCACTGGCACACTATGACAAAGCTTTGCCAAATCGACAGTCGCCTCCGTATGCCCTCTTCGCTCTAAAACACCATTATCTTTGGCAATGAGCGGAAAAACATGACCAGGTCGACGAAACTCAATCGGCTTTGCTTGCTTTTCAATCATTTTTTGTATCGTAAATGCTCGTTCATAGGCACTAATTCCTGTCGTTGTATCCTCATGGTCGATACTTACGGTAAACGCTGTTTGGTGATTATCCGTATTGTGCTGAACCATCGGATGTAAATCTAGCTGTTGTGCAAGCTGCTGTGAAATCGGTGTACAAATTAATCCTCTACCATAGGTTGCCATAAAGTTTATAGTTGCTGGTGTCATGAATTCAGCGAGTGCCAGAAGATCTCCTTCATTTTCCCGATCCTCGTCATCAACCACTACAATCATTTTGCCTTGCTTTAAATCCTCAATGGCCTCTTCAATTGCATATAGCACTTTTGTCATCTCCTCGTTCAGTTTGTTAAAAACCATGTTGTGCTAAGTAATCTCTCGTAATGATTGGTGTTGCTTGCCCTTTTTTCAGGTGCTGTACAATATATTTACCAACTAAATCTGTTTCGATATTCACAATCGCTCCAGCCTTCTTCATGCCTAATACGGTTTCTTTGTACGTATGGGGAATTAGTGAAATCGTGACACTGTTCGTGTCAACATGGAAAAGGGTTAAGCTTGTGCCATCAATCGTAATAGAACCCTTTGGAATGCAAAATTTGGTTAGTTCCTCTGACAATTCGATATCGATATAGACTGCGTTGGCTACTGGACGTTTTCGCAAAATTTTACCGACCCCATCCACATGTCCAGCAACAAAATGACCGCCAAATCGCCCATTAGCAGGCATGGCACGCTCTAAATTCACGGAATCCCCTACCACGAGCTGCTGTAAATTGGTTGCGTTGACTGTTTCAGGCATCACATCCATCGTAAGCATCTGTTCCGTAAAATATGTCACCGTTAAACAAACACCATTAACCGCGATACTATCTCCAAGCTTGACATCTTCTGCTATTTTGGCTGATTGAACTGTTATTTTCATACTGTCCCTATCGCTTTGCATGGCTTTTAAAATGCCAATATCCTCTACAAGCCCTGTAAACATTCCATCACCTACTTTTCATTGATTTAGGTTTCTATCCTTCACTTTTGAAGTCTTATCCATCAGTTTCGAAGGTCTATCCGTCACTTCTCTAGTTTTATCCGTCTCCTCCTTCTCTAGCTATCGATAAAAAACAAAAACCCCTTTCAGCAAAGGGGTTTGGGAGTAATAAGACATCAACAAATAAGCCTAATTGAAAACTATTTTTTCCATAGACTGTCATCTCATTTGTTCTTCTCCCATCCAGACTATAACTGTCGGTTTTGGATTTGCACCAAATCAGCTTGCGCTCACGGACTTTGAATTACTTCATCACCGCCGATTGGGAATTTCACCCTACCCCGAAGAACATCTTCTATTCGATTGGCACTAAATAAAAAACTTCCCAACAAGCTTGTGGGAAGTAGTGTAATAAATGCATAGGCAAATAAACCTTCTAAATTACAATCAATTTAAAAAGCTCGCATTTTTACCCTTCTCCCATCCAGACTATAACTGTCGGTTTTGGATTTGCACCAAATCAGCTTGCGCTCACGGACTTTGAATTACTTCATCACCGCCGATCGGGAATTTCACCCTACCCTGAAGGATTTTTTATTTAGCTAATATTACGATAACACTATTTTATTCTATTATCCATCCTTCTTTTTAAAAATTTTTCAAAAAGAATTATAGCAGATCAACAATGCATCCAGGTTTTTCGCGTTTGTGACGTCCGCCTGAGGCATTGAGGCAACATGCAATATTATTGCCACAGGAGGCGGCGTTTTTTGATGGTGTTATCAGGTGTTTAATCACTCGTCAGCAAGGGAGTCTTCAGCTTAATATAACAATGACTTGATAAATGTAAACGAAATCATTAAACTGATAACATTTAAACTGTGCATGGAACTTCCCTTTCACTAAAACGTTCCTTTACAAGTGACAATTCAGTCCAGCACTTTGGAGGTCATTTACTTGCTATTTTTTAAAAACATCCCATTGAAGCAAGGTATTTTCTATGCCTTATTAATGCTCTGCTGCGTGCTTTCGATTGTGTTCGTTCATCATAATGAATCATTTTATGATCGACCGATTGCTGAGGTGATAAAAGCTGATGTAGCAGAATCAGAACCAATGACAGATATGTATGATAATGATGATTATTTATTTACACAGCATATTACAGCCGTGATACAAAATGGACCACATAAAGGGCAATCCATCCATTTGACGAATGACTATTCCGCCTCTGGAGCTTTCGATCAAGAATACCGTGTGGGCAATGAAATCTTTGTCTCCATAGATAATCACGCATCACAGTCAGGGCTAACTGGGACCATTCTCGATTTAAAACGAGATCAAACCCTTCTCATGATTGCGTGGATTTTTATTTTTGTCTTACTCCTTATAGGAAAAAGACAAGGCTTGTTTTCCATCATTAGTTTAATTGTCAATGCATTGATTTTATCATTCGCGTTAGATTTATATGTGAAACATGGTAACCTGAGCTTGTTAGTCATCAGTGGTATTTGCGCTCTTCTATTTACGATCATTTCGTTGTTACTGATTAGCGGCTTGAACACGAAAACGTATGCAGCTATTGTGTCTACACTTTTAGGAACCGTTATGGCACTCATCATTAGCTCTGTCGTGATGTGGTTAACTGGTGAAAACGGTCTTCGCTATGAAGAAATGCAATTTTTAACACGCCCCTATCGTACAGTCTTTATGGCTGGCTTATTTATTGGCTCACTTGGGGCTGTCATGGATGTCTCTATTACGATGGCTTCTTCAATCTTTGCTTTATATGAACAAGACCCTACTATTTCTGTGAAGGCACTTAAATCTTCAGGGCATGAAATCGGGAAAGATATTATGGGCACCATTACGAGTATTTTGTTCTTTGCCTACCTTTGTGGCTCCATACCGATGGTTATTCTCTATTTGAAAAATTCTTCTACTTTAGGACTCACGCTGTCCTTGAATCTTTCTTTAGAATTAGCTCGCGCCTTAGCAGGTGGTATTGGGGTTGTCCTCACGATTCCGATCAGTCAGTATACTGCTCTATTTTTCATTAATCGAAAGAGGGTTCAAGAATGAATGTAATTGTGTTATTAGCTTTTATTTTATGTCTATTGATGGTCGCAATTGGCGGGAAGCAAGGTGTACGTTCGTTTCTTTCTTTATTCCTAAATTTCGGTGTGCTCTTTGTGACGATCTTTTTAATGACCAACCCTAAAAATAGCCCCATCATCTTAACGTTCGTTGCCTGTACAATTATTAGTTGTATTAGCCTTTTCTATATCAATAAAACAAACAGTAAAACCATTACAGCATTTATCTCCACTATGGTGACGATTGTTGTCTTACTTCTTTTTATTACATTTGTAACGAAAAAGTTGATGATTCAAGGATTTGGTGAAGAATCAACAGAAGAAATAAGCATCTTTTCCCTTTATATTGGTGTTGATTTTGTGCAGATTGGTGCCTCCGTCATTATTATGAGTACGATTGGAGCAATTATGGATGTCGCTATTTCCATTGCTACTTCCATGCATGAGATTTTTTATCGTAACCCTTCGATTAGTAGAAAGAAATTATTTACATCCGGCTTAAATATCGGGAGAGATATTTTAGGAACCGATACGAATACGTTATTCTTCGCTTTCTTTGGTGGCTATTTAAGCTTATTAATATGGTTCAAAGATCTCTCCTATTCGATTGGTGAAATCGTCAACTCCAAGGTTTTTAGTGCTGAATTGACGACTATTTTTTGTGCTGGCATCGGTATTGCACTGATTATTCCGATCGCCTCCTCCGTCAATGCCTATTACTTAATTCGAACACGTGAAAAAACCGAAAAGCTCTCATAAAAGAGTTCAGACCTATCACTCGTTTGTGAGAGGTCTGGACAAATCTCCTCCTCTCCTTCAAAAAATGAATGCTATCTCAAAAAAATGTGTCTAAATGATGAAATCGTATAGTAATCGCTCAAATTAGTACTTACATTTGAGAATTTTTTTTTGCTATAGTAAAAAACAGAGCAGTTAGTATCGCGGAGGTGTACTAGCTAAAAGGAATCATGATCGCTGATAATCGACATCACGATTATATCTTCATAGACTTTTTTATAATGCAGAACATGAAATAGTAGAAGCATCGCAACTTTATTTTTCCGAATATTCTGTTTTTATATATTCTATGAAAGTTGAACATTTTTGAAGGAGTTTTTACAGTGAATAAGGAAATAAAAACAGGTCCAATTATGGCTGCTCTCTTAGTAGCCGGCTTTGTAGGGCTATTTAGTGAGACAGCATTAAATATTGCACTAGGGGAACTTAGCCAACTTTTCAGCGTGGATGCCACAACTATCCAATGGCTAGCAACAGGCTATTTTCTCACATTAGGCATTTTAGTACCTGTTACAGGCATTTTAATGCAAAAATTTACCACTCGCCAAATGTTTATAATCTCTTTACTCTTTTCCATAATTGGTACCATACTTGCCGCTGTTGCACCAATCTTTGCTGTCTTACTTATAGCACGTGTTATTCAAGCTGCAGGTTTAGCGATTATATTACCATTAACGCAAAATGTGATTTTCACGATTTTTCCAGCTAATAAACGTGGTAGTGCTATGGGGATGATGGGTCTCGTCATTTTAGCAGGACCCGCTTTCGGCCCGACATTAGCAGGGATGATTTTAGATACGCTATCCTGGCACTGGATATTTTGGGTTACTGTCCCCTTCTTATTATTCTCGATCATTTTTGGTTTTATCTTTATTCCCAATGTGAATGAAAGAAAGCAGCTTGCTATAGATATATGGTCTATTATCTTATCTACGATTGGCTTTGGTGGCATCGTCTATGGTGTAAGTAGCGGTGGAGAATTGGGTTGGACAAGCATCAACGTACTTAGCACCATTTTACTAGGTGTAATTGCCTTATGTTTATTTGTGTTGCGTCAATCAAAAATGGACCATCCTATGTTAAATTTGAGAGCTTTCCAGTATCCAATGTTCGTATTGGGTCTTCTGATGAATATGATTACCTTCTTCAATATGCTGTCTATGCTAGTGGTGCTCCCGATTTATATGCAAACGGCACTTTTGGTATCGGCCTTTGTAACAGGTTTAATGATGCTCCCTGGTAGTCTACTAAACTGCCTATTAGCACCAACCATCGGTAAATACTTCGATAAATACGGACCACGTGCAATCATTACCCCCGGAACCATACTTGTTGTGATTGGCTATGGACTTTATGCTTTAAATGGTACCGAAACAGCTACTTGGGCATTAGTGTTAACACATATCATCATGATGCTTGGGGTTGGTATGGTATTAGCCTCTGTCCAAACGAATACGCTCAATGCTTTGCCAAGACAATATTTTCCTGATGGTATTGCGATTACACAAACCTCTCAACAAGTATCAGGTGCCATAGGCATTGCTGTAATGGTCTCGTTGTTCTCAGCTAAGCAACAGCAATTCTTAACTGACAGTACAACTAATGCTCAAGAGGCGGCGGCTTCAGGCTCTGCATTTGTCTTTGCAATCAGTTTTGCTCTGGCAATCATCAATGTCATACTCTCTTTCTTTTTGAAAAAAACTCAATAATTTTAGTATAGAAGGGAGGTGTCTCGAAGGAATTTTAAGGCACCTCCTTTTGTTATGTCATTTCCGTTGCAATCGCAGTATTTTCTGATAATATTTACCATAAGATGTTTACGTACGCTCAAAATAGTTGTTGTTTCATGATGCACTACACTAGGTCGCCCATCCTATGTCATATCTTTAAACATCAATTACGCCTTTGACGTAATTGCCGCTGATTCTGCATTTTCGCGCAGATCAACTTTGCGCCCCGTTTTTTCGAGCTGATGAGTAGAATGTTAACCTCAGACCATCACGTCCTGTGACAGTTAACTGACTTGCATCGTGCAGGTCAACTTCAAAATCAGTGACTTCCGCCGAGGCTTCGGGTTAACATGATGATGATTACTCAGATATGGCACAAGATGTGGCATTCTTAGCCTGAGTTCAGCTTTTTTAGCGGGCATTTGAACACCCATTGGAGAAAACAACACAAATATTTTTCTTTCTCTAAAGTACTGCTTCACTTTTGGTACAAAAAACACTTGCTGAATTAAGATAAAACGTCAATTACAACGAGATGGAAAAGGAGAAAATTGGCAATGAAGCATATTATCTTTGATTTTGATGGAACACTGGCAGATTCAACCGCAGTGTTTGCATCAGCATGGAATACATTAGCGCAAAAATATAAATTTAAAGGCATCGAATTAAAGGAAATTGATACACTGAAAAAATTATCGATTTCTGAACGCAGTAAATTATTTGATTTCCCAATGTATAAATTGCCCATGATTTTACCGCAATTTTATAAATTGTATCATCAATCATTAAATGATGTTCATCTTTTTGATGGAATGAAGGAAGTCCTGATGGAAATTGATAAGAGAGGCTATAAAATCATTATTATTTCCTCTAATTCTAAGGAAAATATTTTAGCATTTCTTAAAATGAACGGTATTCACTGTGTAGCAGATGTTCTTTGCTCCAATCGAATTTTTGGCAAGGATAAAGTGATGAAAAAGTTTTTAAAGGACTCAAATGTCAACTCAGCTGACGTGTTATATATTGGGGATGAACAAAGGGATATCGTGGCTTGTAAGAAAGCAGGTGTCCCGATTGTATGGGTAGAATGGGGCTATGATGCCATAGAGGTCGTGCAAAACGAAAATCCTGAATATAAGGTCGCTACACCACAGGAAATTTTAGAGATTATTTAATTATGGGGAAGGATAATAGCATGTTACCTGTCTATTATCCTTTTTTTATATTATTATCCTTTCATCTCACTAATCTGCATGAGCTTTTCTGCCGTGCTATTAACCCCTTTATAGGCATCTGTTAATTCATGCATACTCGCAGCAAATTGCTGTGTAAACGCAGAAATTTGATTTGCTGACGCATTGACTTGATCGATGGATTGTTTAATATTTTCTAGTTGCACTGTAATGCTATCAGCACTTTCTGTACTGCTTTGGGACATTTTTTGTATTTCTGAAGCAACCACGGCAAAGCCACGACCATGCTCACCTGAACGTGCTGCTTCAATGGATGCATTCAAGCCGAGAATTTTGGATTTCATAGCCAAATCCTTTACTAAATTCACAATGTCATTAATCTGCTTAATATCACTTGCCATCGATTCCGAGAAGTTCGATAATTCCTCTAAACGATTGGACACATCCATACTGGAAGTAGCTAATCCTTCATTGGTAGTCGTCATTTCTTCAACAGCACTTGAAAGCTCAGTTGCCAACAAGCGCATACTATCCATTTTTTCATTGGAAATAATGGCACTTACTACACCAATTACCTGACCTCCGTCAAAAATAGGCTGTGCAGAGGCAATGTATGCCATGCCAAACCCTTCCGCCCCGCGCTCTTCTTTCACAAAGCGGCCTGAGCTTAAGGCTATTTCCGTTGCAGTCCCTCGATATTTATGTACTGGTTCACCAACCCCTACTTTTAAATCAACACGTTTCCCCGGTTTATAGGCAAGAACTTTCTCTCTATCTGCCACGATGACACAAGCATCCTCTGGATAAGTTGCTTGGTATAAATCAATCGAATCAATCGCTGCCTGTAGTTTTGGATGCATTGTCTTCCCCCTTCTCCCAAAGCTTTTGTAAAATATCTCAATTTAACTATATCATGTCACTTAAAAAAAGACACCAACGTCCAGTGGTGTCTTGTCATGCCATTATGACTTTGTCAATTTTTCTACATATTTCGCTGCCGTTCTGATTTCAATTGTTAGAAAATCATTGCCATAGGTAGCCTTTATTAAAAATGGTACATCATTCGTGTTTTGGAACCTAAAGTCTAAACTGCCGTAGGAAACAGTAGCATCTCTTCCTTTAGGTACATACCCCACATCTAAGGAATGGTGATGACGCTCCACATAGTTAATTGAAATTTGATCGACAGCATTAAACAGTGTTGAAGACGTTTGACAGATTCCACCGCCAATCCCCATGACTACCTTCTTATTAATAATTTCCGGTGCAGGTTGATAGCCATTCGCTTCATCCCTCGGACCCACAATCGTATTAAAAGAAAAATAATCCCCACTACCTACAATGACATTATTGATCGCCCTAGCCGACAGCTCGATGTTTTTATTTCTTCCACTATCTGTGCTATTGAAATATGTCGTATAGGATGCAACAACGATTTCCTCTAATAAAGGAAGATCCTCTAAATAATAGCCACTTTCTGTTACATAGAGCGGCATTTCCACTTGACCACCCGTCGTTGAAGCCTCTAGAATTCGCTCTACTAATTCGCTTTCTTTTAAAATAGTTTGCGGTCTTCCTTTGATTACTTGCCCTTCTTCTCCCAATCGATCGAGCACCATTCGTTGATCATAGCCAGTCATTGTGTCTGTTCCTCTCGCCAATTCCTTTGCTAATTGTTCTAGCTGCTGGTAATAAGCTTGCGGATCTGTGTCAAAGCCAAATTCCTTAGGAGAGATTGTTTGAACCATCTGCTGTGTTACGGGATCAATAAGCTCTACAATAGGCTCAATTGGGTGCTCTTGTTCATACGTAACAGACTGCTGAGCTTCTTCATGTTGTTGAATTTCTTGTTCTAGCTTGTTATCGTTTGCCGCTTTGTCCTGACATCCTACTAGCCCAAGCGTACAGATAATGCCGCATAGAGCCAGCCACTTCTTTCTCAACCATGAACACCTACCTCTATCTTCATACTACAGAGACATCTTATTCGTAGATTGCTCATAGTGTGTTGTTTTTTGATGATTTTTATTTGTCAATACTGCAAAAACACACTATATGAAGGCCACCATTACCTGTGAAATTTTATGATTGAATAAACCTTTAGACGATAGAGGATTGTAAGTACTATTTGGTGCAGCTATTTTCTCTTCGCTATCTTAATTTAGATAAGATTATTCCGCATGAATCATTTATACAGCCTAAAAACATTATTTCTCAAAGAAATAAAATGGCAAATAAGGCTAAAGTTTAGTAGAATGATTCTTTAGATTAAAATAAATGACTAAATTTTGTTTTATATTAAAACACTACTTATAACTACATTTCCCATAAATAAAATCTGGAATTTAAAGGAAGAAAAATAAATTGACTAATGATTTAAAAATACGTGATAAGTATATCTACACTTATATTCATCATATTGATGAATATGATTTATGTAGAATGGAGATGCGCTCATTTTTTGGAAAAGATTCTGACTCAAACTATTTAATTAGCGATGTTAAAATTGATCCAAGCCGTAGCCCATTTATTGAAGAGAGACTTGAGATATTATATGAAGAGAATGATTTAGACGTATTAAAGGATCGTCTTAAGCATTTCAATGTAGGAGAAAACACTTACAAAGTAATTAGTTTAAATAAAATGGTCATAAATACTACTAATAAGATAAACCATGCAGAGCGTCGTAAAATTGAAAGAGAAATTGGATTGTCGATTAACGGAGAACCAGATTTAGACAATCCAGAAATTATCTTGGGGATTATTACGTTAGACGGTCGTTGGTATTTTGGCAACTATACAAAAAGTGAACCCATTTGGCTTAAACATAAACAGAAGCCACACAATTATTCAACCGCATTGAGCACAAGAGTTGCTCGTGCTATTACTAATATTGCAGTTCCACATATAGAAAATGTACGTGCTATCGATCCCTGTTGTGGAATAGGAACTGTCATAATAGAGGGACTTTCAATGGGAATTGATATTGAAGGTCGAGACATTAATTATCATGTATGTCAGGGTTCCAGAAGTAATATCACTTATTTCGGACTAGAAGGTAAAATTACACTAGGACCGATTTCAGAGGTAACGGAGCACTATGATGTAGCGATTGTTGATTTACCATATAACTTATTTACTCACGCATCAAGGGAAGAACAAAGTGAGATACTAAAGCACGCCCGACGAATTTCAGATAAAATTATTATTGCCACAATTGATACGATTGATGACTTAATTGAAGAAGCTGGATTCGAGATAGTTGACCGATGTATTGCTAAAAAACAGTCTTTTTTACGTCAAATTATTTTATGTAAATGAGAAACACCTATATGGTGAAGGACAATAAAATAATGTTAACCCTGTCCTAATTTTAGAACAGGGTTAATATATTGTTGTGCAACTTTTAATATAGAATCTTAACTGAAAACCCTCGTCCATTCTAATTTATAGAGAAATCATCGGAATTTTAATTACTAACTTTCAGCCGTATCGCATGAAAAGTTATTTCTACTAATTAGCACGCCTTATTGTCTATAAGCAAGATGAATTCCCGTGAAGAAAGAGGATTACTCGCGAAGCAACAGAAATGACGTTCAAAGTTTACGTAAAAAAGAGCATCTACTAGCTATCAAATGAGCCAGTAGATGCTCTATCATTTTTAACTCTTGTAAAAAAGCTCAAGTACAGAACAGTGTCCTATTTTATTTTTGAATAAACATTTGTGTCCAATAATGACCATCCTGCACATAGCCTACACCGATATGGGTATAGCTTTTATTGAGAATATTGGCACGATGTCCTGCACTGTTCATCCAAGCTGTTACAACTTCTTGAGCTGAGCGTTGACCTTTTGCAATATTTTCACCAGCAGCTTTGTACGTAATACCAAAGTTTTTCATCATGGTAAAAGGTGTACCATATGTTGGGCTTGTATGGTCAAAGTACTGTTTATCATGCATATCTTGAGATTTATATTTGGCTACTCGGGATAGCTCCCAATTTTCCTGTAATGCTGGCAGACCTGCTTTGGCGCGTTCTGCATTAACAAGTTTAACAACCTCTTGCTCAACCGTGGCCTGTTCCTTTACAGGGATATTGATTTTTTGCCCAGGGGAAATTTGATTCGGATTGGCAAGCTGTGGATTGGCATCTATTAATTCTTGTACGCCTGTCTCAGTTTTCAACGCTATTTTCCAAAGTGTGTCACCAGATGTCACTGTATAGGATTCGGCTGCCATTGCCGCTGCTGGTACTAATAATGAAGCTGCGATTACTGAAGAGAGTGTTGCTTTTTTTATTTTTTTGAACATGTTCATCATCCTTCCTGTTTGCTCTACTATTATCGTAAATAGTTTCAGAGCCATAATCATCACAAAATATTTGGAAGGATTTTTACAATTGTATGACATCGACACAACACAAACGAACAAAACCCTTTATTACGCTATTTTTCATCATATGCTTTGTCATCAAGTTGCAATCTTTTTGTAATTGGCATACATTACTAATACATTCAGCTATTTAAAATGACTCAAAATAGCCTATTTTGCTAATTGTTTACGTTTTAATCGATAAATTAGTAGAATATAGAGCCCATCATAAAAGAGCGTTGCCATGGAAATAATGGTAATCAATGGCGTACGGAAGTAGAGATAAAAGCCAACCGCAGCAAACAATGTACCTACCATTTTACAGACGGCAATTCCCATTGATTGACCGGCTAAGTTCCCTCTTTGCAACAATAAAGCGATAAATAACCCTGACATCATAAGATTTTGGAAAAATGCTGTGTACTTCCCTTCAAAATCCTGAAACTCATAGACGATGCCAAAAATCATCAACATGCTGAAAAGAAACGTAACCAAAAAGGAGCCATACAATATTTTTTTAGTAAGTATCCTACGATATTCACTTGGCGCATAGCGTAAAAACTGCGTTAAAATAAAGATATCCAATACAAGCCAAATGAGTGTAATGTATCGTTGGAGATCATTTTGTGGGTAAATAAAAGCAAAGATAAACTCCCATGAAATATTGGCACAAATAGCGGCCATAGGCATTCCATATTTTTTATCTTGCCACCCTTTATAAATCACGAGTATGTATGTAATTATCCAAAACAGACCCATTCCTAATTGGCAAATTAATAATAGGTTTAGTTCAGTCAATGTTCGCTCTCTCCCCTATATAGCATTCCTCCTACTATATGTGAGGAAAACGATTCATTATGTCTAAAAGTTTAATAGAAGGGTAAAGGGGTAGCTAAATATCAAATAGATGCAACCTATACATTCCATAAGTAATCTTATATAGTAAAACGAGGTGATTGAATGAAAACAAAAATTTATGTGGATAATGAACAATTTATCGCTGGGACTACCTTGAAAGATGACATGGAACTAGAGCAAAACAATATGGCTTTGCATATTTGTGATAATGTTCAAGCTATCATCGACAATCGGCAGCATTTAGCCGCTACGTTGAACTGTGATTTGCAGCATTTTATTTGCACCGAGCAAACACATAGTGCGAACTTTCATAAAGTCACATTAGCTGATAAAGGGCGAGGTGCTGAGCAAATCGATACAGCAGTTAAAAATACCGATGCCCTTTATACCATAGAGCCGAATTTATTATTATGTAGTTTTACGGCTGATTGCGTTCCCGTTATTTTTTATAATGCTGTGAACGGACTAGTTGGCGTTATTCATTCAGGTTGGCAAGGAACTGTCAAAGAAATAACGCCCAAATTGTTTGAGCATCTGATGAATGAAGAACAATGTCGACCAGAGGATTTTCATGTCCAAATTGGTATGGCACTGAGTCAGCAAAAGTTTGAGGTGGACGCAGATGTCTACGAAAAGTTTCACAGCCTTGGTTATGCGGAAGACTTTATGTACTACAATGCAGAAACGAATAAATATCATATTGATAATCAGCAAACAGTAAAAAAACAATGTGAGCTTGCTGGTATTCCAGCTGACAAAATTCAAATTGATGAAACTTGTACGTTCCTTAGCCCAAATGGCTTTTCCTACCGTCAGGACAAACAGGCAGGAAGACATTTAAGCTTTATTATGCGGAAAACATCCTAATAGCAAAGGCCAATTCTTGACGAATTGGCCTCCATTTATTTTAATGTACCTGTACTAATAATGGACGTTTCTACATGGACTTTAACGTCTAATTTACTAATAAGCGCCCTCGTTTTTTTCGTCGTCCATTTCCCATGATAGTACATTCTAAATTCCTCACTTAAGCCAGCTGGGTCCACCTCTGCTTTATTTAATCGCTCTAAAAAATCACCAATATCCTGTTCAAGCTGTTTATTCACATCTTTTTCTAAATTACTAATGCTTTCAACTGTAAACAAATGAGATTCTCTTTTACCCTTATACTCGCTTAATGTACCCTTGATTGTTAAGAAAATCGTTAATTTTGGTGAATTCACGTTTTGATTACTCTCTTTTTTTACACTGCTCTCAATTAAATCAATCATGAGTTTCTCTTCCCCATGCCCTGCGTTTAAGTCTAAGTGTAACGGAGCAAGATTTTTCCGTCCATTCAAAGCTTGAATCACCAGTGCTTCCTCTGGTTTAATCAGTTCATGCATATGATTTCCTTTGAAAATTGCAACACCTTCCACCTCTAATTTATCTCCTCGCTTTTCAATATAAGGTAAAATGGTATCAATTACTGGATTCGTAATTGTATACATAAAATCATGGATATTGGTGTTTGGATTAAAGGCTGTATTAATACTAGGTTCTAATAGATCATTTAAATAAAAGTTAATATTAGGTTTATCAGGATAATCTCCCTTTAGAATAGCTTCTGCGTTATCTTTTACAACAGCGATGAGCACTTTATTTCCCACCTCTGCATTGCGATATAAATGCTGAATAATCTTTCTGACATTTCCTTTTCGTGCAAAATCCTCATTGACTAATACCACACGTAATTGATTGAAAACAATCTTTTTATCTGATTGTTTTTCTATTTTGACTATGCCACTGGACACTAGATCTGTCGTAATGGAAAAATTTTGCGTATCCTGCTCTGCCTCTGGAGAGTATTGAGGAATAGCCACTGTAAGCCTCATCTCATTTTCATCAATGTAATCAAATGCCATCGAATCAACCATGCCAATATCCTCTAATGGCACTTTTAGTTCTTTTCGAGAACAGCCCACAAGTAAAATTAAAACAATCAAACTGAGTATACATAGACGTGTTTTCATACTTGCACCTGCTTTTTCCTAAATAAGTAGATCATGATTAAAAATAGTGGCCAAATAATTAAGATATACCCTATATAGTTACTTGCCATAAATAATTTATCCTGAACCTCTCGCGAAACAGGCATTTTAATAATGACAAAAATCAGACAGGTAATCATATATAAGTAATAATTCTTCTTTTTTTTAGGTAACGGAAATAATGCATGGGCACCTTGTTTCGCACACCATACATAAGCAGTCATAGAAGTTAAAATCAGAAATACCCAAAGTGTAATGCCAATAATATCAATACGCTCTATAAAGGTAAATTCCCCTGCTTTAAATAAATTCAACACCGAAAACTCTACATTTTTCAATTGCCATTCCGAATAATACATCACACTAATAAGCGTTGTGATAAAACATAAAAAAACACTAATCCAAACGCCTAATAAGGAATGACGAAAAGCCTTCTTTTTATCAATGATAAAAGGAAAATAAAATACAATTAATTCATATCCAAGAAATGAAAAATAGCCTTGCTTGAATGCTGCATAAAACTCTTTAGTCGTAAAATTAAAGAGAGGTAGAAGATGACTTACACTCCCTTTTTCAATCGCCCACCGTGTAAAATAGAACATCCAAATCGTAATAAAAAATGTCATGATACAAAATCTTGCAATTGATTTTATACCGCCATTTACGATGTAAATAAGCAAAAGTAAAAAGCAAAGTACAGGTAATGTAATCGTTTGTTCCTGTAACGCTGTACTTTGTATTAAATGCATATAGTTACTTATAATCCCTGCACTAAAAACAGTACATTGTAAAATGATGAAAAAATTGATAGCTTTCCCAATATATTTGCCTAAAAGTATTTCGTTCATCTTAAATAAATCATCATTAGGAAATTTCGAACACAGCCATACCATTGCAAACAGTGTAAGAGTCGCTATCAGACCATATAAAAGCGGCATAAATGTTTGAGAATATCCCATAGAACTTAATTTTTGAGGTAGTGAAAGGATACCCGTACCAAGCATTACACTTTGAGCTAAAAAAATGACATGATAGCGATTTAATACTTTGCCTTTCGTTGTACTCAAAGTTGACCACCTCATTCTTCTAGTTCTATTTTTTCTGTGCTTTTGAAAGACCTGATTTACTTTTTAGGTATTTAGTTGGAAATCGGATGACACCATCCAATAAATCGCTTGGCTTTCTAGGAATAGCGGGTGTCATATAATGCGTTCCTAAAGATTTTAAACTTAATAAATGATGAATTAACCAGGCAAAGGCGAGCATCTGGCCAAATAAGCCAAAGAGTCCTGCTGATAAGATAAAAATATAGCGCACAAAACGGCTAGTATTACTCATTAAGAAAATCGGCGGTAGGAACGATAATAAGGCAGATGTCGCAACTAACACGATGAGAATATTACTGAGTAACCCCGCTTCTACAGCAGCGGTCCCAATAACAATACCTCCTACGATACCAATTGTTTGACCGACTTTGGCAGGCATTCGAGAACCCGCTTCTCGTAACACTTCAATAATCAGCTCGATAAATAGCACTTCAATCAGCGGTGGAAATGGTACTTTACTCCTCGACTCTTGAAGATCTAATAATAATTCATAGGGCAATATTTCTGGATGAAAGGTTAGAGCTGATATATACATTGGGGTAATCATGATCGTTAGGAAAAAACCAAAAAAGCGTAACATCCTTAGTAAAGTTGCCGTTGTCCATCGGTTGTAATAATCTTCAATCGACACAAACATTTCAAAAAAAGATGTAGGACAAACAATTGCTAACTGACTATTATCCATAAAAACGACGATTCTACCATCTAGGAGATAACGGCAAATACTATCTGGACGAACTGTCATATAATATTGCGGAAAGGGTGATAACGGATTATCCTCAATTAATTGCTTCAGCACAGATATATCCGTAAATAATGGATAATCCACTTGATCTATCCGATTTCTTAAATCCTCTAAATTTTTATGACTCACAATATTATCCATATACATAATCGAGATTTTAATATTGGCTTCAGACCCGACAACACGGTTTTCGTTTTTAAGCATAGCGCTTTGTATGCGTCTTCTCACCAATGAAATATTTGTTTCTAATGATTCTGTAAATGCATCCTGTGGACCGATTACTGTGGACTCCGTTTCAGTATCTGTAATGGCCCTTGTCGGTGCACTATACGTATCCACGCTTAACAACGCATTCGTTTCATGAAAAAAAAGGAGGGTTTGCCCAGCATTCAATTTTTTAACGGCTCCCTGGACATCCTTTGGGTCCACATATTGAGCGACTTGATGAATTTGTTTTAAATTATTAGCCAACGGAATCGTCACCATGGTTTGTAAGGTCATTTTTTCAATGAGCGAGGAGAAATAAATGACCGTGACATCTCCCTCTTCTGTCGCCACCATTTTCAGTTTTACATCATCAATTTCGTTGATCTCCTGCGTCAATTTAGCTACAATTTGTTCCGGTATCTCGTTCATTTCTTTCAACCCCTTTAATTCCGATGAATACCAGTCATTGTCATTCATTTTTTAGTAGTTTGGCTTTTATCCGTTCATTTATGTAAAAATTGTGCTAGTAAAAATAGACAGAAAAAGGATGCATCTCACGTTGAGATACATCCCTCTAGCTTATTCTATAGAATCTTTACTGTAGCGGTTTTTGCCAATCCCAAACACATAGTAGCTAATTGTTACGAGGATTAGGAAAATAATACCGACAATTAATGATATACGTGTATCATCATTAATCCACATACCAACTAATACCATGATTAAAAAGATAATCGTTACATAGTTTGTAATGGGTGCGAAAGGCATTTTGAAAGGATGCTTAGCCAGTTGCATACCCTTCTCTTTTCTAAAGCGAATTTGACTGATTAAAATAATAAACCATGGAATCATTCCTGGTAAAACACTCGCACTATATATATAAACAAATAAATTTTCAGGAGCAATATAGCTTAGGATGACACCAATGAATAACCCGACTAACACACCTGCTGTTCCAAATAAAGGTACGCCATTCCTTGAAAGCTTGGCGAAAAATTTTGGTGCTTGTCCATTCATCGCAAGAGTATATAACATACGTCCAGCGCTATAAATCCCACTGTTACAGCCTGACATAGCTGCTGTGATTACAACAAAATTAATGATACCTGCGGCAGCTGTAATACCTACTTTAGCAAATGTCGCCACAAATGGACTACCTATTGTCCCAAGTTCATCCCAAGGATACACCGTCACAATGACAAAGATCGCACCGATATAGAAAATTAAAATACGCCAAATGATACTTTGAATGGCATTAGTAATCGTTTTTTGTGGATTTTTTGCTTCTCCAGCCGTAATCCCGATAAGCTCTACCCCTTGATATGCAGCAACAACTAAAGATAAGGCAAAGAAGAAGCCTGTCCAGCCACCTGTAAAGAAGCCACCGTGACTCCACAAATTAGATAAACCAATTGCAATACCATCATTGCCAAAGCCAAAGAAGATCAGCCCTACACCTGCTACAATCATTAAAATGATCGTGACAATTTTAATCATCGCAAACCAAAATTCAAATTCCCCAAATGATTTGACAGAAATAAAGTTCGCCAAACCTAAAATAATCATCGCAATAAGACCTGGTATCCACGCTGGTAATTCTGGATACCAGTATTGCATATACGTTCCGACTGCTATAATTTCAGACATCCCAACAATAACCCATTGGAACCAGTTACTCCACGCTGTTAAATACCCCGCTAAAGGATGGATATATTTATAGCCAAACGTTGCAAAAGAGCCTGTACTCGGCTCCATATAAAGCATCTCACCCATTGCCCTCATAATGAAAAAAATAAAAATACCTGCAATACCATAGGCAAGGAGTACAGAAGGTCCCGTCCATTGAATTGCACTGGCCGAGCCCATAAATAGCCCTACACCAATCGTACCGCCAAGTGCAATCATTTGGATATGACGTGCTTCTAATCCTCGTTTTAATTCCTTATTGGCCACTCGTTAACGCCTCTTTTCTGATGTTCTCTCTACGTTGAATACCTTTAAAATCATAATCAATTTTTCTAAAAAAGACAAATGTATTTTTAGGAAAAACAAAAAATAATGATATTTTGATAGATTTAGCTCATACCGCTCTTTCATTTTATAACTTTACTAAATAACGCAAAGGAGTCTCCACTAGGTTAGTAGAGACTTCTCATGTTGTTGAAAAAAGATGATGTCAACGGCAGAAAAAGCAAATTTGCAAGGTGAGAGGTTGATTTCCGTTCCGTCAGCGCCCTTTCCAGGGGGCGTCCGATGAGCCGCTTCACTCACTTACGCTCGCTCCAGGGTCTCATCTGTGACGCTATGAACTGACCCCAAAAATTTGAACTTTTAAGAAACTCTTCGAAACTCAACTGGACTTTTTCCGTTGAGTTTTATTTTTATCCGTTCATGATTGTAGTAGTGGATATAGTCTACTAACGCTTTTTTGAATGCTTCGTAGTTCTTAAACGTTGTTGCGTATAGAAATTCTGATTTCATAATGCCAAAAAAGCTTTCTATCACGGCATTATCTAAACAATTCCCTTTCCGTGACATACTTTGCTTGATTTCATAAGTGGCCAATAACGCTTTAAAACGTGGTATTTGATATAACCATCCTTGATCAGAATGGATGATTAAGCCACTCTTTTCTGATAGCTGTGTATACGTAAACGCCATTTTCAAAGACTGTTGGACTAACTCAAAATTAGGTGATTTTGATACCTCATATCCAACGATTTCTCGATTGAATAAATCTAATATAGCCGATACATAGATTTTTTGACCGTTTATTTTAAACTCCGTTACATCGGTTACCCATTTCTGATTGGGTGCAGTGGCTTCAAAATCACGTTGGATGATATTCTCTGCGACATAGCCGACTGTCCCTTTATACGAACGGTATTTTTTAGGGCGGATCGTCCCTTTTAAGCCCATTTCTTGCATCAATCGTTGGACCGTTTTATGGTTGATGAAAAACCCTTCATTTCGGAGGGCTAAACAAATACGACGATAGCCATAACGCCCCTTATGGTAATGAAAAAGCGTCTGAATTCGTTCTTTGATCTGCTCATATTTATCGGGTGTTGTCCTTTTGTGAAGGTGATAATAATACGTGCTTTTCTTGATGTTTGCCACTTTTAATAGAGCTTGAAGAGGGAAATCCAACCTTAGCTCATCAACAGCTCTTACTTTTTCTTGGATTTGAAGGCATCCTTTTCTTGAACTAAGGCTTTCAACTTTTTTAAATAGGCATTTTCCATCCGTAAATACTCAATTTCCGCTTTTAACTCTTCCGTTGTTTTTTCATTTAAATCGGACGAAGCTGGTTGTTTTTTTGGCATTGATTGGCGCTCCTTTTCTACTTGATAGAGCACCTCACCAGCCGTTGACATCCATTGTTTTTTCCATCTCCGAATGGTTTCACGGGAAGGAATATTAAACTTCGCAGCAGTCTGAAGGAGCGAATCGCCCGTCTCTATCAGGTGTTGAATTACTTTTATTTTAAAAGAATCTTCGTAATTCGTGAACCCTTGAGGACGAATAATTCCTTCGATGCCATGATAGCGATATAATTCAATCCATAATCGAATGTACTGTCGATCCCTCTGTAATCGATTGGCAATCTGATACGTACTTTCTTTTTCTTCAAAGTAAGCTAGAACTGCGGCTAATTTTTGTTCATCAGAAATCACTACCTGCACCCCCTATAGTAGATTTTTAAGTCCAATATTTTGGGTGCAGCTCATAGCGAGACAGGCGAGCCCCTGCACGGAGGAAGCGGCTCGGCGCTCGCCCACAGGAAAGCAAGTAGCCTGCAACGGAAATCCATTTCTACCTTTCAATTGACTGTTTTGTTTTTCCACACTAAGAGGAGTCTCCACTAGGTTAGTAGAGACTTCTTTTAACGCTTAATTTGATTAATAGGCTAGTATAACTTTTCCCTAAATTATCAACATTAAAAATACCTAATAATCCATTCGATAGTACAAGTAGCTTGTCTTTCCCATATGTATCAAAAAACCAGTTATCCATATATCACCAATAATTAAAGTATATAGCTAGAAATCACTTGTTCTATTTTTGTGGAAATTGGATGAATAGTTAAGCAAAATAATCTGAAGTCAAATTTATTACCCCGTTATGTCGCAACCTTCCATAGTTACCAATCGTTATCGTTAATAGTTGCTTCTAACAAAGGGGAGATATTTGAATGTTACATTTCAATAAATTGGATAAAGGTTTAGTAATTAGCTTGATGCTACTAGGTATGATTAGTTGTCTCTTTGTCCATTCCAGTAGTACGGTGTTCGAACAGTATTCAAGCTCATTTATTATAAAGCAGTTTATTTATTACATAATCGGATTTTTAACTATGTATGGGATAGCCATACTTGATATTGAACAGCTTAAAAAAATTGGCTGGCCGTTTTATTGGATAATGGTGTTATTAACATTTAGCTTATTCATTGCACCTGAAAGTATAGCTAGAACTATAAACGAGGCGAAGCGCTGGTACCAAATTCCTTTGCTAGGATCATTTCAGCCGTCAGAGTTTTTAAAGTTCGCCTTTTTAATCGTTGTCAGCAAGGTTATCGTCGCACATCGAGAGAAATACGAACGTCCTACCTTTTTCACGGATATGAGGCTTCTCTTCATAATTGCTATTATATCACTTCCACCGATGCTCGCCGTTTACAAGCAACCTGATACAGGCATGGTCATGCTTTATATGTCGATGATTTTACCAATGATTTTCTTTTCAGGCATACAAAGAAAATTGCTTGTCATCTTTACAGCCGTCCCTCTATCAATTATTAGTGTTGTGGTACTTTTATATGTAAAATCCCACGATTTTTTTACAGATAAAATTTTAAATAAATTATCAGGGCATCAAATTTCTCGAATTCATGGTTGGTTACAGCCATATGAATATCCAGATTCTTCTTATCAAACGAGGCAGGGGTTTTTAGCAATTGGTACAGGTGAGTTTACTGGGAAAGGATACATGAACAATAATGTTTATGTCGTGGAGAAACATACTGATTTTATTTTTGCGAATATTGCCGAAGAGCTAGGCTTTATTGGAGGATCCTTTATAATTGCACTTTTATTTTTTGTTATTTACCGTATTGTTGTTATTACAGTACAAGCAAGAGACCCATTTATGACACTGATGGGTGCAGGAATTTCTAGCTTATTGGCCTTCCAAATTACCCAAAATATTGGTATGACCATTGGGCTTCTACCAGTAACTGGTATGACACTGCCATTTTTAAGCTATGGTGGAAGTTCACTAATATCAAATTTTATGCTAATGGGTATTGTGATGATTATCTACAAATCTTATAGCGGCTATATGTTTAAAGCAACAAAGGAATAAGTAATGAAATGTATAAGCTTTTAGTATTACTGCTTCTAGCAGGAGTAGCTTTCTTATGCTTACCATCTGGCGTAAAACTTTACCTATATCTGCTTTGATTTGCCCATAAATAATCTGTCTTCTATACTGGGGAGCAAAGACGATTTAATACTTACAATTCCATGTTGTGTGCTAAACTTTTATAATCCATTTGGATTCCCTTTCGTACGAAGTTGATTGACCAGACCTCATTGTACGAAAGGGTTTTTTTCTTGTCTATAGCTAGAAGCTCTTTGGAACCCTCGCATCGTTTCAAAAGATACAAAAAACTCTATTCCCATCTCATTGAAAGGAATAGAGTGTAGGTCATTATTGTAATAATGTTTGTTCTTGTAATTTTGCAGAGAAGTATTTACGTGCATCCGCTGTCAGAATTTGCAACAATGTCACTTCTTCCTGACGAGCAAATTCTACAAACATCCCACTTAAATTTTCGTAGACATATTTGATTTTAAAGCCACTATCTAAATAATGATCTACTTTTTGGATTTCCTCTGTGCTTTGTTGGAATTCAGACATGTCATCACCTCACCTTCTTTTGAAAATGTCTTGATGTAGTCTATCTTACTCGGCGCCCTTCATTTCTAACAGAGGATCTGGTTGCTCCACAAGTTCTTCCTCCTCTAGGGCCGACGTTGGAGCAGATGCTGGTTGCCCAAATAGTTCATCCAAATTATGCCCGACTGTAATGCCTAAATATTTGGCATCACTCGGGTCTTCTAGCTCCGCCTGTGGATACTTTTTAAACCACCAATACTTCGCTAATACATAATATACAGCCGCTCCAACAACAAATCCTACTAAAGAGGAATAAGTTGCAAAAATATTCGCGACCGCTCCCCCAATGACCCAGGCAATTAACCCGGCCATATTAAAGCCCTTATAATATTTAAATTGCCCATCTAACTCATAAAGCTCTTTAACATGAACACGGCGTTTACGAATTAGGTAATAATCAGCAAATAAAATACCTACAATGGCCGTTAAAATACCGCCAATTATTAATAGGACATTGACCATCACATCAAATAGGCTCCAAGGCTGTGCAATAATACCAATAATTCCTGCAATGACAACCCCTACCCAAAACGGTACTTTAGGACCGCCAATATTAGAGAAAATCGTCGCAGCTGGCACAACATTGGCAGAGGTATTAGTCGACCATTGCGCTAACACAATCATCAACAATAAAATACCTAAAATAAAGCCGCTTGCACTTTGTTGTAGGGCGTTGATCGGATCAGCCGATGCAACAGCCATATAACAAACTGCTCCAATTGCGACAATGAATGTATTGGTAATTGGCATAACAATTAATGAGCCAACAAGCTGTGTTTTATTACGTTTAAACCAATTTCGCTCATTTTTAGGTGCCTTAAAGAAACGAGATAGGGAAGGCATATCGGCTGCGAGTGTTGCCCAAAAGCCCATATTTGCCATCACGACTACCATAAAAGCGGTAAAAGCAGCAATGCCTGTTGTTGGGGTTTCCACCCACGTCCAAATATTTTTTCCTTGTGACGTTGCACTATCTGCTAATGTGTAGTACATCCAACAAGAAATTAAAATAATGACAGGTGCTGCTAAATCAGCAAAGCGCTCAATGGATTTAATACCTAGGGATGTATTAAAAAGTTGAAGAGCAGCAAATACAAGGAAACAGATAAACCAATTATTAAAGCCAAACATTAAATTTAAAATACCATTTATCGCTAAAGCACCGAAATACGTATTAAGACCAAACCAACAAGCAGCTGTGACACCACGTACAAGGGAAGGTATATGTGTACCGAATGTGCCAAAAGGTGCACGCATATAGACTGGGAATGATAGCCCATGCTCAATTCCTATATCACCAATTAACGTCATAAAGACACCGATTAAACAAGAGCCTACCAATGTTGCTACAATAACCATTGGTAGTGATAAGTTCATAATGGCTGAGCCACCAATGGCAAAAGCCGCTAGAACAATCGCCATGCCAATCCAAATCACTGCAAAACCAAATGTTCCAATATTTCTTTGTTGATGTGTCACTGGAAGTAAATCTGGGGATTTCAAATAATTCCCTTCACGTTCCATCCTACTTCTCTCCTTTTTCTCTAATTTCCGTGACAACCTACTTGAAGTTATGCCTTCCTCCACCAAATGCTGAAGGAAGGTGGAATTTCGATTTTAATCATCTTTTATCTTATATTCAGTATTGAGCTAAAGAGGCCATTATTTTGACAGACTGCTCAGAAGGGCTTGACGTTCATTCCATGTCATTGGCGGAATCGTTGATGGACGTTCTACCATTGTAATGGCACCGTCGACAGGACAAACAATGGAGCATAGGTTACAGCCGACACAGTCTTCCTCACGAACCTTTAGCATTGGACGATCACCCTCTGTATAGAGATCAATACATTGATGGGAAGTATCCTCGCACGCAATATGGCATTTATTACAATTGATACAAACATCATTATTAATTTCTGCAACAATTTTATAATTTAAATCCAAATCACCCCAGCTTGAATATCTTTGCACAGAGCGACCTACTAAATCCATGACCGAAGCTAGGCCTTTATCATCTAAATAATTATTCAGTCCATCAATCATATCCTCCACAATACTAAAGCCATGATGCATCGCTGCTGTACATACTTGGACGCCTGTGGCACCCATTAAAATAAACTCTGCTGCATCTTGCCAGTTCGAGATACCACCAATGCCCGAAATCGGTACATTGACTAATGGATTACGGGCACATTCTGCAACCATATTGAGGGCAATCGGTTTAACTGCTGGACCACAATAGCCACCATGTGCCCCTTTGCCAGCTACATTAGGCACTGTATTCCACGAATCTAAATCGACACCTGCTAAACTATTAATCGTATTAATCATACTAACTGCATCTGCTCCACCTCTTGTCGCTGCCTCCGCCGTTACAGTAATATCTGTAATGTTTGGTGTTAGCTTCACAATAACAGGTGTACGCGCTGCTTCCTTTACCCAGTACGTTTGTTTTTCCACCAACTCAGGGACTTGACCAGAGGCAGAACCCATGCCTCGTTCTGCCATCCCATGTGGACAACCAAAGTTAAGCTCAAGACCATCAACCCCCACATCTTCTACGCGTTTCACAATTTCATGCCACTTTTCCTGCTTTGGCTCTACCATTAACGAGGCAATAATCGCATGATTCGGAAATCTCTTTTTCGTCTCATATATTTCTTGTAAATTTACTTCTAATGGTCGATCTGTAATTAACTCAATATTGTTGAAACCTGCGACACGTTGACCATTAAAACTAACTGCTGCAAAACGAGAGGACACATTTAAAATCGGTTCCCCCAATGTTTTCCAAACAGCACCACCCCAGCCTGCTTCAAATGCACGCTGTACTTGATAACCTGAATTCGTTGGTGGTGCGGATGCTAGCCAAAATGGATTAGGTGATTTGATACCCGCTAAATTAATGCGTAAGTCAGCCATATAAGTTCCCCCTCTATCCCTTATTAACAAGCTATTTTGTACCGAAAGCATAGCATCAGGTATAAGCTGTAAGACCCCGACTTCAGAATGTAAAGGTATGCCCAAATATTCAAATGCTGAATCAACAGCCTGTAAAAACCCGATTGGTGAAACTAACAATCCGTGGAGGATGAAAAACCTCCACGGATTGAAGGTTCACTTTATGCAATCTCACTTGGTTTTCTTAAACGTTCATGAATCTTGTATGCTGCATCTTTTCCTTGTTGTACAGCGGTCACCACCATCGCTTCCCCCTGTCCATTACCAAAGACAACATCTCCACAAGCAAATACTTTGTCATGAGACGTTTGCATTGTCGTTTCATCAATATCGACAACCCCATTTGTATGGGCTAAACCAAAGGCTTCAATTAACGATACAAAACGCGTTTGTCCAATGGCTTTAATCACCGCATCCACTTCGATGATAAAATTGGAGCCTTCAACTTCTTCTGGTCGTTGTCTCCCATCAGCACCAGCCTCACCAAGCTTCATTTTCACACATTCAATGCCTGTCACCTTGCCCGCTTCATTGCCAATAATTTTCTTCGGTGCAGTTAGCCATTTAAATTCCACGCCATCCTGCTTAGCAAATTCATATTCAAATTTGTACGCTGTCATTTCTTTTTGCGTTCTTCTGTACAGAATTTGCACATTGTCAGCACCTAAGCGCACTGCACTTGTAGCACCATCAATGGCTGTATTTCCTGCTCCAATCACAGCTACTCGTTTTCCTACAATATCATTTGTAAGCGGTCCCATTTTTGTTTTTCGCACAAAGTCAATGGCATCATGTACACCTTCTAGTTCTTCACCTTTAATGCCCAGATTCGGCACAGCCCCCATACCGACAGCTAATATCACACTGTCATATTGCGCCAAAATTTCAGCTGCTGTAATATCCACACCTACAGCTGTATTGGTTTGAATGTCCACACCGAGCTGTTCAATTTGGTCCACTTCCCAATCTACAACTTCATTTGGTAAACGGAACGCTACAATGCCATAGCTACCTAAACCTCCAGCCTTTGCCTCCGCCTCATAAATCGTTACATGATAGCCTAAGCGGCTGAGTTCACGTGCTGCCGATAAACCAGCAGGGCCTGCTCCAATAATGGCTACTTTCTGTCCATTATGCTGGCCTGGTTGGAATAGCTGGGCATTTGTTTCCATTGCCCAATCCGTTGCATAACGCTGTAACTCACCAATTTTAATTGGCTTTGTTGAAGAATTTAAGACACACGCCCCTTCACATAGTTCTTCTGTTGGACAAACCCTCGCACAGCTTGCACCAATAGGATTTGCTTCTAATATAGTCGTAGCAGAACCCTTCATATTACCAGATGCAATTTTTTTTATGAAATTCGGGATTTGAATACTTGTTGGACAGGCTTTAATACATGGAGCGTCATAGCAATATAGACAACGATTGGCTTCCTCAATAGCCTCATTCTTTGTCATCTTTCCTTTTAATTCCATGAAATTACGTCTAAGCTGTATGGTCATCGCGTTTTCTTGAATCGGAACCATTTCCACATCCCCCTCATGTGAGCATTTTTTCCGTGAATCAATTACTAAACCGATTGTTTTGTTCTCCAGTCAAAACAATCGGTCGTCTACTGAAGGAAGCTAAATATTTAACGCTTCCGCAACTACTGTTCTTAATGGACGTTTAATGTATTGTCCACTGCCAAGTATGCCTACAAATTCTTTATTTTTAATGACATATTCCCCTCGGACTAGGACACTAACAGGCTCCCCTGTCACTTCCCAGCCTTCATATGGGTTATAGTCAACATTCATATGATGCGTTTTAGCCGAAATTTGGCGTTTTGCCTCTGGGTCAAAAACAACGATATCCGCATCAGAACCAATCGCAATCGTTCCTTTTTGCGGGAATAAGCCAAATATTTTTGCCGCACTAGTAGAAATCATATCCACAAATTCATGGATTGAAATTCTCCCCTTTGCTACACCCTCCGAATATAAAATACTGAATCGATCTTCAATGAATGGCCCGCCATTTGGAATTTTCGAGAAATCATTTAAGCCTAGCTGCTTTTTGCCCTTAAAGCTAAAGGAGCATTGATCTGAGCCAATGGTCTGAAGCTGTTTCGCCTTTAATGCATGCCATAAATGCTCTTGATGATACTTCGGACGAAGTGGTGGCGACCATACATATTTGGCTCCCTCAAAGCCTGGCTGTGCTAAGGCTGATTGATCGAGTGTTAAATATGGCGGACAAGTTTCACCATAGACGTCATAGCCTTTTTCACGAGCAGCAATAATTTCATCCACTGCTTCTTTACATGTCACATGCACCACATAGAGCTTTGCTCCAGCAATATGGGCTAATTCGATGGCACGCTTTGTTGCCTCTCCCTCTAATTCGGCTGGACGAGTCAGTGCATGATAAATGGGTTCCTTATGACCAGCACGTCGAGCTTCTTCTACCAGCTCATCAATAACAGAGCCATTCTCACAATGTACCATCACCACGGCACCAAGATCTTTAGCGATTTTAAAGGCTTTAAATAAAGTACGATCTGTTGCTTGGAATTCTTTTGCATACGCCATAAAGACTTTTACAGAGGTAATGCCCTCTTGCTCCAGTAGCTTCGGTAATTCAGCTTCCGTTTCAGGTGTTAAGTCGCCAATCATTAGGTGGAAACCATAATCAATAGCTGACTTTCCTTTAGCCTTGTCATGCCATTTCTCCACCGCTGTAGACAATTTTTCTTCCCCAGCTGTTAAACAGAAATCTAAAATAGTAGTTGTCCCACCATAGGCCGCTGCAATTGTACCTGATTTCCAATCATCATCTGTCACCGTATTATTGAATGGCATATCTAAATGCGTATGGGGATCAATGCCACCAGGTAATACGTACTTCCCTGTTGCATCAATTATTTCAGCATTAGCATCCGTTAAATTTTGTCCAATCTGAACAATTTTACCGTTATCAATTAAAATATCTGCCTCAAATACGTCAGCAGCAGTTGCAACTCGTCCACCTTTAATGATTTTTTTCATTGTGCCCCTCACCCTTCATCACAAAATTAGAGAATCCTTGATGTTTAATGCAGTGTATATGTCTCGCCCAGACTAAACTTTGTTTGTAGCGTTAACACCGTTTCTAGTAGAATATCTGCTCCCTTTGCACAATCCTCAAAGGTTGTTTCCTCTTCTTCACAATGACTCTTGCCTTCGATACTTGGGACAAAAATCATCGCGGAAGGAACCATACTTGCCATATACTGTGCATCATGACCAGCGCCGCTAAACATACGATGAGCTGAGTAACCAAAGCTTTGACATGCTCTTTCTACTTCATTGCAAATGGCGCTATCGAAATGCACGGTATCTCTTCCCCATAGCTTGACGGGCTGAATATGGCATCCGCCTGCTGTCTCTGGAAGTGCATGGAGAATATCCTCAACCAGTTGCATGACCTCTGGCTTTTGGTGACGGGAATCAATGGTAAATGTCACCTTATTCGGGATAACTGTATGAATATTTGGAGAAACATGCATACGACCAAAGGTAAACACAAGCTGTTCATCCACCTTGCCTAATTGCTCATGGAGCTCTGTCATGATCGTCGATGCAACAATCATCGGATCTTTGCGCATTGACATTGGCGTTGTCCCTGCGTGATTCGATTGCCCCGTAATGGTGATTTCGTAGCAGACCATACCTAGTACACCTTCAACAACACCAATTTCACGTTGTTTTGCCTCTAGTACTGACCCTTGCTCAATATGCAATTCAATATAAGCCAGTGCTTCTTTTAGACGATTGACCTGCTCTCCTTCATAGCCACTTGCTTGTAATGCTTCTTGAAAGCGAATGCCATTTTTATCTGTGGATTGCAGCATTTTTTCTTTATCAAACTTCGAGGTGATGACCCCTGAACTCATCATGGCTGGATCAAAACGTGCCCCCTCTTCGTTCGTGAAATTGACAATCATGAGTGGAATATCCACATCAATGTCATTTTCCTTTATTGTTCGAATGGCCTCGATAGCTGTTAGTACGCCTAACACGCCATCAAATCTCCCACCTTTTTCAACAGAATCTAGATGGGAACCCATAACGATGGGCGGCACATTCTTTTTCCCAGGAAGCGTGGCATAAATATTCCCCATATCATCTACCTGAATGTTCATACCTAACGCCTCACAACACTTACAAAAATAGTTTCTTGCTAAAACGTCCTCATCCGAAAGAGACAAACGTGTGACACCACCATTGTCAGTGGCTCCAAATTGACTAAATTGTTCAATTAACTCTTGCAATCGTCTACTATTACATTTATACATATGCAAGTCCTCTCTTTCACAGTAGTTATTAAACATTCTAAAAAAAATAAAACTTGTGAGATATGGATAGTAAACTAAAAAAATATGTGCAACTGCACATCATATATGGTAAGTTATGTTCATAATTAAGGGGGGGAAATATGGGGACGATTCGTAAAATTGTAGAGGGTGTTCAATTCCCAATGCTCACATTAGTCGCTGGACATAGTGGTACGTATCGCAGAGTTACTGGTATTAACGTTGTGGAGAGCAGTGATTTAATCATGTTTTGTAGACCTAATGAATTAGTCGTCACAACAGGCATTCATTTAGATGCACAAGCAGCTTCCTTAGAACAGCTTGTCAAACAAGCCTACACCAAAAAAGTAGCTGGCTTTATCATTAATACAGGGCCTTTCATTCCTGATATTCCAGAAGCCGTCATCTCTTTCGCTAATCAACATGATTTCCCTATTTTTCAAATGCCATGGAATTATCGTATTGCCGATCTATTAAAAACTACTTTTCAATTTATTGCCAACCATCATCAAGAGCTCTCCATCGAAGAAAAGGTACTTTTCAATCTACTATTTCACTACAAACAAAACGCTAACACGATGAAAGATCAACTAGCACAGCTAGGATTTCCCCACGGGAGAGAATTAGCGATCATTACTTGCACAACCATTGGCACTCAAGCTTCTATTGACCGTTATGAGGTGATGATGCAATTCGCTTTTCAAAATCGCTATCAACGCTTCTTAAAATTAAAGCATAAAAATCACCTCATTTTTCTAATTGATAAAGCTCAAATCATAACACCGAATGTACCCTTCTCAAAAGTCGTGGAAGAAATCTATGAAAAAATCACCTTAAAAAACGGTTTCTTAGATATTATTATCGGAAAAGGGAACTATTATAAAGAGCTAGAAAATGCTCGTAAAAGCTATGATGAGTCATTAACTGTCATTCATTTAGCACAGCTTCATAACAACCGTTACTTATACAAATATCAAGAAATTGGTGCCTATAAAATACTTATGGCTGTGCAAAATCAGCCCTTGATGAAGTCTTTCAGTCAGGATATTTTAGGACAGCTTTATCGCTATGATGAATTGCACAACACAGATTACGTTCCTTTTTTACGTATATTTGTTGAGGAAAATGGCAGTACAAGTAGGATTAGTGAACGTCAATTTATTCATCGTAATACGGTTCTTTATAAAATAAAGAAAATCGAAATGCTATTGGACATGGACTTAAGTAATCCCTTTACGAAAACTAACCTGTATATTGCTTTTTTAATTGAGGATGTTTTAACACATCAGTAGATTGCTTAATTATCTGATTTTTCAATCTTTTTACCTCTGCTATTTTTTCAAAAAAACTCGGCTACAAAATCTGCGACATCCTCCAGAGATTGTGAGGCAACATGATATTGGTCACACCGTCATTGCCACAGAACGTGGTGTTTTTTGACGGTGTTCTTTTCTTTCAGCGATTGATTGGACACCCACTGCAAACACTCATCTCCCTCAGAGTAGGAGGAAATCTTCAGTTCAATCAAGATAAATACCCCTTCTAAAACACTTAAGGCATACATATAAAGTACAAATGGGGTCAACTGTGCATTTTCGTTGTCCACATCTGATACAAACATATGCATGCTATTCAACCACCTATACAGAGGGAGTGAAGCTTCGTGACTAATGTAACAAGCCCAAATTGGCAAGTGAAAGATGAACAATTTGTTTGGCACTCTATGAAGCCATACAATCCGAATGCAACGATGATTGTCCAATCGTCTAAAGGAGCATGGATTACCGACATTGAAGGAAAACGCTATTTAGATGCTATGGCTGGTTTATGGTGTGTGAATGTTGGCTATGGACGAGAGGACATTGCCAAAGTTGCCTATGAGCAATTGCTTGAAAATACGTATACACCATTATCTGTAGGGCATATCCCTGCCATTAAATTAAGCGAAAAAATTAGTGAGCTTTTAGAAGATGATTATGTCGTCTTTTTCTCCAATAGTGGCTCTGAAGCAAATGAGGCTGCCTTCAAAATCGCTAGACAATATCATCAACAAAAAGGTCATGCCAATCGAACGAAAATTATCTCTCGTTATCGTGCCTATCATGGGAGCTCAATGGGTGCTTTGGCAGCTACTGGACAAGCTCAGCGAAAATATAAATATGAGCCACTGGCACCTGGTTTTCTTCATGTCACACCGCCTGACACGTATCGTGCAAATGAAGACCATATTAAAAGTAAGGACCCTTGTGCATTACCATCCGTTCAAGCGATTGATCATATTATGACATGGGAAATGTCCGATTCCATTGCAGCTATCATTATGGAGCCGATCATCACTGGTGGTGGCGTGCTTATGCCCCATGACCATTACTTACAAGGGGTCAAAACTATTTGTGAAAAGCATGGTGCATTGCTTATTGTCGATGAAGTAATTTGTGGTTTTGGACGTACTGGCAAAGCTTTTGGATTTCAAAATTACGGCATCCAGCCTGATATTGTGACAATGGCGAAAGGCTTAACAAGTGCTTATATGCCTCTGTCAGCTACAGCTGTTCGCCGTGAAATTTATGAGGCTTTTGCAGGGAGTGAGGAATATGACTTTTTCCGCCATGTCAACACATTCGGTGGATCACCAGCGGCATGTGCCGTAGCACTAAAAAATATTGAAATAATGGAGCGGGAAGATTTATTTGCCCAGTCCGCTTCGCTAGGAGCAACACTTCTGGCTACCTTACAGGAGCAATTAAAGGAACATCCATATGTTGGGGATATTCGTGGGAAAGGCTTATTGATTGGCGTTGAGCTTGTTCAAGATAAAGACAGCAAAACACCACTCGATGTTACGCTTGTAAACAAAGTGATTGCGCAATGTAAGGAACTCGGATTAATCATTGGGAAAAATGGTGTAACCGTTGCAGGTTTCAATAATGTATTGACATTATCTCCGCCACTGATTATCTCCTCAGATGAGAAAGATTTTATTATTGAAAAATTTGTGCAGGCATTACAATCTATTAAACTGTAGGAGGAATAGCTAGATGGTAACGAATACCGACATAAAAGAGCTAGGTCATTTTATCAATGGACAAACGATTTTAGGGAAAAGTGGCCAGTTATCAGATGTTCACAACCCAAGTACTGGCACTGTCATCGCTCGTGTTCCTTTAGCAACAACAGCGGAGGTGCAGGAAGCGATTACTGCTGCCAAAGCTGCCTTCCCAGCTTGGCGTGCTTTATCTATTGGGAAACGAGCAGAAATCGTCCTAAAGTTTCGCCAACTATTAACAGAAAATATGGATAAGTTAATCGATATGATCTGTACTGAAAGTGGCAAAACAATGGAGGATGCAAAAGGCGAAATTACACGAGGTTTAGAGTCAGTAGATTTAGCTATTAATGCCCCACATCTACTAAAAGGTGAATATTCCGTTAATGTAGGTGGTCATATCAATGCCTATTCGATGAAAGTACCATTAGGCGTAGTGGCGGCTATCTCGCCATTTAATTTCCCTGCCATGGTTCCACTAGCCATTACAAGCATGGCGATAGCCGTAGGAAATTGTGTGATTTTAAAGCCATCAGAGCGTGTTCCTTGCTCCGCTCTATTTTTATCAGAGCTATGGAAAGAAGCTGGTTTACCAGATGGTGTCTGGACTGTCATTAATGGCGATAAAGAGGCTGTCAATGAGCTGTTATGCAACCCAGCCATTGAAGCAATTTCCTTTGTCGGCTCTACACCCGTCGCAGAAGCTATTTATGCCACAGCCTCTAAACATGGGAAACGTGTGACAGCGTTAGGTGGTGGTAAAAATAATATGGTGGTTATGCCAGATGCTGACTTAGAGCACGTTGCCAATGCCTTTCTAGGTGCTGCCTTTGGAGCTGCCTCTCAGCGTTGTATGGCGATTTCAACTATTATTCCTGTAGGTGAGGATACAGCCAATAAATTAGTCAGTATTCTTGCTGATAAAATTGCCAAATTAAAAGTGGGTCCGTATACAGACTCCGAAGTCGATTTTGGACCAGTTATTACACAGCAGTCCAAGGATGCCATTATTGGTTTTATCGATCGTAGCGTGGAAGAAGGTGCTACAATTGTCTGTGATGGAAGAAATCCTAATATCGCCAAGCAATCGAATGGTTTCTACTTGGGTCCTACCCTACTCGATCACGTAAAGCCTGGGATGGAAATTTATGAGCAAGAAGTATTTGGACCTGCACGGAATATTGTTCGAGTAGCTACATTGGATGAGGCAATTGCTCTTATTAATGCCCATGAATTAGGGAATGGTGTGACAATCTTTACAAACAATGGTGCGGCTGCTCGGAAATTTACCACTGAAATTGAAGTTGGAATGGTAGGTGTCAACGTGCCCATTCCTATTCCAGTAGGCTATCACAATTTCGGTGGCTGGAAACGTTCAAGATTCGGTGAAGGGCATATGTTTGGCCCTGACCAAGTACGTTTCTTCACAAAAGCGAAAACCATATCAGAAAGATGGGTGGAACAAGGAAATGATGTAACCTCATCCTTTGCTTTTCCGAGTAATCAAGACTAATCACTAAAATAAACATTCGTGTTGCTTCTTAAAGGAGCCATGCGAATGTTTTTGCTCTATTAAAAAAACTGACGAACCAAATTGGGTCACCAGTTTTTGCAGATTAATTAGTCGTTCTCTTTTTTCTCCACTTTTTTCACTTCTGTCTTTGTTACTTCAGTGAAATCCGCTTCCTCCCCAGCCTCCATGCCATAGCTAGGATTTCTGTCCATACGAGTGAATGTATCTACATCATCCTCGTCTTCAAATCGCTTCACAAGAATTGGTATGGTGATTAGACCCGCAAGTCCAACAAGGGCATATATCCATCGAGATAAGACCGCAGTTTGTCCACCAAACAAATAAGCAACTAAATCAAATCTAAAGAATCCAATGAGTCCCCAGTTGATTGCACCTATAATGACTAATACTAAGGCAATTCTATAAAGCACGCTCATGCGTACACCTCCTTTATCGTCTTTACTCCAAGCTGAATTTTCAGCAGGGAGATGTCATAAGAAGCGATAAAATGACAAAGACTAGTCATTAAAACCGCCATTTTGACGGTCTTATTTTTTGCAATAACTACTTTTTTATACAGCATGGAATTGCAGTGATGCTATTATCACAAAGAAAGGTACGACGATGAACGAACATTACTTGGATGGATTTTTATAGGTTTGCTCATGCTGAAGTAGCCATTCTTTGCGCCACATCCCGCCACCATACCCTGTCAACGTTCCATTAGAGCCAATAATTCGATGGCAAGGAACAACAATGCTTATATTATTTTTGCCATTGGCGCTACCGACAGCTCTTACAGCTTTTTCATTATTAATGGCCATTGCAATATCTTTATAAGAAGCTGTTTCACCATAGCCTATACTAGGTAAGGCATGCCAAACTGCTTGCTGAAAATCAGTACCTTTAAAGGTGTAGGGAAATGAAAACGCATGACGTTCACCAATAAAATACTCATGCAATTGCTTAGCACATGTTAGTAGCACTTGAGGAGTATCTTGTTGAGGGATATTGACAATCTCCCCTCGCTCTGCAAAATTAATCCCATCAATAGCTGTTTCACTACCTTCGATTTCAATAATTCCAATGGGCGATTTGTAATCTAATTTATACCGTTTCATACTAGTGACCTCCATAAATAAAAGGTGGCATAAGCTTGCCAGCCTTGCCAATGTTTCGCATAGTGATGAATTTCCTCAAGCGTTGGTTTTCGCTCTAATGCTAATTGTGTTTTTATTGCATTATGCAATCCAACATCCGCAATGGGGAAAGCAGATGGCTCTTGTAAACATTTCATCAACACATAGTCGGCTGTCCATGCACCAATGCCTCGAATAGCCATTAAACTTTTTTTCATATCCTCGTAGCTGTCTTTTTGACGCAATAAACCTTTTGTCAATTGGCCATTTGCTATACTTTTCGCAATATCAATAATGTACTCTGATTTCCTCAATGTAAATTGAAGGCTTCTCAAGTCCTCTACCTGAATGGCTGCTATTTTTTCTGGTGTCGGAAAGAGCCAGTAGCTTTGTCCCTTAAAGTGAACATGCTCTCCAAAATGTTCTACAAATCGTTTTTTTAACGTATAAGCGAATGTTAAATTGATTTGTTGTCCAATAATAGCCCACACCAGTGCTTCAAATAAATCAGGAATTCCGATTAAACGTAATCCACTATATTTTTTCGTAAGTGAACATAAGATGGGATCCTGTTCAGCCATCTGGTAATAGTCCTGCAAGTTCCTGTTTAAATCAAACCACTCTGTTATATATTGTACGATGATTGCTCGTTCATGGACAGCTGGCTGATTCATCAGAAAGGATACTTTTATTTTATTGTCTTGCTCGGTGACGGTACATAAAATAAGCCGTTCATTTATCTTTAATAATTTGAAGAGTGTGTCCTTTTTTATATGATGCAAATTTTCTTGATTGGAGCGCTTTAAGAACAGCAAACATTCCATATAATTGAATTCTTTTGGTGGTTCGATGACTACATAACAATCGGCATTTATCCAATTCATAATAGGTCTCCTTGCTATGAAAGGTGTCGATATTGTGTAGGTGAACAATTTTTCAACCGTCGAAAAACTTTATAAAAATTGGATGGACTTTGAAATCCTACTTCATAGCAAATTTCTAAATTTGTAGCATCTGTATGCTTTAATAAGTGGGCAGCTTTATCAATTCTTATTTTTTCTAGATATGTTCTGGGAGTCTCTTCTGTTTCTTGTTTAAATAATCGTTCAAGATGAAATGGACTGATGCCGACATGCGCCGCCATATCCTGTAATGTCAGCTTTTGTTTATACTCGTTGATGATAAATGCTGTAATATTTTTAATCAATTGGGTATGTGGTGAATGTTCTATTTCAGGCTGACAACGTTTACATGCACGATACCCGGCTGCTTCTACTTCTTGAATATCTTCATAAAATTCAACATTCACCTTTTTCGGTTTTCTTGATTTACAGGAAGGACGGCAATATATTTTAGTGGTTTTAACTGCCGTATAAAATAGCCCATCATAGGTTTGATCACATGCTATGATTTTTTCCCACTTTTCCTCAAAGGATAAATTGATTGGATTGTCCACGAATGAACCACCTCGATTTCATAGATTACACATATAAAGAAGAAGTATCTTGGTCTTTTACTAATTGTGCAGCATGCTGTGATAAATAGGCAATGATTTTATCTGAAAGTGCATTGCCAAAGCTCAAACGCCTTACCCCTAATTCTTTTAATAGTTGGCAATTTGTTAATCCTGGTAAAGAAAGAAGATTGATGGGTGCATCCACATTGCTTGTGATAGCACTTATTTCATTGACATCTATTAAGCCTGGGATAAAGACCCCACTTGCTCCGCTCTCGCTATAAGCTTGTGCTCTCATCATGGTTTCCTCGAACGGATGCATTAGCAGCAAATACGTATCTGTTCTTGCATTAATAAAGAAATCTTTATAGCCATGATTATCTAGCCTTGCCCTCATATTTGCTAGCAGGTGACAGTGTTTTGTTATATTTCTTAATCCAGTTTGCTTTTTAAAGGAATCCTCGATGTTAATTCCTGCTACTCCAACATCAGCTGTTCTTAACACATTGTCGATAATACTTTGTTCATCATGACCATACCCCGCTTCAATATCCGCAGATACGGGGATGTTCACCTGCTCTGCAATAGCTTGAATAATATTTAGATGGTGTTGAAAGTCTATCCATTCACCGTCAGCATAGCCTAATGAATTCGCTATACCCCAGCTAGTTGTGCCAATCGCCTGAAAACCTGCTTTTTCTAATGCTAATGCCGATAATACATCCCAAGCATTTCCTAAAAACAACAGCTCTTGTGCACAATGTAAATCATTGAATTCCTGAATTTTTGACATAGCGAAAGCCTCCATACTGTTTGATTGACCTCATATTATCAGGAATTCTCCACTTATTTCGTCCTCAATCTTGCTATTATGGTCTCGTTGGACGCAATAGGGGCATACAAAAAAGACGTCCAAAACAATCGCTTTGTCCTGACGTCTTTTCATGTTATTTCAATCAAACTACATTAAGTAAGCGCCTGTTCCTTTGCATGCTTACGTTGGAAGGCAATTTCTTGTCGTTTTTCTTTCGTTACACGTTGCCAAATGACCACTGTAATAAACCCAATAATGGCTATGATGTTCAACAAGCAACGGAAATCGTCATGAACTATATTACTGAGATTGTTCGAAACGCCAACCTTTTTTTATGTGTAAAATAAAAATAAGCAACAGTGATAGTGATTATGATAGCAAAATAATATTATCAAACCCCTCAATACAATAGTAAAACCCCTTCTAGCTTATGCTAAAAGGGGTTACTGTTATTTTTGCCAATGATTTAGTTCTTTTAACAATTCGGGTAGCTGTAATTTCCTTACGTCGATGGGCGGTAATGCCTTAATAAACTCTTTTCCATAGGACTTACTAGTAATACGACGATCTAGTACAATGAACGCACCTTTATCTTGTGAAGAACGAATTAATCGACCAAAGCCTTGCTTAAAGCGCATAATGGCCTCTGGTAAGGAAAGCTCTGTAAAGGAATTACGGCCTTGAGCTGTTAGATGCTTTGCTCTCGCTTTAAAGACGGGCTCTTCTGGTGAAGAAAATGGTAGGCGTACGACAATGACAGAGGCAAGGGCATCCCCTGGCACATCCACACCCTCCCAAAAGCTATTTGTGCCAAAAAGCACGGCATGGCTAAATTTTTGGAATGATTTTAAAATGCGCATACGGCTACCGCCTGTCACACCTTGTGCAAAAAGCATATAGTCATCTAAAAGCTCACTATCTTGAATAAGCTCGACCGTTTTTCGTAGCATATCCTGTGCCGTAAAGAGCACAAAGCAACGCCCCTCTGTCATACGAACTGTCCGTGTAATAGCATGGGCAACAGCCTCAATGTATTCTTCTTGGCTGACATGCTGAATATCTGGCATATCAGTTACAATAAATGCCTTAGCGCCCGCATAATAGGCTGGTGGTGCTTGTAGTTTCATAACTTTGACTTCATTTGAGATCCCTAGCTGACGTGTAATAAAACGTTCATTGCCAGGTACCGTTAATGTACCTGATGTCCAAACAATACTTGCTTGCTGACGTAGAGGTGCTAACACTTGTTCAATAATTGGTGTGACATTGACGGGCTTTTTAAAGACATGGAGACTGCCTGGAACACTTCGTACATCAAATTCTAACCATACAGAATTGCCGTCCTGCGGGGAGAGAAAAATATCTTCCCATTCTGCAATTTTTATTTTCACTTCTCGAATCCAATACTGCCATTCAGACAATACAAAAAGGTCATTTTTATCTAATTGCTCGATATTATTTTCGAAAGCCTGCGTAATTCCACTAGCTAGATCCAACCATTGCTGTGTCAGTTTACTGACTAGTGCAAATGGCTCTTTCGCCAATGAAACATCCTCTAAAAACAAGGTACATTTACTACCAGTTTGCTTCCCTTTAACTTGCTGTTGCATTTTTTGAATCGCTTGCTGAATTGTTTCATCAAATGTTCGTTGTAGACGGATAAATTGTGCATCCAGTCGCTGTAAATTTTGCATAGCTACTCGCTGTTTTTTCTTTGCTGCTTGGCAAAACTGTTGAAATAAAGCACTGTCCTCCATCGTGCCGATTTGGCCGAAAATATACTTCCATTGTGTATAGGAGAAGACAACCTCATCTTGCTGCATTGCTGCCTGAATAAATTGATGTGCCTCATCCATAATCCAGCCATCAATTTGTGTAAAGAGCGGTGTTTGACGCACTAAATCGCTCAATACCATGGCATGATTCGTCACAATACAGTCCGCAACAGTGCTATTCTTTAACGCTCGTTCATAGAAATCAAAGCCCTTTGAAGGCTTGTCACTCGGTATTTTGCGGATTTTCTCTAAAAACAGTTGGCCGCCACCAGAAACATTGAGCTCACTTAACACACCTGTCTCTGTTTTTGTCAGCCAAACGAGTATTTGTAAAATAGTAAATGTATCATCATAGGATTCATCAGCATGGGCCATACATTGCTCAAAGCGTTCCAGATCAATGTAATGTTGCATTCCCTTTAGCACACATAAATTCACTTTTGTCCCAAGAATTTTTTCAATCTTAGGTAGCTCTTCCTCTACAAGCTGTTCCTGTAGATGAGAAGTATAGGTGCTAATGGCTATCTTTTTATGGACAGCTCGTGCATACAAAATCGCAGGAAGTAAATAGCCAGCGGTTTTGCCAATACCTGTAGAAGCTTCAATCACACACTCTTTTTGTTCATGTAATGCCTGCCAAATCGTGTCCATCATCTCAAATTGTGCAGGTCTTACCTCAAAATTTGGGAGTGCCTTTGCCATGAATGCCTTTTTTTCATCCACCGTTTGCGGATAGTCCATCGTTTGTGATTCATTCTCATGCTGATTACGACCATTACAAATGGCAAAATTGCGGTAATAATGCACATTTTCATGACCTGTCAGATGCTGACGTTTAATTTGTAATGCCTCGAAAAAAAGCTGAGAAATATTTGATTTCATGCGAAATGAACGCTTGTGCATCTGTTCTAGCGTTAGCTGTGGGAGATTTAACAGCTCCTTCCAGCAATATTTGAATAGCTCTGCCGTAGCAAGAGCATCGTCGTCTGCTCGATGTGCATTGGCTAGCTCGATATTTAAATCTGCTGCTAAATCCCCTAGCTTAAAGCTGAGGGACATCGGAAACAAAATTTTAGCTAGCTCCACCGTATCCATTTTTTTACCCTGCCACTTCAATAGTCCGGCACGTTTAAATTCTGCTTGTAAAAAGGATAAGTCAAAATCTGCATTATGTGCGACAAACACACAATCAGTTAAGAGTTCATATATGTAATCCGCATGTGCCTCAAATGGTAAGGCATCCTTAACATCTTCATCCGTGATATGCGTTAAATCTTGAATGAAAGATGGAATGGTTTTTCCTGGATTAATGAACTTCGTATAGGTACGCTCAATTTCCCAATCTTTCATAATAACAATCGCGATTTGAATCATCCGGTCTCCATTTGCTGGTGAATGACCAGTTGTCTCCAAATCTACAATTGCATATTTTTGACTTTCCATCATACATCTCAACTCACAGTTCACATTAGATAAGTTGAATTTTATCATAGATTTGTCTTTACGGCATCCTTTCTCCTCCTTTGATGAGCCACTTCATCCATACAAAAAACGCAACCTTAGAGGAAGTCCCTAAGGTTGCGTAAAAGAAAATACGATTACCTGTTTACCTAATCAATCAGAAGTTTATTGTTTTTTAGCTAGGTCAACAATACGACCTTCTGTTGTTGTTTTCACTTCTTTTAGGGATAGTAATTGCTCTTGAAGGTTTTCCCAGTCAGACAAGCCTAAATCTGTAACACGACCTTCTTCATATGCTTTCGCAAACATATCAAAGCCATCTCCACCTTTAGCCGTGTATGCATTCGTTGCTACTGTATACCGTTTATCATCCTGCAACGGAACGTACTTACCTGTCGCTTTGTCGAAGTACTCCACAGATACAACACGTGAGCCTGCTTCTTTCGATGAATCATATTGTAATTTTGCCCCAGCGATGTGCAGGAAGCCACCATTTTCATTCGGTACATTTTTCAATGATACTTCAAACGCAGCTTTTAGCTCAGCACCAGTTGCGTCCATTAATGCTAATGTATTACCAAATGGTAAGACTGTAATAACCTGACCAACAGTAATATTACCTGCTGGAATTGCTTCTCGGATACCTCCTCCGTTTTGCAATGCCATTACAACTGTTTTATCTGTAAATTTTTGTGCTTTTGCTAACATACCATCAGTAATAATATTACCTAGAGCTGTTTCATTGCTACGCACACTTTCAAGACTAGTTTCACTTGAACGAGGGTTGGCTAATGCTTCTTTCAGTGTTACACCAATTTCTTTGTTGTTCACTTCATCTACTTTTGCTTTATACGGTGCAAGCAGCTTCACTAATTTCTTATCTTCCGCTACTTTACCAAGGTCAATTAATTCACCTTTATACTTTGTGACAACACCATCTCCATCAAATGTTACATCGAGTGTACCTAAATATTTTACATACTCATTTGCTTGTACAATTAATGTAGCATCTTTTGCTTCGCCAACCGTGTTTGTGTCAACTACAAATGGTTCCTCTAATTTTGTATGATCATGACCACCAACAATGACATCAATGCCTGGTACGTTTTGTGCTAGTAAAATATCATTATCCACATTAGGGTTATCATTATAACCGATATGTGTTAAAGCGATAATTTTGTTGACGCCCATTCCTTCAAAGGCAGCCACTGCTTTTTCCGCTTCCTCGATATAGTTTGTAAATTTCACTTTGTTTGGAGAAGCAATATCTTTCGTTTCTTCTGTCGTTAAGCCAAAAATACCTACTTTTTCTCCATTGATTTCTTTCACGATACCTGAATAAATTTTACCGTTTTCAGGCTCACTTGAAATTAAATCTGTAAATAAACCAGTGAATTTGTCATCTGCTGAGAAATCTGTATTGGCATCCACAAATGGGAATTTAGCACCTTTAATAAAGTCTACTAGTGCTTGATGGCCTTCAGGTGATGAACCTAAATCAAATTCGTGGTTACCAAATACCATGGCGTCAAAGCCGATTTCATTTAATAATGCTAAGTCTGCTTGTCCATGGAATTCGTTAAAGTATAGTGTACCGCTAAATGCATCACCAGCATGTAATGTTAGAACATTCTCCTTTGCTGCACGTTGCTCCTTTACAGCTGTTGCTAATTTAGGTAGTTCATTTGCACGAGCGTGTGTATCATTTACATGTAAAATTGATAAAGTAAATCCATCTTCTGGCGTTGATTTTGTTAGGGCTTCTGCAATCACAGTTGCTAGCTGTCCACGTGTAACATTTTCGCTAGCCGCATGGTTTTTTACACTTTCTAACTCTGGTAATGTTGGAATAGACGACAAGATTTTTGCTAAATCACCATGTGTAATTGTTTGGTTTGGACGGAATGTTTTGTCCCCATAGCCTGAAATAACTTTTAGCTCTACAAGCGCTGCAATGGAACCATAATATGGATTGGATGCACCAATATCCGTAAAGTTAGGATTCTCAACATTTTTCGTATCCAGCTTTAAGGCACCTGCAATCATTTTAGCAGCTTGTCCACGTGTGACATTTGTATCAGGTTTAAATGTACCATCTGGGTATCCGCTAATAATCCCCGCTGCATAAAGAGTAGCGATGCCATCAAAGTCTGCATGACTTTCTTTTACATCTGAAAAAGGACTTGCTGCCGATACTGGTGCTACTGCTACCGCTGTTACAGCTAACGCTGCGGCAGTTGCTGTTAAAAATTTGTTACGTTTATTTTCCATTACAAATGATACCTCCACTAGTAAAATGATGTACTAACAACTAAATTCTACATAAATATGACACAAAATACTAGAACATTCGAATTTTTTTACAAAATTATAATCTTAAAACTAGTTTAATAGTAAGAAAAGAAAAATTTTTCCAAAACTTTTATAATGGATACGAATACAGAAAAAAGGAGGATTGGCTATACTTTGCCATCCTCCTATCTAATATCTAATTATAAATTGCTGCGTCCATCTTAATGAATGCTACTCACTTCACTACATCACTGTTGCTTCTGGCTCATGTGCAATCATTTCTTTAATAGTATTGCCCTCTCCCATAATGGCCACTGTTGGTTTATGCTCTTTGGCTTCATGATTATCCACATAGACATAGGAAATAATGATCACAATATCGCCACGTTGCACAAGTCGCGCTGCTGCACCATTCACACAAATTACGCCTGAACCTCGTTCACCAGCAATGATATATGTTTCAAAACGAGCACCATTATTATTATTCACAACATGTACTTTTTCATTTGCTAGCATACCTACTGCATCTAAAATATCTTCATCAATTGTTATAGAGCCGACGTAATTTAAATCCGCCTGTGTCACTGTTGCACGGTGGATTTTACTATTCATCATCATACGTAACATATTTACAGTCCTTCTTTCACAGTAAAGATACAATTATCGATTAAGCGTGTTTTACCTATATAGACAGCTGCTGCCAACAGAGCTTGCTGTGTCGTAGCAGTCACGGGTGTTAAATCTGGGTAAGCTAATATTTGGATATAGTCAATCTGACCATGCGTTCGTGCATGAATATGAGCTTTTGCTTTAGCCAGTGCACGCACAGCATCACCATTCGCTAGAAAGCTATCACGTGCCAATTGTAATGCTTCATAGATGGCTGGGGCCTCCTGTCGCTCTGTCTCACTTAAATAGACATTGCGAGAAGATTTCGCTAAACCGTCTTCCTCACGGACAATTGGGACAACACGTATTTCTAATGGGAAATTAAAATCACGTACCATCGTTGCAATAATGGCAACTTGCTGTGCATCCTTTTGTCCAAAATAAGCCCGATTTGGTTGTGCTAAGTGAAATAATTTCGAGACAATCTGTAACACGCCATCAAAATGGCCTGGACGACTCGCACCACAAAGAATGGTTGCTTGCTCACCAGCCTGTATACGGATGCCACCATCGTGGGGATACATTTCTTCCACACTTGGTGCAAACATAATATCAACACCAACAGACTGTGCCAATGCAGTATCTCTAGGTAAATCACGAGGATAGCTTTCAAAATCTTCATTTGGTCCAAATTGTGTTGGGTTGACGAATATACTCATAACGACTACATCATTTTCAGCACGAGCTGTTTGTGCCAATGTTAAATGACCTTCATGTAAATAGCCCATCGTCGGAACAAGTCCAATGGTTTGATGAGCCTGCTTGGCTGCGTTTATTTCTTCAGCTAATGCTTGTATGGTAGTTACGACTCTCATGCTTGGACGCCCCCATATAACTTATCTAATGCTTCTTCTTTCATCGTAAAGAAATGCTTTGGTGCAGGGAAAGTACCTGCTTTCACAGCTTCAACATAGCGAACCATGCCAGCGCTTGCTTCTTTGCCCATATCGGCAAATTGTTGAACAAACTTCGGCACATGATGTGAGCCGTAGCTTAACATGTCATGATACACCAGCACTTGTCCATCAGCTTCTACCCCTGCACCAATACCAATGGTTGGAATCATTAAACTAGCGGAGACAACCTCAGTCAGCTGGTGAGGGATACATTCTAATACGACTGCACAAGCACCCGCTTCTTCGCATTGTTTTGCTTCTTCAATTAACGTGGCAGCCTGTTCAGCCGTTTTTCCTTGTACTTTATAACCGCCTAGCACCCCTGCTGACTGTGGCAATAAACCTAAATGAGCAACGACAGGAATACCAGCTGATGTTAATTTACGAATGACAGCAATAACCTCACCCGCTCCCTCTACCTTTAAGGCATCAGCCCCAGTTTGTTGCATCATCGTAATGGCTGTTGTTAATGTTTCATTGACATCGCCATGATAAGAACCGAATGGCATATCCACGACCATAAACGTATCCTTTGCTCCACGTCGAACCGCTTTAGCATGATGAATCATATCCGCTACAGTCACTGGCATTGTAGAATCATAGCCAAGCACGACCATTCCAAGTGAATCACCGACCAGTATCATATCGACACCAGCGTCTTCAGCGAATGTAGCAGCCGGATAATCATAGGCCGTCACCATTACGATTTTTTCGCCTGCTGCTTTCATCTTTAAAAAATCTGTCGTCGTTTTCATGTTGTAGTCCTCCTTTTTTAAGGGAAGAAAACAGAAAAACCCCTCTGTGCCGAAAACGGACAGAAGGGTAGTGTTTCGTTCATTGGAAAAAACCTCATCAAGAGGCAATAGCTTACAAAAAGAAAGCTATTTGAACGTATCGTTTTCTTCCGTCCCTGTCTAAAAAGATCAAGGCAGATATTGGTTAATATGGGATCTTGCGCTTTTGAAGGTGCCGTTCACAATGGATACTGCCCTTCAGCTCATACTATAACAGATTCTCCTACTAATCTTCAAATATTATTTTTTTACAATATCATCGTTTAACGACATTGGTAAAATTTATCTTTCATTAGAATTGACAATTAATGCTATACGTCATATACTATCCACATACTATACGTCATATAATATAAAATGAAGTATAGGTACTATATGTGAGGTGGAGAGATGACATTTCAGCTTGGTTCAGCTTTACTTGATGCTTGTGTATTGGCTATCGTCGATAAAGAGGACGCCTATGGCTATTCTTTAACACAGCAAGTACAATCGGTCATGGAGATTTCGGAGTCTACACTGTACCCAGTATTACGCCGCTTACAAAAAGCACATTACTTAACAACATACGATCAGCCCTATCAAGGTAGAAATAGACGCTATTATCAAATTACAGAGCAAGGACGTATACGATTATTAGAGCTATTAAAAGAATGGCAAGTGTATAAGGAAAAGGTTGATTGTGTACTTTTAGGAGGGAATTTAGATGGATAGAGCAAGCTATTTGAAACAGCTACGAGGAAAATTACGTCGGCTTCCTGCGCATGAGTTAGATGCTGCACTTACTTATTATGAAGAATACTTTGCGGAAGCTGGAGAGGAAAATGAGCAACAGGTCATGTCGCAACTTGGCTCCCCTTCTCATGTCGCCTCACAAATATTAGCTGATTTCGCACTAAAGGATTTGGAAACCTCCTCAGCCAAATCAACGAAAAAGAATATGTCAGCCATTTGGCTCATTATTCTAGCCATATTGTCTGCGCCACTTTCACTGCCATTACTGGCAACAGCTATTGCACTTATTTTTTCATTCGGCGCAGTCATCGTCAGCTTGATCCTGGCTATTATCGCGACAGTCATTAGTATTTTTGCTGGTGGCATCGTAGCCCTTATTTCAGGCTTCTTGATTTTAACAGAGCATTGGCCTACTGCACTGCTCTTTATGGGTGCGGGATTGGTTGTAACGGGCTTAGGTGTCCTACTCTTTCCTTTTGTCACACGTTTTATTAAGAAAACGGTTCTTGTTTCTGTTGAAGCATTAGGAAGACTATTCCACAAAATAACGAAAAAACGGAAAGGGGGCTTCTAAATGACATCTAAAAATACCCTTATCGCCATGACAATGATTGCATTAGGTATTTTACTTGCATTGGTTGGTTATTTTTCGGGCGGTCGCTGGCTTATTTTCAAAGATGCCGACGGTCTTCACGTCCCAAGCCATACAAATCTAGTGAGTCAATCACATGAGTTAGATACGTTTACAAGTATTAATATAGTGAATGACTATGGAGATATTGAAATTATTGCGAGAGATAACGACTATAGATTAGAGACACAGGTCTTTGAGCAGCAAGACGTAACCTATCATATAGACAATGGTGTTTTAACGATTGAAACAAAGGCGAAGAAAAGGGATGGTTTTCAATTTGGCTTCAATAGCTTTTCTTCTCCCTCTATAAAGCTCTATGTCCCGAAAGATACAAAAATAGAGTCAGTTGTAATAGACAGTGATTTTGGTGATACAGCTGTTCGTGGATTACATTATGAGGAGCTTCAACTCATGCAAGATTACGGAGATATTACCTTCACTAACACGACTGGTGACAAAACAGAGATTACACAGTCCTTTGGTGATTTGACGCTCCAACAATATGCTAGTAACGGCATTAGCATTGAAAGTGAGCATGGTGACATCACTATAGATGGTACATTAAATGGTCAATCCACCATTTCTTCTAGCTTTGGTGATATGACACTTCACTTACAAAACAAACAAAGTGATTTAGGCTATGACTTAAAAACTAGTTTCGGTGATATTACGATGGATGGTGAAGAACAAAGTGGCAAGGTGACGCAAGTAAATAATGGTGACCATCAACTGCATGTTTCCTTATCACATGGTGATTTAGATGTATCACTGAAGTAAAGCTGAATTCAAGAAGCTGCAAGAAAAATTCCTTGCAGCTTCTTTTCTATAATATTTTGATATCCCCTGCATAAATCGTTCGGATTATCCCATTGTCCTGAGTAAGCTGTAGAACACCATCATCTGTAATTCCACTAGCAATCCCTTCAAAACGTTCACGTAATGTCTTCACCTCTATACGTTGACCAATTGTACAGGATAATTGCTGCCATAGCGTTTTGATACTCGCGAAGCCCTCTTTCACATATAACTCTGTAAATTGTTCTAAATAGTGCAAGATAGATGCCACAAGGGCTGCGCGGTTGATTTCTTCTCCAGCCTCTAATCGTAATGAAGTAGCTATATCTGCTATATCAGGTGAAAAATCAGCCTCTGCTTGGTTCGCATTTATGCCAATCCCAACAAGTAAAGCTTGCACAAGATCAGCCTCTGCCTGCATCTCCGTTAAAATACCTGTACATTTTTTGCCATTAATTAATAAATCGTTGGGCCATTTAATGGCTGGTTCTACATGCTTATATAATGTTTTGATAGCCATTGTAACTGCTACTGCCACCACAAGTGTATAGGAGGATGCCTGTTGGGGGGTAACATCAGGTCGTACAATAATGGTCATCCAAATCCCAGTACCATGTGCAGATTCCCAAGGACGCGCCATACGGCCACGCCCCGCTGTTTGTTCCTCACCAATAATGATCGTACCGTGTGGGGCTCCTTCTTGAGCTAGCTTATGCGCAATCGTTTGTGTAGAATCTACCACATCATAATAATGGATTTCACGTCCAAAATGCACTGTCTTTAAAAAGAGCTCAATTTGGGTTGGATTCAAGCTATTAGGTACACCCGTCAATACATACCCCTTTTTCTTGATGGTTTCAAATGTATACCCTTCCTCCTGCAATGTCTGCATATGCTTCCAGACAGCCGTCCGAGAGACACCCAAAGAATCTGCTAATTCCTGACCTGAAACTGCTTCACCATCAGCAGCCAGTATTCTTTTTAAAATTTCGTCTTTCATGGAAATTGTCATCTTCACATCAATCCTTTAGTCAACTATGCTATTTTTTATGTAACCTATTTTGTCTTTATCATACTGTAAATCAGTCTAAATGACCACCAAAGATAAAAGCCGTCCCATGTTTCTGAGACGGCTGCTTGTTGTATATTGTGTTAGCCATAAGTCAGCCCCGCTTTCCTAGAAATAGTGCTGCTCTAGCCAGTTTTTAATCTGTTGTCGATCATTTTGGAGTTCATGATGAATAATAGCGCTCAACATGTCCTCCAATGCATCTTTTAGCCATGGTCCACCCTTTTTTCCAGACCATTTTAATAAATCCGCCCCATTCACCACTAAATCTTGCTTTTGCTGAATGGGCAGCATTGCCTGTAATTCTCGAATAGACAGCTGTGGTAGCGCTGCGTCCAATTGGCGAAGCCGTGCAAAATATTGGGCAGCCTCTAACTCTTGTGCTGTGTACATAAAATAATGGGTATTTGTCCATCCCTCTTTTAACGCTTCATATGCGCTCAAAACCGATTTGACAAACGTCATTTCTTTATTAGATAGGCGGTAATCTCTCACTATCTCTCGCCAATCTGTCCCTTGCAGTAAGGCAAAATAAGCCCAGCCCAAGAGCTTGTCCTCTGTATGAAAGCCACGCCAATACTCAGCCTGAAAGTCACCTGGTAAATAGGCAGCCAAACCACTTTCCTCTAATTTTTGAATACCACCAAAAACTGCTTGTCCTACCCATAGCTTATCGAGCTCTGCTTTGATCCGTTCCCTTGCGATAAAAGCAATATCAGATGCTCTAGTTTGAATCGCAGACATTGTATCTGCTGCTATGGCAAAATCAAGCTGTGCTGAAAAGCGTACCGCTCGCAGCATGCGTAAAGCGTCTTCTGAAAAACGTTGTTGTGCATCTCCTACTGCTCGAATCATATGCTTTTCAATATCTTGGTAACCACCGTAATAATCCACATAAGAGCCATCAAGACGCATTGCAATGGCATTCATCGTAAAGTCTCGACGTTGTAAATCTTCTTGCAGTGAACGTACAAATTGTACTTTTTCTGGACGACGGTGATCCGTGTATTCCCCGTCTGTCCGATAGGTAGTCACTTCAACAGGTCCAGCGGGTACGATAACAAGTACCGTCCCATGCTGAATCCCAATATCTACAGTTCGTGGAAATACCGATTTCACTTCTTCAGGCAAGGCATTTGTAGCAACATCTACATCATGAGCTGGGCGATTAAGTAAAGTATCCCTTACAGCGCCACCCACAATAACTGCCTCATAGCCAGCCTGTTCTAGTTGTTCAATGACTGAATAGGCTGCCTGCCATTCTTTATTGTTTTGCATGATTTCTTTCCGCAACCTTCTCATACATTTTTTCATATTGTTCAACAATTTTAGATGAGTGGAATTTGTTATCTACTGCACGGATGGCCGCTTCCCGGAAACGCAATAATAGCTCTTCATCCTGCAGTAAATGGGTCGCATACGCTGCAACTGCCTCTGTGTCCCCTAATTCCACAATATAGCCATCTACACCATGTTCAATGACTTCTGGTATACCGCCTACATTTGACCCAATACAAGGTACGCCACAAGCCATTGCTTCTAATAAAACCAGTCCAAACGATTCCTGCTGTGAAAGTAGTAGTTTCATATCGCTAATCGCATATAATTCTGCTAAATTTTCCTGTTTCCCTAAAAATAAAACATCCTTCATATACAGACTTTCCTTTACTTGATCCATGACACGATGCTTTTCTGGACCATCTCCTACCAATAAGAGTTTCGCCTTCATATTAGCCCGAATTTTCATAAAGGCATCTATAATATCCGGAAGATTCTTAATTTTACGGAAGTTTGACACATGAATAAGCACTTTTTCATCTTCTTGAATACCAAATTGCTCTTTTAAATTTCCTGAATTACGAGGATAGTACTCACGCTCATCCACAAAGTTATAAATCGTTTCAATTGGTTTTACTGTATCAATCAATTCATAGGTTTGTTCTTTTAATGCATGTGACACCGTTGTCACAATATCAGATTTATCAATTCCATACTTAATGGCTTGTGACAACGTAGAATCTTGCCCAAGCACCGATATATCTGTGCCATGAAGGGTTGTGACGATGCCAACATCTCGACCACTCATTTCACGTGCTAATACCGCACATACCGCATGTGGGATGGCATAATGCACATGCAACACATCCAACTCTTCATCCTTAATGACGTCTGCCATTTTACTCGCTAATGCAATATCGTATGGAGAATATTGAAACACTGAATAATTATTAACTTCGACTTCATGGAAAAAGACGGTTGGATAAATTTTATTCAATCGAAATGGTACGCTTGAGGTGATGAAATGAATTTCATGTCCTCTTTCTGCAAGCATTTTGCCTAATTCTGTTGCAATGACACCAGAGCCACCAACTGTAGGATAACAGGTAATGCCGATTTTTAGCTTTTTCATTCGATGATCATCCTTTCTAAATCACGTCTTTTATTAGTTACGTCTTTCTTGTATCAGTCTCCAATCCACAAAGCCCTCTTGTAGGCCTTTTAATAATATTTCTGCTGTTCCCATATTTGTTGCCAGTGGCACTTGGTAAACATCACAAAGACGGATAAGTGCAGAAACATCTGGCTCATGTGGTTGTGCTGTTAATGGATCACGGAAAAAAATAACCATGTCCATATCGTTATTGGCAATCATAGCACCAATTTGTTGGTCGCCACCAAGCGGCCCCGAACGAAAACGTGTGACTTCTAAACCAGTAGCTTCAATGACACGTTGTCCCGTTGTTCCAGTAGCATATAGCGTATGTTCAAGTAAAATATCTTTGTAAGCAATAGCAAACTGTACTAAATTGTCTTTTTTACGATCATGTGCAATCAATGCGATTTTCATATAGCTTCCATCCCAATCTTTAGATGATGTTTTCTAAACCATAAACAAGCTGATCCATTTTCATAACCTCTTCTATGCAAAATGCAACGCCTGACATGAAGGAGTTTCGGTTTAATGAATCATGGCGAATCGTCAGTAGCTGCCCATCTCCTCCAAATAATACTTGCTGGTGTGCCACTAAACCAGGTAAACGAACGGAGTGAATGCGCATGCCATCAAAGTCTCCACCTCTTGCACCTTTAATGGTTTCCTTTTCCTCTGGGTGTCCTTGAGTCTTTTGCATACGGGCCTCTTGTATTAGCTGTGCTGTTTTTAACGCTGTCCCAGATGGTGCATCGAGCTTTTGATCATGGTGCATTTCAATAACCTCTACATCTGGTAAGTATTTGGCCGCTTCTTTTGCAAATTTCATCATTAGGATAGCGCCAATCGCAAAGTTTGGTGCAATAATGCAACCCAACTCTTTTTCTTTGGCCATGGCTGATAATTCTTCTAGTTGTGTATCTGTAAATCCTGTTGTACCAATTACAGGTCGTACATTTAAATTCAATGCTTCCTTAGTATGCTTATAGACTGCATGTGGGTTGGTTAAATCTACTAATACATCTGGTGCAGTGACTTCTACAAGGTCATGCATTTCAGTAAATATAGGTACCGTATAGCTTGCTGGAAACATGTCTAAATCAGCTAATGTTTTTCCTACTTCCTTATAATCTAGTACAGCTACTAATTCCATTTTGTCATGTTTCATGACCGTATGTACAGCCTCAGCCCCCATTTTTCCTCTTGCACCCGCAATGGCTACACGAATCGACATCATTCTTCATCCTTTCTAGTCCAACGATCCTTATCTCTAGTTTCAAATTTATGTATGACGCGTAAAAGTGCTTCATCTAGTTTAATACCTTGTGCATTTGCAAAACATACTAGTACAAAGAGAAAATCTCCTAGCTCTTCTTCAATGCTATTTGTGTCCTCTGTGCTTTTTTTCTTTTTTTGGCCATATACATCCTGAACCTCACGTGACAGTTCACCTAATTCTTCTGTTAAACGCGCAAGTAGCTCAAATGGTGGGAAATAGCCTTCTTTAAATTGTCCTATATAATCATCAACACGCTGTTGCAATGCTTGCATTGTTAATTGATCTGTCATTATCATCACGCTCCTATTTACCATCCTATAAAATTTACACCATTGTTGTCAAAACCAATAAAATGTCAGATAATAGATAACATTACTTCATTTGTTTGGAACTACAGGAGGTCAAATGCTAAAACAGATTAAAATTCGTAATATTATCGCAATTATGCTCGGAGCCGCCGTTTTTAGCTTCGGCTTTGTTCACTTCAACATCCAAAATCAGCTGGGTGAAGGTGGGCTAAGTGGGATTACACTCATACTGTACTTTACATTAGGATGGGACCCCGCCTTAATGAACCTATTATTAAATATTCCCATGTTTATCATAGGTTATCGATTGCTTGGAAAGAAATCATTTGTCTATACACTTGTCGGCACTTTATCTGTCTCTCTTTTTCTAAAGATTTTTCAAAAATACCAATTTACCATCCATTTAGAGGATGACATGTTACTTGTGGCACTTTTTGCTGGTGTCTTCGTCGGACTTGGACTTGGTATTGTTTTTCGCTTTGGCGGCACTACAGGTGGAGTCGATATTTTGGCTCGGCTTGGTCATAAATATTTTGGCTGGAGTATGGGGAAAACTATGTTTGTCTTCGATGCCATTGTCATTATCCTTTCGTGGCTAACGTTCTTAGATGCTCGATCGATGATGTATACACTAGTTGCTGTATTTGTAGGTGCTCGTGTTATTGACTTTGTCCAAGAAGGTGCCTACGCTGCACGTGGTGCTCTTATTATATCTGAAAAGTCTGGTGCAATTGCTGAAACGATCGCGCTACGAATGGAGCGAGGGATAACGATCTTAGAAGGTCATGGTCATTTTACCAAACAGCCTAAAGAAGTGATCTATTGTGTCATTGGCCGCAATGAAGTTGTACGATTAAAATCAATTGTGCATGAAGTCGACCCGCACGCCTTTGTTTCCATTATAGAAGTACGAGATGTGGCTGGGGAAGGCTTCACCTTAGACGATCAAAAGCAGCCACTGCATTAAGCATACGAAGATAAAAAACTTGCTATAGTGGTGTACCACTATAACAAGTTTTTTCTTAGTCGTCGCTACGCATATTTGTAAAAATTAACACTAAACGTAATAACTCAAGTACGGCTACTGCTGCCGCCGCTACATATGTTAGCGCTGCTGCACTTAACACTTTTCGTGCCGGACGTTCTTCTTCATTTGTAACAATACCTAATGAATTCATTTGAACTAAGGCACGCTTTGAAGCATCGAATTCCACTGGCAGTGTCACTAATTGGAAAACAACACCTGCTGCTAATAATATGATACCTAACAGCAAGAAATTCGTACTACTTGCAAAAATACCAATCATTACAAAAATCCAAGACATATTAGACGAAATATTTGCTACGGGAACGAGCTTACTACGTAATGTAAGCATAGAATAAGCTTCTTTATGTTGGATGGCGTGACCTACCTCATGGGCAGCAACCGCAGCACCTGCAACACTCGCTTCATAAAAGTTACTTTCTGATAAAGCAACTGTTTTTGTTGCCGGATTATAATGATCAGACAACACACCTTGCGTTGGCACAACTCGTACATCATATAAGCCGTTCGCATCTAAAATCGCACGCGCTACCTCTGCACCAGTCTGCCCCTTCATTGTACGTTGTTTTGCAAACTTCTTATACGTCCCCTTTACCTTCATCTGTGCATAAAGTGGGAGCAGCATAATAATGGCAAAATAAACAATATACATGCTAGTTGACAATTTTCTAACCCCTTTCTACCTCAATACTATAATTCTATAATTTATACCTTAATTCGGCAAATATTTGCGCTGCCTAATTGAGAAAATCGCAAGAAAAATACACGCAATGGATAACCAAAACGTAAAGTAACCAATATAGCTTGTGTATTGAGCTAAATCTCGATACATAGGCATTTGACCAAACACATAGTCAATGACATCATTATGCAATGTCCACACTGCTGCTATAGCTACATGCCAATAAGTGAAGACATACTTCTTCAAATAAAGTATAGCTTGGACTGCCATAGCAAAATGCGATCCAACTAACATCCAGCCCTGCCAGCCAATGGTACCAGTTTCAATCAATGTCCAAATATTCATAACATCTGCCCAAAGACCATACTTCACCAATGTAACGAGAGCGAGCACCTCCATTAGTGGCCAGCTTTTTCCTATAATCCATGCTATCAGCACAAAACAGAAGAATAGGCTAGCTGTCGGGCTATCAGGAACAAAAATATAAAAAATCGGCTTGGTAATAGCCAGCTGCCAACCGTACCAATAATAGCCGTAAATTGTCCCTAATAGATTAATAATGAGCAGTGCTATTAAGAATGATTTATGGGTCAGAAGATACCAAATATTTGCTCTTGTTAGTTGCATGAAGTCAACTCCTTCCGTTCTTAAAAAACATTCGTTATGTATTGTTCTGAAATCCTAGAGCAATCCCTCTACATTTCAATTGTTCCTCACCATCAATATGTGTTAGTTTGTTGATTTAATGCGCTTATTTGTCCCATTAATTTTGCCGCTGATGCTTCACTTTCGATACAACTAATACTTGCTGAATCCAGACAAAATAATATTTTTCGACATTTTTCGCTAAAAATTCTTATACCAGGGAACCTTTTAACTTGGCTCTCAGTCCCAATAGTATAACAAGGTAGAAAAAAAGAGCCAGTTCCCTGACTCTTTTACTATTACTCTGCTTTTAAACTTTCGATGAATTCAGCAAGTTTTTGAAGATCTTCATCTGAACCTGTCCATAATCCTGGTGGCATTTTACCGCTCTCAGTACCGTTATGAGCAATGTCCTTAATTTGATCAGCAGTTAAACCTGTGTTCATTAGAGTAGGCGCTCCAGCTCCACCTTCTAAACCTTCACCGTGACATGTAATACATGCTGAACCAGCGTAAACTTTATAACCTTCTGATTCTTTATCGAACTCAACTGTTTCTACAATCGCACCCATAGCTTTTTGAGCTTCCCAGTCGTGGTTAACAACTGACTCCCAAGTTAGGTAGAACATAGCAGCTAAAGTTAATAACATGAACGCTGTTGGTAATGGACGTTTAGATGGACGACGTTCTGGACCCTTGTCTAAAAATGGCATTAATAATAGCGCTCCAAATGCAAGACCTGGAATTACAATAGCTCCGATTACATTGTATGGACCAGAAGCAAATGAGTATTTTAAAAGTTGATACATAAATAAGAAGTACCAGTCCGGTAGCGGTGTATATGCTCTAGTTGGATCTGCCGGCCCTTCAAGTGGTGACGGGTGAGCGACAGTTAATAATAAGTATCCAATTAAAAATACAGCACCTACCATCCATTCCTTCAGTAAGAAGTTCGGCCAGAAAGCTTCCGTCTTACCTGGATATTCGGAATAATCCTTTGGAACATTCGGCATTCTGTGATTCGCTTTAATACGAGAATCGCCGACAAATTTCATTCCTTTTCCGCGATGCATAGTGTCCCCTCCTTTTAAAGATCATCGAACCGTCAAGACAATTACAACGGTCCTGAAATTCCTTGACGACGAATCATGATAAAGTGCGCTGCAAGTAACCCAAACAATACTGCAGGTAAGAAGAATACATGAATCGCAAAGAATCGAGTTAACGTTTGAGCACCAAGAATCGTAGTGTCACCCGCTAATAATATTTTAATCATCCCACCGATAAACGGTACAGATGCAGCAATTTCGATACCTACTTTAGTAGCGAATAATGCTTTCATATCCCATGGTAATAAGTATCCTGTAAAGCCAAGACCCATCATTACACCAAAAATACCTACACCAACCATCCAGTTTAACTCACGAGGTTTTTTATAAGAACCTGTGAAGAATACACGAAGTGTATGTAAGAACATCATTACGATAACTAATGAAGCTCCCCAGTGGTGCATACCGCGTACGATTTCACCAAATGCTACTTCGTTTTGTAAATAATAAACTGATTTCCAGGCATTCACAACGTCTGGTACATAGTACATTGTTAGGAACATACCAGATAGAATTTGAATTACTGTGATGAAGAATGTTAATCCACCAAAGCAATAAACGAATGCTGAAAAATGATGTGCAGGGTTAACGTGCTCTGGCACTTCGTGGTCGGCAATATCACGCCAAATCGGTGTAATATCTAGGCGTTCATCGACCCAATCATAAATTTTATTTAGCACTGTTGTCGTACCCCCTTACTTATTTAACTAGAGTATTTGCTTTTGCTGGACCAATCATTAAATAGCCATCTTTTTCTTGTACTTCAAATTCATCCAACGGACCTAGAGGCGGTGTACCTGCAACGTTTTTCCCGTTTTTCTCGTAACGACCTGCGTGACATGGGCAGAAGAATTGATCTGGGTGTCCAGAATCTCCACTCCAATCAACCATACATCCTAAATGCTTACAAACAGGTGATAGAGCAATGATTTGATCGCCATTTTTATAAACCCACGCTACGTTTGTAACATTCGATTTGTACCATGCATCCACTTGCTCGAATGAAAAGTCAACTTTGACAGGCTCTTCAGTGAGGTCAGCGATTTTATGCTCTGTTTCTACAAAATCTCCACCATCATGCTTTTGTAACACTGGATCAATTGCAAAGCGAAGCATCGGCATTAACATACCTGCCGCCATAAATCCACCTACACCAGTAAGAGTATAACTTAGAAATTGACGACGTGAAACTCGATTATTACTCATTATTTTCCCCCCTCTAACTTAAAGGTCAGTCCAACGGACATACTTTTACAAATAGTAATACTAGGACATATATATGATATATCAAGTCCATAGCTTGGTCAATATAGCATTCTGTGGAAAGCTGGAGAATGTGAACATTTATTGAAACTAATTGTTAAATCTGTGCCCATTTAGTCGAAAGCATTGGAATCACCTGGCGTAATTGATCTTCTAAAATAGATTTTTTCACACTTGCATCCATGCTCTCTAACGGAATAGCTGGTAACCAAACTATATTGACTTTCTCTTCACTCTTTGTCCAATAGTGGTCACAAGTAATGAAGAACACATGCTTAAATCCAGCATTATGTAATTGTGCTTCTAATTGCTGTGGAAATTCATCGTTTTTTAAATTTGTCATATAAGAAAATGGTGGCATAACTAATAAACGGCCTTTGAACTGTTGCTCTATAAACGAAGTTAAAGACATAACAAAATCTACTTCGGCACCACTCTGTTTCATTTTTTCAGAAGAGAGATCGATGGATACAAGTGGAACAATAGCGGTATCAATGAAATCCTTCTGTGCCAGAAACGATGTCACATCGTTTGCATTAAAATACATTCAACAAACCTCCTTTTATCGCAAAATAAAAATGCCCTTATCCACTCTAAAATAGGATACCCAATTAAAAGTGAAAACAATCATTCATTCACTAGTAATGTTACCATATTGAAGTGGATAAAGGACATTCAATTTTTACCTATGATTAACGTAAATTAGCCGTTTCCTTTAATGCTTGTAACAAATTAGACAATTCATAAAAGCGTTCTTCATCTCCCTGGTCGAGGGCTTCATCAATTTGTGCGAGTAATTTTTCTTCTTGGAATACGAGTAAGCTATTGGAAAGCAGCTCTTCTGCCAGTAAACGATCTTTTTCACTGACTAGCAGTGTTTCTGGCATATAAGGGTTTTCTTCGAGAACTGCTAAGTATTGTGCACTTGGTGGTATATTTGGAAAATTCAATTGTATATACATATCTTCTTGTTCATGTAAGCGTAAATCATGGAAAGACTTCTCAGCATCTGCTGTCATCACATTGCCTTTGTAGAAACGAAAAGGTACACCTGTTGAGTCTACTGTCGACATCACCATCGCTCTAGGACAATAGTGAGCTTCTTCCACAAATCGGATTCTTTTTAGTAAGTCATCATTGCTTAATAAATAATTTAAAATCCATACACACTCACGACGTTTCAATTGATAATTTTTTAAAAACCATCGAACAAATGCTTTTTTATCAACAACTGATACAGAAGCAGTCATACCCACTCCCTCCTTTACTCAAATTCTAAGGCTTCTAACTTCTCTTGCCACTCTGGTTCACCCGGTTGAATGTTGATTAATTGTCCAAGAACCTCTTTTGCCTCTGAACGTTTTCCTTCCTCTAATAAGAAGTAAACATATTTTTCTAAAAATGTTGCGTCTTCCTTAAAATCATTATATGCCAAACGGTAAAATTCGTATGCACGGTCGTACAATTCTAAATTTTCATATGCCTCTGCTGCAAATGGATATAATGTGCTCCATTCAAAATCATTTTGCTGTAGCGTTTCAAATAATTCGATAACATCCTCATGACGCTCCTGTTGTCCCAACACAGAAATAAGGGCTAATACCGCCTCCATGTACTCAGGATCCAACGCTATAGCTTCTCGCAGATGTTGCTCCGCTTCTTCTGGCAAACCATTTTTCAACGCCATTTTACCAGCAAATAAATACAATGATTTATCATATTCATCGCGTTTTAGCCCCTCTTGAATGGCCCCATAAGCTTTTTTATTATCCTCTGTCATAGCATAGCTTTCCGCAAGCAATAAATAGGCTGAGAAGTAATCCGGATCTAATTCTTTCAATTCCTCTAGTTGTTTAATAGCCATCTCGTACTTTTGTGATTGGAAAGCGGAATAAGCCGCTCCAAATAAAATATCTGGCTTTACCTCATCCTCAAGGGCCTTGACATAATAATCAAAAGCCGTTTCATAGGCAGCCCCTGCACGATACACCTCTGCCAATCGTTCAACAAGTTGAATACCTGCAAATTCATTTTGCTGCTCATATAAGTCTTCGTACAACCTTGCAGCTTCTAAAAAACGACCTGTTTCAAATAAAAGTTCTGCTTTAGCAAAATGTAATAACGGCTCGTCAGGTAAAATTGCTAATGCTTCATTTATACGTTTTTCTGCAACCTCAAATAACCCCTGCATTTGATAATAATCGGCTAGAACTAATAAGGCTTGCGGATATTCTGGTGATGCTTCTTCGATTTCTAATAATAAATCCAATGCTTCATCTTCATCACCAAGCTCCATTAATACATTTGCACGATCTATTTTTAACTGTGCCTCTTCTGGGAATAAAAATTGTAAATGCTCCAGCACACGGTCAGCTTCTTTCATGTACCCATACTGCATAAAAATCTCAGCGAGTGCATAAATCTCCTCAGGTAGCTCCTTCGTTAAAAATGATTCTAGTAGCTGATCTATTAATGCTAAGTCCCCTTGTTCAAGTGCTTGCATCATTTCAGTCATCGCATTGTTCACAGTCATTCACCTATTCTTTCATTGATACCTTTATGCTACAAAACATTTACCATTGAAACAAGAAAAAACTCCCCAAAAGCTGGAGAGTCTATCTTGAATTGTTATTTCACTGCCTCAATATGTTCAAAGAACGATGGGTAGGATACAGCAATGCATTGTGCATCATCTAATGTTACGGCTCCATCCGAAATTAGAGCTGCAACAGCCCCCATCATACCAATTCGATGATCGCCGTATGTGCGAAGACTTGCACCTTTTAATGGTGTTGGTCCATTAATGATCATTCCATCTTCTGTTGCTTCTATTTGTGCACCTAGCTTTTTCAATTCAGTTACAACCGCCGTGATGCGATCCGTTTCCTTCACTTTTAGCTCCTCAGCATCTTTAATGATTGTTTGACCATGTGCTTGCGTAGCGAGTAAGGCAAGGATCGGAATTTCATCAATTAAACGAGGAATAATGTCCCCCTCAATTGTTGTGCCTGTTAAAGTAGATGTGGCCATTTGAATGGTTGCTGTAGGTTCAGCTTGATTATCCTCATTCGGTGTCACGGTCATTGTTGCGCCCATTTTTTCAAGTACCTCGACAATGCCATCACGCGTTGGGTTAATACCAACATTATTTAATGTTACGTGACTATGCTCACAAATGGCTCCTGCCACTAAGAAGAAGGCTGCCGAGGAAATATCCCCTGGAACAGCAACATGTGTCCCGCTGAGAGACTGTCCGCCTTCAATGGAGACAACGCCATTGTCTACTTCTACCTGTGCACCAAATTGTCGCAGCATTCGCTCTGTGTGATCTCTTGAAACTTCCATTTCTCTAACAATCGTTGTTCCTTCAGCACGCAAGCCTGCTAGTAAAATAGCAGATTTCACTTGTGCACTTGCTACAGGCATCTTGTAATCGATGGCCTGTAGTTTTGTACCTTGTATAGCAAGGGGTGTGTACTGCCCGTCAGCACGCCCTGTAATATGAGCACCCATTTGACGCAGTGGGTCTATCACACGTCGCATTGGTCGTTTGCCGATAGATGCATCCCCCGTCATCACGGAATGAACCGAAGAACCAGCTAAAATACCCAACATTAAGCGTGTTGTTGTGCCAGAGTTACCCGTATACAACACGTCTGTTGGCTCCTGCCAGCCATCCATGCCAGGACTATGAATCGTTACATTAGTTCCTTCGACCTCAATTTGAACGCCAAGCTTCTGGAAGCAATCGATTGTACTTAAACAATCTTCCCCTAGTAAAAAGCCCTCTACTGTCGTTGTCCCGCTAGCAATGGCTCCAAACATGACAGAACGATGGGATACAGATTTATCGCCTGGAATGGTTAAAGTGCCCTGTAAAGAAGGCTTATTGTATTGCAAAATTTTTTCACTCATAAACTTTCTTCCCTTCAATATGAAGATAGAAAGCGCCGAAATACCGACGCTTTCTTATGCTATGAAATATACGTTTCGAAATTTGCTCGTTGTTGGATACATGCCGCAGCACGTTCGCGATCATTTTCGCTTTGGAAGCTAATAACGAGAATACCGAAAACATCTTCACGTGATTCAACGATTCGTAGATTCGTAATACTGATCGCTTCATCCGCTAACAAGCCCGTCACTTCTGAAATAACGCCTGGATAGTCAGGAACATCAACATATAAGTCAAATGGCGTATACATGGCCCCTGCACTAATCGGCAATTCATCTCTCAGCTCTTTGGCAACAGAAAAATAGTTTTCAATAGCCTGTGAAGAACCATCCGTCAGCAGTTCCTTAATGCGAGTCATTTCTTTTTCCCAGCCTTCTAACTGAGTAAGTAGCTCCTCACGATTTTGTAGCGTAATATCTCGCCATAAAACGGGGTTCGAGGAAGCAATTCGTGTAACATCACGAAAACCGCCTGCTGCAAGCGAGCGTGTCATCGGGTATTCTCCATTTTCCTCACCTAATTGATGGACCAATGAGGCTGCGATAACATGTGGAAAATGACTCACCACAGCTGTCATATGGTCATGTTCACTCGCAGATACACTGACTACTTTTGCATGTGTAAATTTTAGTAAACTTTCAAGCTTAGCCATATGAACGATTTCTTCTCCAGCAAGCGGCGTCAGCATATAATACGCATTTTCAAAAAGATGCGCCTTTGCAGCCAACACACCACTTTTATGAGAACCTGCCATTGGATGTCCACCAATGAATGTAATGCCAAGCTCACGTAATTCGCTGGCCTTTTGCATAATTAATTTTTTTGTACTCCCAGTATCTGTTATAATGACTTTATTTTTTAATGGCCATGATTTTAATTGCTCCATCCACACAAGTGTTGCATTAACAGGTGTACCAAAGATAATGATATCGACATCTGCCGCAACAGCCTGCGGATCTGTAACAATCTCATGCACAATATTTAATGTTTTTGCATGCTCACGTGTTTGTGTATCCATATCATAGCCAATAATTTTTGTTTCGGGTGCTTTTTGCAAAGCAAGGGCAATCGAACCGCCGATTAAGCCTAGCCCAATAACGAGTACTTTGCGTGTCATGCAAATACTCCTTGCTGTGTTAATACTTCGTCAAGCTGGCTAAGTAATGCTGCATTTTGTGCCTCTGTACCAATTGTGACACGGATAAACCCTTGTAATCCTAAAGCATTGCCACTGCGGACAATAAAGCCTCTTTTCATCAGCTCTTGGAAGACAACATCACTATCAGCTTGAGTATCAAAGAAAATAAAGTTCGTATCAGATGGGAAGTATTTTAAATTATGCTTTTCACAGAATTCTACATATTGCTTTTTGCCGTTTTCATTGGCTTCACGACATGCTTCAATGTAAGCTTGATCGCTGAGTGCAATAGCTGCCACAGCTTGACTTAAGATTGTATTATTAAATGGTGCGCGAACAGGATCAAGCTTAGCAATAACGCCAGCTTGCCCAATCGCATAGCCAACACGGAATGAAGCTAGTCCATAGGCTTTAGAAAATGTACGTAATAGAAGTACATTCGGATATTCATCAATGATTGGTAACGTATCCTTATGGCCAGGATGTGTTACATATTCAATGTAAGCTTCATCCAACACGACAAGGACATCGCTTGGTACTTTTGCAAGAAAAGCACGTAATGCCGTATCAGGTATGACAACTCCTGTAGGATTATTTGGACTACATACCCAAACAATCGATGTTTGGTCATCAATTGCAGCTGCCATGCTATCTAAATCGTGGGCACCTTCAACACAAGGAATTTTTCGTACCTCAGCACCTTCAATTTCAGCGTTGTGCCAGTATTGAGAGAAGGAAGGATCCGCCATAATCGTATTTACTCCTGGATACAACAGTGCACGCGTAATAATAGCAATAATGTCGTCAGAGCCGTTGCCAAAAAGAAGCTGTGTTTCCTTGACACCTAGATGATTCGCAACAGCTGTACGTAAATTTTGTGCATAGCCATCTGGATAAAGGGCATGATTCACCGCATTATTTTGTAAATAAGCTGTTACCTTAGGTGAGCACCCAAACGGATTTTCATTCGATGCCAATTTAATGACTTCCTTTAAGCCGTATTCACGTTGTACTTCTTCAATTGGTTTCCCTGGCTTATATGCTTGCATACCGTCCAATTGTTGTTTCCACTTCATCTAAAACATCTCCTCTACTTATTTAGCCTGCGCCAAATCTGGTCTTAATTTCACTGCATCGTTGAGATACAAGTGCTTTACATCTTTTTGGGCTACCTCTACGTTCGCATGAATTAATACACGAATACATAAAGGTAAAGCGTTCGGCACATCCATTTCATGTGTACACATAACAGGGACATATTGCCAGCCGTCCATCAAGCGTACTGCACGGGCAGGAAATGCAGAGGTAATATCTGGCGTTGTAGAAATAAGGATTGATGCAATATCATCGATCTCCACATGATTTGCTGCCACAACCTCACGCACTAATCTTGCTGTCTCATCCCATACAAGCTCTGGCCTGTCCGATTCAATTGTTATTGCTCCTCTAAGTCCACGAATCATACAAGCACCTCCGCTAATAACTGTCTATATTCGGCATCTACTTCTCTGCATTCTTCTAAATCAATGGCTCTCACAAAAGGTTTACCTATTTCTTCCAAAAGAACGAACTGTAAAATGCCGTATTCCACTTTTTTATCTTTCATTAAATAACTAGTTAACTGTTCAAATGAATAATCATTCACAGGCTCAAATGGATAGCCATTTTTCACTGCGAACTGTAAAAATGACTTGGTGAAAGCTCGCTCCAGCTTTCCATAACGCTCGCTTAACAATAGGCTATAGACCAACCCCATCATTACGGCTTCTCCATGTGCTACTTTGCCATAACCAGCTGCTGCCTCAATGGCATGTCCATATGTATGGCCTAAGTTTAAAAATTTCCGAACGGACTGCTCTGTTTCATCCTCAGCCACGATTTGAGCTTTCACTTCAATTCCTTTTTTCAGCTGCTTGGCCAGTTCATTTTGATTAAAATGAATCACTGAATCAGCTGTCATTAATTCCTCTAACCAAATAGAATCAGAAATCATCGCATGTTTAATTAACTCTGCTGTTCCTGAACGCACTTCACGTTCGGATAAGCTTTCGGTAAGAGCCGTATCGTAAATAACACCTTCAGGCTGATAAAATGCACCAATCATATTTTTTCCTAACGGATGATTAATAGCTGTTTTACCACCAACTGCAGAATCATGGGCTAAAATGGTCGTTGGAATTTGAATAAAAGGAATTCCACGCATATAGGTTGCCGCAACGAAGCCTGTTAAATCGCCGACAGCTCCACCCCCAAAAGCAAAAACAAATGATTTCCGCGAGCATTTTTGTTCCAATAAAAATGTTTGAGCAGCATTGTATTGTTCAAAGGTTTTACAAGCTTCACCACCAGGTAAAATAAAGACCTCAAAATCATATGGGAAATTTGCCTTGAAATAATCTCCCTGTGCAGCCCAAACATTGCTATCTGTAAATACGATCAGCTTATCTGCTTTTTGAAGTTTATCTGCAAATGCTTGAACAGCTTCAGTTAGAAATTGATGACCGAGAACAACTTCATACTGATGCGATTTTGTTGCAACTGGTACACGCATAAATCAGAACCCCTTTGTATATTGACGATGCTCGTCAATTTGAGCTTGTAATTGAGGTAGTTGATCACTATGAAATTGCTCCAAAATAGCATTCGCTATTTCCCAGGCAATAACATGTTCTGCAACTACTGATGCTGCGGGTACTGCACAGCTATCAGAGCGCTCAACGCTTGCTTTAAATGGCTCTTTTGTTTCGATATCCACACTTTGTAATGGTTTGTATAATGTAGGAATTGGTTTCATGACACCACGTACGACAATCGGCATTCCTGTTGACATACCGCCCTCTAAGCCACCGAGTCGATTCGTTGCTCGTGTGTAGCCCTCTTCTTCAGACCAAATAATTTCATCATGCACTTCAGAGCCTTTACGTCGTGCCATTTCAAAACCTAGACCAAATTCTACACCTTTGAATGCATTGATAGATAGCATGGCTGCTGCTAGTTTCGCATCAAGCTTACGATCATACTGCACATAAGAGCCGACACCTGCTGGCATACCTTCGACAATGACTTCTACAACACCACCGATAGAATCTCCAGCTTTTTTCGCCTCATCAATAGCCTCTACCATTTTGGCAGACGCTACAGGGTCAGCACAGTAACAAGGATCTGCTTCGACAATAGCACGAATTTCTTCTGTTGTTTTTCCTTCTAGTACAGATGTATCTGCCTTAATTCCTACGATTTCAGTCACATGTGCAACAATGGAAATGCCTAATTCATTGAGTAAAGCTTTTGCCACAGAGCCGACTGCTACACGCACAGTTGTTTCACGTGCAGAAGAACGCTCTAATACATTGCGTAAATCACGGTGACCATATTTCATGCCCCCAACTAAATCCGCATGACCTGGACGAGGTCGTGAAATTTGACGCTTAATATCTTCAGGATTAATATCATCTGCTAATGGCTCAGCACCCATAATTTTAGTCCAGTGCTTCCAGTCATCATTTGTTACAACTAGTGCGACAGGAGAGCCAAGTGTTTGACCATGTCGAACACCAGCAACAATCTCTACTGTATCTGTTTCGATTTGCATGCGGCGCCCCCGTCCATGACCTCCTTGGCGTCGTTTTAAATCATGATTAATTTTTTCTGCTGTAATGGGTAAGAGTGACGGTAAACCCTCAATAATTGTCGTTAATTGAGGTCCGTGTGACTCTCCTGCTGTTAAGTAACGCATAAACACTTTCTCCCTTCAACTCGCTAAAGTATGTATTTTTCACTATAACATATATTCTTTAAAAAAACAGTCCTTTTACAAATGTCTTTTCAGTACACCCCATTTCCATCGTTCTAAATGCGAATATTCTGAACGACGTCTATAAAGGAAATCGGTGTACTACTGAAATGGCGTGCTGAATTGTATCCATTACGCTACAGCATAATTGCCGCTGACGTTTCGCCTTCGATACAACATGCATTTGACAAAGTACTCGTTGCACTACTAAAGTGAAGTGCTAAATTTTATAAAAAATACGCCTTTGCTTATGATAAGCGAAAAGCGTATGAAATATCTATGTTTAATACTTGCTTACTATATGTACAAGACTATTTTGGTCGTTTGTACAAAGCTTTTCATCCATATTATTAGCTATTTTTCCGATAGAAGAACGTGTCCTCTACATCAAATTCATAACGTGCTGGATTAAAAATTTGCTCTGTTGAGCCAACAAATAAAATGCCATCTTTGCGCAGGGCTTTACTAAAATTATTATAAATTTGATCTTTTGCATCTTCTGTGAAATAGATCATGACATTGCGACAAACAATTAAATCATAATGGCTGTCGTATGAATCATTCAGTAAATTATGTTTCTTAAAGGTTACACAACGCTTAATTTCATCCTTCACTCGATAGTAGGAGCCCTCTTGTTCAAAATACTTTGCTTTAATGTCACTTGGCACCTCTGCTAAAGAACGTTCAGGATAAACACCTAATTTCGCTTTTTGTATGACATTCTCATCTAAATCAGTAGCAATAATTTGAATTTGAGATAAAGGCACCAATTGAGATAATACCATTACTAAAGAATATGGCTCTTCTCCTGTTGAACAAGCAGCACTCCAAATTTTTAAACGCTTATTTGTTTGTAATAGCTTCGGCAAGATTTTCTTTTGTAATACTTCCCAACGCTTTCCATTGCGATAAAATTCAGAAACATTAATCGTCATACGATCTAAAAATTCATTCATTAAATCACGATCTTGTTCAAGTGCCTTTAGAAAGTCTACAAAATTACGATAGCCCTTTTTCTCATAAAGAGAGGTTAATCGTCTTTTCATTTGCGCTTCTTTATATAACGCTAAATCTATTCCTGTTTTGCGCTTAATACCTTCTATAAATTGTTCATAATCAGACATATGGTCATCTTCCCCTCTAGCGTCGTATTTCCATTATAGCGGAAAAGTCCCAATCCTGAAATAGTCTTTCTTGGGTAAGCCAATCTACTTGCTTGCATTTTGTTTTTCTTCTAATAGTAACACTTTCGACTGTTCTAATTCTAGGCGCATTTTTTCTGTTTCTATCGTATACGTTTCCAATCTAAGCTTTTCTAACTCTACTTCTTTCTCAACAGCCTTCAGTTTAATTTTTTGTTGTCTTGTGCGAGCGTCTGTAAAAATCCCAGCTAATGAAATAATGACGCCTCCAATAATCGCTACAATGGCAATTGACAATCCATCCACATCCTTTCGTTACTAAGATTATACGGCAAAATGGAAAAAATAGTTTCATTTTTCAGGGATTTATCTTCTTCCAATACAATATTTTTTGCATTAGTCAGTAGTTGTTCAGATGCACTGATATATAATAAATTTCGCACAAAAAATGAAGGTAGTTTTTCACTACCTTCATGCTAACCATTTTATTAAACTTGTACGCGATACGCCTTTAAATCTTCTCGTAATTTGGCCTTTAGGAATTTACCTACTGACGTTTTCGGTACCTCTTCAATGAAGACGATATCATCAGGAATCCACGTTTTATGGAATTGCTGCTGTAAACTCTCTAGTAGCTCTGCCTTGGTAATCGATTCTTTAAATTCAGGCTTCGCTACCACACAGGCTAATGGTCGCTCCAACCATTTTTCATGCGGAATAGCAATAACAGCAGCCTCAAATACTTTTGGATGGGACATCAATGCATTTTCAAGCTCTACAGAAGAAATCCATTCGCCACCACTCTTAATTAAATCCTTTGTACGATCGGTAATTTTTATATAGCCATCTGCTGTCATCACCGCGATGTCGCCTGTATAGAGCCAACCATCTTTAAAGGCTTCATCTGTGCGCTCATCATGATAGTACTCATTAGCAATCCACGGACCTCGAATCGTTAGTTCTCCCATCGTTTTGCCATCCCATGGCACTTCACCATGTTCATTGACTACCCGTGTTTCAATTAGAGGCATGGTCATACCTTGCGTAATTCGAACATGCATTTTCTCATCAGCTGTGTAGTCTTGCATATGGGTTAAATAGGTGGAGAGACTTACGAGCGGTGATGTCTCGGTCATACCATAGCCTGTCATGTAAGGGATATTGAGTTCTTGTTCAAAGCCTCGAATTAGGCCAATTGGTGAGGCAGATCCCCCACAAACAATTAATCGCATCGATGATAAATCACGCGGATTTTGACGTTGCTCCTGTAAAACCCCTAGCCATATCGTAGGTACTCCTGCCGTCAACGTTACTTTATATACGTCAAATAACTCAAGTAAAAGCTGTGGTGTAAACATCGGACCTGGTAAGACCTGTGTAGCACCAAATGCGACACTGGCAAAAGGTAATCCCCATGCATTAGCATGGAACATTGGGACAACTGGTAACACTACATCCGATTCACAAATAGCAATACTATCAGCAAGGCCAGCCGTTAAACTATGCAGAACGATGCTACGATGAGTATAAACAACTCCCTTGGGCATGCCTGTCGTTGCACTTGTATAGCACATGCCAGCAGGTGTATTTTCATCTAAATCTTCTGGGAATACGAAATGTTCATTGGCCTCAGCGAGCAAAGCCTCATAAGAAAGAGCATTTGGGATGGGGATAGATTCGACTGCAACAGCATCTCCCATAATGATAAAATGTTTTACCGTTTTCAGCTGTGACAAGATTGGTGCAATAAGTGGTACTAGATTATCATCAATTAGTAATATTTCATCCTCTGCATGATTGATGACATAAGCAATGTGCTCAGGTGCTAACCGAATATTAATCATATGCAGTACTGCTCCTGCACATGGGACTGCAAAATAGGCTTCCAAATGTCGATGGTGATTCCAAGCAAATGTGCCTACCTTCATACCTCGCTCCATTCCAAGCTTGGTAAGTGCATCCGCTAATCGGCGCGTTCGTTTAACATATTCTTTATACGTAAACTCATGAATAGTTGTCGCACTTGTTCTAGAATAAATTTTCTTCGAATGAAAAAATCGTTCTGCGCGATTCAAAAAACTTGTTAATAATAAAGGTGTGTCCATCATATGCATTATACCGCGTCCCTTCATACATCAAATTTTGAAACGACCAAGACTACTAGCTGCGACAAACCACTTCAAAAATTAAATATTGTTGTTGTTACTTAGGCTGCATACGGATCGCACCATCCAGACGAATGACCTCACCATTTAACAAACCATTATGGATAATACTTTCAACTAAAAGGGCATACTCCGAAGGTTTGCCAAGCCGCTTAGGGAATGGTGTCATTTGAGCAAGAGCTGTTCTTGCAGGCTCAGGTAACGAAGCAAACATCGGTGTTTCAATTAAACCTGGCGCGATGGTCATCACACGTACACCGATCTCCGCAAGTTCTCGTGCAATTGGCAATGTCATCGCTGCCACTCCACCCTTTGACGCACTATAAGCTGCTTGTCCAATTTGACCATCAAATGCAGCCACAGACGCAGTATTAATAATAACACCTCTCTGCCCATCCTCATTCGACTCATTGTGCTGCATTTTCTCCGCGACTAGACGGATGACATTAAATGTACCAATTAAATTAACAGTGATCACTTTTTCAAATAAAGCAAGGGCATGTACGCCTCGCTTCGAAATCACTTTACTCGCATCAGCAATGCCAGCACAATTCACCGCTACATTAATCTTGCCAAATGCTGCAATGGCCTGCTCAAGACCTGTTGCCACGTCCTCCTCCTTCGCAACATCCACTCGTGCATAGATGACATTTTGCCCTAATTCCTCTACTAGAGCTTGTCCACGTTCATCATTGACATCAAAAACAACCGCTTTGCCACCTCGTTCAACAAGGTGACGGACAGTTGCCTCCCCTAAACCTGAAGCACCACCCGTTACTACCGCTACCACTTCATGATGTTTCATCAAACATATCCCCCTTACATTTTTTCGATGATCGTGGCATTTGCCATCCCCATTCCCTCACAGATTGCCAGTAAGCCGTAACGATAATTTTCTCGCTCCATGCGATATAACATAGTCGTTAACAATTTTGTACCAGTTGCCCCTAATGGATGCCCTAATGCAATCGCTCCCCCATCAGGATTGAGCTTCTTCGGATCTCCACCCATGTCCTGTAGCCATGCGAGCGGTACTGGTGCAAAGGCTTCATTTACCTCATATGTGTCGATATCCTCTATGTTGAGACCTGATCGTTCTAGCGCTTTTCTCGTAGCTTCGATTGGCCCTGTTAACATTAATGTTGGATCAGAGCCTACGACCACTCTTGTCACAATTTTAGCAAGTGGCTGAATACCAAGCTCCTGGGCTTTATCCAAGGACATCACCACTACCGCTGATGCCCCATCACTCATCTGACTTGCATTGCCAGCAGTAATAACGCCATCCTCTTGAAAAACAGTTTTTAGCGCATTTAAAATATCGACGGTTGTTTCTGCACGAGGACCTTCATCAACAGTAAATGTTGTCACTGATCCATCCTCCTGTGGAACTCGAATAGGTAGTATTTCATCTTTGAAATGACCTGCTTCAATGGCTGCGATTGCTCGTTGATGGCTTTCATAAGCATAGCTATTGAGCTGTTCTTTTGATAAAGACCATTGTGAGGCGATTTTCTCCGCTGATAATCCTTGATGGATAATATCATAATTCTCCTGTAAGCGTTTGCCAGCATGTGCATTTTGCATATTTGACCCCATCTGTACCCTTGACATACTTTCCACGCCACCTGCAATGACAATATCCATATCCCCCGCTAGAATGGCCTGTGCTGCAAAATGGACGGCCTGTTGGCTAGAGCCACATTGACGATCAATGGTTACCCCTGGCACACTATCTGGAAAGCCAGCCATCAATAAAGCTGTCCGTGCAATATTTCCCCCTTGTTCAGCTGTTTGCGTTACACAGCCTAATATGACATCATCCACTTGTTCCTTGCCAATCCCTGCTCGCCTTACAGCCTCCTGTAACACATCTGCCGCTAAATCATCCGCTCGAACTTGACTTAATGCTCCCTTACTACGCCCTACAGCAGTTCGCACAGCTGCTACGATTACCACTTCTCTCATATCCATAACCCCTTTTCCTTGTCATCCCTCACAGTTTATTGACAGGCCTATCAATCTATTCCTAACTTAATTATCAGAATATTACATCTTTAATTGTACAGGAGGACAAAGCTTTTAACAATTCTATATCTATCTAGAAATAGATAATTCCCCTATTGCCATACTATCTATCCTTACTTTTTAGGCAATAAAAAAAGCAATCCCAAGTAAATTGAGACTGCCTAATCTATTCTATTCACAAATTAAACTAAATCTTCACCGAAGAATAAGCCGATTTCGCGCTCTGCAGAAGCAAGAGAGTCAGAACCGTGGATGATGTTGTGAGAAACAGTTGTTGCGTAGTCACCACGGATTGTACCTGGGTTAGATTCTTCAGGTTTAGTTGCACCCATCATTGTACGAGCAAGCTTGATTACGTTCTCGCCTTCCCATACCATAGCGAATACAGGACCAGAAGTGATGAAATCAACTAATTCACCAAAGAATGGACGCTCAGCATGCTCAGCATAGTGCTTTTCTGCTAATTCTTTAGGAATTACCATTAATTTAGCACCTTTCATTACAAAACCGCGACGTTCGAAACGGTCAACGATGTCTCCAATTACTTGACGTTCAACGCCGTCAGGCTTAACCATTAAAAAAGTTTGTTCAATTGCCATGTTTAAAACACTCCTTAAATTCGTCTAACAGGTTTTACACCTACCGATAAATATTAACAAAAAATGAGCCTTTATACAACAAAAAGCTAGAATTTGCGCTTACCCATGAACAATGCTACATCACGCAATTTTTTCTTTACGGGATGTTTTGGTAAAGCATCAATTTCCTGTAAGGCCTTTTTCAAATATTTATCACTCATACGATTAGCTTGCTCAATTGCATGAGATTTACGCACATATTGCAACATATTTTGACGTTCCGGTTCTGTTAATGTGCCTGCAAATACTTTGACTAAGTATGGCTGCATCTCTGGCTCATCTTTCAGCAATAGAATCGGTAATGTAATATTGCCCTGCAATAAATCACTACCTGCAGGCTTCCCTAGCTCCTTATCTGTTGCCATGATATCTAACACATCATCGATAATTTGGAAGCTCATGCCTACAAAGTAGCCGAAGCGTTTTAAATGTCGCACTGTTTTAGCATCAACACCTGCCGCTACAGCACCTAGCTCACAGCTTGAGGAAATAAGTAATGCTGTTTTGCGTTTGATTCTTCTAAAATAATCTTTCAAGCCTTGATCTAATCTAAATTTATCTTCAATTTGAATGACTTCACCGTTACAAATCTCTACCATGGTACGGGCTAAAATTTGATGAACAAGCGGGTCTTCCAGCTTTGTAATATATTCTAGTGCACGTGCAAAAATAAAATCGCCCGTGTACATTGCTACTCTGTTATTCCATTGTGATTTGACAGTCGGGCGTCCTCTTCGCATATTGGAATCATCAATGACATCATCATGCACAAGTGATGCCATATGAATGAGTTCTAATGGCACTGCTACATCCTTCATCTTCTCAATGTCATAATCGCCAAATTTTGCACCTAGTAACACAAAAATTGGTCGTATCCGTTTGCCACCAGCTTGTAATAAATGGAGAGAAGCATCGTTGATCAAATATGAAGACGAGTCCACCGCTTTTTCTAACTCTCGTTCAATGATATCGATATCTGATTTCAAATCGGAATAGAGTAGTTTTAACTTCATCTTTTCCACGTGTGAAAACCTTCCCCCATTAACGTACCTTTTTAAAGCCCATATGCATTGCCGCAGCCCCGCCACTGTATGCTTTGTACGTTACTTTTTCTAATCCTGCCTGCTCAAACAATGCCGCTAACTTCTTCATACCTGGGAAATCATTCGCAGATTCCTGAAGCCAAGAATATTCCTTATAGCTTTTCGCAAATATTTTACCAAATATCGGCATTATATATTTAAAATAAAAACGGAACAGTTGACGATAACCAGGAATTTCAGATTGAGATGTTTCTAAACATACCACCATACCACCTGGTTTTACGACACGATGCATTTCCTTCAAGACTTGTAAATAATCAGGTACATTGCGAAGACCAAAGCCAATCGTCACATAATCAAACGTATCATCTGGAAAAGGTAACTCCATCGCGTTTCCATGAATTAGTTCTATTTGCGGGTATGACTGCACCTTTTGTTCGCCAACTTTCAGCATGTTTTGACTAAAGTCGAGACCTTTAACTTCTCCACTTTCACCTACTGCTTCTGCCAAAGCGATTGTCCAGTCTGCCGTGCCACAGCATACATCCAGCGCTTTTGTTCCAGGTTTTACAGCCATATGCTTCATCGTATCGTTACGCCAGCCAACATGCATCTGGAAACTAATTACACCATTCATTTTGTCGTAGTTGTCCGAAATACTCTCAAATACTTCGTGAACGTGTTCTTCTTTCGTTTTAGCCATTTTGAAAAACCTCTCTTATCCGTTAGTAGAAGCAATGGATGCCTCTACGTGTGCATGTAAAGCTTGTTTGATATCACTTTGTAAAAAAGTTGAATGATTGATGATCTGTGATAGCTCTGTTTTTAAATGCACAATTTTTTCCTGGATGACGCTATTAAAGGTTGCGCCATTTTGTCTGACACTTGCTTCAAGTGCCTTACCCATTAAAGACATTTGCCCACGCTGATAAGCCGCCCATTCTCTTTCTAAACGCAAGATTAATAAGCTTTTTTCTATAAGCGGTATATAGTCACTGAAAGAATAAAGACCGAAAAATTGAGCAATTAATCCCGCTTCAATATTACACAACGACGCATACCATTGCTCGATTGTTCGTTGCTCTGCTTCATACACTTTAATCTGGTGTTCACAACGAGCCACTATACCTTGTGACAAATTTCGGATCAATGCGACATTTCCTGACATCGCTAATATTTCATAATAACGACCACTATAAAAATCTCCAGCTAAAACGGTAAGCTGCTGTTCTTTTGATGTTGCATCTATTTCTTTTATATGATCGTGAGCCGCTAATGCTGCGTATACAATGCCAACAGTAATTGCAGCCTCTTGTTGCTCTTGTTGCCACTCTTCACCATTCAAAAAAGGGATTAACAAATAAAACAATTGATTTTCATCTATCACAGGAACTCCTGTGTATTTTTGCAAAGTTCTATGACGAACATCCATGAAAATCTCTGTTTTTAACTGTGCAATTGAATTTTGAATGTATGTTGCATTCATAGACCTTACTCCATTTCACTTTCAGATACGCTAGTCCTATCTAAGACTTAACGCTTGCTTACTGAGTCATTATAGCATATGCAACGATGTGGAATAAAAAAAATTTGCTTTCTTCATAGGACAGGCAGTAAAGCATTCCCATTATTTGATGCGGGAATACTAACTGCCCAGAAACCTCATACTCAGTTTTTCACAATGATTGTTTTTCTATGTGCCTGTCATACTTAAAACAGGGCAAAACCTATCGAAAGAACTCTTTATTATTTTTTTGCTTCGCTATTGATCACACCATGTGCTGTATGAATTTGTGCTTTACCACGTATTTTCATGGCAGATGTGTGTTCTGTAAATTGAGCAATCATTACTTCGCCGGCATCTAGCTTTTCTGAATGATGGAATTTTGTATCTGTTCCACGAGTTAAACCAATGACATGGACACCATCTTCTTCTGCTTGAATAACAATATAATCTTGTGACATCTTTGTACACTCCTTAAATCCGACAAATTCTTAGTACATCATAACATAATTAGACATGCAATTTAAGACATTTGAATAAATGACAGTACTTCTCTTCGTTTCACTTCATCTTCTTCGTAAATACCACGAGCAACAGATGTTACCGTTTTGGAACCCGGTTTTTTTAGTCCTCGCATTGTCATGCACATATGCTCAGCCTCAATGACCACATAAACGCCTTTTGGTGCAAGCATCTCCATAATTGTTTCCGCTACTGAAGAGGTAATACGCTCTTGCAATTGCGGTCTGCGGGCAATCGTTTCCACTGCTCGTCCAAGTTTACTAAGGCCAGCTACAACGCCGTCATTTGGTATGTATGCGACATGTGCTTTGCCATAGAAAGGTACTAGATGATGCTCACACATCGAATAAAAAGGAATATCTTTGACAAGCACTAATTCTTCATGATCCTCATGAAACACCGTTTTAAAATAATCTTTTGCATCCTCATGCAAGCCGCTAAACATCTCAGCATACATTTTTGCTACACGTTTTGGTGTATCCAATAAACCTTCGCGATTTACGTCTTCACCTACCGCCTCTAAAATCATTTTTACTGCTTCTTCTATTTTTAATAAATCAATATTCGACATCCGAAAAACCCTCCTGCGTATCAAAACATTACACATTTCCCTATGCATCGTAGCACATCCAAAAGGGAAGCGCAAAATGACTTACCTGATTCATTAGAAATTCATTTCTAGCTCAGCAAATTCCCGTATTAATGTTATGTAAAATGAATTTTAACGTTAAAAAGAGCAGCCTTCATGTTCGTTAACATGAAGACTGCTCTATGTAACTACTAGACGTGTATTATTTTACCGCGTCTTTAAGCGCTTTACCTGGTTTGAAAGCAGGCACCTTGCTAGCAGCGATTTCGATTTCTTTACCAGTTTGTGGGTTACGACCTTTACGAGCCGCACGTTCACGTACTTCAAAGTTACCAAAACCAATTAATTGTACTTTGTCACCCTTTGCAAGAGCATCTTGAATTGTATCAAATACAGCTTCAACTGCTTTAGAAGCGTCTTTTTTAGAAAGACCTGCAGCTTCAGCAACAGAGTTTACTAATTCTGTTTTATTCACACCATTCACCTCCTCTCAAAGGGTCATGAACCAATTCTGTAAAAAGAGTAACACATAGAAAACCGCTACGCAACTGTATTCATACATGATTATAACCAAAAAATCAGTTTTTCACCCAAAAAACAAAAATAAAAGGACTTTTCGCATAAAAACGAAAAGCCCTTCACCTATTTTTCGTACTTTTTTTTGATTTTTATCACTATAAAATAAATGTCACTAAACCTCGATCACCTTCGTTGACCATACGTTCAATCGTTTGACGCATACGTTTTTTAGCAGTAGATGGAACTGCATCCATTTTATAGCGTATTCCTTCTTTTAATACTTCGTGTAGTGGCGTTCCAAAAAGCTGTGTATTCCATAATGCATCACGATCATGTAAATAAGCATGATTTAAATCTTTTAGCAGTTGCTGACTATGGAATTCCGAACCGATTAACGGTGCAAACTCAGATTCCATATCTACACGGATAATATGGTAAGATGGCGCCTTTGCTTTCATTCGTACACCAAAGAAATTATTTTGCTTAATGAGCTCTGGTGCTGTTGGCTCAAATTCTTGCATCATCGGCAATGTCACACCATAACCTGACGTATCAGCATCATGAATCGCACTTTTGAAGCGTTTTTGGGCTTCTTTTGCCTCTGCCGCCTCTTTAATAAAGAGCAGCCAATCCTTTTTCGTTTCAATCGGCTCTTCTAGCCATTCATTACAAACCGATTTGTACAATTCGCCCTGTAGGGATACACGAATTACCGCCGTTCCCACACCAGCATCTACATGAACGACTTCACTTTGATCGATAAAATCAATGGCTTTAAAGGCATCTGACGCCTGTTGCACATCCCGAATTTTCATTACAGAAGAGAGTACTTCCTCCATGGAATCAATCAAGGCAACATTTAATGGGTGTGTAGCATCTAAAACGTCCAGCCAATCTGGTTTTTCCACCTCAATTGTACGGATAGGAAACTCAAATAACGCCTCTTGTAAAATATATTGAATATCCGTTTCCCTCATTTGGTCAATCGCCATGGCAATAACAGGCACATTGTAACGTTCAAACAATTCATTGCGAAGCTGAACCGTTTCCTCTCTCGCTGGCATTTGGCAATTCAGAAGGATGACAAAAGGCTTGCCGATTTCTTTTAACTGTTCAACAATTTCCTCTTCTGCCTTCTCTGCGGCACGGCGACTGATTCCGTTAACGGTACCATCAGTCGTAACAACAATACCGATATTCGCATGGTCACGAATCACCTTATCTGTGCCAATTTTAGCGGCTTCCTGAAATGGAATTGGCTCTGTATGCCAAGGCGTATGAACATATTTAGGACCGTTTTCATCTTCATAGCCCTTTGTCCCATCAATAATATAACCAACACAATCTGCTAAACGAATTTGGAATGGCATCTCATCTTCGCCGACCACAATACGGGTTGCTTGAGCAGGCACAAACTTCGGCTCAGCAGTCATAATGACAGGCCCCGGAGAACTTTGTGGCAACTCATCTTGTGCTCGCATTCTTTCTGTTTCATCCACAATATTTGGTAACACGACTGATTCCATTACCTTTTTTACAAATGTTGATTTACCTACACGTACTGGACCGACAACACCAATATAAACATCGCCATTTGTGCGCTCTGCAATTTCTCTAAATACTGCTTCACTCAAGGTTTCTGCCTCCTTTATCTACGCTTTTTCACTATATGCAAGCTTGTAGACAAATATGAAAAAGCCCCTCACAAATGTAAGGAGCTTTGTTTCTTATTCTTCTTTTTTCTCAGCGGCTTCTGCCTCTTGTTTTTGTCGTTCTTTCGCCTTTTGGACATCTACACTATACGTTTCCATATCATAAATTGGCTCACCATTATCATCCACTGTATAGGGAACAGAATAAGCAGGCACTACAGGATATTTGTCGACAAGTAACTGACGAATATCATCACCAGGTTTGACATCAGGCTTGTCTTCTTTTAAAAGTTGTCCTAAATCCACAGAATAATCCACATGCAATTCACCGTCACCTGTCATAAAGAGCGGTAATTCGACGCCAGAATAAGGACTTTTCACTGTCACATCTGTTTTATAGCCCAAATCTTTATAATTAATTTGATAAACATTATCGGACATTGAACCTTTGATTGGCAAATACTGTGTAGATAGTTTACGAATACCTATTTCACGTATACGCTCAGCCGCATTTAAATCTACTAATTTGACCGTCGCTTGATCTTCAGGATCCCAAATAATATATTGATATATACCGCCTTTTTCATAGGCATTACCAGGAATTGTCGTCAAATACTTCGGCATAAGCTTTTCAAAGTCGATTAAGTATTTGATATAAATGTCTGTATCAAGTTCACTATTTTTAATTGGTACTAGCCCACCAGTTGCTTCGCGGTATTCATTCACGGCACGTTGAACTGCAGCTAACTGGTCGACATCAGGCGTGACCTTTGCCCTTTTTTCGTCTTCTGGGTACGCACACCCTACTAACAGTATGGCAGTTGCAAATACCAACAGAAAAGCACTTAGTTTTTTCATGTTACTGAACACCTCATTAATTTTTTATGCTGGCCATGTGGCAACTATTAGTACCATTAAAAATGTGCCAAGTCCAAACAGTATGTATGCACATAAATTTACGATTGTTCGTAAAAATACATTTGAAATCTTATTCCGAGCTAAATAAATTAAGCCGACTGATATTATCATAAAGCCTATACAATAAAACGACACCCACATTACATCCAGTGCAGGCATATGAGCTAACGGGCCCATTTCAAATAACCACCTTTCGTTCAATGTCAAGAAACAATCAAAGTATATTATACTATGTGCCTTCGCTAAAAAGAAATAGTTGTCCCATAACTATCAAGAAATGGACAACTCTTTTACAGTGCTTGCACTATTCAACTAATAGCACACAATAAGGCGTCTCAACAGATTCGTTGAGACACCTTATTTATGTCCGTTTTATGACAGATTTAATCAAAAAATTAATATTAATGCTTCATATCATCTATTTCTCGTTTTTTCATACGCATCATTAATGCGTCAACCGCCACTTTCGGTTCAACATCATTAAATAGAACACTATAAAGCTCTGTGGAAATCGGCATAGCCACACCATACTTTTCTGCTAATTGATAGGCTGCCTTTGTGGTACGTACACCTTCTACAACCATGCCCATTTGATCTAACACTTCTTGTAGCTTCATCCCTTGCCCTAGCATATTCCCAGCTCGCCAGTTTCGGGAGTGAACGCTTGTACAGGTTACAATTAAATCTCCCATGCCTGTAAGCCCTGAGAAGGTAAATGGATTACCGCCCATTTTTACACCTAAACGTGTAATCTCCGCAAGTCCTCGTGTAATAAGTGCTGCTTTCGCGTTATCACCATAATTCAAGCCATCTGTAATACCTGCAGCTAATGCAATGACATTTTTCAGTGCCCCACCAATTTCTACACCGATCACATCATCGTTTGTGTAAACACGGAAAAATTGATTCATAAATAAATCCTGAACTTTTTCAGCAGCGTCTATGTTAGCACAAGCAGCAGTAACCGTTGTCGGGTGGTGCAGCACAACTTCCTCGGCATGACTTGGTCCGGAAAGAACGACAATTTCTTCCACATTTTCAGCTGGCAAACTTTCCGCTAAAATTTCAGAAATTCGTTTTAATGAATCTGGCTCAATCCCTTTAGAAACATGGACAAATAACACTTTTCTAGCTAGTTTAGCCGTTAATTTCTCACAAACTTCTCGAATAGCTTTCGTAGGAACAGCCACAACAATAGTCTCTGCATGCGTAGCTGCCATTGCTATATCACTCGTCGCATGTAAATTTGCAGGCAGAACGGTCTCTGGTAAATATTTTTTATTCGTATGCAGATGGTTGATTTCTTCTGCCTGATTAGCTCTATGTGTCCATACAAGCGTATCATGTCCATTTTCCGCTAGTACCATCGCCAGTGCAGTACCCCATGAGCCTGCCCCTAACACACAAACTTTTTCCATAAAAAATCCTCCCTTTGTTGGGTTGTCTATAATAATTTCTGTTCTTGTAAAAAGACGCCACCCAACAAATATGTCGGGTTGGCGTATTGTATGTGTATAGCTAGTACCTTAAGCACGAGCACGTGTAATTAAACGAATTGGTGTTCCTTCAAAGTCAAATGTTTCACGAATTCGATTTTCTAAGAAACGTTCGTATGAAAAATGCATCAGCTCAGGCTCATTCACGAACACAACAAATGTCGGTGGCTTAATCGCAACCTGAGTAGCATAGTAAATACGTAAACGACGACCTTTATCCGTCGGCGCAGGATTACGTGCCACGGAATCCTCAATCACTTCATTTAAGATAGAAGACTGAATACGCATCGCATGATTTTCACTTACACGTTGAATAATCGGTAAAATTTGATGCACACGCTGCTTTGTATTAGCCGATACAAAAATAATCGGGGCATAATCTAAAAATAGGAAATGCTCACGAATTTGCTGTGTAAAGACATTCATCGTTTTTTCGTCTTTTTCAATGGCATCCCATTTATTCACTACGATCACAACAGCTTTTCCAGCTTCATGTGCATAGCCTGCAATTTTTTTATCCTGCTCCTGAATACCCTCTTCTGCATTCATTACCACTAAAACAACGTCTGAGCGTTCAATGGCACGTAGCGCACGTAAAACCGAGTATTTCTCAGTGGTTTCATAGATTTTCCCTTTTTTACGCATGCCGGCTGTATCAATAATGACATATTCCTGATCGTCATACTCATATGGCGTATCAATAGCATCACGTGTTGTCCCCGCAATATTACTAACGATAACGCGTTCTTGCCCTAAGAAAGCATTTACTAATGAAGATTTCCCAACATTCGGACGACCAATTAAAGAGAATTTAATCACATCATCTCCATATTGTTCTTCATCTTCTTTCGGGAAATGCTTTGCACATTCGTCTAATAAATCCCCTAAACCTAAGCCATGCGAACCAGAAATCGGCCAAGGCTCTCCGAAGCCAAGTGCATAAAAATCATAAATCATTTCACGCATATCAGGATTATCAATTTTATTGACTGCTAATACGACTGGTTTTTTTGTTTTGTATAAAATTTTAGCAACTTGCTCATCTGCTGCCGTTACCCCTTCACGACCATTAGTCATAAAAATAATAACGTCCGCTTCATCAATGGCGATTTCAGCTTGTTGACGAATTTGCTCTAAAAACGGCTCGTCTCCAATTTCAATCCCACCTGTATCAATAATATTAAAATCGTGTGTTAACCACTCTGCCGAACTATAAATACGATCACGCGTTACGCCTGGGATATCCTCCACAATCGAAACACGCTCTCCAACGATACGATTAAAAATCGTCGACTTACCTACGTTCGGACGACCTACGATGGCTACTACTGGTTTCGTCATCTGTACTTCATCCTTCCAACTTCTTGTCTTTCGCTATTATACACGAAAAATGCCATTATATCATATCATATCCATAATGTAGAACGCTATGTATGGCAATAACGAGACGTTTGATTAATTTTATTTGATTCTATCCTCGGATTTTTGAGTTTTATCCTTCGATTTGAAGATTCTATCCATCTCTTTATAAGTTCTATCCTTCGATTTGAAGGTTCTATCCACTGCTTTTTCAATTCTATCCCTCGATTTGAAAATTCTATCCACCACTTTATGTACTAGCCTTCGATTCGAGGTTTCTATCCTGCGCTTTCTCTGTTCTATCCTTCAATTTAAAGATTTTATCCAACACTTTATAAGTTCTATCCTTCGATTTGAAGTTTTTATCCGCCTCTTTATGAGTTAGCCTTCGATTTGAGCATTCTCTCCACCGCTTTTTCAATTCTATCCCTCGATCTGAAAGTTCTATCCACCGCTTTTTCAATTCTATCCCTCAATCTAAGAATTCTTTCCACCGCTTTCAAAATACTATCCCGCAACCTGAAGATTCTATCCGCATCGTCAACATAAAAAAGCGAGGATGCTTATGCATCCTCGCTCCATACATTATTATTTAAAGTTTTTTAGTTGATCGCCAATCACATCGCCAAATGAGAAACCTGTGTTTTCTTCAGGTAATTCATAGTCGATCACTTCTTCTGCTTCGGGATTTTCCAGTAATTCTTTAATGCTTAGCGCTAAGCGGCCTTCTTCAGCATTGACATCAAGCACTTTTACTTGTACTTCTTGTCCCTCTTTTAACGCTTCATGTGGCGTGTTAATATGCTTATGTGCGATTTGTGAAATATGCACTAAGCCTTCCACACCTGGGAATACTTCCACAAATGCACCAAATGAAGTAAGACGCTTCACTCGACCATCTAAAATAGTGCCTTTCGCTGCACGCTCTTCGATACTTGACCAAGGTCCTGGCATCGTTTCTTTGATGGATAATGAAATACGTTCATTTTCTGGGTCCACTGACAGAACTTTTACTTTGACGTCTTGTCCTTCAGCTAAAACCTCGCTCACATCATTCACATGCTCATGTGACACTTGTGAAATGTGTACAAGGCCATCAATACCGCCAAGGTCGATAAATGCACCAAATGATGCTAAACGCTGTACTTTACCATCTAATACCTCGCCAGCTTTAATTTGATTGATGACATTTTTCTTTTGAGAAGCTTTTTCCGCTTCTACTACTGCACGGTGTGATAAGATAAGGCGATTTTTGTCCTTATCCAGCTCAACAATTTTGAAGCTTAATGTTTTGCCTTTATAGCCTTCAAAATCATCAACAAAGTAGTCTTCTACAAGGGATGCTGGTACAAAGCCACGTACACCTAAATCTACGACAAGACCACCTTTAACAATATCCTTTACTTCCGCTTCGAAAATTTCCTCTGCGGCAAATTGCTGCTCAAGTGTATCCCATGCTTTTAAAGCATCAACTTTACGTTTTGATAAGACAAAGTTCTCTTCTTCAACCTTTGTAATCATCAACTCTAATTCATCCCCTACAGAGATGACATCAGAAGCTTTCTCAATGTGTAAGCTTGATAATTCACTAATCGGTACAATTCCATCAAACGGTGCACCTGGAATTGACACAGATACTGCCTTTTCATCAACTTGCGCTGCAATACCTTTGACGATATCACCTTCGTTAAACGTTTGTTCTGCATAGTTCATTTCTTCAGACATATGTAACCCTCCTTCGCATCTTCCCTTACTATTTTATTCGATATTGAAGACAAAGACAAAAATAAATCCTTTAAATTCTAAAAATGTCTGAAATTTTAGGATTTATAGCATTTTTTCTTCTGCTAATTTTAAAATAGCTTGTGCTGCATCATCAATGGATAATGCTGTCGTATCTAAAAATAGGGCATCTTCCGCTTGAATCAGTGGCGATGCTTCACGCTCACTATCTTTTTTATCACGGAGCGCAATTTCTTCTTGAAGTTTTTCAAGAGAGGAGTCAATTCCTCTTTTTTGATTATCAATCAATCGACGTCTAGCACGTTCTTCTACTGTTGCAGACATAAAAATCTTAAGCTCTGCATGTTTTAATACATGTGTCGCAATATCACGACCATCCATAACAACTCCACCATTAGCTGCCAGCTTTTGCTGTTGCGCAACCAATAGCTCACGAACTTTCGCATGGGCAGCAACTTGAGAAACGGATGAAGTGACTTCATTTGAGCGTATTTCCGCTGTCACATCGTGACCATCTAAAAAGACTAGCTGTCCTTGTTGGGATGGTTTCAATTCGATTGTGCTAGCCGCTAGCATCTCTGCTAATTTTGCTTCATCATTTAAATGTATGTTTTGTTGCATCGCTTTATACGTAACTGCTCGATACATTGCACCTGTGTCAATATAAGTAAATCCAAGTGCTTCTGCAACAATTTTCGCGATTGTACTTTTACCAGCACCAGCCGGTCCGTCTATCGCAATTTGAATGTTTTTTTTCATATTCTTCCCTACTTTCTATCGCTTTTTATTGTACCATATAACCTAAAAAAAGCCCTCTGCTAGGAGAGGGCTAAATAAAAATATTCATCATGAACATCAAACATTAAATGGATTCAATTCCTTACGACGATTGACTAATTGACGCTCAAAGCAAAAACGCACAATATGCTGTTGGTCGACGTCATCTGTATCCGTTAGCTGGATTGTCGCAATGCGTTTACCCTCTTTTTCAAAAATGCGCACGACGGTAGCTTCTGTAATAACGTATTTGACTTCTCCATTAGTAAACGGCAATGCGATCGTTAATTTTACCTCATCATCATCTTTGAAAGCTACTGTTCCCTTCAAGATGATTGCCAAGCCTCCTGCGCTAATATCTGCTGACACAAGTTGATATTTATGATCCTTGAATTGGACCGCTACATCCACTGGTGTTTCCACTCGGACATATTCTCGTCGTTGAATTTTTATAAATTCCTCCGGCTTTGGACAATGCAACATAATCATCGGTATATTACCTGCTTTACGACCAATGACCTCTGTTTTAAAAGCAAAGGAATGTTTATCTTCGGTTCGAAAAGTCGCTCTAAATTCTGAGCCATCTATTAAAAACGCCGTTTTCTTCGTTGCCGTATTAACTGGATAGTCGATATAAAGAATATTGTCTTGCTGCTCTACCACTTTACATTGGAATTTCTCCACACGCTCAGTATAAGTAGGTTCAAGTTGTAATTGTGTACCAATTTTTATTTCCATGAGCATCTCCCCGTACGAAAATTATAGTTTAATTATCTCATGAGATGTTTATTTTGGCTATAAAAATTGGTAGTATTTTCTTATTACTAAGTGAGATATTCTACTTTTAATACGTTGTGATTTTCCGCATCAATAACGATTCGGAATGTTTCTTGTGTATTTCCGTCACGTAATGCAATGACCTCATAGCAAAGACGTTGTTCAAATTGTCCATTGTCTGTATAAATATTTTTTACTTCTTGTACTTGAATATCGTCCTGGAAGAACGTTTTCCAATCAATAGGCTTAGCGGTTTGCGGTTTGATATTCTCTTCTTGAATATATTCCATCGCATTAGCACCTAATAGCTCACCTGTATCTTTCGCTAATTTTAATTGCACACCGTCAGCATAAATTAACGCATTATCGCCAGGATTTACACGGGCAAATGTCACATGCCATGCTTGGTGGTTTTCACGTGATTCCACATAGGCTACATCCTTCATGCCTAATTTCTTAACATAATCTTGTGCCTTTTTAAGAACTTCTTCTTGTGATAGCTTAGCTTCATCAACAGGTCGTTCTACTAAATAGGATAATAAATGGCCACCCTTTTCTGTTAAATCAACATACCCTAGACGTATCCCTTGGTGGAATTGGATATGATAGAAAGGATATGGTGCTGTATCACTACTTTTTGTGACAGTGAATGTAGCATCTTTAATGACTGGGAATAAATATTTCACTTTTTCTAGTGCTTCTTTTTCGGTAATAACGGCATCCTGCAATGCCTTTAACTCAATTTTTTTCTGCCAATCAGATTCAGATAAAGTTAATGGGAAATCCTTTTCACCGTAGCCTTTTAACGTATCTTTCACAGTATCAAATTGTGTATTTGGATTTTTATTATCTACTTGCTGTAGCCAAATATCCATTTTTCCATCATGCTTATAAAAATCAACGGTTGCAGCTGTCCATTCATCAGAAAGAGACTGTAAATTGGTTGACACCTGTGGCATCTTTTCACGCCAAGCATCATAATCACCTGTTTTTGCTGTTCTTTTAGCTTCATCGCCAAGTCGCCCTAAGTAATTCATCCATTGATTCGATAATTCTTGTCCAATAGGAATATTTGCAATAGAAGAACGAACTTCTGAGCTTAAACGCCAAACTGAGTCTAGCTCATTGTGAATCGCCTGCTCGTCTTGAAACAAGAGGGATTGCGATACTGAACGCTGAAGATGGGACAGTTTTTCAGAAGCATCTGTTAACTTATCTGTATACTGTGCGAGCACGGTACGTTGTAAATCTTCTTTATCTCCATGTAAATTAATACTATATGCTCCTAATCCAATGACAGCGATTGTTAAGACCACGAGCCAAGTTTTCATCTATGTTCCTCCTTCCTATGAACAGAAAATATGCTCTCCTATTTGTTTAATTTGTGGGCGTGACCAAATCCATTTACTTGTTGCTGTTTTAGGATTGAAATAATACAATGCATTTTCAGATGGGTCCCAGCCGTTCATAGCATCAATAACAGCTTCTTTTGCACGTTCATTTGGTTCTAGCCAAATTTGACCATCTGCTACTGCTGTAAACGCTAACGGTTGGAAGATAATACCTGAAATAGTATTCGGGAAATCTGGGCTTTCCAAGCGGTTCAAAATAACGGCCGCTACTGCTACTTGCCCCTCATAAGGTTCTCCCCTAGCTTCTCCATAAACGGCATTGGCTATTAATTGTAAATCTCGTTCCGTATATTTTGGTGGAACCTGTGTCTGTGTACCATTCTTATTGCTACTTCCACTGCTATTACCACCGCCAGTGCCTTTTTTCACTTGTTGATCAAGTGGCTTACCGCCATAGTAAGTAAATTGATTTCCTGCATTTAATTGTGCCTTAACCCATTTTTCATCATAATCAGAATTGCCTGCTAATGCTTTTTTTGTCTTAGTGCCAGCAATCCCGTCTACTGGTAAACCATAATTCTCTTGGAAATTACGCAAAGCCCAGTATGTGTTATAGCCAAATTTGCCATCAATTTTACTCTTATAAAAACCTAAGTATTGTAGCCTAGCCTGTAATTCAATAACATCATCTCCATAGGCACCACGAGTAATTTGCTGATCGCTAAATGCATTGGCATCATTTTGAGGAATCGCAATTATACTAATTCCTAATATCAAAGCAAAAAGTATGCTTACTAAACGCACTTTTATCACTCCTTTTTTTTATAGCTTGAAACAAAAGGAGTAATTTATACATGCTAAAACAGAAATAAAGCGTAGAAATCTTTGACGATTTCTACGCTTTAAATTTTCTTTTGCATATGGAGATGTTGTACCAGATGGTAATGAGCAAGTTTTACTTTGCGCAAGCCAAACCACCATAAAAACAACATAAAAGGTATCATTAAATAAACCCAGTGACCTTTGAATGATAATATTGTATTGTATAGAATGTGAAGTACAACTGGTGCACAGAGCGCCATAGCAATCATTTCTTTCGTCTTAACAAGCTTTGAAAACTTAGCCCGTCCATAATAATAGCCCATTACGACACCAAACAATGCATGGCTCGATACTGGTAATAAGGCTCGCATGAATGCCGTGTCCAAGCCAAAGGACAGTAAATAGAGAACATTTTCAATCGTAGCAAAACCAAGTGATATGCTGGCACCATATAATATCCCATCGTATGGGTCATCAAATTCTACATGATTATAGATTGCAATTAATAGCACAAACCATTTAAAAAACTCTTCAATGACACTAGAAAAAAGAACGTCTTGAAGATAAAGATATCGAAAAACCCCTTCCTCTGTTAATACATACTGTAAAAACATGATTGGGAACGTTAAGAATGCACCGTATAAAAACGTTTGTAGTAAAGTTCTTCTTGGCTCCGTAGCCATCTGATTGCGCAAATAGAAATAACTAAAAAGCGCTAGACCGGGAGCAATGGCAGCAGATAATAAAATGATCATGATGCCGGCTCCTTTCAACAATTAGACTGCTATTATTATACCATGTAATGACAAAAAAACTTTTTAAAAGGAGATTTTATTTTTTATGAAAAAAACAATTTTATTAATTCATACTGGCGGCACAATCTCCATGGCTATGAGTGCTGAAGGAGCAGTCATGCCGAATGAAGAAAATCCCCTTATGAAGGAAAGTAATAAACTAGCTTCACTTGCAAGCATCATCGAAATAGAAGCTTTTAACCTTCCTTCTCCACATATCACACCGAAGGAAATGCTACAATTGCGCAACGTGATTATGGAGCAAATGACAGCACAGCCAATCGATGGTGTTGTCATCACACATGGTACGGATACTTTAGAAGAAACTGCCTATTTCTTAGAGCTAACAACGAACTTAGACATCCCCATTGTACTGACAGGTGCCATGCGCTCTTCTAACGAACTAGGGGCAGATGGCATTTATAATTTAGTGGAAGCAGTCCGAGTAGCCGTCGATGAAGAAGCACGTAATAAAGGGGTACTTGTTGTCATGAATGATGAGGTTCATCTTGCTGTTAACACAACTAAAACAAGCACGAGCTCAGTGAATACTTTCCAATCTCCACAGTATGGGCCGATTGGATTAATTACAAAATCACGTATCCTATTCCATCATGCACCCATTCGTCGACAATATGTAGATGTTAACAATTTATCCAAGCGCGTGGCGATGTTAAAAGTGTATGCTGGAATGGAGGAAGATTTACTAGATATCGTGCTTGCATGCAAATATGATGGCGTCGTACTGGAAGGACTAGGTCAAGGGAATGTCCCTCCATCTGTAGTAAAAGGAATTGAAAGCCTTTTACAGCGAGACATTCCAGTAGTGCTCGTATCCCGCTGCTTCAATGGGATTGCAGAGGGTGTTTATGGCTACATTGGTGGAGGGAAAATGCTGGAAGACTTAGGTGCAATTTTCGCCACAGGTATTAATGGCCAAAAGGCACGCTTAAAATTGTTAATAGGTCTAAACACTACAGGCACGCCTATTAACTTAAAGGACTTTTTCCTGTAAAGGCAATATATTTTTAGCTGGTACTTTGCTCTGCCGCTATCACTTGTTCATAGTAGTACAATATTTCACGAAGACGAGCTAAGGCTTCGTCGAAATCTGGTTGTATTACGGAAAATTGAATGAATCCCCTTTGTTGTAAATAATGACTTTCACCATGAACCAATAGCCCATTTAATGCTAGATCAATGGGTAGGTTAGAATAAGTACTTGGCAATCGAACAGTTACAAGCATTGGATAGTGGACTGTTCGGTATTGATATTGCATGATGGGAAGCTGCAGCAGTGCCTGAAAGCGTTGCTGCAGCTGCTCATAGCGTGCTGGATAGGCTTGTAATGCCACCTCAACATTACCCAATAACATTGCAGGTAGTGTAAATGGTATGGCACCTTGCTGATAATTTGCTAAATCAAGATAAGCAGGTAATGTAGCAGCTGGTGGTACAAGGGATTGTGAAAACACAAATGCTAGCCCGCTTAACGCACCGATGGCTTTGCCACTCACTGCTGTAGCCAAATAACAGTCTTGTAAAGAAAATGGCATGGCACCAAACGTACTGATACTATCTATACATAGCTTTACATGGTATTGCTTAGCTAGCTCACTCAAATGCTCTAAATCATTACAAGTCCCTGTGGAAGTCTCACCATGCACTGCTAGCATCCACTGATAAGCCCCCGTTTCAAGCAGTGACGCCACCTCATCTCCATCAAACGCTGTCCCCCAGTCTTTCTCCACTACATCAAACGATAATGACCAGCGAGTAGCTTGCTTCCGTAAACGTTCGCCAAATTCACCATTTGTTAAAATAAGCCCTTTCCCTAATTGTTGCGCCTTTAATTGGGCCAGCATCACTTCATTTGCCAATGTTCCCGTACCAACGATTACACCAATATAATTGGCATTCGATAAATGCAGTAGCTTTTTTTGCACTCGTTCATAAAGTGCATAAAATGGTAACGATCGGTGCGATAAATCTGAATAATTACTCATCTCCAATTGCTTCACAGGTCCTGGATAAAATGTAAACTGTTCCGTCGCTAGTCTATGTTGTAATGATTGTTCAAATTCATGTCTTGTTAGCACCATCGGTAAAAATATTGCATCTTTTGCTCCTACAGCTGGTGCAAATTGTTTAAAGCCCATCTGCTTATACAGCTTTTCTTCTCTTGTTGTCCCTGAAATTACTGCTGCTGTATAGCCTTTTTCGTAGGCAAAGGTAGTTAAAGCTTGTGTAAGTTTCAATAGTACCCGCCCCGTTCGATAACCCTTTTTCACTGAAAGTAATCGAATTTCGCAAGGTTTCACACAATTTTCTTTAGGTAAATATCCCTCAATCTCGCCAATTTTTTCATCAATCGAGAACGGTCGTTGATCTCTAAACGCGACCATTCCAATTAATTCTGTTTCCTTATACACAACGACATATGTATTCTCCTGATGAAATCGATCAACTTTTATTCTTGTCGAATTCGCTTCATGCTGTGGAATCTCTTCAACAAATGTTTCATAATTCAATCGAGCGATAGCCTCAAACTCGGCATTTGTTTGGGCAATTTTACACCAATACATCTCTTCACTTCCTTCTTTTTAACGATTCCTGAATATTAGACATATGCTTGATGAGCATGCACATGATTGCTATAATGAGCAGTCCATACGGCTCTAATTTCCCCGCCTGAATAATAGCTCCTATATAGAAAATAAAGCCTCCAACCATACTAAGTGTCAAACTTCGTATAAAGCCAAGTGAAAGCATAGTACCAATAATCATCCATAAAAATAGGCTCGGTGATAAGGCGATTCCAACACCGATAAAAGTAGCCACACCTTTTCCGCCATTAAATTTCAACCAGATAGGAAATAAATGTCCGGCTATTACCCATGCAGCTCCACCAATCATGACCCATTCTTCTAATTGCCACAAATACCCTAACCAAACGACTAGTACTCCTTTCAGTGCATCACCAAGAAAAGTCCAAACAAAGGCCGCTTTTCCAATAACACTTCCTGCATTACGTGCGCCCAAGTTTTTACTACGCTCTGCCTGCAAATTGACACCATACACCTTACCAACGAAATAAGCTGTCATGAAGTTTCCCATTAAATAGCTAAGGGCCCAATACAACCCAATCAATGTGATTCCTCCTTACTAAAAAGGCTGTATAAGCTAGATGCCTATACAGCCTCGGTCATTATTTTTTTCTTTGCTCAATAATTCGAGCAATACATTCACCATGGAAACGCCCATTTTCGATAAAAATTTCATTGGCATTATTCCCTGCGGCAATAACTCCCGCAATGAATAAGCCCTCGACATTAGTTTCCATCGTTTCTGGCGTAACAAAAGGACGCCCTGTTTCTTCATCAATCTCAACGCCCATCGCTTTGACAAAAGTGTGATCTGGATGGTAGCCAGTCATAGCAAAAACGAAATCATTTTTTACTACTTGCTCTTGCCCAGCTACTTCTAAAACCACTTCATGCTCACGAATTTCTAGCACATTCGTATTAAAACGCATGTCAACTTCTCCCGTTTTGACTACCCCTTCAAATTCAGGTAAGACCCACGGTTTGATGCTTGAAGAATATTCACTACCACGATAGACAACTGTTACACGAGCGCCTGCTTTATTTAATTCCAACGCAGCATCTATAGCTGAATTTTTGCCACCAATAACAAGTACATCCGTATCAAAAAATTCATGTCCCTCTTTAAAGTAATGGAATACTTTGGGTAACTGTTCACCCTTAATATTTATATAATTCGGGTGATCGTAATAGCCCGTTGCAATTACTACATACGGCGTTTCATACGTATCTTTATCAGATGTGACAGTGAACACATCGTTATTTTTCACAACACTTTGCACTTTTTCAAAGCGATTTACTTGTATATTTTTCAAGCGGACAACCTCTCGATAGTAAACAAGTGCTTGGTTTCGTTTTGGTTTACGGCCTTCAATAATAAAAGGTACGTCACCAATAGCTAAACGTTCACTTGTACTGAAAAAAGTTTGATGTGTAGGATAGTGATAGATGGCATTCACGATATTGCCCTTTTCGATCACAATAGGTTGTAATCCAATATTTTGCAAAGCTATTGCTGCTGCTAAGCCACATGGGCCACCTCCAACAATAATTGCATCTGCTTGCTGCATTTCTTGACACTCCAATCGAATTTGAACAGCATTAGTTGCTGCTTCATGCTTTCACATAATTATAGAATAGACGATACCTTTTTATTATACGCCTTCTCACAAGAATTGGTTGGTTATTTACTCGAAATATCAATGTCAATAATATGACATTGAGGTTTTGCGCCAAGTCGAAAAGGCACTAATGTCGTGCCATAGCCATTACTTACTAAGGTCATGACACCATCACGCTGTCGATAGGAACCGTTGGGATGAACACCATAAGGACCGAATCGAATCTGCCCCCCATGTAAATGTCCCCCCATCATTAAATCTGCTCGGAACTTTGCTCGAACTTTGGCAAAAACACCTGGGTTATGTGCAATGAAAACAACTAAATCCTGCTCTCCTACCTTTTCAAAGGCCTTTTCAAAGCTATATTCTTTCACTGTTGTATCTTCAATTGCACTTAACCAAAAACGATTTTTTACAGGAAGTAGCACAGCATCATTGACAATGATTTGAACCTGATAGGCCTGTAAAATGTCCTTTAGCCTTTCTTCTCCAATTTCTCTGTCATTATTGCCCCACACAAAATAGATTGGTGCGATAGACTTTAATAAAGTCAAATTTTCATGAATCCGTTCAATAGGTGTGCGGCTATCTGCAAAGTCACCACCAATAATCACAGCATCAAAATGTCCCTCTAATTGTGCAATCATTTTTTTATTTATTTTACGTAAATGTACATCTGAAATAAAAAATAATCGTACCTGTTCCTGTTCACCGTATAATGAAAGCTGGTGATGTAATACATTATTTTCATGCGCTACCTTCCACATATAAAGTAGAAAGGCGATGACAACTAAAAGAAATAGCCCTATATATAGCATTTCCTCACTTCTCCTTACGACAGCAAAAAGGCGATTCATTTCTTAAGAAGAATCGCCTTTTCGCTAAATCAGACGTACGTTTTGGTGTGAACGTTTGTCTGTTATTTTATACTAGAAAAACTATATAACCATTAAAAAATCTTATTAAGGTAGCCTAATTACTTGCCCAACCCTGACCGTATTTGAAGACATACCATTGAAAGCACGAATTTTAGCTAATGTCGCCTCACTACCATCGCCATAATGATTCAATGCGATTCGGTATAAGTTCTCATTCGCTTTGACAGTATGTGTAGTGGCTTTAGCATTTTGTTTCGCTTCTTCGGCTTTTTTCGCCTCTTCTGCTTTTCTTGCTGCCTCTGCCTGTTGTTGTGCTATTCTAGCTTCTTCGGCTTTTTTCGCTTCCTCAGCTTTTTTTGCTTCTTCAGCTTTTTTCGCTTCTTCCGCAGCCTTTTGTTCAGCTGCTAATTTGTCTGCATCTTTTTGAGATTGCTCCTGTGCTTTTTTATCTCCTTGATCGTCTTGTCCCTTACCTTTATCTTTCTCTTTATCAGATGCAGATGACTCGGAAGGATCTAATTCGACGACCTGTTCTGCTGTATCTTTTTCAGCTTGTTCAATCGTTTTTCCTGGCTCATAAAATTTCCAAAAATAAATAAGAATTGTTAATGGAATTAGGATAAAAATAACAAACAAAATCGTCATTAACGGTGTTTTCCGTCTTGTATTTTTTGGCTTTTTATTTTTATTGCCATTTTTATTCATTCTGGAAACTCTTGATAAGGATTGCTGTTCATTTTGTTCATCTTCAAATGATTGACGATGTTCTTCTATTTTATCGCGATAATCTTCTTTATTCATTCGCCTTTCCCCCAACCTTACTACGCTTTCTATCATGTCTATTATGACGAATTTTACGAAAAAAGTAAATGACCGTCAGTTTTAGTCTAAATACCCATTAAAAGTTGCTGCAATCGACTTTCCCACGAAACCATTTCAATTTTCTTATCTTCTTGTAAGCGTGTTTTCTTGATTTCATCATAATGGATTCCACAATTTTCACAACAGTTTTCCGGCTTTTTCTGCAATTTTTGCCCAAAATACCCGACTAAATGTTCACGAATACAGTCTTTTGTCTGAATGATTTTTAGCATTTCGTTCACCGCACTGTATTTCTCTAGGGCTAAATGATTTAATCGAGCCTTCACTTGTTCACTAGATTCTTGTTGCACCCAATAATCCAGCACACGAAAAGCTGTCTCGCTCAGCTCACCATTTTTCAGCATCTGTGTTGGCTGTATTTGCTGGGAAAGCAGCTCCTGATAGCGATCAACATGGTGTGGTGTCGGCAAATCACCTGTCACTACAAATTTCGCTAGCTCTTCATCCCCTTCACTATACAGCAAAATGGCAAGTGCAGACTGACCATCACGCCCTGCACGACCTATTTCCTGCATATAATTCGCTATGTTGGCAGGCATCGATTCATGTATAACCTGACGTATATTAAGTTTATTGATGCCCATACCAAAAGCATTCGTGGCGACTATCCAATCCAGTTCACCATCTATAAACTGCTGCTGAATAAACTGACGGTCTTCTGCTCCATAGCCTGCATGGTATGCTGCGGTGCGAATACCTGCTTGTAAAAGGGCTTCACTATATTGCTGCGCACGTTTGCGTGAAGATACATACAAAATACCTGGTCCTGCTGTTTCTTTAATATGCTGCATGAGCCACCTAGCTTTATCAGCCTTATCCTCTACTATTATACGACCTAAATGAATATTTGCGCGGTCAACATTATACATAAATTCAAATGGCGTCTTGAGTGATAGGGTCTCACGTATATCTCGAACGACCTTATCCGTTGCTGTGGCGGATAGCGCCAATATTGGCGGGCGATTTCCCCTCGAAAACCATTCACCAATTCGTAAATAATCCGGTCGAAAATCAAAGCCCCATTGTGATATACAGTGCGCTTCATCCACTACGATTAAGCCAAGCTTCATTTGCGCTAATTTCTCTTGTACCTGCTGCTGTAATAACATTTCTGGTGAGGTAAAGATAAACCGATACTGCTCTAGATAATGTAGTACATAGCGTTTTTCTGTTTGGGATAAAAAAGAATTTAAAGCGATCACTCTCTTTTCTCCAAAACGCTTCAGCTCTTCTACCTGATCCTGCATTAATGAAAGCAATGGTGACACAATTAAGACAGGCTTTTCTAATATATAGGCTGGAAGCTGGTAGCAGAGTGATTTCCCCATTCCTGTCGGCAATAAGGCAATAACGTCTTGCTCTTGCAGCAAAGCTTCAATGACTTCTTTCTGCCCTGGTCGAAATGATGAATAACCAAAATGCTTGTGCAATAATTGTTCAAGTTCCATTTAAACTTCTCCTTTCGCAAGGACAAGCCTTAATTGAAAATAACTCATGTCCTCTAATGCTCCATGTAATATTTTCAATTTTTTTGTTTGATATTGCTTGGATACCTGCCAAACTTTTTGTGCTTCTTCATATGAGACGAATGGTCCAATAGAAAAGTTCGGTTCATACATGGCTAATTCTACAAAATGATCCTCAATTGTACTTTGTTTTAATTTTCGCTTTTGTACAATTTCCTCCATTGAATAGCCTTGCTCATATAACTGTGCTGTTTGCTGGGCAGAATCAGTTAATAAAATTGTCACTTTTAACCCTTCAGCCACTCGACCAAGCAGTGGGTAATCATTTAATTTTTGTTGCACTTCATTTAATAATATATGTAGTGTTTCTATAAATGCTAATTGACTATCTAACACGTTCTCCTTCCGTTCAAATGCAAGCTGTTGCCAAGTCCAGCCTGGTAATCGATAACCACTGAGGCGGTAAAGAACAAGCTGTTTGTTGGCATCTGAAACAGGGATCGTTTGGAGTACATTTGTACATTCTACCACTAATTGTTGCTGCAAATGACCCTCCTTGTAATGATGCTCCTGTAAAAAAGAGCGCACCCATGCTTGAATTACTGGATCCCTACTGATTGGTGAAAAAGAACGAACTGTTGCAGTTTGATGTGACAAGCTTTGGACAAGGAGAGAAAGCCTTGCATAAAAAACATGCTCATTCCCTCGATAATGCCAACCATCAAAGAAAAAGGTCGGTGTTTGCTGTGCACGCTGCAATCCTAGCTTTTCCATGTAAAAATGACCGGATTCCTGCACGTTTAACCAACTATATTGCATAAATAAGGTAACCGCCTCGTCAAATGTGGCACGAGGTAGTTTCGGCAACAGACCAAAATATGGATGCAACTGAAAAAGACCAATATCTTGAATTGTCTGGCCTGAACGCTTTCCTCTTAGGACATGATAGGCTGCCGAAATTGTCCGCTCCTTATGGAGTTTTTGAAAGATTTGCAATAAAATTTGATGAAACATTGACGCAAATTCCTCCAATTTAATAGTATTTAAGTTGAAATGTAAGATAAACATCTTTAAAATGAGTATGAAGCTTTGTAGGAACATCGTTAAAGGAGAGAAAAAAATGGCTAAATACACAATAGTTGATAAAGATACATGCATCGCCTGTGGCGCATGTGGAGCCGCAGCGCCAGACATTTATGATTATGATGATGAAGGGATTGCCTTCGTTATTTTAGATGATAACATGGGAACTGCTGAAGTACCAGAAGATCTATTAGAAGATATGCAAGATGCTTTTGAAGGTTGTCCAACAGACTCCATCAAAGTAGCCGACGAAACTTTCGATGGCGATTCATTAAAATTCGAATAGTCTTCAAGTAAATGTATACCCTAAAAGGCATCCTACTTTGGGTGCCTTCTTATGTGTATTAAATATTTGCATCAAGAGATAATCATATGGTCTATTGCTATACATACCAATCTATTGGAGGAATGATAATGTTTAAGCAGCTACAAGTTGAACATAGTTTATTTCTTATTAATCAAGACCATATGAATTTATTTAAAAATCTTGCTGCTAAATGGCAACCAGTTTTTCCAGATGTTTGTGCTAAATGTTTGAATACACTAGATTCATGGGCCATCGTGTTAAATAACTGGGTTTTCTTAAAATCTCAGTTCAACGATGAACTCATTCTCAATCCTTCTAAAGCAATTAACTATTCCATCAATACATTTTTAATAGACGAGCTCAAAAAGATTCAAATAATTCAAAAAACAAAGGGATTTGAGAATGATGATTTACAGTATTTTGTCGCTTTCCAATTAGCAAATGCAATAGACCTGTGGGTGTACAATACGCTTGAAAAAAGCTCTGAAGCTGATTTATTACTCCCTCAACACTTAAAACCATATTTTCTCGCTCATTTAGAGGATGATTTTCAAACAGACAATGCTACATTCCACCGAGATCAAACAAGAGCAATCAAAATACTAGCTCAAGTCATTCGCTCACAAAATAGCTTTAGAATCACCGTCAGCAGTGCTGTTAATCGAGCAGTATATCTGTATGAACAGCATGGTAACAAATAAAATAGGACTACCTTTAATTCGTCTCTCATAAGAAAGAGATGAATTTTTTTTGCTTATGAAACGACTTCTCTTTTCATCTTGTTATTGCAACGATATTTTATGTATGATAAGATTTTAGTAGTTGGTACTAATAACAGATATTATCTCGCAAAGGAGTTCTTTATAATGATGGATAATTTATTACAATTAAAAGATAAAAACATTGTAGTTATGGGTGTAGCAAATGATCGTAGTATTGCTTGGGGCATTGCGAAACGCTTATTTGACGTAGGTGCAAATGTTATTTTCACCTATCGACAAGAACGCTCATTAAAGAAATTACAAAAGCAATTAGACACAATTGGCCATTCTGATTCACTCATCGTGCAATGCGATGTAAATAGTGATGACAGTACAAAAGCGGCTTTCGATGAAATCGGCTCAAAGGTTGGCGTTATTCATGGTATTGTGCATTCAGTAGCTTTTGCCCACGCCGAAGACTTACACAACCGCTTCCTTGAAACAACTCGTGAAGGCTATGCATTTGCACAAGATACAAGTGCTTATTCACTTATTTCAACAGCAAAAGCAGCTCATCCGTATATGACAGAAGGTGGCTCTATTGTCACGATGAGTTACTTAGGGGCTGAACGTGTGCTTGATGGCTATAATGTTATGGGTGTAGCAAAAGCTGCATTAGAGGCTTCCATGCGCTATCTTGCTGCTGATATTGGTCAGGATAATATTCGTGTCAATGCCATTTCAGCTGGAGCTATTCGTACACTTGCTGCAAAAGGTGTACCTTCTTTTAATACCATTTTACACAAAATTGAAGAAACAGCTCCATTAAAACGGAATGTTCAACAAGACGAAGTAGCCGATATGACGATTGTTATGCTATCTCACCTATCACGTGGTGTAACTGGTGAAACAATTTACATCGACGCTGGCTACAATATTATGGGTTAACTATATAGCGAGACAGGCAAGCCTCTGAGCGGTAGCGTAGGAAACAGCTCAGCGCTCGCCCACAGGAAAGCAAGTAGCCTCCAACGGAAATCCTTTTTCACCTTTCACAAAAATGCTATGGATGGTTTTGTTTCTCAACACTATGAGAATGGAAGATAAATATTCTCTTCCATTCTTTTTTATAGCATCGTCCATATAGTTTGTATCAATAAAATCATACCTGCTGCTATTAAAAGAAGATAAATTAATGATTTAAATAGCTTTTGATTGAGCCTAGTAAACAAGATTTGTCCTAAAATAAGGCCGATGAAAACAATAGGCAAGGCATACAGACTATAAATCCAAACCAGTTTACTTGTGCCCTCAACAGTGACTTGAGATAGTAAACTAATAAGATAGATAAAAATATAATAGGCTAGTGAAATAGCTCTAATGGTTTCCTTATTTCGATGGGTGCTCGCAAAATACAGCAACAATGGCGGCCCTGCCATACCAATACTTGTTGTAAACATTCCTGAGATTAAACCAACGCCATAATCTCTACCACTTGTTTGTTGAATGGAGAGATTTTTCATCAAGAGAAACGTAAGACCTATTAAGAGGATGGCGATAATAAGTTTAAATGTCGTGACATCGACTAAGGCAAATAAAATACTGCCAAAAGGAGCGCCCACAACACTACCAATTATTATCTTCTTCAGCAAAGCGACATCAATATCATGCCTCACCTTCCAAATGAGAGAACATGAAATAACAAGGGACAGTACGATATTTATTTGCATTGCCTCTTGCGGAGAAAAAAGCAACAGTAAAAAAGGGGTGGCCATGATAGAAAAACCAAACCCCGTACTTGTTTGCAAAATGGAAGCTGTTAGTATAATAAAAAAGTACAAAAGTAATTCCTGCAAAACGACACCTCACATCATTTAGTACTATAGAGTGGTTATTGCATGTTGCTTAGCAATTAATTCCTTCAATAAGAAAGATAACACGCAAGCAATTAGTAAAAATAGAGCAATCATGGCGATCACACCTACCCAGCCATACTTCATCCAAAAAACACCACCTACTGTCCCGCCAACACTCGAACCAACATAATAAAAAAATAAATAAAGGGATGACGCTTGCGCTTTATCATGTGTTGCCCGTCTACTCACCCAGCCACTCGCGATAGAATGAGCTGCAAAAAAGCCAAAGGTAAACACCGTAATGCCGATAATTTTTAAAGTAAGGAGCCCATTGAGTGTTACTATGGCTCCTGCCAACATAATGGCAATGGCTAGTAATAACATTTGTTGGCGTCCGTAACGATCGGCTAGGCTACCAAACCATGCTGAACTAAATGTCCCTACTAGGTATATGACAAATATCCAGCCTACAATGGTCGCGCTCAAATTATAGGGAGGGGCCATTAATTGAAAGCCAATATAGTTATAAAGTGTGACAAAGCTTCCCATTAGAACAAATCCTATACCATATAGACACAACATAGAAGAGTCCTTCAGATGTTGCAACAGCGTTTTAGTTAATGCTTTTAATTGTAAAGGACGTGGGCTAAAATGCTTGGAGCTTGGCAGCATCCAGACAAACAACACACTGACAAAAAGGCTAATTCCTCCTAGCACCATCATCCCTATATGCCAGTTATAATGGTCCGTTAATGTTCCGATAATGACTCGTCCACTAAGCCCTCCCACAGAATTACCACTAATGTATAAGCCCATGGCAACACCTAAGCTTGCTGGTTCCATTTCCTCCCCCAAATAAGCCATGGCAATTGCCGGTAAACCTGCAAAAACGATGCCTTGTAGCACACGCAATCCTAAAATCATTTCAAAGTTAGGTGAAAACGCTAGTGCCACTGTCAATACAGAGGCTGCAAAAATAGAAATCGTCATCAATGATTTTCTTCCCCATGCCTCAGATAAAGAACTAACAATAATTAAACTCACTGCTAAGGCAAAGGTAGTGACAGAAAGAGATAAACTTGCTACAGCTGGCGAGACGTGAAACACATCTGCAAATGTCGGTAGTAATGGCTGCGTTATATAGAGATTTGCAAAAGTAATAAAGCCTGCCAAAAATAAGGCCCAGTTTGCTTTATGAAACGCTCTCGTGCCTTTTTGTATATATTCCATGACTCTCTCTCCTTCAGCTCTTCAACATACTACTATTATTCTAATACAATATTTCGTAAAACACACGATCCCTCCGTCAAATAATAGACAAATTCATCACCATTTTCACCAGGAAAAAGCAAATTTTAATTGACATTCAAAACACGCCAACTCTCTTTTTAAAAGCTATTTATAAAAAGGAATTTACTATTTTGACTTGGCAAATATTATGCTACAGTAAAGGTAATCATCTAGAACCATTGTCACAATGAATACAGATGACACAACCATTTTTCATTGACTAGACTTGGAGGAATTTTTATGAAAATTATTGAAGCTTTAGCCCTTGCAGCACCTTATATTCACCTTGCATTAAAGCAAGAAGCCATTGTAGCTGTTATTGAAAAGGATAGTGAAACAGTCATCAAGTATTTAGCGGGGAAACGTGTAGATTCAGGCTATCATGATGGACAAAAAGTAAATGCTAATGACCAAAATGTTTACATTGCCTTTAACGGACAAAATGCAGATGTGGTTATACCAAAGGATGTTTACGGCGTAGCAATCAATGCTTTTTCATTCCCCATTCGTGAAAATGGTCAAGTAGTAGGTGCCTTAGCATTTGGCCTACCAATAGATAATGAGCTTAAACTCGAAGATTATATGAGTACTATGGATAATATCGTCAATAGCCTACAAGATAAAGTCCACACAATCGCTTCCCATTCAGAGGAATTAGCGGCTACTAGTGAGGAAATAAATAAGCAGGCACAGCATGCCCTAGAAGATTCAGAAAAAACCAATGCCGTAACGGATTTAATCAAAAGCATTTCCCGCCAAACCAATTTACTTGGTTTAAATGCATCCATAGAGGCTGCTCGCGCTGGACAGCATGGTGCTGGCTTTAATATTGTGGCACAGGAAGTTCGAAAATTATCCTTTGAGACATCTAGTGCTACCGAAAATATAGAATCTTCCTTACGTAATATTAATAGAAATCTTGAAAACTTAAAGCAAAATATGGGACAAATCAATGATGCAACGAATGAGCAAGCACAGCTTGTACAGGATTTTAGCGAAATCATTGAAGAGCTGACTGTACTAAGCCGCGAAATGAAGGGCTTTATGCACGATGCATTAAAATAATTGGGAGGTCCACAAGATGCAAATAACCATTGACCAAGATCTATCTTTACGTACAATCACCTTGGAGGATGCAGAAAAGGTTTTTACCTTAACAGATGCCTCTAGAGAGTATCTAAAAGAATGGCTACCATGGTTGGATTACACGAAGAAAGTGGCAGACACGAAAGCTTATATTGAGGGCTGTATTAAAGGACATGAATCAAAAAGTAGTCTCTCCCTCGTTATTCTTTTTAACCATGAAATCGTCGGCATAGCTGGCTTTAATGCCATTAATCCGAATAATAACATTGGTACGATCGGCTATTGGCTAAGTGAAGGTGCTCAGGGACATGGCATTATGACAAAAACGGTAAAAGCCCTCTTACAATATGCCTTTGAAACATTGCAGCTGCATAAAGTGGAAATTCGTGTTGCTGAAGCCAATCACAAAAGCCGTGCAATACCCGAACGACTTGGCCTAATAAAAGAAGGTACGATTCGCTCAGCAGAATGGCTCTATGACCATTACGTGGATCATGTTGTATACGGCATGCTTGTAAGTGAATGGCAGCAACAAAAATAAAAGTAGCGTCCTGATGAATCAATTTGAGACTGCCCCTATATAAGACAGGGATCAAAAAGCATTATCCAATCAGTTGTCGGTACTGAATCGGCGACTGGTTGTTTAGTGTCGCTTGTATTCGGATATCATTATCAAAATTTATATAGTCTTTGACAGTTTGTTTGACGATTGCCGTCATAGTACGCTTTCAATTGTCTAAATAGAACGTTTCAGATTTTAATGTAGAAGAAACGATTTAATAAGGGTATTATCAGCAGATGATAATTTCCCCCATTTCTCTATAACCTTCTTTGCCGTTTAAATAGCGTAAAACGGCTCCCAATTTTTCCTCAGCAGTAAATTTATCCATAGAAAAACTGCACCTCTAATTGTAAGAGTGGATCTAACAATTGGGCGCAGTTCACTTTCGAATATGAGAATCAGCCAGATCAATCTCCCCTAATGGAACTCTTGCTGCATACCTATCACCGGTTTAGTTATCTATGCTTTTAACAATTCAACGGAAGAACGATCATTCTTCAAGTTTATGGTCTCCTCCGCTGATTTTGTTTTTTCTTTCGGCACATAGATCGAAACATGCAGAGTAAAATAATAGAAAATACTTACTTTACTATTTCCACAGCTCATAGCCGTTTTCCTTACGTGTGTAGGTATGCTCTGTAGACGCTTCTATGATGTGGCAATATGCCCAATGTGTTTTATTTAAATCCTTGTATTGCGGCGCGTCCGATGGAATATCGTTAAGTTCGATTTTGCGGTTTAACATGGTGTTTACAATTTTCACAACTTCCGCGCGGGTGATTGAACTTGCCGGTCTAAAGCTGCCGTCAGGATAGCCATTAATCCAACCCTTAGTATACGCGCTGTCAATATACTCTGCCGCCCAATGATTGATTGGCACATCATTGAACGAAGTGTTTTCGCTTGTTAACAGGTTATCAAATCTTGAGGCTATGGCTGCAAATTCCGCTCTTGTGATTGTCTGTCTAGGTTTGAACGTGCCATCCCCATACCCTTTCAGTATACCTTGACTTGCAAGGTAATTGACCGACTGTTCATACCATGTGCCGCCACCGACATCGCTGAACTTTCCACTTACAGCCGTATTCTTATTTTCGTCTTTTATCAGTCTGAAAAATATTGCTGCTGCTTCCGCTCTTGTGATTGAGCTTTCTGGCTTTACGCTGCCGTCAGGGTAGCCATTGATATACTTGATATGCTCACCGGTTTCAAGCTCAGGGATAGCGACTGTGTTCTTGTTATAGTAGAATACAACCTTGTTTTCACCTGATTTGATCGTTATCGTTTCCGTCCTTTTACTGCCTGCATCCAATTGATAACTCTCAATAGCCGGGGCGTTTATAGTTTCTGTGCTGCCAACTGTAATACTTGAACTTTTACTATAAATAATTTCCCCGGTTTGCTTGTCTATGCCTTGAACTAGTAATGTCGCCGTAGGTGTACCACTGCCATCGCCACTACCATTACCGCTACCACTACCACTACCACTACCACCTCCACCTTTACTTATCCATTTTGCGTATAACGTAATGTTGTCGGTAACAGTATCTATAGCAAAGTCCCATGCATTGGTTAGGGAATCTTCTTTATACCAACCGCTGAATGTATAGCCACTTTTGGTCGGTAACGTTGGCTCGGTTATAAGGCTACCTAGGGGTATATCCGTTTTTTCTGCCACTACAGAACCACCGTTGGAATTAAAGGTTACCGTATAAAGTGACTTTGTCAAATATTTAAATTCTACACCTGCAATACTGCTTACCGCTTCAGTAGCAGTACTCATATGATAACCTGCTGGGTAGATTACAAGGGATTCATCATTAAAAATACTGCCTCCGTTTCCCCAAAAACGCGCTACCCCCTTATTAGTAATTAAAGCAGGCTCCAAAATTAACGGATTGGCTAGTTTGATAGCTACAAGGCTTGCACCACCTGTTGTTTGGGCGTAAAAAACGCCTCCCGATATAGTGCCGATTTTTGCAGGAGAAGTGCTGCTTGATGTAGTTGAATTGATTGCATAGAACCCACCAGTGAAAATGCCGCCTGAAATCAAGTTTACTGTGGTTTCGTTTAGAAAAGCTTCCCCAGATGCGCTAACGGTGGTAAATTTGCCCCCACTGATGAGCTTGATAATAGCATTTGGATTATTCGACGCATAGTTCCAAAGGGCAAGAGAATCTCCAGTGATTTCTGTGCCACTGCCGATTTCATTAATCGTGCCAACATTCAGAAGACCAATGTTCGTTGAAGTGATAACGGCATTGTTAATGGTACCAATAGTACCGCCAATATCATTTTGGAGGCCAGATTGTCCACCTGAAAAAGTTCCTCCGCTTATCGTGTTAATATAAGCGCCGGCCTCGATCAGCAGAACACCTATCTCTCCATCGAAAGTTCCGCCGGATATTTCATCGATACCTGACGGATAGTCCAATGCTACAATGTCAACTCCTCTTCCTTCTTTATTAGTAGTAAGTCCAGTATACGCACAAATAAATCTCCCACCGCTGATTTCCCCAATTTTTCCACCTCGAATTAGGCGAAGAGCGGAAATCTCATGTTCCGCAAAAAAATCACCGTTGGAAATCTCACCAATTTGTGCCTTACCGTCCACCTGAACATTTGCCCACCTATCTGGAGCAGCAGCCAAATTTTTGAAAGTGCCACCCGAAATTAGATTGACTTTTGTACCTTCGTCATACATATATAACGAGTGCATTTTACCAATGATAGTTCCGCCACTGATTTCCTCCAGTGTAGCACCATTCGTCATCGAAATGGCGATTGATCCGGAAGATTCCAAATGTCCGCCAGTTATTTTTCCGGACGCCTTCGGATCGTATAAATCCAGTACCATATTCCCAGTGCCAGTTGCTAAAAGCTTTGCTCCGTTGTTTACTACAATATTGCCATTTGCAACAGATATAAGTGTTCTCTGAGAACCCGTAAGCGTAAGTACTTCAGTATCCGAGCCTCCACCCAAAGTCAAATCAAAGCCATTCTGGACCCAAAAACTAGCATTAATACCCAATGTAATTTTGTAATTTCCTCCACTAGCTATTAGCGTAATATCTTTCATAATTGAAATTGTCGTTGACATCGTTATATCTTCTGTTACAGCAATCGTATCATTGTTCTGGGCTGCATTTATCGCTCCCTGCAGCGTGGCATAGGTTGCGCCATCCGCTCTAGGAGCAGTATCGTTGGAAACTGTACTGGGTGATACAAACAGGGTAACTTCGCTATCCGCATTTGCCGACAACATAAACTGTGGCATGAGTGAAAAAAACATTGTCAGAAATAACAGCAGTGAAATCATTCGCTTATTGGCTATTCCTTTTACAGTACCCGTTATTCTTTTAAAATAATTCATTTTTTCATTACCTCCAATTTGTTACTAACTTCCTTCTGGACAACTTTAAATTTGGATTAGTATTACTTTTGTGATGTATTCTGTTAACAAAAAGATCGCATAAGTATGTGTTAATATGCTTCTCCCCCCAGCCGCACCAGTTCCTTTGCCTACATATCTTTTTATTTGAGTTGCGATAAATATAATTATCGCAACTTAAAAAGCTTGCAAAACCCTTCTAAGAAGGAGCTTTGCAAGCTTTGAAGTTTTTTTGACGATTTGTTCAAATAATGAAATAATTGTAGGGTTTACTATGCCCATTATAGTTTATTATAAAACTAGTAGTTGCGATAATTATATTTATCGCAACTATGTTGTAAATTGTAATACTTGCTGATATACTCTTGTCAAAGTCAAAAAGGAGTATATTATTTTTATGTTATTAAACAAGCTAAAGGGTGGTTTGCCTAAATTCATTAAACATTTAACATACAATGAATACGCAAAAAATAGTATCAGAAGCTATCAAAAAGATATTTTGAAATTGATTGATTTTTTAGAGGGAAAAGATGGGAAACTGCAAAAGGAATATTTAATAGAGTATAAAAAATCAATGGAAATAAGGCTGAAACCTTCAAGCGTCAACCGTAGCATTGCGGCGGTCAATAAATTTTTAAAATTTATGGAGATGGATGATTTCACCCTGAAGGCTCTGAGAATTCAAGAACAGACCACCGCTCAACATGAGCTTACCCAAAAGGAATTTGACAAGTTGATTGAAAGCGCCTTCACGAATAAAAAGACGAAAACTGCGATGATTATGCTAACGCTTGCCTACACAGGAATACGCATAGGGGAACTGCAGTTTATCACCGTTGAGGCTATCAAGAGCGGTAAGGTTCTTATTAACAATAAAGGAACTGTACGCACGATTGTCATACATAAGGATTTACAAGGTCATTTATCCTTATATTGCAAGGAAAAAAATGTGAAAAGCGGTATTGTTTTTACGGGCAGTAAAGGCAGCCCTATAAGCCGTTCCTATATTGCACGTGCAATGAAAGAAGTAGCAGAGAAATGCGGAGTTGATCCAGCAATGGTTTTCCCCCACAATCTGCGGCACTACTTCGCCCGAAGCTTTTTAGACTGTGGCAATCCACTGTCGGATTTAGCGGATATTTTAGGACATAAAAGCATTGACACCACAAGACGTTATTTGAAAACCAGTGCCGAAACGAAACAAAAGCAGTTGGCAAAGCTGAAAATCATCCCGAACTGGCAAAAAAATTACGGGTTTCCTCAGAAAAAAATAATGTGACAACTATGTAAAACTAAATATGAAACGTAATTAGCGCAATTTGAAAGGATTGGGCTTTTTTGCATAAAAATGTGGGTGTGGTGCTCCCAGTCAAGTAGACAGTGAAAATAAAAAATTCTTTATGAGTGTTGATCCTTAAATTCTATTAAATTTTCTTGGTAGCATTCATTGTTGTAAAACGAAATATTTGTCTCAATGTTATTTCTTTAGAGTAGGTTTCTATTGGTTTAATTGCTCAGACCCCTTCTCCAAAATAAAGATCATTATTTTGCCAATCTTTTTTGTATCTTGGTGTACATCTAAATTTTTTGCTACTTCATTTAATGTGTAATGCTCCTCCTGCTAGAATGATATAATGGCTAACTGTTTCTTCAGTGAAAGAATATTTTGTCATAAAAAAATCCCCATTAGATAAACAGATTTTATTTTTTAATCTGTCTACCTAATAGGGAACCTATCACAATTGGAAATGCCATTTTTCTTTGGGTAAATATATTTTTATTAGGATTGTTCTACAGTTTCTTTTGTTTCTACTGCTTCAACAGGTGCTTGCTTTTTTTCCAAACCTAGGGCAATTTGCTCTAATTCTGGACGCAAAGTGTGCTTACCAGCATAGCTTTCGATCAGTTCCTTCACATCGATACCAGAAGTTTCTTTTAATGTTTCTTGTAGTGTAGACATTAAATTAGTTGCATAAGACGTAACCTTATTTGCTCCACTGCCTTCGCCACCACCAGTATCGACCACTGTAATTTTATCGATATTACCAAGAGGACTCGCAAGCTCTTTTGCATATTCTGGCATCATACGCACTACCATATCCAGCACAGCTGCTTGACCATAGTATTCAAAGGCTTCGGCAATTTTACGTTTAGCCTCAGCTTCTGCAAGACCTCGTAGGCGAATAATATCTGCTTCTGTCTCACCTTGCGCTCTTTCGGCATCTGCTTTGGCAAGACCATCCAAACGAATTTTCTCCGCCTCTGCTTTCGCTAACGATTCAATACGATATTTTTCCGCATCTGCCTGCGCTAGCTCTCGCATTTTTTCGGCAGCGGCATTTTGTTCCACTGCATAACGATCCGCATCAGCCTTTTTCTTCACTTCAGAGTCATATTGCTTCTCACGACGTAAAATCTCTTTTTCTTCTAATTCAATTTGCTTTTGACGCTCAATAATGCGAATTTGCATTTCTTGCTCCGTCACTTCCTGCTTAGCACGAGCTGTTTCAAGCTCATAGGCTTGGTCAGCACGGGCTTTTGCAATATCCTGCTCACGACGGAACTCAGCTACCTTTAATTGATTTTCCTTTTCCGCTTCCGCAATTTCTGTCGCACGTTCTAGCTCTGCCTTTTGTGCTTCCTTAGAGGCTTCTGCACGTTTGATACGCGTTTCTTTCTCTGCATCTGCCGTCGCAATATCTGCATCTCGTTTTACCTGTGCAATTCTTGGTTTACCAAGTGAATCTAAATAGCCATTTTTATCTCGTACATCTTTGATCGTGAAGGATACGATCACAAGACCCATCTTAGCTAAATCCTGAGAAGCAACACGTTGAACTTCCTGTGAGAATTTATCACGGTTTTTGTAAATCTCCTCCACCGTCATGGAGCCTAAAATCGAACGTAAATGGCCTTCTAAAACTTCGCGTGCTTCCGCTTCACGCTCCGTTTTTTGCTTTCCTAAAAACTGCTCTGCTGCTGTTGCAATTTCAGAAATAGAGCCGCCAATTTTAATAATGGCTGTACCATCAGCCATAACAGGTACACCTTGTTCTGTATAAACTTCAGGCGTTGTTACCTCTAATTTACTAGATAGTAAACTTAATGGCTGTGCTTGCTGGAAAATAGGGAATACAAATGTACCGCCCCCACGAATTATTTTAATGCGATTCCCCGACTCATCTTTATGTACATTTTTTGAGCCGAGATAGCTACCTGTCACAATCAGTGCTTCATCAGGACCCGCCGTACGATACTTTGTCACATATAAGCCGACTAGGGCGATTAATACAAATGCTACAATTCCTAAAACAATTAAAATATCGGTTGACATAGATAGATCTCTCCTTTATACAAATTTTTTCTCATACGTTCTGACAAAAAGTGTACCATCCTTCACATCTACAACAAGCACGGTCTCATCATAGTCAATGGCTTCATTATCATAGCCTGTTGCCCGTTTCGAAATCATACCACTTGTCGTTTCGATAACAACCTCACCAAAACCATTTACAGGAATTGGTACAATGACTTTTCCCAATTGCCCCCCTAGTGATTCCTCCGTATAAGCCAATGAAACATCAGCTGATCGCAGCGGAACAAGGACGAATAAATAAAACAAAGTACTTAAAATAACGCCGATGATACATGCAGCAATAATGTTCCAAACGCTAGAGAACCAGGCTAGTTTTTCTAAAATAAATCCTGCTGCTGACATCAACGTAATGAAAGATAGAATGACACTCGGATTAAAAATGGGCAGTCCTTCACCAATACCTTCGACAGCATCACCAAAAAACATAACGAGTATTGTGGCAAGACCAGCAAAAATCAAAACAACCAAAAAGATTTGTTCGAGTGAATAGCCAAATAGCGTCAAGTTGCTCACCCCTTTCATCATATTACCTACTATACGGATATACCCCCGGAAAAGTTTCGAAATTTTTCGCATTTTTCAAACAAAAATGGAGCAAGTCACCAGTTTCTTTAAATTTAGGGCAGTAAAAGTACTAATTGATCAATCGTTAATATTTCTTTCATCAACAAGTGTATTGAGTATTTTATGTAGAAATTGATTGGAACGAAGAGCGGTGACTCCTACTGGAAAATCGAGGTCCTAGGCTTCGCTTTGCTTCCTGTTCGAAAGCAAAGCGAAGCGAGGAAAGCAGTTTGCCCCTCTCGTGGAAATCAATGACTTAGCTCTATTTCATTGTAAAAGAAAAAAGACGTTAGACAATTCAATTTTTTGAGCTTGTCTAACGTCTGAGCAGAGCATAGTTGATCTATACTCCGCAATAATATTATGTATACTATCATCATTTATTTTATGTTACTTTTTGATTGAGAAACCCAACACTATGACTTGCGATTACTAATAAATATCTAATACATCTATTTTTTCTAGTAAACTGTCTATAATTCTCTGTGCCTCCCATTCTAAATGATCCATTTCCATTGAAATATGTAAATTTAAATCACCCATTTCTTGATAAGCCAAAGCCATAGCATGACTATCAATTTTCAAAGAGGGTGTTCTTTGGTTTTTTACTAAGTTCATTTAACTCATTCCCTTCATTAAATGAATAGAATCTTGTTTTTTATAACTACCAACAATTTTAGTTGTCTCTATTTTTCATCATCTGATTCACTATTTAATGCAAGTTGAGTTTGTTCAGCTTTTTGGATCTCCATAAATGTCCATTCAATAAGTTTAATTGAATTCATTAACTCTACCTGGAGTCTCTTACATTTATTTATACATTCATTTAAATTATTTTCACTTTCAAACGCTCTACCCTGATTGATAATGCGAAGAACTTTTCCAAAATGGCTCATCATTTCTTTTATTTCACCTAAAACAATTTTCTCCATATATACATCCCTCCTCCAGCAACTCTACTTATTTAATACATAACCTCTCAACTCTTACCCCTACACTGAATAATCCACTTTAAACAATTACTTGGATTAACATTTTTCTTTTTTGATATGTAAACGATTGCTAATGCTTCGGCATCTACCATATTAATTCTACCTTTTGATGTTTCAATTATTTCAGAGGCAAACTCTTTCACAACATATTTGTCCATCTAAACACCCCATTTTTTGCATTAATCTATCTATTAGAAAGCTGTGACACCACTACTTTATGTACTCAGTTCATTCTTTCTAAAATTTTATGATTTGGATAATTTATTTTTAAATAATCTTTAAGACTCTCCAAACTTGTAATCTGGTTATTGATTATAGATTTTCTTTGAAACCCATTATATAGATAAATAGTACTCTGGAATTCCGCAACACAAAAAATATTATCTTTATTATCATCTAACTGAACTAAACTATCGTAGTGGATTTCCATTTCTTGTGATTTTTTATAAATAAATTTTGTATCACCTATCTCCTTAATAAGTTCAACCTCATCATCATTAAATTTATCCATAAGAATTAAACTAGAAAGAGAACTATCCATACATTCACACATTAAAGCATTTCCTCCCTCGTCATTTAACACTACATTCGAAATGCTGCCATAGAAATTATTCATTAATTCAAAAGAAATATCACTATCTTTATAAATAACAAGCTCTACTATTGCAGTTGTCTCCTTATTATTCATTTAAATCCCTCCTTATTGCGAAGATTAAACAATTATATTGTTTTTATATTAACACGAACAGACGTTCGTTTTCAAGCGAATTACTTGAGAATATTTACAAATTTTAGCCAACAAATACTTTTTAGCAAATAAAAAAACTGGTATTCACCAGTTCTATAACTCAATATGGAAAAAACCGTAATTTGTTTTAATAAAATCAAAATCAAGCTTATGTTGGAGGATGGAATAACTAACATACTTACTATCTTTATTTACGTATCCTGTATCATATTTACTAGCAACTTTCTCTAAAACGTCCTTATTAAGTACTTTTACCTCCTGATGTTTGAGCAATTCCCATATGTACCACATCATCCCCGAGGTTTGAATTGTACTTGCTATCAAATTACCATTGTCAAAAACAGATTTTGCTAAATCCAAAGCTCTATTTCCGAATGAAGCCTTCAGCTGTATATCTTCGCCCTTAGCATTTGCTTTTTTAAATATATACGTACTATCTGAAAAATATTTTTGCCCTTGCTTTGGTTGTGCACTTGTTGAGGATACTTTATCTAACCTTTCTAACCTCCAGTATAAATCTTCGGATATTTCAATTGTTCTAGTATAGCCCTTATTATTTAGTAATTTTACTTGACATTCTCCATTTCCAAGCTTTAAATCATCCATTTTTAAATTTAAAATCTCACTATAGCCCTCTCCTTTAATCCCCTCAAATAAGCAGAGAAGAAATACTGCATGTCTTTGGTCATCAAATAATTGCAGATTGCTTAATAATTGCTCTCTTGTATATCGAACTATAGATGCTTTAAAGATAAATTTACTACAATATTCCATATCAATAATACTTGGTAGTCTTTGTGATCGATTATCTGTATAGCCATTCATTATAGCCCAATCTATATATCTCCCAATAAAACCGATAGATGCACTAATTGATTGTGGACTTGGTGATTTTAAACTGTAAAATAACTCTTCTAATTCTACTTTATTCATATCAAATATATCTTTATTTTTTTGATTTTCTAGCAATGTTGCTTTATTAAATAGCGATAAATAAGTAGTAAGGCTGTTTTCCTGTACATCTAATGATTGCAAATACCATTCCTTAATATCTTTATTTAATACATTTTCTTTCAGCACCTTGTACACCTCATTTTCAAATTAATTGTTGAAATAACTTTTGAATTTTAGCTCTATTGCGTAAGCTCATACTACCATATTTAACAATACCAACTTCCTCCCAAATAGGATTATCCTTTGTAAAATCAATTTTGTCTAAATGCTTATTTAAATCTTCAAATGGGATATTATTTTCAAACATTTTAGCAGCTAATTCGATGTGACCAATGAACATTCTACTCTTAAACATCAACGATTCTTTATCAACTAAATTTTCCTTATAGTACGCAAAAAGATACATCATATATTCATTAATAATCTTGGCAATTTTAATGATTTCAATGCGATTTTCTATAATAAAGCTTTTATCAATGGCATTGGATAACTCCGAAAACGTTACCACTTCACCATATGAATATTTAACGTTGGCGTTCGATGTAATTCTCCCTTTTAATTCACCTTCAGCTTTTAGTTCGATGACAACTTCATCGGATAATTTATCTTTTGCTAATTCTTGTAATCTAGGTTTGGGAATTGGATTAGCTTTTGCCATGTCTACTTGGACGCGCTTACATTGAGCCTCCGTCATATTTGAAAAAATAACAATCATAGCTCCTTTTAAATCAACCTTTTTCATATAGGCATTATAAATAGAAAATGTTCGATGCGCACCATCCAAAACATCTAATAACGCTCCTTCTAATAGGGTTAGTGATTGCTCTCGTTCATCATAAATACATTCAATCCCATTCACTCCAGAGCCCACTCTAGCATTGTAGCGTAAGGTAGAAGTTATTAAATCTCCTTCCAATGTTTGTTTTTCAATATCTCGTAAAGATTTAGGATTTAAATTCATTACCTCTATAATTGCGTCTTTTACCCTTTTCTTTTTTGCCTGGCGTTGGATATTTGGATTATACATTGTAATACCACTCATCCAGAGCTTTCCTATAATTGTATTTGGGATTATCGCTACATACTCATTGTGTCCAGTTTTTAGCACACTCTCAAAGGTATAAGGCAATCTAATAATTTCTTCATATGGAGATTCTTTTCTATACAATCTCAACTCCTTGACCTCTGATGGATTTAGCCATTCTGCTGACCAATCATCATCATTATCATTAAATTTTAAATATAACTGCTCTGCTAGGAGTAGTAGTTCTTGAATGTTCGCTTCGTATAACCTCCCCTCATCATTTATTAATTCAAGTATATTTCCTATACTTATGTTATGTTTCTGAAGCTGTATAGCAATCTCATCTAATATTAGATCATTTTGAACTAACAGAGGAATTTTGGCTTTGATATCCTCTATCAACAATTCTTTTGTTTTCCCAACCTTCACCTTTCCGCACTCCCTCTTTTTTCCATTTTAAATAGATTTATTTTAATAGTAACATACGCTATTTTATAATGTAACATTTTAAATTAATTTATTTAATATTTATTTAACTGCTTTTCTTAATACATCATTAAACTATAGATAAATTAATTTAAAATAATCATTGATTTATCTAATAATAGGATTATAATATAAAAACATAAATATGGAAATACAAAAGGAGATGGATGCTATTATGGTTTTCCAAACAAGTAAGGATACAAAATACAAGCAGTTAGTATTATCAGATGTAGCCGTTATTAAAGAACTGTTAACTTTCAGAGGATCAATTGACGATACAAACATCAATCAAGGAGCTTGTGCAACTGATTCTTTAAAAATGAACACAGATGTGATTACTTTGTTCGCAGATTTAGATAAATTAATTGAAAAATCCTTAAATGAAGAGCAAATTAAATTAATAACATATATTTCAAAAGACTACACCTATTATACTATCGGAAAAATATTAGGAATACCCGCAAAAACAGTTGGAAGTCGATTCAATACAATTTGTCTGAAGATTAAACAAGAGAATGATAGACAATGGAGAAAAGTAATTTATATCAATACATTAAAATTAAAAACAAAAACATGTAGTAAGTGTTATGATGTTCTCCCAGCTACAGATGAGTTTTTTAGTTTAAATAGTAGCAGCAAAGATTTATTTCATTCACAATGTAAAAAATGTAAAAAATAATCATATTATACGTTTGGGCGAAAAACGTGGATTTTAATCTACACCAGTCACCCTAATAAGTAGAAGGAGAATTAATATGAAAATACAATTACCAAATACGATAATTGAATTAAATTTAGAGCTCCCAATTGAAGAGAGAGTTCAATACATACAGTCCATTTTAGAAAATGAGAAAATCGTTTATCGAGGTGAAGAGGTCTCTTTAGAAATCTATTTAACAGCTACCTCACAAGTTCATCATACGATCGTTATATTGGATATCCTAAGCTACTACATGACAAAAGGTTATTTTACTAAAGAAGAACTTTTTTTAGAGGAAGAAAATTTAAAGTATATTAAAGAAGCTAAAAAACGTAATAAAAGACGGAGAGAACTAACAAAATTACTAAAGAATCAAAGCACAACGCATCGATTACAAGATAATTACGTACTCTCCCACTATAAACAGAAAGAAATTAAAAAAGGTTCTAGCAGACATAATACATTTTCAAATACTTCCTATTATGAAGCTCTTGCTCTTGGCATTGAAGATATAGATGAAGAGTCTATTCAATGAGTTAATTAATTTAAAATACATAAAATAAATGAATTTTTCAAATAGGTCTGTCTGTTACATAAAATTTTTTATACAGGCCTATCATGAAGGTTTCATTTAAAAAGTGTAGCCTACTTTTATGCAATCTATTTATTTGCTTAGTATGACTACTATCTATATGAATTGAAAGAAGGTGATGCCTATTGTATGGATGAATTAATGTAAAATATTTTTAATGATGAAACCTTCAAAATTACACTCTTAGGAGGCTACAGATAAAGGAGAATGAAAATTGTAAAAAACATAACTGAATTTTATCATTCATTGATAAAAAATGAAAAATTGCTTCGTTTGCTATACTACATACCACAGGATCCTTCAGATGATCCACTTGACGAATTAAAAATGGATGTTTCTCAATTACCCGAGAAAGAACATATACTTAACAATTTAATCGTTATTGGTGATAAAACTAGTGATTTATCATTAGAAACAAAATTTTGTAGAATTTGCTTATATACAGGATCTCGAATGCCTCAAAAAAACTATATCAAAAACATCAATCAATTCTCTGATAACCCTTATTCAAGCACTCAACAATATATTTTTGATATGTATACACCTGATTTTGTCAATAATATTGATTTTCGCCTTGATTGGCTTGGTGAAGTGCTAAATGAAGTATTATTTCAAGAGGATATTGAAGAATTTGGAGATTTAAGATTCCATAGCGGACTCCCCATCACCAATGTACCAAATGGTTTTATAGGTTATCGCTGGATTTACATTATGCCTTCAGGGCAACAGCCTATAGGTTATAGATCATGAAAATTACTACTAAAAAGGCTTTCGGAAAACCCATTTATTATAAAGGTTTAAATATTTATCCTGTAAAAATGAAGGATGCAGATGAATTTTATGATGCTGTGCAGTGCTTACTTTTACCTAAGAACGATTTTCAACAGCCTGAAATAATTAGAATGTCTTACTTCTTTTTTTTAATTTCCATATCTCAGAACGATGGCGGACATGAAATATTAGAGAAATTAATTTCATTATACCGTTTAGTTTTTAACACTGAGGATATTCAAATTTCAATGAATGAAAAAGGTATGGTATTTATGGTTGTCGATGGTATCACTTTAAATGAGCGTGATTTTGATAAAATCAAAACCATTATTAGTGAACAAAATCTTATTGATTTAGATGATGAATTTATCGATCCTGGTACAAAAAAGGCCATTCAAGAAGCACGTGCATTTATGGCTAAAAGAAAAACAAGACAGGCAGATTTTGAGCAACAAATAATTGCTTATCATTGTAAATCTGGCTTACCCTACCATGAAATTGAACATTTAACTTTATATCAATTCCATAAAGGTTTAATTCGCATGGACTATATGGTAAGTAGCGATGCCATTCTAAATGCTCGCTACTCTGGGATGATCGAATTTAAAAATGACCAAGATCTCCCCCATTGGTTAGGTTATATTGAAGAACCAAAGAAAAACGAAGATGTCATTATAACAAAATCAGCATTTGATCAACAAATGAAAAAGCTAGGACTTGAGCCTAGTTCCAATACAAATATAAACTAAAAGGATGGTAATTTTTATGTCACAACAAAATCAATTTTTAACTTCAGTAGCAAATGTTCGTTTATTTGACCGTTTAACAAATGAATTAATTTTAAATGGTAAAACATTACTTAACTCATCTATGACTCAAGCAATTCAAACACAGGCTATTCATGCAGGGAAAGGCTCTAAAAAGGTATACGAACTTAACTATCAAAAGGAATTAACATTCTCCATTGAAGATGCCGCTTTTGATACTGCTTATATTGCTTTACAAAATGGTACAGAAATCAATCATCAACTAGCTGAATACTATACAGATGAAATTATTTTACTTGATGTAGCTGGGAAAGGCACATTAGCTGAAACACCTATCGGTATGGTGCATGTAGAGCAGCTAAACGGTACATTCACACAATATACGCCTACTGGTAAAGAAATTAGTGTTCCTGCATTAGCTGGGAAAGAAATTCAGGTTGTTTATGCTGTTCAGGAAATGATGGACACGATTGAGATTTCTGCTGACTCATTCCCTAAAGCTGTTCGTATGGAATTAAACGTAGATATTCGATCAAATAACGGGAAAACTGGGGAAGTTATTATTGAAGTGCCGAACTTCAAACCGAATGGTGCTGTTGAAATTTCAATGACACATGAAGGTGTAGCTTCTTCTTCCCTAGCTGGTAGCTCGCTTGCCGATAAAAAAGGTAATTATGCTTATATTAAACTTCGTAATTTATCAGAGGAAAAAGTACAATTTACGGCACTTGCTGCAAATCCATCTCATGTAGTTCTCGATTCCACTGTCGTTGGAGATTCACAACGAATTTCAGTATTAGGTATTCGTGGCGCAGGCTATAGCAATGTTTTACTACAAAACACTGATTTAACTTGGACATCAAAGGATTCATCCATTGCAACTGTAAGTGCAGATGGTGTCGTTGCTTTAGGAGCTTCTTCAAAAGTCAACGATCAAACAATTATTGAAGTAACTGATGGTACATACAGCGAAAAAATTATTGTAGATATCATATAAATGAATTAATTAAAAAGAGCAGATTTTTTCTGCTCTTTTTTTATCTCAATAAAGGAGCGTAATTATGACAAAACGTGAGACGAAATTAACATTAACTGACATACGAAAAAATGCTGAGGAACTAAATAAAAAACAAAAATTTTACATTGATAAAGATCAAGGAAAATTTATTTATTACTATCCTAAATTTAGTAAGCGTAAAATAACTATTTTAATCAATGAGCTCTCCCATACGATGTCCTATGTTGAACAGCATAAGCTCGATTTTTTCAAAAATGATGGCGAATTAAATAACTATATTTTATTTTTAATTATTAAACACTTCACTGACTTACAAGCTGAATTAAAAGATAAATCAATAGAAACACATTTTGCTACTATGAATGAGCTAGTTGATATCGGCTGGTATGAGTTGTTCCTGGTAGAAATGTTCACACCTCATGAAATTTCAAATGTTTTAGATGAGCTTAGTAAACGACTAAATTTAAGTATTAAATATTTGGCGTTAGAAAAAGAGCTCAAAGGTGAATAACCAAGTGTTGATTTCAATATTTAATACTAAAAAACCGTTAGAATTTTGAACTACTCCCCTACTTATTAGGAGGGTATTTGAACATTTTATGCCTTATAAAAAATATAAGAATGAATGATTATCCAGCTGCCAATTTAAATTAGTAGCTGAATTTTCAGTTGTCTTAATTAGGAGGGAAAATCGATTGAGTACTGGTGGTGAACAAAAAAAACCAACTGAGCTTTTAGTCGCTCTAGGAATCAACGATAAAATTTCGAAACAAAATATATCTACATACATAAAAAAATTAAAAAACATCCCTAATCTAACAATCAACTTAGATGTTAAAGGTCATAATACTCAAATGTTTATTGAGTATGGAAAACAAATAAAAGCATTGGAGCAGCAATTAGAAGCGTTTACTTTAAAACTGCAAAATGTAGGAACTGAAACCGCCGCTCCCCTTTCCATCTTCAAAGATTTCAAGCAGCAAATTTCGGATTCTATAAAATCGATTGATACTCTTAATGACACATTTGATGAGTTAAAAATAAATGTTAGTGCATTTTATAAACAGCTGTCCAAAATCCCTACTGGCGATCTCCATTCTCTTAAAAATTTTGTAACACAAATGAAAGTAGACATGGAAACAATCGCTACAAACCAATTTAAAATCTATGGCATCGAAGAAACACAGCAAAATTTACAGGCTCTAGAATCTAATTTATATAATATTTACGAGCTCCAAAAAGCCTATGCAAACACTACTGACTTCGAACAATTAGCATCTCAAATCACCGATTTAAATACCCAATTGAGCAATATGCAGCTTGGTGAAGGCTTAAACATAGCAGGCATTTCCGATATTTCAAACCAAATTGAAAAAATGAATCAAAGTATAGTAACATTTGGGAAAAATACGGCTGCAGCGGGTCAAAGTTCTACCAACATTGTTACCTCATTTATTGATGGGGCTACAAGAGCAATAGAGTTAACTGAATTATATAATAATACATTAAGTAAAATTAAAGCATTGCCAGCTAATGAAGAAACTCAAAATACAAGTAGGACTTCTGTGGGGGCTGGCAACGGGGCTTCAGTAGTAGGCGGTCTCAAAGCCATTGGTAAAGGACTCTTATCAACAACTGCCGTTGGAACAGGAATTGTTTTGGCAGAAGTAATCTATGGAAGTATCCTTGAAAGCCAAGCTAAAGCTAAAGCTGAGGCGGAGCAATTTGCAAATGATGTAGCGATTGCCAATAAAGAGTTACTCGTATCTTATGAACAAAATGCAGACACAATAGACCAATTAATTCCAAAATATGAGAGATTAAATGAGATTGTCAACAATGGCAACGCTGATACCTATACACTTTCTGAGTACTACGATATACAAAATAAAATAGCCAGTCTTTTACCTTCCTTAATTACAAATGAAGATGAATATAACAGAAAAATAATTGGCTCTGTAGAATCAGTCAAAATTAAAACCGAACTATTGAAAGAGCAATTAGCTATAGAAAAAGAGAAGGATAAACTAAAAGAAGAAGAAAATCGTTCTAAAAAAGCCGATATATATGAAGATAATATTACCGATTATAGTACACAAATTCAAGAAAGATTCAAGGACTTTAGCATCAGGTATAATAGCACCTTTAATGAATTCTCACTGCCTCTTTTGGATGAAAAAGGAGAATTAATTTATGACTCCCTTGAGAAATTATCAGAATTAAAAGAAGTTTTAAAACGAAAGCGTAATGAGGCTGTAAATTCAGGTGATAGAGAATTAGCAAGTGAATATGAAAGATTAGAAAATGAAGTAATCAACGTAAGTAGACTAATAAACAATACTAATAACGATTTAATAGATAGTACCTCCAAATTAAAAAATGAATATATAGCAGAATTAGAAAGTATCATAAATAAAAATGAAGATTTAAAAGGTAGTACAAAAGAATTTGCACAAACAATTAGCTCAGAACTAATATTTAATTCTGACACAGATGGCATCAAGAACCTACAATTAGCCTTATCAACGCTACTGAGTGAAAATAATGCTGCTAGCGTATTTGAAGAGATGGAGTCTCAATTTAACAAACTTTATTTCGCACCACCAGAAAAATTCAAAGAAACAGAAAAAGAAGTTTCTAATTATATAGACAAACTAAAAGATATGATTAAATCTGCTAATCCAGACATGGATGAATCACAGCTTGATGCAATTCAAACAGGTACTAAAAATAAACTAAATAATATAATAAATGAGTACAAAAAATACAACGATGTAATGAATGTTACGGGGCTTTCTCTAGTAAATTTCACGTCGAAAACTTCTTCATCTGGTAATGAACTAGACAATTTGGCATCTAAGATGAGAAATTATAAAGATTCGTCTGAAGAGGCTCTCGGAATTTCATCTTCATACATTAATACATTAGATGATTCTTTATTTACTTATCAAGAAATCTCAAAGCAATTAGAAGGTTATTCGCAACAAAATTTAGTTGATTTATTAAACAAAGAAAAATTAACAGCTGCGGAACAAAAAATAGTAGATCTTTACAAGAACCGTAGTGAGATAATTAATGATTTATCCTCGGTCTATCCTGTTATATTAAAAGATGAATCTACTTTACTAGGTATTTCAGCAGAAAAAATCAATATGATGATTGCGGAGAATAAAGCAAATGACGCATTATTAAAAGCCATTAAGTTAAATCGTGAAAATAAATTATCTGAGGAACAAAAGGCTACTCTTGAACTAGGACTAGAAATCAATAAACGTATTACCATGAGAAACCAAGAAATTGAACAATTAGAAACAAGATTAGCAGATTATGCAGAAAAGATAGATAAACCTACTTCTTCTTCTGATCTAGCAAATCTACAAAATGAAATGACTTACCAGAGAGCTGCCGCAAAATACGAGCCTGAAATAAAACTAAAAAAAGCTGAATTAATTGATTTAACAAAATTAAAAATAAATTATGGTGAACAATTAAGTACAGTTGATAACTCTGTTACTAAATTAACTAACGCTGAAAAAAATGCCAATAAAACAACGACACAATCAATTTATATAACCGATAAATACAAACAAAAACTAGAAGAGTTAAATCTCGGTATTGAAAAACAACAAAGATTACTGTCTAAACTACCAGAACATTCTAGTGAGTATCGCAGTGCTTTAGAAACTCAAATTAAGTTTGAAAAAGAAAAACTTAATGTGATGCAGCAGCAAGAGGCTTCTTTAAAAAATCAGATTGCCTCAGGGCAAATTCAGAAAACCGGTAATGTAACAAGCAATTCCACTACTTCCTCTACAACTACGAATTTAAACGGTTGGTCTGGTAAAATCACTAGCCCATATGGAAGCCGTAAAGACCCGATTTCAGGAAAAACAGATTATCATCTAGGGATGGATATTTCAGGTTCTAAAGGAACTCGCTTAGATGCGAATGTTGCAGGCAAAATAATAGCAAGTGGTGATGCTGTTAAAAATGGCGAAGATGCTTCATACGGAAATATTGTTATCGTGCAAGATGCAAACAATTTCAAACATCTTTATGCCCATCTAGATAAAGCTGTCGCTAAAATTGGTGATTATGTTGAGATAGGAACACACATAGGTAATATCGGTGCTTCTGGTAGAGTGACGGGTCCACATTTACATTACGAAGTGAAAAATGCCAAAGGTCAACGTATAGACCCTAAAAGTTACTATACTGAAGCAAAAGATGGAAAAGTCACCTCTTCTACTTCATCTACAGTTGACACGACACAACAAGCTATTGATCAAACTAAATCTGAATTAGTTAGTTTACAGCAACAAATTTTAAACCAAAAAGATTTAATAGAAGATCTTGAGCGCGGCATTATAGATAGTTACCTTTCCTCGTTTGAAAACAAAAAGACAACTATTGATAACTTATTAGAGACTAGTGATAACAAATTAAGGAAACTCACTGTCACATCAGAGTCCTATCGTAAGGAATTAGATAAACAAAAAGCTGCTTTAAATGATAAAAAGAAAATTAACCAAAATGAAATTACTTATCTTGAAGGCGTTATTAAGAGTGGCACTGTCTCGAAGAAGGTTGTTGCTGAGTATACCCAACGTCTACATGAACTGAACAATGCAAATAGTGAGATAGATTTTGCCATTTGGGATGTAGGTACAAAAAAAGTTGAATCATACATGTCAAAGTATGAGCAGCAACGGCAAATACAAGAAAACGTTATTGCATACGAGAAAGCTAGACTTGAAGAATTAGATACTTCCTCAGCTAGGTATGTAAAATCGCTCGTGAATATTAATAACGCGATGAAGGAAAAACAAAATGCCAATCTTTATGAACTGACTCAATTAAAAAATCTAGTAAATGGAAATAAAGTGTTTGGCGATGGATTACAGTCTGCGAAGCAACGAATTGAAGAGCTAACGATTGGTATGAAAGAGCTACAAGTAGATATTCAAAACAGTGATTATGACATTTTAATCAATATTAAAACACAATCAGATGACAAAATAAATGTTATAGAATCAGAATTGAATCGAGCTGAATTAATTCGGAAAATGTTTGATGAAGGTTCTGCTGACTACGAAAAATACACAAATATCATGATTAATGCTCAAGAAAGAATTGCTCAACAGCATTTGGAGACCAGAGATAACTTGCTGGAGGAATTAAAACAACGTGATATCACTGCAGAACGCATCAAAGAAATTACAAAATTAATAAATGATGAGTATAATGGCTATTTAAATGCTACTTTGGCTATTAAAGATTATACAAAGCAAAAAGAAGATGCAAAAAAATCGCAACTTGAAAAAATTGCAGATAAAGCTATAAATGCTTATAAAGATTATTATCAAGAACTTCGAGATGAACATATCAAGCAACTTGATGAGGAAATTGAGCGCGAAAATAAAAAACATGAAGCAATCATGAAAAATCTTCAAGAAGAAATGGACTTATTTAGAAAAAGTGTTGAAGATAAGCTAAGGCTCATTGACCGAGAAGAAGCTCAAAGAAGCTATGATATGGAGATTTCCGATTTAGAGAAAGAACGTTCCAATATACAAGGCAAGCTTAATATATTAGCTTTAGATAATTCTCATGAAGCAAAGGCAAAGAGAAAAAATCTTCAAGAACAATTAGATGAAATCGATAAAAACATTGCTAATAAACGTCATGATCGAGAAACTGAACTACGCAAAGAGTCATTAAATGATGCGTTAGAGAAGAAAGAGGAAGAAATAGATGAAAAAATAGAGCTTCAAGAATCAGAGCATGAGAATTTAATTAATAAGATTAATCTTGAAAAAGAATACTGGGAATCACATTATAGTGATTTACTAAATGATGAACGTAAATTCGCTAAATTGAGAGAAGACATCATCAATGGTCATTTAAATAATGTTGAGGCAGAATTCAATCAGTTTCATGATAAATTAAAAGCTTCTCTACCAGAAATAGGGGAAAACTTAAGCGGTACTATGGAAACAGTGGGTAAGGCAATTCGTGACAATGTTATTTTAGAATTAGAAGAGGCTCTAGAATTAATAAATAAGTTTAATGAAAGTCAAAAATCTAAAGATAATGGTTCATTCGAATCCAATCTTTCTAATCCTCCAACTTCTAAAGGTAATTTGTCTGATGCCGACTTACAAGTTCTATTAGGTAAGTTCTTATATGACAGAGTTTTGCCGAATGTTTCAGGGAAGGATCAGAGTGCTGTTAGTGAAATGGCAAAAAAATTAGCTGAAGAGGGTCGCGCTAATGCCGATACACGATTTACTAAAAATGGTACTAATTTTAATGATTCTACACAGGTGCTTACACAAGCAGAAATGGACTCCTTATATGAGTATTTTAATAGCAACAAAAAAATACTTGGTGGGAAATATAATAGCTTCTTTGAGCAGTTTTTTAACGAAGTTTCAGGTAATAAACAAGAAAATGGAAGTCGATTGTCTGAGGGGGATATGCAAGTTATGTTAGGTAAATTCATTTACGAAAAACTTGTACCTGAGCCATCCTTAAATGCAAATACGAAAACTGCTCTAAAAAGCAAAGCTGATACTATTGCTCAAAAAGGAAGAGACAATGATTCGAAAATCACCGAAAACGAAACATTTGATTCCATTAAAAATAAATACTCTACTGAACAAATTAATCAATTAAAATCATTCTTTAATTCCAAATTAGATATGATTGATAATAAAACAACACGTGAATTAATGAAGAAAAAAATTGCCTCACTTGACACTGGTGGTTTCATGAATTGGACTGGAATTGGTATTGATGGTAAAGGAGGAAAGGCTATTATTGCTCACCCACAAGAAATTATGTTGAATAAAGCTGATACACAAGGTTTGTTTAATTCAATCAATATAATGGATAGTATAATGAGTAACCTATCCCCTTTCCTATCAAAATTTGCTCCATTCCAAAAAATATCCTCTGCTCCAAATGGAGATACTTATGGAGACATCAAGATAAACTTCCACATTGATAAAATGAATGGTGATAAAAATGACTTGAATCGATTTAGTAAAATGATTGACGACGATTTATTGCGTAGGAAGGGAATGAGAAAGTAATGTTGGAATCTATTCATTTTATGTATGACAATATTTCATCGAAAGATATGGGTATTCAAATTGCATGGTCGAGAGGAGGTTTATTCGAAGAGAATTTTCTTCCAAGACGGAGGATTATGGAGAAAAAAATTGCTAATAATGAGAAACCGTACTTTCAAAAAGTTGAACATGAGCCACTCTCTTTTAACTTATCTTTTTATTTAGAGAAATGGCTCGATGCTCCTGATATAAGAAAAATGGCTCGCTGGTTATTCCAGCCATACTACAAACCCTTAATTTTTGACAATAACCCAAATAGAGTATTATATGCCCTTGTAGAAGGCGATTCCACCTTATTACATAATGGTTTAAAGCAAGGTTATGTTGAATTAAGTATTAGATGTGATTCTCCCTACACCTATTCTCACGAATTTAGATTTAACAATATGGAATTTAGAGATTCTAATACGGGTTATCAAATTATCGATGACATAAATAGCTTTGAACAAGGAAGTTTTTTTAATACGAAGATTACATCTAATGGTTTAACGATTGATAAAATTGATAATTCTTGGGGAGCACTATATGCCAATATCAAAAAATGGAGTGAATTTTAACTATGGAAACAACAAATATACTTAAATTAAATATCACCACTGAATCCTCATTTGAAGATGATGATATAAAACAAACCGTTATTGAATATGGTAGTAACTTTGTAAAATTAGAAAAATATCTAAAAGATGCTACCCCATCAATTGAAGATCTAAGTGATAATAAATATTATCCGATTGGTCATATTTTATGGAATAAGGCACCTGTCACAGGCTCGTTTATCGGGTGGGTAGTCACTAGAGAGGGCATTCAAGCAAAAAAATGGTTGCCTAACAAAAATTACAGTATAGGCAATTTAGTAAAGCCTCCAACAGATAATGGCGGCCTTTATGAATGTGTGGTCAATGGTAAAAGTTCTACTACTCCCCCCACCTTCATCACTTCATTAAACCAAGAATTCCAAGAAGTTACAGGAAAAAGCTGGCGCAATGAATTCAATTATGAAGTAGGCGATTTAGTTTTCCCTACTAGCAGCAACAAAACTTATTATTATATTTGTGAAACAGCCGGTTACTCCTCCCCTATAGAACCTGAATGGTCATCTTTTCAAAATGATACGGCATTTATTGACGGTTCAGTTGTATGGCGAAAGGCAAAAAATATAATTTGGAAAAAGGTCGGCACTAATTGTGAGTTTCGACCATTTGGAAAAATAGAATAGGGGTTTTTAGAATGAAATGGGGTTCCTTGATAAATTCGACTGGCTCTTATGTTTCGAAAAGTTATGAAATATCCAATATATCATCTAAGTATTTAACAACAATTCTTGCCAATATCATCAATATACATAATCAGAGAGTAGAGTTTTTCTATTCTCTTTCCTATGACTACATTCATTGGACTGATTGGAAAGCGATCAACTTTAACGATAACAACTTATTAGACGGAAACGATTTAAATGGATTAATTTTTAGATATAGAATTGTACTTCATGCTGAAAAAGATAATGAAAAGCCTTTTGTCCAATCCTTCTCGATTGCCTTTGACCCTTGTGAATCTTTAGAAAACTTGGGCGACTTTGTTGTTAAACCTAAACTATGGATTAGGAAAAAGAATGGAAATGGTAGCATTGAAATTACTAACATCCTAACAAATCAAACACTAGTTATAGAGAACCTTATTGATCATGAAGAAGTGTTTATTGATTGTCAAAAAGAAGATATTGTTTCTGATAGGCAGCATCTGGGCGTTTATCGATACGATGATCATAATGATGAGTACTTAGAATTAGTGGTCGGTCATAATCTCCTAAAAGGTAAAGGAGATTTCGATATGGACATTAGACATCAATATGTATTTATACAGGAGTGAGGTGAATTTTATTGAAATTAGGAGAAATAAACTATAATTTAAAACCAGATGATGCAAGAATTTTTTTATGTAGACCTGATAAGAAAACAATTGCCAGGATTAGTGAGGCTTATGATATTACGTACAGTACAAAACTCTCCGTACTTAATGAGATTTCATTTAAAATACCAACTGTCCTTATGGAAGATGGTATTCCTTTTGATAATACAAATATTGATAAAATAAAGAATAGATATTTATTTAAATTGAGATATGGACAAATCACTGAGTACTTTTTAATGAATGAATCAAGTAAATCATATAGTGATAATGAATATATTAGTTATACCGCTTTATCTCTAGGTGTTCAATTAAGTGATAAAAATATAAGACAATTTGAAGTTATCAGTAAAACATTGTCTCAAATTACAACTGAAATTTTATCCTCCGTTAATACGAAATGGACATTGGGTTATGTTGATAGCTACTTTGAGGAGATTTATCGAAGTTACGAGGTTGCTTCAAATAATGTATTAGAAATAATCTATGAGTTAGCAAACCTTTGGAATGCTCTAATTGTATGGGATTCTGTAAAATACGAAATCAATTTCTATAAACCTGAAAATATTGGTAAGGATAAAGGTTTCTACATACGAGATGGTAAGTATTTAGAGTCTTTCAATTTAGCTACTAACACAATAGATACAATTACCCGTTTAAAAGTATATGGTCAAGATGGTTTATCAATACATCGTTTGAATCCAACAGGTCAATCATATCTCGAAGATTACAGATACTACCTCTACCCTTTCAATCGCGAAAATGGAGTTATTATTAGTCATTCCAAATATTTGTCAGATAGCTTGTGTATCGCGTTAGAAGATTATCAAGCATTGGTTGAAGCCTTATCAGAGAAATTCACTCATCTAACGGAAATGGTCACTACACAAAATTCAATTATTCAAACCGAAGAACAAAAACTTAGTGCTCTAAATACACAAAGAGTTATTATTGAAGATGAACTAGATTTATCCAATGCTAACTTTCAATCCGCCACCCTTGAACATCAAGATATCATTCAACGTTTAGAAGCCAAACGATTAGACATATCAAAGCAAGAAGCTTTTATAAGGGATTTAAGCTATCAGCTATCTGATTTTGAAAATGAATTGCAAGATTTACAAGAAAAATTAGCTAGGGAAAATAATTTTACGGTAGAACAATTAGCAGAGTTATCAGATTTTGAAATAGAAAAAGAGTATATTAACGATTCCATTGTTGATGACGAGGATTTAATTGAAGATGGTAAAGAAGTATTTAGACAATACCTTGAACCTAAGATCAAGTTAGATATGAATTTGATTGATTTTAGATCTATCGTCGAATGTCAAAATGATTGGGATAAGTTAGGTTTAGGTGATATTGTACGAGTTAAGTATGATAGATTGCAGGTAGATGTAAAAGCCAAAATTACTGAAATTACGCATGATTTTGAAAATGAAAGTATTTCTGTTGTTATAGAAAATGAATTTGATGAAGACAATAATTGGTTAGAGCAGCTTAATAAAGCGGGTAATACTTCTACTATTGTTCAGATGGATAAGTGGAAATGGAATTTGTCTGAAGAAAACAACGGTGCCATCAATGATATTATTAATAATAAATGGGATGCCTTAAAAAATGCTGTCATGGCGGGCTATAATCAGAAGATTGAAATAAGTGAACGTGGCATTATTGTTAAAGATTTGGAAGACCCTTTAAGTTGGCTTGTTATTCAAAATGGATTTCTTGCTATTACCAATGATAATGGCGAATCATGGAAGCATGCTATTTCTAAGGATGGGATATTTGGTGAGCGTATTTTCGGAAAAATTATTTCCGGAGTCAATTTAATTATAGAAGACGAGTCTGGTATATGGGTAACGCAAGGATCTAGAACTACGATTTATAATCGACATGGCGAAGAAGTAATGTATGTAGGGTTAGTTTCTGAGAATACAAAAGATGATGATGGAAACTTAATTCCTCAGGCCAATGAATGCTTTGGACTTGTATCTTGGAATCGTATAACAAGAGTTGCACTAACTACTTGTGAAGGATTTTCTGTTAGTAAAAAAGATGATGAAGAATGGAAAAAAGTGTTATGGGCTAATACAGACGGTACTCTCTATTCTAGAAACATGATAGCTGAGAATATTAAGATAGTAAATAATCTAGATGAAGTCATACTGGATGCTGAGAATAATTATTTTAATATTGGATTACTAGACAAGATTGTGGCAGATGGTAAATTAACTACGATAGAGAAGCTTGAACTAATTAAAGAATTGTATAAAATTCACTCCGACTATAAATTACTCCTTCAACAAGCACAAAAATATATAAAAAGTGAGAGAGATAATGTAACAGATATTGAAGGTGCTTTTAATACATCAACACAAACCTTCCCTACTGTACATTCTACTACTGATAGATATTCAACAGATGCATTAAAAAATGCTTATTTAGAACTGATAAACTATATGTCCAGTTACATCAAGATTATTAACAATGGTTACCTGGATTCATCAAACTTAAATATCGATATGACAGACCCTATTACAGAATCCACGAGTCAAATTGAGAATCGTGGTATTTTTGTGCAAAAAATTAAAAATTACTATGATGAAGCGACTAGACTACGACAAGAAATTGAGGATTCTCTATTCTATTCGGGTATCACAATGGGCAGATATCACAACAATCTCATTATGAATGATTTTGGTTTTATCGCTGTTCGACATGACGGTAAATATAGAGCCTATCTAAATGCAACCAATGGACTTGCATTACAAAAGTGGGAAAATGATCAATGGGTTAGTAAATTATTTGCCACATTAGGAGATTCTAAATGGGAAGACGGAACCCTCTATGCTGAAGGATTGGTAACGAAAAATCTTCGAATTGTAGATGGGGACTTAGGCGATGCTATTACTCTCGACTGGAAGGATGGTATCACTATTCATGGTAAAAATGATGAGGAAATTAGATTAAATGCTAATGAGGCTATCTCCATATATGTTAATAAACAAAAGAAATTTTACGTAGGTATTGATGGAAGACTTTATGCAAAGGACATTACTACTCACAATCTAAAAATAGTGGATGGTTTCTTAGGTGAAAAAATTATCTTTAATGAAAAGGATGGTATCACTATTAATGGGAATAGCGGTGAGGAAATCCGCCTGAACGCTAATGAAGGTATTGCGATTGATGTCAATCATGAGCCTAGATTTTGGGTAAGTAAAGACGGACATTTGTATGCACGAAAGCTTTTCATTATGAATGGTGAATTAGATGAGTCTATTCTTGAAGGATTAGATGAAGATGATAGTTTTATCTCTGATTTAACAGTTACTAGATTAAGAACTTATGATCCTACTGACTCCGATAATTACGTTCATATTAAACAAAAATTCTTGAGATTTATCACCAAAAATGGATCCTCGGAAAATGTTAAATATGAAATGTATTTTGAGGGTTCAGGAGCTCAAGCCTACCCTATTGCTATTTGGGGTAGTGGATCTGGGAATAATACAAACAACAATAAAGCTAAACAGTATAAAACACAGGAGGGCTTCTTTACAGAATATGTTGATGAATATGGTGACAAGCATTCCCTAAACCTGACAACAGATCGCTCAAAATCTATCGAGATTAACTCACCTAGAACAGTGTCCATAAAAGGAGGTGGTGGCAGTATTATAATGAATAATACACAATTAGAATTAAAATTTGGTAGCAATACGATTACTATGTCGACAGCTGGCATTAAATTAAATGGTACTCGTATTGACCTTAACTAAGGAGAGTAGATATGCCTGGTGTATCTGTGAAAGGAAATAGAATGAGTAGCTCTGTTGCTAGTAACCACGTTAAAGTTAGCAAACCTAATGAAGTTCAATGTGTTCCTGGTTATATAGATGGTCAATATTACTCAGGATCATGGTCTGGTGGTATTTGTTATGGTATCGAAATAAGACCTAGCTCACCTTATGACTATCAAGATATTGAGGCAACTGTGGAAGGAACCGTTCATGAAGGAATAGCTAATGTTTTTGTAAATGGTCTAGAAGTTGCTTTCTCGGGAGCAAAAACACAAGAGAATGATTCCTATCGCCTTCCTAGTGGATGGTCTTATGTTAGTGGTGCCCATTTTAATATGAATGGTTCTGTTAGTAATGGAAGTACCACCGTATTTGTGAATGGGAAACCTCTTGCTAGAAAAGGAGATTCTGTTACAACACATGCAAACACAACATCTTCTATACAAGAAGGTTCCTCTAACGTGTTTGCCAATTAATCATAGATTGAAAGGAGGTGAAAAATTGTCACTACCTATTAATTATTTAGAGTTTAACAACCCTATTCATATTGTTTGGCGAAAAGGAACACCAAATGACCCTTATATCGATCGGCTTGATATTACTCGCGTTGTCAATCAACGTGTTTTTTTATTAGAAATTCCAGACGAAATGTATAAGGTTAGAATTTCAGGTATGTTTGAAATTAACTACGAAAAGTTCATCAAGCACAACTTAGAAAAAAATGAATTTTATGTAGACTATACAAACGGTTTTGTTTATTTTCATGCAACCAAAGAAGCAGAAACCCTATCAATTGTGTACAAAGGAAGAGGTTTAATTCTTTATCCTTCTACACGAATTGTACATTATGATGGAACGGACTCTACCGAGACACTTCATGAAATTATTGAAAGAAGCAAAATACAAGTTCAAGAACTAATTGATCAAACAGATAACTATGAAGAATACTTAAAAAAGCTGGTCATTGCTATTAATGAATCAAATCATGCTACTGACCAGGCTTTAATTGCCGCTCATAATGCTAATGAAGCAACCGAACTAGTAAGAGATGCATACGAAACAACCGTTTTAATTTATCAGCCATTCGTTAATACATATGATGACATTGTAAAAAAATTCCCCTACCCTGAAGTTGGGTGGACAACACAGGTTTATGATACGGGTATACGTTATCGTTGGAATGGAAAGGCATGGATTCCTATCGATGCCTTAGGTGGGAATGTGCCATTAGCCAACGAAGTAATAAACGGATTAATGAGTAAAGAACAATTCGTTAAGGTTCAAAATATAACTGAATTTGTCAATGAGAAAACAATCGTTTTCATTATTCCAAAGGACGTTTTGCAAGGAATCCAAGATCCACATGTAGTTTTTGACTGGGACGGCGAGGTTATTGATGTAAAAGCACTAGCTTCTACTAAAGGAATACAGCCTACGCCTATTCAAATACAAAAATCTTCAAATTTTAAAGACTGGGTAGATATTACGGATAGTCCAGTAATAATCGAAGCAAATAGTTATTTTGATATGAAAACATATAAGTTAAAACATACTAAAGTGAAGGAGGGAGATGTATTTAGACTATACATCCCTTCTTTTTCTGTAGATGCACAAAACTTATCGGTGAATGTAAAAGTAGCAATAGAATGATCCTTTTGAAGAGATCCATTATATCCTATAACAATTTATTAGAAAGAAGGAATTTAATTATGACAAAAGCACCTGTGGTTTCATGGTATGAAGGAACTAATGAAAAATCAAGCGAAGTTACACAAACAGTAAACTATGGTACAGTCGACGCTGACTCACAATCAGCTATCAAGGTTTTCTATATTTGGAACAACAGAGGCGAATCAGAAGATGCCTCTAAAATGGAAGAAGTTGTTTTTACAACTCGTGATCGAAATGGTGGCGATGGGGGCTCAACAGGAAATATTGTTGAAGCTGTTCGTGATAACTGGTTCCATGTCAGAGTTGATTCATTGAATGAATCCTCTTTCACAGCTGTTGGTAAAGGTGGCGTAGGTACAAAAAACCCTTCTGGGACAAAAGAATTGGGTACAAACGGAACTACAACAAATGTGAATGCTTCTACTGCTCAAGTTTGGTCTGCTTCTAAAACTTTAACATTAGATACTTATATTCAACCAACAGAAGGTAATGGTTTTATCTATAAAGTCACTAAAGCAGGTAAGACGGAGACCAATGAGCCAACAACATGGATGACTGTTGAAGGAAGTCCTGTTTTTGATGGCAGTGTCGAATATGTGGCTATCAAAATCGACAAGACTCCTAATGCTAAAGAGATTCTCGGTTTAGCCAACAACACTGACGTTAATGGTGATAACGCTAATTTAGCAGGCGGTAATTTCGTTCAGGTTTCTGTGTATGCAGACGTGCCTATCACAGCGTCAGCAGGTAAAAACCTGTTAGTTCAACGCGTTTCTTATCGTTATGTTTAAAAAGATTCAAGACATAATATAACAGCTTAACAGGGTAAGGGGCTTCTCCCCTACCCTTTTTTTAAAGAAAAACTTCAATGCAATGAAGGAGATTGATAAAAATGCTATTCGAAGATTTGAGAAACACTCAAGCAATCGCTATTCCCTTCAACTGGAACGCTGATTATGCTAATGGTAAAAACTATGCCGAGTATGACCTTCTCACGCATAAGAAGAATGATTTTTATTTAATTCAGAAAAACCAGGTCATTCGTTTTGGTTTGTTTGGTCAAGGAATGAAATTTTTTTTCGAAATGTCTGATGGTTCTTTCAACCTGAATGGTCGAAGAATTGAAATTGATTATATTGATGAAAATGGAGAAATTTTTCATTTAACAACAAACTTTGAATATAAAGACCTTATTACATATAAAGAAGCTTACGCTGATTACAATAACGTGCAAGGTATTCAGCAATCAAACTTAAAGTCAATTAATTTTGGCTACAAAACAATTTACAAGAAAAATGATATTAAGCTATTCTTTCAACCTCTCGTTTCACTTCCTTTTAATGAGAGTGCTTGTATGGAGATAAAGCTAACTTCCAACAAGCTCCTGAATGGATACTTAGTATTCAAATCAAGAGGTATTGAAGTAGAACGCTTTTATGCCCCTTTGGAAGCCGATAGAGCAGGTCAGATAAATTGGACAATTAAACACTAATGCAGGCGAGGAAAAACATGATGAAAAGATTTTGGTTACATCTACCTAATAAAAATACTTCCTTAGAAATAACAACGACTAACAATAAATTATCTTGATTTGAATCTGCTAATGAGAAAGTCTACACATAGACACAGGGAAATACTCACTTAAAAATCTAATAGACAATCTTGTCAGCAAAGGATTAAACGCTAAAATTGGAGAAATTAAATCACCTAAAAACTTGAAACTAATTGTATTATTTTTAGATAATTCATTTACAAACGTAAGTGGTAGTTTTATTAACTTCATTGATGGTATTGAGTCGATAGATACAGGAGATAGACAAGAAGGTAATATAATACATATTTAATAATAAGAAAGGAAAATGCTCATATGGCTCTTATAGGTGGCAATACAGAGAAGAAAAAAATAGGTTTATCTATTGGTGTCTCTGGAACACACGATAAAACAAAAATCAACAAAGACACAGGTTTTTTAGAGTTAGTTGATATTGATGTAGATGGTGAAGGAAACCCTATCTATGTAGAGCAAGGTTCTTGGACTTCTGATGTAATTGATTTAGGAGATATTTTTCAAGACTTTGAGAAAGTGTTTACAGACAGCACAGGAACAGGTGCAAGCTCATTCGCTGTGTTAACGAGGGTTTCATCAAATAATTATGATTGGTCTGATTGGGTTGCTATTGCAGAAGATGGAACTATACAGTCTGAAACTAAACAGTACATTCAGGTTAGAATTGACTTGTTTGCAGGGTTTGTGACTGATGTTTTTCTCATAGCTAAAAGCGATTTTAGTATCAATGAATATCTTGAGGTAAAAAGCGTTAAAGCAGGTAGTTATATTATCCCTAAATTAACATCAAATATATCCTATGTAGAAGGATTCACTTTTGCTTCCAGTTTCTATAGCACTAGCTTTGACGCTTGGCATGCTTTTGATAAGAACAATGCAACATACTACTGCTCTGTTGCAGGGGAAAAGATTGGTTCCCTAGGATTCTATTTTAATACAAAAAAGAGAGTCGCTAAATATAAGCTTACAAGCTCTAGTGCTAGTGGTCAAATATCATATATGCCTAAAAGTTGGATACTTCAAGGGAGCAATGATACAACAGATGGTGCTAATGGAACATGGTATAACTTAGACACTAGAACCAATCAAATTTGGAGCGCAGTAAACACCACAAAAGAGTTTGAGATTCCAATTGGCAAACAATATCATGCTTACAGAATAAAGTGGTCTGAAAACAATGGTAATGCTTTATACACAGGAATAGGAGAATTAGATTTCTATGAAATTGGAACAACTTCACTGAGTCTTAAACGTGATTACTCTTTTGGCAAAGAATTAGATTCAACTTGGTCAGACACAGGAAGTTTACACAGACAAAAAATCACTCGTAGCCAATGGCAAAGAATAGATAAAATAGAGGTGTTGTAAATGGATATTGTAACAAGCTATGACAATTGGGGTGGAAAAGGCGACAGAAAAAGCATACTTAGTGGTAACTCAGAAGTGTTTGATGGAACTGAAACTACTTATCTATCCTATGGTAATGGCGCTCAAATTAATATAGACATTATTTTCAGTGGACTAGAGGGAAAACTATATATAGATTGCATTAAAGTTATTAGAAGTCAATATGCTTTCATTAATAAAGAAATACTATTGAATGGTAAGCTCATAGGAACTTTTAATGATAATGTAGACCATCCTCTACCAATGTTAACAATTAAAAAAAATGATAAGTTAACAATAAGAGGAAAAAATAACGAATCAGGTGGAGGAACTTACCCCACTAACATAAGAGAAATTTATTTTAAAACATACTTTGTTCCTGATAAATCTTTAATTTATCATGATGGATTATATAAAAAGTACAGCAATGGAGTTTTGACAGGTAATATTATTCCTACTTTGACTAATAGCAATGTTTCTCCTGATGGAATTGCAAGAGCTAGTGGTGAGCTAGGTGGAACAACATATTACGCTTATGCCTACAAAGCTTTCAACAAGACTAATACAGTTTATGCTTCCTCTGAAACAGATGCTTGGCACACCCCCACAGGAATAGTTACTAACAGTTGGCTATCATTTGAATTTAATCTACCAAAAACAGTAGTAGCATACTCTCTAGTTCCATTCAATTACTCAGAAGGTTCAGCAAGGATGCCTAAAAGTTGGGTGTTTCAAGGCTCAACCAACAGTGTAGATTGGGTTGACTTGCACACTGTAAATAATTCTACAGGTTGGGGAACAACTGAGAAAAGAACATTTGCATTTAGTAACAAAACAGCTTATAAACACTACAGAATATATGTCTATAGTAACAATGGTAATGCGAGCTATATTGCTATTGGTGAGCTAGAAATGTTTGAAATTGAAACAGCTAAAGGTTGGACAACGGTTTCAGACACTCTCCCTACTTCAACTCAATTTCTTGAAAAAGGTATATATCTATCTCCCAAACTTGACCGTAGATTAGTAACTTTAGAGCCTATTGCAATGACACAAAGAAATGACATATTAGATGTTGGAGAAGTTGGAAAGATATTTAGTGAGACTATTGATTTAAAGAAATATTTTGATATAAGAAGTATTAAAGTTGAGGTGAAATAATGGCAGGAGCTATTCTCTACAAAAAAAATAGCAAATTTTATACTGTTTTAGAAGAAGAAATTATTCACGAAACAAAAATGACTTCTAATAATACCCCTTCTCCTTTAAAAGTGTTTGATTCAAACGCCCACTCTACTTATCCACCGTATTTAGCTTTCGATGGAAATAATGGCACATATGTTAGAACAGGTAGCAGTGGGGCAGGAACACAACTTAAACTAACTTTTGATTTTGGAAAAGAAAAGAAAGTGAGTGGCATTTATTTAACTCATGGTGGGAATACCTCTATAAGCGGAATTGATGTGTCAGGCTCTAACAATGGCACAGATTTTACCACTATAAAAAATTTCACTTCATTAAATCTAGGTAGTGGAGCAACAAAAAAACTATTCTTTGACTCTACAGTAAAATACAGATATTTTTATTTTTATATACCTCAAACAAACATGCCATTTCTAGGTGAAATTAAATACTTTTTTGTAGATGATTATTTGTATGAAGCAAAAAATATAAAGGCTTATAAAGATTTCACTAATTCTAATGTTCAACTACAAAGCACCTATAAAAACAAAAGATACATGCTACAAGATACAGACACTCTAAAAGAACAAGGACTTTGGATACAAAACCTAGATAAAAAACCAACAAGTATTAGTTTTAATTGAAAATGAGGTGATAAAATGGCGGTAAAAGAGATAGCTTTTAAGTGTACTAAAGCAAGCACATACTACACTATTGGTGGGATTAGACTATACGATAAAAATGACAAGATATATCCTATAAAGTTTTCTTTAAAGAATGGTCTAACTTCTAATATATTCTACATTCAAGGAACAGATATAACAGGTACGGTAAGTGTCACAAATAGTTGGGGTACTTATTATTTTGTAGATTCTCCATTTGATACTGATAAATCAATTGTTACTAATTATCCAAGCATTAACTATTGGCTAAGTAGTTCAGCAGACACAATAAAAATATCTTTTGATAAGTCTGTGCAAATAAGTAGGATTGATTTTGTTCCTTATTGTGGGAATGGCACAGATAGAAAACAAAACGCAGTTGAAATAATTGCTATAGATGAAACTCAAAACTTATTGTTACAAGAAAAATACAACACTTCAACCTATGTGGAGAACCAAGTCTACTCAGTGTTAACACCAACATTAACTTTTTTAAGAAGTGTTTTACTAAAATCAAACAATAGCATCTATTCTTATGAATCAAACAATGTTAAACATGTAACAAAAATGACTTCAAACACAGCACCTAGTCCATTAGTTGCTAGTGCAAGTAGCATATATTCATCAAGTTACCCTGCTTGGCTTGCATTTAATGGCACTAGAACTGATGTAAATAACTGTTGGATAACTTCATCTTCTTTACTAACAGACCAATGGGTACAAATTGATTTCAAGGATAAAAAAAGAGTAAATCATATTGAAGTGGTTGGAATGGGTGTTAATCCAACATCAAGCCCAAAAAACTTTACTATATTTGGCTCAAATGATGGAATTACTTTTTATCCTATACTTAGAATAAACAATCAAACTAATTGGGGAATATTTGAGAGCAGAAAATTTAGTTTTAACTATGTTGCAGAGTATCGTTACTATAGATTTCACATGCATGATAACAATGGCTATGCAACATATTCAGGTGTCGTTGATATAGTCTACTCACTTATAGGTTCATCTCTTATGATTCTCAACAATTCTTCGGTGAAATCTTTTGTTAACTATGGAAGCACTAGATTGATTGATATGAATAAGCCTATAAGAAATATAGACTATGTTATAGAAGATAAAATATTTAAAAAAACAGAGAATATAATGATAAAACAAACAAATAGAAAACCCCTCAGCATTAGCTTTAACTAGTGCTGAGTTTTTATTTGAAAATCATATGACAAAAGGAATGATAATATGACATGGGATAGAATAAGCAAAGGGGCTAGCTGTATAATTTCAGAGGATGGGCTTTCTGTTAGCTCATTAAATCACCTTAACTCAGTTAGGGCAACAGAAGGAGTTTCTGATGGAAAATGGTATTGGGAAATAAGGGTGAATACAGCAGGAGCGCCTTTGATTGGGATAATTGGCTCAAACGCTTCTCTATTATCTTCGAGTTTAAGTAACATTGATGTAAGATACTACTATACAAATGGGCAAAAATGGAATCCAAAAAGTGAATATGGAGCGCCATATACAACAGGTGATTTAATTAGTGTTTTGTTAGACTTGGACTTGGGTACTATTGAGTTTATGAAAAATGGTGTAAGTCAAGGAGTCGCATTTAGAGATTTAAAAAGTATGGGAGAAGTGTTTCCTGCAATTAGTGACGGTGGTAGTGCAATCGATGGCTCATATACTGCTAATTTTGGTGATTCTAATTTCGTTTATAAGATGCCTGATGGCTATTCTCCATATGGAAAAACAAAAAAAATGACTATTAAAAATCCAACAACAGATAAACTCTATTCCCTATCAGATAACACTCTTATTCACCTTCCTGATAACACAACTGAAAGCATTATTGAGCATGGTATTGAACAAGGTAAGTTTATTCAATTAGATGTACCTTTTGATAAGCATAGATACTTTAATGTCACACCTGTTGATGGCACGAGTGGTAAAGTGTTTACACACGATATTGGTAAAATTAATACTTTGAGTATCAAAGAGTTGGTAGAGAACAAGGATTTTGAGCCTTTATACACTTGGTATGAAACTAAAATGACATCCAATACTACCCCATCTCCATTGGTAGCAAGTGCTAGTAGTTCATATAGTAATGATTATTTACCATTTAGAGCATTTGACAATTCTCTAAGCGACCTTCCAAATGGTGGAAATAACGCTTGGATTACATCAAATGGAGTAGTAACAGGTTGGATTCAACTTGATTTTGGAGCATCTACTAGTGTTAATGTTTTTAATTTAACACCTCGACAAAATGTTACTGCAAATGTTGGTATCAACTCTATGCCAAAAAAATTTAATTTACTTGGCTCAAATGATGGTTCTAATTATGAAACTATAAAAAGCTATAACAATGAGTATTGGTCTAATCATACGCAGAGTCGTCAGTTTGTCTTAGATAGTACTGTTAAGTATAGATACTATAAACTAGATATTTTAGAAAACAATGGTGGAAGTTTATATGTCGCAATAGGTGAAATTGCTTTCGGAATCAAAAGAGAGGTGAATTAATTTGGCAACTACAGAGCAATTAATGGCACAATATGGTGTCGCATGGTTTGGTTTTGATGAAAAAAGTGGTGATGTTTATGATAAATTGGGATTGAATAACTATGTTGGCACAGTAACAGGCGCAACGAGAGCTATGGGTTGGGATGGTAAAGACTCATCGTTAAATTTTAATGGAAGTAGTCAATATGTTGTAACAGACTACACTCCATCCGCTTTGGAAGAATTTACAATAAAGATAAAGTTTAAATCTCCAACAAATGGTGGAGGATATTTATTTACAGCAGGGCGTCAATTAGATTCTTCGGCATTAAACATCAATGGTTTTGGAGTAATTGTCAATAAAGCAGACGGTAATTTAAGAGTCTTATATTGGCTTAGCAGTACAAGTGCAATAATTACAAATCAAATTCTAAATTATGATTATAGGGATAATAAATGGCATGAGCTAATATTGACTCAAAAAAGTAATGTGATTCAATTATATATTGATGAAACCTTTATTGGAATATATCGGTCTATTGCAAATATTATCACTCCTAAGAACCCACTGAGACTGGGATACTTAAATGTTAGTGGGTATCAAGAATGGTATTTAGGTCAATTAGATGATTTACAAATTTACAACAAAGCTCTCACCCCTTCTGACTTTGAACAAAAGCGCTTAGTAGTCAAAACAACAGATAATAAAAACCTTGTTTTATCTCCTACCTCAACTCGTGTAAAAGAGATTCCTAACACACCAGAATATATGATGTTAGCTCAGGGTGGTGTAGTAAAAGAGATTGATTCAGCAGTTGATAGTCAACCAATTGATTTTACTAAAACTACAACTGAATATGAGATTCTAAGTAATAATAAAACATCTTTAGAGAATGGTAGTTTGTTTACTATTCCTATTGGCAGTGATTTTAAAACAGCAATGATTGAGGGCAACTATTAAATTAGCTGTCCTTTTAATGTGAAAAAATATTGGAGGTCAATACAATGGCTAATAGTAAAGATAATTTAAGTAAATATGGAGAAACCTTTATTGGCTTTGATGAACCTAGTGGAAATGCTATGGATGCTATTGGTGGCTACACAGGTACTTTATATAATAACCCTCAACGTGTAACAGGTTGGAATGGTAAGGGAAATGCAATAAATTTTAATGGTAGTAATCAATATGTTTCTCTACCTGCTAATATTATTCCAAAAGGTGTCAAAAGCATTAGATTTAAAATTAAAGTTGATTCTTTACCATCATCTTACAAGTGGATAATGTCTAATGGCTATAGTGGGCAGAATAGTTTTTATTTTGTCTTAAATAGCAATGGAACTATGAACTGTGGTGTTTCACAAACAACAGGAAATTTATTTAGCTTGGTTTCAAATAACATTTGCGATGGAAAGTGGCATGATGTTCTATTTACATGGGATGGAACTACTTCAACAAATAGTGCAAAACTATATGTTGATAATATTATTACACCTGTTGCCCAAAAAACACCACTTGGAACAGAGCAAACTCTTTCTACTAAAAACTTTATACTCGCTTGCTACCCTGACTTAACTACAGGTCAATTCTTTAATGGGCAATTAGACCAAATTGAAATATATGACAAAGTAATCTCCCCCATCCCAGACAAATACCTAGTCCAACACAACACACAACATAAATACCACAACGGCACATCATGGCAAACAACGACACCAACCGAAGCAAACTTCATCCAATATGGGATGAACAACCTAGACCATATTACAGAAGCTCAATGGAAAGAACTTTCAGGGGATAAGTCAGTGATTATGTGGTCTGACTTTGAAGATAAACAATTTACATCTGTTGTGTTAAACAAAGAGAGCTTTAAGGCACAAGATTTATTAGGTGATACAGCTCAAGCAATTTACTACACTGATTCAGACACTACTAAGATTGCCGTAGAGACAGGTGTTGAGCCTTATAGTGTTTATGACTATATTGGTGAACTACCTACAGTAGCCATTTATACAGAGTCTAATGAAGATATTATTGTATCAACAAACGTTGAGCCTTTTGATATTTATGATGAATTTGGTGAAAGTGTTGAGGTTCTTTATTACACAGATGATGAAGCTGTAACAAATGCTGATTTAATCCTTGAAGCTAATTGGTCGCCTATAGATGATATTGAAGGTGACTTTGAAATTGTCACATGGACGGATGAAGGCTCTGATACTGCTCAAAGGGTGCTTGATATGAAAGCTGTACCACAACCTCAATTCATCAAATTGGTCAACCCTAAACGCTTATATGGCTCTTTAGATAATGTGTTCGTTCATGATATTTCTCAATCCTATCGTGATGAAGCTCGTTACTTTGTTGGTGGAGAAACACCTGATAAATGGTATGTATGGGATAAAAAAGATAAGAGATTTGTTGTAGCTGATGCTTCGAGTCCTCAAAAAATCATGTCAACAGGTATGACTTACAAAGACTTAAATAGTATCACTGACCTGCAATGGCGTACTTGGGCTAGTGAATATATCAATATTGGTATGTTCATAGTAGATAATCCTCGTGACACAATCAAAACAATTGTTGAGACAATTTCATTTGAAGACTATCTTCCTCGTGATACTACAACTATTGCAGATACAAGCTTATATATTTTAAATACTACTGCTAAGATTGATATTTCATTTGACGCTAATGTTCTTAAAGGCGTGTTAAGTGATGATGATTTAACGCGTGTTCAGTATCGTGTGTTACTAAACAATGGTCACTTCTACCCTTCTGATGGAAGCTTTACTAAACTAGGTGAATCACCTCAGAATATTGAATTAGCAATTGGTAGTAAGGATATTAAAATTGATGATTGGAACACGCTTAAAGTAGAGTTCCAAGACTTCTTTGGTACTACTGATTATTGGTCTACTCAGTTTATGGGAACATATACAGGTCTTATGTTCAAAGATGTTTATGGTCAATACTTCTCTAGTGAAATCGGTGAAGTTCTTCAATATCTTGATTTTGGTATCATCATTGCAGGTCAAACTACAATTGAGCATGAAGTTATCCTTAAAAATCAATATGGCTATGACATTAAGGATATTCACTTGTATGCAAACACAGCAGACTTCCCTACTGGAATGACATGTGAATTTAGCACAAGTCTTTCTCCTTTCGCACCTCAGCCAGATTTAAGACTAGGTGGTGTACTAAAAAATGACGAAGAAATGTCATTCTTCATTCGATTAAAAACTGAATTAGGTTCAACGCCTGACGCTAACGGTTCATTTGACATAATCGTGAGAGCAGACAAAGCCTAATCACAATACAATGTGATAGGAAGTGAATTTATGGAGGATCGAGATTTTAAAAATTCCTCGTTCAAAGAAGATTCAAACTTAATATTTAAAGAAATGAATCCTAAATATCAATGCTCAGTTGATACAGAAATTGATATAGTTGGGATTGGAAGGCAAAGTCTATTTTCTGAGATTGAGGTGAAGCCTAACAACCGTTTTAATGCAAAATACAAACTTATTGCAGTAGGAGAACTAGAACATAATGTTGAAATTATTGCAAGACCCCAAAAAGAAAGTCTTACACAAACAGAACTTATTTCTCGTGCTTTAGATACTTCTCAAAAAGATACTTATTTGAACATCATGTATCGTGGAAACTCCGATATTTACACAGAGATTCAACCAATTGGTTATCATTTCTTAGAGACTGAAATAGAAGTACCTCCTCACAATAGAATGTGGGCTATCTATGAAGTGCAACAACCACCTATCGTTACAGATATGTTCACTCCTACTCAAGACGCTTTCACAAGAGAAGATGTGTCTTACCAATCTATTAACTATGGTGAAAATTCATCAATGGTTGTTGGACGTAGCCAAGACGATATTTGGCGCTCATTTGTTCAATTTGACTTATCTTCCATTAATAAATCCTATGTTTTAAAAGAATCCTATTTACGCTTATTTTACAAAGGTTCAGTCCCCGAAAACATTAAGCTAGAAATTTTAAATGCCAATAGCCAATGGTATGAAACGAACATTACTCACCTGAATAGGCCAATCCCTATTGATTTAATTGCAGACGATTTCACTATTAATAAAAACCTTGGATACATAGAATTTGATGTACTTAAAATTGTTGAATCATGGGTTTCGCTCAAAAAAATTAACAATGGCTTTATTATACGTTTATCTAATGAAACCGAATATGGTCAGACTATATTCCATACTAGAGAAACCATTTCACCACCTGAATTAATTGTAAAATACTTCGATTCAAGAATATTCTCTCAAGGTAGAAGCCAACACTTAACTGAAATTTTTGCATATAGAAAAAATAATGCCGATAAAACTGCAGAAATTACTGTTGATTCAGTATTCAAGTTAGAAAAAACTATAGCTGAAATTTATGTTCACCGAGCCGAAGTTCCCATAGACGCTGAGGTTCTCACTGAAATCATCGCAATTAAGCCCTATGTAGAGACTGAAATCATTTCTGCAATTCGTGATAAGAGTAAGATTCTAGTTGAAGTTAGTGCTAGAAGGCCTCTTGTTAGTAGAACATTAGCTGAGGTCACAATTAATAAACCTTTTACTTTAACTGAAATCACATGTGTTAGAAAAGACAATAATTCAGTTGATACAACTGTTTCAGTAACAAGACCTTCAATTAACGTTGAAATCAGTGTTCCTCGATACGGACAAAAAGACGTGTTCACGGAAATTGATATTAACGATATTTGGGTTTCTCGTGTTAATACTGAAATTTGTGTTAATAGACCCCAAATAGCTATTGAAATCACACCAAAAGTTGAAAAAGCAGGTAATCTTCAAACTGTAATTCATATCTCAAAACTAAAAATTGAAGCAGAAGTTGAAGTAAAACATAGAAATGATATTTTGGCAGAAATTGAAGCGAATATCAAATCTGATGTTGTAACTGAAATCATTATAACGAAGCCTTTTATTGATGTAGTTGTAACTGTGCAACAGTATGAAGAAGCAGAGAAAGACACAGAAATCTTCGTTAAATACATTAATGATGCTTCCACTGAAATTGATATAAAATCTGTCACCCAAGTTGATACGGTAATTGATATTAAAATCGTGTCACAAGTTTATGCTGAAATATCTGTAAACAGACGTTTAATACATACTGAGATTACCATTCCAACATGGGCTAATCATGAGGCACCAACTATTATTGAGCCGCGTATTCTAATGGTAGATAATGTGCCAACATTAATTATCGTTAATGGTACAGTGTCTGGATACGCATTTATTATGTAAAAAGGGAGTATAAAAATATGATGATGAAAAACTATGAAATCGGAGAACTACAATCTTTTCTTTTTAATTTAATTCTCAAAGGCAAGGAATCAAGAATGCGCACGAGATTCATTAAATTATTGGAAGATCAAATAGATCTTATTAAAATGGAAAGACAACAGCTAATTAATGACTATGCTTTAAAAGATGAAAGTGGCGAAATAGTTACAGATACAAAGGAAATACATAATAAGGAAGAAGAGGTTGTTGTATTCCCTTCTGAAGAAGCAGAAAAAGAAGCACAAATGCAAATTATGTTAATGATGAACGAGGACTTCATTATGGAAGAAACGGCAGATAAAATTGAAATGCTGACAACTTTACAAAATATTATTTTAAACTGTGAATTAGAATTTACAGGTCAAAAAGCGGTGCTCTACGATAGATTTTGTGAAATTTTCGAAGATATCCAATTACTCAATGATCGTGAGATGACTAAGTAATTTCATACTTTAAAGGATAGATGCATTCATCATCTATCCTTTTTTAATTTAGATAAAAGTCGGTGATTACATGGAAAATGAAAAATTTGGTGAAAGATTGGCTAGTGCGGAAGTGGAAATAAAGAATCAGGAAAACCGAATTTCAAAATTAGAGGGTAATCATGAATTATTGTATCGCTTAACATTAGTATCTGAACAACAACAAGAAATGAATAAACATCAGCAAATACAATTGAATAGAATGGATAAAACTTTTAACAACATCAACGTAAATTTAACAAAATTAAATATGTCTCAAGTTGAATTACAAGAAGACGTCAAAGATATAGGAAGACGTGTTGACAGCATTGAAGACGATTTAAAACATGAAACGGCTAAGGACAATATTTCAATTAGCGATACGATAAAACAATACCTTCACTGGTGGATTCTCATTCCCACGATAATAATTGGTGCTTTCATTTTAAAAACTTTTGGTCTCTAGGAAAGGACTTGATATTTATGAAAATCAATTGGAAAGTTCGCATTTATAATCCTCAATTTTGGATTACATTAGGCTTATCTATCATTACCCCTCTATTCGCTTATTACGGTATCACAGGAGCTGATTTAACATCTTGGTATAGTGTTTGGACCCTGATCGTCAACGCAGCTTCTAATCCATATATATTAGCCTTAATGGCCGTAAGTACATATAATGCCATTTTAGATCCAACAACAGCTAGCGTAAGTGATTCATCACGTGCCTTAATGTATAAAAAACCGAAACGAGATGAACGATAATGGTAAATTTTATTTGTCCTGTAAGAAATGCAAGATTAACAAGCAAATTTGGTTGGAGAAATATAGGATTTGGACAAGAATGGCATCAAGGTATTGATCTTGCTTCAACAGGAAAAGTCCCCATCTATGCTAGTGCTACAGGGGTCATTAGTCGTGCCCAAGCGTTAAGTAGCTATGGGAATGTAGTGATGATTAAGCATATCATTAACGGCAAAATTTACGAAACGAATTATGCACATTTAGATTCTTATTGTGTTCATGTGGGTCAAAGAGTTTTGCAAGGACAGCAAATTGGTGTGATGGGTAAAACTGGTCGAGCATACGGGATTCATCTTCATTTTGAAATTCATGACGGTCTATGGGCAAAAGGTCAGCCAAATGCTATTGATCCGATGAAATTTATTTCTTTAACAAATACTATCTTAGCTAATAAAGGAGAACTAACAATGTCACAATATACAGAATTACTCAGTAAAATAAAAGAGCTTGAGGAGGCTTTAAAAACAAAGCAAGCTATTGTCCCTGCTCGAAAAGCCTCAAACATGCATAATGCTGCGTGGGAGTGGTTAAGAAATAAAGGTATTACAGATGGCACTCATCCTCAAAATTTCTTAACACGTGAGCAATTTGCGACAATGCTAAAAAGATATCATGATTCTTTCAATAAAAATTAATATTTCCTACCCCATACATAATTTTCGCTTCAATATATCATAATTTCATTTCTCTCTAACTGAACCATGTTACAATAGAAAAGAATTTTGGCAACTAAGGAGATATGGCATGAAACTTTCAACGATCTTAAATTTTTTAATTCTAGTATTTTTCACATTATTATTCGTGAATGATTTTTTCCCTGACACAACGATTGCAGCAGTCTTAACTAAAAAAATCATTCTTCTTCTATTAGTCGTGTTAGTTATCATACAGCTAGCTATCGATAAAGGTAGATATAAAAAATTGTCCAAAAAAGCCTATATTGGTTTGACGCTGTATACAGTTGGTTTATGGATTGTTTTAACATTGCTTGGTGGCCAGTCGCAAATCGGTTTATCGTTTACTAGCCCTCTTTTCTATATCATTGTCGTATTGCTTGTACTTGATTTACTGCGTATTTCACGCCAAACCAAACGCGATCAAAATGAGGAAAAGTAAAGCAAGAGTGGTGCTATCCGTCACTTCTATGGCTTAATCCATCATTTTCTCATTTCTATCCTTCATATCAAAGGTTCTATCCGTCACTTTGGCGTTTCTATCCGTCTACAACATAAAAAGCATGTCTATCGACTGTGAACTCCAATCGGTAGACATGCTTTCTTATGATTCTAGGACATTTAAAATTTCATCCAGTTCATTCACAGCTAGATCTAAGCGTTCCTTCGCCTCGATATTTTGCTGTTTTAAGTGATTAAACTCTAGTAAATTTTTCTCATGCTTTAATTTGATAGAAGATAAACGTTCAATGCGGGCTTCTACCTTTTCTATTGCTTGCTCACAGACTGTTGTCCAGAGCTTTTCTGATTGCTGCATTTCAGTCGTTGATGGGTTGTGTTGACGCATAATTCGGGCATAGACCATTTCAATTTGTTCAATTAATTCCGAATAGAAATGGCGCTCAACACGTGTTGTTTGGAATGTTGGATGCTCCACATCTTTTGCATAAGGGGTAATTTGACGCAATAGCTTTCCAGCATTTTCTCCAAATGCATGCGATAAATTCAAGACATTCATTAATTGTAATAATAAACGAATTTCTTCTAGATTAATAAGTTGTGAATCGATGCTTTCTTTTAACTTTAATGATTCCATATAACGTCGATCAAAATGTTCAATTTCGCCGTTGCGTTGCTCTACTAAATGTACACTTGCATTGTCTTTTAAGCTTTTAATATAGCGAATGGCATGGTTTTTCAGCTCTTCTTTTGACAGCAAGCTAACATTGTCTTGTTGTGGTTTTCCTCGTTGAACATACGCAAATGCATCCATTTTTTTGGGCCATTGTGCTGCTTGGGTTTCTTCTGAGACATTATAGCGTATATAAATTCCGTGCATTTTATATCCTCCAAGTCCATTAAACAAGTATCTCTAAAGACAATAAATCGAATACGACATTTTTTCAAGTAAAAAACTTTTAATAATTGAAAATCCTTCTTTTTAACAATAAATGAAAAACCCTGAATAGTCGATACTATTCAGGATTTTACTAGTTTTCATCAATTCATACTTACCCTTTGACAAGCTTCGTACGTATGCGATTCGAAACATACTCCACGAGTAAAATAAGCAGGACAAGTCCCAATAAAATGGACCCTACCTCAGACCATTTATATGCGTTCATCGCAAAAATTAATGGCGCACCGATTCCACCTGCTCCAACTAAGCCGAGTACGGTTGCATCTCGTAAATTCATATCAAAACGATAGATCACAATGGATAAAAATAATGCTGTTAGCTGTGGCCAAATACCGTAACGTATTTTTTCCAGCAACGTACAACCAATCGCCTCCATTGACTCTAGAATACTTTTATCTAAGTCCTCAATAACATCAACATAGAGCTTTGACAGCATTCCGATAGAAGTTAATGACATCGTCAGTACACCAGCAAATGGACCAGGGCCTGTTACTCTGATGAACATAAGACCATAGACAATGGCAGGAATCGTACGAATGATTATTAACAGTAAACGGACAACAAAAGCAATAGGCTTTGGCACAATGTTAGAAGCCGACAAAAAGGCTAAAGGGATGGCTAGCAATGCGCCGACAATGGTTCCAAGAAATGCTATGGCCATCGTTTCGATTAATAAATAAGGTACACCTGCTGTTGTCGTATTGACTAATAATGACCAATCGGGATTCAGCAATCCTACAAATATATTTTTAGCGATTTTTATCCCATTTACTGATATATTCTCAAAATGAATCGTTGTTATAGACCAAATAAATAAAAGACAAACGATCACAATTATCATGATGTATGACATGCGTCGATTTGGTTGTAACTGTAATTGTTTTCCGATTGCATTCATAACATCACCTCTACATTAATTTTTTACGGAAATATTCGCTCGTTGTTTCAATGATAAAAACAGTACCAACAAGCATTAAAAGAATCATGCCCACATTCTCGTAGCTTCTCCAGCCTAAACTTTCATTGAGCAGCAGGCCGATTCCCCCTGCACCGACGTACCCTAAAATAGACGCATAACGAACATTCCCTTCAAAGCAAAACAATGATGTCGACAAGTAGTTAGGAAGGATTTGTGGCAGGATGGCAAAACGAAAGGATTGAATGGTCGTTAGCCCCATCGACTGCATGGCCTCGTAGGCTTCCATATTAGCGTTTTCTATTTGCTCATATAATAGCTTTCCAACATATGCAATGGTAAATAGGAAAATGGCTACTGTGCCAGCCATCGTTCCAAGCCCAAAAATAAATGTCGCAATAAGTGCAATAATCAGTGTCGGTAAAGTTCGAAGTAGGCTTAAAATAAACTTACTTACCAGCGCAATTCCTCTATGCTTGGTTATATTGGTCGCTGAAAGGATGGCTATTGGTAAGGCACATATAGCCCCCGCAATAGAGCCAAATAACGACATTTTAATCGTATCGAAGAGCGGCTGCCATAGCTTTGATAAGTAGGCCCAATTCGGTGGAATCATCTGTTGTAGGATGACAAAAAATTGTTGAATTCGGTTCACTAAAATTTCTAAGCTAAAGCCTGTAATACGAATGGCAAGCACAGTTAATACGAATAGAATAAGCCACACGATTGGCTTGAATGACCGTTTTCCCAGCACTTCTTTGCCATTAGGCAATACTATTTTTTTCGGTGATAGCAGCTTCCATCGCATGGTTCGTTACGCCTCTTTCCTGATTCGTATTGTGATAGATGAACGCAAGCGTTTCCTCGTTGATTTCATCGGCTTGTCCATCAAAGACAATTTCACCACCACGTACACCAATAACACGTGTTGCGTAAGCTAATGCCAAATCAACATGATGAATGTTAATCAAAATGGTCATGTTTAGCTCTTGGTTAATCCGTTTAAAGTCCTCCATAACTTGCTTTGCTGTTACAGGGTCTAACGATGCAACAGGCTCGTCAGCTAAAATGATTTGAGGATTTTGAGCAAGCGTACGAGCTAAGGCAACACGCTGTTGCTGTCCACCCGATAACTGATCGACACGTACATAGGCCTTATCTAAAATGCCAACCTGATCAAGTGCCATTAATGCTTTACGCTTTTCCTCTTTCGTAAAAATGCCTAAAATTTTTCGCCAGGCAGGCATAGTCGGTACAAAGGAAACCAACACATTTTGCAAAACTGATACACGAGTAACAAGGTTAAAAGATTGAAAAATCATGCCAATATTACGGCGTAGATGGCGAATACCCTTGCCCTTGAGTCGGTGCACATTCACATCATTAACATGCAATGTTCCCCCCGTAATATCATGCATTTTATTAATACAGCGCAACAGTGTTGATTTTCCTGCACCCGATAAACCGATGATAGCCACAAATTCACCTTGCTCAATTTGAAGATTAATTTGCTGTAAGGCAAGATAACCATTTGGATAACGTTTTTCTACTTCCTTAAACTCAATCATTGTACCGCTCCATTTCTAAAAAAGAATCTCACCGAATGAATGAATGAAAGAAGAATCTGCTTTCTGCGGGATAACCGCAAGCCACAGATTCTTCACCTTCAAGACTGACTTTAGTTCGAACCTAGATTTTGCACTAATTTCTGTGCTTTACGCTCATTGTCATAGTCACTATCCTTTGCAGCCTGATAGCCTTCATGGCTATATATAGCAATCACTTCTTTCCCTTTTTCAGTGTTGCCAATATTTATGAATGCCTGTTGAACTGCCTCTTTCAACTCTGCTGTCATAACCTTTGAGTTTTTACTCACACTAATCGTGTCATTATAAATAGCGGGCATAACACCAATCAAATCTGTCTCCTCCCAAATGGAAGCAGAGCGGGCAAATTCGCCTTGCCAGCTTTCTTCATAATCGCGACGTGCATCTGCATATGTGACCAAAACATCCGTTTGACCTGCTGCTAAACGGGCAAAGGCACTCCCATAAGAATCCGCCTGAACAACCTTCGTTAAATCAGGAATTGTTTTATCAAAATTCTCATGTAACCATAATGTTGGATAAATATAGCCCGCTGGTGAAGAAGAGGACATGACGTTCCAAGTAGCATCATTTAAATCTTCAAACGTTAATTTTTCACCGTTATTGACTTTCGCTGCTAATGCTTTCCCTTTTTCAGATGGCCCTGCCACCAAAATGGCTCTATAAGAAGTGGCCTGTGTTGTTGTCGGAGCAGTTGGCTTGTTTTTATTCCAATCAATTGGATGATCAGAGTCATTATTTAAGCCTGCACGTGTAGCTGTTAAAATGACTTCTGCACCATCATCATAGAGCACATAAGTTCCCCCAGGAATTAAGCCAATATCGGTCGTACCTGCAGATAAGGCTTCACCCACTGCTTCAAAATTTGTTCCTACTGTAATATCGATCTCACCTACATCAAAGCCTAATTTTGCGAGCTCGTCCTTCAGCAACCCCTTTAAAGGTTCTGTTGCTGTAATAATTTCATCTGGATTACGTGAAGGCACAAAGCCAATCGTTAATTTGTCTACTGATTCATTGCCACTTGCCTCAGTAGACGTCTCTACAGTTTTATCAGCACTTGATGTACTAGTAACTTCATTTCCACATGCCATCAAGAACACAGAAAGCATGCACATTAACGTCAAAAGTAGTAATTTCTTCAAAGTGTTATCCTCCCCATTTTTGAAATGCTTCCTCAGTATATACAGTTAATATTTTCCTAGTGTTAAAAGAGAGTAAATCTATGTATCTAATTCGTAAAATAGTATTTTGATATTGTAAATACGCTATTTTCCTGGCTATTACTTTATATACTGTGGATATACTACTAATCGGAGGATCACTTATGACGATAAAAACCATACAAATACTTGCAACTAGCGATATCCACGGCTATATTATGCCAACTACTTTCCGAAACAATCATAATGAAGCAATTGGCTTAGCAAAGCTAGCAACCATCATCGAGGAAAAACGGCTTGAAATGCCTACCCTCTTAATTGATAATGGTGACTTTATTCAGGGAAGTCCCATGACTTTTTATCACCAGAAATTCCAAGCACAAGAACCGAATCCATTGATTCAAGTTGCCAATGAGCTTCAATATGATGCCATGGTATTCGGCAATCATGAATTTAATTATGGTCAAGAGACGTTACAATCTATTAGGAGCCAATCCAATTTTCCATGGCTAGGAGCAAATATCGTGACAGAGGATGGCAAGCCATTTACGAAGCCTTATATACTAAAAGAAGTAGATGGTGTTCGATTGGCTATTTTAGGTGTGACCACGCATTTTGTAACAAAATGGGAAGAACCGCTCCATATCCAAGGCCTTCACTTTGAGGATGCCTTTTCGAGTGCTAGCTACTGGGCAAAATGGATTCGTGCTAATGAACAAATTGATGTTCTCATTCTTTGCTATCACGGGGGATTTGAGCGAAATCTTGAAACGGGAGAATTGCTTGAAGCAGAGGATGGTGAAAATCAAGGGTACCGCATGTGCGCAGAAATTGATGACGTCGACATTATTATTTCTGGTCATCAACATCGTGAGATTTGCACAACTATTATGGGAAAATCCGTTGTTCAACCTGGTACTAAAGGAGTTTGTCTCGGTAGCATTCAACTCGAAATCGAGATGGATGACCAGCATACGATCCAAACGATTTCTCATACACCATCTCTTATTTATAGCGCTGAAAGTACAATACCTAATGCAGCTGTTTGTCAGCTTATCTCTCCTACATTTGAAAAAACCGAAGCCTGGTTAGATGAAACGATTGGTGTGATCCAAGGAGATTTACAAATCGAAGATCCGTTTCTAGCACGCATTCAAGAGCATCCTTATATAGAGTTTATCAATCGCATTCAAATGGCGACATCCGGAACTTCTATTTCTTGTACGGCTCTTTTCCATGATGAACGAGGTGGCTTAAAGCAAGCTGTCACCATGCGTGATATTGTTACAAACTACATCTATGCCAATACATTAAAGGTACTTCGATTAACCGGACAGGACATCTTGCTGTCCCTTGAACAATCTGCTAGTTATTTTACGGTCGAGGCAGGACAATTAAAAGTGGCAGAGCCATTTCTTTATCCTAAGGCACAGCCCTATAATTATGATATGTGGGAGGGTATCGAATACATCTTTGACATATCCAAACCGATTGGTGAACGTGTGACAAAACTTTTGTACAATGGCAAGGCTATCCAAATGGATGCGGAATTTGATGTCGTAATGAGCAGCTATCGTGCTACAGGAGCAGGGAATTTTGACTTTTTAAGAAATTGCCCCGTTGTAAAAGAAATACAAATTGATATGACCGAAATAATGGCTGATTATATTTTAAAGCATCCCTTCATCAAAGTAACTTGTAATCAAAATTGGCAAGTACAGTTCTAAATAAAAATGCCAAATTCCTTGTAAGCACTACAGGAATTTGGCAATCTTTATGTGTATCTATTTAAGCCTGTTGACGAATGTCTTGAATGCTCTTCCCCTCAGTAAACGCATGAATTGATGCAATGGAGCCCACCGATTTAAAATTTGCCTTGTCATAGACGTTGGCAACCTGTTCACTAATCGGTAATATCCAAAGATCCTCTAATGCCTGTTTCACTGACTGCTGTTGGATATGTTGCAGCATATAACCGATTAAACCTCGACCACGATAGTTTTCAGTTGTTGCAACACTTTCGATCCTTCCTTGATTTCCTGACACAAAAATATTTGCCGAGCAGCACGCCACCCCATCTAGTCTTAATAGATAATACGTAAAATGTGACGAATGATAGGTTTGCTCAAATGCCTTTTTTATTAATGAAGGCTCTCCAAATGCAGCAATGCTCATTTCTACTGCTAATGCTTCCTCCATATTTGCATCCGTTACACGCTCAATTTGAATGGCAGGATTAGGTGGAAGTATCGCATATTCACCGTTCCAGTACTGAATTTCGTTGACAAAATGCTCATATTGAAAGCCATGTGATTCTAATGCTTTCATACATAACTGATTTTCTTCAAGATTATATAAATAAATCCGTGGAATCAGAGATTTTGATTGATAAAACGCTTTGATAGCTTGTAAAAACGCATCTGGCTGTTCAATCTTTCTCCAAATCTGTGCATGATTTGCATCATAATAGGTTGGAATAGACTGATTGTAAAATAAGACCCCCTCCTTACAAATCTCCACTTCACTGAAACTCTTCACATACTCTATATCTAGCTGCATAATGCGTTCTAAATTAAACATGCTCTGCGCCCCCCTCTAACCATCTTTCATATAAATGTTCTAATTGTATTTCAAGCTTCTGCCGTTGTTCTTTAGCAAGCGATGGTTGTTGTAGTTTTATCTCTAATTTTTCAATTTGTTGTTCAATCAGTAGTTCTTTTTTAGGTGGCTGTGTTTTATTTGCTGGTTGTTTTTCAATCGTTTTCTTTGTGAATTCCTGTCTTTTTTGTTTAGCCCACTCATAATCTCCCTCAAAAACCTGAATTGTTTGATTATCTATCCATGCTGTTTTCGCGAAAATTTTCTGTAAGAAATAGCGGTCATGAGACACACCGATGATTGTGCCTTCAAAGGATTCTAGTGTCTCTTCCAAAACTTCTCTTGCTTCAATATCTAAATGGTTGGTCGGTTCATCTAGGATTAGTACATTAATATCCTCATGCATTAGTTGTGCCAAACGTAGACGCATTTTTTCTCCACCACTTAAGTCCTTCACTTTTTTAAAGACATCATAGCCATAGAATAAAAATCGTGCGAGAATATGCCGGGCTTCAGCCTCTGACACTGCAACATTTTCACGAAAGGCATCAATTAATCGGATAGAAGGATTTTGATGTTCAAATTGCTGTGAGAGATAGCCAAATTTCACATTGCTACCAACATAACAGATTCCACGCTTCGGAACGATTTCCCCTAGCATCATTTTTAATAACGTTGACTTTCCACTACCGTTGTTCCCAACAATCGCCAACCTTTCCCCAAAATAAACAGCGAGGTTGCTGTCCTTCAATAAAGGTTTATCATATCCATGATGAACCCCTTCTAATAGCACTACCTCTTTGCCACTACGCTCAGCCATTGTTAGCGCTAAATTCATTTTCTTTTTGGTGATTGGCTTCTTTACTCGCTCGATACGTGCCAGTGCTTTTTCCATACTCTTAGCACGTCTATGCATAGACGCATTTGGCGGGTTCGCTTCATTCGCCCACTGCTTTAAACGTTTAATCGTTTCTTGCATTTTTTTAATTTTCTTTTGTTGCTCTTCATAATTTGCAAACTGTTGTTCAACCTTTGCTTCTTTTTGTGCTATAAAAGCATCATAATCGCCGTTATACGTAAAAGCTTCTCCATCCTCAATTTCGATAATCTTTTGCGCTACTTGATTCATAAAATGCCGGTCATGAGAGACGACAATGACAATGCCCTCAAAGTTTCGTACATAGTTTTCAAGCCACTCAATTGCCTGCATATCAAGATGGTTCGTTGGTTCATCTAACAACAAAATAGAAGGCTTTTTCAATAAAATTTGCCCAAGCATTACCTTTGTTTTTTCTCCGCCACTTAAACTGTGAAATGGCTGTTCTAGCATATCCGTAATACCTAGTCCATTTGCGATCATGGCTAACTGGGTGTCTACTTCATAGCCCCCCAGCAACATAAACTGCTCCTGCACTTGCCCGTATTGCAATAATATTTTATCCGTTACCGTTGACTGCATTTCTTGCTCAAGTGCTGTCATTCTTGCTTTCATTGCATAAATATCCGAAAATGCCTCCTCCAGCACTTCTTTCACAGCATGTTGTGGATAGTGGGGAATTTGATGTAAATAGCCAATCGTCGCTTCCTTACTTTTAATAATTCGCCCCTTTTCAGGTATTTCTACACCTGCAAGTAGCTGTAGGAGAGTCGTTTTACCACTGCCGTTCACACCGACAATCGCCACATGTTCGCCACTATTTACCTCTAGCTGTAAATTTTCGAATACTATATTGCCACCCATAATTTTTTGTAGTTGTTCAGCTTTCATTTGCATCGTTTTTTCCTCCAATGAAACGTGCGAAAACATCTTTAGAACACAAAAAAGACTGCTCCTTAACAAGCAGTCTTCTTCTCATATAAATGTGTGAAAAAGAATGGTTAATTCGCTACGTTTGTTATTTGATTTTGCTTAAAAATGGACAGACCTATCCCGTTGTTCGCAAAATCGAAAGTAATCACACGTGCAAAATACATAGCTGTATCCACTTTTACACATGTTTTCGTAGCGTTTTTATTCATTCCTTTTCACCTCCGTTCATAATAGTTATAGGTATCATAACATTAGTCAGATTATTTGGAAAGGAAAAAATTCACTAATCATTAAATTTTATAAATATACAAATAGACATTCTAGTTATATACTAATATAAAATAGAAATTATTTACCAATTAATTTCAATATTTAGGTTATTGGTAATGGTTTTTCATGCATGTTTTATGATGTAGCTAAAAATGTGGAGGGACATTTAATGAAAAAGCTAGGAATGCAAAGTAAAATGAGCTTATTAATTGTAGTTATCATTGGGTTTGTGCTAATTGCCATCGGTCTCATGAATACAAGCGAAATGAAAAAAACTTTAGAAAATGAGTACCAAACAAGGCTCAATCAAATTTTAGATGTAAGTATACATAATCTTGATCAAACACACCCAGGTGATTGGCAAATAAAAAACGGGGAACTGTACAAAGGAAACGTCAACATCGCAAAGGAAACAACACTTATTGATACATTAGGAGAATTATCACAGGCTGCGATTACGATTTTTTCTGGAGAAACACGTATTAACACAAATATTGTCATTGACGGTCAACGTGCTATTGGCACAACTGTCGATCCAAAAGTAGCGGACACAGTTTTAACAAAAGGGAAAATATATTCTGGTACAGCTGAAGTTGTGGGCAAACCCTACTTTACAAAATATAAACCCATAAAAACTAAAAATGGAGAAATTATTGGCATGATTTTCGCTGGCGTACCTTCTTCTGACATTGATGTAGTAGCTCAAAAAATGTTGCTAAAAACGGGCATTATAGCTGTGATTTCTGCTATCATTGCTGTGCTTGCGGGCATGCTCTTCGTACGAGGTATTGTCAAACCTTTGAAACAATTAAATCACCAGCTAGAAACAATTTCAGCTGGGAAAGGCGATTTAACTCAGCAAATTGTGGTGAACTCGCAAGATGAAATTGGCCAAGTCGCAAAATCCTTTAATGCCATGCTTACCACCTTACGAAGCATGATGCAACAAGTAGATGAAACGGCCAATCAGGTATCCGCATCCTCTTTGGAATTGTCTGCCACTGCGGGATCAACTACGGCAACGACAGAAAAATTAACAGCTAATATGCAAGAATTAGCGAGTGGTGCGAGTACACAAAAGCATAGTGCTCATGAGAATGCTGAAGCAATGCAAGATATTGCTGGAGGGATTCAGCTCGTTACGGAAACAAATGGTGAAGTATCCTCCTATGCATCCGATGCTTGGGATACAGCTAAACATGGAGAAGAAGCGGCACAAGATATGCAGCTTCAAATGCGCAGGATGTCAGAGGCTGTTCAAGAAAGTGCTAATTCCATTGCAGCCCTTGACACACATGCTAATAAAATTGATGAAATTGTAGAAGTCATTCATGCGATTGCTGAGCAAACGAATTTACTAGCACTCAATGCATCCATTGAAGCAGCACGCGCTGGTGAACATGGCAAAGGCTTTGCTGTCGTTGCAGAAGAGGTTCGTAAACTTGCGGAACAATCCAAAACTTCTGCAGCAGAAATTACAGACACAATCCATACTATGCAACAGCTTTCTAAGGAAGCCCGCGTTCACATGCAGCAAAGTAAGCAAGAAGCCACAACAAGTGCCGAGGTGGTTCACACGACAAGTAAAGCCTTTGAAGAAATTACAACCAAAGTGTCGCTTGTAACGAATAAGATTCAAGAGGTTTCAGGAATTGCAGAGGAGTTATATGCAAGAATTGAACAAGCCAATGCTTCCACACAAATTATGGCCGAAATTGCCATAGATGCTCGTGAGCAATCAAAAGTCGTTACTCAGATTGCGGAAACCAATCTATTATCAATGGATGATATTAATGATGCTGCGTCACAGCTAACGAGAAACGCTGAAACATTACAGGATTTGATTCATCAATTTAAATATTAAATAAAAGAAAAACATGAGGGTTTAGTGTACTACTATCCCCTCATGTTTTCACTTTTTTCACAAACATTTTTACCACGGGCACAAGGAAGATCGAGACCACTAGTACACGGAATAGCTGAAAAGCCGTCATGATTGCCACGTTTGCATGTACAGAAGCGGCGATAATTCCCATTTGATCAAGTCCCCCAGGTACAATGCTTAAAAAGCCTGTCCTAAAGTCGAGACTGTACAACACTGTCATCACAAATGTTAGACCATAAGCTGCTCCGATAAAAATACCTGCTGAGACAAATGCATAAAAAATATGCTTCTTCGATAAATGGAGATCCTCTTTTTTCAACAATAAGCCGATATAAATTCCTAGCATGAGTTGAGCAATATGCAGTAATGATAATGGTAGCTTGGGTACCTCTACCCCTGCCATATTAATACCCATTAGTAAAAACACTGGTCCAAGCATATAGCCTGTTGGAATTTTTAACTTTTGAGCTAGCCACCCTGCTACACCACATACCACAAGTATACCAACAAGATTAAATGTATACATTCCATCAATCATAGAACTGCTACTACCAGCGCCTGCTACCATTAAAGGAACAAAGCCGACGATTAAAAGGACACGAAGGATTTGAAAGAACGTAATAACTACCATATCCATCTCCTCTTGTTCTTCAGCAAATGCCACAACCTGTGACATGCCACCAGGGACACAGCACGTCAAGGCAGTCGCAAAATCCAAATCGGTGCGCTTTGCTACAAGAAAACTAACAGCGAAAAATAGCAAAATAAATAATATATTTAAAATGACCATGCTCCCTAAAAAAAGCTTAATATCCTGAACAGCCTCTGGTGTAAAAGCATAGCCAATGGAGTACCCCGCTACGATTAAACCAATATTACGAAAAGAATGATGCCATTTCAATTGTACGTTGGTTGACAGCTGCACGATGAGCACCGCTGTAATCGCACCTAGCAACCAAGGCATCGGTATATGTAAAAATTGAAAAATCACAGCACCTATTAAACCAATGCATAATGTGATGAACATATGCTTATCAAAAACAAACATGGTAGCAACCCCTTCAACTCGATAAGCCTATTATGACGTTTAAGCATCTTTTTTTCTACCAGGCCGACTTGTGAACTGTATCGCTTAAAAAGAACTCGTTATCTATAAAATAAAACCTCTTATCGTAGATTTTATCCTTGTTAAAATTTTCTATGCTACATTAGTAATACCTGATTCAGTGTTTTAAAAGGAGGCCTCCTATGAAAATTCATTTAACCATCAATCATGAACTTGAAGAAACAGAGGTTCATATTCATGCCAACGAATATAATGAGCAAATTGAAAGATTGATGAAACAGCTTCAAGCATCCCAAACGACGATGCTAGACGGGTATTTCCAACAAGAAATTCATCTATTAAAAATTTCTGATATTTATTCCATTTACGCGGAGGGTGCCAAAGTATTTTTACAAACGGATGAGCAAGAGTTTGAGTCAAAGCGAAAATTATATGAGCTAGAGGCACAGCTAGCCAAAGATTTTGTACGCGTGAGCAAATCTACACTTGTCAATATCCATAAAATCGCCTCTATTCAAATGGGCAAAATCGGCACTACACAACTATTACTCGAAAATGAAGTAGCCATTCATGTCAGTCGAAAATACTTAAAAGAATTAAAGCGACATTTAGGTATTGGGAGGGATCTATAGCATGAAGTATTTACGCATGATGATTATTGGACTACTCATTTCCCTTAGCTCTTCTTACATCTTAGTCACATTAAGCGTCCTTTCAAACAATGCGGTTATGTCAGGAGCAGAATTACTGGAGGAGATTATCATTGCTACCCTTCTTGGTATTGCGATTGGACTATTTTCCGCCATTTTTGATATCGAGCCAATACCTTTTACGATTCAGCTACTTTTACATTTAATAGTTGTCACAGCATGTGTATTAACGGCAGGCTACTTCGGGAACTGGTTTGAGCATTCAGGTGTGACATATGTGTTGCTATCGGAAGCCATCATTTATTCCATTGTTTGGTGTATTATATATGTTTTTCAAATAAGGGATATTGAAAAAATGAATCGAGAAATTCAAAAAAGAAAGGATTAACAAAGATGACCATTGCAATAGAAGTTGAGAATTTATGTAAACACTATGGCGAACAGCAAGCTGTCAAAGGCATTTCTTTTACAGTTGAACAAGGCACTCTATTTGCTTTTTTAGGGGCAAATGGTGCTGGTAAATCTACTACCATTGAAATACTTTGTACATTATTAAAAAAATCAAGCGGTCAAGTAACCATCAATGGTTTCACTCTTGACGCAAGCAATGATAATGGGGATATTCGCAAATCCATCGGTGTCGTTTTCCAGCAAAGTATATTAGATGAACGATTAACTGTGCGCGAAAATATCCTGCATCGTGGTCAAACATATGGTTTATCAAAAACACAGCTCACAGAAAATTATCAATTTGTCTCCACCTATTTGCATTTAGATGATATTGAAAAGCAAAAATACGGAACATTATCTGGTGGACAAAAAAGACGAGCAGATATCGCTCGTGCACTTATTCATCGCCCTAGTATTTTATTTCTAGATGAGCCTACAACGGGTTTAGATCCACAAACACGACAATTCGTTTGGCAGGCTATCAAGCAGCTTCAACAGGAAACTAATATGACCGTTTTTTTAACAACTCATTATATGGAGGAAGCAGCAGTAGCCCATCAAGTCCTTGTCTTAAAGCAAGGGACAATTGTCGCGCAGGGTACACCCGATGCGCTGAAAACAAAATATGCCTATGATTCAATGGCTCTCGTTTTTCACAATCCATTGAAAGGTGTAAGGTGGCTAGAGGAAAATGCGCTCTCTTATACAGAGAAACAAGGGATATATACTATTCGTTTATCCTCTACTCTACATGCGCTGACCCTATTAAAACAAGCAGAGAAACTCATTGCTTCCTTTGAGGTCATTAAAGGATCGATGGATGATGTCTTTCTTCATATTATGGCAGAGGAGGAGATCGCGTAGTGGAAGCATTAATTAGTCTAGTTCAGCGGAATAATAAAGTATTTAGAAGAGATAAAACGCAGGTATTCTTCTCCCTACTGTCAGTCATTATTGTCATTGTGCTGTACGCTGTCTTTCTCCAAAAAATGCAGGTAGATGCCATTGAACGACTAACAGAAGCAACACCAGAATTAATGACGATGGTCAATGAATGGCTTGTAGCAGGATTACTGTCCATGATTGCTGTTTCTACTACACTCGGTGCATATGGCATTGCCGTTAAGGATCAGGAGTCAAAAGCACAAGCAGATTTTTTAACAGCTCCCCTTTCCCGTTCAACGATTCAGCTAAGCTATGTCATCAATGCGTTTATCATCGGCAGTATTTTTTCCTTTATCGCACTCATCGGCTGTGAAATCTTTCTTATAGCAACAGGTGGTAAGCTCCTAAGCTTTGGGGATTTTGTTCATGTACTCGGCATTTTGTTTTTATCTGTCCTGCTAGCAAGTGTCTTTAATTTATTTCTTTCATTATTTGTGTCCACGCAAAATGCTTTTTCAACACTCGGCACAATCGTCGGGACAGTACTCGGCTTTTTATGTGGTGTCTATGTACCTCTTGGTGCTCTACCAGGCTTTGCTCAAAATTTAATCATGTATTTCCCCATTAGTCATACAACATTACTGTTACGCAATGCATTTATGGATAGCTCTATTGGCGATGTTTTTGAAGGTGTGCCTGCTTCCTATGTGGAAGACTATAAAATCAATTATGGCATTGTCTACGAGCTTCATGGAAAAACACTCAGTACTTCGACTAGCCTCATCATTATCGTTTGTACAATCGTCATACTTACGCTAGCATCTATGATGTTATTTAAAAGAAAATATAAATAAATTTTAGCTAACAGATTTACACATCGTTTAGGAAATGATGTGTTTTTTTATTGCATTTAAACAAACAATTTGTTATTTTAAATATAAATTAATAAACAAAAATAAATATTGTTTGTATTTATGGAGGATTCCCCTATGGATGTAAATGAACTATTTTGGCAAGCTCCTATCGATGACCTCAAAAAGGGTTATACCAATGAGGGAACACATTTCACCTGCCTTCTGTGCGGTGAAAAAGTAGAGAAAGGAATCATTTATCCTTATGAAGGCTTATTGTATGAAGCCGAAAAAATGATGCAGCAGCATATGACAATGACACATCAATCTGTTTTTCATTATTTAAACGGTCTCAATAAAAAAATGACAGGCTTAACAGAACATCAAAGCCATATTTTACGCTTATTTTATGAAGGTAGATCAGATCAGGAAATAAAAGAGGAATTAGAGATTGGTAGTGCCACGACCATTCGCCATCATCGTTTTGCTTTAAAGGAAAAGGAACGCCAAGCCAAAACATTGTTGGTAATGATGGAATTATTGAAGGAACAAGATCGAAAGGAGGAACCATTTGTGTCTATTCATAAAACAGCTACAATGGTTGACGATCGCTATAATGTCACTCTCTCAGAAGAACAGCAATTATTGGCGAAATTATTTCCACATGGTGTTGGCAAGGAGCTAGTTCGTTTTCCTAAGCGTGAAAAACAAAAAATTATAGTACTTCGTGCCATTACAATGCTTTTTGACAAAGAAAAACAATATACAGAAAAAGAATTAAATGAAATCATCAAACCGATGTATGAAGACTACGTTCATATACGTCGCTACTTAATTGAATACGGTTTTCTGGACCGCAAAGCTGACGGTAGCGCTTACTGGGTTAAAAAATAAGAAGGCAGGTTTTTGAAATGGATCATAAAAAAGAGTTAAAAGAGATGTATAAGGACATGAAAATTGAAGCGGGCGTTTTTACGATGACTAATACAGAAACTGGGAAAGTGTTTGTGGGGAGCTTTAATAATTTAAAACGTTTAAATGGTTTTCAGTTTATGCTCAAAACGAATACACATACGAATAAGGAGCTTCAAGCGGACTACAATTCATTTGGTCAAGATGCTTTTGAGGTGAAAATCGTTGAATATTTAAAGAAAAAAGAAGATGGCTATTTCGATGCCAAAAAAGAGCTTGAAAAGCTAGAGCAAAAATGGCTCGACACGCTAAATCCTTATGGTGAGCGTGGGTATAATTCTTAGGATTTATCCAATAGATAGCTGTGGGATCAAGCAAATGAAAATTTAACAGTTCCCTCAGCTATTTTTTATTCATCCACACGATTCCATCTTAAATTATCAGCATCATCATAGCCATAATAATAGATTGGGCGATCGTTCTTATCATAAGCAACAGCTTCTAATAAATCAATTTGCTGCGCATAAGGTATATAAAACGAAACTAGTTTACTATGTTCAATGGATTTTTTGATAATTCCTTGCTTTGAGTTAATTGTTATATAGGAAACATTTTCATCATGAGATAATACAACAAACAAAGTTCCTTCATGATTCAAACGATAGCTCATGCCTCCTATTGTCTCTAAGGAATCATTCGTGGAGGAGATACCTGTAGCATAAACCCTTTTATATAGAAATACGTTTTTTTGTACCAAAACAGTTTGATAGATTTCTTTTTTATCACGCTTAAACAAATAAAAAATATCGTGTCCTTCTTGAATCTTTTCAACAATCTTATACTCAGGTGTCATAAAAAAATTGGCTTTTGCAGCGCTTAATGCAGTTAAACGATAGCCTCCTAACAATAATAAAGCGCTCAAAGTGACTATTGCTAATAACAAGAATTTTCTCATCTATTTTCTCCACCCTATAGCATTTTCAGTTGGATTGAGACAGTTTAACTTTCTTTGTTTATTTTGTCACTTCTAACAACTGAATTTCTTGCTGTACTTTTTTCGTTAATTTACTGAAAACAAGCTCATACGAATGCTTAATAAGATTCTCTACCAAATCCATTGGGACATCTTCAGCATCCATATAAATGGAGTTCCAATGCGTTTTATTCATATAGTAGCCAGGTATAATACTGACAAAGGATTCTCGTAATTCCTCTGCTCGTGCAGGTTCGCATTTTAACGTTAATACAGGCTTACCTGTAGCATTTCCCCCAATCATGGCATACATTTTCCCACCAATATGATAGCGGTCTGCTTGCCATTCCTCCTTATAGTCATAAATCGTTCCCTGTAGTTGTAGACAATGAGCATGAATCATTTCTTTTTCCATCTATTTCTTCCCCTTTCGACACAAAATAAAACACACGTTCGATTATGGTTAGTATAACCTAAAACGTGTGTAGGGACTAGCCTTATTTAGTTCGTACTTCGATCAAACATGCCCATAACCTCTGTTGTCTGTAGGATATTCACAAACGACTTTGGATCGGTTTCCTTAATCGTACTTTTTACATCCGCGAGTTGATAACGCGTAATGACAGTGATTAACACTTTTCGTCCTTCACCAGAGTAGGCTCCCTTCGCATCGATAATCGTTACACCACGATGAAGTTTTTGCAACAGCTGCTGCTTGACTTCTTCCCCTTTACTCGTAATAATCATCAACGTTAATTTAATATGGCTTGTATGAATCGTATCTACCACTTTTCCTGTTGCATAAATGGAAACAAGCGTTAATAATGCCGCGTCCCAGCTAAAGACAAAGCCAGAAGCTGCCACTACAACACCATTCATAGCAGCAATTAATGTACCGAGTGGAAAATCTCGTTTACGACTTAGTAGCATGGCAATAATATCAAAGCCCCCAGAGGAGCCTGCTGCACGAAAAATCATACCCATCGCAAAGCCTACAATAACTCCTCCAAATAGGGATGCAAGGATAGGATCTTGTGTTGCCTTGTGAATTGGAATAACATATAAACTCACTGACAAAACGGCTACAGAAAGAATCGTATAGCTGATAAATCGCTTACCAAGCTTCATCACACCTAAAATCAGTAAAGGCAAATTAAGCAGTAAATTTAATACCCCTGTATTCCAAGGGGTAATAATGCCAAGCATGATGGCGATACCACTCAATCCACCACTCAAGATTTCATGGGGAATTAATAAATAATTATAGGCAAAGGCCACTAAAATGGAAGAAAGAGTAATTATAATCACATTACGCATAATGATATCCCCTATCAATCAACGACCAAATTTTGATATATCTTTCTCATAGATTACCCAATTTCTGCTGATGAAAAACCTATATTCCTACTTTTTCTTCTGTTCTTCCTTTAAAGGGGCAGTCTGTTTGTGATCACCTGTATCGGCCACCTTATAAATACGCTCTAGCATCGGCGGATGTGTATAGCGGAACCATTTAACAAGAAGCGGAGGGTTGACCTCACTTAATCCTGAAATCGTTAGTTTTTGAAAAGCTGTTACGGCCGCTTCACGATCATTCATGAGGTTAATTGCATACTGATCTGCTCTTGTCTCCTGATATCTTGAGATGAAGTTCGACACTGGATTAGAGGCAAATAACAATATAGAGGTAATGAGCAAAAATAATGGATATGAGCTAATGCTGCCAACTTTATTGATTTTCAGTACCTGTCCATAGCGTCCAACCAAACGTCGCATAACCTTCGCTGTAAACCATAACCCCACCAACGTAAGCAATAAATAACCTGCAATGCCAAAATAAATATGCTTTTCTACATAATGGCCCATCTCATGTGCCATGATAAATAAAATTTCATTGTCCGTCAGTCTATTTAATGTGGTATCCCACAGTACAATTCTCGAATTGCTACCAATCCCTGTCACATAAGCATTTAAGGAGTTGGTCTTTTGTGCCATATTGACCTCATAAACATGCTCTGCTGGTATATTCGCCTGCTCAGCAATTGAGAGTATCTTCGTTTCCAGCTCTTTATTTTTTAACGGATAAAAATCATTGTACAAAGGATCAATGACAACTGGCTGGATGAACATCACAAAGATTGTAAAGGGGATGGTTAATAGCCAAGCGTAAAGCCACCACCGTTTCTCGCTCTTTTTAATGAGCCAATAAATAACCGTCACAATGATGAAGCTCATCCCAAAGTTCACCCAAAAATCAATAACACCATCTTTCATCCAAGACGCAAATGCTTGCGTACTGATGCCATAGCTTTTGCTGAGGTAATAGCGATAATAATCAAGCGGGAATAAAACAATATAGAGCAATAGGGATAGCAGGAATAGGTAGCCTGCATTTTGCAATAGCTTCCACTTCGTTTGGGAGGTCGTCACTTTTTCAAAATAACGGGAGATGCCCAATAATAAAATCAAAAAGTAAATAAGCCATTCCAAAGGAGTCGCTACAAAGAATAAAAAATTCCGTATTTTTGAATATTCACCACTTAAAAAAAGCTCCTTACCAGACATAAACATTACTGGATCTGCCACCGTTCCTTGTAAAGCACTAGGTATTTTTCCTCCGCCGCTATGGAATATATACCAGTACATACAAAGCACGTAAACACCGAATAATAGCAGCGTAACAATGCCCATTTTCTTCGCTATGTTAATTCCCCCTCATATCATCCAAAGTTCGTCCTATAGTAAGTGTAAGCCAAAATATCAAAGTTAGAACAACATAGACCTACTTTTTTAATATCTCAATTCACAAAAGAAAAATTCGCCTCATTTCTATCAATGAGCATACAAAATCTTTCTCATTGTTTCAAAATGCTGCGAATTTATTATGTTCTTACTTATTTATTCATGACAAATGCGGTTTTTCCACGCTGATCTATACTTAAGTAGCCTGCAGATAATAGCTGCTCATACCATTGCTTTTCGATAACAGCCGCTTGGTTGGCATTATCTGCTTTTGTAGAAAGCTCCACCATAATGTCTCCTTTGTACTGCCACACCTCAATATCCGCTTCTTGCCCTAGAAAGCTTCTTTATAAGTTATGGCATTAGCAGATCCATATTCTACTACCTGAGCTAACGTATTTTTATACCATGCTTCTGAATGCCAATTTACAATTTTCTTTGCCGAATTTTCGAGAATCAATTTTTGGGCAGCACTCGCATCAACCGTATCGTAAGAGACAAAAGTATGATAGGCTCCCTTCGTACTCCCTGCTACCATACCCCAAGCAAAAAGAGGAGAGGCAATTATTTTATAAATATAATCGTATTATTTTCTTTAATATAATCTACTGTTGGATGAGGGCTTTCAATTGAAGCAACTTCTTTGTTATGAATTAAATCATAAACAATCCATTTCATATTAAAACTATTAGTTGGCGTTTCAAAGAAAACAATCCATTCTTTGTTTCCATAATAGAAATAACATGAATTTCCTACTGTATATAACTCCTTATTATTACTGGCATCATATAATACTTGTGTATGTTCGCTTTCTTTTACTCCATATAAATCATCATTAAAGAAATAGATGACATCATACTTCCCATCAATAATTCTTTCTAGATAATTTTCACTGAATGGATTAAACATTTTCAAAATATATGTTTCATCTCTAAGATTATGTTTATACCAATAAACACATTCGTTTTTATTATTTTCCAATACAAAGCTTTCACTATTATCACATTGATCTACTATACAAGTCTCTGAAATTGGCAAATCATTTTTTATTTGTTCTATAAATAAATTATAGTCAATGATTACAATGCTCTCAGTAAAATTTGAATTTTCCTTTTCCCTATGATTCCATGCATTTTTTTTATTACTGTAGGATAATGAGCCAGTTGTAAAATAAACGAATTTTTTATTTTTTTTATCAATTACTTTTATGTTATTAACATTTAAAAAGGTATCATCCTGTCCTATTTTTTCAGGTATTGAGTAATACTTATTTTCTAAAAAATCTACGAGAATACAATTTGAGTGCCTAGTAAATTTTTGCGATTCTATCTGTGGTACACATACAACTAAATATCTTTCTCCCAAGCCATACAGCTCTGTTTCAGATAAAGAAGAATTCTCAGGATTGGAACTATTATCCTCTATTTTTAATGTTATTGAATCTTTTAAAATTAGGTTTTTGCAATCAATTTGGTTTAATATTAAATTTGCAGTTTTTCCTTCCCACATCAATCTGCTGCAATAAAAATATTCATTATAAAAAGAATTACTTGATAACTGAAATCCATTCGGAATTAGCAATTGATTAAGTTGATAATTATAGCGAACAATACCTTCATAATAACCAGTTAAATAGCTCCAACTTTCACTTATATCTCTACTCATAATATACATATTATATGGCTCTACTTTTGATTGTGTCGTAATAAGTTGACGATTTTCAAATCCTTCTAAAATAACTGTTTGCACCATATTATATCCTCCTCTTAATTACCATAAAATCACTCTTCACTATTCAAAAATAGTAACATAAAAATAGATCTCTTCTCGATATAGCTGTCTTCATACTGAAGGGACAAATAAAATCAAAACACCTTTCGTTGGCAGGAGAAGGCGTATATCACGATATGTTTTGGGGCAAGTGGCTTACCTGCTCATATTTTTATGCCAGATTTAATTCATCAAGTTTCAACAGCTTACCAGATATCCGCATTTCATTAGACGTAAAAACAGCACCTGAAATTGAAAAAAAAGGAGCACTTCAAGAATTCGATTTCGGGCTTATCATAGAGACCCAACAGGAAAATCCCTTCCTGCATTATTAAACAATTGGGGAAGATGCACTTGTTTTGGCATTTAGCCCTTCACACAAACTAGCGACTAAATAGGACAGCACCAAAGAAGATATTCTTAAAAATAAGCTTTTATTGCATACCTCTTCTAGCTCCACTAATCACTTCATTGAGAAGTGGATGGACTCTTTCCAGCCTTCTACTTATACGATTGAGCTGGATTCTGTGAGCACCATAAAAAAATGCTGACCTTTGGAAAAAACGTGGCTTTTCTATCTATTGCCTTAATAGAAGAGGAATTAACATCGGGTGTACTGATGAAGAAGGATTTAGATGATGTGACGCTTCACAGAAAGATTCAGTTGATTTATCCGAAAACGCGTTTAGATCATACCCTTGATGAATTTGTCAAAACTTCGGTTTACGATGTAGCAAAGCAATTAAAAATATCCCCTGTTATGACATAATTCCACAGGTAGTCGTAATAACATGAAATGGGAGGATATTTTTAAGAAAGGAGGGTTGTCCTTGCTAACTAGGCTTCTGACAAAGGATTGTATACAGCTTGCAAACTTTGTCCATTCGTGGCAAGAAGCGATTCATTTAGCTGCAAGACCATTAGTACAGCAAAATAAAATTGAGCAACGCTATGTCGAAGCCATGATTCAATCTATTGAGCAATATGGCTCCTACATCGTCATTACACCAAAAGTGGCCATTCCCCATGCACGGCCATCTGATGGTGTTTATGAGCTTGCCATGAGTTTGCTCCGGTTACAGCAGCCTGTTTTTTTTAGCCCTAATCAGCCTGTTTACTTACTAATTGTGCTAGCTGCCATCGACAATACGTCACATCTACAGGCGTTAGCTGATTTGGCAGCAGTGTTACAAGACCCTGACCATATTGAAGGCCTGATTGCCTGTCAGCATGCAGACATGATTTGTGAAAAAATCAAACAATATACGACAAAGGAGTCACCAGGATGAAAATTTTAGTCGTGTGTGGAAATGGTTTAGGTAGTAGCTTGATTTTAGAATGGAATGTAAACAAGGCATTAGAGGCATTGGGTAAAAATGCTGAGGTAACCCATACAGACTTAGCATCTGCAAAGGCGGAGAAAGCAGATATTTATTTAGGGGCAGCAGACATTGTGAATGAATTAGCGAAAGACAATGGAACCATTGTGAGCATCGTCAATATGATGAGTATTGTGGAAATAAAAGAAAAGCTAGAACCTTTGCTTTAAGTACGGAAAATTTGGATAGGATGAGGTGTTGATATGTTGGATGTTATCATGCATGACATTTTAGGAACACCAGCTATACTAGTCGGCCTATTCGCTTTTATTGGTTTACTCATTCAAAAAAAATCTAGCTCCACTGTTCTTTCAGGTACATTCAAAACAATTATGGGCTTTGTCATTCTTGGTGCTGGTGCCACTGTCTTGATTGGCTCGTTAGACCATTTTAGTAAAATGTTTGATCATGCCTTTCAAGTACAGGGAGTCATTCCCAACAACGAGGCCATCGTGGCAGCTGCTCAGACTAATTTTGGTACAGCTACAGCATTGATAATGGTATTTGGTATGATAATGAATCTATTATTTGCGCGATTTACGCCATTAAAGTATATCTTTTTAACTGGGCATCATACATTATTTATGGCTTGTTTAATCGCGGCTTCATTGTCAGTTGGTGGAATGAGTGGTACACCTCTTATTATCGTAGGGTCTATCATTCTTGGTCTTTGTATGGTAGTGTTCCCTGCCATTTTACAACCCACTGTTCGGCAAATAACAGGTAGTGATGATTTTGCTGTAGGTCACTTCGGCAGTGTTGGCTACTATGTTTCTGCAAAGATTGGTAAGCTCTTTGGTAATAAAACGAAATCAACTGAGGACATACAGGTTCCAAAATCATTAGGCTTTTTACGAGATACCTCTGTCGCTATTTCTTTAACAATGAGCGTATTCTTTGTCATTGTTGCCCTTTTCGCAGGCCCCTCCTATATTGAGGCACAATTATCAGCTGGCTCTAATTTTATTATTTTCGCTATTATGCAAGCGATCACATTCGCTGCAGGTGTCTATATTATTTTGGCGGGTGTCCGTATGTTAATTGCTGAAATTATTCCAGCCTTTAAAGGCATTGCTGATAAGCTTGTCCCAAACACAAAACCAGCACTAGATTGCCCAACTATTTTCCCCTTTGCACCAAACGCTGTCATCATTGGTTTCATCTTTAGTTTTTTAGCAGGACTTGTCTCTATGTTTATCCTCCCCTTCATTGGTTTAAAAGTGATTGTCCCTGGCCTCGTTCCCCATTTCTTCACGGGAGCTGCAGCTGGCGTCTTTGGCAATGCTACAGGCGGCAGAATCGGTGCCATGTCTGGGGCCTTTGCTAATGGTCTATTAATTAGCTTTATTCCAGCCATACTCCTAATCTTTATGGGCGACATCGGCTATGAAGGCACAACCTTTGGCGATTCAGATTTCGGTGTTATCGGCATTATTATTATTAATCTATTAAAATTATTCGGAGCTGTTTAGAACATATAGTAAAGCCTAACGCTATCTGCGTTAGGCTTTCATAGTGTTGAAAAACAAAACCATCCATAGAATTTATGTGAAAGGTGAAAAAGGATTTCCGTTGCAGGCTACTTGCTTTCCTGTGGGCGAGCGCCGAGCCGCTTCTACCGCTACCACTCCGTTTAGAGGCTCGCCTGTCTCGCTATCCCACGGGAGTCAAGTAGCCTTCCACTCCAATCCATAAAAAAGTGAAGGTATTCACTACTCTTTTGTGGAGGGGTGTTGTCACACATCACTTCTCCAAATTGAAAGTAAGAGGCTATCCTCTCTTATAATATAAATAATGGGCTATTTTGTTCAGGAAAAGACACTTTTGCAGAATGGTTGATTGGAGTGGAACCAGCGTCACTCCTAGGGGATTTAGCGTCACAGAGGAGACCCTGGAGCGAACGCAGTGAGTGAAGCGGCTCATCGGACGCCCCCTGGAAAGGACGCTGGCGGAACGGAAATCAACCCCTCGCCTTGCAAAATTGCTTATTATGCCGTTGACATTACCTTTTTTCAACAACATGAAAGCCTAACGCTATCTGCGTTAGGCTTTATTATTGATTAGGCATACAGAGCTTGCTGTAGAAATCTTCATAAATATATTACTTAATTAGTCATCTAGGTTTATAATATTAACTTATTATGTATATAGAAATGACTATTTATTCTTATGCTCTACATAAAAATTTATTTTCATTGTAGTCTGACATCAGACTAAAAAAATTCACATTTTGCCGATATATAGGCTATAAACAACAGGAGGTACAAACATTTTGAAGAAATTGATGATTACTTTTCTTTTGATGGGTCTATTGCTAACAGGCTGTTCATCCGCACAGACAGAGACATCAACTGAAGGATATAAGATAGGCGTTTTACTATCAGACGCGGGACTAGGCGATGAATCATTTAATGATTCAGCTTTTAAAGGGCTCGAAAAGGCTCGAGATGAGCTTGGCATTTTGTTTGATTACAAAGAGGCTCCTGATGGTGATTATGAGGACAAGCTGAACGAGCTTGTAGCAGAAAAATATGATATCATCATTGGTCTTGGTTTCTCTGTACAGGAAGCACTAGAGAAAACTGCGAAACAATATCCCGACCAACAATTCATATTGATTGATGGGCAATCTGATGTTGACAACATTATTTCGATTACCTTTAAAGAACAAGAAGGCAGTTTTTTAGTTGGTATGGTTGCTGCTATGACAAGCAAGACAGGGAAAATTGGCTTTATTGGTGGTGCAGATGCCCCTGTTATTCATCACTTTGAAAATGGCTTTATCGAAGGAGCTCGTTATGTACAACCAACTATTGACATTATGAGCGAATATGCGGGTACCTTTGATGACACGCAGGCTGGTGCAGCAATAGCAGATCAATATATAAAAAATAACGTTGATTTTATTTATCATGCAGCTGGCTTTACTGGTTTCGGCGCCATTAAAAAGGCCGAGGAAATGGGGATTTATGCAGCGGGTGTTGATATCGATCAATTTTTTGTTGCCGAAAAGACGGTTGTCACATCCATGCTAAAAAATGTGGATCTTGCTGTCTATCAACTTGCTAAAACATTAGTAGAGGACGGAAAAATTACCCAAAAATCGTTTGCATTAGGGCTAGCAGATCAAGGTGTGGGACTAGCTGATATTCGTGTCATTCAACTAACATCAGAGCAACAGGCTGCCATTGAAAAGGCACAAGAAGCCATTATCTCGGGCAAGATAAAAGTTACTGCAGAAAAGGGGAATGGCCAGTGACATTACGTAAAAAATTATTTATGAATACACTCATCCCAATCGTACTGGCTATGGCTATGATTGGCTTTATTATCATTCAAACATTTAATATCCAAACAACCGCACAGGATGACACGAAACTTTTGCTTGCAGTGAAAGAGCTGGAGCAAAGTTTGGTTGTGGCCAGCCAATCATTAAATAATTATACCTATTTAGATAGTGAAGCGAATAAAAATGAAGCACTTGCTATTTTACAAGAAACAAAAAGCAATTTAGAAGCATTGGCTGCTCTCACAAGAATACCTGACCATCAACAGATTATCGACAAAATTTCTGATAAATTTGATGACCTAGAAAAAGCTACAGAAAGCGGCTTTCAAGAAAACAACCGCTCTGAAATAAAAAAGCAATCTATCCGAATTAAAGGTATTTTAAACGATATGCATTTGCTCAAAAAAGAAACGAACGAATGGTATCAAGAGATGATACAAGTGACAAAGCAAAAAATTGGTTTTATTACAACCACTACAATCATCGGCAGTGTGCTATTAATTTTGGCAACGATTATTTATTCCTATGTGGCAGCAAAAAGAATTACCAAACCGATTAATCAGATTGTAGAGTGTGCACAGGGGGCAGCTACAGGAGATTTAACTATAGATACCTCTACACTCTCCTATCAACCAAACAGTCGATACGAGATTGATCAACTATCGGAAAGCTTTTCACAGATGATGAATAATTTGAAAAGTACTGTACAATCCATCGATCATATCGGTAAGGATGTTAACGTATTCACACAAGATGTGACAAGCCATATGAGAAATATTCATGAAAGCAGTAATCAAATCGCCACATCTACTGACGAATTAGCAAAAGGTAGCTATACGATGTCAGAAGATATTCAATCTGTGGCCATCCTTATGAATAATATGACCGACCAATTTAAGGGGGTTATGCAAACAAGTGAGCAATCCGCTAACAATGGTAAACAGGCATTAGAGGCTGTTCAAAATGGTCAATATTCATTAGAAAAACAATCAACCATTGCAAAAGATATTTCGACGACATCACTTGATATTAAAGAGGCTGTTACGCAATTTTCGCAATTCACTTCAGAAATTGAAGGAGCGGCCAATGCTGTCCACACTATTGCTAGCCAAACAAATCTATTAGCTTTAAACGCTGCCATTGAGGCTGCCCGTGCTGGAGAAGCCGGTAAGGGGTTTGCCATTGTCGCAGAGGAAGTGAAAAAGCTTTCTTCTGAAACGGAGAATGCAACGAATTTAATTACTTCTATGGTCACACATATACAGGATGGCATCTCACATATTCTTACTACGGCTGAGCGAGGATATCAGCTTTCAAATGAACAGTCCCATTCAATGGTAGAAACGGAACAATCATTTGCTGTCATTGCGACACATATCGCAGACATTCATCATGATTTACAAAGCCTTACAAAGGAAATGGTTCAAACGAATGAAATGAGCCAGCAAGTGAATAGTACGATAGAAAATATTTCAGCTATTACAGAAGAAACAGCAGCAGGTACAGAAGAAATTTCAGCTTCGACACAGGATCAGTTACTTGCCTTCCAAAAAATTAGCGCTAAAATTGACGATCTGCAAGGTATGACAGATACATTGATGCATGAGCTGAAAAAATTCACCTTATAATATCTTTGCCAAACAAAATCCAGTGAATGAATGTTCACTGGATTTCTTAGTGTTGAAAAACAAAACCACCCATAGAATTTATGTGAAAGGTAAAAAAGGATTTCTGTTGTAGGCTACTTGCTTTCCTGTGGGCGAGCGCCGAGCCGCTTCCTCTGCTACCGTGCAGGGGCACGCCTGTCTCGCTATCCTACAGGAGTCAAGTAGCCTTCCACTCCAATCCATAAAATAAAAATGTTCACTTTTTAGCAAAAAAGTGAAGGTATTCACTACTCTTTTATGGAGGGGTGTTGTCACACATCACTTCTCCACATTGAAAGTAAGAGAGGCTATCCTCTCTTATAATATAAATAATGGGCTATTTTGTTCAGGAAAAGACACTTTTGCAGAATGGTTGATTGGAGTGGATCCAGCGTCACAGAGGAGACCCTGGAACGAACGCAGTAAGTGAAGTGGCTCATCGGACGCCCCCTGGAAAGGACGCTGGTGGAACGGAAATCAACCCCTCGCCTTACAAAATTGCTTATTATGCCGTTGACATTACCTTTTTTCAACAACATGAAATCCAGTGAATAATGTTCACTGGATTTCCTCTTTTTATTATAAAGTTAAGCCGCCATCAACTACCACGATTGAGCCTGTCATATAGCTTGCTTTGTCTGATGCTAGGAAAACAACCATTTCAGCCAGTTCCTCTGGTTTTGCATAGCGTCCCATTCTCATATTTGGAATTTCTTCTGGAATATAGCCACCTGTTTCAAACATAGTTGTTACACTGTTTGTTAATGCTGTCTCTACGCCTCCTGGACAAATTCCGTTGATTCGAATCCCCTTTTTTACATACTCTAAAGAAGCTGCTTTTGTTAAACCTACTACTGCATGCTTACTTGCAGAGTAAACAGCCATACTATGCTCACTACGAATTCCAGCTGTTGAAGCCGTATTAATAATAGAGCCGCTACCTTGTTCTTCCATTACCTTTAAAACATATTTTAAGCCAAGGAATACACCTTTCACATTGATAGCCATAATACGTTCATACTCTACATCCTCAATCTCTGTTAATGGAGAAATTTTTTGAATAACTCCTGCATTATTGAAAAATATATCAATGCGTCCATAAGTATCAACAGCAACATTTACATATTTTTGAACATCTTCGTTTCTCGAAACATCTGCCTGAACGAAGATACCTTCTCCACCTTGCTTTTTAATCAAGCTTAATGTCTCTTCCCCTGTTGCTTTGTTGAAATCAACGACTACCACTTTTGCACCATTGCTAGCAAGCTTCAAACTGCTGGCTCTTCCAATACCGCTTCCAGCACCTGTTACAACTGCAATTTTATTCAAAAGATCCATCTTCTATTCCTCCCTAACATTTTGAAGTCATTGTCTATTTTATTGCTACTTCTCTCTTTTTTATTGTATTATTTTACACAAAATAGTACTTTCTCATTGTCTATACAATAAAAATTGAAACTGCTTTCATTTTGATAGTATTATTACGAACGGGGGTGCAGAAATGTGAAAATATCCACTATCGATCTTCAATATATAAGTCAACTAATTTCTGAAATACATCATCTCCCTGTCTCTTATATTAATGTAGCGGGAGAAGTAGTTTTTGAATATTCATCAGCAGAATATACCAGTAATCCATCCTATATTTCTCTAAAGGAACAGCTAAAAACATACCCATATCATACGGCTTCAAATAGCTATCCTATTTTTTTCTCTATAGCTGAATGCAATTATTTTTATATTAACTTAACAGTAGACAATCAATATTTAGGGGCGCTTGTAGTTGGGCCGTCCCTTTCACCAGTAATAGAAGACACTATAAAATCAACTATTTATCATGAGCCTGATTTGTTTCCTACTCTCCATTATCAGCAATGCTTAGCCATCAGTTTATTTGTTTATTATTCAATCTACCAAAAAAAAATATCTAAAACAGCTGTGATTCACCACAACCACGCGTTAAAGCCCCTTATTCGTCATGAGGGACATACTGCGCTTGAACTTTCCTATGCAAGAAGAAAAGATAGTGTGCATACAAATCTTTACTATGAAAAAATATTGTTAGACAATGTGAAAAATGGGCGGATGGAGAAATTAAACGAAGTCTTGAACTATTCCATTGTCGGACAAGCACAACTTGGAGTGCTTTCAAAGCACAATCATTTAAGAAGTGTACAATATTTGATGATTACAGGAATTGCACTAATTTGTCGTGCTGCTATTGAAGGTGGATTAAATGAAGAAACAGCCTTTACATTAAGTGATTTTTACATTCAAAAACTTGAGGATCAAAGCAGCTTAATCGACATTCTTTCGTTAATGGAGGAAGCCATTTATGATTTTACACATCGTGTGTCACAAGCTAAGCAAAACAAATATTCAGCACCCATTACAACCTGCATCCATTCGATCGAAAATCAACTATATAGTGAAATAACACTCAATCAACTTTCAGCAATTTGCCACTTAAGCCCCAATTATCTTTCTTCCTTATTTAAAAAGGAAGTAGGGATTTCCTTTAGTGAATATATTCAGCAACAAAGGATTGAAGAGGCAAAAAAGCTATTAACCTATACAAGCTACCCCATTTTAGACATTGGTTCATTACTTAATTTCACAGATCAAAGCTATTTTATTAAAGTTTTCAAGAAATTTACAGGTATCACCCCTAAGCAATATAGAAATAAGGATGTCCATCAATAATAAAGAAAGTAAAAGAATGTTCGTGACCAGCTTTTACTTTCTTTTTACATAGTAAAAGTCATACTTGCAGTACCACTTGCATATTTTAAAACGTAATCATTACACTTTAAGGAGGTACATGTGGAACGTCTCCATCTATCAAGATATGTATTGAATTTTTGGTTCATCTTCATGCTATTAGGAAGCTTGCTACCATTCCTGTTATTCAATATCTCAGCATTAAGTGATTTAAGTTCCTCTTTACTCAGTCTGCATACTATTTTTTTAAGTATTTTAATTGAGGCATTACCGTTTGTGTTAATTGGTATCATCATTGCGGGCTTTATTCAGATTTTTATCACAGAGGAACATATTCAAAGGTGGATTCCTCAAAATGCGGTAATGGCCGTTGTCATGAGCTGTCTTGTAGGCGCATTATTTCCAGCCTGCGAATGTGGAATCGTGCCTATTGTGAGAAGATTGATTGCCAAAGGTGTACCGATACATGCAGCTATAGGCTTTATGTTAACTGGCCCACTCATTAATCCAATCGTTATTCTCTCTACCTATATGGCATTTGGAAATGATTTGAAAATAGCCAGCTTACGAATGCTGCTAGGTTTTGTTATCGCTATTGTCGTAGCATTACTCATTAGCTTGTTTTTTAAAGGATCACAATTTAAAAGCTCCTTACAACCTCATTCATTGGCAACAGCTAACCAACCAACATCCTTTGTCACAAAACTATTCAATATGTTCAAACATGCCATTGATGAATTTTTTGATATGGGCAAATACTTAATTATTGGGGCATTTTTAGCTGCTTTTGTCCAAACCTATGTATCTACCAAAACACTCGTAGAAATTGGAGATGGCGTATCCTCCTCTATTTTGGTCATGATGGGCTTAGCCTTTATTCTTTCACTTTGCTCGGAGGCAGATGCCTTTATTGGGGCATCCTTTAGTGCTACTTTCTCAACCCCATCCATTCTTGCATTTCTTGTTTTTGGTCCCATGATTGACTTGAAAAATACCATTATGTTAATGAGCGTATTTCGCTTCAAATTTGTCTTCTGGTTAGCCGCCTTAGTGGCTATCATTGTCTATATTAGTATATGGATTCTTTCACCGTATCTCTAAGGGGGAAAACCATGAAATTTCACGTTCAGCAAGCGCTAAGAGCCCTTATTCTACTTGCTTTCTCAGCTATGATTGCGAGCCTGCATTGGACCGGGGAACTAACAAAATTCATTAACCCCAAATATGAAAGCCTTAGCCAAACAGCTGCCATTTTATTTTTTATACTGTTTCTTGTTCAGCTAACAAGAGTCATATCATTTACCCAGACGACCCATCATTGCGACGACAGTGGACATGCTTGCTGTTCACATCATGACCATGGTCATTCAGTCTTTACACGCAAAAAATGGCTAGCCTATCTTATTATTATGACACCGATTTTGACGGGCTTCTTCGTGCCTGCCAAAATTTTAGATGCTGCAATCGCTGATAAAAAGGGTGGGGCCTTCTTTCTCACTCAGCAAAGTCAACCATCCAAAATTGAGGATTACCTCACTTCAAATGAAACGATTGATGAAAATATCTATGACGAGCATGATCCTGACCCTAAACTAATGGAGGAAAAGCAGGAAATGACAAAAAGGCAATATGAACAATTAAAGCAACAGCTATCTCAACAAACTATGCTGAAAATGACAGATGAGGATTATACGATTTATTACGAGGACATGCATCAACATCTAGCAAACTATTTAGGGAAGCAAATCCAGTTAAAAGGCTTTGTTTTGAAAGAAGATAGCTTTACAGAAAAGCAACTAGTGGTTTCCAGATTCCTTATTACCCATTGTGTTGCTGATGCAAGTATCGTAGGCTTTTTGACAGAATTTCCTGAGGTTCCAACTATCAAAGAGGATACATGGATTGAGGTAATCGGTACAATCGGTCAAACAACTTATGAGGGTGCAAGCCTACCCGTTATTCATATTGATGATTGGGTAACAATTGAACAGCCTGAATCACCATATCTTTACCCCATAAATATTCGAATGAGTTTCTAGCAACATGAAAGGGCAAAGTTTATATCTTTGCCCTTTCATAGTGTTGAAAAACAAAACGATCCATAGAATTTTTGTGAAAGGTGAAAAAGGATTTCCGTTGCAGGCTACTTGCTTTCCTGTGGGCGAGCGCCGAGCCGCTCCGTTTAGAGGCTCGCCTGTCTTGCTATCCCACGGGAGTCAAGTAGCCTTCCACTCTATAAAAATATTTCTTGTTAGCAAAGTTTTTCAAATAAAGTGAAGGTATTCACTACTGGTGTTGTCACTCATCACTTCTCCACATTGAAAATAAGAGTCTATCCTTTTACCACATGGTGGATTGGAGCAGCGGCTTATCGGACGCCCCTGGAAAGGACGCTGGCGGAACAGAAATCAACCCCTCGCCTTTCAAAATGACTGTTTCTGCCGTTGACATCACCTTTTTCATCTATTAATTGGGTAATAGTACATCTAGACCTAAATGGGAACGTAATGTGCTCCCTTCATATTCAGCACGGAATAGCCCCCGCTCTACTAGCATAGGGATCACATCACTAAAGAATAAATCTAAAGATTTCGGAGGTCCACCTGGTACAGCAATAAAGCCATCCAATGCACCCTCCTCATAAAAAGTAATGATTTGATTGACAATGTCCTGTGGCGTGCCGATTGCCACAAGGTGAGCTGAGCCAATTACTTCTGGACGTGCAAGCAATACCTCAACAGTTGGTTCATTGTCGATAATATAACGACGCACCAAATCGGCATGTGTTTTACTACGTACTTTTTGATCTTTTGGCGGCAGCATATCAGCCGTTATCTGATCTTGCAGTGCCAAATGACGAATATCCATGCCTATCACTGATTCTAGAGCACTATAGCGACGCTCAAGTGTTAAATGTGCATGTGCTTGACGGTACATTTCGAGTGCTTCCTCATATGTATCGCCTATAAAGAAATAGAGCCCTGGTAATAACCGAATATCATCGGCTGAACGACCAACCTCAACCGCGCGTTTACGCAAGTCATTACGCATTTCAACACCCACCTCCATAGCAGGTGTCGCTGCAAAAATCGCATTGGAAACAGTAGCCGCAAATTGACGACCTACATCCGATGCACCTGCTTGGAAGAATGGTATATCTCCTGCTGGATGCATAGGTAGATTTAAAGGGCCATTAATATGGAAAAACTCACCCTCATGCTCAATCGGCTTGACAAGCTCATTTATTTTCTCTAAATCACCATTTGTTTCTAATACTTCATAGGGATGACTATGCCATAGCTGTTTCACGACCTCTATACATTCTGAGGCTTTAGCATACCTCTCCTCTGATGAAGCCATAGGTTCATTACTGAAATTATTGGCCCCATCAATGGAAGTGACGATATTCCAGCCTACTCGTCCCTCACTAATCCAATTCAACGATTGCAATTGACGTGCAATCAAATATGGTGGTATAAAGGATGTCGAGATGGTAGTCACTAAACCAATCTGCTTAGTTTCTCGTGCCACCGTTGCCATTAAAAAGCTAGGATCTAAGCCAACCGTTCCTTTTGTTTTAGCCATTAATTCTGGATGTGCTACTAAATAATCAGCCTTAAATAAAAAATCTAATTTAGCTTCCTCAGCACGCTGTGCAAATGCAATATGTTCATCAAGTAACGCACCCTTCTTACCATGATTACCATGTACAGCTATATGCATGCCAATAATAAGATGTCTTCTCATTGTTATATTCTCCTCTCTTTAATTGAAAATGATTATCATTTTCATAATAGGCTTACTTTTTAAATATTGCAACCAAATCCTTTACATACAAAAAAAGACAGGTACCTAATGAATAAGGACCTGTTATTTTGATTGCTATTTATTACTTTTCGTTTACTATGCCCCATGGAAAATCATGAGTCTCTCATTTGAGTTGCGACGACTTTTTACATGATAGTTAGATAGGATTTGCGAAAATTTGTTTTTCTGTCGGTTCCCATAGAACAATTCCCACATCCTTCTTCTGATCAATGATCCGAACGGTAATAGGGATATACTCAAATAAAATCGTATTTAATTTTGTACTAATCAGTTGTAACAAGCCTACTAATTCTGCATCATTGATTAGCGGCGCGTGTACTTCCATTTTAATATCTGTTAATTTGCCCTCTTCATAGCGAAGTCTCCCTATAATTTTAGGGTTTAAATGCTTAAACCCTGCTTGAATATCTTCTTTAAAAATTAATAATTTATTATACATATTTTGATCTAAGCTATATAATGCCTCTGATGGAAATGAGTAATACTTTTTATCAATCTCAGACCACTTTGCTATAGTATTTTCTCCTTTTGCAATAAAGGTTTCAGCTAAAAATAAGCCAGGAATAATATCATTTATGTTGGATTCCTGATATAAAGTTAAATAAATAGGGACTTCCGGTATCTTTTTATTGTTTCTTATATCCTGAATGATCTTGCCAGCTATTTTTTTGCCGTAATTTTTCACATCATTGCTATCATCATCATTTTGATCTACTTTCACTTGTCCTGTGTAAATTAACCCTTTGTCATCCGATACACGTATATCATAAAATTCATTTAACGATATCGCAATCGACATTCCCTCTAGCTTGTTACTTTCCTTATGAATAAAATTATGTTCTACTACATGAGAGAGAATTAGCGGATACTTTTTCTCATCCTCTAAAACATCACCAGTTCTAGTTTCAATGGCTGGATTCAAGCCAATACCTTCCTCTGTTTTTCTCCCTAACCATTGCTTAATCATTTGCTCATCCAAATATTGACCTTCCTGCAAATAATACTTTTCAGTTGCAAAATGATTCACAGATAAATCCATGAGTCCCCTCTCTATTTCATTTATATTTAACGCATTATTCATATTGTTAACCATTAAGCCTCGCGCAATATTACTTTTTGCAGGCTGTTGAATTTCATAGGCTTCCTTTTTTTGAATAGATGAAATATACATTTTTTCATTCGTCGTATCAGGCTCAACCTCACCACTACTACAAGATGCTAATAACCCTATGGATGCGATTAAACTAAATAAACACTTTCTCTTTTTCATCACAAATACTCCTTGATCATATGTAGATATTTAATATTTCCATAATTTAACCATACCAAATTTTACAAAACAAAACATCATATATTTACAAATATCACCATTCTATAGTGAGATCAAAAAAACCTATGTTCAAGAAAAAATGAACATAGGTCTTTACTATTGTAGATGGTTGTGAGAAAAGTTCATTTTTGATCAGGTGCTGTCTTCTAGCTTTGGAGTGGTTTCTTCATGTTTATAAGGAGTTCTCTCTTCCAATGAGCCGAGACCAATCTTTTCTAAGCAACTCCCTCACTTTCTCAGCGCAGCCTCCAACTGAAGCGGCTTCCCCATTTTTGAGCATTACCCCTCAACTATGGAGCGAATGCTACTTTGCATTTTTATCAGGTTGGTGAATGCCAAAAATATTGCCTTCTGTATCGATATAATAGCCTTGCCATGCCATCCCAGGTAAAGCATGTTTCGATATAGCTACTTTGCCACCATTTTCAAGAATTTTGGCTTCTGTTCCATCGTAACTTTCGACACCCATGGTACAAGCAAAGCCATTCAACGCTTGATTGACTTCTGGTGGTGGGCCTTGTCGTTGCATTAACGCACCATTAATACCAAGTTCATCTTCCTCACCTGTCACTGCTCCAAAGTACGGCATGCCTGCATAGTCACTCCAGTCTTGAAATGACCAGCCAAATACTTTCCCGTAAAAATGCTTTGCCCGCTCCATATCATTTACGTGGATTTCAAAATGAACTAATCTTCCCATAGTACCCTCTCCTTCAAGGTGAATATATTCACTATATAGCATCTTCAAAAAGATTGAAAATTAAAACATATAGAAAATAGTCACCAGTTTTACAATTGACTATACACAGAAAATGCATCCGTAATGTTATATTGCTCCGTCCGAGGACCTCCTTCAGCTCCTACTGTCACTAACACATATTCTTGTCCATTAACAGTTGCTAAACTTGCTAAACATAATCCTGCATCCTCTGTATAACCCGTCTTGCCACCTAGGATTTTCCCTCCTGGCAATACACTTGATGTCATATGCTGAAACATTCGATTAGTAAATGTAATACCCTCCGGATGAAGGTTCGTTGACTTAATAGAATATCTTTCTGCTGTATAAACATTTCGAAACTCATCATTTGTTAAGGCATATTGTAAGAGTAGTGACATATCTTTCACAGTTGTATAATGATCTGGATGATGCAGTCCTGTTGTATTCATAAAATGAGTATTTTTCATTCCCAGTTGCTGCGCCTTATCATTCATAAGCTTTACAAATTTCCGTTCTGAACCAGCAGCATATTCAGCTAAACCAATGGATGCCTCTGCACCTGATGGCAGCATGGAACCATACAATAAATCCTCTATCGTCAACCTCTCATTCGGAAGAAAACCTGCCACTGAAGCATTTTCCTCGTATAAATCATTAAAGATGTTTTTAGGTAAAACGATTTCATCTTGTAAGCTTGGAATTTGCTCAATCGCGACTAAAACAGTCATCATTTTCGTCAAAGATGCAGGATAAATGACTTCCTCACTATTTTTATCTAATAGTACTTGATTTTCATCTAAATTCACTAAAATGGCATTAGAACTATATAAATCGATATTGAGCATATCGCTACTCATCGTCGATATTACTTTTGGTGAATCAACCATCTCCTGACGTAATGTTACAGGTGTTTCTTTCAATATCAAATAAACAAATACGATCATGAACAGGAACAATATACTTACAATACCTTTTCTTGTGAACATAAAAACAACTCCTTCTCTTTATGCTTTTATTGAACCATAAAAAAAGGAGCTTATTTTTAATTAACTATTAGTGAATTCTTAAGGTTTCTTAAGAATTGGCTGGAATCATAACTATGAACACGGTTTGATTGTGATGAGAAGTAGCTGTAATTGTCCCTCCATGGGCTTGCACAATTTCATTTGAAATGGCTAAACCAAGTCCAGCACCACCCGTTTGTGTAGACCTTGCACTATCTAAACGGTAAAACTTTTCGAATATCATCTTTAATTTTTCAGGCGGTATGGTCTTCCCTGTATTCTTAAATGAAATAAACGTTTGATTGTTTTCATTTTGTGCACTAATTTCGATTGTACTATTGGGTTCACTATAGGCAATTGCATTTTTTAAAATATTATTAAATACCCTTGCTAATTTATTTCTGTCTGCATAGATAGTCATCTCTCCATCTATATTGACGATGGCTTTTTGACCCTTTGGTGCTAACAATGGGTAAAACTCATCGGCTACTTGCATTAACATATAGTTAAGAGGAATAAGGTCTTTCTCTAAAACGATGGATTGTAAATTAAATCTTGTGATTTCAAAAAACTCATTGATTAATTGTTCTAGTCTATAGGATTTCTCTAATGTAATCGTTACATATTTTTCTTTTTGCTCAACAGGCATATCCCTTGCCTCATCTAAAAGGCTTAAGTAACCAATGATAGATGTTAAGGGTGTTTTTATATCATGGGCTAAATAAACAACCAGATCATTTTTACGTTGTTCTGCTTCTTGTGCATCCCTCGCACGCTTTTCTAATTTATATTTCACATCATTTAATTTCTTCTCTAAAAAATCGAGCTCTGTCGGAAGATGAATTTCCTTCTCTGACTCATCTGCAAGCATAATGATACTGTTACTAATTTGATGAAAATAACGAGTAAAACGAGAGAGGGCAATATAAAAAATGATCAACAATAATAGGATAAATCCTATAGTAAGCCAAAGAGGTTTATTTTGTTGAAATAACACATTGTAGGCATTTTGTGCAGCAAAGTAATCGAGCTGCAAGACATTTTCGCAAAAGGCTATAAAAGCATCTGCAAAGGGAGCTTGTAAAACACCATCAATGAATGCAAAGTTGATTATAAAACCTATTATGATTGCTATAATAAGAATAAAAACGATTTGTAAAATCATCTTCCTCTTCAATCCGCCAAACTCATTTTTCAATGGTATACCCCACTCCCCAAACAGTTTTAATAAATTTTGGGTTTTCCGCAGAATCTTTCATTTTTTCCCTTAAATGTCGTATATGAACCATTACGGTATTATTGCTGTTAAAATACTTGTCCCCCCAAATTTCTTGAAATAATTGCTCTGAACTAATGACCTTCCCTCGATTTGTACACAAATACCATAGAATTGCGAATTCCGTAGGGGTTAGGGATACCTGTCTTTCATTTAAAAAGACCTGCCGTGTGTTCTGATTGATCATCAAACCAGCGAAATCAATGATATCTTCTGTTTGCTTCGAACCTTGGTTGTACAATGTAAATCTTCTTATTTGTGCCTTGACACGAGCAACCAATTCCAATGGACGAAATGGCTTTGTTATATAATCATCTGCTCCTAAAGAAAATCCATTTATTTTATCAATCTCTTCTTCCTTTGCCGTAAGCATAATCACTGGAAAATTAAATGTTTCTCGGATTTTTTGTAAAATGGTAAAGCCATCTATCTCTGGCATCATAATATCGAGAACAGCTAAATCCACATTTTCCCGCATAATACACGCCAGAGCCTCTTGAGCTGTATAGTACTTAAATACATGGTAGTTTTCATTTTTTAAATATAACTCAATTAAATCTGCAATTTCTTTTTCATCGTCAACAACTAAAATATTCAAATGAATTGTCCTCTCCTTCTACTTACACAATTTCCAATGATTTTTCACAGGCATTATAGCACTTACGAATAGCTATATCTATTAATAAGAATAGGTTATTTAAAGCGCAATAAAAAAGTAGAGATGGAAAAAACCTCTTTCCAACTCTACTTTCCATATTGAATCCCAAGCCTTATCGTTATTCGATATTTAATTTGTTCAATTGGTCGCCACAGTAGTAGATTTCCGATTCAAATCCTGTGTTACCACTCTGCCTGAATAATAGTGCATTTGTTCATTTAATTTATGCTCTTTTACGGTTAAATTGGTTGGCCTTACTTTCAGAACAAGCGTCTTACTCCCGAGTGATGATTGATACTTTTCGATATGTGTTTTCGACAAAGGGGCGTGATAATAACCTGGGACATATTTATCAAGCATTGCCTGCATTGCCACAGTAGCCTCATCTAAATCTGTGACAATTTCCACCAAACCATTTGCGATGACACTCATATAAGCTGTATCCGTGTTAGCAGGAATGGGATCTACCATTGTTCCATAATTCTCGCATATAGAAATACATGCATTTGGGTTGGCTGTTAGGATGTCTATTTTCCTGCCTTCATTGGCACCGTGGAAATAAAAACTCCCATCTTTGAAGACATAATTTAGTGGCAGAACATATGGTGTATGTTGATCCACTAAACCAAGAAAAGCGGTTTGTGCGTCTTTTAAAAATGGTTGAATTTGTTTTTCATCTGTACAAGCTCTTTGCAGCATTCGAATGTCTGTTTTCATCTTTTTATCCCCCTATCCTCTACTAAAGAGGAGTCTACAGCAGGATTGCCCTCTAAAAAAGGGACAGTTTTATGAAAAGGGATGGGTACAACTTTCAAATATTGAAATGAAAGTTAGTTATGCACTTTATTTATTCACCTGCATCTCGATAAAATAATTTAAGCTGTGCAACAATCAGAATGCTAATGACTACAAGTAAAAACCAAGAGCTTATTTTGCCAAAATGCACAATCGACCATGCTACCTCTTGATTAGGATATGACCATGCCCCAAAGAAAGTAGCGATATTTTCAGCAATCCAAATGAAAAAGCCAATTAAAAAGAAAGACGCAACGATGGGCATTTGATAGATTTTATTTCGCACCTTAAATTTGACCATTGTTCGATAAAACACCACAAAAAGTAATGCCATTAACAGCCATCTAAAATCATAAATAAAATGATGGGTGAAGAAATTGAAGTAAATCATGGCTCCTAGTGGAATGGCTACATAACTTTTTGGCCAACTCACGATTTTCAAATCGAATCTACGCCAGGCTTGGCAAATATAACTCGCCACACTAGCATACATAAATCCACTATATAATGGCACACCTCCTACTTTTGACCATGCCTCTTCAGGATAAGACCAAGAATTAAAATTCACTTTATACAGTTCTAGCACAAGTCCAATAATATGAAACAGACAGATGACTTTTATTTCATCCTTTGTTTCTAATCCAAATCTATACATCAAGTATTGCGTCAATAGACAGATGACTAGAATGAAATCATATCTTGCTACACCTGGTATTGGAACAGCTCTAGAAAATGCAAGTGTAATAAATATTACAACAGGAAAAATACAGGATAACGATTGTTGATACGTAAAGATTCCTAAATCTTTAACAAAATTTTTTAACATGAATCCACCTCAGATTAGCTCAAAACTAAATTTATTCTTGTATGAAGAATAAACGATAAATTATCCTATTTCAATATTTTTTTATCGAAAAACGATAAATTTTTTCGTTTTATTTTGGAACTATTCTTTGGTAGTTTCGTCTTTGTTGTTCTTTATTAATAAAGAAAAGAGTAGCCACATAATACAGCTACTCTTATTACTTAAAGATACATTTTTTGATCTAATTTTAACTGGACTTCTTGTTGTTTTATTACTAAATTTGTAACTTTTTTCACTTTTAAATAATAAACAATATAACAGCCAATGAAGAAAGCTCCACCACAGTAAAGGGCTAATCGTTGAGCGGGATCAAAAGCCAAGCTTGCCATAACGATGCAGTTTGCCAATAATCCTAAAATAGGAATAACCGGATAGAATGGTGCTTTGAATTTTAAATCCTCCACTTTTCCTCCTTGGCGTAAATAGGAGCGTCTAAATGCAATTTGAGAAGCAGTAATTGCAATCCACCCAATTTGTGCACCTAAACCTGCTAGGGATAAAAGCCACACAAATACGGTATTAGCGGCAAATACGCTTGACAATAATGACAAACCAGCAACAGCAAGGGTAATCAATAATGCATTCATTGGAATTCCTCTTCTATTCACCTTCCCTAACAATGGACTTGCCATCTTTTCAACGGAAAGAGAAAACAGCATACGTGTTGCAGCATATAAACCCGAGTTAGCGACCGATAATAAAGCTGTTAGAATAACAAAATTCATAATATCCGCTGCATACGGAATCCCTATACTATCTAATACAACAACAAATGGACTTTCAACAACACCCGCTTTATCCATAGGAATCATAGCTGCCAATACAAAGACAGATAACACAAAGAAGAACAGCGTACGCCACACAGTTTGTTTAATAGATTTAGGGATTGTTTTTTCGGGATTTTCACTCTCTCCAGCAGCAATACCGATTAATTCTGTACCTTGAAATGAAAAATTCACGGTAATCATGGTAATGAGCAGTGCTGTTAAACCATTTGGAAAAAGACCACCCTCATAAAAATGAGTAAGAAATGGGGCATCTGTTCCATTTTTCATATCGATCAGCCCAAACATAGCTGCTCCCCCAACCGCAAGGAACATCAGGATGGCCAAAATTTTAATGCTTGAGAAGACAAATTCTGCTTCGCCAAAGGCTTTTGCAGATAAACCATTCAAGACAAAGAGCAGTGCAGCAAATATTAGGCACCACATCCATACTGGAGAATCAGGAAACCACCTTTGCATAAGTTGTCCAGCACCTAAAAATTCGAGTGCAACAGTTACTGCCCAGCCTAGCCAGTACAGCCAGCCAACAGCAAAACCAGTGGCAGGACCGATAAACTTCGTCGTATATGTTTGGAATGAACCAGATACTGGCATAGCAACAGATAATTCACCCAAGCATAGCATTGTTAAATACATTACTGCTCCGCCTACTAAATAAGCTAGAATGGCACCGGTTGGCCCCGCTTGATTAATGGTGTACCCTGAGCCAAGAAAAAAACCAGTTCCAATACATCCTCCGAGAGAAATCATAAATAAGTGTCTAGCTTTCATACTTCTTTTCAATTCATATTGTTCTGCTGCCATAAAAAACTCCTTACACTAATTATCTTGTAAGCACTTTCTTTTTTTCGTGCACGACAGATAACTATTTGAAATTTAAATACTAGATGTTCAAGTTAATATATTTTATAAACTGTCAATTTTCTGACAAAATAAAGGCTATTGATATGCTAGAGCATTTGCTTTTTCTATAGTAAACTTTATTTAGGGAGAGCTACTTTCTTATATTTGGTTGTGGCGACCTTATAGTCTAAGAAAAGTTCTTCCTTTACGAGAGAAATGATGTCACTATCCTTTGTTTACAGTAATGTATCACCGAATAGAGAGCTGATTAAAGCTACAGCAGCAATTGCCGTTTTATTATATTGATCTAATACTGGGTTTGTCTCAACAAACTCTGCAGAAGTAATGATATTTGCTTCTGATAGCATTTCCATCGCTAAATGGCTCTCACGGTAACTAATACCACCTGCAACTGGGGTTCCTACACCTGGCGCATCGTTTGGATCAAGTCCATCTAAATCCAAAGATAAATGAACACCGTCGGTACGCTCCTTTAAATAATCAATTGTTTGTGACATTACAGTTGTCATCCCTAAACGATCGATTTCATGCATCGTATACACTTTAATACCAATTTCTTTAATAAGCTTTTTTTCACCTGGATCTAAATCACGAGCACCAATAATCACAACATTTTCAGGCTTAACTTTGGGCGCATAGCCTCCGATATTCGTTAGTGCAGGATGGCCAAGACCTAAACTTACAGCTAAAGACATACCGTGAATATTTCCTGAAGGAGATGTCTCACCTGTGTTTAGATCACCGTGTGCATCATACCAAATGACACCTAAATTCTCATAATGCTTTGAGACACCTGCTAATGTGCCAATCGCAATACTATGATCTCCACCTAAAACTAAAGGAAAACGTTTTAAGGAAATTTCATGATCTACTTTCTGGCTTAGTTTTTCATTACTTTCTGTGACCGTTTTTAAATTTTTTAAGTTTGTCTTTCCTTCTATTTCTTTATCTTCCTGTTCGATGTCAATGGTTAAATCCCCTTCGTCATGTATGGAATAACCAAGGTCCTCAAGTCGTTCCGTTACCCCTGCATATCTAATAGCACTTGGTCCCATGTCTACCCCTCTTCTAGTTTGGCCTAAATCCATGGGTACCCCAATAATTGTCACTTCTTTATTCATGATCATTTCTCCTCTCCGATAATTACTTTCACAGTATAAAGAAAATGATATACTGACTCAACTCGACATTATTTTTAATTTTTATACAGTTTAAATTATTGAAAACATAGATATTTACTTGTATAAACGATTGCATAAACGCTATTCCAGTGAATATTAAAACAATTTTTTCCTATTTTAAGCGATTATTTTACATAAACTACCAAAATGAATATTAAAAATATTCTATTTCCATTGTTTTTTGAAAATTCAGACGGTTATTTTAGCAAAAAAGATAATATATTGATAAATAATTTCTAATTTATTCAAATTAACCCCTTTTTTTCTACATAAAAAAGCCTTACTACAATAGTAATTAGGCTTTATTATCCCTATTTTAATAATTTCACAATACTATTCAAACAGGTTTCTTTATAAAATTTATGTTGTTCTTCTAAATCACAAGTTAACCATTGTATTAACGAACCATCAATCATTGCTCTCATCATTTTTGCAGAGGCTAAGGAATCAATGTTTGGGCTAAACACACCTTCCCTTTTTCCTAATTCAATAATTTCTTGACCAATTCCCCAGCAATTCTCATAAAATTTTAAGTTGATTCTTTTATAATCCTCATTGCCGTTTGCCTTGGCTAAAAAATCTAAATAGACTCTGTAAAACTTTTTATTATCTTGGGGTGACACAAAAACAGCGTTTAAGTAGGCTTGAAGCTTTTCTATAGCTGTTTGATATTTGCCTATTTCTTGTATTTCAACACTATAGATTTTGCTCGTAGTGGATTCCAGTAATGCCAATAATATATTTTGTTTACTTGTAAAGTAGTAGTGAACTACCCCTTTTGAAACATTGGCATGATCGGCTATGTCTTGTAGTGTAACTTTATCATAACCTAACTTTGAAACAGCATTAAAGGCTGCTTTCATAATTTGTTTTTTACGTTCTTCCTCTTTCTTTTTCATAGATGCCTCCGGTGATTTAATCAATTACGCCTTAGTGTAATTGCCGCTGACGCTTCGCTTGTACGCGAAGAAACAATGCATCCAGATTTTTTTGATTTTGCTCGAAAGCTCATTTCTAAAAACTGTGACATCCGCTGGCGGCTTTATGAGGATTCAACGGCTATCTCCCATTATAAATGAGAGGGATTTCTGTACATAACAATACAAAAACATATACTGAATCAAGTTAAAGCTATTATACAGGAAGAATAGGTAAACTCCAATTTTATATTGACCGGTCAGAATAATTTTGTTACTGTTTATTGGAATTAAATGATAAGGGGATGTTTACTATGACAATAGGAAGTTTTAAAGCGTTAGTTGTCAATCAAGAGGAAGAATTTACAGTTAAAGTAAACGAATTGACATTAGCAGACCTACCACAAGGTGAGGTATTAATTAAGATTCATTATTCAAGCATTAATTATAAAGATAGTCTTGCTTCTATTCCTGATGGTAAAATCGTTACTTCCTATCCTTTTGTTCCTGGTATTGATTTAGCTGGAGTCGTTGTTTCCTCTGAAGACCCTCGCTTTAACGAAGGTGATGAGGTCATTGCGACTAGCTATGAAATAGGGGTCTCCCATTTTGGTGGTTTTAGTGAATATGCTCGTATCCCTGCTAAATGGATTGTGCCTCTTCCAAAAGGGCTTTCGCTCAAGGAAGCAATGGTAATTGGTACTGCAGGATTTACGGCTGCATTGTCTATCAAAAAATTAGAGGACAATGGCATTAACCCTGAAAAAGGAAAAATTCTTGTTACTGGCGCAACAGGTGGTGTCGGTAGTTTTGCGGTCTCTATTCTTTCAACACTTGGTTATCAAGTAGAAGCAAGCACAGGAAAAAAAGCTGAACAGGACTTTTTAAATAATCTTGGGGCTACTTCAATCATTACTCGGGAAGAAGTTTATGATGGGAAGATTAGAGCATTAGGTAAACAAAAATGGGCGGCTGCTGTTGATTCTGTTGGCGGAGAGCCACTCGCCTCTTTATTAAGTCAAATTCAATACGGAGGTGCTGTTGCGATTAGTGGTTTAACTGCAGGCACACAGCTTCCTACAAGTGTCTTCCCCTTCATTTTAAGAGGGGTAAATTTACTTGGAATTGATTCTGTTTATTGTCCAATGGATATTCGCTTAAACATCTGGCAGCGCCTTGCGACAGATTTTAAACCAGCAAACCTTGACAATTTCATTCAGCAAGAGGTCACACTACCGCAACTTCCAAATGTTTTACCTCTTTTACTAAAAGGTCAAGCAAGAGGAAGAATTCTTGTTACTTTATAAGCTATTCGACTTAAATTTTAAAAGGTTTGATACACTATCTCATTTCCCTTTTTATTTCCCAGAAAATATTGATAGTCTTCATCAATGATACAAAGGCTACTACGCATATAAAGCGTGGTAGCTTTTTTTATGGCTGACATCTCCCTGACATAATGGCCATTTATAGTAATTCATGAACGACCCACTTGCTCACTTTAGACAAATTCAGACGATAATGTTTGTCTAATTTATCATTAACGAGCATACCCATAGAGTATGTAGGCAGCATTTTGGGAACTGAAAACCATAATCAACTTTTGGAGATGATCATATGAAGCGAGCACATATCAATGAATTAAATATTACGCGTGCATTAGCCATTCTTGCTGTACTCCTCATCCATTCTACTAGTACACCTGTTACAGCATTATCTAATGAGTCAAAATTTTATCCACTATATGTATTTCTCAATATTTTTCCCAAATTCGCTGTTCCTGTTTTTATTTTCTTAAGCGGATTCGTTTTATTTTACAACTATATACAAAAAGAACTCACGAAAGAGCTTATCATTCGTTTTTATAAAAAAAGAGTGACACAAATACTCGTCCCTTATCTCTTTTTTTCAATTTTTTATTATACAGCCATGCAATTTTATGTGACACATGATTTAGTATCCACATGGCATGCTTTATTTAGTGTTGAATTTCTCGAAAAACTATTAATAGGAAAAGCGTACACTCATTTATATTATATTTTTATTATTGTACAGTTCTATCTTATATTCCCTTTATTCTTATATGTTTTAAAGAAAAAGCCAGCCCTATCTCCTCATCTAATTTGGATTGGCTTCGTTCTTCAATGGGCCTTTATTCTATTAAATGCAGAGTTTTGGCAGTATCCCTATAGAGGGAGTATTTCTTTCTCTTATATTTGCTATTTTTTAGCTGGTGCATTTTTAGGTATTTATTTTGAAAAATATAAAGGATGGCTTCAATTAAAAAAAGGAAATTTTCCTATCCCCCTCCTTTTTATATGGTGTGTAGGGCTATTATCTACTATCTATAATGTTTATTTATATTACTATGTTTTTTCGTCACAAACCTATTTAGTGAACAGCACCATATTTGAACTAGTTTTTCAGCTCCAATCTTTAACAGCCTGTATCGTCTTATTACAGCTTTCTTATTGGATCTATAATAAATGGAACCATGCATGGGTCAACGGTTTCATAAACTTAGGAGTAGTATCATTTGGCGTCTATCTATTGCATCCATTTTTCCTTTTCCTTTACAGACAAATTAGTACTGGCGGCAATAGTGTCCTCTATCACCTATGGAGTGCTGGCGGCTTTATCTTTGCTCTATTTATTACATGGATGATTGTGCTGTTAATGGGCAGATTTTTCAAATACCATTGGATTGCTTTTGGGCCTATTCCGCAAAAGTTCCCTTATAAATAAAATTCATAGATTATCATAAAACTAAAAACCCTGTAGAGATATCTCTACAGGGCTTCTTATAATTGACAGGTTGAATTATTTTGAAATAGAACCGTCTTTTACTTTATTGTTATTCACATCAGCTAAGTTAGTTGATTTGAATTCTACTACAATGCTATCTGTTAAAGCATATTGATCTTTAGTTGTCACTTTAAGTTTACCGTTTTCTACAACAGCAGCAGTAATTTTCACAGTAGAGCCAGCAATTTTCACTGTTAAACCTGTTGGTGTAGCTTCATTTACAATACTTTCAGAGAAGTCTACGATAAATGTTTTATTATCTACTACTGTTACTTGAGAAGCTACAGGGACAATATTTTCTTTCAGTGTTACTTGAGTTGTAGCTTTCCCATTTTTAAGTGTATTTCCTTTTGTATCAACTACATTTTTAGCTTCAAGTACATAATTACCATTAGCAGTAATAGAACCTTCAGGTAAAGTGAATCGTACTTTTTTAGTACCATCTACAAATTGAAGTTGAGTTCCAGCAGGTAGCTCTTTTCCGCCAAGTGTGTAGTTAGCAGCATTTGTTGCTGTAGCAGTCACATCTGTAGCATATTCAACAGTGAATACATTGTTATTTGTTACAACAACTGGTGTAGCTCCAAATACTAATGAATCTGTAGGTGTTTCAGGTGTAGCTTCGAACGTTCCAGTTGTAACATTAAATGTAATCGTCTCTGCAGTCACGTTTTTAGATAAATCTTTCACTGCTCCAGCAGATAATTCAAATGTGTATGTTGAATTGCTATCTAAATCAATGTCAACTTTAACTGTGTTTTTCTCTGCACCCTCAATTTTGCCATTACCATCTACATCGTAACCAGTACCTTTAACGTCTTTTACCGCTATTTCTTTTCCAGCAGTGTAAGCAATACCGTTCTGAGTTTTAATTGTTAAAATACCATCTACTTTGACAGGCTCACTAAAAGTAAGGTATAAAGCATCTACATCTGTAGTTACCTTCACATCATCAGCTACTAACATTTTTGTAGAAGCAGAGACAAGTGTAGCAGGCGTTGTATCTTTAGTTAGAATAGCATTGAACTCAAATGCGTCTCCAGCATTTCCAGCTACATCTTTTTGTCCTTCTACTTTAATATTTGTATTAATAAATGTTGATGAACCTAACACTGCTTTCGCATCAATCGTGAATACAGTTTTATCAGCTACATCTTTCAAATCAGCATCTTTTAAGTAGAAAACAGTTGATCCTACAGTTACTTTCGCATACCCTTCAACTGAAGCATCAGCATCTACAACAAATTTTTGTTTCATTAATTCTTCTGAGAAATCAAACGTAATTTCTGTACCGTTTACAGCTGTTGAAACAGTTGGTTTTGAATTATCTACATCTGCTTTAGCAACTGTGAAGTTCACAGCGATAGGATTCGCGATATTATTCGCGAAATCAGTGGCACCAACAATATCTACTTTATAAGTTTGCTCAGCTGTCAATCCAGTAATTGTTAATTTTTTACCAGATAAAGTATAGCGATCTTTTGACAGTTCAGTACCATTTAAGCTTACTGTTCCTTCATTTTGTACAAGCTCATCGAAAGTGATCACTGCTGTAGTACCTTTTGCTTCTACAGTATTCACACTAACAGGTGTTGTATCTGCAAAAGTTAATAAATTGTTAAATTCTTCAGTTAAAACTTTAGCATCTGCTTTTGTTTTGACTGGTTTTACAGTCACTTTTCCGTTAGTTAATTTTAACTCCTTATCAGTCGTTAAAGTAACAGACATGCCGTCTTCAGCCACTACTGCACTTGTGATAGCTACGCCTTCAATAGCATACTTCGTTGTGATTGCCGCATCTTTTGCATCAACAGCTGTGTTGAATTTTACTTCAAGCTCTTTTGCATTTAACCCTTTTACAGATGCTACAGCTGGTGTTACCTCTTTCACAGTTGCATCAATTGTACGTTTTACCATAGTAGCGAATTCTTCACGGCTGATTTTATCTTGTGGTGCTAATAATGAACCTTTACCATTGATTACGCCGTTGTCAACAGCCGTTTCTAAGTAAGATACAGCCCATTTAGAAGCTTTCGAAGCATCTGCGAATTGGCTAAGGTCTGCTTTACCTGTTAATTGGTAGCCTTGTACGATAACTTTCGCAGCTTGTTCTCTTGTTAATTGAGCTTTAGGTTCAAATCTGCCATTACCCATACCATCAAATAATTCTGGTGAAGTTGCAAGTACTGCATTATAGAACCAGTCATTTTCATCAACATCTGAAAAATCTTCTGTTCCTGTAGCTTTTAAATCTAAAGCTTTTGATAAAATTTCAGCAGCTTCTGCACGAGTAAGCGTACCAGCTGGGTTGAAGTTCCCTTTTTCATCACCTTGGATGTAGCCTTTGTCAGTTAAAAATTGTACAGCTTCTTTTGCCCAAGATGAAATGCTATCTGCATCATTAAATTCGGCAGCCGATGCTACTGGTACGATTGCTGATGCTACAAGTGCTGCTGTTGCAGTAGTTGCGAAAAATTTACGACCTTTGTTTTGTTTCTTCATAGTATATTCCTCCAGAATTCTAATAAATTATATTATTCTGTGAGAACAATATTATCGCGCTATTCAATTGTTAAAATATGTATAAATTGTTCTCGCAAATAATAATTACAACCAATTATAGGGAAAGCAAACTTCTAAATTTACCAAGATTAAATATCCCAATCAAACTGTAATTTGCTTTACAAGACAATAATATAACTAGATTACCAATAAATAAACGCTAAAAATAAGGTAATTTTACTACTAGATTGGTTATATAGGTAATCTTTTCATAGAAAATTTCTATAATATAGAAAAATAGATAGAATAGGCATAAAGTTCACCTACTTAAAGGGATTATATGTAATCAGTTCTTTTTCATTTACATTTGTTTTATTACTTTCTTAATATAATAGCTGAACAAAATTAAAGCTCTATCAGTGTTAAATTCTAGGTTAATAATTAGTTGATTGCTAAAATTATTTTGTCTAAATCGATTAAATGAATATTAACCCCAGTCCCCTAAACTTTATTCACAAAAATATTTAAAAGCTATTTTCTATCATCAACTAACTATCTCGCATTTTTTAGCAATATTATTTAAAAACGGAGCAAGGAACAGTAATAGAAGTGTGCTTAAACTGTATCTGCTGCTTTTCTAATTTTAAAACAATAAAGCCATCTGACACCAATTCAATATCGGTATCAGATGGCTATATCTTCTTATTTATAATGACAGGGCGAACGACTATTACACAATGTTCATCCTTTAAAGCAGTTTGACGACCAGCAATTTTGCTCCAGTGAGTAACTTCATCTTCACTAATATTTTGCTGCTTCAGACGGTGGATTTAAAGCGTCTTTTAGTTGATCGTCAGTTACATCATAGTCATAAAATTTAGCGTTATAATACAAGAAACTCCATTAAACTAAGGTATGTTGTCGCCTTGGCTAAACCACTACATCCGTGGGAGCGCTTCGATGATGTATATGATTGAGCCTTTGTTATTGTGCCAGAATAAATGATTCAACAATGGTAGCTAATGCTTGAATGGTATCGTAGCTGTCACCTGGAAATTCCGCTTGGGCAAAATCAACTTGAAGTTCTTCACAAATTTTTTGACATTCACTTCCGATTTCAAAATAGGATTCAATATCCGCAGAAAGTGAAAGGAGTTCACATGTGATAAAACCTTGAGCACCTTCTGCATGTAATGTTTTAATCTTTTCCTTTACATCTGGAGCAAGCCAGTCACCTTTGCCATGACCACTTCGATAGGTAATATGCCAGTTATCAATTTGAGCAGCTTTTGAGATGGCCTCTGCTAATTCGGAGAATTGGCGTACATACAGTTCATTACGTTCAGGATTAATTGGCTGACTATGCACGGTATATAAAACATGAGTGTGCGTTCGTTTTTCAGTGGAAATCCATTCATAGGCACGATGAACACGATCTTTATAAACAGCAAGTAATTCTGTATTTAAATGCCAATTTTGACCACTTATAATAGTAACATCATGAGAAGCTAGCAATGCACTTACTTCATCATGAAACGCAGCAGCACCTGAAGACATAATCGGATTTACAGGTAGCGTAATAAAAGTTGAGATACCATCTTCAAGCATCGTGTTAACAACATCTGGAATGTAAGGTTCTGTATGTTTGTAAGCATTATATACTTTTACAGGCTGGGCTAAGCGTTGCTGTAAAGCATGTTCCAGCCCTTTAGCAATACGGCTCGTATTGGCTGCTAACGGATCAACACCACCTAATTTTTTAAATTGCGCTGTAATATTTTCAATCACATGAGGTGGTGGCGTTTTACCATTCATAATATGTGAAAAATAAGGTGTAACATCGTCTAAAGATTTTGGTGCGCCATAAGCGTAATAAATTATACCAATCATTTTTATAAACTCCTTTACTTCAATGGAATAAGTTAATTTTATATGTGCTACAGATGCTTCATAAATTTCAAATTACTATTTCTAACAGAAGCATCTTGTGACCATAGAAAAAATACGTTCATTTACAAGAACTTGAACACAATTTTACTGGGGTAAAGACAGGATTTCCATGCTGCATATAAATTTCAGCATCAATTTCAAAAATGGATTGAAACATTTCTTTACATATTACACAATGAGGTGAATCATCATAATGAATTTTCCCATTTTTTAGTACAATTAGACGTTTGCTATTTTGTGCAGCTTGGTTAATATCATGCAACACCATGATAACGGTCATATTGTATTTATGATTTAACTCTTTTACAAGCTCCATCACTTCTAATTGATGAGCAATATCTAGATATGTTGTTGGTTCATCTAATAGCAAAACTTTGGGATGCTGTGCTACAGTCATTGCAATCCAAGCACGTTGGCGTTCTCCTCCAGACATCGAAGGTAGTACCCGATTTTGCATGTGATTCAATCCAGTTACATCAATTGCCCAATCGACAATTTTTATATCCTCTTTTGACAGCGACGTTTTCCCTCCACTATGCGGATGACGCCCAAATTCAACTAACTCACGCACCGTTAAATCTAATTGATGATTATTCATTTGTGGGAGCATCGTTAATGTTTTAGCCACTTCTTTAGACTTCATTTCATGAATATTCCGCTCATCTAAATATACTGCCCCACTATTCGGCTTTAAAAGACGTGAAATTACACGTAATAAAGTTGATTTTCCCGAGCCATTTGGTCCTATTAAACTAACAACTTCTCCTTCATTGATTGTCAAGGAAATATCATCTAACTGGAAGTTGGTGAACTCATGTTGGTAATTGATATGCTCAGTTCGTAGCAATGGAATTCCCCTTTCTATGAATTAAATACAGGAAATATGGCCCTCCGATAAATGCTAGTAAAATGCCAACAGGAAATTCAATAGGATCAAATACAGTTCTCGCAATTGTATCTGCGAAAACAACAAGTAAGCCACCAGCCAATGCTGAAGTAGGTATTAAATACTTATGATCTCCACCGATAATTAATCGTAAAATATGTGGTACTACCAAACCTACAAAACCAATTAAACCAGCAACACTTACTGCAATTCCTGCTAGTAACGTACTTAATACAATTAAAAAGAATCGACTGCGTTCAACATTGTGTCCTAAAAGACTTGCCATTTCATCGCCTAGACGCATTATACGAATATGTTTAATCGCATAAATTGATAATATAATAGCTACAAGGACATAGTAGACAATCATCTCTAATTGCATCCAACCAACACCCGTTAAACCGCCTGACAACCACGGCAATACAGATTGTACACGATCGCTATAAAGAATCATTAATGCATTTGTTCCTGCACCACAAAGTGCATTGATGGCTACCCCAACTAAAATAATTCGCATTGGGGATGTGCCACCTTTTTTCACCGATAATGAATACACAATCATTGCCGCTACAAAAGCACCTAAAAAAGCTGCTATAGGTAAGTAAATAATATAGCCAGGAAATACAACCATAACCGCTACAGCCATCATTCCAGCGCCAGAAGTAATTCCAATAACTCCTGGATCGGCTAATGGATTTTGCATGACTCCTTGTAAAATCGAACCCGCAATAGCCAAGCAAACACCAATAATCATACCCGTTAGTATACGGGGCATTCGGATTTCCCAAACAATTCGTCGTGCCATAGTATCTTCTGAACTCAAAATTCCATTAAACACTTCACTTACTGAAAACGAAACTTGTCCTATCATAAGGCTGCCAATACTCACAATGATTAATAGTATAGGTAACACAATTAGCGCTATTTTTCGTTTTTTAGCAAGTGGGTGTGCATATTTTTCCGCTTCTGCTATCATCGTTATTTCCCCACAATAAAATTATTTAACTGCTTCTTCAGCTGTCTTTAAAAGCCCGCGCATATAGTCAATAGCTTCTACAACTTGTGTACCAGGATTATCAAACAATTCTGCTGGTAAAAAGATAATCTGATTATTCTTTACTGCATCTAAGTTTTTCCACGCTGCGTTTTCTTTCAATTGTTTTTCAAAACCTTCTTTTACTGTTCCTGGATTGGCGTGCGTAATTAGCATAATTATTTTTGGGTTACGTTCAACAATTTTCTCAACACTTAATGTTGCGTATGTTGGAAACTTATCTGTCGCTGGTAAATCAGCTGCTATATTTTTACCACCTGCCTTATTTAAAATATCTCCGTATAGTGAATTATCAAGCGCGGCTAAATATGTACCTGGTGCACCGTAAACAATGAGAGCATCTAACGTTGATTTTGTTGAGCCTTTTGCAATTTCCTCATCAATTTGTCCAACTAACTTCTCCGCTTTTGCTGTGTTATTAAATAATGCTCCATATTTTGTAATCGTCTTTTTTATATCATCTACTGAATTCATATTTGAGTACACAATTTTCGTACCTGTAGCTTCTACCGTTTTAGCGAACTGCTGGAAGCTAAGTGGCACAATAAGTATTTCCGCATTCAATGCAGCAATTTGCTCAAATGATGGTTCATGTGGGTTACCTATCTCTTGAATAGCTTTTACTTCTGCCTTCATATCGGATGTAATCGTTGGTCGACCAGTAACGTTTGCACCTAATGCAAGCAAAATATTCATCATTCCTGGATTTAATGTAGCAACTGAACTCGGTATTGCTTCAAATTCATGCTTATTTCCAAGGTCATCTATTAATGTTACCGCCCCCCCTGTTTCAACTTGTTGTTCCATTTCTATTTTATCTGTTGAAGCACCCACATCTGCTGGTTTACTTTCCTCTCCACATGCTGTTAATACTAATGCTAACGCACCTACTAATAGAAATTTAAACTTCTTCATAGTAACTACCAACCCTTTCTTTTTAAAAAAAAACCAAATTGAAATTGATAATCATTCTCATACAGTTGTTTATGATTCTATTTGAAATAAAAATAATTGTCAACAAACGTTTTTAATGTTATTTTTTAAAATTTTTTATTGCATAGCCAATTAATGTATGTTTTAATTGATAATGAAAATCAATATCAATTAAAAATGTCATAAAGGGGTCAATATAATAGATGATTACAGTAACTAACCGTTTTTTAGTAAAAAAAGGTTTTGCTCATAAAATGGCACCATTATTTATATCTGATAAAAATTTATTGAACTGGGAAGGGTTTAATAAAGTTGAAGTGAACGTTTGCTCTGAACCAGAAGATCACGATGAAATGAACGTTATGATGTTCTGGGATACAGTCGAGCAATTCAAAGCATGGCGCGAATCAGATGACTTTAAAAATTTACACCGTCGTGAAGAGATCGGTAACAAAGAAAACAATGAGTCTTCCCCAATAATGGGTAACCGGGTTGTTATTTCAGAAATTGCTGCAACTTTAGTAAAGTAGCAGCAATTTCTGTACAAGGATTTCTTAAAAGGATAAAGATGTGCCAGCTCCCTCTTCCATCTGTAAGATTAACATTACACATATCAGTAAAAATACAAGAATAATAACTATACGTTCTTAGACGTTTTTCATCGAGTTTACAGCCTGGCATTTCAAACTCGCATCGTTTAAGAACGTTTTTTAAATTATTTTATAAAACCTCCACAATAATTTATTGTGGATCCCTCTTCTAAGACAACAGTTTTTATGAACTATTTTCAAAATAAATCACCGTATTTCTACTTTTGCAGTTAATATTGGCCAAATTTTATGTTTAGAACGCTTCCCTTAACATTCGCATGTCTTCACTATAAGATTAGCCTAGAAAAGTAAACGCTTGTTTTAGGCAAACAAAAAAAATCGGATGTATAAATGTTTAAAAAATGCAATTCAATTTCTACTTGAATTGCATTTTTTTATTGGATGAGGCGACCCCCTTCGGCAATAGCTCAAGCTGAAAACCTCATAGAAGCACATGATATAGTCACCTCATCCAACTGTTAGAGGAGTTTATGGGATAGTAATAGTATCTTGCTTTAATTATTAATCAATTAAATTGACTAATTCTAGTGATCGTTTTAAAACCTTCGCCATTTGAGCACGTGTTAAATTACTTTCTGGATTTAAATAGCCATTAGACCCTGTCATAATGTCTAGTGCCTGTAATTCCGATACGGCTTGCTTTGAGTAGTCAACTACTTGATTAGCATCTTTGTAGGATAAGGCATTTTTATCAACCGTTACTTTATAGCCTTTATATTCAAGCATGCGTAAAATCATTGCCGCTGCTTGCTGACGTGTAATATTTGCTGTTGGGTTAAATGTTGTGGCATTTACACCTGTTACAATACCTACCTCTGCAAGTGCTTGTACTTCATTTTCAAACCACTGACCTTTAACATCTTTAAACGCGGTTGCTTTAGCAGATTGAATATTTAAAGCTCGAGCGACCATTACTGCAAATTGTGCACGAGTTATATTTTTATTTGGACTAAATGTTGTAGCTGTTGTACCTGTTGAAATTCCAGCAGCGTATAAAGCTAAAATTTCATCTTTGCTGAATATATTACCAATATCTGTAAAAGGATTTTTAATATTATCCGTTTTCTCTGTATTATTAGAGTTTGTTGTTTCTTCCTCTAAAGTTGGCACATCAAACGTAAAGAATAATGTGTACGCCCCATAACCTAAACTACCTGAATCTACAAATATTTTCGTTACGCCATTGCGATCTTGAATTAATGGTAAACGTACAACACGTACTTGATCCATTTTTTCGCCTGTAGAACTTATCACTTCGATTTTTTGTTGCTTACCATTTTCATCAATATAAGCAAGTGTTTCAAAACCATAAGCTTTACCAATTAGTGTCATTTCAATATAACGTTTACCGTCAAGTGTTACTAATTCAGCTTTCGTGAAGTATGGTGCTAAATAGTTTGTAATAAAATCAGCCATATTACCGTTTGGATCAGCCACCATTTTATACGTAATGGACTGACGAGTATTCTTTTCATTTGTCTTTGTTGTCGTTGCTGATACATTTGTGGAAATCGTCTTATCCGCCGTTATTGCTTCAAAAACAAGATTATCTAGTGTAGCAATTTCAAATGAAAGTGTTGTTGTTTTTGCAGTTGCAATCGGTACTAATGAAGCTACTTTATTCGACCATTTTGCAATTTCTTTACCGTTTTGTTTGACAATAAAATTTTGTAAGTTATTTTCAATATTTAATGAAAGCATAACTTTATATTTGTTATTTTCAAATACTGTTTTTGCTTTTTGTAGGAAGACAGCTATCTCTTTTGTATTGTTTGCAAATTCAAATTTAACTACTCCCTCTTGACTAAAGTTCCCTGTAGTACTTGTATTTGTTCCGCTATTAGTTGAACTACCATTTGTTGAACCACTATTAGTTGAACCACCTGTACTTGGGAATGTTGTACTATCATTAATCTTTGAAAGTGACGCTTCTTCAAATTTTAATAGAATATTATAGTCATGATGATAGTTAAGATCCGCAATATCGACTTTTACCCACGCATTTTGAAGAGTAGCTAAATTCGATACTGTAAATTGCACTACTCGTACATCATTTGTATCGCTAATTGTACTAGGTGTTGCACCATTCACTGTAAATCCAGTAATCCATGAACTATTTTTTAGTGTTAATTGAACTTGATAGGAAGAGCCATTTTTCACTACATATGCTTGATTATCAACATATGTGTTCATAATAGAGCTACCCGTACCTGATTCATTTAAGAACGTAAAGTTCACTGTATACAGCCCATTAGTTGATTGTTCATTGTTTTCAGTGTTAGAATTGTTATTGCCACCGGTATTTGAATTATTATTGTTCTCCCCAGAACCTGATTCACTGCCGTTGGTATTTCCTTCCGAACTATTCTCCTCTTGCTTAGCAATCTCACCCGTTAATAGTACTTTTTCAACTGTCGTACTCATTGTGGATGCATTCCCATTTCGCTCAGTTGTTGACGTGAATGCTAAATTTTCTAATGAATCTACTGTAAATTTAATGACATTTTTCGTGTCCCCTGCTGTCCATTCTGCAATCATTTTATTTCCTTGTTTTACAGAAAAGCCCTTCGTTGTACCATTTACAACTAAATTAATTGTTACAGCAATTTTATTGTCTGCTGTTTTTGTAGCATATGCTTGTCCTAAAAGGGATGCGATTATTGTATGAGCAGGTGCACCAGAGCTAACAGGTGTCAGTCCAAACTCAATTACTTGATTGTTCGAGTTGAAATGCTCAGGTAAATATACAATTTGTTCTTTTATCGGTGCAAAATCAAACGTAAACGGTGTTGCTGGATACTTGTCACCTGACATAATCACTGTAGCCTTTAAATCAGCATCTAATTTTACCTTTATAACACGTACTAATGAATTGCCTTCTCCTTCAGAGCTTACGATTTTTACGTCTTCTCCGTTTTCACTGCCTACTTTTAGTGTCGTAAATGCATATGTGTGACCTGTTAGTTTAATATAGGCATATTTTTCTTCACCAATTGTCGCTAAATCAGCATAATTAATATAACTTTTAAAATACGTATCATATGTTTTATTATTTGTTAAAAATGTGAAAGGAACGTTTTTTGTAATAATTTCATCTTTGTTATCTTCTGGTTGTTCTGTTGCTTCATCACATACACGATTAACTTCCGTAACATCAGCAATTTTTAAATACACTATATAGTCATGATCATACGATAGCATTGGAATATAAACATCAACCCATGCCTTTATTGTTTGCTCATATTGATCGACTACGAATGTGTAAATATCGTTACCATTAGTGTCTGTTGTTTTTTCAATAGCTTTTTTTAATTCTCCGCCAGATTCTACTTTAAAATCCTGGTACCACGCTGTATATGCTTGTGGCACAGTAATGTCTACTGTAAATTGACCATCTTTTTGTTGAACAGTAGCTTCCTTTTGAACATAGCTATTCATCATTGAATCTGCTGTTTGCTGTTCGTTGAGCATTTTGATATTTGCCGAATAGTCAACTACGCAGCTAGATCCGGTATTCTCTTCCGCCTTTACTTCCATTCCCAAGCCAGGTAATACTGCACCTAACATCAACACTATCATTGCTACATATTGTAAAAATTTCTTCAATACTCTAACCTCCTGAGTTTTTTAATTATTTCAACCTATCCTAAGCGTTATTACCTCCTTTTGTATAAACAATTTAACTAGTACTACCACAAACCCAAATGATTCCCATTCTCAATTAAAATTAAAAGAAAAACATCTATTAATTACATGGATGTTAGTGAGTAAATCTACCTTTTTAATTGATTATGATTCTCATTCTCACCAATTATAACTCACAAACTATTATTGTCAAGAAAGTTAAAATATGTTTTGTTATTTTATTTTGTGTAAATAATGCTAAATAACATACTGTCATTGAAATATTTACTGTAAATTTAAAAGGATTAAAAATTTACCTTCATTAACTCTAAGAAGCTGCTAATCTGTCTCATATAATTTTCCTAAATGCTTAATGGAATCATATATGTACCAACACTTTCATGCGTTTGAATAATCACTTCTACACCATACACTTCTTTCATCCGTTCTGCTGTTACGGTTTCTATAGGTGCACCTTCGCATAATATTTTACCGTCTTTCATCAAAATAATATGATCGCTATATTTTATTGCTTGATTAATATCATGCAACACCATCACAATTGTTAGAGCATGTTCTTTGTTCAATTTCTTCACTAACTCCATTAATTCTATTTGATAAAAAATATCTAAATATGTTGTTGGCTCATCTAAACAAAGAATGGATGATTTTTGAGCAAGTGCCATGGCAATCCAAACACGTTGACGTTCACCACCCGATAATGCATCCAATTTACATGTACGTTTCTGTGTTAAATTTGTTGCTGACAGTGCCCAATTGACTGCCGCCTCATCTTCTTCAACATTTCTTTTCATTAATTGTTGATGGGGTACCCGTCCATAAGCAACTAGTTTTTCAATCGTGATATCTTGCGGCACTGAATTTTGCTGATAAACAATGGCTAGTTTTTTCGCAAATTCCTTGGCCTTGTATGTCATTATATCCTTCTGTTCTAACGTTACTGATCCTTGTTGCGGCATATTATTACGTGAAATAACACTTAATAATGTTGTTTTTCCACAACCATTCGGGCCAATAATCGTCGTGATTTTTCCCTTTTCAATAGTTGTCGTAACCCCATCTAAATGATTTTGCTTCTGATCATAAGATAGTTTAATTTGAGAAACGTTCAATACACTCACCTCTCTTTATTTATCTTTTCGAATTAAGAAGATTAAAAATGGTCCACCGATTATCGCCATGATTGTGGATGCTGGTATTTCCAGTGGCGCAACTAATATTCTACCTAATGTATCGGCAGTTAAAATTAGCAGGGCACCAGCTAATGCCGAGAATGGTATTAACCATTTATGATCTGATCCTACTAACCTTCTTGAAATATGCGGTACTAATAAACCGACAAATGCAATAACACCAGCTGTAGCAGTTGAAATAGCCGCTAGTAATACCGCTATCGCTGCAATAAATAGTCGTGCACGTGTTACATTAAAGCCTAGACTCTTGGCCGTTTTATCTTGTAAAGCCAATAAATTGCACCAAGAGGCTATTAGAAGAGCAGCTAGTAAACCAATCAAACCGTAAAATGAAATTAAACGTACATCACTCCAAGTTCGCATCGATAAATTAGAGCCACCTACACCGCCAACCATCACATTCATATAGCTACATAGCGTAACAAAGGCTTCTGTTAGACCCGTAAACATCGCATTAATCGCAATACCCACTAAAATTATTTTCAAAGGATTTAATCCTGATTTCCAGGACAACATAAATACTAAAAAGCAAGCAAAGGCTCCTCCAAAAAAAGCTAATAATGGCGTAAAGAAAAACATCATTGGAAATAATGTAATGATTAATAATTGTACAAATGATGCTCCCGCTGAGATGCCAATTACACCTGCATCGGCTAATGGATTACGCATAACTGCCTGCAATAATACGCCGGAAATGGATAATGATGCTCCTGCAAATAAAGCAACAATAATCCGTGGAAATCGTAAATCTTTAATGACTGTGTAATTTGAGTTTTCTTCCCCAAAAAGAGCCCTAATAAACTCCATCGTATCCATTTTAATAGAGCCAGTAATGGCTGAATATATAATAACGACTAAAAGTAATAGACTTACAACTAAAAAACTACTTATTTTTTTATTCATCTCAGTCCTCTACATTTCTCATTATGGATACATAATGTTAATTAATTCTTCTAGCGCTTGAGGTACTGCAAGCGTTGCTGTTGTGCCAAATAACGGTTCATCTAAATCATAAACACGTCCATTTTTTACTGCGTCAAAATGCTTCCAAATATCATTCGTAGTAAATTCCTCATTAAACATTTCCACAACTTGTTCAGGCAGACCATGTGCCAGACGAATAATAATATCTGGATTGCTTTGTTGTAAAAATTCCGTATTAGACGGTAAATATTCCGGTTCTTGCCCGCTCATCACATTTTGACCTCCAGCCAATCTCACTAAGTCTCCAATATATGAATTTTCTGTTGCCACCAAATAGCTACCTGGAATGCCTAATAAAATCAGCACCTTTGGTGATTCATTTAATTCTGCCTTCATTGAAATGGCTGTAATCTTTCCTTCTAGCTCCGTCACTAGCTTCGTGGCCTCTTCTGTCCGTTTATATTTTTCTCCAATTTCTAAAATAGCAGCTTTCATACTATCAATACTCTGTAAATTCACATATGAAGCATTAATACCAACTTCATCAAATGTCTTTTTCAAATCTGCCTCCAACGTAGTCACTGAGAAAACCTCTGTTGGATTCAAGGATTTTACAATTTCCATATCAGGTGACATCGGACTACCAACCTCGGGTAAACCCTCATATCGTTTAGGTAAATCATATATCGTCGTAGGAATAGCGACGGCATCTAAATTTAGTGCATCTAAAATATGAGCAACTGCAACTGTCGTTGGAATAATTCGATTTTCATCTTGAACAGTTGTCTTATTTTCATCCTTTTTTTCTTTTACCTTATTTTCATTTTCCTTAATTGAATTAGTACATGCTGAAAGAACGACAAAAATAATACATAGCACCACCATATGTAACTTTCTACTATTTACTTTTGTTTCTTTTATCATGTCCATTCACTCCTTTTAAAAAGCACCCTACTCCTACCTGAGTGAAGTAGATGAGGGTGCTTCCGAAATATTTCAATGGATTTCTTCCTTCATGCGTTTTTTAAAATTAAATAGGATAAATCCACTGACACAGAACAATAAAAGTATACCTATTGGAAAAGCATCACTTGTTTGTGGATTTACTTCTTTTTCTTTAACTGACGAAATATCTGTTTTACCAGTATTATCTGTTTTTTTAGTCGTGTTAGAGTTATTTTGTACTGTTGTAGCTGCTACTGCACTACCATCTTCGTTTTTCAATGATGCCGCATCCCATACAAAATCTACTGTATATTCATGATGATAATTTAAGTCATCAATGTCCACCTTCATCGTAACAGCAGTTTTCGATGTATAAGCAGGTAATGCAAATTGGACGATACGTGTATCCTCTGCCTTATTTTCGCTGACGACTTTATTACCGCCTGTACTTGATTGAAATTTCGTTATCCACGCACTTTTTTTCATCTTCATTTGTACAACTGAAGTACCATTCTGAACAATAATTGTTGCAGGCTTCAAAAAGTAATCATTTGCCATCGAAGCAGATGAAGAATCTGGTTTATTCACTTGGTAATTGATTGTATATTTCCCATCTGCAAGCGCAGCAGAAGCATTTAAATTAGGTGTAACGAAAATTGTTAAAAATGCGACTAACATTACTGAAATTAACCTTTTGATAGTAAAACCCCCTTTCAATTGATAATCATTATCAACACTATGCATATAAAAAGGGATATTAGAAAATATCCCTTTTTATTATTCTGCGTGTTCGACATATTAATTATGATAATGATAATCATTATCACTAATTGAATGATATTATGTATACATTAATTTGTCAATACTAATACAAAATAGATTATTTTTCCTAAACAATTTTAAAAGTTAAGTAAGAATCAAAAAGTCTATGAAGCAATGAAAACAGATTGATAAGAAAAAAATCTCTATTTTTATGAAAAAAGTGGTGTCTCAAAATAAAACTTCCATTGACATATTTTAAAATTGATTATCTCTTGTTTTTTCGGGTCATCTCCTGCTGTAGCTCGATTAAGGAATGTGCTTTTAATTCGTGCAGTGTTACTAGAATTAGATGAATCGAATATGGAGTCTTTTATCAGTTATAAAAAATCAATAATAAAGAAACGGATTTGGAAGTTATGCAATTCCAAATCCGTTAAAAAGTTCATTATGTTTTTATTTCATTGTAGCTGCTTGAATTTCAAAAAAGGCCCAATGTTCTTTTGGTATATCCTTGAAGATTGGTTCTGAATCTAAAGTTGGTATTGGACGATTAAAAATTCGATTTAATACCTTTACTGCTTGGGCACGTGTTAGCTTTTCATCTGGGCTAAATTGTCCATTTCCAGAACCTACCATGATCTCCATCTCACTAATAGCCTCTATTGCCTGGGCAGCCCAATGCGTAGAAGCTACATCATGGTATTTCTTATCACCTATCTTTAGATTGCAATAAGGAGTAGCAGTCGTCTCCTCTGAGCATTGCTTATTAAGCCAACGCATAGCAATAACTGCCATTTGAGCTCTTGTTATTTCATCATTGGGGCCAAAAGAATGATCTTGTCGTCCCTCCATGATTCCTTGTGTACGGATATACTCAATATCATGTTTAGCCCATGAATGAGCTGTATCTCTATAAAAAGTTCCAGTTACTTCTGGTACATTATTATTACTCAAACTTCTTGCCAACATTACGGCCATTTGTGAACGTGTAACACTTTCATTCGGACGGAAAGTACCATCTTCATAGCCTTGGATGTAAGGGACGGATGTTCTCTCTAGCTCTTTTTGTTCTAAATGTACTAAAGAAAAAGTAGAGAAATGCTGTACATCAAAAATGATACCTGTCTGCCCTTTATTGAATTCTACCAATCTTCCAGACAATAATTCCGATGTACCATTACTATGTTCTACATAAACCCTTATATTTCTTTCTTGCACGGATGTCAGGTTCTTTGGCAGTGGTAGTAGCAATGACACTTGACGATTTTGCAAGTTCGTTTCAATTGTTAATGGTTGGCTGATAACTTTCACTTTCGTACCTTTTGTTAATCCCAATGCCCTTTCACGCTCTTCAATATCTTCCTGTGAGATTGTACTCTTAATCGGTACAATTCGGAAATAAATATCCTCGTTGAAATCTGACATTGAATTATATGGAATTTCGATTTTAACATTCCTCATATCTATCCCAAAGCTAGATTTTCCTTCTACTAATAGTTTAGCTGCCTCTTTAGCAAGTATCACCTTTGTTTCACTTGCAGATGGTTCCATATTTGGTATGACAATTCGAGATTGTTTTTCTTCCAGCTTCACTAATTTCCGAAGAAACTCTTGTGCATTGGCAATTGAAAACGCTACCGTATCTTGTATCTCACCGTTGATATATAGACGTGTTAACACTGTTTGAAGAAGAACCTCGTTTGGCTTATTCGGATCTACAACATTCACCTTTACTTGATTACTTGGCAGACCTGGTTCAGGTGCTGGACTTGGAGTGGACGATCCTCCATCTCCCGGTACAATGTTTTTTGTCCATACAGCATACAACATCAAATTCACTTTCCCCATTTGAATGGTTTGCCCCTCTTTGTAAGTAACACCTTTTCCATCAGACCTTGTATTCCATCCTATAAATGTATAGCCGACTTTCATTAAATTACCTGTATTGCCTATAACTTTAATTAATTCGTGAGCAATATACTGCTTCGAATCAATTGGCACTTTACCTCCTTCAGCTCCGTTACCGTCATACGTAACTGTATATGTTGGCAGTGCGCCCGTTGTAAAATTCCAGGTAGTATTATCAGTAATACCTTCATACACATTACCCGCTAAATCAGTAAAGGCACCTGCATCAATTTGAATACTGTAAGCTGTATTTTGGGTTAATTCTAATGTAGGATTAATTGTCACGGATTCATTAATGATAGAGACGTTTGCTTGCGTAACTTCAATTGTTTCAACAACTTGATTGTCTGAACTATTACGAATGACAATATTTCTATTCGTTACAGGTAAAACCTTTTCATTAAATGTTAATACGAGATTTTCTGTAAACTGTACATCCATTGCTTGATGTATTGGGAAATAAGCTGTTACTTCTGGAGATTTTTTATCAAATATCACAATTGATCCTGAAGAAACCTCCGTTACCTGTATGCCCTCATGCCCCATTAAATCCCGATAATCAATTGCAAAGCTAATTGGTCCCTCTGTGTCCCCAGATTTCAGTGTATAGCTTGCTTGCCAAGTTTTAGCATCTCCATCACCTTTATCGGTTATGATGGCTGTTTGTCCGAGAATCGTTACATTGGGTGATTGAATATCCTCACTTGTCACAAAATCTATTGTGATAATATCATCTACCTTCGCGACTAATGGATTGGCATTATTAGATGCCATTGTCACCTGCTGAACAGTTGGCTTCCTACTATCAACTATGACATAGCTTCCATCAGTTACATCAGTGACCTCTGTTGCTGGAGTGCCTAGTAAATCTTTGAAATTTATGGTGAAGGGTGTTGTCCCCTCCATATCTCCATTTGTTACCATATATGTTGCTTGCCAGTTTGTTGCAGCTCCATTGACAGTTGCGGCTTTTCCTGCAATCTTAACTGTAGGTGCTTGAATACTTTTATCTGTCTTAATTGTTAATGTAATAGTATCCCCTATCTTGGCCTTTGTCGGATCATGATTATTCGACTTAATCGTCACCTCTACAGCTTGTGGCATCGTTTTATCAATCACAAATGAAACTGTTGTTGTATTACCTGCGTTATCTGTTGCTACCAAAGTATAATTTCCAGATGTACTTACAATGCTTCCACTTGTAAAGAGAGCACCATTTAATGTCGCTGTTCCTTCACTGAAACTAATTGTTACGTCTGTATTATAAACACCGTTATTTGTCACTCCTGTTATGGTAGGAGGGGTCGTATCTAATACAATTGTATTTGATAATGTATTCGATATATTGCCACCAGTATCCCTTAGTTGCATATAAACGGTTTTACTACCTTCACCAGGTGACAATGTCCAATTTCTTGAAGATAAACGCGGCTCCCAACCGGACCAAGTAGTACCATCATTTGACAAGCGCATTTCTATCGCTTCTCCTTCTAAATCACTTGCAGTCATTGTTAAAGTAACATTAGTAGTATTTGTATAGCCTGCTCCACCATTAATCATAATAGTGCCTGTTGGGGCATGATTTTTAATAATCTGAATTGTAAATTCCTTATCAAACGTATTACCAGCAGCATCTGTTACTCTTATCGTAATCTTATAACTATTTTTCGTATCATAGGCAAACGGGGCATTTGTCTTTAATACATTTCCATCAATTGTAAAGAAGCTTATATCCCCAGATTGCAGTGAATACGTAAAAGTTTGTGCACTTCCTGAGTCTGTTGCCGTCATTGTTCCAACAGTTGTACCAATGGGCTTCTTTTCTTCTATAGTAGTATTACTGAGTTCAATATTCGTAGGTGGTGTACTATCATAGATTATTTGATATTCCGCAGATGCTTTATTCAATGCGCCACTGCTATTAGCAACTACATTTTCAGGAATTTTAATTTTCACTGCTCCATCCACACTTGGTGATATTTGGGCAGTATATGTGGCACCACTTCCTGTGATAGATAGAATAGTTCCATTTGTAACAGTTATATCTCCAGCCGCTAAACCAGTCACTGGCTCACTGAAAACAATCGTTATAGAAATTGGATTGCTATTTGTTGGGCTAGATATAGTTGTTGGAATGGTCACGGAAGGACGTGCATTGACGACTAGATTCATTGTATAGACAGTGCTATAGTCAATACCGTCACTTACCTTAAATGTAAAAGATGCAGAAGAGCCATTTTCCGTCATATATTTGAATTTACCTACATCTAAGTCAGCTTTACTTATTGTCTCACCATTTGCAATAGCTTCCCCTGCCTCAAATTGCTGATTATTATTGTTATCGAGAAAAAGTTGTCCGCTATTAGGAATTGTAGAGATTTGAATCTGTTTCAAAGTATCTCCAGCATCTGCATCATTAAAAGTGAAGGAAGTACTATCAAATGTATACACTTGCCCCTCATTTACATTTACGGTTCCATTACTAGATGTCGGTGGGTTATTGGGAGGGTTATTATTTGGTATATCTATCGTAAATTCCGTAAACGTTAAATCCCACAACCCCGCCTGTACAGTATTGATAAATTGCACACTTGCAGTAATGATAAAAGAGTTAATACCCTCAATATTAATAGGTATATCATAAATAGGGTCATGCTTGGCAATTGTCTTAAAAATAACTGGATTTCCTTTTGGATTTCCTACTTCATCATACCCTTGAATCGTCAGAGACAAGGCATCATTTTCGGCATGTGAATTGATAGTATTAATCTTTAACGTTTTTAAATCAAAGACACCACCTGAAAAACTTTCACCTGCAGAAATTCTAATCGATTTTGGTGTTGAATATTCATCTGCATTAAAATAATAGCCAGCTGGAAATTGTGCATCATTACTATACGTGAATAAATGAATACCATCATTCCCTACAATGCCAGACACTTCAAATCCGTTCGTTGTATCACTTAGCCAATTTGCTTGTGTTAAATCTTGAACACAAGTTGGATAATTAGACGTTCCACAATTAGCCGCCTCTGCTTTTAAAGGGGCAACAAACAATATGACTGTCAATTGACTATAAACTACTAACATAAAACACAAGGTTATGGCTATTATCTTTTTCCCCATTCTCTACACTACTCCTTTATAATTGTTTCACATCCTTCATTTCATTCATTCTTAACTCCTTGGAGGCCATTCTCCAGCTAAGCAAATGATAAAGTTCAACCCAAGATATGGTTGCATATTATTATGTGGTTGATTCCCACCCACTACATCTATTGCCAATAAACTCATTTGTGTATTTACTTGTGTCGCATAGACAGGGACAGAGCCTCTTCCCTGTTGCTCTGTCCATATTGCTCCAGTTGGGTCATTATTTGAAGTTTGAACATTGTTACAAGCAGCTATATGATGATGACTAGGCATTTGAGTTGTTAATAGCGTAACAGTAGCTTCACCCCCTGATGCTCCAACACTCCTCGATGTTAATCCAGCTCCTGTTCCTTGATGAAGCGCTGCCCTACCATTTAGATTCGGTAAAGCAAAGGTGGTCCTTCCATCTCCTCCATAATTTGCACCTAAAATGGCAAATAATGCTGTATTGGAAGTAATTGATAAGAGCTGACCATTACATAAAGCCCAATCTTTTGGTGCGAAATTACCGCCAAATATTCTGATTTCTCCAATATAGGCTTCTGACATTTTCCTGCATCTCCTTTTTTCTTAATTTCTTGATGGATAAATTCCTACTAGAGCCATACAATAATTTGCCACACTGTAAGGCTGCATATTTTGATGGGGCAGTGAACTTCCTGATGTTGATAATGCTTGTGTGTTCATATAAGTATTCAGTTGATTATCAGAATAGATATTATTAGTGGATGCCCCCCATACATTACCCGCAGCCGCTTTCACCGTAGCACTGTCCGAGCTACCGTTGACTGCATGTGTATGAGCTGGCATTTCGTTTATAGTTAATACATGTGTCTCTTCTCCCGCCTTTTGTCCTAGTGAGACACCGTTACCTACATGAACGGGAACTCTCCCCCTTAAATCAGGCAATGCAAATGTCGTTCTGCCATCGCCACCATAAGTTGTTCCCAATATGGAATATAGGGCTTGGTTTGTATTAATTGGCAAAACTCGACCATCGCATAATGCCCATCCTCTTGGGACCCTTCCAAAGCTAAATAATCTGATTTCACCTACATATGGCTCACTCATCTTTTCATTCCTCCTAATCAAAATGATGGGTATATACCGTAAAGAGCGATAATAAAACTAATTGTCAGAAACGGCATTACATTGTCATGAGGAGTATTTCCTCCAACACTTGAAACGACTGTTGCATTCATTGTGCTATTTGCTGGTTGTGTTGAATATTGTATATTTTTTGCCCAAACAGCTTTTTCAGGACTCAGTGTTGTACCTTCAAGTGAGAAAGCATTTACTTGATGCGTATGAGCTGGAAGCTGTGAAGTGTTTAAAGTGACAGTTTCCACCCCTCCTATTTGACCTATCACATAGTTCGTACCAGTTGCTTGATTCTGTCCTTGATGGACAACTACTCTACTTTGAAAATTTGGTAACGCGAATGTCGTTTGTCCATTCCCGCCATAAGTTGTACCAATTAAGGAATAAAGTACTTCATTTTCTGCAATGGATATGAGTTGCCCATTGCACAATGCCCAGCCATCTGGAGCATAATTACCTGCAAACATTCGAATTTCTCCAACATATGGATCCATTTAAAACACCTTCCTTTAATGATGTATCTCTTACACTAAATTAATGTAGAAAGGTTAAAATCAGGTTAAAAAAATGGCATTAAATGAAAATAATATATTTTACCTAGAATGAATTTCAATCTTTTCAATTTTAGCTACTCATTAAAATCAATAGAAAGAAATCAAATAAACAATCTCATTTTACTATTGCATATGCTGTAGCAAAGGTAGGTAATCAGAATCCAGAAGATAGACCACATGTAATGAAGTGAAGTATAAATATAAGAAAAACAAAAAGAAGACCGTTTAATTAACACGAACGGTCTCCTTCATTGTATGTTGCCTCTTGTCCTACTTATTTATCTAGAGGTTAATTCTACGATTTGCGATACAGCAATTTAATCCATTTACTGCCCATTCAGTTAGCCGTGAACCCTTTTCTCAAATATTGAATTCGGACTAATGACAAACATTAGTTCCTCTGTAGAGTTTGATGCCGTTTATTTAGACTCAATACCGCCAGTGTTTACAGCAACTTTAGGCTCAACCAACATAATATGGCATTCCTTTTCAGCGAAAGGCTTTTGCTCTGCTCCTCCCGGAACAATAAACATCTCTCCCTTAGAAATTTTTACCTGGCCATCACGAAAAGCAATGAACATTTCTCCTTCTAGCACAATAAATACCTTATCTGCACCTTGATGCTCGTGCCATATAAAATCTCCATCAATCTTAATTAGTTTGAATTGAAAGTCGTTTATTTCACCTACAACTTTCGGAGACCAGAGCTCATTTATTTGAGACAAATTTTCTTTTATATTTATAACTTGGTAGGGCATAACCATCTCTCCTTATCATCTATTGACCTTCTTAACACTGTTTGTTTCTCGAATTAAATTCTTCGTTTTATTGTTTTTGCAGGGCATTTGTTATATTTTGCAAAGCGTATTCAATAGCTAATGGACCACCAGTAATAGCGGAAGTATCCATTAAATGAATATTCCCTTTTTTTACGGCGTTCATATTATTCCATACATTACTTTGTTGTAATTCACTCATTAATGTTTCCTTTTTTGTAATGTCACCTATAAGGAAAATATGGTCTGCTTGAATTGTTGAAATTCCTTCGAATGCAGTAAACTGATTATTTTTTCCTTTAAATGTGATATCTGGTGTAAGCCCCAATCCCTTTTCTTTATCAAACGCAAGAATATATACAGGATTTTCTTCACCTAGAACATTAAAAGTTTTTCCATCCCAAGACAACACAAGTGCTACTGACTCTCCTTGAATCGACTTTAATGCTTCACGACCAATTGTAATTTCTTGCATCATTTTATCAATTACTTTTTCCGCTTCGTCTTCCTTTCCAATAATCTCGGCTACTGTACGAAGGCCATATTGCCATTCATCATAGATGTCCTTAGATTTCAGCGTAATGACTGGCGCAACTTTTTCTAGTGACTCATATAATTTTTCATGATGTTCCGTTGCTAAAATATAATCAGGCTCAGTCGATAAAATTTTTTCAATACTAGGAGACAATTTATCTCCTAATTCTTCAGTTGAATCTAGCTTTCCATTTAAATAAGATAAAGAAGATAGATACTCTTTGTCAGTAGAAGCTGTAGGCGGCTCACCTAATGCAACTAGTATTTCAGGATAAAAATACCATAGGGAAACTATTTTTTCTGGTTTTTTCTCGATAACAATTTCTTTACCTAAAGCATCCTTAATGGTTCTTGGCCAATGAGTTGCATCTGCATTAACCGCAGAGGTAGAAGTGTCTTCTGTAGCTACTCCTTTCTTTTCAACTGATGTTTCATTGCAACCTGCTAGTATGCCTGCTAATAATAGCGTTGAGAATAATAGTCCTTTGATCTTGTGCATCCGAAATTCCTCCAACAAATTATCTTTGATACGCTATTAGTATAGTAAAGGAATTTTCGGATTTGAATGGATGCTTGTTGAAATTAGCATGGATTATTGATGAACTTCTCTCGATATTCAGTAGGAGAAAGACCAAATTGTTTCTTAAACACTCTACTAAAATAAAAGGGATCAGCAATTCCAACAGTTTGCGCAATATATTGTACAGGCGCATCACTTGTAAAAAGCATTTTTTGCGCCATGTTGATACGATATTTTAATAAATATTCTGCTGGTCCCATACCTGCATGTTTTCTAAATACATAAGAAAGTCGATTTCGATTCACGTTATATTGTTCTGCAAGCAAGGGGATTGTAAGGCTTTGATGATAGTATTCATGAATATAAGAAGATACCCGTTCGAATAAAGTATGTGATTCACAGCTATTTTGCCTATTAGCAACACATAATAAGGCTTCATTCAGTACATCGCGAAACAGCATTTCGGTCTGAAACATTGAAATACCTCCGCGCTGATTATACACATGCCAAAGACGCATAAGTAATTCAATAAGACGAGGAGATTGTCCAGTCGATAATTCAAAATGCTGATGAGAAAAACTGGACTCTTGTAGTTCTGAGTTACATATTCGGTATAAAACAAGAATATATTCCCAGTTCGCATTATCAAAATTTTTTTGATCTAGTTTCATTTTTGCACCACCATGCACAACTTTTCCTGGTGAAAAGATATAAGGCGTGCCATTAAATTGAAATTGTATTTTCCCTGTAAGTGGAAAAATAAATCCAGGAAAGGAATCTGTATAATCAGCGTACGGCACACCTAAATAACTCGTATATCGATATATTCCTTCTACTTGGAAAGGAATATGTGCTAAATGTTCTGCTAACTGATTCACATCGATTTTCAAATTGCATACCTCGTTTCAAAATTGTTTACTAGTAATGGCTTTTGACAACAAATAGCATGGACCCCTCAACAAGCTACTGTTCAAAGTAAGTTTCAGTGGCATCGAGAACTGATTTTAAGGATTCCATAATCAATCGGCGGGTTGAGTCATCTCAGCCAAATTACTGATCATGTTTAGCCCCTGAAATGCGAAAAGGTGGGCATGATGACTTTCGACTATCCCCACCTTATCGATAATGATTATCATTGTCAATTTGAAATAGAACCACCCATCTACTAATTGGTGGCTTGCACTACGCATGAAAAACTCGGAAACTGAGCCATGTCTAAAGAATTTTGAAAGGTCCGCTAATTGCCCTTAGTTTTCGCACACCGCTATAGTGGCTTTTTTGTTAAACCTTATTGTAAACTTAATAGCTTTTTATCATTTTATATATTCTTCTTCTCCTTCTTTTGTTTTCTTACTCAAAATTAACTCCTTACAAATCATCTCTATTTCTTGTGAAAAAGATTTTATTTGAAAGGCATCAGAAAAGATTTTATGCTTAGATGAAGCCACAACTTGTTGTAGTTTTTCTTCATAGGTTTGTACAAAATAATCAAGCGTCGGGCTTTTCAATTTCAGGGCATGCGCAATCCCTTGAATGATTTTCATACGGAAATAGTCCTCTTTTGGCATTCTAGGAATATCCCATTCTCCATCAAGATTTTTATAAATACCTCTAAAAGGAACGGCAGAAAAATCAAAGTATCTTCCTTCTTTATTTGGTATAGAAAATGGATCAATTAATAAGGATGCATAACGAATATAGAGCAGATATTCTTGATGTATAGATTCGAGTTTATTAAAATTCTCTATTTCTTGTCCGTCTATACTTGCTGGCTGCAATGGATAATTATCGTCTACCATAAATTTTAATAGATTGAGAGGTTGAATATCGAAGTGTTTCACAATTTCCATCATTTCTTTCCAATAATTTAATAGATGCCGAATTATTGTATAAGTAATAGGACCCTCAGGATAAAGCTTATACACATACTTTGTTATACTATCCTCATCAAATATTGCCTTTAATGAAAAATCATTCATAAATAAGGGAGGATGTACGTATAAAGAAATATTTCTTGTTTCTGCCTCAAGGGGAGAAGCTAATTTTTTTAAATGAATCCCTAAATGATGAAATAATTCAGATAATTTATCTAGTCTATGTGATTTTGAGTAAGTTGAACCTACATAAACTGTTTTCTTCACTCCTGTTGTCAATACTTCATTTGATGGTATTCCATCTATCCATCTAGTATCCCCATAATATGTTGAAAAACTAATGATCTCTGCCTGAGGAGTTAGATTCTTTAGGAAATTTGCTATTAAATGACTAGAACCAAATGTAGGTGACATTAATATATAGCAGCTAGCCTGCTTCAACACTTTCGTATCAATTTGTGCTAATACTGAAAGATAAGAGTCTGTAGTAACACAAAGAACTACGGTATCCCAATTTCCAGATATTTTATGATAACCCTTAAAAAACGCATCAATCGTACATTTTCCCGCAACAGCCTGATGTTGTGTATTTTGAATAAATACTTTGAGTGCAAGTTGTTGCTGAACGATCGTGTCAAAGAAAATGTTGGAGCGTAAAGATTCTCGACCTGCAATAGCTACTTTACTATTACAATAATTTTTGAAATTCACAGCTAATTGAATTACTGTAGGCCCTGTTCCTAACAGTAATACTTTATTAAAATAAGACATAGTCTTCTCCTCACCTATTAAATTCATTGTACCTTTTGATATAAAACAACATCAAAGACATGTTGAGGATGGATAATTTCTTCTATTATATGCCATTTATTTTTATTTACCTTCTGCATTGGATAATTAAAAAGAGACTTTAACCCATTTCCATAACGCATAGCAATCAGTACATCTTTATTTGTTACATCATATAATTGGTCTAATATGTCATATTTACTGCTTACAGTTGAACTAAATATAATATGACTAATCTGTTCCATAACTGCGAGCTCCCTTACTGTCTTCTTGTCAATCTGAATGGATAAATGACTTCCTAATTTATTTACTACATGTTTCCCCAACTGAATCGCCTCATCATCAATATCAATTCCAAAAACGTCTGCTCCTGTTTGTTCCGCAACCATTAATAATGTTATAGGAAAAGACCCAGATCCTATTAAAAGCACCTTCGATTGACTAGTAACTTGAAAACCTCCGAATTCCTTGCCAATACAGTCTCCTATATTACGAAAGTAATCTGTCATCTCCTTTTCTTCATGACTTAATAATAAAGCCCGGTATTTTTCCATGATTTGGACACAAACAGAAGAGTTCTTTCGTAGATTTTGAACTAATGATACTATTTCAATTGACCGCCCTAAATTATTCCATTGTGTTTCATTGTCATGATTTATAATAAAAGAAGAATACTCATCAATTAACGCACACAACTCTAAATAATCAACTAGTAGATGATCCTTGTTATAAATAAATAACTTAAATTTATTATCAAAGTAATGTAATTTTTTTAAAAACAACTCTATATCCTTCACTTGCCCCACTCCTATATTTGAGGATTAAAGTTCAATATATGCATACACTTTTAATACTATTTCAACACTTCCTTGGTTATGTAAATAATTTAACGTCCTCAATAATTAGTAAAAAATTGAGGGATTCATTGTATCCCCCAAATATAGAAAGCCGCGAAGTTGTAAATAGTAATAGCAATGGAAGGATTACCCCATCTTAAATCCTTGTAGCAACTATTGGATTGATAGTCGATCAAATGCAAATTCATAACCGTATATATTAGGAGACACTTGTACAAAAGCTGTTATATTTTTTGTAAGAGGTACGCTTGCATCTTCATATGCATATAAAATCTTAAACATATGGATTTATATCATTGATGAGGAATCTGTCTAATTCTTATGATTCCACATAAAAAAGACCAGAAACTCACTTGTTATATGAGTTCCTGGTCGATCGTTAAATAGTTAAATGTAAATACATTTCGTGTGAAATACTATAGTAACATTTAATACTAATTTATTGGCTTATAGTTCATAATGTCTGTTTATCAAACCATTTTATCTTTGCCTAAGAATTTCAAATAAATCATACACGTCATACTTTGAACATATTTGTTTTATTTTGTAATTCTTCTGCCATTTTAGAAAGTGTAAAAGTAGATGCTGTAATTTCTTCCATTGAGGCTAGCTGTTCCTCTGTAGCTGCAGAAATATTTTGTGTTCCTTCTGCAGAACTTTGGGCGATTCCATTGATTTGCTTCATCGAATCAGTCATATTATTCATTTCTATAGCCATATGTTCTACCGAAGTAGAAATCCCCTGAACTTGAACAGATACTTGTTTGGTAGCATGTTGAATTTTTTTGAAGGCTTCTCCTGCGGTGTTTACACTATTCATACCTATAACCACTTCATTTGTTGTGAACTGCATTGATTCTACTGCTCTATTCGTTTCCGTTTGAATTCCATCAATTAACACAGAAATTCTCTGTGCGGATAAAGAGGATTCTTCAGCTAATTTTCGAACTTCTTCTGAAACAACAGCAAAACCTTTACCATTTTCCCCTGCTCTTGCCGCTTCAATCGCTGCATTTAATGCTAGTAAGTTAGTCTGTTCAGCAATACTTGTTATAACTTCTACGATTTGTCCAATCTCTGAAGAGCGATCACCTAAACCAAAGATCACATTATTTAGATTATCGATAGAAGTTTGGATTTTGTCCATTTGTTGAACAGCGTTTTTAATGATTTCATTCCCATCCACTGATATTTGTTCTGCGTGGATAGCTGCCTCTGATACGCTAGTTGAATTACTTTCAATTGTTTGGACATCTTGTACCATTTGTGTAACAATATCTTCTGTTTCTATTATCGTTCTAACTTGATGCTCTGATCCGCTTGCAATATCTAACGTAACAGTCGCAATATGCTCGCTAGCTGAATTTGTTTGTTCTGTACTTGCCGTGAGTTCTGTAGAAAATGCTACCATATGTTCAGACGATTGCTTTACCTGACCAATTAAATCTCGTAATTGAGCAATCATACGATTAAGTGAGGTAGATAATATCCCAAATTCATCCTTAGAATTATAATCTACACTAAAATTTAATTCTCCCGCTTCTGCTCGTTGAACAGCAGTTTTTATTTTTTCTATTGGAGCAGTTATATATTTTCGAACACCAATAAACCCAATTACAACATACAGTATGCTTAATACCACTGAAATGATCATTGTATTTCTAGTATTTTTATCTACTTGGTCTACACTATCTTTATATAAAGAGCTTGCATAATCTCTATTCAGTTCTGTTAACTTTAAACCTTTTGATAAAATACTATTATACTCAGGCTCACCTATAGAATAATAGAGGTTTAACGCTTCCTCATTCTTATTAGCAAGACTCAGTTGGAATACTTGCTCCATAGTCTCTTTAAAAATTGGATATTGTTCCACCAGTTCACTTATAATTTCTGCTTCATCTGACTTCAAGTTGGTGTCATTAAGTAATTGAAGATTCATTTCATTATCTTCAAAAGCTTTGTTCACCTCATTATTGATTAATTCTATCGTTTTTTCATCAGTATAAAGGAAGGATCTATACATATCTGTTAAAATAACACGATTATTTAGCCTGTAATCAGTCAATATAATCCCTGGTTCTAAGCGGTCCTTAAATATATCCTCTATATTATTTTTTAAAGATTTCATCGTGTTATACCCAACCACTTGAATAATACCAACTGTAGATATGGATATTAACATTAAGATTAATAATTTTTTCATTGTGGAAAGATTGCGTAACATCATAATTATCCCCTCTGATTCGAAAATGTAGTACACGAAAATTTGTTTGTTTTACTGGTTATTCATTTAATAACAATAGGTAATAGGATGGTCTTACTTTATCATTGGTTCGTGTCTCTATTATCCAAACTATATTTATATAGCACGGTACCATTCTAACCTCTGATGTATAGTCTGCTCTGTCTAACTTTTTATCATCTATGAGTCTAGTATCCTTTCCTCCAGTAATTTTCAAGAAAACATCAGACCCAACAAAAGTATGTATTTTAAAATCAATGATAATAGATTTATATCAATAATATTTTTCATCATGTATAACTTAGTTTTATATTCTCCTTCTATCATTTTTAAATTCAATATTCCAAATAATCCAATAATTTTTATCCCAGTATCCTTTTCTCAAGATCAATTAAATTCCCCCACTCTATACTTGACTTAATAATGTTTTTAAAAGTAGTTGGTCTGGCTGTTGTTCTTTAGTAAAATAAATTTTTTGAAGTCTTTTACCTAGTCTGAAAAAATCCTCCCTTTCAGGTATAGAATTCCACACAAAAATATCTTCTTTATCTTTAGCAATATTTAAGTATAGGCGATCAGTGATTATCAATTCGGCTTCTTCATCTTTTGTGCAATAATCAACATGCGAAAAAACGCGTTTGACCTTATCAAATAAATAAGGAACATCATTTATCACAGAGTATATTTTTACCTTTATTGTGCTTCTTTTAAGTACGTCGATTGATTGTTTTAGTAATCGATGATATCTACCAATTAAAAGCTCCCTACGTTCAAAAATCTTATAAAATGCTTCATTCTCTAAGAGATAATCATAAAATTGATTCATAATTTCAATTTGTATAGTGGCATGACTATCAAATCTCTTTTTATAAAGATCCTCTTTAAATAGAAATGCAGGACCAGAAAAATTCACCGTATAATAATGAAGGTTAAGTAAGTTTACAAACAATACGCCATATTCCTCTATATCTAAAGTAATAGAAAAAAACTCCCTGAATTTCTCCATCCAATACAAAGTAGCTTGCACAAATAATTCTTGATTATGGTATTGAGCAAAATTCATCATTAAACTTATTGTACTTTCATTTTTCTCATAACGATGTTGAGATTCTAGAAATGAAAATGAAAACTTTATCTCTTTTTCTATTGCTTCATCATTAAGGGCTGTGAATTTTTTAAATAAAGAACTAAATGTTTGTGAAAACTTTTCATATTGATAATGATGTTCTGTGTATCTTGTATATGCTGCGTCTTCTTCTATGACAAAACCCATTTTAGCTCGTATTAAGCAAATCGCCAGCAAATATAAAACAGATATTGGAAGTTCTCGATTATACCCCTTAATTACTTCTAATATTTCTTCTCTAGATATTCCTGTGAAAGGCCAAATTTCTCCCCAACATGAATTCCAATAGAATAAATAATAGAAATAGCGAAATTGTTTTTCAGATCCTTCAAGTGTAATAAAATCTTGAGATGTATATTTTAATTGAAATTCTTTTAATAAAGGTTTAATCTTATTTATTTGGCGATATATAGAAGCTTGACTTGTAAAATTCTCTATAATAAACATATTAAAATCGACTAATTTATTGTAGAAAATATCATTAAAGATTTTATATGCTAAAGAATTTTGTAAGTAATATCTTTCTATTGCTTTAATTGAAAAATAATCTTTACAATCTAATTTAAATTGCTTATGTTTAATTTCTTTTAAAAAAGTAGCTTCATCAAATTTTTGTAAATCACCTGAGAGTTCTGTTACTATTTTTAAGATGGTTCTTTCAGATAAATCCATTTTTTTAGCCAACTCCTGACTAGAAAAGAAACGTTTTTCATTATGGATATGATCTAATAATTGCACCTTTTGTAAAGTGAAACGATCTAAAAAATTGTACATACTCTCACCTCTATTTCTTACTAATTTGTCTATCAATACGCCGAAAATACGCATATATAGAACTGGTAACTACATTATGGTTTATTGCACTTTTTTTAAAACCTATCGAGCAAAGAATCCCTATTAAATTCATTTGAAATAATCAAAAATACCTATGTTAGGTACCTCTTTATCTCTAATTAACAAATACCATAACATCTATTCACATGTCTTCAAAATCAACATTTGTTTCAAATGAAGCATAATTTGATAATTAGATATAAGAAAAAAGAAGTATTTGTAATATAAGAAATTTCGTTATGGCAATTAACGATTTTGGTGTCGAAAGCTTTATGTAGATACAAATCAGTTAAAAGAAAATGAGCTAGCTGCTTAAAAGGGAGTATTCCCCAATAAAACAAAATTATCCGAATATAAATAATATTCGGATTTCTTCCATTATAGTAATGTACGTTTTTTATTATAATTTACATATAAATTAGATATAGCTAAATTATAAGGAATCCACCTGTTTTTAACTGCTTTATCTATTGCTTGAATACGAGTCTTCACTGATAATTTATTATAAATTTTATTAATATTTATATTGATCGATTTTTCCGAGATATTAAGTGTTTGACTAATCTCTTGTATATTTTTACCTTCTGCAAGCATGAGCAAAATGACATATTCACGCTTTGTAAAAAGATGAGATATGATTTCCTTCGAATCAAAAAGTTTTAAATAACTTTTTATAAAAATGGTCATTGTCGAACTATTAAAGTAGTATTCACCTTTGGAAATTAAATCTATTGCCTTTCTTAATTCTTTTGATTTTATATTATATAAAACATAACCTGAGACGCCAGCTAACAAAGCCTCATGAATCTCGTCCTCTAAAATAATTGAAGTAAGAATAACAACATATGTATTAGGATATTCGGATCGAATCCGTTTTACATGTTTTAGGTTATTTTTACTTAGATCATTAATGACAATAATATCTGGCTTGTAATGTTTCATTAAATCATAAAGATTTTTTGATAAGTCAATTTCTGAATAGATATTGTAATCACTTTCCAGTATTTTCACTAAACCCATTTTCAAATAAAGATTGTTTTCTAAAATGATCATATTCTTCTTAAGCAAATTGAAAAAGTCCCCCTTTTCATTTAAATCATAAAAATATTCATTAAATTTTATAATCTATGTAATTTTTTTTAATAATTTATAAACCTTTTCTCAGTTTCGCACTGTTAAAAAAGGCTTTAATTTAGTTAAATCTTAGCAGTTATATAAAATAAATCAAAATCTACTTTTGATAGTTTTTTAACTTGCTTTGATAATTAGTAGCATCATTGTTAGATTAATTATTTATGCAATGCCTCATTTTAACTTCCATGAAGAGAGTGAAATTTTGAGCTAGAGCTATAACGGGGTTCATGTGTGTTAATAATAAAAAGAAGTCTATTTAGATTAGATGACAACAAACATGGGGAGTATTGTTAGGAGGGGGTTTAAGATAAAATGAACAAAGTTTTACAACCAATACATGTATATTGTTTGTTATTCTTATCAGTTAGTTTTTTAGCACATTTCGTTTTAATTCCCACAATTTTCACAGTGGTCGAACGTGAAGCATGGATAAGTGCATTAGCTAGTGTAATCCCAATATTCTTTTTTGCCTTGTTTATTTCTAGAATTACAACAAATAATACTTCATTTCTTGAATTAACATCTGTCCAGACTAGCAGACCACTCTATTTATTCATCATTACTTCATATATAGTTTATTTTATTTCATCTACTTTCGTCTCACTCAAATTTACAATTATTTGGGCAGATGAAAGTTTTAACTCTGATTATCCATATTTTATAACAGTTATTTTATTTATATTATTATGCTTTTATGGTTCCTTAAAAGGGATCAAAACCATAGCTATCCAGTCCATAATTATTTGTTCACTCTACATTTTTTTGTTTGTACTCCTCAACTTAGGGAACTCAATGAACAATGAATATGAACTATTGTTACCAGTATATACAAGTAATACTCCGTCCATTTTATGGGGAATATTATACATATGTATTGGTATTTTAGAAATGGGTTTTATTTTAATTGTTTTAAATGGTTATGTAAAAGAGAGAATGAAAAGAAAAGGAATACTCGTTTTTTCTATTGTATTTGTCCTATTGGTTTTTATTTCCATCGCGACTGCTATATCTGAATTCGGCATTTATATAACCCAGAAAATGCTCTTTCCTCTAAACGAGCAATGGAGGGTTTTATCATTTGGTAAGTACTTTACAAGATTGGATTCTTTATCTGTTCTCCAAATATTATCAGTGGCTTTTATTCGCATATGTTTATTTATGTATATTGTATCTTCCTTTTTTAAAAACCGAAAATTAATATTATTCATTTGTTATCTATGTTTAACAATAGGATTATTAATTCCTTGGTCTGTTTCTGATTTTTTGTCATTTATAAAAAGCACTTATCTCCTTTCTATTTTTGTATTTTTATTCTTATTTATGACTGTTTTCTACGTATTAGAAAAAAAGCAAAAGGGAGTTCATAATCTTGACTGAAAATAGGGATTTTTTTTATAAAGAATTAAGTCACCAATCAGATATAACGGTAAGTAGTAAATTCTATATGTTTAATAACGAAAAACATGAAGTTATATTTATCTATTGCCATAGTTTAATTGATAGTGTACTTTTTTTGAATTCATTATTACCAAATATTAGATTTTTGGCTGAACAAGGCCATTTACACGATGTCGAAATTATAAATCGCTATTTAGAAGTACAGGAGAGAAAAGAGTTCAGAACGAAGACAGATGAAATAAATAGCAAAATTTTCTCAGGTTTTTTATATTTTTTTCATGTTCCATCAAACAGCTTATATTCAACCAATTTAGCTAAACTACCTGAACGATCCATTGAAGAATCAAATATGGAAGTCTCATTAAGAGGACCCAGAGACGGGTTTATTGAAAATATAGATACCAATTTTTCTTTAATAAGAATGAGATTAAAAAGTAAAAATTTATCAAGTGACCAGTTTACAATTGGTGATATAAGTAAAACAAAAGTTTTATTGCTCTACATTGAGAACAATATTGATCAGACCACTTTAAAGAATGTACAAAACAAACTAAATAAAATAAAAGTAGATAATATTGCAAGTAGTTATCATATTGAAGAATTACTTTATGATAAGTTGACCCTCTTCCCTCTCCTTGATTATTCAGGAAGACCCGATTTTGTAGTAAGTTCTCTCAATAAGGGCCGTTTTGTCATATTGGTAGATGGAAGTCCAAGCTGTTTAATTGGACCCGCAAATTTACTACTTATTTTGAAAGCCCCGGAAGATGATCAAACTAATTTTTTATTTGTGAGTTTTTCACGAATTTTAAGGATTACCTCTTTATTAACAAGTATATTTTTACCTGGGTTTTGGATTGCATTAACTGTCCATCAACTTAACCAGTTACCCTTTCCCTTACTAGTTTCAATATCTGCATCTAAAATTGGACTACCCGTCTCTTCTTCGTTCGAAATTCTTATTATGCTCGTTTTTTTTGACCTCTTTCGAGAAGCGGGCATACGTTTACCTAAAGCTGTAGGTCAAACAGTTGCAGTTTTAGGAGGCTTAATAGTTGGTGATGCTGCCATAAGAGCAGGATTTACATCACCATCAACATTAGTAATTGGAGCACTTACTGTTATATCTAGCTATACATTAATTAATCAAAATATACTAGGAAATGTATTTTTAATAAGAGTTGCTACATTAGTAATTGCCTCCTTTTTTGGAATGTATGGCTTTGTTTTAAGCGTCTTATTTTTCTTAACATATATCTCATCATTAGAAAGTTTCGGGCATCCTTACCTTTCTACATTTTACAAAGTAAGTATACCCAATCTTATTAAAGGTTTTTTGAAAATGCCATTTAGAATTAAAATAAAAGACTGACTGCTTTTTCAGCAGAAGGGAGATTATAATTGTCCCATTACTATACTTGCACAATTAAAATAACATTCATTTTTCCTTTATTATTTATGCTAGGCGGTTGTTTAGGTACGAAGGAAATACAAAGTGAAGTTTATATTACCGCTCTTGGTATAGATTATTCTAATGATGCGTATCATTTATATTTTCAAGCTTTCGGATTTACGAATGTTGCGGGCTCAGATCCTGGCATTTCATCTGAGCCTGCTCCAATTGTTGTTGGACATGGAGAAGGTGAAACAATACAGGGAGCAATCGATGATATAGAAAAGAATTCTGTTAACCCTTTGTATTATGGACATATACAAACTTTCTTTATTTCCAAAAATATATTGGATGGACATTTAGATGAATTTTTTGATTTTTTTAGTAGGGATTACTATTTACGTTACAATACTTTAGCTTATGGATTTGAAGATGATAATATTAAAGAGATAATGAATGTACATGGTCTCTTTTATAAACCACCTATCTTAACATTTCCTTATGATCCAAATGAACAATTATTCTTTAATTCGTTCATCTCCACCAGTACTGTACAAGACATGATTAAAAGATATTATGAACCAGTTGGATCAATAATGGTTCCTTCCATACAGATTAGTGAAGATTATTGGATGGAGGATAATACATCTAAAGATATATTAAAAATAAGTGGTGCCTATTTTCTTTCACATCAAAAATTCAATGGCTGGATAAAGGAAGAAGAACTATCAGGGTTAGATTGGTTTAATAAGGATTTTAAAAACATGAAATTATCAATAAAGGATAAGTCTGTTTCGATGTTTATTGATACTATAGATTATCATATAGAAATTGTGGATAATTCGATTCCTAAATATATACTTAATTTAGAAATAAAAGCTTCTATCAGAGAAAATCCAAAAAATATTGGCAAAGAAACAATTGAAAATGATATTAAAAATATTATTTTATCACAGTTTCAAAGTACATTTAATAAAGGGCTGGAAATAAACACTGATGTCTTCAATTTCTCAGAAAAAGCTTATCGTTTCAAGCCCCAATCATGGACTGTAGATGAATTAAACTCCATTACTGAAAATTCAATTAAAAAATTTAATATAAATGTTTTCATAAAGGATGAAGGAGCTAAAAAATAAAAGATCACCTTCACCCTGTTGAGGACATGATATTATCCCCTTTCATTAGAACGTAAAAAACTACAATACGTTGAGACTTAAAGGGGATTTTTGTATGCCAAAAAAATCGTATCTATTCGTATGAATTTAAAGGAAGTATGTAGGTGGTGAAAATAAAATATCTGTTTATTCCCCTCACTTTCCCGATGTTATCGAAGCGAATATTCAACTTAGTTATCCGCTATGAACAAAATGTTCAAAATGAACTTTTTACTCCTATTAATTTTATGTCACATAACTTTCTTTATATTGACCCTCCGCATTGAACATTCTATTATAATCCCTGTTAATGATTATCATTTTCATTACCAGAAAGGAATGGTTAGAATAATGCAAGGATTTACTAAGTTAGGAAAATTGAGTGGTGTAATGCTATTACTGTTATTAACAGTCATGATGGTTTTAACTGGATGCAATGCTGCTCAAAAAAATACAGAGACAGAGAAAAAGGAACAAACTTCTACGGAAGCAAAAGAATCAAATAGTAGAACAATTAAACACGAGATGGGAGAAACTGTTATTACTAATACCCCTCAAAAGATAGTTACTCTAGAGTTATCTTTTGTTGATTCTTTAAATACTTTAAGAATTAATCCTATAGGAATTGCGGATGATAATAAAAAGGATATGATTGCCAAGCTTGTTGGTCGTGACATAGATTATACATCTGTAGGGACTCGTGAACAGCCTAACTTAGAGATTATTAGCTCTTTACAGCCAGATTTAATCATTGCAGATGCTGAGCGACACAGTGCTATTTACAAAGATTTACAGCAAATAGCTCCTACAATTGTCTTAAAAAGTCGTGAATCGACATACCAGGATAATTTGGACTCTTTTAAAACAATTGCAGAAACATTAGATCAAAAGGAAGCTGCTGAAAAGAGATTAAATGAACATAAACAAATTATAAACGAAATTAATTCAAAGCTAAGCCATGATTCGAATCTAACTGTTTTACCTGCGGTTGTACGAGATACATCATTTCAAGCACATACTACTTCTTCTTATGATGGTGAATTGCTTGAACAATTAGGTCTGAAGGTGGCCATTCAGAACGAACAACCTTATGTTGAAATGAGTCTGGAACAACTTGTAGAAATCAATCCAGATGTGCTACTTTTAGCTAATAATGAAGGTAAACTGCTTACTGATGAATGGAAGGAAAATCCACTTTGGAAAGACTTAAAAGCAGTAAAAAATGAACAGATTTATAGTGTTGATAGAGATTTATGGACAAGATTCCGAGGCATTATTTCAGCAGAAGCAATTGCTAAAGACACATTAACAAAGCTGAATGAAAAATAAAATAAATAAAAGAGGAGTAAGTAAGGTATTCTACTTACTTCTCTTTCTAGTAAGTCTTATCTTTTGTAAGAAAGTGTGTTGTAGTTAATGGAATCTATAGTTAAAGGTAAAGTAAAAATATATAGTACAGCAATAACTGCAATCGTTTTATTGATTTTAGGAATTATCATTAGTGTCTCTGTAGGGGTAGCAGATGTCGATCTATTAATGGTTTTGAAGTCCTTCTTCGAAACCAATCCATCAAAAGATCAATTAATTATTCAGACCCTTCGATTGCCCCGAGCTATCATCGGAGCATTAGTTGGTGCTAATTTAGCCGTAGCAGGTGCTCTTATGCAGGCGATTACTCGAAATTCATTAGCTTCCCCACAAGTATTTGGTGTGAATGCAGGTGCTTCATTGTTTATTGTCACTGCTTTCGCCCTCTTTCCTTCTCTCTCTTCCCCATCACTCGTTTTTTCTGCTTTTATCGGGGCAGCAATAGGAGGAATAACAGTCTATTCCTTTGCTTCCGGAGGAGGAATGACACATGTAAAACTGGCGTTAGCTGGAATGGCCGTACATTTTCTTTTGTCCTCTTTAACTCAAGGAATCATTATTTTTAGTGAGCAGGCAAAGGATGTTCTGTATTGGCTAGTGGGGTCAATTAATGGAAAATCATGGGCACATGTTATGATCATTCTTCCATGGTCTATTTCTGGGCTATTCATTGCCTTATTACTTTCTCGATCTATTTCTATACTTGTCCTAGGAGAAAGCACTGCCCAAGGTCTCGGACAACAAGTAAATCGCATCCGTACTCTAGCTGGAATACTGGTCATTATTTTGGCTGGCTCTTCTGTAGCTGTCGCAGGTCCGATAGGCTTTGTAGGATTAATTGTTCCTCATATTGTTAGGAGAGTGCTAGGAGGAGATTATCAAAGAATCATTCCATTCTCTGCACTTTTTGGGGCTATACTTTTAGTTTACGCAGATATTCTCGCTCGATTTATCGCTTACCCTTTTGAATCGCCAGTTGGAATAGTTACAGCAATCATTGGGGCACCATTCTTCCTTTATTTAGCAAGGAAAGGAAGGCATATTAAACAATGAATAATAGACAACAGTTTAGGCAAAAACAATATTTTCATCCTAAGCTTATTCTCCCTGTGCTTTTAATCATCATCTTCATTTTATCAATAGTAAGTCTAGGTTTAGGAGCTATTTACATTACACCATCAGAAATCATTCACAATTTAATTGGGGAAGGAACACAAAGTCAAAGATTTATACTAAACAATTATCGTATTCCCCGTATTATAATCGCTATCATCGTAGGAGCTGGACTAGCAACAGCTGGAGCAATTTTGCAAGGAATTCTCCGTAATCCATTAGCCTCTCCAGATGTAATCGGCGTTACGAAAGGGGCTGGTTTAGCAGCCGTTATCATCATTGTTCTATTCCCAACGTCACCTATTATTTTTCTTCCCCTTTCAGCTTTTATTGGAGCAGCTATCATTGCTGCCATTCTAATGCTGTTTGTTTATAAAAAAGGTGCTCAGCCAAATACGTTGGCTTTAGTGGGAATAGCTTTAGGAGCAATATGTCAAGCAGGGATAGAATATTTAATGATTAAGTTTCCAGATGATGTAAGCATGACTCTTTTATGGTTGACTGGAAGTCTTTGGGCAAGAGGATGGGACCAAGTGTATCTTTTGCTGCCATGCCTCATTCTTATCCCAATACTATTTGGATTAACTGCTAAATTAGATATTTTGAGCCTTGGTGATGATATAGCTACAGGTCTTGGAGAACGCTCAAAATTTTTGCGATATATTTTACTAAGCGTTTCCGTTATTTTAATTGGCGTATGTGTTGCCACAGTAGGTTCTATCGGATTTATTGGTTTAATCGCTCCTCATATTGCCAGAAGAATTGTAGGATCTAAATTTAACGTTTTACTTCCTGCTTCTGCGCTCTTCGGTGCTATCCTTCTCTTAGTCGCTGATAGCCTAGGTAGAGGTCTATTTCCTCCAATAGAAATACCTGCTGGTATCATTACAGCAGTGATTGGTGCACCATATTTTTTATATTTATTACGTGCTGAACGAAAAAAAGCATAAGAAAGGTGAACATTTATGACAACATTATCAGCCGAGCATCTTTCACTGTCCTATGGATCAACTCAAATCCTTGATGATATAAATTTAGTCATTCCTGAAGGTAAGATTAGTGTTATTATTGGGTCGAATGGTTGCGGCAAATCAACTATTTTGCGCTCCTTAGCTAGATTATTAACACCTCAAGAAGGAATAGTCTATTTAGATGGAAAAGCCATTCATCAGCAATCTTCTAAAGAAATTGCAAAGAAATTGGCTATTTTACCTCAAGGTCCAGAAGCTCCGGAAGATATAACTGTTAAAGATCTTTGTTATTATGGTAGACATCCACATAAAGGTTTATTGTCTAGACAAACGCTGGAAGATGATGCGATTGTAAACCGTGCGTTAATGGCCACCAAAATGACCGATTTTGTAGATCGTACATTGGATGAGCTATCTGGAGGGCAAAGGCAAAGGGCTTGGATTTCAATGGCTTTAGCACAAGACACAGATCTTTTATTATTAGATGAACCAACAACCTATTTAGATTTGGCTCATCAAATTGAAATACTAGAATTGTTACGCAATTTAAACGTAACTCATGGTCGAACAATTGTTATGGTTTTACATGATTTAAATCAGGCAGCACAATATGCTGACCACCTTATTAGCATTGTTAAAGGAAAAATTTTTCAAGAGGGGCCGCCTGAAAAAGTATTTACCAAAAGCATGATTAGAGAAGCATTTGGACTTGATTGCTGTATTATTGAAAATCCTGTTGATCAAACACCACTGTGTATTCCTATCGGCTTATCATTAAGCTAGTACTAAGTACAAGGGACCGCTACTTTTAAGATGTAGCGGCCCCTTTATTTACGAATCCATATGAATACCCATTAATTGTTCATACATCCTACTTTGATTTTCTAGAAAAATAATCGTTTCTCTTCTATTTTTATAAAAATCATTCCACATATACATTTGAAGCGTTTTCTTCCATTTCTCAGTCTTCACCATTTTTTCGATTGTTGCATCCCAAAATTCAATTTCAGCATTTGACATGTTCGGAGGCCCCATCACTCCACGCCAATGTTCAAAAACTAAATCAATTCCTTGCTCAGCCCATGTCGGAACCTCTGGTAACTCCTTTAATCTTTTTTCAGAAGAAATCACTAGTAATTTTATTTGATTTGATTCAGCATATTTTTTCGCCTCTGATAAAGACATCGTGGCAACATCGATTTGTTTTTTTAATAATGCCTCCACCACTTGTTCACTATTTTCATAAACATAAAAGTCGAGCTGTTCCGTTTTCAGCCCAACCTGTTGACTAGCTAATACAAAGGAAAGTTGATCATCATTTCCAAGCCTTGGGGAAACACCGATTTTATAAGCATGCGGATCTTTCTTGAGATCGTCCATTAACTGTTTAGCACTGGATATTTTCGAACCTTTTGAAACAATGGTAACTTCCCATTCAGTCGCTAAGGTGGCAATTGGTGTAAAGTCTTTATACGTTAATTTACTTTGACCCAATAAATAATTAGTGATAAGTAGACTTGAATTAATGGCTATTACTGAATCTGTTTGATCCTTTGTATATTTCCAGCCTAATTCCCCGCCAACACCGACTTTATTAATAACAGAAATATTCTGATTCATCAAATTTTCACTTATCAATATATCTTGCATAGCCCTAGCTGTTACATCCCATCCCCCACCAATTGAGCTAGGTGCAATAATCGTTACCTCTTTTGTGATTGGTTCCTCGATTTTAAATTCATTTGTAGAGCAAGTAAAGAGAATTATCATGAACAGTAGGAATAACATGAGTTGTTTCTTCTTCATTCGTTAGACCTTTATCATAAATTTACAGTGTTTTGTCATATTAGGTAATACTTCCTTTCAGGTCTTCCGACAATTCCATAATCATGTTTAGCTGTACAGACGTTGATTGAAACCAAATACTCTAGGTATCTTCTTGCCGTTGTTCTAGATGCCCCCATCTTTTCCCCCATTTCCTCAATTGAAACGCCACCTTTAAGCTCAAACATTATTTCTTTGACTTTTTGCAAGGTTAAACGATCCACCCCTGAAGGAAGGTCCTTTTGATTCATCACAGTTTGGACAGAAGTGCCAAAGAAACTATCAATAATTGACTGATCGATTTCATCCCTACTATTAAAGAGCTCTTTTTTCCTTTTATATTCCTCGATGATTTCAATAAACTTTTCCATTGTTACCGGCTTTAAAAGATAGTGGAAAACGCCAAAACGCATAGCCTTTTCTAGCATAGCTTTTTCAGTTGCTGCCGTAACCATAATAATATCTACATTTGGATAGTCTCCCCTTATTTTCTGAAGTAAATCAGTTCCAAGCTCATCGGGCATATAAATATCTAATAGAAGTAAATCAACTTCTTCTTGCTCAAGCAGGTTCAATGTTTCTTTAGCATTTAACGCCTTCCCAACCAAGCTTACATCAGATACTCTCTTCAAAAATCCCTCTTGTATTTGTGCAATTCGAAAGTCATCCTCTGCAATCACAACTTTTATCACTTTACTTCTCTCCTCATATGAAAGCCCTTTTTGGCAGGTATACTGTAAAAATGGCTCCTCCACTCTTATCATTATGCACTTCAATTGTGCCCCTTAATGACTCCACAATTCGTTTAACATTGAATAAGCCATACCCCCTATTCTCCCCTTTAGAAGAATAGCCCAAAGTGAATATGGTATCTATTTGTTCCTCAGACAGCCCTTTTCCGTTGTCTGTTACTTCTATTATGATGTCATTACCAAAGCCAGTAATTGAAAACAATACCTTCTTACTTTGTTGATTAGCGACCGCATCAAAGGCATTATCAATGAGATTTCCGATAATTGTAATAATATCTGTTACCTCAATATTGCTTGGCAAAGGATCGACATGACTATCAGGATCAATTTCTAATGTTATTTTCTTTTCAGAAGCTTTCCCTAGTTTCCCTAACAAAATTGCTTGCACATTAGCATCATGAATTTGATTAAATAATATTTGATTTCTATGTTGATAGGTGATTGACTCCTTTTGAATAAAATCAAAAGCATCCTTATATCGTTCTAATTGGAGCAAACCAGATATTAAATATAATTTATTGGTGTATTCGTGGGTTTGCGCTCGTAAGCCTTCTGAATAAGCCCTAACCTCTGATATAGTATTGATTAAATTCTTTAATTCAGTCTTATCACGGAAACTAGATACAGCCCCCATAATTTGATTGTTTTTTATAATAGGAATAACGTTAAAGATAAAAACGATATCATTCAAGAGAATCTCAACATTGTGCATCATTTTTCCTGTTTGCAAAACCTCTTCAATTTTTGAATTCTTTAGAACGTCATTGATATGCTGACCAATTAATCTTTCTTCATTAAGATTCATCATTTTCTTAGCCGAATGATTGATTAATGTTAACAATCCATTTTGATCAATCGCAAGAATTCCTTCTTTAATAGACAAAAGAATTGCGCTTCTTTCTAGGTATAGCGATGAAATCTCGTGTGGTTCTAAACCTAAGGTATCCTTTCTAATACTTTTTGTTAGAAAAATACCACCTATGATACCGAGCATTAGTATCACAATAGAGGCAATGACAATGGTCTTAATTCTACTAATAATATTTCGATAAATGTCTGTTTCCAAAAACTCTACCGAAACGACTCCAATTATGCGCTGGAAATCACCATAGTCGGCCATTATTGGCACTTTCCCAATAATAACGGAGCCACTGCTTCGCTCAACTTCAAAAATATTTGAGCCTCCAAATAGCAGTGCTAGATCATTGGTATCATCTAAACCACTTTCCTCAATATCATTTTCTACATGAGAATAAATGATCTTATCACGATTTTCAATGATAATATTTGCTGCGTTTACCTGATCTATCACTTGCTCAGCGATAGGACGAAATTGAGTTTCTAAGTCCTCTTGTTCAATTGCATCTCTTAATTCAGGCATAAGTGAAATCGATTTTGCCGCTTGTAATGCTAATTGTTCTACTTGATTTCTAGTATCTACTGCTTGTAAATAAGCAAAGACACTTGCAAGCAGCGTAATAATGAGAAGTATAAGGGAACTAATTAACCCTAGTATTTTCGTTTTTAATGTAATCCTTTTATTTTTAAACATCGTATTTAACCCTTCTAAATTAGAGAGACAGAATTATATTGAATGAAGAAAATAGTAGATAACTCTCGTAATGAAATTTAGCTTATGAATATCCCATCTTATTGTACTTTACAACCACTATTTTATACATCTTTTCAAGCACCCCTTAGGATATGGTGAATGCTCACATTTAAACAAAGATGATACAGTTAGTTCGCTCATTTCTGTCATCCATTCTTTCGAAATTGCTTACTGTATAAGCATTAAATAATCCCCACCGTTCATAATCAAATGGGGATTGAATTCTCTTTAGATTTCTACCAGTAGAAGAAGTTATTCATATAGTAATATGATTTACCCTGCTCATAAAATTAATGTTGTATTCCTTAGTTTCCCTCGTACGAAAGATAAAACAAACAGCATCTTCAACTACCATGCACTGTTCCTTGAGGTGCATTTCTTTACATTCAAAACATCTTCGTTTGCTATCTCCTTAATAGTCACATCATTTTACTTATATTGGTGTTAAAGGATGTATTTTTTAGTCTGTTCTGCATTTTGAATTTTTTCAATTTTATTATTAAATCTACAGTGGATAAGATGATAAAGTAGATTTAGCAACAACCATATACCGCCAATTATAAACAAATTCGTTTGAAACGGTATATAATCACCCGTTTTTATCGAGAGGCTTTTTTGTATGAACTGACAAACTATAACACTTAATGAAACCATAATGATAAATGCCACATTTAAAAGAGGTTTATAAATACTGATTAACATTTTGTTAATGGACTTTGCAGAATACCCTAACATATTTAAAATAAGAATATTTCTTGTGCAATCTTGAAAATTTAGCAGTATGACAAGATAAAGAAGCAAACAGCCAATCATACATCCTAATAGTTGATTTATCACTGCACTTATTTTATTTGAAACATTATTTTTTTGTAAATAAGCTAAACGTTCCTTTTCTGTTATTATTGATTTATTCTCATACTGTTTAGGAACAGTGTTTGAAAGTATTCCGTTATAGCTTGACTCTTTTATGGATAACATACTTGCTAATTGCGGTTCTGAAAGATAAATAGTCTTATTCTCTGCATTTCCCACAATAGCAGCAACTTTTAGTTTATAGATTTTATGTTTAATATTTACTTCAATATAATCATTTTGTCGTATTCCATAGAGTTCAGATAAAGCTTCATTTATATACACCTCTTTTTCTTTAGGTAAGAAAAGCTCCTTGTGATCTAATGTATAAAATTGAAACAAATTTGGTTTTTTATGAAATCCTATTGCTTGTTGATTAATTTCATTTCCTTTCCATGAAATCTTCACATTACTTCTTAAATAGAAAGTACTATCTTCTTCTAGTGGATGATACGGCTGATAATTTTCAAACTGAATATCATATTTATAGGACCTACCAAGTGTCTGGGTTTCATAAATATATTGACTGCTGAAATGAAGTGACATGCTCATAATCCATAAAACTGTAAAACAGCCTACTGACAGGAATAGTAAAGACACTGCTAATGGCTTACGTAAAGCTATGCGAAATGAGCGCCGATATTTGATTGGAACTGCATTGGATAGTTTATTGCTAATGAAAACTATCCATTTATTTTGGTGTTCTTCAGGGAAATTACATAATAATGAGGAAATATCAAATTTTAAAAACTTATAGTATGGCACTATTGCCATGATTCCCGATAATACAACAATAAATAGGAAATCTATTGCTAAATTTGAAGGGAAAATTCCCTTTTGAAGTGATTCAATATCAAAAGATGAACGATATAATTGTAATAATACATCTGAGCAAACCCATCCCAATATGAAGCCTACTATAAAGGCAATAAAAGAAAGACTACTATTAATGAAAAACATAACTGCGATTATTTGTTTATTTGAACATCCGAAAGCCTTATAGCAACCAATTTCTTTCAGATGATTACGGTAATATTTTAAAAAAAACATATAAAATGCAAAGGCTGCAATTACAGAAAAAATGATTAAAAAAGTAGCTGCTAAAATTTGATTAGAATGCAATGCAATCAATAGCTCTTTTTGCGAGCTATTAATTAATATCCCATTTGCTTTATTGTAAGCCAAATGTTTTAGATTCCCATCTATAGATACTTGAACAAAAAAGTACATAAATGAGCCTAAACAGCTCAGAAAAAATAACACAGACATAGTCGCTTTTTCACATAGTAAACTCTTGAAAATTTGTTTAAACACACTACTCATTATAGAATCTCCGTGGAGAAGTATTTAAATAATCGTCCTCAATAAGACCGTCCTTCATGACAATAATACGGTCTGCCACTGTGGAAATTTTGAGGTTATGTGTAGAAAAAATAATGAGTGTACCATAGGTTTTATTTAATTCCTTTAAATAGTCCACAACTTGTTTGCTGTTATGCTCATCCAATGCTCCTGTTGCTTCATCACAAAACAAAATTTCAGGATTTTTAATCATTGCACGTGCGATAGAAACTCGTTGTTGCTGACCACCAGATAATTCATTGGGAAATCGATCTGCTAATGTTTCGATCCCTAGCCTTGCTATAAGTTCACGGAATTCTAAATCTTGAGCATTCCCTGTTTTCCCTAATTCAATATTCTCCCGTACCGTTAATTCCGACAATAGTAAATAGTCTTGGAAAATATTACTGAAATTATAGCGTCTGAATTGAATCATCTCTTTTTGTTCCGCATGAGAAATATCTAAATCTTTATAATAAACATTTCCTCTTGTTGGCTTCATTAGTCCTGACATGATATTGATGAGTGTTGATTTCCCACAACCACTTTGTCCGAGTATCACATTAAACGTATGGGCAAAAAATGAAAGGTTAATTTCTTGTAAAACTGTATCAAAATCATTAAATTTTTTGCTTATATTTTGTAATTTTAAAACAGCTTCCATTTACCAATCTCCTTTTTAGTTAGTAAAAAAGCCAATATTATCAGTTGTTCCTAAACCTTTATTGATCAATTCTTCATAGGCTGTTATTTTATATGGAATGGTTTCTGGATCCCAATGAAATAAATCTTTATCTAAATAAAAATTTGATAGTGTCAATAACATTTCAGCTATTTCTAAGGGATAATTTGTGTAAAAAATTTTTTCCTCCACTCCCTGTTCAATGATTTCTGCAAAATACGGAGCAAGATATTTAGTTAGACCTATCATCAGTTTTTGATGGAATACAGCATTTTCAGGTTGATTCATCATTCGATCTTGCTCTTTATTTTGATGAAAAAGAGAAATACTATTTTGAACTGCCATTTTAAGTCTTACATCTGCGGATAATGTCTTATTATCCATCGTCTTTATTTCCACTACCGCATTTTCAACAAACAATTTAACAGCTTCATCTACACATTCTTCTTTTGACTGAAAATAATGATAAAAGGCTCCTCTTGATATGCCCAATTCCTTTATGATTATCGGAAGTGTCATTTTTTCATAACCATATTGCAGAAGAACCTCCCAAATTCGAATTAAAATGTCGTTTTTTTTATGTTCATAGTTTTTATTTGTCCTTGCCATCATAAACCTCCTATAAATAAACCGACCAACGGTTTATTTATATATTTCCATATTTTTCTTATGAAGTCAAGGAAATTGGCATAAAAATTTAGAAATATCAAGGAGATGAAATGAAGAACTTTAAACTTTACCTTTCCTCCATATTCTTTTGTTGAAGTAATTATTTTGTAATCAACACTTCGATGCTTATCGAAATCTTTATATTTTACAATGTGTTATGACAGCGAAAACATTTAGTAGGAGGAACTTAAAATGACAATAATAAAGCAAATACCAAATACAAAAATGATAAATCCTAAAATTTTATATTATGGATTTCCTGTAATTTTACTGAGTACATTAAATGAGGATGGAACAGTGAATATTAGCCCTTTGTCATCTTCTTGGGCATTAGGAGACTGTATTGTCTTAGGTATTGGCCTTGGTGGAAAAGCAATAGAAAATTTAGAACGACATCCTGAATGTGTCATTAATATTCCTGACCCCTCTCTATGGGAAAATGTGGAGCAGTTAGCTCCTTACACAGGAAAAAAACCAGTTCCAGATTTTAAGAAACAAATTGGTTTTACATATAGAAAAGAGAAATTTGATATTTGTGGATTCACACCTATTAATTCTACAACGGTCATTCCTACTCGGATTATGGAGTGTCCCATTCAAATCGAGGCAAAGGTAAAACATATTCGTATCCCAGATTATTCTCCTACTTTTGCAATTGTTGAGACACAAACGATACATGTACATGCTCATGAGGAAATTATTATTGAAGAAAATCATATTGATCCAAATAAATGGAGCCCACTTATTTATAATTTTCGGCATTATTTTGGTCTGGGAAGCAAGCTAGGTAACAACTTCCGTTCAGAGATCTAAACATAATCAAGTTGTACTAGATACAGTATAAAAGTAAACCCATACTCTATTAAGTAAGTAGTTGGTTAGCGCTATTTATGTCATTACAGAGCTGTTCCCCATGATTTTTGCCATGAGCATCCTGATGATGGTTTCAGCGTTATCGTTACACCTTTCAGAACCTTTTTGAACACTTCTAATATTGCATAAAAAAGGCCAGGTACTCATATGAGCGCCTGGTTATTCGTTTCAAGAACTTTATTTAATTGGCTTCAAAATAGATACTGGCTGTTCATACGCACAAAATAATTAACTACAACAAATATATTACACTTGATCGGAGGCACTTAGTTGGCTCACCCTAATTTCCCCAATCGAGAAAGGCGCTTACTGACCATTAATATAAGATAAAATAAAGGATCTTTCTCAGTACCTTCACTGTACTTCCTTCATAAATTCTCTGAAGCCTTCAACGATTTCTTTTGCTTTGGTACGATATAAATAATGATCCCCTTCAAATGTCATCACTTTCCCATTTATAGAATCTTCTATTTGTTTTTTATGCTCTGGTATCCATCTGTCAGTTACTGGATGATTTTCTTGTATAAAGAAAATCACAGGGAGATTTTTTGGGAAGGATCTATTTTCAGCTGCTTTAAAATTTTCATACATCATTTCAGCTTCATTTAACTGGCTTGGGTTATACATGTTTTTGTGTTTAAGAATTCTCAATTGTTCTTTTGTTTTATCATCATATGGTAGTACGGCGTATGGGTCATCCCCTAGCTTTACTTGCAATCTCGCTAAACCCGATTTTTTAAGTAGTTTTATAGTTCTTATTATAGAAGAATCAATCTTTTTCTCGCTTATCGTTGGAACACTGCTATCAAGCCCGACAAATGCACTCACCTCTTCTGGATATTTGTTCACATAATCCAATCCGTAAAGGCCTGAAATGGAGTGACCCATCAGAATATAACGTTCAATATGAAGACGCTGTAAAGCTTCATGTATTTCACTAACAATATTCTCTGTGCTACGTTCTTTTTCAGTTAGATCACTTAACCCATAACCAAAAGGCTCGATGACAACCACTTTGTAAAATGGAGATAATTCATCTACTAGAAATTTAAAATCAAGTGCTGGTGCCGCTGTTCCATAACCAGGTAAAAGCACAACGGTTTCTTCGCCTTCTCCTTGAATGAAGACATTCATCGTTTTCCCGTCCACTGCTACAGACTGCCCATAAGTTTCTATTTTTCCTTGCTCTATTTTAGAGCAGACAATATTCACTAGGAAAACAATCGCTAAAAAAAGTATGATGGCTACAGCAAAAACAGCTATTAATTTACTTAAAATGATGATCATTTTTTTCATTATGTTTGCACGATAGTATAGAACGGTAAGCGATCACCGTTTTCTCCATTGCTCTCGTGCCACACCTCCCTTTCGTTATCTCTATGTGGATTCCGGCTACTTTCATAAACCGTTAAGGATAGCTTATACAACGAAGGTGTACTGCTTATGACAACAATATGAACGGAGTATGAACAAAAAAATTTACAGCGTTGCATAAAAGGTGTAATTGAATCTACTAAGGAGGACGTTAAATTCGTATCAGAAAACCGAATTGTTATCACATTGCTTGATTGTCATGAAAAAAGGATCTTCAAATCGAAGACCCTTTCGCTACTTCTTTGCTGGATTTTTTGTACTTAGTTTTGACGCTACTTAACAATCCATCTTTATCTAGCAATGTTGGTAAGCTTATACCGACAACGATCGTGACGATACCTGCTATTTGCAAAATGGTAACCGTTTCGCTTAATAGGATAACAGATACCATCACGGCGATTGGCAATTCAACAGCACTCAATATAGAGGACATACCTAATCCAACTTTAGGAACTGCAATAGTGAATAAGAAAACGGGGATAATCATGCCAAATAACCCTAATGCCAATCCATAAATCCAAAGTCCCTCATTAAACAAAGTACCATTCCAAATAATTTCTGGAGACTGAAAAGCCGCCGTAATCATAAAAGCAAAGAAAGAAACCAATACTAAACGGTTAGAGGTTGTCATACTTGCAGTTGCCTTACCGTTCACATATAAAAATAAAGAGTAACAAAGAGCAGCTGCTAATCCCCATAACCATCCCTGCAAAGGTATTTGGGATAAATCAACATCAATTATTCCAGCAGCTGGTATGGTTCCAGCTACCAATATAATTAAAGAGATTAATTCAATTCTGCTTGGAAATTGCCGTTTTGTAATACAAGAGATCAACATACCGATCCATGTAAATTGAAACAGTAGTACTACTGCCAAGGAAGCTGGCAAAAAGTTCAAAGAATGACCATATAAAATATTTGTTAACCCAGTTAAGATACCTGCAAATAGAAGGATTTTAACACCTTTAAAGCTAAATTTTGACCTGTTTGTAACTAAGCTGATACATACTGCTATACAGAAGCCGACAAAAAACTGACTTGTCACTGCCTCAGATACAGAAAAGCCACTACGCATTGCCAGTTTTATGATAGTTGAAACGATTCCAAAACTACTAGCTGCAATAATGACTAATAGGGGATAAAGATACATTTTGCTAATTCACTTCCCTCTTAAAACTTGTATATAAATTAAATTTCGATTATGATTTTGAGATTTTGAAAAAAATCATAATCTCCAATATAAATCACTGATTGTTATTTTACAATCTTTTTTTCGGCAATAATGGTTTACAAACCGAGTTTTTCAGTGAAAAAAGAAAAATTTTGGAAATATTAAAAAAGCCAAACCCAGATGTATCAAGGGTTTGGCTTCTATCCATGATATTTCATTAATACAGAAGGTTAAATTGGTGATGTTTTATTCTGTATTTGCTTAAGTATGTTACTTTACCATCTTTTTCAGTAGTAATCCTAGGCAAAAAAATCACCTTACCTATAAGAGTAAAGTGATTTTAATCAACATTTTCTTCTATCAGTCACATAGAAAAAGCCCATTTCTTTTTAATAAAAATCGGCAATACGTTTAGCGTGACTCTTTTGGCGGTTGGCATACATCACATTTTCGTTGATGTTTATTTTTAAATTTCGTAAATGTTTTTTCAAAGTTACTTCCACATGCACATTTAAATAATAACTTTTGAGAAAAACCATGATATTCAGTCGTTAGCAACTTACTTTCCGAATTATTCTCAACAAACTTTTGAATTTCACTAATCGTCCAACGCTTATTCATTCTCTTACACCTCCATATTTTTCATTTTGCGGAGGCTTTTCTTGGCATCCGTTATAAAAAGGTCTTAATCATCTTAAGCTCTTCATTATAACATGAGCTGGCTAACAATAAAACAGACTTCCTTCTCCACTTAGCAGTAGTTCCTCAAAAAAAGGATATCATTATTTGTAAAATTTTCGAATCTGCTCTTTAATATTTACGTTACATAATCCTCCGTGGTAACAAACTACAGATTCAATGTCGAAGTCTAAATATTTCTTCAAAGATTGTCGAGCGACCTTTATATCCAAAGTAGTTGGAACATGAATTCCCCCCAGTGTACCGTTTACACTATACATCGAATCTCCGGCAACAAGTGTTTTACTTTGCTTTAAATATAAGCTGATATGGCCAGGCGTGTGCCCTGGAGTATGGATCACTCGAATTCCGCCACAATACGGTAGTTCTTGACCGTCTTTCAAGGCTACATCCACTTTCCCCTTGGGTGGATTCGCTATGTGCGCGTCTTTCAAAAGTGGTAAATCCCCCTGGATATAAGGCTTATCTAGTTCGTGCGCATAGACTTTTATATTACTTCCACAATTTCGCACTATTTCCGGGACGCTGCCTATATGATCTATATCCTGATGTGTCAAAATCACAACCTTTAGGTTATCGAACGACACGCCTACCTTATCCATTGCTACGCGCAAATCTTCCATTTGACCTGGGAATCCAGTGTCTATTAAAACAGCCATTTCCTGATCCCATAAAAGTGTTGGATGAATGATGTTCCCATTAAATTCAAGATCCAGAATCTCTACTCCCTTAGAAATTTTCATAGCTTCATTCTCCTTTTAAATTAGATTTAATCAATTTAGAATAATAGAATTTCTTACCTCTCTTATTCAAGCTATATTAATTTTTCACATCCTGAAGCATAGTCCTATTGCGCCAAAGTAACTCCCTCAATGTTTCAAAATTGACTAGAACCGTTCCAGCAATAATCGTCAGAGTACCTATGCCTGTTAGCCAAGAAATATATTCATGATAGAGGGTCACACCTAATGTAACGGCAATGACTGGTGAGATATACAGCCATGTAGAAGGAAAAACAGGATTCGTTCGGGAAACAAGCCAATAATAAATGCTATGGCCGATCATTGAACCAAAAATAATTAAATAAAGAAGAGAGCCAATTGAAGCTGGGCTTAAAAGATAATGAAGCTGAATGTTCTCAGTAAAAAGTGACAAAACGATTAATAAAATCCCACCATGCATCATTTGCGCTGCATTTAAAGCAATTGGAGATGTCGTTTCAAATTTTCGGATGACATGCTTCGTATAAATGGTTCCAGATGCATAAAAAACTTCCCCTAATATTATGGCAAAACAACCAACCATCCAGAAGGGACTAATCTCAATTGAAAAGCTAGGTAAGATCAAGAACGTAACACCAATGACTCCGACAACACAACCAATAAATGATTTTCGATTTCCTTTTTGCTTCAATAGGAATGTCTGTATAATAATGATCATCATTGGACCTGTAGCAGATAAGACAGCTGCAATCCCTGATGTCACATACTGTTCTGCCCAATATAATGTGGCAAACGTCCCAAAGGTTAAGCCCACTCCTGTAAAAAACATCTCTTTACGAAATAACACCCGTATTGTCGTTCTTTCTCTCCAAACCATAAAACTAAATAGCAGTAAACCGGCAATAAAAAAACGGAGGCCAGCTGATAAAAACGGAGGCATTCCTGCATCAACACCAATTTTAATCGCTAAAAAAGTCGTTCCAAAAATCAAACACATGAAAAAATAATTAATAAGTACCATATAAACCTCCTCCTCTTTTTCTATCATAAAAGAAAGACAATAGAACAGATTAAAAGGGATAGAACAGATTAGATAGGTTCGTGGTACAATCGTTTTGAAAAGGAGGAATCAATATGGGCAAAGCAAATCAAAATGAAGATTATCTTTTTAACAAAGTTTACGATTATGTACTGCACCGTATAGAACGTAAAGAATGGAAAGAACATGACAAGATTCCCTCCGTCCGACAATTAGCATCTGAAATGAATGTTCATCGATTAACGGTATTAAAAGCTTATCAATTACTAAAACAGCATGACAAAGTTTATGTAAAAGATAAAGCAGGCTATTATGTCCAATCAACTGTAACGAAAAATTTTGAATATCTAGATCAGGACAATCCCATTGTTTCTGCATACGTAAAAAAAAATCATTTATCCGAAATCCATCAACCCTCTGTTTCCTATCATTTTTCTCAGGCGTTGATTGATCCAAATCTTTTGCCTAATCATTATTTTTCAGATTATGTGAAGGAAGTGTTTGATCTTTATCCTAAAGTACTTGCCACCTACTCAACTGTACAAGGTGATCTAGAGCTGCGTGAAACACTCACTCACTATTTTATCAACCAGTATAAAACTCATTTGAGTGCAGATAATCTGTTAATCACTTCTGGCTCACAGCAAGCGATTCACTTAATCGCTCAAGCTTTTATTAAACCAAGAGACGTCGTTTTATTTGAACGTCCAAGCTACAGTGCTGCGATTGATATTTTTAGAGCACAAGGAGCACAGATTGTAACGGTTGATATCCATCCAGAGGGCTACGATTTAGAACAGGTTGAATACTATATTAAACAATACAAGCCGCGCCTATTTTATCTCAACCCCACATTCCATAACCCGACTGGTTATACTGTTTCTGTCGAGCAGCGCAAAAAATTAGTAGAACTAGCTGAACAATATCGATTTCTATTAATTGAAGACGATGCCTATCACGACATCTATTTTGATCAAGCCCCACCACCACCCATTTACACGTACGATAGTGCTGGAACAGTCATTTATATCCGAAGCTTTTGCAAATATATCTCTCCTGGCTTGAGAATTGCGACTGTGATTTGTCAATCATCATTAATGAACTCACTCCTAATAGAAAAATCATTGGCTGATAATGGCTCACCACTTCTCAATCAAAAAATTTTTCTCCATTACTTTTCATCCCTAAGATTGCAACAGCATTTGGAGAAAATTAGGATCGCCCTACAGATTCGAAAGGAAATCATGGAAGAAGAGCTAGCTGTAACAGGTTGGCGATGGACTAGCCCAAAAGGTGGTCTGAATTTATGGGTGCAGCTCCCAGATAATGTTCCAACTGAATTATTACTATCTAAAAGTATTGAACAATCTATATCCTTTGTACCGGGTCAAATTTGTGATCCATTAAAACAACTATCATCCTGGATACGTTTAAGCTATTCTTATGCAAATGAAAAACAACTAAGGGAAGGAGTAAAAAGGTTGGTTGCAGTGGCACAATCTCTTTCTACGTGAGGGGTACTTTTTTGAAACCAGCTACTCACTTTCAAATGGGCCTAGGCTTTTAAATTTTCTTTAAAAGCCTTTTATTAGCATTTAAATACAATTGTTGCAACTGACCAATTTAATTTCAACCATAAGTCAGGTTTTACACAGCTTTATTTATGCATTATCTATTATCAACCATTTAAATTATTTCGTTCATTGTTCGTCAATAACAGTGGGCAAAGCAACAATAGGCAGCCACATCTACCTAACATATTCAGCTGTCTATTTGAATAAAATGAAAAAAAGTTATACACCTAGTTCTTATCGGTACAACAGATTCCTGCCCCTAAAAAGGAATTGCAACAAAGGACAGAAAAAATTGTCTCGGGGTAAAGCGCAAATTTACCAAGGAACAATAATCGTCCCTTTAAATTTGATGAAGCCACATTGACTATCTATAGTGCAGCAAAATAACGGTCAAGTATAAAGCCGCTTCCTTCAAAGGGGGTTGCTTTATTACTGAAAAGCCAGTTTTAGAGAAATTTCTGTTCTCATCACATCCCTGTAGAATAAGAATGTTTTGATACAGAGATAGAAGGAGGAGAAAGATATTGTCTAATCAAAATGAGACATCATTAGATAAGGGAAAACAGCCTGATCCGAAAATAAAAGTAGAAAGGAAAGAGGGAGAACCGACTGCTGCTTTCAAGGGTGCTTCCTGGGCAGCACTGTTCGTAGGTGTTACTGCTTATCTTATAGGCCTATTTAACGCAACGATGCAACTAAACGAAAAAGGATATTACTTAGCTGTTTTAGTATTCGGGCTCTATTCAGCAGTATCTTTACAAAAATCAGTAAGAGATAAAGATGAGGGAATACCAGTTACTACTATTTATTATGGTATTAGTTGGATTGCACTTATTGTATCTATTTTATTAATGGGTATTGGTTTATATAATGCTGGAAGTATTGTTTTAAGCGAAAAAGGATTCTATGGTATGTCATTTGTCCTTAGTTTATTTGCCTCCATAACAGTTCAAAAAAATATTAGAGACACACAGAGGGCAAGAGAAAGAAATTAAACTATATGACAAAAAGAATCGTGAAATTCATTCTCGATTCTTTTTGTCATTTTTCTTCTCTTATTATATTTCAAAAATATCGAGTATAAACGCTTTCTTAAGCTGCAACGCCCCTCTTCCCCTCAATGAAGTTCAGCAAATCCTTTGAAAAACAGTTTTGAATCATCAAACAGGCTATAAGAAAAGAGCATGACTATAATAAGCCATACTCCCTTTGTTAGGATAGATTTATTTTAATCTATCCATGTTATTAATTTTCTCCACTTATCGCGACTAAAATTTTAGATTGTGATTTGTCGTTTGTTAACGTTTTGAATCCTTTGTCAACAATGTCATCTAATTCAATTTGACTTGTGATGATACCCTGTGGATTTAGTTGACCAGAGCCCATTGCATCAATTGTTCTTTGGAAAATTGACGGTGTATAAACAATTGATGACAGTACATTAACACCTGTGTTTGTAAGCTGCATTGGATTCCATTCGATTGGTCTTGCAAAAATCGAAACGATCATCATGTTACCGCGTGGTTTTGTAACATCAATTGCTTGTTTAAAGGTAGGAGCTACTCCCGCAACTTCAAAGGATACATCAACCCCACCTGCTACAATCGATCGAACGGCTTGTACAGGATTTTCTTTACCAGAGTTAATGGCATGGGTTGCACCTAATTCTTTTGCCTTTTCTAATCGATCATCGGATAAATCTAATACGATAACTTTACTTGCACCAGATGCTTTTGCAGCGATTACTGTTAACAATCCAATTGGTCCAGCCCCAAATACGGCTACAGAATCTCCTAATGTAACCCCAGCATCTTTGACAGCTTGTACAGCAACAGCCATTGGTTCTACTAGTGCACCATCTTTTAATGTTAAGTTATCTGCTAAACGGTGTACATTTGTTACAGGGACATTGACATATTCCGCAAATCCACCGTTTCCATGTAGTCCGATGAAGTTAAATCCATCATATCGATCGACATCTTCATGTTTGTTTCTATAAGTTAATGTAGGATTGATGACAACTCGGTCTCCTGCCTTAAAGTCTGTAACCTTAGAGCCAACTTCTTCGATAATCCCAGCAAATTCATGACCCATTGTAAGCGGGGCAACTTCACCTGTTAATTCAGCTTTTACATCAACTGGTACAAAAACTGGACCTTCTTCGTATTCATGCAAATCACTTCCACAAATACCAGCCCATGCTACTTTTACTTTCACTTCTTCTTCTCTTAAAGCTCGTAATTCAACCTCTTCGACTCTAATATCTTTCACATTATGCCAAACTGCAGCTTTCATTTATGTTACCCCCATAAAATTATTTAAATTGGTACCATAAAATAACATCTTTAATAGCCACTCGTGCATGATTAAAATCCGACACTTCTATACACCTGATAAACGTGTTGATGGACAGATGGTAGGATTCAACTAGATCCATTTTCCATTTTGTTTGTGCAGCTACATTTGTAACAAATATGGTTTCTTTAAAGAATCGTAGCATCGCAATATTTCCTGTAACATCAAAAAACAATTGTAACAAGTGCGCAAACGAAACAACATATTCATAAATATTTTCAGCAGACTTTCTTTGTTTCATCGCTTCAAAACGAAGTAATAGTTCATTTTGCAAATCGGCATTCCATTTAGGTTCACACTTTGTAAGTGCAGAATCCAATAGGTAATAAAGCGCTTCCAAATAATCCTTCAATTCCTGATCCGATATAGTCTTAACTCTTACACCTTTATGTTGTACTTTTTCGACTACACCATCTTTTTGTAAAAGATAAAGAGCCTCACGGACAGGTGCATGACTTACTTGTAACTCTTTTGCAATTTCCGCTTCGATTAAGCGCTGACCTTGTTCATAATAACCAGAAAATATGCGAAATAATAATCGTTCAGCTATTTGTTCAGCAATTGTTTTTTTTGAAATTGAACTTTCATCAAACCCCATCAAACCACTCCATTAAATTTATATCCTTTATTTTAACATAGTTTAGTGTATAGGGTGATTAGCTATAGGTGTTATATATTATGGATTATAGATTATCGATAATCTATAAAAGTATTTTAATATAAAAATCCATTTCTTTCAATTATCTTGTTTGAGGTGTAGTTTTCGGCCACTATTGTATAACATCAAGCATCTTTTAAGAGGCCCTTTAATTTGCTAAGAAAGTGGTTGTTAAGTTGATTACTTGTTTATAATAAGAGGCATTTCATTGAGATAGTTGGCAAAGATGCAGATAAAGACACTAGAAAATCCTATAGTTTAGATTGCTTAAAGTTCTCCTTACAATTTGAGCACTTCATTAATAACTTAATTTCCCATCATTATTAGTTAATTATTTCTATTTTCAATTCACACAGCATTTCACCTAGGTCAAAATTTTTCAAAATCATCACCATCTTTTTTTCTCTTCATATTCTATAGAATCAGAATATTGAGGGGGAAACGTATGGGGATTGAATTCACAGCTCTCCATTGGATTTATGTTGTTTTTATTGTACTCATCATCGGATTTATGGTTAAACGTCGCGATACCACCCTCATTTGTGTAGTAGGCATCTTTATGCTAGCGATTGTTGCGACTGGCGATTTCACTTCGTCCATAAGTGGTGTGTTTAACAGCTTTATTTATGCTATTACAGAGCTGCTATCAACGATTCTTATTATTTCGATTATTGTTGCCATGAGTCGAGTGATGATGACTTCTGGTATTAATGAGGTTATGGTTGCACCTTTCACGAAGATTATTAAAACACCAGCACTCGCCTATTGGACGATTGGTCTATTAATGATGTTTATCTCATGGTTTTTCTGGCCATCCCCTGCAGTCGCACTGTTAGGGGCGGTGCTCTTACCTGTTGCGATTCGGGCTGGCCTCCCAGCACTTGGCGTTGCCATGGCGATGAACTTATTTGGGCACGGTATTGCGTTATCAAGTGATTTTGTCATACAAGGGGCTCCAAAACTAACGGCTGATGCTGCTGGAATTCCTGTTGGTGATGTCGTTTCAGCTAGTATTCCACTCGTCATTACAATGGGGATTGTAACGACAATTGTTGCTTATTTTTTCTTACGACGAGATATGAAAAGAGGAACCTTACTTTTGAATACTGTCGGTGAAGCTGGTGAAGATAGACATGAAATTGTGGAAAATTTACTGTCTGTCGGGCAAAGACGATTTTTTGCTGTACTCATTCCCATTGCTTTCGTCTTAGATGTCATTGCAATGGCTGTCTTTAAATTGCAAGGTGGCGATGCAACAGCTTTAATCGGAGGAACTTCTGTTTTCATCTTACTTTTGCTTAGTGTTGTTACTCACAAAGCTGAGGGGCTCGAAAAGACGACAAGCTATTTGATTCAAGGATTCCAATTCGGCTTTAAAGTGTTCGGACCTGTCATCCCTATTGCCGCCTTTTTCTATCTTGGAGATGCTGGCTTTACACAAATTCTCGGTGACCATTTACCCGCTACCTCACATGGAATTGTCAATGATCTTGGTGTTGGTCTTGCTGCGGTAGTACCTTTAACAAAGGAAATTGCCGTGGTCACTTTAGCAGTGGTTGGCGCTATTACAGGATTAGATGGCTCAGGCTTTTCGGGAATTTCCCTAGCTGGCTCTGTCGGCAGTCTATTTGGCAATGCCATTGGTGAAGGAACCGCAACATTAACTGCTTTAGGACAAATCACAGCTATTTGGGTTGGTGGCGGAACACTACCACCCATATAAGACAATTAACTAAGACCACCCATAACGGAGTGGTCTTTTTTTCTATTGAACCGCTTTGCCAATCGTTCTGAAAATATCTAATAATAATGGTGCCATCTGAATTAATACATAACCAAGCCCTGCATTCATGATGGTATTCCACGCTTTTTCTGAGTTCCCAAACATAAAGAAGAAACAAGCTCCTACCATGATGACCGAAGCTACCGGAAAACTAATCGCTACTAATATTTGAACGACAGGATCTAATACTGTTGCTAGTATTTCAAGTGATTTATCTGCAATTATGCCTGTTTGTTGCGGAAAAGTATTAACAGGTATTACAGAAGGTATTTGTGCTACAACTGGCTCCAATATAGGTTGTTGAACTGGAGCAGTTACAGGCGTTATTGTGGAGGAATGAGCGTCATTAAATTTATTGAATATATACAGTCCTGTACCTACAGACATTAACGCTGGAACTGATGCAGCTACAGCTACATGCCTTAATGTGGCATACTTTTCATCACCTTCGAAACGATCACTATAATCTGTATATTCATTTGCAGGTACTACCTCAGTTCTAATACGCTTTTTAAACATCTATATTCCCCCTCTAATTTCATTGATTGTGTATACCTTGCACTTTAGCCCTCCACAGGATGCTTCTAATTGTTGCCTACGCAATTCTGTTGTTGTTAGCCATACAAGTGTTGGGTAATAACCTAATTGCTTTACAACGCTTGGCATGAGCTCCTTATAGCGTTTAATTTTCTCCCTGTTTTCTTTCATCGTTTGCAAATTGTCAACCTCTAAAAAGTATTGAAATCCATTACGTATAAACATGCCATCCACAATGATTGAAGTGGTACCATCCGATATTTTGACTTCATTTTTCCAGTCCCTTGGAGTTTTATAAAATAACCAAAATTCATTTCGCATGATGGTATGTTGTACATGGCTACCTTTCTTGCGGACCTTATCACAGTCAACATACAATCGCCCAAGACTATTTAAATAGTAAACTGTTTCATAACCATCTCGGATAGATGATAAATAACTAGATAAATTGTGGAGGACCCTATTTGTATTTCGCTTCTTACCTAAATTAAAATATCGACTTAGTTGATCACGCGTCATAAAATCAAACTTCTTCAAAAGTAACAGTATCTGTTCGTCTCGGTTGGATAGCTGTTTCTTCAACGCGCTCCCCTTTCGCAATAATATGAGGTTGGATAGTATCGTGGATAATTTGTGGTGTGATTAGTGGTGTTTGAAGTATTTCTCTTTTATCAGCCATTTGGTAAATTGCGCGGCCTTTGACCATTGGTAATGCCTCTGCTCCCTCTGCATCCAGTACAACCCTTGAAGCAACAGCCGACTGCACTCTAAAACATAGCTTGGCATCTGCATTTTGCTTAACCTGCCTTGGTATAACATCACCTACTGGATACTGCGTAGCTACAACTAGCCTGAAACCAAGTCCGGCACCTAGCCTTGCTATTTGGGACATAAGAGTCTGGCACTCTAGCTTTAAGCGTTTCTCTTCCTTTGTGACTGCCTCTGTTGCATTCAGTTCTCCTACCTCGTCAATGACTACAAAGTAACGTTCCTTTATTCCTGCCTCTTGTACATTCTTCTTTCCTCTGCGCTTTAATTCACGTTGTATATGCCGCATTTTGTCATATGCCAACTGTAATGTGTGGAGGGCCTCATGTGGTTCGTACGCAATGGAAATCGTTTGTTTAATATTTTCATAGTCGCATAATTCCACTCCGCCTTTAAGATCAATTAGATAAAGGTTTGTGTGCTCTGGTTCACAATGCACCAGACTGCAAATAGTTGAATTGATGAAGTTACTTTTGCCGTATCGTGTGGCACCACCTAACACTACATGCGGCACCATTTCAAAGTCATGATATTTGTAAGTATTTTTGCTTCTTATAATTCCAACTGGAACTGCCCAACCCTTGCCATTACTGAATGGTACCGACTTTGGCAATGGATTATCATAAACTCGAATTATCAATAATCCATCAAAATCAAGTTCAATTTCCTTTTGCTCATTCAGTTTTGTCTTCCACAATCTTTGTAGTTGCTGAAGAAGGTCTTTGTTTAAATCCAGTTGTCGTAAATCATTAAAGGTAATATTTTTTCTGCGATTGTTTAGCCCATCTTCAAGTACTTTTAGCTTTGCTTCATAATCAGTGAACGAACGTCCAAGGGGGATCCTGAATTTGTATTCCCATCCCCATACAAACTGTTTTTTCCTAACAAGCTGCGTAGTTAATGTATCTTTGCCATCACGAACATTTAAACCAGACAATGACATAATGCGCTGGATCTTCCCACTATCGTTCGAGGACAATCCCCTACTCTTTGAGAATGCTTTTAACGCAATACAACCCATTAATGAAGTCGTTAAAATTTCAAACAGCACACTTTCATCCCTTCTTTAATTTCATCAGCGTCACGGTTCTCTTACGTAGTAAGAGTTGCTTATATCGAGCATTCTTAAAAACAGTACAAACCATTGACACAACAGCATTTCATATATGCCCACTTCAATACTCGGGTGGCATTTAATCAAGCACAGTATCGGGTATACGAATGGGCATAAAAAATCACCTAACAATATACCCAACCTTACGAGGTACAACCACAAGTTTTTTATCAACAGGTTTACTAACATTTGTGGATTTCTTCTTAAATTTCATTTCTTCTAAATCAAAAATAGTTAGTTGCCCTTGCTTCTCCATGTGTTCAAAATGAGTCATTTTCACATCTCCCTTTTACCACAACAACCAGTTATCGATTGTTGATCTCGTATTTGATTGTGGTTGGCTATCACGCTCTGTTAACCAATTATAGAAAGGTACTGGACGTTCATTGGCAGAAGTTTCTTGTATAGATGGAGATTTACTTTGCTCCATATTAGAACGCTCTACAGCTTTGTTGTATGCCCCTACAAATACGGCTCTTAGTGTGCTTGCTACAGTTAAAGTACCTTCTTTAATATCCATAGCGATTTTAAATAGCACGTTCTTAGCTTTTATAAATTCATCCACAGAATTTACTTGTGAAGCTAATACAACCTTGTGCAATTCGTCTTTCAAGTTGTCTGCTAATGGCAGGCTATTCATGAAATCAAATAACATCACCCGGTACTCGTTCATGTATTCCTTTTTCTTTTCAGCTTGCAAAGCTAATTCATTACCAAGACTCATAATATTATTTGCTTGTTTAGAACTTAAAAGATTAAAAGATTTAGATGCTTGGTTTTCAATTTGTGGAGGACAAACCGCGTCATTACTAGCTTCATCGACTGTCTCTCGTTGGGACACGCTCGATGGGACATAAGGTAAAATGCGATAAATACTAGCCCCTTTAATGCCGTTCAGTTTAGTACTTGGTACTTTTTCGATGATGCCTAACTCTGTTAGTTTCTTCATTGATCGATAAACCGTCTTTGTGCTTATCTCTAATGCTGTAGCAATAGTACTTGCTTTCAAGTGGCATACACCTGTGTGTTCTAAGCTGTGTGATGCAAGTTTGTAAATAATGGCTCTTTCTGATTCTGTTAATTGGTAATAGTGAACCGCCATGTGGTCCTCCACACTCTTATCCATATCTGCTACTGAATTGAATGTTATGTATTGTGCTAAGTATTCGAATGCCAACGTTATTCACCTCACCTTCTATTCCAAACTTGCTTAGTCATAAAAATGAACTTTAACAATTTGAGCCTTTTGCTCACTACCTGTTTCTGTCATCTTTTTGAAATTAGTTTCATCAACCATTTCAAATCCAATATTCATCAAAACACTTTGAGCACGTTCTAATTTTTTATAACCTGTGTCCACTAGCATTGCAGTACCTTTGCTTTTGTTTCCGTTTTTTGTACTTAGATGGATTACGTAAACATGCATTTTGGTATCACCCTTTCTTCACTCGATTTACTTAAAAGAAATCAATAATTAAAAAAATAAATGCATCTCTATTTATTTCGATTAAGTAAATCATAATTTCGTTTAAGTAAAATGTCAACATTTAATTTCTTTTAAGTAAATTATGGTTTATAATAAAAGTAACATAATGACATGAAAGTTGGTGAATAAAATTGGGCGTTGAATTAAGATCTAATCTAGGAGAAATATTAAAAAAACGAGGCTGGGATCAAAAAAAACTTGTGGAGCGAACAAGTTTAAATCCTCGTACCATAAGTGAATTAGTAAATGATAAAACAATTCGTATAAATAAGAATGCACTTGAGAAAATAGCCGATGCCCTAAACATTGAGGATATTTCTGAGATCATTCAATTCAAAAAAACAGATAACTAGTCACGGTTGTCTGTTTTTTTGTATACTTTCTTTGTGAAATTTCCTAAAATGGAAATATAGAGGGAGGTCGTTTTGAATGGCAGATACAATTGCTGGGATTGTGGGGTTAATATCCATTGCATTAATTGTTTTTATTGTTGTGTCAATTATTAGTTTTAAACAAATGAATAAACCTAAAGGAATGAAATTCTTAAAATTTGCTGGTATAGCATTTGCAATGATGGTTGTTTTAGCAATACCTTATAGTTTTTTAGAAAAACCAACAGATTCAACACAGTCTGATAAAGTAGAAGAAAAAGTAAGTACTTCAACTGATGCTTTAAATAAAAAACAAGATGAAAACAAGTCTGAAGAAATCAAACATGAACAGGAAATTAACACTACAAATGAAACTCAAGTTAACGTTCAAACTACTGTTCAAAAATCTAACAATACAGATAAACCTAAGAATGAGACAGCTTCAAGTAAAACCGCAAATATGACTGAGGGTGAACTCAACGCTGAACTATATCCTGCAAAGCCTGGAGCAATGCTTTATGATAAAACAGAATCGAAATTCAAAGGTATGGAGTATTATTTCAAAGGTGAAGTAGTTGGTGTTAAATCATTAGAAGGCTTATTCGGAAATATGGAAAACGCACTATTAATTAAGAATGACCACGGTTATGTACTTCCTGTTTTCCCTCCATATGAAATTGATGTGAGTATAGGTGATACTGTGGAAGCATTAGGATTATTATCAGGTGATGGATATGCTGCATCTGATTTAGGTGTCAGTAATGTAGTAGGAATGACAGGCGCTATGAATGCAACTCAAATTAGCATAGATGGAGAAACACAATAAATCAGTCACTCAAACGAGTGGCTTTTTTTGATACAAAAAAACAGGCCTCATTCGAGCACCTGGTCTTTATTTTGATGACTGATTAATAAATTTTCCACCTGCGTTTTTAGTGCCATATTAGCGTAAGTAAACACTTGATCTTCTCCAGCTGTAGTTACAGTTAAATCACTAAAATACTCGTCTATCTTTTCCCACTTGACCACTCTAATTTTGTCTTTGGACAACAGTCTTTTAGAGTTGTAACACTCTTGGGAAATGTCATCTAAAAGCTTATCTAGTATCGGCAAGTATACTTTGCTTAATTTTAGGTTTTCAATTACTTTGTAATCACGCTGTAGGGATTGTACAGCCATGTCGTAAACAACGTATTTATGCAATAATCTGCGTTGTTCGAAACTAATCATACAACCTCACCCTCTCAAGAAAGAACGTTTGTTTGTATTATTTTAGGATGAATGTCTGCATTTTATCAAATGTAAATTGTGGAAATAAAAAAAGCCCATTACCAATTAAGGTAACAGGCATTTGTTTTATCGTTGTGAGATTATAATTTTTAATCCCTCAAAATCACCACTTGTCATCGTACCTTGATCAAACTTCTCGATCCACGATTTATCTATTTTCCCTTTATCTACTGCCTGTTTAAGGTAGTCACGTACAGCAGCTTTAGTTGTCTCGTTTGTGAATTTCATTGTGTCCTCATCCTTTTCTGTTGGTTTGTCTTCCACAATTGACGGTGTGGAAGGTACTGCTTTACCCAAATATGCTGCTAATTCTTTTGCAATAGCCCTACATATCTTTTCGAAATCACGTCGATAAATAGCAGTGTCCACAATTGAATTGACAAAGCAGACCTCGATTAAAATGGCTGGCTCATAAGTGCTAGCGAGAACACCTAAATCTTTACGCTGTTTTGCACCTCTATTTATTAATCCTCCACCTGTAGCACCTGATATAGCTTTAGAAATACTTGCTGCTAACGCTTGTTGGTCATAATAAAGTACCTCTGTACCAATCGGCTTTGAGCTATCCCCTCCTGAATTGAAATGTATAGAGACAATTAAACCGTCCTGATCCTTGTTATGTTGGCTAACCAGATAATTAATATTTTGACGTTGGTTTGTCGATGTGTTGTCCTCGTAATATGTGCACGGAACACTTGAAGCTTTTAAAATCTCATAAACGCGTTTAGCTACCTTACGAGCCTCTGTAACTTCATTTAAGATTCCTGTTGCGCCACTACCAGAATTAATCCAATGTCCTGGATGAATTTCTATTTCAACTGGTTTCATTTAAAATCATCCTTTCTTGGCACATCATAATTGAGCGCTCGCGAGCTGTCAGATGCACCTGCAGTTGTTGGATCGATAATAATACCAAGTAAACCTAAAATGCTTAATACAGTTTCAGAAACGGCTGTGATTTGTGCATTGTAAATCGTAATATCGACATTAAAAATGCCCGCTGTTTGATTAGCGAGCACTAGTAATAATGCGATTAATGACACCCAAAATTGCTTATGTTGAAGACGTACTTTCCAGTTAATTTTCATGTGTAATTCCCTCCATTTTATCTAAACGTTTATGTGCTTGTTTACTAGATTCCTCCACACGTATTACACGCTCTGATAACCCTGTAACACGCATTTCTTGTGCTTTAATATCAATCCGAATCGATTCTACCCCAGCGTTAATATTGTCTAATTTAGTGCGTATTACAGCTGAATCAGATGCATCATTTTTTACATCCTTGTCTCGATTACGGTTGTAAGTAAGCACCCCTATAAAAGCACCTAATACCGTACATAAAATTCCTATTAAAGCTACTGTTTGACTGTCCATGTCAACACCTCACAAATAAAAATAGCACTGCTCGGCACAGTGCATTGCTTAGGTCTTGTTGTATAAAAATAGCCCTCCACAATAATCTGTGGAAGGCATAGTAATTAATCTTCTTTAATTAATTCATATAGCGCATTATGTTCACATTTTAAAACTTCTATAGCTTCTAATATCCGTTTGTAATGCTCATTTTCTTCGATGGAATCATACCGACCTTCCAATTTTATATTATTGAGAATCCAAAATGAATCTTCTAAGAAATTGACGACTTGGTCAATTTCCATTTTTTCATTTTTTGTCATGTAATCACCTCATTTTGGCATAAAAAATAACGCTAGCTTATGCTGCGTCTACTTGTTTTCGTTATCGAGTAATGCTTGTACTGCTTCTCGCCATAATAATGGTACTTGATCAACTGTTCGCAAGTTCATTTTAATTAAATCCCAATATAGCTTAGCCATGATTATAAAACCCCCTGAGTTTGTAGTGTTTCTACCACTTCTGCAATAGCTAGTTGATTTTCTATTTTGTCTTGCTGTTGTGCCTCTGCTAATTCAGCTAACGCAAGTTTCAATTCTTTATTTTCAACTTTGAGTTCCTCATTTTCTTGTTGCAAAAGAAGTAGCTGATCAGATATAGGCGTTTCAAACTTTGGATATTCGAATAAAACCTGCCCTGTATTTAAATCAACCTTCCAACTATTTGCGATTTCAAAATCGTTGCGGTATTGACCATACGATAACTGGATGAAATCTACAGCCTCTGGATTCCTTGCAGAAAGTACATCAAACATAATAAAATCTTGTTCCTTTGTAGTCGCTACAGCACTTGCATTATTTTGCTCTGGAATTGTCAAAATGACCTCACCAGTGGTTCTATCGAAATATAATTTTGGTCCTATCATAATGAATCCTCCTTTAGTAATTTTTCTCAAAGACCCCCAGAGGTGGTGTGCCACCGAATGCCAACATGAACATCATGTTATTAACATATATCGTAGTACCAGTAGATCCATTTGTAATGTATAGTCTAAGGATATCACCTGGAGCGACAGTTGTATTTATTGTAAATAACGTTGCGGATGACGAATTGGTAGTGTAATTTGCCTGACCTATGGTCGTGCCATTTTTAGAAACATAAGCCATGACATTATCATTAAGATTGCCTCCAATTTTAGCTAAATCAAATATCAAAGTTACATTACCACTGAAATTTGGCTTTATGGTTTTTGCAAGTGTCCATGAGAATCCGCCATATTGTGATAGACCATATACACCGCCTACTATTGTAGTACCATGCGATGGTACTGGATATGTTGATGCATCACCCACAACACCAAAAATATTTGACCCCTTCTTAATGTTCGTAGGGATCAGGTTAGGGCTACCTTCCACATAACCCGTTCCGTCATGAACACCCGCCGTAATAGCTTTGTTCACCGTACTCGGTGTGATTATTTGTCGTCCTACTTCCACCTCGCTTTCACCCTGTAAGATAAAAGCCCCTGCATGATAACGAACTGTATATACTCCGTTAGCCTTTGCAATACTAAATGCGGTGCCATTAGCTTTCTTGATTGGGATAGCACCTAATCCGTTTATATTTAATGTCATTGCTGCGGTACTGTTGGAGGTGGCAGGGAATGAAACAGCCAAACCATTTTTATAACTTGTAATTTCAGAAACAGTAGCAGTTAATGCGTTTGCTGTACCTCCTACGGTTTCAATCCACTTTATATGCGAAAGTTCACCTATATGGTTAGCGAGCCCCTGCTCTAAACTCGCTATTCGAGATGCTAAATTACCAGCAACATCTCCATCTAAAATATCCTTTATTGAATCAAACCAGATTAAAAATTCTTGTTCTTGAGCATCTTGCCAAATGTCTAATTCACCAGCAATGCTGCCTTTTATATCATTGAACCACGCTTGATACTGATTAAATATTGTAGTGGTATCAACTTGATTGACTGTTCCATGTACGATGCCGCATAGTGCTGTATTTAATCGTTGGTCAGTAATATTAGCCTGTGTAATTTGAGTTGCACCATTATTAATCGAAACATCTGCAAGGGCTAGCTCATAAGCGTCTGCATCTCTTTGTAATGAAGGAGCTACAGGACTACTTGCAAATGTTCCTTTTTTGACTACAATTTCTATTTTTCGAGTCAAATGATTAAGACGCATGACAACTCTGTCAATACGCTTTAAAACACCATCTGCAACATCTAATGACAACACATGATCCCCATCACTATAAATAAAATAGCCGTCAATCCAGCCACTACCTGGTTTAACGACTACTTTCATATTCTGATATGCAGCTACTTGAAGATTTGAGGATGGATTAGGAAAAACACCATTACCTATAAAGGTAGCGAAATATTTCGCAAACCACCATGCGTTATATTTCCGATCACCGTTGACACTGTTAAAAATACCACTATATATCGTCATTACTTATTCACCTTCTTTTTTATCTTTTCGTAGATAGTTGGAATATTGCTGCCAAAGTTAATACTAAGTGTTATTCCTTCTTTATTGCTTGTTAAAGTGGCTGAAATAACACGTGGATGCAAAATGCGTTGTATCTCGTCATTTCGTACACTTACTCGATCACCAAGCTTATAATCAACGCTGTACGTAAATTGACTATACATATCTACTTCACTTTCAAATGTTTCGATGATTTGGTATTCAGACAATTTTTCATCTCCGCGCTTTTTAAGAGCCTCATTGTATTCAGCTGGTGTCATCGTTTTTTTATTGTCATTGTCATCTGTATATTCACTCTGCAAATCCCTCGCATCTACATATAATTCACGCCGGTTAAATCCACTTAAATTGTCATTAGTAACGACTTGCTTTCGTTCAACACCTTCACCTTCACCTGCTACAATAGCAGTTGTTCGGTAATCAACTTTATTATGAGTGTATTTTTGGTTAATGATATTGTCGAACTCTTTACTAAAAATGACATGTGGATTTACAACCTGTTGAGTACTTCGGTCGACACCTTGCCAAGTAACAACATCAAATTTCTTGTCTTGATGATTAAGCAATACATCAATACTCATCTCATGTTTGTTGCATATCTCAAGGACATGGCCAATCACTTCTCCACCTGTTTTTGTCGACTCATCATTAATGTTTATACCTTTGTTTGGTGCCAGTCTTAAATTTGGAATAATGCGATTAGGATTATCAGGAGTGATTGCATTCATCGAGACGAAATATTTGATTAGGTCCTCCACATTGCCCTTATGTCGTTGTTGAAAATCAATTGATCTCCAAGACAACATGTAATTAAGTGAATACGCATGAATTTCTATTTCTGTTTCTGACTTGTCCGTATAATCAAAATGCTCAATGATAAAGCCATAATTAACATCATCTTGTGTTGTTAAAATATTGTCATGCTTTAACAATTCAATGGCTTCTGGTGAGCTTGCAATGCGTAAAATAAGTTGACTTACCTTATCATAATTGCGTTCAATTTGCAGCTCTTTATATTCACTAATTTCTCCGATAAGCTCAATGTTTAAATTGAATACATAGAGTTCCTTCATAGTTATACACCTATCCTTTTCGGAGTGAATTCAATAGACACCTCTAGAAAGTCTAAGCCACTTGTTGCATCATATCGGAGTAAATTATCTCCGGGTTCCAATTGAAGAAACTTGGAAGTGCCAAAGTCAAAAGCATTAAAGATACTGGTCTTTACATTGTTTCTAATCAAGGTGATGGAACGCTTTCCTTTGTATGTGGAAACCTCAATTACATCACCAGCAAGCATTGTGTACTTTAGATTAAATGCTTCATACGTAGTTACATTAAGCAACTTTGGATTTACCACCTGTGACAGCGCCAAAAATCGTATAGACATGCCGGATGATTCACTGCCTTCATTCAACACATTCACAATCAAAGAAGGATTACGATACCCGATTTCAATACCTTCCTCTACAACTTCTAAAGGAAATTCTAAGTTTGATTCCCAAAGGGCTATATCTACTTTTCGCGATGCTGCCTCATAAATAAACGGATCACTTGATATAAATTGGAGTAATCCTGTAACCCATCTACTGTTATCATTTGCCCTACCCTGATAAAATAATGGTGCTGCATTTAAATTAGCATTTACATAAAACTGATCTCCTGAATTCGTAGAGAAATCAATACGCATTGGGTTAAATTTCGGATTACAAACACGGTAAATATCTTGCCTCTTTTCTTCGATCCACCAATGCTCTACATTCGTTTTTTTTATATAAAAAGGTACATCTACATCACGTGTGGAAAGAGTGGTCGATTGATAATGAGCTCCATCAGAAGTAGTCTCGGACATATTCACATTTGCACCTAATCCACTAATTGCAAAATCATCACGAATAAAAAAGTGACGACCAGAAACTATCGAGTCGCCACGATTATTAGTAATCGTCATATCTTTAATTAACAAGTCGTCACCTCCTAAAATGCAAACTGCATACGACGTAATGTACGCTCCATCTCGCGAGCTCCACTATCATTAGTGTGGATGACCACAGACGGTTTAAAGTGTTTAGAATTATCAACATTGCCCCTATTACCACTAGAAAGTGGTGCATTGTCCTCCACAGATGAAGCTAATCGTCTTGAAGCATCTGCAACTTTGTTCACCATGTCATCCATCCCTAACACTAATCCTTGGCCAATGTTTACACCAAAACCTCGCATTACTCTCGACGGACTGTGGATGTCTAGTGCTTGTTGAATGGTACTTGCAATCGAATTAGCAATTTGCTGTGCTTTTGAAATTAATGGTCCTTCCATGCTTGCTAGACCATTCAATAACCCTTGCCCGGCATCTACACCAATTTGTTGCAATGACGATAATTCGGTTGCTGTAGTGCTTGTGAGCTCTTTAATTTTGTAGCCCCATTCAGCTTTTAAGATATTTAGCTGTTTTATAGCCGCTTCACGCAAAGCCAGAATCTGCTTGTCAGTATCTTCCTTCATACCTGCCAATTCAGCTTCAGTTTGTTCTCTCGCTAATGCTGCTTTTTCTTGATACAGTGCACTATATTGAGTTAATTGTTCATCTGTAAGTTGATTAAGGGCCATTAGTTCTGGTAGAGCCTTAACCCCTAAGTCGCTTAATTCTGCTAATAAGTCAGCATCTATGTTTCGTGATGCAAGTTTTGCAAACTCATCTTGCCACTGTTTAAAACCGTCAACTTGTGATTGTAAATTGCTAAGTAACTCTGCTCCGCTATTTTTAATTTCAACCTTAAACTCATCGAACAATCCAGCGAATGACATCAAAGAAGATTGTCGCTTAGAAAATGCATCCTCATATGCTTTAGTCAGGTCATTTTCTTGTTTGATCAAATCATCATTGATCTTTTGCATTTGCCCTTGGTAGTCTTTGTTAATAGCAACAATCTCTTTATTAATCGTCTCAACAGCTTTTTGATATTCCTTTTGAGCTGTAATACGTTCTTTCGTGCCCTCCGCAAACAGTTCAATCGATTGTTCCCAAATGGCTGCTTCTTCGATTAAGGACATTTCCTCTAAGGATTTTTTATCAGCAATGAAATTTTTAATTACTTCTAAATATTCCTTCTCAGACTTTTCAACAAGTGCTTTGTACTTTTTATTGAAATCTTGGTCAGCTTTAAGCTTGTTATCCCTATAAGATGCCTCTAAAAGTGCAATGTCCTGTAGTTCTTTTTGAGTTAAAGCACGTTTCTTTTTGGCAGCATTGTTTCTGATCTTGTAGATTTTTTCTAAAGTCTTATCGTTTTTATCTTCATTTTTTCGATTAAATTCATCGATCAAATTTGTGTATTCTTTTTGATAGTTTTTAGATACGTTCAGAATACCATCACCAATATTAGACATGGCTTGATTGACCTTTGGACTGGACTCATTTAACCCAATCACTAGGCCTTCGCCCGTCCATAAACCAATTTGTTTGAATACACGCGATGGCGATTTGATACCCAAGACTCTCTTAGCAGTTGAAGTAATGCCATCAGCAATACCCTCAACTTTTTTCCATACAGCATCACCCATGCTGTCAATACCTTTAATCAAGCCATTCATGATGTCTTTACCGATTTGTTTCAAATTGACACCCTTTAAAAATGATGTGAAGTTGTCCATCATCTTTTGTCCAATTTGACCTAATTGGTCCCATGCTCCCTTCCAATCACCTTGGAGTAACTTTAGAGCAATTGATATAACACCGAGAATGGTATCCATTGCAGTACTAACAACCAATTTTATTGCTTCCCAAGCCAATTTAACTGTATTTGACAATAGTGGCCATACGAATTCAAATATTCCCTTAATAACACCCATTACCATTTCTATAGTTGATTTCACTTGTTCAAAGTGCAATTTCACTAAAGAAACAATAAATTGACCATTTTCATCCCAAAATTCTTTCAAAGTATCAAGTTGGTCTTTTACAAATTCAACAACACCGCTTAATTTTTCATCTACAACAGATTTAATAAATTCATATGCAGTTGAGGTAGCCTCTTTTAAGGCATCCATGACTTTGTTGTAATACTCTTCGATAGTGTTAAAAATTTCAGAGTGTTTATTTTTAAATACTTCCCATTTAGAAAGTATTTCGCCAGTTTCCCAGTTTACTTTTTCAACATGTTCCTCTGCTTGTTTTTGGGCAGTTTCTACAATTTTTTGATGTTGTTCTTCTGCCAAAAAGATTGTTTGATCTTTAGCTCTAGTAGCTTCGGCAATCATGCGATCAGCTTGTTCGGCATTAATTTGACCTGTTTCATCACGCATCTGGATGATTTGAGCCATCCTTTGGTTATATGTTTCTTCTGCCTCTTTGACGACTTCTTCTTTCTGCTTCACAGCATTTTTCACAACTTCGGCTGCTTGTTCAGCAGAGATAATTGAAGCATTCTCTTTCATTCGCTCCAAAATAACCTTCTGTTCAAGCTCGCTTTCAGAAAACGTTCGAACAGCATTTTCTTTCATCATTTGATTGTAATTATTGATGATTTCATGCTCACGTTCTGTCAGTTCACGTTTTTCATCTGCCGCTTTTTGAATAATGGCATTAACACGTTCATTCATGGCATTTTGTTCTTTTAGTTGCCATTCATTACGTCTTTGTGTATCAGCCATTATTTTCTGTTCTTCCTCGGAAGATAAAGCTGATGAAAACATAAAGAAATTTTGCAAATCAGATAGTTGTTCGGCATTTCTTTTTTTCATGCCCTCCACAATCTGCTTGTTCATCTCATCAAATTTCGAGGTAATTTCTTTAGACATTTCTGAAGTAACCTCTGTGGAAGACACATACATATTTGTTACTGATTTTGCAGCACCGTCACTTAAATCAAAAAATCCTTCAAGTGCTTGCTTTGTAGCTTTTGAGACACCCTGTCCAAACATGTCAACTTTCTCTATTGCTGGGTTCATCGCCTCTTGCATAGTCTTAATTGCACCTACAGCTAGTACAACTGGAGGAGAAATAGCTGCAAATGCAGCTAGGAGTTGTGGATTTTTCTCAACGATTGTGTCCCAGTTTTTATAGAGAGCAACACCACCTGCAGTCAATGCAGCAATACCACCAACAGCCAATCCAACAGGACCTGTTATTAAAGCTAATGATGCACCAAATGCCGTTGTTGCTCCGCCAGCAGCGCCTATAGCAACGGACAGCCCACCGACTGCACTGACAATTGTGCCGATACTTGAAATTAAAGCTCCACCAACAACGAGTACAGGACCAATAGCTGCAGCTAATCCACCAAGTATAAGAATGGTCTTTTGAGTTTTTTCAGATAAACTAGCAAACTTCTCAATCCATGGTTCAACTAATTCAACCATTTTTAATACAAAAGGAATTAGTATATTACCAAGGGTAATACCTAAGTCGACTAGTTTATTTTTCAGGATAATTAATTGCGATTCAGTTGTTTTGTATCGTTGTTCAGCTTCATTTGCTAGGGCTACATTTTCGCCCCATGCTTTATTGGCAATATCGATTGAGCTTGCGAATAGTTCGTTAGCATTCCCAGCACGTAGTAATGAGTCTCGTAATAAGATTTCTGTGATACCCATTTCTTGAAGCATATTGATGGCTGATTCGCCCGCTTGCTCTGCATTACCCAAGCCATTTACAAATGCCCCAATAGCACCTACTGCATCCTTTTCAAACATTTCTTTAAATTGTTTACTAGTCAAACCAGCAACTTTCGCGAAGTTTTCTAGATCAAGCCCCGCATTAACGATGTTTTTCATTTCTTTGTTGGTCATGCCAAGACTATCTGCCAAACTAGTAAAATCCATGCTGTTATTAGCCGCAAGCATTTGCAACTCACGTAAAGACATGCCTGTTTTTCTTGATAGTTCTTCTGTTTTGCCAAGCCCTGTAGTTGCCGCTACTTGCATACGTACCATTACACGAGATAGTGCAGAACCACCCATTTCTGCTTGGATACCCACAGAGGACAGTGCAGTAGCAAGACCTAGAATATCAGCTTCGGACATACCAATTTGCGCTCCAGCTCCTGCTAGACGTAATGACATTTCTATAATCTCGGATTCTGTTGTCGCAAAGTTATTTCCTAATCCAACAACTGTAGACCCTAGTCTGTCAAAGTCTTGTTGAGACATCTTTGTGATATTTGCAAACCGTGCAAGAGCAGTCGCTGCTTCATCCGCTGACATATTAGTCGCTACACCCATATCAGTCATTGTTCGTGTGAAGCCTAAAATAGCTTCGTTTTTAATGCCGAGTTGCCCAGCGGCCTCGGCTACCTTAGCAATCTCAGTAGCAGCTGCTGGAATCTCTTTTGACATGTTTCGGATTTCATCAGAGAAGAATTGGAATTCTGATTCAGTTGCATCCACAGTTTTTCGAACACCTGCAAAGGCAGATTCAAAGTCCACAGCTGCTTTAAATGCCCCAACACCCATTGCCGCAATCGGTGCTGTAACATACATTGATAATTTCTTACCAACGTTCATCATTCCATCGCCTACAGCAGATAATTTGCTACCCACTTCTTGCATGCGTTGGCCGACTTGTGTCCACTGAGATGACTGTATACGTAATTGATTTGTAACCTCTGCTAATTCACGTTCTAGGCGATTGTATTGAGTTTGTGCTTGGTTAACCGCATTAGCTTGCCTTTCAATTTGAGCTGACGATGCGGTACCACTAGCTACTAACTCATTATATCTACGTCGTTGTTCTTGCAACTTGATTGATGCAGCATCAAATGAACGAGATAAAACATTTTGCTTTTGAGAAAGTCCAGTCAATGAATTTTCATATTGTGAGCCTCTTGCTCTAATAGCCTGTAATTCACTTCCCATCGCTCTCATGTTTCGGTTTACCTGTGCTACAGTACCATTGAAATTCGCCGCATTTAAACTAAGACTGACTTCTAAACTTCCTATGCTTGCCATATATTCTCACCGCCTTTTTTTGGCAAAAATAAAAATCACAGCCAATCAATGTCGTCGGCTGTGACTTCCTCTATTTCCTCATCATCTTCATTTGATAGTTCAAACCAGAAATGTATATCCATTTCATCAATTTCATGGAGTTTGTATCCTGCTTTTAATAGCTCACGATAAAACTTTTTAATATTTTGATAGGCTGTTAGGCCACTTACTTTCCCTCAGTTGTTGGAGACGTCGTTGTTAGCCCACCCATGTTAAGCACATTGTTAAATACTCGCATAATCTCATCTTGGAAATTACCTCCTTCTAGCCCATCCCATAAGTCATCCACAGTGAATTGGTTATCAAAAACATTAACTACAAAGCCCATCATTTCATCAAATGTTGCTACTGTAATTCCATCGCCTTCTTTGCTCATTTCTTCATTCATCTTTAGAGCATTTCTGAAAACACGTGCCTTTACAAAGTCATTTGTAAATGTTTTTTCTTGTCCATCGATTCGTAATTTAATTTGCATTTTTCATCCATCCTTTTCGTTAGTCACTTTAATTTAGTTAAAAGAAAAGAAGCCCTATAAAAGGACTTCTGTTTAAGGTGTTGGTACTGTTGGTTCAGTAGGTTTTGTTACAGTAGAGAAGAACGTTTCAGGAGTATCTGTTACACCCGAATCACGTGTATCTACTGTATGTTTGATGATGCCATCAATTAAAGGTAAAGCTTCACCTGCGAATGGGTATACTTTGTAGTTTGTTTCACCTTTTTTACGAGTAGCGTTGGATTCCTCACCGGGTTTTAATTTCGCTTTGTAGAACCACACAAGTTTAGATCCTGATTCAAAGCCAATCGCAATAGCATTTGGTGAATCATTTGAGTTGGTGATAATACCACCTTCTGCTGATTTCTTGTGACCATACCAATCTACTAGAACTTCTGTTGGTAAATCTGCTGTTTCACCTGCAATTGTAATGGAATCCATTTGTGCTTCTTGGTCCACCACGCGATCACCTGCATCTAAAAATGCTTCGGAGAAGTTAGGTGTAAGAGTTAAAGAGATTGGCATTGTTAATGTTTTAACATCACCCCATGTTTCTGTTTGTTCATCTGTCATTAATGCATAATGGATACGTTTCAAACTAATTTTTTGTGGTTTTTCATTTACCGTTGTAGCTGCCATTTTCATGACCTCCTAATATGTTTAATATTCATCAAAAAAGACGAATCGCAACACTTTGTTAAAGTGAGAATCGCCTTCTTGTTTTGGTGCATCATATTCAAATGTTCGTTCATAGCCTGCCGACTCCATTAATCGCTTGATGTCCTCCACAAGTTGATAGTAATTGGATTTTGACCATACATTGACTTGGATAAGTCGTTCAGTCTCGTATTCCTGATCTGATGCTTCAAGTGCTGGCTTTGCATTGATTTCTAAGAATGTAATGTATTGATTTGGGATAGTTGAGCCGGTTGGAACACTGTTAAAAAATACATCTAAATTAAGTGGTGCCAAAATACTTGTAATATGTGCAGAAATATCTATCATAGATTTTTCGCTTTCTTTATCTCATCAGCAATAGCATTTAATGCACCCGGTTTGCTTAATTCAAAACCTCGTGTAAAGAATGGATTTGGTGCAATTGGTCCCCATGTGACTTTCTGGCGTTTACCCTTTTTCGTAACATATTTACTTCCAGCACTTCGCCCACCTTCTAAGATATGTCCGTGGTAGGCTTTAGCTGTGTGCACTTTGGCTTCCCCATCTTTTGCTCGTTTTATTTTAATGTTATTTTTCAATTTATTTTTCTTATTTTTGGATTTTCCAACTGGAACTTCTTTCTCAACAGCTTCTTTGACTACTTTTGCTCCTGCATTAAGTGCTTTATTTTCTTCATCCTCTTCTAATGGCAAATTCATTAGATTTTGCATCAAAACGTCCATACCTTGTATTTCAAAATTCATCTAAACCACCTCTTTTAAAAAGATTGTGAGCCACTGATTATCACCATTGTCATTGATTGGTGGTGCATCCATTTCGTATGTTTTGTCAGCAATTTCAACACGCATTTTTTCGTGTATATCACTCCGATAGCGAATACCAATAACACATTTTCCTTGCCATTGCGTAGCTTCTGAACTAAATAATTTATAACCTTTTGCAGTCTTCAATTCCGCCCATACGGTTTCATGTTTAGTCCAATCTTCACTTGGCCATCCATTAGTTATGGTACCTGGTGGATTTAAGAAAGTAGCGCGCTTGTTCATACGTCCTACGTTATTATTGTTGCGATGGTTCATCAGGATTCACCCACTTTAGCTGTAATATCATCGACTGTAAGCCATATGGGATAGGCTGTTGGGCTGTTTTAATTGTGGAAGGCGTAATAGCTATACGATTCTCGTAAAAATGCGTAGCAAGCGTCATAATAGCTAAACGATGTAAGGCAAAAACCTCTTTGTCCTCCACAATCAAATAATAATCTTCTGGCTGTTTCACCCCTGCATTCTCCAAATAAAAAATGGATGATTGCAGAATAGTAGAAAGGGAACGATCCTCATCATTCCCATCAATACGCAAATATTCTTTAAGCTCATCCAGTAATGGCATTAAGCATCACTCTTTTCATCTGTGGAAGGTAGTTTAGGCGCTTGCTTTGTAGGAGCTTTCTTAGGCTCTTCAACAGCTTTTAGGAACGCTACGCCATATTCTTTATGGACTTCCGTCAAAGCCTCTGCGCGTGCTTTAACAAGCTTTTTACCATCGGCTGGATAAGTATCTCCTACTTCGTAAACATGGCCTGCATGGTTGTTTTCTTGAAAACGATTAATTACTTTGTACTGGCTCATTTGATTCACCTTCTTTCTACAAACTAAGAATTTCTAATTCTATTAATCTCCAGGAGCTGGAACTACATCTGCAATACGGAAAGCAGATGCTAATTTGATTCGGTGGTCAAAGTAAGCTGTAACAACAAATTGCTCAATACCTGTTTTAATATCTTTATCGCGTTCGAAAGTTTCACCAATATCATAGTTAAAGTGTGAGTATGATAGATCACCAATGATTGGTTTTGTGGCTGCATCTGCAAAAATAACAGGTTTACCTAATACTTGTTCAGGTTGTGCAGTGTATAGTGTAGCATTCCCATTCGCTAATTTTTCAATGATGTCAGAGTAATCAGCGTATGACATAATAATTTGTGCGTTTTCACGGTAATCTTCATGTAAATCAGCAATAGCTTTACGAATAGCTGTGTAAGTATCTGCACCAGTCACTTTAATAATGCCGTTTTCTGCAGAATAGAAGCTCATGTGTTCTTCGCCACTTTTTGGTGTTGTTGTAAATGCCACTTTCTTTTCCTTTGCAGCTACACCGGATTTAAGTGCATTTTCCACATGTCCAACTAAATCTGCATCTGAACCATTAATTACTGTTTCAGAAACCCCTGCAAATACTTTGAACTTGTTACGTGTGAATGCTACTGTATCACCTTTTGCTTTTAATTCTTTCGCAGTAGCCATATCAGCGATGAAGTCATCGTCATCTAATGTGAAAGATAGACGTGGCAATTCTAGATTCGTAATTTGTGTTACTGCAGAATTTCCACGCAATGGATTTTTAGCTAACGGTGCTAAGATGACATCTTGTGAAACAGTTTTAGGTAAGAATTTACCACCACCAGAAGCTACATCATCGCCAAGTGCTGCGCGAATATCTGCATCAATCGCTTTTCCACGCATAGTAGAACGGACTAATGATGCTTTGGCAGCAATAACCTTTTGTTGTGGGTTATCGATGGGATTTACACCTTTGTTAGCATCAATTTTAGCTTTAACTTCTTTATCTACTTGATCGTGTTGTTGCTTAATTACATCAAAGCGTAATTGTAAATCATCACGTGACTTTTGAGCGGCTTTAATATCTTCTGGATTTGATGTTGGATCAGAAGCCTTTGCAGTAACTTCGCCTTCTGCTTTTTTTAATTGTTGGCCAATCATCATCAGTGATTGCTTTAATTCGTAAAGATTTTGGTCACCTGAGAACATTTGAATGTTCAGTGGCATTAACATTTTCATAGAGTTTTTGTTTTCTAAAGAAATTAAAAGTTTTTTCGTTTGAGTTTTCATATAAAATTTCCTCCCAGTAATTAAAGAATAGTTTCTAAATAAGTTAGATTCGCCTTTGAATCTGCAATAATTTTTTCACGTAAAGCCTTTTCTTCAGCAGACATTACAGATTTACAATTAGATTGTTGGAGTAATTGTTGAGGAACATTGATGTAACGTTTCTTCGCCTTTTCACTAACACTTGCAACCATTTCATTTGCTTCTTCCACAACATCGCACAAGCCATGCTCAAACGCTTTTTCAGCTGAAAGCCAAGTTTCATTATCTAGAAGTTCTTTCAAAGTAGTATCTTCCAACTTATCTCCAGCTTTATCTTTATAAGCAATCATCGCGGACTGATTGATACGGTCTAAATCATCTGCTGCTTTACGTAATTTTTCTGCATTCCCTACTGCATAACTCCATGCATTGTGTACCATAAGCATAGAGTTAGACGGCATCCTAATTTCATCACCTGCCATTGCAATTACAGAAGCAATGGAAGCAGCTAATGCATCTATGTGAACAATAATTCTAGCTTCATGACGCTTTAACATGTTGTAGATTGTTACACCTTCGAACACGCTACCACCATCACTGTTGATGTAAAGGTGAATCGTTTCAACATCACCTAATTTATCAAGTTCATTTTTAAAAGTTACAGACGATACTTCTCCATATTCTTCCCATGCCCATTTTGTAATCTCGCCATAAATAAAAACGTCAGCAGATTTACCATCAACGGACGCCTTCATTTGAAAAAAACTTTGTAATTGTTTTTTAGTCACTTTTCCCACCTCCTTCCACAGTTGATGCAGCAGTAGAGGACTTCCGCAATACAGGATCCATTTCTTGTGGATATAAGTCTCCAGAAATCCAAAGCACATTTGCCTTGCCACCCATTGGTGCCAAATCTTCTAGCATACGGACTTCATCAGGCTTCATAGCTCCACTTCGTAACATCGCTTGATAGAAATTTGTACGTGCTGTTGTATCGCCTCGTAAAAGGCCACCAAGGTTAAATTTGAAGTACATACCTTGCTTTCGATCAGCTTTTGTAAGTAATTTCCGATTAAATTCATGTTCATATTGGCGTACAATCGGCAAAAGAGTCATGTTTACAAACTGAATCATTAATTGTTCGTTTGAAGCCATTGTGCCACCTTCCACATCATTCAAGAAGGATACAGGTACATTAAAAACATTGGCCACCCTTGAACGCGTAATTCGCTCTGATGCCAATGTATCGGATGCAAAGTATTGTTTTTTCATTTCAGTGATTTCAACACCTGGTTCTTGCATTAAAATGCCACCATTTTCTTGATAAAACCGTCTAAAATCTGCTATTACAGCAGCTCTTTTATCTTTATCCAAGTTAGCAGCGTATTTCAAAATGAATGATTCTTTTTTCTCCATCTCAGATAAACTGAACTCCTGAACTGCCTTATCGTATTTGATGGTATTGGCCAATACTTTTAATGGTGAAAGGCCTCTCCATCTTGAAGGGCCACGAATGTGTTTAACGTGAATCATGTCACTGTTATGAACATACATATTTTTGGATTCTCCACGTACCTCATACCATAATGAACCATCTTCACGATCAATAAATTCCGTAACACAATTGGGATCTAAAGGTAATATGTCGGATGGTTGCATTCTTATATCTCGTAAGATAACTGCATATCCGTTTCCGGTTTCGTTTCGACTTACCTCTAATGAATTCAACAAATCATAGCTACTCATATTTTGATTAGGTTCATTTATGAGCACATCTGAAACATCATTTTGAATAACATCATAGTGCTGATGCAGTTTTACGGGCAGTGCTGACATAGTGTTGGCCAATCGACTGATAACACTAAAAATCGTTTCATTAGTTGCTAACTGGCTGTTATCGATACCCCAAAAGGTTCGACCAAACCAATTGCTAAAATCCCATGTTGAACCCTTCCATCCTGTACTAGCTCCAGCGTATGCCATGTATGCAGAAGTTTTAATTCGTTGCCATAGTTTCAATTTCTCACCTCCTTCTTATAAATCATGAATAGAAATAAAGCTGATATTGCCTTCTCCACTTTCATTTGTTGAAAATCTTGCTTGTACAAATGCTGTAATTACTGCTGCAATAGGATCGATTCGTTCTCTGGACTTTGATTTTGATAGTTTAATACTTTCATTGGCTGCCATTTCAGCAATAGCATTCCCGACAGCCCAAGCAAGTACTTTATCACCAACATGTGTGATTCTTTTTTGCTGTTCATTGTTCTGATATACATAATCTCTGAACTCTTTTGTTGGCTCAGATAATGTAGGGAATCCTTGTCGGACCTCCACAATAGTTAACCCATAGTTAGCCATATTTTGAGCAAACTGCGTGGCACCATATGGATCATAACAAAATAGAATTACATTCAATTCATTGTTATTGATGAAATCCAAAATCCATTGTTCTACAAAGCTATAATCAACTACAGCGCCAGGTGTGACATCCATCCATCCTTCTTCAATCCACACATCATATGGCACCTTATCTTTAGCTCTCCGCTCTGCTAAAGCATCTTCAGGCATAAATGAGTGTTGTCCGACATGGTAGCCATAATCCGTAGGGAAAACATAACCTACTGAAGTTAAGTCAATCTTCTTAGATAAATCGACTCCTATATAAACATCACGGCCACTAACCTCAAAGGCTTCAATTTGTCCTGCTTTCCACTTATTAGCTGGAATGTAGCCCCCTTCTTTCATGTCCACCCATATATTCATAGTCTTTGTTAAGAACGACCTCATTTTTTCAGGAACATCAAGCGCTGTTTTTAAATCTGATCGAATGGATGCTAAACCTTCTTCATAAGTAGCTACTATAGGGTTTGCTTTAATCCAATTACTTTCATCCTTTATGTCATCCCCTGGATCAAGCTCGCAAATGATACCGAAATAATCATCGTTCTCTGTATCATCATCAGGATTTAATATGCGTGAAACATATTCGTATTCAACGAAACATGGCCGACTTAAATCGAATCCTGCTGTGGTAATAACAAACATCAATGGCTCTTTACGAGCAACCATTCCTGATTGTAATACATCATAAATCTCAGATGTTAAGTGATTGTGATACTCATCCACAATACCGACAGAAGGGTTTTTACCATCACCTGTTTTTCGTGTTTCACGAGATAACGGAACAATAACTGAACCATTTTTAAACACTTCAATTTTCCCGTATGCTTCTTTCCACTTACCGTCCAATAATTCACTTGAATTAATACCGTCTTTGACAGCGATATAAACTTCATCCGATTGTTCCTTTTGCCATCCAGCTATATACATACGTTGCTTTTCGTTTCCTAAAAATGCAATGTATGAACCTACTATTGCAAGGAATTGAGATTTTGCATTTTTACGGGCAAGTTGAATATACACTTTACGGAAACGACGTGCGCCGTTGCGCTTCTTTTTGAAACAAAAAATATTTATTGAAATAAACAATTGGAAATCAGTAAGTTCTACTTTTTGTTCAGCAAGTACACCTTCCACATGCTCAAACTCATTTGCCCACCAATAGAAATCCTCGGCTACTTCTTCATCAAAATAAAAAGGACTGTCATCGTTTTGACAATCCTTATAATCTTTTATAAAGCGTTGAACCGCCCATTTATGTTTAATACTAGCCTTAATTTCTCCACTTAGAATATCATCACAGTAGTTAAAAACCCGTTCTAAAACCCAATTCATAACCTATCACCGAAACGCTTTTGCGCCTCGCTTTTGCCTTCCACAGTTGAAGGGGAAGGAATGACTAATTTCAAACGAGATGTAATAGTAAGCCCAAGATCAGCAGCTGCAGAACGACATTCATTAAACAATGTATTTTTGGTTCGTTGCAACTTTGGATAATCCTCATTAGCAATCGTAATTTTTTTGCCGTTTTCTTGCTCAACTGTCTCTGTTGGTTTAATTTTTCGTATGTCTTTCACCAGTTGTAAGTACTGATGCTTCGAGTCCAGATACCTCGCTAAAGAATCAACATCAAGCTCGCTAAAAATTTCAAGCGCTACAAGCTTTTCAGCAATCTCTGCAAATTCCTTCTTTTGTGCTGCTGTTAAATACGATGGAATTTCAATGTTTTCAGAGGGTCCACGCATCTTTTCTTCATGTTTTTGACGCTTTTTTATATCATCCTTGGTTAAATGTTTAGAACGTCCATTCCCTAGAATCACTTGCAATGGCTGCTTATTTCGACCTGCCATACTATCACCTCACTTTCATTTTCCTTAGCTTTCCAGAAAAAATATTCAAAAACGGGTTTTTCTGCGAGGAAATCGGTCAGCCGGTGTAGGGCCCCCTGCCATATGGGAAACGAATGGAGGGGGATACCCTATTTCTTACCGTATTTCTGTACATCCTCGGTCGTCTTCTTGTTGTGACAAGATTGACAAAGCAATTGTAAATTGTTTTCGTCTAATCGCTTGGACCAGTCAGCAGTTAGTGGCACGATGTGATCGACAAGAACTCCGACTGTAATTCGCTTTTCATTTAGGCAATGCTGGCACAATCCGTTATCTCGAATCTTGATGTAGTCACGGCATTTAATCCATGATGACGAATGGTAAAAGCGATCGTGCTTTTTGTTGCGATTGTACTTGTCATAGTACCGGTTGTTGTCTGCCTTGGTTGTCTTATGTTGTTCGCAATATCCATTACGTGTTAGGTTTGGACATCCAGGTTTGTTGCATGGTCGTAGAGGTTTACTATTCATGCTGCTCTACCCCTTGCTTCACCCTTGCCATACCCTGTGCTATGGTGTCCTTTAGTTGTGCCTCGTCCTGCATTAACTGCTTCAACCTATCAGCATCAGCCCACTTCATCTTGCGGTGTAGCTCACGCATCTTTGCCTGTAGCTTACGTGTTGATTCGTCTGTATAAAAACAGACATACTCACGTCCACAGTTAGGACAGGCGAAGTATGTCTTCTCGATAGAGTTATGAAGTTTGTCTTTCTTAAAGTGTTGGACATAAAACTTGTGACCACATGATTTGTTACACTTAGCGTAGATTGGTTCCATGTTATTCACTACCTTCTAATTGAGTTGGTAATTCATCTTCTAAGATGCTATCAACTAATTTCTTTACAACACTTGGACCAATCTCATTCATTTCATTTGGAGTTGTATTACCTGCCAAATCAATCGCCAGTGTATCAAGTTTACTAACAGTTTCTTTTCCACATAGTTCGATAAACGCTTCGACACCTATACAATCAGTAACCATTGATACCAATACAATCTTTTCAGCTTTTGTAAGTTCCATTGTTCATCCCCTCCACAATTTATAGTTAATTGCATAATAAAAAGCCACACCTTTTCAGGCGTGACCTATCGCTTGTTTCCGACATACACGTACAAGCGAACGTGTTTATTTTGTAATGCTTATTTTCGTTAGCGTATTTCCGTACGCTTTTGATAAAACTTGATAATATCAATTTACACTGTTTTTTTGCGAACTTCCCTGGTGTTAAGAAGTTCACTTTTCCAACACATGTAATTTCTCAATATAACCTTCATATATTTCAACGCCATTATTTAACTCGAAATATATTTCAAAATCATTTGTAAAACAATCTTGTTCAGCGAATACTTCCATATCCTCATTTATAAGCCAGTCACTTGCATCTCGAAAGGTTTTGAATAATCCTTTACTTTCTTTATACACTACTCGTTCAGAACCTTTTTCATATGTTTCAATATGAGCCATGTAATACACATTATCTTGTATATCTATCACACCCAACCAATCCTTTCGGCTGTTTTATCAATAAGAATGTTACGTTTACGCAATACCTTATGACGTGAAATATACAACTTGTCAGCTATATCCTCCCATTCATAACAGCCATCTGTATCCCAATAACGCATATCTACAATGGTACGCATATCATCGTCTAACTCGTTGTATAGGTCCTCCACAGTCTTGATGATGCGTTTTAGGTTTTGGTAATAGTCGTCATTGGTTAGAAGCATAGCTTTCTTAGCTGTCGTATCAGAAATCGTATTACTACGACCTCCAACCATTTCGCCACCTTCATTATGTGGATGCAACAGTTCCCATTCGCGATATTTTAGTTTCTTCCTATTTTGCTCCAGCTCAATCCAATATCTTTCGATTGTCTGTATATCACTACGCGATAACGTAGGCATGTGCAGCACCTACCTTGTTTGTTTATTTCATCAATAAATAACTTTTTTAATGAGATGTCGAGGTTTCCTGTTGATCACTTGATTTCTGATTTTTGGTCTTCTCAAATCTAATTTGTATAACTGCTGTCTTTGGTTTATTTTTCTTTCAAGTTTCTCAAAGTCTAACTCTGTAAAAAAATTATTTACACTATCAAAAATTCTCATCACATTATCTACAAATACCTCTGTAAATACGATTACATTCCTCAGGCTATCTTTAAAGGCTTCAACACTTATGCCTGCACGTTCTGCAAGTAAGAGAATTTCTTCTTCATATTTTTCAATGAAGTTTTCAAATTCTTGTTGGTTCATTATAAACACCACCTTTCTTTCTACTGCACTGTATCCACACGCTTTTTACTATCCTCAACATTTATAAATCGCTAGATTTTACGAATACACCATCAACCATTTTTCCTGTCCGCCCTTTTATTTCGTCGTAAGCTGTATTTAAACACTCATGTAAGTCCATATCGTTTTGTTGTGCAAGGATAATCATTGTTACGATTACATCACCAATACCGTCACGCAATGCGTCTTTATCATTACGAGCTAACGCCGCCGCGACTTCGCCAACTTCCTCTACTACCTTCAAAAATTGTTTACTAGATTCGGCTTTGTCTAATCCCTTATTGATTGACCATTGTTCTACTTGTTTGATTAATTCATTCATTTTTGCATTTCCTCCAATTTTTGAATTACTACCGTCGCATATACAGCACCATCAATCATTTCTTCGCGGTAATGCTTCAGCTATTCGATAGTTGTATGATCCATTGGATTGACAGTTGTACCATACTTTGCAATGCCTTTAGCTGTTTGATTTTGTAACAGCTCATTTACCTCTCGTAATACTAGATTGGCTAGTATTTGATCTTCAATAGTCATTTTGCTTTTAACCTCTTTCCTCTTAATCGCATTTCTACATTATTTAACTTTTTCCAATTCTGTAGTGCCCCACATGAAGCACCTAACATATCAGCTATATATCTATCTGTTTTTCCTGCTTGTTTTAATTTGAGATATTTGGCTTTGGTTAAAGGAAGTCTTGAACTACTTATAGGCACTCGATCAATTGATGCGTTAAGTCTAATTCGACTGTTTACTAATGCAAGCAACTCTTGGCCATACTTTGTTAATTGTTTGCAGTTAGGACAATTTTCCATTTCTTTCGCTGTCTCACAATTACATTGGTTAGTAAGTGCATCGACCTTCTTCAATATCGCTACACGTTTATCAAGCATGTCTGCGTTCATCTATATCCCACACTCCTCTCTCGATCCAATCCTCGTTTAAATACTGCTGAATCCATTCGAAATCGTAAGGCATGATAATATTGACTTCACATCCATCGACTGTCATGAACAACTCGATATATTTTGTAAATGGATTAGGTATGGCCTTCCACAATCTACCCTGTGGCTGTTTTGACTTCTTCACCGACTGAACAATAGGAATCCCATTGCGCATGTTCATGATTATTAGAACACCCCATTTTTCAATAAGTCCTTTGCTTGATAATAAAAATGGTAATAAATAAAATTGCCACTATATTTTTTATCCAAATATACAATTTCGAAGTTGTAACGATATTTGAAACTATTAAGCATTCCCAGTAAAGATAATGGCTTGTACTGGCTTCGATATTCACCACGAATCATTTTTCCATAACCATCAGGATCTTCGCATAAAAGGGTGAAAGGAATATCCTTCGCGCGTATTAATTCATTTTCAAAAGCTGTTTTCGTATCTTTTTGTAAGTTGCCAGTGATTTCATCCATATGTGCTTTACGTTCAATTCGACTAGATAGCCAAATATCGCGCTTGATACCAAGTTCTTCATTTGCCGGAATCATTGCAGCATAATCACCTGTTTTAATTGCACGGTTAATGAATGGGATTTCATGTTTTCTTAAATAATGCAATATATGGTCATTGACCTGTTCGCGCGTATCGATAACGATTGTTAATGTTTTTAATACGCTATCAATCTCTTTATCTGTGTATTTATAGTGAATCATTGTGAATCACCTAGCAGTTCAAGATTTTCGTAAATGTTGCCGATGATTTTGCAAACCTTATGATTTTTCCAAAGTTCCTCCATTCCCATTTCATTGTCTATTACATGCATTTGTGTAAATTCATTTATAGTTACTTCGTACGTTGGATAGTCGCCGATTTTTACAATATCCCCCTCATAAATCTCCTTGCCGTTCTTGTCCTTTAGGCCTGTGAACTGTTGGAATTTATAAATATCATTTTTAAATGCAGTCATCATCCAGTTACCACTTTGGTTATTCATAAAATTATCCCAATCGATAAAAACTTTTGATTCAACATCCCAAGCACGAAACTTAATCTCTCTCATTCTCTTAACCTCCTTGTTTTAGCTCAAATCAAGCACCGTACAGATGTTCTATTTCAAAGTTGGATATATTTATCATCCGTCTTCTAAAACGTCTTAGAAGGGCCGTAAATCACTTATTTTGATTAGCATATAAAATTGCCCGTTCATATATTTTTTGTTTCAACTCATTTGATTCATTATTTTCATACTGGCGCCAATCAACATAGATTTCCTTCCAACCATTGACCGCCAATTTTGCTTGGTAATCACAAAACAGATTTAATGCAACTTCATCATTGCTTAAGAAATTGCTAATCGATTCATTTTTCTGCCAACCACATAATGCAACGATCATTTTCCACAAAGTCATATCTGCGCCTTTCATGCCTTCCACAGATTTGAGGTATGCATCTATTTCATTGAAAATTGGTTCAGAGGCTTTTAAAACTTCTGCTGGAATATCCTTAGAATTTTTTAATTCAAGGCTACCATCCATTTCATCTCGTTCAATGACACCGCCGAATTTCCATATTTGCGATAAAATCATTAGTACAGACATTTTCTTAAATGAACCCCTCTAAAAGAAAGTACATTGCCTGTACCCTTACATTTAGAGAATCCGCATCGTTCCAATTTGTTATAAAACTTTCTTACTCCCAGCGGCTCGATTTTTTTTACTTTGCAATATTTTAAATACCTCTCATAAACTTCATTTGCAGGCATTTTTATAAAGTTATATGTCATAGTTAAATTTTCGGCTATAAATTCATTAAGCATTTTTACCTCCTGTAAGTTATCGATATTTTTAAAAAAGCTCCGTTACTAACTAAAGTAACCACAAAAGTTAGCTACATGTTAGTTAAATAACACCTCACAAACCTTACAGCCACAAGGGGTTGAGTTCGTTCGCACCCTAAAAAGTTAATTTAGTTACTCACATTTAGGTATTACGCTCTTATATAGTACTTATATATTTATTTTTATTTTTTTATTTAACTGATTTCCCAATAACAAAAATAACTAATTAACTATAAAAAGTACTATAAACCCTTGGTATGTCTGACTTTTCGAAGGTTAGCTAAAATAGTTACTAAAGTAACCGTGAGGTACTAAACAAGCTTAAAACCGACTTTTTCGGCTTCCTCAGTAACGTTTTCGTGCTGTTGAGTAACCCCTTTCGGCGCTCTCTCGAGTAATGTAATTCCATAAACATACAATTTATTTCCGGCTCCACGTTCCTTTTTATACCCCTTAGTTTCCAACATTCTGTAAAAACTACGATTACCTAAAGTACGCTCACCCGATTTGTAGCAAAAACTGTCATATACGTTATAAAGCTCTTTTGCTTCGATTTTAATTTGATCATTGTCTTTATCTTGGTAGCAGCACTCAATTAAGAATGGGTCTAAAATATCCATATCTGCTTTGTATAACCCAGTCGCTTTCGTAACGATGGCAGGCTCTTTTAATCCATCCTTCTGCCACTTTAAGCAACCCTCAATAGCCCAATTTAAAATACCTGGCATTTCGAGTGATAACTTCTCAGGTAACTTTTTATCACGTTGATGAGCTGGTAGGTTCAAATCAAATGGTATTAATTTAACGCGGCGCCAAATACCTTCATCAAGTCCACCGATGATTGGCTTATGATTCGTAGTGAAGAACACTTTAAATTCAGGAATGTACTCGAAATATTCTTGTCTTAAGAAACGGGCCAATACTGGCTCACCGCCTGTGATTTGCTTAACGAATGATTCTGAAAGTTTTTCGCCTTCTTCTGATTCGATTGCACTTACAAAGCGTGATCCAACAAGTCGAGCTATGTCGTTATTAGCTCCTGTATCTTTTTTCTTAATGAACGTGTCCGCTTTTGCCTGTTTGCCATATTCGCCCACCAAATCTTTTATTGTATTGATAAATGTTGATTTCCCGTTACTACCACCACCGACTAAAAACATCATAATTTGCTCGGAAATATCACCTGTTAATGAGTAGCCTATTAAACGCTGCATATACTCCGCTAAATCCTTATCGCCTAAAAATATTTGGTCAAGGAACGCAAGCCATGTCGGGCATTTTGCGCCTTCCACAAATTCGACATTCGCCATTTTCGTTAATCGCTTTTCTCGGTCGTGAGGTTGTAACTGACCTGTTTGCAAATCAACAATACCGTTCGATACGTTAAATAAAAATTTGTTCATATCAAATTCGCTCCTATCTCCTGGCACTAAAATTTTTAAATCCTTAATCGCGCTTTCACGAACATTATGCTTTTCGCAATGACGTGCCCATTTTTTTTCGATTTCGTCCTCTGATTCGCCTAGCTTGCGAACAACCTTCGCGACTAATCGGTGTAGCTTACCTTTATCATCGAACTCCCAATACTTGCCGTTCCATACATACCAACCGACCGATGGAATATAACGAATGATGTGACCATATTCGTATGCAATGCGCTCGGCGTTTCCTAAATCGGTCAATTTGAATTTACGTGCTGGCTTTTGCTCAACTTCTTCCACCACATCATCACTGTGGATGGCAAATGAAAATTCACTGTCGTTTTTATGGTCCAATATAGTTGTGGTAGTAGAAGCGATAGCCTTTGCAATCGTTCGCTCTCCGTACGCTTCACCTGTATCGCCGTATGTGATTCTGTCCCATTTATCACGCATCAGCGAAGTCTCACGGAACATGCTATCCATACGCGTAGCACTTTTACCTGTCCAAAAGGCTAAATGGTTTGCTAATGCCATATCAGATGATGAGTGGTCGTCATCGATTAAATGTCCATTGTATAATGCACGAATTTCATCACCGTTGCGGCTATTGAACATCTTCTGCCATAGCTGCTCATTTGATAATTTAATTTCATCGTTTTCGTATTCAGAAATATTTACAACACGCCCTCGCAAATCGCTATCATCAAAATATTTTTCAAGCAATTCGACAAGTTCGTCTGTGCGATCAAAAATTTCATTCGAATTTTCGCGGTTGCCAGTCATTGTGAAGTAACGTCCATGCTGATATATCTCTAAACCTAATTTGGCATTTTTACGACCTGTACCACAGATTGATTGTGGTAGACTGCCGCGTACGATGATGTGAATGCCTGTACCACTGACACTAAATTCCGTGTAACTATCAAGCATTTCAATAACATCTTTAGCGAAATCACTAACGATTGGATTTTCATGCTTTTCATCATCGTTTGCATAGGTAACGCATTTATCTATATCGATTCCGACAAAATTATCGCGACGACTGAATACAAAGCCAATTCCATCTGCATTAGAATCTCTATAAAATTTTGCCGCAGTGGGAAATGTTGACCATGTACGAGCATCGTTTGAACGAGCTTCATTACCGTCAATTTGATATGGAATTTTAGTAATTTTACCGTTATCCTTTTGTTCTGCTTTCCACAATATCCAGTTCGGCATATTGCGAAGTTCACCAGGAATTTCGTTAAAGTTGTATGGGATTACTTTCATGGTGCCACCTTCATTCGTTGATGCCTTTTATTTCTTCTAATATTTCAATTTGATAAAAAGTAGAAAAGTCAATATCATGCCTTTGCTCATATGAGTTACTCCATAATTGACCAAGTCCGTCCCTATTGTGATAGAAAACAGCCTTATGTTCCCAATTACCTTCAAAGAATCTAACTTTAGCGATGTAATATGTTCTATTTTTTAATTGAGAACAATCACGACTTACCTTCACTTTTTCACTCATGCAAAGTACCTCCAATCTTCACACTTATTATCTTTCCCCTTACGTTTTATTGAATGTTTACTACATTCACCATCATTTTCATGAGTGAAAAACCTACAACTTCTACATTGTTCATGCATGTTCTCAAGAGATGTTAGGAACATTTCTGCGGTCACTTTAACTTTTTCTACCATTTGAACCACCTTCTCCAAAAATTTTGGGTATAAAAAAGAGAAGTCCGCAAAAACAGACCTCTCTATGAAATTTTATTTACTGATCAAAATGGTACTTCATCCTCACTTACTGTAATTGAACCACTACCTTGTGGCGCTCCTGCTGTTGATTCTTTAAATCCAGTTACTTCAGGATATGTTTTGCCGTTAGTGGCTACACGGTGACCAACTGTTACTACCAAGTGCTTACCGACTAATGTGTCTGCCCATTCCTTGTATGAGTTGAAATTCATACCATCTGGGAACTGTGCAGCTTTCGAAATTGCTTGGAAACGCCACATAGCTTTTTCCGTAACTGTGAAATTGTCAAATAAGATTTTTTGCCCTTGGTGCGGTTGGTTAACATCGCTACGAATTTCATAATCCACAACAACTTGGTTATTACCTGTGGTAGCTGTTTTCATTTCATAATTGTGGACCGTAACTTCGTAATCACCTTTTGCGATTAATTCAAATCCGCCTTTTGCTTCTTCATGATTAATTTTGAACATATTATTTTCCTCCAATTAAATTGATGATTTTATCGACCATTGGTACGGTCATTTTTTCTAGTTGTAGATTTGCTTTAAATTCACAATCTGAAACAATCTTCGCTACACTCTCATCTGTGGAAGACAACTCGCGAATCTTAGCTACATTGCTTAAACGATTTGCTTCTTCCTCTTCACGTCTAGCACGTTCCTCTGCTTGGACATCAATACCTAATTCAAGGTAGCGATAAAGCTTTGAACCAATGTCAGGTGTGATAGTAAACTCATCACCTTCAAATAAATTTGTGATGTCCTTACTTACTCTGGCCATGTGATCCATTCCGATTGAAAATACAGTATCGAACTCATATTCCATATCATCTTTTTGGACTGGCTTCATACCAACCTTTTTGGGTACGTTTTTTCCATCGACTTGCTCAATTACATAATCACTTTTAACTCGTAGTGTTGTGATCATGTGAACTGCAGCTGTTGTTAAACCTTTTACTAACTTGCTAGATTCAGGAGCAAGCTTACCCCAGTTCTGAAACGAGTTACCTTGCATGCCTCCGTGAGTTTCAACTACCCCACCTTCGCCTTGCCATTGATGCGAAAGGCTGTCCACAATAATGACTTCTACACCTTGTTGCATTAACAACTTGATTGCCATGTTGTATCGATCCGTATTAAAAGGTGGTTCAAAATTGATATATTTGAAAGAACCAATTGTGATATTGCCATGGGTTTGTCCCACATAATTGAGTAAGCGTTTATGCTCCGTATCTGCAGCACCGATTTTCCCCCATAATTCTTCGTCTGGTAAATCAGGATGTGCTTCTTTTACAATCCCAAAGGCTAGAAGTAAGGCCGATAGCGATTTACCACTACCTGATGGACCTACTAGGCCAATCAAGGCTTTTTGTTTCTCACGTATTGCATTTGCTACTTGCATGCCTTCCACACTCCTTTTCTATTAAAATGGCACATTATCAGTAGATGTATCTTGCTTTGCTTCTACATCTGCAAATGGATCTTCGAATTCTGGCAATTCTTCATCATTATTTTCCACTTTCACGCTGCCATCTGGATTGACTGTATATGGAACACCTTCATGCACTTCTTCAATGCTCATTTGACCATCTGGTGCATCATCTTTTGGCTTGCCTTCCATAGCATCTTTTGGTGTATCGTATTGGTACGTTAAATCAACCAAGAAATACTGACCATTTTTATTATGCTTTTCACTGATTTTATTCATGATCAACGCATCATTTTCTTTGGCAGCTGATACGATTTCTTCTGCTCCTTCACGTGTGAATGCGATGTGTTGTTCCTTTTGATTGAGTAATTTTTTCATTGTGTTTTTCCTCCTAGTCTTTTAATAAAACTGTTCCTATTTCATAATTGTCTGGCACCACTACCCAATCTCTTTCAAATGTTTCTCCATCATTTGAGATAGTGTAGGAGTCGCCATCTTCATCGTTAATTTGCCATTTATAAGGTTGATACTTCGGATATGGATAATCAGCGTTTGAACGTTTAGCGTGCCGTGCTGTGGCTTCAATGACTTTTCCATAATGAAAACCGCCATATCTTTTACCAACATACATAACCTTTAAGGTTGTTGGCCCAGCTACTCCACTTCTAATTTTGTCTAATACTTTTTTTAACTCCTTGTCATTTTCTAGACGAGGATCAATAGTGATTTTAGGCACCAATAATCCTCCTATCGAATACTTAATGATTGATTTTCCACAAGTTGAGCACCTTCTATTTGCTCACCTGCTTTTAATGCTTTTGCTAATTCAGAACGGCTGATTGTCTTCTCCACCTTGATAAACTGTGGAGGGATAGCAGCGTCATTCTCAATTTGTACTGATGTTGATTTACGGAAGTTGAATGTAAACTTTTCTGTCTTCACTCGATTGCCTTCTACTGTTAATAAGGTATCAGCCATATTTTCTTTAATACGAGCAAGATTACTTTCCATTGCTTTGCGACGATCTGCCAATCGCTTTTCTTCAGACTTGATACCTGCAATGTCTGACTCAATATTTTTAAGCACCATGGCATAGCCTTCTAATTTTTCACCAATATCACCAATGATTTGCGAGAGTGCTAGTTCAAAGCCTTCTACATTGTTTTCTTCTATAAAATTTTGAAGCATTTTGTATTGGTCGGTTAATTCGTAAAGAGTAGCCATTATCGATCCTCCTTTAGTTAATGTGTTTCCAATTTCTTCGATTTAAGATTGCAGAAATTGCTGTTCTGGATACATTGAAATTTTCTGCTAATTCCACAGTAGTCATATCGCCGCCATTTCTTCTGGCATTTTCCAATATGAATATGACATCACTTTCTTTCAATTTTGCTTTGTAGTTGTTTTCGCCTTGGACTTTACCGTTTTTATTTGAACTACCTGGAACAAATAAACCTGTTAAAAATGCATGCATATGATTTTCGCTATGAGTAACCCACTCTAAATTTCGATAATGATTATTAGCTTTATTTCCGTCTATGTGATTCACTATTTCTTTACCTTCTACTTTTGGGATAAAGTGTTCGGCAACCAATCTGTGAACATATATCCTTTCATTTTTTCCATTTTTGAATAATTGAACAACTGGATAACCGATTTTACCAGGACTAGCTTTCAATCTCTTTCCTTTGAGGAAATACTTACTGCATCGCTTGGATTGAATAAATCTGTCTAATGAGCGTACATTTCCTAAATTAGAAATCTCATAATAACCTTCATATCCGTTAATTGATTTCCAAATTTCCAAGATCAATCACCTTCAATAAATAGCGTTAGTGTCGTTGAGGATTTTTGGTTTCCAGTCCTCATCACATAAGTCATAACCTTCAAAACCATCATCAAGCCAAAGTGTGTTGTCTTCAATGCTCATAATTTTTAATTTAGCGCCTTTGTCTTCTCCTGCTAAATCAGATTCAAAAGTAATGATTTGTCCTGATACAAATTCCGTTGGCTGCACCGCCTGTTCAAACTCACTAACATCAAGACCAAGCGCTCGTCCTAGAGCAATGGCTTTTCCAATGTGTTCGTTGAATACGTCATTTGGATCACACTTTGCGATTCCACGAGCATATATTTTTGGTGATTCAATAGACTGCATTAAAGCTACGATTGTGCGTTTATCTTCATTGATAACAAACTCAACATTGCAAGCTGCAACTCTTGTTCTAAATGGTGAAATTTGCCCCAAGATAACTTGATATACATTCCCGACTGTGCGGAGCTGGCCTTTTAGAGATCCTGAAACCACTAAGCCACTCCAAGTTTTTTTCGTTGATTCTATAAACTCTTTCGCCTTCTCAATAATTTCAGCACGTTGTTGATTTGGTGTTAGTGGTTTAGGCTTGATTAATTCGTAAACATTTACTGTTTCGGGTGTACGTCCAACGTTATACAAAGCCACAATGTTAGATGTTTCTTTGTTAAGCACTAGATCTCTACCAAAACATGAAACTTTATACGGCTTTCCTTTTTCAACTAAAAACGATGTCATAGCAGAAGAAATAACAACATCACCTTCACGTGCTACACGATCAACCTTGCAATATTGCTGCCCTTCAAATTCGATGATGTCCTCCACAATTATCTGTGTGGAAGGCTCCTCCGCATAACTCACACCATCAACCACTTTACTTTCACGAATTTGATGAACGATTAGCTTCAATTCAGCTACTTCATTTTCTAAAGTTGTGATACGCTCATTTTTTGTCTTTGTCATTTCGCATCCTCCTGTGATACACTACCAGTGTCATATATTTTTTTACGCTCGCCATTGGTTGCGCCCTTTGACGAGTTTTTTTGTGCCTTAATTTGGGCATTCTGCGCGTCTTCAATGTCTTGCCAGTAATCTGATTCACGGTCGTATACATCAGCGTGTGTGTGGCCTATACGCATGGAATCACCTGCTTTTATTTTTTTCTATAGACAACCATGATGTACTCACCGTCATTGTTCATAGCTAATTTAATGTCGATTACATAGACTAATTCGTGATGCTCAGTCAACCATCTATTTACTCCATTTTCGTCATTACAATAAACCTGTATCATTACTCATTCACTCCTTATAACAACTGTTTTTCATCAAGTAATCCATGACGGTAAGCTTCTTTTGCTTCAATATGATTAACCAACTGACCATTTACTGTATTTGCATATGGAGAAATCCGCCCTCGGTAGAAACCATTTTCTAATTCTTCTTTGGTGAATGGAGCATCGTAGCGTAATACACGTTTTGAGTAGTCTTCTCTACTACGCGACTTCCCACCTTTACCTTTACGCAACCAAGACCAATACCTACGCTTACCTGTAGTGTAAATAGTTTTCCCTTCACGATCTTTGTAGCACCAATCATCTAATTCAGGACCTATTTCACTAGCTCCGCAATTTTCACAATGATACGGTCCACACTGTACATAACCTACACCAACATCCACTGAATCTGCGTATGTTGTACCTTCACAATAAGGACATGTTCCAATAAAATCTGACATCACTCATTCACCTACTTTCAATCTTGTGCTGCACGTTTACGCGCCAATGTTTTTAGCAAAGATGTGTATAAGGCATCTTCCAGTGGTTGTCCTTCGACTTTGGTAACACCAAACTTCTGTAGCTGTTCAATGACTGCTTTGCGTTTCAACTGTTTATTCATAGTTGTCACGTTTCACAACCTCCAAGGCTGATGCAACACCATCAATGTAATCACTATGTTCCTTATATTCTTTCACTAGATTAGGGAGCCTACTGTCACCAAAAGGTAGTCCATTATGGATCAATACTTCTTGAATGATTTGATTTCCTAAATCTTTTAAATGATCCCTAGAATCAACAATCAGCTGGTTGAGGTCCTCCACAATCTCCTTATTAGCGTCAGGAAATTCAAGGACTTCTTTAAGATTGACTACACTTGCGCCCTCTGGAACATAAGATGCATGCTTGCTATCATAATGCGTTGCTACTTTGCCTTCTCCATCCACAACTTGTACACTTGTAATTTGGTCCTCATGGATGTTAAGACCAACCACTGATAATTTTGTACCTTTGATGTTAATTACTGCTTTCATTTTTATTCCTCCTTATATTTCCTTTCTGTTAAACTATTGGTAGAAAGGTAGGTGATTGATATAATTTTGAATAGAGAATGTGTAAGAGATTTATTGCTTACTGTCGAATCCAATAATTTTAATGAAACTCTTTGGTTGAATAACATCTGTGGTAGTTCCAGAATGATTTCTTACTCTGAAGAAACTGTGATTTATACAATCCAAAAACTATTAGATGCTGGCTTTATAAAAGCCGATATTCTCTATGCAGGCGATGAAGTTTATGCGGTTTCTGTTGACGCTCTCACTTGGGAAGGTCACAATTTCTTAGACAACGTCAGAGACCCTGGTATTTGGGAGAAAGTTAAATCAAGATCTTCAAAATTAACAAGTGTTTCATTGCCCATATTGGCTGACTTAGGTGTAGCCTTTGTAAAAGAAACAATGGGCTTGTCTTGATTAAAGAGGCTTTACAACCCAATCATTCGCCAATATATCCTCGACCTTCGGATTCCAACGTTTGCCGGGGATATACTTTTCATCCATTTGGTCAACATATTCCTTTGCAATGTGAACTACAAAACAGCTATCTGATTTCGTTGGCAAAATTCTGTATCGTTTAAAATACTTAGTTTCCCTGGTAATGAATTGCCCTGTTGTTAAAGCAATTCTTGTTGCCTTTTGAATGTTCATAAATTCCTCCTTTATTTCCTAAGTGCTGCAACAGCCTTAGTCATTGCCTTAGCGATTAGTGCAACTGGTACAGGCTTAATTTTCATTGAACTCTCCTCTCCAACTCACTATTTTGAAATCGCTCAATCTTTGTAACAATATGGTGCCATTGTTGTATCTCAGTAGCATTTAATATCCGCGTTAACTCACCATCTCTAATCATGATTTTGCTATTACTACGTGTGATGATCTTGTTTCCATTGGACATTTAATTCACCACCTAGCGTTTTTTCGCTCGCTTATTCAACTCATCCTGTTTAACTTCATCCGACATTGCTAGCCATTGAAGGTTGGTTGTGTTCATTTGGTTTCACCTCTCCTAATGCTTGTACAAAGCTTTTTTAGACTGCGCTACTTTGCGCAATCATTTCGGTAAACAGTAACCCCACCAACTGTTAAATTACTTAGTTTCAAATCAACTCCATACTTTCGAGACCAAATTTTTTCGACAATAGGGATTAATTTACGTACTTTTTCTTCAGTGACTTTAAATCCCTCCATTAATCACACTCCTTTTTATCACAATATGTCGAATGAGCTTGTCTGATTAAAAGCACTTCTTTTTTACTCAGATTGTGCAAGAGAGTTCATCCGAACTACAGAATTTCTGTAGTTGTCCTGCAAAAAAAATAATGCTATCAAAAGGTACATTTACATACTTCATGAATAGATAAGCTTGATCCATTCTAAAAATACGTCTGTATTTTTCGTATTGAATGTACGTTTTTTCTGACATCTTCATCTTTTTAGCCATTTCCTTCTGTGTTAGTCCAGCTAAAATGCGGGCTTGTTCTAATGTGTATTGCACATTTACTCACCTCCTGAATTTAAGATACTACAGATTTTCTGTATTTTCAACTCAAAATAACATATTGTCTGTACTTATTTAATAAAATGATATTAAAGTTTCAGATTTACTGTACTTTTTTACAGTTTTTATATATAATGATTATCAAGGAGGAGATACATAGTGACTGTTGGTGAAAAAATTAAAGCATTACGCAAACAAAATAAATTAACTCAAGAAGAATTGGCAAAAAAGTTAGGTGTAGCACCTACTGCTGTTTCTGCTTGGGAGCGTAATGCTAATAAACCTTTAATGGATAAAATTATGGTAATGGCTGATATGTTTGATGTACCTTTTACACATTTTTTTGAAGTAGATGAATATGACGATACATATGAAGTGAATCTTCCAGTGTATGGGAATGTTTCATGCGGAGAAGGTTTAGTAGTTTTCGAAACACCTACAGAATATCGCTCGACTCCAACTGATTGGATAAAAGGCGGAGATTATTTTTACGTTCGCGCAAGTGGAGATTCTATGATAGGTGCAAGGATTTTTGATGGTGATATGTTATTACTTCGTAAACAGGATGAAGTTGAAAATGGTGAAATCGCCGCTGTTTGTTTAGATGATGAAATATTATTAAAAAGAGTGTTTAGAACAAATGGGAGTTTTATTCTTCAAAGCGAAAATCCAAGCCATCCACCAAGAATCTTTAACCCAAAAACTGATAAAAATATTCGTATCATAGGTAAATTAGAAAAACTGATTGTGGAATTTTAAATAACCATTAGGAGCAGACATTTGTTTGCTCTTTTCGTTTATAGAAAGGTGGATTTAAATGCGTTGTGCAATTTACGTTAGGGTATCAACAGATGAACAAGCAAAACATGGATACTCGATTTTAGCGCAAATCGAAAAATTAGAAGCTTATTGTTTATCACAAGGTTGGGAGACTGTTGGAGAACCATATATCGATGATGGTTATTCGGCAAAGGATCTGAATCGACCTCATTTTAAAAGAATGATAGAAACAGTTAAAAATGGAGATATCGATGTAGTTTTAGTATATCGCCTTGACCGTCTTACGAGATCTGTTTTAGATTTATACGAAATACTAAAAATCCTTGACGAAAATAATTGCAAATTTAAAAGCGCAACAGAAGTCTATGATACAACTAGCGCAATGGGACGACTCTTTATTACACTTGTTGCTGCTATTGCTCAATGGGAACGTGAGAATCTTGCTGAGAGGGTAAAATTAGGAATAGAAAAGAAGGTTAAATTAGGGAAATGGAAAGGTGGAACACCACCTTATGGCTATTTTTACAAAGATGATTTACTTCAAATCAATCCTGATGAAGCAACAATAGTTAAGAAAGTATTTGACCTTTCTAAAGAAATGGGTTTCACTAAACTTGCTTCTAAATTAACCGAGATGGGCTATAAAACAAGAAGTAGCGAAAATTGGCATGTTGATACTGTTCGTGGGATTGCCAATAACCCTGTTTATGCTGGTTACATTACAAATCACTCTGATCGATATGGACATAAAAAACCTCCTCGTGAACAAACTTTGTATGATGGAAATCATGAAAAAATTATTTCAAAGGAAGAATTTTGGACACTTCAGGATGTTCTAGATAAACGTCGTACGCCAGGAGCGAAACGAGAGACAAGTAATTATTACTTTTCGCAAATTCTAAAGTGTGGACGTTGTGGTCATTCAATATCTGGCCACAAAGCAAATGGAAAAAAAGGTTACCGATGTTCAGGAAAAAAGGCTGGAAAAAGTTGTACGAGTCATATGATCTTAGAGGAGAATTTAGTTAAAACCGTATTCGCACAATTTGATCAATTAATAGGTAATATTACGAGTAATGAACCAACAGATTCTATACCTACTGAACGACTTAATAATTTAAAATCTGAATTAGCATCTGTAGAAAAATTAATGCAAAAGAAAAAGACTATGTATGAGGCGGATATAATTAGCATTGATGAACTAATAACATCTACAGATGATTTACGTACTCAACAAAAAGAATTACAAAGTGAGTTAGATAATATTCAACAAAACCAGAAATTTAACAATGATGTATACAGATCGATTGTAGATAACATTGATGAACTATGGCTAGAAGCAAATGACAATGAACGAAAACAAATAATCAGTACTCTTTTCAGTCAAATTGTCATTGACACAAAAGATGAATATAAACGAAGTAAGATGCTTTTCAGGGAAATAATTATAGTATCAGCTAAGTAATATGTCTTTCATTGGTATCAGTACATTGATTCCTTGGGCATTAATTCCAGCCGCTGCCATTTGTAATGTGAGCCCATTTGAGCTAGCAAGACGAAACTTAATCCCTGTGGTCATTGGGCTTGTTGCGACGACGATAGTTGCGGTGTTTTTGATTTAATTAAATAAAACTACTTCGAAATGAATTCTCCTAATGAGAGTAGACGTAACTAGGCGAAAAGAAAGAGAGAAATCGAACACCATCGATTTCTCTCTTTTTGACATTTTTCTAAAAGTGCATTCAGAAATACAGTTTATAGTGTTTATTTTACTGTTAAAGGAATCATTTCTGATTGGCGATCGTTATCTCTACCTCTGTATCTTGTAGTGCATTGGAACAGCCTTCCCCCATTAGAATTACGCCGTTTTTATCCAATGAATCTGAACCAGAAGTTTCTATACCATGTTTAAGTGTATAGTTCACTTCTTTAGGCAGAGGTTGATCACCAATATATCGAATAGTGCCACTCGTTGCACCACACTGATCACTTTTCATTTTGTCGGAAGTTACCTCAAACTGCACTTCCCAGTTTTCATTTTCTCCTACAAAAGTCAAAACTTTAGGCATACAACCAGATACAAACATCACACAAAGTAAAATAGTTAAAACTTTATACTTCATCCTTTTGCACCCTTTTTACAAGTATTTATTTAGGCTATGACTTTGAAGATATTAATGATGGGGACGATAGTTGCTATGTTTTTAATCTACCATCTTAGTAGAGAGTGATACAATGAATTATTTCCTGTTCCTTCTATAAAAGAGGAAAATTCACTTGCCATATGACTGTACATCTTAAAAAAAATATATTATATTTGATAACGTTCTCATTTTGATAATATTACTTTCTTTCCTTAAAGCCATCTCATTTTTAGAAGGAGGAGAATTGATGCACAGCAAAGCAGATGTCTTAATACATCCTGTGAGAATGAAGATTTTACAAGCTCTGTTGCATATGAAAAAGGAAGGCTTAAGTACTTTAGAGATGATTACAATCATTAAGGATGTGCCACAAGCTACTTTATATCGCCACATTCAAATCCTTATGGACGAAAACATCATCAAAATTGTTAGAGAGCGAAAAATCCGTTCAGTTACAGAAAAATTTTATGCCTTAAATGAACATGCGGCAAAATTTAGCGAGGAGGATTGGCGAAAACTAACGAAGAAGCAAAAATTAACGTATATGTCCTATTATCAATTAACATTACTGTCTAAATATCAACATTATTTATCCTCACTTGAAGAAAAAGAAAGTGAAAGCGACTTAGCTACTTTTTCTTTACATGATTTAACCTTAACTACTGATCAATTTGTAAGCTTCGAACATGATCTTAACAATTTACTCACTAAATACTATAATATGGCCGACTCAAATAAAGGTTCTGAGACTAAAACAATTGCGATAAATATTATTCCAAAACCTTAAGTACTATTGACGTAAAGAAATGGAGAAGATTTATGAAAAAAGGAAAGTCACTAGAAAATATACGAAAATTAATTATGATTATTATTGGAGCAGTGATTGCCGCTTATGGACTAGAAGCTGTATTAATTCCAAATGCTGTCATTGACGGCGGTGTAACGGGTCTAAGTATTATGGGGGCTCACCTCTTCGGAATCCCGTTAGGCATACTGCTCTTTGTCTTAAATATTCCGTTCATTTATATCGGTTATAAGCAAGTTGGAAAAACCTTTGCATTAATGAGTAGTGCTGGTATCGCAGCATTATCCATTTCTACGGTGCTTTTACATGATGTTAAAACCATTTTAGGCCCAAATGATCCCTTACTGATTGTCTTATCTGGTGGTATGCTGCTCGGTGTGGGTATCGGGATTGTATTACGTAACGGTGGTGCTTTAGATGGTTCTGAAGTTTTAGCTGTACTATTATCACGTAAAATTCCATTTTCAGTCGGCGATATTATCTTATTTATCAACGCCTTTATTTTCTTAGGGGCAAGCTTTATCTTTGGCTTAGAGAGTGCTTTATACTCAGCTTTAACATATTATATTGCAAAAAATGTTATTGATATTATCCAAGTTGGTTTAGAGAAATCAAAAGAAGTTCGTGTGGTTAGTGCAAAATCTGAGGAAATTGGGGACGCGATCCAAGCTCGTCTAGGACGTGGTGTTACTTATACACATGGACGTGGTGGTTTCTCTAACGAACCAACGGAAATTTTAAACTGTGTCATTAACCGTATGGAAGAAAATAAATTAGTTTCAATTATAAAGGATATCGATGAAGGTGCTTTTGTTGTCATTTCTGATGTTTCAGAAGTTCGTGGTGGGAACTTTAAGAAACGAGATATCCATTAATGTAAAAGTAAGTAAGACGCAGATAGGTCTTACTTACTTTTTTTATTTACTTATGGGAGCAGTCGTCCTATCATATTTTACCCCACCAATTAAACATAGAGCCCCAAGCACTACTACGGCGGCAGCGCCTATCAATACATACTGATAGCTATTCGTCATATTCGCCATTGTCCCTGCTATGGATGGGCCAATCATTTGGCCAAATGCATAACCAGCAGTTAAATAGCCTATAATTTGATGACTGTTTATCGGTACAATATGTCTTGCTAATGTTGTGCCAACTGTTGTAATGCCCATAAAGGTTGCACCAAAAATAAAGGCACTGGCATAAAGGGTAAGCGTATTCGTTGTGAATGCAGGTAACACGATACCAAACGCTTGCAATAGCATAGAGATCAGTAATGTTCTTACATAGCCATAATGCTGTGCTAGCTTCGACCATACAATACATGAAGGAATTGCCGCAACGCCCACTACAAACCATACAAAAGCTGCATCTCCATGAAAGCTTGTTGACTCCTGTGCAATCGACACAATAAAGGTACCTGTGACAATATAGCCAAGCCCCTCAAGGCTATAGGCTATGATTAACCATTTTAGCCACGTCTTCGGTGGAGCTTTCTGAGGCGCAATGGCTTGACTTACTAAGTGTTGTTCATACGGTGGGATCGGTTTGATGAATCTTATAATCAGCACAAACAATACGACACAAAACAGAGCTAAAGCAATCCAAGTTCCATTCCATTGAAAAATGGCATGTATTGGTGAAACAATGATGGCACTTAAAGCAATACCTGTCCCTACCCCACTATAGAAAAGTCCTGATAGATGCATGTTACGACTGCTAGCTAACTGATCAAGGACAAGGCTCGCAATGACGACAAAAATAAAGGCACTCATTACACCTGAGATAAACCGCAGTATGTACCATATAAGGATTGCATTCGTAATGCCCATGAAGGCAGTAGTTAAAATGCTAATAACGAGTGCTAGCTGTAAAAAAGGAATGCGTTTATTTGATATAGGTAAACGCCCTGCCACCAATGCTCCTACTAAATAGCCTAAATAATTGCTTGTGGCTAAATATCCTGCTGTTGCACGGCTAAATTCAAATGTTTCTTGCATATACGGTAAAATAACTGTATAGGAGAAACGAGCGATGCCCATGGCGATTACCAATGTAAAAATCCCACCAATTACATATTGAATCGTTTGCTTGTGCATAGAATCACTCCTTCCAATTTACTATAACAAATATCCAGATATCACAAATAGACTTAATTCGTTATAATAGGTATCAAAAAAACTGATAGTTGGAGGATCTATGAATATTAATGATTTAACGACCTTTCGGACAGTCGTCCAAACAGGTAGTTTTTCTAAAGCTGCCACAGCACTTAATTACACGCAATCCAACATCTCTATGAAAATTCAAAGTCTTGAGACGCTGTATAGCACAACATTTTTTTATCGCGGACATCGTGGAATACAGCTTACACCGAAAGGAGAACAATTTTACGAGCTAGTCTTAAAAATGCTTCACCTCTATGAAAAATCCTTTGAGATTGTTCAGGATACAGGAGAACCAAAAGGTGTATTACGAATTGGATCAATGGAAACGACTGCAGCACTACACTTACCAGCGTTATTAACCATATTTCATCAAGCTCATGAACAGGTGGATATTACCATTTTGACAAGCCCTTCACAGGATAATATTGACCGGTTAGAAAATTATGAATTAGATGGTGCATTTGTCACTGGACCTGTTTATAAAGAAAATCTATTGGTAAAGGAGTTTGTCTACGAGGAGCTTGTTATTGTCACATCTAGCAAGCATAAACCAATTAAGCAGCTGCGAGATTTAGCGAGTAGCACTGTAATTACATTCCGTCATGGCTGTTCCTATCGGGCTATTTTAGATCATTGGTTACATGAGGATGGTGTACGCCCACAAAATCGAATGGAGTTTGGAACACTTGATGGAATCTTAGGCTGTGTTGCTGCGGGATTAGGTTTTACCTTACTTCCTCGTGCCATCGCGGAAAAATATAGTGCCACACAAGCATTGGCACTGCATGCGATCACGAACAAGCAAGCACAAATTCCTACGTGGTTTATTTATCGTAAGGATGATGTACAGTCTCCTATACTACAGTATTTTTTAGAATCTCTTGATGCTTACCAACGTTGCGAGAATACTAGCCAAAAGTTTTGAAATGCTTTCTATCACTTTGGTATTGCTATCCATCACTTTGATAACGCTATCCACCACTTTAGTAACGCTATCCTTTACTATCCACCTTCTACTAAAAAGCTGTTCAGCACATAATCCTTGGCTGAGCAGCTTATGTTTTCTTTTGACGACTGAATACATTTCCTTTAGGCTGTAATTACATACTGAAGGGAGCTTTTTATGGATATTTTTATCGCTAGTAATCGACAATTACCTATCCGCTACTATGTGCAGGAAGCGGTCTGGATTCGTCGTGGAGGGAGCACAAAACTGCCAGAGTTAACACTGCCGTTTTTCGTCGAGGTAGAGATTCAAAACCACTATAACTTACAAATCATTACAGACTATATTTTTGACTTTCAAAAACAATACAAGCAAACAGAAATTCAACTCTTCATCAAGGACACAGCTCTCCTAGCAACCATGCAGGAAATGCTAGGTCATCATAAACACAGACAGCATGCTATTTACATTCTTCCACTGTAATTGAACTTATGAAGCTGCTAATGGCAATGTAATAATAAAGTACAATGTCTCGTTTTTATATTTAGCGTGAATCGTTCCTCCATGGAGCTCTACGATGCTTTTGGCAATCGCTAATCCAAGTCCCGAACCTTCTGTAACATTTGTTCTCGCTTGATCCTTTTTATAAAATCTCTCGAATAAACTATCAAGCTCCTCCGTTGTAAAGGCATCACTTTGATTTGCCACGCAGATACGCATATGATCGTCTTGCCCTTCAAGAGAAACCATAATTTTTCCATCATCAGCGCTATAATTAATAGCATTAATGAGTAAATTATCAAACACACGAACAATTTTTTCCGAATCAAGCGCTGCAAAAATTTTTTCTTCAGAAAAGTGTTTCATAAAAATACGTTGTTTTTCCTCTGCTAAGGGCACTAATTCCTCCATTAGTTGATCGAGTAGCTCATTCACACAAACCTGTTGTCGTACTATTGTATTTTTATCATTCGTTAGCTTGGTATACTCAAATAAATCATCAATTAAATTTTTCAATTGCTCAGATTTAGAAAAAGCTATTTTCAAATATTCGTCATACTGCTCTTTCGTCTCATACTTCTCTTCGCTTAATAAACGTAAATAACCCATAATAGACGTAAGAGGTGTTCTCAGGTCATGTGAAACATTTGTAATAAGCTCATTTTTTTGTTGCTCGATTTTTCGCTCCATTTCGATGCTTGTCATAATTTCTTCCGCCATTTGGTTAATATTATCGGTTAGTAATGCAATTTCATCTTGTCCTTTTTTCTCAATACGATAAGCTAAATTTCCTTTTGCGATGACCATAACCCCCTCTGCCAATGCCTCAATTTGATTCATTTTACGCTTGGTACTATAGAAAAAAGATACGATAAACAAAATAACCCCAATGAAAAAAGGTATGGGCCCTTCACTTGTACTAGTTATCGCTTCACCTTGTGGAAGCCCACTCACGAAGAAATAATAATTTTTATCTTGCAGGGTTAGCGGCACTAACGTGGTAAATGCCTCTCGTGATGTTTCTATCGCACCTGGATACGTATGGTTAAACGGTTGATTGATTGCAAAATCCATGACATTTCTTATTTCTTCATGCAGAGCAATTTCTTGCTCTTTGACCTGCTTGGTTTTATATAAAATCTTCCCGCCCTCATCTGTCACAATAATTTGTAAAGCATTCTGGTCACTGTCCACCTTGTCATTTTCTTGGTCAATCCATTGCTTTAACACATTAACACTATTTTCTTGGATCGCTAATTCTGCTGTATCTTGTGCCTTATAATACATCATCTGCATACTGGCACTATAATCCACCATCACGGTCTCATTGATATTCTCAAACAATGGGAGGACTGCACGTGACACCAAAAAGCTGCCCAGCGCACATAAGATAAACGTTGTAAATAGTTGAATTCGAATGCTACGCTGAATATTGTTTTTTATCTTCGTACCGATTTGTTTGAAGAGCCCTATGAGCTTACATAAAAACCTAAAGATCTTTTTCAACTTTATATCCTACTCCCCATACTGTTTTGATATATTGAGGATTTCTTGGATTTGTTTCAATTCGCTCTCGAATTTTACGTATATGGACCATCACTGTATTTTCTGATTGAAAAGCCTCCTCTTTCCAAACCCTTTCATAAATTTGCTCTGCACTCATCACGATGCCTGGATTACGGACAAGCAATTCTAAAATCGCAAACTCTCTTGGTGTTAACTTGACTTTTTCATTATTGACAAAAACCTCATGTGTTGCAGTATTAATACGTAAATCACCGATTTCCAGCTCTTCACTATTGCTGCTATTCATGCCATTCATTTTCAGATAGCGACGAAGCTGTGATTTAATGCGGGCAAGTAACTCTAACGGATTAAAGGGCTTTGTCACATAGTCATCAGCGCCTATTGTTAAGCCAACAATCTTGTCCATATCCTGAGATTTTGCTGTCAGCATAATAATAGGCATTTCCGCAATTTCTCTTACCTTCATACACATTTCAGTACCATCCACTTTAGGCATCATTAAATCCAATACAATTAAGTGCACCTGATGCTTCTTTAATAGCTGTAAGCCTTCATCCCCATCACAAGCCTCTAGCACATGATAGCCTTCATTTTTTAAATAAATAGCGATAAGATTTCTTATCTCTTTTTCATCATCTACAATTAAAATGGTTTCTTTACTCATCTAACCCCACCAATAATCAAATATTTGTCCATTATAACGTTTCCTCATTTTAACTATTTTTTTAATTTTCGTATATAAAAATAATAAAAACTGCTGATGATTACGCTGAAAATTCCAAAATAAATACCATATTTAATAGCCAGCATCGAAATAACTTCCATTTGACTGCCAAATAATAAACCAAGTGTAAAATACATCAATGTCCAAACAAAGCCTGTTGTATAGGAAAACAAGGCATACGTTTTAAAGGGCATATTATTCATCCCCACCAAGTACGGTAGGATATGTCGAACAATCGGAATAAAATAGCTCAGAACTAATGCAAAGCGACCATATTTATTTAGTAATTCCTTTGATTTTACAAGGTATTTTGCCTTTTTCTTTTTGATAAGTTTGTCGAGCACTCGATGTCCAAAGATTTTACCAAGGAAATACCCTAGTGAAAGCCCCGAAACAACACCTAAATAGGTCAGTAAAAAGGATTTCCATACGACCATTTTTTCTAACGAAGATAAAAAGCCACCACTCATCACAATCATCTCATCTGGTAGCGGCATCCCTATAATGCCTAACCATAAACTAAAAAACAAAGCAAAATAGCCATATTGTTCAATGAATCCTAAAAGATCCTGTAGCTCCATTAACTAGCCCTCGTATGACCAAGTTTACAGCTTAGTACATATGCTGGCGGCATATTCATCCATACTTTTTCATGAGAAATATCTTCAAAATATGTTTGAAAGAATGCTTTTTTCACAAGTGAATATTGGAATGTTATAAATTTTCCATTGCGTAAACAATCCTTCACATTGCTTAAAATACAACATGATACATCAGACTTTAAAGAGGTAAATGGCAGCCCAGAAATGACATAATCAATTTTTTCTATATGGAGTTCGTCCATAAACTGCCTTAAGTTTTCTGCTGAGCCATTGACTACCACAACATTGGCTTCATGTGCAAATTGATGACGTAGCTTTTCACAAAAAATCGCATTATGTTCAATGAGAATAAGCAATGTAGCTGGCTGCTTTCTTTTCACAAGCTCTGTAGTAAAGGAACCCATCCCTGGTCCAAGCTCGACAATGCATTGAGCCGTTTCAAAGCAAATGGGTTGTACCATTTTATGAGCCAACTTTTTGGAGCTAGGTGATATTGCTCCAATTGTTTTCGGATGTTTGATAAATTCAGTTAGGAAGGTAATGAGTTGCATGTCGTTTTCTCCTCGCTTTGCTTACATTGTTGATGGTTCTAACTATAAAGAGCATTTCTTAAAGATTTGCAAGGAGAATTCTTAACTTTTTCTTAAGTTTTTACAATATTTGGTTGATTCCATAATGGTTACATCTTTGTATGAAATATTTGTAAGTTAATATAAAAAATTACTCATTCTTTGAGAGGAGTAATTTTTGACAAATAGCTATATGGAGTGACCACTGACAATACCTCCCATTATTGATATAATTTAATAGAATAACGAATTATGTAAGGAGACAACATTTATGAATAAACCTTTTTATAAAAAATGGTGGTTTATTTTAATCATCACATTTATTGTAATTGGTGCTATTGGAACTACAAGGATTGGTGACGATCAGAAAATTTCTGAAAAGGAATTAAAGGAGAAAAATGATACCATCGTTATTGATATGAAAGCTGCAAATGATACAAGTATCCCCCTAGAGGAACGTATTGCCAAGATAGCTGCTGATTTATTTGGAACTACTACAACTGATGGCCGCGATCGAGATATTAGGGTTGAAAGCATGGGAGATACCTATTATTTAAAGCTGATGATTGATGATTCCATAACAAAAAAGAAAAAGCTAAATGATGCTCAACAAAATACAGTTAAATTACTTAAAATTTTAAAGGATGTAGAGGATATGGGTAATATCCACATCAATTGGCAAGATCACTTCAAAGATGATTATGGTAACCCTACTACTGGGTCTGCAATGACCACGGTCATTAAAAGGACGGATATGGACAAGATTGATTTAGCTAATTTCCAAGCATCTGACTTGAAAAAGATAGCTTCATATTACTATAGTACATAGTGTTTTTAAGTAAAATCGGCTTTTCAAATATGAAGTACACAATGAAAAGTCACCAGGAATTCAATTTTAAATTATTAGAACACCTTCCAAACAGTTGGAGGGTGTTTTTGAAAACTAATTTGATTTTTGAGTCTTTCTTTAGTTCCTCACATATTACTTGCTGAAGTTTGTATGATTTATTAAATTTTGAGGTACACATTGGAGTAGACATTATATGTGTCCCCCGCTATCACTTATGTATCAATACATTCCCACTGAGAACGACTTTTTTCCTCAAGAGTCATAAAAGATTAAAAGGTCCATTGTTCTAATGATTATTTCCTACATAAAATAGGCATACAATTGCTGCCAAACGAATAGAAACCTATATAGAGAACAATTAGTCATGGGAAAAATAAAGTGGGGTGTGAAAGGATGCTTAAAGTAAATGATGCAAAAGAAATGGTACTTGGAATTGTGCAAGATGACCCATTGTTTGTTGCACTACAACATACGCCTTTAGAGGAGAATCTTTATCAGGATGCCTATTTAACAGACATCGATGAATCCAAACACTATACAATAGCAGAAGTCGCGGGCTGGTTTGATATTACAGACGCTATGCTTCGCTACTATTTAAAACCATTTGAACAATACATTTTTGACAATGCATCGCCGAATGTGAATGGTAATATTCGTTTAAACCTGCCTGCTATAGTAAGGCTAAGAATGATTTTATTATTGAAGGATGAGTATCGTGTGAGGGGGATAAAATTATTGCTAGGCATTGATGATAATGGTCAATTGCTGAAACATCAAATTACCGCAACAACTATGGATTCTGATGATTTATCACATAAAATTGATGTGCTTGGAAACGTCCTACAGCAGATGATTCAAACTGGCCTCTTTCAGATTTTGCCAGATGAAGAGCAAGGAACATTACAAGTAAACATCAATCAGGATTTTCTTGCTCAAAACATTCAGCGATTATCTGCAGACTCCGCTCTTCAAGTAGAGGAAATTCAAAAAGAAACAGTAGAACTGAAACAAGAAAATGAACATCTCCAACAGCAAATTTCAGAGCTACAAGAAAACAGTGTGAAGGATATTGTGCAGAAGATTAGAGAGCGTCATATAGAAAATGAGATTGTATCTACTTTGCGAACGGAAGCATTACGGCTTTTTTCAGAGAAGCATAAAGTAAGTTTTTTCACTAAAATGTTCAAGTCAGCTCAAATTGAAATGGATAAAGAGCAATTTGTGCTAAGCTATATTTCTCAGCATTTAGAAGAACGCTTGGAAGTGGCATTGAACGATTATTATGACAAATAAATTTGAACAAAGGGTTATCATCAGAACATGCGTGAGACTAGCTAAAAGGCTCATCGTCATGTTCTTTTTTATATACGTATAATGCGTTAGCCATTTATACTCCTTACTATTACTACCTTGGTGACAATCTTCGAAATGTTGTTTTCTTATGAGCTAAACATAACAAGGCTATTGCTGCTAAATTTCGGTCTATTTTTGTTGTAGCAGTAAGGCTTTAAAACTTGCTATGCCTATCGTGCTGGAATTTTTAATATCTTTTATCACATTGAAGCACTTAATAATAGGGGGCAATCTATACATTGTTCGGTTCAGATAATATTCAACTAGATTGCTCTTACCGGTGGATGCTTGGCAGTCATTTTCTAATTGGTGTACTTTGCGATAGTTTAGCTAGTCATTTTTCGTTAAACGAGATTGACAATTATCATCCCCAACCGCTACAGTGCCGTTAACTATTGGCTACTACATTTCCTAAAAATCGTAATAATCGAAAATGGAGAGCGACCATTTCTTCTACCGTTAAATTTTCATTGCCTTTGTCAAGCCACTCCTGAATTACACCCAGAATGGCAGATGCGATAAAGGCTTGTAAGTATTGCTGAAATTCTGGATCCTTTACTTCCTCGCGAATCACTGATAATCTGTCCAAAATATGATTGCCAAAGATAGTTTTCATCTTTTGTGTAAAAGCTGGACTTCCCTGCTCTCCTAATAACATACGAAAGGCTGTTGCATGCTCTTTTATACATGTTATCACTTTAATAAAGGGTTGATAGAATTGACCCATTTTTAATGTTTGGAATGCTTCCACTGGTTGAACATGTTTGACATAGCGTTCTAATTCCATTAATAGCTCCTGTTGCAAATCCTCCATTACGTCATATTTATCCGTATAATGTAAATAAAACGTTCCACGATTGATTTGGGCAGTTAACGCTAAATTTTTGACGGTCACACGTTCAAAGCCGACCTCCTCTACTTGCTGGATAAAAACCTTTTTAATGGCTTGCTTTGTTTCAAAATTCATCTTTTCATGTACAGACACAAACTTCCCTCCAGTTACTTAACACTTACAGGCAAACTGTTGATTGTATTTGTTCACATGCTACCGTAAAATTTTTATCAAATCAACATAGTGTTCAGTGAAGGAGTGAGATCCATATGGGAAACCATGCAATCTCTATTAAAACCCTTGAAAAAAGATTTCAACATAAGCAAGTTATTGCCCCCCTTACCTTAAATATTCCCAAGGGACAATTGATGGGCTTACTTGGTCCGTCAGGCTGTGGAAAAACAACGCTAATTAAAATGATTATGGGCATGCTAAAGCCTGATAATGGCACTATTGAAGTATTAGATTTAGCTGTTCCACATAAGCAATTATTGAATGATATTGGCTATATGGCACAGTCAGATGCACTTTATACGGATTTAACTGGTGAAGAGAATTTACATTTTTTTGCCAAGCTTTATTCATTATCGAAGGCGGAGCAAATGGAGCGTGTAGCCTATGCCGCAAGCCTTGTTCGTTTGACCGATGACTTACAGCTTAAAGTGATGAATTATTCTGGAGGTATGAAACGTCGGCTGTCCCTTGCCATTGCCCTTATTCAAAATCCTAAGGTATTGATTTTAGATGAGCCAACGGTTGGCATTGATCCTGTTTTAAAAAAGGAAATTTGGCAAGAACTTATTCGTTTAAAAGAACACGAACATAAAACGATTTTAGTGACGACACATGCGATGGATGAAGCGGAAAGATGCGATCAATTAGCTATGCTCAGAAGCGGGCATATTATTGCACAAGGTACACCACAGGCATTAAAAGCCTATTATCAGGCAAAAGATTTTGATGAAGTGTTTTTAAAGGCTGGAGGTGACGTACAATGAGAATGGGTGCTATCGTCACAAGAATCATACAACAAATGAAACGAGATAAGCGGACACTTGCTTTATTATTTTTAGCCCCACTTCTTGTCTTGTCATTAATGTATTTTATTTTCAATAGTAACGAGGCTTCTGTCACACTTGTCGTCTCTAATGGTCCCGCACCATTGATTGACAAATTGAAAGAGACGGATTTTACAATTATTGAAGAAAATGATTTTTCGAAAAAACAGCTACAGGACAAAGAGTATGATGGATGGCTAGCAATAGAGCAAAACGAACTAAAGTTAACTTTATTAAATGATGATCCTTCCCAGTCAAAAGCTTTAACAATGCAGCTTGCTCAACTTTTACAGACTTCTCAAGACTCCATAGATAGTTTAGAAACAGACTATGTTTATGGTGATAAGGATACGGCCATTTTTGATATATTTAGTCCCATGCTCATTGGCTTCTTCGTATTTTTCTTTGTCTTTTTAATTACAGGGATTGCCTTGTTAAAGGAACGAACATCTGGGACATTGGAACGTTTACTTGCAACACCTATCAAACGCTCAGAAATTGTAGCAGGCTATATGGTCGGTTATGGTTTATTTGCCTTCCTACAAACAATTATTATCGTACTGTTTGGTATCTATGTGCTTGATATTGTCCATGTAGGCTCCATTTGGCTTGTCTTACTCATTAATATGATGATTGCCCTTGTATCGTTATCCTTAGGTGCCCTGCTTTCAAGCTTTGCCGCTTCAGAATTCCAAATGATGCAATTTATTCCGCTTGTTATTGTTCCACAAGTATTCTTTTCAGGCATTTTTCCGCTTGATAGTATGGCGGAATGGCTTCAAAATATTGGACGTATCATGCCACTTTACTACGCAGCGGACGCATTAAATGGGGTTATGTATAAAGGTTATTCCTTCAATGATATTATAATGAATCTCAGTATTCTTGCTTGTTTCGCTGTAGTATTTATTACCTTAAATATCATTAGTTTAAAAAAATATCGGTCGCTGTAAAAAATACAGTAAGGTTCTGTTCATCATCAACAGCTCCTTACTGTTTTTCAATAAAAATGGTTTCTTTTGCCATACATACTACAAATCATTTACAATGAAATGAATGAATTTCAGTATAAGTAGGTGCAGATTGATGAACATATTGCTCGACGCACGAAACATCACTAAGCAATACAGAGGTACTTCCATTTTAGAAAATGTCTCCTTTACCATCTACGACAATCAAATAATTGCTATTGTTGGAAAAAACGGATCTGGCAAAAGCACGCTCTTAAAAATGATTGCTGGGCTTATTACGCCAGACAATGGTTCCTTTATGTCTTCTAAACAAGCTTTAAACATTGGCTATGTACCAGAGGTTGCCCCTTCCACTATTCTATTTACCCCCAAGGAATATCTTCAGCATATGGGGCGAATCCGTGGGATGGCTAAACAAAAACTTTTATCGAGAATAAATGATTTATTAATACTATTTCATCTGGAAGATGTACAGGATACTAGAATGACCCATTTTTCTAAAGGTATGAAACAAAAAATAATGATTATGCAGGCTATGCTCAACGAAACGGACTTGTTAATATTAGATGAACCTTTATCAGGGCTGGATTTGCAAACACAGAATGATTTGGAAGAAACACTGAAGACGCTCAAACAACAAGGGATGACGATTATCTTATCCTGTCACGAAACAAAGCTACTGGAGCATGTCGTTGATACGATTCTAATGATTCACCATAAAGAAGTGATGCAAACGGATTTATCTGTTACTCCTACAACCTACAATCAATTAATTTTTGAAATTTCGAATATTACATACATAAAAGATCTATTACATGTAACGGAAATACAGCAGCAATCACCATTAGCGAATGGTTTTTATGAAGTGATTGTCCATATCCAAGCACAGCGTACTGACCATCTTTTACAACAGCTACTTGATAAAAACGCTTCTATTAAACAACTCATACCGATCAATGATAAGGAGAAGTTCATACAACATGATTAGTTTAGGCCGATATCAGTTACAAAATTATTTGAGAACCTATCAGTATATTCCACCTTTTTCTATTTTTATTTTATGTCTTGTTGTTAACTACACATTCGTCCCAAACCCTATATTAGATAGCTTTTCATTTACCTCTATAATCCTCTTTTTCCTGATGGGCTGGTTTACCGTCACACTATTTCATTCAGAGGATGAAGGGCAAAAAATGATAACGATATTACATGCAAATGGTGCGACATCTTATCATTTCAGCCTGTTTATAATTGCCATTTTGATTGCTTTTAGCTTAAGTATGGTTTCTGTTATTTATCCCACAGCTATCCATGCTTTTGCCGAGGAACCAAGCTTTACACACCTATTTCTTGGATTTCTCTCTCATGTTAGCTTAGCGATTTTGGGGATTGCTCTCTCTGCTATCTTTACAAGAGAGCTTGTCAAAAATAAACAAAACACTTGGTGGGGAGTCATTAGCGTCTTATTATTAACCTTGGTAGTCGCAACGTTAAAAGATTCAATCCCGCAAATGAAAGGTCTTATTTTGGTTCTACCACCACTCCATCTTTCTTTAGAAATAATGACTGTTGGCGATCAAATAAAATCCATCCCTAGTAAGTTCTATTGGCAGTTCATCTGGATACTAGTTTATGCTAGCTTCGTTATCTATGTATTTTTCTTTTTATCCAAACTGAAAAGGAGGTAACGAACAAAAGGACTCCCACTTAAAGGAAGTCCTGTCATGCTCGTTATTATTTATTTTTGCCAATATGTTTTCAATAAACAAATGGTTAGCAAGCTACAGAAAAATGAATCAATCATACGGACCACCCATACACCATAATTGCTAACTGATACCCCATCTATAATAGACCAGCAACATACATAGAAGATTGCTAATCCAAGTACCTGTATCCAGAAAAATAATTTTTGTTTAGGATGAATAGTGAGCAATGAATTCGTTGATTGATGGGCTGCTCTAACATAGACATAACCGATAATCAACGTAATGCCTACTAAAGTACTGCCATGCTGTAAGTATTTATAAAGGGGGAATTGAAAACCGAAAATGGGCATTGTTTCTGATAAAATAGATAGATGCGAAACCATAAATCCATTTTTATGTGTAAAGGAATCCCAAATGACATGTGTGAGCATACCCAAAAACGCTGAATAACCAAAGACAATGACATTGAGTCGTTTACTCCTGGAAGTTGTTTGGTTAGCTGTATCCTGTAAACATACTGGTAAATGATGAACTACATGCTGCCGAACATACTTACAATAAATGATGTAAATCACAATAATAAGAGGTAAATTAAAAATGAAAAATCCCGTTAAGCTATGACCTATCTCACCTATTGGTCTACCTCTAAAAAAATACTCAAAATCAGGTGCCATACTTCCTAGTACAAGTGCTGAAAAATGGATGTACTTACTTCGTCTTGAAAAAGGTAAAATTGCGGCTGGATGTGCGAATGTTAATGGCATATAAGCCACCTCCCACCAGTTCAGACGTTTCTAACTGACAAAGGTTACTCTCTCGTTAAAACCGACCTTTCATAAAAATTGCTCTTCTAATAGAACCTCAATCCCATACCTTCGTAGTAATGCTGTAGTTACCCCTTCACCCAATAATTTAGTACCATTGAACGCCCCATTATAAATCATTGCACTACCACAAGATGGACTATACTCCTTTAAAACGACCAGAGAGGCGTCTACTTCAAGTGCTTTTTGTAAAGTCGCATAGGCTCCTTTTAAATACAGCTCTGTGACATCACGCCCAGTCCTTTCAATAACGGTTGCTTTGCCATCAAGTACATCCCCTCCATTGCCTCCCACAATTTCAGCAGGCTCCCGAGGGGTTGAAAAACCGCCCATCAGCTCTGGGCAAACAGTAATCGCTTTATTTTCTAACATAAGCCTTTGTATTTTTTCATCTAAACTGTTGGTGCCATTATAACGAACACTTAACCCTGCTAAACAAGCACTTATTAATATCACAGTGATTCTCACTCCTTCAACTATCTTTATTAACTATAACACGCATACAGGATGCAATTTTGACGTGATAGAATGATTTCTTTGATACAATATTTTTAGTAACGACTAAATAGAAAAGGAGAAACAATTTTGGCTGAATTTACAATTTGTTTTCTAAAGAAGGGTGAACAAATTCTTTTATTGAATAGAAATTACCCAGCATGGATGGGAGCCTGGAATGGTGTAGGTGGTAAAATTGAACAGGACGAAACGCCATTAGCAGGTGCTATACGAGAAATTAAAGAAGAAACAGGTATTACGGTTGAAGAAATTACTTATAAAGGAAAAATCACATGGACAGATGGTGTTGTTAACTATGGCTGTATGTATGCTTTTATAGCAGAACTACCTGAATCTTTTACATATATAACACCTATAAAAGTTGCAGAGGGTATTCTTGATTGGAAGGACCTTACTTGGATTTTCCACCCTGAAAATGTTGGCATTGCAGATTTAAAACATTATTTACCAACAATGCTCAATGAGGCAACTAATTATGATTACATCTTCACTTATCAAGACAAACAATTAGTTCATATTTCTTCCACACCAATCGAACAAACATCTACAGTCTAATAGACAAGGAAGCCTAGTCCATGCAATAAGTGTAGGACGGGGCTTGCTTTCTAAACGTCTCTTCTAGGAAAAATTCGTTACATATACCAATTTAGGGATGTGTAATTAAGGATAATAGTTTAAGAATTCTCAACCAAGAAGTGCGGGGCATTTCCGCTTTTTTCTAGCTCAGTTTTTATACCGAATATCGTATAATTGTGATAAAGCAAAAAAACATCAAAAATGCAAAAATATTTGTTGACTTTTACTGAAATTAGCGTAATATTTTTCTCTGAATGATAAGGATTATCATTATCATTTTTTAAAATAAAGTGAGGTAAAAAAAATGTCAAAAATTAAAAATTCTATGTTCATAGTAATGCTTTTATCATTAATGGTTTTAGCTTTAGCAGCATGTTCTGATTCATCTAATAAAGACACTGCTAAAAAAGAAGAACAAACAAAAGACAATACATCAGAAACTACTGATGAACAGCAATATCCGATTACAATTAAACACGCTTTTGGTGAAACTGTTATTGAGAAAAAGCCTGAGCGTGTAGCAACAATTGCTTGGTCTAACCATGACGTTGCACTATCACTTGGTGTAGTGCCAGTTGGTTTCTCTGCAGCTAACTATGGTGTACAAGATGGTAGTGGTATGCTTCCTTGGACTGCTGAAAAATTAAAAGAGCTTGGTGAAGAAAATCCGAATATTTATCAAGATACTGACGGTTTAGACTTCGAAGCCATTGCTGACTCTAACCCAGATGTCATTCTTGCTGCATACTCTGGTATTACGCAAGAAGAGTATGAGACATTAAGTCAAATCGCACCTGTTGTAGCCTATAAAGAAACTCCTTGGGTAACTTCTTGGCGTGACCAAGTTACATTAAACGCTCAAGGTATGGGTATGGAAGCACAAGGTCAACAATTAATCAAAGACACTGAAAAATTGATCCAAGATAAAGTGAATGAACATGCTGCTATTAAAGGTAAAAAAGCTGCATTCGCTATGTTTACTCCAACAGATTTATCAAAATTCTATGTTTATACACCTGCAGATCCACGCGGTGAATTCTTAATGGAATTAGGTATGGAATATCCTGAAAGCGTTACAAAACAAATTTCGGATGATAGCAGCTTCTATATTGAATTAAGCGCTGAAAATGCAGATGCTTTAGCTGATGTAGAAATCTTTATTGCTTACGGAGATGAAACAACTTTACCAGCATTACAAGCTGACCCAATTTTAGGGAAAGTACCTGCTATTCAAAATGGGAATGTTGTTGTTATTGGTGATAATACGCCACTTGCAGCTGCTGGTACCCCTAGCCCACTATCAATTGCCTATACAATTGATGACTATTTATCATTAATCTCAGACGTAGCAAAAAATATAAAGTAATATGAATAAGATACAAGCTACCGAACAGAAGCAGTTATTTATCCCTAAAAATTTCGCTAAAGTTTTGCTTTTTCTTATCATTTTTCTTGCGTTATGTGTAATTGCTTCGCTACTATTCGGTTCTCGTACAATTGGCTGGACTGGACTAATGGATGGCTTGTTCCATCCTGATGTTCAGTCACATGAAGCCGTTGTTGTTCGAAAACGAATCGTCCGAACAATTTTTAGTTTACTGTGTGGTGCGGCATTAGGCGTTTCTGGGGCACTAATGCAAGCCGTTACACGTAATCCAATTGCAGATCCAAGTATTTTGGGGGTAAACACAGGGGCATCACTTTTTGTCGTTTGTGGTATCGCCTTTTTAAACATTAGTTCAGCCAATCAATATATATGGTTAGCAATAGCGGGTGCCATTATCACTGCTATTTTTGTATTTGGAATAGGCTCTATGGGTGCAAGTGGTGCTACACCATTAAAGCTTGTACTTGCAGGGGCTGCTACAAGTGCCATTTTATCTTCATTAGTCGTTGCGGTTATGATTCCGCGTACAAATGTAATGGATCAATTTCGATTTTGGCAAGTTGGTAGTGTAGGAGCTGGAAGCTGGGACGCTATTCAGCTATTTATTCCATTTTTAGTTGTAGGCCTATTGATTGCCCTCTTCACTGCTCCAGCACTAAATGCTTTAGCACTCGGGGATGAAGTGGCAACTGGTTTAGGTGTTCGTACTGGTACACTACGTATGTTTGCAGCACTAGGTGGAGTTCTTTTATGTGGGGCTGCTACCGCTCTAGCAGGACCTATTGGTTTTATCGGTTTATTAGCAACTCATGTTGTCCGCCTTATTATAGGACCTGATATACGCTTTATCCTTCCTATGTCTGCCTTAACAGGAGCAATTATTTTAACGTTTTCAGATGTTTGTGGTCGACTTCTCGGCAGTCCTGGTGAGCTAGAGGTGGGTATTTTAACAGCCTTTATTGGTGCCCCTATCTTGATTTTAATTACGATGAAAGCGAAAATGCGTGCGTTATGATGAATGAAACATTGATATCCATAATGAAAGGCAGACAACGAAGAAAAAGACGCTTTGTCATAATAACTTCTGTACTGACTGTTATTTCCATAATACTGTGTTGCACAATGCTAATGCTTGGTAACACGATTTATCCTGTTGAAGATGTTATCCGTGTTCTCCTTGGCCAACATGTACAAGGTGCCTCTTTCGCTGTAGGCACAATTCGATTACCACGCATGTTAGCTGGTACATTTGCTGGCTTTGCATTTGGTGTTGGAGGTTATATTTTCCAAACTATGTTGCGCAATCCTTTAGCAAATCCAAATGTTATTGGTATTACAGCTGGTTCAAGTGCTGCTGCTGTATTTTGTATTATTGTCCTGCAAGCAAGTAATATCGTTGTATCCATCGCTTCAATTATTGGCGGTTTAGCTACTGTCCTAATTATTTATGCTTTATCAAGAGGCTCTTCTTTTTCAATTGGCAAATTAATATTAATCGGGATTGGTATTCAAGCAATGCTAAATGCATTCATCTCTTATTTAATGCTAATTGGCAATACACATGATATTCCAAGTGCCATGAGATGGTTGAGTGGGAGCTTAAATGGTGCGAAAATGGAGTCACTCTATCCATTAATGATGATCGTCATTGTATTTACACCTGTACTGTTATTTTTCGGGAAGCATTTAGAAATGCTTGAGCTTGGTGAACAAACATCCACCTCTCTAGGTGTAGACACAAACAAAACAAGAATCATTTTAATGCTTTGTTCTGTATTAATCATTGCACTTGCTACAGCAACTACAGGACCGATTGCCTTTGTTGCATTCCTTGCTGGACCAATTGCCAAAAAATTAGTTGGTGTCGGGTTTTCAAATATACTTCCAGCTGGTCTAATTGGTGTTATTTTAGTATTGGCTGCTGATTTAATTGGTCAATTCGCATTTACAGCTAGATATCCAGTAGGTGTTATTACAGGAATCATTGGTGCACCTTACTTAATTTACTTGTTAATTCGAATCAATCGAAAGGGAGATATATGATGAAACCAACACATACGCTTCAGGCTGAACATATAACATCTGGTTACGAGCAAAAGACGATTTTAGAAAATGTCAGCATTGCTATTCCAAGTAATAAAATTAGCATTATTATTGGTGCGAATGGTTGCGGAAAATCTACATTATTAAAAACAATGGCACGACTGATTAAGCCAACCGGTGGTCATGCCATGCTAGATGGCAAATCCATTCATCAAATGCCACCAAAACAATTAGCTCGTGTGTTAGGACTTTTACCTCAGTCCCCTATCGTTCCTGAAGGAATTACAGTTGCTGATTTAGTTGGCCGTGGTCGATTTCCTCATCAAACATTATTTAAAGGTTGGTCCAAACAAGATTATGAGGCAGTTGCAGAAGCTCTTGAAATGATGAACATTACAGAGTTTGCTGACCGCAATATCGATGAACTTTCAGGTGGTCAGCGTCAACGTGTGTGGATTGCTATGGCATTAGCGCAACAAACTGATATTTTATTTTTAGATGAGCCAACTACATTTTTAGATATTACATATCAAGTTGAAATTTTAGATTTACTAACAGATTTAAATAAAAAATATGGTACAACCATTGTCATGGTATTACATGACATTAATCTTTCTGCCCGCTATGCGGACTACTTATTCGCATTAAAAAATGGTCGTTTACTTGCAGAAGGTTCGCCAAAAGATATTGTGACAAGTGAGTTAATTAAAGATACATTTGACTTAGATAGCATGGTTATTGAAGACCCTGTTTCTAAAACACCTTTAATTGTTCCTGTTGGTCGTTATCATGCTGTCTAGTTATAAAGGGAATGTGTGTTGAAAAAGGATCATGTTACTAGCAGAAAAAGACCTTTTAGCAAGGCGAGGAGTTAATTTCCGTTCCGCCAGCATCCTTTCCAGGGGGACGTCCGTTGAGCGGCTTCACTCACTGGGTTCGCTCTAGTGTCTCATCTGTGACGCTAAATCCCCTAGGAGTGGTGCTGATTCCACTTCAATCAACCATTCTGCAAAAGTATCTTTTCCTTTTTCATTCAGTAGTGAACACCACTTTGAACGATATACCTAAACCCTTTAAAACTACCTCATTTTGATCGTACTGGAAGACGAGATTGAAAATTTGTTAGAGTAGTACTTTAAATATCTTTCTCCACATCCTGCATCTAATACATGCTTTCCATCTGGCTCTTCCACCAAAGAATAGATGGTAGGATTCAATGAATATCACCCTGCTTCTCGTAATTAGCTGTATACCTTTATCTAATTAATAGACAAACAAGCCTCGTCCATGCACTAGCAGCATGACGAGGCTTGTTCTTTAGTGTCTTGGCTGTGCAAAGCGCATCCTGCACATCGACCAATTTAAGCTTGTATACTGGATTTCGTCATGGATATCCCACAAGCGATCCACTATTCGCAATTCAACATTCCGTTCCAATAATGCTTTAGCTATATCGTTAACCTCAGAGACATTAATGGGCATTTGTATTAATTCACTTGTATAATAACCTGCATTATCATCCAGTAATGAGAATCCATTACTATCAAACTCATATAGGTAAAGTCTCGTATTCTTCAATACTTCAAACCATTTGTTTTCAATGACCACTACATGAGAAGCTTGTGCTAAATAATGCCCTCTATCTTGCTCTGTTGTTTGTACCCCTGCATGAAAGCAAACACGAGGACAATCTCTCGGCGTTAAATAATTTGGCAAGCATCTCTCATTGATGGCCCATACAAGCCCTTTGGTTGCATCTAAATCTGCTCGCTCAGGTAGTCGAGGATGAAACATCGTAATAGTAGGGTTCTCACTGACATGAAATAAACGCATGGATTCACTCTCCTTTATTTTCTAAGTTTAAAGACGATAAAATCTGCACAATGCAAATCTTCCTCAAATTGAGGATACTTCTCTAGCATGTCTTGTGATGGCTTTGGCTCTACAATAGCTTCAATGGTAAAGCCACTTTGAATAATGGCTTGCACATAGCTTGTTAATGTACGGTGATACAGCACAATTGAGGGGTCAGCATCTAGTTGTTGGTAAACCCCTTCATAAAAATAACGCTGGATTTTCCAATACTGTTGATCTAGCTGCTCATGTCTTATCCATCCACTATTTGGTGTCACAAAACATGGATGCAGAATTGAAAAAATAAAAATGCTATTAGGTTTCAAAAGACGATACATTTCATGCAATGCAGCCTTGTAGTCCTCTAAATCTTGAAGAACCATATTTGACACAATACCATCAAATTGCTCATCTGCTAGAAACGCTAAATTTTCACAGTTCCCGTGTAAAAATTGAATAGCTTCCTGCTGTTGTGTTCTTTCCATAGCAATATCCAGCATTTTTTGTGAAAAATCAACAGCCGTTACGCTTGCCCCTTTCTTCGCTAGTAACCTACTTAAATATCCTTCTCCACATCCTGCATCTAATACATGCTTTCCATCTAGCCCTTCCAGTAAAGAAAAGATGGTGGGATTTAACAGTACTACACGATGATTGTCACCCTGCTCATCGTAGGTAGCTGTATACCGCTCTGCATATTGATTCCAACGTTGAATAGCTTGTTCTGTGTTCATATAAAGTCCCCATTTCAATGTAGAATCGTAACGTTACGTCCTTTGTGCACTTATCTATTTTTCCATATAAAGAAAAAAATATATAGACTTTTATTATATTTTTTAATATCATGTAGATAGAGGCACGGCTTCTTTAAGTAAATGATAAAGCCAGAAATCCAAATAGGATTTCTGGCTTTTATGCGCTATATAGAAATTGTATGTTCTGCAACAGCTTCTTTTTTTACAGTTAGCCATCTACCAATTACCATAACGAGCAATGCAAGAAACACGATGACACCAGCAAATACAAGTGCTGCTTTATAGCTACTATAAACTTCAACCAGCTTTCCTGCGACGATCGGTCCGATAATTTGTCCAAAAGCATAAAAGGTTGTTAATAAAGATACAACAAAACCGCTCTGTGTCGGGAAAAGCTGTCGTGCATAGGAAGTAGTTAACGTGACAATTCCTACAAAGGTCAGACCAAATAAAAATGATGCTAACAATACGCTCCATACAGTTTGTGAAAATACGGGTAATAGGATGCCAATCACTTGAAGTATGTATGCCACAAACAAAATTTTTATCGCTGAAAACTTCTCCAATAAGACCGTCCAAACAGGTGCTGATGGAATAGCTGCAAGTCCCACAATAACCCAGCTGTAAGAGGAGTAAGCTTGGAGAGAAGGGAAATTATGAATAATATCAACCAAAAAAGTACCTGTAATAATATAGCCTAATCCCTCTAAGCCATAGGATAGAATCAGCCATGGCATAAAGCCTCTTGTCATTTTGGTATCGAGCGTTTTCATCACTTTTATGCTGTCTTGAACCTCTAAATTTCTCCACAGAATAAAGGTAATGAGTAAAAAGATAGCTGATAGCATACCTAAACCTAGCCATGTTCCCTCCCAAGCAAATTTCGCTTCTATTGCAGGAACACATAAGCCAGAAATAGCAATTCCCAAACCAATGCCACTAAATACATAGCCAGACCATCGCGATAATGAATGTCTCGCCAAATAATCCATCATAATGCTAGACGTTAAAACAAAAATAAGCCCACCTGTAATGCCTGCGATTAAACGTAGAACTAGCCATACAGAATACACCTCTAGCAAGCCCATTAATCCCACCGATAGAACATTGAAAACGACACTTGCCAATAAAATATTTTTACGTCGACGATGAATAAATCCTGCCCATAATGCGCCAATGAAATAGCCAATATAATTGCTTGAAGCCAAAAATCCAGCCACCTCTAACGAAAATCCTACATCATGACGCATAAATGGCAAAATCGGTGTAAATGCAAATCGACTAATTCCCATTGCGACAACTAGTAATAAAATTCCTCCAAAGACAACCCCCATATGCTGTCGAGTCATTTTTATCCCCCTCCCCTTTTTCCTACTGTAATTATAAGGATACAGAGCGTAAATTAATAAATCTAATATATAATGTATATAAAATCATAAAAAAAATTAATGAGAGGTGCTTGCATATGAATTTACACGCTTTACGGCTATTTACAAAGGTGGCTGAGCACAATAGTGTTTCCAAAGCGGCACAAACGCTTATGATTAGTCAGCCTGCTGTCACCATTCAAATACGAAATTTAGAAAAAGAGCTAGGTTTGACCCTGATAGAATCCAAAGGGAGAGGCATTGCATTAACACCAAATGGTACGTTTTTATATAAACAGGCACAGCGATTATTTGATTTAGAAATCGATATTGAATATAAAATTGAACAACTGAAATATACAGGCAATGAGGAATTACAAATTGCCTCGACGCATGTGCCTTCCCATTTTTTACTGCCCAAATGGTTGGCTCATTTTAAACAAATTTATCCAGCAACAAATCTCCATTTAAAAACGGCTAATTCACAGCAAGTCATTGAGGAATTATTGCATTATAAAGCTGACTTAGCCTTTATCGTTAAAGAAGATGGCCATCATCCTGATATTAATTATCAATTTCTGATGAATTTAGATTATTGGTTTATCGTGCCATACAGTCATCCATTAGCAGGTCAAACGATTTCCCTCGCAGAACTTATGGAACAGCCCTTTGTGACAAGGGAAGACGGGAGTTCCACAAAAGAATATTTAAATGCTTTATGTAAAGTGCATAAAATTCCCCCACCGAAAGTAGGACTGCAACTAGATGGAATTAATGAATCGATCCATGCTATTGCAGCAGGTTTCGGAACAATGCTAGCTCCGTCCATAGCAGCTTCTAGCTTTATCCAGCAGCAACAAGTTGCCCGTGTTTTTATTAAGGATATTGATATTCAACGTCCTATCTATCTTTGTACACGAAAAAATGAACAGCACCATTCCCCCTCCTTTCATAACTTTCTTCATATCATCAATGAATCCATTCTATAAAAAGAAGGCACGCTAAAACATGTGCCTTCTTCTCATCCATCAATGCTTGTCAAAGCTGTAAAAATGTAGTTGGACAGCTTCTTTTTTTCTTTCACAAACTCATTAATATTCGTTTTTTTATAGACTTCATCGTTTGTATAGCCTATAATAATCCGTGTTATTATCGATAAACGAACATTAAGGTGGTTTTTATGACTGAATATACGTATATTTTCAAAGGGACAGCTTTTACTAGTAAATCTGCTACTGAAGTTCAAATTTTAAAAGATTATTTGTTTTTCATAAATGCTGACGGCATGATTGATAAAGCAGTCGGTCCAGAACGTACTGATTACCAACAACTATTAACTACATATCAACATCAACCTAATTTCCATCCATTAGCTGAAGGTCAATATTTCTTACCAGGATTTGTTGACTTGCACGTTCATGCACCACAATGGGCACAATCGGGTACAGCCTTAGACATTCCACTTTATGACTGGCTAAACACCTATACGTTCCCAATCGAATCAAAATTTTCGGATTTAACGTTTGCACAAGAGGTTTACGAGGATTTAGTGAGCACGCTGCTTGCCAATGGCACAACAACATCCTTATATTTTGCGACAGTTCATAAAGAAGCTAGCATACTGTTAGCTAAAATCTGTGCTGAAAAGGGCCAACGTGGCCTTGTCGGAAAAGTGGTCATGGATGATCCTGAGCAAAATCCCGATTTTTATCGAGATGCAAACACACAAACCGCATTAGCTGATACAGAAGAGTTTATTTTAGCGGTAAAAGAATTAGCGAAAACAACTAAACAAGGTGTTTACCCCGTGGTCACACCTCGCTTTATTCCAAGTTGTACAGATGATGCCTTAATGGGCTTAGGTGATTTAGCAGCGAAATATGATACTCATATTCAATCTCACTGTAGCGAAAGTGACTGGGAGCATGGTTATGTCAAAGAGAGATTTAATAAGAATGATGCAGTAGCCTTACATGATTTTGGTTTATTAGGTGATAAATCGGTTATGGCTCATTGTAACTTTTTAAGTGATGATGATGCTCAATTATTTGCTGAAACAGGCACTGCCATTGGTCATTGTCCAATCTCTAATGCCTATTTTGCTAACAGTGTGATTCCAATCGCCCGCTTCCATGCAATGGGCATTGATATTGGATTAGGCTCAGATGTTTCAGGGGGATTTTCTCCAAGTCTTTTTGATAATGCAAGACAAGCTGTTATGTCATCAAGAATGTTAGAGGATGGTGTCGATACAACCCTTGCAGCTGAAAAACGAGGTGTGCCAAATTCACGTATTACCATTAATGAAGCCTTCTATCTAGCCACTGCTGGTGGTGGTGAAAGCTTAAGCCTTCCAATTGGGCGTTTACAAGAAAACTATACATGGGATGTACAAATTATAGATACAAAAATCCCTACTGCTAAGCTTCCAATTTTTGATCAAAAGGAAGATTTACTCGATATATTCCAAAAAATAATGTATCTTGTACGCCCAGAAAATATCCGTGAGGTATGGGTGCAAGGAAGTAAAGTTCATACGAGAGACTAGTCATTCTCTTATTCATTAAAAATCTATCATTTTGAGGTGTACAACTTCGTGAAAACGCAACATAGTAAACGAACAAACGAAACAAGAAAAACACAATTAACCGTATTACCAGATGAAAAAATCTCGTTCAGCCAATCAGCTCTATTAGGTTTACAGCATGTCATGGCCATGGATGTTTACGTTGTGCCATTTTTAATTGCCATGCTCATTGGTCTACAAACAGGGCAGGCAGGTGCATTAATTCAATCCACCTTTATTGCGGCAGGAATTGCGACTATTGTACAAACCCATTTTTGTATGAAATTACCGATGGCACAAGGCCCTTCCTATGTTCCACTAGGGGCTATTGTTGGAATCTATGCGGCAAGTGGCAGTGGTGATTTAGGCTGGAGCACTGTGCTAGGTGCCAGCTTAATCGGTGCTATTTGCGTCATTATTTTAGGCTATACAGGCATTTTCAATAAAATTGTTCAAACATTTATTCCACCGATTGTTGGCGGTACGATTATCTTTGTTGTCGGTCTTTCCTTAATGCCTGTCGGTTTAAGTGATAATATTTTTAATGGAGCAGGTGCATCCATTAATCAGAACATCTATTTAGCTTTGATTTCAGCCATTGTATTAATCATTTGTGTCATGTTAGGGACAGTCTTCCACCAAAAAGGGCGTCTATTCCGTATTGCATCTGTCATCATTGCCTTAATCGGCGGCAGTATTGCGGCAAATAGGATGGGTGTTTTAGATTTATCTCCTGTATCACAAGCAAAATGGTTTAGTATGCCGCAAATTCCATTTGCAGATTTCGGCTTTAGCTTTAATATCTCAGCCATTATCACAATGGTCATTATTTATATTGTCTTAATGGCGGAAACAACAGGAACATGGTTTGCCATTAGCAATGTCATCGACAAACCATTAACAGATCAACAAATTAATCGAGGCGTTATTGGTGAAGGCATTGGCTGTTTTATTGCTTCATTACTAGGCTCTACACCTGTGACGGGTTACTCTACAAATGCAGGTGTTATCTCAATTACAGGGATTGCGAGCCGTCGAGTATTTATAGCAGCAGGTATTTGGTTTATCATCTTCGGCTTCTCTGGTAAATTAGCGGCACTTATTTCAGCCATTCCTTCAGCAGTCATTGGTGGTGTATTTGTCATCGTCTGTGGCATTATTGCCATCAGCGGATTACAGGTGATGAAAAATGAACATATTGGCGAAAAGGAAATGTATGTCATTGCGATTCCTGTCATTTTAACGTTAGCTCTGACATTATTGCCTGATGATTTCCTTTATTCACTACCTACAACCGTTCAATATTTATTTGGATCGCCTATCGCAACCGCTGCGCTAGTAGCGATTTTCCTTAATAAAATTCTACCAAGCTCAAAATAGCAAGTATCTACAATGCATAGCACCTCTAGTCCATTTGGATTGCAGGTGTTGTGCCTATTTATTTTCTAAAATTTCTGTTTCCTTCCCTGCTAATCTGTTATACTAGAGCAAAAAAGTAGGGATTCAGAATGGTATATGATGTCATAATAGTTGGTGCTGGCTCCATGGGGATGGCGGCTGGTTATTATTTAGCAAAGAAAGGTAACAAAGTTCTTATGCTAGATGCCTTTACTCCCCCGCATGAAGAAGGTAGTCATCATGGAGATACAAGAATCATTCGCTTTGCTTATGGTGAAGGGGCTAGCTATGTACCTTTTGTAAAAAGAGCTGGTGAGCTTTGGCAAGAGCTAGAGTCTTTAGCCAATGAGAACTTATTTTTACAAACTGGCGTAGTCAATATTGGAGAACCAACCTGTGACTTTATTCAGAATGTCAAGGCAAGCTCAGCACTCTATGATTTAGCACTCGAACATTATTCAGCAGCGGAAGCGATGAACAAATGGCCAGGGCTATTCTTGCCAGAAGATTTAGTGGCTTGCTTTGAGCCGACAGCAGGCGTCCTTCGGGTAGAAGCATGTATTCGAGCATATCAAAAATTGGCGTTAGAGGCTGGTGCAAGCTTACAGACGAATGAAAAAGTACTTGCTATTCAAGCTGGAGAAATTGTACAGGTGCAAACTGTACATAACCTTTACAAAGCAAAGCACTTAATAGTGACGGCTGGTGCATGGGCAACCGAGTTACTACAAACGATGGGCGTAACCATCCCAGTTACCCCAACACGTAAAACGTTTGCATGGTTTGAGGCAGATGAGGAGCTTTATCGTGATGAAAATTTCCCAGCCTATTGCTTTGAATTTGCAGATTCAACCTACTACGGCTTTCCTAGTATTGATGGAGCAGGATTAAAACTTGGGCGACATGATGGTGGCGAAGTGATCAATCCAAATACTCCTTTGCGCCCATTTGATGATGCAGATCTTGTTGATTTACAAAATTTCATTCATCAGTTTATGCCCAAGCATGGTGCAATAAAATACGGCAAAACATGCAAGTATTCGATGACTCCTGATGAAGATTTTATAATTGACTTTTTGCCTAAACATCAAAATATTATTATTGCTGCAGGTTTTTCGGGCCATGGCTTTAAATTTAGTAGCGCTGTAGGGGAAGTACTAGCGGAATTAATTGTAGATGGCAAAAGTAAACAGGATTTATCAACCTTTAAGTTGAATCGATTTTAAAAAAATAAAGATTGGTACAACGAACGCATAATCGTTGTACCAATCTTTTATTTTTGTATCAGCACTTGAAACTCTTGCCAATCATATAAACGTGGAAGATTCACATGCTGGTTATAGGATTGATTTTTTAAAATCACCTTAGTTGTCACATCATGAAGTGTTTCCAGCACTGTTGGTTTATCATCTACATAAACATCTAACGCAAGCTCTTTTATAATATTGACTTTTTCTGCATCCTGCATTCCACAGAAAAAATGACCGTCCGTTATTGGAAAACCTTGCGCCTCCATCCATGCTTTTGTTTGTGTACAGTATTGTTTGGGACGAGATGTAATATAGTAAATATCATGCCCTTGCGCCGCTAGAGCTTGGAGCGTTTTTATTGCCCCCTCAAAAGAAGGACAGTCCGTAAAATAAATCTCCTCCATTGTACTATTCCACATTGCATAACCTTCTTCGTCTGTTAAACCAAAAGGCTCATGTATTTCTACACGTTGTAAGGCTTGAAAGGTTTTAAAGGAAACATTTTTACCTAGTTTTTTATTATAGAGTAAAAAAGCGTGTGCTCGTAAATCAATTAAAGTGTCATCTATATCAAAGCCAAATTTCATCTAGTTGTTCGCCCTTTCAAGAAGCCTTATTTATAAAGTTAGAAGCAAATGTTTGCTCTTTTTCAATTTGTTTTGCTAATACTTCCTCAATGGCTTGCTTACGCATTTGTTGAAAATCTTGTACATTAAATTGTGCTAACGTGTCTTTATTTAGCAAAGATGCCAAACAATCGGCATCTTTTAGAGCACTATTTAATCCAAATGCCCCAGTTGGTGTCATCGTATGGACAGCATCACCTAACAATACAATGCCCTGGGTACCCCAACAGTCACAGTGACTACTGAAAACATCTAATAAAACAAAGTCTTTCCAAGACTGAATATGCTCTTGTACTGTATTAGCTAATAGTGGAAATTGTGTTGTAAGCTGCTGGATAAAAGGAGTAAAAGCTTGTTTGCGCAGCTGAGGGAAACTACCCTGTTCGATATTCCAGCCTATTTGAATATAACCACCAACTTGCGTAAACAATGACAGCTGCTTATCATCGATTAGTGCCATTTTTATAGAAGGTTCCCAATTTGAAGGTGCAGGAATTTTAGCCCATAGTAAATCAAAGCCATGTTTCTGTTTCTGAACATCAATATGTGCTTCCTTACGGATGGTAGAATAGCGACCATCTGCACCAATAATTAATTGGCTATCAATTTTGATAGTGTTTCCATTTTTTATTGCTATAACTCCTCTATAATGACCAGAAGTGTCTACGATGAGCTTTGTTACCTTTGTATGTAGCAAGCATGTAAAGTTGGGAAACGGCCGTGTATTTTGTAAAATTCCTTTTAATAAATGAGCTTGTGGGACATGTATGCCTAAATGACCTACTGCTTCATCAGGAAAAATCGTTTTAAAGGCGTTACCATCTGCGTAATACTCCAGCTTCTCCATTCGTAATATACCGTGTGACTCAACTGCCTCAAAAAGATGATGATTTTTTAAAACAGCCTCGCCCTCTTCATTTAAGTGCTCGCCTCGAAATGACTGACCAAGTGCTGCGTTTTGCTCAAGTAGGATCACTGTTAGCCCTTTTTTGGCTAGTAAGTAGGCTAACAGTGCGCCAGCTGGTCCTGCCCCTACTATACAAACATCTGCTTGATAGTTCACTTTTCTTCACCTTGCTTTGGATAAGCAATAATACGCAAATCCTCGCCTACCTTATCAAATGAAGTCCATTCAACATTCCATGCCTCATTCATTTGAGAAGGACTATAACCAGCAAACGGTGTTAATGATAGATTCCCACCGAGAACTTTAGGCGCTATATACACCACATATTTGTCGATCGCTCCTTGCTGTAAAAAAGAAGCATTTATTTTACTTCCTCCTTCGAGCAAAATATCCGTAATGCCATGTGTATAAAGCTTTTCAAGCATATCATCAAGCTGAAGTCCATATTCATTTTTACGTACTGGTAAAACCGTCACACCTTTGTCTGTAAATCGCTTCATTTTTTCTTGGCTTACGTCCTCACTACATACAAGAATCGTATGTGCTTCCTCCGTATTTAACACATTTGCATAATCGGGTGTGCGTAGAGAACTATCCATAATAATACGTGTTGGATTTTTTCCGTATCCTTCTTTTAATCTTGTTGTTAAAGTAGGATTGTCAGCAATGACTGTACCCACACCGACTAAAATGCCGTCTACTTCATGGCGAATATAGTGAACATCCTCACGTGCAGCCTCGCCAGTTACCCATTTAGAATGCCCTGTATGTGTGGCAATTTTCCCATCTAAAGTCATAGCAAATTTGGAAATAACAAATGGGCGTTGTGTCAGCATATTGTGGATGAAACGTTCATTAACACGGCGAGCTTGTTGCTCCAAAACTCCCACCTCAACTACTATACCCGCATCCCGTAGCAATTGAATGCCTTGCCCTGCTACAGCTGGGTTTGGGTCTTGCATGGCTACCACAACTCGACTTACACCAGATTCCTTCACTAGCTTCGCACAAGGTGGTGTCTTCCCATAATGCGAACAAGGCTCTAACGTTACATATAATGTAGCATCTTGTGCATGCTCTCCAGCCATACGAAAAGCATGCACTTCAGCATGTGGTTCACCTGCTTTTCTGTGTAAGCCCGTGCCTACAATTACGCCATTCTTCACGATCACAGCCCCAACAAGTGGATTAGGGTTCGTATTTCCTTTGGCACTCGCTGCTAAATCGAGTGCTAATTGCATATACTTTTCATCAACATTTGCCATCATCACAACCTCCACCTATTATTTTTCGCGCATATGTCCAGATTTTTCAACTTTTGTTTCTAAATAAAAACGATTTGTCTCTGTCAAACCGCCCCATAATGGAACATGCCCTTCGGCAGCCATACCGCGAGCCTGTAAAGCAGCCAATTTCTTCGGATTATTTGTAATAAGTGTGACAGGTTTTGTGCGTAGAGTAGCTAATACCGCAAGTGCCTCGTCATATGAACGAGTATCATCTGGGAAGCCGAGTGCATGATTTGCTTCTACTGTATCTAGCCCTTCCTCTTGTAATAAATAAGCAAGAGATTTAGAGAATAACCCTATGCCACGACCTTCATGATCGGCTAAATAAAATATAGCGCCACAGCCGTGCTCTGCGATCATTTTCATGGATTCATGCAACTGGTAGCCACAATCACAGCGCTGACTGCCAAAGATGTCACCAGTGTGACAAATACTATGCATTCGGATTAAAGCATCCTCGGAATGGGTAAAATCACCATACACCAGCACAGATGATTGTTGCAAAAATGCTAAATTGGCATTTGCTAAACCATCAATAATTTCCTCTTTCGTTAAATTTGCATCAACTGTTAGCCAGTTATACCATTGAAATGATGCAGAAAAATCGCCTTGTTTTACAGGTAAATTCACTGGGCCAACTAGACAAATATTTTCTGTATTTGTATGCTTCACGATTGTCATTTTATCCTTCACTAAGTCCATAACTTTAGTCGTAATTGTCATATTAATCTCCAACCTTCTATAGAAACAGTTGGCTGAATTCGCCAACTGAGCACATGTATTTTTACATCACTTACATAACGTAACTTAGTTTATAATAATAACTAAAAAGTGTCAAACAACAGCTATTATTCTTTTAATATAAATGATAGATACCAAAATTTTAGCATTACTTTTTCATCATATACCACTAGCTTATGGAGGTGCTATTTTTTCTGTGCAGGCTAGTCTATAATAAGCTGTGGTACTGTAATGACGAAAGGAAGTTTAAAATGAACTTAGAAAAAAATGTTCAAGTAAAGCAGCCAAAATATCAACAAATAGCCATCGACCTTGCCTCTAAGATCGTAGAAAGAAAATACCGCATTGGCGATAAAATATACGCAAGATCCTCTCTTGCAAGTCAATACAATGTTTCAGCAGAGACTGCGAGAAGAGCCATTGCCGTGTTACAAGACTTAGAAATTGTTGAGGCTTCTAAAGGTAGCGGCGTAATTATTAAATCGTATGAAAAAGCAGCACAATTCGTCAGACAGTTTCATGATGTTCAATCCATTCACGAAATACAAAATGAACTATTGACGAGTATTCAAAAGCAGCATCATGAATTAATTAATTTACAAGACAAGGCAAAGCAGCTCATTAGCCGCACTGAGCATTACCGTTCGGTCAATCCATTCATTCCTTATCAATTAGAAATGACAGCTGATAGTCCATGCATTCATCAAACTGTACAAACCTTAAATTTTTGGCAAAATACATCAAGCACCATTGTTGGTATACGACGTGGCAATGAATTATTACTATCCCCTGGTCCTTATGTCTCATTTGAGGAAGGTGACATTATTTATTTTGTCGGAAATGATGAAAGCTTCGCCAGAGTTCAAAGCTTTTTATATCCAAATTAAAAACCGTTTAAACGCTGATATAACAGCGTTTAAACGGTTTTTTTCTTATTAGTCGATTTGACAAAAGTAACAACTCTTTGTTACAGTAAGGTTGTTACTTGTTTATTTTTGGGTATCATTATCCTCACATAGTAATAATCTACGAAAGGAGTGCTTCTATGGAAAAAATTAAAATAGAACACGTATCAAAAGTGTTTGGTAAACATATTCCCCAAGCACTAGAACTCGTTAAACAGCAAAAAAGTAAAACTGATATCTTAAAAGAAACAGGTGCGACTGTTGGTGTATACGATGCAAGCTTTACGGTCAACGAAGGAGAAATCTTCGTGATCATGGGACTGTCAGGAAGTGGTAAATCAACACTTATACGGCTCTTAAACCGCCTTATTGAACCAACGAGCGGAAATATATATATCGATGGAGAAAATATTTCTACTATGGGAAAAGAAAGTCTACGGACTGTCAGAAGAAATAAAATGAGTATGGTTTTTCAAAACTTCGGTTTATTCCCCCATCGCACATTACTTCAAAATACCGAATATGGCCTTGAAGTTCGAGGTATTTCAAAGCAAGAACGCCAAGCAAAAGCGGAACAGGCTCTCGAAAATGCTGGATTACTCGCATACAAAGATCAATACCCAAGTCAATTATCAGGTGGTATGCAGCAGCGTGTTGGGTTAGCACGTGCCCTTGCCAACGATCCTGAAATACTATTAATGGATGAAGCTTTTTCTGCACTGGATCCATTGATCCGTAAAGAAATGCAAGATGAGCTACTTGATCTACAACAAAAATTGAAGAAAACTATTTTATTCATTACACATGATTTAAATGAAGCATTACGTATTGGGGATCGCATCGCCATTATGAAGGATGGTTCAATCATTCAGATTGGTACAGGAGAAGAAATATTAACCAATCCAGCCAATGACTATGTCAAAACATTCGTGGAAGATGTGGACCGTTCGAAAGTATTAACAGCAGAAAACGTTATGGTGCGTCCTGTTTATGTCAATGTAGACCTTGACGGTCCTAAAGTAGCGCTTAAACGTATGCGTCAAGAGGCTGTCAGTTTATTAATGGCTGTTGATAAAAATAGACATTTAAAAGGCTTTATTACAGCTGATGATGCACTGGCTGCAGCTAAAAAACACGAACAAACAGTCCATTCTATTGTGCAATCAGAGGTGTTAACTGTTCCGCCAGATATGCTTTTACAGGATATTTTAGGAATGATCTATAATTCACCTACTCCTATTGCAGTTGTCAAAGATGACCGCTTACTGGGTGTTCTGATTAGAGGCGTTGTCATCCAAGCACTGTCAACGAGCGATGAGGAGGCCGAAGCACATGAATAATTTTTTAGATAATATTCCAACAATTCCACTAGCTACGTGGGTTGAATCAGCTATGGACTGGTTGACGAGTAATTTTTCAGCGTTCTTTAACACGATTCAACAATTTGGAAAACTACTCATGAATCAGGTCACTGATTTACTAATTAGTATCCCAGCCATTATTCTTATATTACTTGTCGTGATATTTGCCTTCTTTGTAGCTGGTAAAAAATTCGGGCTTGCCGCATTTTCATTAATAGGCTTGCTGTTTATCTATAACCAAGGATTATGGACTCACCTTATGGAGACAACCACGCTTGTAATCTTTTCAAGTATTATATCCATCATCATCGGTATTCCACTTGGTATTCTAATGTCCAAATCAACAATAGCTGAAAACATTATTAAACCAATACTCGATTTCATGCAAACAATGCCTGGCTTTGTGTACCTAATCCCAGCAGTTGCCTTCTTCGGTATCGGGATTGTGCCTGGTGTCTTTGCTTCTGTTATTTTTGCTTTACCCCCAACTGTACGTATGACAAACCTAGGTATTCGTCAGGTACCAAAGGAATTAGTAGAAGCCGCAGACTCTTATGGTAGTAAGGCTAGTCAAAAACTATTTAAAGTAGAAATTCCTCTTGCGAAATCAACGATTATGGCAGGAATTAACCAAACCGTTATGCTATCACTTTCTATGGTAGTTATCGCCTCTATGATTGGGGCTCCAGGTCTAGGACGTGAAGTATTAACAGCCTTACAGCGTACACAAGTTGGGAATGGCTTCGTTGCAGGCTTAGGCTTAGTTATTTTTGCGATTATCATTGACCGTTTAACACAAAGCTTCAATAAAAAGAAAGCTTTATAGAATATAGTTAATCTTTCTCGCCTGCAGCCATCAAGCGATGGGTGTCGGCAGTTTGATACAAAACGATGAATAGAAAGGGAGATTCGATGAAACTGAAAACACTATCTAAGTTAGGAATGGCTCTAGGTCTAGGCCTCATGCTTGCTGCATGTAGTGGAGGCGACACAGGGTCAAGCTCTGGTAAAAACAGTGATTCTAAGGAGGTCAACTTAGCCTATGTTGAATGGGATACAGAAATCGCCTCAACGAATGTCGTGGGGCAAGTACTCGAAGATTTAGGCTATGATGTAGCATTAACTCCTTTGGATAATGCGATTATGTGGGAGGCTGTTTCGAAAGGAGAGGCTGATGGAATGGTAGCGGCATGGTTACCACATACACACGCCTCACAATATGAGAAATATAAAGCTAATTTAGATGAGCTTGGCGAAAACCTTGCTGGTGCAAAAATTGGCTTAGTTGTCCCAAGTTATATGAATGTAAATTCTATTGAAGATTTAACAAATGAAGCTGATCATACTATTACAGGTATCGAGCCTGGTGCTGGTATTACTGCTGCTACAGAAAAAGCTTTAGGAGAATATGATAATTTAGCAGATTGGAACTTTATTACATCTTCTTCTGGTGCCATGACAACTTCATTGGCAAAAGCGTTAAAAAATAAAGAAGAAATCATTGTAACTGGTTGGTCACCACACTGGAAATTTGCAAAATATGATCTTAAATACTTAGAAGATCCAAAAGGTGTATATGGTGGAGAAGAAACAATTAATACATTCGCTCGTAAAGGCTTAAAAGAAGATTTACCAGATGTATACTCGGTGCTTGATAACTTCCACTGGACTGCAGAGGATTTAGAAAGTGTCATGCTTGAAGTAATGGATGGCAAAGATCCAAAAGAGGCTGCAAAAGAATGGGTGGAAGCTAATCCAGATAAAGTAGCAGAATGGACAAAAGACGTAAAAAAATAATATAAAAAATGCACTTCCACTTTTACAAGGGGAAGTGCATTTTTTCTTACGACAATAGCTTCAACATAATGGCTGCTCCTAAAACAAGTACAATGCAAACCATCCGTCTCCAATCCTTTGATTCATTAAAAAATAACATACCCAGTAGTGCTCCCCCAGCTGCTCCAATTCCTGTCCAAATAGCATAGGCAGTACCCATTGGTAATGTTTCCATCGCATAAGCAAGACCCGCAAAACTTAAGGTAAATGCAAAAATCAGCAGCCCTAAATTTTTTATAGTCTTTGTTTTATTATATTTACTAATCATATATACGCCCATCATCTCACATAACCCTGCCATAACTAATGCCATCCATGCCATTATTCATTCACCTCTTGTTCCTTCGGCTCTCCCGTTACAAGCTTTAAGCCCACAACTCCTGCAAGTAAAACAACAATACATATTATTTTGGCTAATTTCCACGGCTCCCCAAACAACAAGCTATCTGCACAAACAGTCCCCGCTGTCCCTAATCCAACAAAGACAGCGTATACCGTACCAACAGGTAAATGCTCCCCCGCTTTTATGAGTAAATAAAAACTAATAAAAATAGCAATAACTGTCCCAATCCATTCCAGCACACTCGTTGCATGCTTTAAACCAATGACCCAGCCTACTTCAAAGCAAGCCGCTATAATGACACTGATCCACTGTTTATTCATCCTAAATCCCTCCATTTTATGAGACACGGTCGATTAACTGATTGATAAAGCACCTTCCTCAGCTTTCGCCAAATAACATGATTTTAGCCAAACAAAAAAGCCTGAAGAAACTGTCATTAAACAGTATCTCCCAGGCTTTTATCCTTCCGTGTCACAAAATTAATTTGTGGTTTTCTCTCGGACCAGACTAGCAAAAGCTACGGAACCCTAGAAAACTTTTCATTCGATTATTGCTCTTAGTATAGCAAACCTTTTAATAATTTTCCACTGGTACATAGCCGACCCTTTCAACCATCGCTTGCCCTTCCTCAGAAAGTATCCATTCAATAAGTTTCTGCGTATTTTGATTTTCTGTTCCGGCTGTGATGGCATAAAATTCAGCAACTAAAGGATATGTATCATTTTGAATCGTTTCTTTTGTTGGGGCTACCCCGTCAATGGATAGTAATTTGATTTTTTGATTACCGACCATCTCTGTAGAATAATATCTAAACGTAAAGCCCATTGCGTTTTTATAATTTCGATATTGTGATACTTCACGAATGATTCCTCCCATTCCCGACACAATATCTTCAGAAGGCGCCGCCATAATTGGCGTATTGCCCATCAATTTTTCTAATGTTGTTTGACTTCCACTATCTGCTGGGCGTTGAAAAGCACGGATTGGCTCATTCTCCCCACCGACCTCATGCCAATTGGTTATTTCACCAGCGTATATTTTCTTCACCTGCTCAAGCGTGACATTATCCACACTGTTTTTATGATGCACGAAGAAGACAAATGCTTCACGTCCAATTGGTGTCATGTCAAATGTAAGACCTTCCTTTTCTGCTTGCCACTCTTGTGAGGTGGACGGTGCTGCTGCAAAGATAAGATCCACATCTCCTGCTATTAAATTTTGATAGGCTTCAGGTGTTCGGCTTACTTGAACTCTACTAGTATCTGGCTGATAGTCACCTTTGGGATAAGTAGCCTCTACCAAAGCCGCATACAAAGGATACATGGCTGTTGCACCATCTAATCTTGGTAATGACTCGGTCAATTGTAAGGATGCTTTTGTGTCAGGCTTTATCACTTTATTGCCCAGCGTAAATGGCTGATAGGCAGATACATCAATTTCCGCATCAACAGTAGGAATGCTCATTTTATAATAATGTTGGATTGGTTTGATGGAAGCTATTAATAAGGCAATACCCATTACTCCAAATAACCATCCTCTTCGTCTTTTGGTGTTGGTCCATTTAAATACACTACAAATAAACAGGACAAATAAACAAACAGGTACTGTCCAAACTAACTGTATCAAATGAATGCTGCCATTCAGTGTGATAATCAATGCAACCATTAATGTCACTACTGATAAACCAATCAACACAGATACGATTTGTATAAACTTTAACATTGGAACCCCCTTTCAGTGTAATTTTACACTCCCTATAGTTAGCATACTTGAAAGATAGAGCATTCACAACTATATATTCTGAAAATTATGCTAAAATTAAATTTATCTTGATTTAACGACTTCTTTTGTTTTTACAAAAAAACAGAAAAGTCCCTCTTTAAAGGTAGAGGAGCTTTTGAAGAACAAGCTCGAATGAATCAGGACACCATTATGACGAGGCGTCATTGATAAAAGTAGGAGGAGTGTACATATGGCGATTGAAAAAGTACGTAGTCATTTAGCAAAATGGCATGTTGAACACAAAATACAAGAGCTGGAAGAAAGCTCAGCGACTGTTGAATTAGCAGCGCAGGCCCTTGGCTGTGAGCCCGAACGCATCGCAAAATCATTATCTTTTCTTGTGAATGATGGCGCGGTATTAATTGTTGCTGCAGGGGATGCTAAAATCGATAATGCAAAATATAAAGCAATGTTTGGTACAAAGGCAAAGATGTTATCCAAGGACGATGTGGAGACGATGATTGGTCATGATATCGGAGGTGTTTGCCCTTTTGGTGTGAACGAAGGTGTAGCCATTTATTTAGATGAATCTTTGAGACGTTTTACCACTGTTTTTCCTGCATGTGGTAGCAGCAATTCAGCCATTGAGGTAACGATTTCAGAACTCGAAACGTATGCCCCTTATAAAGAATGGATTGATGTCTGTAAAGGCTGGAATGAATAAGGACTAAACGATGAGGCTGGGACATAACTCATTTTATTGAGAAAAAGCAAAAAATGAATGTTATTTTTGTAATTTATTAAAGTATATGTGTTCTAATAACGCAAAAAAATGTTAGACCAAACTTGTAAATGGTCTAACATTTTTTCTTTTGTCCCAGCCTCCTTCTACAAAACTAGATTTGTTAGTCCCTATAACCCACAGCTAGCCAATGTGAATCCCATTCTGTTATTTGATTACCGACACGACAGCTTAAACCACATGCTCGATTGTCAGCAACAAATGAACCTATTAGCCATTTTTTAGTCTGATATCCTTCTTTTAATTGAATTGTCATGCTAGGCATCTCCACATACTGTTGGAAAATAAACAAATTATCATCATAATGTGTGGATGTGGAGGCATTTATTTTCTGCCCACTTGCTGCGTAAATTTCTACTGTATTTCCTTCCCGAGAATAAACAGGCTTCTTCACATAAGGAAGATTATTACGAATAAACGGCTCAGCTGAAAGATAGGTTGGTAGCATATATTGCTGAATAGCTACCCGTTCCTCAGCGGTAAAGAGTAAAGGATCGTTTCTCCGCTCCCATATTAACCACAATAAGATTTTCGATTGTAATACATAAGCAGCAGGCGGATTAATGATAGCTAACTGTCGTTTTTTGACAAGTTCTAACAAATGCAGCCCAATGCGATCACCATCTGATGCTACATCATCCATTAAAAACTCTACAGGATGTGCAGGTCGAAATAATATATCGATTTTCTCCATTGCAGGTGTATAAAGACCTTGTACTATATGTGGTGTATCACTAGTAAATATGATGAGATCTTGGATAGGTACATACTCAATATCAAAAGGAATACAGCGCTTAATAAACTGTACCTGGCAATACTCCTCATAATCCTCTTTGGCTGCTTTACCCGTGATGACAACCTTTGGCTTTTTAACATTATGTAAATATTGCATAGCAGCAAAAAGCGCACCTGACAATGTTTTTTGTAAGGCTATTGTATCATTTGGATTGTTATAGCCAAGATGCTGACAAAGTGCCTCATTTATCTCGAAGGTTTCTTGTACAAGGAACGGTGTTTCTCCATTCAACTCTAGACATTTAATGTGGCCCTCCTCTGTACAAACAAAGTCAAATCGCGCCAAAACAGATTGCTGTTGTAAATAGTCTAGTTGAATATACGGTATCATTTCAGGGCGAATCCCTAAAGCTAAAAGTTGATCAATCGACAAATGCTTAAATTGTTTCCCTACTTTTAAAAAGATGCGCCAAAGTATTTGTGTTGCGTAGTGAAGTTGATTTATCTGCTGCTTTGGCAATTCTAAGACATCATATAGCGCATACTCTAAATCCTCAAAGTCAGGAAAAAAGTCTGAGAATTTTGAATAGAACGCTTGCCGTTGTTGTGTATGATTCATCATGTTATTTGCTCCCTTTCCACACTTTATGAGGAGGACGAGCCGCCACGGGATGCTCCACCTGAACCAAAACCAGATTTTCCTGTGCTGGAGGAGGAGCTATTAGAATAGGAGTTCGTGTTTCTTGATGAACTGTCTGTTGAATAAGAGCGTTGTCCACTCGAATAAGTATTTGAACCATTTGAAGTTGTACCAGCCTTATTTTTTGAACTGTTTGTAATACCATTTGTAGATTTATTATTTGCATTACCACTTTGTGTCGATCGCGGTACTGCAGAACCGCCACCATTTTGCTCATTTCGATCTGTGCCATTTTTTAAATTACGACTTTTATAAATAGCACTTCCAATCATTGCTCCAGCAGTTGCATACATAAGCTCATTAAAGAAATGCTGTGCATAGTAAGGAGAATTTTCATCAAGACATTCATAGGAGCCATCGTCTCCTTCTTGCCATTCATCACAGGCATCTGCCATTTCACTATTATAAACACTTGCTATCTCTTCATTTGTGTTTCCTTGACCTTGATCTTCCGTTACTAGGGTAGACGTAGAAGAAGCTACTGTCTGTGTTTCGCTATTGCCACATGCTGCTAATTGCACAGCCATAAAAGATGCTGTTGTCACAGCCATATATTTTTTCATTTGCTTTGCCATATTATAAACGCTCCTTTATTTCTGTTCTCTAGTTTACGATTGTCTATCATGATAGGTTTCACTTTTACAAAAACATACAATTAATTTTAGCAAAAAAATCCCAAACAGTATGCATGTTTGGGATTTCCAGAGTTTTATGATTGCTTTGTCACAGATTTTTTGCCATAAGTCATAAATCGCCATAGCTTTTCGAATGGTCCAATTGAAAAGAATTTAAACCAAATCACACTAAAGATAATTTGAATGATAAAAGTAATGCTTGCAATGATTACTATTTCTGATGGTGAAACAACTTGTAAGCCCATTAACGAAATGATAGCCGTCCCAATAAAGCTTTGCATCAAATAGTTTGTAAACGCCATTTGTCCTACACGTCCAATTGGTTGAAGCAGCTTCGCTATTTGTTTATTTTCTAATAGTAAAAATAAACAGCTTAAATAAAAATAGGTTGTTGGCACAACTCCTAAGCCAATAATTGATTGGATTTGTTGGTCATCTGCTTGTGATGCGAACCAAATCCATAGAGAAAATCCAATAAAGAATGGACATGTACTATAAAGCACTCTTTTTATTTTTTGAGCATGCTCACTAATATCGCCAACCCAACCAGCTTTTGCAACTAAAAAACCACTTAAAAACATGATAAAAATCGCTACGGCATCATTGCCTAATAAGCCATAAATAGCTGATAAAACAGCATTATTTGGCATATACATTTGACCTAGGATAACAAGAATATGAAGTGAAATGATGGTAAATAACCATTTACTAATAGTTGAAATCTTGACAGAGTAAAATGGTAGCAATAAAAATCCAATCACCGCATAAATGGCTAAGATGGAACCCCAAAATAGAAAAATATGAATAATGCCAATCAATAATAGCGCCAATAAACGTCTAGCAAAACGCTTTCTTGGTCTATCCCCACGAGCTTCTGCACGTGAAGCAAAAATATAAAAGCCAACGCCAAACAGAAATGAAAAGATAGAGAAGAATTTCTTTTCAATGAAAATATCAATAAGTGAATCAATGATGCCATTGATACCACTCATATCAGGCATAGGACCTCCCTCTATGAGGACCACATAGGCACCTACATTAATAAATAAAATACCGAATAACGCTAATCCTCGAATAATGTCTAAGGAAACGATACGTTCCTTTTGTGTAACAGATGGATTCATGTTGAATTAACTCCTTATCTTTTATGCTATAGCTAGCATAACTCCCCATCCTTACAGCTATTTTTTTTAAAGCTTACAGGAACCTTACAAATCAAAAATAGTCTTATAGTTTTTCATCCGCTTCTTCAAAAAAATGTTTCATATTTTATAGTAAAAACATCGTAAAGAGAGGTTTAACAGATGAATAGAAATCGCAAGCTCGGTTTTTGTTATCCCGGTTATCGATACTGTGGACCTGGTTGCTCAGGACCAGGTGAGCCTAAAAATGCTGTGGATAGTTGCTGTAAATTGCATGATGAATGCTATGCACGCCATGGTAGCACAAAGTTCTGTGATGAATTGTTTCAACAATGCCTCCGCCCCCATATGAATGCAAATCATAAAATGGCTAGAGATGCCCGTTTGTTTTATCGCGTTTTCGAATTACGTCATCGATTTTTTTAACAATGACGCTCACGATGTTTTTGCAAACAGCGTGGGCTACTTCTTTGTATAAATAGCATATTTTTGCGGAGTCGTAAAACCAAGCTTTGTGCCTAGATACATAGATGCGGTATTTGACACATCACAATCCCAGCAAGGCTTTAGCTGGTTGGCAAGACAATGATCGATAAAAATGTGGGCAACCCTGCCAGCTAATCCTTGCCCCCTAAAATTCGAATCTGTCATAATATCAATTTCTGCAAAATCATTTGATTTAAAAATAGAGACAGCTTCACTAACGATTTGCTCTTGCAGCACTAAGCAATAGCCAAAACCATTTTCAAGGAAATTAGCTGTTGAATCCCAATATTCATCGTAGTAAGCATAGGTAAACGCCTGTGCATTTTTTATATGATGATGAGTAATAGGCATAACCTCAAAATTGGGTACTTCCCGCTCCTCTCTAGAATCATACAAACTTTCATCGAAAGTAAAGGTATAGCGCTCTAATTTTCGAAGTTGGTCATTTAGCAGTTGTTCAATTTTAATATTCCAATGTTCTGAATAAGAAAATAAGGTAAAACGTTTCTTTTGCTCTATAGACTGTTGAAAACAACAGACAAGCTGATCGTCAAGTACCGTATGAATTGAATCGCCAGCTACAAAATAGATTCCTGATTTTGTTTGAAATAATAATGTTTGTAAATTCTCTGTGTCTGTATAGACCGTACCTTCTATTAATTGATCTAGTATACTATACACAAATGTCGGGGCTCTTTTAATGGTTTGTTTAATGATTGGGTAATGAGCCTCTATAATTTTCATCATGCTACCTCCTCCTGTTATTTCTATTCTCTTATAATAATAGATAAATTTAGTTAAAGGGACTGAATGATGCGCAGATAGCCATATTTTGCATCCAATATCACGAAAATCTTGGAGGCTGGAAAAAATTAAATTTTACTTTGCTGGCTAACTATACGCTTTAGCGAAATCAAATTTAAAAGCTAAGAATGATAGAATTCTATCATTCTTAGCTTCTTCATTTAGTGATACATGCCATGATTAATTTTCCCTGTTAACTTCTCTATTTGTACTTCAAACAACTCGATTTTAGGCAGAATTGGATAGCCTTCTTTTTCAAATGTCCATGCAGGATTGCCATACTTCTCAAGCAGTGCATCAAAAAACCATTCTTTCTTCGACTCCTCCTCAATGCGTACGACCTGTCCAAACAACACCACGCTTTGATACACAAGTGCAGATTGACAGGCATATTTTTTCCCTGGATGTAAATCACCCATCTCACTCACTTCGATACAGATTTTAGGATTTTGTTTAATATTTGACCAAAAATGGCTTTCTCGAATATTACCAATATGCAAATATAGTTTATCTTCTCCCTCATATACATAGACAAACGGAATAACGTATGGAAAACCTTCCTCACCAACCGTTGCAACATGTGCTACTTGCCCTACTTTTAAGAAATGCTGTGCTTCCTCTTGTGAAATTTCTACACGCTTGTTTTGAATCGTACCTCTCATCATACTTTAACCCCCTCATGAAAATATATCACGATTAACTCAATCGTTTATTTTAAACATACATATATTTTACATCTTTAACACACCTAAAAAAAGGATAAATTTTCTTTTGAATAATAAAAGCCAAGAATGCTTAATCCATGCATTCTTGGCTTTCTTGTTATTTAATTGGAATCCAAATTTCAGAATAGGAGTCAGGACTATAGGCATCCTCTTCAGGATAAACCTCAAGTTCCGCTGTTCCTGCTGGTTCGTATGGATTGGACGGGAACCACTCTGAATAAATTTGCTTCCACGTATTTTGCATCGCATCTGGCATAGGGCCATGTACTTCAAAGACAACCCATTTGGAGGCAGGTACTTCCATTGTTAATAGATCTTCTCCTACTTCCCCTACATGATCTGTAGCAATCCAGTAATCAATGAAACCCTTTTGTCCTTGGTTTGTATTTGGTACACAAACACCTAGTACTCCATTGATATTGCCATTATTTAATTGGTATAGTTGATGGTCGAAGCCACTTTGATTTACCTCTTGCCAAAATAGAGGAATTTCTCGTGTGTTCTCCCCGTCTTGACAGTTGTACGTTCTTTTCACTCCAACAATTTGAAACTTTTCTTTTTCTACGATTTTATACTTCATTGGTTCTGCTCCCTTCAAGCTTACCTGGATGACCAGGCAATTGTATGATTGTAATGGCCCTTGTTTCTTTCTTGCTTCACTAGGCGTTATATGGTGCTGCTTACGAAACGCTTTTGTAAAAGCTTCAGGAGTTTCATAGCCATATTTGTAGGCGAGATCGATTATTTTTTGTTCCGTGCCTATTAATTCTTGTGCAGCTAATGTCAATCTTCTTCGTCGCAGATAATCAGCAATGGACATATCCGTCAAAATTGCAAACGTGCGTTGAAAATGAAAGACAGATGAATTAACCTCCTGTGCAATCTGTTCAATCGTAATGTCCTCTAATAAATGATCCTCCATAAAATTAATGGCCTTTTGAATCGACTCAATCCAACTCATTGCTTTCACTCCTTGATTCCATCATAAAATAGATATTGCTGTATAACCTGTCTTTTTATGCTAACTTTGGACAGGTTAAAAGGGAAGTATTTTCCCGACGATTCTCCCTACTTATTTTCACCCTCCACCCTACACATATTTACAACTACGTTCTTTAATAGGTAAATTAAGTATAAATAGAAATGAAATGGAGGTTTTTCTCTTGGGAAAATGGCAAGGTGCTGCTGCTATTTGTTTGAACGATAACAATCAATTATTAATGGTTTTACAAGGAACGGTGGAAGAAGAAAAAACGTGGGCTGTTCCATCAGGTGGTAAAGAAGCAGCGGAAGATTTTAAGGCTTGCTGTATTCGAGAGGTTTATGAAGAAACGGGCTATATAGTGGCTATTCTAAAAGAAATTTATTGTAAGCAGAATGAAGCTGTGGAAGTTCATTACTTTGAAACAGTTATGATTGACGGACAAATGATGATTCATGATCCTGACGAATTAATTTATGACATTGCTTGGCAATCAAAAAATGAAGTGGCCCAATTGTCATTAACTTTTCCAGAAGATCGTGCCTTTCTTTTATCTTTATTTCAATAAAAAAGTCACGTCTTAATGACATGACTCATCTCAAGTACATATTGCTAATCGTTTTGTTGATAAATAATTAAAGCAGAATGGATGACTGTCTGTTCGCCAATATAGAGCGTATTGTATTTGATATCAAGTATTAAAAAGCTTCTTAAATCTACTAAAGCCCGGTTAATGTCATGTTCAAATTGCACAATATCATTGTTTTGAATGGTCACAACCTGGGTCGTTTGTGTCATTGCCCACACTCCTTTTCTCTAATAATAGATGAAAAGAAAGGAAATGTAAAAGTGTTGGAGCCAAAACAGCTCCAACGCTTTTTAGTACATCGTTAAATACTCCTCACGTTCCCAGTTGTGGACGCGTGTGCGATATTTATTCCACTCAATTTCTTTGGCGACTGTAAATTTATCATAAATATGATCGCCTAGTGCATTACGAACAATGGTATCCATCTCTAATTCAATCAACGCATATTCTAATGAGGAAGGTAAGCTATCAATTCCGTTCAACTCTCGCTCTCCTGCTGTCATTTTATAAATATTACGATCTACTGCTGCAGGTGGCATTAAATCTTTCCGTATGCCATCAAGTCCAGATGCTAAAATAACAGCCATTGCTAAGTATGGATTTGCGGCTGGATCAACTGAACGCAATTCAATTCGAGTAGATAGTCCACGAGCTGCTGGAATACGAATTAGTGGTGAACGGTTTTGAGCAGACCACGCGACATAACAAGGAGCCTCATAGCCAGGCACTAGTCGTTTATAGGAATTAACAAGTGGATTCGTAATAGCGGTAAAGCCGTGTACATGCTTTATAATCCCTGCCATAAAACTACGTGCCGTTGCACTTAATTGTAAGTCTGCATGTTCATCATAGAAGGCATTTTTATCACCCTCGAATAATGATAGATTAAAATGCATTCCTGAGCCGTTTACACCGAATAATGGCTTTGGCATAAATGTTGCATGGAGACCATGCTGTGCAGCAATGGTTTTTACGACTAACTTAAACGTTTGTATGTTATCACATGCCTCAATGGCACTAGCATACTTAAAATCAATTTCATGCTGACCAGGTGCGACTTCATGATGGGAGGCTTCAATTTCAAAGCCCATTCCCTCTAACTCTAAAACGATATCACGACGACAATTCTCTCCCAAATCTGTCGGTGCTAAATCGAAGTAGCCTCCACTATCATTTAACTCTAGTGTTGGATGCCCCTTATCATCCAGTTTGAATAAGAAGAACTCTGGCTCTGGCCCTAAATTAAAGGAAGTAAAGCCTAACTCCTCCATTTCCTTTAAAACGCGTTTCAAATTGGAGCGCGGATCTCCTTCAAACGGCGTTCCATCTGGTCTGGCAATATCACAAATAAAACGAGCCACCTTGCCTTTCTCAGCAGTCCAAGGAAAAATCACGAATGTATCAAAGTCAGGCTTTAAATACATATCAGATTCCTCTATACGCACAAAACCTTCAATGGATGAACCATCAAACATGACTTTATTATCTAATGCTTTTTCTAACTGACTGACAGGGACTTCCACATTTTTGATTGTTCCTAATATATCCGTAAATTGTAGGCGAATAAATTTCACATTTTCTTCTTTTACTCGGCGTATAATATCTTCTTTTGTGTAATGTTTCACTCTTCACCACTCCAATGTAAATTTAGTTAACATACGTTTTTATAACTGTTCTTAAAATACATGAAAATTGAAATTCACGCAATAGATATGTGAGGTTTTATAACATAGTTTTTTTTAGAATATATTTATCTTGATTTTCGATGCATAAAAAAAGTGTATCCATTTCCACAATGGATACACTTTTTTTATTTTAATATTGTAATAGCATATTAATGAACACAACTAGAATAACGATCGGTACAACGACTAACATTAACATACGATATGTTGCATAATAGCCCTGCCCTAAGTGACTACCCATTAACAGTTCTTTCCTTACAAATTCCTTATCCACTATGTGGGCAATAAAAATAGCAATGAATAAATTTCCTAATGGCAGCATTATATTCGACACTAAAAAATCAGTGGCATCAAAAATACTTTTCTCAAAAATGGTTACATCCGATAAAACACTAGAAGAAAGTGCCGCTGGAATAGCCGCAATCAATACGACTACACCAAGTAAAAGCGTCCACATCGGACGAGATTTCTGACTATGTTCCATAAATGCCGCTACGATAATCTCATATAAACTAAATGATGACGTTAATGTAGCAAATAAAAATAGCAATAAAAACATCGCTAAAAATAATTCTCCAAACGGCATTTGACTAAAAGCTGTCGGCAGCACCATGAACAACAAGCCCGGTCCCGCGGCTGGCTCTAAATCAAAGGCAAACACAACAGGGAAGATTGCTAAACCCGCTAAAAATGATACAAGCACGGTTAAGAGCACAACAGAACCTGCTGAATTTGGAAGGCTGACATCTTTTTTTAGATAGGAACTATATGTAACAAGACAAGAAAATCCTACAGCTAATCCAAAGAATGATTGTCCTAACGCTTCTAATAATGCCCTACCAGTAATATTTGAGAAATCAGGCCATAAGAAGAATTTCACTCCCTCCATTGCGCCATCTAATGTGACAGCACGCACAACCAGAACAATGAACATCACAAAGAGTAACGGCATCATCCATTTATTCGCCTTTTCAATACCATTTTGTACACCTAATGAAATAACGAGTACGTTAGCTAATGTAAACAAAGCTAAACCTACTAGCGTAATCCAAGGTGTACCTATAATTTTTCCAAATAGTGCAGCTGGATCAATCGCAGGATCTATCACAGCACCAGCGACGCCTAGCCCGCTGTAAATAAAAATCCAACCTCCAACAACACTATAAAATGTTAATAATAAAAAACAACCTAGCACACCCATTCGGCCAATCCAAGCCCATCCTGGTTTTGTCGGAGCAACCTTTTTATACGCGGTTACCGCCTCCGATTGTGTACCACGCCCTAAAACATACTCGGACAATAGCATTGGCAACCCTATTAATAACGTAAATAACACAAAGATTAGGAAGAATGCACCTCCACCACTTTGCCCCGTTACATACGGTAGCTTCCAAATTGCTCCTAGTCCAATCGCAGCACCCGCTGATGCTAAAATAAATCCTAATTTACTAGACCACTGTCCCTTTTTTTCACTCATCTCTTCAAACTCCTCAAACTTTCTAAACTCCCCTCTATTCTACATGAAAATGTGTTCTTCGACTAGATTATAATAATAAAGCACTAGAGCACGAGCATTTTCTACTACTTTTTTCTAATTTTATTCGTCCCATCACTTCTTCCCACAAAAAAACCTCGAGCTAACTACTCGAGGTTTATGGTCCATTATTTTGCTATATACATAGAGCGCTGGCGGTCGATCCATTTGCGCATTGTAGTAAATAAAAACGCCATAATAGCTGTTAATAAAATACCTTTTACAATATTAAATGGTAAAATTCCAGCGACGATCATTTTATAAAGGGAGTCACCTACAACAGGTTCCATACCAAGGAAATATGTGTACATCGGTAAAAATATAACATAGTTCAAAACGCTCATTCCTACTGCCATCACGACTGTTCCTGTCGCTAAACCTCCAACAAGACCAGCAGTCGTTTTAAAACGATTAAAAATAAAGCTAACTGGCAAAATAAATAAAATGCCTGTTGTAAAGTTGGCAATATGCCCTACTGGCACACCTGTTGGCGTACCCGAGAAAATCCAATCCAACACATTTTTAAATAATTCTACTAAAATACCAGCTACAGGTCCCATTGTGATGGCCGCTATTAATGCAGGCATATCACTAAAGTCCACTTCCAAAAATGCTGGGAACGGCGGTATTGGGAAATTAAAAAGCATTAATAAAAACGAAATACTGCTCAGCATACCAATCGTAATAAACGATTGAAGTTTAACATTTTTCTTCATAGAAAACTCTCTCCTCTTTGCTGATTCAATCTCGCAAGAAGAAAGGTGACGATCTTTCAATTGTTAGCATGAAAAAACCCTTATGCATTAAAAAGCACAAGGGAGAAAGGCATGACGAATAAGCGTCAATCTAAACTATTTTTTGAGCACTATTTTAAAAGCCATACAAAAAAAGCGCTCGGTCATAGTTCATTTCATAACAATGAATGACGATCGTACCTCCATCTTCTCCCATCCAGACTGTAACTGTCGGCCTTGGAATTTCACCAAGTCAGCCATGCAAATAAATTTGCACAGGTCGCGGGCTAAAGAGTTTTGCCTAAACCATTCGAGTTAATGAATAAACATTAACGGTTTAGCACTCTATTACCGCCGGTCGGGATTTTCACCCTGCCCCGAAGATGAATCACTATTATTTTATACTACAGTTTTACTATAAAGAATTATCAACAAAAAGTAAATAGTTCTGCTCAAAAAACCTATTAGACTTGTATGCATTGTAAAAAAAATGGAGCATCCTCACCGAACAGGAATGCTCCATTTCTTATTGTTATTTTCTTTGACTAAGGCATATATTGCTTATTTGGCCCTACAGGCTTTGGTAAAAACATTTTTAAATCAAAGCCCTCCCAGCTTTCTTGGACAACATTATTTAGGCGTAATTGTTGGTCAAAGCTAGCAGCCGTTAACATCATGGCCTCAATCAGTTGTGTGGCACGAATCGGTTCCATTGATGTTAAATCAAGCGGAAGATCAAATGTAACGACTACGCCCTCTGCTTCCTCTGTCACCGTATATGATACGTTTTCAGGAACAACGGACACATAGACATCATCATTTTTATTTTTCATCAGTGTGAGCGCCTCTGTGACATTTGCAAATGTTTGACGGAAATCTGGTGATAAATATTCTGCACCTGTACCATCTTGATATATATAATAATTATAATGCTTGGCGTTCGTTAATGACATAGGTGGACTTGGCTCACCTTCTTGAGAAAACTCATAAGGTGTTCCATCTTCATTTTGAATCTCAACTTCTGTATATTCAGAATCAGAGAATGTATCCTCCAAAGTTCCTTTGTACTCATTGACAGTAGCAGAAGCAACATCATAGCTATTGTCCTTTGGTAGCACATGGACAAGCTTATCGTCCTTCTCCTTCAGCTCACCTTTGTAAGGATGGTAATCAGTAAATCCTTTAGCTTTCTCATCTATTTGAGGCGCGTATTTTTCATACATCTGTAAAGTAGAAGGTTTTTCTGTTCCAAAATCCGTTGCTACTCGCTCATTTGGTATCACATACGTCATTGGTACACTTTCCGCATCTCGCCCTGCTAAGCCAATACGGAAAACGACAGCATCTTTCACATCTTCCTCATAGACAGATGACCGTAAAGATAACATGCGCTCATGCTCTGCTACGATAGGAGATTGGAGTGCTTCGTCTTGCGTAGCAGCCTCCTTTGGAGAAAGATCTTCCTGTAAAGTAGAATAGGTAGCCGTATCGGCAGTACTAGCTTGATCTTTATGTCCAACATCATTATTCATGACCATTGAGCCTACAAGTATCGTTAACGCAAAAACTGCTGCAATGCTCATAAAAATTGGCATTTTACGAAGCTTAGATCGTGTTGTTCGTTCTTCTTGGATGGAGGAATTGCTTTGCTTTTGTTCATCCTCTTTTGGTTGTTGTATCGCTTCTTGAAGGTAACTGTTATCCTGCAAGCGAGCATCTGCCATTAACCGATTTAATATGTCCTCTTTTGAACGGTGGTCAGAAAGCTTAGGGGCATTGTTCAATACATGTTCAAGCTGCTCATCATCAAATGGCTTATGCGTCATTGCCGTTTCGCCTCCTGTTCTCTAATCGGCTGTAGCTGTTGCCTTAAAAATTTTATGGCTCGATGCTGGGTCGTTTTTACCTTAGCTTCTGTCCAATCTAATATTTGAGCAGTTTCTGCAATCGATAAATCCTGAAAATAGCGCATAATAATGACCATTTTTTGGTCGCCTGTACAGTTTTCCAGTGCTGACGCTACTTGCATAAATTCATCACTGGCCTGTAGCATATCTTCCGGTGATGGTGTGGTTGAATGGAGCTGTTCCGTTTCCCAGTCAAAGAAATCAAGTGAATGCTTCTGGCGTACAGCCTGCTTTCTAAAATGATCAATCGCTACATTTTTGGCAATAGCAAAAAGCCATGTTTTCTCACTACTATTACCTGCAAATTGATCATATGAGCGCAATACTCGTACATAAACTTCATGTGCTAAATCTTCAGCCAATGTACGGTTTTTTACTAAATATATTAAAAACTGGAACACGTCTTGGTGATATGCATCGTATAGTCGATGGAACACGGAGTCATTCAAAGCACTCCACCCCCGTTCTATAATATTTGTCGTCTTACATTCGTGAAAGTTACAGCCAATTAATAGCAATACATGTTATTAATCGAACGGTAAATAAAACGTGAAGGTCGTACCTTCTTTCAGCACACTGTCTACCATAATATTACCTGAGTGTGCCTTCACAATATTTCTCGCAATGGCTAAGCCGAGACCCGTACCACCTTTTGAACGGGTACGTGCCTTATCTGCTTTATAAAAACGTTCAAAGACATAAGGTAAGTCGTCATGAGGAATGCCGTGCCCTGTATCTTGAACAGATATTTTAGCGAATGTTGGTTCCTGCTCAACTTTTACAGTGACTGCTCCTTCATCCGTATGTCTAAGTGCATTATCTACTAGATTTGTGAGCACTTGTTCAATACGATCCTCATCGATATTAATCATGGCATCGTCATTAAATTCACTTTCAAACAATAGACGAACGTGTTTTTCCTTTGCAACCTGTGCAAATTTTTGAGTAATACGTTCGAATGTAGAATTAATCGGTAATTCATCTTTATACAGCGTCATATGTCCCGATTCCATGCGTGCTAAATCTAATAAATCTGTTACAAGACGCCCCATCCGCTTCGATTCATCATAAATGATTTTAGTAATCTCATTACGTTCTTCCTGATCCTGAATAAAATCATCATCCATTAATGCTTCAGAATATCCTTGCAGCATGGCAATTGGTGTCCGTAGCTCATGAGAGACATTGGCGATAAAATCGGATCGTAGTTTTTCTAAGCGATGTTGCTCAGTCATATCACGAATAACAGCCACAGCGCCACGTATCATGTCACCACTATAAAGAGGGCTAATAGTAAATGTATAGTAGTTACCATCCATTTCAATTTCCTCTTCTAGTTTATCCTCAAACATTAGCACATGATCAAGCATATGATACAGCTCTGGAGGAATAGGTTTAGCACTTTGTGAGCCTTTATTGACGAACCATTTTTGCATAAGTCGTTCAGCTGGTGGATTACTTAATAATATTGTAAGGTCACGGTTAAATGTAATAACTGCATCTGTCATAGATGTCAAAATATTTGAAAGTTGTTCATTTTCTTGATTGATGACCTCTAAGTTATGCTTTAATTGACGGCCCATTTGATTGAAGGCAACAGCAAGTTGACCAATTTCATCATTTTGAGTTGTTGGCATTTTCGCTTCAAAATTACCCTTCGCAATTTCAAAAGCCAACTCTCGCATTTTTCTAAGTGGTGACGTAATACGTGAGGAAAGGAAAAACGCGAAGAATGTCGTCAGCACAAATGCAATGAAAGCCGCCAAAAAAACAATTTTCGTTGTTTCCTTAGAGGTTTTATGTAGTGCATCTGGGCTTTGATAGATGAAGACAGCTCCGTGTACTGCATTTTCAACATTTAATGGGAAACCTAGCACGACATAAGATTCCATTTTTTCTTGATCTGTCGAAGAAGGCATCATCATTTCTTTTGTAATAGGTTCATCTGATTGAAATACTTCTCGAAACGATTTATTGGCTAAAATGGTCTCTTGTATTTCTTTTTTGTTGACACCCTCCTGCATGGCAAAGGATACTTCAACATGATTGATTGCAATTAATGCATTGGTTCCTGTAGGTAAGATATCTTTTAATAATTCCGAAGTAGATTCCGCTGTTTCATTGTCATCCACTATACTTGCTACTGTTGCAGCTGTTTGCCGTAAAGATATTTCGGCTTGCTGCATATGATAGTTTTGAAGAAATTCAAGCATCAATACCGTGAAAACAAATAATACAAATGAAACGAGAAGCAATATGGTTACCCATAGCTTCCCGACAACACTATTCCATATTCTATTCATTGACAACCTCAAATTTGTATCCAACGCCCCAAACCGTCACAATCATTTTAGCAGCGTTTTCAGAAACTCGGTTGAGCTTTTCACGTAAACGTTTTACGTGTGTGTCAACTGTACGTAAATCACCAAAGAAGTCATAATGCCAAACCTCTTTTAGTAATTGTTCACGGTCAAATACTTTGTCTGGCGATTTTGCTAAGAAGTATAGTAATTCATACTCTTTCGGTGTTAAATTAACCTCAATGCCCTCTGCCGTTACACGGTGTGCATCATGATCGATCATTAAATGCTGGAACACTACTAAATCTTTTGAAGAAGAGGCATTTGTCGTTGGTGAGAAAGCCTGTGAACGACGTAAAATAGCCTTCACACGTAACACAACCTCACGAGGACTAAATGGCTTTACAATATAGTCATCTGCGCCAAGCTCAAAGCCTTGTACACGATTCGCTTCCTCGCCCTTTGCAGTTAATAAAATAATCGGTGTTGCTGCGCGTTCTCGAATTTCCGCACACACTTCTAGCCCGTCTTTTTCAGGCATCATAATATCAAGTAAAATACAGTGATACTCTTTTTCTAAAGATTTTTCGATCGCTTGTTCACCATTTTCTGCCTCGTCAACAAGGTATCCTTCTCGCTCTAGGTACATTTTTAATAATCGGCGAATACGATCCTCGTCGTCTACTACTAATACTGAAATATTTTCTGACACTTTCACGATCCCTCTCTTCCAATCTTTCTCTAACTTCTATTGTACATGGTGTGACACATATTGAAAAGAAAAGAAAGCCTCTTCGCCACAGCGAAAAGGCTTGTTATTTTACAAGTTACGCGTAAGAGTGTAAACCTGCAAGAATTAAGTTAACAGCAATTAGGTTAAATAAAATAATTCCGAAACCAATTAATGCCAACCAAGCAGATTTTCGACCTTCCCAGCCTTTTGATAGACGTAAATGTAGGAATGCTGCATAGAATAACCATGTAATAAGAGCCCATACTTCTTTTGGATCCCAACCCCAGAAACGACTCCAAGCAATTTGTGCCCAAATCATCGCAAAAATTAAAGCACCTAGGGTAAATACAGGGAATCCTATCAGCACCGAACGATAACCAACTTCATCTAATAATTGCAAATTAACGCGTTTAACAAGTGGTTGGAAAATGGCACTAATTCGACGACGAGCGATTAAACGAATTAATAAATACAAGATTGATCCTACCAATAATGACCAAAAGACAGTTGTTAATTTTTTGGCATTAATTAATGCAGGCATTTCTACTAACGGTGACATACCATGTTCTTCAACTGCTTCATATTCATTCATACCGAAAATTGGCGGTAAATTGTAAATGATTTTACGAGTAGTTCCTTCTTTATCCACATAATTATAGCTAGACTCATAATCCATAGCACCGAATGTAGATGTCACTGCGACAAAACCAACTACAACTACAAGACAGTACATCACGGCTTCTAACCAAAAACGTTGTTTAGAAGGCTTTGTTAAATCAACTACTTTTAATAAATAAATGAGCCCTGCTACAGCACTAATGGCTAAAATAGATTGTCCTAATGCTGCTGTAATAACGTGAATCGTTAGCCAATGACTTTGTAACGATGGTACTAACGGACTTACTTCTTTCGGGAACATTGCTGCATATGAGATGATTAATAATGCAACAGGCAATGCAACTAGCCCTAGTGCAGTCAAACGATAAATAAAATAAATTAAAATAAACGCGCCAACAATGAACATACCAAAGGCAGTCGTAAATTCAAACATATTACTTACTGGTGCATGTCCTGTATAGATCCAACGCGTAATAAAATAGCCTAGCTGTGATAAGAAACCAATAATGGTTACCACAATGGCAAGCTTGCCCCATTTGCCAGTATTTTTACCAGTAGCATTTGCTTGCTTAATTGAACCACCAAATAATAATGTCGCAACTAGATAAGCAATAAAAGCTACAAATAATAGGTTTCCACTTAAGTCAATCAAACTCATAAGGTGTTGTCACCTTCCTTTTCTTTAATGCCACCATTTGTGGACTCTTCGCCAGCCTCATCTTTCTCTAACTGATCTTGATACGGAGGCAATGCAGCAAATGTTGTAACAGCATCTAAATCCTTTTTCATGCTGAACATATTTTTGTTAACATGGGCAGCCATTAACACACGGCCATCTGGTTCCACTTGAATCCATAAACGTCTGTGATTCCAGTAAGAACCAATAACAACACCAATCATAAAGATGACGCCCCCAACAAATAAGATAGGAATTGTACGATCTTTACGTACTGTAATACCTGACATATCACGCATTTCTGCTGCTGCAAATTTCATTCTGTATTTATTTTCACCAAGCGGCTCTAAAGGAGGTTGCATAATTTCAACAAAGCTCACTTCGCCTTCAGGTGTTTCTGGTGTTGTCATTTTAAATAAGAATGCTGGGTTATTTGGAATGGATGTTTTTGTTTGTGGCTCCCCATTTTCAAATCCATCAAAATCTGGTGTATAAACAAGAATTTGAACGGAAGAACCATTACCTAAATCATATTCCTTTTTTGGGTTTGTTAAATCAATTTCCACCTTACCAAGTGATTGTTCAGTCGTTTTATTGATTAATTCGAAATTCATTTGCTTTAATTCATTTAAACGATAATCCATTTGGTAAAGCGCAAAGCCATCTTCCTTTAAAGGATGGTTTACACGAATGGAATAGTCTTTTACTTTTTCTAGATTATCTGTGTCACCTGGCAAAGCATCTTTAGGCTGCTTATATAGTGTAATATCTGTTTGGAAATTTTTCGCAACAACATTTACACCCTGCTTTACTTGCTCACCCTGTGGTTCATTATCATGTGTCTCTAAAACAAAATCATTGTTTTCAATGAAATAACCGTCCATGCCAGTAATCGCACGTGTCTCGCCCTCACGTACCCAGATTGATTCATCAACATAGAAACCTGGCACCAGACGTAGCATGACCCCACCTAAAAAGATAATGAGACCGACATGGTTTATGTACGGACCGTAACGAGAAAAGCGTCCTTTTTCAGCTAAGAGAGCGCTACCATCTCGACGAACAGAATATCTCATCTCAGACATTTTTTGTGCCACTTTATCAAGCGTTTCCTCTGCGCCTGCTGTCACTTGTCCTTCAGCAACAATGCGCTGACGCTTCATAAAGCTTTCATGTCTTTTCACACGTTGATTCTTCAATGATTTATAAAGTGGTATTCCCCGGTCAAGACTTGCCACAATAATGGATACAGCAAGCATACCAACTAAAATTTGGAACCACCACGAGCTATATAAATCTGAAAGGCCTAACGTATAATAAATTTTACCGAATGTACCATAAACGTCTGCGTAATAAGCTCCCTTCTCCAAATCAGAAGCTTTCACGTAAAACTCTTGTGGTAGTAATGTTCCGATTGAAGCAGCAATTAATGTGATAATAATTAAGGATATACCGACTTTAACACTTGAGAAGAAATTCCATATTTTATCAATAAATGACTTGTTATATGTTTTAGAGCGAATGGCCATACCATCGTAGCGCATATCAACTACTTTATTTTGCTGTTCTTCTTCGGTTAAAGGACGACCACATTTCTCACAAAGCTTCGTGCCGTATGGGTTACTATGACCGCAAGCACAAATGATTTTTTCCATCGTCATATACTCCTTATTCCGGCTTCACTAATTCCATGTACGAAGCGATATTTTCCTCCGTCATTTCACCTGTAATAATCTTAGTCACTTTGCCTTCAGGATCAATTAATACTGTAGCAGGTAATTGACCTACATTATAAGCAGTCATAACACTTTTCGTTTTGTCGATCACTACTGGGAAGGATAAACCATACCGATCGACAAAATTCTGCACTTCAAAATCAGTTTGAGCGATATTGACCGCTAAAGTTTGTACACCTTGATCTTTAAATTCTTGATACTGATTGTCCATCGCAGGCATTTCCTTCTCACAAGGCTTACACCAAGTTCCCCAGAAGTTTAAAAATACCCCTTGTCCTTTATAATCCGACAATTTATGTTTTTCACCGTTTAAATCTACTAACGTGAAGTCAGGTGCTTCAGAGCCTACTGCCACTAACTCTACTTTTTCCTTTGTCGCTGTTCCATATACTGTGTACCCGATTGCCAACGCTAGCAGTGCTAAGATGACCGTTCGCAGTACGAGACGCTTTTTCTTTTTCTCCAAGTTAATAAACCCCCTATCAATTACGGCTTAGCGTAAAGTTTGTAAACGCGAAGCTTTTACCTAATGCAGACCCAATGAACTTTTTCATTTTATATACGTCTTTAATTATGTAAAAACTTCTTTCAAATTGACGTCAACAATACCAGATTGTATGTGTAACAGTTCTTTTGAACAAACTGTTACTAGGTGTACTATTCTCACCTATTATAGCAAAATGATACAAAAACACTTAGCTATTAATTATGAATGATTTATGAACGAATTCACCATAAAGAAAGTGTAAACACCCAAATAATACCTATTGTGGTATCTACTTTCTTTTGGCAAATGTTCTTTAATCAAGCTTTCCAGTCTCCGCTAAAACACGTAATTGCTTGACTTCATGCTTTGATAATTCACGGTATTCTCCTGGTGTAAGGCCGAATAAATCTAAGAATGCAAAGCGTTCACGTTTTAATTTGACAACAGGTGTCCCAATGGCTTCAAACATACGACGAACTTGGCGATTGCGTCCTTCATGAATCGTAATTTCACAAATTGCTTTGCCTGCTTTTTCGTCAAAGGATGTCATACTAACCTTAGCTGGAGCTGTTTTCCCATCCTCTAATTTAATCCCTCTTTGAAGTTTTTTAAGCCCTTCAATTGTTGGAATACCTTTGACACGCGCGATATAGGTTTTATCAATTTTAAACTTCGGATGTGTCAACATATAGGAGAATTCCCCATCATTTGTCAATAATAATAATCCAGATGTATCATAATCAAGACGACCAACTGGGAAAATACGTTGCGGAATATGGTGAAATAAATCTGTGACAGTTTTGCGTCCTTTATCATCCGTCACAGCCGAAATTGTTCCACGTGGTTTGTAAAGTAAATAATATACCTTATCTTCCTTTTCCAATTTCACACCTTCTACTTCAATTGTATCAGAATTAGAAACCTTCGTTCCTAACTCACGAACAACTACACCATTAACTTTTACTTTGCCTTCTACTATCAATTGCTCTGCCTTGCGCCTTGAAGCAACTCCTGCATAGGCAATGACCTTTTGTAATCTTTCCATTTTTTCACCTCTAGTTTTCTTTCACATTGACACTTTCGTCATCATTCGATTTCGCTCTAATGAATAGGGTTATCTTTCCCGCTAATCTGTGAAAATTATGTCATACTTTTAAGCATTATTAAAGAAAAACAAATTTCACATTTTTTAATTGAGTATTCCAAATTATTTCTCATTCACAAATTTCTTATCATTTGCACCTACATTTTACGTTCCTCATAACCAGTATACTCATTTGGCAAAAAAGCGAATCGACTTAAAAATCTTTATTTTAACAGACAAGAAAGCTATCATTCAGCAGCTTTTAATCGTCCTTATTGTCAATTGTTAGTCCATATTGAAATGAAAACGTTTTGAGCTTCTACTTGTTAGTGTTTGCTCAATTGTTGAAACATTTTGTAGCACAAAAATTTTTTATCATGTATTGTTACGTCAGCTTTTTCTATATTGATTTACTCACCTTTCTTCCAAGCAGTTAGTTGTCTAATAATGCAGATTATAAGAGCACGAAAGAACGGCTCAAAATAAAAGCATATTGCACTGAATCACTTGGCTGTTTATGCTATAGTCATCCGTCATTTAGCAGAGATTCCATACTAAAAAAATCAGCAAATCGTTTTTAACGATCTGCTGATTCAACTTTTACTGGAGTTGCATAAATACGCTCTTCACCAATAAAGATCGACAAGACAGCTTCTTGACGTTTTCTTGATACATGTAAAACTTGCCGCACCTGTTCTTTTTCTTCTTTATTTAATTGTAGGCGAACGGGCTCTTCTAATCGAATAGCTAACTTTTTGTTGACGTTGTATTTGCCCTTCTTCACTACGGTTTCAAGGCTATAGTCTTGCCATACTCTATTCGATAAACCTCGATGTACATTCCAATCATCGGATTCATTTAAAGTGACAACAATGCAGATTTGCCCGTCCTTTTGAAAGGCTGTTGCTAGTGTACGTCCAGCAACCTTTGTAAAGCCGGTTTTTCCAGCGAACGCAGTGCCAGTCGCTGATTTTAAAGAACTAACAGGCTGCTCCGTTTCATCATCTATATGTGCAGCCATCCCTGAACCTTCTCTTAATAATCGGTGTTTATTTTCCCAAAGCATTCCGTTTACCGTATTCGCCCGATAAAGAATCGTTGAAGCAATTTTCTCAAATGTTTTATTTTGCAAAGCAAGTCTTAACATCTCAGCAGTATCTCTTGCTGACGATAAATGCTCATCATGATGAAGACCAGAAGGGTTCATAAAAACCGTGTTAGTCAGACCTGCAATCACAGCTCTTTCATTCATTAATTTGACAAAGCCCTCCACAGAACCCCCTACGTGTTCTGCTAAAGCGGTCGCAGCATCATTGCCTGAACGCAGCATTAAACCGTACAATAACGTTTCGACTGTTACTGTTTCACCAGCCTGTAAATAAATAGAACTCCCCTCAGCCATAGCGGCATTCGGTGATATCACAACTTCATCTTGCAGGTCACTATTTTCGATTGCAACAAGTGCTGTCCAAATTTTTGTTAGGCTAGCAATAGGTAAGCGTTCATCGCTATTAGACCCTATTAAAACGCGGCCTGTAGCACCATCTAAGACAGCATAGCCACTTCCCCCTCTGGCAAAGCTAGTTTGAGGAAGCATTACCATTAATATCATGAGCATGAACAGTGTTAAACGAAATAACCGAAGCAACGAGCCACTCCTTATTTAATGTGATAGGAAAATATAGATTCATATTTATGTTGAAGGCTACGCATTATACCTAATCATTATTTTGCACTGCTAAATGTCTCTTGGAACTTTGTCATAAATAAATCTGTTTCTTGTTCTGTTTCAACAAGATCCTCTTCAGGTAGAGGCGGCATTTCTTCAATAGTATTTAAGCCAAAATAATGTAAAAATTCTTTTGTCGTTCCATATAGTATGGCACGTCCAGTTCCTTCTGAACGCCCTACCTCTTTAATTAATCCTCGTGACACTAATGTTTGAATTGGTCGTTCACACTTTACACCGCGCAAATCTTCTATTGCTACACGTGTAATGGGCTGTTTGTAAGCCACTATCGCCAGCACCTCCAAGGAGGCTTGGGATAGGGATTGTGCCGTTGGATTCTCTACTAATCTTTGAATCGTATCAGCAAACTCAGATTTTGTAATGAGCTGATAAACGCCTGCAATTTCCTTCACAGTAATGCCTCTTGCTACATCTTCGTCAAAGGCTTCTCTCAATGCACTCATCGCCTGAACAATCAGCTCTTCCTGTTCTCCTAAAAGTTGCGATAGCTGTTTAATCGTTAAGCCATCATCTCCAACAACGAATAATAAGGCTTCAATTCTACTCTGTAACATCAAAGTTTTCGTCATCTTCCCATTCCTCCTTCTGCAAGGTAACCGTTAATTCTTCAAAATTACCATCTTGTTCTACGACGACGACCTGACGTTTCATCAGTTCTAGAAGGGAAACAAACGTCAGAATAAGTGTCGGCTTATCTTCATAGGGAAAAAGCTCGAAAAATGATGCACGTCCACCTGTTAAACGTAAAGAATCAACAACAGAACGCATTTGATCTTTTACTGATCTTTCCTGCCTCGCTACTGTCGTTTTTAGTGGTTTCTTTAATTTTTTGCGACGCATCAATTTTTGAAATGCTCCAAGCATATCATAGATGTTCACATTTAAATCAAACAAAGCCATTTGTTCATCCGAGGCCAACCCTGTTAAATCAGCTGGTGGCCTTGTAAATACTTGTGATCGGTCCGTTTCAAGCTCTTGCAAATTACTGGCTGCTTCCTTATATTTTTTATATTCAATTAAGCGTTGCACCAGTTCTTCACGAGGGTCAGGGCCGTCCACTTCTAATTCTGCGTCTTCCATTTCACCTTCATGAATCGGCAATAGCATGCGGCTTTTAATTGCCAGCAATGTTGCTGCCATTACTAAATATTCACTTGCTTCATTTAATTCCAGTACTTGCATTGCATGTATATGGTCGATATATTGTTGTGTAATTTCAGCCATTGGGATATCATAGATATCAATTTCCAATCTGTGAATTAAATGCAATAATAAATCAAGAGGCCCTGAAAAGGCTTCTAATTTTACTTCATAAGACATTATTTTACCACCCTGAGATTCTATGTTCTTTTAGTATAGTGGAAAGGAGTCCAAAATGCATCCACAGCATCATACTTTATTTATAGATTACTGTGCTTATTTTAATGGCAATCAAGATTTTTTTGAATGCCATGAAGTACTGGAGGAATATTGGAAGGAAATTGCACCTGGTGATAAAATGCATCCGCTTGTTGGCTATGTGCAGCTTGCAACAGGTTTCTATCATTGGCGACGTGGTAACAATACTGGCGCTATACGAATTTTAGAAAAGGCACTTCATAATTTCCAAGAAAATGAAGGCCATATTTTTTTCCAAGAAATCGATTATCAGCAACTCCTAACACAAGTAACAACGACCCTTATTTCGTTGAAAACGGGCAATTCCTTTCAAGCTATCCAGCTCCCTCTCTCTCCCAATTTGCTGGAGTTAACGATTGCACGTATACAGCTCTTGCCTTCTAGTAGTTCAAACTATCTTCTTCATAAACATATGCTACGAGATCGCTCACATATTCTTGCAGAGCGGCAAGAAAGCAAACAAAGAAAAAGCAGACGCTGTTAATCGTCTGCTTTTTCATCTTTACAATGGATACATTTTTGAACCAAGCTCCGTGTTGCATCGGTAGCACGTACACTTTCATATTGGCCAAGTTCTGCCACTTCTTGAAGCATTTCCGTTGCTACGCCTTCACCCCTATAGGAAGGGATCACCGATACATGCTGGATGGTAGCTGTATTATGCTCATCAATGACAAGCCCAACAATGCCAACATATTCATCATTCTTTTTCCATAAATATAAAACCCAATTATCGTCATTTTCATAGGAGTGGATGGTCTCTGTAAGCTTTTTTACGTCTTTTTCATTAGGCATAAATGAAAGTAGCCCCATTGCTATTTTCTCTAAAGCTTTCTTATATCGAATTAACATATTTGTCTATTCCCTCTTTTTCTAGCTGTACATAATCTTTGACTATCCTACACGATTTGTACTTTTACCGCAAGCCAATTTCTGTCTTACGAACCAGGTCCGAGAATACCTTTAGACGCCAACACCCAATAGACAACGCCCCACAACAAAATAAAAGTTGAAATGGACGCTAGTAATACCCACTTATTTTTCCTCAAATTTACTCACCCTTTTTTAAAGTTAGCGGGAGATCGTTTTGCACAATATCTTCATAACTTTCGCGGCGAATAGCTAGTTGATGCTGTCCATTTTCTACAAATACAACAGCAGGTCTTGGCACACGGTTATAGTTACTAGCCATCGAATAACCATACGCACCTGTACAGAATATGGCTAACACATCGCCTGAAGCAGCATCTTGTAGTTTCGCATCAATAATTAATTTATCGCCAGATTCACATAATTTACCAGCCACTGTATAGAGTTCATTTTTCGGCTCATTCGCTTTACTTGCAATGACTGCCTCATACTTAGCATCGTATAATGCTGGGCGGATGTTATCACTCATCCCACCATCAACCGCAATATATTTGCGCACATCTGGCACTGTTTTTTGTGAACCGATTGTATAAAGAGATGTTCCTGCATCACCTACAAGTGATCGACCTGGTTCAATCCAAATTTCTGGCATCTTCAGTCCAAGCACAGTTGCTTTATTTTTCACAACTGTTATCATATCCTCTACATAAACTTGTGGTTCCAGCGGTGCATCTTCTTCAGTATAACGAATACCAAAGCCCCCACCTAAGTTTAACACAGTACACGTAAATTCGTGAGTCTTGTTCCAATCAGAAATTTTGTCAATCAATTTTTCTCCAGCTAAGCCAAAGCCAGCAGTATCAAAAATTTGTGAGCCAATATGACAATGTAAGCCAAGTAGCTCTAGGAATTCATGGTTAAATGTTTGTTGGAATGCTTCATCCGCTTGACCATTGTTTAAGTCAAAGCCGAATTTTGAATCTGCTTGACCTGTCGTGATGAAATCATGCGTATGTGCTTCCACACCTGGTGTAACACGTAATAAAATACGCATTTTTTGCTGACGGCGCTCCGAAATTTCTTTTAAAAGCTGTATTTCATAGAAATTATCTACAACCATACATCCAATCTTGGAGTCAAAAGCTAGCTCTATTTCAGCAATGCTTTTATTATTACCATGGAAATGAATGCGCTCTGCTGGGAAGCCTGCCTTTAAGGCAGTAAATAACTCCCCACCAGATACAACATCCAAGGATAAATTTTCTTCTGCTGCTAATTGATACACCGCTACACATGCAAATGCTTTTGAAGCATAAGCTACTTCTGCTTTTACGCCTAATTTTTTAAACGTATCGATAAAGCCGCGTGCACGCTTACGAATAAGTGCAGTATCATACACGAAAAGTGGTGTACCATACTCTTTTGCTAGCTCTAGTGTGTCTACCTGTCCAATTGTTAAATGACCATCTTCAGAAATCGCTTGTGTTCCATATAAATGCATGTGCATCTCTCCCTTTTCACATCGTTCCATCTTGTTATTTTCACACTTTGTAGGGACTTTCGTGGCATCCCATCAAGTAATTATTTCCATAAAAATATTAAAAGAAAAATGTATATACCCTACTTTTTCTTGAATGAAAATAATTTTTGCAAAAATCACAAAATACTATATGTGAACTTTATCACATGAAAAAAACGAGTGCAACGGCTCCTATGATCTTTTTCGCTGTTTGGAAGCGACTACATAAGGTCTTAATGCATCCGAAGTCATTGGGAAACGAATGATGACACGAAGCATTGCCGTTGGGAAGAATGGAACAAGCGGCCATAAATAAGGTGCCTGCATAGGTCGTAATGAACATAAATACGTAAACAATAAAAATAAGCCAATAAATAAGCCATTGACACCCCAGAGACCCGTTATAATTAATAACAGCAACCTAAAAATTTTGATCGAGATACTGAGTTCATATGATGGAATGATAAAAATAAGAATAGCTGCTACTGCTGTATAAAGAACTACCTCCGCAGAAAATAATCCTACATCAATAGCAATTTGACCAATGATTACCCCCGCAACCAATCCCATCGCAGTCGATAATGGTGACGGAGTATGAATGGCGGCCATCCTTAAAAATTCAATACCTATATCTGCAATCAATATTTGCAATAATAATGGTACATGCGATTTCTCTTCGGTGCCTAAAAAGGATAAGGCATCCGGCAGTAAGGATTCATTTGTAGCAAACACATACCACAATGGTAATAAAAGTAAACCCATGACAGAACCAAAATACCTCATAAATCGCACAAACGTACCAACTGTTGGTGCCTGTCGATATTCCTCCGCATGCTGTAATAAATGAAATATAGTAACAGGTACTAAAATCACGGATGGAGAGGTATCGACCAATATCGCTATATGCCCTTCAAGCAGATGCGCTGCTGCAATATCAGGTCGTTCCGTATAGCGTACAAATGGCACTGGATGGAATTTTTGCTTAAAAAGCCATTCTTCTAATGATTTATCGGCCATCGTCAAGCCATCGTGATTAATTTGTCCAAGGCGCTGTCGTAAATTTTCGAGCATATCTTCATTGGCAATATCCTTCATAAACGCGATCGCCACGTCGGTTTGGCCGATTTTGGATATTTTATGTAGCTCGAAACGTAAATTACTATTGCGAATTCGCCTACGTATTAAAGCCGTATTTTGAGAAATTCCTTCTGTAAAGCCATCCCGCGAACCACGAATTACCTTTTCATTATCTGGCTCTTCTGGAGAACGTCCTGGATAATTCCTCAGCTCTGCAACGTAGCAATAGCCACTTTTAGTAATAAAGGTGACTTGTCCACTTAAAATGGCTAATAAATAGGCTTTTCGCTCTGTTTCCTCTGAACGCCCATGGAAATTAAAATAGGACTCAAAATATTCCTTCTCATCCTCCACATCAATGTCAATGTCTTCATTTGGAAGCATGCTAGAGAGTAACTGTGTTAAAGCTTCTCCGTCCACAAGCCCGCTAATATATGCACAAAGGACCGGCAAATCCTTGACAAATAAGTGTTTAATACCAACGTCAAATGATTCGCCGTCACCAAAATGTTCAATAAGAAAATCTTCGGCTTCTTCTAAGCTGTTAAATAATTTATTTGTCATGCTGTCACCATTTTCTTAGATGTCTTTTTTTATAGCTTCCTGCTCCACGGTAGCGCTTGTAGCCATCCAACTTTTCAGCTGGGCAAGGATTTTTTTCTCTAAACGAGACACTTGTACTTGTGATATCCCTAACCTATTCGCAATTTCTGTTTGCGTGCAATCTGAAAAATAGCGTAAATAAATAATAGACTGCTCTCTCGGTTCAAGTCTCGTGAGTACTTCCTTCAATGGGATATAATCAAATGGTTGCTCAGATTTTTCATCTTTCATTTGGTCCATCAATGTAATGGAATCCCCTTCACTTTCATACAATTGCTCATGAAGAGATGCTGGATCTCTCAGCGCATCGGATGCTGTGACAATTTCCTCCGTTGTCACACCAAGTACCTGAGCAAGTTCTTGAATGGTTGGTGGATGTTCATTTTTCTTAATAAATTCATCTGTAGCATGACGAATTTTAAAATTTAGCTCACGAATAGAGCGACTCACCTTCACCATGCCATCATCCCTTAAAAAGCGTTGAATTTCACCAATGATCATAGGGACTGCATAGGTTGAAAACTTCACATCATAGGTTAAATCGAATTTATCTACAGATTTCATCAGCCCTATGCAGCCAATCTGGAATAAATCCTCAAGCTCAACACCTCTCGTTGTAAAACGTTGAACAATGGACCACACAAGTCTCGTATTGCCTTCTACCATTCGTTTACGAGCCTCATGATCGCCCTGCTGTGCGCGTGCAATTAAATCACGCATTTCCTCCTGAGACAATAGCTTATCGGACGACTGTTCTAGCGGCTTCACTGTCTCAACCTCACATTACCGCTGTGCGAACTGTGTAAAATTTCTTCGTAAACGTTACAGTTGTTCCTTCTTGCCATTTAGACATTACTGTTAGCTGATCTGAAAAGCTATCCATAATGGTGAAGCCCATACCCGAACGCTCCATCGCACTTTTCGTTGTAAATAATGGCTCCATCGCTCGACTAACGTCCTCAATTCCTATTCCTTTATCCATGACAGATACCGTTACAATGTCATCCTCACGTTTTGCATGAACTGTAACAACACCCTTACCATTTTCTTCATAGCCATGAATAATGGCATTGGAAACCGCTTCAGAGACAACTGTTTTAAACTCTGATAGCTCATCAATAGTTGGGTCTAATTGTGCAATAAAACCTGTAACAGCCACACGGGCTAAGGCTTCATTTTCACTAAGTGCTAAAAATGTTAATGTCATTTCGTTATCCATTTACAATCCCCCTTACGCGATCAATCGCTTGTTCCTCTGTTGCATCCATCATCCATGGCCCTAATCCTGAAAATTGAAATACTTTTCGCATTGTTGGCGATGGATTCAATAAAATAGTTCGCCCAGCAACTGCTTCTAACTCACGCATTCGACCAAGCACTAAGCCAACGCCTGAACTATCCATAAAGGAAAGCCCTTCTAAGTTCCAAATGATGGTCGTCACAGTGCCTTGAAAAATTGCTGTAGAAATTTTCGCTCGAATTTGTTCTACTGCATGGTGATCGAGCTCCCCAAACAAACGTATAACGACAGTCTCTCTTGTGACCATTTCTAATTGATAATGCATGAACATCGCCTCCTCCTCGTGCAATTCCACATTCAATGCAATGAATCCTTGCGGCTGACAGAACTAGTGCAAAGTCTTCCGAAATAGTGTCTAATCGACATACTTATAGCTTTTTAGGTTAAGTGCAGTATGGGATAAATCTACATTTTCTAAACGCCATTGCTAGCTAAAGTTTAACGATCCTTAGAACGTAAAAAAAGCGAGAGCTCACTTAAAGTGAGAGCCCTCGCTAACGAATCTTTATGCAATTGTATATGCTTGCTGTATTTTATTGATTGTCTCTTCAACAATTGGTTGATTGGCATATAAATAAGCAATCGTGTCGCCATGATTGACATGGTCACCTTTTTTAGCAATCAGCTGGATGCCTGCATCATAATCAAGTACCGATTCCTTCGTTAATCGTCCAGCACCTAGACTGACACTCGCTTCACCTACTAATAAGGCATTAATCGTTTCCACAGTGCCCTCTGCAACAGCTGTCACTGCTACTTTATGAGCGGTTTCATTTTGGACAATATCAGAAACTACACCACCTTGTGCAACAATGAACTCCTCAAATTTTGCAGCAGCAGAACCATCAGCAAGCACGCGCTTAACCTCAGCGGTCGCTTCCGCTTCATTCACGCCAGCGGCAACTTGGTACATTAAGGAAGAAATAACAATACATTCATCCAACAAATCTTCATGCGTTTCTTCCAAGCGTCCACTTAATAAGGCATACGCCTCTACAACTTCAAGTTTATTGCCAATCATTTTTCCTAAAGGATTATCCATATCACTAATATGTGCGACAACTTTACGCCCAAGTTTTTCTCCAATGGCCGTCATTGTATCCGCTAAAATCTGTGCTTCTTCTTGCGTCTTCATAAACGCACCTGAGCCGCATTTTACGTCAAGTACAATACCATCTGCACCACTTGCAATTTTTTTACTCATAATCGACGCAGCGATTAATGGAATAGAATCGACAGTACCTGTCACATCACGTAATGCATATAATTTTTTGTCGGCTGGTACAAGATTCCCTGTTTGTCCGGCAACTGCAATTTTATGCTGATTGACATTGTCAATAAACTCCTGTGATGAAAGCTCTGTTTTGAAGCCTTCAATGGATTCAAGTTTATCGATTGTTCCACCTGTAATGCCTAAACCCTTACCGCTAAATTTCGCCACAGGGATTCCTAAAGAAGCGATAATTGGTGTGACAACAAGTGTGACCTTGTCACCAACTCCTCCTGTAGAGTGTTTATCGATTTTAAAGCCATCAATAGACGTTAAATCAATAACATCCCCTGATTCGATCATGGCCTTTGTTAAATAAAATGTTTCATCATCAGACATACCTAGTAAGCGTATAGCCATTAAAAGTGAACTTGCTTGATAATCTGGAATGGAACCCGTCGTATAGCCTTCAACAAAATACTGAATTTCAGCTTGAGATAGCTCTATTCCTTGTTTTTTCTTTTCAAACAATTGAACCATATTCATACGAAAAACCCCCTTATTTCAAATCATGTAAGAAACTTTTGCCGAATGGTGGTGCTTCTACACTAAAGTTTTCAGCAACTGTTGCTGCAATATCCGCAAAAGTTTCACGCAAAGCTAGTTCTGTTCCACCATTGAAACGTGGTGAATAGACAATTAACGGTACATATTCACGTGTATGATCTGTTCCATGGAAGGTTGGATCATTTCCGTGATCGGCAGTAATGATTAATAAATCATCCTCTGACATAGCTTCTGTAATTTCTGGTAGGCGTGCATCAAATTCTTGTAGTGCCTGTCCATAGCCTAATGGATCACGACGATGACCAAAGTTGGCGTCAAAGTCCACTAAATTTAAGAAGCTCATCCCACGAAAATCACGGCGGACAACCTCTGCAAATTGATCCATACCATCCATATTATTTTTTGTGCGTACCGAATCAGTGACACCTTCACCATTGAATATATCTGAGATTTTTCCAATGGCAATGACATCTAATCCTGCGTCCTTTAAAACATTCATTGTTGTACGACCAAATGGCTTCAATGCGTAGTCATGTCGATTGGCAGTACGTGTGAAGTTGCCTGGCGTACCAACAAATGGTCTTGCAATGACACGTCCTACTAAATATTCAGGCTGTAATGTTAATTCACGCGCCATTTCGCAAATTTTATATAATTCTTCTAATGGAATGATTTCCTCGTGAGCAGCAATCTGTAAAACAGGATCGGCTGATGTATAAACAATAATCGCACCTGTTTCCATATGTTCCTTACCGAAATCTTCAATCACTTGTGTACCGCTTGCTGGTTGATTGCACAGTACTTTACGACCTGTACGTTGCTCTAACTCAGCAATAAGCTCCGCTGGAAATCCTTCTGGATAAACCTTAAATGGTTTATCGATATTTAACCCCATGATTTCCCAATGGCCTGTCATCGTGTCTTTGCCGACAGATGCTTCTTGCATTTTACCGTAGTATGCTTTTGGCTCTGTAGCCGCGTGCATACCTTGCAATGATTCAATATTTGCTAAACCAAAGGACTCCATCACTGGCATTGTAAGCCCATTCATTTTTTCAGCGATATGTCCTAATGTATGTGCACCAACATCACCAAAATTTGCTGCGTCTGGCGCTTCACCTATACCTACTGAGTCCATGACAACAACATGGATTTTGTTAAACGGTTTATTCATAATGGTTGCCTCCTAATCTCATGACTCTATTTTACCAAAAAAATGCGAAAAATAAAGGTCAGACATCCGACTAAAATATTTTTTACTTATTGAAGAGTTTTAAGCACGTGGATGGAATTGCTTATAGACCTCAGATAATCTTGTTTTACTAATATGTGTATAAATCTGCGTTGTAGAAATATCTGCATGACCAAGCATCTCCTGCACCGCTCGTAAATCAGCGCCATTTTCGACCAAATGAGTTGCAAAGGAATGACGCAATGTATGTGGGGTTAATTCATGTTGGATGCCTGCCTTTAAAGCATGCTCCTTCATTAATTTCCAACAACCCTGCCTTGTTAAACGTTTCCCTCTTTGATTAATAAAAAACGCATCTGTTTTTGGGTGCTTTCCTTGCAACTGACCACGAGCACCGTTTAAATAGGCATTAATCGCCGAAAGGGCATTTTTGCCAAGTGGAATAATTCGTTCCTTCCCACCCTTCCCAAAGACACGGACAAAGCCCATCGTTAAATGAATATCGGCTAAATCCAGTGCAATGAGCTCACTGATGCGCATGCCAGATCCATATAGTAACTCTAGCATGGCAAGATCACGTATACCTTGTGGCTTACTTCGATTCGGAGCTGTTAGTAACGCTTCGATTTCTTCGATAGATAGGATATTCGGTAGCTTTTGCTCAATAGTTGGCATTTCTAAATGAACAGTCGGATCTGTTTCTGCACGCTTTTCTCGCAGTAAAAATTGATGGAAGCTCCGGATAGAAGAAATATGACGGGCAACGGTACGGCTTGTCTTCCCCTGTGCTCGCAATTGCTCCAAATGCCGCAAAATAGTTGTTCGTTCCACACGGCTAAAATCAGCCATCCCCTCTGCTTCCTGCAAAAAATGCACATAGCTTTCTAAATCACGGCGATAGGATGCTAATGTATTAACAGATAACTGCCTTTCCACCTGAATAAAATGGATATAGTCCTCTACTGCATATTGAAATTCATTCATCATAACGCCCCCTCACTGTCAATTATTCTCTATTTTATCATGGCCTTAAGAAATGTGCTAAAGCCCCCTCTATTCGACATAATCCAACCATATTATCGTTACATTATAATTAATCCAAGGCCACCCTACTTAAATGTGTCCAAGTTATTAATAACTCTTTCATTAAGCTCGTCCGAGGAGACTTCTGTTCTTACACTTCGCTTTCGGAACAAAAACATTTGATGCCTCAAAAAAACAAAAAACTGCCCGATTCAATCTATACTTAAGATTAAAACAGACAGCTTTTTGTTATTTTTCTTCATTCGATTCGTCGTTTTTATCATGACAGCGCCAGCATATGCCGTGGAAAGTTAGTCGGTGATCTTTTATAATAAAGTTCCAACGTTTTTCAACAACGGCTTCCACATCTTCAAGTAAATCTTCTTGAATTTCATCAACAGCACCACATTCGATACAAACAAGATGATGGTGGAAATGGGCAGCTCCCTCTTGGCGTAGGTCATAGCGCGATACGCCATCGCCAAAGTTGATTTTGTCGACAATTTTGAGCTCAGTTAATAATTCTAACGTTCTATAAACAGTAGCTAGACCAATCTCTGGTGCTTTTTCTTTTACTAAAAGATAAACATCCTCAGCACTTAGGTGGTCCTCTTCGTGCTCAAGCAAGACAGCAACTGTCGCTTCTCGCTGCGGCGTCAGCTTGTAACTAGCACTATGCAGCTGTTTTTTTATACGATCAATTCGGCTCTCCATGTGACGCCCCCCTAAACTCTTTCCATTATACCAAAGGAGTAAATCCTATTACAAGATAGTGAATAGATTTCTAACATGCTTCTATTTTTTATCTGATCACAATTTCTGTCCATTCAATCCTTCATTTTAACACATAAGCAATAATAATAAACTCAGCAACTATTATGATGAAAAATGCGATAAAATTCAACAAAATTGTTCGACCAGATACTTGTTTCCCGATTTTTCGCTTGGACCAAGCGGGTACAAGTAAATTGCATAGGACTAGCAACAATATACAATAGATGAGCTGAAATGGAAACCACCAAATCGTATAAAGCCAAAAAGCTTCAAGTTTTTGTAATAAAAAAACAGAACTAAAGCCAAAAAAAGTGGCACGTATGGCTACTGTCACACGCACTAAAACTTTTAATACGCTATGTGTTGCTAGTAATAATACAAGACCTATAGAAATAGTGACAGGCAGTACTAAACGAAAAATGGAGTGCCTGTCCCCATCTGCTAAACGAGGCTCTATAAATAATATAAATGGTTCCGCTTTCGGTCCACCAATAATATGAAAGAAAATAACGCCGCAAACAAAACTTACTGCAATGATGGAAGCGTGATAAAAAATAGACACCGTACGAGACATAAACATGCTCCTTTTCTATCAAGGTTTGTACAGCTTATGCTCGTCCGTCTCTATTATGCTAAAAGATTATTTTCTAAATTCGCAGCCAGCCAGAGTACTGCAAATGCCGTTTTAGCATCATATATACGCTGATCTGCCACCATTATTTGTGCTTCTTCCAACGAAACTTCTAATAATTCGACAAATTCATCCTCATCTAAATCTGCTTTATTATCTATTGTATATAATTCCCTCGCTACAAACAAATGAATAACTTCATCCGCAAAGCCTGGTGATGTTGCAAATGTTTGTAAAAAAGTCAGTTTATGCGCTCCATAGCCTGTCTCTTCCTCTAATTCACGACGTGCTGTCACCACTGGCTCCTCACCAGGTTCCAGCTTCCCTGCCGGAATTTCAACGATTGAACGTTCAAGCGCTTTACGATATTGTTCTACCAACACTAGTTTCCCCTCGTCCGTAACGGCAATAACTGCTACGGCACCGGGATGCTTTATGATTTCACGTTTCGCAACCTGTCCATTTGGTAAAGTTACCTCATCAATTTGTAGTTTTATTATTCTTCCATCATAGATTGGTGTTGTTGTCGTTGTTTTTTCCTCAAACTTTTTCACTGACGATAACCTCGCTTGTTCTTCAGATATGTTCATTGTACCATTACAAGTAGAGAAATCGAAGGAGGACGATCATATGAAAAAAAGACAGCTTGGCATAAGTGAATTGTTTATTTCAGAGATTAGTTTAGGAGGCATGTCTCTTTCGACAGATAAAAAGCAAGCAGCTGCCATTGTCGATATGGCATTAGATGCCGGGATTAATTATATCGACACAGCGGATTTATATGATTTTGGTGCAAACGAAGAAATCATTGGTACAACGTTAGGTAAACGTCGTCATGATGTCATCCTAGCAACAAAGGTAGGAAACCGTTGGACAGAAGGCGTCGATGGTTGGCATTGGGACGCATCCCCAGACTATATTAAAGAAGCTGCCTATGCTAGCTTACGACGACTAGGTACAGACTATATTGATGTCTATCAATTACATGGCGGCACAATGGAAGATGATTGGGATGGAATTATTGACACATTTGAAGGACTTAAAAAAGAAGGGCTCATTCGTGAATATGGCATTTCTTCTATTCGTCCAAATGTATTGCAGCGATTTTTACCTGCAAGCTCAGCTAAAAGCGTTATGATGCAATATAGTGCTCTAGATCGTCGCCCTGAAGAATGGTTTGAGTTTATTGCAAATCAAGGTGCATCTGTTGTAACACGTGGCACAGTGGCAAAAGGCTTATTAACAAATAGCTGGCAACAACGTCTACAACAGGTCAATGGTTTTAACGGCTATACGGCAGAGGAATTAACAGCATCGTTAACAGACTTAGCTTTACAATATGATGATTTACATGCGCTGGCCATCGCCTTTAATTTGAAAGAGCCTACGATCGCTTCAACGGTAATTGGGGCAAGCTCACAACAACAGCTAGCTCAAACGCTAGCTGCCTATGAAAAAATCAACGTAATCACAGATTTTAATGCAGCCAATAAACTGACTAAAAATGAGCAGTATCAAGAACACCGATGAAAAAATGGCTGGTCTTCATCATCTGTCTTGTCATATTAGTAATCTCCTCTAGTATGACCTATGAGCAACAGAGTATCCTACCAGAATTAGAAGATCTACTTGCCAATAAACCTTTTGAAAAACAACTATCTGTTTTAAAAATTCCCTATTGGGGAACCATCGTTTCCGTTGAAGAACGTGGTTATTTTCCATTTGTAGAGTTTTTAATTCGTAAATTGACACATTTTATTGGGTTTGGATGCATTGCACTTGGTCTGTATTTTGCTTGGGGAAAAAGACATTTTGCAGCAAGTATTGCCATTGCAGGAACAGCTACAATTGCTATCATTGACGAATTTCGTCAAAGCTTTACACCAGGTCGCACAATGAGCTTCCAAGATGTCTTGGTCGATACAGCTGGAGCCATTGTTTTTGTGAGTATCGTTGTTGCACTGAGAAAAATACTTAAAAATAAAAGACAAAAGGCATTACCGTAGCCTTTTGTCTTCATTGTGTTGAATAACAAAATATCCATAGAATTTAAAGTAAAAAAAGGTTTGCCGCTCTACAAAAGAGTTCTCTTTTTTACAAAGGTTTCACAAATAAAATGAAGGTGTTCACTACTTTATTGATGGTAGTGGTGATTAATCGCGTCCCACTCTCTAAAAATAGAAATATTTTATTCACTACTGCTACTGACACTTTTACAGAATGGTTAATGTGGAGTGGAGCCAGCGTCACAGAGAAGACCCTGGAGCGAACGTAAGTGAGGGAAGCAGATCATCGGACGCCCCCTGAAAAGGACGCTGGCGGAACGGAACTACTCGCCTTGCTAAAAAATCTTTTTTGTGACATTACCATTTTTAACCAAAATAAAGACAAAAGGCACAATCATAGTCTTTTGTCTTAGCCATTTTTTTAAAGTTGGAATCTCCAAAAATAGAGGGAGTTTGTTTCTTTATACAAGGCAGCTCCTGCTTTTTCTAAAACTCGATGGGATGCCACATTATCTTTTTCGGTATCTGCAATAACGTATTTTACATTTAGTTGATGAAGTAACCAGTTTTGAAGAGCTATGATTGATTCTGTCATATAGCCCTGCCCCTGATAAGGAGGAAAAGTATAATACCCAATCACAACTTCCTCTTGGTCATTTGGCATACCTTTTAGCATTATGCCACCAACAGCACAATTTTTCTCTTTTAACACAAGTAACCAGTTCGTATGCCAAAGATAGTTTTGCTCATCTTCTACGACTTTGGAAAGTCTAAAATACAATGCTTGTTTAAGCTCGCAATCTAAACGCCCCTCACCCATACTTAATGACAACTGCTTGGCCATTTGTTTCTCATGCTCTATTAGTAATTTTAGATACTTGGCGTTTAAAGGAATTAATCTTATTCTTTCTGTCTGTAATTCTACCATGTTGTTCTCCTAACATAATTTAATTGATACTAAACTACAATTAGGTATATGTTATTGGCAGCGTCTCCCGTTCCATTAAATTCAAAAATCTCTCTTTGTATATCGACTATAACGACATAATTTAAATGCTGTAAAAGACAAAACAGTGAACCCACCTGTGTGAATTCACTGCTTTATTTTTAAAATTTAGAGCCTTTATCGCCGTATTCGTTTAGTAATTCTTCAAACGATTTATTTTTTTCACGTTGTTTGCGTTCAAACGCTAATTTTGCTTGACGTTCTTCCTCTGCCGCCTGCTCTTTAGCAGTTAAATCTTGCTTCGCCGCTTTTAATTTTGCGAGCACATCGCCGCCAAGCTGATCCGCTAATGTGACCGCCTCTTGCTTAGGTAGGCTAGCTGTCATGCTATTGTCAGTGCGTTGCTGCTGTTTTCGTTTCTTTCCCATTACATTCACCTTCTTATTGATATCAAGGGCGCTTTACAACAGTTGCTACGCCTTGTCCCCCACCGATACATAATGTGGCTAAGCCCGTTTTTGCGTCACGCTTTTCCATTTCATGCAATAGCGTCACTAAAATACGAGCACCACTTGCACCGATTGGATGACCAAGAGCAATAGCACCCCCGTTAACATTTAGTTTATCATGATTAAAGCTTAATTCACGATCTACAGCAATTGATTGTGCTGCAAATGCTTCATTTGCTTCAATTAAATCGATATCGTCTAAAGTTGTCTCTGCTTTTGTTAGTGCTTTTTGGACAGCTTTTACAGGACCTGTCCCCATAATAGCTGGATCGACACCTGCGCTGGCATTCGCTGTAATAATCGCCATTGGTTGAATGCCTAACTTTTGTGCTTTTTCCTTTGACATCACCACAACTGCTGCTGCACCATCATTAATACCCGATGCGTTCGCTGCGGTAACGGAGCCATCCTTTTTAAATGCTGGTCGTAGCTTAGCTAAGGACTCCGCTGTCACACCTGCTCGTGGAAATTCATCTTTATTGAAAAGAAGTGGCTCTCCCTTACGCTGTGGAATCTGGACAGCCACGATTTCATTTTCAAACTTGCCAACTGCAATCGCTGCCTCTGCACGTTGCTGAGAACGAGCCGCAAAAGCATCCTGCTCTTCTCGAGAAATTTGATACATATCACATAAATTTTCAGCGGTAATCCCCATATGATAATCATTAAAAGCACACCATAGGCCATCTTGAATCATTGTATCTACTACCTTTTGATCGCCCATTCGGAAGCCTTCTCGTGCATTTTTTAAGACGTAAGGTGCTTGGCTCATATTTTCAAAGCCCCCCGCAACAACAATCTCAGCATCTCCCGCTATAATCGCCTGTGTGGCTAAATGAACAGCCTTTAAACCCGATCCACATACTTTATTAATTGTTAATGCTGATACCTCGTGAGGTAACCCCGCTTTAATTGCCGCTTGACGAGCTGGGTTTTGTCCAAGCCCTGCCGCTAAGACATTCCCCATAATGACCTCATCTACTTGTTCTCCTGCTACACCTGCACGTGCTAACGCCTCTTTAATGACAATGCTACCTAACGTTGTCGCTGGTACGTCTTTTAATGTCCCCTGAAATGAGCCTATCGCTGTACGCACAGCACTCACGATTACTACCTCGTTTGTCATAATCATTCTCCCCTTTTCCCCGTTCAAAAATCAACACTGCATGCATATGCTACTAGCAGATATGTATATTTTAACAAATATTTTGACGATTTTCGATAATAGAAATAATCGCAGTTTTGCCAAAGATATTGTAAAATGTTGACGTGTTTTAAACAATCTTAGTTGGGAACATTACAAATAAGAAACAGCATGTGGAGGTGTTTTATGATGAAAAAGAAGATGCTTTTATTCTCTGGTATTACAACAACGCTAGCCGCAGCTGCAACAGGTCTGTTCGGCTTCGCGCTTTCCAATAAATTAATGTATATCCAACAAAAAGACCCGGAGTTTGTTCGAGAACGAGAAACGACTGCCAAGCGCTTTGATGAAGCTTGGTACAATAATAACTTGAAATGTGAACTCAATATTGATTCTCCTAATGGCTACTCAATTCGAGGCATTATGTTTCAGCCTTTGCAAACTAATAACACCATCATCATTTGTCACGGTGTCACTGAAAATAAAATAAATTCCGTAAAATATGCTCGATTATTTGAAAGACTTGGCTATAATTCAGTTATTTTTGACCATCGTCGTCATGGTGAATCTGGGGGCAAAACAACGAGTTATGGCTACTATGAAAAAAATGATCTTGATGCAGTAGTAAAGACAGTGAAAGCCATGATTGGTGAAGACGCTATCCTTGGGATTCACGGTGAATCCATGGGGGCAGCAACTATGCTACTTTATGCTGGAACAGTGGAAGATGGTGCTGATTTCTATATTTCAGACTGTGCGTTCTCCGATTTTTCCATGTTGTTGAAGCAAATCGCCAAAACCGAATTTAAATATGGCTCCATTATTCCCATTCGCTTTGCCGATTTCTTTGTTCGCCTCAGAGATGGTTACTCCTTCAAAAGTGTAACACCTGCTGAAGCCGTGACACATATTGAAAAACCAGTACTCTTTATTCACAGTATTCCTGATACATTTATTCCAGCGTCGATGTCACTAGATCTCTACAATAAAAAAGCAGGTCCCAAAAAATTAAAACTTTTTGACACTGGGGCACATGCACAGTCCTTTAATGAAAATATGGATGAATATGAGGATTTAATTCATGATTTTTTAGAAAGTTTTATTTACCAAAAAATCAATCCCGAGTCTTCCTCCTCCAATGTCATTCCATTCCATTTTTAGCACACATGAAAAAAGATCATGTCAAAGGCAGAAAAAGCAACTTTGCAAGGTGAGAGGTTGATTTCCGTTCCGCCAGCGCCCTTTCCAGGGGGCGTCCGATGAGCCGCTTCACTCACTTACGCTCGCTCCAGGGTCTCATCTGTGACGCTAATCCCCTAGGAGTGACGCTGGCTCCACTCCAATCAACCATTCTGCAAAGTGTCTTTACTTTTTTTCATAGTAATATAGCGATTAAATAGCCCATTATTTTTAGAGGGAATAAGCTCTTATTTTCAATGTGGGGAAGTGATGTGTGACAACACCTCTCCATAAAGAGTAGTGAAGACCTTCGCCTTATTTGAAAACCTTTGCTAAAAAGGTAATACTTTTGTAGGTTGGAGTGGAAGGCTACTTGACTCCCGTGGGATAACGAGACAGGCGAGCCTCTAAACGGAGCGATAGCGGAGGAAGCGGCTCGGGACGCTCGCCCACAGGAAAGCAAGTAGCCTGCAAGGGAAATCCATTTCTACCTTCCAATTGACTGTTTTGTTTTTCAACACTAAGAAAACCTTGCGGAATTATCTCCGCAAGGTTTTATAAATGATTATTCTCCAAAAACGATATGCCATTCATCTCGTTTTGCTAAAAATTCTTCAGCTAATGATTGTGCACCTTCCAAGCTATGGCTAGCAGCCCAGCCACACTGCACCTCATTGCATGCAGGAACAGCTGTTGCTTTTGTCACATCAATAAATGTTTTCTCTAAAATAGTTAATAATTCCTCATAATCATTATGATTAATCAGTGATACATAGAAGCCTGTTTGGCAACCCATTGGACTAAAATCAACAATGTGATCAGAGTAGTTACGAATAATGTCAGCAGATAAATGCTCTAAAGAATGTAAGGCAGGCATATCCATATGCTCTTTATTTGGCTGTTTAAAGCGAATATCATATTTGTACACTTCGTCGCCATTTTGGCCCGTTTTAATACCAGCTAAACGAACATAAGGTGCCTTTACTTTTGTATGATCCAGATCAAAGCTTTCTACATTTGTCTTTTCTTTTTGCATAATACATAACCCCTTTCCGTATGGTAATTCTATTATACATAGTTTCCCGATAGAATTATATGATTTTCAAGAATTTTTTAAATACTGTAAAAAATATAAAAAAAACAACTAGTTAAGTTTGAACTAGTTGCTCTCATCATTCCGATTACTTTTGGAATTTATTCATTTGTGCCATCATTTGACGTACTTGCTTTTCAGACGGCGTACGACCCATTTGTGCCATCATCATACGAATCATTTGCTCATTAATAGGTGGGTTTTCTTTTAAATATTTCATCATAGCTTGACGAGCGAAATAGAAACCAAGTGCCGCTCCCGCTGCTAATGCGATAATTACGATAATAATCCAGCCCCATGTAGGCATACAACCAACCTCCTCCACTACAATATACCGAGAAAAACTCTCCACGCACCATTATACACCAAATGATAGCGTGTTACTATATATTGTAGTGAATTTTCCTAGTGCATTGTATACTTCATCGGCTTTAACCACCCACACTCATTATCCTGTTTATTAAAAGCAATAAACCGTTCACTCATTTTGGCAAGCATTTGAAATAAATCTAAATCTAGCATTCGCGAACCTTCACAATAAACACAAATTTTACGATCGACCAAATAAATAGCCATTTTGCCTTTTATCGGATGTTCTAAAAACAAAGCATTGCGGGCTCTTTCTAAATGTGCATATTTGGAATCAAGTTGATGTTCCAACATCGCTGCAATTTCTTCAAAACGAACAGATTCACATATATATGCAAGCTCTTTTAAGGATTTCTCGTTGGCGTCTTCACAGCCTTGCATCATCTCTAACAACTTACGCTCTCTGCCAAAAATAAATGTTAAATGCTCTTCTTTTATCTTATATATAGAATAGGTTCTCACCAGAAATCCTCCTTCGCTCAGTTTCTTTTCCATAAGTATAGCTCATCCAACCTTGTTAATTTGTCAAACGAAGGAAGGATCTATCTTCTATTTTTGTCGAAAAAATTCTAGTTTCGCATCTATAAATGACTTTATGACAAATGGTATTTTTTGATAAAACAAAATAGTTATTTTCCAAAAACAAGAAAAAACAGCTCGTTTTATACGCCAAAAACCCACTTTCGTTACAGCTTAGATGGTTCTCAGCCTCAAGACCTAGATCAAAATCAATTTCGAGTCCGTTTTAGACAATCTTGTATAGAGGTAACATAAAGGTACAAACGAAAGGAGCTAAAACAAATGAAAAAATTTCTTTTATTAACTGGAGGCGTCATCGCAGCATGTGTTGCACTTGCCTTAATAGGACCACTGGCAGGTTTACTATTCTCCGGATTATTTGTAGCACTAGGCATGCATTTCTACATGGCAAGCAAATCAACATTCGGTAAAATTTTCTGGTTTACAGTTGGTCTAATCGGTGTTCTATCAGCAGTGTCTAACATTCCAGCAATGATCGGTCTTGCAGCTATCGCTATTATCTATGTCATCTATAAAAAATGGAATGGCGAAGATGTAAAAATCCCTACAATCGAAGGGAAAAAAGAAGAAGATCCGTTTACAAACTTTGAAAAAGAATGGTCAAACTTAACAAAATAAAAAGGAGCGAAATTAAATGAATTTATTTCAACGTTTTAGATATACAGTAGAGGCAGACTTACATCAAATATTTGATAAAAAGGAACAAAAAAATCCGATTGCAATGTTAAATCAATACATTCGCGAGGCAGAAAAACAAACAGAACAAACAGGTAAATTATTAGAACGACAAGGGCAATTAAAAGAAAAGCTAGAGCAAGAATATAAGCAAAATGCTGAATTACTAGCTAAACGTGAAGCCCAACTAACATTGGCAACAACTAGTGGTGAACAGGATTTAATTGATTTCGCTACAGATGAAGTAACGGCTTACACAGCTCGTAATCATACACTACAAGCGAGCATTGAATCGAGTACACGTGAATACTTCGAGCTAGAGCGTAAATTCGAAACAATGAAGCATAAAATTAAAGATATGAAAGTACGTCAATTACAGCTGATGGGAAAAGAAAATGTAACACGTGCTCACCATCAAATGGACGGCATGATTGCCAAAAACAATAAAACAAATTTTGAAGATTTAGAAGCCTATATCGATAAATTAGCTTACCAAATCGATAAAGATCATGAGGTAACAACTTTCGAGGCAAGACTGGCAGAATTAGAAAAAAAAGCAGCAGAAGATCACTCACCACTGCTAATTGAAAATAAATAACATGTTATAATGAAAGCAATGCGCCAACTTTATAAGGCGCATTCTTTCACGTTTAAAAATAGAGGGTCCCATTCCCTCTCTTATACTATTAGTAGAAGGAAGGGTGACCCTCTTGCAAAATTTCACAACAAATAAGCTCACGTTTTGGGTACTATGCTTCTTTTTACTCGTCTTTGTAGAGCTTACTATTTTTAATAATGGCGGAGCCTTCTGTTTATTGATTGGGGCAGTACTTCTTTATTTAAGTTTTTCCAAAAAAGTTCGTTTTTTTAAATGGACAGGAATTTTCTTCATTGCTATTGCTTTGTTTACCATGTGGAGCCTACGTTTATTCGTCGTCATCATGCTCTTATATATGCTTTATCAATACCTACAACGAGAAAACGAACCAAAGGTAGTCGGTGCAGAGCTTTTTGAAAAGCTTCCTACAACTAAAAATGACTTGATTGGCACAATGCCAGCACCTACAGAAGCGTACAAATGGCAAGATGTACAAATTCAACGCCTTGCAGGAGATATTACGATTGATACAACACAAACAATCTTACCTGCTGGCACTAGTCTCATTACAATTCGCCAAGGGATCGGGAAAGTTCAAATCTATATTCCCTATGAAATCCCTTTCCGTTTACAGTATACGACGTTATTTGGTGAGCTTATCTGCTTACATAAGGGGCCACAACGCATCTTAAATGAAAGTATTACTTTCGCTGACGGCAACCCTGAGGATGCTAAACGCGTTTTAATTATTCATGTCGCAACCTGGCTGGGAGATTTGGAGGTGCTACGAAAATGATTGCCTTTATCTCAAGATTGTTTACGCTATTTTTCATTTTAATGAGTGCTGTTTTCGGTCTGCTTGTGGCGGTATGGGGCAATCCGGATGAAAAAACATGGGAGCCATTGTGGCAGCAGACTTACGATAATATTCCGCTAGGAGGCATCATCGTAGTTAGCCTGTTTGTACTTAGCTTCCTGTTTGCTAGCTGGATCAGCATGACTGCTCGGGCACGAGAAGCTCAAGCAACACGCATTGTGAAGCAATTAATCGAGCCTGATTTTATTTTCCCTAAAAAACAAGCACTTCCGAAATCATTAAAAAAGGCAATAGTTCAAACAAGTGAATTAATCGATACACAGCGAAAAAGCTTACAGCGACTCTCCAATGAACGGGCAGAAGCAAATGATAAAATTATTCAGGAGCGTATTATTGCTGAACGCCAACGACTTGCTAGGGAATTGCATGATTCCGTATCACAGCAATTATTTGCGGCTTCTATGTTACTCTCAGCATTAACTGAAAATGACGAAAATGCTACTAGCTTAAAACAGGTGGAAAAGATTGTTCAGCAGGCACAGCTAGAAATGCGCGCATTGCTGCTCCACTTACGACCTGTAGCTCTACACAATAAAACGCTAGCACAAGGCTTAGAGGAATTGATTATTGAACTTCAACAAAAAGTTTATTTCCATATTGAATATGAGCTAGAGGAAATGGCCTTAACAAAAGCAGAAGAAGACCATTTATTCCGTATTGCACAGGAAGCCCTCTCTAACACGCTCCGTCATGCCAAAGCAAGTGAAGTGGAGTTACTGCTTGTTGCACGAGATGACTTAGCCATTTTACGAATTCAGGATAATGGGTTAGGCTTTGATGTGGAGGCCGATAAATCAACTTCGTACGGCTTACAAAATATAGCTGAACGAGCTGTTGAAATTGGCTGCACATACAAAATTGTGTCCGTGCCTGAAGAAGGAACGATTGTGGAGGTTAAAATTCCGCTACAGAAGGAGGAGGTTCATGTCGATGATACAAGTGCTCATAGTGGATGATCATGAAATGGTACGGATTGGCGTTTCAGCCTATCTTTCAGCACAACCAGATATTACAGTTGTAGGTGAGGCTGAAAACGGCAAAGAGGCTGTGGAGCGTGCCCTTGCCCTAAGACCTGATATTATTTTAATGGATAATGTCATGCCCATCATGACAGGAGCAGAGGCAACAGCGGAAATTTTAACGGCATGGCCAGAGGCAAAAATCATGATGGTGACTAGTTTTTTAGATGACGATAAAGTCTACCCTGCTTTAGAGGCTGGTGCGGTAAGCTATATTTTAAAAACTTCTAATGCTAAACAAATTGCCGATGCTATTCGTAAAACCATAGGTGGCGAAACAGTATTAGAGCCAGAAGTCACATCCAAAATGATGCACCGTATGCGCCACGGTAATAATACGCCCCTTTACGAACAGCTCACTGACCGTGAAATGGAAGTATTATTGCTCATGGCAAAGGGTAAAGCCAATCAGGAAATCGCTGACGAACTATACATTGCCTTAAAGACCGTAAAAACACATGTTAGCAATATTTTAGCAAAGCTCGAAGTGCAAGATCGTACACAGGCTGTTGTCTATGCTTTTCAAAATGGCCTTGCTAAATAAACACCTACATAAAAAACTGCATGTCAGCATGCAGTTTTTTCATGTATTTAGAGGTACTTGATTAGATCCACAATATACCTTTTCTAATTCTTGTCGTGATCCATAACCATATGTCACGCCGATAGCATCAAAATCATTTTCACGAGCCCCGATCATGATAAATTGTTCCTTTGGATACTTGGCAAAATGATGCAGCACCTCTGCAATAATCTCATTTTTATCATAATAAAAAAGTACCGCAACACTCAGTCGATGTTTAAGTTCGCTGAGTGTTGCGGTATTTTAATATAAATTATAGTGCTTTTACTTTCGCTACGACATTTTCTACAGTGAATCCGTATTTTTCCATTACTAATTCACCAGGAGCTGATGCACCGAACTTGTCGATTGCAAGAACGTCACCTTCAAAGCCAGTATATTTATGCCAGCCAAATGATGCACCCATTTCAATCGCAAGACGTTTTGTCACAGCTTTTGGTAGGACAGATTCTTTATAAGCTGCGTCTTGTTTTTCAAAGCGATCCATAGACGGCATGGAAACAACTGCCACATCCACACCTTCTGCTTTTAACGCTTTCTGTGCTTCAACAGCAAGTGAAACCTCAGAGCCTGTTGCGATTAAAATAGCATCTGCTACTTCTTTTGTAGCAGGAGATACTGTGTAAGCACCCTTCGTAACACCCTCACGAACTGTTTCAATAGAAGCGTCAAGGACAGGTAAGTTTTGACGAGATAATACTAAAACGGTTGGCGTTTTTTCTGATGCTACGGCAAGCTCCCAAGCTACTGCTGATTCATTTGCATCCGCAGGACGAATAACAGAGAGATTTGGCATCGCACGTAGTGATGCAAGGTGTTCGATTGGTTCATGTGTCGGACCATCTTCCCCTACTGCAATAGAGTCATGTGTAAATACATATGTTACAGGAAGCCCCATTAATGCAGAAAGACGAACTGCTGGACGAACATAATCAGAGAATACGAAGAACGTACCGCCAAATACATTTAAACCACCATGAAGAGCCATACCGTTCATTGCAGCACCCATTGCAAATTCACGAACACCAAACCAGATGTTGCGACCAGCATAATCGTCTGCAGAGAAATCGCCTGCACCCTTCATCGTTGTTTTATTGGAGCCAGCAAGGTCAGCGGAACCACCAAAGAATGAAGGAGTTTTCTTCGCAATGGCATTAATCGCGTCACCAGAAGAAGAACGTGTTGCTACAGATTTACCTGCCTCATATACTGGTAGCTCTGACGCAAAGTCCTCTGGTAATTCACCATTCATCGCTTTTTCAAATTGAGCCGCTAACTCTGGGAACTCTTCTTTATATGCAGCAAATTTAGCATTCCAAGCTTCCTCAGATTGTGCACCTTGTATTTCAGCAGCAGCATTAAATGTATCATACACTTCAGCAGGAATTTGGAATGGCTCGTGTGCCCATTCATACGCAGCTTTCGTTAAGACAACTTCATCTGTACCAAGTGGCGCACCATGTGAATCTGCTTTACCAGATTTATTTGGAGAACCAAAACCAATCACTGTTTTTACTTCAATTAATGTTGGTTTGCCAGTTGATTTTTTCGCTTCTTCAATTGTGGCATTAATGGCATCTACATCTGTACCATCAGCCACTTTTAAGTAATTCCAGCCATAAGATTCAAAGCGTTTTTGTACGTTTTCTGAGAATGACTTTTCTAAGTCACCGTCTAAAGAAATATCATTAGAATCGTAAAGTACGATTAATTTTTCAAGCTTTAAGTGACCAGCTAATGAAATAGCTTCAGCTGCTACACCTTCCATTAAGTCACCATCACCACAAAGGGCAAATGTGTAGTGGTCAACGATATCATGACCAGGTTTATTGTAAGTAGCCGCTAAATGACGCTCAGCCATTGCCATACCAACTGTCATAGCAATCCCTTGACCAAGCGGACCAGTTGTTGCCTCTACACCTACTGTATGACCGTATTCAGGATGTCCTGGTGTTAATGAATCCCATTGGCGGAAGTTTTGAATTTCTTCCATTGGTAAACCATAGCCTCCAAGATGAAGTAAGCTGTACAGAAGCATAGAACCATGACCAGCTGATAGTACAAAACGATCACGGTTATACCATTTTGGATTTGCTGGATTATGGCGTAATTGTTTTGTCCATAGCGTATAAGCCATTGGCGCCGCCCCCATTGGTAAACCTGGGTGACCAGAATTTGCTTTTTCGATAGCGTCGATTGACAAAGTTCGAATAGCATTAATTGCTAAAAGATCCGCGTGTTGAGTCATTATATTGTGACATCCTTTCTCGTCCTATATTGTTCTTTTACAGTTTAGTCAACATTGCTTTAGAAAACAATGCTTTTGTTATACTAATTGCGTTTTCATACATACTTTATTGAATTGTGTCACATTAATTTAGAAATTTATTTTTTTTAGCTTGTCTTACTTTCTCTGGTGTCACATCATTACCTTCTGCATCTACCACTTTTACATTTTCAATCGTATCTCGCATAGTCGCTCTAAACGTATCTAAGTACTCCTTGCGAAGCGCTGTTCGCTCCTTAGCCTCTGCTTCTGTTAATTGACCACTTTTGGCCTTAGCAGAAAGTTCATTAATTCGGTTAATTTTTTCCTTTGATAACATTGTTACACACCTTTCAATACCTAGCTTAATGACTTCAGTATGCAAAGTATAGCATGCTTTCCCTTAAAATGCAGTTATACCAACCCTTAATAACACTTCTTAGCCATAATTTACATGACTTCCAGATGTTAGTCGTGTATAACTAATAATAAAAGGAAAAAATTTATATTTATTGGAGGAAATTAGATGAACATCACAACACAGCGATTACTTATCCGAAAATTTGAAGCCCAAGATTGGCAGGCTGTTTATAGCTATATGTCTGATGAAACGGTGATGCATTATATGCCTGAAGGAGTTTTAACGGAAGAACAAGTCCAAAAATTTATAACAGAAAATAGCGCGGATCAAGCTAAGCATTTTGCCATTACTTTACGCGATCAACCAGAAGTTATTGGTCATTTAGTTTTTCATCGATGCTTTGGCGAACATACCTATGAAATTGGATGGGTATTGAATCCTGCTTATCAGCAACATGGCTATGCATCAGAAGCTGCTCAAGCCCTATTAGATTATGGATTTTCCAAATTGAAGCTTCATAGAATAATAGCAACATGCCAACCCGAAAATATAGCTTCTTACCGAGTGATGGAAAAGATCGGTATGCGGCGTGAAGGATTTTTTAAAAAATGTATACCGCATGGTGACAATTGGTGGGATGAATACTATTACGCAATCTTGCAAGAAGAATGGCATAAAACTCTATAAAATGACCGTGTTACATAGTAACAACATTTGGTCATTCAGTAAAAAGAGTATAAAATAAATGGCTAACACTTCAGACAAAACGGAGGGATAAACCTGAGGAGTATGATCAAAATGTTGAGAAACAAATTAGGGATAACCAAAGCTATACTTACGAAAGAATGCGGTGTTGTTAGACAGACAATTAATTGTATTGAAAATGATAAGTACGAGCCATTAGCTTTGAAGATGGCTAAAGTCCTCAATAGCCGTATTGATGAGGTGTTTATGTATGACTAAATTTCTTCCTGATTCGATCATTACCATGAAAGATTTTGTGAAAGAAGACTCGGTATTATTACGAAAACAAACCGAAGAAGTGACGACACCCTTAAACCAAGAGGATCGAAATACTTTATTAGCTATGCTGCAATATCTCAAAAACAGCCAAGATCCAACGCTAGCAAAAAAATATAAGCTTCGCCCTGGAACTGGGTTGTCTGCAAATCAAATAGGTGTAGACAAACGAATGTTTGCTGTACTATTTGATCATAATGAAATGGTGTTTATCAATCCCAAAATCATAAGTCATTCCCTCAATATGATTTATTTACCTGATGGAGAAGGCTGCCTGTCGGTTAATCGACCTGTCCATGGTTTTGTGCCAAGATACGAGCGTATTAAGGTCAGAGCATATGACATTGATGGTCAAGAATTCATCCTGCCGTTTCAGGGCTATGGGGCGATCGTTGTCCAACATGAAATCGATCATTTAAATGGCATAATGTTTTATGATCGAATAAATAAAGAGTATCCTTTTCAACTACCTACTAACATCATCATCGACAGTTTGGCTTCCTATCAATAGCATTTTTTACTGTGAATAAAAAAAGATTAGCAGGCGATATTATTTGCCTGCTAATCTTTCTTGATGTTCTTGGAAGCGACGATGAACAGTCGCTTTACTTACTTCAAAGCCCAACCCTCGAAGCGTGATCGAAATTTCCTCAAAGGTAAATCCACGTTTGCGTAGCTTGACAATTTCATCTACAGGTAGATCCTTTCGCTCCTGCCCATGGGGATTCCCTCGGTTCGATAAATTATTTTCAGGACGATAGCCATTTTCTACAGCGCGTCGCATGCCTCGACGTATTTTAGCATTATGGATTCTTCGTTGATACTCCTCCACGATTGCTAAAATCTCAAGCAGCATCGTGTCCATTTCATTTAGTTGAACGGGTCCTGCATCGCGCATGGAAAAAACATCTGTTGCTGATTTTTGCAATAAATGCAACACAGCCATCCTTGCGTTCCCACGTCCTAATCGTGTTTCATCTTGTACAAAAAGGGCATTAATTCCCTTTTCTTTAATGAAATCAAGCATTTCAAGCAAGCCATCGCGTTCCACATCATAGCCGCTATGCTTATCCTTAAATACACCCTTTACCTCATAGCCTTGCTCTCTAGCGTAGCGCAGCAACTCTTCCTGTTGGCGCTCTAATGAGGAGCTTTGTGTTTCTTTTTCAGTACTTACACGGCAATAGACAACAGCCGACATTTGTTTATTCATCATTGTTCAGTTCTCGCAATTTCGATAGTATGGATGGGATTGGCTTGATCACCCAATACAGGAATAACTAGAGACTTTCCTGCCACAATTTTAATATCTGCTAATTCATTTTCTGTTTTGACCAGCTTAATCCAATCATCTGTACTCATCTTACCACGGTATTGCTCTGCTAACGACCACAAGCTATCCCCATGTTCAATTTGAATTTCTGCGTAATTAACATCTCCTGGATCAGTGATGTAAAGGTATCCTGCAAATAATAGACAAGCTCCTAATAAAATGGAGATATGTGTATTTTTCTTTAACCATGTCATAGTTACAACTCCTTTTCTAGAATGTTTGTTCGGAATGTATGTTCTCATAATAAAGCGAACAAACGTTTTTGTCAAACACTTTTCGAACCTATGTTTGCATACATGTTCGCATTCTGTTATACTATCAAATAAGAAGAATGATATTAGAAAAAAGAGGTGAGCACTCATGAAAAAAGTTTCGAAAAGACAAGAGGACATTTTGGCTTTTATTAAAGAAGAGGTACGAGCTAAGGGATATCCACCATCAGTACGTGAAATCGGGGAAGCAGTCGGACTTGCTTCAAGTTCAACTGTTCATGGTCATTTAGCTCGATTAGAACAAAAGGGCTTTATTCGTCGAGATCCAACAAAGCCACGTGCAATTGAAATTTTAGAGCCTGAAGAGTCTATTCAAAAGCAGCAAGTCATTCATGTACCACTTGTGGGGAAGGTAACTGCTGGTTCCCCAATTACTGCTATTGAAAACATTGAAGAATATTTCCCATTACCAGATACGTATGGCACAAGCGAGGATCAGTTATTCATGCTAGAGATTATGGGGGAATCTATGATTGAAGCAGGAATTTTAGACGGCGATTTAGTTATTGTGAAGCAAAAGGCAACAGCTAATAACGGAGATATTGTTGTAGCCATGACAGCAGAGGATGAAGCAACGGTCAAACGTTTCTTCAAGGAAAAAAATCATTTCCGTTTACAGCCTGAAAACTCATCTATGGAGCCTATTATCGTCGATCAAGTTTCTATTTTAGGACAAGTTGTAGGACTATATCGTCGTGTACATTAATCATTTAAAGTAGGTTTTGAGGATTATGTGTTCCTTCTAAGAGCATGTATCCTCTTTTTTACGCAAAAAAAGAATCCATATATGGTTGGATTCTTTGTACAGTCCCCCTGCTACGCTTCCTTTTTGAATTTTAAGCTAGCTTCAACAAAGGCTGAAAATAATTTTTGTGCAGGCTCATCTCCTGCTATAGCTAGTTCCTCGGGATGCCACTGAACAGCCAAGCAAAATGGCAACTCTTCATGAACAACTGCTTCGATAATGCCATCACTCGATTTTGCTGCTACTTTTAATTTCTCTGCTAATACATTAACTGCCTGATGATGAAATGAATTTACCGCTATTTTCTCTTGTTGTAAAATGGTCGCTAATAAATTCTCCTCCATAATTTGTACATAATGAGTAGCTACAGCTCGAGCAGATTGCTGTACATGCTTGAGCAGCTTAGTACTAAAATGGTCACTATCAATATCCTGAAATAAAGTACCACCTAGTGCTACATTTAGTATTTGAATGCCTCGGCAAATACCCAAAATAGGCATCTTTCGTGTGAATGCCGCTTCAATTAATGCTAACTCTACCGTATCTCTTGCTGGATGAATTTTCCCTAGTTTTGGTGCAGGCTCTGCCCCATACAGAAATGGATGCACGTCATAGCCTCCAGATAACAATAAACCATCTGTAAGGGATAGAATTTGTGTGGCATCCTCCTCTACGCCAAGTGGAATAATAAGCGGAATCCCACCTGCATCAATGATACTTTTACTGTAAGCAGCATTTAATCGAGAGGATAAATCATCTTCCACAAAGGCTGTAATGCCAATAATCGGTTTCACTTGCTTCCCTCCATATGCTTGAAGATTGAACAATTACCAAAAACCTAAATACCAATCGATTAATGAATCCCCATAAAAATAGACAATGATAGCGGCTAATGCAATAGAAGGTCCAAAAGGAATAGGTGTTTTTCTCCCCTGCTTGTTCTTCGTTAACACGACAAGCCCGACAATCATGCCGATAACTGCAGCTATAAATAATGTTAACAGTGTATGCATTGTACCAAGAACAAGTCCAATTAAAAAGAATAATTTAATATCGCCTCCACCCATGCCCCCGTTTGATATCACAGCAATACTATATAATATGCCGAAACCAACGACTGCACCTACAGCACAGTCCCACCAGGGTGTTAATGGCGACAATACTCGTCCAATAATAAGGAAGGGTAAAAAGAATAAAAGCACCTTATTCGGAATCAGCATATAGGCTATATCAGAAACAACAATGATGACTAATAATGAAATAAAAAATAGGGCTACTATAAACTCTATGCTCCAACCAAGCTGCCAATATGCAAAGGCAAACAATAATCCTGTTAATAATTCCATTACTGGATAAATCCAAGCTATTTTATTACCACAGCTCCGACATTTCCCCCCAAAAAACACATAAGATAAAACTGGCACTAAATCAAGCGCCGTCAGTTGCCTTTGACATTTAGTACAATGTGAAGGAGGTTGTACAATCGACTCCTTCTGTGGCACACGTAAGCCTACCACATTATAAAAAGAGCCAAAGACAAGCCCAAATAAAAATAGAAAGATTGTATAAGCCATTTCCAATTTTCTGTCCTCCTAAACTAATAGGCGCCCATACAGATGCAGTATGGAACGCCTATCAATGCAATTATTACTCTCCTTCGTAATAGAACGTCGTCACCTGGACGGTAGCTTGTAAAGTAAGATCCGTATCTTTTTCTAATTGATCCTGCTCTCCAGGCAATTTGAATTCGATAGTATCCGTTTTCATCACACGCTGTAATTGTTCAATTTCCTGTAAAAAGCTCTCTAGAGAATTAAAATCAAGCGCCCCAACCTCTAATATAAAAGTAATCAACTTTAAATTCGATGGTAAGGAATCCTTTGAAATAGATGAAATCGGTGAACTCGTAATCTTGTTATCCTGCTCACCATTAACCTCTTCTTCAGCTTGCTCCAACAGATTAAGGTCTTGCGATACATCTGATTGCGAAACAGCCGCATCATCATTTTGAACTGTTAATGACTTTATGCGTGTTCCTGTCACTTCCTCAATCTCAGCTAAATCTAGTATGATCTTTTCAACAGCTCTTGTTGTAGGTAGCTTCTGTCTTAACGCTAAAACATTGATAGTCGGCTGACCCTGCTCCTTGTCTAATTGAGCTAATTGTTCTTTTACACTAGAAATCTCTTGCTGTATCTGTGATACATGACTCTCTTTTGCTTCTACTTCATTTAATCTTGGTAATAATAAATAATAATAAAGCGCAAATAAAATAGAAACGATTAAAGTCAATAACAAGATAATAGATGAATTTTTACTACTCGTTAATTTATTCATGAGCGTCGTCCTCCAGCTAAATACATAAAGTCGATTGTCGCCGTAATGGACACTGAATAACGTGGTACTTCTTTAAATTTTTGTTCAGGCGTTAATTCCTTCTGTTCGCCAAGCTCTATATCAAAGTTTGACACTGTATTAATTTGTGCGTCTGTAAAAAAACTACTCATTAAAAGTCGCTCTACATATTTCGATATATCGGTCATCGTTTCAAAATCCACTTCAATATTAACTGTATTTTCCCCAAAAACGTAGCTACGCAAGTACGTTTGAGTTGGTAGTAAAGTTTTCGTTTCATCAATTAATGGGGTTACAGGATAAGAAACACCTTGAATATAGGCAACAGATTCCTCCAATGATCCCTGATCAACACTTTGTCTTACATCTAACTCTTGCTGTAATTGTTCAAGCTGTGTCGTTAATGTCTTTTCCTCAGCAGATAAACGTGACAAATCACTTTTAGCTGTAAAAAATATAAATAGTAAATAAGCTACTATTAGACCCACTATGACAATTATCAAGCTATAAAAAAGCTTTGGTGAAGTAGACCGTTTTTCAAGCTGTGGTAAGAGGTTTATATCTGGAACCATTAATGAACCTCCTTCAAAGCTAAGCCTAGCAATGTTGAAAATTCTTTTTTAAAATAAGGAAAGAACTTTTCAATTTTTGCTCCATCAACAATCATCAAAGGTGTCTCTAAATTAGAAGATAATAAGGTTCCTATTGATTTGAGTAACGGGTTATCACCAAGCATTATGATTTCATCTACTGTTTTTTCCCCTTTATGTAAAGAAAACTTAAAGAAATTCATCATCCGATCAATTTCTAAAACCTGATCCATGACGACCATCTGGTAATCTTCGGTTTCACCATTGTAGAGAAATTGGTAGCTAAATTCATCGACTTTTTTGCCCTGCCATTGTGCCATATCTGTTTCAATCGATTGATAACGTAAAAACTCAACCTGTCCGTTTGAAAAGATACTAATGGAAAGTTCATTGATAGACCAATCAGCAATTAAATATGTTTTATTAGGCACTAACATTGACATATGTTCTAACAAACGTATATTGCATAAGGCACGAATATCGGCCGCTTCAGGGTCCAAGGAGACATCTAACAGCATTCCTACTATTTTCGTAATTTCCTCTGAAGGTGCTGCAAATAATATCGCCTTGCCGTCCTCCGCATCGGGATCATAAACATCAATTAACGGGTCCTGAAAAGGTAAATGAATAGAATGGCCCAACTCCATTTCAGCATATCCTCGTAATTCCTGAGGTTTAACATCTTTAGGATGCTCGAAACTTTTTAATAAAACAGTTGTATCAGGCACAAACATACGAACAGCCTGTTTTTTTCCTGTCCACTTCACAACCTGTTCTTTAATAATTTCAAAAAGAGCCACCTCATCTATGATTGCTCCATTTTCAACGATATCAACTGGTAAAGGATATTCATAGCCATGCCATTGACTAGGCTCAGGTCCTTTCGCCACAATCGCACGTAGCACATAATCCTTCAGTTCAATCGATACATGCGACTTTCTCTTTCTCTTAAACATGTGAAAAGACCTCCTTTTCCTATTCAGTATAAATGATTTTATCAATTAGTCATCCATTCCCCAGCCAGAAACGCAAGAAAATTATCGTTTCTGAATGGGTTGGGAGGACTGATTATGGATTAGTAGGTGTAGTGGATTTTTTGGGAATATCTATTTTACCATCACTAGCATCACTTTTAACCTTTTGATTATCCTTTGTAATTTCATCTAATTTTGCATTAGTAAATGTAATTGTAAATTTACCTGCTTTAGCAGTACCACTGATAGTACTATTTTGCTTATTGATTTTAATATCGCTTTGTAATGTTCCCACGTTATCGAGATAACCTTCTTTAGTTAACGTGCCTAACTCAACTTCAGTTATTTCATTTGTACCTTCTGTTGGTGTATCAGTAAAATAGATATTTGCAGCATTTAATGCCATAATTGCATCAGATTTTGCTGCTTTGTAACGTGAGTTATCAATAATATTACCAATTGCAGGCACAGCGATTGCTGCGATAATTGCTAAAATAACAATTACAGCTAAAAGTTCAACTAATGTTAAACCCTTCTCATTTTTCAATAGTTTTTTATTTTTCCATTTTTTAAACATAGAGAATTCCTCCTTAGTAGTTTTATATGAAGTGTGAAAACACGGTCTTCTAATTCAATTTCTAAATAAGTTTTATATAATTAAAAATTACATATTTTCATATAGTTGGAACATTGGTAAGAATATAGCCGCAACAATTACTCCTACAACAAGAGCAAGTACTATAATCATTAAAGGTTCGATAAGTGACTTCATTGTATCGACGGCACGGTTTACTTCTTCCTCGTAAAAATCAGCAATTTTTTCAAGCATGTAATCCAAGGAGCCTGTTTTCTCACCAATTGCTGTCATTTGTGTAACAAGAGGTGGAAATAGCCAGCTTTTTTCAAGTGGCTCTGATAATGTGCCACCCTTTTCTAAATTATCGCGGGCCTCCAGCACTACTTTTCCCATAACTGGATTACCTCCGACTTTTTCAACAATCGTTAGGGCTTGTAAAATCGGCACCGAGCTACTAAAAAGAGTAGATAGAGTTCTCGTCATTCTCGCTATAATATCTTTTTGTAAAAGTTGGCCAAAGATAGGCATGCGGAGTAACAAAACATTAACCGTATAATGAAACTCTTTATTATTTTTATAAAAATAACGTGATCCCACTACTAACACTAATAGCCCTAAAATCACGAGATACCAAAACTGAATCAGCCAATCACTTATACCAACAACAATAACTGTAATTAGCGGCATTTCTAAGTCCATATCTTTAAATGCATCCATAAAGGTAGGCACAATAAAAACCATTAAAAACATGCCAACCACCAGCGTTAAAAGGGATAATATTGCTGGATAGGTCATTGCCGATTGAATTTTTTTCTTGATGTTATATTGCTTTTCTAGTGTGCTTGCCAGACGATCTAATGTGTCGTCAACGTTACCAGTAGCCTCTCCAGCACGCATCATATTGACAAAAAGCAAGGGAAACACTTTGGTATGTTTGCCTGCTGCATCTGAAAATGCCATCCCACTCCGAATATCCTCTTCAACTTGCATCAATGCTCGCTTTAGTGGTTTATTCCGTGTTTGCTCACCCAAAATACGCGTCGCTTCAACGACAGGGACACCAGCACGAATTAATGTCGCATACTGCCGACAATAAATAACAAACTCTTGGTGCTTCACTTTTGTACCAATGGCAATGTCCTTATGTAAAATGCTATTTGATTCTTGAAGCTCTCGCGCATTTATTCCTTGTGCACGAAGCTTCTCCATAGCAATTTTTTTATTTGGGGCTTCAATAATGCCCTTTTTAGGTGCTCCTGTTTTGGTGCGACCACTATAACGAAATACAGTCAACTATAATCACCAGCGTTCATGTATGGCCGTGCATCTTCTAGCGAGATCTTACCTGTGGTAATCAGGTGCTGCATCGAAGATTCTAATGTGTGCATGCCCAATGCTTTACTTGTCTGCATTACGCTTGGAATTTGGTGAATTTTTTCATTGCGAATTAAATTCGAAATGGCAGGAGCTTGTACTAAAATTTCTGTCGCAGCAATGCGCCCTTTTACATCTTTACGAATAAATAAACGCTGTGAAACAATACCTTGCAGTACATTCGCAAGCTGTACTCGAATTTGACTTTGCTGATGCGGTGGAAATACATCAATAATACGGTCGATTGTAGTTGGTGCACTACTTGTATGAAGTGTTGCCATTACTAAATGCCCTGTTTCAGCAGCCGTGATAGCCGTTGAAATCGTTTCATAATCTCGCATCTCCCCAACTAAAATAATATCTGGGTCTTGACGCAATGATGCTCGTAAACCATTCGCAAAACTCATTGTATCGACACCAACCTCACGCTGATTGATGATAGACTTTTTATGAGTATGCAAGTATTCAATTGGATCCTCTAACGTAATAATATGTTTTGATCTTGTCTCGTTGATATAATCAATCATTGCTGCTAATGTAGTTGATTTACCTGAGCCTGTTGGACCAGTTACTAAAATTAAACCTTGTGGTTTTTCCGCAAGCTTATATAACACTTGTGGCATATTAAGTGCTTCAATAGAAGGAATTTTAGCTTCAATTAAACGAGCCGCTATTGTCACTTCATTTCGCTGATGATAGGCATTTACACGGAATCGACATTTCCCAGGCAATGAAAAGTTAAAGTCAGTTTCTCCCTTTTCCTCAAACTCCTGTTGTTTATGTACAGGAAGAATGGCATTTACCATTCCCTTTAATTCTTCAGAATCTAATGGATCTGCACCGTAATGTTCCAACTGCCCATGAATACGATATACTGGCGGAATACCTTTTGTTAAATGAAGATCCGATGCTTTTTCTTCAAACGCACGTGTTAATAATTCAACGATTGAATAAGATGTCATTTTTATCACCCCTAATCTACACTTGCAACACGTAAAATTTCTGATGTTGTTGTTTGACCTGCTACAACCTTTAATAGTCCATCTACTAATAGGGTGTGATAGCCTTTGTCATTCATATAATCCCGAAGAACCAAATCACCTTCTCGATTTAAAATCATGTCCTTCACTTTTCGATCCACTGGAAGGATTTCATGAATCGCCATACGTCCTCGATAGCCTGTATGATTACATGCAGGACAACCACGCCCCCTTTTACCTTGGGTAACACCTTCCAGCCCATTTTCCTCTAGTATTTCTAATTCACGTGAGGTGAATACATATGGTTCAGCACAATCACGACAAACTTTACGTACAAGTCGTTGAGCCATAATGCCTACAAGTGAGGAAGATAGTAGAAATGGTTCAATGCCCATATCATGTAAACGTGAGATGGATTCTACTGCACTATTAGTATGCAGCGTACTTAACACTAAATGTCCTGTAAGTGAAGCACGTATAGCAATTTGCGCTGTTTCAAGATCACGAACTTCCCCTACCATCACAATGTCAGGGTCCTGTCGTAAAATCGAACGTAACCCTACCGCAAACGTTAAGCCAACCTCTTCCTTTACTTGGATCTGATTGATGCCATCTAATTGGTATTCCACAGGATCCTCAACCGTAATAATGTTGACGCCTTCCTCATTTAAATGCGAAAGAGCTGCATATAACGTAGAGGATTTACCAGAACCCGTAGGTCCAGTAATAAGCATCATGCCGTTGGGACGGCTTATCATTTTCCTGAATAGTACTTCATTCGTAGCACTAAAGCCTAATTTCTCAATATCATTGGACGAATTGGTTAAATCTAAAATACGCATAACAACTTTTTCTCCAAAGACAGTCGGTAATGTGGCTAATCGTATATCAACTGGCCTAAAATTGACATTCGTTTTTATACGCCCATCTTGTGGAATACGATTTTCTGTAATATTTAAATTGCCCATTATTTTAATCCGAGCCAATACTACGTTTTGCATATGCTTGGGCAATGACCTCTCTGTACGAAGTACTCCATCTACTCTGTAGCGCACACGTAGCTCTGTTTCTTGTGGATCAAAATGAATATCACTGGCTCTTTGTGCTACACCATTGGCAATAATTTGATTTACTAAACGAACAATGGGTGAATCTTCATTCTCAATCTCGTCTTGCGTTTCAGTACTAGTTGCCGCTAAATCTAACATTGCAGCATCCATCGACTCCTGCAAATCATAATATTTGGTAATTGTACGATATAGATCATCTTTTGCAGCAATGCTTGTTTCAATCTGACAGCCTGTCGTCATACGGACTTCTTCGATAGCAAAATAATCCATCGGGTCTTCCATCGCAATAAACAATTTATTTTTCTCTTTGCGGATAGGCATAATATTTGTCCGCTTTGCCAACTCAGCAGGAATTAATTGCAATAATTCAGGGCTGATTGAAAATTGATTTAAGCTAATATGAGGGATACCAAGCTGAAATTCTAAAACTTCAATGAGTTGTTGCTCCGTTAAGACGTTTTCTTTAATGAGAAAATCACCTAGTTTCTCATTTTTCAACTTAGTAGTCAGTGCATACTCTAGCTGTTCTGCTGTAATAACGCCTGATTCAACAAGTAAATCCCCTAAACGTTTACGACCTGGCTTCATCGCCATAAAAATACCTCCAATCATTATGGACTTGTTTGTACAAAATTACCGCCCTTGTCATAATAACCATAGACAATTTCTGGTCCATCTTCTTGCTCAGATTCTTCAGGTGTTGAAGGTTTTATATCAGGTAAGCCGTTGCCATCTAAATCTATCTCTAAATCAGGATCTGCTATACTTTGCCCTGCGTTTTTTGTTGGTGGAGTGACTGTAATAGGCTCCTGCGATGAACGTGTCACAATCCGATTTTGAGGCGCATAGTAATCTCTGCTAATAAACTGTTCTTCCATTGCACCGTTCTCTACAATGGAACGATAAACTTCAACTCTCACCCCTTCTTTCCCCTCTTGTTCCACACGCTCTTGACCAGCCTTTAAATCTTCTGAATAACGGTAAATAGTTCGTGGCTTAACGATTTTATCTTTACTGATACGAACCGTTATATCTTTGTCTTTTACTGCTGTAAATATTTCTATTTTTAATTGATTGCCCTCAATTGTAGCTTGCATTTTGCCAAGCTGATTAGAACGATTAATAAATTGTAAGTCTTTCGCTAATGCAGCATTGACATCCGCTTCAATCCCCAGTTGTAAATAGTTGGGCTTTGTTTGTTGAGAATGTCTTTCTAGAACTTCATACTCTGTCTGAAGAATTACACTATAGAGGATGGAAGCTACAAAATCTAAACCTGTATCATTCGCAGCTCCAGCCTGTTCCCCTAAAAGTGAAAGCAAGGAGAATGACTGGTTCGGTACAAGTGTGACGTCATTTAATAAAGGGATTAGTTTTGCAACCCCTTGACTATCTGTCGGTACATCCGCAATTTGAAAGGCAATCCTTTCTTGCATTTGCAAAGCAGCAGCATTGATTACTGCTTCAACCTCATGTTCTTTCAAATAACTTGCTTGTACTATTATTTTTTGAAGCGTTTTATCAGTATCCAAAATGCCCATTTCATCTAGTTCCTGAATAACAGTGTCGCTGGCAGTTACAGGAATGGGGATATGTACAATTTTTTCATTTTTCCAAAAGGCATACCATGGTTTTTTTGTCAGCAGTTCAAACTGTGATATGGCTGTAGTAGTATCAAAAATTAATTGTTTCGGGTCAATGGTCTTAGAGATATTAGCACTTTTAACATTTATTTCTGTTTGCTGCCAGTCTTTAATTGCTTTTTCCACAGTTGGTAATAAATTTGCACTATTAACACCCCCGACTTTTATACCTCCAATTGTTGAACTTTTTGTCTCATCACTAGCAAAAACTTTCCCATTTATTATAAAATTAGGTAGACAGACTACAGCTAGTATAAATATTCCAATCAATAATACAGTAATGGTTATAATTTTTTTCATCTGTCAATCCCCCTTAACCATCGTAATTTATTGGTTTGCAACTTTATGCTCATCCAGATACTAGAATACTATATTTACTACTACATTACACTACTAAAAACCTAATTTATTTTAAATAACCCCTTCAAAATATATAAAAATTTCACGATTTAGACTAGTTTATCTCTTATATAATGTTATATTATCGTTATGAATACTTTATTACTAGTCGATTAGAATCACGCTTTTTGAACTACTCTTTTCATAATACATAATTCACTAAATAACCATTTGGTTCTTTTGACACAAAAAACTTATAAGGGGCGATATTATTGCAAAAAAATTTTAAAAATGAAGGTGGCTTTTCATTAATTGAAGTCGTTGCTTCTTTAATTCTAATTACAATAATATTGCTTTCATTTTTCGGATTATTTATTCAATCTAACAAAACTTCCAAAACTTCTAGCACAATCGTAGATTCTACCTATCTTGCTCAAAATGAAATGGAAAATATATTTAGAGAAATCAAAGGCAGAACAGAAGAACAACTAGCTAGACAATTACTCTATACAAGTACAGAAAATCCTCAATATATTAGTTGTAGTAAAAATAGTAAATTTTCAACTATTTGGAGCTATGAAAAACAGATGGAAGATAGACGGTTTATTCTAACCATTAAGCGCCATTGTCAATATGAATATCTAGATACTATTGTTATCGAAGTTTATGAGAACGATGTACTCAAAAGCAAGATGGAAAATATATATAGTAGGAAGTGAATACATGAGGTTCATAAAAAATAACAGAGGTTTTACACTCGTGGAAGTACTTGCTGTTATCTTAATTTTAAGCATTGTTTCAACAATTCTTTTTAGTATACTTTCGTCTAGCAAAGAAACTAATAAAAAACAACTTGAAAATAATGAACAGCTATCCGAGTTGTCTTATGTTTTAAAGCTCATTACGAAAGATATGAGAAAAACCATTACGTATGATCCTAATAATTCAACATTAAAAAACAGAGATGGTTCTATTCAATACACATATATCTTTGATGCTGAAAAAAATACGATTACTCGTAACAACGAGGTTATTGCAACTCATATACACTCATTTTCCTTAACAAGTATTGGCGACTCTATTTCCATTAATATTGAAAGTATTAACGAACACACAATCTCTACACAACTATCTTTTAGGAGTGGTGACGGTGCAAAAGATGAAAAAAAATCTACTAAATGATGAAGGCTTTTCATTTTTATTAGTTTTTTTAACCATTGTATTAGTGACGATTTTAGGTCTAGGTTTACTTGCTGTATCTTCAAATTCCTTAAAACTCTCTAAACATGAGCGAGAAGATCAATCCATTTATTACATTGCTGAGGCAGGTGTAAATTATGAAAAAGCAATTTTATTAGAAAAAGCGAATGAAGCTTATCAAAGTGCAAAAGCAGAATACGATCGTTTACCAATTCAACAGAAAAAGTATGAAAAATTTGTAGAATTATATGAAGAGAATATTAAAAGCATAATAGAACCACTATTAAATAACGAAAACATTATAAATAATTTTGAAGAACAACTAGGAATGCAACCTATTGCCAGGATTACCCTAAAACAGGATTTAGATACGAATCTTCGATATTGGATAACTTCTATCGGTACATATGGAGAATCGCCTTCACAAAAAAGAGAACTACAGCAAAGTGTAGACTTTGTTCTTGATGCCGAAACAACTAATAATAACGGTGGGGATGATGAGGAAAATTTAAATACTGCTACCCCTGAATTTGCAGTACAAACTAAAGGCAATATTAAGCTAACAGGTGGGGCATCCATAAAGGGAGATGTAGCTACTGACATCGGTATAATTTCATTGGATGGTGGTTCATCTATTTCTGGTACTGTAGGTGCTTCAAGTGATCATTTCCAATATCCATCTTGGATGGGGGATTTATCAAGCAAACTTACGCAAAGTAGGAAATATCCTGGTTCAAGTATCCTGCCTTTATTTCCATTAGAGAAAATGCAACAATTATCAAAATTACCTGTTCCTCCAAATCAAGAAGTCATCAAAGATCCACACAACAAAACCTTCATTATTAATAATGGACATTTTTTAGCTGATAATTGGATGACTAATAACTATACTTTACAGTTAAATGGTGATACACATTTCAAACAGTTCAAAGTGGATCAAAATAATACGTTGACTATAAATGTAGGAGATACAGATAAAAATTTATATATCGAAGATTTTAATATACTACAGGGGCATATTAAAATTGTAGGAACAGGAAAGTTAAATGTATATATTAATAATACTTTTAATCTAAAAGGATCTTTAAACAGGAACGGTAATGCTAATCAAATAAATTTATATTATAACGGAGCATCAGCTATCACAATTGCAGGAGAAACACAAAGCGCTGCCTCTCTTTATTCTAAGCAAGCCAATTTAACATTCACAGGGGGGATAGGATTAACGGGGAATATATATGCAGGAGCAACTAAGGTTACTTTTAATGGTGGTTCAAACTCAAATGGTCAACATATTATTGCACCAAATGCTTCTGTCATTTTAGAAGGCGGCGCTCACATTAAAGGAGCTATTATTTCTGATAATTTACTAGCTAATGGAGGTACCTCCGTTACATTTACAGAAGGCACAATCCAACCACCCTCTTCAGGACATACAGAAATTGGCGATCCTATCACTTTAATAAAAGAAAATGAATTAGTAGAACAATAGAAAAAGAGATTCCAAAATGCATTGGAATCTCTTCTTCTTTATTTCTTCAACAACCTACCCGATAGCAGCATGCCAATACCACCAATCGTTATAAATAGAATAGCTCTAATTAATAAATCAAGGGCAGATAAATCAAAGAAAATTAGCTTAATAAACGCCATGACTAACAGAATAAAACCTGTTGAGCGCAGTGTTTTTAATTGATGTATGGAGCTTAGCCATAGGGAAACGCTTGCCGTCAAAAATAATGTAATGGTTGTCAGCGCGATGCTTAGCTTCCAATCAAGGACGTTGTTAAACGTAAATTGATGGATCAGCCCCCATATTGAAATCATCGTGAGCACAATACCAGTGCTTACAATAGCATCTACATATTTCCCCAGACGCACCTCATACAATCGATAAATAAACCCTTTTACTAGAATATCTACGATGATGGCGACAATGACTGCCATATATACGAATCTAGTTATAATATTTAAGCTTTCCATCATGGTCGGCTTGGTGCTGATCATCAAGAAGAATAATAGGAAAAATGAGCCGAGAACTGGTGTTAAAGCACGACCTTTATAGGTTTCCTCTACAAATAGAGAGCCAGTAAATAAGGCAGCTAATACGATACACATCATATATGGAATGCCATTTGTTGCTGCAAAATAAACGGTATCTAGTTTGCCAATATAGGCTAAGAAATAGCCAGTTGTGGCCACTGCTAAAATATCAATCACATACAGATCCTTCATGACCTTTTCAAATGTCGTAAGTGTCTCTTTTGGACGTCTTGCATATAAGTAAATAATAACGAAATAAATAATTGGCATGAACAAGCTTAAATGATCTATGCTGAAAAATGGTTTTGGTTCATGAAAGATGAAATTTAAAATGAATGTGATGATAAGAACAAATGAAGAAACGACCTTCATCATACTTGCCCGTAGTCGCAAACTCATCATCACGCCAGCAAAAGCAATCATCGGATAAAGTAAATCATCCACTTTATTTGGTATATTCATTAAAAGTATCGTATTACATAGGGTGATAAATGCGAGTGTAACAGCGCTATCCAATACTTCCTGCCATTTTTGGCGATAGCTATATAACGCCACCGCTCCAAATAAAGCCATTAGGACAAGGAGCAGCATTTCTCCATGCGGAAGTGAACGAATAATAAGATTCATCAGCAATAAACTAAATGAGCCTAAGGAAAATTGAAGCCCTATATGAAGAGGCTTCCATTTGGATTGTGCGTTATACATTAAACACCAAATTACGTAAAATATTGATAGAATCACCAATAAACCAAATGCGAAGATAACTTGCTTATCAATATTCATAAACGCTACTACGCTCACCGCTAGCACCGAGAAGAATGTAGCAATATAGAGAGCTAGCTTTTGCTTGTGCTGATAAATGACCCATTGCAATGAAGCAAATAATATCACGACAAAAAGCAAGATAATGACCGCATTAAAATCCATATATTCTAATAAATAAGGTAGCAATAACGATGTAAAGGCTACAAAAACGGTAAGTGCTTCATTTTTCTTCCAATAACTAATGGCAATACCATAGCCAATATAAAGAAGTGTAATGCCTAGTGCTGGAGTAAGACCAATGATTTCATATAAAATGGCACTCGCGGCAGTTGTTAAAATACCGACAATAAATGCCCCGCCATATAAGGAAATCGTTATAGCAGATGAGCCTACTTTTCTACGTTCTAGTACATAGGCTATAACCGCCAAACCTACCGATAATGCATAGGCAAGGATGATTTTCACGCCATTCGATAAATAACCATAATCACTAACAAGTTTTAGGCCCCAAAGTACGCCCATTACTAAAATAACCATGAATACTTTTGGCAGTGCCCACATAACACGCTCCTCCATCGATGGCTGCGGTTGCACTTCTTTTTCCGTTACTTTAGTCGGGACAGGCTTCGACTCCAGTGCTGGTTTTGGTTTTATTGGTTCTGATTGCTTGATCATCGACTGTCTGGCATCAAGAGTATTTATTTTTTCGGTACTTTGTGTACCTTTTAACGAAGACAACTCCTGACGTAAATCTGCCATTTCCTCTTCGAGCTTAGCAATTCTTCGCTCCAATTCAAGAGACATTCAATCATCCTCCCCACTTTATCAATTTTCTAACAGTATAACATATTTATCCTTATTGTAAAATTACACTTTTTGTTTAATTTATCTCGGTCTCCTATACATTAAGGCACGCTCACTATCACTGGTGCCTCGTGTCGTTGGATCCACAATAACACCCATTAATACAAGAATGGATAAAACTGTATTTAAAATAGATGACATTTGCTCACTCATTACCCCTGTAAAATCATAGCCAAAAATCGCTGCAACTTGTTGTGCGAGTAAGAGTAACAATGAAAATAGCCCTAGTAGAAATGGAATATGTTGAAGACGAACCTTCCAATTAATTCTCATAAAAGCTCACCTCCCCCCCTCTTGCCACAGTATATGCATAGTGGTTATGTGACACATATGCAAAAATGGAACTCTCGCCATGTTACTAGGATTTTTTAATAATATTTTGCGGCATAAACTATTTTCAGCCATAGCAAGTAAGGCAGGTTTTATCACGCTAGACATGTTCATATATATAGTTAGGTTGCATTCGGTAACGAAATGCCTAACAATTTACTGAAAATGAGGGTGATGAAGATGGTGTATGAGTGGAACGTCTTAAGGGTAGTAGCTTGCCTGAGTATTGTGTTATTACATGCAACGACCAATATTGAAAGTATAAATGGCTATATGGATCAACCCTACTATCAGTTTTTTCGATTATTATTATGTTTTGCTACACCCACTTTTATCTTATTATCCATTTTAATTTTAGCTAAACGCTACCAACATCAGCTACCTCCCCATTTTATAGGACGTCGTTTTCAGTTTATTGTTATTCCGTTTATAGCTGCAGGCATGTTATATGCAGCCAACGCGGCTCTTCATTATGATGAAAGCTTTTGGGAGGCATTATATCGCCATATTATTTTAGGAGATTTTTCGGGATGGTTTGTCATGACTATTTTTCAACTCTATATTCTCTTCTATATTGTCAAGAAATATCAGGTATCCAGCATCTGGTTTACGCCCATTATGTTCTTACTTGGCATTTTCTATATGACACTAGCAAATGCCAATATAGATTATTTCATACAAAATGAACATTTTATGCGCCTGCTCTTTGTTGGCTGGCTCCCATATTTTGCACTAGCCTATATTATCGGTAGTCATTATGAAAAAATCACGCACTACCTCGTCCAATATAAATATTTCACAATTATAGCTGTCATACTTGCAATGGCTATTTTATATACAAATTATTATTTAGGTGCCCAACAGATTACATCAAGAAGAATTGATATTATGCTATTCGTGTTGGCGATGACGTTTTGCATACTGGCGTTTGCACAGGTTTTGCCTAAGCTCCCTTTTATCCCTATTTTAAGTCGCTATTCCTTTGGGATCTTTTTAATTCACTGGCTAATTCAAGAATATTTAGCTCCCTATAGCGCATTACTACCCACTACTGCTCTTCAAGTCATTTCTCTTTTTTTATCCACTTTACTTGTCTGTATGCTGCTCATCAAAATCATTTCATTTATCCCTTTTAGTGCTTATCTGATTGGAAAGTCTCATCAAAAATAGCCCTCTCATAATTGAGAAGGCTTTTTAGAAACCTTATTTTGTATAGGAATAGGATGTTTCTGTTGTTTATTTGATTCTTTTTATGAATGGTTGTCCCTTATTCTTTGATTGAAGTGCATCTATTCCTTGTGTTTTAAATTACTTTTTCCAAATTTGTATCTCATTATATCTATTTATGTATACGTAAAAAAGGCAGTTATCATTATCTCATGAAAAATGCCAAGTCGATCTAGACTTGGTTTTTTCATTAAAAGAGTATGTGACCAACCAATGCAGCGATTGGTAGGGAAATAAGTGTACGTAATATAAATAAAACGACTAAATCGAAAAATTTCAATGGAATTTTTGTTCCTAAAATAAGTCCACCAACTTCAGACATATAAATTAGCTGTGATACAGAAACAACAGCAATGACAAATCTAGTAACATCTGATTCGATCCCTGCACCTAAAATTGAAGGCAGGAACATATCGGCAAAGCCTACGACCATTGTTTGAGCCGCTTCTGCCGCTTCAGGTAAGCCTAGTACAGTTAGGATCGGCTCAAATGGTTTTCCTAAAATCACAAAGATACTGGTAAATTCAGCAAGCATTAAGGCAATTGTACCAAAAGCCATAACAATAGGAGCAACGCCAACCCATAAATCAATAACATTTCTAGAACCATCTTTTAAAAATTGGCGCGGATCCCGATTTGCATGAGCAATAGCAAGTGCATTTTCTAAGCCATGCGACACAGAATTATAGCCCTCTGGCAATTCCTCACGCGAATAGTCTACTGGAGTACCATCGATATACGTATCTTCCTTTTGTGCAAGAGGATAAATTCGAGGCATAATAATCGCTAGTACAACACCGCAAAGTACTACTGTTAAATAATAAGGAATAAAATAGCGTGCCAAGTGGACGGTATCCAATACTACGATACAGAAGGTGATGGAGACAACAGAGAAGCTAGTAGCAATAATCGCTGCTTCTTTTTTGGTATAGTTCCCCATCTCGTATTGCTTACTCGTCATTAACACTCCAATCGTTCCATCACCGACCCATGACGTAAGAGCATCAATCGAAGAACGCCCTGGGCTTTTAAAAAGAGGTCTCATGATTCTCACCATCATTGTACCGAAAAACTCAAGCAAACCGAAGTTTGTTAAAAATGGTAAAAGGAAACCTGCGAATAAAAAAATGGTAAATAAAAACGTCACAAGTCCACCGTTTGGATCCATCAGTAGCCCACCTGTATTTTCATTGTTGATGGCAGAAGGTCCAAATTGAAAGACAACCATCGAAGCAAAAGTTAAACCTAAAAAGCGAGTAATCGTCCAAAACCAATTGACATAAAACAATGTATCTAAAATACTAGGTTCTTTCATATTTCTTCGAGGAATCCATTTAGCTATAAGTGCGCCAAACGCGGAAATTGCAAACATAATAATCGTAAAATAACTAATGACTGGAGCCACTACACCAGCTAAAATATTTGCTAAAATGGCAATCGGTACTTTCCAGCCCTCATCCGTTAATACAGGAGTCATAAATAGAAAAATACCAATTAAAGAAGGAATGATGAAATAAATATATGTACTAACAGAATACTTTTTCATTTTTGACTGAAACCTCATTTCTTAGTATTGCTTAAACTTGTAACTATGTATGATGCATTCCCCTATTTTATCTTTCACTATACTTCGTTTGCTGTAATACTTTATAAGCTAAACATGTAGTGTTCATTCAATACCTCCCTCCTCTTTCTGTTATAGTACTATTACAAAAACAATGAAGTTTTGAGCTTTAAATAGAAAAACAATGACTCTATTCATGTTTTTATAACATAATCGTGTTATAAAACTATTGTAAACGCAACAACACATATGGTTCAACTCTACAATTTTCTGAATTTTTATACATCATTAGTATAGTTTTTTTCTTTAAAACTAGTATATCAATATTATATTATAATAAACAGAAATTTTAATAGGAAGGAAACGAGGCTGGGAAGAAACTCGATTATTTCGAAAATAGCGAAAATAGATAATAACTTTTCCGCCTCTTTGCATAGTGACAGGTGAAAATGGATTTCCGTTGCAGGCTACTTGCTTTCCACTCCAATCCATAAAAATGGTACCTTTTTAGCAAAGGTCTTCAAATAAAGTGAAGGGTATTCACTACTCTTTATGAAGAGGTGTTGACATTCATCACTTCTCTACAATGAAAATAAGAACCTCTATTCTTTAATTATACAAATAATGGGCTATTTTGATCGCTTCGACTAGTATGAAAGATAGAGGAAAAGACACTTTTGCATATGGTTGATTGGAGGGGATTTAGCATCACAGCTGAGACCCTGGAAGTGGCTCATCGGACCGCCCCCCTGGAGAAGGGACGCTGGCAGAACGGAAATCAACCCTTCGCCTTGCTAAAGGTTCTTTTTCTGCTATTGACATCATCTTTTTTCACCAACATGAAAGTGAATAAACCCCACGACTGTTTATTCACTTTGTGGAATTGTCAATGCTTCATGAGGTTAGCCAAGTCTTTTGATTTTGGGACAAGAGATACAAAAGTCATTTGCTTCATCAGAGGTGTGATAATAGAAACAACATGTTTTTCTCAAGCGTATTGGTTGCTCTGATTCCTTGATTGTCACTTTGGGACCACAATAATTTGTCAAAGGATTTTTCCTTTCGCCAAAAAGAGAACCTGGCGCTTGATTGACAATATAGTGATAGTCTTCTTGTATACGAGCTTTTTCTTGCTCACTGGCCCCTTCGCTTATTTTTGTTTCATATAGCCAATTGACATAAATAGCTGTATTTTCCCATAAGATTGCTTTTGGGATTTTACTTATTTTTGTTAATGACTGCCACACTTTCGCTAGATTACCTACAAAAATTCCTTGGAGAACCTCATCACGCCATGCTTCACGATCTTGTGTTGGCACTGACACTGAGTCATCGATTAAGCGAATGTTTGGAAGCCATGGTTTCGCATGATCTTCTGCTTCCACCCAAATATTCTCGATACCAACATATAGCCCCTTATCATATCTTGACATAGCATAGAATGCTGAAGCCATTGTTAAGACGCTATAGCGCTTTGCAAATAACGATGCTGTAACTAATGTAGATGTGGAATGAAAGAAAGGTGCTATTTTTTGTAAATAGGCTAAGGCTTGTTCAGTGTCTAATAAATTTTGGGCTAGTAGAGAGTAAGCAGCATCTACCGCTGGCTCAATTGTCAATCGATAATCACGTAATAGTACTGCTTTTTCTTCAGCTGACAGTTGTAAGCTCAACTGACCCTACCTCCTCTAATTTCTCCACCTGAACTGTTCGTCCCTTGCCATGCGGAACACATAAAGGCGTACCAAATAGAGGGTCTCTCATAATCGTACAGTCCATACGAAAGACAGCTTGTACAAGCTCAGGTGTTACCACTTCCTCTGGCTTACCTTGCGCATACACCTGTTTATTTCGCACAGCTACAATGTGATGGGCATAGCGGCAGGCTAAGTTTAAATCGTGTAAGACCATCACGACTGTACGCCCTTCATTTTCATTTAAATCAAATAGTAAATCTAAAATTTCTACTTGATGGGCCATATCTAAATAAGTTGTAGGTTCATCTAGTAAGATAAGATCTGTTTTTTGAGCCAATGTCATGGCTATCCATACACGTTGACGCTGACCACCTGATAATGCATCTACTGGGCGATCTGCAAATTCTGTCATCTGCGTTACCTCAAGCGCATTGTTCACAATTTTTTCATCTTCAGTAGACCATTGCTTTAACCAGCTCTGATGTGGATAACGACCTTGTTTTACCAATTGTTGAACGGTTAGCCCTTCTGGCGCAACAGGTCCCTGTGGGAGAATGGCTAACCGTTTAGCCACCTCTTTCGTTGAAATCGTATCTAGTGAATCATCTTCTAAGAAAATTTCACCCGACTTTGGTTTTTGTAATCGTGCAAACGTTCGTAGTAGCGTTGATTTTCCACAACCATTAGCACCTACTAGTACTGTTATTTTCCCTTTTGGTATTTGAAGATTCAAATCCTCCAAAATAAGATTTTCACCATAACTTACATGTAAATCTTGTGCTTCTAAAACATTTTTCAAAATCCCGTCACCTTCTTCTCACGCTTTTAACTGTTATTTCCTGTAGCTTTATTGATTGCGCGTTCTAAATAGTAAATAAATAAAGAATGGTGCCCCAATTGCAGCCGTAAAGACACCTGTTGGTAAATCCTTTGGTAAAAAAGCAGTGCGTGCTACGATGTCGGCTACGATAACAATCATCCCACCGATTATAGCAGTCACAGGTATCAATCCAGCAAAGGAACGCCCTACAAGCATTCTACTCATATGAGGGGCTACTAATCCAACAAAGGCAATTCCACCAGCAAATGCAACCGCAGAGCCAGCTAGCATCACACTAATGAGTAAAAAAAGTAAACGGTACACTTGAACCTTTACCCCTAGCCCTATCGCAATTTCATCTCCTAATTCCTTCACATTTACTGTTCTTGCCAAAATAAACGTTAGTGGCAATAACAGAGCAACCCATGGTAAAAGCAAATAGACATCCTGCATATTAGCCCCATACAAACTACCTGTCAGCCATAAATAGGCCTTCGTTGTTGCGGCTACATTACTGATTACAAGCAGCATCGTCACAACAGCCTTTGCTAAGGCTGAAATCCCAATACCAATAAGCACCATACGAATAGGTGTGACGCCTTTTCTCCATGACAGTAGGTAAATGATAAAGGAAACAATGCCAGCACCTAAAATAGCAGCTAACGGTAAAAATTGAATGCTGACTGACCCCATAAAGTACACGATAAAAATAATCGCCCCCATGGATGCACCACTCGTTACACCAATAATATCTGGAGCAGCAAGTGGATTACGGATAATCCCTTGTAAAATTAATCCAGCAACTCCTAGCGCTGCACCAACTAATAATGCCATCAATACACGTGGGAGCCTTAATGTATGTAAGACAAAATCGTACTCTCCATTACCATAGCCCAATAATTCCCTCACCACTGTGATAGGATGGATAAATTCACTACCTGCAGATAAACCAAGGACTGTTATGATGACTAATAATAAGCTTAATAATAGTAAAATCCAACTAGTTCTTTTGGCTATTTGAAAAGATATACGTTCAGATTTCGTTCGAACTGTCCTATAATTAGACATTTTTCGCTAACCCCTTTCGTGCAATATAAATAAAGAAAGGAGCTCCGATAAAGGCAGTCATTACACCAATTGGCATTTCTAATGGCATGATCACATATCTCGCAGCCATATCAGCTAACAGCAGCAATATTGCTCCTAATACTGCACTGTACGGAATAATCCAACGATAATCCGTACCAACAAGCTGAATCGCAATATGAGGGACAATCAAACCAATAAAGCCAATTGAACCTGCTACAGCAACTGAACTACCTGCAAGAATGATAATAATGAGACCGAGTGTGATTTTCGTAATCATAGTTCGTTGTCCTAAGCCTTTTGCAATATCATCACCTGATTGTAAAATATTTATAGAACGACCCATACCTATTGCCACAACTGTGACCACTAAAATAAACGGTAAAACTGGTATAAGCATGTCAATGCTACGACCTGATACAGATCCCGCTAACCAAAAAAGAACACTTTGTAAGCCTTGTTCATCAATCACTAAAAGCCCCTGCGTAAACGAGACAAATAGAGCTGTAATCGCTGCACCAGCTAATACTATTTTAATCGGTGTTAAACCATCTCTTCCTAATGACCCTAGGAAAAATACCATAGCTCCCGCAGCACCTGCACCTAAAAAGGCAATCCACATATAGCTCATTAAAGAATTGATGGAAAAAAGAGTAATGGCACTAACAATAAAAAATATCGCCCCTGCATTAATCCCTAAAATATCAGGAGCTGCTAAAGGATTTCTTGTTAATGCCCGCATTAATGCTCCCGCGATGGCAAGACTTGCGCCAACTACTGTAGCGATCACAGCTCTTGTAAATCTCGATGTCCGAATAATAACATGCTCCTTATTAGCAGCATCAAAATGAAAAATGGCATCATAGATTGACGAGAAGGGTATGGACGTTTGACCAATAGCTATGCTGATTAAAAATGCCAGCAAAAGGATCAAACAACTGATGAATAAGCCTACTTGTTTCATCGAGGTACTGGAAAGAATAATTCTCATTTTACGCCAACTTTCTTGATCCACAATTTATCTTATGAAAGGGATTGTAGGTTTCTAATATGTCCAATCCCTATAATGAGAGGGCTGTCATTCAAGTATTCTATAACACTTTCAACAGCCCTAGTCTCTTTTACTATTTTTCTAATTCAAACTTGTCATAAATATCGTCTAGCATTAAATTAGCACTAATAAGTCCACCAGCTAGATTCCAATTAATTTCATCTACTTGATAAACTTGATTTGCCTTCACAGCATCAAGCTCTTTCCATAGCGGATGTTTTGTCCACTCTTCATAATTTTTCTTGACTGCGTCATCATTTTCCATAAACATATAAATAACATCGGCATTCATTTGTGTAATACTTTCTTTATCCGTTAGTTTCACGATTTCCAATGAGTCATCTGTTAAATTTTTAGGACCTTGGAAGCCAAGCTCTGACAATATAGAACCTGCATATCCTGTTACATAAATACGTGCATGGTCTGCTCTGAAGTTAACAACTGAAACATGGAATGGCCATTTATCGCCAAGCTTCTCTTGAATTTTTGTTTGGAAATCAGCAACTCGCGTATCCCAATCTCCTAGTAACTCTTTCACCTTTTCTTCCTGATCCATTGCTTGACCCATCATTTCAGCTGTTCCCTTGAAATCAAAAACCGTTTCATGAGCAACAGTCGGTGCAATTTGTGATAACTGATCATAAATTTCCTCATGACGCACTTTCGATGCAATGATTAAATCTGGTTTAAGTTTTGCAATTTCTTCAAGATTAGGTTGCGTTTCTTGTCCAACAATCGCAACGCCATCTAAATCTTTTTTCAAATAATTATAAAAAGGTGCTTCAGCCCAAGATTCTACTGCCCCCACTGGCTTAATGCCCATCGCTACTGCTACATCTGTAGCCCCTTGGTATAGCGTAACGATTTTTGTAGGTGTTCCTTCAATTGTGGTAGTTCCCATAGCATGTGTAATCTCACGGCTAGAAGATTCTTCTGTGTTACTTTCTTCTGCTTTGTCATTTTCTTGTGAACTACTACCGTTCGATGCTTTATCTCCACATCCCACCAATAAAAGTGAGAATGTTAAGAATAGCGCAAAAAGAATAGAAACATTTTTATTGCGTAGTGATAATTTCGACATACATTTCCTCCTAAAATATAATCAATAATGATATTCATTATCAATTAAAGAGTATACTGTACGACCGTTTTATTGACAATATCTTTTTTTTCAAAAAACATACTTTTTTAATAATTTTTTATCTTGATTAGCCTACAGCTCCCTCCCATATAGTTTAGAAGGTGTAGGATTTTTGTATTTATTATGAAAATTTCGTCGCAATGATGCTGAGGTGTAATAGATAATTGACTAAAATTCATGGCATTTATTTAAAACAATAGCTCTAAGCAATGTCATTTTGATGTTGGGAGAGGCTTTCAGTAGCTGCTTCTTTCACCCAATATGTATCTAACCAGCTATAGATTTTCTACCATTTCAGCGACTTGTTAGATTTACCTATTCAATAATAGGCAAATAAATAGACCCTATCGACGTATATCTCATATCTTAATAATGAACTACAACTTATCAAAACAGGAGGTAATAACATGTTTCAACGAAGACGCCATCCGGCAAAAGGTCCACACTGCTGTCCGCCACAAACAATGCCAACGCAATTTGATCCACCACAATTTTTACCACCAGAGCAATATGTTCGCACAAATTATATCCATACGGTTGTTCCACATGTACAACCAGCACATGTCACAACAGTAAATAAACATATGATTGATCATCAATACTATTTCCCATGCACAGAGTCTGTTGTTAATGAATGCTGTGAAACACATACAATGTGCGGTATGCCACCTAACCCTTGTCATATGCCACACCATCGTAAACATATGGGCCGTTAACAATAACGATGGGGTGCCATGCTGCCCTATCATGCTCTGGAACTATAGACAAAAAAACGAGTACCTTCCAAGTGAAGAGGCACTCGTTTTTTTATTTTTATTAATTCTTAGTACATTTTTAAATATTGATCGCGTTCCCATTGATGAACGGTTGTACGGTACATATCGAACTCGATTTCTTTTGCTTCTTTAAAGTTTGCGTAAATATGCTCACCTAAAGCTGCTTGCGCTACTTTATCTTTAGCAAGTAATGTTAAAGCATCATCAAGTGCTGCTGGTAAGTTTTCAATACCATTAGCTTGACGCTCTTCTTCCGACATCACATAGATATTGCGATTAATAGCTGCTGGTGGCGTTAAGTTTTGACGAATACCTTCAAGACCTGCCTCTAAAATAACAGCCATTGCTAAATATGGGTTTGCTGAAGGGTCCACAGAACGTACTTCTACACGAGTTGAAAGTCCACGTGCTGATGGGATACGAATTAGTGGTGAACGGTTTTGCGCAGACCATGCTACATAACATGGTGCTTCATAACCAGGTACTAGACGTTTATAAGAGTTTACTGTTGGATTTGTTACAGCTGTGAAACCTTGTACATGTGCAAGAACACCCGCCATGAATTGCATAGCTGTTTCAGAAAGACCTAATTCTGTAGCTTCATCATAGAATGCATTTTCTTTACCTTTAAATAGTGACACGTTAAAGTGCATACCAGAGCCTGCTTCACCAAATAATGGTTTTGGCATAAATGTAGCGTGCAAGCCATGTTTACGTGCAATTGTTTTAACAACTAATTTGAAAGTTTGAATGTTATCACAAGCTGTAACAGCATCGGCATATTTAAAGTCAATTTCGTGTTGTCCTGGAGCTACTTCATGGTGAGATGCTTCAATTTCAAAGCCCATTTCTTCTAGCTCTAATACGATATCACGGCGGCAGTTTTCACCAAGATCTGTTGGAGCTAAGTCGAAGTAACCACCATGGTCATTTACTTCTAACGTTGGTTCGCCTTTTGCATCTAATTTGAATAAGAAGAATTCTGGCTCAGGCCCTAAATTGAAGCTTGAGAAGCCCATATCTTCCATTTTTTTAAGAATACGTTTTAGGTTGTTACGTGGGTCACCAGCAAATGGTTCGCCTTTCGCAGTGTATACGTCACAAATGAGACGTGCCACTTTCCCTTTTTCAGAAGTCCAAGGGAATACTACGAAAGTATCAAGATCAGGATATAAATACATATCAGATTCTTCGATTCGAACGAAACCTTCAATAGATGAGCCATCAAACATCATTTTGTTTTCTAATGCTTTGTCTAATTGACTTACAGGAATCTCAACATTTTTGATTGTGCCAAGAATATCTGTAAATTGTAAACGAATAAAGCTTACGTTTTTTTCTTCGATGAGACGTTTAATGTCCTCTTTTGTGTATTTACCCACAGTTTTCCACACTCCTATAATTTGTCTAGCTTTTATGTTTACCCTACCCTATTTATTAATAGAATCGAGATAAATCCCCTCGTCGGATGGATGATTTTTGCATGCGCTGAGCTTGACGCATTTCTTCGCGCATGATTTGGCGTAATTCTGAATCACTTAAATCTTGTTCATCTGTAGCAACAGGATCTTTCTTTTTAGCAAATAATTTTTTAATCTTCGCCATATTCATACCCTGCTCTAAGTAGTCTTTAATTTCAAGCAATGTGTCGACGTCATTTAATGAAAACATGCGACGATTGCCTTCTGTTCGGTGCGGCTCAATTAAATGGTGTTCTTCATAATAACGAATTTGTCGTGCCGAGAGTTCAGTTAATTGCATCACAATACTCATTGATAATAACGGCATAGTTCGTCTAATTTCACGACTCATTTAAGTCCTCCTCCAATACCCGCTTATCATATAACGAAATTTTTTCACTGTCAACCAACCATGTGAGGTTTCCTAACATGTAAGGCGTTATTTTTTTCAATCCGATAGAAAATTGTAAAAAACTATTCAAATTTAAGGTTTATTTATTTTCATATTACTTTTTTTGAATGGCTTGAACAGCACTACAAATAGCAAATTTAACATGTTCATATGTTAGTCCACCCTGGATAAAGGCTGTATATGGTGGACGGATTGGACCATCTGCTGTCAGCTCAATGCTGGAGCCTTGAATAAATGTTCCCGCAGCCATAATGACATCATCTTCATAACCAGGCATATAAGCTGGTTCTGGAGCATAATGGGCATTTATTGGAGAATTGGCTTGTATTTCACGACAGAAGGCAATCATCTGCTGTGCAGTTTGGAAGGAAACGGATTGGATTAAATCCGTACGATTTGCATCATAGCTTGGAGAAGTGCTCATTCCGATTTCCTCCAGCATAGCTGCTGTAAAGATCGCACCTTTTAAGGCTTGTGATACGACATGTGGGGCTAGGAAAAATCCTTGATAAAAATCTCCTAATGTATTTAATGTTGCCCCTGCCTCTGCCCCAATACCTGGAGATGTCATACGATACGCACATTTCTCTACTAAATCTGCACGGCCAGCAATATAGCCACCAATTTTCGCCAATCCTCCACCAGGGTTTTTAATGAGTGAGCCTGCCATTAAATCAGCACCAACCTCTGTAGGTTCCTTCGCCTCTACGAACTCACCATAGCAGTTATCTACAAAAATAACGGCATGTGGGGCTAATTTGCGCACCTTTACGCACATATCAGCAATTTCTGCAATCGTAAAGGATGGACGTGTCGCATAGCCTTTCGAACGTTGAATGGCAATCATTTTTGTTTGCGTAGTAATGGCTGCTTCTACACCTACCCAATCAATTGCTTTATTTTCCACTAAATCCACATGTCGATAGCCTATTTTATAATCTTTCAGTGAACCGGTATCTTTGTTACCACCATCAACAATGGATTGCAATGTATCATATGGCTGACCAGAAATATAAAGCAGCTCATCACCAGGACGAAGGACACCGAATAGACTAAGCGTGATTGCATGTGTTCCTGAAATAATTTGTGGTCGTACAATGGCAGCCTCCGCCCCAAAAACTTCCGCATAAACACGCTCTAAATTATCGCGTCCCTCATCGTCATAGCCATAGCCATTGGATGGATGTAAATGATAGTCACTTACTTGATGCTTGCGAAATGCTGCTAGCACCTTCTGTTGATTATAAAACGCCATTTCTTCTACCTTTGCATGATAGGGTCGAACTTGCTCCTCTATTTTTGACGCTAAGGATAGCGTTTGTGCTGATAAATTAGATGTAAACGTCATTCTTTTCTTCTCCATTTCACAATTGTCCCGCATTTCAATCAGTAAGATCTATCGACTCTCTAAATTGACTTCACTCATTCTAGAATTCCCTAAATAACTACTGGTATATCAACGCTTTTGACGAATGTTTTTCTTTATTTCAATAACATCTTATCAATTTGTATGAACCCCTGCAAAACTTGCCTATTGTTTCTAAGCGAATTTTACGCTAAGCTAATGTGCGGACTTACTTCAAGAAGCGTATGTAATGACTGATTTTGGCTATTAAATTCATAGATTCTGTTACGTCAAAAAAAGTCTTTTAACTTTAAAAAAAGAAGTTCATTTATTGATAGAAGGGGTGAAAGGGATGGCTTGGGAGGTTTTTAGTATTATTGGAACAATTGCCTTTGCTATTTCTGGGGCAATCATTGCCATGGAAGAAGAATACGATTTATTCGGTGTATATATACTCGGTATTGTCACTGCTTTTGGTGGAGGAGCTATTCGAAATTTACTCATCGGGCTGCCTGTCACAACCTTATGGGGACAGGATATGATGTTTCAAATTGCACTAGCTGCGATTACGATATTTTTTATTTTCCCGCATCATCTGATTCAGCATTGGCATCGTTGGGGCAACTTCACAGATGCCATTGGCTTATCCGCGTTCGCTATTCAAGGTGCACTCTATGCCGTGAAGCTAGATATGCCAATTAGCGCAGTCGTTGTAGCTGCTGTTTTAACAGGTTCAGGTGGTGGTATTGTGCGAGATTTATTAGCTAGACGGAAGCCACTAGTTCTCCGTGATGAAGTCTATGGTGTTTGGGCTGCTCTCGCAGGGCTTGTTATCGGATTTGAAGTTTTGACTGGAGACATTTTCCTTTATGTATTATTTGCAGTGATTACAGCATTACGCATTCTTTCCTATATGATGAAGTGGCGTTTGCCTTTGCGAAGGTTGAATCGGGCATAGATACTGTAATTGATAAAAAAATGAATAAGCGCAAAGAGTTCATTAACTATTTGCGCTTATTTGTTATTCAGTAACTATTTAGCCAAAAGATTCATGGCTTCTTCTAATGTCACCATATTTTTCATCATAGAACAAGCAGCATCTAAAAGAGGAAAGGCTAGAGCAGCACCAGAGCCTTCGCCTAATCGCATGTTCATATGCAGCATTGGCTCTACACCAAGTAATGATGCGGCAATTTTAGCCCCTGGTTCCTCTGAAGCATGGGAAGGTATGATAAAGTCTTTTACTTTCGGTTCAATTTGATAAGCAATAAGCGCAGCAATAGTCGAAATAAAACCATCAATAATAACAGGTTTTCGGTGACTTGCGGCAGCCAGCATGATACCAGCCATAGCCCCTATCTCTAGCCCTCCAACTTTAGCTAGAACATCAATGATATCGTTAGGATTGGGTTTGTTGAGAGTAATTGCTTTTTCAATTACTGCTGCTTTATGAGCAATCCCTCCTTGACCAACTCCTGCGCCAAACCCTGTTATTTCAATAGGGTCATAGCCAGTCAAAGCAGCTAATATGGCAGTGCTCGGCGTTGTATTACCAATGCCCATTTCACCTGTTCCAAGTAGGTTGGCTCCTTTTGTGATTTCATCTGTTGCCACATGAATCCCCACTTCAATGGATTGAATAGCCTCTTCTCTTGACATAGCAGGGCCCTGTGCCATGTTATCTGTGCCATGCTTAATTTTATGAATGATGACACCTGCATCAAGCGGAATATCTTCTTTTACCCCAACATCTACTGTTACTACCTTTGCATTGGTAATGCCCGCAATCGCACAAACGCCTGTACCTCCCTTAGGAAAATTTAATGTTTGAAAGACCGTAACATCTTGTGGATTCGTTGTTATGCCTTCCTCACAAACGCCATGATCTGCTGCACAGACAATCATCACTTTTTTATCGACCATTGGATATAATTGTCCTGTTATGCCTGAAAGCTGTACGGCAAGTGATTCTAGTTTACCCAAGCTACCTGGGGGCTTACAAAGCGCATCAATTCGCTTTCTAGCTTGGTCCATACTATTCATATCAGCCTCTTGGATATTTTGAATCGTGTCTTGTAATAATTGCATTATTGTTTCTCCTCTCGTTCTACATGAAGACAAAATAAAAAGTCTGTAGTTTATTGTCATGACAAATAAACTACAGACTTTTCCATCATCTATATACTTCTGAAGCAAGTAGGCAGGTCTCCTGGCTCAAGCTCAACATATCATCGTGCCTTCCCAGCGATTCGCTAGTGGCATTTACGATGACACTCCCTTATACAGTGGCGGGTCCGCTAAAGTTTTTCACTTTATTCCCTATTCTCCCTATTGGGCACCTAATGCTTTTATTAAACTATTTATAATCTACGACAGCGTATTTTTTCTGTCAATATTAGAATACTCGCCTTGTACCATTTCTTCGGTTACCTATTCTTTTTCTATTTCGCTTAGCAATGTTGAGCCTAATAATAGGACCGCTCCTATTATTTGTAGAAGCGTCATTTTTTCACCTATAATCATCGTGGAAATTACTAATGATGTCAGTGGATCAATATAGCTAAGAATGGCTATACTTTGTCCTTTTAACTGTGACATGCCTAAAAAGAACAATAAAAATCCAACCCCTGCATGGACAATGCCTAATGTAATTAAGAATAGGACTGACTCAAAACTGATTTTCATGACCTGAAATCCTGTAGTTCCAAGTAGATAGAAGCCAAGGAAAAATGCTGCTAAAGAAAGTTGAATCATTGTATTTTCTGGTTCCTTTAAGCCGCATATAAATTTATTTGTCAATGTTAGCGCTGTGTAAAAGCATGCCGCGATAAGACCGTAGACAATGCCTATAAAATGCTCACTGTCCCCAGTGCCTTGACTTTGGACAATCAAATATAGTCCGATAAGAGCCACACAGACATACATTATTTTTCTGCCAACTAGCTTCTCTTTTAAAATAATTGGAGATAAGCAGATAACGAGTACTGGTGCAAAATAATAACTCAATGCAGCATTGGCAATCGTTGTTGCTTTATAAGCCTGAAATAAAAAAATCCAGTTCCCACACAAGGCGATACTAGAAAGTATTAATTTCCACTTATTTTTTATAATCTCTAATTTCGAAAAACTTTTCTTTTTATAAATAAAAATCACTACTAAAAAACAAGCACCTATTAAACTCATCCAAAAAGCGATTTCACTTGAAGATAACGGAATATACTTGGCAAAAACACCAACTGCTCCAAAAATAATCATGGATAATACAAATGCTAATTTTCCGCTCATTACAAATACCTACTTTCTACGTATAAAGTATTAACCTATACAGTAGAATCTATTGAAAATGAGCAAACTGTTATTGTATGCCTAAACAGTAGATTCTACTGTAAAGACATTGTTGGGGGTGCTATTGAACAAAACATACAAAATCCCTCCTTCACCTACATAATTGTAACATATTTCTGAAAATTAAAGAGTAAGTTTTATAAAGAAAGGGGTCACTAATCCCTTCATACTATTATGAGTATGTACAATATAAGGTAAGTCATAAATTTTCTTTGAGGAGGAGTTAGGATGAATGCAAGAGAATTGAGAAATGCTATTGCGGAGACTTGTGAAAATTATGATAGTCACTACGCTCAGTTAGTGAAACCAATCAATCAGTTATTAATGAATGTCGATGCTAGTATAAGTAACGAAACAGCGAATATAATCATCGAAAATTTGAAGTTATATTATAGCGGGGATAAATACATGACGGAATGTCACTTCGATGAGAGTGAAAATTTCTTAAAAGATGGTCTTGAACTTCTTCAAAATGGGGATCTTGCGAATGGTGCTTTACAAATATATGGTGCTGGTTTAAATTTTTCCAGTTATGCTTTAAAGGTTCGTGGGCAAAAAAATGTGAATCCGTATATTAACTTTGAAAAAAATTTCAGCCTCATCATGAACACACTCCGAAAATAAGTATATAAAAAAGGTGATGTCAATGATAGAAACAGCCACTTTGAAAAGCGAGAGGTTGATTTCCGTTCCACCAGCGTCCTTTCAGGGGGCGTCCGATGATGAGCCGCTTCACTCACTGCGTTCGCTCCAAGGTCCCCTCTGTGACGCTAAATCCCCTAGGAGTGACACTGGCTCCACTCCAATCAACCATATGTAAAAGTGGCTTTTCCTTCTCTTTCATACGAACCGTAGTGAACAAAATAGCCCATTATTTGTCTAATGAGAGAAAGGATAGCCCTTTATTTTCAATGTGAAGAAGTGGTAAGTAACAACACCCCTCCATAAAGAGTAGTGAACACCTTTGCTAAAAAGGTACCATTTTTATGCATTGGAATGGAAGGTTACTTGACTCCCGTGGGATAGTGAGACAGGCGAGCCTCTAAACGGAGCGGTAGCAGAGGAAGCGGCTCGGCGCTCGCTACCAGGAAAGCAAGTAGCCTGCAACGGAAATCCATTTTCACCTGTCACAAAAATGCTATGGATGGTTTTATTTTTCATTATGTCATTTATTTAAATTCTAATTCTCCATCGTAAGCTAGCATGCCGCCTTCAAGATTTGTTACATCAAATCCTTGCGCTTCTAAATAAGCACATGCATTAGCAGAACGAGCACCAGCCTTACAAACAACAATATATGGCTTTTCTACGTCTAATTCCTCTAAACGTTCTGGGATTGTCCCAAGGGCAATGTGCTTGGCACCAGGAATCATGCCGTGTGCTACTTCATCCTCTTCACGTACATCAATAATATATAGGTCCTCATTTGCATCTAATCGTTCTAGTAATTGTGTTGTTTCCATTGATTTCATGAACTTTTTTCCTCCAAAATTTCAAATTCCACTTACATTATAGCTTGTAACAAAAAAACAGCCAGTGTGGTGAACACAAGCTGTTTAACAATTTTTTATCCTTCTGTCTCTAAAAACTCTATTTGTTTTGCTGGAACGAATGTAGAAATGGCGTGCTTGTAGATTAGGTGCTGCTTATTTTCAGCATCCATTAATAAAACTGTAAAATTGTCATATGATTTCACAGTCCCTTTTAACTGAAATCCATTTAACAGAAATACAGTTACAAAAACACTGTTTTTACGTAGTTGGTTCAAGAACGTATCTTGCAAGTTGATTGATTTCATCAAATAGCCTCCCCACTAACTTTCTACCTCTTCACTCCTATAGTAGCATGTTCTACCAATTTATCAATTAGTAATTTTTAGAAATTTTTCTTAATTATTATAATTGTTCATCCGTCGTAATAAAATGGACATCCATTTTATTGCGAAAATAGGTAAGTTGTCTTTTTGCATAGCGGCGTGAATTTTGTTTTAAGCTATCAATAGCTTCTTCGAGGGTACATTTGCCATCCAAATAATCATACAATTCCTTATAGCCAATTGCTTGTATGGACTGCACATTTCGAATATTTTGCTGCCATAAACCTTTGACTTCTTCTAAAAGGCCATTGTCCATCATTAAATCAACACGACGGTTAATGCGGTCATAAAGCACTTCACGGGTCATATTTTGACCTAACCCCAAAATGACATGCTTATAAAGAGGTACTTCCCCTCGGTTTTGTGCTTCAGCTGCTTTGGATACACCGCTTAATTCCAGCATTTCTAATGCACGAATGACACGACGCGTATTGTTTGGATGAATCGTCTCCGCTGTTTGAGGGTCTAGTTGTTTTAATTTATTATGCATTGCCTCAGGGCCAAGCTTTGCTAATTCATCATAGTAGGCTTTTCGTGCTTCCTCATCAACTTTCTCATCAGTAAATTGGAAATCATAGAGGACCGCTTGTACATATAAGCCTGAGCCACCTACTATAATGGGTAATTTTTGTCGAGATTGGATTTCTGCAATTTTTGCTCGGACTAATTTTTGATAATCCGCTACTGAAAAAGATTCTGTCGGCTCTAAAAAACTGAGTAGATGGTGTGGTACGCCCTCCATCTCTTCTTCCTTAATTTTAGCAGTCCCAATATCGAGTCCTTTATAAATTTGCATGGAGTCGCCATTAATGACTTCACCGTTATATTTTTTCGCCAGTTCAATGCTTAAAGCTGTTTTACCAGAGGCAGTTGGTCCTACAATCGCTACGACCTCTGCCTGCTGTAATTTAGTTTCTATCATATTTTTCTAACCACCGTAATAATACTTGAAAGACCGCTTCTTGATTGTCTTCATTTAAAATTTCATGCCGTTTGTCCTCAAATAAATAAACCGTTACATCTTTTACTCCTACTGTTGCCAATTGTTCAGCAACTGTGTAAACGCCCAGCCCCTGTTCGCCAACCGGGTCTTTACTTCCACTTATCAAGAGAATAGGAAGATTTTTTCTCATTTTTGCTAATTCTTTTTTACGATTAAGTGTTGCAAAGCCCGTTGTTAAATCGACAAAAAATTGATTGGTTGGAATAAAGCCACAATATGGGTCATCTATATACTTCTGCACCTCTTGTTGGACAGAACATAGCCAGTCATAGGCCGTCTTTGGATTTGGAAACTGTTTATTAAAGCTACCAAAACTCAATTGATTTAGCAACTTACTTTCAGTTTCTTTCCCTAGCCCCTTAGCTAATACCTTGGCTACGATATTTCCAACAGCATGCAGGGCTGTCACATTTCCCGTACCACAGAGAATAACATTGTCTACTTGTTCACCATACAGTTGAATATATCGTCTAGTAATGAATGACCCCATACTATGACCAAAAATAATGAATGGTACATTTGCGTAAGGCGCATGTAATTGCGTGACCACTTCATGGGCATCTTTTACCACACGCTCAAAGCCGTTCTTTTCAGCAAAAAAACCTAACGTGCCATTATAGGCTGCCGTTTCACCGTGACCACGATGATCGTGCATCGTCACTACATAGCCTGCCGTATTGAGTGTTTTAGCAAATGTTAAATAGCGACCACTGTGCTCTGCCATACCATGCAAAATGTGAATATGACCAATACATGGCGTTGTGGGCTCCAATGTTCGAGTAAAGACAAAATGTCCATCCGACATTTGAATATAACGCTCCATCCCTTACTCCCCTTTTTTCACAAAATTTGTTGCATCCTTAATGGCTTGCTCTAATTCAGCCATATACTTGTGTTTCTGTTCCTCCGTATAATTCAAGTGTTGTTGCATCACTTGAATTACTTGCTGCTTATAAAGCTTGACGGCCTCAATATCAAAGTAAAGCAAGCCTGTACGACGAATAAAGAAGTCGCTCGGTGTATAGACCATTTCCTCTTCCATGCCATACAGTAGCATAGCGTGTAAAGCTAGAGGCATTGTACTGCCATGTTCATGTAAAAATTTAACACGATTAAATAATCCATCTACATTTGTGCCATACTTTTGTACAAGCTGTTTGGCTTCATCATAATTTAAGCCGTATTGTACACCTTCTCGTGCTTTATAAGCCATATAGTCAGGGAAATTAATCGCGTTGATTCCTTTTGCACCAGACAGTGAGAGCTCACGTGTTAAACAAGCACTTGCATGCTTATAGCGACGAGCTTTTACAATTTTATCGACAATTGTTTCAGCCATTTGACGATAGCCTGTGAGCTTACCGCCAGCGATTGTCATTAAACCACTTGGCGCTGTCCATATTTCATCTTTCCTTGAAATTTCAGAAGGGTCCTTTCCTTTTTCATAAATGAGCGGGCGTACTCCTGCCCAGGATGATTCAATCGTTTCTCTTGTAATAGTAGCAGTTGGAAAGACTTTTTTAGCAGCCTCAATTAAATAATCTACATCTTGCTGTGTAGCAACAGGGTGTACAAGATTTCCCTCAAAGACTGTATCCGTTGTCCCTATATAGGTTTTGTCATCTCGCGGAATTGCAAAAGCCATACGTCCATCAGGAATATCAAAATAAACAGCTTGCTTCAGTGGAAAATCCTTTTGGTTGAGGACAATATGAACGCCTTTTGTCAGACGTAATTGCTTGTTATCTGTTACTTTATCCTTGTGTCGTACGTCATCTACCCAAGGGCCTGTAGCATTGACAATTTGTGCTGCATGTACATCGAGTATTGTTCCCGTAACATGATCCTTCACTTTAATGCCAACAAGCTTTTTCTTTTTGTAGATAAATTCCGTCATCTCTGCATAATTGAGACACAATGCTCCATATTCTGCAGCCTTTTTCAATACTTCAATCGTCAGACGTGCATCATCCGTACGATATTCAACATAATACCCTCCACCCACAAGTCCATCTTCATTAAGTAAAGGTTCTAATGCTAGGGTTTCTTGGACGTTTAACATTGTTCTACGTTCATGTTTTTTGACACCCGCCAAGCGGTCATAAACCTTTAATGCTATAGATGTTGTAAACGGACTAAGTGAGCCCTTCTTATATAAAGGTAATAGCATTTTTTCAGGCGTTGTGACATGAACCGCATTATCATAAACGATTTCACGTTCACGCCCCACTTCCGCTACGACACCCACATCAAATTGCTTTAAATAACGTAGGCCACCGTGAATCAGCTTGGTTGAACGGCTCGACGTACCAGCTGAAAAATCCTGCATGTCAATTAATGCGACAGAAAGGCCTCTTGATGCGGCATCTAATGCAATTCCTGCACCTGTAATACCACCACCAATGACTAATACGTCAAAGCTATAGTGCTCTAGATAATATAAAATTTTTGGACGATGCTCAAATGAAAACATACCTTTCTCCCCCAATAGCTATGATTTAAAAATTCGTGTGGCCTCTACAGCCTTTTGCCAGCCAGTATAAAGAGCTGTGGCTTGCTCGTCCTCCATTTGTGGTTGGTAGGTTTGGCCACTCATCCATAATGCAGATAAGGTCTCTTGGTTTGGCCAAAAGTTTGTGGCAAGACCTGCTAAATAGGCTGCACCTAGTGCTGTTGATTCATTAAGCTGTGCTAGCTCAACTTGTAGCTGTAAAACATCACTTTGGAACTGCATTAAAAACTGATTTTTAACAGCCCCACCATCGACACGGAGTACTTCAATCGGGGTACCCGCTGCTTCTTCCATTGCATCCAGTACATCCTTTGTTTGATAGGCTAATGATTCAAGTGTTGCCCGGATGAAATGCTCTTTTGATGTTCCTCGTGTTAAGCCAAAAATGGCACCACGAGCATCTGTATCCCAATAAGGAGTTCCTAGACCAACAAAGGCAGGGACAATGTAGACACCATCCGTGTTCTTCACCTTTTTAGCATAGGTTTCGGAATCCTCAGCAGTACGAATCATACGTAGCCCATCTCGTAGCCATTGGATTGCTGACCCTGCTACAAAAACACTACCTTCTAATGCATAGGTCACTTTTCCATCTATCCCCCAAGCAATAGTCGTCAGTAAACCATTTTCAGAGGTCACTGCTTGCTGGCCTGTATTTAATAGCATAAAACAGCCAGTACCGTAAGTGTTTTTAGCCATTCCTTTTGTAAAGCAAGTTTGACCAAAAAGAGCGGCTTGTTGATCACCTGCAATCCCTGCAATCGGAATTTTTTCACCAAAGAAAATACTTGGTGCTGTTTCCGTGTATATTTCAGATGAATTTTTCACTTCAGGTAACATTGACATTGGAATAGCTAAAAGCTGACAAAGCTCATCATCCCATTGCAATTCATGAATATTGTAAAGCAATGTTCGAGCTGCATTTGAATAGTCGGTTACATGAGCCTTTCCTTTTGATAATCGCCAAACAATCCAAGAATCAATCGTCCCAAATAGCAAATCTCCATTGTTTGCCATTGCGCGTGCGCCATCCACATTATCTAAAATCCATTTAATTTTTGTTGCAGAAAAATAAGCATCTAGGCGTAGCCCTGTTTTTTGCTGAAAAAGCTCTTCATGGCCTTGATCTTTTAAGGTATTCACAATGTCCTGTGTTTGGCGCGATTGCCAGACAATCGCATTGTAAATGGGCTGACCTGTCTTTTTATCCCATACAACTGTCGTTTCGCGTTGATTGGTAATGCCAATGGCATGTACCTCACTTGCTTCGTGCCCACTTTCGGTTAAGACCGCCGCAATAACGGCTAGAATAGAACCCCAAATTTCATTTGCATTATGCTCTACCCAGCCAGCCTTCGGAAAAATTTGCTGAAATTCTTTTTGTGCGACATGAACAATTTCACCTTTTTTATTAAATAAAATAGCCCTTGAACTTGTCGTTCCTTGATCAATCGCTAAAATAAATTCGCCCATTCAACTTCCCCCTTGTCACTACATAACCCGTTTGAACATTTTTTCCACTTCATACGATGTAAAATGAATAAGCACTGGACGTCCATGAGGGCATGTAAATGGATTATCTGCATTACGTAAATCTCGTAGTAATGTTTCCATTTGTTCTTTTGTTAAATAATGATTGGCTTTGATCGATTTTTTACAGCTCATCATAATCGCCGCTGCTTCACGTAATTTTTTGACATCGGCCTTTTTCGTTGTTAGCACCTGTTCAATTAAATCCTCAATGATTTCCTGCTCTTCCCCTTGTGGGAACCAACTTGGGTGCTCACGTACAACAAAAGATGACTGACCAAATTCCTCTAAAAATACACCTACAGCTTCTAGCTCATGCTTGTATTCTCGTAAAATAAGTGCTTCATCGGCCGCATAGTGGAAAGTTAGTGGAAGCAATAATGCTTGACGTTCATGCGGATTGACTTGACCGACCTTTTCACGGAAAAATTCATATTTAATGCGTTCTTGTGCAGCATGTTGATCAATTAAATAAAAACCATCTTCCATTTGTGCAACAATGTATGTGCCATGGATTTGCCCAACTACTTCTAGTTCAGGAAATGGCTCTTTCGTAGACTCATTCTCAATTACTTCTTGTTGTTCTACACTGCTTACTTGTTCAACTGTCTCAGTCTCCAATCGCAGATCGGGCTGCCAGCTATCCTCTATCATAGTAGGTACAGGCTCTGGCACGACCAACTGTTCACGATTGCTCTCTTGAATGGTTTGGACATCATATAGTTTCTCAACAATTGCATGCATCTTCTCTACATCTATTTTGGGAGCAGGCTTCCAAATATTAAGTTGCTCATTAGTAGGTTTGACACTTTTTTCTTTCTTCTCCATCTGAGGTACGCGAATAACGCTGCGTATTTTTTCACGGATGGTTTCCTCGATTAATTTCAAAAGCTCTGGCTCTTTACTTAAACGAATTTGATGTTTCGCAGGATGCACATTGACATCTGTTAAATAAGGATCTCCCTCTATATAAAGGACAACTATCGGATAGCGTTCGATGGGTAAATACGTATGGTAGGCATCCACAACCACTTTTTGCACTAAATAATGCTTGACCCAGCGACCATTAACAAACAGAGACATATAATTTTTGGAAGCACGTGTCACCTCAGGCAAGGACACAAAGCCAGAAATTCGATAATCATATGATTCGCCTTGGAACGGCACCATCTTCTTGGCATTATGTACACCGTAAATAGCGGCCAGTACTTGTTGCACATCTCCTCGCCCATTGGTTTGCAATAATTGTTGACCATTATGCAGTAATCTGAATGCAATTTGTGGATTGCTAAGTGCTAGGCGATTCATTAGGTCTATCGTATGCCCAAGTTCAGTTTGAATAGTTTTCATATATTTTAAGCGTGCGGGCGTGTTAAAAAATAGCTGAGATACCGTTAAATCCGTACCTTTACGCAAAGGGCCAGGCTTATGTGTTAGGATATGTCCACCTTCAAGCTCTAAATACGTTCCAGATTCACCATTTGATGTTATCAGCGTCATTTTAGAAACAGAAGCAATGGATGCCAATGCTTCCCCACGGAAACCAAGTGTACGAATGCGGAATAAATCATGTTCCTGATGAATTTTACTAGTAGCATGGCGAGAGAATGACATCAATGCATCCTCTTCATCCATACCATTACCATTATCTATTACTTGAATGGAAGTGAGACCCGCTTCTAGTAAAAAAACATCAATGGACGTACTCCCCGCATCAATGGCATTTTCCACTAGCTCTTTGACAACAGAAGCTGGTCTTTCTACTACCTCTCCTGCTGCGATTTTATTGGATAGCCACTCGTCCATAATTTGTATGTTTCCCACTAACGTATCACTCCTTTATCTATTTTTTTACGTTGATTAGCTCTTGCTGTAGCTCATATAAAATATTCATTGCCTGCATAGGTGAAGTGCCTAAAATATTGACTTTTTCTAATTTTTTTAGCACCTCTGCCTCGGCTGGTGAAATCGGCTCTTCCTCTGCAAACAAAGACATTTGCACGGGTTGTTCAGCCATTACTTGTGTTTCAGCAACTACTTCTTTCCCAGCCTCAAAATTCTCCAGTAAAACACGCGCTCTCGCTAAAATTTCTTCTGGCAATTGTGCGAGCTGTGCTACATGAATACCATAGGATTTATCAGCGGCTCCTTTTTTCACCTTATGCAAGAACACAACCGTTCCATTTTTTTCCGTAGCCGATACATGGACATTTTGTAAGCGAGGTAAATCCTTTTCCAGTGCCGTTAATTCATGATAATGCGTAGAAAACAACGTATTTGCACCGATTTTATCATGAATATATTCCATCATCGATTGTGCCAAACTCATGCCGTCATAAGTCGATGTGCCACGTCCGATTTCATCAAATAGCATCAAGCTATTTTTTGTTGCATGCATAATAGCATGTTGTGATTCAAGCATTTCTACCATAAATGTGGATTGTCCTGCTGCTAAATCATCAGCCGCTCCAATGCGCGTAAAAATTTGATCGGTAATAGGCAGTCTCGCCTTTTCAGCAGGTACATAACAGCCCATTTGCGCCATAACAACAATTAAGGCTACTTGGCGCATATAAGTACTTTTACCAGACATATTCGGCCCTGTAATAAGCATCATATTATGCTGCTCTTCTAGCACACAATCATTTGGTACATACATTTGCTTATTTAACATTTTTTCAACAACTGGATGTCGTCCCTCTATAATTTCGAGCGCACGTCCACCATGAAATTCTGGTTTTGTAAAACGATATTTTTCTGAAACACTTGCAAAGCTTAGTAAAACATCTAGCTCACTAATACTTGCTGCAAGTGCTTGTACACGTGGGATATATGCCTTTAATGCCTCTCGAATTTCCACAAACAGATTGTACTCTAATGTTAAGCTTTCTTCCTCTGCATTTAAAATTAATGCTTCTTTTTCTTTTAGTTCGTGTGTAATATAGCGCTCTGCATTCGCCAACGTTTGTTTGCGCTCATAGCGTGTTAAGTCAGCTAAATGAATATTCGATTTTGTAATTTCAATATAGTAACCAAAAATTCGATTATAGCCTATTTTTAAATTTTTAATGCCTGTTTTCATTCGCTCTTCTTGTTCAAGTTGGGCAATCCAATCTTTACCGTTGCGAGCAGCATAGCGTAGTTCGTCTAAGCGCTCATTGTAGCCATCACGGATGACATCCCCTTCTTTAATGGTAATAGGCGGATTATCAGTGATCGCCATTGCTAATAAAGCCTCGACATCTGTGCATGTATCAAGTACTGCACCTAATTGCTGTAACGTCTCTTTATTTGCCCCCATCAGCTGCTGCTGAATAGCTGGCACTTGGCGCAATGAATCACGTAATTGGGCTAAATCACGTCCGCCTACATTGCCAAACGCAACACGACCAGCCAAACGCTCTAAATCATAGACTTGTTTTAAGGAAGCTTGTAGCTCAGTGCGCACAAAATATTCTTCCAATAAATCCGTGACAATCGCCAGCCTGTCCTCAATCGCTGTACGAGTAGCCAGCGGCTGATGTAGCCATTGTTTTAATTTTCGCCCACCCATTGCTGTCACGGTATCATCTAATAGCCATAAAAGTGTTCCTTTTTGGTCTCCACCACGAATCGATTGAATCAACTCTAAGTTTCGTTTGGAGCTAGAATCAATGCGTAAATAATTTTTAATTTCATTAAACGTGAAAGCTTGAATATGCGATAAAGAGCGCATTTGTGTTTGATCGATATACGCTAACAAACGAAGACAGGCAACTTGTAATGGCTGGGGTACGGCTTCTAAATAGCTTGCTGCTTTGTCCATAGGCATTTCATCCACTTCAACTGATAGCACAATCCCAGCATGAACGGCATGCTCTGCTAATAGTAGCTGTAAACTATCCGTTACAATAAGCTCTCGAATACCATAAGCCTGCATTTGCATTAAGAGGGCTTTTCCATCGCCTTCAATAGAAGAAGCCACTGCTTCACCTGTCGATAAATCTAAATAGGCATAGCCAAATGTCGTGTCATCTAATTGCTCTGCTGCCCCAATAAAATGGTTGGTTTTACCGTCAAGCGCCTTACCTTCCATAATGGTTCCGGGTGTGATAAGCTGAACCACTTCACGTTTGACCACACCTTTTGCTTGCTTTGGATCTTCTGTTTGTTCACAAATCGCCACTTTATAGCCCTTTTGCACAAGTGTTTCAATATAATTTTTAGCCGAATGATGCGGCACACCGCACATTGGTATTCGCTCTTTTGCGCCTGCATCTCGGCTCGTTAATGTAATCTCTAAAATTTGTGAGGCATTGATGGCATCCTCAAAAAACATCTCATAAAAGTCACCTAATCTAAAAAATAAAAAGGCATCTTTGTAGTCTTCCTTTACCTGTAGATACTGTTGCATCATTGGTGTATATGTTGTCATATAATTATTTACCTCGCTCTTACCATATAGATATTTTTATTATAACAAAAGATACATGCGAAACGCTTCCTTCACCTTTTTTAAGATGCTAGCATTTCGCATGTATCAAAAAATGATGTTTTTTAGACTTATCTTGGTCGTTCATCAGGAAACGATGAGGACTCTAACACATACCTGCTTTCTCCATCAGAGCTGGAAGATGAGCTGGAGCTTGATGAGGAGGATGAAGAACTTTCATCATTAAAGCTCCAATCTTCTTCATAGTCTAATGGATGGACACTAATACAAATTGTTGTTTCACCCATTACTTCGACAACTACTTCACGTTCTACAACAATTTCAAACTTCGTACCACATGGAGAGATAATCGCTTCAATACAATTTGGTTCTTGTATCACACGTACACGAACATCATCACCAACGCTAATTTCACCTTCACGATAATGAAGCTTCACTTTGTCTTTATAGTGAACCGTTTCGGAAAACACAGCTGTTTTCGAATGGTTACTATAGGCATACCACACATTGACATCAAATTTCCCAGTTACTTCTACAAATTTCCCGACTCTTTTCGCAGAGCAAGTATGATTGATTACCCAGCATCCTAAAATACTTGTCGGTTTATTTGTTGGTGATAATGTTACACGTTCTTCCGTTCTCTTCTTCCCTTTGGCAACTACTGCTTTCGTCACGATTTGTCGTAAACGTTTCAGCGCAATTCCTCCTTCGACTCTTTTCACTCCATCATATGCAGGTAGCGCCCATTGGGTGAACATATATTTTTAGAGAATGAAAAGTATCGTCCAAATCTTTTTCCGTGAGAGGTCTGCTATAGCATGGGAATGCTTCAATAGAAGAAGACATGAAAAAAGCTCGAATGCTGTCATTCGAGCTTTGATTTCGAGGATTTATTAAGAGCAGCTACCTGGCTGAGTATTTTCTACGTATGAACCCGTTTCACCACGAAGAACATCGCCACCAGTTGAGCGAACAATTTCATTTGTAACATTATTTGCGATGGTATTCGATACCAGTTGCAATAAATCATTGACATCGCCTTGTGATTCTTTAAATTGTTGCACAACTGGAATAGCATTAATTTCTTCCTCGATTTTAGCAATTTTATCTTCAATCATTTTTAATGCTTTTTCTTTCCCTAAGTGTTGGAAATTAACCGCCTGTTTTTGTAAGCTTTTTAAGCTTGCAATACGTTCACGTACTTGTTGATTTTCATTAATCTGTGCTTCTGCCTTTTTGAAAAATTCAACCTCTGGTGTATTTGCAATCATATGTGCAATTTCATGTGATTTTTTAATTAAATCTTCTTTTGTATATAACACTTGTGTCATTTACGCTTCCACCTTTTCATTTTTTACGACTTCCACAAATTCACCCGTAAGTGAATAAGATGTAGTCTCTATTATTTTTACTTTTACTAATTGACCAATTACTTCTGCTGGTGCTTTAAAGTTAACTAAACGATTTTTCCGCGTATAGCCCGCTAGCACATCGTCTCGTCGTTTACTTGTACCTTCAACTAATACTTCGACAACCTCACCATTTAACCGTTCTAATGCTTTGCGTGAGTATTCACCCACCACTTCATTTAAACGTTGAAGACGCTCTTTTTTCACCTCTTCAGGTACATTGTCGACCATTTTGGCAGCTGGTGTTCCTTCACGAGGAGAATAAATATACGTAAATGCAGCCTCAAAGCCAACTTCACGATATAAGGACAATGTTTCCTCAAATTGCTCCTCTGTTTCATTCGGATAGCCAACGATAATATCTGTTGTTAATGTTACTTCAGGTATTGCGGCTTTAATTCTGTCTACTAAACCAAGGAAATGCTCACGTGTGTATTTACGCGCCATAATTTTTAGGACGTCATTCGAGCCAGATTGAACTGGTAAATGGATATGCTCCACTAAGTTGCCACGCTTTGCAAGGATTTCGATTAAATGATCATCAAAATCACGCGGATGACTCGTAGTAAAACGGATACGTGGAATATCGATCTTTCTTAATTCATCCATTAAATCGCCAAGACGATAGTCGATATCCTCAAAATCCTTCCCGTAAGCGTTGACATTTTGTCCCAGCAGCATAATTTCTTTATAGCCCGCAGCCGCTAACTCACGAACTTCGGCAATGATTTCCTCTGGACGACGACTGCGCTCTTTACCACGAGTATATGGAACGATACAATACGTACAGAATTTATCGCAACCATACATAATATTAACCCAAGCCTTAATGGAGCCAAGGCGTTTTTTCGGCAGATTTTCAATGACATCGCCTTCTTTAGACCAAACCTCAATCACCATTTCCTTCGACATATAGGCTTCTTTTAAAATGTTTGGTAAACGGTGAATATTGTGCGTACCAAATACCATATCGACGTGTGGATAACTTCTTAAAATTTTATTAACAACAGATTCCTCTTGGGACATACAGCCACAAACCCCGATAAGCATCTCAGGGTTTTTTCGTTTATATTTCAGCAGGAAACCCAGTTCTCCAAATACTTTGTTTTCTGCATTTTCACGAATAGCACATGTATTCAGCAAGACAACGTCAGCCTCTTCAATCATCTCTGTTGGTGTGTAACCAAGCTGCATAAAAATCCCGGCCATCACTTCTGTGTCATGCTCATTCATTTGGCAGCCATAAGTACGAATATAGAAGGTGCGATCTTTGCCCATTCCTGCGAACTCTTCTGCAATGCTAAAATCCTTATGATACTTGACATCTTCTTTGCCACGTTTTTTAGCATCTTTTAAGGAAGGTGCTGTAAAGACCTTCTCAAAATATTTACTATAATCCTTTTCAGGCTTGTCTTCTTTTTTTGGTTGATTGACCTGTTGATTAGCTAAGCGTTGTTCCTCATTCATCGCAATCAGGTAACTCCTTTCAAACGAAATCCATGCACTTGAATTCCCATTTTATTATTATACTGAATAGTTGATACTTCCTACAAGGTTTGCGCCTCAAATGTCGTGGTTTCGACTTAATTACATGATGATAGGAGTAATTATCCATCAGCTTTAGCGTTCTATCCTTCAGTTTTGAAGCGCTATCCTTTCGTTTACATATGCTAACCATCGCTTTCATTAAAATACTTGCTGTACTTTACATGTAAGTACTGATTATACAATTTCAGCTTCATCCAACGTTTAATATTCATATCTTCTTTATACAGTAATGCATCTGTGTATTGTCCTTCTTTCACTAATCGCTTTGCTTCTAATTTTAATTTTTCATTGTTCATGTGTTTAAATAAAGTTTTTAGCGGAAGTAGTGACCATAGATGCTTAGTTTGGACATACGTTCGTTCATGATAAACGCCAAGCAAATAATCATCCACCATATACTGCATTAAATTATGACCGCTCGCCGTCACATAGTAGCTGGAAGCCCCTGCTCGCAAATTCATTTCAAATAGCTTATAGATCCCGTCTCGAGCATCATATTTCATATCAAAATTAGCAAAACCTGTATAGCCAATGTCCTCTAAAAAGTATCGAATAGAATCCATTAGCTGTTCATCGTAGTCTGTCATAACAGCTAAAGAAATACCTTTATTTTGCGGAGAAGGATCTTCAAGCAGTTTATTGCTGACACACATCAATTTGACTTTATGATCTCTTCCTACAAATACATCTAGTACACGAATAGAAGAATCATCACCTGGAATAAATTCTTGAACAATCAAGGAATCTTCATAGCTAGAACGATAAATACTGCGAATAATGTATTGCATCTCACTGGCATTATTTGCAAGAAATATTTTTTTCTTTTCGGGAAATGAACAGTGCGTATATGTCACTGCATTGGAAGGTTTAATGATAATGGGATACTGGAAAGGGAGTTCGCTGACTGCGTGATGCTCATTAGTTATGATCATGGTTTTGGGGTAGTTTAACTTATACTGATCACAAAGCTGATAAAATTTTTCCTTCGTTTGCACCTTCTTTAGTAAAGCTTGATCTATATAAGGTAAAATAAAATATTTTTCAAGCCGTTCTTTATTTTCAATGATAAGCTCTGCATAATAGCAGTCACAAACGATTAAAATCAATTTATTCTGTTGGCACTGCATGGCAACCTCGATTAAAGCTTGTACAAAATGGGCAGGGTCATCTAGACGCTCTACATAGTGAAAATCCAGAATGCTACTATTTTGCGTAGCAATTCCCTGTGAGCCTCCCAAAAAGAGTGAACGCATTGTTGCCCCTTTTACAGTGGGCTCAATAACAAGACTCTTGATACGATACGCTTCATAAAAAGAGCGGGCAACCCCGTAGGCATACTGACCCGATTGTATAATAATAGGTAAAAAGGGTTGTTCTTTTATACATGTCAATTTGACTCGCCTCACATTATAAAAATGAATTTAATCATTTGTATGCCAGCTACATTATACTTATGTAACAGAATGAAAAGGCACTATTATGTAACTTTAGTGCCTTTTCATAGTGTTGAAAAACAAAACTATCCATAGAATTTTTGTGAAAGGTGAAAATGGATTTCCGTTGCAGATTACTTACTTTCCTGTCGGCTCGCCTGTCTCGCTATCCCACGGGAGTCAAGTAGCCTTCCACTCCATAAAAATGTTAACTTTTTTTGCAAAGGTTCAAGTGGAGGATGTTGTCACACATCACTTCTCCACATTGAAAATAAGAGGCTATCTCCTCTCTTATAATATAAATAATGGGCTATTTTGTTCAGGAAAAGACACTTTTGCAGAATGGTTGATTGGAGCGGAGCCAACGTCACTCCTAGGGGATTAGCGTCACAGTTGAGACATTGGAGCGAACGGAGTGAGTGAAGCAGCTCGTCGGACGCCCCCTGGAAAGGACGCTGGCAGAACGGAAATCAACCCCTCGCCTTTCAAAATGGCTGTTTCTGCTGTTGACATCACCTTTTTTCCATCACGTTAATGCTATCATTTTTTTGACTCGCTGCTCAAAAGCAACAATAGCTTGAACACCGTGATTTTTTAGTAGCTCGGTATTAGCACTTGTATATTTACCTAGATCATCAGGGAAATGCGCATCAGAGGATATAGTAAAAGCCACTCCATGGTCAAGTAAGGTTTGTAAAAAACGAGGGCCTGGGCACATTTCCTTTACAGGGTAACGATAATACAGCCCAGCATTGATTTCAGTGGCAGTTTGAGTTGTCGTTAGGGCCTGGGCAATCCGTTTATACCAGGCATCAAGAAAAGCATGATTCTCCACCTGATAATTAAATACTTTAAAATTATCTAAATGTGCAACAAAATCAAACATATTGGAATGAATCATTTGCTCGACAACCTTAAAAAATTGCTCATAACTTTGTTGTAAAGCAGACTGATCCATTTGCTCAAAAAGATGTTGTGTTTGAGGATTATCAAAGCCCCAGCCGTCAACAAAATGGACAGAACCAATCACATAATCCCAAGGATAACCAGCTAATAAAGCAGCTAATTGCTCTTCCCCGCCAATAAAATAATCTGCCTCTATACCCAGTCTCAAAGTAATGCCATGTTGACGCCATTTTTCCTTCGCCTGCTGAATGGTCGACACAAAGGCATCTATGTTCTCTGTCATCACGCGATCTAGCCAATAGCGCTGTACTTGACCAATCTCACTATCATCCAACCTCATAAAGCGTTCGAAATAGGCACGCGTTTCTTGAAAACGATATAAATGATCAACAATGCCTACCTCACGCAAGCCAAGCTGCTTGGCCTGTTCGAGATATAAATCCAACCATTCCTCACTATAACACCCCTTTTGCACTCGCTGTACTAACCGCTGTACTTGACAGGACATTTGTTGCTTGGAGCCTTTTTTCGCCTCATCCTCATGCTGGAAAAACTCCAGTGCCTGTGATGTACGCTCTAGCCAGCGAAATGAATAAGGTCCCTCTTCTAAATGTACATGATAATCAATTGTCATCAGCTTTTCCCTCCATTACATACCGTCCATTTTTCCTCATAGGCTTGCCATTCTAATGGACAAGTACTTTCACAAAGAATTTCTGTACATTCATCAAGATGACAAATTTGAAAAAATGATTTGCCATTTATTTTGGTTGCATCGGCTAATAAATAACTCACTTTACTATGCTTGAGCATCTTCTTAGAAATAAGGGATTCATCCAAATCGTAATCATAAACAATGCCCTCACTAATGCCACCGCACGATAAAAATGTCTTATCAAAATTCATATTATCAAGCATCTCTAAAGTCATAGCACCTGCAACTGAAGATTGTTTTGGATTCGCAGTGCCTCCTAGTAATATGACCTTGCCTGTCATACGTCGTTCTTCTATGGCTAAATTAAATTGTATTGCTGCTGCAATCGAGTTCGTTACAACCGTTATATCATCAACCGCTAGTAAAAAATCGGCCATATGGACCGTTGTCGTACCTGTATCAATTGCAATGGTATCACCATCACAAATACGTTTTGCTGCCATACGAGCAATTTGGCGCTTTGCCTCTTTTTGCATTTGCAGCTTGCGTAAAAATACAGGCTCGTTGCGCACGTTCGTATATTTAATAGCCCCACCATGGACTCTCGATAATAAATGCTGCTGCTCTAATTCATCAAAATCTCGGCGAATTGTTTCTGGTGCTACCTGAAGGGCATCGGCAATATTGGCAACAATGATTTTCCCGTCTCTCTCTAATTGCTTTAATATAAAATCAAATCTTTCAAGTTTGGCGTACGTCATGATAGTGCAATCACATCTTCTTTTGCGACATAACAGTTATAGGGTTTGCCCATTTCAATCGAATAGCCTTGTTGATGTAGTTGTTCCATTGTAAACACCGTTTCACCATCAAATGTAGTACGAATAATATTGCCACTCATTAATGATTGTTTAGCGATTCCTACTAGACACATATCTCCTTCTCGTTGATTGAGATGCAGTGCTTCTGGTCGAATGGCAAATTTAGAGGCTTGCTCGACTAAAGATTCTCCAAGCATGTTTTCTAAAGTCTCGCGTGTAAAGACATTATAATGCCCAATAAAGTTTGCAATAAATTCATTATTCGGTCTTGTATAAATCTCTGTTGGTGTACCGTTTTGAGCAATGCTCCCATTATTCATGACAAATATTCTGTCTGAAACGGCCATAGCCTCTTCCTGATCGTGCGTTACCAAAATCATTGTCATATTGAGCTTACGTTGAATAGCTCGTAAATCTGCTTGTAGCTTCTTGCGAATTTGAGCATCGAGTGCACTAAGGGGTTCATCTAATAGCAGCACTTTAGGACGGACGATTAACGCACGTGCCAGAGCAACACGCTGCTGTTGCCCCCCCGATAATTCGTTCGGGTAAGCATTGGCTTTCTCACTTAGATGAACGAGGGCTAGCATTTCTTGAACACGCTGCTCGATGTCTGCCGCATTGACTTTTTGCATGCGCAAACCAAAGGCAACATTTTCTTGCACAGTCATATTAGGAAAGAGTGCATAGGATTGAAAGACCATGCCCACTTGACGATCCTTTGGCTGTACGCCACTCATATCTTTTCCTTCAATTGTAATTTTACCAGACGATGCATCTGTTAAGCCTGCCACAATGCGCAAAATGGTGCTCTTGCCACAGCCGCTAGGACCTAACAATGTAATAAATTCACCCTTTTGGATATTCATCTGAATATTGCTTAAAACCGTTGCTTGTCCATATTTTTTATGAAGCCCTTCAATAATAAGATAACTCATAGATTTGTAGCACCTTTCGATCGTTTTGTTACAATGGCAATGACAAATGTTAATAGACCCATTAGCACGATATAGATAAAAACAACTGCACTTGCAATATGTCCACTTGTGCTAAGCTTTTTCATTAAGTAAATTTGAACTGTTTCAAAGCGAGAACCAACCACAAGGTTAATCAAAACAAATTCACCAAATAAGACGGAGAATGATAACAAAGCACCTGCAAATAAGCCTGGATAAACGGTAGGCAGTAAAATTTTTGTGAAAGCCTGCCTTTTTGATGCACCAAGCAATTGGGCCGCATCAAGTAGCTGCCTTGCATCTATATTTCTTAAACTATTTCTTGTTCCTTGATAGATATAAGGAAGAATCCCCACCACATAGGCTCCTAGAACAACGAATATCATTGGTATACCTATTTGGCTATACACTCGAATGAGCCCTACAGCTAAAATGATTCCAGGGAAAGAATAGACCATGACCACTGCTATCTGTATCCATTTTTCGTATGTAGGAAAATACAAAACAATAACGAAAATGGCTGGCACAATGACAAGGAGTGCAATACTAACCGCACCACTTGCTAATAACACAGAACGGCCAAATGCCTGGATAAAATCGGTATCCTGAAACAATGTGGCAAGCCATTTTAATGTAAGTCCTTCTGGTAATATTGTTTTATTCCATTTCGATGCAAATGCATAAAGCGTCGTTGCCAATACTGGCAATAGTAAATACCCCACTAACAAGAGGAAAAAGAAATCAGCCAAGCCTCGCTTTTTCATTTTACTTTCCTCCTTGTTTTAGAGATACTCCACTCACTAATTAGCATGGCTGTCACCATTGTCACTGCTAATATAACAGCAATGGCACTAGCTAGCTCTGGCTGAGCAAAAATATCACCTTTTATTAAGGAACCTATACGAATGGCCACTAAATTATAATTACTGCTTGTTAGAGCATAGGCAGAGGCATACGCTCCCATTGCATTAGCAAATAACACACTAAACGTTCCTACAATCCCAGGTAACATAACTGGTAAACCAATCTTCAGCCAAAATTGCCAACTAGACGCTCCTAATAAAGCTGCTGCCTCCTTCCACTGTTGCTGAATCCCATCATAAATGGGATATAACAACATTAGCGATAATGGCAGCTGGAAGTAAATATAAATAAGTAATAAACCACCCCAGCTATAAAGAGAAAAGGATGTCAAAGCATCAATGTCCCATTTTTCAAATAACAATGTAAATAGACCACTATTACCAAGTAAAACGATAAAAGCAAATGCTAGCGGTATACCTGAAAAATTGGATGTTAAGTTCGTTAGTATTAAAATTTTCTCCCGTACTGGCTCAGTCAACTTCATCATGGCATAAACAGCGAACAATGTGACTACTAATGCAATAACAGCCGATACAACAGACAATGTAATACTATTTTTAAAGCCTTGCAATATATAGTCGTTCGTAAAAATGGACTCGTATTGCGTTAATGTAAAGCCCTCACTATTTTGAAAGCTCGTAATAAGCATATACAGTAAAGGCACTAGGAAAAATAATAAGAGTAGTACAAGAAAAGGCGAAAGCCAGGCAATGGACTGCCGCTTCGATATCAACACAACCACTTCTTTCTATAATTACTTGCGGCTCAAGAAGGATAGTAGTCGCTCCAACCTAAAAGGAGCGACTACTATTAGTTACACCTCTTTTGCTGTATACACACCTTCTAGCAAAAGGGGCTCCATATCATCCGCAGGCTCCATATTTAATAAATGACAGCACAGTGGTGCAATTTGTAATTGCGAAATAATCTCTTCTTTTATACCAGCCTTGACGGAATCCGAAATGACAAACAGTGGGACATGACGATCCTCATGCGTTGTTCCACCATGATTACCATCACTTGTCATACCATGGTCAGCCGTCACAATTACCTCATAGCCCTGTGCCATACACTTTGGAATAAATAATGAGAGCAGAGCATCCATCGCTAACACACGATTGCGGTATTGTGCAGAATCCGCCGTAAATTTGTGACCATCATCATCAACATTCATAGGATGAATATAAAGGAAATCAGGCTGCTTTTGATCCATTAACCAAGCTGCATCAGCAAATACATGACTATCTGGATAATGATCCTCAAAATAGAACAAGCCATTGTCAATCGGTAATTGCGTATCAAGCTGTAGCCTGTCCTCCATATAGTTAAATGGTGCTCTATTATAAAGCTCACTCACCCAATAATAGGCGGAGGCTGCCGTGGATAAACCATGCTCCTTCGCGACATGAAAGACACTTTTCTGCGTCGATAAGCGTACCGTCATATTGCTAGTAACGCCATGAACAATGGGGGGTGTCCCCGTTAAAATCGTCTCATATAATGGCCTTGATAATGATGGCACCTCTGCGCAAATCTTATAGCGAGCAGCCACCTGACGCTCCACTAAATGGTGCAAGAATCCCATATGTGTACAGGCTGTATCAAAGCGCAATGCATCGATGACAATAAGAACCACTTTGTTATTTTGCATGGATTAACACCTGCTCTTGATAGAGTTGAGGGATTTGCTTTGTTGTTTCTTCCCATTTCTTTTGATCTTTTACTGGCTGTGCATTCGTATACATATCTGCTGGTAATAATAAATCCATTACATCTTGTGGAAGTTCTACGTTGTCTCGAATCGGACGCGCATAGCCTTTTGCTAAATTTTCTTGACCAGCGTCAGATAGAATGTATTCACGTGCTAGCATGGCAGCATGAGGGTTTTTGGCATATTTATTAATAATTGTTGCATAACCAGAAGTAACAGATCCTTCCTTTGGTATCACTACATCGAAGCGCTCCTCATCGATTTGGTGACGATAGCCTAATGCATTAAAATCCCATAAAATCGCTACATCGATTTCACCTTTTTCTAAGTTCGCTACTGATGGATCCCCCTGTAAACGACCTTGTTTCGCTAATTCAGCAAAGAAATCAACGCCTGGCTGGATGTTTGATTCATCTCCACCAAAGGCCATAGCTGCTGCTAAAATAGCAAACTGCGCTTGGTTAGCTGTTAATGCATCTCCAATACTGACTGTATAATCCCCATTTTTCAGATCCTCCCATGAGGTCGGGGCATTCTTTACATTATTTGTATCTGTTAAAAATGAAATTGTTCCAGTATAGCCAACAATCCAGTTCCCTTCATCGTCTTTTGCCCAATCCGGTATTTCATCCCAGTAGGAAGTTTTATATGGTAATGTTAAGCCCTTGTCCTTGGCGATTGGTCCAAAAGCAATTCCAACATCCCCAATATCGGCTGTCGCATCATCTTTCTCTGCTTCAAACTTCGCTAATTCCTCAGCACTCGACATATCCGTATCCTTGTGTTTGATGCTATATTCGGTTCCTAGCTCTTCCCAAGTTTCCACCCAGTTCGCCCATGTATCTGGCATACCAACAGAGTTAACAATGCCCTCTTCCTTTGCTTTTTCTGTAATTTCTTCAAGCGATAAATCCTTGTTTACCTCATTTGCACTAGATGAACTGTCAGAACAAGCTGCCAACATGGAAATGGCTAATGCACCGATTAGACCTTTTTTCCACAATTTTTGAATTGCCATGTGTTGGACCCTCCATTTGTTTTGGTTTATTTTTATTTGCTTACAACCCTAATGGTATAAAACAAACATTAAGCAAGTATGGAGGTCTTAAAAATATTTAGTAAAAATTATTGAGAAATTATAAATATCTATGAAAATACTTAATAAGTGAAGGAACATTGTAAAGCTGAATGGAGGAGATGAAGAAGAAATCTAGTTTTGTATGTGTACGTTGGCTTTACCAGACGTACACATACCTAGATTATTTGGAGAGACCTAAAAAATCTGCATATGTATGCGGCTCATTTTCCTTTAGAATTGTTAAAAATGTAAACGCCAGTTGCACAACTGACCACCATCTCATATTGTAGGACATCTCAAAACGAGAAGGTTCTAACGTAAAGACATCTTGAAAAATCGTGAGCGGCTCGATTTGCTCATCTTTTAAAATAGATAGAAAGCCCAGAAACAACGTATGATCCTTCACTTCAATCAGTTTGTCATCTACAAGAGCATCAATATTTTCAGGTTGCTGAAAATTACACTGTGTAGCTACATAACGCTCTAAATCCTGAGCACGCTTTCGATCTTCACGTTCCTTTTTCTTTGCAATAAAATCAATGACGTTATTCACGTGCATCGCCTCTTTTTTTCTTTTATTGTAGCATTTTTTAAAAGAACATTGCCCGCACCGCCCCCTACAATTTTTACATGAAACCTTTAATTGTATTTTTACTCACGATTGTACATTGAATACTCGTGATTGCAGTGTCTTTACTCACGGTAGCAGTACTTTTACTCGCGATTGATCGCTAACAATAAAAAAAGACATCTTATAATTAAGACGTCGCAATAGTGATTATCACTTTTCCTCCTCCCGTTATTGAATCATTAGCCAACGTTAGTGTTCCACCATGTTTTTGAATGATGGACTCGGCAATATAAAGCCCCATGCCATGATGGTCTGCTGCATTTCTACTTGGATCTCCCTGATAAAATTGCTTTGTGGCTCTCTTTAAATCTTGCGATGAAAAACCAGCCCCACTATCCATCACAGTAAAATGAATAATATCGGCCTCTCCCTGAACAGATAAAGTGACTTTGCTATTATGTGGCGTGTGCTCTATAGCATTAACAATCAAATTTAATAAAGCTCGATAAAAAAGCTCCTCCTCTATCATAAAGGCATCAGGCAGTTTATCCTTTTCTACACTAACTTCAAGATTTTTTTCTAAAGCAAGCGCCTTCATTTGCTGTTCTAGCTGTTGTATAAATGAAGCCAGCTCTACAGTTGTTTTTACACCACCAACACTTTGCTCCATATTGGATATATCCATTAATTGCTTTGTGAATTTTTCAATTTCTAGCGTATTTTTTAATATATAAGTGTTGTATTCTTTTTGTACTTCATCTTGAACAGTATCCAATAAAAGTTCCGCATTTCCTCTAATAATCGTAAGAGGTGTTTTCAAATCATGAGCAAGTGCAGAAATTTGTTCTCTGCGTGCTCTTTCTGCCTGCCATTGTTGTGTCAATGAAGTATTTAATGCCTCCTTCATCTGCTCAAAGGAGAGTGCAATATCATCAATTTCTCGAATCCCAGATGGTTTTATATGAAAATCTAAATTTTGATGTTGGATTTTTTCAATGGCTTCTTGTAGGCCCAACATTTTTCGTTTAAGTCTTCTGCCGAAATGCACAGCAAGTACCGTTGCCTGTACGATAACGCCTATAATAAACAATAGTAAAGCCGTTAATTGGGGATTAGGTAAATATTTTCTCATAACAGGTGAGCGATACTCAGGGACTAAACCATAGCGTAAAATACACACTTCCTGTTCTCGCTCAACAAATGCATAAAATCGAACATTACTTTTCGTCTCTCCCTTTTGCTTTAAACGCCATGCATGGGAAGCCTCTTTTTCTGTTAAAGTACCAGAAAGAAATTCCCCCTTATTAGAAATCACTGCGTAGTCTACAAGATCAGGAATCATATCATCTGTGACCGCACTGCTTGTAGCAATACGGTCTTTCGCTAAAGTGATTTGTGTTTCAGCATAATTGGCTGGCAAAATAATAGTAGCTGAAAAAGCAAACATAAATAAACCGATTAATAGTGCCCCTAATAAAATGATACTTAAGCAAAGAAAGAATAAATATCTCAGGAAAAATGTATGAAGGTGTGTTCCTTTCCTCGGTTTTATCATCTCCATTTATAGCCGATCCCCCAAACCGTATCAATAACATCTATGTCAAACGCATGTAGCTTTGACCGAATATTTTTGACATGTTCTGTTATCGCTGTACTGTCACTTTTGCCATCAAATCCAAAAATTGATTCGTATATCTGTTCTTTTGAGAAAACTTGCCCACGATGCCGTGCTAAAAATTCACATATTTCATACTCACTTTTAGTTAGCAGGACGCGCTCATTCTGAACAAACAGTTCTTTACCAGAAAGATTAAAATGAACTTTATCACTATAAAGGATGTTCCGCTTCTCTCTGCTTTCCCGTCGGATATGCGCATTCACCCTTGCCCGTAGCTCTCCAATACCAAATGGTTTAATCAAATAATCATCTGCACCTAAGCCTAAACCATACATCACATCTTCTTCTAAGGATTTAGCTGTAAGAAAAAGAATCGGACAATCTACAGCATGCCGAATTTGCCCACATAATGTAAAGCCATCCATAATAGGCATCATCACATCAAGCAAAATTAAATCAAAGGAACCTAAATCCATCTTTCCTACTTCTGTCGGTTTGGACACAATGGTTACTAAGTGATTATCTTTATAAAGTGCATTTTTTATCAACATTAAAATATCTACTTCATCATCCACTACTAATATATTTGCCATAATTCACCCTCTAATTTTCAGATGCTCTACCTTCCCATCTCCAAAACCATAAACAAGACAGCGCAAAAGTCAATAGGATACCCCCTAAGCACGCCATTATGCCAGTTTGGATACTTGTTTCGAGCAATGTTAAATCGGTTCCCATCGATGTTAAAATCCATAATGAAACAAAATGACCGCTCCATCCATAAGGTAAAAAGGGCCAAATACGATCCCCTAAGCCTGTAAGCAATAGGGCGACCAACAGCGCTTCTACAATACCTAAACCAATCGAAGCGCCTTTACCAAATTGGAGGCTTACAAATAAATGTAACATATAGAAAATCACATGACTGCCGAATAGAATACAAGCAGCCATACTATAAAATGAATAGCTCAAATCTACTTCATGTAATAATTCTCTAAAGCCAAAACTAAAAATAGCTATAGATAGAAAGATGGCTCCAAAGCTAAACAATAATAATAAGATGAGCTTGCTCATGTATGCCTTTATTTTTATGTTTGTTGTAGCTAGCATGCCTTGGAAACGACCAGCGTTTGCTTCTTGCTCAGATGCCATAGCACATACTAATCCTATAATAATCGGTAGCCCACAAGCTACCCCCTGAAAATAGGCAGTTACTTTTCCTTGAAAATCCCATGGCGAATAGGAGTAGTAGGCTAGAAATAGCCCAGAAATAGCAAGGGGGACAAGTATATGTGTCAGCAAAAAAGGTGTTCGTTTTGTTTTAAGGCATTCCACTCTCAATAATCGTAACATGTCCATCCGCTAGTTCGCCTCCCTTTTTTGGAACCACTTCGCAGTAAGAAAGCTAATCATCATAAACCAAGCTAGTGCTATCAGTAAGCCCGGAAGTATAACGCCTTTATCCAATAAAGGACTGCCTTGTGGTACTGGTAGACCGTTTGGTAATATGCCAAGTGTTGAACATAATAAACGTGCACCAATTGCAAATGGATAGTAATACCATAGTTCCCCATCCGCAAAGGCAACAATCCCTAAGATATTGGCTACTACATTGAGTAAGATGGTTAAATAGGTGCCTAATTTAGCTGCTAGGAAAAGACATAAAGGTATTTGCCACAAAAACGTCAGGAAAATAACAAAAGTACTTAGTAAACTGCTCGCTATTGGTAAACTATGACCGAATAGCCTGCCCCCAGCCGTGATTCCCCCAAAGAAAATAATCGTAATCAAAAGAAGCCATATGCTTAATGATACTATTTTTCCTAGCCAAATCTTTTTAAGATCCAGTGGTAAAGCAAGAATACTATGGTATTTTATTTTTTTATCCTTTTCGACCACTAAGGCACAGCAAATCGTCAGTGCACCTGGCAGTAGCATAGTATACCACCAGTTATAAGCACCTGTTTGAAAATACACGCCACCCATCAGCACGGCACTTATCAGTAAGGTCACAAGGGGCGTAAGCCAAAGTAGTTTGGCAATAAATGTTCGTTTCCATTTTAATTTTTCCGCTTTCATTATGGCTATCATGCTAGTAACCTACCTTTCTATTGGTAGCTACAACCTGCATAAACAGTGATTCTAATTCCTGACCTTGTGGTGCCGGTCCCTGATAGCCAAGCTTGCCATCAGCAATAATGCCAATGTCATCCACGACCTGTTCCACCTCAGACAAAATATGACTAGATAAAATAACGGTGATACCTTGCTCTGGAAATGAGCGAATAAGCTGACGAAGCTCCTGTATACCAATCGGATCCAGTCCATTTGTAGGTTCATCTAAAATTAACAGCTTTGGCTTGTTTAGCAGCGCAATCGCTATACCTAATCGTTGCTTCATACCTAAGGAAAACTGCCCCGCCCGTTTTTTTCCTGTATTCGTTAAATCTACAATTTTTAATACTTCTTCAATACGACTTTGCGGTAGACCTAACGCTATCGTGCGAACTTGTAAATTTTCCGTTGCTGTTAAATTGTCATACAGGGGAGGTGTTTCAATTAACACGCCGATGTCCTGTAAATCATTTCGTGTCCATGTATGTCCATTAAAAATGATATTTCCAGCATTTGGTCGTAACATACCTGTCATCATTTTTAATGTTGTGGATTTCCCCGCTCCGTTTGGTCCAAGTAAACCGTAGACTGTATTACGTTGGATTTCTAACGATACATTATCCACAATTTTTTGCCCTTTAAACGACTTATTAAGATTTTCAGTCTTCAATATTAAATCTTTCATCATTAGTCATCATCCTTTCGATGACCTTAGTGTAAAAAACAATTATAAGGATTTTATAAGGATTCAATATCAAATACTCGCGGTGGCTGTGCTTTTACTCGCGATTCATCTCTAAATACTCGCCGTAGCTAGGCTTTTACTCGCGATTCCTTACTAAAGCATATAAAAAAAGCATTTGGAATGTCCTCTCATTCCAAATGCTTTGATTCTATCATTTTTACATAAATTCTTTTACTAAATCATTGAAATCATTTTCGCTCATTTTAATATCGATATCTGTTAATGGTAGCTCTGAGTAGCCAGGTACTTTTTCTTGATACGATGTTGTTTCCGTATCATGATAAATAACACCTGTTACTAAGCCCTCATGCTCCATCACTGTACGCATTGCCATACCACGATCATTGTGATCATAGCCTTCTACATCCGCTAGTTTTGTTAAATTCTCTTTAAACCAATCGTATGTGTTCACTTTGTTATACGTTACACAAGGTGAAAAGACATTGATAAATGAGAAGCCTTTATGGTTGATACCAGCTTCGATTAAAGCTGTTAACTCTTTAATGTCAGTAGAGAAGCCTTGTGCCACAAATGTTGCACCGCTTGTTAATGCTACCTCTAATGGTTTCAACGATGGTTCAATCGCTCCACCTGGTGTAGATTTTGTAATAAATCCAGCAGCAGAACGTGGCGATGTTTGACCTTTTGTTAAACCATAAATTTGGTTATCCATTACAATATACGTAATATCAATATTACGACGGATTGCATGAATTGTATGCCCCATACCGATAGCAAATCCATCACCATCACCACCAGAAGCGATGACATGTAAATCACGATTGGCCATTTTTAATCCTTGAGCAATCGGTAGTGCACGACCATGAATACCATGGAATCCATAAGAATTAATATAGCCCGAAATACGTCCTGAACAACCAATTCCTGAAATCACAGCAAGTTCATTTGGCTCAATTCCGACATTTGCTGCAGCACGTTGAATAGCTGCTTGTACAGAGAAGTCTCCACAACCTGGGCACCAATTTGGTTTCACTGTATTACGAAAATCCTTAAATGTTGCCATTAGCGAGTCAACTCCTTCACACGATTTTCTAATTCACCTGGCAAGAATGGCGTACCATTATATTTAGTGATTGTCGCGATTTTATCGTGACCACCAATATTCATCTTCATAATATTAGCCAATTGACCCGTATAGTTATTTTCTACAACGATCACTTTTTTCGCTTGTGCTACAAGAGGTGCCATTTCCGCAGATGGGAATGGGTGAATTAAACGAATATGCGCATGATTCACTTTCATTCCTTGCGCATTAAGTCGTTCTTGCACTTCCTCGATAGCTCCTCTTGTTGAGTTAAAGCCTACTAATAAGATATCCGCTTCCTCATGTGGTGCATTGACAAAGACAGGGTTATCAAATTTCAAACTCTCTAATTTACGGAAGCGTTTATCCATTTGTGTTTGACGATTGCCCGTTGCCTCAGATGGCTTCCCCGTTTCATCATGTTCAACACCTGTAACGTGGTGAATACCGTGCAATGTACCTGGTAAAACACGAGGTGAAATCCCATCTTCAGTATCTTCATAGCGTTTGAAGTAGGCTTTATCGACAGCTTCATCAAGGTCATCAATCACAATTTTACCTCGACGGATTTCAATTTTATCGTAATCAAACGGTTCTACCGATTGTTTTCCTAGAGACAATTGTAAATCTGTCATTAAAATAACTGGTAATTGCAATTCCTCTGCAATATTAAATGCTTGGATTGTATCAAAAAATGCTTCCTCCATTGTTGAAGGCGCAATGACTACTTTAGGGATTTCTCCATGTGTTCCGTAAAGCATAGCCATTAAGTCCGATTGTTCTTGCTTTGTTGGTAGTCCAGTTGAAGGGCCTCCACGTTGCGTGTCTACTACTACTAATGGTTGCTCTGTCATACCTGAAAGACCAATTGCCTCCATCATCAATGAAAGACCAGGGCCTGCTGAAGCAGTAAAGGAACGTACACCACCAAAGTTAGCTCCGATTGCCATTGTTGCCGCAGCAATCTCATCCTCCGTTTGGATAACTGTCCCACCGAATTTTGGTAGCTTCTTAATTAAGTATTCCATAATTTCAGAAGCTGGCGTAATTGGGTATGCTGCCATAAAGCGTGTCCCAGCAGCTAATGCACCAAGTGCCACTGCATCGTTACCAATCATAAACATACGACGTTTGCCATCTGCAGGTGCAAGCTCCCATTGGCCTACACGTTCACCCAAAAGCTCATTCATAATTTGACGACCACGTGTAATAGCTTCCATATTTTTTTGAACGACCTCTTCGCCCTTTTTCCCAAAAATATCATCGACAACATTTTGGAACACTGCATCCTCTAGGTTAAGCAATGACGCTGTTGCTCCGATGGCTACCATGTTTTTCATTAACGATGTACCAAGCTCTGCTGCTATTTCTGTAAATGGAACAGCAAATAATGGTGCCTTTGAATCTTCTGGTTTGACTGGGTCAAATTTTGCATCCGCTAAAATAACACCGTTTTCTGTGAGCTCTTTATAATTGACATCGATTGTTTCCTGATCGAATGCCACTAAAATATCTAAATCATCCGCAATCGCACGCACTTCTGTTGGACGAACTGTAATTTTATTATTCGTATGGCCACCTTTAATTCGAGAAGAGAAGTGACGATAACCGTATAGGAAATAGCCTAGACGATTCATTGCCATTGAGAAAATCTCACCTGTACTCTCAATCCCTTCACCCTGTTGCCCACCGACTTTCCATGAAAGCTGATGTAACATGTCAACAACTCCTTAAATCCAATGTGTACTATTATTTTTCCTTCATAAGTTTAACACGAAGAAACCTTCTGCACTATTGTTTCTCAACGATTTAGGCGAAAATCAGACCTTTGACTGAAAATCCTGTTCATAAAGTTGTAATTTTCAAATCCAAGCAAAACCACACCCTTATTTCAAGTGACATGTATCATATGTAAACAGGAAAACGAAAAAATGCCTTGCCACGTTATTATGTGACAAGGCATTTTAGTTCATTACTTTTTTATCGAATACGTTTTTCCACGAGCAGCTTCAAGGCTGTACGTTCTTCACCAGCAATTAAAATATCGGCAAACGCCGGTGCGCAAATTAAATCTGTGCCACTTGGCGCTACAAATCCGCGTGCAATGGCCACTGCTTTTACGGCTTGGTTAAGTGCACCTGCCCCAACTGCTTGCATTTCTGCCTGCCCTTTTTCTCTGATTACCGCGACTAATGCACCTGCAACTGAATTTGGATTAGAGCGTGATGATACTTTTAATGAATCCACAATTATTCCTCCCCGTTTCGCGAATAGTGTTTACGCTCAACAACTCATGTCCCCCTTTTTGGACCTCAAGTTATTGTCCGTAGCACATTTTATGCTCCGCAAAACGGAAATAGACTAGTTTCACAAATAAACCTGTATCCACAGCAAAAGAGTCGTAAACCAACATACTTCGACTTATTTATCCTTGAAACGGATAATCTTCATTTATATAAATGCGTTCACAGGCAGTAGCTTTCCCTGTTCGATCATCCATCTCTACAAAGAAACCACTTAAAACCTCTCGTCCTTTTTTTGGTACTTCAAAACGGGATGGCATATTTGTTTGGAATTTATAAATGACACTATCCTTCGTCATGCCTAAAACCTCATCATATGGACCTGTCATACCTACATCCGTAATATAGGCTGTGCCGTTCGGGTAAATTCTTGCATCGGCCGTTTGTACATGTGTATGTGTCCCCACAACCGCAGAAGCCTTGCCATCTAAATGCCAGCCAAGGGCAATCTTTTCACTAGTCGCTTCCGCATGAAAATCTACGAAAACAAGTGGTGACGTTTGACGGGCTTCCTCAATTAGCTTATCTGCCATTGCGAATGGGTCCTCATGAGGAGGTAAAAATACACGACCATGTAAATTAATGACAGATAATGTCACACCGTTTTTAGAAATTTGCACCATACCTTTACCAGGTGCCTCACTTGAAAAGTTAGCAGGACGAATTAAATAATCCGCATCATCGATAAAATCGAAAATATCTTTATTGTCCCATGTGTGATTACCCATTGTAATTACATCTACACCTATTTGTAGCAGGCTATTATAAATATTATGAGTAATGCCACGTCCTGCCGCAGCATTTTCACCATTGGCAATGACAACGTCTGGATTATATTTCTTTTTTAAGCGAGGTAAATATTTTTCCACCGCATCTCGACCAATTGAACCTACAATATCGCCAATAAATAAAACCTTCATTTTTTAACCACTCTTTCTTTCCATTACGCCTCTATATCATTATGCTTCAGAGACTTTAACTTCGCACCTGAATACCATCACTAATTGTAACGCTAGGAGGAGGATTACGCAAAATAAAATATCAATTACGCCTCCGCGTAATTGCCGCTGATACTTCGCTTTTGCGCAGATAAACAATGCTTCCAGATTTTTTCGAGCTAACAAGTAGAAGTTAACCTAAGACCGTCACGACCTGTGACAACAATTAACTGACCTGCATCGTGCAGGCTTTCTTCAATATCAATAACCTCCGCCAGTATCCTTGGAGCAACATGATATTGGTCACACCGTTATTGCTCCTTTTGGTGTCTCCCTATTTCAGTTGGCGTCTTCATTGCAAAAAACATCGGCTAAATCAAGATCAATCTAACAACGCGAAATCACTTGATGCTTTTTCACATTTAAATAAATTAGTGTTGAAGATAGTGTAAGCCAATTGTTTTTGATAAGCTTTAAAAAAACAATTTGTTTCATCTTTCGTTTCATTAACTTAACCTTTAATACGTCTGGATAAGCCTTTAAAAAGGATTGAATCTCATACTTCATCTCTTGTGCAGTAGCACTTTGATGAAGAATAATCAATAGCCCCTCCAATTGGTAATTCAGAAAGCTATTTTTCACTTCCGCATAAACCTCGCCATCCTGTAATTCCTTCAAAAGCTTTTTATACAATACATCATAATTGTGTCGTAAATGGACCATGGCTTTTTTTGTTAAGGAGCTTTCATTCGTCACATTATAATAATAAAGCTGTCTTGGAACATAACAGATGGACTGATTTTGTATGACAGCCCTTGTCAGAAACACTGTATCCTCTGCAAAGCTCATCGCTTCATCAAACCGTAGCCTATGGAAATCTAAAAAGGATTTTTTATACAATTTACAGCTGGCAAAACCAAAATGTGTTTCCCCTATTTCAGTAAATAATTTGTGTAAACAATCAATGGCACTGTAAGTACAGTAGCTGTTGGATGGATAATATAACGACCTGCTGCCCTCCGCTGCTTGCCAAAATAAATCACATTTTGCAATAGCAGAGCCTGTCAGCTTACATGCTTGATACAATTCTTCAAGCATCGTTAGCTCTAGCCAATCATCTGCATCAACAAAGGTAACATATTGACCGTTGGCATGGTCTATTCCAACATTTCTTGCTTTACTAACACCACTATTGGCATTCGTAAAAATGGTCATACGTGCATCAATTTGTGCAAACTTTTGTAAGATCGTTAATGATTGATCTTCACTGCCATCATTAATGACAATTATCTCAATATCCTTTAATGTTTGCTGACAAATGCTTGTTAAACATTTCTCCAAATAGGGCTCAGCATTGTAAACAGGTACAATAACGCTCACTAAGATTTTGGACGCCAAAATATTGCGCCTCCTTTACGAAAAAGCTCTAGCCACTTTGATTTTTGTTTTTTCGTCAAAGCAATACAAAATAGACTGATACCTGCCAGTAGCGTGTAGTAAAAAATAGATAGGCTAATAGATAGCCAAGTAACTGAAGGTTTTGTTAGTTCCCATAAAAGTTCACTACAGCAAATAGCAACAACAAAGGCCAGTACTAGCCTGCCAATAGTTCGCCAAAACCTAAAGATATCCAAGCCAATTTTCTTGTGGTAATACGTATTCATAATCACTACATTTCCAATAAATAATGAACAAGCTGTAACAATCGCGGTACCGATTTTGCCATAAAAGTAAATAGCCGGTATTGATACAAAAATATTTACAACGGCAACAATGATTAATAAAATGGTTCTAAATTTAAACAAATTTTTTGCCTTCAACACATTAAGACCTAGATTTTGTATGAGATCAATACTAAACGGCACCATAATAATGAGGACAATCGCATAAATGGCAATAAACTCTTGACCTAGCCATAATACTAGAAACTCTTGACCAAAAAGAAAAAAGCCCCCTAATATATAGCCCACAACTAAAAATTGAATCGCGCCAACTTTTACGAATAGCTGATTTATTTCTACTAAGCCATCTTCTTTTGTCACTAGCATAGAAATACGAGGTAAAAACAATCCGCTAATCGCTAAAGCCAGTGACATAAAGATCAACACAATTTGAATCGCTACTGCATAGATGGCAACATCCTCGGTCCCCTTAAATATGCCTAATAACACTTGATCTGTTTGCCAATAAATTTTATCAACTATCACAGTAATAAAAATAAAAAATGAATAGATGAAAATTTCCTTTATGAGAGTTGTATTTTGGAGACTAAATGTGAATTGGATGGACAGCACCTTCATGCAATAAATGGCATCTAACAGTAAAAAAAGTATGTTGTAAATAGCAATAATATAGATCAATGTCACCGCATCTGTTCCCTGTAAAAGAAAAAACAACATTGTCAGGGGCTGCACAATCACCTGTAATAATGTCGTTAATTTAATAAAAATAAATTTTTCATATGCTTGTAAGATGGAAGTGAAGACACCTAGCGGAAATTGCATTGCTAAACTAATCGTCATTATAAAGCCCATTAACCTGGCCTTTTCTAATTGTTCCCCAGATAAGCTTTGCCCAAAAATAATATCCACATGAGAAAATAAGAAAAATCCTATTAATAAAGTAAGACAGCCGATACCAACAAATAATTTCAGAAAAAATCCATTTAATGCTGCTTCTAATGTTGGATCTGCTGCTGCTCGATTTCTAGCAATATAGCGTACAATAGCATTACCTAACCCCAAATCTAAAATGGAGAGATAACCTACAAGTACAATCATTAAGGAATATAGACCAAATTCTTTCTGACCAAGGAGTGATATCATAATAGGTGTGAAAATGAGTGAAGAGAGCATTGTACAGCCGATTGTTATATAAGAAAGAATGGCTCCAATCTTTATTTCTTTCATGAGCACACCTTTCTATTAGTTAGGATGGACTTTCCTTTAGAATTGCTGGATATAATGATTGATATTGCGCAACAACCTGTTGAATTTGAAAATTTGCTAACACATGTTCACGACCAAGGTTCGCTTTTTGTGCATATTGCCGTGAACTGTAATTTAAAGCCGTATTAATTCCACTTGCTAAAGCCTCTGCATCCTTGGCAGCTACAACCTCACCACTATTCCCGACCAAATAAGCACAATCTCCAACATTCGTTGTGACACAGCATGTGCCGCTTGCCAATGCCTCCACTAGCACATTCGGTAGCCCCTCTCCTACTGAGGATAAAACGAATACATCAGCTGCTGCCATTAATTGTGGAATATCCTCTCTACTGCCTAATAAGAACGTCACTTCCTCTAACTGGGCCGACTCAATCAGTTGTAGTAAATCCCTATTGGCATCATCAATTTCAAAGCCTACTAAAAACAAATAAAAATCTTGCCGTTGCTGCCTTAGCTTTTTTACACTAGCCATCAAATTTTCATAATCCTTTAATGGGTCCCATCTGCCAACATGCAATAAAATGGGTTGATTGATGATGTCAAATTGTTCTACAAAATATTGCCTCTTCGTGCTTGGCTGATATTGATCTGTGTTGATGCCATTAACAATGACACGATGCTGCTTACCACTGTAGCCAATCGCTTCATGGATTTCTTTTACTTTTGGTCCACATGAAATAATAGCATCTACACGTTTTGACAATTTTGCACAAAGCTTGGCAATAAAAATTGTCCGGCGTTTATTATCTTGTTTATTGAGATTACTATGGTGAATTCCCCAAATTAATTTCTTTTTTAGCAATATCGCTAGGATATATCCTAGTAAATTAGCATGATACATCCATGTTTGAATAATGTCGCTTTCTTGACATAAACGATAGCAATTCATAAATGCGTTGACACGATTGCTACGCAGATCGCATATCGTTACCTTAATATTTAATTGCTTTTTTATTAACTCACCATACGTTCCCATCTCCGTTAAACAGATGACTTCTACCTCATAACTATCCCGATCCATGTTTTCTAAGAGACGATAAAGCATGGCCTCTGCTCCACCAAGGCCAATGGTCGTGATGATATGCGTAATTTTAATCTTCTTTTGAATAGTCTCATCCTTCGATGTAGTTTCGTTATATGTAGAGCGTGCATAATTTGCTTGCAATCGCTTGTGCATCAAGTCCTTTCATTTTGATATGGTCATGAATCATTTGGTGATCCACTTGACCATTCTGAGTTACAATGGCCTGAAGCCAACTATCAATCTCTCCATGTAGATCTAGATAATGCACTAAACCAATATGTAAATCTACTTCTCTCGGTAAAGAGGAAGAAACAATAGCAGGTGTCCCGCAAACTTGTGCCTCTAAAAGGACAATCCCAAAGCCCTCAAAGTGTGATGGCAGGAGAAATTTATCAAAGAGTTGAAGGAGCGTGAGTATATCTGCACGCTGTCCTAAAAATCGTACACAGTCCTCTACATTTTTTTGTTGGACGAGCTGGTGAATTTCTTGCTCTAAAGGCCCATCCCCTATCAAAAATAGTTGAAAAGGGATACCCCGCTGTTTTAAATAGACGGAGAGTTCAATTAAAAAAGAATGATTTTTCACTGGTACAAAGCGTCCAATATGCCCTAACACTAATTCATCATCTTTTATCCCTAGTTCTTCTCTCCATTTTTTTCTCTCTTCAAATGATATACATTTTACTTTTTGAAGTTCAATTGGGTTTGCTATTACTTCAAAAGGCCTTTTACTAAAGCAAAATTCCCCCGCCTTTTGACTACATGCCACCAATTTCGTTGCATTGTAAACACTTAGTCTTTTCAACAATGCTAACATAATCTTATTGTTCCACTCCTCAGCAACATTCGTATGGCTGTGTAAAACACGGCATTGAACACCCGCTAAACGAGCTGCCAGCAATGTAAAGATTGCTCGATAGCCTGTATGATCGTGAACTGCGTCATATTGTTGCTGCTTTAGGATTCGATAAAGTTTCCTCATATAAGCAAGTGGTCCTTGCTGGGTAATGTATGTTTCGTAAAATATCTTGGAGCCCTGTTGAACTAATGTCTCATGGTATTGCCCTTTATTAAACGATAGAAAATCAAAATGGTACATTGATTTATTCGTATTCGTCCAAATGTCGACAACCATCGATGTAATACCGCCGAAATCTGTTGTTGGAATAATATGCAAAATTTTTTTCAAAGCTATTTTCCATCCTTATTCTTTGCCATAATAATGCTCGTACGTATTGCCCTTGATCTTATAGTTATTCAAGATAACACCTAAAATATTGGCCTTAGAAACTGTTAAGATTGACTTCGATTTGATAACGTCTGCTTGCCCAACCGCCCCTGTATTGACAATTAAAAGGGTGCCATCACATTTATTCGATAAAATTTGTGCGTCCGATAAAAAAAGTAACGGTGGTGCGTCCAAAATAATGATATCGTATATATTTTTCACTTCAGCCAGAAGGGAGGTCATTGTTTCTGAAGCTAATAACTCTGTCGGATTGGGAGGAATTGGCCCACTCGAAATGATATCTACTCCTTCGACGAAAGTTTCTTGAATCACCTCTTGTAGTGCAGATTGCCGTGATAATACTGAGGAAAGCCCTAAAATATTGTCTAGATAGAACGTATGGTGCAAAGTAGGTTTACGCATATCAGCATCTACAATCAGCACGCTTTTACCCTCTTGCGAAAATACCACACCAATATTCGCCGCATTTGTAGATTTTCCCTCGCCAGCAATGGAAGAGGTTACTAAAATCGTCTTCACATCTCGATTAGGCTGTGAAAACTTAATATTTGCGCGAATTGTTCGATATTGCTCTGATGGAATCGACGACATATCGGAAACGGTGATCAGCTTTCGAGCCATTGGTATTTTCTTTGTTTTTCTCTTAAAAAACATTAGGATGGCCCCCTGACCCTCAGTTTTTTTCTCGTCTGTAATTCGATATTACTGACGACCCCAATCACTGGTAATGATAAAATCTCCTCGATATCTTGCTCTGTTTTAATGGTCCTATCAATCGTTTCTAAAAAATACGCTAGCACAATAGCCAAAGCGAAGCCGCAAATAGCAGCTATAATAAGATTCAGCATTTTATTTGGCTTTACTGGTACTGGCTGCTCACTGTTTTGGGCAACAAAAAGAATATTAATATTGTCTACATGCATCAAGACAGGAATTTCCTCTTTAAACACTTCGGCAATTGAATTGGCGATTTTCACTGCATTCTCTTCATCTTTATCCTGTACGCGAATATTCACCACCTGAGAATTATTGGCGCTTGAAACCTCAATTTGCTTCATTAATTCATTTGGTGTCGTATCAAGTGACAGTACATCAATAACCTTCGCTAAAATAACAGGACTTTTAATAATCACATTGTACGTATTAATGAGTCGCAGATCCGTATCAACATTTTGTGCACCTACTAGTTGCTGATTTTCATAGCTTTTTTGATTGACCAATAATTGCGTTTCCGCTTCATATATCGGCGTTTGAATATAATAACTTATCAATATAGCGATGCCCATAGATAGAATCATGAGCATGAGGATGAAGAACCAGCGTTTTAGCAATACTTTTATGAGACTTTGTATTGTCATTTCTTCATTCACAAATGGATCCCCTCCTAATAGGCAAATCGTGCACAATATTAATAAAGTATATTAAACAAGCCTACTGGTTATTCGGACAAAGTCGCGCTTTTGCCCCTATCCCTCATACTTCCACTTACAACAAATACAAGGAGATGAAGCATATTAAAATAAAGTATTTCAAATGTAGAAACCCCTAATACGGCAACCACGACCAAGGCTGTAAAAACGATAAGCTGTTCATTCATCTGACGATAACCCTTGGCAATGGCAAAAAGAAACAAACAGTAGCTAACCAGTGCCAGCAAGCCTGCCTCCTGTAAAATATTAATCAATGTATTATGTGCATGGGAAACACCTATAGACCACAATGATTCAACACCGTGTCCCCAAAAATGAAAATGCTCAAAAACATATTGCCAAATTTCAAGGCGACCATCTGTTATGTTCGTAGATTTTTTCTCCATTTTTAATAGAATACTTTGTACCGCCTCTTGCATCATGTCCATTTTCATCATCACCATTACTACAACTACACCTAAACATGTAAACAATGTGACCAACTTTATGAAGGGCAGGAAGGTTTTGTTCATGCTTTTAACAATCCAAACCATGACAACAACTGTGGCAAGAGCAACGGTTAATAATGATGTACGCGCATTTGATAGCAAAATAACATACAAACTAATTAAATAGACGACCGTATAAAGTATAAAAGACAGCATGTATTTTACCTTTTGTTGCCCATGTAACATCTGTATTGTCACGTTATACAGTTTCATTAATACTACTATCACTAAACCAATCATAGAAAACCCCATTGTATTTGGATTTTCAAATACACCAGCAAAAGCTTCAAACATATAATGTGCTTGCTGAAAACATAGCATTAAAAATGGGATATAGGCGATTAGCACACTATTTAACACGATTTCTAATACTTGTGCTTTCACAAGATCATTAAAAAAAATAGAAACAGCTATAAACAGGCACATCAATTGTAAACTGTTTTTCAATAAAATCATGTCCTGATTCATACCTGCTGCTATGACACAAAAAAATGTATACAGACTAAAGAAAACACAGGCTTGTACATTGTGAATATGTATTTTTTTATGCAGGAGTACAGATATCACTATGATGAACAAGCCGATTACTAAAGATAATTTATGATAAATACCAGCGACTGGCTGCATGAGACTCATAAAAATAAGTGTGCTAAACATTAATGTGTAGAATATTTTCATGTGATTGTCACGCTCAAATCCTACAAAGACATATGAAAGAAATACCATCGTTTCCTTAAAGCCATATCATCCAATTCGAGTGGCAAAATTGGCTTATTTGCTAAAATGCTTGCATTATTCGTTAAGAGGCGATTGATCGAATCTCCCTCTTTCTTTCTCTCCAGATATTGCAGTGCTGCTTGATAATAAAAGCATCTTGTGCGTAGATCGTGGGCATCAGAGCCTATCATATGAATGTAATTGGCCCTCACTAAAGCAAGTGATAATCGCTGTACTTCCTTACCATACAATCCGGTTAAACTACCCGCCGTCAATTGTGTAAACACCCCTTGTTGAATGAGGGCATTCAGCTTTTTTGGATTTTCTCTAATAGCCATATTTCGTTCAGGATGGGCCAAAATGGGTTTATAACCCGCTATTTTTAATTGTCTTATCATCTCTACCGTATAGGCGGGGATAGTGCTAGAAGGAAGTTCCAATAAAATATAGTTGGACTTTGCTAATGTATGGAGCTGTTGTTGCTGAAGTAGTGTAGGAAGCTCATCATGTAAGCGTATTTCGTGGCCAGTATGGAGTGTAATTGGTATTTGCTCATGCTGTAACAATTGTTGTAAACTCTTGACTCGCTCTTCGACTTTTTTATATGGGACATGATATTGTGGGTGCATGGCATGGGATGTACAAATGATTTCTGTAATTCCTTCTTTAGCAGCTTGCCTTAACATATTCAAGGAATCTCTTTCATTTTGGGGTCCATCATCTACACCGTATAATACATGTGCATGGAGATCAATCAGGATCATCACATCTTTCATCGTTAATCAAAATATAGCCTTGTTCTTTTTTATGATAAGGGCTCCTTAAACATGACTCTACTGAAAGTAAAAAAGAGGCTCTCTAGATATGAATCTAAAGAAACCTCTAACTTTCAATATTATTTCGCGTACTCCACAGCACGTGTTTCGCGAATGACTGTTACTTTAATATGACCTGGATAGTCTAATTCTTCCTCAATACGTTTGCGGATATCTCGCGCAAGACGATGGGAGGCTAAATCATCAATTTTTTCAGGTTGTACAATAATTCGAATTTCGCGTCCAGCTTGAATTGCATAAGATTTTTCTACGCCATCATAGCTTTCTGAAATTTCCTCTAACTTTTCAAGTCTGCGGATATAGTTTTCAAGTGTTTCACTACGTGCTCCTGGACGAGCTGCTGATAATGCATCAGCTGCTGCGACTAATACCGCAATGACAGATGTTGCTTCTGTATCACCATGATGCGAAGCAATACTGTTAATAACGACTGGATGTTCCTTATATTTCGTTGCTAATTCCACACCGATTTCAACGTGGCTACCTTCAACTTCATGGTCAATTGCTTTCCCAATATCATGTAATAAACCTGCGCGACGAGCTAATGCTACATCTTCACCAAGTTCAGCAGCAAGTAATCCTGCTAAATGTGCGACTTCAATTGAATGTTTTAGGACGTTTTGTCCATAGCTTGTACGATATTTCATGCGGCCTAAAATTTTCATTAAATCCGGATGTAAGTTATGAATACCAATTTCAAATGTAGTTTGCTCACCTGTTTCGCGAATTTGTTCATCCACTTCACGACGAGCTTTTTCCACCATTTCCTCAATGCGAGCTGGGTGAATGCGACCATCTTGTACAAGTTTTTCAAGTGCAAGTCGAGCCGTTTCACGGCGAATTGGGTCAAAGCCTGATAAAATAACGGCTTCTGGCGTATCATCAATAATTAAATCAATGCCTGTTAACGTTTCCAAAGTACGGATATTACGGCCTTCTCGACCAATAATACGACCTTTCATTTCATCATTCGGCAAGTTCACAACAGAGACAGTTGTTTCTGCTACGTGATCTGCAGCAAAGCGTTGTAGTGCTAATGATAAAATTTCACGTGCTTTTTTATCTGAGTCTTCTTTTGCACGTGTTTCAGCTTCCTTCGTCATCACAGCTATATCAGTTGTCAGTTCTTTTTCTACTTCATTGAGGATAATTGATTTAGCTTCTTCTCTAGTTAAAGCAGAAATACGTTCTAACTCTGTTTTCTGTGATGCAACGAGCTCATCCACTTTGCTCTCCATCTGTTCAATATGCTGTTGTCTTTCAGCTAGAGCTTGTTCTTTACGCTCTAAGCTTGCTTCTCTCTTATTTAGAGCATCATCCTTGCGATCAAGATTCTCTTCTCTTTGCAATAAACGGTTCTCTTGTTTTTGAAGTTCTAAACGACGTTCACGAATGTCATTTTCGGCTTCAGTACGAAATTTGTGAGTTTCATCTTTGGCTTCAAGTAGTGCTTCTTTCTTCATTGCCTCCGCTTCTCGTTTTCCTTCTTCAACGATTGTTTCAGCGACATGTTTAGCACCAGTGATTTTTGAGTCATTCACTTTTTTCATGTAGATATAGCTAACAGCGGCACCAACGATGAGTCCAAGCAAAGCGGAGATGATAGTAATTCCATCCATATGAACACCTCCTCTTGCTATTTGGGTATTACAGTTTCAGTCGGCGCATACATCTATGTCACTTTGGCAAAAATGTGCTAGATTTTACTTGTGCAAAATCCGTTTTATTAGCCAAAGCTTTCGCTTCATTCAGTAGGTGTTTAGACATCTATTGAAAAGGAACAACAACCACCCATAACAAGGAAATCTTAAAAAGTGTAATGTCCATTTCACTATAAACATTTGCTAAATGAAGACAAAATGTACTGCCTATTTAAAGTCATAATTCAGAAATTATACATATTTAATTGTATAGCTAGCCTCAAACTCTGTCAAGGTTAGTCAGGCGTCTGCTCGCCCCATCGGATAAAAAAAAGTAAGTCCTATCCATTCAGTGAATTTTTTCCCTATTACTTTTACACTAGAAAAAAATTCACCTTCAAAACAATTACCATAAAAACAGTACATTAGAAATAACACGTCTAAGGCTTAGAGCCTCTCTCTTATTATGTGTAAAAATTGAAGATTATAGACAAAAAAATGCATTGTCCCCTTAAATAAAGCGGGAACAATGCAATCGTTTATTTTTCTTCTTCAAGAAGCAACATTAATTCGTCATCCATCTCTTCTTCATCATGTGCTGCAATTGTATAAGAAGAAGCCGCGATACCATAAGAAGCTCGAATTTTATTAGCGATTTCTTCTAAAACAGCGACATTTTCTTTTAAATACTGTTTAGCATTTTCTCGACCTTGACCTAGACGTTCGTCACCATATGCATACCAAGAACCACTTTTTTGCACAATATCTAATTCTACACCTAAATCAACTGTTTCGCCTTCTTTAGAAATTCCTTCTCCATACATAATATCTACCTCAGCTGTACGGAAAGGTGGCGCTACTTTATTTTTAACAATTTTAATTTTTGTACGGTTACCAACAATATCATTACCTTGTTTAATTGCTTCTGCACGACGCACTTCTAAACGGACAGAGCTATAGAATTTCAGCGCACGTCCACCTGGTGTTGTTTCTGGGTTTCCGAACATGACACCAATTTTTTCACGAATTTGGTTAATGAAAATAGCAATCGTTTTTGATTTATTAATCGAACCTGAAAGCTTACGTAATGCTTGGGACATCAAACGTGCTTGTAAGCCGACATGAGAGTCACCCATATCGCCTTCAATTTCTGCTTTTGGCACTAAGGCAGCGACAGAGTCAATAACAATAATATCAATAGCACCACTACGCACTAATGCTTCTGCAATTTCAAGTGCTTGCTCCCCTGTATCTGGCTGTGATAATAATAGCTCATCAATATTAACACCTAATTTTTGTGCATAGATTGGGTCTAATGCATGCTCTGCATCGATAAATGCTGCTTGTCCACCTGTTGCCTGCACTTCTGCAATAGCATGTAGAGCAACTGTTGTTTTACCAGATGATTCAGGACCATATACTTCGATAATACGTCCACGTGGATAACCACCTACGCCTAATGCTGCATCAAGTGCTAGCGAACCACTTGAAGATGTCGCAATTTCTAAATCGGTTCTTTCACCAAGTTTCATGATGGAACCTTTACCAAAATTCTTTTCAATTTGTTTTAGAGCCTGTTCTAAGGCTGCTTTACGATCACTCATTCATTTTCCTCCTTCGAAAACTGTTCACTGTTTTTATCTATCTCTACTATACTTGTTTTTAAGAAAACGCGCAAGAAAAAAGCGAACATTTATTCGATTTTTCTTCAAAATAAAAATTTGGATAGTTTTCCTCTACCCAAATTTCTATTTCACTCTATTTAATATCGTTTTGTATAACCGCGTTCTTCTAAAAACTGCATTAAATAATGACATGTAAATTTCACCGCACGTAGTCGATTTGTATTTCGCATGCCTGATAAATGCAGTAAATAAGTAAGTGGCTCCTCATCATTGATAGCAATACCAATCCAAACCGTACCTACTGGCTGGTGATCATGCGCTGTCGGACCAGCCTCTCCTGTAAGACCAATTCCAATATTAGTAGCAAACTTTTCGCGAACAGCACTTGCCATTGCCGCCGCACACTCACTGCTAACGACACCATGTGTATCAATTAATTCTTTTGAAATGCCAAGCTGTTTTATCTTTGCATCAGCAGCATAGGTAACAACGCCACCAATCAGTGCATTGCCTACCCCAGGAATTTCCGCAAGCTCAGATTGAAATAACCCAGCTGTTAAACTTTCTGCGGCAGCAATGGTTAACTGATTATCAAGTAGCATTTCTACCGTTTTAGAGGCAAGAGAGTCGTCATCTACACCATATTGATAATCTCCCACAAGTGCCTGTATCTCAGCAACCTTTGTAGCTATAAGCTGTTGAGCTTCCTGCTCTGTAGCCGCTTTAGTTGTAACACGTAATGTTACTTCTCCATCAGAGGCAAGTGGGGCAACTGTAGGATTTGTTTGGGCATCTAGAATATCTTGAACTCGTACTTCAAGCTCTGCTTCACCAATCCCATAGAAACGCATCACATGTGATGCAATGATCCCTCCATCATTAAGCATCGCAGCAAGCTTTGGTTTCGCTTCAAATTGAAACATAGGTTCCAGCTCTTTTGGTGGTCCTGGAAGTAAAATATAGGTGCGGTCATTTTTTGTGAAAATCATACCTGGCGCCATTCCATGGTGGTTGGCTAGCACTTCACTGCCAGCTAAAATTAATGCCTGTTTCCGATTATTCTCCGTCATTGGACGTCCTCGTTTGGCAAAAAATTGCTCAATATACGTTAATGCTACATCATCAGACTCAAGCGAAACACCAAGATGACGAGCAATCGTTTCCTTCGTTAAATCATCTTTCGTAGGTCCAAGTCCTCCCGAAAAAATAATTAAATCGGCACGAGTCTCCGCCACTTCAATAGCCTGTTCTAAACGTTTCGTATTATCGCCTACTACAGTATGATAAAAAACGTTGATACCAAGCTCGGATAATTGACTTGAGATAAATCTCGCATTTGTATTCGTAATTTGACCTAATAATAGTTCTGAGCCAACCGCAAGAATTTCAGCATTCATGATTCACAAGACCTTTCTTATTTAGACTCAAGTAAAACACGTCGATTTAGATAGAAATAATCCCACCCAGACCAAAGCGTAAAGAACAATGCAATATAGAGCATGATCGTATCAAATGGAATACCAAACAGTGTAAAGATTGTATTGTGTAAAAGAGCAGCTGCAATCGCTACAATTTGTGCCCAAGTTTTGATTTTACCGAGCTGATTAGCAGCAACAACTTCTCCCTCACCTGCCAAAATCAAACGTAAGCCAGTTACGGCAAATTCACGGCTAATAATAATGATGATTACCCAGGCAGGTGCCATATCAAGTTCTACCATTAAAATGAAGGCTGCTGAAACCAGTAATTTATCAGCTAAGGGATCTAAAAATTTCCCAAATGTTGTCACAAGATTATACTTACGTGCATAATAACCATCCACCCAATCTGTTGTTGAAGCAAAGATAAAAATAAGTGCACCTATAAAATGGTGGATCGGCATCTCAGCGCCAAATAGTGTCAAAGTTCCCCAGTGGAAATCAAACATCATCACAATGACAAAAAATGGAATAAGCAAAATTCGAGAGATGGTAATTTTATTTGGAATGTTCATTTTTCTAACACCTTTCATGATGAAAGAAAGTAGCCATCACCTGATGACTACTGTTCTTTATTGAAATTGATGACGATATTTTGCGTTACAATCTGCTGTGCATACGGTAGAAGTTCGTCATTAATATAGATTTTAGCCTGCGTTGAATTACCAAGACGGACACGTACATAGTTTTGTGTTGTAGCATCAAACTCAACTACTTCTCCAGCATTATAGACACGTGTGTCCGTTAATAATTCTTGTTGCTGTTGGTTGCGAATACCCACAAATGTAGGACCTGATACTTCGATTTTAATTTTCATTGTATCTGTACCTGTTAAGGTATAAGAAGTCGTCGCCCCATCCGCCTCAACCGTCCCCGCGGAAATTGTTTGCTTCATCTCTTCTGTTTGATCAGTTTGATCTTCATCAGTTGGTGTTTCCTCTGTAGAGTTTGTATCTTCTTTATCTTTTTTCTGTGCATCTTTATTTTCTTTGTCTTTTTTATCCTTTTCACTATCAATTGGTTGAATATTAGTATCATATTCCATTTCAGGAGTAGTATTTTCTACTTCGCTTGTCCCTGAACTATTTTTAGATTGCCATAGTATCCATATGGCCACAATGATTACAACGATAAATAAAGCTACAATGATTTTTGGCATAGCCTCCATCATTTTATTCGAAGGGCCTTTCGTAACTTTTCTTCTACTTGGACTATTCGTCATCGATTGACTTACTTGGTCATTTGGAGTACTCGGTAGTTCTTTTTTATAAGTCTCTAAAATTTCCTCTGCGTTCAAACCAACAGCTTCTGCATACTGCTTAATAAAAGCTCGTACATAAAACGAACCAGGCATAATGGAATAATTGCCTTCTTCAATTCCTACTAAATAACGCTTTTGAATTTTCGTTATTTCTTGTAAATCGTCTAAGCTGTAGCCTTTAGACAGTCTCGCCTCTTTCAGTCGAGTACCTAATTCTGCCACTAATAACACCTACTTTAACATCAAATTAAAAATTAAATCCTCCAAATGAATCGGATTCGGACATGTGATTTTTTTCCATTATTTCATAAGTAATTTCTTCATCCGTGTGATGACGTAATTCAATGATATAATCAAAATCCTCTATTTTATATTCTGAATGCTGCACAAACATATCTGGATGCTCAACAACTTTAATGCAAGGCATATTCATCATTTCACGCACTAATTGCAAATGTCGCTCATCAGATGAACGCCGAGTCACAATACCATCTAAAATAAAAATATTGTTACGACTAAATTCGTCTCCCACAAGTTTATTACGAACAGTTTGTTTAATCATTGTAGACGATAAGAAAATCCATTTTTTATTGGCACAAACACTTGCAGCTACAATGGATTCAGTTTTTCCAACGCGTGGCATACCACGAATACCAATTAGCTTATGTCCTTCTTTTTTAAAAAGCTCTGCCATAAAATCGACTAAAATACCAAGTTCGTCTCTTACGAAGTGGAAAGTGTTTTTTTCGTCTGCATCTCGAGGAATATAACGACCATGCCGAATAGCTAGGCGGTCACGAAGTTTTGGTTGTCGAAATTTGGTTACGTTAATATGTTCCATTGTCGAAACAATTGTACGAAAACGTTCAATCGCCTCATCATTGTCTGTATGCACTAACATACCACGTCGGTCCTCATCGACACCATTTATTGATATAATATTGACACGAAGCATCCCTAAAAGTGAAGCAATATCTCCTAATAATCCAGGGCGATTCACCTGAATTTCATATTCAAAGTACCAATCGCTCAACACACTCGTTCCCTTCCTATTAGTTAACGTAAAAAATCCTTTATAAGTTCCATCATAGCTGATTTTTTATGTAATGGAAAGTTAGAATACATGGAATTACGGCGTTATTTACTAATTTTTTTTGATGCATGTAGATTAGGCTTACATACGTTCCCTTTTTCGTAGATAAATAGCTTTTTTATATAGAAAAAAAGAGGAGATTGGCTCTCCTCTTTTATTTACTGCACATGCTTATTTTGTACAAGCTTAATGACACAATTCGCTAATGCATGCTTCTCATCTTCAGAGGCAACGCCCCATAAATCCGACAGCACTCGCTCTTGTTCGTTTTTAGGATCGACATTTGTCGCTAAATATTCCCCAATTTGGACAGCAGCCGTTTGAATCATTTTCTTCGGCATACCACTCGATTCAGCTTGCATAACGTTTTGTCCTAAAAACGATGTCCATTTTTGCCAGTTTTCTAAAATGGTCATATTTCCTCCTCCTTTACACATGTAGTATGTGCAAAAAAGAATATTATATGTACCAACCGCCATTTAATCGTATGATTTGTCCTGTCACATAATCTGCTTTACCAGACAAATAAAAACGTACCATTTCAGCTACATCCTTTGTCTGACCAATGGTACCTAAAGGAATATCTTCTAAAATATAATTAAGTTCTTCTTGATTTAAATGGCTGTTCATTGACGTATTTATAAACCCTGGAGCAACAGCATTTACTCGAATACGGGATAGTGCCGCTTCTTTTGCATAGGATTTGACAAAAGCATGTTGTGCTCCCTTAACGGTTGCATAAAGTGCCTCACCCGCTGAGCCAGCCTCTCCCCAAATGGAGCCAATGAATAATACATAGCTCACCTCATGCTTACGCAGTTTCTCAGATAGTAAAGCTGTCAGTCGCATTGGATTTTGAACGTGGACACGCCATAAAGCATCCATATCCTCCACTGTTGTATCTTCGAGCAGCGAATAATGTGCCTGCCCATTTGCAAAGACAATGGCCTGCACATTAAAAATTTGCGCGGCTACCATTTCCGCTCCTGTTAAAATAGAAAAATCCCCCTGCACAAGCATAAACTCTTGTGCAGGGAAGGTTTTAGAAAGCGAATCACATAATTTATGTGCCGCATTTTTATTATTCGAATAATGCACATAGATGGACCATCCATCTTCTGCAAGACTTTGACAAATGGCACGACCAATCTCACCTGATGCGCCTAAAACAAGGGCAAATTTTTTCACTGTGCTCCCTGCTTGCTTGGCAAAATTTTAAAGACTGTTTGTTGGGATTCTCCTTGAATAGAAGTAAAGGCTTTGTGTAAATCCTCTATTGTTAATGTTTCAAGAACTGGTACCACATCAAACAAATTCATATCATTAAAGGAATAACGTGTAAATTGGTTTGCGATGAACTCAATCGAATTTAATGCTCGTAGGAAGAAGCCAATTTTTTTACGTTTTATACGTTCCAAACCAGCACTATCCAATTGGCTATTCCCCTCATATTTCACTAATTCTTCTTTTATCGCTTGGGCCAATTTATCAGGCTCTGCTGAATCCGAACCAATCATGGCAAAACCAAAGCCATTTTCTAACGTAAAATCAAATGCATATGTCTCATCGATTAAACCTTCTTCATAGACACGTTCATAAAAATTAGATGTACGGCCAAAAATAAGTTCAAGCGCGATTTGAACAGACAGCTCATGCTTTAACATATCCTGTCCTGATAAATTCGTATCCTTTGCTTTCAAACCAACATAAATTTTCGGCTTTTGTACATCCATATTTAATGTACGTTCTTTAATCGCTACGTCTGTTGGTTCTGTATCAAAGAAACGTTGAATTGGTGTTGGCTCTGGGAACTCTTTTTTACCTTGATTGTCACGAATAAAAGTCATCATTTCCTCTGGCTCTACAGCGCCAATGACAAATAATAACATATTTGAAGGATGATAAAACGTATTGTAGCACGTATATAAATGCTCTGCTGTAATGCCGTCAATCGATTCAATCGTTCCTGCTATATCAATTTTTACAGGATGTTGATGATACATATTTTCAATCGTACCAAAATATAGACGCCAGTCTGGTTGATCATCATACATCGTAATTTCTTGCCCAATAATTCCTTTTTCTTTGTTGACAGTAGCTTCTGTAAAGTATGGCTCTTGCACAAAATTCAATAAAGTTTCTGTGCTCTTATATATATTGTCAGTAGATGAAAATAAATAAGCTGTGCGTGTGAACGACGTAAAGGCATTCGCCGAAGCACCATATTCGCTAAATTTTTGAAAAACATCACCATCTTCTTTTTCGAACATTTTATGCTCTAAAAAGTGTGCAATACCATCTGGCACTGTAATACTTTCCGTTTCACCGATTGGTACAAACGTACGATCAACAGAGCCGTACTTTGTTGTAAATGTTACAAATGTTTTGGAAAAGCCCTTTTTTGGTAAAATATATACATCTAAGCCATTGTCTAGTTTTTCATAGTAAAGTGTTTCATCTAGTTGTTTAAATTCAATTGTTTTCATTGTGCGGCTTGCTCCTTTCCACATAAGAAATAGACCGCTTCAAGCTGCACTTGCTTAGCCATTGCAACAACGTCTTCCTTTGTTACAGCTTTCCACTTATTTGCCCAGGCTTCAACAGAGAATTCCTCAGGTAAATCTTTATATTGGTCAAAAATTTCAATTTGTCCACGCGCAGAATCCAAGGACTCTTTTAGCTGATTTGTCAGCATAGCCTTTGTTTGCTCCAGCTCTAAATCTGTAATGTCTCCAGCCTGCATGACAGCAAGTTGTTCTTTAATTAAAGACAATGCTTTTTCTTCATTTTTAGCTTCAATCCCAGAAACAACAAACAGAAGACCGTAATGCGATGCATAGGAGCTTGATGCGTAATAAGCAAGACTCTCTTTCTCACGCACATTCATAAATAATTTAGCATGAGGATAGCCTCCAAAAATGCCATTAAAAATCTGCATTTTAGCAAAATCAGCATCTCCAAATCGAATAGGCGTGCTAAAGCCAATATGAAGCTTACCTTGTTTCATTTCATGCTGTTCTCTTACGTAATCATTGTCAGGATGCTGTTGTGGTAATACTGCTGGCACTTCCTCTGGTGTGCGATCATTAAATGGTAGCGCTTTTTTTAATTTCGCTACAAGTTCCTCTTCATTAATGTCTCCAGCAACATAAATATCTATTTTATCGTTAGCGAGCATGGATTGGTATGCCTCAAATAAAGAAGCAGGCGTAATTTTTTGAATTTCTTCTACGCTACCATTAGCCGAAATCGATGCAGGCTCGTTTGGTCTCAAGATTTGTTGTAAACGGAACTGAGCAAAACGAGATTTATCATCAAAAATAGATTCAATCCGTTGAATGACTGTTTTCTTCTCCCGTTCTACAATCGATTCCTTAAAGACACCGTTTTCTAAATTAGGCTCAAAAATAGCTGTGTGCAATAAACCAAGTACGTCGTTTAAGACACTTGTATTTGCTAGATAATGATCATTCACAGTCTCCACATTCATTAGCACCGTATGTTCATTACCTCGTTTTGATGTATCAAAATATAAAACAGTACCATATAAATCATCTAAAAAGCTACGGAAAGCAGCAGTTGTTTTATATTTAGCATTACTATGCTGTAGTACATTGGTTAACACTGTACGTTCCGATGCACTTTTAGCAGTTAATGCTCTTCTCCATTTAATCGAAAAATTTACGGTTTTAAATTGGGTTGTTTGTCGGATATGCAAATTGACACCTTTTGCAAAAGGTATTGTTTTAAACATATGAAACCCTCCTATCCTTCTTAATATAACGATGTACTACACATACTATACATGTCTATTGTCTATAATTGCAAAAAGAATCCAAAGTATGTATGGGAAAAATTAAAAAATACACCAATTTCATATGTAAAAAAAGACTGAGCATCGTTCACTCAGTCTTTTTGATTCATTTTTCTTAACGTTTACCTTTAATATAAGGCTGTCCACTTGCTTTTGGAGCATTCGCTTTACCAATAAAGCCTGCTAATGCAAGGATTGTTAAGACGTATGGTAAAATTTGCAGATAAACGGCTGGTACATTCTCGATGAATGGAATTTGACTTCCTGCAATACTTAATGTTTGCGCTAAACCGAAGAATAAGGCTGCTCCTAATGCACCAATTGGATGCCATTTCCCGAAAATCATAGCGGCAATGGCCATGAAACCTTGTCCAGCAATTGTTGCATGCGAGAAGTCATGTGTAATTGTTTGTGCATAGACTGCACCACCAAGACCACCTAATGCCCCAGAAATAACAACGGCAATATAGCGCATTTTATTAACATTAATCCCCATTGTATCCGCCGCCATTGGGTGTTCACCTACAGCACGTAAACGCAAGCCGAATGGTGTTTTATAGATAATAAACCAAGCACCAATGGCTACCGCAAATGCTAAAATAGATGTGCTGTAAACATCATGGAACAATAAAGGACCAAAGAATGGAATATCCTCTAAATAAGGAATACCGAAACGGTCGATTGGACGTGTAATCATATCCGTTTGACCTTTATCATAAATCATTTTAACTAAGAAAACTGTAGCAGCTAAGCCAAGTAAGTTAATGGCTACACCTGAAACTGTTTGATCGGCACGGAAAGAGATCGAAGCAACAGCATGGAAAAGAGAGAAAATCCCACCAATAATCATAGCTGCTAACATCGCTACCCAAATCGTTGCCACACCTAATGACGAAGCGAATTCTAAATTGACAAAAATACCAACAAAAGCACCAACAATCATTAAGCCTTCTAGCCCGATGTTGACTACACCAGAGCGTTCAGAGAATACTCCACCGATAGCAGTAAAAATCAAAGGTGTTGCATAAAGAATCGCTGAAGGGATGATGAAATATAACATTTCTAAAAAGCTCATGTTATTGTCCCTCCTTTTTCTTGCTCAGCTTTTGCAAGCCTACTCGAATAATATAGCCTGATGCGACGAAGAAGATAATCAATGCGATGATAATTGATACGATTTCTTCTGGAATACCCGCAGCATTTGGCATATTTAATGCACCATATTTTAATGAACCGAATAGTGATGCTCCAAACACTACCCCAAGTGGTGTATTCGCACCAAGTAGCGCAACGGCGATACCGTCAAAACCGATTCCTGTAAAGCCAGGTTTAATAGATGCGTTTTGGAATGTACCTAAAGCTTCCATCGCACCACCAAGACCTGCAAACATTCCTGAAATCGTCATCGCTAAAATAATATTTTTATTAACACTCATACCTGCATAATCGGCAGCATTTTTGTTAAAGCCTACTGCTTTTAGCTCGTATCCACGTGTTGTTTTTTCTAAAATGAACCACATAACTACTACCATTAATAGTGCAACAATGATCCCATAGTGAAGACTTGAATTGTCTGTAAGCTCTCTTAAAAACGGAGAACGTAAAGAAGCTGATTCATGGATACGTTCTGTTTTAAAGCTTCCATCGGACAATTTTTTAATCACTGCGTTGGCAATATAAAGCGCAGTATAGTTGAGCATAATTGTCGCAATAACTTCATGGACTTTAAATTTCGCTTTTAAGAAACCTGCAATAAAGGCCCAAAATGCACCTGCAGCTGCAGCAGCAAGTAATGCCAATGGTAAGTGAATGACTTTAGGTAGCTCAAATGCGTATCCTACCCAAGCTGCTGCTAGCCAACCTAAAATCAGCTGACCCTCAACCCCAATATTGAACAGTCCTGTGCGGAATGCAAATGCTACTGCAAGACCTGCCAAAATATAAGGTGTTATTTGACGAATTGTGTTCCCAATTGAATATGAATCTCCAAAAATACCTGTCCAAAGAGCAATATAACCTTCTACTGGGTCATAGCCACTGACTACCATAACGATAGCCCCTACAATTAAACCGATAATGATAGAGATGATAGGAACGAGTAGATTAATGACACGATTTGACATTAGTCGTTCCCCTCCTTCGCATCATGCTTATTATTTTTTTTACTTTGCCCTGCCATAAGTAAGCCTAGCTCTTGTTCTGTTGTTTCTTTTGGATTTAACTCATCTACTATTTGTCCATCATAAATAACAGCAATACGATCCGATACATTCATGACCTCATCTAATTCAAATGAGATTAACAGAACGGCTTTTCCTTTATCACGTTGCTCAATGAGGCGAGAGTGAATGAATTCAATAGCCCCTACGTCAAGTCCACGTGTTGGTAGAGCAGCAATTAATAAATCTGGATTACGGTCGATTTCACGACCGATAATAGCTTTTTGTTGGTTACCTCCAGATAATGCACGAGCCGGTGTCATTTCACCATTACCTGTACGCACATCATACTCTTCAATGATTTGACGAGCTTTCTCCGACACTTTTTTATAATCCATGACAAAGCCCTTTGCAATTGGAGATTGGTAATACGTTTGCAGTGCAATATTATGACCAATCGGGAAATCTAACACTAAACCATGCTTATGACGGTCTTGTGGGATATGACCGACGCCTTCCTCTGTAATTTTACGAGGCTTCATATTGGTAATATCTTTGCCATTTAACTTAACTGTCCCACTTTTGATTTTACGTAGTCCTGTAATGGCTTCGATTAATTCGGACTGACCGTTACCATCGATACCAGCTATACCTACGATTTCACCTCTGCGAACATTTAAGTTCAAACCTTTTACCTTATCAATATCTCGGTAATCCGTTACTACCAACTTTTCAATCGATAGCACTTCTTCAGTTGGGTTTGCGTCAATTTTTTCTGTTTTAAATTCAACTTGACGGCCAACCATCATTTCAGCCAATTGATCAGGATTTGTGGCAGCGGTTACAACAGTGCCAATCCCTTCTCCTTTACGGATAATCGTCACACGATCTGAAACTTCCATAATTTCTTTTAGCTTATGCGTAATTAAAATAATAGATTTACCTTCTGCAATCAGTCGACGCATAATTTGAATTAATTCTGTAATCTCTTGTGGTGTTAATGAAGCCGTGGGTTCATCAAAAATTAAAATTTCGGCACCACGATACAATGTTTTTAATATTTCAACACGTTGTTGCATACCAACTGTGATGTCTTCGATTTTGGCATTTGGATCAACATCCAATCCATATTTTTCAGAAAGTGCGTGTACTTTCTTCGCCGCATCTTTTATATTGACAATCCCCATTTTAGTAGGCTCCGTGCCTAAAATAATGTTTTCTGTAACCGTAAAGTTTTCTACCAACATAAAGTGCTGATGCACCATGCCAATTCCTAAATCATTGGCAACATTCGGGTTTGTAATTTTTACAGCCTTCCCACGAACATGAATTTCGCCACCCTCTGGTTGATATAAACCAAAAAGGACGTTCATCAAAGTCGATTTACCTGCACCATTTTCACCAAGCAATGCATGGATTTCGCCTTGTTTCAGTTGGAGGGTGATGTTATTATTCGCCACGAAACTCCCGAATTCTTTACGGATTCCAAGCATCTCAATCACATATTCCAAAATTGTCACTCCCTTAATAGGCACTTATTAAGTATTTTTGCCTTAGCGTATAGTATCTGCTGCTACATGATTGATGGTACAGATAAGCCATACGTCCAGTAGTCAATTTCTACCAGAGGCTAGAATTATTGCTTGATCTAAACCCACCTATAGAGGTAGTTGTTTTGCTAAATTAATACAGGAAAGGTCATCGTTAGAAACCTTTCTTCTATTAACTTATTACCATCATGATTTACCTCTATAAGATTCCTATAAATCTAGTTAAATAGAGTATTGCGAATAATCTAAATATAACGATAGATTGAAAAATCATCATAAGGTCCTTCTAAAAGTCCCTTATGATGATCAAGAGTTGAATTATTTTTCCACTTTTTCTGGAACTTTGATTTCACCCTTAGCAATCTTCTCTTTATATTCATCAATTACTTTTTGTACATCTTCTGGAATCGCACCGCGTGAATCTGCAAGTTTAACACCGTCTTCAGCTAAACCATAAGTAAGTGTTTCTCCGCCTGGGAAATCACCATTTTTTGCTCTATTTGAAATATCTACTACTGCTGTATTAACACCTTTTAACATTGAAGTTAATGTTACGTTTGTTTTATCGTCTACTTTACCTTCTTCGTATTGGTCAGCATCTACACCAATTACCCAAATGTTTGCCTCTGGATCTTTTTTCTTACGTTCTTTTGCTTCAGAGAATACACCGTTACCAGTTGCACCAGCAGCGTGGAAGATTACATCGACACCTGATGAGAACATACCGCTTGCTGTAATTTTACCAACATCCGCTTTATCAAATGCACCTGTGTATTTATCTTCGATGATGATATCTGGGTTTACAGCTTTTGCCCCTTCAAGGAATCCAGCTTCAAAGCGATTAATAACTGGGATATCTACGCCACCTACGAAGCCGATTTTACCTGATTTAGACATTTTCGCTGCCGCTACACCCGCTAAGAAAGCACCTTCTTGCTCTTTGAACATTACTGATACTACGTTGTCTGCTTTTACTTCAGCATCAATGATTGCAAATTGGCCATCTGGATTTTCCTCAGAAATTGCAGCCATTGCATCTTCCATCATATAACCAATACCGAAAATTAAATTGAAGTCACGACGTAGTAATGCATTTAAATTTGAATCATAGTCTGCATCTGATTTTGATTGTAGGTAATCAAAACCATCACCTTTTGATAAGCCGTGCTCTTTACCGTAAGCTTGTACACCTTCCCATGCAGATTGGTTGAATGATTTGTCATCAACGCCACCTACATCAGTAACCATTGCTACTGAGAAAGTTTCTTCTGTTTTGTCGCCGCCTGAAGCATTGTCATTGTCTTTTGCAGGTTTTTCGTCGTCTTTCGTACCACAAGCACCTAAAATAGCACTTGCCGCTAATACTGATGTTAATACTAAACCAAATTTACGTTTTTTCATTTAATTAACCCCCCAAAGGTATTGTAATTAGCAGGAAAAAAATTTAGAAATGTTCTACACCCGTTTACGAACTACATGGAAGCTGAATTTATCAGCTCGGAAATAATTTTTTGAATAGAGCACTACTTGATCATGGTCATCGTAATGCAACTGCTTTAACACTAAAAGAGCTGTTTCACGTCCGCAATTTAAAATCGGTGAGGCTTGTTCATGATACCCAATTGGATCAATATAAGTTACAGCATAGGCTACATGAATTTTGCCTGATTGCTCTAAAGCAGAGAACAGTGAAACTTCTTTTTTTTCGACAAAGTCAGTTGGCAGGAAGCTTGCGGGTAGCCTGTCTATGCAGTAAACTACTGGCTCACCATCCGCTGTTCTGACACGTTCAATCGTGAGTATTTTATCGTCGCCATCACATTGGAAGCGTTTTAAATCTTCTTCAGAAGGTGTGTGCTCAGTTGCCTTTAAAAAACGGGAACCCGGCTCCATACCTGCTGTTTCGATCATAGAAGAAATGCTCGATAGATGCTCGATGCCTGATGTAAACAACGGCTTAGGATTGACAAAAGTCCCAACCCCATGTCGGCGCACAATCACATTTTCCTCTTCCAACAGTCTAAGAGCTTCTCTAAGAGTAGCTCGACTGACTCCTAGTGATTTCGATAATTCAAACTCTGAAGGCAGCTTTTCATTTTCTTTAAAAATGCCAGCCTCAATGTCAGATTTTAAACGATCGATAACTTGAAGATAGAGATGACGATGATCTGCTTTAATAGTCACATATATCACCACCAAATCAGAGATCAGACATCTGATGTACAACATTCCTACTAATCGTTCATAAATATAACATTTTTGCAGAATGAAATAAACAGTTTTGAATAAAATCTGTTATAGAATTCATTCTTTCTTCATTTTCTTTGCAAATATTTGGACAAATATACAGTAGTTCTCACCATTTTGACATCTAGCTTTTTTGCTTAGTTATCATATTGGTGAACAAGTACTTGACGAGGCTTACTGCCCTCTGGTGGCCCTACAACCCCACGTTGCTCCATTTGATCGACAATACGTGCGGCCCTAGAATAGCCGATACGGAAGCGACGTTGCAGCATGGAAACGGATGCTGTTTGCATATTGACAACTAATTGGACAGCTTCATCATATAATTCATCCGTTTCCTCTAAAATGGTTTCTTCTTCGGTAGGAATCATCTCCTCCTGATACTGCGCTTTTTGCTGTTCTATAACAAAATGAACGACTGCCTCCACTTCTTGATCCGATAAAAAGGCACCTTGCACCCTTTTCGGTTTGGAAGCGCCCGCAGGTAAAAATAACATATCACCACGCCCAAGTAGGCGCTCAGCTCCACCCATATCTAAAATCGTTCTTGAATCAATGGCTGACGAAACGGCAAAAGCAATTCTCGATGGAATATTCGCTTTAATAACACCTGTCAAAACATCTACACTTGGTCTTTGTGTTGCAATAATCAAATGAATTCCTGCTGCACGTGCCATTTGAGCTAATCGTGTAATAGAATCCTCAACATCACTTGATGCGACCATCATCAAATCTGCTAACTCATCCACGATGACTACAATATAAGGTAGCTTTGGATTTTTTTCCTCTGTTTGTTCATTCACTTTTTGAACATGTGCATTGTAGCCCTCAATATTTCGTGTACCTGTATGAGAGAACAAGTCATAGCGACGTTCCATTTCAGATACCACTTTTTTCAGTGCTTGCGAAGCTTTACGTGCATCTGTTACGACAGGAGCCAATAGATGAGGAATGCCATTATAAACGTTGAGCTCCACCATTTTTGGGTCGATCATCATAAGTTTTACTTCATGCGGTTTTGTACGCATTAGTATGGATACAACGATGCCATTTATACAAACACTTTTCCCACTGCCTGTTGAACCAGCTACAAGTAAATGTGGCATTTTATTGAGTTCGGCTAGTACAGCTTGTCCTGTAATATCACGCCCGAAGGCTACTTGTAATAATGCTTCTGGTTTCGCACCATCCTTCGATTCTAATACCTCTCGAAGCGTTACAATGGCTACTTCGCTATTAGGTACTTCAATACCTATCGCCGATTTTCCAGGGATTGGGGCTTCCATCCGAATATCTTTAGCCGCTAGTGCTAACGCAAGGTCATCTTGCAGATTGACAATTTTACTTACTTTCACACCTATATCTGGCAAGATTTCATATTTTGTGACAGCTGGTCCTAAATGCACTTGTGTTACCTTTGCTTTTACACCAAAGCTTTGTAATGTTTGCTCAAGCTTTTTGGCATTCGCTTGGATAACTGAATATTCACCACTTTGATCATGCTGAGGTGGTAGTTGTAATAGGTTATAAGACGGTAGCTGATAGTCTGCATTTTCCACTGCATCTGTACCTTGAATATGAACCTCATCCGCTGCTTCTTCTACTTCATTTTCCATCACAGGCGTATCATACACAGCTCTTTCCTGCGAGACATTTTGCGTAAAAGCAGAGATAATCGGCTCATGAGGTATTTCCTCCTCTTGTTCAGGCACATCCGTAATTTGATTTACAGCCGCAACCTCATCTCCACTTTCTACCCTTGAGCGGCGATTGTTTGGTTTTTTCGGTGTGTTTTTCTTTTTATCATGATGCTTTTTTTTCCATTTGCCAAATAGATCTGGTGTTTTTTCTGCTAAATATGGGACTAATGCTTTGCCAGTGACAAGTATGAGCCCAATAAAGAAGATTACCCAAGCAACAACTTTTGCACCCGAGGCTTCAAATAATACATGAAGCCCACTAAATAAAAGGGCGCCAATCATCCCACCGCCCAGAGCATTGCTGCGATGAATAATGCCATCGGTATTGATTAATATTCGCCACGATTCACGTAGCACAGAATCAGATAATAGACCACCTGATTTTGATAACTGTTCAAATAATATGCCATGACTAAAAATCGTTAAGCTCATAATAATGAGTACCATGCCAAGTATTAATCGATCCTTCATACTGACTTTTTTACGACCAATCATCATTAACAATGCAACAAATATAAGCATAAATGGAACAGCAAAATGTAAATTACCTAAAAGGAACATTGCGATGTTTTCTAGAATCCGACCAATCATGCCAAATTCAAAAATCATAATGACTGCTAATGCAATTAAAAGCAGTCCTAAAATTTCATACATAAGCGGATGCATATCTTTTTTTTCAGTTGTCGCTTTACTTTTAGTCACTTTTTTTCTTTTACTAACTGCCATCTATTTCACCTTCTTCTGCGATCCATTTTATATATGTAGCGAATCATAACATGTAGAACTCGAATATTTCAAAAAAAGGATTTTCCACCGCAATTGGGAGAAAATCCTTTTCATCTACTTTTTCCTCAAAACCTTTACGATGAGCTCGTTCAATTAATATTCCATAATAATTGGAATAATCATTGGACGACGTTTTGTTTTTTGGAATAAATACGTATTGAGTGTATCTCGAATTTCTTGTTTAATATTCGTCCATTCAAATGTATCTTTCCCAACATATTTTTCAATCACATTTTTTGCAATGTCAGATGCCTCAATCATTAATTCCTCTGATTCTCGTACATAGACAAAGCCTCGTGATAAAATTTCTGGGCCAGACGCAATTTTCTTTTGTGCTCGATTTAATGTCACGACTACAATGAAAATACCATCCTGCGATAATAATTTACGATCACGAAGTACAATATTTCCTACATCGCCTACACCGATACCGTCAATTAATACGTTACCAGCTTGTACACGACCACTCATGCGCATTTTATTATTTTTGTATTCTACGATATCCCCTTTATCGGCGATAAAGATTTGTGATTTTTGCATACCGAGCTGTTGCGCTAACTTCGAGTGAGCAATGAGCATACGATATTCACCTTGAACAGGAATAAAATACTTTGGCTGCATTAAATTCAGCATCAGCTTCAAATCTTCCTGACTACCATGTCCTGATACGTGGACATTTTTACTAGAAGTCAAAATTTCAGCGCCGGCTTTTGACATAGAGTTCATCGTATTAGCCATTTGTACTTCCATGCCAGGAGAAGGTGTAAATGTAATTAACACCGTATCACCTTGTTTAATTTTAATGTCACGATGGTGCTTACGGACAATTTTTTCTAATGCATCTAGAGGCTCTCCTCTATTGCCAGTTGTAATAATGATAATTTCATCATCTTGATATTTTTGCATTTCTGAAATTGGAATAATTGTCTCTTCTTCAACTGTTAAATAACCAAGCTGTACACCTAAATCAACAGCTTTTTCCAATGGCTTACCAACAATCACAACTTTACGGAATGATTTTTGGGCTTGGGCAAAAACTTGCTGAATACGAATAAAATTCGATGCATAGACAGCTACTAAAATACGACCTGGTGCTGAGTGGAATGTTTTTGATAATTGCTCTTCAATCACAATTTCCGATGTCGTATAGCCTGGTCGTTCAGCTTCGCAAGACTCAGATAATAGAATAAAGACGCCGTCTTCCCCTAACTGTGCCATTTTTGCTAAATCAGGTTTAAATTTACCTGTCGCTGACTGATCGAATTTAAACTCTCCTGTATGAACAATCGCGCCTTCAGATGTATGGAACACTACCCCTAACGAATCGGGAATACTATGTGTTGTGTGGAAGAATGTTACATACGTTGAGTTAAAATTCATACGACTACGGTTTGTTACTTCGAAAAATTTCACCTGATGTGGTGCAGGTAATTCTTTTAAATGTTCCTTTGCTAATGCAATGGTTAATTTCGATCCGTACACAGGTGCCTTTATTTTTTGTAAAACATAGGCAATAGAGCCGATCGCATCTTCATGACCATGTGTTAAGAAAATACCTTTCACACGTTCTTTATTTTCTTCTAAGTACGTAATGTCAGGAATCACGATATCTATACCTAGCATCTCATCTTCTGGGAACATTAAGCCGCTATCCACTACAAATAGCTCTTCATCAATTTCTACTACGTACATTGCTTTCCCAATTTCGCCTACACCCCCAAGAGGGATGATACGAATCAATTCATTTTTCTTTTTTGTCAATTTATTTCCTCCTAAAAAATATCCCGAACAGCAACCACTTAACATTTATTATACGGTTTGCAAAGCTTTTGCACAAATTAAAAATACATGTTTCACGTAGGAAATAGATTTTCTTATGATTTGCTTATTGCTAGTAGATGGAAAAACAAATATTGGATACCTTGTACGAATAGAGTTAATCAAGTATTTTTAAGGATGAGAAGTGATGAATGGATGTTTATAGCATACAAAAACGAGGCCGATAGAGTTATCAGCCTCGTTGCTCATTATCGAAAATTTTTCGCTTTTTCTTGGTACGTATCCCAAATTCGGTCAAAGTTCTCTTTTTCTTCATCTGTCATTTCCATCATTGGCAGACGTACATTGAGTGTATCAAAGCCTAACTTTGTCATCGCATATTTAATAGGCGATGGGTTCGGTTGAGCGAACAGCGCACGTACTAAAGGTAATAATGCTCGGTGAATTTTGGCTGCTAGCTTATGATTTCCTTCTTCAAACGCTTTAATCATTAATTGCATATCATTGCCTACAACATGGGCTGCTACAGAAATAACGCCTGCTCCGCCTATGGCCATTAACGGTAATGTTAAACCATCATCCCCACTATACACTAAGAAGTCATCATCTGGATCAATGTTCTCTATAACATCTCCCATCTGATCTAAGTTACCGCTCGCTTCTTTAATCCAAGCAATGTTTGGAATCTTGCTTAAAGCAACAGAAGTTTCATAGGCAACATTGACACCTGTACGCCCAGGGACATTATAGAGCATAACAGGTAGACTTGTTTGTTTAGCGATGGTTTCAAAGTGAGCGAAAATCCCACGTTGATTCGGCTTATTATAGTATGGAGCTACAAGCATAATACCGTCTGCTCCATTTTCTTCTGCTTTATGAGTCATCGCTATCGAGTAGGCTGTTTCATTGTCCCCTGTACCTGCAATAACCGGTACGCGTCCTGCTACTTTCTCTACTGTAAAGCGCACAACTTCGATTTTTTCCTCAGTAGACATTGTTGGGTTTTCAGAAGTCGTACCACAGGCAACGATACAGTCTGTACCGTTGTCTATCAAATGATTAATAATACGTTCTAGTTCTGGATAATTAATCGTGCCATCATCTTTGAACGGCGTAATCATAGCCGTTCCAATTCGACCTAAATTCATCCTTACACCCCTCTTATAGTAAGTTATCCTCAAGCATTGCTTCTGCAATTTGGATAGAGTTTAATGCGGCGCCTTTTAATAAATTGTCAGAAACGATCCATAGATGGAATCCTTTATTGTTGTCTAAATCTTGACGGATACGTCCTACAAAAGTAGCGTCTTCCCCTTCTGCATAAATAGGCATTGGGTAAGTTTGTGTTGCAATATCATCTTGTAATACCACACCTGGTGCATTGCGTAATACGTCAAAAATCTCTTGGATTGACGCTTCTTTCTCTACCTCAATATAAACAGATTCAGAGTGACCTGAAACGACTGGAACACGAACGCAAGTAGCAGCTACTTTGAGCTCTGGTGCATGCATGATTTTTTTCGTCTCATTAATCATTTTCATTTCTTCGTATGTAAATCCATTATCTGTGAATTTATCGATTTGTGGAATGACATTGCGTGCTATTGGGTAATGACGTTTATCACTACCAGACGGCAAAATAGTTGCTTCTACATCTTTACCTGCTTCCCAATTTGCGCTCTGTGCCTTTAATTCTTGAATAGCAGAAATACCCGCTCCTGAAACGGCTTGATATGTTGAAACGATTACTTTCGTTAAACCAAATGCATTACGAATTGGCTCAAGTGCAGCCACCATTTGAATTGTAGAGCAGTTCGGATTCGCAATAATCCCTTTATGCTTCGCTAAGTCGCCTCGATTCACTTCAGGTACGACAAGCGGTACCTCTGGATCCATACGGAAATGGCTCGTATTATCAATAACTACTGCACCACGCTTAGCTGCCTCTGGTGCAAGTTCAGCTGATACTGACCCACCAGCTGAGAATAAAGCGACATTGACGCCTTCGAAAGCTTCAGGTGTCGCTTCTTCAATTGTATATGTTTGACCATTAAATTCGATTGATTTTCCCGCTGAACGAGCAGAGGCTAGAAATTTAATATGCCCAATCGGAAATTTACGTTTAATTAATTGCTCCATCATTTTCGAACCTACTGCTCCTGTTGCCCCAACAACCGCAACTGTTAACTGCTTTGTCATCTGTCATCTCTCCTTGAATACATGTTCCATAATGTGTGCTATTGTATCACAAAAATACTGAAAATTGTGTGTAATCTATGATTTATTTGAAATATTGTATCAACAGCGGTTGTAATTGCTTTTTCTGCGTAATTGCTGCATGAACAGTATCCACCATTTGATCAAAATCAGCAATTAAAGAATTCGGTTTGGAGAGGGGGGCATCCTGACCAAAAGGAATAAAATAAATATTTTTGGCATTCAACAGCTTCATAATGTTTATACCATTTAAACCAAGTGCATCATTTGTTGAAATACCTAATACAACAGGTGATCCATTACGCAATGTTGCCTTCGCTGCCATTAATACGGGACTATCTGTTGCTGCATTCGCAAACTTACTTATGCTATTGCCCGTCATTGGCGCAATCACCATTGCATCTAATGGATTGGATGGACCAAATGGTTCCGCCTCTTTTATAGAAGAAATAACCTTTTCTCCTGTTAATGCTTCTATTTTGGCAATCCACTCCTCTCCAGTACCAAAGCGAGTAGCTGCATGTAAAACGGAGTGAGTAATAATTGGCACAACCGTTGCTCCGACATCAATAAAATTTTGAATTTTAGGTATGACATCTTCATACGTACAATGTGAGGCTGTAATACCTAGCCCAATTCGTTTCCCCGTTAACAATCTTCTTCCTCCTCTATTGCCTTGCACAAGATTGTAGCAGCGTCATGTGCAAAGTATTTCCCAGGCAATGATGGCAATAGTACATACGTTTGTAATTGCTCCGCATCTATATCTAAACAGCCTGGCTCTGAGGCCAAATCATATAAAACTGCTGGAACATGCTCTATAAATGATTCTGTAATCCATTTTGCTGGAATTGTATTGATGAAAATATCATCCGTAATAGACCATCGACGATCATCTAAATTCGTAGCTTTATAGCCATATGCTTTTGCCTCGCTCACTTGTACAACAGAACGTGCAACAATGTGGACGTTCGCCCCCATCTTAACTAGTAAAGAGGCGAGCATTTTGGCGATGCGTCCAAAGCCTGCGATTGTAAAATTTTGTCCGTAAATACATTTTTGCTCGAGTCCGTAAAACGTGGCGATAAATCCCTCCGCTGTTAACCGAGCATTTTGCCATATAAACGATTCTTGCTGCAAATAACAAATGGATTCATTTTTCTCTAGTAATTGCTTCCAATGCATCGTTAATCGGCCTGTATAAAATTTAACTTGTGATATTCCATAGAGCTGCTCAACTTCTATTTTTAATGGAAGAATTGGTAGGATAATTTTATTTGGTTGGTATTCTAAAACCAGTTTATTTAACTCCTCGTTCCAAACGGTCGTTCTTTTATAAAACACTGTTCTCGATGGACTTCTTAGCATTGTCGCTAATTCCTTTAATCGTGAGTCCTCACCGATAACAAGCCATTTTTCGTTTTCCAAAAGCTCACCTCACTGTAAATATTCTGACTGTACTGAAGATGTCTTATTAAATAAAATCCGATCTTCACCAATTAAGATAATTTCGTGCCAAGGTATCATTTCACTAACTTTCATTTTCTTTTTTTGGAATGGTAGTTTATCTTTCACAATTTCAAAGCCATGTATTTTCCCTGTTTGCACATCTAATAGGCATTCTGTATGTGCCAAGATGCCAAAATGTACGCCACCCTCAATTTGAATTAACTCCTTATCCACCATCTCAGATAGTAGCATGCCTCATCTCCCTCCTTGTGCCATTACCTCAATATATGCGAGTTTTTGCAAATCGTGCCCCCTACCAAAAGTAGGAATGTGTTGCATTTCCATCGACATCTGTACATAGTGTATATACACCGTTATAACGGGTGAGGATTTGTGCATATCCATTTAAGTAATGCCAGTGATAAACCTCACGATACAGCTCAAAGAGGCCATTCTAGCGAATAAATTACATGCAGGTGATGCACTATCATCTATCCGTGCTCTAGCAAAGGATTTAAAGGTCAGTGTCATGACGACCAAACGTGCATACACCGATATAGAGCGAGACGGCTTCATCAAAACAGTTGCAGGCAAAGAGAGCTTTGTTACAGAGCGCAATCAAGATTTTCTACGCAAGGAACTTCTGCGACAGCTTGAGGAGCATTTGCAAAAGGCCGTAAAAATAGCGAAAGCAGCCGGTCTTTCTAATGAAAAATTGCAGGAACTCCTATCTTTAACAGTAGAGGTGGACAATTAAGAGGAATGCCATTGAGATTCATGATTTACATAAGGTCTTTGAAGGCTTTTCTTTAAAAGATGTAAGCTTTTCAGTCCCTCAAGGAACCGTGTAGGCTTTATCTGAGAAAATGGAGCTGGAAAATCCACAACCATTAAATGCATGCTGAACTTACTAAAAAAAGAATATGGCGAAATATTGCTTTTTAATAAAGATCATGTCGAACATGAACTATCGATAAAAAACGACAGCGGAGTCGTATTTGACGATTTACACGTACCAGAAACGCTAAATGCGACGCAGCTCGACAAAATCATGAGAAAAGTATTCCAAACGTGGGATTCAGGCTATTATTTTGAACGATTAGCTCAATTTAATGTCCCAAAGAGGAAGAAGATCAAGGAACTATCAAGAGGTATGAGGATGAAGCTGTCAATTGCATTAGCATTGTCACATCATCCAAAATTATTGATTTTAGATGAACCAACAAGTGGATTCGATCCTATCATTCGGGCTGAAATTTTGGATTTATTTTTAGCATTGATGCAGGATGAAACACATAGCATTTTATTTTCTTCCTATATTACAAGCGATTTAGAAAAAAATGCTGACTATATTAAGTTGATTCATAAAGGTGAAATTTTATTGAGCGAAAGTAAGGATGCCCTCTTATGATTATGGGATTTTCAAAGGGAATAGTGAGGAAGTAAGAGATTTGCCAGAGCATGCGATTGTGAGAAGACGTCCGGGAGCGTTTGGAATCGAGGCTTTAGCACTTAAACATGAAGGAAATGAGGCTTTCAGGCTTGAAAAACCTTAAATGGCTTCATTTATATACGACGCGAGAAATTTGCTAATCACCATCAAAAAATAGGCTGCCTATTGGCAACCTATTTTTTATCAATTACAACATGGATTAATGTGTCATTGGCAATATCAATCGTAAAGGCTTTGCCAAATCCAACTACATAGCGTCCGTCTAGAGGTGTTAATTCAAATAATGAGAAATCGAGTGAACGTAACATTTCCATCATTTTTGCATTAAATAGTTGATCGAAGGCAGCAAAAATCTCCTCATGACCTTCATTTCCTAAATTTTTAGGCTGACATTGCCAGCGTGCTCGCTCTGTGGCAAATGGATTGGCTGTCACAGCTTCATCTGCTACACAAATTAAATCGACTACTTCTGACTGCTCCATTAACTGGTAATGTTCGGCAATACGACTAATATACACATAAAATTTCCCATTCAAACGTATAAAAGGCGTTGTACTACTAAAAGGCTTGCCTTCCCCATCTACAAAGCTTAATACACAATTTTTTTTACCTTGAATAAATGCTTCATAGTTTTGTTTTACTTGTTCAATATCAATTGCTTTTGGCATGTTGTTTCCTCCTATACTTTGACCGTATTTTTTAATTGAATCCGTGGGGCATTATCCCATGTGACATATTGAATTTCTGCTTCCATACGATAAATTTGTTGGATCATTTGCTCCGTCATAACCTCATCCGGTGTACCCATTTGTGCTCGTAAGCCGTCCTTTACAACAACGATTTGATTGCTATAGCTAGAGGCTTGGTTTAAATCATGGAGCACCATCACAACAGTCATGCCCATATCACGATTAAGCTCTCGCACTAATTCTAGCACTTCATGCTGATGGGCAATATCTAAGAAGGTCGTGGGCTCATCCAATAATAGCACTTGGGGCCGTTGTGCCAATGCCATTGCAATCCACGCACGTTGCGCCTCCCCACCAGATAAAGCGGCAATAGGCTTTTCTTTATAATGTGAGAGGTAGGTTTTTTCCAATGCCCAATCAATTATGGCCTCGTCCTCTGCATTGAGACGCTCAAACCATTTTTTATGTGGATAACGACCATAGGCGACTAAATTTTTGACGGAAATATCGCTCGGTGCTTGGTTTTGTTGACTCAGCATACACATTTTGCGTGCGATTTCCTTTGAGGATAATTGACGCATATTTACACCATCAAATAGGATGGTTCCTGCATGATACGGCTGCATCCGTGCGATCGCCTTTAAAATCGTTGACTTACCGGAGCCATTCGGTCCAATAATGGATAAAATTTCGCCCTGTTTCACTTCAAATGAAAAATTATGGACAACTTCCTTTTGTTCATAGCTGATGGATAGCTGATCAATTGTTAACATTAGAACGCCCTCTTTCTCATTAAATATAAGAAGTAAGGTCCACCGAGAACAGCCATTAAAATACCTGCTGGAATATCAAGTGGTGCAAATAATGTCCGTCCACCCGTATCGGCAATCAATAAGACAATAGCTCCCATAGCCATACTCATAGGCAACATGTACTTATAATCGGAGCCAACTAGTAGCCTAGCCATATGCGGGACGATTAATCCAACAAAGCCAATCATGCCAACTGCTGCAACCGAAATTGCTGCTAGAAAAACAGCTAAAATAGATAACATAATACGAATACGGGTCACACTTTCTCCTAAATTGGTTGCGACCTGATCGCCTAAACGAATAATATTAGCTTTTCGAATGGCAAAAATGGATAGAATCCAGCCGATAATGGCATACACATAAATCATATGCAGTGATGCATTTCCTTTTGCTGCAAGACTACCATTCATCCATTGCACAGCTGATGGTAAACGATCACTGTAAAGAATGGATAAGAATCCAATGACTCCACCACACAATGCATTTACGGCTACCCCTGATAAAATAATGGTGATGGGTGTAATGCCTGTACGTCTCCATGCAAGAGCATATACTATGGCTGCTGCAATTAAGCCACCAACAAAAGCTGCAAGCGGAATCAAATGCGTTAGCTCTGGATTAGCTAAAAGAATAAGTAACACAAAGGCCGCTGCCCCACTCGTTACCCCTGTTAACCCAGGATCGGCTAATGGATTGCCCATAACTGCCTGCAATAAGGCACCCGAAATGGCGATACTAGCACCAATAATTAATGCGAGCAGCACGCGCGGTAGGCGAATATCCCAGATGATGGTTGTATAAACACCCTCTTGATCACGTCCATTGATCAGGGTAGATAAAATATCAGGTACGGAAATATGAACACTGCCTAACCCGATCGCTACAATGGCTGCTAAAATCGTTACCACAAAGGTCGTGATAATAATCATGCGACTTCTTGCTGTATGAATCATACCTCTACCTCACGAACTTATTTATAAAAATAATTTGCAATTGTTGTTAGTGCTTTCTCAGCATTTGTAATGGATGTGACACCGAATGTACTATAATCAAGCATATAGATTTTGTCATTTTTATAGGCTGATAATTGTTGCCATGCACTATTCTTTTTAATCTCTTGTTTAAATTTATCTTCATTTGCTCCATGATCACCTGATGCTAAAACAAAAACGATGTCCGGATCAGCTACAACAATATCTTCTAAATTCATTGGCGAATACGTTGATTCTGCTTTTAGTACCGATTTCGCAATATTGTCTGCACCTAATCGTTCTACTAAGCTTCCTAAGTAGGATTGGTCGTTCATTACCATAAAGGAATCAGATGTACCGATGACAAGCATCACAGATGGTAATTCTTTTCCTTGTGCTTTCTCTTCCAATTCTTTTTCTTTTGCTACGAGATTTTGTAAAACCTCATTCATTTTTTCTTCTTTACCAAAGTACGTACCGAGCACTTTAAAGCTTAATTTTAAGTCTTCATATGAATCCGTTGGTAAATAAGCTGTCGGTAAATTCATTCCCTGTAGTGCTTGATCAAGTGAGCTTTGTAATGATGATGCCCCAAGGATTAAGTCTGTTTGTAAGCTTGAAATAACCTCTAAATCGGGCGACATTGGCGAGCCGATTTTTGTAATAGAATCAAAGTCTGCTGGGATAGGGTTTGTCGATGTTGGCACTCCTACTGGTGTGATGTCCAAAAGATGTAACATTTCTGTTAAAGGCACCGATGTCGTGACAATTTTTTCTGGTGCTGTTGTTGGGAAGCTTGCTAATGCCTTTTGGAATGCTTCCTCATCGACACCATCTTGAAATGCATCCTCTTGCACATCAGCTGTATCTGCTGTTTCTTGTTGTGTTGTTGCTTCTTCTTTTATTTCTTTGTCAGTACTCTTTTCTTCCTGATCTGCACAACCAGCTAGCGCTAGTGATAATGTCAGGGTACTGACAGCAAGCCATTTTTTCATAAGATAAATATCCTCCAATTTAAATGCGAATGATTTTCAATATCATTCATACTATCAAAGTTAATTGAGAATTTCAATGCTTAATTGAGAAGAAAATAAACATTAAAAAAGGAGAACTTTGAAAATATTCAAAGTTCTCCTCATGTTGTTGAAAAAAGATCATGTCAAAGGCAGAAAAAGCAACTTTGCAAGGGGAAGGGGTGATTTCCGTTCCGCCAGCGTCCTTTCCAGGGGGCGTCCGATGAGCCGCTTCACTCACTTACGTGTGCTCCAGGGTCTCATCTGTGACGCTAAATCCCCTAGGAGTGACGCTGGCTCCACTCCAATCAACCATTCTGCAAAGTGTCTTTACTTTTTTTCATAGTAATATAGCGATTAAATAGCCCATTATTTTTAGAGGGAATAAGCTCTTATTTTCAATATGGAGAGGTGATGTGTGACAACACTTCTCCATAAAGAGTAGTGAAGACCTTCGCCTTATTTGAAAACCTTTGCTAAAAAGGTAATACTTTTGTAGGTTGGAGTGGAGGCTACTTGACTCCCGTGGGATAACGAGACAGGCGAGCCTCTAAACGGAGTGATAGCGGAGGAGGCGGCTCGGGGCGCTCGCCCACAGGAAAGCAAGTAGCCTGCAACGGAAATCCATTTCTACCTTTCAATTGACTGTTTTGTTTTTCAACACTAAAAGGAGAACCTTGGAAATATTCAAAGTTCTCCTTTTTACTATAATGAATAAATTGTTATAACTTGGATAATTAGTATCATTTTAAGCTCTTTTATTCGCTTGGGCCAATAATCGAGATAGCTGGTTCGGCTTTTAAAATTTTGGCAATTAGTCGATCTACTGACTCCATGGATACAGCATCTATAGATGCAAGTACCTCGTCTACAGTACGATGCTTACGATGCACCAGCTCACTTGTCCCATTGCGATTCATACGGGCCCCCGTGCCTTCTAAACCAAGGACAAAGCTACCTTTCAGCTGCTCTTTTGCATTATCAAGCTCTTCTGCTGTGATGCCACCAGCGACAATGTCCAGTAAAGTAGCATCAATGGTATGCTGAAGCTGAGCTAATTGCTGGCGACTAGTACTACCATAAATCGTAAACGCGCCAACATCGGCATAACAGGATTGGTAGGAAAAAATAGAATAAGCTAACCCACGTTCCTCTCGTACTTCTTGAAATAATCGAGAACTCATATTGCCCCCAATAATGCTATTCAGTGCAATAAAACTATACATATCTGGATCTTTCACACCAATTGCTGGATATGAAATCGCAAGATGTGCTTGCTCGGTATCACGAATTTTCGTCATTTCTCCTGGATAAAATGCAGGATTTGTCAGTACAGGCGCAATCGCTTGTGGAGAAGGTTGGTAGTGTCCAAATAAATCTTCAATCGTTTGCATAAGCTGAGCTGAAATATTACCCGCAATGGATATAACAACAGATTCTGGACCATAATGTTTGTCCATATAATGTCGTATGGCGTCAGCCGTAAAAGTCTTTAATGTCTCAGCAGTTCCTAATATCGGACGACCAAGTGCATCATTCGGATACATGACACTCCACAGTTTTTCATGAACATCATCATCAGGCGCATCTTCACTCATTAATATTTCTTCTAATACCACTTGTCGCTCTTTTTCTAATTCTTCTTCCGCAAACGTAGAATGAAAAAACATATCTGCTAGTATTGTGACAGCAAGCTCTGCATGATGATCTAAAACTTTTGCATAATAACATGTATTTTCTTTCGATGTGAACGCATTTAACTCTCCGCCAATTCGATCAAATTCTTCAGCAATTTGACGGGCTGAGCGAGTTGTTGTTCCTTTAAATAACATATGTTCAATAAAATGTGTGATGCCATTTTCTTCTGGTAGCTCATAGCGAGAACCTGCATTCACAAAAATACCTAATGCAACAGACCTCACATGATCTATATGCTCTGATACTAGCCGAACACCATTTTGACATGTATGTACTTGAACCAAAAAATCTCCCCCAATTATAAAAATTCTCTACTAGTCTTTTTGCTACTATTTAAAAAGGCTGCGCAATCATACGCAGCCTTTGGAATCATTATTATTTTTCTTGTTCAGCGCGTTCTTTTTCCTCTTGTATTACTACTTTACGAGATAAATTCACACGACCTTGCTTGTCAATTTCAATAACCTTCACAAGTAATTGATCGCCAAGTTTTAAGACATCTTCCACTTGCTTTGTACGTTCCTCTTGAATTTCGGAAATGTGTAGCAAACCATCTTTTCCTGGGAAGATCTCACAAAATGCACCGAATTTTTCAATACGTTTCACAGTCGATAAGTAATATTCCCCTACTTTTGCTTCCCGTACGATATCTTCAATAATTTGTTTTGCACGTGCATTCATTTCCTCATTTGCAGAAGAAATGTAGATTGTACCATCTTGTTCTGTATCAATCTTAACGCCTGTCTCTTCAATAATTTTGTTAATTTGTTTACCACCAGGTCCAATCACATCACGAATTTTATCTGGATTAATTTTCACGATGACAATTTTCGGTGCAAATTCAGACAATTTTTCACGAGGTTCAGCAAGTGTTGCAAGCATTGACTCTAGAATATGCATACGACCAACTTTCGCTTGTGTCAGTGCTTCTTCTAAAATATTGCGAGATAAACCGTCGATTTTAATATCCATTTGTAGTGCTGTTACACCTTTAGCTGTACCAGCAACTTTAAAGTCCATATCACCTAGATGGTCTTCCATCCCTTGAATATCCGTTAAAATGGAATAGTGCTCGCCTTTTTTGATAAGACCCATTGCAATACCTGCAACTGGTGCTTTTAATGGTACACCTGCATCCATCATGGCTAATGTAGATGCACAGATAGAAGCTTGTGAAGTGGATCCGTTTGATTCAAGTACTTCAGATACACAACGAATTGTATATGGGAAAGCCGATTCATCTGGAATAACAGCTTCAAGCGCACGCTCACCTAACGCACCATGACCAATTTCACGACGGCCTGGACCACGGATTGGACCTGTTTCCCCTACAGAGAATTGAGGGAAGTTGTAATGGTGCATAAAGCGTTTTGATTCTTCTACACCTAAGCCATCAATAATTTGTACATCACCTAGCGCCCCTAGTGTACAAATAGATAGGGCTTGTGTTTGTCCACGTGTAAATAGACCAGAACCGTGTGTACGTTGTAATAAGCCTGTTTCAGAAGAAAGTGGTCGAATTTCGTCGAGCTTACGACCATCTGGGCGAATCTTATCTTCCGTGATTTGACGACGCACTTCTTCTTTTACCATTTTATCAAGAATGTTATACACTTGTTTCATTGTTTCATCGTCGGCTTCTTGCTCTTCATAGGAAGCGATAACACGATCTTTTACAGCTTGAATGGCCTCATCACGCGCATGCTTCTCCGCAGTTTGAATCGCATCATGCATATCAGTCTCACAAGCTGCTTTTATATCGGCTTGAATCGCTTCGTCAATCTCAAATAATGTCACTGGTAACTTTTCTTTACCTACCTCTGCCACAATTTGTTCTTGGAAAGCAATGATTTTTTTGATTTCTTCATGACCGAACATAATAGCTTCTAACATGATTTCTTCTGGCACTTCAAGTGCGCCCGCTTCAACCATGTTGATGGCATCTTTGTTGCCTGCTACAGATAAATGAATTGTTGAGTGTTTCGATTGCTCCACTGTCGGGTTAACGATGAATTCTCCGTCAATATAACCTACTTGTACACCAGCTATTGGTCCATCAAATGGAATATCAGAAATAGCTAACGCTAATGATGAACCTACCATCGCTGCCATTTCAGATGTACAGTCAGGATCATTGGACATAACCATCGAAATGACTTGTACCTCGTTACGGAAACCATCTGGGAACATCGGACGAATTGGACGGTCGATTAAACGGCTTGCTAAAATCGCCTTTTCAGATGGACGCCCTTCACGCTTAATAAAGCCGCCAGGAATTTTACCTGCAGCATATAGACGTTCTTCATAGTTAACTGTTAATGGGAAGAAATCAAGTGGTTTTGGTGATTTTGACATTGTTGCTGTGGCAAGTACAGAAGTATCGCCATAGCGTACTAATGCGGCTCCGTTTGCTTGTTTTGCTAACTGTCCAACTTCAATTACAAGTGGACGGCCAGCCCATTCATAGGAATAGACTTTCTTTTCGTTCATTCAATGAACCCCTCTCTATTATAAAAACACTTACTTCGTCTGTATGTACTAATAGTAAGTGTACCAAAAATGCTTGTTCTATGCTAAATAATATTTCATGAAATAATCATACATTTAAATTCAGTTATTGCCAATTTATTTAAGATTTATTTCTATATTTTATTGAAAAAGCATTTTTTACATTGGTATACGGATTTTCAATGGATTCCTACCAAAAGGTACAAGCTTAAATATCAATTTATGATAACATTGCGCTCATCATACAACATCTTATCAGTATAAAGAAAGTCACATAGCAAGTAAAGCTAAAACAAAAATAGAGGTACTATCAATCATACCCTGTAACGATTTGCTACAGGGTATTTGATTTTATGAAATCGTAAGTTATGTAGTTTTCGTCATGGAGTGCATTGTATTTTTTTCTAGCTTCATTTTTTTGCTTATGATAGGCATTACGAAGCGATCAAGTCCAAATTTCCCAGCATTATAGCCTGCCACAACGATAAAGATCGCCAGTAGAATATCAAATGGATTACTAGAAATCGTACCAGCTAGCAAGAAGGCAAAATTCATAACCATTCCAAAAAATGCTGCATATGTAGTTAAGCACCCTAGTATTAAGCCAAGACCGACAAGGAATTCTCCCCAAGGAATGACCACATTAAATATTTCAGCATTTGGTAAGGCAAATGACTCTATAAATTTTACATATGTAGGATATACCACTTTTTCTCCACTCATGACAGGATTCTCTGATGCAAATGTTAAAAACCCTGAGGCATCAAATCCATTCGTCAATTTACTCCAACCTGCTGTCAGCCAATGCCAGCCCAAGTAAATACGCACGGCTGTTAGAATAGCAGCAACAATGTTATTCTCTCTTAAAAATGTATTAAACATTAACCAATCCCTACTCTCTATTTTTTACTTTTCACAACGGTCTTCAATAAATCTATAGAGATCAGCTATTCTCCACACTTGCACCCTGTTGTCCTTCGTAGATTGTGAACATTTTATAAATGACTATTCATTCGTAAACGAAAAAACAACCCCTATTCAATTCGTTCAATGCATTGAGCAGCAACAAGGATAGACTATCGCATAGTTTTTGAATTTGGTTGCGAAATGTGATTAGAATATACCATCCTTTTCAACCATACTAAATTGTTTTGGTGATTCGTTCATCGTTGTGTAATAAAGTTATGGCTTATTGTTGAACAACATAAAATAATAGACGAGAATAAACCTGCATTATGAACAATACGCTGCATATATGTCGCAAGTTTCAACCATAAAAAAAGACTGTAGACAAACTAAAATTTGTCTACAGTCTAATACAGCTATACTTGCGCTTTGAATTAGCGACGTAAGCCTAAACGGTTGATTAGTTCACGGTAACGTTGTACGTCTGTTTCACGAAGATATTTTAATAAGTGACGACGACGACCTACCATTTTAAGAAGACCACGCTCAGAGTGGAAATCTTTTTTGTGTGTACGTAAGTGAGCATTTAGAGCGTTGATTTCCTCTGTTAATACTGCAACTTGTACTTCTGGTGAACCAGTGTCACTTTCGTGAGTACGGTACTCAGCGATAATTTCGTTTTTACGTTCTTTTGTAATAGCCATTTGAATGGACCTCCTAAAATATAATGAATCCCCATTAGCACAGTAAACGTTGGAGTCATCGATATACCGAGCTAAGGTTAAGCATTTATGCACTTATGAATGTTACCATAAATCATTTGATCAAGCAAGTAAAACGTCGGCTTGAATGTTGTCATCTCATCATGCTGTGACGCTTACAAATCGTTAAAGTATCGGATAGCTTCTTGTTTATCCTTTTCGATTTGCGCTTTCAACGCCTCAATCCCATCGAATTTTCGTTCGCTTCGAATCCGTTTGTACCAAGCTACATGTACTTCTTCACCATAAATATTTTTATCAAAGTTTAAAATATGGACCTCAATCGATAATTGCTTATCATTTGGATCTTTGAAAGTTGGTTTGTAGCCCACATTACAAACACCATCATACCAGTTATTTTGCACGAGTAAACGAACAGCATAAACACCACTTGCTGGAATGAAAGTGCCTTCTAAAGCTTGGACATTTGCAGTAGGGAAGCCAATAGTACGTCCGCGTTTATCACCGTGTACAACAATCCCATTGATTTCAAATGGTCTGCCTAATAGTGTTGTAGCTTCTTCCATATCGCCCTCTTGTAGTAGCTTGCGGATACGGGTAGAGCTGATTTTCTCAACATCGTCTGTTTTCTTCTCCACAATGGTTACACCATACTCACCATTACTTAATGCACGCATATCGTCCATAGTTCCTTTTCCGAATGCCCCAAACGAATAATCAAAGCCAGCTGTAACATGTTGAATATTTAATCCACGAATAAAAGTATCAATAAATGCTGCTGGTGAAAGCTTAGCAAAATCAGAGGTGAAATGAACAACAAACACCGTATCCACACCCTGTTCTTCAAAGAGCTGTAATTTCTGTTGTAAGAGTGTAATATAAAAAACTTTTTCATTACGTCCACCAAGAACTAATGAAGGATGTGGATCAAATGTCATCACTGCAGTCGGAATTTGCCGCTTATTTCCCTCTTCCTTCGCTGTCTTGATAACTGCCTGATGCCCTCTATGTACACCATCGAAAAAGCCAAGAGCAAGCGAATATGGCTGCATGCTTTCTCGTTGCTGTAATTGATGTGGGTATTTTAAATGAATGACCTCCATTGAAAAATCCTCCTACTCTATCGTCGGAAACATCTTGTGTGGCTTCATCAAACCATCCTTCGTAGGGTGAGCCTGATAAACCGCCACTGCCTTTCCATTGATTCCAAACACAATTTTATCATGACTCTTTAATAATGCATCTGCTGGAAGCACTTGTCCATTGAAAATTTCCTTTTCATTGGCGGCAGTAATCTCAATATATGGATAGTCTGCTAATGCATACTCGACAGGTAAAATACAGGTAGCTGCTTGCTCTGCATCCATTAGCTCAGCAACTTGCGCTAATGTAAAGCAGTTATCACGAGTAAAAGTGCCTGAGGCTGTGCGTACGAGCTCCTTCATATGTGCAGGATAGCCAAGAGCTTCACCAATTTGCACAGCTAGTGTACGAATATAGGTCCCTTTACTGCAAGCAATACGGACCGGAAATGTAATCTCTTGCCCCTCATATTGTTCAATCTCATCAAGCAGCTCTAAAGCATAAATCGTTACTTGACGTGTTGGTCTTTCAACCGTTTCACCTTTTCTGGCATACTCGTAGAGACGTTTTCCATTTACTTTTACGGCTGAAAACATTGGTGGCGTTTGTTCAATAACACCTGTTAATGTAGCTAACACCTCTAACAGCTGCTCACGAGAAAAGCTTTTTGTGGTCTGATCTTGCGCAACCGTTTCGCCTTCTGCATCCTCTGTTGTTGTAGTACGGCCGATTGAAATGATAGCTTCATAGACCTTTCCTGCATCGGTTAAATATTCAGCAATACGCGTTGCTTGGCCAATACAAATAGGTAGCACACCCTCTACTCCCGGGTCTAGTGTCCCTGTATGCCCAACTTTTTTTGTGCGCAAAATTTTCCGTAATTTAAAGACACAATCATGGCTCGTCATGCCTCTTTCTTTCCAAAGTGGTAAAATACCGTTCATATTAGTGCCTCCCAGTTACCTTCTCTATCATCGATTACGTATTGACATAATCCTTTTCCATAAAGATAAAAGTCTGCCTGCATTAACATGCATGTGGCAGACTTTTTTAGCTTATTCTTTGTGTAAACCTCTTAACAATGAATCAATACGGTTACCATATTCAATCGATGAATCAAATTCAAAGAGTAGTTCTGGTGTACGTCGTAAACGAATGCGTGATCCGATTTCTGATCGAATGAAGCCAGAAGCTTTTACTAAAGCTTTAAGCGTTTCTTCACGTTCACGCTCATTGCCTAAAGATGTAATATAAATTGTCGCTTGCTGTAAATCACCCGTTACATCAACACCTGTAACAGTCACAAAACCAACACGCGGATCTTTTATTTTACGGCCAATAATATCGCCAAGCTCTTTTTTCATTTGCTCAGCAACACGGTTTGAACGTAGAGACATAATTTGTCACCTCTATTTCGATGTACAGATAGCTGTGCATTTCATTGCTGTATCAAGCTTACAGCTATCTACTATTGCTTATAAATAATCTCGCCACACATCAAGCTGTTCCCATGATGGATTTGACTGCAAATAATGGAGCGCATGATTTATTTCCCGTTCAGCTGCATCTTTTGATGAAGAAACAGCAACAAGTCCTAATTTCGTACGCTGCCATACATTTTGATGGTCAATTTCCGCAATAGAAACATTAAATTTCTGCTTTGTGCGGGTAATCATACGCTGTAAGACAGCGCGTTTTTCCTTTAACGAATGGGCAGTTTGAATGATGAATTCAACCTCTGCATAAACGATCATTAGACGCGTTTAACTTCTTCCATAATATAGGCTTCAATAATATCGCCTTCTCTAATATCGTTGAAGTTTGTAATCGTAATACCACATTCGTATCCTCTTGCTACTTCTTTCACTTCATCTTTGAAGCGTTTAAGCGTATCTAGCTCACCTTCAAATATAACCACGTTATCGCGGATTACACGTACACCTGAATCACGCGTTACTTTTCCTTCTGTTATATATGAACCAGCAATTGTACCAACTTTTGATACTTTAATTGTTTGACGAACTTCTGCTTGACCAATAATTTTTTCTTCAAACTCAGGATCAAGCATACCTTTCATCGCTTGTTCAATCTCTTCAATTACTTTATAGATGATGCGGTGTAAGCGAATATCTACACCCTCTTCTTCTGCAGCACGTTTTGCGTTAACATCTGGACGTACGTTAAATCCAATAACAATCGCATTGGAAGCTGCTGCAAGAGAAATATCAGATTCTGTAATAGCACCCGCACCTGTGTGAATAATTTTCACATTTACGCCTTCTACATCAATTTTCATTAATGAGGCAGCCATTGCTTCAACAGTACCTTGAACGTCAGCTTTCACAATTAAGTTAAGCTCTTTCATTTCGCCTTGGCTCATTTGTTCAAATAAGTTATCCAACGTAACACGTTGTTTTTCTGAACGCTGTGCTTGAATTGCTGACATAGCACGAGTTTCACCAACTTGGCGTGCTGTTTTCTCGTCTTCAAAGACTACGAAGCGGTCACCAGCTTGAGGTACATCGTTTAAACCTGTAATTTCTACTGGTGTCGATGGGCCAGCTTCTTTTACACGACGACCTTTGTCATTCACCATCGCACGTACACGACCATACGTATGACCTACAACAATTGGATCTCCTACTTTTAATGTTCCATCTTGTACTAATAGCGTAGCAACAGAGCCACGTCCTTTATCAAGCTGTGCTTCAATAACTGTACCAAGCGCTAAACGATCCGGGTTCGCTTTAAGCTCACCAACCTCGGCTACAAGTAAAATCATTTCTAACAATGTATCAATGCCTTCACCTTTTAATGCAGAAATCGGTACGAAAATTGTTTCGCCGCCCCATGCTTCAGGAACTAAGCCATGCTCTGTTAATTCTTGCATGACACGATCAGGATTTGCTGATGGTTTATCCATTTTATTCACAGCTACAATAATTGGTACTTCGGCTGCTTTAGCGTGATTAATCGCTTCTACTGTTTGCGGCATGACACCATCATCAGCAGCAACTACTAAAATGGTTAAGTCAGTTACTTTTGCTCCACGTGCTCGCATTGTTGTGAAAGCAGCGTGTCCTGGTGTATCAAGGAAAGTAATTTTCTTGTCACCTTCCGTTACTTGGTATGCCCCAATATGTTGTGTGATACCACCGGCTTCTCCTGCTGTCACTTTCGTATTACGAATAGAATCCAATAATGTTGTTTTACCGTGGTCAACGTGACCCATGATTGTTACAACTGGTGGACGTTCTGATAATACTGCTTCGTTCACTTCTTCCGTTTGCTCGAAGTGTGTTTCTAAATCCGTAATATCTACACGAATTTCTTCTTCCACTTCTACACCGTAGTCTGCGCAGATTAATTCAATTGCATCCTTATCTAATTCTTGGTTAATTGTTGCCATTACACCAAGCATAAATAATTTCTTAATGATTTCAGATGGCTCACGGTGTAATTTTTTTGCTAATTCCGCTACTGATAATGATTCAACAAAAGTAATTTTTTCTGGCAGTTCCTTTTGTTTTACTGGTATAGACGGTTGATGCGTTTTTGGATGGCGACGTTTGCCTCCATGAATGCCTGGTTTTGGACGTTGGTTGTAACCACCGCCACCTCTACGATTATTATTATTATTGTTATTATTATTATTTTGTGTCATATTTCTATTTTGATTACCTTTTGTATTCTTAGATTTTTCGTTAGACGAATTTGAGTTTTGCTGTGTGTGTTGCTGATTGTTTGCTTTAGGCTTAGAAGTAGCAGATTGCTGCCTTTGTCCTTCTTGCATTTTCACCGAATGCTGTGGTTTTTGCTGTCCATTCGATTGAGGTCTTTGCCCCATATTTTGAATGGTTTTTTTTGCTGCTACATTTTTCTCAGGTGTTGCTTTAAATGATTGGTTTAACTTTGCCACAATATCTTTTTCCAACATCGACATATGGTTTGTTACACTCACATTTAATTTACTTAGTGCTTCAATAACCTCTTTACTCGTTTTATTCACTTGCTTCGCATATTCATGAACTCTGATTTTGGTCATCTGCTCACCCCCGATTAGTTTTCGTTGAGTAGACTAGACAATTTACGTGCAAAACCTTTATCGGTAATAGCTAAAGCCACTCGGGCCTCCTTACCTGTAGCATGTCCTAGATCATAGCGATCTCCAATTACATGATACTCAACGTTGTAGTACGTGCACTTATCTTGAATTTTCTTACTAGAGTTTTTAGAGGCATCGTTTGCAAGCAATACTAGCTTAGCATTGCCATTCCGAACTTCCTTTACTACTAACTCTTCTCCTGAAATCACTTTACGTGCTCTTGCTGCGATCCCAAGCAAATTAAATATTGCTTGATTTATCATAAAATTGACTCCCTACGAATCAGCAAAATAAGTTCCTCATAAATTTCTTCAGGAATTTTAACATCAAGCTGGTGCCCTAATACATTTTTTTTGCGCGCGATGTCGATTGCATTCTCTGATTTAGATACATATGCACCACGCCCAGGCTTTTTTCCGGAGATATCTACACTTACTTCGCCCTCTTTTGAACGAACAACACGTACCATCTCTTTCTTTGGTAGCATTTCTCCAGTTGCTACACATTTACGAAGAGGTACCTTTTTGTTTACAGCCATAAGAATCACCATTCCTCTCTGAAGCTTGTCGTAAGAGGTGGACAAGTCATGCTCTACTTGACGCTCTGACAGTATTCAGTCGGCGTAGGGGGCCCACTGAATACTGTCAGCTAACTCGTCACACGGGCTTTCTTACTTATTCTTCGTCGTCTTGATATAAGTCAACTGCCACGTCATCAAAATCACTTTCTTCATCTTCAGCAGGGATGAAAGTGCTTGTAGCAGAAGGATAAATACCTAATTCACGAGCATCTGTTTCACTCTTAATATCAATTTTCCAACCAGTAAGCTTTGCAGCTAGACGTGCATTTTGCCCACGTTTACCAATTGCTAATGATAATTGATAGTCTGGTACGACAACCGTAGTTGATTTTTCTTCCTCGTTCACTTGAACATCTAATACTTTCGATGGGCTTAATGCATTGGCTACGAATACAATTGGATCTTCAGACCATTCTACAATATCAATTTTTTCACCATTTAGTTCATTGACAATCGTTTGTACACGAGCACCTTTAGCTCCAACACATGAACCTACTGGATCTACTTCTTCATTATGTGCATGGACAGAAATTTTAGAGCGATCTCCAGCTTCACGAGCAATTGATTTAATTTCTACAATACCTTCATAAATTTCAGGTACTTCCATCTCAAATAATCGACGTAATAAACCAGGATGTGTACGAGACACAATCACTTGTGGTCCACGTGTCGTACGCTCAACCTTTGTAATATATACTTTGATACGATCATGTGGATGATAAGATTCGCCTTGAATTTGTTCATTAATTGGCAATGCAGCTTCTACTTTCCCTAAACCTACATAGATATTTCGAGCATCCAAACGTTCCACGACACCTGTTACGATATCATCTTCACGGTCTACATATTGCTCATAGATTAATCCTCGCTCCGCTTCACGTACACGTTGTGTGACAACTTGTTTTGCTGTTTGTGCGGCAATACGTCCGAAGTTGCGTGGTGTTACTTCCTGTTCCACGATATCTTCTAGCTGATAAGCTGGATTAATGACTTTTGCATCTTCTAAAGAAATTTGCAAACGATCATCTTCTACCTCTTCCACAACATCTTTACGTGAAAATACACGAATAGAGCCCTTATCTAAATTTAAGTCCACTCGAACATTTTGTGCTTGATTAAAGTTGCGTTTGTAAGCTGTAACTAATGCCGCTTCAATGGCTTCAATTAACACATCTCTTGAAATTCCTTTTTGTTCTTCTAGCGCATTCAACGCATCTAACAAATCACTACTCATTTTGTTTTCACTCCTAAATATGCATTATGCTGAAAAATCAATGGCAAGTCGTGCCAATGCGATTTTTTCTTGTTCAATTGTTACTGTCATTTTACGTGTTTTAATACGTACTTCCACCACTAATGTATGTTCATCGTATGACGTTAAGTAGCCTTGGAATTCCTTCATGTCCTTAATGGGTTCATAAGTTTTTACATAAATAAATTTGCCAATTGCTTTTTCAAAATCCGTATCTTTTTTTAAGGGGCGCTCTGCTCCAGGTGAAGAAACTTCTAAATAATAGTTTTGTGTAATTGGATCTTTTTCATCCAATAACAGGCTTAGTCGTTCACTAACTTGAGCACATTGGTCAATGTCAATGTCACCCTCAGGCGTATCGACATAAACACGTAAAAACCAGTTACGTCCTTCTTTGACGTACTCAATATCCACTAGCTCAAGATTTAACTCATCCACAATTGGTTTAGCGAGCTCTTCAATTAAAGATGGTACTTTGCTCATTGTTGCCTCCTGTATTTATCAAATTCTAGCGTATGAATTGTTCATCACTGTAAGTTAATGCAGTAATGAATCATAATAAAACAGAAATTCCACCAGTTGCTTTGGTGAAATTTTACGGTCTTACCTGCTGTTAGTCAAAATTTGTTTTGCTACGGTATAACAACAGAAAAGAGCGGGTATGCCCCACTCTTTTGCTGGAAAAATATCAACAAATTATTACCATAAGGATAGCACAGTTCTCGGCACAATGCAAATTTCCTTCATGACAGTTAACCATATTGTGTCAGGATTTTGAAATTCTACAGTGACCTTTCGCCACGACACAAATCACTTACTAAAAAAGTGATAACTGATTGGCATCAGGCATGCCTTCTAAGCAACCAAGTTGGTCCATGTATTCGATAAGTGTTTTCGATACACGCCCACGTTGCTGTAAATCTTCCTTGGATAAAAACTCTCCCTCTTCCCGAGCGGCTACAATCGTTTTGGCAACGTTGGTTCCAAGTCCTGGAATCGCATCGAACGGAGGAATTAATGAATTGCCATCAATAACAAATTCACTTGCTTGAGAACGGTATAAGTCAACTTTCTGGAAACTCATGCCTCGTTCACACATTTCCAATGCAAGCTCCATCACCGTTAATAAGTTCTTCTCTTTAGTGGATGCATCTAAACCTTTCATATTGATTTCATCAATACGTGCTCGAATCATTTGCGACCCTTGAACCATCGCAATTAAATCAAAGTCATCTGCACGAACTGTGAAATACGCTGCGTAATAGAGGATTGGGAAATGTACCTTGAACCAAGCAATACGTACAGCCATTAGCACATATGCTGCCGCATGGGCTTTCGGGAACATATATTTTATCTTTTTACAAGATTCGATATACCAGCCTGGGACTTTATTGGCGAGCATCTCAGCTTCAAACTCCTCAGATAAGCCTTTCCCTTTACGTACAGACTCCATGATTTTAAAGGCCAGTGATGGTTCTAGACCTTGATAAATTAAATACACCATAATATCATCACGACAACCAATTACTTCTTTCAGCACACATGTACCGTTTTGAATTAATTCCTGTGCGTTGCCTAGCCATACGTCGGTTCCGTGGGAAAGTCCAGAAATTTGGACAAGCTCTGAGAATGTGGAAGGCTTTGTATCTTCAAGCATTTGACGTACGAAACGTGTACCAAATTCCGGGATACCCAATGTTCCTGTCTTACAGCCAATCTGCTTTTCTGTGACTCCTAACGTTTCTGGAGAACTAAAAATTTTCATTACGACAGGATCATCGGTTGGGATTGTTTTTGGATCTATTCCAGATAAATCCTGCAACATCCTGATAACCGTCGGATCATCGTGTCCAAGTATATCAAGCTTTAAAATATTGTCATGAATAGAGTGGAAGTCAAAATGGGTTGTCCGCCATTCTGCATCCTGTGCATCTGCAGGGAACTGCACTGGAGAAAAGTCATAAATATCCATGTAATCAGGTACAACGATAATTCCCCCAGGGTGTTGCCCAGATGTACGTTTTACTCCTGTACAGCCTTGCACTAAACGGTCGACTTCCGCACCTCGGAAATGTAAATTATGATCATTTGCATAGCCCTTTACATAGCCATATGCTGTTTTCTCTGCCACTGTACCAATAGTTCCAGCACGATAAACATAATCCTCTCCAAATAGCACCTTCGTATAGTTATGAGCTTGTGGTTGGTATTCACCAGAAAAATTCAAATCGATATCGGGTACCTTGTCACCTTTAAAACCAAGGAAGGTTTCAAATGGTATATCTTGTCCATCTTTTTTATAAGGTGTGCCGCATTCCGTACAGTCTTTATTTGGCAAGTCAAAGCCTGAGCTGACCGAACCATCATCAAAAAACTCAGAATGCTTACAATTAGGACAAATATAATGAGGAGGTAATGGGTTAACCTCTGTAATTTCCATGAAGGTTGCGACTAATGAAGAACCAACCGAACCACGTGAACCAACTAAATAGCCATCAGCTAATGACTTTTTCACCAGTTTGGCTGAAATTAAATAAATAACACCAAAGCCGTGTCCCAAAATCGATTTTAATTCTTTTTCAATTCGAGCTTTCACGATTTCTGGTAACTCCTCACCATAAATACGATGGGCCATTTCGTACGTTAAATTGGTTACCTCATCATCGGAGCCTTCAATTTTTGGTGTATAGAGGTCATCCTTAATCGGTTTTACATCACCAATACTCTCTGCAATTTTTTGCGCATTCGTTACAACCACTTCTTTTGCAAGATCTGGTCCTAAAAAATCAAATTCCTTGAGCATTTCATCCGTTGTTCTAAAATGAACCTCAGGTAGCTTGGATCGATTTAAAATATTAGCTCCACCCTGTGAACCAATAAGTATTTGCCTAAACATGGCATCTGTTGGATCTAAATAGTGGACATTTCCAGTGGCAACAACAGGTTTATCTATCTTCTTCCCAAGCTTAACAAGCTTACGAATAATATCCTCTAACGTCCATTCATCACGTACAACATTGCGTTCAATTAGTGGCGCATACACAGCTTTCGGTTGTACCTCGATATAATCATAGAATCGAGCAACTTGCTCTGCTTCCTCAGGTGACTTATTCATCATCGTTTCGAAGAGTTCACCATTACTGCAGCCTGAACCTACTAATAAACCTTCGCGATACTGCTCGAGTACAGCCCGTGTCACTCGAGGAACACGATAGAATGTTTTCGTATGAGAATGTGAGACGATTTTAAATAAGTTTTTTAAGCCCACATTATCAACGGCTAAAATCGTACAATGCATTGGTCGACCTTTTTTATAGGCATCGCCACCACCAATATGCTTATTGAAGTCGTCATGGTAATTAATCGCTAGCTCATCTGCATCTTTTAATAAATGTAATAGTAGATAGCCTGTCGCCTCTGTATCGTAAATCGCTCGGTGATGTTGTGTTAATTCAATATTGAATTTTTTACACAGTGTGTTTAAACGATGATTTTTCATAGTAGGATAAAGCAATCTTGCAAGCTCTAATGTATCAATGACCGGATGGGTTGTTCCTTCAAGGCCAAATTTCTTATAGCCTGTATATAAGAAACCTATATCAAATGATGCGTTATGAGCAACAACTATTGCGTCACCAATAAAGGCATGAAATTCTTTAATCACTTGCTCCACTTCAGGTGCATTTCGAACCATATCATCTGTAATTCCTGTTAGTTCAATGGTAGTAGCCGAAAGTGGATGATGTGGATTGGCAAAGCTTTCGTATTTATCTATGACATGCCCGTCTTTAATTTTTACTGCGGCCAATTCAATAATCGTATCGTAAGCCGTAGATAGCCCTGTTGTTTCTACGTCAAAGACAACATACGTTGTGTCTGCTAATAAACGATGTTCAGGAGCATAGGCAATCGGTACACCATCATCTACTAAATTTGCTTCTAGACCATAAATGACCTTGATCCCATGTTTTTTTCCTGCTGCATATGCTTCAGGGAAGGATTGCACAACAGCATGATCCGTAATAGCTATTGCTGGATGCCCCCATTTTGCGGCCTGTGCAACAAGCCGGTCAACAGGTGTAACTGCGTCCATTTGGCTCATCGGTGTGTGCAAATGTAACTCAACACGTTTTTCGCCCTCTGGTGCTAAATCTTGTCGTGTTTCTTTTTTGATTTCATTAATATCATTCGCCATGACAATTAAATCACGGATGAATGTATCCGTTTGAACAGAGCCTCGCACTTTAACCCACATGCCCTTTTTCAGATGCTGCATTAATTCTGCATCATCATTATCACGAGAGAACATTTTAACGATGATGGAATCTGTATAGTCGGTAATTTTAATTTGTAATAAGGAGCGTCCACTTTTTAGCTCTTTAATCTCCGTATCAAAAACAAACCCTTCAATAATGACACGGCGTTCTTCCTCGACAATCCGTTTAATTTCCACTATTTCATCATCTTTAATATGCATTCCAAGCTGGAATGGACGGTCACCAAGATTCGCCAATGCCGGGTTATCCTTTTTCTCTTGCTCACGTTTTTGGAAATCTTGCATCGCTTGCTGCGCTAGGGCCACTTCTTCCATACGTTTCTGCTCCATAAACGCCTCTTGTGCCGCGATCATTTCTTCCGTCTCTTCTTGTAGTACAAAGTCGATTACCATATGGGGGAAGCCGAATTGACCATAGCTTTCGGAAAGCTTGTCAGCATACTTTGTTTTCAGCATCATAAATTCCATTTCCTGCATGCAGGACAAAGTAATTTTTTGACCATTCCACATTGGCACTTGAGAGATGAGACAGCTTTTAAGCGTCGGTGCCATCTCATCAATTTGTTCCACAACACTTAACCAGTAAGCTTGCACCAGTTCCTCTGTCACATTTTTCTCTACCGTTTCAAAGGTAGTATTAATTTGTGCAATTGCTGAAAATTTCTCCGTTAAATGTGTACGGAAAAGCTGATATAACGGAAACGGCAGTATATCTTGTAATTTAATGGTGAAATGCCAAAGTCTAACCTTTTTATGGACTGTTAGGCGTGATAATTCACCTTCCTCAAAAAATGACATGTACACATCATCTGTTAATTCTAATTGTTGCAAGAGCATTCGAAGTCTCATTCTTGCCTCTTGTTGCTGTTCCAATCTAACGACACCTACTTTCAGAAAGAGGTAGGTTGTTAAGCCTCCTCCTCTAATTCGTCTCAAAGACACGAGAGAATTCAAGAAAAAAATTCGCTCCCTCACTGCGGGCGCTCTTCAAGCCTAACAGAGTTTTACCATCTGTTGTTTCTTGCTTGGCTCACTGTCCCGCAGAAGTGTCGCGAATTATTTATCTCTATCTTATCAAAATTTTACGAAAGCCTCTATCAAAAGCATTAACTTCCAATTATAACCGATCTCTTAACAAGCCATTAGTTTTTACGGAAAAATTCGTTAAGGCGATCAATGACCTCTTCTTTTTTCCATTCAAATGTTTCACCAGTTTGACGGAATTTCACTTCTACCATACCTTCAGATGCTTTTTTACCAACCGTTACACGCACAGGTAAACCAATTAAATCAGCGTCTGCAAATTTTACACCTGCACGCTCGGCACGATCATCTAAAAGTACATCATAACGATATGATTTTAATAAACCGTAAAGTTCATCTGCTAATGCCACTTGCGCCTCATCTTTCGTGTTAACTGGCACAACATGAATATCATATGGTGCTAATTGTATTGGCCAAGTAAATCCATTATCATCTTGGAAGTGCTCAGCCACGGCAGCTAGAATACGAGATACCCCAATACCGTAACAGCCCATAATAAACGGTTGAGCCTTCCCTTGCTCATCTAAGAAAGTACCATTCATTTTAGCAGAGTATGTAGTACCTAATTTAAAAATATGACCAACTTCGATACCTTCTGCGAATTTAATAAACCCTTGTCCGTCTGGGGAAGGATCTCCCTCTTTAATAAAACGAATATCTAAGTAGTCATTCACAGCAAAATCACGCTCTGGGTTGACATTCACTAAATGGAATCCATCTACATTTGCACCTGCAATACCATTACGGATAGATTTGATAGCTTGGTCCGCTACTACCTTTACGTCTACTGGTAATTTCACTGGCCCAATTGAACCAACGCCACAGCCTAATAATTCACGGATTGCTGCTTCACTAGCCAGCTCCACAGAACCTGCATCAAGTGCATTTTTCAGCTTGATATCATTAATTTCATGATCCCCACGTGCAAGGACAACTACAAGCTCTCCGTCTACATCAAACACTAAAGATTTGATCACATTGGCTGACTCTACATTTAAGAATGCTGATACTTCTTCAATTGTTTTTTGCTCTGGTGTTGCCACTTTTTCAACTTCTTTTAAAGCGTCATCTGATGGTTGATAATCCGCAATGACTTCAGCCATTTCGATATTTGCTGCATAGTCAGAAGTATCTGAGTAGGCAATCGTATCTTCCCCAATTTCAGACAGCACCATAAATTCATGTGTACCTTTACCGCCAATCGAACCTGCATCTGCAATGACAGCGCGGTAGTTTAAGCCAAGGCGGGAAAAAATATTTGAATACGCACGATACATATCTTCATATGTTTCATCTAAACTTTCACGTGATGCATGGAAAGAATAAGCATCCTTCATTATAAATTCTCTTCCTCGTAGTAAGCCGAAGCGAGGGCGCTTTTCATCACGGAATTTAGTTTGAATTTGATACAATGTTAACGGCAATTTTTTATAGGATTTAATTTCATCACGTACTAAAGTTGTAATCACTTCTTCATGAGTTGGTCCTAATGCAAAATCACGGTTGTGACGGTCTTTTAGGCGCATTAATTCTGGTCCGTATTTTTCCCAGCGACCTGATTCCTGCCAAAGCTCAGCAGATTGTAAAGAAGGCATTAGAAGCTCAATAGAGTTGATGGCTTCCATTTCTTCACGGATAATTGTTTCAATTTTTGTTAAGACACGTTTTGCAAGCGGTAAATACGAGTATACCCCACTTGTATTTTGACGAATAAACCCTGCTCGTAGTAATTGCTTATGTGATTTTACCTCAGCATCCGCAGGTACTTCACGTAATGTTGGGATAAATGTTTTACTTTGCTTCATTCAGTGTTCCACCTTTTTTAATAGATAAGTTTATACTCTCAATAGCATAAACAAATTTAGCTTTGAGCGCAATGTTTCATAGTAATTGCGCTCAAAGCTAGAAAATGAAATTTCATTTAACTGTCATTGGTTTAAAAGAAGAATCGTTGAATATCGTTCCATGTCACGACAACCATTAAAATCATCAGTAGGACAATTCCTACGAAATGGACAATTCCCTCTTTTTGACGATCAATTGGTTTACCACGTAAAGCTTCAAAACCAAAGAATAATAAACGACCACCATCAAGTGCTGGTAATGGAAGTAGGTTCATAATTCCTAAGTTAATACTTAACATTGCGGCCCAATTCATTAAGTTCATAATACCATACTGGGCTACTTGCTCTGTTGCTTTATAAATGCCAACAGGTCCAGAAAGCGCATCTATTGTGAACTTACCAGTAATCAACATACCAAGAAGCTCAAATATTTTCATGGTCATATTATAGGTTTCTTGTGCTCCATAAACTACAGCTTTTAATGGATTAAATTCTCTCGGACTGTCATAGCGCACACCAATTTGACCATATTTTTCGCCATCCTGCTGGATTTCTTTCACAGTCATATTTAAGTTCATAGATTGTCCATCACGTTCCACAGTCACTGTAATTTCTTCGTTTGGATGATCTTGAACAATAGCGGCTAAATCCTGCCATTTTTCAACGGCTTGTCCGTCAATGGCTGTTACTCTATCTCCCGCAAGCATTCCTGCCTGTGCAGCTGGATCATTTTCTACTACTTCAGTGATAATCGGCTCGTATGTTGGGACACCGTGGATTAACCCAATTACCAAGTAAATCACAAACGCAAGAATAAAGTTAAACAAAGGACCTGCAAAGATTGTCATCGCACGTTGACCAACTGTTTTTGCATTAAATTGACGATCATGTGGTGCAATGACCAATTCACGACCATTTTCCACAAGAACACAATCTCTTGCTACGTCATAACGAACTAGACGTTCTTCTTCATCATAGCCTTCTACAAATAAATTCTTCTCTAAATCAGCACGCTCAACTTCTAAAAATAATAAATCTGGTAGCTGCTTATTACTTTGATTGAAAATAATTTTTTTCACAACATTATCTTCATCGACAATTAGCCCTATTCGATAGCCTGGCTGTAGTTCAGTGCCATCCATATCCTCGCCGGCCATACGAACATACCCACCGATAGGCAATAATCGAATAGTATACATTGTTTCTCCATGCGTTTTCCCATAAATTTTGGGACCCATTCCAATAGCAAATTCACGCACTAAAATACCTGCACGTTTAGCAAATAAGAAATGTCCAAGTTCATGGAAGAAGACGAGCATCCCAAATATTAAAATAAATGCAATGGCTGTTTGCATAATATCCCACCTTTAATAGCGATTAGTTAACGATACAGTACTTTCGTTATTTTACCATGTCTAACACTATTTTTCTTGTCTCACTGTCCACATGTAAAATCGTTTGTAAATCTGGTACTGCAATGTTTTGATGTGCATGCATTACTCGTTCAATCGTCTCATCAATTTCAAGGAATGTAATTTTCCCTTGTAAAAAGGCTGCAACTGCCGCTTCATTTGCTGCATTCATCGCTGTCAAAATGGTACCACCTGTACGACCAGCCTCATATGCTAAACGCAAAGCCGGATAACGCTCAAAGTCCATATCTTGAAAATGTAGTTGTCCAATTTGCGCTAAATTTAGTCGCTGACCATTATGTAATGGTATACGATCAGGATAGCTTAAAGCATATTGAATCGGTACGCGCATATCTGGCGTGCCTAGCTGAGCAATCACACTAGTATCATGATACTCAACAAGAGAGTGAATAATACTTTCTCTATGCAAAAGTACATCTATTTTATCATATGGCATATCAAATAAAACATGTGCTTCAATGACTTCTAATCCTTTATTCATCATTGTTGCGGAGTCTATCGTAATTTTTGCGCCCATAGACCAGTTCGGGTGATTCAATGCATCTGCGACCGTCACATGTTGTAATTGGTCACGTGTTTTATCACGGAAGCTACCACCTGAAGCTGTAATAATTAAACGCTCAATATTTTTGGGATTTTCGCCATTCATTGATTGGAAGATGGCTGAGTGCTCGCTATCAACAGGTAAAATCGTGGCCTTATGTTTTTTGGCTTCTGCCATGACTAAATGACCAGCTGTAACAAGTGTTTCCTTGTTAGCAATGGCAATCGTTTTGCCCATGCGAATAGCTGCTAATGTTGATTCCAGACCAACACTGCCTAGCACAGCATTGACGAGTACAGTTGAGTCTGGATGTGTAGCAACTTCTACAAGACCTTTCGCCCCAAATGTAAATTGGATTTCAGGATAATCTTTCGCAAGGTCTCGTGCATCCTCTTCTAGCTGCACAGAAACTAGCTCGGGTTTTAATGTTTCAATCATTTCTCGTGTTTTCTCAATGTTTTTCCCTGAAGAAAAAGCCACTAATTGAAACGCATCACGTTGTTCTTTTAAAATATCGTAGGTTTGCCAACCGATTGAACCCGTTGCACCTAATAAACTAATTTTTTTCACAACAAATTGTCCCCTTTTTCTATCTAAGCAAATGATTTAGCAAGATGTCTTTTAATATACAGATTAATTACCAAACAAATGTAAAAAATGAAGGAGAGGCACGACAAATAATAGACTATCGAAGCGATCTAAAATTCCGCCATGCCCTGGTAAAATATTGCCCGAATCTTTTACATCAAAATGACGTTTGATAGCTGATTCTACCAAATCTCCCATTTGTCCAATAATAGAGGCAAAAATCGTGACAAAAACAAGTGATATATAACCATTTGCAAATGGGTAAATGAGTTGCATACCAACTGCAAAAATAACCGCAATGACAATTCCGCCTAGAAAACCTTCAATCGTTTTCTTCGGTGAGATTTCAGGCCATAACTTATTCTTTCCTAATTTTCTTCCTACAAAATAGGCACCTGAATCTGTTGTCCAAACAACTAATAAACAATAGACAACATACTCTAATCCAACATTTCTTGTTTCAATTAAATAATGGAATCCTAACCCCACATAAAATGCACCCAATAAAATAAAGCCCACTTCGTCAAAGGTTATTTTATTTTTTACAAGGACCACGTAAATCAGCAGTAACATCATTAGACCATAAACAACCATTAAATTGGATGAATAGCCTATTGTCTCTACAACTTTTTCACTCCAATCTTTCGGTATAACAAGTAATACTAATGTTATTAATCCTAGAAAACCAGGCACAGAAAAAATGGAAATCCCTTTCATTTTTAAGATTTCATAAAAACCGACAATAGCCATTGCAAGCACAAGTATGGTAAATGGTACTTTGCCATAAATAACGAACGGAATAAAAAGTGCTGCTGCAATTATTGCCGTGATAATTCGTTGTTTCAAGTTGTTTCTTCTCCCTTCAACCCACCGTAACGGCGATTACGCTTCTGATAATTTTCCACCGCTTCCAGTAAGCTTTCCTCACTAAAATCTGGCCACAATGTATCTGTAAACCAAAATTCTGTATAGGCGAGCTGCCATAACATAAAGTTACTTAATCGTACTTCACCACTTGTACGAATTAGAAGATCTGGTTCAGGCAAATGGGCCGTCATTAAATGAGACGTTAAGCATTCTTCTGTTATGTCTTGCATCGTTAATTGACCGTCCTGCACTTTTTGCAGCATCGTTTTCATGGCATTGACCATTTCAGAACGACTCCCATAGTTCAGCGCAAAATTTAAGACAAGCCCTGTATTATGCTTTGTTTCTTCCATTGCCTCATACAACGCCTTTTGCGTATGAGCAGGTAATAAGGATGGATCGCCAATCATTTCGACACGTACATTACGCTGCATCATTTCTGGTAAGAAAGAACCTAAAAATTCAACAGGTAGACGCATAAGAAAATCAACCTCTGGTTTTGGTCGCTTCCAATTTTCTGTGGAAAATGCATATACGGTTAAAACTTTAATTCCTAAATCCGACGCAAACCTAGTTACTTTACGTACGGTCTTCATTCCTTCATGATGACCAGCAACTCGTGGCATAGCACGTTTTTTCGCCCAACGTCCATTTCCGTCCATAATAATCGCTACATGGGCAGGAATCGGCTCGCTTTTAGTTAGGGCCACACGCTCCTCCAATGATAGTGTATCCATATTTATTTGTTTTCCTAATAGCTTTTTAAACATGCTAACTCCCCCACTACAACTAATCGGACGTATACTAACCTATCATAACAAACAAAAGCGCTTTTTGTCTTTTTTTTCCCTCTAAATTGACTATGTATGTACTAGCTTATTTTAGAACTATACACATAATAAAGAATAAGTTTGTTAGAAAATCGATGATGTTGTTATTAATGATCTTTTCGCATTTCATGTATGCTCTTTATATGACAAAGCAATTGATTATGAACAATAAAGCGAAAAGACGTCCTGTTATGTATAGGACGCCTTCATCTCATCAAAAAGTTCCATCATAGACATGTAAAACGTCTTGTTTACACCTCTAAAATTTCTTTTTCTTTATCTTTCGCTACTTGATCTACTTTCACAATGAATTCATCTGTTAATTTTTGAATATCGTCACCATAGCCACGTAGATCGTCTTCTGTGATTTCGCCAGCTTTTTCAAGTTTTTTCAAATCATCGTTTGCATCGCGACGAACGTTACGTACAGCAATTTTTGCGTCTTCCGCTTCTTTTTTCACTTGCTTTACTAGATCCTTACGACGATCTTCTGTTAGCGCTGGAATCATTAAACGAATGATCGAACCATCATTTGTTGGTGTAATCCCGATATCTGATTTCATAATTGCTTTTTCAATATCACCTAAAATTGTTTTATCGTAAGGTGTAATGACTAGTAAGCGAGCTTCTGGTACAGAAACACCTGCAAGTTGGTTAATTGGTGTTGGTGCCCCATAGTAGTCTACCATGATACGATCCAATAAAGATGCGTTCGCACGACCTGCACGAATAGATGATAGTTCACGTGAGAAAGCTGTGATTGTTTTGTTCATTTTTTCTTTTGCTTGTTCTAAGACTTGTTTAGCCATTATACGTTCCTCCTAACAACTGTTCCGATTTTTTCGCCTTGTACAGCACGTTTAATGTTACCTGGCTCCGTAATTGAGAAAACAATTAGCGGGATATCGTTATCCATACATAAAGTGGAAGCCGTTGAATCCATTACTTGTAAGCCTTGTTGGATAACTTCTAAGTATGTGAGTGTATCATATTTAATGGCTGTTTCATCCACTTTTGGATCTGCCGAATAAACGCCATCGACATTATTTTTAGCCATTAAAATCGCATCTGCGTCAATTTCTGCTGCGCGTAATGCGGCAGTAGTATCAGTAGAGAAGAACGGATTACCTGTCCCTGCTGCAAAGATAACGACACGTTTTTTCTCTAGATGTCTAACTGCTTTACGACGAATGTATGGCTCCGCTACTTGAGTCATCACAATAGAAGATTGAACGCGTGTTTCAATACCTAATTTTTCAAGAGCATCTTGTAAAGCTAGTGAGTTCATAACGGTTGCTAACATGCCCATATAATCGGCTGCAGCACGATCCATTCCCATTTCACTACCTATTTTACCACGCCATATATTACCGCCACCTACAACAACAGCAACTTCTACATCAAGATCTACTACTTCTTTTACTTCTTCTGCAACAGACTTGATTATTTTTGGTGATAAACCGAAGCCCGCTTCTCCAGCTAACGCTTCACCACTTAGTTTAATAACTACTCGTTTATATTGCGGTACACTCATTGTAAACCTCCGTAAGACTTTATTTAAAACCTTTCTATTCCCTTTTCCATTATAGTATATCTAACAATAATTGCTAGTTGTGAATAAGGCAGAATAGAAAATTATATCCGTTTTTCGTTCATTTCGGAAAAATAGGGAACACGCTATGTTGTGTTCCCCATTTTAGTCTAGATAATCTAGATATTATTTGATTAGAATCAAATGCAAGCGAAATTAGTTACCTTTAACTTGGCTCATTACTTCTTCTGCAAAGTTATCTTCACGTTTTTCGATACCTTCACCAACAGCGTAACGTACAAAGCCGTTTACTGAACCACCAGTTGAAGCTACGAAATCACGTACTTTTTGATCTGAGTTTTTAACAAATGTTTGATCAAGCAAGCAAACGTCTTCGAAATATTTACCAAGACGGCCTTCAACCATTTTCGCAACGATGTTTTCTGGTTTACCTTCGTTAAGAGCTTGCTCTGTTAATACTTTACGCTCACGTTCAACTTCTTCAGCAGAAACTTCATCGCGAGAAACATATGTTGGGTTGATTGCTGCAATGTGCATCGCAACATCTTTAGCTGCTGCTGCATCAGTAGAACCTTCTAAAGTCACTAATACACCAATACGGCCGCCCATGTGTAAGTAAGCACCGAATGCATCTGCATCAGATTTTGATTTAATTTCGAAACGACGAAGTGTAATTTTTTCACCAATTGTTGCAACAGCTGTTGAAATTTGATCTTCAATTTTTACACCTTCAGCATTTGTAAGCTCTAAAGCGGCTTCAACTGAAGCTGGTTTAGCAGCAAGTAATTGCTCTGCTAAAGAAGAAACTAATACTTGGAATTTGTCGTTTTTCGCAACGAAGTCAGTTTCAGCGTTTACTTCCACGATAATCGCTTCGTTACCTTGTTCTAAAATGTAAGTTGTACCTTCTGCAGCGATACGGTCAGCTTTTTTAGCAGCTGACGAAAGACCTTTTTCACGTAGGAAGTCGATTGCAGCTTCTAGGTTACCATCAGTTTCTACTAACGCTTTTTTACAATCCATCATACCAGCGCCAGTTTTTTCGCGTAATTCTTTTACTAATTGTGCAGTAATGTTTGCCATTTAGTGTTTCCTCCTCAAATTGGTTGAACTATTTAATGATAGGTTCTAAAAAAGGTGATAAGGGTTTTGAGCCACTTATCACCTTTTTGTAAACGTGAATTACTCAGCAGCAGCTTCTACAGCTGGAGCTTCTTCTTCACCTTGTTTTGACTCGATTAAAGCGTCAGCCATTTTAGCAGTTAAAAGTTTAACAGCACGAATAGCATCATCGTTAGCAGGGATTACGTAGTCGATTTCATCTGGATCACAGTTAGTATCAACAATACCTACTAGAGGGATGTTTAATTTACGAGCTTCTGCAACAGCAATGCGCTCTTTACGTGGGTCAACCACGAACATTACGTCTGGAAGATCGTGCATATCACGGATACCGCCTAGGAATTTGATTAGACGTTCGTGTTCTTTTTTAAGTTGGATTACTTCTTTTTTAGGAAGAACTTCGAAAGTTCCTTCTTCTTCCATTTTTTCGATTTGTTTCATACGTGCAACACGTTTTTGAATTGTACCGAAGTTTGTAAGAGTACCACCTAACCAGCGTTGGTTGATGTAGTAGTTGCCTGAACGTTCAGCTTCATCTTTGATCGCTTCTTGTGCTTGTTTTTTCGTACCAACGAAAAGAACTTTACCACCGTCTTGACCAACTTGACGCATGAAGTCATAAGCTTCCTCTAATTTTTTAACCGTTTTTTGTAAGTCGATGATGTAGATCCCGTTACGTTCAACGAAGATATATTTCTTCATTTTTGGGTTCCAACGACGAGTTTGGTGACCGAAATGTACACCAGCTTCAAGTAATTGTTTCATAGAAATTACTGACATGTGAATTTCCTCCTAGTATGTTTGGTTTTTATCCTCCGCATTTATCATCTGCAACAAGCTACCCTAAGCTTAGAGCACCACTTACTACATCAAAATGCGTGTGTAGTAATAACACCATTTGCAACTATATCATAGCTTTGATTGATTCGCAACAATTTAGTGATGAAATTTCAGTAAAAGCTCGATTTCTGTTTTCCCCTTTTGCAGTTGTTTCGCTATCTCCTCTACCGATTTTCCCTGCTTTGCTAATTCTAGCGCTTGCTGTTCCACCGTCAGCATTTTTTCTTTTTCAGGTAGACTTGCCATCTCCTCTTTTGGAGATGGCACTGCTTGTGCCTTTTTTGCACCAGTATGTTGCTGACGTGAATAAGCATTTGCTACAATTTTTTTAGGTACGTAGATACGAGAATCTTTATCTAAACTTAGCGAACTATCACTTTTAGTCCCTTGGGTTAAATCCGAAGACGACTGTTCCATTGGTGTCACACTTTGTTCTATTTGCTGCAAGCTACTCGCCGCTATTTCGGGCTGTTTGACATTTTGTAACTCTTTAATAAGTCGGTCATTTTCATCTTTCATTTCTGCTAAATAAGCCGTAATCGTATCGTCCATTTCCCTCATTAAACGTTCTTGCTTCTTTTCTAAATCCTTAAATTTTGCTAGCTTTGTATTTAAAATAATAAGGAAGTAAAATGAAAGTAGCTGTAAAAAGAATAGTAACGCTATTAGTATGGTTGTCATTGTAAACTCCTATCCACTAAAATCCACGAAATTCCCTTTAAACGGATGTTGTGCCTGTTTTTCTTGTTGACCCTGCTTCTTTTTCTTCTTTTTATGAATACCTGTTAAATATTCGCCACCTGCATCCTCATCCTCACTAATTTCATCCATACCTTCTGTTGTATTGACAATTTTTTGCTTGCGCTCTACTTCTTTTTTTAATGCTTCATTTGCGTGTGCCTGTTGGGCTAATGCTTGTTGCTGTGCCTGATCTGCCATTTTCCCCGCTTCAAATGTTTTTGGAATAGCAATTTGTAATTCGACACCTTTTAAACTCATTGGAATCTCTCCCTCAAGGATATTTACGCATTAATCATTTCACTTGATAATAGCTTTCGTAGCTTTAATAGCGCTTTTGAATGAATCTGTGAAATACGTGATGTTGACAGTTCAAGCATTTCACCAATTTCAGTCAAAGTTAATTCCTCTGTGTAAAATAAACTAAGTACAAGCTGTTCTTTTTCATTGAGCTTTTGAATATTCTCAGCTAAGTCACCTAATAACTCCGATTTAATAACAGTTTGCTCAGGTGTTTTTGTCGTATCATCTCGGATGACAAATGACTTACCGTCCGCTTCCTCTTGATCCTGTTGCTCATTAATGGAAAGAACATTTGAAAAAAAATGCTCTTGCACTGTCTGGTACACATCTTCAACAGATACTTCCATATGCTCCGCAAGTTCCTCAGGTGTTACATGACGCATATATTTTTGCTCTAATTGTTCAATTTGAGCATCTAATTTTTTGGCTTTTTCACGCGCTGAACGCGGTAACCAGTCTTCCTTACGTAAACCATCAATGATAGCGCCTCTTACTCTAAACGAAGCATATGTATCGAATTTTAAATCTCTGTTAATATCAAATTTATTTAATGCATCAAAAAGCCCTACCATGCCTAAACTCGTTAAATCGTCTCGTGATACGCTCTTTGGCAAACCCGCACCAATACGTTGGACATGGTAAGATACTAAAGAAATATATTTTTTTATAAGTAAATCACCAGCATCTGGATCACGCTCATGAATCCAGCGATTCCATAGTTTTTGCTCATCGTTCAGAATTGGTTGTGTCATGAAATCCACCTCTCTAAAAACGCTTTACGCGCCCGTTTGCCACTGACTATTTGCGCTCATAAAATTAATCATTCAACAGGATTTTTCGGTTAATCTTTGTAAAAAATCCACATTAAAGCTAATCTAGACGTGAGCTTCGAATAGTTAAAAACTCGATAAGCAGTTGCCATCTTTCCTATATTATAACAAGAATCGACTATAATTTCATTTGTTTCTCTTACTCTCTAATATATTCCTTAATTTTTTAATCTCATAGAAAAACTGTACCCTTGTTATGATGAACAGTTGGATACAGTTCTAAAATTTGTCTACAGAATTAAACTTATAATTTAGGACGCTATTTAATTCGATGCGAAGGTGCATCATAACTATGACATTGAACAAAAAGGTTATAATACCTACATTGCATCCACAATGTACCAATTGTCGTTTCAAAAACGTGCTATAATTTTTCCATTGAATATTGAGATCTACGAGCGATTGCTTCAGCCCATTACTAATACCATGTTCGCCCTCCCCCTCCTTTTGACCATTTTTGCTTACCTGCTTCATTAAGCGGTAGTTTTCCTCCTGTAATAAAGTGCGCTAATAAGCTTTCGTCTTCCTAGCCTGAACTTTTGATTTTCTCGTATAATAAAGCCTTCAAATGCCCAATAAAAAAAGAGCCGCTATTCGCGACTCATTTTTACGCATTCACTTGTTGCTCTTCTTCTCGATTCATCATCGTTCGTACTACTTGAGCAATTTCCTCCGAATTTTCATCTTGAAATTCAACCGTTGAATTAACTGCTGGAGCTTCTTGCTTTGCGCCATCAGTAGCATCAAGTTCATGATCTGTTAGACCATCTTCATCCACTTCTTCATTAGCCTCTGGCGTAAACATGATGTAAGCAATTAAAAAACGTACTATATACATAGCGATAAAGACGATAATTGCTACAACAAAAGCGCTGATGATGATGCGAAGGGGAGTAGATGGTTTTTGAAATGTACTGAAAAAATAAATTGAAAAAGCAATTAATGCTCCCCATAGATTGTAAAAAATAGAACCAAACATTAGATTTCGCTCACTCCTTGGTTAACTGTTCGAATATGTAATATCGACGTTGCAGGATTAAATTCAATCGTTCTACCACTATTTCCACCAGTATCCTCGGCCACTAAAGGTACTCCATGTCTCTTTAACTCATGTTTAACTGCTTCTACATTGCGGGGACCGATACGCATCGTATCTTTGTCAGATGTAAATTGGAACATCTGCGCCCCCCCTGCAATTTTTGCCTTTAGTTTAAATTTTTGAACGCCTTCTAATTTTAATAAATCTATCATTGCTGCAATACCTGAATCTGCAAATTTTGCCACATTGATTGACTCAGCTCTACCTAAGCTTGAATCTGGTAACATCACATGGATTAAACCAGCAATTTTTTTTGACTCATCATATAAAATAACGCCCACACAAGAACCAAGACCAGAAGTTCGAATGGTGTTAGGTAACTTTACTACATCCATTTGTGCAATTCCCACTTTAATTACTTGTCCACTACTGCTGCTTAACATCATCATGAAACTCCTAATGCTTTAAAAATTGCATCGAATGAGTCGGGATCGGGAAGCAGGAAGAAATGACCTCTCACCGTTTCGTGGTCTTCTACACCTTCTTCAAAAATGGATGTATTTATCACAATAACATTATCACTTACATGTGATAATTCGATTAAACCAATACTGATAATAGCGCCAAACATATCTACACTTAGACCAGGTACTGTTGGGTAAATTTTCAAATTGGTAAAGTCCGATAAGGCAGATAAATAGGAGCCCGATAAAATATTGCCCATTTCTTGCATAGCTGATAAGCCTAGCTCTGAAACTGGTTGTTTTTTAAAGTCAAATGTATCATCAAAAATAAGACGACGGATAAAGCGATTTGCTTGCTCGATAGGTAAAATAAAGAACATACTTCCTTCAGCATCTCCTTCAATACGAAGGTAAATACCAACTACAACGTTTTCAGATCCGCCAGCCAGTTCCATCATTTCGTTAAAGGACACCATTTCTACCTTTGGAACGCGCATATCAATTTTTTTCCCAAGTAAATTGGAAAGTGCTGTCGCGGCATGCGCAGCACCAATATTTCCAATTTCCTTTAATACATCTAAATGTAGCGATGTAATCTTTTGATTAAATGTCATTATCGATCCCTACTTTAGTGGATTTAATACTTTTTCTAAATGTAACAAGATTAATAATCGTTTCTCTACTTTGGCAACACCTGAAATAAATTCTTCTTCAAGTGAGCCAACGACCTCTGGTTGCGGTTCAATTGCACTTGCTGGAATATCAATAACATCGTTTGCTGAATCTACAACAAAACCTACTTCCATATCTTCTAATGAAATAATGATAATGCGTGTTGTTTCTTCATGTTCAGAAACAGGTAGTTCAAAGCGTTCACGTAAATCGACTATTGGTGTAACAACACCTCGTAGATTGATTACACCTTTCACATATTTCACGGTTTTCGGTACACGCGTAATATGCATTAATTTTTCAATTCCTTGTACATGGGACACGGGAATTGCATATTCTTTATCTGCTAGCTGAAAGACAATTACTTTAATACTTTCTTGTTCCACTGCGTTTGTCATACTTTACACCTCTCTTATTCATTCACCTTATTTAATTAGTGCGTTGCAATCTACAATTAAGGCTACTTTACCATTACCTAAAATCGTTGCACCTGAAATGGCAAAGATATTTGTTAAGTAATTTCCTAATGACTTCAAGACAATCTCTTGTTGTCCAATGAAAGAATCCACTACTAGACCAGCAAGTTTTTCACCTTTGCGAACAATTACGACTGAATGGAATTCTTCATCTTGTGACTCTTTACGAGGAACCTCAAAGATTTCCTCTAAGAATACCAATGGAACAACCTTGCCACGGAAGTCGATTACTTTTTGATTATGCGCATTCATAATCTCTGATGAACGGATAATAGATGTTTCAATAATAGAAGATAGTGGAATTGCATAAATTTCTTTTTCAATCTCCACCAGCATGACTGAAATAATCGATAATGTCAGTGGTAATTGAATCGAGAAGATAGATCCAACATCCTGTGTAGATTCAATTGAAATATTACCACCAAGTGATTCAATCGTTGTTTTCACAACATCTAAACCTACCCCACGACCAGAAACATCAGAAATGACATCGGCAGTTGAGAAGCCTGAAGCTAAAATAAGCTCATTAATCTGTTTATCAGACATTGAATATGATTGTTCTTGTGTCACAATGCCTTTTGAAATAGCTTTCGCTAGTACTTTTTCACGATTAATGCCCGCGCCGTCATCTTCAATTTCAATAAAGACATAGTTTCCACTATGATACGCACGTAGGACAACTGTTCCTTCTTCTGGCTTACCTTTTGCACGACGAGCCGTCGGATTCTCAATCCCATGATCCACAGAATTACGGATTAAGTGAACTAGTGGATCCCCAATTTCATCTATAACCGTACGATCTAACTCGGTTTCTGCACCGATGATTTCTAGGTTGATCTTTTTATTTAAGTCACGCGATAGCTGACGAATCATTTTTGGGAATCGGTTGAATACTGTTTCCACTGGTACCATACGCATCGTTAAAATAATTGTTTGTAGATCACCCATCACACGACTCATGCGCTCTACTGTTTCATTTAACTCACCATGATTCACTTCTGTAGCGATCGATTGTAGTCGACCACGATCAATGACAAGCTCTTCAAACAAGTTCATTAAAATATCAAGACGTTCAATATTTACACGAATCGTTTTATTCCCTACAGGTGCATGAGCTTTATCAGCTTTAGCTGGTGCTGCTGCTTTGGCTGGTGCCGCAACAGGTTCAGCTTTCGCAGGCGTAGCTGCTGGTGTTGGTTCTGCTTCTACCACTGCTGTTGCTGCTACTTCCTGATGGGCTTCATATTGTTTTTCACTAAATTTCTTCAGGTCAATTGTTGTCACAACGACTTCATCAACCTCTGAAACCTTCATTATTTTTTTCTGCATATCTTCGGCTGTTTCTTTTGTCACAAAAGCAACATAGAATTGTTGATCAAACTGTTCATCTTCAAGCTTTTCAACAGATGGACTGGACTTAATGACATCTCCATCTTTTTCTAAAATTTCAAACACCATAAATACACGCGCAGCCTTTAATAGGCAATCCTCACGTAATGTAACTGCAATTTCAAATGCATTGAAGCCTTGTTCAGATGATTGTGTAATAACTGTTTGTTCAAAGCTATCATATTCTAAAACACTTGCAACGACTGCCGGTGCCACTGTTGCTACCACTTCTGGTACTGCTTCCTCACCTAATTCAATGCGCTTCAGTTGAGCAACAGTTGATGAAACATCACGTTTACCATCTCCACCGTTCGCAATATCCATCACCATTTCTTCTAGATGATCAACAGATTCAAAGACAACATCTAGTATTTCAGGTGTGACATGGATTTTCTCATTACGAATAGCATCTAAAACATTCTCCATTTTATGTGTCAAATCCGCTAAATCTTCAAAGCCCATTGTGGCAGACATACCTTTTAACGTGTGGGCAGAGCGGAATATTTCCCCAACAATGGCCAAATCATCTGGATTCTTCTCTAATTCTAATAAATGTTCACTACATGCTTGTAAATGCTCTTTACTTTCTTCGATAAACATCTCTAAATATTGATTGACTTCCATAAGAGGACACCCCTTTTAAGGCAAATATTTCATTATTGTTTGTGCAATATCATCTACATCTGCAACTTCATCAACAAGTTGCGTTTCTACTGCTGCTTTTGGCATACCATATACAATGCAAGTTTCGGCTGATTCTGCAATAGCTATGACATTACCACTTTTTTTCAATGCTTTCAGTCCATTAGAACCATCATGGCCCATACCAGTCATAATGACTGCCACTTTATCAAAATCCTTATATTGACTAACATCTTCAAACATTACATCTACAGAAGGGCGATGGCCTGATCTCGGTGCTTCCTGATTATCAAGAACAATGCCAAAAGTCGTTCCTACTTTTCTCAGCTTTAAATGATAACCACCCGGTGCAATATAAGCTACTCCATTTTGCAATATATCGCCCTGTTCCGCTTCTTTTACAGCAATTTCACTTAGCTGATCCAGACGAGTAGCAAGTGATTTAGTAAATCCAGCTGGCATATGCTGAACAATTAATATAGGTGCTTGTATGGACTTAGGAATTTTAGTAATGACCTCCTGAAGTGCACGAGGTCCTCCGGTTGATGTACCAATTAACACCATTTTCTTTCCAACTTTACTCCATTCTACCAGTGGCTTTGATGTAGCTACATTGCTAGCAGCAACATTCATAAGAGTTGGTGTTCGTCCATGCTGTTGTGGCTCCTTTACTACGGTACTCGCTCTTGTCACTGGTTCTTGTTGTTTTTTACTACCAGAAGGTTTTTTCAGTTTGGAAATCGGCACCATTGCCGCCTGCTCTACTTTGTGAACAAGCTCATTTTGGATTTTATGTAAATCAAGAGAAATGGTTCCGCTTGGCTTTGCGACAAAATCTACTGCACCACTCTCAATTGCTGCTATTGCATTTTCTGTCCCACGTTGAGTGGTACTCGAGAGCATTATTACAGGAACTGGACATTGAATCATAATTTCTTTTAAAGCATCTAGCCCATTCATTTCAGGCATCTCAATATCCATTGTCACAACTGTTGGCTTCAACGACTGTATTTTTTTGATCGCATCTTTTCCATTTCGTGCCGTTCCAACTACTTCCACCTTAGAGTTGCCAACAAAAAAGTCACTAATTAGCTTTCTCATAAAAGCAGAATCATCCACAACTAATAGCTTGCTTTTATGTAAAAAGTCCAATTAATCACGCCCTTTCGAGAAAATACTTCTGAGTTTCGATAAAAATTTTTTAGCTGTTTGTTCATGTGCGTGTATTTCCTCTGCACGATGTTCCATAAAACGAACGACTATAAGTTGTAATGTCTTTGATATTAGTGCGTCTGGATAAGCAAGCGAGAATGGTACTTGCTCACGCACAGCCTTACGCACAACTGGATCTTCAGGTAATGAACCTAGAATGGTTATTTCTTTGTCTAAAAAACGTTTCATCGTTATTTTTAAACGTTCATTCGTTTCAATTCCTTCTTCTTTGCTAAAAGCACGGTTACAAAGAATGTAAAACTCCTTCTCTGGATCACGTACATGAATATATTTCATCATGGAGTACGCATCTGTTATAGAAGTAGGCTCCGCTGTTGAAATGACAATAATTTCATCAATGGATGTCAGTAAGTCTAATGACCAATTTGTCGCACCAGCCCCCATATCAAATAAAATATAATCATAGTTTTTTTGAAGCTGTTCAAAGGCATGAATCAATCGCTCAAACATACTTTGTGACCAATCTAGAACGCTCGTCATACCAGACCCACCTGAAATATACTTTAGATCATAAGGTCCTTCAAATATTACCTCATCTAGTAATTTATTTCCTTCTAAATAGTCTTTCAAACTATAAGAAGCATTTTTCCCAATTAAAATATGAATATTCCCCATCCCAATATCCATATCTACAATGGCAACTCTTTTTCCCTTTTGGGCCAAGGTTATAGCAAAATTCATGGTGAAGTTACTTTTACCTACTCCACCTTTGCCACTGACAACTGCGATGGCTCTACCTAGTTCGCCCTGCTGCCTCATCATTTTCAAGCGTAATGTTTCAGCTTGGTCTCTCATTTTTCTTCACCTTGAAAAAACAAATTAAGTACTGCTTCTAAATCAGCTTCCTCAATATCTTCTGGTACTTCTTGACCATTCGTATAGTAAGCAAGTCCTTTATTATATTTAATCATTAAATTGATCATTGTGCCAATAGAATTTGTTTCATCAATTTTTGTGAAAATGAATTTTTCAATTGGTAATTGCTTAAATTGGTCTACAATGTTCTCCATATCCTTTTCTTTCGTTGTCATAGCAAGGACTAAGTAAGACTCTGCTTGATCATCGAACTTAATGAGACGTTGGAGATCATCCACATACTTGACCTCTTTATAATTGCGACCTGCTGTATCAATAAACACCAAATCTAAATGGGATAAACTTTGGATTGCTTGCTCGAAATCGGTCGCATTATAAGCAATTTCAACTGGAGCCTGTAAAAGACCTGCATATGTTTTTAGCTGTTCTATGGCAGCAATTCGATACGTATCGGTCGTAATAAAGCCGACTTTTTTCTTTTTTTCTAACACAGCTCGCGCTGCCATTTTAGCAATCGTTGTAGTCTTTCCAACTCCTGTTGGGCCTAAAACATTTATATACTTTCTTTCATAGGACAATCCTCCAACAGGAAGGGCCTCTAGCTGCTTACGTAGTAAATTTTTCGTTATTAATTTACATTGTGAAAAATTTATTTCTGACGCTTCTTTGAAATGCATAAAAAGCTCATCACCTATCGTTGTGATGAGCTCTTCACTTAGCTCTTGCTGTCTTAAGTATTCAATGAAGGGGAAGAGTTCATCGGGATATTGAGCTTGGGTGGTCTTTTTATGCATCGATTGCATTAAAGATTTTAAATCTGCAATTTCCTTCCTCAATTCTTCAGAGATGCTAGTATCCTCATGCACTGCTGCAACATGTGGTGTTGGCTCTTGATGGACTTTTGCTTGAATAGCATTTGTAATCTCTTGTAACCTTGCATTTTCTTTTGTTTCTACAGGTAGTACAGCTGGTGCTGGAGCCACATAACTTGGCTCCATAACATCAACTCCCGCGACCACTTCAAAACTTTTCTTTTTAATCATACCGAAAAATTTCTTTGTGATGACTACTTTTGAATTTAAAATGACTGCGTCCTCACCTAATTCTGCCCGCACTTGCTTCATCGCCTCTGGTATGGATGATGCATAATATTTTTTCATTTTCATTGAACATTCACCACCCCAACACTTTGAATTTCAACTGAAGCATCCAGCTCATTATAAGAGAGAACTGGAATTTGAGGGAAATAACGCTCCGTCAATTGTCGTAAATACATACGAACTGCTGGAGAGCATAAAATGATAGCGGATTGCTCCATAAAGGAAACACGCTCTACTTCTGCTGCAATAGTCTCTAAAACGGTTTGAGAATCTTGAGGATCCATTGCTAAATAATTTCCGTGATCCGTTTGTTGAATACTATCAGCAATCATTTTTTCTACTTTACCTGACACCGTAATCACCTTTAATGCTGAACTATCTCCAACATATTGTGCAGTAATTTGACGTGCTAATGCTTGACGGACATACTCCGTTAAAATATCTGTATCACTCGTTAATTTTGCATAGTCTGCTAATGTCTCAAAAATTATAGGTAAGTTACGTACAGACACATTTTCTCGAAGAAGCTTGCCAAGTACCTTTTGGATTTCTCCAGTAGACAAAGGAGTCGGTGTTAATTCTTCGACTAAAATAGGATGTGTTTCGCGTAAGTGATCGATTAACTGCTTCGTCTCTTGGCGTCCTAGTAACTCATGTGCATTTGCTCGAATGATTTCTGTTAAGTGTGTTGACACCACACTTGGTGGATCAACAACTGTGTAACCATACATTTCGGCATCTTCTTTCACTTGCTCCGTAATCCATTTCGCTGGTAGTCCAAATGATGGCTCCACAGTATCAATTCCTTCAATAGAGTCATCATCACCAGGGCTCATCGCTAAATAATGATCTAATAAGAGCTCGCCTCGTGCCATTTCATTCCCTTTTATTTTAATACGATATTCATTTGGTTGCAGCTGAATATTATCTCGAATACGAACAACTGGGATGACGATACCTAATTCTAATGCTAGCTGTCGTCGAATCATAATAACACGATCTAATAAATCCCCACCTTGTGTAGCATCTACTAAAGGTATTAATCCATAACCAAATTCAAATTCGATCGGGTCCACATTTAATAAATTCACAACATTTTCAGGGCTCTTCATGCCATCTGTTGCCACTTCTTCCTCAATTTCAAGTAATTCCTCTTCATCCTCTGGCTTCTTACGCCCCATCATATATGCTCCTGTAATGAGTGACGCACCAATTGGAATCGTTATCCAATCTGGAATTGGTGTAAATAATCCAAGTAAGATAATCGTTCCACCAGCTACATAAAGAAGCTTTGCCTGAGCAAATAATTGTCCTGTTATATCCTGGCCAAGACTTCCTTTTGAAGAGGCACGGGTTACAACAATCCCTGTAGCTGTTGAAATAAGTAAAGCCGGGATTTGGGATACAATACCATCTCCAACTGTTAGTTTAGAAAAATGAGTTGCTGCTTCTGCAAATGGAAGACCCATTTGCACTACCCCGATAATGATCCCAAATAATAGGTTGATAATAACCATTACCATTGAGGCAATGGCATCCCCTTTTACGAATTTTGTGGCACCATCCATCGCTCCATAGAAGTCTGCTTCTCCCGATACCTTTTCACGTCGTTCACGTGCTTCTTTTTCGGAAATGACCCCTGCATTTAAGTCAGCATCAATACTCATTTGTTTACCAGGCATTGCATCGAGTGTGAAACGTGCTGCTACTTCAGCTACACGCTCCGCGCCCTTTGTAATTACAATAAACTGAATTAACACTAGAATTAAGAAGACAACTAAACCAACAAGAACATTCCCGCCAACTACGAAATCACCAAAGGTTTCAACGACTGACCCTGCATCACCATTTGCTAAAATAGCACGGGTTGTGGAAACACTTAGTCCTAATCGGAACAAGGTTAACAGTAAAATGACCGATGGGAAGATAGAAAAGTCCAATGCTTCCTTCATACTCATTGCTGTTAGCAGTACAATTAATCCTAATGTAATATTAATGACAATTAAGAAACTTAACATCCACGGAGGAAGAGGGATGATGAGCATCGCAACGATTAAAATAACCGCACCTAAAACCCCAATATCGCGAACTTTCATTTGTGTCCCTCCTACTTAAAAGCTTTAAATTTTTCGCTTAATACGGTAAACATAAGCGAGTATTTCTGCTACTGCCTTAAAAAATTCCTCTGGTACTTGATCACCAATTTCTACCTGATCATACATCGCACGTGCTAAAGGTCTATTTTCAACCATTATGACATCATGCTCTTTGGCAATCAGCTTAATTTTTTGGGCGACAAAGTCTGTCCCCTTCGCAACGATACGTGGGGCATCCATATTGTCCTCATCGTATTTGAGGGCAATCGCATAGTGAGTAGGGTTGGTGATAACAACATCTGCATTCGGCACCTCTGACATCATACGACGCATCGCCATTTCGCGTTGACGTTGTTTGATTTTGGATTTAATCAGCGGGTCACCCTCACTATTTTTATATTCATCTTTAATATCTTGCTTAGACATTTTAAGATTTTTTTCATACTCATGTTTTTGATACATCCAGTCCAGAACGGATACACAAAGTAAAACTAAAGATGCGGCTATACCCATTATGCCGACAAGCTTCCCTACTGTAATGAGCGTCATCCATGGACTTTTAAAAGATAAAGCCAAAACTTCTGGTAGGTTTGTCCAAATAATAATTGTTGTGACACTTCCTATAAAGCCAATCTTTAAGACCGACTTCAGCAGTTCAACAATGGCCTTAACAGAAAATATTTTTTTTAACCCTTTAATAGGATCCATCTTTTTTAAATCAAATTTCATTGGTTCTAATGTAAATAAAAAGCCAAACTGCAGGAAATTACCCGCAAGAGCTCCAACAAAAGCAATCGCCATGATGGGCACAATAATAAAAGCCATCTGTATCAATGTTTCTGTAAATAAGCGCATCACACTATCAATCGTTAATTTTTCGATGCGTATGTTATGAATAAATGTTTGTCTAAAAAAAGCTAATAATTCATCACGCAAGGAGCCAGCAAAGAAAAATAAAAAGATAAATACCATAAGCATGACAATGGCACTAGAAATATCTTGACTCTTTACAACTTGCCCTTTTTTTCGAGCATCCTGACGTTTTTTAGGGGTTGCCTTTTCTGTTTTTTCACCTGCAAAAAACTGGATATCTAAACTTAGTAGTAGCTTCATATCATCCACCACCTAAAATGGCCATTAAATCCCGTATACCGTAGATCATAATCGTAATGAGCTTTTGAATAACTTGAATCATCACAGCCATCATTGTAAACATTACTAAAAAACTAACTCCGATTTTAATCGGAAAACCGACCACAAAAATATTTAATTGCGGTACTGTTTTTGCTGTTATTCCTAAAGCTAAATCGACTAAAAATAAGGTCGCCACAACAGGAGCAGCCATCTGAAATGCTATCGCGAAAACGGCTGTGAAAGTCGTCATAATAAATTTCGGTAAGCTTTCACTAGCAAAGCTTGGAAATTGATCCATCGGTAAAAATTGATAGCTATAGTAAATTCCATTCAGAATCATATGATGGCCATCAATCGCTAATAAAAAAAGAAGTGCTAGCATATTAAAGAACTGACCAATTAATGGGCTTTGCGCACCTGTTTGTGGATCAATAATATTGGCAATGGCAAATCCCATTTGAAAATCAATAAAGCTTCCTGCAATTTGTATTGCAGACATGATGATGTAGCCCATAAGACCAAGCAATAGTCCAACAAGTGCTTCTTTCATCACTAATAATATGTATTCATCATTGAAGACCAATGGCTCAACATCAATTGTATAGTACATCATCCAAGCTAATACCAGTGCGAGAGTAATTTTGACTTGTGGCGGAATGGTCCTATATGAAAAAAAAGGGACCGTAACAAAAAATGCTGAAACACGCACAAGTACTAATAAGAAAACCGTTAAATGTGGAATTAATTCATTCATGGACTCACCCTATATAACGTGTTAAATTCTCGAATATGTCTCTCGCATAGCTAGTAACTTGAGATAACATCCATGGGCCAAAGAATACGATGGCCACTAGGACAGCGACAATTTTGGGTACAAATGCTAATGTTTGCTCTTGTATCGAAGTTGTTGCTTGAAAGATACTTACCGCTAAACCAGTGATTAAAGCAACTAATAATAGCGGACCGCTTGTTAGAAGGATAATCATAATGGCACGTTCTGCTATGGAAATAACCAATTCACCTGTCATACTGTATCATCCCCTAAAAACTTTGTAGTAACGATTTCATGACTAGATACCAGCCATCTACCAGAACAAATAATAAGATTTTAAATGGCAAGGAAATCATTACTGGTGGTAACATCATCATCCCCATCGACATTAAAGTACTCGCAACAATCATATCGATGACAAGGAATGGTATAAAAATCATAAAACCAATTTGAAATGCTGTTTTTATTTCACTTAAAGCAAATGCTGGGACGAGCATTGTTAGTGGGATTTCCTCCACTGATGCTGGTTTTTCTGCTTGATTATAAGATAAAAATAATTCAAGGTCTTTTTGCCTTGTATGCTTACTCATAAACTCTTTAAATGGTGCACTAGCACGATCATATGCTTCTTCTAAACCAATCTCTTCAGCAAATAACGGCTGTAATGCCTCTTTATTCACCTCTTGAAAAGTTGGTGCCATAATAAAGAACGTTAAAAATAGTGCTAGACCAACAATCACTTGATTTGGTGGCATTTGCTGTGTCGCTAATGCCGTCCGCACAAAGGATAAGACAATGACAATTCTAGCGAAAGATGTCATTAATATTAAGATACTCGGTGCAAGAGATAAAACCGTTAGTAACAGTAGGAGCTTAACAGATGTAGAGACGTTGGTTGGATCGCTATTGGAAAAAACATTGATTAAATCATTCATTTATCATCCTTCTCCTTTTGCTTCCATCTCTCTATCTCATCACTACGCTCCTGTTTTATTTCAGATATCTTTTTTTCAAATAGTTTGCCAAATGAATCTTGCTTTTGTTCATTGTGCATACTCACTTGCTCTTTTTTCTTAAACTTAGAAAGTACTTCTGCAATATACGGTGATGTTGTTGCAAGTTCTTGCCTTTCGTTATAGAGTGCTAGCAATGCTTCAACTTCTTCAGGATCAGTAATTTCACGTAACAGTTGCACATCTTCTCCAACCCCTACTAAATACAATGATTTACCTACTTGTAAAAGCTGAACTGACTTTTGAGCACCTAACGATAAACCGCCTAAATTTTGTACCATTTGATTACGTTGGAAGTTTAAATTTCGTTTATTTAAAAACTTCATCAATCCATAAAATAAAGCTACAACAAAAATAAGCGCCAAAACCATTTTTATGTATTCCCATGCAGATATATCTCCAGCTGCTGATACATTTATTTCTTGTTTAGCAGCTGGATCGGTAGTATCTCCATTACAAGCTTCTGGGTTTTCAATGCAATCAGTGACACTATTCGTATCAGCATCCGCATAAACAGAAGTTGGTGTCGGGTACAAAAACAGGAAGGATACAAGAAATGCGAAAATCATCGTGAAACGAAATGATTTTAACATTCTCATACAATCATCCCAGTGCTTTTTGAATCGCTTCAATTACACGATCTGCTTGGAAAGGCTTCACGATAAAGTCTTTCGCGCCAGCTTGAATTGCATCGATTACCATTGCTTGTTGTCCCATGGCTGAACACATAATTACAGTTGCACTTGGATCTGTTCCCTTAATCGCTTTAAGAGCCGCAATACCGTCCATCTCAGGCATTGTGATATCCATTGTTACTAAATCGGGTTTTAATTCATTGTACTTTTCAACAGCCTGTAAGCCATCTGCTGCCTCTCCAACAACTTCAAATCCATTTTTTGATAAAATATCCTTGATCATCATGCGCATAAATGCAGCGTCGTCTACAATTAAAATTCTTTTAGACATGGTTAACTCCTCCAATTGAAACTATCTTAAATTATTTAAACGCTCTGCTTGACTTAAAACATCTGTAATACGGACACCAAAGTTTTCATCAATAACAACGACTTCACCTTTAGCGATTAAACGACTATTGACTAAAATATCAACAGGCTCCCCCGCTAATTTGTCTAGCTCAATAATTGAACCACTCGATAGTTCTAAAATCTCTTTAACAGAACGTTTCGTACGTCCTAACTCTACAGTAACTTGCAATGGAATATCAAGTAGCATATTTAAATTTCTAGCTTCAGATTGAGAGATTACATTTGGATCAAAGCTAGCAAACTGTGCTTGTTGCACATTCACAGGTTGTGCAGGTCTTGCTGGTTGCGTAAACTGTGGTTGCTCTTGATAAATAGGTTGCTGCGTTGGTGCTGTCTGCTGTTGATATACTGGTTGTGCAGGTGGTGGTGTTACAGGTGCTTGTTGTTGAACTGGTGGCGCTGCAATTGATGGTGCCTCAGGGGCAATCGTTGCAGCTACTGGTTCTTCAATAGACTCTGTTTCACCTAAAAGAGATTTTACAATGTTTTGACTAAATTTAAGCGGTAATAATTGCATTAAATTTGAATCAATTAAATTACCAATGCGTAGTCTAAAGGATACTTTAACTAATAAATCGTCTTCTGGAATATTGTCACGGCCTTCATCCTGTGAAATATTCATTAAATCAATAGTCGGTGGAGAAATATCCACTTTTTTATTAAATACAGTCGACATCGATGTTGCCGCTGAACCCATCATTTGGTTCATAGCCTCTTGAACAGCACTTAGTTGAATTTCACCTAAGTCTGGCTTCGGATTTAAACCATCGCCACCTAACATTAAATCGGCAATAATGGCTGCATCCGATTGTTTAATAACAAGTAAATTCATACCTGTTAAACCAATCGTATATTCCACTTGTACAGCCACATAAGGATGAGGAAACTCCTCTTCTAATTTATTACGGTTTATCATGGAAATACTTGGAGTAGTAATATCTACTTTTTGACCTAATAACGCAGAAAGTGCTGTAGCAGAACTTCCGAAAGAAATGTTACCTACCTCACCTAATGCATCTTGTGCAAACGAATCAAGGTAATCCTCAACTCTTAAATCATTAGTCTCATCATTTGAAGAAGCTGCAGTGTCGCTGTTTTTATCTTCCAACGTCTCGCCCCTTAATAACGCTTCAATTTCTTCTTGGGAGAGCATTTCATCACTCATCTTCGTCTCCTCCTTTCAAAGGGTCGATAATCTGGATTGCTAATTTTTTGCCTTGCTTACCTGGTTGAACCGTGAATTTTGGCAATGTTCCAACTTTCAGTATTAATGGATCTTCGATTTTTTGATCTAATTGTATAACATCACCAATTTGCATTGTAAGGAAATCCTCAATGGTAATGTCCGACAGACCCAGTTCAACTGAAAGTGGTAATTGTGCTTGTTTCACACGTGTTTCCAGCATTTTTGTTTGCTCTGGAGACATCTCTTTTGTATTTGTCTGCATCCAGTAGCGAACAGATAGATTTGGAACAATAGGCTCCAACACAACATGCGGGATACAGATGTTAATCATACCGCTTGTCTCACCAATAATCGTATTTAACGAAATTACGACCACTGTTTCATTTGGTGAGATCATTTGTAAAAATTGTGGATTTACTTCAAGCTCCACTAATATTGGATCAATTTCTGCAACATTTTCCCATGCCTCGCGTAAATTGTCGAATGAGCGTTCAAAAAGGTTTGTCATAATCTTTGTTTCAATTTCTGTTAAGTTATCTACATTACTATGACTTGCCCCACTACCGCCCATTAGACGATCTAACATGGAATAGGCAATGTTCGGATTTATTTCCATCAATATATTACCATCTAATGGTGGCACTTCAAACACATTAATGAGTGTCATATTCGGAATCGAACGTACAAACTCTTCAAATGGTATTTGGTCTACCGATGCAACCGTAATCTGTACATAGCTTCTAAGCTGTGCAGAAAAGAAGGTTGTCAATAGTCGTGCAAAGTTTTCGTGTATTCGGGTCAAACTTCGGATTTGATCTTTTGAGAATCGAAGTGCTCGTTTAAAGTCATAAACTTTAACCTTGCGTCCCTCGTCCTCCTTTTTTATATCGTCAGCTGACATTTCCCCAGTTGATATAGCGGAAAGCAGCGCATCTATCTCGGATTGAGATAACACATCTCCTGCCATTTGCCCACCTCCATTTCAAGCAGTTTCTGTTTTATTGAGTGATGAAGGAGGTAAAATATACTTCCTGAACTTCTCCCTCTTGCATCAATTCATTTAACCTTGTTTTTAATGATTTTTGGAAAATTTGTTTCCCTTGCTTACCCTCTAAATCCTTTTGCTCCATTTCAGAAAGCTCTTGAATGGCAATATTTTGCACTTGGAAAACACGCTTTGTTAATTCTGTAGCAGCATCTTTACTTGTCGTTTGAATTTTTAATGACAAGCGTACAACTCTGTTATCTGCAAGATTCGTCGTGATTTCAGGTACCTCCACAGAGGATTCTACAATCTCATCAATGGATGGCTCAACAGCTCCTGTTGGCTTATTAAATTGTGTAAGCAATACAAATAAAATAACGCCAATCAGTATGACTGCTACTAGCAAAATAATAATCATTGTTAACATTTTATTATTCTTCATCTTTTTCACCTCGTAGATGCGGGTTGGATAAAATTTGTATATTATTATAAAAGGCAGTTACCTTTTGTCGCACCTCATCTTCACTCTCTAAAACAATTACTTTTGTTCCAGTTGTTAAAGTAATAGTCGTATCTGGAAACGATTCGACTGTTTCTATGTATAAAGCATTTAATGTAAATGCTTTGCCATTAAGACGTGTTAGTTCGATCATTGAAATAGGGCCGGGTCTAGCGTGAGAGCCGGCCCGACCCTCCCTCATATGAAAATATGTTTTATCAAACACCTGTTATGAATTAAAGAACTATATAATCATTATCGTTTTAAGTTTACTAGCTCTTGTAACACTTCATCTGATGTTGTAATAATACGAGTATTCGCTTGGAAACCTCGTTGAGCCACAATCATCTCTGTAAATTCTTCCGATAAGTCTACATTGGACATTTCTACTGTGCCAGGTACTACTTTACCCATCCCTGCAACAGTGGCTACTTGTGCATAGGCAGCACCAGAGTTTGCTGTTTGTTGGTAATAGTTTCCTCCAACCTTAGAAAGACCACCCGCATTTGGGAATTTAGCCATAATTAGCTGTCCTGCCCATTTGCGATCACCGTTTAGGTCCACATATTCAATCGTACCATTAGCTCCGATGCTAATTTCTTTAGCAGTCGTTGGGATACGGATTGGCCCTACCTCACCATCGTCTGGGTCTAGTACACCATCATCATCAAATAAGTTAGCACCTTCATCTCCAGAAGCGACTGGTGCTTCATCTGGATTGATACCATCGTCATCAGTTTCCATAACAATTTCTTCTCCAGCAGATACTCCTACTAGATATTTACCATCAGCATTTACTATATAGCCATTGCTATCCATATAGAAAACACCATTACGAGTAAATAGGGTATTATTGAAACCTTCTTCGCCAATAAAACCACTATCTGGGTCTGGAGCTCCATTTGCGTCAGCTACCATGAAGAAGCCATCTCCTTCAATCCCTAAGTCAAGTCCACGCCCAGTACCTTGTAATGAGCCGCCACCATGTATTGTATCAATAGCAGCTAATTGAGAACCCAAACCAACTTGTTGTGGGTTAACACCACCTCGTGTAGCTGTTGCTGCAGATGCACCAGCTTGTGTTTGAGACATTAAATCTTTAAAAAGAACACGCCCCTTTTTAAAGCCAACAGTATTAACATTTGCGATGTTATTACCAATAACATCTAGCTTCGTTTGGAAGTTTTTAAGACCTGAAATACCTGAATACATAGAACGTAACATAAGTTTTCGTTCTCCCTTCGTTTTTTATAGGTGTGCCTCTATCAATCAGCATCACCAAGGCTTCCTTACATAAGAAGGTCCAGCCTTTACAGCACAATCGTGCCATCAATATTTGTAAATAACTGTTGTTTTGCCTCCGTGCGATCCATTGCTGTAATGACAGTAGCATTTTTAGCACTGACAATTAAAGCTGCTTGATCCATCAAGACTAATGGTTGTTTGACACCTTTTGAGTGTGCTTCAAATACCTTATCCGATACTACCTGCCATTCTTGTTCAGAGATGTCAATTTTACGTTCAATGATCCGTTCATGCGCATGTTTGCTCACCTTTAGTTCTTGCTTTGCAGCCTCCTGTAAATGAGCTTTAAAGGATTGCTGCGATTGAATTGGCTTAGGTTGTATTGTGCGAATAGATGGATGCAAGGGTACACGATGAATTGAAAATTTATCCATCATTCTTCTCCACCTTTATTCGCTAATTACTGTAAAATCTTTATCTGTTAGTTTTTTATCATTATCTAATACGTAATAGATAACGCCATCTTTATTTGAAACAGAGACAATTCGACCTTGTAATTCTTGGTCGCCATCTTTATACGTAACATTTTTACCAATCAGTTTACTTGCCTGTACAAGCGGAGATTCTGGTACAGTATTACCGCCATCTGTATTTGTTCCAGAGCCACCTAGTATTCCTGAAATATTACCAGGCGTTATTTCTTTTCCATCTGTTAATTTGAATACAACACTACCATCTACAAATTTCAAGGATTCAATTACACCTGTTCCTTCATTTACAACAGGATCCCCTTTTTCATCTGTTTTATCTGTAATTTCATGCCATTTCACTTCTTTACCAACAAAGGATGCATAATTCATCATCTGTGTTTGTTGCTGTGATGCCAATAATGACTCCATTGTCTTTGTCATGTTTTGCATTTGTTCTAAAGAAGAAAACTGTGCCATTTGAGAAATGAATTCTCGGTCATCCATAGGATTTGTAGGGTCCTGATGCTGTAATTGTGTAATTAAAAGTTGTAGAAAGGCGTCTTTGCCAAGCTCACTATTACCTGTTTGTTTCGTTGGTTTTTTATAATTCGAGTAATACAAATCATCCGTTATGGATGTATTGCTTACATTTTTTGTTGCATCTGCCATTATTACACCTCCTCATTGATTAAATAGTCATCAAAGGATAGTCCTTCATCTTCATCTTCATTTTTATGTTCTTGCTCTTCATCCTGTTGCTGCTTAAAGAAATTATTGAAGAAGCTTTGATCGCGTTGCTGGCGATCTGCATCTTGTAGTGATTGTGCTATATCAAGACGATCTACTTGAATGTTTTGTTGAACAAAAGCTTGTTTTAGCTGATGTGCTTGACTATCAAGTAATTCACGTCCATGAGCTGTAGAAGCTAGTAAACGAGCTGTCAGTACGCCATCATTTTGTACAAGTTCAATACGAACTGTCCCAAGATTTTCTGGGTACAATTTAATCGTTAAACGTGTGATCCCTTGTGCATTTGAAATTTGTGCTCTATTCATAATAGCCTGCATTTCTTTTAACAAAGCCTCAGACTGCGCAGGTTTGGCAGTTGGTAATGTGACATGGAATGTATCCGGTTTAGTTTGAACTGTTTGCGGTGTAACCATGTCATTTGTGCTTGTCTCACTCTGCTTCGTCACTTGTACTTGCTGAACTACTTGCTGAAAGCCTTGTAATGGCAATGCTCCAGTTGTTTTGGTTGTTGTTAGTTGTGTAGTTTCTACTTGCGTTTGTAATGATGTTAATAGACTCTTAACCGTTGTTAATAAGTTTTCTTGTGAAGTTGTTAAGTCCGTTTTCTGTCCGACTAATTGTGCTAGCTTCAATACTTGAAGCAGTTGTGTAGCGTCTTTTGGTGTTACTTGTCCTTCACCTTGTAAAGCAGGTCCTATTTGCGCCTGCAGTATCGGCGCTTGGGCATCTACTAGTGATAGTAGCTCCCAAACATCACTAGCTTCCTTCTCTTCTCCTAGCAGCTGTTGGACTATTTTTTGAAGTTGCTCTTCATCAATACCTAATGCATTTAGTATATTTTCTAAATTAAGCATTTCATCCATTGCCACTGCTTTATTGTCTTCGCCAAGCTGAAGCATTAATAACCCATCATCATGAGGGATTCCTAGTAAATCTAGTAATTCCTCCATTGAATCAGCATTTAAAACCGCTTGTAAATCGGCTAGCTCCTTTGTTGCAGTTGACTGCGAAGATTGGTTTGTTTGCGTTGAAGACGACATCATTTTACTAAAAACAGACCCGAAATTCGATACATTTTCTTTATTCGGAGTTCCATTGACCTTACCTTCAGGACTATTAACGGTTGAAGATTTTGCTGCTTTATTAGGTACAGACTTAGTGATCATTTGCATCATTGCTACATCCATTGTTCTTTCACCTCCTTTCATTTATCTTATTGTTTAGCCATTAACTCCGTATATTTTGCTGCATCTTTGGCATCCATTTTCTCTAATATGGCTGCTAACTTATCAGGCTTTAAATTCGTTAAAATTCGTAGCGCCTCCGCATCACTCATATTGATTAATACTGGTGCTGCAGCTTTCGGAGACATCTTATCGAACGTTGATAAGATATCATTAAAGTCACGCTTTACATCATCTTGTTGTCGATTCAATTTTTCAATTTCAAATTGCAACTGTTCTTTTTCTATCACTAACTTCTCTTTTTCAGTTGTTGTTGTATCAAGCTTTTTTTGTAGCTGTGTAATTTCAGCTTCTTTTTCTTGTATCTCTGCCTGTAAATTAACTAATTTAGAGTCGTTATTAATGGCAGCATCTTTAGCTTGTTGCTCTTCTGATGGGACAAAGGGTAAACTTCCTATTGCCTTTTTCCCTAAATCAAAGACATTCGTATTCATTAACGTTGCCACAACAAGTAAAACCGCTACTACAAACATAATCGGTAGTACAATCCAAGTAAAAAACTTTAGAAAGCCCCCTGTTTTTTTCTTTGACTGCACTTCTACTAACTCCGCTGTCAATCGATTGTCTTTTTTTGCCATGAAATCACCTGATTTCTCTCTTGTTATACGTTTGTAATGAAATTTCATCTAGAAAAAGGCTTTCTATACGATCTTGCTCTTGCTGGAATAGCTTCAAATCTTTTTCTCTCATTTTTTCAAATTTACGTACTTCCAAGTTTTTTTCTAATAATTTTTCCTCGTGCCAATTCATCTTCGCACGAGCTTGTATCACTTTCTGTTGTACATCTGCAATTGTTTTCTCAAGACTATCTATAAAACGACTATAATGATGAATTTCGTCAATAGATGAGCCAATCGTTAAACGCTCCTGCTGAAATGCGATTAAGTCTTCTTTCTTTTTAAGTAATTCATATAATCTTGTTGCTATTTCTTCAAAAGAACGGACAGATTCTTTATAAGCCATTTCGGTTTCGTTTTTTTCTTGCTCACGAATTGTTAACACTTTTTCAAAACGATACACATAACTGACCATCTATTTCGCACCACCGTTCGATAATGTTATTAACTCATTGACACTTTCTTCTAATGTTACTTTGTCTAAATAGCCTTGTTTAAGATAATGCGTAATGAGCGGTTCATAATGAATGGCCTCATCAATCTCTTTAGAAGTTCCTCTTTTGTAAGCTCCAATATTGATCAAATCCTCAGATTTGTCATATGTATAGTAGAGTTCCCTTAATCGTTCAGCAGCTTTTTTATGCGCTGGCTCTGCAACATGATTCATCAAACGGCTTACGCTTTTTAAAACATTGATGGCTGGATATTGACCTTTATTGGCTAGATTTCGATCCAATACAATATGGCCATCTAATATCCCTCGCACAGTATCAGCTATTGGTTCATTCATATCATCACCATCAACTAAAACGGTATAGAATGCTGTGATTGAGCCCTTTTCATTAGTACCAGTACGTTCTAATAATTTAGGTAATATCGCAAATACAGAAGGCGTATACCCTTTTTGTGCCGGTGGTTCTCCCGTGGCAAGTCCAATTTCACGTTGTGCCATGGCTACACGTGTAACGGAGTCCATCATCAGCATGACATTTAAGCCTCGATTTCTAAAATATTCGGCAATCGCTGTCGCTGTAAAAGCGCCTTTAATCCGCATTAATGCTGGTTGATCTGATGTGGCTGCAACAACAATGGAGCGACTTAAACCTTCTGCGCCTAAATCACGTTCGATAAATTCACGAACCTCACGACCACGTTCTCCTATGAGCGCAATGACATTTAAATCTGCTTGCGTGTTTCTAGCAATCATACCTAGTAACGTACTTTTTCCGACCCCAGAACCAGCGAAAATACCAACACGTTGACCATTACCAACTGTTAGCATGCCATCAATCGCCTTCACCCCTACTTCGAGTCTTTCGTCAATTGGTGGACGAGTCAGTGGGTTCGGTGGATCTTGCTCAGTAGGGACGGTCATTAACCCTTTCGGTAATAAGGTGCCATCGATTGGATTCCCCATAGAATCCAATACTTTTCCTATTAACTCAGGGCCCACTTTTACTTCTAGAGGGGCACCAGTCCCTTCAACAAGACAGCCAATAGATATTTCACGTAAAGAGGTGAATGGCATTAAGACAACTATCTCATCTTTAAAACCAACAACCTCTGCTAAAATGATTTGGTGACCATTGTTTACAGTTTCCACATGAATTTTACAGACATCACCTATGGAACTATCTGGACCTTGCGACTCAATCATCAAGCCGACAACTCTAGTTACTCTACCAAACTTTTTAAAAGTAGGTATATGAGGAATATGTTCGATTAATTGAGCCGTTTTCATCAAGATCATTCCTTACTCTCTAATATTTCATGTAGCTTTAATCTAAGCTCATTCAATTGCTCATCAATACTAACCATAATGCGACCATGATTTGTTTCAATATAGCAATCTGTTTCATTGTCTAAATCTTCATTCACAAAAATCATAAATGGTACATCCATCGGGAACATTTCTGCTAATTCATCTCGATTAGTGGTAATTAAAGCGTAGTATGTTGGGGAAACATAAATTTTAATTTCTTTCATTTCCCTTGCTTCTTTCAACCCTCGACGCACAATTGACACAAACAGTTCGTTATCTTGCTCTAGTGAGGTGCCAATAATTCGTTCTGCTGCAGTTAAGCCTAACTCTAAAATGACCGCTTCTTGATCTTCAATATATTTTTGTGCATTTTGTTTCGCTTGAATCATAACTTCATTCGCAGTTTGAAGTGACTGGGCCATTGCTTCAGAGGCTTTGTTCATACCATCTTCATAGCCTTGCCCAAACCCCTCATCATACGCCTCTTGCACTCGATTCGGTCTCTCTTCTTCCCAGCTTAACTTTAAGTGTTCAATTTCTTGGAAGTGTAATTGCTTTTCTTGTTCAAACATCTCACGTTCTGCTTGCAAAGTAGCTCTAGCTTCTGCAAGTAAACGATCTCGCTCTGCCATTATTTCATCCAATGTTAATTGATGCTGTGATGAGACTTCATGTTGGTCTACTTCAATCGGTTCAAACATATCTCGGATTTGGATTTCTTTAATACTATCGCTATCAGACTGGGTGTAAATAGAACGGATGATTCTAGACAATGACGTCATCTCCTCCACCGCGAGCAATAATAATCTCTCCAGCATCCTCTAGACGACGAATAACAGCAACAATTCGAGATTGCGCCTCCTCTACGTCACGTAATCGTACAGGTCCCATAATTTCCATTTCTTCTTTAAATGTATCAGCCATACGCTGTGACATATTGCGGAAAATAATATCTTTTACTTCTTCACTTGATACCTTCATTGAAAGCAGTAAGTCTTCGTTTTCACAGTCACGAATAACACGTTGAATGGAACGATTGTCGAGTGTAACGATATCTTCGAACACAAACATACGTTTTTTGATTTCCTCTGCAAGTTCTGGATCCTGTATTTCGAGTGCATCGAGAATTGTTTTTTCTGTTTGTCGATCTACGCCATTTAACACTTCTACGACAGCATCGATACCACCTGTTTCAGTGTAATCCTGTGTAACTGTTGACGATAATTTACGCTCTAATACAGATTCAATTTCACTAATTACTTCTGGAGAAGTCGATTCCATTACTGCTATACGTTTAGCAATATCCGCCTGTACTTCCTGTGGTAGTGAAGATAAAATAACACCCGCTTGCCCCGCCTCTAAATAAGAGAGAATCAGGGCAATTGTTTGTGGATGTTCATTTTGAATAAAGTTAAAAATTTGTGCTGGATCAGCTCTTCTAGCAAAATCAAACGGACGCACTTGTAGAGAAGATGTTAGACGATTAATAATCGTTTGCGCTTGTTCAACACCAAGCGCTTTTTCTAATACTGTTTTCGCGTAGCCAATACCACCTTGTGTGATATAGTCTTGCGCTAGTGCGATATTGTGAAATTCTTCAATAATCTCTTCTTTGACATTTGATTCTACTTTTTTAACACTTGAAATTTCTAATGTTAAACGTTCAATTTCTTCCTCTGTTAAGTGTTTATAGACAGAAGCTGAAACCTCAGGCCCTAATGAAATTAACAAGAGTGCGGCCTTTTGTTTTCCGGTTAATTCCTTATCTTTCTTGGACACAGCCGAACCTCCTAGTTAGTCTTCCGCAATCCAACTACGCAGTAACTTTGCAAAATCGTCTGGCTTTTCTTTAGCCATTTTTTCAAGCTGCTTACGACGCATTGTAGCTTCCGTTTCAATTTCTTCATTAATATCATCAATCATTAATTCTTCTTGTTCTTCTAGGATACTTAGCTCTTCTTCTTCCTGCGCACGCTTACGAGAACGGATAATAAAGAATGCTAGTAATAAAATAACAGCTAATAAGATACCGCCAATGACCCAAACCCACCATGGGATAACTGGTTTTTCATCAGCGACCTCTGTCGCCTTACCATATAAAGGTTGTACTGAAACAGCTACTTTCTCGTCAATTTGCTCTTGTGTAAGTTCTGCTGCCACATCTTTGGAAATTGTTGTACGAACTATTGTACTTAAAATTTTCTCGATATCTTCACGAACACCATCTGGTAATGACGCTGCATCTGTCGCTGTTGGTGGTTCAACAATGACTTGAATTCCAATATCTTGAACTTTATAAGGAGCTTCTTGGATATCTTTACGTATACGATTCACGTCATTATTGATCGTTTCCTCTGTACGTTCATAGTCACCATTCCCTGTTGCACCTTCGTTATACGTTGTGAAGTTATCTGTAGTTGTTTCAGCTTCAGGTGTTCCTGCAGCTGCTGCGCCTGTACCAGAATACTGCTCTGTAATTCGTTGAGCACTAATTGCGATACCTTCCATATTTTCTTCATCAACAGGTGTCACAAGGTTTTCTTCACGATTTTCTTTCTTGAAGTCAATATCCGTTGTAACAGAAACCATCACTTTATCTTGTCCCATCAACGTTCCTAGCATATTTTGCACTTGACGCTGTAGATCACGTTCTACTAATTTCTTCATTTGTAATTGACCTTCGGCTGTCGCTGTGGAAGTACCATCAGTAGTAGCAGCATTCAAATCAAAGTACTCTGAGAATTGATTAGAGATTACGATGTTTTCAGTTTTTAAATTGGGAATACTTTTTGACACCAAATTGTACATAGTAGTAATTTGCTGTTCTGTAAATTTATAGCCAGGGTCTGTATTTAAAACAATAGATGCCGTTGCCTCGCCTTGTACATCCGTTACGAATACCCCTTCTTCAGGAACAGTAATCATTACTTTGGCATCTTTTACACCCTCTAAATTTTTAAAAAGCTTAGCAATTTCAGTTTCAGTTGCTGCTTTTTTTAAGAGGTTAAATTCATTATCTGTCATACCAAATCCTGAACTATTAGCAAATGAGTAATCAATTGTGCCTGTTTGCGGATAGCCCTCTGAAGCTAATTGTACTAACAAGGAGTCAACTTGCTCTTCTGGCACTAAAATAGATGTTCCACCTGGAGCAATTTCATAGTTCACACCTTGGGAATCTAGTGCTTCCTTTACTTGTCCAATTTCTCTAGTTGATAAATCTTTATAAAGTGGAACATATGTAGTTTTCGAAGCAAAAAACGTCACGATGGCTGCAAGTGCGATGACGCCTACCACGGAGCCAATCATAACTATTTTTTGCTTTTTACTTCGACTTGTCCAAAATTGACTGGTGTCGTTTTTTATTTTCGTCAATCGTTCATTCATTATGAATCCTCCGGTTATAGTGAATAACCTAGCCATCAATAATTTGCGAACATAATGAGTCCACTATAGTAGTGGTTATTAATCTAGTTTGAAAAGAGTTTCCTTATCTAGACAATAAAATTAAACACTCATTCGCATTATTTCTTGGTAAGCTTCAATCACCTTATTGCGAACTTCAATTGTTGCGTTTAATGTAATGCTCGCCTTTTGTGAAGCAATCATCACTTCATGCAACTCCACATCTTCACCTTTAATTAGCTTTTGAGTAAATTTATCAGAAGTTATTTGCTGATCATTTACTTTGGCTATTGCTTCTTTTAACGAGTTCGCGAAGCTTTGTTGCGCTTCATAAGGTGTTGTATTGAGTTTATTTGTTTCATTTACAACCTGAGTAGGTGTCATTAGCGAAACGGACGAAATAGTCATTATGTATCTTCCTTTCTACTTATTTATTTACCAATCTCTAAAGCCTTTGTTAGCATGGATTTATTTGCGTTAAATACAGTTATATTCGCCTCATAGGAACGTGTTGCTGACATTAAATCTACCATCTCTTTCAATGGATCCACATTTGGCATATTCACATAACCATCTGCATTTGCATCTGGATGAGTTGGGTCATAAACAAGTTTGAAAGGTGTTTCTTGATCTTCTGAAATTCGAGAAACTTTCACACCATTGCCAACACCACTTTTCGCATTTTTACCAAGGGCTACATTCAGAAATTTCGAGAATTGTCCTTCTTGTGCTGCGAACGTCACAGACTTACGTCGATACGGTTCCCATTCCCCATTCACTTGACGAGCACGAGTCGTATCCACATTTGCCATATTGGAAGAAATAACATCCATTCGTAATCGTTGCGCTGTTAAAGCAGAGGCAGTGGTATTCATCCCATGAAATATAGACATCTATTACTTACCTCCCTTTATAACGGTATTCAATGTGTTTAATTTTCCATTAACACGGTCAATTAAAGCATTGTAATAAATTTGATTCTCTGCTAATTTTGCCTGCTCAGCATCCATATCTACAGCATTGCCATTATTTCTATATCGCAAGTTCTCAACATTATTAACGCCAGGCGTAGATTGTCGAATTGTGAAATCATAATGTCTGCTGTCAGTACGATATGCGGAAATAGACATACTTTGCTGTTCTACCAACATATCCTTAAAACTAACATTTTTCGCCTTATAATTAGGCGTATCGACATTCGCAATATTGTTTGCGATTGTTTTATGATTCAAAGTTGCATAGGAAAGTCCGTTTTCCAGGCTACTAATAGTTCCACCAAATAAATTCAAAACTGTTCACCTCATTTTATTTCAATTTATGTACTTGTTAATTTATCCAATAATACAATTGTAATTAAGATGATACCTAGTGTCTATTGTCTTTTGTCACTTTTTAATAGTCTATCCGCCCTATTTTTTCTAATGTATAACCATGACAAAACTTCTGCATCCCTTATGTCTCTAAGGTTTATCAAAGGTTATTAGACATCTAGTTATTTTACACCATTTCGACAGTGTTTACGGTTTTTGTATTAAATATGCCTTTTTCTGAGCTTTATCGCCTTATAAATATTGACTAAATAAAGGTCCCATTTTACTAGTTCAATCAACACAAGCATATTTTGCCTATGAATGTGACACATATTTGAACAAGTTTTTCACCATTCTTCTAAAGTAACACACATTACATTTTTATATGCTAAAGGTAGTGACGATTTTTTGAACAGCATTAGGAAGAAAGAAATAAGAACCTACAATAATCAGCATTTTTGTACTTATGGCAAAAAAATAAGCACAAAAATCCCCTCCCTCACGGGCTAATACACACAAAAAAGCGCCTAGTTTTACCCTAGACGCTTTCAGAATCTTCTTAAAGGAGTATTTATTTCATTTTAATTTCTGCTAAAGCATTTAAGAATTTATCGTTTAGCACTTTAATATAAGTACCTTTCATACCTAAAGAGCGAGACTCAATGACACCAGCAGATTCAAGTTTACGTAATGCGTTGACAATCACTGAGCGCGTAATACCCACACGGTCAGCAATCTTAGAAGCAACTAGTAAGCCTTCATTGCCATCAAGTTCTTCGAAGATATGCTCAATTGCTTCTAACTCACTGTATGAAAGTGAATTAATAGCCATTTGTACGACAGCTTTGCTACGAGCTTCTTCTTCAATTTCTTCTGATTTTTCACGTAAAATTTCCATACCAACTACTGTCGCACCATACTCTGCTAAAATTAGATCATCATCTTCAAATTGTGAAGATAAACGAGCAAGGATTAATGTACCTAAACGTTCTCCACCACCAACAATCGGTACAATTGTTGTTAAAGCGTTTTGGAATAAATCTTTGTTTTCAACTGGGAAAGCAGTATGTTCGTTGTTAATATCTAAATTTGATGATGTTTCAGAGATCGTAAACAAGCTATGTGTGTATTCTTCTGGGAACTGTCTCTCTTCGAACATTTTTTTCATACGCTCATTTTCAATTTGTTGGTGAATTGAAATACCTAATAATTTCCCTTTGCGACTTAAAATATAGACATTACTATCAATAATATCGCCCAATGTATCGGCCATTTCCTTAAAGTTTACTGGTTTACCAGCAGATGCTTGAAGCATCGAGTTAATTTTACGTGTTTTTTCTAATAAATTCATTATATGTTCCTCCTATAAATAATCCGAAGAGTATTTATTAAATATTCTAAAGGTTTTTATTATTGAATGATACTAATTAGCTTTTTCTTACAATATAAACTGTGACAAATCTTTGTTTTTTACTATACCCGCAAGTTTTTGATCTACATACGCAGCATTGATCGGGATACTTGCTGGTGCAATTTCAGAAGCTTCAAACGATAGTTCTTCAAGTAACCGTTCTAATATCGTGTGTAATCGACGAGCTCCGATATTGTCAGTTTCCTGATTAACCTCCGTAGCAATTTCAGCAATTCGTTCAATAGCATCTGTTGTGAAATGAATTTCCACGCCTTCCGTTTCTAACAATGCCTTATATTGCAAAATAAGTGATTGGTCTGGTTCTTGTAAAATACGTACAAAATCCTGTTTTGTTAATTTTTCAAGCTCTACACGAATTGGAAAGCGTCCTTGCAATTCAGGAATTAAATCTGACGGCTTCGACATATGGAATGCACCAGCAGCTACAAACAGCATATAATCCGTTTTCACCGCACCGTATTTCGTTGTAACAGTTGAACCTTCAACGATTGGTAAAATATCTCGTTGGACACCTTCACGTGAGACATTTGCTGAAGAATTGCCTTCTTTACTAGCAATTTTATCGATTTCATCAATAAAAATGATACCTGTTTGCTCAGCTCTAGTAATAGCCTCTTGTGCCACTTCATCTGCATCTATCAGCTTATTCGCTTCTTCAACTGTTAAAATACGACGGGCGTCCTTCACTTGTACACGACGTTTTTTCTGTTTCTTCGGCATCAAACTGGATAACATATCCTGCATGCCACTATTCGCAGACATATCCATTCCCGTTCCTTGTAACGCATCAAAAATAGATGGATTTTGTTCTGTTACCTCCACAGTAACCCACTCATTTTCTAATTTACCGTTACGTAAATCAATCGCAATTTGTGCACGCTTAGAGCGTACTTCAACCTCATCTGTTGAAGAATCATCAGTCGTTGGTTGCTCTTTACCACCAAATAGCATTTCAAACGGATTTTGCATCGCCTGTTTCTTACGTAAAGAAGGCACCAAAAGTTTCACAATCGCTTCATTTGCTAATTCTTCTGCTTGTTCCTTAACAGACTCCATCATTTCTTCCTTTACTAGACGATGTGAGGCTTCTACTAAGTCACGTACCATTGACTCAACATCACGCCCTACATAACCTACCTCAGTAAACTTTGTCGCTTCAACTTTCACAAAAGGAGCATTTGTAAGCTTAGCAATTCTTCTGGCAATTTCCGTTTTTCCGACACCTGTTGGTCCAATCATTAATATATTTTTAGGAATAACTTCATCCTTCATATCCTCATGTAACAACGAACGACGATAGCGATTACGTAACGCAATGGCTACAGCGCGCTTAGCTTCATTCTGCCCAACAATATAACGATCTAAATGCTCAGTAATTTGTCTTGGCGTTAAATTTTTTTGCGTCATTAGTTCAGCGCCTCCACGATAATATTATGATTCGTAAATACACAGATTTCAGCAGCTGTTTCTAATGCCGCCTCAGCAATTTCACGAGCAGTCATTGTTTCACCTGCATATTTTTTCAATGCTCTACCTGCAGATAATGCATAATTTCCACCAGAACCAATAGCCAAAATGCCATCATCCGGTTCAATGACTTCCCCTGTACCTGAAACGAGTAGCAATGTCGTTTTATCCATTACTAATAACATCGCTTCTAACTGGCGAAGCATTTTATCACCGCGCCACTGCTTTGCTACTTCCACTGCTGCACGCTGTAAATTACCATTATACTCATTTAGTTTGCCTTCAAACATCTCAAAAAGTGTAAATGCATCAGCGACGGAACCTGCAAAACCTGCAAGGACCTGCCCATTAAACAGACGTCTGACCTTTTTTGCTGTTCCCTTCATCACAACTGCATTTCCCAATGTTACTTGACCATCACCAGCCATGGCACAGCCTCCGTTATGATGAACTGCAAATATCGTTGTCGCATGAATTTGTCCCATCTGCCTTCCTCCTTAGCTCTATTATGCCCTTGGATGGGCATTCATATATGTTTGACGAAGATGCTCTTTTGTTACATGTGTGTAAACTTGTGTAGAAGATAAATGTGAGTGACCTAATAACTCCTGCACTGTCCGCAAATCTGCGCCATTATTCAATAAATGTGTGGCAAAAGTATGGCGAAGCATGTGTGGGTAAATTTTCGTATGGAGTGAGGCCTTGTCAATCATTTCGTTTAAAATATGACGTACCCCTCGAGGAGTAAGTTCCCCACCACGCATATTGACAAACAACTGCTGGTGACTAGTTTTTTTCATCAATCGTGGACGAGCTTGCTCTATGTAGTCCTGCATTGCTAAACTCGCAAATTGACCAAATGGAATAATTCGTTCTTTTCGACCTTTTCCCATTACCCGTATAATCGAATAATGAAAATCTACATCCTCTACTTGGATTGAAGTCAGTTCACTTACACGAATACCTGTCGCATACAACAGCTCTAATATAGCTATATTTCTCAATGATTTCAAATCATCACCAGTATTCGCATCAAATAGCTGCTTCAATTCTTCTTCGTAGAAAAAATTGGGTAAACGTGATTCTTTTTTTGGATGATAAAGAGAACGAAATGCTCCGTCATCTAATCCGTACTGTCTATTTAGAAAGCGAAAAAAGGAGCGTATCGAGGAAATTTTCCTAGAAATAGAGGCCCTTGCTCTTTTCTCATCGTACAACTTTGTTACATAAAGACGTGCATGTATATATTCAACACTCGCTAAATCATCGATGCCCTCTCTTTGTAAAAAGGTTAAAAAATCTAGCAGGTCTGATTCATATTCTCGCACTGTATGAACAGAGAAGTTCTTTTCAACTTGGATGTAAAGCATGAACTGTTCGAGTGCATCTTGGGACGAAACTAACATGGAAAGATTCACCACCAATGATTTATTAATAATTTTCTCAAATGACTGACACTTGTAATATAACGGATAAATATTTCTTTGTCATCTCTTACAAGTTTGTATCGTTTTTCATTTCATTAATAAACATACATACTGACACTAAACCTATCTTCATAATATAGCAAGTGTAATTAGTTATAAATTGAGAAAATCTTCATACAAAATAATAAAATACGTCTAATTAAGCATTTTGTCTACAAAAAGAAAAAGCCTCTAAGAGTATATCAACTTTTAGAGGCTTTTTGCAATTAAATTGTTTGTGAATTCACAAAATTGCGAATTGAGCTTATTGCGCGTGTTGCATGCATTTCCGCACGTTCTGGTTTTGAACGACGACCAGGTGGTAATTCAGGGAATATACCGAAGTTAACGTTCATCGGCTGGAAGTTTTTCGACTGTGCTTCTGTTATATAACGCGCCATACTTCCTAATGCCGTTTCGAATGGGAAAATAATAGGCTCTTGTCCAAGTGCTAAACGAGCTGCATTAATTCCTGCAATTAATCCACTTCCTGCTGATTCAACATATCCTTCTACACCCGTCATTTGACCTGCAAAGAAAATATTCTTATGCTCACGAAGCTGATATGTTTTTTCTAAAACTTTTGGTGAATTAATGAATGTATTTCGGTGCATGACGCCATAACGTACAATTTCTACATTCTCTAACCCTGGAATTAGCTGTAGCACTTCCTTTTGTGGACCCCATTTTAAATGAGTTTGGAAGCCTACAATGTTGTAAAGGGTACCAGCAGCATCATCTTGACGAAGTTGCACAACCGCATACGGACGTTTTCCTGTTTTTGGATCTTCAAGACCAACTGGTTTCATCGGTCCAAATAACATGGTTTTCTCTCCGCGAGCTGCCATAACTTCAATCGGCATACAACCCTCAAAGTAAATTTCTCTTTCAAATTCCTTCAATGGCACAACTTCTGCTTCGATCAAGGCTTGACGGAAACGATCAAATTCTTCCTTTGTCATAGGACAGTTTAAATAAGCCGCTTCTCCTTTATCGTAACGAGATTTCAAATAAACTTTATCCATATCTATGCTATCTTTTTCGATAATAGGTGCTGCTGCATCGTAGAAGTATAAATAATCCAAGCCAGTTAAACCTTGAATTTTTTCAGCTAAAGCTTTTGATGTTAGTGGACCTGTAGCAATAACTGTTATACCTTCAGGAATCTCTGTGACTTCTTCATGAATGACCTCCACAAGTGGATGGTTTTTCACAGTCTCTGTCACATAGCCCGCAAATTCATGACGGTCTACCGCCAATGCACCTCCAGCTGGTACTGAACACTGATCTGCTGCCTTTAAGATAACCGAATCTAGCGTACGCATCTCTTCTTTAATAACGCCTACAGCATTTGTTAAACCATTTGCACGCAATGAGTTAGAACAAACAAGCTCTGCAAATTTATCAGTATGATGTGCCGGAGTTTGCTTTACTGGACGCATTTCATAAAGTCTTACTTTTACCCCACGCTTTGCAATTTGCCATGCAGCTTCACTACCAGCAAGACCTGCTCCTATTACATTTACTACTTGTTCAGTCATGTTTCTTACCATCTTCCTATCATTGAGTTGGTGCTTCTTCATAGTCACATTTCGTACATTGAATTTGCACACCTTTTTTTATCTTTTTCTCTACTAATAATGCATTACATTTTGGACATGGTCTACTAATTGGCTTGTCCCATGATACAAATTCACATTCTGGATACTGATTGCAACCATAGAATAGACGTTTTGTTTTACTTTTTCGCTCCACAATTTCGCCTGTTTCACAGGAAGGACATTTTACACCAATTGGTTTCATAATAGCTTTTGTATTTCTACAATCTGGGAAGTTTGAGCAAGCCATAAATTTACCATAGCGACCCAGTTTAAAGACCATAGGAGATCCACAAAGTTCGCAATCCTCTCCAGCAGGCTCATCTTTAATCACAACTTTTTCCATAGCTTCATCTGCATGTTTTACATGCACTTCAAAATCTGTATAAAACTCTTCCACAACACTTTTCCATTGACGGTTGCCTTCTTCAATATCATCTAAATCTTGTTCCATTTGTGCTGTAAATTCGATGTTTATGATATCTGGGAAAAATTCTAGTACGAGTTGATGTACAATTTCACCTAGCTCTGTTGGCATAAAGCGTTTAGCATCTAATACAACATAGCCACGGCGCTGAATTGTATCGAGGGTCGGTGCGTATGTGGATGGGCGCCCAATGCCTAGTTCTTCCATAGTTTTAACAAGTCGCGCCTCTGAATAACGTGGTGGTGGCTGTGTAAAATGTTGTTTAGGCTCAATTTCGAGCGATTTTACTTGATCACCAATTGCCATCTCAGGTAAAAGCTTTGTCGTCTCCTCTGTTTGATCGTCGGTACCTTCGATATATAGTTTCATAAAGCCTGCGAATTTAACTTGTGAGCCGTTCGCACGAAATAGTACATCACCATTTTGAAGATCTACAGCTACTGTATCAAGAACTGCTGGTGCCATTTGGCTCGCGATAAAGCGCTCCCAAATTAAACGATATAAACGTAACTGATCACGACTAAGAACTGCTTTTAATTCTTCTGGTGTTCTCATTGTACTCGTTGGACGGATCGCCTCATGAGCATCCTGTGCATTCGAAGCCTTCTTCGTTTGTTTTATATCTGTTGCAATAAATTCTTTGCCATATTTTCCTTCAATATAAGTAACCGCTTCTGCTTTTGCCGTATCTGAAATACGTGTGGAATCGGTACGCATATAGGTGATTAACCCGACTGTTCCCTCTTTTTTCCCAATATCAATACCTTCATATAATTGCTGAGCTAGCATCATCGTTTTCTTAGCTCGGAAATTTAATTTTCTTGCTGCCTCCTGCTGTAAGGAAGATGTTGTAAAGGCTGGTGCAGCATTACGCTTGCGTTCTTTTTTCGTAACATTGACAACATCAAAGTTTGTTCCTTTTACATCTTTTAATATTGCCTTTACTTGTGCCTCATTTGTTAATTTAATTTTTTCTTTACCATTTCCATAGTAAAGCGCATCAAATGTTTTTTTACCTTTTTCAAACGTTCCTTCAATTGTCCAATACTCTTCTGGTTTAAAGTTTTTAATTTCATTTTCACGATCAATGATCATACGTAGCGCTACAGATTGTACACGACCTGCAGATAAACCTTTTTTCACTTTTTTCCACAGTATCGGACTAATGTTATAGCCGACAAGTCGATCCAGAATACGTCTTGTTTGTTGTGCATCTACTAAATCCATATTGATTGGACGTGGGTTTTTAAAGGAATCTATTATCGCATCTTTGGTAATTTCGTTAAATACCACACGACAATCCGAGTGAATATCAATATTTAGCGCAGTCGCAAGATGCCAAGCAATCGCTTCTCCCTCGCGGTCTGGATCGGCCGCTAGATACACTTTCTTCACTTTTTTAGCCGCAGATTTTAATTCCTGTAAAACAGGTCCTTTACCGCGTATCGTAATATACTTAGGTTCAAAGTTATTTTCAGCACTAACACCCATTTGGCTACGTGGAAGATCTCGTACGTGTCCAACCGACGCTTTTACTTTATATTTCTTTCCTAAATATCGTTCAATCGTTTTTGCTTTTGCTGGTGATTCTACAATCACTAAATAATCCGCCATCTATGTCTCCCCCTTAGCGAGGTCTATTACTAATTTTTTTAAGTTACCTGTTGCAAAATGTATAACAGATTTTAAGATAATGCAACTTTTTTTCAATTTTTGTTAGAAAAGAGATCCAGTGTTTCAACGATTTGATGACCATTCATGACTGGAATTGCACCTTCTAAAAGTAATTGATTGGTCCCCTTAGATTGTGTCGCATCAATAGGTCCAGGCACCACAAATACATCTTTCCCCTGCTCTAATGCGAGCTCTGTCGTAATAAGCGTACCACTTTTTAGGGCAGCCTCTGTCACAACTAAAGCTTGGGATAAACCACTAATGATTCGGTTACGCATCGGGAAATGCCATTTTTCAGGCTTTATATGAGGGGGATATTCCGTTATTAATAGCTGGTGCTCTGCCATTTGTTTAGCAAGAATCTGATTTTCTGCTGGGTAGAGATAATTAAAACCATGTCCAAGTACAGCAATTGTGTGACCACCCATATCAATTGTTGCCCTATGTGCTATTGTATCAGCACCTCTAGCAAGCCCACTAACGACCGTATAACCACTTTGAACAAGAGGCGGTACTATGAGGTCCATCGCCCTCTTAGAATACGCTGTAGCCTTCCTAGAGCCTATAATAGCTATCTGTTTGTTATTTGTTAACAGAGAATACTGACCTTTCACATACAATACAGTAGGTGGATTGGATATTTCAAATAATTGCGCCGGGAAATATGGATGATAAAACGGTATGGGGACAATATTGGCCTGTGCATACGCAGCACCAAAAGGTTTTATCATAATTTGTCGAAAACTTTGAGAGAGTTGATATGCTTTTTGTGCCGATATTTGTAGAATTTTCGCTATTTCATCATGATGAATGTCTTCAAAAGAGCTTAACATATTTACCGGGGACAATAATTGTTGAAATTTCTGAAGAGGTAACGGGTATATATAATGCAAAGCTAGTAATCTCTGTGTATCTACTGCTAGGATCATTCAATAAACCTCCTTTATAATAGAAGAAATTAAATGACCGCATGATAATGCAACACAACTTTTCATCATTATTTATACATCTGCCATAAAATTGTCGTTTTTTTCATAAGTAAGTAGGAATTTGTTTCATGAAATATGATAGCAGCGTGTAAATAATGAAAAAGATGTAGCCGCAATAGCTACATCTTCCATTTTAATGGGTTTTACACTTTTCGTATAGCCCTTTTTCTTTAATTACTTTAATCAATGTTTCACCAATGACAGAAGGTGTTTCTGCAACTTCGATACCAGCAGCGTTCATTGCTTTAATTTTCTCAGCTGCTGTTCCTTTACCACCAGAAATGATCGCACCAGCGTGACCCATACGTTTTCCTGGAGGGGCAGTTTGTCCACCAATAAAGCCTACAACAGGTTTTGTCATATTTGCTTTAATCCATTCAGCTGCTTCTTCTTCAGCCGTACCGCCGATTTCACCAATCATAACTACTGCGTAAGTTTCTGGATCATTATTAAACGCTTCAAGAACATCAATGAAGTTTGTACCGTTGACAGGGTCTCCACCGATACCTACAGCTGTTGTTTGACCAATACCAGCTTGCGTTAATTGGTGTACTGCTTCATATGTTAATGTACCAGAACGAGAAACTACTCCTACATGGCCTTTTGTATGAATGTAACCTGGCATGATACCAATTTTACATTCATCAGCTGTAATAACACCTGGACAGTTTGGACCTACTAAGCGAGTCTTTTTACCTTCCATATAACGTTTAACTTTCACCATATCAAGGACAGGAATGTGCTCTGTGATACAGATCGTTAATTCTAATTCAGCATCAACAGCTTCTAAAATTGCATCTGCCGCAAATGGTGCAGGTACATAGATAACTGAAGTTGTAGCACCTGTTACAGCTACAGCTTCTGCTACTGTATTGAAAACAGGAACTCCTTCGATCTCAAGTCCACCTTTACCTGGTGTTACACCTGCTACGATTTTTGTGCCATACTCAAGCATTTGCTTCGTATGGAAAAGAGCTGTTTCGCCCGTGATCCCTTGTACAATTACCTTCGTATCTTTGTTAATAAATACAGCCATTGTTCTCTCCCTGCCTTCCTTAGCCTACTAGTCCCACAATTTTTTGTGCACCGTCAGCCATTGAATCCGCTGCAACGATGTTTAAACCAGACGCATTTAAAATTTCTTTTCCAAGTTCTACATTTGTACCTTCTAAACGTACAACTAATGGCACAGCTAAACCGATTTCTTTAGCAGCCGTTACAACACCCTCAGCGATAATGTTACACTTCATAATTCCGCCAAAAATGTTTACGAAAATGCCTTTTACGTTTGAATCAGAAAGGATAATTTTGAAAGCCTCTGTTACTTTTTCAGCTGTTGCACCGCCCCCTACATCTAGGAAGTTAGCAGGGCTACCGCCATAATAGCTAATTGTATCCATAGTTGCCATAGCAAGACCAGCACCATTAACCATACAGCCAATGTTACCCTCTAATGAAATATAGCTTAAATCATATTTGGATGCTTCGATTTCTTTTGGATCTTCCTCGTCGAAATCGCGTAATTCGACAATATCCTTATGTCTATATAATGCATTGGCATCAAAATTGAATTTAGCATCTAATGCCACTACATCACCTTGTCCAGTTACTACAAGTGGATTAATTTCTACAATTGATGCATCTTTGTCGATAAATGCTTGATATAAGCCTAACATTAATTTAACAGCTTTCCCCACAAGGTTTGCTGGAATATTCATATTAAACGCCATACGACGTGCTTGGAAGCTTGTTAATCCAACTACAGGATCTACTACTTCTTTGAAGATTTTTTCCGGATTTGTTTCCGCAACTTCTTCAATATCCATACCGCCTTCTTCAGATCCCATCATCGTAACACGAGATGTGGCACGGTCTAATACTAGACTTAAATAGTATTCTTTTTGGATATCAGAACCCTCTTCAATATACAAACGTTTTACTTCTTTTCCTTCTGGACCTGTTTGATGAGTCACTAAAATTTTCCCTAATAACTCTTTTGCGTATGTGCGCACCTCGTCAAGATTTTTAGCGATTTTTACACCGCCTGCTTTACCGCGACCACCTGCATGAATTTGCGCCTTGACAACTGTTACGTTTGAGCCAAGTTCTTTCGCTACTTTTACTGCTTCATCAGGGGAAAAAGCAACTTTTCCGTTTGGTACTGCTACACCATATTTTCTCAGAATCTCTTTCCCTTGATATTCATGGATATTCATAATACATCCTCCCATCAAACATTTGCATAGAATTGTTTTACTAACATAGACTATTCTAACGAAACATTCTGATAAAGTCTACACTTTGTCTTTAGTTCGAATTTTCTCTCTTATTATGACGCTTTTTTCTATTTTGTGTACTAAAACAGCTTGCAAAACAGTCAGAATACTTCATTTTTTCTGTATTTTTGCGCATGTTGTTGATCTAAACGATAAATAAAAGCAAAAACCTCCGAAACCGCCTGATATAATTCTTCTGGAATAGACTCGTTTAAATCTAATTGACCAAGCAACTGCACAAGGTTAGGATCCTCATAAATCGGCACATTATGCTCATTTGCACGTGCCAAAATATTCTCGGCAATTTTCCCTTTTCCCTTTGCTACAACAGTCGGACTATCCATTTGTCCAAGTTTATAGGTAAGTGCAATTGCTTCTTTTCGAGTAAATTTTTCTTCGCTCATACGCGGATATCCACCCCACTCTGCTCCTCTCGCTGTTCTACTACAGTACTTCCTTTTTCTGTTTGCCCCTTGTCAAATTGTTTAATAAAAACACCTGATAGTTGATAATCCTTTTCTGCCAATCCCATTTTCAAGGCAGCCTTTAATGGCTCCGCAAGTGGCTGAATATCCGAATTTTCATTAAATATCGTTACTGTAACTACTCTATTTTGAACCTGCATATCAATTACCGTTTCTTGCATGGATGCCATCTGTAAATAAAATAATACGCGTGCATAATTGGCATCAATTTTGCCATCTTCCTTCATGCGACCATTCCACTGTAATGTTGCATCCATCTTTTTGCCGAAAAATTCAAGCGGGACTTGCATAATGAGCTGATGTTGATGGCCATTTTCTCCTGAAGATAGCTGCATACCATTCATACGCGTCATCAACATTTCTGCCGCTTCTCTCAATTGTGGTGTAATATTACTTTCCTGCAATAATGTGTGGAGCTGTGGCTTTAATTGATGGGTAATCATTTGTATATCTGCTGATTTGTTCCCCAATGTCGCCTCATAGCTAATCCCTAAATTTTTTAACACCGTTTTAAGGGCATGCTGCATCGCCTTACTATCCACCGAATTTTGTACAAGTGCATCAGCTTGTGTCACTATTTGTTGAATCATCGGTTGCGGTGATTCAACACTAGTTTTAACAAGGTTACGCATCAGTGCTTCATTTTGTAATGGAGTCGTCGCTTCTTGCCTTATAAGAGATAGCAAATGTTCCTTGCTAGACAATGCATTAGCATCCTGTGTAAATAAACGATCAGCAGTATTTTGAGCAAACGCTTTTATTAACTGCTCCTGCATTTGTTTAGCAAAAATTTCTAATGTTTGCTTCGATACTGGTAATTGATTAAAACGATCCATTAACTGATTGAGCTGTAGTTTTTGTTCATTTGTTAAGAAATTTTGGTTGGCTGTCCATGATTTCAACTGTTCAATTAGCTGACTTACATTTTCAGGCTTTGATGCAAGGATCGTTTGTACAACTTGGCCAGCCTGCTGCATTGGTTGTGCCGCTTTAGGATCATTGATATTCGCCCAGTTTTGCCATGTCGCTTGTTGTGGCAGTATGCCTGCTTCCTTTAAAATTGTTAAGGCTTGCATTTTTTCACTCATCGCAGCAGCATCATTTGTTAAGCTCTGTATCGCTCTAGCTAAAATCAGACTGCCTGTTTCTATTTCAAAAGGTTTAGCAATCGCTTGTACCTGCTGCATCAAATTTTGCTTAAGCACTTCAGATAAAGTAGTATCCCTTGCTAAAAGCTGTGCAAAATTATCCATAGTCATCGCCATACCAGATGTTTTTTGTCCACTTAGTAAGGCTTGAAAAACATCATTCGTCATTGGCATTTTAAGCTCTATCATTTTTTGAATGACCTGTAGTGCATCCGCTTTTGAAATGCCTTCTGGTAATGCCTTTAGCCACATTTCTGCCTGCATTAATTGCTCTTTTGAAATAGGTAACTGTTCCTTCATAAAATGTCCTAGCAATTGCTGCATCTCTGCTGTTTTAGGCAAATTCATGGATTCTAGTAGCTGATTGATTTGTTGATTTGGAGAAGATGCTTGTGCCATTGGTCCTGTAACCACTTTTAATTCGGTTTGTGGATTTGTTCCTGTTACCTGAAAGAAATGGGCATCACCCGTCTTTAACGGTACTTCAAGTTTCGCTATAAATTTTTGATTACCTACTTGTATTTCTGCCATTTGATCTGGATATAATTGCTTAATGGTACCGTGAAATACTTGTCCCTGCTTTAAAGCAAGTGGCTGATTTGCTGAAATCATGGCATTTTGTTGTAGTTGAATCGGATTAAATGATGTGGCTGACATATACATACTCCTTTCATCAATTACTCTCTCGTGTCATTGTCCCATTCTGTAGCTTTATTGAATCATTGATTTTATCGGTTCAAATGATTTACGATGGTGAATTGTTGGTCCATATTCTTCCAATGCATTTAAATGTTGCTTTGTCCCATAGCCTGCATGTTGCCCAAAGCCATACATAGGAAATTCTTTGTCTAGTTGCTCCATATAATCGTCTCGGGCTGTTTTAGCTAGAATGGAGGCAGCTGCGATTGCTAAGCTCTTGGCATCCCCTTTGATAATTGAATCCTGAGGAATCGAAATGGGTAATGTCATAGCATCTACTAAAACTACATCAGGCTTTGTCGCCAATGATTCTACACTTACTTTCATAGATTGTTTGGTTGCCTCGTATATATTCAGTGCATCGATTTGCTGAGCGGATTGGACATGAACAAAATAACTAATGGCATGCTCTTTAATTAACGTTGCAAAGGCGTTTCGTTTCTCCTTTGATAATTGCTTTGAATCATTCAGACCAACAAGGGCCTCACAATTTGTAGGTAAAATAACAGCTGCTGTCACAACAGGTCCCGCTAATGGTCCACGTCCTGCTTCATCTACACCCGCAACCAATGTATCGATACTCCCATAGCTTAAATCAAATGCTACTTTCGCTTGATGTTCTTGCAGTAATTGACGTTTTTTATCTTGTCGTTTTTGCCAAGTATGCCACGCCTTCTGTACACCTGTTCTTTCATCCGTTGCTATTTCTATCATCCAATCTTGCCATTCTTCTGCACCTTTCAATGCAGTGTTAATTTCTTTAATGGTTTTCATTTAAGTGCTCCTTCTTGCTTCTACTCAATAAAACTATATCATGTTCAGTTCTTTATGTAGTCTCATTCACTTGAAAACTATTTTCCTCTCTATAGTCATTATCGGTAAGAAAATTCATTCCTAAAAGAAAAACTGTCACAAAAGAACATGTGACAGTTTCAATACTTATAATTGTTCAGCCTCTTTTTTTAGCTGTTCATCAACAAAATCAAAGGTCAGTTTGCCTAATTGTAAGCCGCGTATATCTCGAACAATCAGCTGTGCTACTTGATCATAATCAATTTCTCCGCCAGGTCCAAATACACGGCGTAGCTTGCCAATATGATCAAAAGTATCCACTAGCTCCTCATGGATAAATTCGAAACCATAACGTTCCTCCATACGCTTTGGATAATGATCGGATAAGAAACGCAAGCCATAGACAGCTAAATCTTCCATATTTGTGATGGTATCCTTAATCGCACCAGTTAAAGCTAATTTAAAGCCTACTTCTTGATCTTCAAATTTTGGCCATAAAATACCTGGTGTATCCAGTAGCTCTAGCTCTTTACCAACTTTAATCCATTGCTGTGCTTTTGTTACACCTGGTGTATTTCCAGTTTTAGCGATATTTTTTTTCGCCAAGCGATTAATCAGTGTGGATTTCCCTACGTTAGGTATTCCAACAATCATGGCACGAATAGCTCTAGGTTTCATACCTCGCGCCTTCATGCGATCAAATTTCTCTTTTAAAATTTCTTGCGCCGCTTTTGTTACTTGCTGTAAGCCCTTACCCTCAAGTGAGTTTATGGCTACGGCTTTATGACCACGTTGTGCAAAATATTCTACCCATTTACGTGTTTCTTGCTCATCTGCCATATCCGCTTTATTTAAAATTAAAAGACGTGGTTTTTGGTTAATCACTTCGTCGATCATCGGATTACGTGAGGATAGCGGTAAACGTGCATCTATTAATTCAAATATAATATCGACAAGCTTTAATTTTTCCGTTACTTCACGTCGGGCTTTCGCCATATGCCCTGGAAACCATTGTATTGTCATAGCTATACCTCCTAAACTAAAAGAAAAAGGGAGTGATTAAGCTCTCCCTTTCTTGCATTACTTTACAATTTTTATGTCACTAAATGGCCAGAAAATCAAACTTGTATTACCAATAATTTCCTTTTGTTCAACAAGGCCAATATGACGACTATCTTTACTATTTCGACGGTTATCCCCCATGACAAAAACATATCCTTCTGGAATAGTATCCACGGAAACATCAATATCTTTTAAGGTAAAGTCTTCTGTTAGGGTCCCCCCAGCAATTTGCGCTTTATATGCATCTAAATAGGGCTCATCTATTGGTTCACCATTAATATATAATTGATCGTCCTTATATTCCAGCGTATCTCCTGGCAGTCCTATTACACGCTTTATGTAATTTTTTTGTTCAGGTGCATGAAATACAACGATATCAAAACGCTTTGGTTCACCTATTTTATAACCAATCTTATTCACAATCATCCGGTCGCCATCTTCAAGGGTTGGCATCATGGACTCTCCATCAACTGCAATGGGTGTAAATAAAAAATATCGAATCACTGCAGCAATCGCAAATGCAATTAATAGTGCTTTTGTCCATTCCCATAATTCATTCTTTTCTTTCACTTGTTTTTCCATTGAGAATTGCCCCCTTGTCTAACACTATTTTAGATGATAGTGAATAAAGATGACAAGCAAAAAGAAAAGGGGCTTGAACACAAGCCCCTCACTTTTAAGTCATAATTATCGAATTTCTTTAATACGAGCAGCTTTACCACGTAGGTTACGTAGGTAGTAAAGTTTAGCACGACGTACTTTACCACGACGTACAACTTCTAAGTTAGCGATTTTTGGTGTGTGTACAGGGAATGTACGCTCAACACCTACACCGTAAGAAATTTTACGAACTGTGAAAGTTTCGCTAATACCGCCACCACGACGTTTAATTACTACACCTTCGAAAAGTTGGATACGTTCACGAGTACCCTCTACTACTTTCACGTGTACCTTAACAGTATCACCAGGACGGAAAGTTGGTAGATCAGTGCGAAGCTGAGCTTTTGTAATTTCTGTAATAATGTTTGACATTGTTTTCTCTCCTTAGACAGATGCTCTTGCACGCAATCTATGCCACAGCGGAACACCGTAATTCAGCACTTCACATAGAAGTACAGATTAGATGTTATCATAAATAGAGCAGGCAATCAAGCATCTTGATGATTGTTTTTTAGTTTTTCTAGATACAATTTTTGCTTGTCTGTTAATGGATAATGCTCCAATAAGTCAGGACGGCGCTCAAAAGTTCTTTTCAGCGATTGTTCCTCTCGCCATTGCTCGATTCTAGCGTGATTCCCCGATACTAAAACATCAGGTACCTTCATCCCACGAAACTCCGCAGGTCGTGTATAATGTGGATGCTCAAGTAGACCCGTTGAAAAAGAATCCTGGATATGCGAATTCTCTTGCCCTAAGACACCAGGCAACAATCGAACTACGCTATCAATAACAGTCATAGCGCCTAATTCCCCACCGGTTAACACGAAATCGCCAATGGAAATCTCGTCTGTCACGAGGTGCTGACGTATACGCTCATCATAGCCTTCATAATGACCACATAAGAACACTAACTCCGTTTCTTGTGCTAGCTCTTCTGCTTTTTTCTGGGTGAATCGTTCACCTTGAGGACACATTAAAATGATACGTGGTTGTTTGCCAGCAGTGATGGCCTCCACTGCACTAAACATAGGTTCAGGCTTTAAAACCATACCCGCACCACCACCATATGGATAGTCATCGACTTGCTTGTGTTTGTTCCCTGAAAATGTACGAATATCCGTGACCTCTAGCTTTACAGCACCTTTTTCTTGCGCTTTCTTTAAAATAGATGCACCAAAAACGCCTGAGAACATATCAGGGAACAGGCTTAATACATGAATGTTCATCATAATAAGCCTTCCATTACATGGATGATAATTTTTTTATCTACAACATCAATATCTTTTACGATATCTTCGATATAAGGGATATAATGCTCTTTCTTCGAGCCTTTAACTACCCATACATCGTTTGCTCCTGTTTGCAGGATATCTGCCACAACACCAATTGTTTCGCCCTCTTCAGAAATAACTGTGCAGCCTATTATTTCATGGAAAAAGAATTCATTTTCTGCAAGTAGATCATCTGTCATTTGATCTTTTGTTACTTTCAGCATGCCTTCTTTAAACGGCTCAACCAAGTTGATATTGTTCATGCCTTCAAAAGTTAAAAGAATAAAGTTTTTATGACGACGCACCGAACCAATCGTTACCCAGGTTGGCTTCTTATCGTCTTTTTTAAAGGCAGCAAGTTTATTTCCTACTGCAAAACGCTCTTCTTCAAAGTCTGTTGTCGATAATACACGTATCTCACCACGAATACCGTGTGTATTGACAATACGACCTACATTAAACCATTCCATTCAACTTTCACCTCGTAAAAAACTTCTCTCCATAAAGCATCCTGCTCACCAAATAAATAGCTACCGTTCGCTCATTTATCACCGCTTACAGATATGCTTGGAAGAATGTCGTTTTAGCTAAGACTGATTTGTCTTGTCATTATTAATATAAGCAATACCCTTTAGCTGTAATCGTTATAACAGTTTTCTGTTCTGCTTAAACAGAAGTACTAGATACATGCTGCTGTTAAAACAAGATAAAAAAAGGAAGGAACCTACAAGCTCCCTCCTTCTTTGTCCAGATTTTACGTTTCATGCTAAAAGCCACTTTGAACTCCTAAGCGACATGTAAACACACCTATCAGGACTCATTTGTACTTGTTGCAAGAGCGTGAAAATCTTTTCTATTAATCCAATATATCGACGTAGGTCTTCTTTTGATGGTGACTACCTGCCGCTGAATAAACAATTGTACGAATCGCTTTCGCTACTCGCCCTTGCTTGCCTATGACTTTCCCTCGATCCTCTGGATGAACAAAAAGTTTATAAACAATTCGATTTGCATTTTCATCCGTCTCAATACGAACTTCTTCTGGATAATCGACTAACGGTAAAACGATTGCTTCAATCAGCTGCTTCAAAGACGTCGCCCCCGATTATTTACTGAATTTTTGGTTATGGAATTTTTCCATGATACCTTGTTCTGAGAACAGGTTACGCACTGTATCTGATGGTTTTGCACCGTCAGCTAACCATTTAAGAGCTTTCTCTTCATCAATGTTTACAGTAGCTGGTTGAGTTAGTGGGTTGTAAGTACCAACTGTTTCGATTTGACGACCGTCACGTGGTGAACGAGCGTCTGCAACTACGATACGATAGAAAGGAGATTTTTTAGCTCCCATACGTTTTAAGCGAATTTTAACTGCCATTTTAATAGCACCTCCGAATAAGTTTCACACAAGATAGTATATTATCAATGTTTAGGTTGTTTGTAAAGTGTTTTTTCTTAACACCTAAAAATTATTATTTAAACAATGAATCAAAGCCTGGTAATTTCATTTTTTTCTTGCCTTTACCACTTGCCATTCCAGTCATTTGCTTCATCATTTTTTTCATTTCATCGAATTGCTTAATGAGACGATTCACCTCTTGAATAGATGTCCCAGAGCCTTTAGCAATACGCTTTTTACGGCTACCATTTATGATTTCTGGGTTGGTCTTTTCAGCAGGGGTCATCGAGTAAATAATGGCCTCTACACGCCCCATTTGTTTATCATCTACTTTTACATTATCCAAGCCTTTGATTTTGTTTGCACCTGGGAGCATTTTTAAAATTTCATCAAGTGGCCCCATTTTTTTGACTTGTTGTAATTGTTCAACGAAATCATCAAATGTAAAGGTTTGGGACTTGAATTTTTCTTCTAATTCTTTGGCTTTTGCTTCATCTACATTTGCTTGCGCCTTTTCGATCAGCGACAGAACATCTCCCATACCTAATATACGAGACGCCATACGCTCTGGATGGAAAGGCTCTAGCGCATCCATTTTCTCACCCATACCGACAAACTTAATCGGTTTCTGCGTTACAGAACGGATGGATAATGCAGCACCACCACGAGTATCACCATCAAGTTTTGTTAAAACAACGCCTGTAATACCAATGGCCTCATTAAAGCTTTCTGCCACATTGACAGCATCCTGACCTGTCATAGCATCGACAACAAGGAATACCTCATCTGGCTCTTTTAATGCACGAATATCTTTTAATTCCTGCATTAAATCTTCATCGATATGAAGACGACCAGCCGTATCGATAATCACCACATCATGATGCTCTTCCTTTGCCAATTCGATTGCTTGACGAGCAATTTCTACTGGAGATACCTCGGTTCCTAAAGCAAAAACAGGTAATGATAACTGTTTACCTAATGTTTGTAGCTGTTGAACGGCTGCTGGGCGATAAACGTCTGCGGCAACTAGTAACGGCTTACGATTAAATTTTTTCCGTAAGACATTTGCCAGTTTTCCTGTAGTCGTCGTTTTACCCGCACCTTGTAAACCGACCATCATAATGACTGTTGGCGGCTTTGTATTAAACTTAATAGGGCTTTGTTCGCCACCCATTAATTCCGTTAATTCATCTTGTACGATTTTAATAACTTGCTGCCCTGGTGTTAAGCTTTGCATAACTTCAACACCGACAGCACGCTCACTTACCTTTTTCACAAACTCTTTGACTACTTTTAAGTTAACATCCGCTTCGATTAAAGCAAATCGGACTTCTCGCATCATTTCTTTAACGTCTTGCTCTGATACTTTCCCTTTGCCTTTAATCTTTTGGATCGTTCCTTGGAGTCGTTCCGCTAATCCTTCAAAAGCCATTGCTTTCGCCTCCTAATCCCATTCTTTCAGCTGTTCAATAAGTGCTAACTGCTGTTCATCTGTCATACTTTTCTCTGTAATCCCCATTGTAAGCTGTGACAGCATTTGGGTACGTTGTTGAAATTTTTCAAGTAAACATAATTTTTCTTCATATTCCTCAAGCATCGCTTCTGTTCGACGAATATTATCGTAAACAGCTTGGCGTGAAACTCCATACGATTCAGCGATTTCTCCTAGAGAGTTATCATCCAAATAGTATAGTTCCATATAACTTCTTTGCTTATCTGTTAATAATGCTTGATAAAAGTCGAAGAGAAAGTTCATGCGTGTTGTTTTTTCAAGTAGCATCGAATGTTTCTCCTCCCGCTATTAGTCATTTGTATCATAACGAAAAGCGCCCGTCTGTGTCAAGGTAATCTCCTTGTCTAAAAGCTTAAATGTCTGCTTGCAGGCATATTTTACGCCTTTAGCAAGTATTACTCTTTTAAACAAGTCAATTCACCTATACACAGTCGAGCGTTTTATAAAATTACTCAGCGATGTTCGCTGTTAATCTTCATTATTTTCTAATTCTTTATCCAAACCATCGGCAAATAAACCATAAACATATCGTTCAGCATCAAATGGCTGTAGATCATCCATTTTCTCACCAAGACCAACAAATTTCACAGGAATGTGCAGCTTATTGCGAATAGCAAGCACAATCCCGCCCTTAGCTGTACCGTCTAGCTTCGTTAAGACAATACCTGTTACATTCGTTGCTTCTTTAAATGTTTGTGCTTGCACAAGTGCATTTTGGCCTGTTGTGGCATCTAATGCTAATAATACTTCATGTGGCGCATTTGGAATTTCACGTGAAATGACACGATGTACCTTTTCAAGTTCATTCATTAAGTTCACTTTGTTTTGCAAGCGACCAGCTGTATCGCAAATTAATACATCGGCTTTTCTATTTTTGGCTGCACGAATCGCATCATACATGACTGCCGCTGGATCAGAGCCCTCAGATTGTTTGATAACTTCACAACCGACACGATCTCCCCATACTTGTAATTGATCTATCGCACCAGCACGGAACGTATCACCAGCAGCTAAAACAACGGTTTTCCCTTGTGTTTTTAAGCGATGCGCTAGTTTGCCGATCGTTGTCGTTTTTCCAACGCCATTTACTCCGACAAATAGAATAACTGTCAGCTCACCATCTGGCTGCATATTTAGATCAATTAAATCTTCTTCACCTTGCTCATAAATTTCTACAAGCTTCTCAGAAATCACGGCTTGGATACCGTTCGTATCTTTTATATTTTTACGTTGTACTTCGAAACGCAGTTTATCCATTAGCTCCATAACTGTTTCAAAGCCGACATCAGCTTGTAATAATAAATCCTCTAATTCTTCAAAGAAATCCTCATCCACTTTACGATAACGCGCAACAAGGTCGTTCACTTTAGAAGTAAAGGAATTACGTGTTTTTTCAAGACCAGCCTTGAATTTTTGTGTAATCGACCAAGCAGAAGGCTTTTTCTCCTCTACTGGTGTATCCTCAATAACTGCTAGCTCTTGTACTTCCAGATCTTGTACTTCTGGCTGTATTTCTGGTTGTTCTTTTTCTATTTCAGTTGAAGGTTCTACTGCTGCTTCTTTCACAATTTCCATCTCTGGAGATTCTTCTATTTGCTCAACCACTTCTACATCAACAGTCTCAATAGCAGCCGTTTCGTTTGCTTCATCTAGATCTAGCTCTTGAAGATCAGCATCCTGCTCATTGTCAAGCGCCTCTAGTTTTTCTTCCTCGGCTGGATTTCCCATTAATTTATCTTTTAAACGCTTAAAAAAACTCATGCTTGTTCGCTCCTTTGCTCCGCAAGTACGGGTTCATCTTCTAATTTTACTGATACGAGTTTTGATACACCCGATTCTTGCATTGTTATACCATACAAGACATCAGCTCCCTCCATCGTCCCTTTACGATGTGTAATAACAATGAATTGTGTGTCACGGCTAAATCTTTTTAGATACTGGCTATAGCGCACAACATTAGCCTCATCCAAAGCCGCCTCTACTTCGTCGAGAATACAGAATGGTACAGGTCGTATATTTAGGATAGAGAATAATAAGGCAATTGCTGTCAGTGCTCGCTCACCACCAGAAAGCAAACTTAAATTTTGTAGTTTTTTCCCTGGAGGTTGTGCCACTATTTCAATGCCTGTTTCTAGTAAATTTTGCGGATCAATTAACACTAAATCCGCTTGCCCACCGCCAAACAATTCACGGAAAACAAGTTTAAATTGTTCTCGTATTGCATAGAACGTTTCACTAAAGCGCAATGTCATTTCTTCATCCATTTCTTTAATGGCTTCATGCAATGTTTCCTGTGCAGCAAGTAAATCCTCTCGTTGTTCAGTTAAGAATGTATGACGTTCAAGTACTCGTTCATATTCCTCAATCGCCCCTAAATTAACAGGACCAAGCTCTTCAATGGATTTTTTCAACAGTTTCACACGGCGTCGTACGAACTCTTCGTCTTCTATCGAAAGAGCTTCTTCCTCTGCCTCTTCAAATGTTAACTGATAGTTTTCTTCGAGTTGTTCTTTGAAATTATCCATTTCAAATTCTAAACGGCTTTGTTTCAACTCATTTGCACGTATTGCTTCAAGGTATCCTTTATGTATACGTTGCATTTCTTTCAGTTGTTCTTCTAATGTTGTGAGTTCTTGTTGTTGCCCTACCTTCTCCTCTTTCTTTCGAGAAATAGTCTCTTGTAAGGCATCTCTTCTCGCTTTCCATGTGATTACCTGCTCCTCAACCTCTTCATCACTTAAATGATTTGTCGATTCATCGGATTGAAGCCATAATATTTCCTGAGAAATATTTTCAACTTTTTGTTGAGCTTTGTTCAATTGTAGTGCTAGCTCAGCAGTGGAAATTTGAACTTGCGACATTTGTTCTTGCATTACTGCTAATTGTGAACGTTTTTCCGCTAGTTGCTCTCGTAATACGTCCTTCTCTGTCTCACCTTGTAGCTTTACCTTACTTAATTGCTCGACAGTATCATTGATTTCGACAAGCTCATCGGCTAGTGCGTTTAATCGCTCCATTGCCTCTTGCTTTTGTGATAACAATGCTTCCTCACGTGTTTTTACATCTTGAGTTTCAGTTGAAGTAAAAGATACTCGGGCTGATAAGCTTTTTTCAACAACCTCTAACTCGCGGATACGACCAGCCTGTTGCATCTCATCTTTTCGTAATTGCTCTCCTTCAAGCTTTAACTGTTCTACTTGATCTCGAAGTGTTGCAAGCTTGTCTTTTTCGGTTGCTACAGCCTGTTCAGCACTATAAATGGAATCCTGTAATGACTCTAGCTTGAGGATTAAATCATCTAATTCGGCTTTTCTTGTAAAGAGTGAGGATTGCTGTTTCATAGCACCACCCGTTAAAGAACCCCCTGCATTGACAATATCTCCATCAAGTGTGACCACTCGGTATCGGAAACCACATAATCGAGCGATTTGACTGGCCCCTTCCAGATTTGCTGCCACAATGACATGCCCTAAAAGATTTTCAACAATTGTACGATTATCTTCATTAAATGTCACAAGCGCATCTGCTATTTGAATAAAAGCTGGATGCTCTATCGCTAATTGGATCGTAGCTGGATTAACTTTACGTGACTTCATCACGGTTTTTGGTAAAAAAGTAGCTCGTCCAGCTCGTTTTTGCTTTAACCAATGAATGGCTTGCTGTGCATGTCGTTCATTCGTTGTGACAATATGCTGAGAGGCTGCACCTAAAGCTGTTTCTATCGCTTGAGAGTATTTCCCCTCAACTTGTAGTAATTCAGCGACAGCCCCCTCAATTCCTTGTAATTCACCTTTATCACGAGCAAGCAAAACTTCTTTAACTCCTTGGAAAAATCCTGAAAAATCGGCTTCCAACTCGGCTAATGTATCTTTTCTCGCCTTTAATTGCTGCTGATGCTGATAAGCTTTATACAGCATATCCTGTTTCTCAGCAAAGGAAGAATTTGTATTTTTTAACTGAACTTGCAGCGACTCATATTGTTCAAGCTTAGCTTGCAAATCATTTGTTGTGGAAGTGTGTTCAGCGACTAGCTTTTCTTTCTCAGCAACAATTTGCGTAAGCTCGTGTCCAATTTCATCAGTTTGATTGGACATTCTTGCTGCCATAGCCTTTTGTTGCGCTAATTGCTGATCGATATTTTTCAATTCATTCTTAATAGTTGCTTCTTCATTCAATGAATCAATATATCGATTTTTTTGTTCTTCAATTTCTTGTTCAATTTCCGTAACAGAACGATTTAATGACTGTTCTAACTGTTTAATGCTCTGCTTGAGTATGGAGAGTGCTTGCTGTTTCTCTGAAAATGCTTCTTTTTTCTCCTGTTCTTGTACAAGCAGTACGTCTACTTCTTCTTTTGCTTCTTGTAATGTCGCATTCAGCTGCAGTAGTTGATTGGAAGCATTTTGTCGTTTTTCAGCCATTAGTGCTTTACGACCATCCCAACGCTCTACCTCCATTGTGGCATTGACAAGATCAGCCTGTGAAACATCCAAATAATCATCAAGTTCTTTTAATAACTTGCGAATATTGGTTGTTTGTATATCGATTGTTGCAATATTTTGAGCTTGTTGTTGCTCAGTTGCAGACAGCTCGGTAAATTCAGCTTTTAGTGCATGCAAAGATTGTGCACAATTTTTAAAATCATGCACAAGAATGGCAATATCAAAATCTTTTAGCTCGGTAGACATTTGGACATAGTCTCTCGCACTAGAAGCCTGCATTTCAAGCGGCTCTAATCGGTTGTCTAATTCATGGAGTATATCTAATACACGATACAAATTCTCATCTGTCTCTACAAGCTTATGCTCTGCTTTTTTCTTTCTTATTTTATACTTTAAAACGCCAGCTGCCTCTTCAAAAATCGAACGACGGTCGTCAGGGCGGCTATTTAAGATTTCATCAACACGGCCTTGAGAAATAATTGAAAATGCCTCTTTCCCAAGCCCTGAATCCATAAACAAGTCCGTAATATCCTTCAGGCGACACTGTTGGTTATTTAATAAATATTCACTATCACCTGAACGGTATACGCGTCTTGTTACGCTGACTTCTGTATAAGAAAAAGCAAGTTGCTCGTCAGTATTGTCTAATATAAGTGTTACCTCTGCAAAGTTGAGTGGCTTACGAGAGTCACTGCCAGCAAAAATAACATCTTCCATCTTTGCTCCACGTAACGACTTTGCCGATTGCTCCCCAAGTACCCAACGAATCGCATCTGTGACATTACTTTTTCCACTGCCATTTGGTCCAACAACCGCTGTAACACCGGGTACAAAATCAATTCCAATGCGCTCCGCAAAGGATTTAAAGCCAATCACTTCTAGTCGTTTTAGGAACATCTATTAAGCCTCCTCTTTTGCAGCTTCTTCACGCATCATTCGCATTGCACATTGTGCAGCTTGCTGCTCGGCTTCTTTTTTTGATTTTCCACGACCAATACCAAGCTCTTGCCCGTTCAATAATACGCTTGATACAAAGGTACGGTTATGTGCTGGGCCTTTTTCATCGATTATTTCGTAATGAAGAAGTCCATTATTGGTTTGTTGTACCATTTCTTGCAATTGACTTTTAAAATCCATCACATGCGAAAAAGCACCTACTTCTACTTTTGGGAACACGATACGCTCTAAAAACGACACGACCGTTTGTAATTCTTGATCTAGATAGAGTGCACCTACAAATGATTCAAACACATCTGCAAGTAGCGCTGGGCGTTCCCGACCACCTGTTAATTCCTCACCTTTTCCAAGTAACACGAAGCGTCCAAAGCCTAATTCATTCGCAAAAATAACTAGTGATGGCTCACAAACGATAGAAGCTCTTAACTTTGTTAACTCACCCTCGCTCATATTTGGGTATTTCTCAAAAAGATATTTAGAAACAGATAGTTCAAGTACTGCGTCTCCTAAAAATTCAAGACGCTCATTATCCGTAAATAGCTTACGGCGATGCTCATTCACATAAGATGAATGCGTGAATGCTTGATACAATAAATTTTTATTAATAAAAGTGATATTTAATTCATGCTGTAACAGCTCGAATTGGTTGCGTACTTTTTCAGGAAGTACGCCAGATTTCTGCATAGTTCCTTTTCTTTTCATAGCCATTGAACAAATCTGCCTTCCTAATAGTTTCTACCGTTTTAGTGTACCTTTTTCAAGGCGTTTATGCAAAAGTATTTCGGCTTAAACACAATGTTTTGGAAATTTTTTCGAAAATTTATCTTATTCATAGAAAATGATCTCCTCTAAAATGAAAGTTGAATGCTTGTGGGACGATTTTTGGTTAACTCCAGTCGTCAGTTCAAAAAAATTTTAGACATTATGCCCCCGATTTTTAACATGAAAAAGGGACGTCAATAGATCGAAAATCGATCTATTTCGTCCCCTTTGAATACATCTTTGTTCATTGAAGCTGCTTCTTCTATCAAGTCAAAGCAGACAAACTATTTCTACTTTATTCATGCTATCATAAATACCATTGTGTATTATGATGACCATCACATCTATAAAGGTGATCCATTTTCGCTAAATAAAGTTTTAACGAAATTAGTTTAATTTACTTTCGATGTATGAAATTGCAGAACCTACTGTTGAGATTTTTTCAGCATCTTCATCAGAAATTTCCATATCAAACTCGTCTTCAAGTTCCATTACAAGTTCAACTACGTCTAATGAGTCAGCACCTAAATCATCACGGAAAGAAGCTTCAAGTGTTACCTCGCTTTCTTCAACACCTAAACGGTCCACGATTACTTTTGTTACACGTTCTAATACTGTAGACAAATGATTCACCTCCCCTCAAATGATTATACAAAAAATCAGCGTATATGCCTAATCGAAATTACATTACCATACCACCATCTATATGAAGCGTTTGCCCTGTCATATAGTTAGCATCATCGGAAGCAAGGAAAGCTACTGCCTTGGCAATATCCTCTGGCTGTCCAAGTTTCGCAAGAGGAATCTGCGTAAGCATACCTTTTTTAATATCTTCTGGTAGTTGCTCTGTCATTTCTGTTTCAATAAAGCCTGGCGCAATCGCATTAACTAAAATATTGCGTGAAGCTAATTCTTTTGCCGTCGTTTTTGTGAGTCCAATAACACCTGCTTTAGCCGCAACATAGTTTGCTTGACCAGCATTACCCGCTACACCAACGATGGAAGAAATATTAATAATACGACCTGCACGTTGCTTCATCATTTGACGTGTTACCGCCTTTGTACAAAGGAAAACCCCTTTAAGATTCGTATTTAATACATCGTCCCATTCGTCTTCCTTCATACGCATTAACAGGTTATCTCTAGTAATACCTGCATTATTCACTAAAATATCAAGAGAACCAAATGTTTTCACAGCGGCATCCATTAATGCGGTTACTTCTTCCGTCTGTGAAACGCTAGCTTGCACCGCAATGGCTTCCCCACCGTTTGCTTGAATCATCTCAACGACTTCTTCCGCTTTTGCCTGTGAGCCACTATAGTTTACTACAACCTTAGCACCTTCCTCAGCAAGCTTTACAGCAATAGCACGTCCAATCCCTCTTGAAGCTCCTGTTACAACAGCTACTTTACCTTCTAATTTACGCATTGATTGACCACTCCTTCGACGCTTCTAAAACCGCTTCTAATGATGCTTCATCATAGACACAATAAGCAGCAACTGAACGATCAATTTTTTTCAAGAGACCGCTTAATACTTTGCCAGGTCCACATTCGATAAAGACATCGACACCTTGTGCAATCATTTCACGCATAGATGCTTCCCATTGCACTGCACTATATACCTGTTCAACTAGCTCCTGCTGAATCGCTGGTACATCCTTTAATTCCTTCGCCATTACATTGCCGATAACAGGGATTTCAGGTGCAGATAAAGTAATCTCTGCTAATGCTGCTTGCAGTTTCTCTGAGGATGGTCGCATCAATTCAGAATGAAATGGACCGCTCACAACTAAAGGTATTGCGCGCTTTGCCCCTGCTTCTTTTGCAGCAATAATCGCTTTATCTACACCTTCTTTAGTGCCTGAGATAACAATTTGTCCTGGACAATTCACATTGGCTACCTGCACAGAATCACCCGCTGCTGAAACCAGCTCTGTAACTGCGTTCAATGCCTCTAATTCCATCCCTAGAATCGCTGCCATCGCTCCTTGTCCTGCTGGTACAGCTTCATTCATATAAAGACCACGTTTATGCACGATAGACACGGCATCATCAAATGACATTACGCCTGCTAAAACCAATGCACCATATTCTCCAAGCGAATGACCCGCAGCATAGTGTGGCTGAATTCCTGCTGCACGCAGCTTTTCAGCTACCATTACACCCGTAGTAAGAAGTGCTGGCTGAGCGTGGTATGTCAGTGTTAACTCCTCAGCTGGACCTTCTAACATTAACTTAGATAATTCAAATTGAAGAGCTTGATCTGCACGATCATAAAATGCTTTACTGTCTGCTGCATTTTCAACAAACTCTTGACCCATCCCTACTACTTGCGAACCTTGTCCTGGAAAAATAAATGCTATTTTCGTCATTTGAATAATCCCCTTTGTTTAATCAATTTCTAAGTGACGTACTGTATCAGTAATCGTCGAAATAACAGCATGCTCTACCATCGTATTAGCTTGTCGAATCGCACTAAAAATTGCTTTTGCATTCGATGAGCCATGCGCTTTAATTACAGGTGCTTGTAAGCCAAACAACCCTGCACCACCATACTCTGTGTAGTCCATTTTATTTTTTAAGTCACGTAAATTATTTTTCATGAGTGCTGCTGAAATTTTCGTTTTCGTTGATGACATAAATGCCTCTTTTAACATTGAAAATAAAGCGCCAGCCGTCCCTTCAATAGACTTCAACACCATATTGCCTGTAAAGCCATCTGTTACAACAACATCCGCTACTCCTTCAAGCAAATCACGCGCTTCTACATTACCAATAAAATTCAAATCAGCTTCCTTCAATAATTCGAAGGCAGCTTTCGTTAATTCATTACCCTTTTTTTCCTCAGTACCGATATTTAATAGGCCAATTCGTGGTTTTTGTAAGCCTCCAACCTTTTTAGCATAAATATCACCCATAATCGCATATTGCACTAAGTGCTCTGGTCGTGCATCTGCATTTGCTCCTAAATCAAGCATTAAGAAGCCTTTACCATCCAATGTCGGTAATGTTGTAGCCAAAGCTGGACGGGCTATCCCCTCAATTCGGCCAACTTTAAATAAGCCCCCTGCCATTAACGCTCCGGTATTCCCAGCAGATAGGCAAGCATCTGCTCTACCTTCTTCCACCGATTCCATCATGCGAGCCATTGAAGAATCCTTTTTTCGACGAACAGCACGTGCAGGGTCATCCGTTCCTTCTACTATTTCCTCACAATGTATGATTGTTAATCGATCATGTTGTTTTAAAAATGGCTCAAGCTTATCTTGCTGACCATATAATTGGATTTCTAAATTTGGGATTTGCTCTAATGCTAAGAGTGCACCTTCAACAACTGATTTTGGTGCATTGTCTCCACCCATTCCATCAAGCGCTAATTTCATTGTTACTCACCTTTACCTTTCGTGCGGTACATATCAAATTCACCAACAAAAACGGTTTCACCATTTACGGTAGATGTTACCTCGACTTTTGTACGATGATTAAGATCATCTCGTCCGATAACAATCGCTTTTGTAATAACACGATTTCCAGCACGCACAGGTTTCACAAATGTAATATTGGAATGTACGGTTAATGCTAGTTCGTCATCAATTACTGCGACCGCTAATGAGTTTGCTTGTGCAAACAAATGATGTCCACGTGCGATGCCATTGCGCTGAAAAACATGCTCTTCTTGTACATCAAAAATCGATAGTGCTCGATTATCTAATTCAATATCTACAATTTCTCCGATGACTTCATCAATCGGTAGAGATTTTACTTCATTTTCATAGTTTTTAGAAGCAACATCTTTAATTCGCTCTCGTAATTCTGGTATAGATAACTCCATACGATCTAAACGAATTGTTTGGACACTTACCTGAAACTGTGTTGCTAGCTGTTCATCTGTGACGAATGGATTTTCAGCTATCGTTTCAGATAGTAGTCGCTGTCGCTCTTTTTTCGTTCGTCTCAACATCATTCGCCACCTTTTGAGTTGTTATTAGCACTTGGTACTAATATCAGTATATAGAGTATAAAAAAAGAATGCAAGACTTGTTTTGAAATCAAGTACTCACATTCTCCTATGCTCATAAGCCCTCAATACTAATCGAAGCGCTCTCCCTGTAATACACCCGACTCTTCTAGCATTTTACGCAAGTATTGATAGTCATCATCCTGCCAAAACGCTTTTGTTTCAAGCATCTCTGTTGCATCTTTTCTTGCGGTCTCGAGTATACGATAATCATGTACTAAATCAGCTACTTTAAAATCTGGCAAACCACTTTGCTTTCTACCAAAAAAGTCCCCTGGTCCCCTTAATTCTAAATCTTTTTCAGCTAAACGGAAACCATCATTCGTTTCCGTCATCGACTGCATACGCTCTTTCCCTTCATCAGACTTAGGATCAGCAAGTAAAATACAGTATGACTGGTGCTCACCACGCCCGACACGCCCTCTGAGCTGGTGCAATTGCGCTAGGCCAAAACGCTCAGCATCATAGACAATCATAAAGGTAGCATTCGGTACATTAACACCTACCTCCACAACTGTTGTAGAAACTAAAAGCTGAATTGTTCCTTCACTAAAATCGCGCATCACCGCATCTTTTTCATCGGCTGATAAACGTCCATGCATTAAACCGACCTGATAACGATCTTTAAAATAAGTGGCTAGTTGCTCATAAATTTCTACAGCATTTTGAACATCAAGCTTATCAGATTCCTCAATAAGTGGACAAATAGCATAAGCTTGTCTTCCAGCCGCTAGCTCCAATTCTAGCTTGGACATCACAGAGCCGAGTTGCTCTTTTTTCATCCAATGCGTTTCAATCTGTTTACGGCCCGCTGGCATTTCATCAATTATCGATACATCCATTTCCCCAAATGCAGTAATAGCAAGTGTACGCGGTATAGGAGTAGCTGTCATAAAGAGGACATCTGGATTCTCCCCTTTATCACGCAAAATTCGACGTTGTTCCACACCAAAGCGATGCTGCTCATCTGTGATGACAAAACCTAGCTTTTGAAATATAACATCTGGCTGAATTAACGCATGTGTGCCAATGACAATGTCAAGATCACCATTTGCCAAATCTGCTAAAATCCCACGTCGCTCCTTTGTTTTAGTTGACCCAGATAACAAAGCAACACGAACATCAAAGGGTTGAAACCATTCTTTTAAGTTCTCCAAGTGCTGTTCCGCTAAAATTTCAGTTGGTGCCATTAAGGCTCCTTGAAAGCCCGCTGTCACAGCTGCATATAAACCGATTGCCGCTACTACTGTTTTCCCAGAACCTACGTCGCCTTGCAGCAAACGATTCATTCGATGTGGTTCCTTCAAATCTTTACAAATTTCATTAACCACTCGTTTTTGAGCATTTGTTAATTCATAGGGCAATGAAGCAATAAATGCTCGTAGTTTATGCACATCAAACTGAATGATTGTGCCACGCTCACTCTCTTTCCGCGTTTTACGTAATGCCTGTATACGCAATTGGAAGTTTAATAGCTCCTCATAAGCAAAGCGTCTTCTTGCTTGTTTAGCATGCCCAGCATCCAGCGGAAAATGGATACCCTCCAAGCCCTCTCGTATCGGAACAAGCTTATAGGACTCCTGTAAATAATATGGAATCGCCTCTGGTAGCTCTGCACCAAAATCATCTAACACTTGTCGCATATATTTACGAAATCTTTTTTGTGGAATCAAACCTTTCAGACTATACACTGGCTCAAAGTCTACTTGATCTGTTTTTGGCCCAAATGTGACAGTTGTACCATTGATTACTTGTCTACCACGATCCCATTTCCCCGTCACGGTAATAATGGAACCCGGTACAAGCTTTTGCTTTAAATAACCTTGATTGAAAAATACAACTTTTACTAAGTGACGTCCTGCCAAAACTGTTACCTGAAGTCTTGATTTATTACGACCTAAAAATAATATCGTAGGCTCACGTTCTACCTTGCACTCAACTGTAACGCGTTCGTTATGTGGTGTTTGCGCTAAATCTTTTAAACGAAAATCTTCATGTCGATGTGGGAACGTCCATAATAAATCAGCTACTGTATTGATGCCTAGTGATTCAAGATGTGCTGCTGTTTCTTTCCCGATGCCTTTCACTTCATTGACATGGCTAAATAATTCAGTCATCCTATCCCACAACTCCCTTCATTCAAGTGGTACTCTTTATGTAACCATCCTAGCTTCCTCTATCTAATGTATCATATATTAATTCGCAGCCTCTACACATAAGCAAAAACCCCATCAATGCATGATAGGGTTATAAACGTCTGTCATTTATATTGCAAAATCATGTCAATAAAAAGCTTAATGGCATCAGGAAAGACATCTTCATCTAAATCAAATTTTGGATGATGATGTGGATATTGGCTTTTTTCGCCACCCATCCCAACAAAAATAAATGCACCTGGCTTATGCTTTAGATAATATGAAAAATCCTCGCCCCCCATTACTGGATCAACAAGCTCGAATACATCCTGCCCAAAATTTTCACAAACGATAGATTCTACGAAGCGTGATTGCTGAGGATCATTGATAAGGGGAGGCGTCCCTATAATAAAATCGATTGTCCCTTTCGCCCCAAAAGCATGGCAAACCCCTTCTGTTAAACTTACCATCTTCGTTTGAATGGTAGCTACTGTTTCAGGAGTTAATGCCCTAATCGTTCCTATTAATTTTGCTGTCTCTGGAATAATGTTATACGTTGTTCCTGCTTGAATATTTCCTACTGTAATAACGCCAGCCTCAATAGGATTGATTGTTCGGCTAATGATACTCTGAAAGGCTTGCATTAAATGGCTCGCAATATAAATGGGATCAATCGTTTCATGTGGCATTGAACCATGTCCACCATGACCTTGAATTTCAATTTCAAAATCATCAACTGAAGCCATCATTGGTCCATGCGTTAATCCAATTTTCCCTTTTTCTAAACCTTGCCATAAATGAATACCGAAAATAGCATCGACACCTTCTAAAACACCATTTTGAATTAAAAAGTCTGCTCCACTTGGTGTGATTTCCTCAGCTGATTGGAAAATAAGCATAATATTTGGCTCGATTTTTTCCTTATTCATCGCTATCCATTGTGCTACTGCCAATAAAATCGCTGTATGCCCATCATGACCACACATATGTGCCACACCTGGCTTTTGAGAGATATAGGGTTTATCACCTTCTTCAACAATTGGTAATGCATCTATATCAGCTCGTAAAGCTATTGTCTTTTTACCTTTTGTCCCTTGAATCATAGCCACTACACTAGGAGAACCGTAGTCTATTACTTCTATTTTAAGATGCTCTAATCTTTTGCGGATGAATTGACTTGTTTCAAATTCCTGACCTGAAAGCTCTGGGTGTTGATGAAGATAGCGGCGGTCTTCTATTGCTTGTTTCGTTAAAAATTGCAAATTAGTAATTCCCACTAAAAAAACTCCTTTTAATTTATCTTGGGCGTTCCAGCAGAGGATAGCGTGTCTTGTAAATCCACATACAAAATGGGTACTTAACAAAAGTAAAAGAATTTGCAAAACTTATTGATTCTATAACAGATGAAATTCAAAAGTATATTAGTTGGTAAGGTAAATCAAATTTTACTGATTCGTGCAACTTATAATGAATCATGCTATATAGGATGCAGTTTTGAAGTATGCAACTTTTATGGTTGAGGTATTTTTTGATTGTGCTAAACCTAAATACTTTCTGAATTAAATTATTCTTTTGAAATCTTAATATCTAGCTAAATATCAAATTTACTACTATCTCTGTAAACACCGGCTTTATTATTCTAAGGTTCAACTTGATTGATCTAAATGACAAAATTTAAAAGGGCTATTCCTAGAGTTGAATATCCCCTATAATTTCTAAATTATTATTAAGGAAAAATAGTTGTTCGGTCAACCCTTATACACCAAGTTAGCTTAACTACGAAATGCATTTAATTTGGTCGAACGATTTTGCAAAACCTCTACAATGTAATCTACAACATTATCTTTCATCTTCCATTTAATCACTCGTTTAGATAGATTCAAACCGAATTCTGAAAATATATCTCTAAGATCCTCTAAATCTAGTGCGTTTAATTAATTGCACTTCTCCACGTTCAAGCAAAAAAATCTCTGGATTCAATGAAGCAATTTTTCGTTTACTCTTATTCTTAGTCAATTTATCCTCTTGAAAATATGCTGTTCAATATCGCGATTTCTCAATATATTGAACAATTGTAATCAACTCATCTAAATAGGCTTCCCATATCTTCTCCAGCTTCCGTTTCAATAATACTAAATTTTTCACAACGATTTAATATGCACCTACATGGATGATTGTTTATCGTTAATGCCATTCACTAATTCTAATGCTCAGTATGGAGTAACTCCACAATTTTATTGAGAACATATGGATCAGCATAGTCTGTTCGTATAGCATTCGAACGACAAATATTTGTCACGTTGTTTTTCCAAGCTTCACATACATAGTATTTTAGCATTCTTTTTTCATCCTACTTTGTACGGTTTGTTGTGCAACCAAGAACATTCTTGCCCCGCATTGTGGACATCGCATAATCCCTCTCAATGGAGGAAATTCACCATCATGAATTCGCTTCAAATACCTTTCCTAATTTCTTCTCCAGTAATTAATCGTTTAACTGCAATTACCTTTATCAACTTCCTATTCTTTTGAAAACAAATAGCCCTAACACCTATTTCGGATGTTAGGGACTATGAGTTACTATTGTTAAACCTATAACGAAATGAAATTCATATTACGTTATTTTTATGAAATAATTATAATTCAGCAATTAATTCAAAAGTATCTATAATAGTAATCCCATCTTTAGCATAAACGGGTAAAGTAAAATTCGATTGCTCCGAATTAATGTAAGCTAAAACCTCACTCAGTGTGTTTAACTCTAAATTAATATCCTTAGAGTAAACATATCCTTCAACTCCATTTTTTCCAATTGCTTGTATTAAATCTGGACTATCTTCTATTGACTGTGCATAATAATCTGAACCATAAGTTAAATTATTTTCATTAACTTCATATGCATTGTTTGGAATACTATTAACTGTAGAACGTTGAAGATTCGGTGTTGCATTACTAGTATAGGTAGTGTATCCATTTCCATTATAAAATTGCATTTCAGATTTGGCATAGTAAGTTCCTTTTGAAACAATTGTTATTGTATCTGCGACAATACTTTCAAAGTTACCAGAATTATTATTATATGACCACCCGCTAGCTGACCAAAGTCTTCCTGAACTATCATATAATTTTGCGTTAATTCCAACATAGCCTACTGGCAGATAACTTTGATTTAATTTAACTACCCCTCGACCCCAAGTACCGTTTGAATTATTATGAACTCCAGAATAATATGTATAAGAATAACCATTTACAGTAACAGTCTTTTCTGGGCTATTTGCACTTGCTGCGTAAGCATTCCCCTGAAAACTAGGCATTGTTACACAAAAAACTAGAATCGCAATGACTAATAACTTTAATAAACCAAATCGCTTCATACTACTTCCTCCTTTTTAATAATAAATAAAATGTTTTTTATTTAAGAATTGAAAAGTGATACGCATAATTATCTGTATTTCATTATTTTTTAACTAAAGCTATCATTTATCAGTTTATATGTCCGCACTTTTCAATAACTTATTAACTTATAGTAAATATGTCCAATGCTAATGAGAAATAATTGAATAGAAAATATTATAATAAAATAAATTTGAAGACAACAATCCACAAAAATATTGATAATTTCATGTATAGAAATATTCCTGAAAAATTTAATCAACACTTAATCCTATTACCATCATAATCCATTTTAGGTATTATTTTCAATACATATTTAAGATTTTTAAAATAAAATAAATTACATAGTACTACTATATATACCAAATTACCACAATACTTACTATGATAACCATAGGAATAATGTACAAACTTATCATTTTCATTCAAGTAACATTAAATATTGCAGTTTCCAATGTTGCTATTAAAAAAAGTAGTTTATTATTCAAAACCCTTGGTAAACTATCTCCATACATTATTTCACCTCAATCTAAATTATTTCACACTTAAATCCTAGTTCTCTATTTACCACTATTTATTTACAAAGATACATTTCTGCATATTGCACCTTTAGTTCAATAATGAAAATAGGCATAGCCGCACTTTTACTGATTCTCCCTAAACAATTAATCCGTCATAACAAGAATGATTCGTATACCTTTTATACCTATAATCGACATCTACTTTGAACACATTTTTTCGCATAGTAGGAAAGGTACATGCAATCCTCATTTGTTGAATTAATATAACTAAAATAAAAAATGCACACCACTAAAAGTTCATTTTAGTAATGTACATTTTTTATCTTGTGTAAAATATAAACAAGTGCAGGAAAAATTATCATATATTACCATTACTTGTCTTTCATATTACGGAGTAGATAGCATGTTTCTCAAATTTTATTGAAGTGCTTTAATACTTTGTAAGCCACCATTTTCAAGAATGGCCTTACTAATAGCCTTACCAGTTGGTGTTGCCGCAAGACCACCTCGTGCAGTCTCTTTAAGGTTTGGACTCATAGATTGCCCAATGCGATACATAGCGCCAATTACTTCATCACAGGGAATACGACTTGTTACACCTGCAAGTGCCATATCTGCCGCTACTAGCGAGTTAGATGCACCCATGGCATTACGTTTGACACATGGTACTTCAACAAGACCTGCTACTGGATCACAGACAAGACCAAGCATATTTTTTAAGGTAATGGCAAATGCTTCCGAACATTGCTGTGGCGTACCTCCAGCCATTTCAACAATGGCAGCAGCAGCCATTCCTGCAGCAGAACCAACTTCTGCCTGACAACCACCAGCAGCACCTGAAATGGAAGCGTTATTCGCAACCACAAACCCAAAAGCTCCTGACGTAAATAAATAACGGATCATTTGCTCACGAGTTGGATTTAATTTATTTTTCACTGCAAAAAGCGTTCCTGGTACAACACCTGCAGAACCCGCTGTCGGCGTTGCACATATTGTTCCCATCGCTGCATTTACTTCATTTGTTGCAACGGCTTTGCTTACAGCATCTAATAATAAATCACCTGATAGTGATTTTCCTTGCGCAATATAATTTTGAAGCAATACGGCGTCCCCACCAGTTAAACCTGTTACTGATTGCACACCTTGTAATCCTCGTTCAATGGCTTCTTCCATCACGGTTAGATTTCGATCCATTTGTTGGATGATTTCTTCTCGCGTTCTGCCAGTAATCAATATTTCCTGTTCGATCATGATTTCTGATATTAATTTTTCTTCTTGCTCTGCTCGTTCTACAAGCTCACGAACATTATGAAATAAAACGTCCATTTTGGGACACCCCCCTTAGTTATTAATTTTAGAAACCTTTGTAATATGTGGAATTAAAGATATTTGCTGTAGCACCTTATCTTCAATGTTTTGATCAATTTCAATCACCATTAGAGCTGTTAAACCACGTTCTATACGTGAAACTTCCATATGCCCAATATTGACTTCATGCATTGCTAAACAATTGGCTACATTGGCAATACAGCCAGCACGATCATCATGCACAACAAGAATTGCTGGCATACCACCTGTTAAACGTAGCTTAAAACCATTGACTTCACTGATTTCAATTTTTCCGCCACCAATCGAAATACCAACTACAGACATTTCCCCTTCATCGTCTCCAATGACAAGCCGAGCTGTATTGGGATGCTCCGTATTAGCCGTTTCGGGAATAAATTCATATTCTAATCCCACTTTTTCGGCCTCTTCAAATGCTATTTTAATACGGTCATCAAATGTATCGTAATCTAATAGGCCCCCCACTATCGCAACATCTGTACCATGTCCTCTATACGTTTCAGCAAATGATCCATATAAATGAATTTTTGCCCATTTAGGTTGTCTACCAAATAAATCCCTTGCAACACGCCCAATGCGAGCTGCACCTGCCGTATGAGAGGAGGAAGGCCCAATCATGACTGGTCCAATAATATCAAATACTGAAGTAAACTTCATACAAACACCCCTCTATTCTATTCATATAATAATATTTATTTTTACTTATATCATGCTTGATAGCTACTATAAAAGTAAAGCATTTAATTTATCAACTTTCAGAAAATTACCACTACTATAATTTATAGTAACTATATAGGCTTATTTTTTGTCCACACCATATATACACATCAATAAAACAGTTGATATTCCAATAATTCCAAATTTTTTATCCTCTGGACACGTACATCTAGCTGTTCATATTTAGCACGTTTTTACTAAATATTATACATCCTCTTCTTTGTAGCATAAACAAAAGCAGTACACGTTTTGTGCACTGCTTTCTTTACGGAATAGCAAAGTAGCATGTAATTATTCTACTGAAATAATATATGGATATAACCCTTGTTTACCATCAAATAATTCAACTTCTACATCTGGATAGTTCTCTTCAATGAAAGCTGCTAATGCTGAAGCAGCCTGTTCAGTTGTATCTTCGCCATAGATCACTGTAACTATCTCAGCATCTTCATCGACTAAATCTGTGATTACCTTTTCTGCTGCATCCTTTAATGCTGGTGTAGAAAGGACAATTTTACCTTCTGCTAATGCCATAAAATCATCTTTACGGATTTCCACACCATCAATAGATGTATCACGCACTGCATAGGTTACTTGACCTGTCTTCACATTAGCAAATGCATCGGACATTGTCTTTTTATTTAGATCAACAGCTGCTTCAGGGTTAAACGCTAAAATCGCTGCCATCCCTTGTGGAATCGTCTTCGTAGGAACAACCGCTGCGTCAATCTCTAATAGTTCAACCGCTTGCTCTGCTGCCATAACGATATTTTTATTATTCGGTAAGATTAATACTTTTTCTGCACCGATTTCTTGTACGGCTTTAACGATATCTTCAGTTGAAGGGTTCATTGTTTGACCACCTTCAATGACATATGAAGCACCGATAGAGCGCAATAATTCTGCCACACCCTCACCCATCGCAATCGTTACGATAGCATACGGATGTTTTTCTACTTTTTTGGCAGTCGTTGGTGCTTTATGCTCCTCACCAACAATCGCTGAATGCTGCTCACGCATATTATCAACTTTTATTTTAATAAGACTACCGTATTTTTGTCCGATTGATAAAACAGAACCTGGTTGCTCAGAATGGATATGAACCTTCGCAATTTCTTCATCGGAGATCACAAGCAAAGAATCCCCCAAAGGATTTAATTCATTACGGAAATGCTCCTCATCGAAAGGTTCTTTCCCTTCTTCTAAACGCACCATTATTTCAGTACAATAGCCAAATTCAATATCTTCAGTATTCATGAAATCCTGTACTCTATGATGCTCTGCATTGATTAAATCATCTAAGGTCGCATCATTTTTCTCTGGAAGAGGCTCACCTTTTAAAGAGGCTAGAAACCCTTCATACACAAATAGTAAGCCCTGACCACCACTATCCACAACACCGACCTCTTTTAAAACAGGTAGCAATTCAGGTGTGCGATCTAATGAAGCCTTTGCTTCTGCTATAAAAGCTTCCATCACGGCAATGATATCGGTTTCAGTTTCTGCCACTTCTACACCTTTTTTTGCCGCCTCACGTGCTACTGTTAAAATAGTTCCTTCCACAGGTTTCATAACAGCTTTATAAGCTGTATCAACACCCGCTTGGAAAGCCGCTGCAAAGCCTTTTGCATCAATGGTTGCTTCTTTTTCAATAAACTTCCCAAAGCCTCGGAATAATTGCGATAGAATAACGCCTGAATTTCCGCGCGCACCCATTAAAAGACCTTTTGATAATGCCTGTGCTGTTTTACCAATATGTTCTGAAGCGGCAAGTTCTGTTTCCTTTGCGCCAGATGTCATCGATAAGTTCATATTAGTCCCTGTATCACCGTCCGGTACTGGGAATACATTTAATGAATCTACATAATTTGCATTTTGGTATAGATGATGCGCACCCATTTGTACCATTTCAGCAAACTTTATACCGTCTAAAGACTGCATTCGATTTAGTTCCTCCTCTTAATTCGCTACACGAACGCCCTGTACAAAGATATTGACAGATTTTACGCTCATACCTAATGTTTTATCTACTGTATATTTCACTTTCGATTGCACTTGGTAAGCAACTTCCGAAATTTTTGTCCCGTAACTAACAATAATGTACATATCTATATGTAAATCGTCGTCCTGTTGTCGAATAACAACACCTTTTGCGAAGTTTTCTTTACGTAAAATATCAGTTAGACCATCACGAATTTGATGTTTAGATGCCATGCCAACAATACCGTAGCATTCTACAGCAGCACCACCAGCAATTTGTGCAAGTACATCTGTTGAAATATCAATTTGGCCGAATTCATTGTTTAATTCAATTGACATAGGAATGCCTCCTTGGCTCTTTTTGACTAAAGTATATTGTAACACTTTCGTTATAATTTAAGCAACCTAAGGCAGTATAGAAAGGCTTTATAGCAACGTTTTCTGACTTCAAATAGACGCATTTTCCTTTCCGTAAAAAATTGCCATTTTACGAAAATAGTTATTTCGTCCGTTCTGCTTAGCTAAATATAACGCTTGGTCAGCAATATCACAGCATGTTTGTAAATGCTCATGCATTGTCAGGTTAGCATGACACATTCCAATACTAACCGTTACGTATCGAACAATATCTGATTGCCTATGTGGAATCTTTAAGTCACGCACTTCCTTTAAAATTTCTTCACATATAGGCTCAGCAAACTTCTCAGTATGCTGACTAATCATAATAAATTCTTCTCCACCCCAACGAGCAACAAACGCCTGATACTTCTCTGCAATTTCCGCCAATAAGGAGGCTACTTTAACAATGACCGCGTCACCCTGTATATGTCCATAGTAATCATTAAACTTTTTAAAATAATCAATATCAATCATCATTACCGTTAATGTTTGTGGTTGATGAAGCTGATGTCCTATTTTAGTCAATTGCTGATTAAATGCTCGACGATTTGGCAGATTCGTTAAAGGATCTTTTAGTGCTTGCTCTGCTAACTCTTTATTTTTAACAGCTAACAGCTCTGATAATTGTTTCGTTTTGGTCATTTCTTCATCCAATAAAATATGCTGTGTAGTTATTTGTTTCCGAACCTTGTAGGTCTGATATTGAATTATGATACCAATCGGAATTAAAAGAGACATCGGTAATATGACTTTAATATTCTCACTAGACATGCCAACACTCAAATATGTACTCGCAATAATTGCTGGTGCAGAAAGTAAAATAATCCAACTAATTTTTCGTAAAGGTAATGCAAATACCGTACAAATGATGATTAAAATCACCTCATATAATGCTGCATGATGAAAGAAATAAACATCCATTACCGAAATTGCCGTAATCAATAGCATAATCGTGTAAATATAAATGACAACTAGGTGTTCATACTTTTGTATATTAACAGAGGTAATGTGAATTCGTTTTTCCCTAACAAATAACAATACGGCTATATCTATATAAAACATGGCGATATGAATGGCAATATAGACGGGGACCATGGCTCTTTCTGCTTTGACAAAGAAAACCTCTCCATAATGAATAAGGGAAATAATAGCCGATACATACATGAGTGACCAAGCAACTGTTCTCATCCCTTTTAAATTCGACTGAACCATTTCTTTGCGAATAGAAAAAGCTATTTTTTCTTGATTTTTCATAATACTCGCTCCTATTGTGCGCTTTCAGTTATATAATGTTCTATATGTATCGTCTAAAGAATGAAAAATACAAGTAGGTCGAAATTTTTTTGATAAATAAAAAAGTTGATACTTTTATAGCATCAACTTTGCATAGTGTTGAAAAACAAAACCATCCATAGAATTTTTGTGAAAGGTGAAAATGGATTTCCGTTGCAGGCTATCGCTTGCCTGTCTCGCTATCCCAATGGAAATAGCCTTCCACGCCAATGTTCCTTTTTAGCAAAGGTTTTCAAATAAAATGTAGATGTTCACTACTCATTTTATGTAGAGGTGTTGTCACTCATCACTTCTCCACATTGAAGAGCCTCTTTCATTTAATTATACAAATAATGAGCTATTTTGATCGCTTCGGCTAGTATAAAAGATACTTTTGATTGGAGTGGAGCCAACGTCACTCCTAGGGAAATTAGCGTCCACAGGTGAGACCCTGGAGCGAAACGCAGTGAGTGAAGCGGCTCATCGGACGCCCCCTGGAAAGGACGCTGGCGGAACGGAAATCAACCCCTCGCCTTGCGAAAGGTTCTTTTTCTGCTATTGACATCACTTTTTTCAACAAGATGAAAAGTTGATACTTTTATAGCATCAACTTTGTTTATATTATATTCAGTTCAATATTTTAAAATTTATTTGACTAAAAAAGACTTTTAATAAGCTTGTCGATCATAACAGGCATTTCTTTAAAGGCACTATCCACATGCAGTCTTTCTGTTTTTTGGTGTGCATCTTTGCCAAAGGGACCGACATTTAATACAGGCCCCTGTAATGCAGACATCTCTTTAAACGGAATACTATACGTATCTCCCCATACAGGTGTGTTACGTTCGAATGCTAACCACTCGTTTGAATCATCTGTGTAGTTAACATAACTTAAATCACAAATCCCGTTAAAATAATGAATCTGCTCCACCTCAATAGCAAATGTTTGAGCCGTTTTCTTCATCAATTCAATCGATTGAATAACAAGTGGATGATTGGATGAATTAATTGCTGGATAATAAGGTGGTGCATATAGCAAAACTGTTGCTGGTGCTAATTCCTGACAACGAATCATGAGCTGATCAACAATACGTATAGATTTTTCACGATCGTCCCATGCGTGATGCTGAAGAACTTGCTGTTTGATCGTTCGCACTTCCTCCTCACCCAATTTATGGATAGCATGCTCCAACAATGCCTCATATCGCAAGACCTGTACATTCCCTACCCCTTGTACTTTTTCTCGAGTGCAAACTTTTTGGTATTGCTCATTACAAGCAGCCATGGCTTGTAATGCCACTTGTTCAAAGATAGCCATTACTTCTGCAGCTGTACGTTTTAATAAAAATACATTGTAAAGTGCAGCCGCACGATATGGTGTTTGTGTAGAATACTCCATTTTTAAATCTTTTAATTGTAAAGAAACTGGCAGTGGCGTACTTTCTCCCAAATCTGTTTCACGGAAAAGAGGATTCCACTCCATGTACTGTGTCATATAAGAAGCAATAAAGTTAGCGGTCATGCCCTTTAAAGGTTCGCCAACATGCGTCTCTTTGCCATAAAATAAAGCAGCTGGCATTATTTTCCCTATAGTACCTGAATAGATATATTCATTTGTATCAGATGGCCCTTGCGAAAAGGAAGGTTCACTATTTAAAAATAATTTATAGGTTAGCCCATGTTGTTCACGAAGTCTCACAAGCTCCACAACAGCAGCTCGCATTCCAGCAGAGTTTACTTCCTCATCAGGTACAGTAGTTAAAATCAAATTAATTGGCCATTGTTCAAAGCTTGCCTTTTCAATGAGCTGCATATGTAAAGCAAGTCCCATTTTCATATCCATTGTGCCACGACCAAATAAATAATTACCTGACTCCAAATCAATTCTAGCCGCTTCTGGTAAATCTTCTTTGTATTTAGACTCCATCAGTTTTTTTGTTAATTCCTCTGGATAAAAAGCTAATGGCTCTAGTTCTCCATATTCCTCCGTATGCACTGTATCGAAGTGACTGATTAACACCACTGTTTCTGTTGCTGTTGGGTGCTTATAAAATGCCGTAACAGCATTTCTTCCAAGCCCTGCATCATGTAATTCAATAAGCTCTGGATGTTTTTCAAAATATGGAAGCGTTAACAATTTATCTTTTAATTTATAGGCAAAGTCATTTTCACCCTTTGTCAATGTCCTGCTTTCCCAACTGACAATTTCACATAGCAATGCTCGCAGTTTTTCAGGTGTATTCCACATATAATTATTCATACAAACTCTCCTTTAGCCTCAATTCGTTAAATTTTTGGTTAACGAATTTCTAGTGACTCTTCACTTTTACTATCTGTCGTTGTTGCATTTTTTAATTTCAATTGATAAAAAATCATACAGGCAATAAAGAAGCCAATCCCGTACAGTAAACCGATTCTTTGCGTTGGATCAAACGCTAAAAATACTAAAATAAATACACAAAAGATAATACAAAATACAGGTATTAAAGGAAATAGAGGTGTTTTAAATTTTAAATCAGCCAAATTTCCTCCCGACTTTACATAACGATAGCGGAACATTAGTTGAGAAGCACAAATCCCCATCCATGAGATTGTGACAGAGATTCCGGCCACCGACATGAGTAACACAAATACTGCATCTGCTTCCATTACACTTGTTAATAAGGATAATAGTGAGAAAGCCATTGTAAAAATGAGCGCATTTAACGGCACTTTATTTTTAGTCAATCGACCAAATAACTTAGGTGCCATTCCCTCTTGTGACATAGAGAATAATAAACGTGTTGACGCATACAGACATGAATTGCCGACTGATAAAATAGCCGTTAATATAACAAAATTCATGATACTAGCTGCATATGGAACACCTGCTATATTCATCAACGTTACAAATGGACTTTCTACAAGACCAAGCTCTGATGCTGGGAATATCGCCGATAATACAATAATGGAGGCAATATAAAAGACTATAATTCTAAAAAGAATAGTACGAATCGCTCTTGGAATATTTTTTTCAGGGTTCTCGGTTTCACCTGCTGCAATACCAACAAGCTCTGATCCCTGATAAGAGAAAATAACATTCATCATTGTGACAAAAATAATAGAAATACCTGCTGGGAATAAACCAGTAGGTGCTAAATTTGTCAGATGTGGCGTTGGACGATCTGCTAATGGAATTAATCCGAAAATGGCCGCACCACCTATAATGATAAATGCTATGACTGCAACAACTTTGATACTAGCAAACCAGAACTCTGCTTCAGCGAAGCCCTTTGTTGTTAAAGCATTTAAGACAAATAAAAGAACCATAAACACAGCACACCAAATCCATATCGGTACAGTCGGAAACCAATGTTGCATTAAAATCCCAGCAGCTGTAAATTCAACACCAGCTGTGGCGGCAGACCCGACAAAATACATCCAGCCTAATGAAAAACCAGCTGAAGGACTAATGAAACGTGTAGCGTATGTTTGGAAGGAGCCTGTAACTGGCATATAAACAGCCAATTCCCCAAGACAGTTCATGACCATAAACAAAATTAGGCCACCAAACAAGTAACCAATTAGAGCACCACCTGGTCCTGCTTGATTAATGGTATAGCCAACATTTAAAAATAAGCCCGTTCCAATAACACCCCCAAGCGAAAGCATTAATAAGTGACGGCTTTTCATCGATCGATTTAATTGATTGTTGTGAAGCTGATCCCCTTTATTCAACATCCATCCCTACTTCCCATATAGTGTAAATATTCAGATAATCAAAGAATAAAAGTACCCAATCAATTTTCCCTTTTAAATTGATTGGGCAATGTTAGCATGTCTTAAAAACGTAATGATAAACAACTTAAGCCACCATCGTGTTTTCTAAACTCAGACATCTCAAGTTCAATAGTTTGATAGCCAAGATTTTGTAATTTACGATTTGTTTCTGGGTAGCCAGCTGGAATAATAATATAATCATTTACTTGAATACAGTTAGCAGAATATTCATCTTCTTTAGGAATCACGATTTTATCATAAGATTCAAATGCAGGGTGATCGACAAACTCACCAGCTACCACCATACGATTATCCCCAACATAGGCAACCCCTGTTTTTAAATGGAAGAACTCTTTTAATGGAATAATAGTCGCTTCATAGCCTTCTTGCTCAACAATTTTTTTAAATTGCTGTGCGCCTTCTTCATTTGTACGGTCTGAGATCCCTACGTAAAATTTCTTCTCTGCTTGTAATACATCTCCACCATCAAGCGTTCCAGAGCCTTTAATATAGTAAATTTTTTCAAAGAATGGTTTCACTGCTGGTTCAATATCTTCGATTTCACGATTACGAGCAGCTGCTCCAGGGTTTGAGATAATAGCAAATTCAGATGTTAATACTGCTGTATCTTCTACAAATGTTGAATCTGGGAATGCTTCATTTGCTGGTAATTGTGTAACCTCAACGCCACATTTTTTCAAAGCATCTATATACTTTTCATGCTGTTCAAACAATTTTTCTAAAATGGGTTTACCTAAATCACTAGTTGTTAAACCGTTTACAAAACTATTTCCTGGATTTTTAACAATAACATTTTTAAACATAATTTTCGTCTCCTTTATCCTCTTACTACTGGACAAGTTAGGCATGTTGGCCCACCTGTTCCTTTAACAGTAATTTCATCACCTTTATATTCAAACACTGTTGCACCAGCATCAAGTAGCTGTTGTTTTGTTACTTTGTTCCCTTCAGGAATAACGTACACTCTTGGTGCAAGCGCCAAGACATTACAGCCCAGTGCATCATACTCATCCTTCGGTACTTCTATTAATTGGATGCCTCGCTCGATAAGCAGTTGTCGGAAAAATACTGGCATTAAACGTGAATGTACAACAGCTAAATCTCGATCTACCATACTTATGAAAGACATTAAATGTAAACACTCAGCTTCACCTAAGTCATGGGGTAGCTGCACAACAATAAACTCATCCACCATATCCGCTGTCATTTCCTTTAATTGATGGATAGCTTCATCATTTGTACGATAACCTCTACCTACAACGAGTGTTCGATCATCTAACCAAACAAGATCTCCACCATCTGATACCGCCTCTCCTGTTAGTTCCCCAATGATTGGAATACCTTTCTCCTGTAAAAAGGCCTTATATACTGCTGCTTCTGACTGTCTCAATTTTTTGCCAGATTTCAGTATAATGGCGCCATTTGGTGTGAATTTAACTGGATCATGTGCATAAAGCGAATCTAACCCTACTTCATCATTAGCAGGCAAATAATCAATCGTATCAACATACTTTTCAAGAATCCTAATAAATTCAGCATATTCTCTTAGCGCTTCTTCATAGTTAGGCTCAGATAAATAGTTAAATGTTTTCCATTCATCGCTAAGATGTGCCTGGCTTCGGAAAGCATCTTTCGGATGTTTTACTATAACGTGTTTCAAAGGTGCATACATTGATGAACAATAATGCATTCCCTTCACCCCTTTTCCGTGTAGTGGAAAACGTTTCCGTTAAGAGGAAAGTTTATATGAAAAATATATTCGTTTTATGCTATACTGTCAATATATTTAGAAAACTTTTTATTTTTCCTTTAATCTAAATTTGATTTATTCATTGAAAAACAATTGTACGAGGATTCATTTTACACATCTTTGTATAGACATCTATTCGCTCGAAAATATTGGAACTAGACGTAATTGGAGAATAAAAATAAAATAGGAGGAAGGGAGGTGGGACAAATGCAATTATTAGAGCGAGCTATGACGATTGCGAAGGTTTTAGCATCTGAAGCAAATGACCGTAGCTTGTCTATTTCAGAGCTTTCTACAAAATGCGATTTACCACTAAGTACTTTACATAGAATTTTAAAAGCCATGATTAAACAAGGTATGATTGAACAGGATGAGCAGACTAAGCATTATCGCCTCGGAACAATATGGATGGAACTTGGCTTACAGGTATATGACACGATGGATTATATTAGTAAAATTAGACCTGAATTAGAACGCTTAGCAAGAGAAGTTGAAGAAAGTGTCTATTTAAGTAAGCCTGCTGGTTTAGATACGATTATTATAGAAAGAATAGACAGTGCTGCAAATCCGATTCGTATTTATGACCAACTTGGCATTCGCATACCTATGCATATCGGCGCAGCCAATAAAGCCATTCTTGCCTCTATGCCTGACACTCAGTCAAAAGAAATTTTGGAACAGCTAATAACGAAAGACGAAATTGCTGAATTAGAAGGACAACTTCAAAACATCCGACAGCAGGGCTATGCAATAAGTCATGGAGAACGAACTGCTGGTACTTCCTCCATTGCGGTATCTGTACAAGATGGTTTTGGTGAAGTGATAGGTGCAGTGAGCATCGGCTTTGTGAATTTTAATGTCTCTCAAGATCATATTAATACATTAATTGAGCGCTTAGTTGATACTGGTAAACGTGTATCGACAAAACTTGGTTATCGTGGAAAAGGGTAGTAATACTTCTTTTCTTAAGTTTCCCTTCTTTTACTAACTGATTTTTGCCTGTAAAGGTTTTTTTCTTGAAAGGATATGTGAAAACTATTGCACTGAACGCCATCGTATGTTAAATTATTATGGTATGTGAAATACCGAACTGAAATAATAATCTTTCAGCATCAACAGTAAGGAGGGAATACAACATGCCAAAACAATGTGTAATCACTGGACGTAAAGCTCGTACTGGTAACAACCGTTCCCACGCTATGAACGCTAACAAACGTACTTGGGGTGCTAACCTTCAAAAAGTTCGTATCTTAGTTGACGGTAAACCAAAACGTGTATGGGTTTCTGCTCGTGCATTAAAATCAGGTAAAATCGAGCGCGTTTAATCGCCGCTTCTAAAAAATCGATTTCGCATTGGGCGCAAATCGATTTTTTTCTTTTTACAGTATTCAATATACTTAACGTAAAAAATCCGACTAACATTAGTCGGATTTTTTTACTTTCTTATCTTTTTTAAATAGGTTAATACACGTACGCGTGATACTACTCACGAATTTCGGCAGCTGGAACGTATATACTTTCAGGACTCTCTCCCCCTTACGCTAATCTATGCTTCTTATCATTAAACATATGCCATGCGAGAAAGATATAGACCCTGAAGTTCCTATTATTTCATTACTTGTAAATCGTGATGTTCCTAAAGAGATTTCCTCATTCGTTGTTTCATATTTTACTTGCCGTAATGTCACATTTTGAATCGGTTCCTCATGAGCAAAAAAAGACAAGTATCGGTATCGATCATCTGCAAAAATAGTATGCGTACCAGGTAATAAAAATTGCAACATATTTGCATGATTAATAATCTTCAGCTCAACTTGAGGATGCTCTTTTTGGAGTCGATAAATGGAACGAACCGCTGCCTCATAATGATCTAAGCGCCCACCTGTAACACCTGTTAGGACAATTTCTTGAGGTGCATAAGTATAGGCTTTAAGCAAAGCTAAATCCGTATCTGTTTCATTTTTCTCTTCCTGAAAACGTTGTTGGTCATTGGTTTGTGCCATCACAAATTGATATTCCTCATCTGTTAAGGAATCAAAATCACCAACAATGGCATGAGGGGTAATCCCATGCTCCAGTAAATATAAAGCACCACGATCTGCTCCAATAAATACTACATCCTGTTGTTGAAACGATGAAAATGAGCAAAGCTCTTGTTTTGGACCACCTGCACAAACAACGACTATCGTCATCTCTTAATCGCTGCCTCACCAGCCGCTAAAATCTCTTGGAGTGCAGCTGTTCGATCTTCTTTACTATAAATAGCTGATCCTGCCACAAAAATCGTCGCTCCAGCCTGTGCACATGGAACAATCGTTTCAGCAGTAATACCACCATCAATTTCAATGGCAATCTCTAGACCCCGCTCTTTAATAATTGCCGATAATGCTTCAATTTTAGGTACAACAGAATGAATAAATTTTTGTCCACCGAAGCCTGGATTAACAGTCATCAACAATACCATATCGATATCTTCTAAAATGTGTTGAATCGACTCTATTGGTGTATGTGGATTTAATACTACGCCAGCCTTTACACCATACGAACGAATTAATTGTATTGTTCGGTGTAAATGACGACATGCTTCAACATGCACTGTAATATAATCTGCACCAGCTTTTGCAAATTGTTCAATATACTGATCTGGATTTTCAATCATTAAATGTACATCTAACGGTAAATTCGTTAATGGACGGATAGCATCCAATACGATTGAGCCAAATGAAATATTCGGTACAAAGTGACCATCCATGACATCAATATGAATCAGTGTTGCACCTGCTTGCTCTACTTCTTTTACTTCTTCCCCTAATTTTGCAAAATTTGCTGCTAAAATTGATGGTGCTATTTGTATCATCATTAATACCTCGGCTTTCGATCCATAATTTCTTGCATAAATTGTTCATAATGCTTGTAGCGGTAGTCACGAATTTCTCCCGTTTCTACTGCTGCCTTTACTGCACATTTTGGTTCTTTCAAGTGTAAACAGCCTCTAAATTTACAATCATCCGCCACTCTGACCATTTCAGGAAAACATGCGCCTAATTCCTCTTTATCAATTTCATCAAAATCAAAAGAACTGAATCCAGGAGTATCTGCCAATAAACCATCACAGACCTCAATAAGCTCGACATGACGAGTAGTATGTTTTCCTCGCCCTAAGCTTTGCGAAATGATGCCTGTTTTTAAGTTTAATTCAGGAATTAGTGTATTCAGCAAAGTTGATTTTCCAACACCAGATTGACCTGCTAATACAGTGGTTTTTCCTTTTAAAATAGGCTGTAGGCGTTCAACTAATTCTTCTTCATCTTTATAGGTTTGTAAAACCGTATAGCCCATGTTTTGGTAATCGACGATATATTGCTGTAATTCCTCACGTTTATCATTTTCCAGCAAATCCATTTTTGTTAAACAAATAATAGGATGTACATGGAATGATTCTAAAACAACTAAAAAGCGATCCAATAAAATGGTATTGAAATTAGGTTCTTTTACGGAAAATACTAAAATACCTTGATCAATATTGGCAATTGGCGGACGAACTAATTCATTTTGACGCTCCAAAATCTTTTGAATGGTACCATCCGATCCTTCTGTTTCCGTTGAATATTCTACAATATCACCAACAAGCGGGGATTCTCCGCGATTGCGAAAGACCCCACGTCCTCGACATTGAATAAGTTGATGACCATCATAAACATAATAATAACCGCTTAATGCTTTTCTTATTTGGCCTTGCGCCATCCAATTCCTCCTTAATTGACATCCTCATATTTAACTTTGTCTTCTAAGATTATTTCTGAGTCACGGATAATTCTATAACTTGCATCTTTGCCTTCTTCAATAACAAGCTGTATATTGTAAGGTGTATCATCTAAAATTGGAAACTCTACTGGTTCAGAAAATGTATGATTTTTATCTTGAATTTCAATGCGAATGTTTTGAGCTATACCCTCTTCTGTAGGTTTATACTCAATGACTACAGGTATGACCAGTGGTTTATCAGGCTTTTTCGCTGGTCCTTTACTGATCACAACGGATATGAAGGAACCTTCTTCCACCATAGTACCCGCTTTTGTCAATTGTGATATCACACTGCCCGCAGGAATCGACTCATGATATTCTTCACGTGAAATACGCCAATTAAGGCCAACTCTCCTCACATAGTCATCCATATCCGCTTTTGTATAATTATTGAGGTTTTCAAGCCTTATCATTCTAACCCCTTGGCTTACTTTAAACGTAATTGTTTCTTCCTTCGCAACAACTTCAGTATTTGGGGGTATACTTTGCTCAATGATTCTTCCTTCTGGTTCATTAGAAGGGACATCCTCTTTTAGTACTTCTTTATACTTTCCTTTTATTAAAGCTTCCACTTGACTATAATTCTGTCCAACATAATTATCTACAGTCGTCATTTCCACACCTAAGCTGACGATTAAATCAATCTCTGTACCTTTTGCACGCAATGCATTTTTTGCTGGATCTGTTTCAATGATCTTACCTTTCTCAATTTCCTCATGGTTCCGCTCCTGATGCTCCTCACCAACAACAAACCCCTCTGCTTCTAATTTTTTTGTAGCTTCTTCCACAGTTAAATTTGTCACATCAGGTACGGAAATCTTTTTCGGGCTAAACGAATCTGTTGCAAATAAAAAGAATAGGAAGATGACAATCACAGCAATCAATAATCCAGCAACATACTTTGGCCAATTTTTCTTCTTTCCCTTAACAGGAGCTGGTTTTTCTACGGGCTTTTTAGGCTTTGCTTGAGATGGTGTTTTCACTTCCATAATCGGTTCCATAACTCTCGTTTGGGTTAAATCTTCGCCTTTTTTATGAACAGGCTCTTTAATAATTGGTATAGCTTTCGTCGTATCATTATCAACAGGTATGACAAATTTTGGTTCGTTTATTCGTGTTGGTGATAAGACTGTTTCCAAATCATCATATATTTCTTCCACTGTATTATAACGATGGGAAGCGTCTTTAGCCGTAGCCTTCAGCACCACATTTTCCAAACTTTGAGGAATGGTTGCATCAAAAGCACGAACAGAAGGTGTTTCTGTTTGTAAATGCTTGAGTGCAATGGAAACAGCCGATTCTCCAGAAAACGGCAATTCACCTGTTAATAATTCATATAGCACAATGCCAAGTGCATAAATATCTGATTTATTAGTAGCCGTCCCGCCTCGGGCTTGCTCAGGCGATAAATAATGCACCGTACCTAACACTGAATTCGTTTGTGTAAACGATGTAGCACTTAACGTCATGGCAATACCAAAATCAGTTATTTTTACATTACCCTCCGCATCCATTAAAATATTTTGCGGCTTAATATCACGGTGGATAATATGATTTTCATGGGCATTTGCAATGGCAGACGTTAATTGTTTCATAATATGCACACTTCTAGCAGGAGAAATTGGTGCAAATTCTTGTATGTACTGCTTTAACGTTTTTCCTTGAACATATTCCATCACGATATAATGTAGATCGCCATCGTCCCCTACATCATAAACACTAACAATATTTGGATGTGTAAGACTTGTAGCAGACAGTGCCTCACGTTGAAAACGTCGATGTAATTCATCCTCATTGGAAAAATCATAGCGTAATATTTTTATGGCTACATCACGGTTTAATATCATATCGTGCGCTAAATAAACATTGGACATACCTCCGCCACCAATGAGCTGCAAAATTTTATAACGGTCACTAATTCTTTTACCTACAAGCATTCTTACACCTCCTCATCCTTTTTTGTTAGTAGCACGAGGGAGATATTGTCTTCTCCCCCGCTGGCATTTGCCAATTCTACAAGCTTACGTCCTTTTTCTTCAATGGCATCTGGATACGTTATAATTGAAGCCATTTCATAGACAGTGAGTTTATTGCTTAAGCCATCTGAACAAATGAGTAAATACGATTCTGATGCTAAATCTACTTCATAAAAGTCTGGCTCTAGCGTTTCCTCTGTTCCAACAGCTTTTAAAATGAAATTTTTCTTTGGGTGTGTCAAAGCTTCTTCTTCACTTATTTCGCCATTTTCTACCAGTACATTTACATATGAATGATCTCTTGTTATTTGTTGTGCACCATCTTCAAAGAAATAATACACACGACTATCCCCAACATGTGCAATGAAGCAATGATACTCTTCTATTAACACCGCAATAAACGTCGTGCCCATTCCTTTACAGTCTTCATGTGATAAAGAATAGTCATATATCGTTTTATTCAATTGCTTAACTGTGTGCAATAACCATTCTTTTTTTGATGTTGTTGATACAAAATGATGTGCGTCTGCCTGTAAAAAAAAGGATTCCATCTGTTTAATTGCCATATCACTTGCTACATCACCAGCATTATGACCACCCATGCCGTCCGCCACAAGTGCTAGTGCAAGCCCGTCAGGACGTTTAAAAAATGCAGCACGGTCTTCATTAATTGATCGTTTTAAACCAATATCACTTTCGACTGTGTATTCCAACACTGGTCACCTCGTTTCTTCAGATCTCTCTTGAGCACGTAATTGACCACACGCAGCTGCGATATCTGAGCCTTGCTCTCGGCGGATCGTTACGTTAATCCCATTTTTCTTTAAGGTTTTTTCAAAAGCAAAAATTTGACTACGAGACGTACGAACATAATCACGTTCTGGTACGTAGTTGACAGGAATCAAGTTGACGTGACATTTAATTCCTTTAATTAATGCCGATAACTCCTCTGCAATTTCCACTGAATCATTTTCACCAGACATCAATCCATACTCAAAACTCACTCGTCGCCCTGTTTTTTTAGTATAGTAACGAACAGCCTCCATTAATTCATCCAATTTGTATGCACGAGCAATTGGCATTAGCTTTTGACGTGCCTCTTGGTTTGGTGCGTGTAGTGACACGGCGAAGTTAATTTGTAATTGTTCATCTGCAAACTGATAAATTTTTGGAACAATCCCTGATGTTGATACAGTAATATGACGTGCACCGATATTTAACCCTTTTTCATGGTTGATTACTTTTAAGAAGTTCATCATCGCATCATAGTTATCGAAAGGTTCGCCAATACCCATAATGACAATATGCGATACTCGCTCGCCCACTTCATCTAAAGTCTGCTGCACTTTGACAACTTGCTCCACGATTTCTCCTGCTAGTAGATGTCGCTTCAAACCACCTAAAGTGGAAGCACAAAATGTACAGCCGATTCGACATCCAACTTGTGTTGTTACACAAACAGAGTTGCCATATTCATGGCGCATTAACACGGTTTCGATTGAATAGCCATCTTGCAATTGAAATAAAAATTTAATGGTACCATCTTTAGATTCTTGCTTAATAATGGTTGATAGTGTTGTTAACGCAAAATTGGCTGTTAACTTATCACGCAATCCCTTTGAAAGGTTCGACATTTCTTCAAATGTCTTTACACGTTTATTATACAGCCAGTCAAAAATTTGAGTAGCACGGAAAGGTTTTTCACCGTTTTCTGTTAACCATTCTTCTAACTGATATGGCTGTAAAGAATAAATAGATTCTTTTAAATTTGGTTTTTCTTTCTTGACACGTCGGACGGGCTTGTCTTCCGCTTCATCAACTAAATCGTTAATACGTTCATTAAATTTCTCTTGATCCACCATTAGTTGGATTCTCCTTTTTTACGAAAGGCGGCAACGAAGAAACCGTCACTGCCAAAGTCTTGTGGAAAGACTTGAAGCATGCCATTAGCTTGCTTTTCCGCTAATTTTGTTGGTAAAGACTCTAGTTGTATTGCTTCCATTTCTGGATGCGCTGTTAAAAAGGCATGAACTGTGCCTTCATTTTCTTGTAGATCGACTGTACAAGTACTGTACACAAGCTTTCCATCTGTTTTCAATACTTTAGTTGCTGCCTCAAGTAAAGCTAATTGGATTTTTTGTAGATTTTCTAAATCTTCTTCTCGCTTTGTATATTTAATATCGGGCTTACGTCGCATAACCCCTAGCCCACTACATGGTGCATCAACTAAAATAGCATCAAAAGACGCTGCTTGTAAAAATTCTGGTGCTTTCCGTCCATCAATTGGGGCTGTTTCAACAATATCAAGCCCTAGACGTTCTGTATTATGGTCGATTAAATCTAATTTATGTGGATGAAGGTCTGTCGCTAAAATAGATCCTTCATTTTTCATTATTTCGGCTAAATGTGTTGTTTTTCCACCCGGGGCTGCACACATATCAAGGACACGCATGCCAGGAGATGGATTTAACACTTTAGCAGGTATCATTGAACTTTCATCTTGGATAGTAATGTGACCTTCTTTAAATACTTTTGTACGTGCAGGTTGACCATTGGTTACACGTAAACATTCAGGCATTAAATCACTTTGCTGTACTGTTAATCCTTCTTCCTCTAGTTCAGCAATAGCCTGTTTAACCGTTGTTTTTGTTGTATTCACACGCACTGTTTGCATAGCTGGCACATTGTTTTCATGCAACATTGCTGTTGCTAGCTCTAAACCGTAGTTTGCTACAAATCGTTGCACTAACCACTCGGGATGGCTTGTTTCAATAGCAAGTCGCTCCATTGGATCTGCTATATCCTCTGTAGAAGGAACGCCGCTACGTAACACCGATCTTAAAATCCCATTCACCGTCGAAGCAATACCACGATGCCCTCTACGCTTGGCAATTTCCACTGCTTCATTTACAGCAGCATGTGGTGGGATACGAGTTAAATAATGAATTTGATACAACGATATTCTTAATAACCAACGTACCCAATGATCGACTGACCCACGAATAAAAGGCTCTAAATAAAAATCAAGCTTCATTTTATGCTGTAAAGTTCCATACGTAATTTCAGTTAATAAGGCACGATCTTTCGCCTCAATTTTATGTCGTTTAATTGTTTCGTTTAGCAATAAGTTGCTATATGCTTGGTTTTTATCAACTGCTAATAGAATAGATAATGCAGCATCTCGCACATTTCCATCCCAAATCACTACACTTTTTTTACTCATTTAAATTGGTCCCCAATCTGTAATTTAGAACCTGTACCACGTAAATACTCCTCTGCGGTCATACGCTTCTTGCCAGCTGGCTGCACGTCATATAATGCTAAAGTTGTACCGTTGCCAGCTGCTACTTCAAAATGATCTTTCTCAATCGCTACAACTGTACCTGGATTCGTCTCATGCTTGCATTTACCAATAGCTGCCCACCATACTTTAAAATTACCATCCTCAAAAGTTGTATAAGCAACCGGCCACGGATGAAGACCACGTACTTGATTGTATAAAGTAGCAGCATCGTTTGTCCAATCGATGCGTTCTTGCTCTCTCGAAATATTGCTGGCGAAGGTAACAAGTGCTTCATCTTGGACTGTTCGGCTATTTGTACCATTTATAATAGAAGGAAGTGTCTCTTTTAGGAGCTCACAACCCACTATGCTTAGCTTTTCAAAAAGGCCACCTGTATAGTCGTTTTCTTCAATAGGAATCGCTCTTTGAGAGATAATATCTCCAGCATCAAGCTTCTCTGCCATATACATAATGGTTACCCCAGTCTCTTTCTCGCCATCTATAATAGCTTGATGAATAGGAGCGCCTCCACGGTATTTTGGAAGTAGTGAGGCATGAACATTAATGCAGCCAAAAGCAGGAGCATCTAATAGCTCCTTTGGTAGTATTTGTCCAAAAGCTGCTGTTATCACTAAATCTGGCTGTAGAGCAAGAATTTGTTGTAACTCTTCAGAGCCGCGCAATTTTTCTGGTTGAATAATTGGTAAGCCAAGTTCCAAAGCTGCAGCCTTCACAGGTGGTGGTGTCAATACACGCTTTCGCCCAACTGGACGATCTGGCTGTGTCACAACTGCTTTAATATCGTATCCTTCATCATGTAGCATACGCAAAATAGGTGCTGAGAAGTCAGGTGTCCCCATAAAAATTATAGACGTCATTTTATTCCTCCTCTTCTGCGTACAGTTCTTCAAGTTCTTCTGCTGTAATAATACGCTTGATTTTCGAATCAAACAGCACGCCGTCTAAATGATCAATTTCATGTAAGATGGCACGGGCATCAAAGCCTCCTGCTTCTAATTCATATACACGTCCTTCACGATCACAAGCTTCAATTTTAACATAGTTAGGACGTTCTACTTCACCATATAACCCTGGAAAGCTCAAGCAACCTTCAATATCTATTTCCGCTCCATCTGTTTCAATAACCGTTGGATTAATCATTTCTAAAATATCGCGTTCCTCACCTAGTTCTACAATTGCTACGCGTAAGCCTACATCAATTTGTGGCGCTGCAATACCAACGCCATCATATTCCACCATTGTGTCATATAAATCATCTAGTAATGCAATGATTCCATCATTAATTTCTGTCACTTCTGCACATGGTGTTGATAGTACTTTTGCTGGGTTTTCGATTACTTTTTTTATAGCCATTCTCATTTCCTCATTTCTGTATTCAAGCTAGTGCAATAGCTGATTGTTCATTTTACTATTGTAAAAAAATCTTGCTGTTAATTTCACTATATAGTAGACGGATCTAAATCTACCGTCATTAATATTCCTTGTTTAATCCATTCTGCTCGATACATGGCAAGCAGTCGCTGTAACACTGGAATTAGATTTGGTTCAATTTTATATTTTATCAAACATTGATAACGATATCTATTTTGGAGACGAGCAATACTTGCCGTTGTTGGTCCTATAATGGCTACTTGATTCGATAAATTTCCTCGTAGCCAATCTGCCACTCGTCCAGCATATTCAGCAGCCATCATGACATCTTCATGAGATAATTGAATAAGGGCTACAAAATAATAAGGTGGATAGCTGGAGCGACGACGTAAAAACATCTCTCGTTCATAAAATGGTTCATACTCCTGCGTTTTGGCTAGCTCAATTGCATAATGCTCAGGGGTATACGTCTGAATAATTACTTCCCCTGGCTTATCATGTCGTCCTGCCCTTCCACTTACCTGTGTTAGTAGCTGAAATGTGCGCTCTGCTGCACGATAATCAGGTAAATGCAAGGATGTATCAGCACTTAGTACACCGACAAGAGTAATATTAGGAAAATCAAGACCCTTTGCGATCATTTGCGTCCCCAGTAAAATATCTGCATGTCCAGCTCCAAATGTATCTAAGATTTCTTCATGTGCCCCTTTATGCTTCGTGGTATCTACATCCATACGTAACACTCTTGCCTCAGGAAATAGTTTAAAAAGTTCTTCCTCGACTTTTTGTGTACCTGTACCAAAGTAACGAATATGATCGCTTTGACATTGTGGACATATTTTAGGAACAGATTCCTCGTAACCGCAATAATGGCATTTTAATTTCTCCGTTGTCCGATGATAGGTTAAGGAAATGTCGCAATTTGGACATTGTACAACCGTACCACAATCCCTACATAGAACAAACGATGAATAACCACGACGATTTAAAAACAGCACCATCTGTTCTTTTTTCTCAAGTCTTATACGAATCGCCTCAGCAAGAGAGTCTGAGAACATCGAACGATTTCCTTGACGAAGCTCTTCACGCATATCTGCAATAAAAACAGTCGGCAATGCTTGGTGTAAAGCACGTTGCGTTAATGAGAGTAGCGTATATACGCCCTTTTTAGCTCTGGCAAATGACTCTAGAGCTGGTGTTGCACTACCCAAAATAATAGGACATTTATAAAATTCGCTCCTCCATATGGCGACATCTCTTGCATGATAACGCGGCGAGTCTTCTTGCTTATACGTTGATTCATGTTCCTCATCCAAAATAATAAGACCAATATTCGTAAAGGGTGCAAAAATAGCGGAACGAGCACCAACTACTACTTTCACTTTACCTTGTTGAATTTTACGCCATTCATCATACTTCTCTCCAACAGATAATCCACTATGCATAACAGCAACCATCTCACCAAAGCGACTGCGGAATCGCTCAGTCATTTGAGGTGTTAAAGAGATTTCAGGTACCAACATAATGGCTTCTTTCCCTTCATCTAGCACCTTTTGAATAGCCTGTAAATAAACCTCTGTCTTACCGCTCCCTGTTACACCATGTAGCAAAAATGTTTGCGCTTGTTGCTGCTCTATAGCTGTAGTAATAGCTTGAAGAGCACCCCTCTGCTCCTCTGTTAATTGTAAGGCCTGTGTACGAGAAACTTTCTTCGTAAATGGATCACGAAAAACTTCCTCTTGAATAAACTGGGCAGCTCCTTTTTCAATTACTGCCTCTAATACCGATATCGAGACTCCTGTTTCCTCACAAATGTGCTGGGGTGATAAAATTTCTCCTAGATGTTGACACATCCATTGTAGTAATAGACGTTGTTTAACGGCTCTTTTTGACTGTTCCAAAGCCTGTTCTACAAGTTGCTGGTCTTCTGTAATTTGAACCATTCGGATTTCTTTTACATTGCCCTGCTGCTTCACAACATTCTCAATTGAAACAATGCTCTCTGCAACCAACTGCTTTAATAAAGGAAGTAAACCTGCTCGCTCAAATTCTTTAAAGTTGGCTTGTTGGCGTTTACCAAAAATGTACTGTACTTCTTCTGGTAGACTTTGAGACTGTTGTAATTTAATTATTTTTTCATACTTAGCCCGAAGTGCAGATGGTAACATCACTTGCAAGGCATCTATTTCATAGCAAATCGTGTTGTTCTTTAACCATTTCGCCATTAGCAGCATTTCTTCTGTCAGGACCGGCTCCATGTCTAAAATTTGAGTGATAGCCTTTAATTTATTCAGTGGTACATCTGTTTCCTTTTTCAAGCCAACGATAAAGCCTAAAACATTTCTTGGACCAAATGGCACTTTCACACGACAGCCTAATTCTATTACGTTTACCCATTCGAGAGGTACTTGATAATCAAAGGGACGGTCTACATGGTAGGTAGAGACGTCTACAATGACCTCTGCTATTAAAAAGCTCATTGCACCTCATCCTTTGTAATATGAGACCAGAGTGTCTGTGCAAAAAGCTGGGGATTTGTCGTAGCCAAAAATTGTCCATTAAGCTGAGCATTTTCACTAAAATCAATCCAGCTATCAGAAAGTATATTGATCATTGGTTTACCTTGCACTTGCTGTCCGAAAGTGATTGCATTCGTTCCTTCTACAGAAATAATCGGCGTTTCGTCGATGGTTGGTACATTCGCTGCATGTATAAAAAATGCTTGGGGATATTGGATTTTATAGGCTTCCAGTTGTTGAATAACATCATACAAATTGCTATTTTCAATTTCAATCACATGTGCCCCACGTATCCTTGCCTCATTCGCTAATGCTCGTCCAATAATGCCACTTGCCTGTGGGCTAATCATATGCTTTTCATCTAATGGTACTTGCAACGCACCTGCTGTCACAATTACGGTTTTACCTTTTAATGGTTTGGATTGTCCTGAAAAAAAAGCCTTTACTAGGGCCGTTATTTTTTCAGGTTCCTCTAAACGTCCCTTCCCGACATAGCCACATGCTAAAAACCCCTCTGAAGGCTCAATGAATTGGTATCCATCAGCTGATAGCCGATCTAAATTTCGTTTTACCGCTGGATGGTCATACATGTGTACATTCATAGCTGGTGCAATCCAGACAGGGGCTGTAGTAGCAAGCAAGGTTGTTGTGACCATATCATCAGCAATACCATTGGCTAATTTGCCAATCATATTGGCCGTAGCGGGAGCCACTAAAATCAAATCAGCCCAATCTGCTAAATCGATATGGGCAATCACACTTGAATCTTTTTCATCAAACGTGTCAAAATAAACGTCATTTTTGGACATCACTTGAAAACTTAATGGATTCACAAACTGTCTAGCAGAAGCTGTCATCATAACTTTTACATTGGCCCCTGCTTGTGATAGCTTGCTAACGAGCGCAACAGCCTTATATACTGCAATTCCGCCTGAAACACATAGTAAAATATTTTTATTCATGCTAGGTGTCGTCCTTTCAAATGATAAGCTCCCAAAGAAGGATTCCCTGGGAGCTCTCGGCATTCTGTATAATCAAAATCTACTGCGAACTAGCATGCATGTAACCCAACTACGTTACATGTATGTTAAATTTCGTCTTCGTACACAGCGGACTCATCCTGTGATACCTTCGTAAGTACACCTGCCGCTACTTCTTCAAGTGCTCTTCCTACGTATTTATGAGAAACATACTTGTGTAAACGTTCTGTATCTTGCTCTTCTTGCATTTGGCGAGCACGTTTAGAAGCAAGGCTCACTAATGAATATTTTGAATCGATTTCTTTTTTTAAAGCGTCCACTGATGGGTATAACATTGTTTTATTCTCCTCTCAACATTGACAAATATCTTTTTTCAACACGTTCTCTACGACAATGCTCGGCTTTAATAATCGCATTTATACGATCACAGGCATTCGTCACTTCATCATTCTCCACAACATAATCATACAAGCTCATCATTTCAAGCTCTTCACTTGCAGTAGCTATGCGTTTCGCAATGATATCCTCTGTTTCCGTCCCACGCCCAACTAAACGGTCTTTTAATTCCGTTAAACTTGGAGGGGCCAAAAAAATAAATAAGGCATCTGGTGCTTTTTTACGAATTTGTGCTGCACCCTGCACTTCGATTTCTAAAAATACATCACGACCTGCATCCAGTGTTTCATTCACATAGGCTAGTGGTGTTCCATAATAGTTACCAACAAATTCAGCGTGCTCTAATAAGCCACCTTGTTCAATTAACGTTTCAAATGCTTCACGTGTCTTGAAAAAATAGTCTACACCATCTACTTCCCCTTCGCGAGGATTTCGTGTTGTCATCGAGATGGAATACTCATAATTCGTATTCGGCTGAGAAAATAATTCTTTTCGCACTGTCCCTTTACCTACACCAGATGGGCCAGACAGAACAATTAATAATCCACGTTCTTTTATCATTTATTCTCTATATCTCCCTTAATTTATAACAGACACGTGCAAGTTATTCGATGTTTTGCACTTGTTCACGCATCTTTTCTAAAATTGTTTTCGCCTGAACAACAGCAACCGCTGCTTCTGTAGATTGATTTTTTGAACCAATCGTATTAATTTCGCGATGTATTTCCTGCATTAAAAAATCTAATTTACGTCCAACTGAAATGGTTTCAAGTAATGTTTCCTCCAGCTGATTAAAGTGACTATCTAGTCTGTCTAATTCTTCGGAGATGTCTACGCGTTCTGCAAAAATCGCTACTTCTGCTAGTAAACGATCATCTAGCAATGTGCCATCTGCGACTTCAGCAATTCGTTCTATTAATCGTGTACGATATTTTTCAACAGCAAGAGAAGAGCACAAACGAATCTGATTCACTTGTTCCATCAACTGTTCTTTATATTGTACAACAACTTCTTGTAATTCTTGCCCTTCACGTTCCCGCATTTGTACGAGCTGTTTAATTGCTTGTGAAATCGCTTGTTCAACAGCACTTAGCAAATCCTCTGGTGTAAGCTGTGGCTTTTGCTGTACAAGTGCCTGTTCTAGCGATAAAAGCTCTTGCATCGTCCATTTTTCTTCAAGTGGTACTTTACTTGCTAATTGCTCTTTTGCCTTACGATACGCTTCAATTAATGACCAATTAATTTCAATAGATTGCTCTACGTTCTCTAAGTCTTTCACATATACCATCACATCAATTTTGCCGCGTGACAAAGCTTGTGAAATTAGTTTCTTTGCAAAAATTTCTGCTTCAAGCCATTCTTTCGGAAATTTTGCGTTAATTTCTAAAAAACGATGGTTGACCGAGCGCATTTCCACGGTTAATTGAAAGTCTCTAGTTGTTGTGACACCTCTGCCAAAACCAGTCATACTACGCACCAAGGTTCGTCACACCTTTCTTTGCATACTGGGATTATTATAACATAAGCTCTGTCGATTATGACGACTCTCCCAAAAAAATTGGTTAGAATAAAAGCTAATTCTACCACAATTGAAGCTATATTTTAATATTCACCTAAAAAATGCTATGATAAACATACAAATTGTGTATTTGTCGGAGCTGACAGATAGCGAAAGCAACTACACCATGAAAAAAATACGAAAGTACCAAGATGCTTGATATCGTTGGAAAGAGGAATTCATATGGCATTTGATGGCTTATTTACTTATTCAGTAACGGCCGACCTACAACAGCTTGTCACTGGTCGGATTACAAAAATACATCAACCTAATGCACAAGAAGTTGTGTTACATGTGCGGGCAAACGGAAAAAATCAAAAACTACTGTTCTCCATCCACTCTTCTTATGCACGTGTCCATCTTACGGAGCATACGATTGAAAATCCAGCAGAGCCTCCCATGTTTTGTATGCTTTTGCGTAAACATTTAGAGGGTGGTTTTATTTCATCCATAAAACAACATGATTTTGATCGTATTATAATAGTAGAAATTCACAGTAAAAATGAAATTGGCGATCCTATTGTAAGGGAAATACACGCTGAAATCATGGGTAGACATAGCAATCTACTGTTGATTGATCAAGAACAGGGGAAAATTATTGATAGCTTAAAGCATTTACCTCCATCCGTAAATAGCTTCCGAACTGTGTTACCAGGTCAACCGTATATTGCACCACCCACACAAAATAAATGGAACCCATTAACGGTTACAGATGAAGAGCTAACAATGTTTTTCGCTGAAGCAAAAACGACCAAAGAGATCGTAACACAGTTAGCCGGTTTTTCGCCTCTTCACGCTGAAGAATTATTGTACCGCATGACAACAGCATCTAATGCACCAGCCTGTTTCAAGGAATTTATGACATCCTTTGCAAACGGTGGTATGAAGCCAATGTATGTACTTTCTAATAACAAAACGTATTTCTCACCTATTGAGTTGAGTCATTTGCAGGGAGAAGTAACTGTCTACCCTAATGTTCACGAGCTTCTCGACCGCGTATTTTTTGCACGTGCAGAACGAGACCGTGTGAAACAACAAGCAGGTGATTTAGAGCGCTGGCTACAAAATGAAATTGATAAACTATCCTTAAAAACGAAAAAGCTGACGAAGGACTACGAGCGTGCCTCCAAGCTTGATCAATTTCAGCTTTATGGTGAGCTATTAATGGCAAATATTTATGCCTTTGAAAAAGGTGTCAAAGAGGTAACGGTAACAAACTACTATAGTGAAACAGGCGAAGTGATTACGATTCCAGTAAGTGAACGTAAAACACCGATTGAAAATGCGCAAAGCTATTACACAAAATATACAAAGGCAAAAAACGCCTTGGTTATGGTTCAAGAGCAGCTTGAAAAAACGACAGAAGAAATTGCCTACTTTGAAATGCTGGCACAACAAGTACAGCAAGCTTCTCCAGGGGATATTGAGGAAATTCGCGAAGAGCTGGCAGAGCAAGGCTACTTAAAACTACGTCATGCCAAGAAAAAGAAAAAACAAGTAAAGCCAGAACCAGAGCGCTATGTTTCATCTACAGGTGTATCGATCTCTGTTGGAAAAAACAATAAGCAAAATGATATGTTGACGTTTAAAATAGCAAAACGCACAGATATTTGGTTGCACACAAAGGATATTCCAGGATCTCACGTTGTCATCCATTCAAGTGAACCAGACGACACAACATTACGAGAAGCTGCCACATTAGCCGCTTATTTTTCTAAAGCTAGAGAATCTTCTTCTGTGCCAGTGGATTACACAGAAATTCGACAGGTCAAGAAACCAAATGGGGCTAAACCGGGTTTTGTCATTTACTTTGAACAGAAAACACTGTATATTGACCCTGATGAGGCTGTCATTTTACAGTTAAAAAAACAGTCATAAGATAGAAACCGAGACAAAACATCTCGGTTTCTTCTTTTTTATAGTACAAACACGTAATCCGTACTATAAAACGATGAAAACAGCCATATCTTCATTGTTTTTTACAGACAATCTTCCTTATTATAATAACATTAAAAAAACATATGAATAATCTGAACTGTTTCTCCCATCAGTTATTGACTTCTCCCTTTCAGAAAAGCAATATTTAAATATAAAACTTGAATAGCATCAGAAAGGGCGTATCCACATGTCTGTAGGTAAAAAATTAAGCTTTGGTTTCTTTACAATTATTCTCACGCTAATCATTTCATTAATGATTATGTTCCTGCTATTTTCAAACATTGAAAAAAAGATTGAAAATGCATTAGAAGGACATGTCGCTCTTGTAGAGTTAGCAGATGATATTCAATTTGAAATGGCCATGCAAGGACTTTTCATTCGTGCCATTATCATTGAAGACAATCCAGCAAATAAAGAGAGTTTTACAAAATATGCAAGTATGCTAGATAAGCATGTAGAAGCAATAACGGAAAAAGCGGATTCAGCTGAAATGGAAACATATGCAAACGAGTTAGCTACATATAATGATGCTTTTAACAAGTCGGCGACAGAAGCACTGGCACTATTTGAAGCTGGTAATCTTGAAGGAGCTTTGCAAAAGGTCAATGGTGACGTACAGCAAGCCAATAGAAATATACAGGACATATCAGATAAAATTGGGAACTATCAAAAACAACAGCTTGACACGGTGACAAAAGAATCGAAACAGGCAGTATCCAACTCTCAAATTATTTCTGTCATTGCTATTATTATTGGTATTGCCCTAGGTGTTTTCCTAATATTCTACATACAACGCACTATTTCTCGTCCTTTAAAATCGGTAGTTCAAGCAGCTAACCATATTGCCAGCGGTGAATTGTTTCATGAAAATCTTACTCACTATTCAAAGGATGAAATTGGTCAGCTATCGACAGCTTTTAATGAAATGAAGGGAAATATAAAAAATTTATTAACCCATATTCAAGATAATGCAGAGCATTTAACAGCTTCCGTAGAAGAACTTTCTGCCTCAACTGAAGAAATCACTACCTCTGCAGACGAGATTACAATGCGTATAAATGAAACAGCTAATGCAGCTGTAGCCGCTACAGTTGCAGCCAACGAAAGCGCACATGCTATGGATGAAACGGCAGTAGGTGTTCAACGTATAGCGGAAGCAACTCAACAACTACATCATAATGCTGTTACAACATCTGAATTAGCGACAAATGGCAATAACACAGTAGAAGAAGCTCAACAACAAATGAATGTAATTCATGAATCAACACAAGTAATCAATACCCTTGTTCAAAAGTTGAGCAAACAATCCGAAGAGATTAGTCAAATCACAGCTGTCATTACAGCCATTACCGATCAAACGAATTTATTGGCACTTAATGCAGCGATTGAAGCGGCACGTGCTGGAGAGCATGGGAAAGGATTTGCCGTTGTTGCAGATGAGGTTCGCAAGCTAGCTGAAGAGTCCAAGCAATCAGCCAATCAAATTGTTACATTAACACAGGAAATTCAGGAAGATACACATAATGTAGAAAAAGCAGTTTTCGATGGGCTTCACTCTGTCACAGAGGGTGTAAAAACCATTGGACATGCAGGGCAAGCATTTGAATCAATCGTAAAAGCGATTAATACGATGACAGATCAAATAGAAGATATATCAGCTACTTCTGAAGAAATTTCAGCCAGTGCCGAACAAGTAGCCGCCTCTGTTGCAGAAATTGCTCATGGTGCTTCAACTAGCTCAGACAATACTCAAATCGTAGCTACAGCAAGTAAGGAGCAATCTATTACGATGCAACAAATAAATCAAGTTGCCTCTGATCTAAGTGAAAAGTCCTTAGATTTACAGAATCAAATCAATCATTTCAAACTTTAACTTAAAAAACAGTGCATTTCATATATATGAGAGCACTGTTTTTGTAATTTTCATACATATTATCCTCATGAATCCAGAAGCATATCTTTCTGAAAAGCTAATGAAGGCGATTTCAATCAATTAAAAATCAGATTTTTAGTAATTATTTGCATAATCAATCCTTGTCAGCAAGACAAATGACATCCTTAAAAAAACATCATTGACATAGTTGGCTGTTTTGGGAGAATATGGTCAAAAATCAAGCAATACTTGCATTAATTAATGGATGAATAAAATAGGTTAGCATTGCATATATGCATGTATAGTCAGTTAGCTAGTAAATTATTTCAAAAAAATATAATTATCATCATTCACTTCTCGTTAAACCCAAAATTTCCTTAGAATGGGTACCTTTTTTCATAGATTTGCTCTATTTTTTCTTGTTCCTATCCACAATTGGTTAATCCTAGAAAATTACAAAACAAGTTTCTTATATATCATTAATAGATAAAAATAATCATGTTTCGCGATCATAAATTACAAGAAATTACCTCCAAAAGAAACTAATTCACTTAGTTTTACACAGATTTTCTACAAATCTATACAAATCCCTCAAGGTATTACATCCATGACTTTTGATTCATTTTTCAAATATCGATAATATTATCAAAAAAATAGGAATTTTCGGTATAGTAAATCATTTTTTTATTTTTGATTTATTTTTGATATTCAAAATAGATAATTATCAAAATATTATCATATAAACACTCTATTCCATTAGAGTGATAAATCAGAAAAATTTATCACTCTATTAAATGTCAGATAATACTATATAAATTTGAATCTTTTTTATTTTGTGCACAATGATTTTTTTGGTATATTAAATAGGAGCTTCACAAAAGGCTTAAAAATTGTATAAGGGGGATTCACATGAATAAAAACAAAAAGTTTTTATTATTAACAGTTCTTGCAGTATTTTCTTTAGTACTTGCTGCATGTGGCTTCGGTGGAGATTCGTCTGAAAAATCTAAAGACGATGGAAAAGATTCAGGTTCTTCTGAAACAACTTCAGGCGGCGAGTTAAACTTAGTAGTAACTTCTGAGCCACCATCATTACACCCAGGATTAGCAACTGATACAACTTCTAGTGCTATTCTTACAAATGTATTCGAAAATTTAACAACACTAGATGAAAATGCTAAACCAGTTGCTGCTGCTGCTTCTGACTGGACGATTAGCGAGGACCAAAAAACGTACACATTCACAATACGTGATAATAAATGGTCAAATGGAGATCCAGTAACGGCAAAAGACTTTGAATACGCATGGAAATGGGCATTAAACCCAGATAATCTTTCTGAGTATGCTTCAATTTTTTACCCAATTAAAGGGGCTGCTGCTTACAACGATGGTAAAATTTCTGCTGATGAAGTAGGCATTAAAGCAGAAGATGACAAAACATTAGTCGTAACGTTAGAAAACCCAACACCTTACTTCTTAGAATTAACAGCATTCAAAACATATGCTCCGTTAAATCAAAAAGCAGTTGAAGGTAATGAAAACTGGTACACTGATGCTGGTGATGACTATGTAACAAACGGACCATTTACTTTAAGTGAATGGAGACACAACGACGCAATCGTATTAAAGAAAAACCCAGAATATTGGGATGCTGATAAAGTTTCATTAGAGACAATTAATATCGGTATGGTTGAATCTGAAACAACTGCTGCTACAATGTTTAAAGCTGGTGAAATCGACTATCTTGGTGCTCCATACCAAACTGTTGCACTTGATTCAATCGAAGGATTTAAAGCTGATGGTTCTTTAAATATTGCTGACCAAGCTTCTGTATATGTCTATAAATTAAATACAAAAGATAAATTTACTGGAAACGCTAACATTCGTAAAGCGTTAACTTTAGCAATCGATCGTCAAGGTTTAATTGACAATGTTACTAAAGGTGAGCAAAAACCTGCATTAGGTATGGTGCCAATCGCAGTTAGTGGTTTTGAAGAAGACCGTGGTTACTTCAAAGATAACGATATTGAAGGTGCGAAAGCTGCACTTGAAGCTGGTATGAAGGAACTTGGTATTAAAGATCCTTCAGAAATCACTGTTAACATTTCGTTCAACACAAGTGAAGCACATGCAGCAATCGCACAATTTATACAAGAGGGCTGGACGAAAAACCTTGGTATTAAGGTAGGTCTAGATAACTCTGAGTGGCAAGTTTACCTTGAGAAACTTAATCAATTAGATTACCAAGCTGGACGTCTAGGCTGGACTGGTGACTTTAATGATGCATATACATTCTTAGAAATCTATGATACTGCTGCAAACGGTAACAACGATACTGGTTGGGAAAACCCAGAATACAAAAAATTATTAGATCAATCTAATTTAGAAACAGATCCTGCTAAACGTCTTGAGCTTCTAAAACAAGCAGAGTCAGTTATCATGACTGATTTACCTGTTGCACCTATCTACTACTACACTAACCTTTCTGTAGTACACGATAACGTGAAAAACATGCAAGCAGATGTTCTTGGTAACATTCCACTTAAAGAGGTTGTAGTAGAAGAAAAATAATTATTTATATTATTTTATCTTGCTTTTTAGCTCTACAGTAAGAGCTGCCTCGTAGCCACTACGGCGCGAGTCAGCTCTTTTTAAAATACGAAGGCATTTATTTGTCAGACAATTGACAAATAGAAGGAGGAGTTTTATGTGATTAAATATATTTTGAAAAGGCTGATGTATATACTTCTCGCGCTTTTCGTCATCGTAACGGTTACGTTTTTCTTAATGCGTCTCGCTCCTGGTAGTCCTTTTGCGAGTGAACGTAATTTCCCACCTCAAATCGAGGAGAAGTTAAACGAAACGTATGGATTAAATAACCCTTGGTATATACAATATAAAGATTATTTAATCGATACGGCCACTTTCAATTTCGGTGAGTCAATGAAATATAAAGCGCGTTCTACAAATGATATGATTTCTGAAAGTTTCCCTGTTTCTTTAACATTAGGGATTGAGGCTATGCTATTAGCAATTGGATTCGGTGTATTAATTGGCGTAGTTTCCGCGCTATATCATAATAAGTTCCCGGATTATTTGGCAACGTCCTTTGCGGTGCTCGGTATATCAGTACCTTCATTTATCTTAGCAGGTTTAATGCAGTATTTCTTAGCCTTTAAGCTAGGTTGGTTCCCAATCAGTGGATGGAAAGGCTTTGTTTATAGTATATTGCCAGCCCTTGCAATCGCTTTCTCACACATGGGCTTTATCGCGAAATTAACTCGTTCAAGCATGCTTGAACAAAACAATAGTGAATATGTAAAAATGGCTCGTGCGAAAGGTATTGGTAAATGGACAATCGTATTCCGCCATACATTACGAAATGCTCTATTACCAGTTGTAACGTACATTGGTCCTTTAACAGCTGGGGTTGTTACAGGTAGTTTCATTGTAGAGCAAATTTTCGCTATTCCTGGACTTGGTAAACACTTCGTTCAAAGTATTACAAACCGTGACTATACAGTCATTATGGGTACGACTGTGTTCTATTCCATCATCCTTTTATTTGCGGTATTAATCGTTGATATACTATATAGTGTGATTGATCCGCGTATTAAACTGAAAGGAGCGAAAAAATAATGACACAGCAGCAAATTGAAAAAGATAAGTTCAAAATTGTTGGTGGCAATCATGAAGCAACGGAAAAATTAGCTGATAAATCCGTTTCCTTTTGGAAAGAAGTATTTCTCCGTTTCTCTCATAACAAAATGGCCATCATTGGGATAATTATTTTAATCATTGTTATTTTAATGGCTATTTTCGTACCAATGCTTTCTCCGTATAAATCAAGTGATCAACTAGGTGTTTACAATGCACCTCCATCTGCACAATTTTGGTTTGGAACAGATGATCTAGGTCGTGACATTTTCGTTCGTATTTGGGAAGGAGCTCGTATTTCCCTATTTATCGGAATTGCCGCAGCGGTTATTGACTTAATTATCGGTGTTATTTGGGGAAGTATTTCAGGTTTAGCAGGCGGTCGTGTTGATAATATTATGATGCGTATTGCTGACGTTTTAACAGCTGTCCCTTACCTTTTAGTAGTAATCGTACTGTTAGTTGTTATGCAACCAGGTTTATTCCCTATGATTATTGCCTTGTCTATCACTGGATGGATTAACATGGCACGTATTGTACGTGGGGAAGTATTATCTATTAAAAATCAAGAATACGTTCTTGCAGCTCGTACATTAGGTGCTAGTACAGGCCATTTAATTATTAAACACTTAGTTCCGAATGCTCTTGGTGCTATTTTAGTAACGATGACTTTAACAATTCCATCTGCTATCTTCACTGAGTCTTTCTTAAGTTATCTTGGTCTTGGAGTTCCTGCTCCAACAGCTTCTTGGGGTACGATGGCTTCTGAAGGAAATAAAGCCATTGCGAATGCTCCATGGCGCTTGATTTTCCCAGCAGTATTTATCTCACTAACAATCTTTGCGTTTAACGCAGTTGGTGACGGCTTACGTGATGCCCTAGATCCAAAACTACGTAAATAAGGAGGTGGCCGAAATGAGTAAAACAATTCTTGAAGTTAAAGATTTAAAAATTAATTTTAAAACTTATGCAGGGCTTGTTCATGCTGTACGTGGTGTTAACTTTGATTTAAAGGAAGGTGAAACACTCGCTATAGTTGGTGAATCAGGTTCCGGTAAAAGTGTTACAAGTAATGCATTAATGAAACTAATTCCACAGCCACCTGGTATTTATGAGTCAGGACAAATTTTATTTAATGGCCGTGATTTAGTTCCGTTAACGGATAAAGAAATGTCTAAAGTACGTGGAAATGAAATTGCAATGATTTTCCAGGATCCTATGACAAGTTTGAATCCAACGATGAAGGTCGGACGTCAAATAACTGAAGTAATTTTGCAACACAAAAAGGTTTCCAAAAATGATGCGAAAAAACGTGCCATTGAGCTTTTAACACAGGTAGGTATCCCCTTCCCTGAGAAACGTTATAATCAATACCCACATGAATTTTCAGGTGGTATGCGTCAACGTGTTGTCATCGCCATCGCCCTTGCAGCTGATCCGAAGCTATTGATTGCTGATGAGCCAACAACAGCCCTTGACGTAACAATTCAAGCACAAATTTTAGAGCTAATGAAAGAAATCCAGAAAAACTCAAAAACATCTATCATTTTCATTACACACGATTTAGGTGTTGTGGCAAACATTGCAGATCGTGTAGCCGTAATGTACGCTGGACAAATCGTGGAGTATGGTACTGTTAATGATATTTTCTATAATCCGAAACACCCATACACATGGGGTCTACTAGGTTCTATGCCTGATCTAGATAATGATACGGATGAGTTATTACGCACAATACCAGGTTCACCACCAGATCTTACGAACCCGCCTAAAGGTGATGCATTCGCAGCTCGTAACGAATATGCTATGGCAATTGATTATGAACAAGAACCACCAATGTTCCAAGTAAGTGATACACATTTTGCAAAAACTTGGTTGTTGCATCCTGATGCACCAAAGATTCCTCTTCCAGATGCGGTTGCTAAACGTATTGAAGGGTATTTAGCAAAGGAGGCACAAGAAAATGACTAAAACTGGTGCTAAAAAAATTCTTGAAATTAAAAACTTAAAGCAGCATTTTGGATCACCAAGTAATCCAATCAAAGCCGTAGATGGTATTAGCTTCGATGTTTATGAAGGGGAAACACTTGGTCTTGTAGGCGAATCAGGTTGTGGAAAGTCAACAACGGGTCGTTCAATCATTCGATTATATGATATTACAGGTGGCGAGATTGTTTTCGATGGTGAAAACGTTCATGGAAAAAAGTCTAAAAATGAGTTAAAGAATTTTAACCGCCAAATGCAAATGATTTTCCAAGACCCTTACGCTTCTTTAAATCCTCGTATGACGGCTGGTGAAATCATTGGTGAAGCCTTTGATATTCATGGCCTTTACAAGGATAAAAAAGAACGTCGTGCAAAAATTCAAGAGCTACTTGAAGCTGTTGGTTTAAACAAAGAGCACGCGAATCGTTACGCACATGAATTCTCTGGTGGTCAACGCCAACGTATTGGGATTGCCCGTGCGCTAAGCTTAGATCCTAAGTTTATCATTGCTGATGAGCCAATCTCTGCGCTTGACGTATCGATCCAAGCTCAAGTTGTTAACTTGTTAAAACAACTTCAAAAAGAACGTGGCTTAACATATCTTTTCATTGCTCATGACCTTTCGATGGTAAAATACATCAGTGACCGTATTGCTGTTATGTACCGCGGTAAAATCATGGAAATCGGTAAAGCAGATGATATTTACAATCACCCTGTCCACCCGTATACAAAATCTTTATTATCAGCAATCCCACTTCCTGATCCAATGTCAGAGAAACGTCGTCAACGTATTCCGTACAAACATACTGAAGTTGACGAAAGTGCATCGTATCATGAAGTAGGCGACCAACACTATGTTTATGGTACTGCTGATTTAGTAAAAACATGGGTTGCTAATCGATAAAATTGACACTCCTATCGCAGTTTACAGCTGTGATAGGAGTTTTTTTATTTTATACCCACATTTAACTGTAGTCTAAACCCGTATAAAGTAATTCTCTATAAAAGGCATCTATACCAGACTTACATAATTGTTATTGAATGTTTACAATAAATTTTATTAACTTTTCTACTCTATAACCTCTTTAATTTTCTTTCATTCACAGCATCCTTAAATAGGTTTTGAAAAAACAGTCTTTCTTCTATCAAGAAAGACTGCTTCTTTGATACCTATTATTTTATTGGAGCATCTGCTATTAATTCAATATCTTGTAACTCTGTAAGATTTGCATAATCAACATTGTAATTTTTCACGCGTTTATTAACTGGAATAACTTCAGTTCTGAAGAATGTTGGAACTACCATTGCTTTATCACTCATATATTCTTGCCATTCACGGAAAGCTTTAGAGCGTTTATCTTGATCCATAGCCTCTTCTGAGTCGATAGCTGCTAATAATTTTGTTAACTCAGGTGATACATAGCGGCTAAAGTTGAATTCAGCACCTACACTATATAAACCCGCTGGAGATGGATTTGTTCCTGTATTCCAAGCTGCCATAAACATATCGATCTCCGGATCATCTGCTTGTACTTTATCATAAAATGCATTGAACTCGATAAGACGTCCAGTTGTTAACTGTACATCTAAACCAACTTCTTTCCAATTTTGACGGAAGTATTCAACAATTGCTTCATCCGTTTCTGACCCAGCCATAGAAGCTAAACGAATAGAGAATTTTTTACCATCTTTATCTTCACGAATTCCATCACCATCAACATCTTTAAAACCAGCTTTATCTAATAACTCTTTCGCTTTTTCTGGATCGTAATGGTAACCCTCTAATGTTTCATCATAGAATGAGAATACTGGTGGAATTAAAGAGTTCCCACGTACACGCAAGCCTTGATAGAATTTTTCAGCCACTCCCTCAACATCTGTTGCGAAAGCAATTGCTTGGCGTAACTCTACATTGTTCATTTTTGATTTTTCATCAAACACGTTTACTTTTGCCGTTGTATCATATTTTCCTAACTTAAAACCGATATAAGAATAAGACAATTCTGGTCGACCAAGTACAGAAATATTTTCTAAAGATTTAATACTATCAAATTGAGTAGTTGGATAAGATGTTGCTAGGTCATATTTCCCTGTTCTTAACGCCTCACCAATTGAAGTTGGTGGAACAACTTCGATTACAACTTTATCAACTTTCGGCTTTCCTTTAAAGTAATGTTCGTTAGCTACAAGTTGTACAGATTCACCATTAACAACTTTATCAAGTTTAAATGCGCCAAGAGTCACAGGATTTTTTCGTACTGCATCTGAAGCTAGTAAATCTTTTACTGGAATTGACTCTAATTGATGCTTTGGTTCTGCATAACCCCATAAGCCATCCCCGCCATAATAAATTGCAGGTGATACTTTTTTAAATTGAATTTTAATTGATTTATCATCTACTTTTGTAATACCTGAGATTGTATCAGCCTTGCCATTATGATATTCTTCAGCCCCTACAATATTTCTGAAGTCATCATCGTAACGTACACCTGTATAATCAGGATGTCCAATAATTTCGTAAGGATATATTAAATCTTCTGCTGTTACTGGTGTACCATCAGACCATTTATAATCACCTTGCAATGTGACTGTTGCTGTTTTAGCATCAGTGTCAACTTCTAATTTTGCAGCGCCCTTATCAGTAATAAGGAAGTCACCATCAACGTCAAATATTGAATTTGTCATAAATGCTAAAATATCTGAGTCATAGGCATCTTCATAAAGTTCATAGTTGAAAATCCCTTGGAATGGAGAGCTTGCTACAAGTCCTACACGTAATGTACCACCTTGAATTGCTTCTCCTTCATTTGTTACCTCCATTGGAAGTAACGAATCATTTGTTGCCTCAGATTCACCGGATTTTTCTGTTTCACCTGACTTTTCTGTATTATCTGTTTCTGAGCCTTTTTCAGACCCACTGCCTCCACCACCATTGCAGGCTGCTAAAATTAGCATGAATGCAAAAAGTACGGATAGGAATAACCAATTCTTCTTCATGTGTAAATCCTCCCCTTTTATCCTAATCGTTGTTTTGCGTCAGCCGCACGTCTTAGCGCTTGACCAACATAATTTATACCAAGCATCAAAACTAAAATTAATAATGATGCGGGCAACCAAATCCACCATTTTGTAGATAATACTATCGGGTTTGTTGCATAGCTTACTAATGTCCCTAAGCTAGGTGTAGAAGGAGGTAAACCAAAGCCTAAAAATGATAGACCTGTTTCAATACCCACATTCCCTGCAAAGTTCAACGTTAACTCGACTATTAGCAACGAACTTAAATTTGGTAGTATCCCTTTAAACATAATGGCAAAATCACTAGTCCCCATTGTTTTGGAGGCACTTACATAATCTCGTCGTCCTTCAGATAAAGCTTTACTTCGAACAAGACGTGCAGTACCTATCCATTGAAAGGCACTTAAAATCAAAATTAACTCTAAAACACCATATTTAGGAATAATTGTAACTAATACAATGATAATCATTAATGTCGGTAATGTCATAAGAAAATCAATGATACGCATAAATAAATTATCAATAAAGCCACCATAGTAGCCCATTATTATACCTAGTGCGATCCCTAAAGCATTTGCAATAAGAGTGATAGCAATTGCAATTAAAATAGAATTTTTCGCACCGATAATAAGCTGTCCATACATATCACGCCCAGCTTCATCAGCCCCAAGGATATATCCATTAACGCCAGGCTCTGTAAAGCGCTCTAATAATTTAATTCGTAATATTTCATCCTGGTTCATAAAAAAGGACATAATTAATATCGCAATTATAAGTAATGTTATTCCTATAAATGAAAATAATGCTAATTTATCTTTTCTAAATTCACGTATAACCACTTGAATTCCTGTTGGTGGAGTACTTTCAACTTTCACTACATCATTTTTTTGATCCATTTTATTCACCTCTCCTTATGCGTTCAATTTAGCTGTTAGTCTATGCGGATACGTGGATCAACAATGCTCATAATTATATCTGACAATAGACTACCTAATAACGCTAAGAAGCCATAAAGCATAACAAGAGCTGTAATAACACTATAATCGCGACTTGTTACGGAATGGATGAATAATTGCCCCATGCCCGGGAAGCCAAAAATTGTCTCTATGAATATCGAGCCGCCTAATAAACCTGTAATTGTAAAGCCAAGGAAGGCTGCAATTGGTAATAAGGAGTTACGGAAAATATGTCTTCTATAGATTTTTTTCATCGGTACACCTTTACTACGTGCTGTTTTAACATAATCCTGTGTCTTGGCATCGATAATTTCTGAACGTAAGTATTGAATAATCGTCGTTGTAGCTAAAATTGCATACGTCATTGCAGGTAATATTAAATGATACAAGCGATTCCAATAATACTCGAGTGTTCCAGGCTCTACACCTACATCGACTGTTCCGCTCGTTGGGAACCACATTAAACGGTATCCAAAGATATATAAGAAGATTAAACCCAATACAAAGGTCGGTATTGCATAGCTTATAAAGCTATACAGAGTAATCGACTTATCGTACAAAGTATCCTGTTTACGTCCAGCTATCATTCCTAATGGAATAGCTATTAAATAAACGAGAATGGTACTAAGTAGAGCGAGCCAGAATGTGTTTAATGCACGCTCGCCAATCAATGTGGACACTGCAAGTTTATATGTATAGCTTTGTCCAAAATCACCCTGAAAGGCATTGATTACCCAATGGTAATATTGTACATACCAAGGGTCATAGTAACCCGCTTGAATTCTTAGTTCCTCAATTCTTGCAGGATCCGTCTCTGGAGTAATTAACCCCGTAAAAGGATCACCTGGCATTTGTTTTGCTAGGATAAAAATGATTAAGCTTAATACAAACATTTGAGGAATCATTAAAATTACTCTTCTAACAATTGTTTTCCACATTTCACATTCCTCCCGACATTGCAACCATATGTGTGTTTGAAATGGATTTCAGTGGATAGACTTTTCCATGCTCATCATAATATTTATGTTGCTCTTGTTGATAATTCTCTTCTACTTTTTGTCGAATCAATTTGCGCTCATCCCTAGTCTCTGGTTCGATATTCGGAATGGCTGATAAAAGCCGATTCGTGTAAATATGCTGTGGATTCTTATAAATATCATGTCTTGTACCAGTTTCCACAAAGCGGCCTTTATACATAATAGAAATATGATCACACATATGTTTAACAACACCTAAATCGTGGGAAATGAATAAGTAAGTAAGACCGTATTCGTTTTGGATATCTTTCATAAAATTTAAGACCTGTGCCTGTACAGATAGATCTAGTGCAGAAACAGGCTCATCCGCAATGATCATTTTAGGGTTACATGCAACCGCTCGCGCAATGCCAAGACGCTGCTTTTGTCCTCCCGAAAATTCATGTGGATATTTGAGTAAGACATCCTCTGACATCCCAACAATAGCTAGTAGCTCTTTAATACGTTTGCGTTCCTCTTGATCACTAAGCTTCATGAAATTTCGAATGGGTTCTGCAAGAATATCAAGAACACGTTTCCTAGGATTCATACTTGAATGAGAGTCTTGGAAAATCATTTGAATATCTTTGTTATAGGCTGAATCACGCTGTCTTCGTTGATTTGTGACATTTTCGCCCTCATAAAAAATTTGACCAGAGGTGATTTTTTCTAAGCCAATGATCGCTTTTCCAGTAGTCGATTTACCGGATCCTGATTCACCTACTAATCCATAGGTTTTCCCTTTTTCAAACTCCATCGTCACGCCGTCCACCGCATATACTCGATCGACAATAGTATTAAAAAATCCACCACGTATTGGATAGTGAACATTTAAATCCTTAATCTGCATAAAGCTCATATAGCCCCGCCCCCTTCTTCACCTTCAAAATGAAAGTGTTTCCAGCAGGTACATCTCACAAAATGTCCTGGCGCAATTTCATGTAATTGAGGTTTTGTTTCGTGTGAAGATGCATCAATCCACGGAATTCTTCCTGAAAAACGACAACCTTCTCGAGGTAAATTTATTAGAGATGGTACCATCCCTTGAATGACCTCGAGTCTTTCATTTTCGCTATGTGTTTGTGGAATTGAATTTAGTAGCGAGCGAGTGTATGGATGTCTTGGATTATTGAATAATTCCCGAACTGGAGCCTCTTCCACTACTTCCCCTGCATACATAACTACAACTCGATCAGCCATCTCCGCTACAACACCCAAATCATGCGTAATGAGAATAATACCTGTCTCCGTTTCAGTCTGTAATGTTTTTAATAGGTCCAAAATTTGGGCCTGAATTGTCACATCTAAAGCAGTTGTCGGTTCATCAGCAATTAATATAGCAGGCTTACATGATAAGGCAATTGCAATCATAACACGCTGACGCATACCACCAGATAACTGGTGCGGAAATTGTCTAGCGACACGTTTTGGATTCGCAATCCCAACTTGATTTAGTAGTTCTAATACTCTTTCACTTCGCTGTTGTTTTGAAAGCTTAGTATGATAAATTAACCCTTCTTCTATTTGTTCGTTAATTCTCATTAAAGGGTTAAGTGCTGAAAGTGGGTCCTGAAAGATAAATCCTATGTCATTACCACGTAAGTTATTAAATTGTTGGTCATTCAATTGAGCTAAATTTTGATTATTATAAAAAATATCACCAGAAACCTTTGTATTTACTTCATTGTGCAAGCCTACAATAGTAGTCGCTAATGTACTTTTACCACAACCAGATTCTCCAACTATTGCTAATACCTCATTTTTTTTAAGGGAAAGTGAGACATCATCTACAGCAGCGTGGTATGTATCTTTAATGCGAAAACTTGTAGACAAATTTGTAATTGTTAATAAGTCTTTTGCTGTATTCAAACAATCTCTCCTCTATTATTCAATATTCTGAAAATACAAATGATACTTTATATCAGAATCATATTTAATTTTTCTCTCTTCCCCTCTCTTTTTCATTATAGCTAGTATAATTTTAATAATTTTTTCGCTTTAAACGCGTAAGCCGCTGATAGAATTATCTGAAAATTAAACCGTGCTATTATTTTAGCTAGAAAACATGTATAAACGCAAGTACCTTTTTCAAATTATTACAAACCAAAATATAAATTTCCACCATACCTCTTCCTTAAAAAAATAGTAATTTCAGTATTTAAAGTTAAGAATTATTTTACTTTTTCTTTACAAAGTTACAATTCTCACAAATGAATATTATATAAATATAATTAATGATATTTCACATTATATTTATTCGCGCAAATAAAATGCTTAAAAATTCGATTAATTCAGTATTTTAAAGCAAAAAGTAAAAAAATACTTTTTATGAAAAAGTTATATTTCACACATTTTTGTTTTCAATAAATAATTTTGGACGTTGAAGTGCTAATATTTCAAATTACTTTAAAAAAATAATTTATAGCTATTAGTTTATAGCTATCTACCATACTTCTTAATTATTTCTGATTGCCGATTTTTTCTCCAATTTTCGATATAGAAATACTATTTAGAATATTTTTAAAGGAAATTACATGTTTTTATGTTAAAATTTCCAATGACAAAGTTTTATTAAATTATTAACATAAGGAAGGGTTGTCTGTGATGGCAAAAATTAATGATGAATGGTTTACAGTAGAAGAAATCAATAATGAAACATATGCTATAAGTGAATATGGTCATTGGGAAAAAGTACATTCCTTTTTATTGCTTGGAGAAAAACGGGCTGTTCTCATTGATACAGGTCTTGGCATTGATAATATTCAAAGGATTAGTAAACAATTAACCTCTTTGCCCATTTCTGTGATGACAACACATGTCCACTGGGATCATATTGGTAGCCATGGAGCATTTGATGATATTTATGTTCATAAGGATGAAGTTGATTGGTTAATCAATGGTATCCCTAAATTATCTATCGAACAGATTAGAAAGGATATTGGACGTAATATTACATTACCTACACCTAAAACGTTTAATCCATCGAATTACAAGCCTTTTCAGGGACAGCCTTCTGGATTTTTAGAAGATGGGGATGTTATAGATATGGGGAACCGAAAATTATCAATTCTCCACACACCCGGGCATTCGCCTGGCCATATTGCTATTTTGGATCATAAATATGGTTATTTGTTTACAGGGGACTTACTCTATGATCAAGCACCTATTTATGCATTTTTTCCAACTACTTCCCCCGAGGATTTAGTTCAATCTTTAGAAAAAATAGCTAACTTACCTTCGCTTACGAAAATTTTTGGTTCACATCACACATTAGGTCTTGATCCTTCTATTTTATTGGAGGTGAAACGGGCAATTATGACACTTCGTGAGAATAATCTAGTACGTTTTGGGACAGGTATTCATCGTTTTAATGGTTTTAGTATTCAATTTTAAATACCCTCATCCTATTTAAATAGAAAGAAAAAAGCTGTTCTACAGGTCAAATAACCTATAGAACAGCTTTTCATTATAACTCTCCAGCCTTTAATTTCGCATGCCACTCTTTTAAAAATGGAATATCTTCTTCTTTAATAGCACCTGATTCGTTTGCTGCTTCAATTAAATAATCGAAGTTTGTTAACGATACATACTGAATGCCAGCCTCATCAAATGCTTGCTCAGCGCGTGGAAGATTATAGGTGTAGACACAAACTACGCCTAATACTTCACAGCCAGCTGCACGCAATGCTTCTACTGCTGTAATCGAAGAACCGCCTGTGGAAACGATATCCTCCACAACAACTACTTTTTGACCTGCTGCGTATTTTCCTTCGATTTGATTACCACGACCATGCTCTTTTGCTTTTGATCGTACATAAACCATCGGTAATTCTAAAATATCACTTACCCATGCTGCGTGTGGGATACCCGCTGTAGCTGTTCCTGCTACGATTTCTGTTGCACCAAAATTCTCTTTGATAACAGCTGCTAAGCCATTTGCTAATTGTTTACGAATAACTGGGTCTGAGATTGTTAAACGAGTATCACAGTAAATAGGAGATTTAATACCAGACGCCCATGTAAATAATTCAGTTGGATTTAATTCTACAGCACCCACTTTTAACATAGCGTGTGCAATTTCATTTTGTAATGTCATCATTTATGCCTCCCATAATTCACTTACGATTTTATATGCAGCTACTGGATCCTGTGCACCAGTTACGGCACGCCCAACAACGATGAGTGATGAACCGTCACGCTTTGCGCCATCTGGTGTGGCAATACGCTTTTGATCGTGTGCAGCACCGCCTGCTAGACGAATTCCAGGTGTTACACGTAGAAAATCATCTCCACACACTTCTGCAATTGCCTTCGCCTCATGTACAGAGCAAACTACACCTTGTAAACCTGCTTGTTTTGTAAGACTTGCATAATGTAAGACAGACTCTTGTAAAGATAGAGCAATTTGTTGTTCTGCTTGCATTTGTTCTTCTGTTGTTGATGTTAATTGTGTAACGGCTATTAATGCTGGATGTTCTTTGCCAGTAGGTGTACCCGCTTCAAGTCCTTCTAGTGCTGCCTCCATCATAGGACGTCCCCCAGCAGCATGGACATTGACTAAATCTACCCCTAGTTTTGCTAGACCCTTCATCGCCGAGCCTACTGTATTCGGGATATCATGTAATTTTAAATCAAGGAAAATATCATGACCTAAATCCTTTACTTTTCGAACAATGTCAGGCCCTTCTTGCATATATAATTCCATACCAATTTTCACGAAAAGAGGCTCATTGAACTGTTTTAGAAAATCAAACACTTCTTTTTCTCCTGGAAAATCTAGTGCTAATATTGGTTTCGTATTCATCAGCGATGGCTCCTTCCGATAATCTCTGTTATATGTTCTACACCTAATGCATCAAGCTTTGCTGGTAATTCTTCAATGATGTTTGGACAGACAAAGTGGTCAACAAAGTTTGCTGTTCCTACTGCTACAGCTGAAGCACCTGCAGACATAAAATCAATGACATCCTGTGCTTCTGTTACACCACCCATACCAATTATCGGAATATTGACAGCCTTGTACACCTCATAAACCATTCGGATTGCTACAGGTTTAACAGCAGGACCTGATAGTCCACCTGTTCCATTAGCAATGACAGGCTTTCCTGTACGCTCATCTAAACGCATACCTACCAATGTATTTATCATCGTAATACCATCTGCTCCACCTGCTTCAACAGCTAAAGCAATATCCACAATATTTGTCACGTTTGGTGATAGCTTCACATAGACTGGCACTTCAGCCACAGCCTTGACAGCCTCAACAAGCTGACGTGCTGTGGCTGGGTCTGTCCCAAACTGGATGCCACCACACTTCACGTTAGGGCAAGAAATATTCAGTTCCAACGCTTTGACATTTGATGCTGCTGAAATACGACGCGCTACTTCCACATAATCTGCCGTTTCAGTACCAGCAACATTAGCGATAATTGGCACATCATAGCTCTCTAAAAATGTCAATTCTTCATTCATCACTTTTTCAATGCCTGGATTTTGTAAACCAATTGCATTTAACATCCCCGCCGCTGTTTCAGCAACACGTGGCGTTGGGTTACCGGCACGTGTTTCGACCGTTGTTGCCTTAATCATGATAGCACCTAGTTTTGACAAATCATAAAGCTGTGCATATTCACGGCCGAAGCCAAAGCAACCCGAAGCTGGCATAATTGGATTTTTTAACGCTAAGCCTGGTATTTGAATGGTTAAACGACTCATAGTGCCACCGTTCCTTTCGGGAAAACTGGACCATCAGAGCATACTTTAACATAGTCTTTTTCAACTTCATCAGTTGTTTTACATACACATGCAAAGCAAGCTCCAATACCACAGCCCATACGTTCTTCAAATGATAAATAACCCACTTTTTCAGGATAAAAGCCCTCTAATGCTTTTAACATCGGTAATGGCCCACAGGAATAAAATACATCAAACTTTGGGGCACTTGACTCTAATACAGTTGTTACAAAGCCTTTTGTACCTTTCGAGCCATCCACAGTCACATAATGTGTTTCACCAAGTGCACTAAATTCATCCTCATAAAAGCAGACATCCTCTGTTTGGAAGCCTAGGACATGGATGGTTTTCACACCACGAGCATTCAATTGTTTGGATAATTCATGTAAAGGTGGTACACCAATTCCACCGCCAACTAATAGTGCAGTGCCTCCCTCTTGTACCGCATCTACTGGGAAACCATTACCTATTGGACCAAGCACGTTGACTTGTTGACCTTCTCGATTCGTCGCCAGCACTTTCGTACCACGCCCTTCAGCACGATAAATCATAGTAAACTCATTGTTTTCTTTATCAATATTTGCAATACTAATTGGTCGACGTAAAAGCGGCTCCAATGAATCTGACACCTTTACATGGACAAACTGGCCAGGAGTCATCTCCTGAACCAGTTCACCATGAAGTGTCAGTTCGAAAATGTTTGTCGCAATTTGCTTTTGAGAGACGACCGTCATTTTCTCTTGACGTATCATATTAGTGTACTACCTCCGCTTTTGGCATTTGTTCTGCTGTAAATGTCATGGATTCGATAACACGAACCATTGCTTCTGCTGTATCTAAAGATGTTAGACAAGGTACACCATTTTCTACAGACTCACGACGGATTCGGAAGCCATCACGAGCTGGCTGCTTCCCTTTAGTTAATGTATTGACAACAAGCTGAGCTTCACCATTTTGGATAAGGTCAATCAATGTTTGTCCTTTCGCACCAATCTTGCCAACAATATCTGTACGTACTCCTGCTTCTTCAAATGCTTTTGCTGTACCTTCAGTAGCTACAATGCGATACCCTACCGTAGAGAAACGTTTTGCTAATGCAATCGCTTCTTCCTTATCTTTATCAGATACAGTAAACAATACTGTACCTTCTGTACGAATTTCCATACCTGCTGCAACTAAACCTTTATAAAGGGCTTTTTCTAATGTTGCATCTTTCCCCATTACCTCACCAGTGGATTTCATTTCAGGTCCTAATGTAATGTCTACACGACGTAATTTTGCGAATGAGAACACTGGTACTTTTACAAATACACCCTTTTGTTCAGGCGCTAAACCTGTTGGGTAGCCCTGCTCTACAATAGATTTTCCAAGGATTGCTTTCGTTGCAATATTAGCCATTGGAATATTTGTAATTTTACTTAAGAATGGTACTGTACGTGATGAACGTGGGTTTACCTCAATCACAAATACTTCGCCCTGTGAAATTACGTATTGGATATTCATTAAGCCAACGATGCCTAGGCCCGTCGCGAGACGAGTTGTATAATCAACTAATGTATCCTTTTGTACCTGTGTTAATTTTTGTGGTGGATAGACAGAGATTGAGTCTCCAGAGTGAACCCCTGCACGCTCAATATGTTCCATAATTCCTGGAATTAGAACATTTTCGCCGTCACAGATAGCATCTACTTCGATTTCCTGTCCTGTTAAGTAACGGTCTACTAAAACAGGATGATCTGGAGATGCCTCCACTGCATTTTCCATATAGTGCTGTAATTCATCTTGATTGTAGACAATTTCCATTGCACGTCCACCAAGTACATACGATGGACGAACAAGTACTGGGAAGCCTAGACGCTCACTAATGGCAAGAGCCTCCTCTGTAGAAACGGCTGTTTCCCCTAGCGGCTGCGGAATGTTTAATTCACGTAAAGCCTGCTCGAACTTATCGCGGTTTTCTGCACGGTCAGTATCTTCTAAAGATGTACCTAAGATTTTCACACCATTTGCTGCTAATTTATCGGCTAGGTTAATGGCAGTTTGACCACCGAATTGAACAACAACACCAATTGGTTGTTCTAAATCGATAATATGCATAACATCTTCAATTGTTAATGGCTCGAAGTAAAGCTTATCAGAAATAGAGAAGTCTGTTGATACTGTTTCTGGGTTGGAGTTGATAATGATTGCCTCATAACCAGCTTCTTGAATCGCCCATACTGAGTGTACTGTTGCATAATCAAATTCTACCCCTTGGCCGATGCGGATTGGACCTGATCCAAGTACCACAACAGAAGGTTTTTCCGACTTGATGGATTCATTTTCTTCCTCATATGTGCCATAGAAATATGGTGTTTCCGATTCAAATTCCGCTGCACATGTATCAACCATTTTATAGACTGGAATAATGCCATGTTCTTTTCGGTAAGAATAAAGATCCTCAGGTGTAGTTTCCCAAAGCTCAGCAATTTTCTTATCTGCAAAGCCTAAACGTTTTGCCATACGAAGGACATCTTTGTCATTTTTATTGTCAGCAAGTGTTTGTTCCATATCCACGATATTTTTAAATTTATTTAAGAAGAATAGATCAATCTCTGACCATTCATGAATTTGCTCAATAGTTACACCTCGACGTAAAGCTTCACCGATGAAGAATAGACGCTCATCTCCAGCTTTGCGGATACGTTTTTCAATCCAAGAATCTGAGTTTTCTTCAGCATGTTTTAACTCTAAGTGTACTTGACCTGTCTCAAGGGAACGAACCGCTTTTAACATAGCTTCCTCAAATGTGCGACCTAATGCCATTACTTCACCAGTCGCTTTCATTTGCGTACCAAGATTACGTTTAGCTGATTCGAATTTATCGAATGGCCAGCGAGGAATTTTAGCTACGATATAATCAAGTGCAGGTTCAAAACAAGCATATGTTGATCCTGTTACAGGGTTTTTAATTTCATCTAATGTTAAACCAACTGCAATTTTAGCTGCTAGCTTAGCAATTGGATAACCTGTTGCTTTAGATGCTAGTGCAGATGAACGCGATACGCGTGGGTTTACTTCAATCACATAGTAATTAAAGCTATATGGATCAAGTGCTAGCTGGACGTTGCAGCCACCCTCTATTTTAAGTGCACGAATAATATCTAGCGAAATATTACGTAGCATTTGGTTTTCACGATCTGATAGTGTTTGCGTTGGTGCTACAACGATTGAGTCACCTGTATGGATTCCTACTGGGTCAACGTTTTCCATGTTACATACAACAATGGCATTGTTAGCCGCATCACGCATTACTTCATATTCAATCTCTTTATAGCCAGCAATCGATTTTTCTAATAAACATTGTGTTACGGGTGAATATTTTAAACCCGATGTCACAATCTCTTCTAAATCTTGATCGTTGTAGCAAATCCCGCCCCCTGTACCGCCAAGTGTAAAGGCTGGTCGAACAATTACAGGGTATCCAATTTTCGCAACAAATCTTTTCGCTTCATCTAAGTTATGAATAATATCAGACTCAGGAACTGGAGCACCTAGCTCATACATTAAATTACGGAATAAATCACGATCTTCTGCTTTATGGATAGCATCTAGTTTTGTACCAAGAATTTCAATACCAAGCTCGTCTAAAATACCTGATTTGTCTAACTCAATCGCCATATTTAAACCTGTTTGACCGCCAAGTGTTGGTAAAATCGCATCTGGACGCTCTTTACGTAAAATACGAGAGACAAAATCAAGAGAAATTGGCTCGATATATACTTTGTCCGCAATTTCTGTATCTGTCATGATTGTGGCAGGGTTTGAGTTGATTAAAATAACACGGTAGCCTTCTTCTTTTAATGAAAGACAAGCTTGTGTACCTGCATAGTCAAATTCTGCTGCTTGTCCGATAACGATTGGGCCTGAGCCAATTACTAAAATAGTTTCAATATCTGTACGTTTAGGCATGTTGTTTCCCCTTCCCTGCTTCTACTTCCATCATTTCGATGAATTCATCAAATAAGTGGTTTGAATCCTCTGGTCCTGGTGATGCTTCTGGGTGATATTGCACTGTGAAAATCGGATATTTCTTATGACGCACACCTTCACATGTTCCATCATTTAATGCGATATGTGTTAATTCTAAATCCGTTTCTTTTAATGAATCGATGTCGATAGCATAGCCATGGTTCTGAGATGTTAAATCTGTACGTCCTGTGCGTAAGTCTTTGACTGGGTGGTTACCACCGCGGTGTCCAAACGGTAGTTTGAAGGCTTTTGCTCCACTAGCTAATGAAAAGATTTGGTGTCCTAAACAAATACCGAACATTGGCACTTTTCCTATTAAGTTACGTACTGTTTCAATACCTTCCTGAACATCTTCAGGATTCCCTGGTCCATTGGATAGCATGATACCATCTGGATGCCAAGCTAAAATTTCCTCAGCTGGTGTATTATAAGGTACTACCAACACATCACAATCACGTTTGTTTAATTCGCGTAGGATTCCGTGCTTCATACCATAATCAATTAAGACAACTCGTTTACCACGACCAGGAGATGGATAAGCAGCTTTTGGAGATACTTCACGGACATGGTGTGTAATGGCTGGTGTCACTTGTAATTGTGCTACAATTTCATCCACATTTACTTCTTCATCAGCAGCCGTCAAAATCGCTTTAACCGATCCTTTACTGCGTATGATACGTGTTAATTTTCGCGTATCAATGCCTTCAATTCCTGGGATATCCTTTGCTGTCAAATAGTCATCTAAAGTTAAATCACAGCGGAAGTTTGAAGGTTTTTTAGCCAATTCACGCACAACGAATCCACGAATGGCTGGCGTAATCGATTCAAAGTCATCACGGTTAATGCCGTAATTACCAACTAAAGGATATGTCAATGTAACAATTTGTCCATAGAATGAAGGATCTGAAATCGTTTCCTGATAACCTGTCATCCCTGTTGTAAATACAACCTCACCTTGTGAAGCGCGCTCGCTACCAAATGCTGTACCTGTAAATACTGTGCCATCTTCTAAAACTAGTAAACGTTTTTTCATTACTCTGCCTCCTGATATACGATATTGCCTTCAAAAATCGTTAGTACTGGCCAACCCTTTGCCACCCAGCCGTTGAATGGTGTATTACGACCTTTTGATACAAAGCCATCTGCATCAATTGTTTGTTCTTTTTGAATATCAATTAAAATCATATCCGCTGAAGCGCCTACTGCTAATGTGCCATATGGCAGATCAAAAATCTCAGCTGCTCTCACTGTCATCCAATCAATTAATTGCTTTAAAGTCCATTTTCCTGTTTCAACAAATTGTGTATAAAGCAATGGGAAAGCTGTTTCGAAACCGACGATACCAAATGGTGCGCCAACCATACCGCAGCATTTTTCTCCTACTGTATGTGGTGCATGATCTGTTGCGATGCAGTCGATTGTGCCATCAAGTAGTGCTGCATGTAGAGAATCCTTATCATCAACTGCGCGTAATGGTGGATTCATTTTCCAATTTGCATCGTCAGATGGTATATCCATCTCTTCTAGTAATAAATGATGTGGACAAACTTCTGCTGTGACACGAATACCTGCTGCCTTCGCATCTCTTACTGCACGCACCGATTCCTTCGTAGAAACGTGACAAACATGGTAGCGTGCCCCTGCCGCTTCTGCTAGTAGTACATCTCGTGCAATTTGTACTGATTCACAAATGGAAGGTATCCCTGGAAGCCCAAGCTCTTTATTACGCTTTCCTTCATGCATCACACCATCATAGATTAATGAGTTGTCCTCACAATGTGCTACAACAACCATATCGTGCTGAGCCGCATCTTTCATTTGCTCATACATCGTTGAGGCTAGCTGAATGCCTACACCATCATCAGAGAATGCCACTGCTCCATGTGATTTTAATTCTTCAATATTTGTTCGAACCTCGCCCGATATATCCTTTGTTAGGGAACCATATGGGAGTACTCGAATAACAGCGCTGTCCTTAATGAGCCCATTGATGAGCTGCATGTTGTCAACCGAATCAGGTACTGGCTTTGTATTAGGCATCGCACAAATTGTCGTAAAGCCACCCTTTGCTGCTGAGGCGGAGCCTGTAGCAATGGTTTCTTTATGCTCAAATCCTGGCTCTCGTAAATGTGTATGAACATCGATAAAGCCTGGTGCCACGATTAAACCATGTCCTTCAATCAGTTCTGCACCTGCTACAGTCACATCCTGACCAATAGCCGTAATCTTTCCGTCTGCCATTGCAATATTGACTGTCTTCAATTCACCTTGTTCATCTAGCATTTGTACATTTTGAAGTACCTTTGTCATGTTATTCTCTCCCCTTTAAAATGGTTTCCATAATAGCCATCCGTGTGTAAACACCGTTCCGCACCTGTTCAAAAATTCGAGAGCGATCACACTCTACTAACTCAGAAGCAATTTCAACATCACGATTTACGGGTGCTGGATGCATAATAATGGCGGATTCTTTCATTTGCTTTTCTCGTTCAATTGTTAAACCAAACTCTTGATGGTAACCTTCCTTTGAGAAGCTTTTATTTACTTTATGACGTTCATGTTGCACACGTAGTAACATAATGACATCACTTATTTCGATCAGATTATCCCATGAATGATGCGCTTCAAAACCGCCAGACCATTCTTCTGGGCAAAGGAAATGAACATTTGCCCCTAAATTTTGTAATGCTGTTGCATTTGATTTGGCTACTCGACTATGAGAGATATCTCCTGCAATTGTGACATTCAACCCTTCGAAACAGCCAAACTCTTTTTTGATGGTATAAAGATCCAATAAGGATTGTGAAGGATGTTGCCCAGCACCGTCCCCTGCATTAATAATCGCTACATTAATACCACCCAGCAGCTCATTGTAATATTCATCTTCTGAAGCTCGAATGATGACAGCATCTAAACCAATCATTTCTAACGTTTTGACAGTATCATACATCGTTTCCCCTTTCGTAACACTCGAAAACCCTGCATCGAAAGGGATAACATGACAGCCAATTTTGTATTCTGCCATTTCAAAGCTTGTTTTTGTACGAGTACTTGGTTCAAAGAATAGATTGGCCACTTTGTACGGGCGAGATAACGATGATGTTTCACCATTTTCAAATGCTTGCGCAAGATCTAGGATTTGGTTAATCTCTTCTGTTGTTAAATGTTCCATCGATAATAAGTTCTTCATCATGTGACCTCCATTAGGTTGTGAATCGTGAACGTCTATGTATGACGTTCTCTGTATATAAAGTAAAAGCCCCGTTGATGTCATCAACGAGGCATAAGGAGGCGTGACAAACTACAGCAAGACATACATCCTACTTCAGCCTGTCCACAACTTCCCTTTTTTTGCCTCTCTGGACAATTCATTAAAAGGTACTACTATGAATCTTTATTTTGATTGTATTGTACAGGTATATCTGCTTCTTTCTTACCTGGTAGAATCGCATTCAATAGCACACCGATAATCGCGGCTAGCGCCATCCCTTCAACACTTAATGATTCAGAGATAACAAACTTGGCACCGCCAATACCAATGACTAATATGACTGAGGCAATAACTAGGTTACGGCTATTACCAAAATCAATATGATTATCTACTAGCATACGTAGGCCACTTGCTGCGATTATTCCGAAGAGTAAGATGGACACTCCCCCAAGTACTGCGGTTGGAATCGTTGCAATCACTGCCATTGCTTTCCCGAAGAATGATAGTAAGATGGCAACCACTGCTGCACCTGCAATAACGTAAATACTGTACACTCGAGTAATAGCTAGTACACCAATATTTTCACCGTAAGTTGTTTTCGGAGGCCCCCCGATTATAGCACTCACAAATGTTCCAAGTCCGTCTCCTAATAGGGAACGGTGCAACCCTGGCTCTTTAATATAATCTCGATCTACTACTTTTCCTAATACTAGCTGGTGACCAATATGTTCCGAAATTGTTACAATCACGATTGGTACCATGATAAGTAGAATTTTTGTTGTTATTTCAAACTCATAATGCACACCTGGTATTAAGAAATCAGGCATTGCGAAGAATTTTGCTTGGGCAATTGGTGTATAATCTACGATGTCTACGATCATGGAGTAAATATACCCTACGATTAAGCCCATCAAAATTGGCATAGTGCTTAAAATTCCTTTAAAGAAAATCGTAAAGATAATCGCTGTAAAGACCGTAACTAAAGCAGCTGAGAAGTGTAAAAAGCTATACTCTCCATTGACGTTCATGGCCATATTCACAGCTGTACCAGATAGTCCAAGTCCAATTACCATAATAACTGGACCTACCACGATTGGCGGCAAAATTTTCATAATCCACTTATAACCACTTTTCCAAATGATTAAGGATACAATTCCATACGTAATCCCGACAGCCATCGCACCGATCATGGCATTGCCTGGGTGGACACTCGAGCCATCATCATTTAAACCGCCTGCCGCAAGTATGATTGGTGCTATAAAGGCGAAGGACGACCCTAGATAGGCTGGTACTTGAAATTTCGTAATTAATAGGAAGAATAATGTAGCAATCCCGCTTGTTAAAAGAGCAATCGCTGGACTAAGTCCTACTAACTGTGGCACTAAAATTGTTGATCCAAACATCGCAAACATATGCTGGAAACTTAATGTCACAAGCTGAAGTGGAGTTGGTTTATCCTTAATATCTAAAACTGCATTTGACATATTGTTTCCTCACTTTATTATTCGTCTTCTTTATAAATAATGACGCAATCTTCTCCATCTACTTCTTGTAAGTTGACAATGATGCGCTCAGAGCCAGAAGTCGGAACATTCTTCCCTACATAGTCTGCTCTAATTGGCAACTCTCGATGCCCTCTATCCACTAGCACGGCTAGTTGAATTTGAGCAGGTCTCCCCAAATCCATTACAGCATCCAGTGCTGCACGTACTGTTCGTCCTGTATAAAGTACATCGTCTACTAAAATGATCTTTTGATTTTTCACTACATACTCAATATCAACTTGTTCTACATGTGCTTGTTCGTTTTCATGTTTGGTTGTTAAATCATCTCTGTATAGCGTAATATCAATTTCCCCTGTACGAATAGGTTTACCTTCAATTTTTTCAATTCGTTGTGCCAAACGTTTGGCTAGAAAGGCACCTCTTGTTTTAATGCCAACTAAAATACATTCATCGATTCCTTTGTTGCGTTCAATAATTTCATGGGCAATACGTGTGAGTGCCCTTGTCATTGATGGGCCATCTAATAATTCATTTTGTGCCATATCCGTTCCTCCTCTCTCTACTCTAGTGTCAGCCATGTGTCCATAAAAAAACCTCTCGAGGCGAATAGCCTGAGAGGGGTTGTATACGTGTCGAAAAAAGCATGTCGAAAAATTTGCAGCACAAATTTTTGCAACACTATCACATGTCCCTTCTCAGCCTCTCTGGACTGCTATTAAAGGTGAATATTTAGTTATGTTGTTCATTCACTGTGGTTAGTATAGACTTTCTTTTCTTATTCGTCAATGCCTATTTCGTAAATCATTTAATAATTGCTCATAATCAACTGGAAGTGGTGTTTCAAACTCCAAATATTCACCAGAAGAAGGATGATCAAATCCTAAAGTTGCAGCATGCAAAACTTGTCCACCAAAGTCTATTGTCTTTTTCGGACCATATTTTGGATCTCCCACTAGTGGGAAGCCGATATAATTCATATGCACACGAATTTGGTGTGTACGTCCCGTTTCTAAACGACATTCTACTAGTGTATAATCACCAAAACGCTCCACAACTTGGAAGTGTGTCACCGCATGTTTACCGTTATCAACGACTGCCTGTTTTTGACGATCCTTTTGATCGCGACCAATCGGTGCATCAATTGTCCCCTTATCATGTGCGATATGACCGTGTACAAGGGCAATATATTTACGTGTCACCGTTTTATTCACTAACTGATTCACTAACGATTCATGGGCTGTATCATTTTTAGCCACCATTAATAGACCTGACGTATCTTTATCAATACGATGGACAATACCAGGTCGCATCACACCATTAATACCGGATAAATCCTTACATTGATACATTAAACCATTTACCAGTGTACCGGACATATGGCCTGGTGCTGGATGAACGACCATCCCCTTTGGTTTATTGACAACAAGGACATCTGCATCCTCATAAACAATATCCAAATCTAATTTTTCGGCTATTACATCTAGAATTTCTACTTCTGGTACATCAATCAAGATGACATCACCAGCTTTTACTTTATATTTTGCTTTTACAGCATCGCCATTCACTTTGATAATCCCATCATTAACCCAGTTCCCAATTTGTGTACGTGACCACTCTGATTGTAAGCTTGAAAGTGCTTTATCAATGCGCTCTCCTTGCTGCTGTTCTTCGATTGTATATGTTACTTGCGTCATTGTTTCACCTGTTTCTTTTCTTTTTTATCTTCCATAATCAAACCAATCATTAGTACAACGACAGCTATAGTTAATGCAGCATCTGCCACATTAAAAATAGGGAAGTCATAATTAATAATTGGAATTAAAACATCAACAAAATCGACCACTTCTCCTCTAAAAAGACGATCGATAAAGTTTCCTAATGCGCCACCAAGTAATAGCATTAAACCCACTTGAAAAACGGGCTTTCCTTTTGCCTCTTTATGATAAAAGTAGAGAATGGCACAAATGACAGCAACTGTCACGATACTAAATAACCACATTTGCCCTTCTAGCATCCCCCATGCTGCACCTCTATTACGATGAGATAAAATGCCAAACCATGGGTCCCACACAGCAATGCGTTCAGCATACTCCATATTTTTCACAATTAGCCATTTTGTCCATTGATCTAATAAAACGACAAAAGCAGCCAATCCATAATATTTATACACAGTCATTCCTCCGTTCACTCAACATCTTACCTATTCTACCATAACAGCACCCATCACAATAACTAATATCACATCAAAAGATGGCGGATGCCCAATCTCTTTCAAGAATATAAAAAAGCTATTTCTATTTACTTTTTAAGCAATAGAAATAGCTCTGACTTGTTGAGTTAAACGGTTTCAGATTCTTTCGAATGCACTCGCTTCATGAAATCATTGACATCAGCCGGAACTTTACGATCTAGTAGTGACACGATAATAACAGATAAGAAGCCAACCGGTACTGTCACAATACCTGGTATTTTAAACTGCAAGAAACTTGGTAATGTTCCTGGTAAAAAGATCATCCACATTGACACGCCAAGACCAATGAGCAATCCTGCAATGGCACCCTTCTCTGTCATGCCCCTCCACCAAATACCGAGAATAAAGATTGGCGTGAATGTACTTGCTGCAACCGTAAAGGCGAGCGCCACTAAATGACCGATGGATGCATCCTTGACAAGTAAACCAAGTGCTCCATATAAAATCCCTAATAATACAATGGCCACTTTACCAGCAACCACACGTTGTTTTTGTGTTATATCCTTTTTCATAATATTGGCATATAAATCATGGGCTAATGCGCCAGAGCTTGTAATAAATAGCCCTGAAAGATTAGAGAAAATAGCTGCAAATGCACCTGCAATTACTAAACCAAGTAACCATTTACCACCTAGCGCAAGGGCTGTCGTCGGAATGACCATGTTATTCCCACCTAATATTAAATCACGCATTACCTCCTCACTAGCTGTTCCCGAAATGAAAATAGATCGGCCTACAACACCTAAATAAACAGCTAATAAGAAAAACGTACTAGCAATGCCAATAGCCATGAGCGCAGATTTACGCGCTGCTTTAGCACTTGGGTTTGTATAAAAGCGTAATAATATATGGGGAAGCCCAATTGTCCCTAAGGCTAAACCAATGGTCATACTAATAGTTTGCCAAAATGTTGGGAAATAAAAGCCTGTGCCTGTCCAAGCGGCACCATCAAAATTCACATCATTACCATCTAAGGCATACGGAGAAGTTCCTGTAATAGGGCCACTGAATGAATGGATGGCAGCTAAAATTTTATCGTAATGCAAACCACCATAAACTGCAGCAATTAACATCACAATAAATGCGCCAAGGCGAATCCACAGCTCCAAAGCTTGGTTGATTGTCGTACCTTTCATTCCACCTATCCCTACATAAAAAACCATGACAACACATGTAAAGATAATGCCAAATTCATAGGAAGTACCAAAAAACATACTTAATATTTGAGCAGCACCTAGTAATTGAGGAGCCGCATAAAAGCCTGAGATGGCTAAAACGACTGCAACCGCTACGAGTCGAGCCCTGCTACTATGAAAACGATAACCTAAAAAATCAGCAACCGTAAATGCACCAAATCTTCTTAAAGGGCCCGCTACGAAAATAGCTAATAATGTTAATCCAATAGAGAAACAAAAAGCATAATAAGCACCATCATAACCTAGTTGAAATGTTAAACCAGCTATTCCAAGAAATGTTGCTGCACTTAAATAATCTCCGCCAATGGCAGAACCATTTGTAAACCATCCAAAGCTTCGGCCACCTACAAAGAAATCCGAAGCTGTTGCATTTCTCTTGGTTAAATACGTAATGTAGACAATCGTTCCCATTAACGCAACGGTCATTAACATCTTTGGTTCTAAAAGAGCTTCCATCATTCAACACTTCCCCCTTTGTTTCACCTACTTATTTGCTATATCGTATTTTTTTAAACGCTTCTCATACATGGCCGTATGCACATACGCAATAATAAAAGCCATAGCCATCATGACAATCGTTGTCACAAACCATGTGACTGTCATGCCGCCCCATATTTTCTTGAATGCAAATGCTGGAGCAAACCAATTCATAACAGGAATACTAAAAATCAAAATAAAGTAAAATACCGTTAAGCCTAAACCTGTTGTAAATTCATCCTTCATAATTTTATTTGTTGTTGCATCTAGAGGCGGTAGATCTTTCACATCAATTGTTCCTGCCTCCACGTAGTCATAATCATGACTGCCTACTTCCGCCATAAGCTAACTCCCCCTTTGTCATATCAGCGAATAATTATCTGAAATTTCAAATTATTATGCACTACAATTATTTTATTCTATTTCAACCACAATATAGATATAAAATTTTGCTGTATTAGTACAAATAATTGCTATTTTAAGTTAAAATATTTTTATCTTTTCATTCGTAGGAGGCTGGTAGCATTTTAAAGGTGGTATGGTATATGGAAAGCTCATTTGATAAACAGCAAATGAGTGAATGGTTAAAAGAGGTTTTACCAAATGCTTTGGAGGAGTGTAAAGTGCCTAAGCGAGAAGATGAGGTCATTATTGTCTATGAGGTCAATCGGTTATTTGATTGGGTGAAGATTAATCGATTAAAAAGAAATTATCCTAATAGTATAATTGTCCCAATTGTTACAGAACACCTCACCTACTCGACTGGTATAGCAATTGAATTAGTTTTACCTGCACTTCTCATAAAACCATTACAGAAATCAAAATTTTTACGAATCGTAAAAAAACTGTACACATCCTATCAGGACAAGAAAGCAAGTACACTCACAATGCTTGAGCTATCACAACAAGTGTCCCAGCATCATACCTCTCCGTTCAGAGAAGCATTTTTGAAACGTCTTATACGTGGCGAAATTGATAATGAACAAGAAATCATTCAATCTGCATCATTTTTATCAACAAATTGTATTCCTAATATTGTGTTCTTAATTCAGGGCTATATCGATAGTGATGCTATTCCTCATGACGCAAGCAGTAACATTACAAATGTTTTTCGTCAGCATTTTGCCAATAAAGCACCCTTATCTTTTTTACATTTCGAACGCTACTTATTACTTCTCATGAGAATTCCGACTGAGTATAACTCTTTTAAACATTGGACAGTAGGCGAATCATGTCTATTGGAGGTCATCGAGACACTTAAAAAGGACTATTGTATCCATCTTTTCATGGGGGTTGGAGGAGTGTTTCAGGACGCAATGCACGTAAAGGAGTCCTATAGTCAAGCACGAAAAGCACGTAGAAAACCACCTATAGATAATATTCATATCAGATATTATGAAGATTTAACAAAGCATGTGCAGCTTCAAAAGGCCATTCATTATATTGAAGAACATTATGATGAGCAATTGACCGTTCGTGATGTTGCAAAATATATAAGCTTTAGTCCCACACATTTTAGCAGGCTATTTAAAAAAGAGACTGGTCGTAATTTCGTTGACTATGTCGCCTTTACACGCCTCATCAAGAGCTTACCCTTTCTACGGAAGTACGACTATACCGTAGAAAAGATCTCCTCCACCTGTGGCTTTAATACACCTAATTACTATAGTTTAACCTTTAAAAAATATGTAGGAATCTCTCCAACGGACTATCGCAATACGACAGAAATTTTATTTAAATAATCTAACAAGAATCTGCAAAACCTCCATGAAAAAAAGCAAGCCCCCATCAAGGAGACTTGCGTATGATCTACAATAGAAATGCAGATTCTTATTATTCATTTCCGTTAAACGTAATATTTTTCTACAACTTCTGCACAGCGCGCACAAACTGTAGGATGTGCCTCATTTGCACCAATTGTTTCAGAAATTGACCAGCAACGCTCACATTTCTCCCCTGTTGCCTTCTCAACTACAATGGATACATGCTCAAGTGCTAAAGCTTCAGCAGGCGCCTCATCAATAGTAGCTACTTCAAAAGCAGAAACGATTGAAAGCTGTGCAAAGTCAATGTTCACATCATTCAATAAGGCTACAACATCCTCTTTGCCATATACTGTTACTTTTGCTTCTAGTGATTTACCTATTGTTTTAGCATTACGAGCTTCCTCTAATGCTTTTAAGATATCGTCACGTACATCAATAATATTTTCCCATTTTGTACGTAGGCTTTCAAAATTCCCTTGAACATCTACCTCTGGGAAGTCCGTTAATTGAACAGAAACTTCCTCTACAATACCTTGGGCATGTAGATAAGACCACATTTCATCTGTTGTATGAGGGATGATTGGTGTCATGATTTTAACCAATGTCATTAATGTATCGTAAATAACTGTTTGCATCGCTCGACGATCTTTATTGTCGTGACCTTCGATATAGACAACATCTTTTGCAATATCTAAATAGAATGAAGATAACTCGACTGCGACAAAATTATTGACGATGTGATAAACAGCAGCGAAATCATAACGATCATATGCTGCACGAACAGTTTGTAAGACATCCTGTAAACGCATATAGACATATTGATCCATCTCACGAAGCTCTGCATAGGCAACACGATCTTTCTTTGGATCGAAATCAGCGATATTGCCGTGTAAGAAGCGGAATGTATTACGAATTTTACGGTACACCTCTGATACTTGCTTTAGCATATCCATCGAAATTCGTACATCCGCTGTATAGTCAACAGAAGCAACCCATAGACGAAGAATATCTGCTCCATACTGATCCATTACTTTTTGTGGAATGATCACATTTCCTAATGATTTACTCATTTTACGTCCTTCACCATCAAGAACAAAACCATGTGTTAATAGTCCTTTATATGGTGCATAACCATTAATAGCAACAGATGTAATAAGAGATGAGTTAAACCAACCACGATGCTGGTCAGAGCCTTCTAAGTATAAATCAGCTGGATATTTCATGCCGCGCTCTACAAGTACACCTTGGTGGGATGAACCTGAATCGAACCAGACGTCCATAATATCATTTTCTTTTGTGAATTCGCCGTTCGGGCTACCTGGATGTGTAAAGCCCTCTGGTAATAATTCTTTTGCTGTTTTTTGGAACCAAATATTGGATCCATGCTCACGGAATAATGCTGAGATATGGCTAATTGTTTCAGGTGTAATAATTGGCTCTCCGTTTTCTGCGTAGAAAATTGGAATCGGCACACCCCAAGCACGTTGACGTGAAATAACCCAGTCTCCACGATCACGAATCATATTATAAAGACGAGTTTCTCCCCAAGCTGGTGTAAATGCTGTAGCTTTTACAGCTTCTAACAACTCACCACGGAATGCTTCAACAGAGGCAAACCATTGTGGTGTCGCACGATAAATAACAGGTTTTTTCGTACGCCAGTCATGTGGATAAGAGTGCGTAAAGAAGTCAAGTTTTTCTAATGCATCTACTTCTTTTAGTTTTTCTGTTACAAGTTTGTTGGCATCATTATAAAACACGCCTTCAAAGCCAGGTGCTTCATCTGTATAACAGCCGCTATTATCAAGAGGGCTAAGAATGCCTAAACCATATTGTTTACCAATATGATAATCGTCTTCCCCGTGTCCAGGAGCTGTATGAACACAACCTGTACCCGCTTCAGCAGTTACGTGTTCTCCTACCATAATAAGAGATTCACGATCATAAAATGGATGCTGCGCTACAAGACGATCAAGTGCTTCCCCTTTTACTTCTTGAACAACCTCATAGTCTTCCCATCCAAGGGCATTCGCTACTGATGTTAATAATTCTTTGGCAATGATGAATTTTTTATTAGCTACAGCAACTACAACATACATAAATTCAGGATTTAAAGAAATGCCTAAGTTTGCTGGTAATGTCCAAGGTGTTGTTGTCCAAATAATAAATTTAGCATCTGCTGGTACAATACCTTTCGCATCTTTAATAGCAAAGCTAACATAGATTGATGGTGATTTGATGTCCTTATATTCAATTTCAGCTTCTGCTAAAGCAGATTCAGAAGATGGTGACCAATAAACTGGTTTTAAGCCTTTATAAATGTAACCCTTTTCAGCCATTTTACCGAACACTTCAATTTGACGTGCTTCAAATTCAGGCTTTAATGTAATATAAGGGTTTTCCCAATCACCACGAATGCCTAGACGACGGAATTGGGCACGTTGATTATCAATTTGCTCATATGCATACTCTTCACAAAGTTGGCGGAATGCTGCTACTGACATTTCTTTACGCTTTACACCTTTGTTTGTCAGTGCTTGTTCAATTGGTAGACCGTGCGTATCCCAGCCTGGAATATAATTCACATGGTAGCCAGTCATTGAACGATGACGTGTAATCATATCCTTCAATACTTTATTTAAGGCATGGCCGATGTGGATATCACCATTTGCATAGGGAGGACCATCATGTAGAACATATTCTGGACGATCGGCAGTACGTTCCATCTGTAATTTGTTAATATCCATGTCATTCCATTTTTCTTGCGTTTTTGGCTCATTCGCCGGTAGATTCCCACGCATTGGGAAATCTGTTTTTGGCATTAATAACGTATCTTTGTATTCAACCATTAAAATTCCTCCTTTATTTTACCCAAGCATATAGACAATTACTTCTAGGACAGTTATTGGCAAACGCAACTCAAACAATTCGTGAACAAATAAAAAAAGCCCTCAATCCCACTAAGGGACGAGAAGCTTCTACTCGCGGTACCACCCTACTTGTAGCACAAAAATATTGCACTACCTCTTTCAAGCACGTTAACGTCGTGCATCACGAAATAACCTACTTTTTTCAGCTATTTAGCTCAGAAGTGATGTTCAATGTTAGTTGCATGTTTGGGCTCTCACTGTCCCCAAATCGCTTAACTACGCCTAACAAATACTGTCTTCGTCTCTGCCTGTATGCATATCTTTTCAAAATAATTACTATTACAAAGTATATGAAATTCAAACAATGGCGTCAAGTTTCATTTGTCGAGTGCAACCATTAAAAAGAAAAGTTACATCTCTTCAGATTCTTGTGCTTCCTCAACAGATGCTTGAATTTCTGTTAAATCAATATCATATTGAAGCAAATGATCCCAGTCATCAGCATTAAGCAAATCAAGCTGTGCCTCAACAAGCATCTTGAAACGATTACGGAATACTTTAGATTGTTTTTTAAGCTCATCAATTTCAATCGTCACCTTACGAGCTTTTGTTAAAGCATCATTGACAATTCGATCAGCATTTTTCTCAGCCTCTTTTACAATGAGTTTAGCCTCTTTTTGTGAATTTCTTCGCACTTCATCAGCCGCTTCTTGTGCAACAACAATGGACTTCTGCAAAGTTTCTTCTAAGGAGCTAAAATGCCTCGCCTGTTCTAAGGCCATCTCTAATTGCTTATCAACCTCTTTTTTTTCACGTAACAAAATTTCGTAGTCTTTAATGATTTGGTCTAAAAATTCATTTACTTCATCTTCAGCATAACCTCTGAAAGCTTTTGTAAACTCCTTATTATGTATATCAATAGGTGATAATGGCATACAATCCTTCTCTCCTTTACATGTACATTCGTAATTTCTATTATACAATTGTTCCGACAACTTAGCAGTAAAAATTAATGAAATTTACTTCACTTTCAGCTTTTTTGGGCCAATCGACCGATTTGCAGACGGATTTTATCCTTTTTTGTACGGCCTTCTGTCATAATAATTTTCACACGACCGCTCCCTCGTATCGATAAAATATCCCCTTCTTGTAATTCAAAGGCAACTGTATCTCGCTCTGTCCAATTGACACGTACTTTATTCCCAGTAATCAAAGCTTGTGCCTTTTGACGTGACACATTTAAAATGGTAGCGATAATCACATCTAAACGCATGGATGAAACAGTATGAGATTCCTCAAACCACTCATCCTCATTGAAGAGAAGTGGCTCGTCTTGCTTTAAAGATTCAACATGTACCTTGACTTTACCAATACCCGTTAAATGCAAACGAACATAATCTGCTACCTCTTGTGCTACTACAAATTGCACCTGCTGCTCATTGACACGTATATCACCAAATTTACCACGATTCAAGCCTAATGATAACAAGGCCCCTAACACATCTGGATGCCGGAGCTGGACAAATTTCATAGGATAGTGAATCGTAAATGCTGTCAGCTGAAAGTCTTCCTCCATAACTTCATAGTAAGCAGGATAAATAAGCATACGCTGTCTCTCTGCCCCGTCAAATAATCCTGCACATGCCGTTTTCAATATGTCGTCCTGTCCGATAATAGATGTCACGATAAAACGCTGTCTGGGATCAAGAAAATCTGTTAGCTTAGGTGCATAGCGATCCTCTACCTCACGCTGCCAACTTATTACTTGTTCAATAAACGGTTGTTCATCTTTTCGAAAATGCTGAATTAAGTGTTCCATCTCGTTGTCTCCTCTTTCACTAGTTCTATATGCTTGGTGGGCTGGATGAACATAGTATTTCCAAGTTATGACGTCTTTGCATCATTGAGTATAATTTTTTTACATTTACTTGAAAAGCTCTTTTTTCCACTGGGGCAGTCTCATTATACAAGGATATTTGAACAGCCGTTAAACAAACCTTTATCACCCTCTATTTTTTTGAACCACCGTTGCTCTTTCCGTACAAAAACATTGCTAAATAAAAAATCCCCACCTAAGAGTGAGGATTTACTGCTAAACGAACATAAGAAATATTTTCTGGATGACTATAACAAGCCCTCGTTCAATAAAATTCAACATGAAGATAGCCACAATTGGTGAAATATCAATCATTCCAAGTGGTGGAATGAACTTTCTGAAAATCCCTAAATACGGCTCACACACTTTTTCAAGCATACGTCCAATGGCTGAATTTTGAGCGGCAGGCACCCAAGACATTAAAATATAGCCAATTAGCATAAATGAATAGATTCTAAATGCTAATGATACATAACCAAGTATTATAAAAAAAGTCATATAAACTACAATCCTCGCTATTAATTATCGTCTAAAATAAAGTTTGTAATTTCACCAGTCACTTCTACATTATCTGGCGTACAAAGGAAGATATCTTTACCGATACGTTGGATATCCCCGGCAAGTGCATAGACTGTACCACTTAAAAAATCAATAATGCGTTTACCTTGCTCTCGTTCAATACGTTGTAAATTGACGATTGCAGCACGCTTATTTTTTAAATGCTCCGCGATATCTTGTGCTTCTGCATAAACTCTAGGCTCAATTAAAACAACTTTTGCTCCCTTAGAGCTCATAGCTGCCTGCAAGCTTACAATGTTGTTAGGCGTTGCTGAACTTTGCGGCATAATTTCTTGAATAGGCGCCCTACGCTCTTTAATCGTTTTTTTAGGCTTTACGGAATGAATCGGTTGCTGTTGTTGTATGGGCTGTTGCTGCTGAATAGGAGCTTGCGTGATTTCTTCTTCTAGTTCTTCTTCAAGGTAAAAGAAGTTTTTAATTTTATTTTTCATGCTCATCCTGTTCCCCTCTTTCATTTCCAACAAGAGCCGTTCCGATTCGAACAAAAGTAGCCCCTTCCTCTACCGCAATTTCAAAGTCATTAGACATGCCCATTGATAACTCGGTACAAGGTGCATGTGCGAATCCTTGCTCGGCTATTTGCTGTTGACATTGTTTTAATTGCTTGAAAACAGAGCGAATGATTGCTTCGTCTTCTGTATTTGGTGCCATGGTCATTAAACCTACAACTTGAATCTTTGTAAAACTCTTTAACGCTTCTACAAAAGGCAAAACTTCTTCGATACTTAAGCCATGTTTTGATTCTTCACCCGAAACATTTACTTGTACAAAACATTTAACTGGCCGATCTGCTCTTTTTTCAATTTCTTCTGCCAGACTCAAACGATCTAAGGAGTGTAAATAATCAATGCTGTTAATGACTTGTTTTACTTTACGTGTTTGAAGTGACCCGATATAATGCCAATGTACATCAGCATGAATCTCTGCAATTTTACGTTGCAGGCCTTCAGGTCTATTTTCTCCTAAATGAGAGAGTCCTGCATCAATTGCTTCTTGTGTTCTTTCAACAGAAACTTCTTTCGTTACGGCAATTATTTGGACTTTATCACCCTGACGATTCCCTTTTTTTTCTGCTGCTGTTATTAAATCATGTAGTTTGTTTAAATTTGTTAAGATTTTTGTCACTGTTTTTCCCAACTTTACAACAATAGTTTCTTTTATTGTAACAAGCAATGCTTGATTTATCAATGAATAGCCTGACCTATGTCAGTTTACATTCACCACAATTTTATTAACATAGTCTTAGGAAAGTGCTTTAACTAAAATAACATCCTTGCCAACGACAAGCACATCTTTCATATACACTTTTCTTACAGACTCTTCCCCTTTAAAAAAACCAAGATATTTACGAGGCTCTGCAATCAAAAATGCTGTCACATAGCCCGTTTCTTTTGAGACTTCAGCATCTATTACAAAACCTATAAATCGCCCATTTCCTGCTTCAATCACTTCTTTTTGCTGTAATAATGAAAAACGCAATGACATACCTCCTCTATTCTTTATTTTTGTACATTCATTTCTATCATCAAACTTAGCTGTTACTTTATATTTATGTATCACTTGTTCATTGAATGAAGATAAAATGCGCACCGAATAATCCGATGCGCATTTTTTTATTTGTAATCTTTTTGCATTGTTTCAATAGCATTTTTTTCAAGACGTGAAATTTGTGCTTGGGAAATCCCCAATTCCTTCGCGATTTCCGTTTGCGTTTCGCCATAATAGAAACGTTTTGCAACGATCATTTGCTGACGTTCATCTAGCTTTTGCAAGCTTTCCTTTACCGACACGTAGGCAACCCATTGATCCTCTGATACATCATCATCACGTAATTGGTCCATCATATAAACAGCGTCTCCACCGTCTGAATAAATGGGCTCCTGTAATGAAACTGGATCTTGAATGGCATCTAAAGCGAATAAAACATCTTCTTTTTTCATGTCAATCATCTCAGCAATTTCTTCAATCGTTGGTTCACGCAAATTATCGGTTATCCATTGCTCTTTTGCCTGCATTGCCTTATAAGCTATATCTCTTAGAGAGCGCGATACACGCAATGCATGATGATCACGCAGATGGCGACGAATTTCACCAATAATCATTGGTACAGCATATGTCGAAAATCGTACATTATGCTTTAAATCAAAATGATCAATGGCTTTCATGAGCCCAATACAGCCCACTTGAAATAAATCATCTGCCTGTTCACCCCGATAGGCAAATCTACCGACAATACTAAGCACTAACCTTAAATTGCACATGACAAGCTCTTCTCTAATCTCAGTTTCTCCAGCTTGTAAACGGATGAAGAGTTCCTTCATTTCCTCGTGCTTTAAAATTGGCAAAGTCGATGTATCTAAGCCGCAAAGATCTACTTTTGTTCGCATATTCGATTCCTCCGGATGTTATTCTCTGACTAAACCGTGACATCAGTTTGTCCGAGAGAAACAAGAATATGCACAAAAGCTGCGACCAATTTTAGGTAGGTTAAATTTCCCTTTCTACGAAATCGGTTGATTTAAATTTTCACGTAAGTCTTGAATAATTTTCTTTTCTAATCGGGAAATATATGATTGCGATATGCCTAAATGATCTGCCACTTCTTTTTGAGTCATTTCAACTTTTCCATTGAGACCAAAACGACATTCCATAATATACCGCTCTCGCGCACCTAATAAATTAATCGCATGGAACATATGCTGACGTTCAATTTTCTTCTCAACATTATCAAGAATAATATGCTCTTCTGTTCCTAAAATATCTGACAGTAATAATTCATTTCCATCTGCATCAGAATTTAGTGGTTCATCTAGTGAAACTTCACCCTTCATACGACTTGTTTTTCGTAAATGCATTAAAATTTCGTTTTCAATGCAACGTGATGCATATGTTGCAAGCTTAATATTTTTATCAGTATTGAACGTTTCAATCGCCTTAATTAAACCAATCGAGCCTATGCTGATTAAATCTTCTATTGGCGTGCCTGTGTTATCAAAACGTCTTGCAATATATACAACAAGACGTAAATTACGTTCAATTAGTGTGTCTCTAGCACGTAAATCACCGTTCATAAAGGATGCAATGACTGTAACTTCTTCTTCTCGACTTAATGGCACTGGCAATGAATCATTTCCCCCTATATAGTACGTTTCACGACTCCGAAACTTACTCCATAATTTTTTCAAGCTAGCAAGTAGCCTAAGAAGCAATAGTTCTCCCCCTCTATGAGTTATTTGAAAGCGCTGAAAAATGTAAAATTGCTGCTGTGCTATGTGGAAAATTTTTAGCTTTCTTGGTTAAAACGATATATTCATTCGTTTTCACTTGTGAGGGCTCCCCCTTTATATGCCACTCATCAAAACGAAAACCAAGCACTACGGTTTGCTGCTGTACCGTATTAACATGAATAAATCGTATATAACGCTGATAATCTTCTGAAAACATGGATACATTGTACGGATCTGTTTCTTGCCATTCTATTAATGATTGACGGAACGCTGAAGGTAAATGTGGCCGTAAAGCTGTATAGGAAACAAAATGAACCGGCTTTCCTGATAATGGCTCAATAGCTTGATTACCTGTATCCACAAAAGCAGAAAGTGGTATGGTTGCCCCCAAAATTTTTAAAGTTGTATCAAAAACAAATTGACCACTTAAGCGTTCTAGCTTTACAAAACCCCATTGCTTGTAGAATGCAATAAGATTTAAAACTGCAAGTAAAAAGCAAATCATAATAAAATGGGTAACAGAAAGATTTTTCAAAAAAGGTTGTAGAGCTGTTAATAAACCGCCAATAACGATTGTTGCTGTTAATACAATAGGACCTTGCTTCTGAAAACTTCGAATCTTGAAGTGAAATGCTATACCAATTAGCAATATAAAACTAAGAATCGTCGTCCACAGCATTTGACCGCCAATGACAGCTACAAAACTACTACAAATTGAACTCATTAATAATCTTGAATTCTTCACCAAGACCCCTGTTACTCTTGCCGTAAACGTGAGTATTGCTAGATTAAAAAGCGTATTAATGAGCACCAGCCATTCTCCATACATAACAGCCGCCTCCTACTTACAAAGTTAGCACGTTATTCCCACAAATATTGTCAAACAATCGCATCATTTCCTGAAAATGTTTTGACAAAATACATGGTTTCCTTACACATTTGAACAACATGTTATGCAATATAAAAAGCTCGTACCCTACCTAAGTAGAATACGAGCTTTCTAGAAGATTTATGCTTGTTTTATCCGCGATTTTTGCGGTTACGTAAAAATGCAGGTACTTCAAGCATGTCATCCTGTGCATAATGTTGCTGATTTTGACGTGGCTGCTCTTGTTGAACATGCGTTTCTTGTCGTTGTTCACGAATCGGCGCCTGTTGTTGTGGAGCAGATTGTCTGTTTATGTTGAGTGACGGTTTTGCTGTATTACGTTGTTGCTGTAGTGCTTCTTCAGTGAAGCCAGTCGCAATAACTGTAACAATGATTTCATCTTTAAGATTTTCATTAATAACAGAACCGAAAATCATATTTACTTCTTCATCTGACGCAGAAGCTACGATATCTGCCGCTTCTTGTACTTCAAATAAACTTAGATTTGAACCACCTGTAATGTTCATAAGGACACCTTTAGCACCATCAATTGACGATTCAAGCAATGGACTTGAAATTGCTTTCTTCGCAGCTTCAGAAGCTCTATTTTCGCCTGTTGCGATACCAATGCCCATTAATGCTGAACCTTTGTTAGACATAATTGTTTTCACGTCAGCAAAGTCTAAGTTAATAAGACCAGGTGTTGCAATTAAGTCCGAAATACCTTGTACACCCTGACGTAAAACATTATCAGCTTCTCTGAAGGCTTCTAACATTGGTGTTGATTTATCAACAATTTGTAAAAGCTTATCGTTCGGAATCACAATCAGTGTATCTACTGATTCCTTCATACCACCAATTCCACCGATTGCTTGTGTTTGGCGCTTACGTCCTTCAAACGTAAATGGGCGTGTGACAACCCCTACTGTAAGGGCTCCCAATTCACGTGCAATTTGTGCAATAACTGGGGCTGCACCAGTACCTGTTCCGCCACCCATACCGGCTGTCACAAATACCATATCTGCCCCACGAAGAACTTCTTCTAGCTGTTCTCTGCTCTCTTCAGCAGCTTTTTTTCCTACTTCAGGATTTGCACCTGCACCTAGTCCACGCGTTAATTTAGCACCAATTTGTAGCTTTATTTCCGCTTTGGATAAGTTTAATGCCTGTGCATCTGTGTTCACTGCGATAAAGTCAACGCCTTGTACACCATGTTCTATCATTCGATTGACCGCGTTGTTACCGCCGCCACCAACACCTATGACCTTTATTACTGCAAGTTCATCAACACTTGTATCAAATTCTAACATCTCTTTTTCCTCCCACGGTAACTCGACTCTGTATCATTCATTACGCATTCTAGTTAATCAAAAAACTTATCAAATAATTTTTTTGCTTTCCCGATTACGCTTTCTTTTGGTTCTGAAGGTGTAGAATACTCTTGCTTTTTATTTATAGCTGGTTGAGCCCCTACAGCTGCATATTCAACAGGTTGCGTATTCGTACTCTTACCGTAAAAATCATCTTCTAAATAGGCGTAACGAATAAGTCCAACTGCCGTCGCAAATGAAGGCTCTCTAACGCCAATATAATCGGGTGTATAGATTCTTACACGCGTTTGTAGAATTTGACGTGCCAATTGGGCTATTCCTTCAAGCTTTGCAACGCCACCGGTTAAAACAACGCCACCTGGTAAATCTCGAACACCTAAACGCGCCAACTCATCAATCACTAACTCCAATAATTCTTCTAATCTAGCGCCAATAATTTCTGAAATATAACGCTGACTGTACTGATCAGTTGAATCTGTACCTACAACAGGCACTTCAAAGACTTCATCATCAGATGCATCGTCATAAAAGGCATGTCCAAATTGGTGTTTGATCTGCTCTGCTTGTTCTGTTGGTGTTTTTAAAACGATTGAAATATCTTTCGTTATATGATCACCACCAACTGGTATGACACCCGTATGCGTTAACAAACCCTCTTCAAATACCGTGATTGTTGTAGATCCGCCTCCTAAGTCTATAAAGGCAGTCCCTTGGTTTTTTTCATCTTCAGTTAATGCAAAGTAGCCTGATGCTAATGGCTGCAAATATATTTCTCGTATACTTAAACCAGCTCGTTCTACACAGCGAAGAACGTTGTGTAGAAGCGTTTTGGAAGTCGTTATCATTGTTGCATCCATCTCAAGGCGGATGCCAATCATACCACGAGGATCTTTAATTTCATCAAGGTTGTCTACAATAAACTGTCTTGGAATGATGTTAACTAATTCACGTTCAGGAGGTATCGACATGACTTGTGCAGATTCTACCACTCTGTCTAAATCATCATCTGTAATTTCTCTATTTTCACTATTCACAGCGACAACACCTTTAACTAGCTGTAACATCGTCTGGTTAGCTGGAACGCCTAAAACGACTTCATGAATTTGATAACCTGTCATTCGTTCGGCTTGTTCTACTGCTTTTCGAATAGATTGTACTGTTGCATCAATATCAACAATTGCACCTTTTCGAACGCCATTCGATTTTACATTTCCGACGCCAATTACATGTAATTGCCCGTCACTCATTTCACCTATTAATACCTTGATAGAGGAGGACCCAATATCAAGTGAAATGTATAAATCTTGCTGATTCAATTCGCTGCACCTCCTTGAAAAATGCTCTTATTTTCATTCTATTGTAAATTTGGCATAATGTCTAAGCAAATCGAGTATTTTGGTCAATTTTTCTCTCATTCTATGGAAGTTCTTTTTCTCTTGTGACGTTTTTCATCTAAGCGGGTTAGTAATATACGCCTAATTATTGCTATATTTTGGAACAAACGTACTCCAAAAGCGAAAATGGCTGCTAAATACAAATCAATCCCTAAGTTCACGCCTATAAAGGCTAAACCCGCTGCTAGAACTATATTAAAAAAGAATCCTGATACAAATACTTTATCGTCGTAAACTTGCTGTAATTGCGCGCGAATACCACCAAATAATGTATCTAAAGCTGCTAAAACAGCTATTGACAGATAATTTTCATACATAGAGGGGATTTGTATATTTGTTAACAAGCCAAGGGCAAGTCCAAATAGCAAACCTAAAAATGGTAGCCACATATATTAATCTCCTTTTTTTACCTCTGCTAAATAATCATTTGTCAATGGCTGATCAAATGCTGGAATTTGTAACTGCTCAGTTGGCTCTTCAATCACTAAATTAAAATTATCTAAATAAAATGAGTCTACAAATGTTGAGGCTTGTAGTGAATTATACAATTTTTGTGCTGCTTTATAATTGCTTGTCCCAACATGAACCTCGAAAGTAGGGGAAGACAATGGTATACTATTCACTGTTGTCTTACCATTTATATCCCGAATGGCTGTTGTTTGTACAACACGGTTGCCGTCGATGGAAACACTCGTAGCATCATTTTTAAAAAGCGTATTTAATAACTGAGTTAATAAATCGGGTGAAATTTCTTTAATTTCATACCCCATTTCAATTAATTCTGGTGCAGGTTCAACATGTAGTATGACGCCTGCCCCCATAACTTCTGTTAATCCTGCCTGTAGCTTTAAACGATTTAATGTTTCATTTAAAGCTGCTTGCTGATTTACTTTCTCAGATTGCTCATAGCGATCCACTACTTCATGAAGTGAGCGAATTTCTGCCAGTAATGCGGAATGTCTTTGTTTTTCTTGTGCTAATTCCTCTCTTATTGCCCAAATATCTCGTGTATCTCGCTCAGCTGGTTTTTGTATGGTATTGTATTGTACCGCTATCATCAAACCGATAATAAATAGCACGATCGTTATTCGGGTGTACATATTTCTTTTCAAAATAGCCCCTCCTAGACGTATCGCATGCCCCGCAGAATTCATATTTGAATTGTAAATACTACAATCGTCTATTTATCTGGAGGCTAAGTTAGACTTTAAGTAGGATCAATAAAGCTTGTCCTTAACTCTCTACTTTTACTTTTGGCATTGTCAGCTTTTGATTTTCTTCCAATGACACGATAATATTGTCATTTAATAGCTGATCCACCACACCACCATTTAAATTTAAAGAAGCCATTAAAGTTTCTGAATCACCTACTGCTTCTATCACAAATGGCGCTGGGTGCTGTGTCCCATCAATTGTTATCACTGGTCCATTACAGCGAATATAGGAATTAGCCATAACACGTTGTCCATTGATAGCAATGGCTTGAGCACCTGAAATTTTCAGTTCGTTCAACAATTTAAAAACATGGCTTTCATGAACGATATAATCATTTGGATTCAAAGATTTCGGATCATAGTCTCCATCTTGAAGAGTTACACGTATGCCTTTTCCCTCACTTTTTAGTTCACCAAGTAATAAACGTAAATCCTCTGCTTGTTCAACAAGCTTCTTATAATCCTTTTCATTTGAAGCAAATGATTTTTCATACTTTCGAATCTGTTCTTGTAAATTATTTAGCTCTTCTGTAAGCTCTTTATTGCGTTCTTGTTGAGTGATTAACTCCTCACGATAAGAGTCCTCTTGCTCAAAAAGCTCTGAATTAATAGTGCCTGCTTCCCGATTGTCTTTTGCTTGGTTGTATGAATAGCCTATGATAAATCCTGTTGTTACACAAACAATTAGTAATTCAAATTGTTTTCTAGAAAAAAAACTCCCTTTGCTATTCTTCTTGTTGTTCATCTTCCGTCACTTCCTGGTTAACCATTTCCCCATCTGCACTTGCTTCCAAGTCAATACTTATCTTGTTGTACTCCTCATTAAAAGGACGATAGTATGAACCGACCTCTAAATCGATCACACCTTTTTCTAAGTTGGCAATTTGCGCAACGATCGAGGGGTAGTAATCTAACTTTTCCGCCAGCGTCTGAATCACAGCACGTACTTCATAGCCATCATTCATATAAAGCTTGACCGCATTTGGATTCGCATCATTACTATTCGTGTTAACTTGAGAAATTAAAGCCAAAACTTCCGGCTTTAATTGCGCTAGCTGCTCAACAAGCTTATTAATGGTTTTTTCACCGGTTATCCCGATAAAAACAGGTGCATCAATTGGTGTATCATTACCAGTTTGTTCAAAGCGTTTGCCGTTTTCTAGCAAAGGATAGTAGGTGCCGTCTCCAGCTAAGTACGCAACCTTTTTCCATTCTTTTATTTCAATTGTAACGCCTTGTAGCCAGTTACGTTTAACATGTGCTTCTTTTACCCATTTATCCTTTAATAAAATCTGCTCAACATCTTCCACTTTGAAACCCCACATTGATTTACCTGGAACAAGGGTACTTGTCTCCAAATAATATTCGTCATTCGCTAGCTTAGCACCATGAACTGTGATTTTCTTGATATTGCTATATGGAGATTGAAAATAAAGGAGTACTGCTAACACAATAAAGAAAAGTAATATTAGCACTATAAATTTCCGGTTAGTACGCTTTTTTCGTCGCTTTTTAAGCGTAGGTATGCGATCTTCTATATCGATTACTTTCTCCAAAAAGTACTCCTCCTTTATATTTATTTCGCTAATTGATAAATAATACCTATTATTAACCACATTGTTACTAAAGATGTACCTCCGTAGCTAATAAAGGGCAATGTAACACCCGTTACTGGCACTAAACCTATTACGACAGCTATATTTAGAAATGCTTGCACCATCAACATCGTAACAAGCCCGATAATCGCATAATAGGATGTTCGATTTTTAGCCTGTACAGCAAATTTATAGCCTGCATAAATTGTCAGTACAAAGAGCGCTAAAATGACAAGGCCACCAATTAATCCGACTTCTTCTAAAATAATCGCGTAAATAAAATCATTTTGCGGTTCAGGTAAATAAAGGAATTTTTGACGACTTTGACCAAAACCATGACCGAATATCCCTGCTGGACCAATTGCCATTAAGGATTGCACTGCTTGGAATCCACTTACTAAGGGATCCGCCCATGGATCAAGAAATGCTTCTATACGCTTTAGACGATAGGGTGCTGTCGCAATGAGCCCTACCAATCCAGCAACACCAACTAGCATAATCATGGCGTACAGTTTTAGAGGATAGCCAGCGACAAAAAATAATAAAAACACAGAGACAACAAGAATAAATACTGAGCCGAAATCAGGCTGCAACATAATAAGGGCAACGGGTAGTAGAAGAATCGCCCCATGGCGCCAATTAACAATCGGTTTTCCTGTTTTATGTTGCGCTAATATATGACTCAAGTACACAATGACTGTAATTTTCGTTAGCTCTGCTGGCTGAATTGTTAATGGACCTAAACCAATCCAGCTTTGCGAGCCATTTCTCACAAGCCCAATACCTGGAATTAGTACGAGAACAAGTAAAATTAACGAAAATATATAGGCCATTTTCCAAAAGGACTGCTCTCTCAAAATATTTAATCGAATCGTGATTAAAAATACGACAATGGCTACCACAAAGTATATGCTTTGCTTCATATAAAACGGCATTTTTCCACTATAATGAACGGCACTCCAGTAGGTACCTGCAGAATAGACGAAAACAATGCCGATTATTGATAGCATCAAAGTTGTGACGAGCAATAAGTAACTTTCTTTACCTCTCAGTAATGCCATCCTTCCAAGTCAAGTATATTCTAAAATAGTTACAGGCTCATTACAGCTTCATTACAGCATCAATAAAAACATCTCCGCGTATTTCAAAGCTGTCATATTGATCCCAGCTTGCACATGCTGGAGATAGTAAGATAATATCTCCCTCTGCCGACATCGGTGCTGCATAGTGTACAGCGTCTTCTACATTTTGGGCAATGACTGTCTGTTGGACACCACACGACTTTGCAAATTCTACAAAGCGTAAGCCTGTTTCTCCAAATGCAACAACACCTTTTACATGCTGCATACAAGGGCGAAGTTCTTCAAAAGAATGTCCACGATCTAAGCCACCTGCGAGTAAAATAATAGGTGCTTGGAAAGCATCTAAAGCACTCTTTGTTGCTAAGCAGTTGGTTGCCTTAGAATCATTGTAAATCTTTCGACCATTCCATTCGCGAACGAATTGTGTACGGTGACGAACGCCACCAAAAGTCGCTAACACCTCTTCCATCTTCGCCTTGTCACAGCCAACTAAAATACAAGCTGCAACGGCTGCTAGGATGTTTTCTAAATTATGCTTGCCAGGCAGGGCGATATGAGCACGCTCCATATATGGCTCACCTTGCCAATAAATCGTTGTCTCATCTGCACTAATGCCGCTTGTAGTACGTCCCTTTGAACTGAATGGAACTTTTTGAGCATTCGATTGTGCTGCATATCCAACAACAATCGGTTGATCCGCATTATAAATAAAATAATCACTATCATCTTGATTACGTGTCACACCAAACTTTGCTCCAGCATAATTGTCAAATGTCCCATGATAATCAAGATGTGCATCATAAAGATTTGTTAAAATAGCGATTTTTGGCTTAAACGTTTTTATTCCCATCAATTGGAATGAAGACAATTCAGTTACAATGATGTCATCTTTATTAGCTTCTTTTGCGACACCACAGGCTACTGTCCCAATATTCCCCGCAATTAGAGGATTTTTGCTCCCACTATTTAACATATCAAAAATTAAAGTTGTCGTTGTGGTTTTGCCATTTGATCCTGTTATACCAATAAATGGCGCATCGCTAATTAAATAAGCAAGCTCAATCTCTGTCCAGACAGGTATTTCACGACGAAGGGCATCAGCCACAATTCGATTGCTATATGGTATCCCAGGATTTTTGACTACTAATTCAAAGCCTTCATCTAGTAAATCTTCAGGATGACGACCACAAATCACTGTAATCCCCTTTTGTAATAAACCTTGTGCATCTGGACTTTCATCAAATGGTTTGGAATCATTGACGGTTACAAAGGCGCCAAGCTCATGTAAAATTTCAGCAGCGGCTACACCACTCTTTGCTAGACCTAACACAAGTACTTTTTTATGTTGTAAATCTGTATAGTTTTTCATTAGAACGCCTCCGATAAGACTGCAATCAATGCTACTGCTAGAGCAGTTGACCAGAAGACAAGCACGACTTTCCATTCTGACCAACCTGATAATTCAAAGTGATGGTGGATAGGACTCATTTTAAAAATACGCTTTTTGCGAAGCTTAAAGCTACCTACCTGTAAAATAACGGATAATGTTTCGATAACAAACACTAAACCAACTAGCAAAAGCAAGAATTCTTCCTTTACTAGCACAGATACCATCGCTAATGCCCCACCTAATGCTAACGAACCCGTATCTCCCATAAATACCTTGGCAGGATTGGCATTAAATAATAAAAATCCTAATAAAGCACCTGTTACAGCAAATGTAAATAGTGCAATATCCGCTTGATTTTGGAAGAGCGCAATAACGCCAAATGCTGCAAAGGCAATTGAAGCAGTGCCTGCCACTAGCCCGTCTAAACCATCCGTCAAATTTACGGCATTGGAGAAGCCTACTAGCCAGAAAATTAAAAAGGCTACATAGAATACCCCAAGATCTATTGTCCACTCAGTAAACGGAATAGCGAGCGTTGTATCAAATGATCCTACATACAGCAGGAAATAAGCAAGAATAGCAATAACAATTTGACCAATCAACTTCTGAAGAGAAGTTAAACCTAAATTTCTTTTAAATACAACTTTTAAACCATCATCCAATAAACCTATTAAACCAAACCCTGCTAATACTAATAAAAGTACTACGGTTTGTGTCGTTAATAAATCTAAAAAGCTACCTACACCAACAGTTGTAAGGACGATAGATATTAAAAAAATGATTCCTCCCATTGTTGGTGTACCAGCTTTTTTCATATGTGATTTTGGTCCCTCTTCACGAATACTTTGCCCAAACTTTAGACGACGAAGAAGTGGAATACTAATTGGTGCCAGGATAACTGTTACTATAAAAGCAAGAGCTAAAATGGTAAGTGTTGTTGCGAGTTTCATTGAAAAATCTCCTTTAAATCTTGTTTCACTTTCTTCTTTAAGAAAAAAGCATAAACTTTCATTTATTTATTACTACCCTTCATAATAATAGTGGTTCTTTCCCATTTTTTAAAGGTAAAGTTATTTTAGTTCTCCAAATATAAATGAATGGTACCATCTTGTTTGATAACACTATCCACTTCAGGTAATTGGTTACCAATTTTGGTCCCTTCCCCATGCCATTCTATGCGGAATGGATAAAATTGCTTGGCAATATCATCTTTTGTTTGACCAATAAAATTCGGTACCTTCACAGTAATTGGATCACCATAACGATAATCCTTTTCAAGCTGTTCCTTCGATTTTTCAATACCTACAAAAGGTGCAACATCCTCAATAATTTGCCCAACAATCGGTGCTGCTACAACACCGCCAAACTGTGTTGTCTTTTTCGGATTGTCAACAGCTACATAGACGACAATTTGCGGATTGTCTGCAGGCGCAAAGCCTATAAATGATACGATATATTCTCCACTTTTATAACGACCATTTTCAACCTTTTGTGCGGTTCCTGTTTTACCGCCAATTCGTAAGCCATCACGAAAGGCTTGTCGACCTGAACCATTCGCCACTACCGATTCTAATGCGCCTCGTACTTTGGCAGATGTCTCCTCACGAATCACCTGATTTTTAACAACTGGCTCCGTCTCTTGTATAACTTCCCCTGTATTCGGATTAAATACCTTTTTCACAACATATGGCGTATAGAGCTTGCCTCCATTGATTGCAGCAGCTACTGCCTGCACTTGTTGAATAGGTGTCACGGCTACCCCTTGCCCAAATGAAGTGGTGGCCTGCTCAACAGGTCCAAAGGCTTCCTTAGAAAATAAAATCCCTGAAGCTTCACCAGCAATATTAGATCCTGTCTTTTGACCAAAACCAAAATCTTTAATATATTGCAACAACCGCTCATTACCTAACCGCTGTCCTAATTCTATAAAACCTGGGTTACAGGAGTTTTCAACTACCTCTAAAAATGTTTCATGCCCATGCCCCTCACGCTTCCAACAGCGAAGCCTTGCACCAGCAACCATTGTATAGCCTGGGTCATAAAAAGTATCATGTTCTAAATCCACTAAATTTTCTTCCAAGGCTGCACTCAAGGTAATAATTTTAAAAGTTGAACCAGGCTCGTATGTCATCCATACAGGTAAATTTCGATTATAAATCGCAGGCTCTACTAATTGATATTCAGCTGGATGGAAAGTCGGATAGGAGGCTAATGCCAAAATTTCACCATTATTTGGATTCATAGCAATAGCCAATGCTTGGTCAGCTTCATAGCGCTTCATAGCTTGTGACAATTCACGCTCAACAACCTGCTGGACATCGACATCGATGGTTAACTCTATCGTTGCACCATCCTCTCCCGCTTTCCATGCACTCGAAACATTTGGTAAATTATTACCTTTTGCATCTGTAAAGAGGCGAATCGCAGAAGAATTAGCCTGCAATAATTTATCATATTCATATTCAATCCCAGCTAAGCCTTGAGCATCATAGCCAGTAAAGCCTAAAAATCGAGATAAGAGTGTGCCGTAAGGATAATCCCTAGAATAGTCCACACCACTGTATAATCCTTCAATTTGCATACCTTGTAATTCCACCGCTTTTTCATAGGGTATATTTTTCCCTTCCGGCGCTAACTTCACTAAATAGGCTTTTTTCTGCATTTTCTCTAGTAGCTTCTCTTTGTCTACTTCCAGAACTTGCGCAATTTTCTCTGCAGCCCCTTCAATATCCTTACTTTGTGAAGGCATGAAATACAAGGTTGGAGCTAGCTTATTGGTTACGATGCTTTCACCATCTCGATCTGTAATATGCCCACGTTCATTTGCAAATGGAATTTCTCGGTCCCAATTCTCCTCTGCCTTCGTTGTCAGTTCTTTTTGATCTAATACTTGCAAAAAGAGCAGTCTTACAATAATTGCCACAGCCACACACATAAACAACACATATAAAATACGTAAACGCTTTTTAGAATGGATAGAAATCCACTTCATTCGACATCACACCTTGTTTTTTACAACGTATGAAATAAAGTGGACTTCTATTCAGTATTATTCATCCTCTATTTCTTCAACTTCACCCTCAGCGGGGGCTTCAACATCTTGCACAAAGCTTTCTGCAGGTGTTTTGAGCTTGACAACAATCGGTGAACTATCAGTGATGATAGTTCCTGCGGATACACTTTGACTCGCTACAAAGCCTTCACCGAAAATTTCCATCTCTAGCCCTGTCATAGATTTAAAAACAAGTAAATTGCGTAATGACCAATTCGTAAAGTCTGGCAATGTTATTTCGCCATCTGTCTTTAAAAATATAAAACTACCTTTTACAAGTTTTTGAGTGTTCGTTGGATATTGTTCAATAATTTTACCACCAGCGCCAACAATGATTGGCTGTAAACCATCATTCGCTAATTCTACCTCCACCGCTTCAGCACTTTGACCTGTATAATCTTGTATACTAACTTTATTGACATGCTGTACATCATCTGGATTGATGTTAAGATGCTTTAAGCTATTTAACATAACTGGGTTAAATACTTTTGACACTGGTACAGATCCAAGCTCGTTGCTCAACTTAGGTTTTTTCACTGAGACATAGACAATTAACTGTGGATCGTCTACAGGAGCCAAGCCTAAGAATGAATAGAGGTATTGGTTTGAAAGATATCCACCACTAGCTTTTGGAATTTGGGCAGTCCCCGTTTTCCCAGCAACCTCATAATCCTCCAGTATAAAATCCTTCGCCGTACCTTTTTCTGAGGTTAACGTTGAAGCAAGGATTTCTCGTACTTGTTTCGCTGTATCAGCTTTAATTGGTTGTCCTTTTTCCACGGGCTCATGCTTTTGAATAACTTTTCCAGTTGATGAGTCGACAATACGATCAATAACATACGGCTGCATCATTTTTCCATCATTCGCAATTGCTGTCATCGCTTGGATTAACTGAATAGGCGTTACTGTAGAACCTTGGCCGTAAGTTGTTGTCACTCGTTGAATAGGATACTTCGATAAAATAGTACCTGCCGCTTCATTCGGTAAATCAATACCTGTTTTATGACCAAAACCAAAGCGGTCCAGATATTCAATAAAGACATCATCACCAATCTTCGTTAATAAATGGGCCATACCCGTATTGGCAGATCGTTGGAACCCTTCTAAATAAGTAATCGGTCCCCAACCATATCTATTGTGATCTCGAATCGTACGGTCAAATACTGTATATGATCCTGACATAAACCATTCATTCGGTGTCCATTTTCCTGTATCAATAGCTGAAGCAAGCGTGAATGTTTTCATCGTTGATCCAGGCTCGATTGTCTCCTCAATCACCTCATTCAACCACTTCATATTTTGACTTTCACGTGTTTCAGGGTTGAACGTAGGACGCTGAGACATCGCTAAAATTTTCCCTGTTTTCGGATCTGCTACGACCGCTGTCATAGATTCAGGATTATATTCCTGTTCAACCTTTGTCATTGCTTCCTCTAAAAAGCTTTGGATTGTTTTATCGAGCGTTAAATAAATGTCATTCCCGTTTTTGGCAGGTGTCACCATTTTCTCGCTATTTGGGAGTAAGTAATGGAATGCATCCGTCTCATATTTAATCTTGCCATTGACGCCTGTTAGCTCTTTATCGTACGTATACTCTAGGCCCATTTCTCCCTTTGTTGTAACTGTTCCATCTTCATTATCCTTTTTCAGTGCATAGCCTATTAAATGGGAGGCAAATACACCATTTGGATAATAACGTTTTAAGTCACTGACAAATAGGATTCCTGGTAATTTTTCATCCTTTATTTTACTCATGACTTCGTGACTAATGCCTCGTCCAGCGCTGCCAAACTCAACTTGGTATAAAGGCTCGCCATCACTTCTATATCGATTGTTCAGTTTTTTAACAATCTCTTCTTCATTGTCCTTCATTGCTGGAATATACTTAGCCAAAACCTCGGCCGTTTTTTCAGAATCTACTACATGTCTTGGTTTCTTAGGATCTGTCGTAGCCTTTTCGCTTACAATGGCAATTATGCGGTAACTTAATGTATCTTCCGCAATTACTTGCCCATTTTGATCATAAATCTTCCCACGATTTGCTGTAAGTACACTTTCTTTACCATACTTCGCTGCGGCTCTCGCTGCAAGCTCTTGTCCTTCTACTTCCCCTGTCGCCTGAATCGTCACCATTCTTGTAAATAATAGAAAAAAGAGCCCTCCATAAAAAATTAATAATAGAAAGGCTCCCCATTGGAATCGAAATCTCTTTTTTTTCATTCTCCCGGCACTACCTTTACATTTTTCTCATTTTGAGTTAAACCGAGTTCTTTCGCTTTTTTCCATATGTTTTCGTATGTAGAAAGTTCACTCACACGAACCGTCAAGTCAACATTCTGTTTCGCAATCTCTTCTGCTTCTGATTCAATGTTTTGAATGTCTATACTTGTTGTTTGAATAGCTGCTTGTTTATTTAACACTATTACTCCTAAAACTATAATAATGCCAACTAAAGCAAGTAGCATTGTCTTTTCAAACTTCTGGTTCGGTTTTTTACGACGTATGATAGTGGGTTGTGGACTAGGTGGTGTTATCGGTTGTTGCACTTGTTGATGTTGGTGCTGTTGCCTTACACGAACTGCTGCCATTTACTCACGCCCTTTGTCGTTAATTTTCTCCACCACTCTAAGCTTCGCTGAACGTGCACGATTATTGACTGCCAATTCTTCATCAGAAGGAATAATTGGCTTTCGTGTAATCAGCTTTAAAGTTGGCTTCATGTCATCAGGAATTACAGGTAAGTTTGGTGGTAATTCCGGTAATGATGACGCTTCCTTAAAGATTGTCTTACATAGGCGGTCCTCCAATGAATGGAACGTAATGACACTAATGCGCCCCCCTACGTTAATCATATCAATCGCATCGACTAATGAATCCTCTGCTGCGCCTAGCTCATCATTGACAGCAATTCGTATTGCTTGGAAAATGCGCTTTGCTGGATGTCCACCTTTTCGGCGTGCCGCTGCTGGAATACCCTCTTTAATTAATTCTACAAGGTGACCAGTTGTTTCAATTGGAGCTACTTTACGAGCTTCTTCGATTTTACGAGCCACTTGCTTTGAAAACTTTTCTTCCCCATAACGGAAAAATATCCGAACGAGATCTTCATATGCCCAATGATTGACAACATCAAATGCTGTCAGCGTTGCTGTTTGATCCATACGCATATCAAGTGGTGCATCATGGTGATAGCTAAAGCCTCGTTCAGGTGTATCTAATTGTGGAGAAGATACGCCTAAGTCATACAAAATGCCATCAACCTGCTCGAAACCATGAGCTACTAGTTCCTCTTTTAAATAACGGAAATTCGAATGAATAAATGTAACACGCTCAATATAGGGCGCTAATCGAATTTTCGCATTTTCAATGGCCGTCGTATCTTGGTCAAAGCAAATCAAACGACCTTTATCTGATAATTGTTGTACTAAATATTCACTGTGACCTGCACCACCTAGCGTACAGTCCACATATACACCATCAGGATCGATGTTCAACCCATCAACAGTTTCTTTTAATAACACGGTTGTATGATCGAACATACCACACGCTCCTTTCAGGCCTTAACCTCATACAACTATCGCGTTGTAATACCTATAAAAGTTAAAAATCAAAGCCAATCATATTTTCTGCAATTTCATTAAAAGATTGTTCAGACTCACTAAAGTAAGCTTCCCAAGCATCTTTTGCCCAAATCTCAATTCGATTTGAAACCCCTAACACCACACACTCTTTTACAAGATGTGCATGTTGCATGAGAGTAGTTGGGATATTGATACGCCCTTGCTTGTCTATTTCTACCTCTGTTGCTCCAGAAAAGAAAAACCTTGCAAATGCTCGGGTATCTTTTTTGGTCATTGGTAAACCTTTTAATTTTTCTTCGAGTTTTCGCCATTCATTCATAGGATAGCCAAATAGACAGTTATCGAGACCTCTTGTGACAACAAACGTTTCGCCTAAAGCTTCACGAAATTTTGCCGGTACGATTATTCGCCCTTTTGCATCAACGGAGTGTTGATATTCTCCCATGAACATACTACTCACCCCACTTTATTAAATAATGTACCACATCCCCCCACTTTCCTCCACTTTTTTTAAAAAAAACTTGACATTTTATCACTTAATATGCAATTTGGCCTTTAGGATTTTTTTTGATATATGCTAAAGGACATAAGAAAAGAGCTACCCTTAGTAGGATAGCTCTTTATATACTATTTTTCTCGACATTATTCACCAAATCCATATGGAGGTAAACAAATAATTAGGTAAAAAGAACTTATTTCATTATTTATAAATAGAGTAAATAGTGGTGCTTACCAATGCTGTAATTTTGTTTCAGCATTTCGGTAATTAGCATAGGTCCAAACTCATTGATATATTGGTATGGATTATAGGTTCTCTCTTGGAAACCATCATTTGGATACAATTCATGTTGCAGCGTCATAAATTTACGAATCGTCGCTTCATGCTTGCTTAGTACAGTTTGTTCAATTTTTTGCTGTAGATAATCAAATTGCTTCTCATGATTTTCTTGGTTTTTCACAAGGATCTTTTCTAAATGCAAATGCTGTTTTTCTAAATAGGAAGCTAGCTCCTCATATTTTTCTGTTACTATCTGCTGCATAGCTTGTATTTGTCGTTTTGCTTCACTGTCCTGCACGTCTGCAATAAAACGTTCTTTTAACTGCAATGCTTTGCCTTCCCATACATCCGTCACAGTTAGTTGATGCTCACGTAATAATTGCTCTGCGTGACGTGTAACAATTGTGATATGAAGACGAGGCGCAAAAATCGGCATTTGTAAATCTAATGCTGAAAATGCATTTTTCAGTGTTGCCCAATAAGCCAATTCACCTGGGCCACCAACAAATGCCAACACAGGCAGTGTCATCTCCTGCATTAACGGACGAGTCACTACATTATTACTTAAACGTTCAGGATGCTTGTCAGCAATTGCCAACAGCTCATCCTGTGTAAATTTGAGATTTGCCGCTAAATTAACAAATAGCTCATTTTTTCTTTCTAAAAGATGACGTTCTCCATCCTCTACATAAAATAAATTGGCCGCTTCATATGTCGCCAAAATAGGCTTACCATAGCCAGCACGCTCCAGTTCCTCTTCCTGTTCCGTTACTATTCTAGCAATTTCTTCATTGTAGTGGATAATTTGCGCAAAATATTTGCTTTCAAATTTACGGAATTGGAAGTTGGCTGCATCAATTAACAGCAGACCTTCCTCTTTGAATAGTTGATTCATCAAACAGGCAAAGAAGTCTGTAAATGTTTCACTTTCGTTCAGCGCGTCTACTAGTTGCTTCATCAACGCTTCCGTATACTCTGTCTCACCAATATCCCGAACAATTGTATTAATCAATTGCGTCATCAACTCTTTATTTAGAACTGTTGCAGAAGCCATCGTTTTACGTCTAGAGCGCTCACTATACGCACGCTTTTTTAGTAATTCTCCATGTACTGTATAAGTGTGATTAATCTCTTCTAAGTCGTGATCCTCTCCAGCTATCCAAAAAACAGGAATGACAGGCTGTTGAAGCTTAGCACTTTGCTCTTTCGCTAATGCTATCACTGAAATAGCTTTATGAACGGAGTAAAGAGGGCCAGTTAAGATACCTGCTTGTTGTCCACCGACTACCACCATAGCTCCTTGCTCTAGTTGTTCTAAATGTTCATTCGCCTTGTTAGAAAGCCCAAGCGGCTCCATAAATTGACGAATGATGGCTGTTAATTCTTTTTGGTCTCGAGCATGTTGTGCTAAATGCTTCGCTCTTTCCTCAAAAGCTTGATCATTATACTCATACTCAAAAAATTGATGAATGGCGGTATTTGGCGACCAGTAATCTGCTAGCACATGATTTTTTATAGGTACTTGGATAGACTCCAGTTTCATTTAACATAAACTCCTCTACTCACTAAATCATTTTCTTACTCCATAATGAGAAATTAATTCCATTCATACTATGCACATGATGTCTTAAATGTTTTTAGCCCATCTTTCATCATTACATAAGCTAGCAACAGCACAAGATGACTAAACTATGCTTATAGCACTAAGATCTATGAATTTAATCAATATTCCCATTCATAAAGAATGATTTTTTTATAACTAATTTTGATGCTATTATTTTAACGCTTATAGCTTCAACATGAAAAGAAAATGCTTAGACAACCTGTAAATATTCTACAATGGATTGAATAACCCCCACTATCCAGATCACTACATAGGCTGTACTAAGTATTAAAAATAAAAAACGCCAAATTTTCTTTAGTAACGGCTTTACTTCTATTTCCTTTTTAGTTCTCCAATCAATATATGTAAAAATCATAGCCATCATTATCGCAAGCATGACTAAAAGTGCTCCTACATTCACGCGCCACAGCACCCCAATAGCTAATGGAACAGAAAAAAACAAGCACAATGTCGTCACATCAGATGCTGCTCCAAAAGCATGTGTGCCGCGAATTTTAACCTTTCTGCCAACAAGATAAACAATGACAAAAAGAACAATTGGACAAAAAATGATGATACTAATCAGTATATGTAAAAAGTCTTTCAACTTCGTTCACCGCTCTCCTCTATTGCAAGTACTTGGTGATATAAAGTACGCAAAGTAGGTAAATTATGACCGTTAGCCAAAGCTTTGTTTAGAATGACACCAACAATTGTTTCAATTTCACTCTTTCGACCCTGTAGACGATCTGTAAGCATAGATGATGTATTCTTGGCCGTTTTCCTACATAAGTCTACCACATCAGTAAAAGGTATAGTCTGTTCAATAGCTTCAAAAGCTTCTGTAAGCTCTTTATAAATAGTTTCCATAAGTAAAAACGCCTGTTGATTCGTTACCAACTCACCGTTCTTCACTTTCAATACAGCTGATAATGGATTAATTAAGCTATTTAGCACTGCTTTTTCAAAAAGCATTTGCTCAGCATTACGAACCAGCTCAACAGGAAACAAAGAATTTTGTAATTGTAATAGCTTTTGAAAGATCCGTTGATCCCCTCTTTCTACCGCAAGTTTACAGTGTCCCACCCCTCTATGTTGAACTGTTGCTTGCCCCATCATTTGAGCACCAAAAGAAATTGAACAAAAGGCAATATTTTTTTGTGGTAAGGTGAGTGCCTCCTCGAAATGCGCTAAGCCGTTTTGCATAAAAAGCAATGGCATATCACTCGATAATGCAGCAAATTGTTTGTAGAGCTTTTGCAAATGACCATATTTAACAGCAATCACAAGTAAATCTTGTGGTGGTAGAGTGGCCAAATCTGTAGTAGAAACAACATTTTGCACAGTTTTGGTACCATCAACATTGATACGTGTTAACTGCTTTGTATTTAGTTCATTGACCTGTTCCTGCCTCCTTGCAACCAACGTTACTGACATACCCGATTCCGCTAAAAAGCTCGCTGTTAGTTGACCTACCGCTCCTGCACCAATTACCGCTACGTCCATCTTCTCCACCCCTCCTTCGTTTGAATGTTTTCGGCACAAAAAAACAATTGCTAAACCAAAATAAAACTATAAGAATAAGGTGCCTCAGATTACTTCTAAGGCACCTTCTATGCAGGTTCTTTTATTATACAGGATAGACCGATTGTTGACGATACACTGAAAGGGTTTTATCGCCAGGAAAGAAAAATAATGTAGTCATCATACTTAGAACTTTAATCTTTCATCAATGAGTAGCCCTGTTGTAGCCATTTCACTAACTTATCATGCTCATTTTGCAATTCACGATGCTTCATCTCAAGCGTTTGATAAGCCTCCGTTAATTCGTCAAAACTTGTCAATGCCAATTTCAAGTGACTTCGCATAGATTGTTGGGGCTGATTTCGAACAGCTAATAGTGACTGACTATATTGACCACGCAATGTTTTATTCCAGCGGAAGCCACAAGCTTGCTTTGTACGACCCAATTCTACAGCCGCCATTTCAAAGGCTTCTAGCTGTGTTTTGCCATTTTGCACATTATGCAACACAATTTCTGCTAGTCTTTCATCGTCTTCCTTTGTCCATTGATCTTTTCTTTTTTTCAATTCCATAATCTATCACCCTCGCATTTTTTACTACTATATGCACAAGTGGGCAAAATAGAATCATTGCATGAAAAAAGACAGTGATGATGTTTCCCTCTCATCACTGCCTTTATACATTACTTATTATTCTTCTTGGTCAAGAAATTATTAACTGCTTGGTGATGCGCTTCACTTTCCCACAGCTTCGCGCAAGTACGAACTTCCTCCATCACACGCTCATACATATTGCGTTCACGCCACTTCCGAAGTTCAATTTCCTTATAGGCTTTATGAACAGCAGGATGAATTTTTCGCATATGTTCAATAAAATCATTTAAAGCCTCTTCTTTTGAGCCTTCAAATACACGCATCGCCCATCCAATTTCATATAGTAGCTGTGCAGGATACGGCTTTGCATCTACTAGCATCTTCATCGCGCGATCATGGCGTAAACCTCGTTCAAATAAATATGTACCGCCACCCCATCCACTTGTAATGGCTAATGTACCTTGAATAAAGCCACATTTCGCGTGACTTGCCACTAAACGGAAATCACAAGCTGTTGCAATTTCACAGCCGCCGCCAACAGCAGTACCATTTATAAGCGCTATAGTGGGCACAGGTAACGTAGCAAGATCGTATAATATTTTCCCCATCTTACTTAACATACCAAATGCCTCATCCTCTGTTTCCAGTGAATGAAACTCAGATAAATCCCCTCCTGAGCAAAATGATTTATCGCCTGCACCTGTCACTACCAAAAAACGCACATCTTCATGCTGACGAATATATGTAATGACTTCTTGAAGACCATTCATAACCTCATCATTGACAGCATTCCGCTTCTCTTCACGGTTAATGGTAAATGTCATAATGCCATCATGATTATCAATTGTGTAAGACATACTGTTACCCCCTTTATTCCTGTGAATAAATTGTATCACACAATTATTTTACTATTGTAAAGAACTTCATAATCAACGAAATATTCCGTCTTTTCAAGCTAACAAAAAGGCTAGTAAAGAGCCATGGTCTCTCTACTAGCCTTTTAAGTGAGCAAACACTGTATTATTTGCTTACTACTTCTTTACCTTTGTATTGTCCGCAAGCTTTGCAAACACGGTGTGATAATTTTGCCTCACCACAGTTAGGGCAAGCTACCATACCAGGTACAGATAATTTGAAATGCGTACGACGCTTTCTTTTTGCAGTTTTAGAAGTTCTTCTAAATGGTACAGCCATTGATGGCACCTCCTTACAGATCGTCTATTCGTCTGTTTGATCAAAATACTTAGCTAAAGAAGCTAGTCTTGGATCCACTTTTTGTTCGTCAGCTTTTTTGTGTAGCTTTACGTCTTCATCTGTTGCATAAGACCAGTTTTTACCGCCCTGCACTTGTCCTTCAGAATCTTCCTTGAACACTTGCATTGGTACCTCAAGCAATACTAATTCCTCGAGAATTGGTTTCATGTCGATGACTTCACCTTCTATATAGTGAATGTCTCCGTCATCGTCTCCTCGTTTATCTTCATCAATCCAGCTAAAAATTTCAACTGTTTCGACTTCAATTGGAAACTCAACATCCTCCCACGTGCGAGCACATGGCAGTGTTAACGTTGCTGTCACAGTTAACTGACATGTCATTTGCGATGCACCAAAAGTACATAGCCCTTTTACATGAACGGGCGAAATTGCTCGAATATCCTGGTTTCGCTCCATCACTTCGTCCAGCTGGACAAAGGCATCGATTGGCATCCCGTTTTGGCGGTATTTAGATAATTGATGAATTGACCATTTCATTCGTTTAATCACCTCGAGACAACAATGTTGATTATATAATGTGTAAAAATAGATGTCAAGATAATTTCTTGTCACCACTTAAAAACCCACTTATAATTAAATACTATGAGAAGTGTATTTGCTCCTAACAGTTTCAAATAATGACACAAATTATAAGGGGGAAAAGCATGCAAGCAGTTGGAATTGTCGTTGAATATAATCCTTTTCACAACGGACATGCTTATCATTTAAAACAGGCTAAAAAAGTAGCACAGGCGGAACTTGTTATCGCTGTTATGAGCGGCACATTTTTACAACGTGGAGAGCCAGCCATGGTAGATAAATGGACACGTACTAAAATGGCGCTTGCTGGTGGTGTAGATATTGTTATTGAGCTGCCCTACGTCTATAGTACAGCACCAGCCACAGATTTCGCAAAAGGTGCCATTTCCTTATTAAGCGCCGTTGGCTGTGACTCATTTGCCTTCGGAAGTGAAGACGGCTCGATTCAACCCTTTTTAAACACATATGAGTTGATAGACCACAACCGTGCAGAATATGACATGCTTATTAAAAACAGCCTTAAAACAGGTGCAAGCTATCCGAAAAGCCTACATTATGCCTATGAACAGCTTTCTCAGAAGTTCCCTGCTCCATACATTGATCTCGCACAGCCAAATAATATACTAGGCTTTCATTATCTTGAAGCAGCGAAATCACTTAACAGTCACATCAAACCACTAACTATTTCTCGCGTAGCTGCAGGATACCATGATGCATTAAAGGAAGACACATCGATTGCAAGTGCCACTGGTATACGTAAAGCACTTGCGTCTACAAATTCTTTACAGAGTGTGCAAAATGTTGTTCCTGAGACTACTTATAGTTATTTAACAGACTGGCATAAACAGTATAGTCAATTTGCAAGCTGGGAAGCATTTTGGCCGTTATTACAGTTTACCATCATCAGACACACGCCTTCAGAACTGACTCGTTATGCAGAAGTAACAGAGGGAATTGAAAATGCTATTGTGAAAGCAGCCAAAACTAGCTCCTCCTTCAATAGCTTTATGGAAAAAATTAAATCTAAACGTTATACATGGACCCGCCTTCAACGCATGATAACACATATATACACGGGGTTTACAAAAGAGCAGCTTCAAAGTTTCGAAGCACCCTCTTATATTCGGCTATTAGGTATGAGCTCGGTGGGGCAAGCTTATTTAGGTAAGCAAAAAAAGGATATCCAATTACCTTTAATTAGCCGAGTGGCAGCTACCAATGATGCAATGTTAGCAATAGATATACATGCAGCAGAGCTATACAATTTAAGTATCGAACAAGGCACAAAGGATTGGACTCTTCCCAAAGATTATCAAACACCCCCTATCCGTTGTTAATGGCTATCAAAAGGGATGCTAGTAAAATTCTAGCATCCCTTTTTCGCTCTATTATTTCGGCTGTAGTTGCTTTAAATAGCTAATGGCATCGTCAACCGTTTTCACCGGAACGATTTTCATTTTAGTTTTGATCTCTTTGGCCGTTTTAACAGCCGTCGAATAGTTAGATTCTAGCTCTGGGTATTTCGCTTTCATTTCTTGAGAAATTTCATCATCGGGCGCGAAGAAGATTTCCATGTCGTCCCGATCAGCGGCAATGACCTTATAATCAATCCCGCCAATTCTACCAACCGATCCATCTACTAACATTTCACCCGTACCAGCAATAGCATAACCCTTTGTTAAATCTTCATCAAGAAGCTGGTCCAATATTTCAAGTGTAAACATCAAGCCAGCAGAGGGCCCTCCAATATCCTCTGTTTTCATCGTCACTTTTGGCATTGTTTCAATCGATTTACTTTCCGTATAAGAAATACCTAACCCTGCTCTATGTTCCTGTGTATTCGGAATCTCCTGTAAGGTAATCGTCTCCTGTTTTTGCTCTTCATTACGTATAAATTGTATTGTTACCTTATCTCCAAGCTGTTTAGGTTTTAAAAGGTCAACAAGCATTTGCTGACTAGTTATTTTTTGACCGTCAACCTCGATAATTTCATCCCCAGCTTTTAAAATGCCATCAGACGCTCCTCCATCTAACACATTTAATATAAATACACCGTTAAAATGAACTTTAGTCTCTAATCCTGCTCTTTGGAAAGCTACATATTTCGCATTAAATTGGGAATCAGACATTAATTTTAACTGTCGAATATTATATTCCTCATCATCCTCTAAAGGATTGCGTACTTGTTCAATATCCATTAGCTTTTGATATTTTTGAACTTTAGCCCACAAATACGAAAATGGGGTGGCTTGCTGCATCGCGACAGTCATTAAGCTTAAAGACCCCACACTATCAGCCTCTTTGCTATCTACCGTCACGAATTTACTGACATCATATGCACTTCCAGGTTTCATAATATACGCGTCTAGTCGGTATAACATCATAAAACAAATCACGACTATTAACACTGCATAAATACCAATTTTTTTCTTCACTTGAAAACACCTCCTAGGACGCTTGCAAAACCATACGTTCATGTTTTTGCCTTTCTCACATATATTGATTTTAGCATTTGCCTATGTGAATGACAAAAAGTTGAAACGAGTTGATAACATGTTTGCTACAATTCAAATAGTGCTCTGCGTAATTCTAATTCTCTTACTCTTGTTATTCCCACAAACCGCTCATAGTGGTACTGATTTAGGCGTTAACCTTTTCATGGAAGCACTTTTTCCGTATTTATTGCCGTATCTAGTATTAACACAATGGCTTCTGCGTTTAACTGCCCCTATGCGTACTAAAACGAAAAGGGCCTCATTATACGTACAAGCCTACATTATTAGCGCACTTGGAGGCTATCCAACAGGGGCAACAACCATTGTTTATTTAAAAAATAGTGGTCAATTACACCCCAAAGAGGCAAATTTTCTACTAGCTGTTTGTCATGCACCAAGTCCACTGTTCGTTTTAGGTTTTGTAAGTCTTGATTTACTACACAGTAATACGTTTGGATGGTTGTTTTTATGTTTACTACATACGTTTAATATTTGTTGCTTAGTAATTGGCTACTACTTATTTCGCAAAACTGACCCACCCACTATTTCCGTACACAACACACCACTGTATAGTGCACCATTTTCAGAAAGTATTAAAGAAACAGCTCCAACAATTCTGTTAGTTGGTACAACCATCATCTTTTTCACAACCATTCAGACCATTGTCCAACAGGGGCTAGATCAACTAATCCCTAAACTTCCCTATACGATTGAACTTTCTCTTGCAGCTATTCTTGAGGTGACGAATGGTCTTAAAATGACCGTTACAGCCTTCCCAGATCTTCCACATATCACCTTACTAGTTGTCATTTTATTAACGATGCAAAGTATTAGTATTCACTTACAAATCTTCGTTATCGCAAAATCAGCAAAACTTTCTGTCAGACCCTATATCAAATTCCGCCTCCTTAGCATAATCATTGTTCCGACTATTTATGCTCTATTTTTTCTGAAATAATGATCGCTCTATGTACCAAAAAGAGGATGTCACTTTGCTTTGACATCCTCTGCATAATTATTGCGCAAAATCATATTTATCTTGTAAAGCCTTTACGACACAAGTAGGAACTAGCTCACTAACATCGCTACCGTATTTCGCAACCTCTTTTACTATACTGGAACTTAGGAATGAATATTGGTTTTTCGTCATAATGAAAAATGTTTCAATTGTTTCATCTAGAAAACGGTTCATAGAGGTAATTTGCATTTCATATTCAAAGTCTGAAACAGCTCGTAAACCACGTACAATGGCCTTCGCCTTTTTTTCTTTAGCATAGTCTATTAAAAGACCTGAAGAGCTTTCTATACGGACATTCGGTAATGCTTTTGTTACTTCAGCCATTAAGGCCATGCGTTCCTCTACAGAAAACAACGGATTCTTTGCTGAATTGTTTAATACTGCTACATATACGATGTCAAACACATCTGCCGCACGTTTGATAATATCAAGATGGCCGAATGTGACAGGGTCAAAACTTCCTGGAACTACAGCAATTTTCTCAGACAACTTATTCTCCCTCTTCCTCTGTACAGCGATAAACAGAAATAATTGTTCCGCCATATGTTTCTTGTCTTGTTAACACAAACTCACCAAAATTTCGAGGCAATTGTACCTCTTTCGCATGTTCACATAATATAATACCATCTCGTTGAACTTTATCATTGTCCACAAGAATCTGAACTAAATCATAGTATTCCTGTTGATGGTAAGGTGGATCTAAAAAGACATATTTAAACGTAAGATCACGTTTTAACAGCGCTTTCACAGCACGCTTTGCATCAATACGAAAAAGCTCTGTATCTTCTTCATAACGACATTTTTTTATATTTTCTTGTAGCACTTGGAATGCTTTTGCATCTTTTTCAATAAAGATTGCTTGCTCTGCCCCACGACTTAGTGATTCAATGCCCAAGCCACCGCTTCCTGCAAACAGGTCAAGCGCGATTCCTCCATCAAAAAACGGACCTATAATATTAAAAATCGATTCCTTCACTTTGTCCGTTGTAGGTCTTGTCGTATTTCCAGCTATTGCTTTTAGCGGCATTCCTTTGCGCTCTCCTGCTACAACTCTCATAACAGCATATCACCGTACTTTCATCCATATAAAGTATTTTTGCAGCGAAAGGATGACCCTCCGCTGCAAAAGTTATTGTTGTTCTTGTGTTAATACTTGAATTCGCTCGTCCTTCTTTTGTAGTTCAACTAGGAATAAACGTTGCAACCAAGCTTCTTCCACATAATAATGATCAGCAATTTTAATAATTGGCTCTGAAATTGTTGCATATCTCCGCTGATTAAATACATAGAAACCAGGCTCTTTCGGGAATCGGAATGTGCGATGCTCGCTATTTACGTAATAGCCATTCTTCCCTTCCTCAGCCGAATAGCCAAGATAAGGCAATAACGTATCTGCCGTATACAACACTTGACCCTCATATAGAATAACATGAACGTCTTCTTTTAATACATCATCCACATACACATCACGAGCATCCTCAAATAAGAGCGGATATGTTCCATCTTTCTGAGCTGCGTTTAATGTAAAATAAGATGTTTTCGCATCTAACGCTTGTGATAAATACTTGTCCAATGTATCAGGCGAAAGCGGTTCTTCCCCAAGGTTTTTCAGCTTTTCCTGCCAAGCTTGCTGTTGACTATCTGTCATATAGTCATTTAATGTCTTAACCATTTTCTTTGTTTTGTCTCCACCAATTGAATCGTTTACTAAATAGGATGCCACAACTTCAGGCAACCATTCTGGAGAATCTACAAATTTAAATTGTGATTTGATTTGTGATAAAATCACTTCCTGCTCAACGGCTTGTGCAGTAAGAGTTGGTAAAAATAACAATCTTTCATCATGAGCTGTTACCGGACTTTTTTCTTGAATAATAGCAATATGCTCATCATTCAAAAACTGCAAGCTTTCTAATGATTTTAGGAAATCATTAGGAATTGACTGCTGTGCATAGATAGATAAAATCGGTGTTTGCTCTTGTACTTTAAGTTTACCTGCTTGCCAATAAAGATCTTGAACGGTACCGTTTCCTTTAAACATTGTGTAATTCACAAGAGACAGTTGTTGTTGCCCTACTAAAGGTAAACCTGTAATCCACTGTCCATTCACTTTACTATCTGTAGAAATATGAACAATTGAATACGATGCTTCACCATTTATTAGTGTAGCAAAAACATTTTGAAGGAGCATCTTATTTTTTAAGCCGCCCTCAATTGGAATTATGTATGACACAGATTGTGATTTCGTTTCCCCTTTGGCAAAATAAGAGACCTCATCTGATAAACGATCACAGCTATTTTCGCTCTCGATAAAACAACTAGGATTTGTCGCTTTTTCTGGCCATTTAATTTTCACCTTTTGATTTGGTAAATTTTTAAAATGCTGGCGAATATCTAAGCTATTTTCACGATAGACAATCTCTATTTCTTGAGAGTAATGAAAATCCCCTATGCCTGTTTCTAAATCAGATGAATAAGCATGATACTGGAAAAATATCGTTCCTGTAATAATTAGTGCTAAAATAGAAAAAAAGCTTAATGCAAATTTCATGTGCTTGACCTCCCGCAGCATGATACTATGAGTATTGGAAAGGATGTGCAATTATTATGCCACAACAATTTATAGAATTAGGAGAAGGCTATGGTGATGTTTACGAGTTACTCGAAATTATCAAAACAAATCAGGAACGCTTTCATCAAGCCTTTATACTAACATCTACAAAAGAAGATAAAAAGGTGATCTCATTAGCTGTAGCTCTCAAACCAGTTGGTGAAAGTAAGTTCATGCCTATCTATATTTGCCGAGAAGGCATCCCATATAATGAAGAACAACCTACAATGCGACAAAAAATGTTTGAAGTACAAATAGAACAACTCGATCGGAAAGCAGTTGTTGTAGAAATAAAGCACTCATCTATATTTTCGGAATCAAAACTATTTTATCAATACTTAATCGGTATATTAAGACTAAATAACTATATACCTGCATTGACGTAAGATTATAGACCTACTTTGTAGTCATATTCCTTTGCTTTATCTGGTTTTGCATTTTCATATTCAGTTTTCACAAATGGACGATAAGACTCCACAACGTCTTTCACAAATGGAAGGCGTTGTAGTTTTGTTGTCATCATATCAATGTCCTCACGATTACAGTAAAGCACTACGTATTTTTGCCTTCTTGAAATATAAAGAACATGACCATATTTCCGAAGAGATTTAGCATGTTTTAATTGATGGACGTAAACGATTAGCCCTTGTCGTTCGTTCATATTGGATTCCCTCATTTCTTACATAAAAGAATACCATAGACCGGAAAATGATAGCAACAGAGTTTAGCTGACAGAAAGCTCAATTTTCCGTTATAATGGAAAAGCATACTGCGAGAAACATCGTAGAGATATGAATTAGTTGTTTTCATGGAACATTTACGCCTCCGCGTAATAGCTCCGTATTTTTTTGCTTTTGCATATATCAGCATGAAAAAGGCATCATTCACTTCTACTAGCTATTAGTTTTAGTAGGTACTTTAATTATCAATACTGACAATGAATTCACCATTACTTTTTATATGAAGATAATTGTTAAGGAGGACGAATATGGGTAAGAAAACAAAAATTGCCCTTGCTATTGCTGCGGCAAGTGCAGCGGCTTGGGCAGGTAGTAAAGCTATTTCTAAACCACAGCAACGTGAAGGCAAACAAGCATTGCAATTTGATCGCCCCATCATTCTGGCGCATCGTGGCGGGGCTCTTTTAGCACCTGAGCATACAATGATCGCATTTGAAAAAGCAGCACAGTTAGGAGTCGATGGCTTTGAAATTGATATCCGTTTAACAAAAGACGAGGAAATCATTGTTTTCCATGATGATACAGTTGATCGTACAACGGATGGCTATGGTCTCATTGCCGATATGACCTTAGCAGAAATCAATGCCTTAAATCACGGCTATCAATTTGAAGATTTGGATGGCGCTTTTCCATATCGAGAGGAAAAAATTAATGTAGTGACATTACGAGAGCTACTTGAAACTTATCCAAATATGCTCATCAATATTGATATTAAAGATGCTCCAGATACTTATGAGGGAAGTTTGATGCCTTCTAAACTTTGGCGCTTAATCGAAGAGCTAGGCGCTGAACAGCGTGTCGTTGTGACAAGCTTCTATGGTGAGCAAATCGATCGTTTTAATTTATATGCCCAAAATCAAGTAGCACTTGGTGCCGGTGAATCAGATGTGAGAAAAGCATTTGCCTCCTTCTCAAGTCAATTTGGGCACTTATATCATCCGAAAGTTGATGTTTTCCAAATCCCACCTAAATCAGGCGTTATCGCATTAGATTCACCTAAATTTATTCAATTTTTGAATCATCTCAACATACCTGTCCACTATTGGACAATCAATGATATCGACACGATGAAAAAATTAATCCATAATGGCGCCAAAGGGATCATTACAGATCGCCCTGATATAGCTGCTGAATTATTACAGGAACAAGAGTCGTTATCATGATACGAACATAAAGGGGAAGGACACTAGTTACGTGCCTTCCCTTCATTTGAATGTTCTACCTATATAATGAGCAGATATGGGCTTGTCTAATCTGATGGATTTCATGAGCAATAATATATTGAAGAATTACTGTATCGTTTTCTTCCCCAGAAACCGTTACTAACTCGTCATGGTTCCCACGATAGCTCCTTAAAAATAGGCCAACTCCCTGTCTTAAATCTGAGGAAAGCCTCTAAATCTTAATAATCCTCAAATCAAGTATCCAATCCTTTTGACCTTGCATACCACGGATCCAACTTTACTATAATATAAAAGGATATTTGTAAGGCCATCCAATAAAGCTGCTTGATTTAGAACCTTTTTAGCAGCCTAAACAACTTTTTTCCTATCCTGTCACCAGGGATGACAGCCATTCAAGTATGTTTCCTCCTATCAATTGAAAAAAGACTGTAAACAACCTCCTGTGAATACTTGGAGTTGTCTACAGTCTAGAAGAGATGTGTAACATACACATCGTATTTTATGCTGAGCAAGAGCATGAGCCGCCCGAGCCACATCCTCCTCCGCAAGATGAACCAGATGCAAAGAATGGGTTACTAACAGGAACTTTTACAGCTTCAGAGACTGTTTTACCTATTAATAGGCTAATCTCATCGAGTAAATCCTGAAAATCGTTTTCAGCAATTTTTAAAGCTGAAACTTTTTCATTCAAGTCAAGTGCCCTTTTCTGTTGGCGAATTGACTTCATGATTGTATGGTAGTCTGGATGATATTTTCCGAAACGTTGTACATCTTCGTACTGCTCTTTCATGCGATTAAATGCGTAAATAGCTTCTACAATTTGTGCATCACTATAGACTGCATCATACGCTTGCTGTAGCGCAATCGCAGGTTCTGAGGAAAGAATCATCTCACAAAGCGCTTCGGTCTCATCCAAAATGAGTACCCAGTCAGAGGTCATCATCATTTTTAATTCCCCCAATCTCTTTCCCATCATAACAGATTTTATGGTAATTTTACATTATTGATACTTTTAATGAAAGAGGTTTGCCAATTAATGACAACATCTAAAGGACAGATAGAACAATTACTAGCTGAAATTTTACAAGAAAGTACTGAGGAAGATGAAGAAGTTTTATTACATCTTTTAAATGGGCTAAGAGAGAAGCAGCAAGGCATTCATCGTCGTTATCTTAATGCTGCCCTACATATGGCAGGTAAATTTGAGCCTGAAATTAGTGAGGTTCGTATCCCTATTACACCAGTTATTCATAATACAATTAAGGTGCCTCATGGTGGCATTATTGCAACAATTGCCGATGCAGCTATGGGCGGACTTGCTTCACGCTCTGTACCAGAGGGATATAATGTGGTTACAACGAATATGAATCTATCGTATATTGCCACAACAACGAATAAAGAATTGATTGCGCGCGGTCGTTTTGTTCATAAAGGACGTCAAACACTCGTCATGGCATGTGATATCGAAGATGAGACAGGTCGCAAGCTGGCTATTGCTACAGGATCTTTCTTTATTATTCAGCGTCGTCTGTAATGAGACTGGCAAAATAATCTTTGATGCATTGTTGATCGGAAAAAGGCAATTTTTGATTTTTAATTTGCTGTGTTTGTTCATGCCCTTTTCCGGCCACAAGGACAATATCGCCCTTTTTCGCCTTTGCTAACGCTTGATGGATAGCAAGCTTCCGATCTAAGTAAATTTCATAATATTGTTGCTCTGTAAAGCCTGCAATAATGCTTTCATTTATCACGATTGGATCTTCATCTCGTGGATTATCTGTTGTTAAATAAATAACGTCCGCGTATTTACTTGCTACCGCTCCCATGGCGAAGCGCTTCGCCTTATCACGATTTCCACCACAACTAAAAACAAGGTAAATTGTTTTGGAACGATTAAAGGTTTGTAAAACGGCTTGTAAGGCTTCTGCTGTATGCGCATAATCTACATAAACCTCTATACCCAAAGGATTATCAATCTTCTCAAGTCGTCCTTCTGGTAGTTTTAAGGACCACATATGACCAACTAGATCTTCCATCGGGACACCTAGGCGCCATATAGCCATTAAGGCAGCAATAGTATTTTGTACATGATATTTTCCGACAAAAGGAATTTCCACAATATGCTCACTCGCTGTTGTTTGTAAGCAAAGTACGGTTTTTCCAACTGTTTCACTGACAATTTGAATATGTAGATCATTGTGATTATCAAAGCCAAATGAACAGGATTTTTTCTTATCATAAATCCCTACAGAACGACAAAAGTTATCATCTCCATTTAATACTAACTTTTTGGATAAATCGGCTAATCTTTTTTTTGCACGTTTATATGCTTCTAAACCACCATGATCTTCTAAATGGTCTTCTGATAGATTTAAAAATACACCACAGTCAATATCGCAATGGTCGAGTCTATGCTGCTGTAAGCCCATTGAAGAAGCTTCTAGCACAACATGTGTAACCCCTTTTCGTACACATTGCTTTAATATCGGATGCAATTCTTTGGCCTGCAATGTTGTTAGTTGCTCGTAAGCCGTTTGTTGTTTCTCGCCATTGATGAAAAAGCCAACCGTTCCAATAACTGCTGCTTTTTTATGTAAGGCATTTAGAAGCTGACTAACAAAATGGCTCACCGTGGTCTTTCCATTTGTACCGGTAATGGCAATAACCGTTAAAGCCTCTGCTGGAAAAGCAGCAAGCTTCGCACTCGCATACGATAAAAATAATGCTGTATTCGGAACCCACACAAAAGGAATTTCTTTATCCATAATCGGCAAAGAAATACTTTCTTCCGAAACAATGGCAGCAGCCCCCCGTGCCAACGCTTCTTTAACAAAACGACTTCCTGATGTTTTTTTGCCCTTTCGTACAATAAAAATGTCGCCGGGTTGTACGGCCTGTGCATAATCTTCTACGCCTGTAATTTCTGTTCGAATGGATCCTCCTGTCACACTACATGGCCAATCTTTTAATAACTCAGCTAGTTGCAAGCCTCATTCCCCCTTTCCGTTCTCTATCATATGACGGCGTTTGTAACGGTGTGACGAAAAATATAGAAGCCCACAGTGAAAGTACTACCTTATAAAAAAATAAAGACAAGCTCGGCTATTCGAGCTTGTCTTCAAACTGATATTCTGTTGTTAGGATGAGGAGGATTGCTCTGTATTCTCTACAGGGTCCTCACTATCTGGTTCTTTATTTCTCTGTTCTTCGTTATCCTGTTCTTCAATATCTTGTTTTTTTCTATCTTGCTCTTCACTATCCATCGTCTGTGCAGTAGGCTCTATATAGATTTGCGTATAATAATCTACGAAAGCACCGGAACCAACGCGTGTATATCGATCATCCAATAACACCTTCCTATGTTCAGGCGAATTTGTCCAACCATGCATAGCTTCTATCGCATCAAAATAAGCAGTGGCAAGATTTTCATTCGCTGCACTATAGTCGATGTCATGTGCCTGTAATCTCTTTTTTAAATCTCCATTAGTTGGAGACTCATGTGATAAGAAATTTTGCACCTTCATATCTTCACTATGCATTTTTGCAGCTTCTTCTAATGATTCATCCATTGCTAAAGGTGGTAATTCATGATGTACCCTCGTAACATTTAAGAGATCATCAAGCTGTTTGGCGCTAGCTACATCGATTTCTTGCTGCAAAAATGAGGACGGTGGCGTACGTCTCACTAGTTCACCTTGATAACTCATTTCATATGGTTGATGAAGGACAAGTGTTTCACTGTCTGTATAACGTATTCCCTGTAGCTCACTTGTCTCCCTATCTATATAAAGCTGTGCATAAAGGCCATCAAATTTGACAAGCAACCTTGTTTGCATATCTTCTTCACTCATCGAGAAAATGAAAATATTTTCTCCCACAGTGGCCGCTACCTCATAATCAATAATCGTCATACGGTATATTTCATCGCGTTTTTGTCCAACTTTAAAAGGAAATGCATCGATTTCTTGTCCAGCTATGTAAACTTGCGTTACAATATTATTTTCAACACCAATCATAAAAAACGTAGCAACATCTTTATTGTAGACCCACCATTGATAGCCAAATGAAGACGGTTCTTTTCTCGTTGGTTCCCCATATTGCTCTAAAACGGTTTGAATGCCTTTTCCTACCAAAGTTGATATGCCTGTTTGAGGACGTGTCATTGCTCCTACAGCAGACTGTTGCTTTAGTTGTGTTTGAGGGATTATATTAGAATTGGTATTTGGTCCTTCTAACGGCTCATTTTCCTGCGGGGTATTGAAAAACATAAAGCCAATTAATGCAATTGCGCCACAAACCATTAAAATGCGGAATAAAGCTTTCATACAGGACTCCTTTTCATCACCATTATTGTAAGTTATTATATCAATTGTAATTGGGTTGACACAATGTTGTCATTGCAACAATGTCGAATATGCTCTATTATAAAAATGAGCGTATACTTTGTACGAGAACCTAAAGGAGGACTATACATGTATTTTGAAAATACTAACCTTGAAAATTTAACAGCTGATCAAGAACTAATTGTCAGCATTATGAAAAAGCATGGTTTAGAATGTGATGGCGGTTGGGATTACGAACGTATGACATTCGATAAACGTTTCGATACTCGTGAAGGTCGCTATTACCTACGCGTATTCGCATATGCCATTTCTGGTGATGTAGGTGCACACGATGCCATCCTTACGTTAATGAAACCAGCCCTAGGTAAATACTATTACCCACATGGTGTTGAATATGGGGATGATGAAGTTTACCCAGCACATCTTGTAACAAAATGTGAAGAAATCTTAAAAAAGGTTAAATTAGAATTAGATCAATTCTCAATTGAGCCAACAAATAAAAATAACTTCGAACCTGTTAACGCACGCTAATCTTTAATAAACTAAAGTGACAGCAAGTATAGCGTAAGTAGCTTCATTTTATGAAAAGACTGGTGGTCCAGTCTTTTTTTATTTTGAGTAAAAAAATTTTTTCTCCTCATACTACCTATATCTATTACATGGATGTAGGTGAGAAAAATGTTATCTTTTTTTAATCGTCCTTTTTTTCGGCATCCCATAATCGTCATAGCGATTGGGCTTCTGCTTCTCTGGTTCATTTCTATATCGTTACCAATCCTCCTTGCCTACTTAACCGCGTTACTTTTAGAACCGATTATTGTTCGAATGTGCAAACGGTTTCGAAAAAAACGTAAAATAGTTGTTTTCATCTTTTTTTTATTTTTTCTCAGTATCTCTTTATTATTATGTACACTTATACTCTATATAAGCTGGAAACAATTTTCTTCTTTTATCATCGATATTCCTGAGTACCTTAATCAACTATCGGCCTTATGGATTCAAATGCAATCCAAGCTCAGTAACTACACCTATCATTTACCTGTAGAACTCGTTTTACAAATTCAATTCATGATTGAAAATGCTTTAGCCTCTATAGAAAAATTCGCCATATCCTTAACAAATGTGAATGTATTGTCTACTTTACTAACATATATCCCCTCCCTTTTATTTGATGTTTTTGTTTATTGGATTGTCTTGTATATGTTGCTCTTAGATTTGCCAGCCATTAATCGTAAATTATTAATGCCCTTTCCTTTTCACTATCATCAAAAAATCATTTTTATTGGGCAGCGCGTTAAACTAGCCTTATTCGGCTTTTTAAAAGCACAATTGCTTGTTGGTGCTAGTATCTTTGCGATATCCTTCGCAGCATTTTATTATTTAAAAACGCCATTTCCCATACTGTTAGCTTTATCACTCGTTGTATTAGATTTTATCCCTTTTCTCGATTCATTTATCCTTTTAGTCCCATGGGCCATTTATCAAGTATTTGCAGGCGACTATATATATGCTGTCGTTCTAACGTTACTAAATGTGGGGCAATTTCTAGTCCGCAGAATGATTGAACCAAAAATTATTGGTGATAAAATTGGCCTTTCCTCCTTAAATACCTTCATTGCCATGTTTATCGGCTTTAAAATATTTGGTTTTCTTGGGATATTAATAGGCCCTTTACTTGTTGTAGTGATACTTTCTATATTTCAACCAACTACAAAAAATCTCCCACCTTTACAATAATAAAGAGGGAGATTTTTTTTAAAACCCTAAAATGGCTTTAATAACGGATGTTGTTTCACCTGGTTCAAATAAAATATATAGCAATAAATAAACAAGTACACCAGTGATGGCAACAAAGAACCAAATAATACTTGTGATTGGTCCAATACGTCTGTGTAACTTAATATTTGTTTTCAAACCCGAAATAATGCTAACGATACCAAACACGGCTCCAGATGTCGCCAAAATAATATGGAAAATCAAAAAGAACGTATAATATGGTTTTAAATGTTCTCCACCGCCAAAAGCCGTATTTCCAATAAAGATTGTACGGGATGCATAGATAATAAAGAATATAAGTGCCGCAACACCTGCAGCAAGCATTACTTTCTTATGCCCCTCTACATTTCTTTTTATAATTAAGCCCCATCCTATCGCTACTAGTACAGCACTAATGACGATAAACGATGTACTAATAGTAGGCAAAATTTGCAATTCCATTGTCAAAACCCCTTATACAAAGTAAATTTCTATATTACAATTAATGTTGCTGTTGACTTTCCCATTTTTTTTGGTGTGCAGCTAATGCATCAGCCGTAATTTTATCTGGATCTTTTTGTTCAGAACGATACCATCTCGTAAAGATTGTCCCAATTAATACACCAAAAATAAGCTCTTGTAAGATTTTCATTAATACGCCACCTAATTGCTGGTCTGCAACAGGTTTCATGTCTGTAAACAGCTCTGGTCCTGATAATGATAAGCCTGATAATGTAGAGGCTGGTACACACAGCTCCATTGCTTTTAACCATGCATCACCATTTGTATATGTCTCATACATTGCATTAGGAGCAAAAATGATTAATCCACAAGCAGGTGTAATTAACACAGCATTTGCAATAATATAGGCTAATTTATGCAAAGGCTTCATTTTAGCACTATTAGGCATATTTTGAATTAAAGGCCAGTACATAAAAATAGCTGAAAGAAATAATACAAATGTATAGGTACCATGTAATGTTTCATTTAATTTAATGTAATCTAATACTGAAGGCAAATGATAGAAGGAAAATAGACCAATAAACACAAAGACTGCAACAACTGGTAATGTCAGTACTTTAAACAACGTTCTAACAACCGGTGCTTCAATCGCAACTTTCCAAACCCACCAAGGGATTCCTTTAATTAAGAAAATCGGAACAAGCAATAATAAGATCGCCATTTGAACCATATGCATGGTAAACATAATGTGAGCCATTAAATCAACTGGAGAACCTTTAATGATATAAATAGTAATCATGGCTAACACGAAATAAATGGCTTCTCCCTTTTTCAAAGGTTCACTTACTTTAAAATCATTACGCCACTTTACTGTGACTAAAAAATAGATAATCGTTATAAAAACAAGAACTCCTATTAAATAGGGACTCCACAATGCTTGGAAACCAAATATACTAAGTGGCATATAGAACGCACTCCTTTAAACTTCAGTACTCCTATTATAAAACGCTTACAGCTATACTGCAATGAACGAAAGGTGAACAAATGTTAAGTTTAACAGTGTTTGTCTCTTTTTGAAACCTTCACAACTTTAAAACATAAGAAAAAGCACGTTCGTACAAATAACGAACGTGCTCTTTTGGTGATTACCACCAAATGATTGTTAAAAATGCTAAGAAGAATGTAAATGCGATTAACATCCCCATCCACATGAAGAAGCCAATAACACCACCAAAGTGTGTTTTTTTGTCCTCTAAGTGCATGAAAGAATAAAGCTGAAGTACAACTTGAACACCAGCCAATAATAATACGAATGGCATGATTAAGTATTTAGAAAAATCAGCTGCAACTACTGCGAATGCGATAAACGTAAAGAAAATCATGATCGCAAAGTTGATTACTTGTTTACGCATATGAACGGCATTATGATGACGATCATACTCATACTGTGCCTGTGACTTAGCAACTATAGGTGTATCGTGTGAAGACATTATCCGATCACTCCCATCAAGTAAACTACTGTAAAGATAAATACCCAAACAACGTCAATAAAGTGCCAATATAAAGCAGCTACGAAAAATTTAGGTGCATTGTACAAGTTTAAACCACGTTTCGCATTACGGATCATTAAAGTTGCAATCCATACAAGTCCTAAAGTTACGTGGAAACCGTGTGTACCAACTAAAGAATAGAACGCAGTTGCGAATGCAGATTGGTTAAATGTAAAACCAAGGTGCACATAGTGTTGGAATTCATAGATTTCAAGTGCTAAGAATCCAAGACCTAAAGCTAAAGTAATGGCTAACCAAGTTTGCATCCCTTTAAAGTTAAAGTTACGCATATGGTAAATTGCATAAACAGAAGTTAGTGATGATGTTAATAATAACATCGTCATAGCAAATGCTAATGGTAATTCAAATAAACCTTGAGTTGTGAACTCCATGCCAGCTGGCCCTTTGTTCTTAAGCGCTAAATAAGTAGCGAATAAACTTGCGAAAAGTACAACTTCACAGGCAAGGAAAATCCAGAAACCAACGACTTTATTTTTACCTTCCATCGTAGCTTGTTCAGGATGATCTGGCCAAGTATGAGGAGTAAATTTAGTATTGAAATCCATTATTTATTTCCTCCTTTGCCGTAAAGATGTTCTTCAATTTCAAGAATTTCTTCTTTGTGTAAGTGGAAACCATGATCGTCTTTAACTGAACGAACAATCATCGCCCCAAATGTAATAGCTAAACCAATGATTAATACATAGATAGACCATGGTTTATCTGCATCTGGATTGTAAAGTGCACCGAATGCTGCAATAAACATACCTAATGAAATAACGAATGGAATCGCTGAGTTATTTGGCATATGAATATCACCGATTGGCTCTGCAAATGTCACTTCTTTATTACCTTCTTGTTTTTCAATCCACCATGGATCTAAACCACGTACAAGTGGCGTTTGACGGAAGTTGTAGAATGGAATTGGTTGTGGAATTGACCATTCTAAAGTACGTCCATCGCCCCATGGGTCGCGACCTGCTGGCTTGCCTTTAATAGACATTAAGCAGTTGATTACCATTAAGATAACCCCTACACCCATCATTAATGCACCGATTGTAGAGATATAGTTGAACTGATCCCAACCTTGACCTTCCATGTAAGTGAATACACGACGTGGCATACCCATTAAACCTAAGAAGTGTTGAACGAAGAACGTTAAATGGAATCCAATAAAGAATACCCAGAAAGTAATTTTACCAAGCGTTTCGTTTAACATACGGTTGAAGAAAATTGGCCAGTAGAAGTGCGCTGAACCAAATAATGCTGTAACGATACCACCAACGATTACGTAGTGGAAGTGAGCAACGATAAAGTAAGAATCGTGTAATTGATAGTCGAGAGGTGCAGATGCTTGCATTACCCCTGTAACACCACCCGCAACGAATGACGGGATGAAACCAAGTGCATAAAGCATTGGTGTTGTAACTTTAATAGATCCGCCCCAAATAGTTAAGATCCAGTTGAATACTTTCATACCTGTTGGAACCGCGATTGCCATTGTTGCAACAGCGAAGATTGCGTTTGCTGTTGGCCCAAGACCAACTGTAAACATATGGTGAGCCCAAACCATGAACCCTAGGAAACCAATTAAAATTGTTGCGAATACCATTGAAGAGTATCCGAATAAACGTTTACGAGAGAACGCTGGAATAATCTCAGAGAATAAACCGAACGCCGGTAATACTAAGATATAAACCTCTGGGTGTCCGAAGATCCAGAATAAGTGCTCCCAAATTACTGTGTTACCACCCATTGTATGGTCAAAGAAGTTACCACCGAACATACGGTCGAATAACATCATTAATAAACCAATTGTTAATGGAGGGAATGCGAATAAAATTAATGCACTTGATACAAGAGCTGTCCATGTGAATAATGGCATACGCATGAATGTCATACCAGGAGCACGCATTGTAATGATCGTAACGATGAAGTTAAGACCTGAAATTAATGTACCTGCCCCTGAAATTTGTAAACCAAGAACATAGAAGTCAATACCATGTCCTGGAGAATATAAAGATAATGATGCATAAGAAGTCCAGCCCGCATCAGGAGCGCCACCCATAAAGAATGACAGGTGAAGGAATACAGCACCTAGGAAGAATAACCAGAACCCTAAAGAGTTAAGGAACGGGAATGCAACGTCACGCGCACCAATTTGTAATGGTACAAGCATGTTCATAAATGCGAATAGTAATGGAGTAGCAGCTAGGAATAACATTGTTGTTCCGTGCATTGTTAATAATTCATTGAAAAAACCAGCTGACACGAAATCGTTATTTGGTTTCATTAACTGAATACGCATTAATAACGCTTCAAAACCAGCGATAGCGAAGAACAATGTGCCGGCTAATAAATACATGACTGCTAACTTTTTATGGTCAACAGTAGTAATGTAATCCCAGACAGTTGCTCCAAAGCCCTTTTTCTGTGTGTATGAGCTCACAACTTTTACCTCCCTCAAAATTTGTTACATAGAACGAAATTTATTTTTCAACTGATAAGCTCATGATATAAGTTGCAAGAGCTTCAATTTCTTCATCAGATAAATCACCGTAAATAGGCGCAGTGCCTTCAGCGTTCATCATTAAGTTACCTGGTTTAAATTCCTCTGGGTTTTTAATCCAAGCTTTTAAGTTTTCTTCATTGTGTTCTAAGAAACCAGCAACACGGTTACGGTCACCAAACGTAGTTAAGTTTGGACCTGGTGTACCGCCTGCTCCTGAACCTGAGATAGCGTGACAGCCTAAGCAGCTGTTAGCAAAAGTTGCTTCACCAAGATCTGTTGAAGCTTTGTCAGCAATTTGTCCTTCTGTTGCTTTCATTGCATCAACCCATGCGTCAAATGCATCTGGGCTTAATGCTTTTACTTTAAAGTCCATTAATGCATGTGAAGGTCCACATAATTCAGCACATTTTCCATAAAATACGCCATCTTTAAGATCTTTAGATTCTTTATCAAATACTAAGTAGAATTTGTTTAAGTTTTCTACGTTTGTATCCATTTTACCGCCTACAGCAGGAATCCAGAATGAGTGCTTAACATCGGCAGCTTTTAAATTAAAGTAAACCTTTTCACCTGTTGGTACTACTAGCTCTTGAGCCGTTACGATACCTTGGTTAGGGTATTCGAATTCCCACCAGTATAATTTTGCTGTTACATTGATCGTTAGGGCAGTTTTATTCCCTTCTTCATCTACCTCATCCATTGCAGCAACATCTGCAAATTTATAAGTAGTTGTAACAACTGGTACAGCGATAATTAATAATAAAATAATCGGTATAACTGTCCAAATCACTTCTAATGTGTGACTACCCTCTACTTGCTTAGGGATAACATTTTCACCAACGCGTGAACGACGGTATTTTAGGAATGCAAGTAAATAAATAACGGATACGATTACTACTACTAGCGTCATAATTATAGTAGTTAACAGTAATAAATTTAATTGTTGTTTACCTACTTCTCCAGATGGTTTTAGTGTAGAAAGATAATCTTCACCACAACCTGAAAGGAAAACCATCATCACTGCTAGAAGTGAAAAAAGACGCCATTTTTTAAGCCCTTTCATCATGCTTAATTAAACCCCTCTTTCTTTGTTGTATTTTCATGTGTTCCTAGGACATTAGTTCTGTCTATATGAATTCTTAAAAAAAAGAAAGAATTCCTAACTTTAGCTAAACAGCGCAAATATTATGATGGCTACAAATAGTATGGTCATATGATTCAACGAATAAATAAACATTTTATTTGCCCACTTCATATCATCTTTTGTTGTAAAGCCTTTCAGAGCTAGTATTAACCAACCCAAATTCAATGCAGTGGCAAGAGTTAAAAAGCCAATTCCAAGCTCTGGTAAAAGGAAAGGTAACGGTAATAATAAAAGAATCCAGAATAACATTGAGTACTTTGTACGTTTAAATCCCTTTACTACAGGTAGCATTGGTATTTTAGCTGCACGATATTCCTCCGTACGTTTCATAGCAAGCGCATAAAAATGTGGTGGCTGCCATGCAAACATAATAAGAAATAAGGCAAGTGCTCCTAGACCTAAAGCAGGTTCAACCGCTGCAAATCCAATAACCGGAGGTATAGCCCCTGAAATACTTCCTACAACCGTGTTACTAACATGCTTCCTCTTTGACCACATTGAATACAGAACGACATAAGCAAATATTCCTGCTAGTCCCCACATGCCGGCTGCAAACGATGCCGCAAATAACAAAATTTCACCTACAATTAAAAATGAGAGGGCAATGGTCAATACAAAATTCGGCTTGAATCTGCCAGTCACTGTCGGTCTTGCTTTTGTTCTTTTCATGATAGGATCAATATCCTGATCAATGAAATTATTCATTGCACCTGAGCCACCAATGATTAATGCCGCACCCAGCATGGTGTAGAATATAACATCAAGCTCTTGCAAGAAATGTCTACTAGTAAACTGAAAAGCCAGCCACATCCCTGTAAACGTTGTGACAAGATTCGAGTTAACGATGCCAATTTTTATTAGTGCTAAGAAATCTTTTACAACAGATGTTGTTTCTGGGCCAGTATTTCTAGTAGCCGCCAGTGTACGACCGTTTGACATAATACCTCTCCTTTCATTTTTGTAAGCATATTCCGCTAACAATAACTATAGCGAAATTTGCGATTGATTTCTAGACATTAAGTGAAATTTAGATGAAGTTGTAAAAATTAGTTTTGTCTAGAAATATAAATAAAAACAACATATCTATAGTAAAACATTTTCTAAAATGAATTGTGAAGGTTAAAGCACGAAATTATGAACAATTTGTGAAATGGATTCGACATCTATTACTCCCTTCTCTTTACAAGTTGTTTTTTATACGTATTTTCGATATTATCTAGTAGCAGAAACATTACGCTCTTGTAATGTTGATAGATAAAGTAGGTGACTCATTTTATGCAACACAACAGGTATTTAAAGTGGTTTGCTGTTGCCGCTACAGTAGGGATGCTCCTTATATTACTAGGTGGAGCTCTCGTTACCAAAACAGATAGTGGCTTAGGCTGTGGTCGAAACTGGCCTGATTGTAATGGATCTCTTATTCCAAAGGAGATTACACCAGAAGTCCTGATTGAATTTTCACATCGTCTTGTAACTGGAGTCGTATCTATTTCAATTCTTGTGTTAACCATTTGGACATGGCGTAAACTCGGACATATTCGTGAAGTAAAGCTATTAGGTTTCTTAGCGATGTTTTTCTTAATCGCGCAAGCTCTTATTGGAGCAGCTCAAGTATTATGGGGACAAGGTGATTTCATCCTTGCACTTCATTTTGGAATTTCTCTTATTTCCTTTGCTGCGGTTCTTCTTCTTTCTATGATTGTATTTGAGGTCGATCGAAAATTTGATGCCGATAACGTATTTATTGGTAAAAAGTTACGTTGGCATACAATTGCTGTCACAATTTATTCTTATTTAGTTGTTTATACAGGGGCGTTGGTTCGTCATACAGATTCGAGCTTAATTTGTCCTGACTGGCCATTTTGCTATAATGAAACACCTTTCGCACTACCGAATAACATGTACGAGTGGGTGCAAATGGGACATCGACTAGCTGTTCTTATTATTTTCATTTGGATTGCATACATAACTTTGCACGCTGTGAAAGAATATAAAAATCAACGTGTTATTTACTATGGATGGGTTATTGCCTTTACTATAGTAGTTTTACAAGTGGTTGCTGGTATGTTAGTAGTCCTCACTAGACTGAATTTAACAGTCGCTTTACTGCATTCATTATTCATTTCCCTTTTATTCGGTCTATTATGCTACATGATCATGTTAGTTGCTCGTAGTAATTATAATGAAAAAAAGAAATAGGCTATCAAAAAAGATTCGCCACCTATTATGTGACGAATCTTTTTTCTATGATTCTTATTTTTGTTTCTTCAAGGTCTCCGTTCCTATAATTCCTACAATTAAAATAATCATAGATACTAGCGCATAGTCTTTAAAAAATGTTGTAAAAGGAATATCGAAATATCGACAAATAACCGTTACAAGACGACCTCCTAATAGAATTAAACCAATGACAAACATCCAATTAAATAGTGCTTTAAGCATTTTTATGTCCCTCTACTTTCATTGCTGTCCACATAATCTTAATTACTTCTTGACTATATTCCTCTGCCTCAACCGAAATCGGTCCCCCTATTAGCATATATTCACCAATAGCACCTTGAATCACTTTTGCCATCACCTGGACAGAGTCAACAGTAAATGTCCCCTGTTCTTTACCATCCTCTAATATTTTACATAAAGCCTTCAATAAAGGATCTTCACCATCATCCGAAATTTTATAATAAGGAACATCCTCAGCTGTACGAGCATTGAATATAATTTCTAATAATGCCGCATTCTCCTTCGGATGTGTCGCTTGATAAGCAATACTTGCCTCTATGAAATTTGCCAATTGTGTAGCTGGATCATCGGCAGCATATGTTTTTGTCAAAATAAATGTTGCGGATTGTTCAAGTAACGCTTGCAGGCTTTGGTCGATCAAATCTTGACGATCTGCAAAATGGTATGAAATTAATGCTGTACTGATAGTAGCCCGTTTAGCAATTTGTGCTAAACTTGCCTTGATATAACCAATATCATCTAGCGTCGTTATAGTTGCTGCAATAATTTGTTGCTTTCTAGCTTCCTGAATAAACGTGTTTTTATGGCTATCCATAGATCCTCCTTTTGATTGATTAATTATTTTTTTGATTACTTAATCAAATTTTAAAGGATTTAATGTCTAAATACAATGGAAAAGGTTATGTAGATACTCAAATAGCATCTCATAACCTTTTTCATGATTATTTATTCAATTTCAATCAATAAATCCCCTGTTGAAATGGCATCCCCTGCACTTGCATAAACCTCTTTCACAACGCCGTCTTTCGGTGCTTGAACGGTTGTTTCCATTTTCATTGCTTCTGTGATTAATAGGTGGTCACCGCGTTTAACTGGACTACCTTTGGAAACAACGACTTTTAACACAGTACCTGGCATTGTAGCACCAATTTGATTTGGATTGCTTGGATCTGCTTTTAAAGCTAGATTACCATCTACCTCTACAGTCATATCTTGAATAACCAATTCACGAGATTGTCCGTTTAACTCGAAGTACAGAACACGCGTCCCATTGTGCTGAGGTTCACCAATGGAAACAAGTTTAATAATTAACGTTTTTCCTTTTTCGATTTCGACTTCAATAATTTCCCCTAGCTTTAAGCCATATAGGAATGTAGGTGTGTCTAGAACCGAAATATTGCCGAAGGATTCTTCCGTTTTCGCGTACTCTTCAAAGACTTTTGGATAGAGTGCATAGGCTAATACATCCTTTTTCGTAACAGGACGATTTAACTTATCCTCCAGTACAGTCTCTAATTGTTCAAACTGAATAGGCTCTAATAACTCTCCTGGACGAACTGTAATTGCTTGGCGGTCTTTGAGCACAACCTGCTGTAGTGCCTCTGGGAATCCGCCATGTGGCTGTCCAAGATAGCCTTGGAAGAATTCAATAACAGAATCTGGGAAATCAATCGTTTGCCCTCGAGTTAGCACTGTGTTTTCATCTAAATCATTTTGCACCATGAAAAGTGCCATGTCGCCTACCACTTTGGAAGATGGTGTTACTTTAACAATATCACCAAATAGTAGATTTACACGGGAATACATATGTTTTACTTCTTCCCAACGATCGCCAAGACCCACTGCTTTTGCTTGCTGCTGTAAGTTACTATATTGTCCACCAGGCATCTCATGCACATAAATTTCAGAATGTGGGCTGATCATACCACTTTCAAAATCTTTATAGTATTTACGTACATCTTCCCAGTAGTACGATAATTTCTCTAAAACATCTATATCCGCACGTACCTCGCGTTTACCGCCCTTCATCGCATAGTACAAAGAGTTTGCACTTGGCTGAGATGTTAAGCCAGCCATAGAGCCAAGAGCTGTATCAATGATATCTACTCCTGCTTCAATGGCTTTCGCATATAAATAAATCCCGTTACCACTTGTGTCATGTGTATGCAAGTGGATTGGCAGACTTGTCGTCTCTTTTAACTCGGAAATTAAACGATAAGCTGCTTCTGGCTTCAATAAACCAGCCATATCTTTAATCGCTAAAATATGGGCACCTGCTGCTTCAAGCTCTTTCGCCATATCTTTATAATATTGCACCGAATATTTGGCACGACTGTCGTCCAGAATATCTCCTGTGTAGCAAACCGCCGCTTCCGCAATTTTTCCAGATTGACGCGCTGCATCAATAGCTACTTCCATGCCTTTAATCCAGTTCAAGCTATCAAAAATGCGGAAGACATCAATGCCTGATGCTGCCGATTCGGCGATAAATTCACGGATTAAATTGTCAGGATAGTTCGTATAACCAACAGCATTGGCTCCACGCAATAACATTTGGAATAACACATTTGGCACTTGCTCACGTAGTTTGGCTAAACGCTCCCACGGGTCTTCTTTCAAGAAACGATAGGCTACATCAAATGTTGCTCCACCCCACATTTCCAGCGAGAATAGTTGATGCATCATACGAGCTGTTGCATCAGCAATTTGATACATATCCTGTGATCGAACACGTGTAGCGAGCAGGGATTGATGAGCATCACGGAATGTTGTATCTGTTAGCAGTACATCATCCTGTGCTAAAATCCATTGTACTAAGCCATCTGCCCCTTGTGTGTCTAAAATTTGCTTTGTACCTGCTGGTGGCACAATAAGTGGATCGATTTTAGGTATGTTCGGTCGCACAAAAATGGGCTTAGATTTTTTCTCTACTCCAGGGAAGCCGTTTAATGTAACATTCCCAATATAGCTTAGCAGCTTAGTTCCTCGGTCCTTTCGAACAGGGAATTCAAATAACTCTGGTGTTGTATCAATAAAGCTTGTATCAAAAGCACCTGATAAAAATTTTTCATGTGTGACGACATTATTTAAAAACGGGATATTTGTTTTAACACCACGAATACGGAATTCTTTTAAATTACGATCCATTTTCGCAGCAGCTTCTTTAAAGTTCATGCCTGATGTTGAGATTTTCACTAGTAAAGAATCATAGTATGGTGTAACGACAGCACCTTGGAATCCATTCCCTGCATCTAAACGCACACCGAAACCGCCACTTGAACGGTAAACCATTAATTTTCCTGTATCCGGCATAAAGTCATTAGCAGGGTCTTCCGTTGTCACACGAGCCTGAATAGCATAGCCAATCATTGGCATATCCTCTTGCTTCGGCATATGAATTTCTTCACTGTGTAGACCATAGCCTGCTGCCACCTTAATTTGGGCATGGACAATATCGACACCTGTAATCATTTCTGTAATCGTATGTTCTACTTGAATGCGAGGGTTCACCTCGATGAAATAAAAATCTTCTCCTGCAACTAAAAATTCCACTGTCCCTGCATTTATGTACGAGACATTCTTCATTAATTTCACAGCAGCATTACAAATACGATTTCTTAACTCTTGTGAAATCGAATGGGATGGCGCAATCTCAACCACTTTTTGATGACGACGTTGAATCGAGCAATCACGTTCATATAAATGCACAATATTGCCCTGCTGATCGCCAATAATTTGTACTTCAATATGTTTTGGTTTGATGATGGCCTTTTCAACATACACCTCATCAGATCCAAAAGCAGCCTTTGCCTCTGATTTTGCCCTTTCGTAAGAAGAAGCAAGCTCCTCTGGTGTATGCACAAGACGCATCCCACGCCCACCACCGCCAAGTGCCGCTTTAATCATAACTGGAAAGCCATAATCGTTAGCAAATGCCTCTACCTCTGCTAGATCGGCTACAGGACCATCTGTACCAGGAATAACAGGAATCTCAGCCGCAATAGCTTGCGAACGTGCTTTGACCTTATCCCCAAACATATCTAAATGCTGAGAAGTTGGTCCAATAAAGACAATCCCCTCTTCTTCACAGCGACGTGCAAATTCCACGTTTTCTGATAAAAAACCATACCCTGGATGAATCGCATCAACATCTGCATCTTTTGCGATGGCAATAATACCCTCAATATCTAAATAGGCATCAATTGGTTTCTTGCCAGCTCCCACTAAATAAGCTTCATCTGCTTTAAAGCGATGAAAGGCACCACTATCTTCCCTTGAATAGATGGCAACGGTTTGGATATTCAGCTCCGTACAGGCACGGAAAATACGAATTGCAATTTCTCCTCGATTGGCTACGAGAATTTTGTTGATTGATTCCATAGATATCCCCCTTTATGATTGTGTTTTTTTCCTCTCTACCTTTTCAAACATAGAAACATTGATTAATATTCCCATCGCTAAAGATAGAATGATTATAGATGTACCGCCATAGCTTATAAAAGGTAACGTTACACCGGTTAACGGGATTAACCCGGTTATCCCCCCAAGATTAATAAACGATTGCCAGCCTATCCAACTCGCAATACCAGCTGCAATCATGCGTGCCAACGGATCTTTTGTTCGTAATGCAATGGAAAAACCTTTATATACAATAAATCCTAAACCACCTAAGACAATTAAAACTCCCCATATTCCCAATTCCTCCATTATAATCGCCATTATAAAATCTGTTTGTGGTTCAGGTAAGTACCCTAATTTTTGAATCGATTGACCAAGACCACGTCCTTCTAAGCCACCTCCGCCAATGGCATAATAACTATTCACCACTTGGTGACCACTACCACTCTCATATTCAAACGGATTTAAATAAGATAGAATCCGTCCTTTACGGTTATCAGTTAGTAGTTCCCCCTTGAATAGCAAAAGGATACCAAGGATTGCTGTACCGAAGGCTACTAATACACCAAAGAACTTCCAAAATGTTTTAAAGGGAATGCCACTTGAAGCTACTACAGATACAGCTATTCCACACAGAATAATAACTGCTCCCAAGTCTGTTTCGAAAGCTACCCCAGCAACCACTAAAATCCATAGGAAAATGGGATAAAAAATTTCAGTTGGTTGTAGCTTTTCAAACGTATGTTTTTGCGCTTTTCTATAAAAAGCAGCTGCAAAATATAAAATAATAAATAGTTTCGCATATTCCGAAGGTTGAAAATTCCCTAATCCTGGAATAGCAATCCAACTCTGAGAGCCTACTTGATCTGCCCCGTGACCAAACAATTTTAACCATGTGAATAACACCGCTAGTATGATCGTTAGTAATAACATAATGTTCTTATTCGCATAATGCTTGTAGGGGAAAAAGGCTGCCACTATAAAACCAATAAATGCCACCAATAAATTGGTAACTTGTTTTTGATAAAAAAAATCAGGTGCTTGCTCTTTTTGCGCAATCGCTACCATCATACTTGAACTGTAAATCATTATTAACCCAAATAAACTTAATAATAGGACCGTAAAAAATAAGGGGTAATCAAAATTTTGTGCATATCGTTTTAAGTATTGTCTCATTAGAAAACCTCGTTCTAGTAAAAAAACTCAAAGCGCAAAGAAGCGTTTGAGTTTTTCTTTTTATTTGTCTGTATACGCATCGTGCAACACAGACAGTTCCTTCTCGAGTGAATCGAGAATTTCTTTGCCTTTATCACGTTCAATCAGTCCAAGCTTCACAGCAAAATCGATTTCACGTGATAGGCCGAACATTTGTGTATCTAATACTTCCTCATATAAAGGGCATTGTGGCATTGTTAAATGATCCATTTGTACTCGAATAAGGCGAGCAATCTTGTCTGCATCAGCAACTAATAGCTCCAAAGCCTTCTCTTGAAAAGAAGTTTGTGATTTCGTATCCATGAGGACGCCCCCATTATCTGATATTTCTTCGATTCTATCTTAATAAAGTTTATCTTCTAGTCGTTAAAAATGCAAGTGTCTTCATTGGAAAATAGAGAATTCGGTTTATATTTCTTTATTATCTCTAGGCATTAGCGTTATACTATGTCATGGATATACAAGATTTAAGGAGGATTTCTATTATGGAAACAATAATTCCTATCACAGGTGCCGTCTCATACCAACTAACATTAGATCCCACTGTATGGATATTCGACGATCGTAAATTAGATTTAAACACTTACTTTACGACACAAAACATTGAGGAAGATTCTGACATCAAATATATGCGTGAGGTTGGTGCTCACTGGTCTCGTGAAATTATGGAGGGGGCCACATTCCCACCTACATTAAAATCAGAGCGTAAATTTGACCGTAAAGGAATGGAAACAGGTACTTTTGGTATCCAATTAAGTCATTTCTTGAAGAATGCTGAAATTAAACCTGAAGCGACAAAAATCGTTTTAGAATGCAAAGATGGACAAGAATTTCCATTCACAATTGAAGAAGCTTCAACACTAATATTAAAATATAGCCAAGACGGCAAGCCTCTTTTAGAAGATGGCCCAATCCATGTATTATTAAAAGATGGTTCAAATATTGACAATCCTATTAAAAACATATCAGCCATTCGCGCTGAATAGGAGGGAATGCAATGCGCGTAAAATGCGTTATTTGCGATACGATTGATAATTTAGATGATAATCTGCCTTTAGCCAAGAAGTTACGTAACCGTCCAATTCATACGTATATGTGTACAATTTGTCATGATCGTATTAAAGAAAATACGTTTGCACGGATAGAAACGGGCAATTTCCGTTTTTATCGTACTTCACCTCAAATGGATAAAGAATTTTAACTAAATGACAGATTAAAAAGAAGTGCCTCAACTATAAAGACACCTCTCAGACTGAAGACAAACTCAAAAAAATCGAGCGTTTGCCTTCAGTCTTTTTCTTTTACAATAAACAAAGTAAAGCCGTTGATTTCCACTACAGGTGGACGCTTTTCGTGGGCGGAGTCACTGCCATTCGTTCCAATCAACTTTTACATAAAGTACTCCATCTACATGTATTGATGAAAAGTAAACCTTTGTGGTGATAATCCATGAAGCAAACCAATAAACGTGAACAATTAGCGATTGATCCATTAATACCCAAAGTTTACTTAGTATGAATACTAGAGGCTGCTATCGATTGTCGTTTAACTTAGTAGAAAAACTCCCTTCAGCTTATGGACGTCCAAGTATGTTTTCTTACATTTATTCTATTTATCTTTGGCATTGGCTCCATGCCCAAACTATGAAAGAAACCGCATTCAATGTGGACTATTACCCAAATAAACCAAATCCTTTGATTTGTATTAAGTGCCCTCGCCTAAGCCTTATTACAATGAATAAAAAGTAATAATCATCAGAAACTCATTCAACGTCCTATTGGGGAATCGTGGTAGCGGAAGTTGAATATTTACAACATCCTTATAATATTAAACAAATCTATGCAAAGCGCAGAGGAACCTTGAAGCATGTCTTTGCGAATGGAAAAAAAGGTATCAAAAATGACAAAAGGAATCGAGAAGTTCACACTCGATTCCTTTTGTCAACAGTCTGAGAAGTACCTCAACTATAGAGAACCTCTTTTATCCGTTATTTTTAATAATTATTTTTTCAACCAATTCAACTACTTGATACATAATGGTCGCAAAAAACGCAATGATCAGAAGCGACATGAGCACAAGGTTAAAATTAAAAACTTGGAAGCCATAAATAATTAAATAACCAAGCCCTTTTGAAGCTACTAAAAATTCACCTACAATCACCCCTACCCATGATAAGCCAACATTAACTTTCAAAGTTGAAATAATCGTAGGAAATGAAGCTGGCAAAATTACTTCACGAAAGATTTGCCATCTAGTTGCCCCAAATGTTTGTAAGACCTTACTATAATTTGGATCGACACCTTTGAAAGCTGTATACACAACAATGGTTGTAATAATGATGGAAATCAATGCACCCATGGCGATAATGGAAAAATAGCCTGGTCCGAGCGCAACGATCAAAATAGGGCCAAGCGCAACTTTCGGCATCGCATTTAAAATTACTAAATACGGGTCGAGAACCTTTGATAGTAGCGGAGACCACCACAATACTATAGCGATTAATGTTCCTAGTAAAGTACCAGCAATAAAACCAATCACCGTCTCCATTAATGTCACACCAACATGTAATGTTAATGTACCATCACTTACTTTTTCAATAAATGTATGCCAAACATGCGTCGGTGAGCTAAATATTAAACGATCAATCCACTCTAGTCTTGAAAGAAGCTCCCACCCACCAAAGAATAGCAGTAGAATGATAAGCTGATATAACCGTACAAAGCGTTTTTCTTTTTTTAGTAATTGCTGATATTGTTTAAATAATGTGTTATCCAAGACTCTCCAGCTCCTTCCAAATGGTTTGGAAAACATCTGTATAGGCTGGATGCTGTCTTACATCAAAGGGTGATAGCTCACGAAGAGCTTCAGGTATTTCAAACACTCTGTGCAATGCCCCGGGATTGGCTGAAAATAGAAAGACACGCTCACTCATCGCGATAGCCTCGCCAATATCATGTGTTACAAGAATAGCCGTCTTTTTATACGTTTTTAAGGTCTCCACAACTAAATCCTCAAGCTTTAATTTCGACTGATAATCCAAAGCGGAAAATGGTTCATCTAATAATAATATTTTTGGGTTTACGGCTAATGTGCGAGCAAGAGCCACACGCTGTCGCATACCTCCTGATAATTCTCGTGGATAATTATTCCCGACATGTGGTAAGCCAATTTCCTGTAACAGTGCATTGGCTGTCACTTTATGTGTTTTATTGCTTCGTTCCATAATTTTCAAACCAATTGTTACATTTTCCTCAATGGTCTTCCACGGAAATAAATAATCTTGCTGAAGCATATAGCCAATGCTAGATTGATTATGTGCTGATAGCTCTTCACCATCTATATAGACCTTGCCTTCAGTTGCAGGAAATAATCCTGCAATAATTGATAATAATGTTGTTTTCCCACAGCCACTCGGTCCAATAAAGGACACAAATTCTCCTTCACGAATCGCTAGACTAATATCACGTAATACTTCCTTTGCCTGTGTGTTTGAAAAATAACTATGGTGAATGTTCTCCAGCTGTAAAAATTCCATATTACTCAGCAGCCTTTTTGGCAAAGGTTGTATTCACAAGTTTGTCATATTCCACTCGTTGAGGAAGTTCACCTGCTTCCTCCATAATTGTTTGCAAGTTATCCCACTCTCCTTCATCGAGAACTGGGTCAGTAGCATAAGAGCCCTGCGCTTTGTAACGCTCAATCACGGTTTCAATGATCGCTATATCGACATTTTCAAAATATGGCTGAATCATTTTTGCTACTTCTGCTGAACTCTCATTTTGTACAAAATCCTGTGCTCGTTGCAATGCATTTGTAAAAGCCTGAACCGTTTTCGCTTCATCCTTTAAATAACTACTTTTTGCCATAAAAGACGTGTAAGGAAGATTGCCAGACTCCGTTCCAAACGAAGCTACGATATAGCCTTTCCCCTCTTTCTCAAAGACGCTCGCAGTTGGTTCAAATAATTGTACATAGTCACCAGTACCTGAGGCAAAAGCAGTAGCAATATTGGCAAAATCAATATTTTGAATAAGTGTTAAATCATCTACAGGGTCAATGCCATGTTTTTTCAACACAAATTCTCCTGCCATTTGAGGCATACCGCCTTTACGTTGCCCCAAAAATGTTGAGCCCTTTAATTGATCCCACGAAAAATTATTCATTTTATCTCTTGCTACTAAAAAAGTACCGTCAGTTTGTGTTAACTGTGCAAAATTTTGAATGGGATCATTAGCACCTTGTAAAGTGACATAAATAGATGTCTCTGATCCAACTAAAGCAATATCAATCCCGTCTGACAGTAACGCCGTCATAGTTTTATCGCCACCTGCAATCGTTTGTAGCTCAACAGAAAGACCCTCCTCCTCGAAGAATCCTTTCTCAAGTGCTACATATTGTGGCGCATAGAAAATTGAACGAGTTACTTCTCCTACTTTGACTTTTTCTAGCTCTGCTTTATTACATGCTGTCAAAGAAAGGAGTAACAAAGCAATGACACCTAATAGCAAACCTTTTGTAAGCCCACGCATTCCCTTTCCTCCTTGATGTGATGAAAATAAGCCTATCGACATTAACTTATTCACATTAGAAGATTTCGGTGCCTACCAATTTATTTTGATTTAGCAATTATTTAGCGTCAGGTACATCAAATAATATTTTTGAGAAGGCACTTTTCGAGCAAGCTCGAGAATTGATACAAAAGAAAACAGCCTTAGCGTAATAATCGCTAAGACTGTATAAAAATTCTTATTATAAAATACATACTTGTTACTGATTGGTAGCTTGTTGCTCTTCTCTTTTTTCACGCCATAATCTTGTTTTATATACGATTAAAATTAAGGCTGCCACAATCAGACCCTCAATCATTGGCAAGAATAGGGCGAAAAACGTTAGCATGATACAACCTAAAAATAGGAACGCATAAATAATAATGTTTTGAGATAGTTTTAATTTCTTGGCAAAGCCTAACTTATAGACAATGGCAGAAAGTGCAAATACAAGAAGAAATACAACATAGCCTGCAATTTCATAGCTTGGTAAATTTTCGTATAAAAATCTAGTTATACCCGCCATTCTTCCATAAACTCTTGTTGTTTCATCGGAACTTGTCTGTGCAGCAACTTGAATAACATTTAGTTCACCCAATAAAGCGGACTTAATATCCAAGACTCCTCTTCCTTTCATGTCAGCGGAAAATTATTGTTCTGCGTTACGTAATTTTTTCGCTGCTTTCTCACGTTCATTTTTATCAAGAATTTTTTTACGCAGACGAATAGATTCTGGTGTGATTTCTAAGTACTCGTCATCACCTAGGTATTCAAGCGCTTCTTCTAAAGATAAAATACGTGGTTTTTTAATAACATTCGTTTGGTCTTTATTTGCTGAACGGATGTTTGTTTTTTGTTTCATTTTTGTGATGTTTACAGTGATATCAGCGTCACGAGTATTTTCTCCAACGATCATACCTTCGTAAATATCTGTACCTGGCTCCAAGAACAGTGTACCACGGTCTTCAATTTGCATCATCCCATAAGTTGTTGATTTACCAGTTTCCATTGAAACTAGTACACCTTGGTGACGTCCACCAATTTTACCTGGTAGTAATGGTTGGTAGCAATCAAACGTATGGTTGATGATACCGAAACCTTTTGTCATCGACATGAATTCAGTAGTATAACCAATTAAACCACGAGCTGGTACTAAGAACGTTAAACGAACTTGACCACTGCCGTTGTTCACCATATCAAGCATTTCACCTTTACGTGCACCAATTGATTCAATAATTGAACCAACATTTTCTTCTGGTACATCGATTTGAACACGTTCGAATGGCTCACATTTTACGCCGTCGATTTCACGCACGATTACTTGCGGTTTAGATACTTGTAATTCGAAACCTTCACGACGCATATTTTCAATAAGAATTGATAGATGAAGCTCACCACGACCTGAAACTGTCCAAGCATCTGGAGAATCAGTATCTTCAACACGTAAAGATACGTCCGTTTGTAATTGAGCACGTAAACGCTCTTCTACTTTACGAGAAGTAACCCATTTCCCTTCACGACCTGCGAATGGCGAATTGTTTACTAAAAATGTCATTTGTAAAGTCGGCTCATCAATACGTAATGGTGTAAGCGCTTCTTGGTGTTCAACAGGACAAACTGTTTCACCAACGTTGATGTCTTCCATACCTGAAACGGCGATTAAATCACCAGCTTTTGCTGTCTCTACTTCTTCACGTTTTAAACCGAAGAAACCAAAGATTTTCGTTACACGGAAGTTTTTCACTGTACCGTCTAATTTCATCAGTGCAACTTGTTGACCTACAGAAATTGTTCCACGGAATACACGACCAATTCCGATACGTCCAACGAAGTCATTATAGTCAAGTAGAGCTACTTGGAATTGTAATGGATCTTCTGAGTTATCCACTGGTGCTGGAATAGCCTCGATCACTTTTTCGAATAGACATTTCATATTTTCTTCTTGTTTAGATGGATCTGCGTCCAAAGAAGCTGTACCATTTACACCTGAAGCATAGACAACAGGGAAATCTAATTGATCGTCATCTGCACCTAACTCGATAAATAATTCAAGCACTTCATCCACTACTTCTAGTGGACGAGCTGAATCTTTGTCTACTTTATTAACAACAACGATTGGTGTTAAGCGTTGTTCTAATGCTTTTTTCAGTACGAAACGTGTTTGAGGCATACAACCTTCATACGCATCGACAACTAGTAAAACGCCGTCTACCATTTTTAAAATACGTTCTACCTCACCACCGAAGTCAGCGTGTCCAGGCGTATCAAGGATGTTGATACGAGTTCCTTCATAGTTTACTGCTGTATTTTTAGCTAAAATCGTAATACCACGTTCGCGTTCAATATCATTAGAGTCCATTGCACGTTCTTCAACACGTTCGTTTGAACGGAATGTACCTGATTGTTTTAGTAATTGGTCGACTAAGGTAGTTTTACCATGGTCAACGTGGGCGATAATTGCGATATTGCGAAGATCTTGACGTAAGTTTGTCATTATTCCACTCCATATTCTTTTTTCGAATGTTTAACTGTGATATTATAGCACAAGAAGGATAGAAATGTCCTTATTAGAATTTCCATCATTCTAAAAAATATATTTGATTTACAAATTTTTTATATAGGAGGCTAGGCTATGAATCGTGCAAAAATCGTAATGGCTATCTATGCATTAGCAGCTGTACTAGCAATGTGCTCTATCGGCTATTCTGTTGCGGCTAGTAGTGTATTTGGTGCAATAGCAGGTATTGTGGCAACTTGTGTCATTTTCATGACAGCCTTTAAAATGAAGCGTAAACTACGTACACAAGGCTTACTTTAATCAAGTATGCCTTGGCAGATGTTAATTTAGCTGGTTGAAAACCCACTGAAAAAATAAGCAATCAACATGAAAAGGAGCTGTCTAGTTACTAGACGGCTCCTTTTTATTTAATCGTACGGCACAATATATTTTTCTAATAATTCTTTATGGATGGAAGGATTGGCGATGATAAAAGTATCTTGATGGAGGAAATCAAAGCCTTCTCCATGTAAATTTGTTGCAACTGCCCCAACCTCCTGAGCAATGATGGTTCCGCCTGCAATATCCCATGGTGCTAGTCGCATGGAGACATATGCATCTAGTTTGCCACTAACAACAAATGCAATTTCCATTGCCGCTGACCCGTAGGATCGTGTACCACGCACTTTGCGAACCATTTCTATCACCTTTTCATGGTGGATATGTCGATTGGGTGCCACCCAATGTGCATTAATGCCAATGACCGACTCCTCCATTGAGACAGACTGTAGTTTACGCAATGGTGAATCATTATACCATGCCCCTTGACCTTCAATGGCATTAAATAAATCCTCTCGCATGACATCAAATATGTACCCTAACTTTCCAACACCATTTACAAAAATACCGATAGAAATCATAAAATGACGATGTTGTTTGACGAAATTCATCGTGCCATCAATCGGATCAATAATCCAGACAACACCATCTAATGATTCGACCTTTTCGCCCATTCCTTCTTCCCCTAAAATTTTATGGGTTGGATCAAAAGCTTTAATTTGCTCGATAAAAAATAATTCGGTCTCTCGGTCAATATTGGTAACGAGATCATTTGCACCTGATTTTGTCTCAATAACTAGATTATACGAAAAAGCCTCTCGAATACGTCTTCCAGCTTCAAAAATGATACTTTTTGCAAATTCATCAATTTGTTGTAAATGCACTCAAAACCCACCCTTCGGATATAAGAAAAGTCTCTCTCGCTCTCTTTATGCTCCTCATACCTTTTCCATCACTTAACCATTTGTTTCGACTATAAAAAAACAGAGGACTGCAATTTGATATAATTTCTATTTTACCCTTTGTCACAATAAAAATCACCTGCTGTCGGAATATTCAGCAAGTGATTTTTTAAATAGGTATTAAATTTTGATTACGCATAGGCGTGCAAGCTTTCAAGTTCCATCTGTATTTCAGCCAGACGTTTTTTACTTTTTTCAATTTCAATATCATTTTTTTCATTCATCGCCTCAAAGAGTGATGCTAATTCATAATCTAATTCTAATTGTAAAATGTGTTCATATTGCTTTTCAATGTCAACTTTACGTATAATTTTTACGATAGGTTTCATAAAAAACACTTCCTTTTTTAATTTTTTTTACAAAAACTTTTTTATTTCGATAAAGTTCTTGTTATAAGATTTTTTCCCAAAATCAGCGTAAAATAAACCTTATAAAACGAAAGGAGTAAAATAAAATTGCCAAAAACAAAGTGGACAAACAAAGACTTTAATGTTTTTACAATAGACGGTTTAGAACAAAGAATGGATGCTTTAACTTCCCTTGTACGTCCAAAATTCAATCAGCTAGGAGAAGACTTTTCTGCTTATTTCTCTAGCCAACTAGGTGAAGAATTCTTCCCTCATGTTGCCAAACATGCTCGAAGAACTGTCAACCCACCAAAGGATAGTTGGGTTGCCTTCGCTCCATATAAAAGAGGTTATAAATCATTGCCTCACTTTCAGATTGGTCTATGGCACACACATTTATTCATCGTCTTAGCTATTATTTATGAAGCACCGCAAAAAAATGTTATGGCTGAGCGTTTACTTGCCCATAAATCTTTATTGGAGCAACTTCCTACTGATTTTATTGTGTCAGGTGATCATATGTCCCCTGAGGCCATTTCCCTCGAAGAGGCAAAAGAAGACAAGCTTGAAGCATTGCTTATACGACTACGAGATGTCAAAAAAGGTGAGTTCTTGGTTGGTCGTCACATTCCAAAAGAGCAAGCGACAAAGCTAACAGCTAGTGAGTTACAACAATTAACAGAGGAAACATTTAATCGCTTACTCCCTCTTTACAACGTCATTGTTGGAAAATAGTTTTACTTAGATTCATTTGATGATGATTTTTATTGATGTAGTTTATGCAAAATGTCGTTTTTTAACACAAAAAATAAAAAAAATGGATGTGAGTTGTGCTCACATCCATTTTTTATCGACCGTTTTTAGGGACAATTTTTATAAGCATCCCATCTTCGGCTTCCTTGGTTTGTTTGACGACAGGATAGCTAATATAGCCACTTGCCTCTTCGAATTCTCGAAAAATTGTTTTTTCCTCTGCTTGAGATGGAACAATCTCTTTAAAGCGACGATATTTAGCCAGCATGACTTCACGCTTGATGCCCTTTTCATAAGCTTTCTCAATTCCTTCAAAGAATTGAACGACATCCACAATTTCCTCTGTGGACCAATCAGTTGAAAACGGATAAGAATATTCCATTCGACAAAACCACCTTTATGTTATTGCCCCCATTTTAACCGGATACTTTCAGCTTCTGCAACCATTCGATTAATAAGTTCCGCTACGGTTGGGATATCGTGAATCATTCCCGTCACTTGACCAGCCCAGCCAAAGCCTTCATTTTGATTGCCATCGTAAATAAAACGCTTATTGGCTGAACCACTGATATAGTCTTTTAAAGCCTCATATGTTGGTGTTTTTTCCTCAATTTCTAAAATCTTTGTCGTAAATTCATTACGTAAAGCTCGTGCTGGCGCGCCGATAGAACGCTTAATAATCGTCGTATCAGCCTCCGTACTAGCAAGCAGAGCCTCTTTATAAGCCTCTGATGCATCGACACATTCTTTTGTGGCAATAAAGCGTGTGCCCATTTCAATGCCTTCAGCTCCCAATGCGTGTGCAGCTAGCCAACCGCGCCCATCACCAATGCCTCCAGAAGCAATGACTGGAATTTTCACACTATCAACCACTTGAGGAACTAGCACCATTGTGCCAACGTCATCTCGCCCAAGATGACCTCCCCCCTCTTGACCAACAACCATCACAGCATCTGCTCCTAGTTGTTCAGCTTTTTGGGCTGGTCTACGAGCAGCTACAAGTACCAATTTTTTGATAGCTGTTCCTTTTAGCAACTCAAAAATAGGTGCTGGGTTTCCTCCAGTCATCGTAATAACTGGTACTTCTTCCTCAACTGCAACGCGCACCATCTCCTCAAAGCCTATACCATGCAGACCAATCGCAAAGTTTACGCCAAACGGTTTATCTGTTAATGTTCGGACTTTCTGGATCTCTGCTCGTAATAAATCAGGATCTCGTAAGCTCATGGCTGTTATTTGCCCTAGACCGCCAGCATTCGATACAGCTGCCGCTAAATCAGCATATGCTAAATAGGCTAACCCACCTTGAATAATGGGGTATTTAACCTGCAAAAGCTCCGTCACACGTGTATTCCAATTCATAGTACCTCCCCTTTCGTTCGATACTAATTTCTCTTTATCCTGAAAAAAACCTTTTATTTTTATGAAAAGTCTATTTTTTCGTGTCGTTAGGTGCTATAATTCATTTGTTTTCTTAGATATTATAAAGTGAGGTGGTACCTGCGTTGTCACAACTAGAGACTCCATTGTTCGACGTATTACTTAAACATCGGAACAGACATCCAATTCAATTCCATATTCCAGGCCATAAGAAAGGGCAAGGGATGGACCCTGCTTTCCGAGAATTCGTCGGCGACAACGTTTTATCAATTGATTTAATTAATATTGCTCCACTAGACGATTTACATTCACCAAAGGGTGCTATTAAAGAAGCACAAAGCCTTGCAGCTGAAGCCTTTGGTGCTGATCATACATTCTTTTCCGTTCAAGGTACTAGTGGTGCCATCATGACGATGATTCTGACCGTCGTCGGCCCAGGTGATAAGATTCTAGTGCCACGGAATGTTCATAAATCTATTATGTCGGCGATTGTATTCGCTGGTGCAATTCCAATTTTTATTCACCCAGAAGTCGACAGTGAATATGGAATTTCTCATGGCATATCGCCTGAAGCTGTCGAAAAAGCGTTGAATGCTTATCCAGACACAAAAGCTGTACTTGTTATTAATCCAACTTATTTTGGCTTTACAGCTGATTTAAAGCGCATTGTCGAAATCGCTCATGATCGTCAGATTCCAGTAGTCGTAGACGAAGCACATGGTGTACACATAAAATTCCATGATGACCTACCGTATTCAGCAATGGAGGCAGGTGCAGATATGGCAGCAACAAGTGTACACAAGCTCGGTGGCTCCATGACGCAAACTTCCATTTTAAATGTCCGTGAAGGTCTTGTTTCAGCGAAACGTGTACAAGCTGTCTTTTCCATGCTAACAACGACATCGACTTCATATCCATTACTCGCTTCGCTTGACACAGCTCGTCGCCAGCTAGCCATTCATGGATATGATTTAATCGACGATGCATTGCGTTTAGCAAAAGATGCGCGTAAACGCATCAATCAAATAGCGCATTTAAAGTGTGCAGGTAAGGAAAAATTACATTCATCGGCGACCTATGATATGGACCCATTAAAACTGCTTATCAGTGTAAAAGATTTAGGTATTTCTGGTCATAGAGCTGAGGAATGGTTACGATATAATGCCAATATTGAAGTGGAACTGTCTGACCTTTACAATATTTTATGTTTAGTGACATTGGGAGATACGAAAAAAGAAATTAATCTTTTAGTAAATGCACTCACTCGTATGTCAAAAGCATTCGATTCTGAAGCGGCTATCACAGAAGCTGTAGTGAATGTACCAGAAATCCCAGCTCTTGCCATGTCACCACGTGATGCCTTTTATGCCGATACAGAAGTCGTTCCTCTTGCAGAAGCGGATAACTGTATTTGTGCAGAATTTATTATGGTCTATCCTCCTGGAATTCCGATTTTTATTCCCGGGGAAATAATTACACAAGAAAATATTCATTATATTCAAATGAATATTGAAGCAGGTTTACCAGTACAAGGACCCGAGGATACAACATTGAAAACAATTCGGGTAATAAAAGAACGAAAACCTATTTTTTAAAAATTAAAAGCTAGTTCTTCATTGTGAAGAGCTAGCTTTTTCATTATCTCTAAAACACTCAAGTGAGCTTTGCTATGCTTGGATATCATTGCTGCTTTAGAAATTTCTCTTTACCTGTCCCAATCATTATTAATTACATATATAGATGGTACTTGAATATTACTTGAGAATTGATTATTTGCCTTTTCATAACGACTAGTTGCTTTTTCAAGCTTTCAACTAAATAAGCTAAAAATTAGAATAAGCAATCTATATTATTTACAATATAAAAAAGGGAGTGAACTAAATGAATACTTGGGATCAACGTTTTCAAGGAGCAGAATACGTTTATGGCGAACAACCTAATGCCTTTATTAAAGATTATGTATATTATTTGAAAGATTACCCTAATATCGCTGCCTATGCAGAGGGTGAAGGACGTAATGCTGTTTTTTTAGCCACAGCTGGACATACGGTTACTGCCTATGATTATGCACAGAGTGGTCTTCAAAAAACTGAACAATTAGCACTGAAGCATCAAGTGACAGTTCAAACTAAGCTAGCCGATTTACTGCTGGATGAGCTTCCCGTTAATAAATATGATGCGGCCATTATGGTATTTGGACATTTTCCAGCAAAGCAACAACAAACGGTCATACAAAAGATTATCGATTCAGTCAAACCAGGAGGGCGAATTATGATGGAGTTATATTCCATTTATCAGCTCCCTTATGCTTCAGGTGGTCCACAGCAACTCGACTTTTTATATAACCCTTTAGATGTCCTCCAATGGTGTCAAGCATATAAAATTATCCACTTTTTTACAGGTGAGCAAATTCGACATGAAGGAATGCTACACACTGGGCTAGCCCATACGATTCAATTGATTATTGAAAAAAGCTAAAGAGGTTGTCTCAAATAGTTTTTGAGACAACTCTTTTTTTGCACAAAGCGACAATTGGATTATAAAAATAAATAAACAAATAAAGGACAGAAAAATGCCCCAATAACAGCCGTTAAGCCCATCGATAATGAACCAACTGATAATTCCTGTTCCCCATATTCTCTTAATTTTACAAGACCTACACCATGTGAGGCACTGCCTACAGCCACACCTCTACTAACGGCAGAGTTGATTTTGCCATATTTAATAACGAATGGTCCAATAATAGCCCCTACAAACCCTGCAATCATCACAAAAACAGCAGTTAGAGGCGGGATACCCCCTATCGTTTCGCTTACCTGCATCCCAACAGGCGTGGTTAATGATTTAGGTAAGGCCGTCAGCATCCAGCTAGACTTTACACCAATCCATTTTAGTAATACAAAAATTGTCATTAAGCCTGTAATCATACCGATGAAAAGTCCTGATAAAATAGAATACTTATATTTTATAATAATAGCTCGTTGATTATAGAGAGGATAGGCAAGTGCGACAACTGCTGGTCCAAGCATTTTCTGAAGCCATTCTCCACCTCTCATATATGTTGCATATGGAATATCGAATATAAGTAAAATCATCACACTGACCACTGTAGTAGTGACCAAGGGGATCATGATGGGATGTGGAAATCGCTGATAAAACTTTGTGAACAATACAAACATAATGACGGTACTTAGGACAACAATTGCTTCAATCAACCGTTAACTCTCCCTTCCCTTCATCAACAGTGGTTTCCGTACCTTCTTTTTTCGCCAATTCTTTTTTCTCAATGATTTGTGTCAGTAAACCCGTGACATAAATAGAGATTAATGTACTAGCAATAACGGCTAAAATAATCAACAGGCCAGTGACTGACATGAGTTCTGGATAATCAATAACCCCTACCGTTGCTGGTATGAAAAACAATGTTAACATACCAATTAAAAAACTTGCACCGTCTTGAATATATTCCACCTTAATGATTTTAAACATGAGTGAAAGTGCTAATAACAGTAATCCAATAATACTTCCTGGAAGAGGTATGTGTAAATAGGTTACAATTCCCACCCCCATGTAATAAAAAATGGTCAGTATGCCAATTTGAGCAATGATACGAACAACTCGTAACAACAGCGCAGCAAAATTTTCGTTCAACATTTCGCCACTTTTCACCCCCTATATCGTTCATTCTACATCTGCAAGAATTTTCTGTCTATTATAATTTTAGGAAAATAATATAAAAAAAGAAAGCGGATGGCTTTCTTCTTTTAATTAAGAGAAATATAGGGGTTGTCTCATCATAATTTAATGAGACATCATTAAAATTATTTTCCTAAAAAAGATTATCCTATTTATAATGCGTGACCAGAGCCACCATCAATATTCACTGAAGTCCCTGTAACATAACTTGCTGCATCAGAAACTAAAAATGTGATGACGTTAGCGGCTTCTTGCGTATCACCTACACGTCCAAGTGGAATAGTTTTCCCTACCTTACGAGAATAATCTTCCCACGATAAATTAGGTTCTTCCTTTTTCCAATTCTTTTCGATCTGATCACTGCGAATAAGCCCAATACATACAGAATTTACGCGAATATTATCCTTCCCTAAATCCTTGCTCATCGCTTTTGTCAAAGCAAGTCCCGCAGCGCGGCTAACTGTAGTAGGAAGCGAGCTTGCTGGAGGTGTCTTAGCCATCACCGCTGTCACATTAACGATTGCACCTGCACCAGCCTTACGCATATATGGTGCAGCATATTTGGAGCAATGTATAGCCCCAAATACCTTTAAATCTATGTCTGCTTGCCACAGCTCACTACTCACTGATTCAAAGGGATTCGCTGAAGCTGTACCAGCATTATTAATGAGAATATCAATGCGTCCAAAATGTTCTACTGTACGCTCAATTAAATACTTACAGTCCTTTTCCTTTGTAACATCAGCTGGAACAATTAAAACATCCACACCTGTTTCATTTTTAATACACCCAGCTGCCACCTGTAGCTGTTTTTCTCCACGTGCGCAAAGTACAACATGAGCCCCCTCTTTGACAAGCTGCATGGCCGTATAATAACCAATTCCTTTACTCGATCCTGTAATAATTGCTACTTTCCCAGTTAAATTAAGCTCCACTATGAAATCCTCCCTTACTTTCTACAATGCTATCATTATAGCATTTATCGATTATTCAGAATAATTAAAGGAGCTTGCAAATAATAGAAATAATATTTGAAGGCAATACCACTACCTGATTATCAATGTAGCCGACTCACGCACCAAGCTAATACAGTAAAAATAGCTAAAAAGCATGTAGTTGGGAAAACAACTACATGCTACATAGTGTGGAAAAACAAAACTATCCATAGAATGTTTGTGAAAGGTGAAAATGGATTTCCGGCTACTTGCTTTCCTGAGGGCTCGCCTGTCTCGCTATCCCATCGGAGTCAAGTAGCCTTCCAATCCATAAAAAGGTTATCTTTTTAGCAAAGATTTCCACTACTCATTTTATGGAGGGGTGTTGTCACTCATCACTTCTCCATCTTGAAAATAAGGGTCTATCCTCTCTCTAATAAGACAAATAAAGGGTTATTTAGTCCCCAACGGCTAGTATGAAAGAGGAAAAGACACTTTTGCAGAATGGTTGATTGGAGTCAAGCCAGCGGCACTCCTTATTTTTCTGCACCTAATGCACGTGGAACCATTGTTTCTACCACATAATTCTCTTCTTCATACAGTATTTTTTTTAGCTCGATACCAAAAAACGACTGCATTCTTTCCTCCGTCATTATTTCACGTACAGCGCCATATACAACACCCTTATCCTTTGCCGTCATCAGGACCCGATCAGCTAAATAAAAGGCATGATTAGGATAATGCGTGTTAATAATACAAGAAATGCCACGTTCTCTCGCTAATTGCTTGATTGTTTGTAAAATAGTAATTTGTTTTTGAATATCCAAATGTGACTCTGGTTCATCTAAAATAAGTATTTCTGGATCGGCAACCAGTGTGCGAGCTATTAAAGCCAGCTGTAGCTCGCCGCCACTTACCTCATTGCATGATTTTTTTGCTAAATGGACGATACCAATTGTATCTAATGCCAAATGCGCCGCTTCTAAATCTTTTTTTGATGGTTGGGCCAATGTACTAATAAAAGGGGCTCTTCCCATCACAACAAGCTCTTCTATTGTAAAACCAAATACCATTTTATGAGCTTGCGGTACATAGCCAATACGTTGCCAAAGCTCCTTACGCTTGACAGTAGACAATGGCTTGTCATCTATATAGGTTTCTCCCTGCTTCCACTCTAGTAACCCTGTAATACATTTGAGCATCGTTGTCTTTCCAGCTCCATTAGGACCAAGGATGGCCATAATTTGTCCTGGTTCCAGTGTAAAATTAATATTGTTTACATAAAGATTTTGGGATTTCTTACGATGCTTTTCATAATAAAAATTGCCATTTTTCACTTCAATTATCACGCCCATCCACCTCCAGATTTACGCAGTAAATAAGCAAAGAATGGTGCACCAATAATCGCTGTTAAAATCGATAAAGGTATTTCTGTTGCTGTTATAGAACGTGCTAAATTATCAATTACTAACAAATAGACGCTTCCAATAGCAATCGACATTGGTAATACATGCTGATTATTGTTTCCAACAAGCATACGAGCAACATGTGGAATAATCAAACCCACCCAGCCAACAATTCCTGCAACCGCAACAGACACCGCAGTAATCAAAGTGGCACCAAATATAATCATCCATTTCAAAGGCACTACAGAAATTCCCATTGATTTTGCCTCATCCTCTGGGAGGGTTAAAATATTTAATCGCCATCTTAGGAAATAAAGTATTAACATACCGATAATAATCAGTGGTCCACCTATATATAAATCTTTATAAGTAACCGTTCCTAAGCTACCCATCAACCAATAGGTAATCGCAGGTAGCTTTTCCTCTGGGTCAGCTACAAATTTAGTTAACGAAATAAGCGCATTAAACAGTGCCGATGTAATAACACCTGCTAAGACAAACATAAAAATAGGAGCATTTTTGCGTGCGCCAGCAATTAAAAACGTAAAGCCGATGGCACCTAATCCAAAAAGCAATGCCATTATCTGTGTGGCAAAATTTTGCCCAAACAATAATATCCCAAGAGAAGCACCAAAGCCAGCTCCCGCCGAAACACCTAAAATATCTGGTGATACTAGCGGATTACCAAACATTCCTTGGAAGCTAGCACCTGCAATTGCTAAACCTCCACCAATTAACAATGCGAGAAGAATACGTGGCAAGCGAATATTGATAATAACCGTTTCTTCCATCTCTGTCCATGTCGGCTCTATAGGGAAAATCTGTGAAGCAAGAATCTTTAATAGCTGCTCGATACCAACCTCAAAGCGTCCTACACCAAGAGAAATAACGGCAATCACCAAGGGGAGGAGCCATAAAATAATCTTTTTCCAGTTTTGCATTTACCAATCATCCCTTAATATTTAGCTGCTTCTGAAGACGGATTTAAAATAGCTTGAATATCTTCATCTGTCACATCGTATTCATAAAAATCTTTATAATATGCTTTAATCTCATCCTCTATTTTATAATCAAATAGCGCTGGGTGATTTTTTTGTGCAAGCCACTTTAACATTAAAGGTGCGTCTCCACTAGGTGGGAACCAACGATAAATGCCTAATGGAATCTTATACACTTTACCCTCCTGAACTGCCTTCACCTGACTCCAATCCTGCCCAGGTATCTTATTTTCAAGCAAATCAGCTGGCTGTGTTTCTGTAAAATTGGTAATAAAAATAATATCTGGATTCCAAGTATATACCTGTTCCATATTGACTTCTTTTTGTCCTTGGATATCATTTTCAGCTACATCAATTGCTCCCGTCGCATTGAGCCATTGATTACCAAAGAAGTTTTTCCCTCCAATTGTAATCGACTTTTCATTATGTCTAAACAACATCATCGCGCGAGGCTTATCTTTTTCTTCAATCGTTTTTAACTTTTCATCTAATTGAGCTTGTACTTTTTTGCCTTCCTCTAGGAAGCGATTAGCACGTTCTGTTGTGCCTGTTATTTGACTTGTTATTTCTAACCAGCTATTAAAGGTAGCTAATGGCTCTGCCGCAGCTGCGTCAATTGCCTTGAGCGCAACCACAGGAATACCTGCCTCTGATACTTTATGGATTGATTTCTCATCTGTTGCAATCTCTATATATAATTGTGGATTTACTTTCATTAATTCTTCCACATTGACTTCACCATTTTGAATAAACGAAGTATCAGCCTTTAAAACATCTGGAGACATTTTTGCTAGCATCGAATGTTTTGCTGCATTATACGAATTTGGATGCATACCAGCAATTTCTTTTGTAGAATTTGTTGCTACATACCAAGTAGAGAAGTATGGAAGAATGCCTCCCATTACAACACGCTCAATCGAATTTGGTACTGTTACTTCACGTCCTAATTGGTCAACTACAAGCTTCTCTTCCTTTGTCGTTTGTAACTCTGATGATTGTTGCTCCACCTGAGGCTTAGTATTATTTTGCGTCTCTTCGTTGTTATTATTGCAAGCTGCCAGCAACATTGTTAGTGCTACAGCAGCGACAAGTCCATACTTCTTCAATGTTTTTCTTCCTCTCTTAACCATTTTGCCATCCCATGTAAAAACGGCTTTGATTGATCAATAAAACCTAGTCCAATATGAAACATCGGATCAAGTGTAGTGACAACTAGTTCTCCATTAAAACTCACATTATCTACATAAAATAACGATCGTCCATTTGGAATATCTAATAACGATTGCGCTCCTTGTGGTGGTAAAAAAGAACCGTGATAATGCCATTTCATATCATGCAATGTCACGTATTTAAAAAGTGGATGCACATTATTTTGCATTTTCATCGGTAAATCACCGCCATCTCTCACCCACCAACTAAAATTGACCTCAGAATCTTCCCAATCAATTGTCGGAAACCAGCAATCCAATATTTCACCAAAAATAATCAGTCTTTTGCCAGCATTAACAAATTTCAGTAATTGTGACTGATACCGCTTTAAAGAACGGATATCTAAGCGACAAGATAAAATAAGTGTGTCATACTTTGTTAAATCATATTGATGAAAGTGGCGAATATGTAGCACTTCATCATATAAATAATGAAATTCTTGCTCTGCAAAAAAGCGATTTTGAAATGGTAAGCCATTCGTCACAATCCCTATCATTTGCCCCTACCTCCACTTGCATAATTGCGGTTAGCTTCCTCACGAATACAATCTAGCATTTGCATACTAAGCTTTTTCGATGTATTTTCTTCATGCATAAATACCTTGTAAATATCGGTACCTGCCCCTGCAAAAATGGTGCCATTTGTTGAGTGTCGATCAACATAAAGTATCGGTACACCACTTTGATCTGTAATTAACACTTCCGCATGTGCTGGTAATTCTTCAAAATAGCCACGAGAAAAGAAGCCCCGTACACCTTTTCGATAATTAATATCATAAGGCTCTATCCCTTTAAATAAAGAACAATTAGCTTGTTCAATCATGATTTCGCGATCTTTCAATGGAATAGGAGAGCGTTTCCAATTAGCTACATTTGCTAACCATGGCAATGATATTTCTGTCAGTGAAAAGATAACACCACCCTGTAGCAAATATTCATCTAAAATCATTTTATGTTCTAGTAGAAATTGCTCTTCTACATGATTTGTGATAATTATTCCTGCATAGGCAGTTAAATCAACATAGGGTAAATCATATAAATATAAAAATACTAAGCCACGTTCACGATCCTCAGCCGTTAATCGAGTAAACTGAATATCAATGCCAACATAAGCAATAGGTTCCACTAGTTCTCCTACTTTCTTTTATCAAAAAATTTCCGTACCAATGACGAGCAAATTCCAAAATAATTAATTTAATACCACAAGCTTATTTTTCTACACTATGTACGGCAAGCTTTCCTGTCAAAACCTTGAACCAACATACTACTAACACTTGCGTCTCAAATAGAGCTATTAGTAATCATTTTGCGCACTTAGCATTCCTTATATTTGCCCTTTCTTTAGCCAAGGTAAAAATCCTCGTAAGAAGCGTTCTGTTGCCGGCATAAAATAAGATCCAAAATGATAATCTGGATCCAATGTTGTATTGACCCAAATCCCATTTGTGTTCACTCGATCAATATATAAGACGGCCCCACCATCATCTGTCGATACTAAAACTTCACAGCCCTCACTTGGCCAGTACACACCATGTTGATGCCAAGTTGCATCCTCCAATGTAAGGTAATTCTTAAATAAATCATGCGTTGCCTCTATTAAACGCAAGCCACTATCAGCATTAGGCTCTAGCCACCACCAAAAATTAGTTGGCCTAGATTCCCAATTATGCATTGGCAACCAATCTCTGTGCTGAGGGCCAAATGTGACCACTACTTTACCTGTATTCGCAAAATCATAGATCTTTTGAATATTTTTATCTAATAACCCTGTATGAGATTGAGAAGGGATGATTAATACATCAAAGGCATCTAAATTTTCTTCCTCTAACTGACGCACTGGAATCAATTGATCAATATACTGAGCGAATTCAGATGTCTTATATGTACGCCAATGTTGTGAACTACCACTATACATAACAGCTATTTTACGCACTACTTGACACTCCTTTCCGCTAAATACATGTATTCTTCTTGTACCCATTGCATTAGCTGTGTAGGAATACGACTGGTTGTTTTTGATGATGACGGTGTCATGCCTCCAATAGTTAAAAGATTATTACCTGCATGCATAAAAATAGTCCCATTTGTTGAGCTTCGGTCAATAAATGTCACAGGCTCACCGTCTGGCAAGGTTAATAAAATTTCCGCATCTGTAGGTGCTGGATGATGTCCACGAGCAAAAAATCCTTTCACACCTTTATTTATTGTCATATCTTCTTCCTTTACACCTGCAAAAATTCTGTGTTGTTTCGCAATTGAGATGTCATAATCCCAATGATTTCGAATTTCCTTTGCAATAAATGCCTGCTGTCCTGGCAACCAATTTGTGACTAAGTTACCGAAGAAGCATACAATCTTTTTACTTGCCAAAAAATCTGCGATAATTTGCTTCTTTTCTTGCAAAAATTCTTGATCGACAAACCCTAAAATTATCATACATTTATAAGAAGACAGCTCAATATTCGGTAAATCATACATATCTACAATTTCAAAATTTTCATCTGCTTTGCCTTGAGAAAAAATATTACATGGATGAACAACAATATAGTCTTTTGACATCTTCATACCTCCTTGCATTTCGAACTATATCACCATTGATAACGATTATCAATATCATGTAAGGTGTAAGATTTTAATTTTCGCTGTCCACTTATCCGTTTTTCTCGAATTATAAAAATCTCCTATTGTACTATTACATTTTCTTATAGAATGCTATAAACCTACAAATGAAGGATGATATTCTATCAAAAATGATTCTTGGAAGTCATCGCAGAAAAGCTATATAAATTCCTCGAAGTGCTACCATACTGCTGGCATAGATGCTCAATTAAGATAAAAAACCCAAACAATTACGAATCAGTAAATAAAAGCTTCGTATATTGCTTGGATTAAATTAGAAAATATTTTAATAAATATAATAGAAGAAACACTATAAAGGATTTATTTACCATTATAAGTTTAGCTTACCTGATAGACTCTATCTTCAATTTCTTCTTTATACGTTCACAAAATGCTTGTTCTTGCTCATTTAAAATTTGGTTACGGTTAAATACAATACCATTTTTTCGTTTAATAGATAGACCTTTCACATATTTAAACGTTAATTTATCTAGACTATCCTCTATTGATTTATAAGGTAAAAAGGATACGCCCATACCCTGCTGCACAGCCTTCTTAATAATTTCAAAATTAGTCATCTGTATATAATAAACAGGTACTGCCTTCTGATGTAAAGCTTGTTTAATATGCTGATTCAAATAAGAACTTTGGGACAATAGCATCGATAAGTTTTTCAAATCTCTTGTATAAATGATTTGACGACTTGCTAAAGGATGATCATTTGTCATCACTAATACTAATTCTTCCTCAAATAAAATATCGATATCAAATGACTCGTGAACAATCTTATCAGCATCATAAATCGGCATCACAGCAAATTTGGCATGGTTTTCTACTAAACTACTTTTTAAATCTTCATAGCAATAGCTATTAATTTCATATGGATATTGTTTATATGTGCTATTATTTTTATCAAATAGCTCGTCAAAAAAGCTATCTGCAATATAGTGACTTATATATAATTTGATATTTTCCTGTTGTGTCTGCTTTACTGCTATTCGCAATTGTTGGTCCATTTCCTGCATCTTCTGCGCATAAGCCAACACCATTTCGCCTTGTGTAGTTAACTCGATTTGTCGTTTTTTCCGTGAGATCAGCTGGCAGCCTAATTCACTTTCCAATTGCTGAATATGCTGAGAAACTGTTGGTTGGGAACAAAACATCTGCTTCGCTGTTTCAGTAAATGATTTGTATTGTGCTAATAAAATAAATGTTCGGTAGCGCTCATTCATCGTAACCCATTCCTTCATTTTTAATTGATAATTATTATCAATTATAATACTATTTTTTATGCATAAAGTAAAATTTAATATCCATAGGGCCACATCTTCAAGTTATTACCTTTTATTTATTTTATTCAACGACAAGCTGCATTTAAGAAAACAATTGTAAATAAAAAAGGAGTGTAGATAAGCGAATGAACATCCGCTTTTTCTACACTCCTTTATTCAAATTATTTTTTCGCTACAATGTGGATTGGGTTGCCAAGTAATACTTCAGCAGTTTCCATTGTAATTTCACCTAATGTTGGGTGAGCATGAATTGTTAAAGCGATATCTTCAGCAGTCATGCCGCCTTCAATCGCTAAGCCCATCTCAGCGATCATATCAGATGCACCAGCACCTACGATTTGAGCACCGATTAATAAGCCATCTTCTTTACGAGCAACAAGCTTCACGAAACCTTCTGATTGGTTTAATGCAAGCGCACGGCCGTTTGCTGCGAATGGGAACTTCGCTGCAGTGTATTCAATGCCTTCTGCTTTCGCTTGTTCTTCGTTGTAACCAACTGTCGCCATTTCTGGATCTGTGAAACATACAGCCGGTACAGCAAGATAATCAACAACTGATTTTTCACCAGCAATCGCTTCAGCAGCAACTTTACCTTCGTAAGAAGCTTTATGTGCAAGCTGAGGACCTGCAACGATATCACCAATTGCATAGATGTTTGAAATATTTGTACGACATTGTTTGTCAACATTGATTAGACCGCGTTCACCGAATTCAACACCGATTTCAGCAAGGCCCATTTCATCTGTATTTGGACGACGACCCACAGTTACTAATACATAGTCAGCTTCAACTTTCTTCTCTTCTCCACCAACTTCATAAGTTACTACTACGCCGTTTTCAGTTTCTTCAACGCCTTTTGCAGATGCGTTAACTTCCATTTCAACGCCTTTCTTTTTAAGGCCTTTTTTCACGATTTGCGTCATTTGTTTTTCGAAGCCAGCTAAAATATCTTTTCCGCCTTCAATAATTGTAACTTGTGAACCTAGGTTTGCGTATGCTGAACCTAGCTCTGTACCAATATATCCGCCACCGATAACAACTAATTTACCAGGAACTTCTTGTAAAGAAAGTGCTCCAGTAGAGTTTAGTACGCGATCAGAGAATTTGAATGTTGGAATTTCAACTGGACGAGAACCTGTTGCAATAATGACATTGTTAAATGTGTAAGTTTGAGCAGATTCACCATTGATGATACGCACTGAATTAGCGTCAACGAAATAAGCTTCACCTTGTACAATTTCAACTTTGTTACCTTTAAGTAAGCCTTCAACACCGCCTGTTAATTTTTTAACAACGCTGTCTTTAAATGCTTGTGCTTTTGAGAAGTCTAATTTCACATCAGAAGCGATGATTCCCATGTCATCTGAATGTTTAGCTTGCTCAAAACGGTGACCTACTGAAATTAATGCCTTTGATGGGATACAACCTACGTTTAAGCACACACCACCAAGTACATTTTTTTCAACGATTGTTACTTTTTGGCCAGTTTGAGCTGCACGAATTGCTGCTACATATCCTCCAGGACCTGAACCAATGACAAGAGTATCTGTTTCGATTGGGAAATCTCCTACTACCATTTTGTTACGCCTCCATTAATAATAATTCTGGCTCACTTAACAAACGCTTTAAGTGATTTAAAGCATTTTGTGCAGTGGCTCCATCGATCATACGATGATCAAAGCTCAATGATAATGCTAACACAGGTGCGGCTACAATTTCACCATTTTTTATTACAGGTTTTTCTGAAATTCGACCAATACCTAGTATAGCTACTTCAGGATGATTAATTACTGGCGTGAACCATTGTCCTCCCGCAGAGCCAATATTCGTAATGGACATGGAAGCACCTTTCATTTCATGTGGCGCAAGCTTGCCTTCACGGGCTTTCGTCGCTAACTCATTGATTTCATTAGACACTGCAAATACAGATTTGCGATCTGCATGCTTAATAACGGGTACTAATAGGCCTCTTTCAGTATCAGCAGCAATACCAATATTATAGTAATGCTTTTGAATAATTTCTTGCGTTGCATCATCTAATGAGCGGTTAAATTCAGGGAACTCGCGTAAAGTTGAAATAAGTGCTTTTACTACATATGGTAAATATGTTAATTTGACACCTTTTTCAGCAGCGATATCTTTGAATTTTTTACGATGTGCTACAAGAGCTGTTACATCGACTTCATCCATAAGTGTAACATGCGGAGCTGTTTGTTTCGAGTGTACCATTGCTTTTGCAATCGCTTTTCGAATACCAGACATTTTCTCACGAGTCTCTGGGAATTCCCCTTCAAGAACTACAGGTGCTGCTGGAGCTGCTGCCTCTTGCTGAACTGTTGCATCAACTGTTTCAACAGTTGCCGTATCAGCCTCTACAGAGCCACCACCTTTTAAGAAGTTTTCAATATCTTCTTTTAAGATTCGACCATTTTTACCTGTACCCTTCACTTCACGGATGTTAACATCTTTATCACGTGCAAATTTACGTACAGAAGGCATTGCAATCACACGTTTTGTTTCATCAATCACTGTCTCCACTTTTTCAGGAGCTTTTTCTGGTGCCTTCTCCTCTTTAGCAGGAGCTTTCTCTACGTCCTGACCAGACTCTGCAGTTGCCTGAACTTGTGCTTCTGTTTTTTCTTCAGCATGATGATCACCTTTTAGCTTTATGTCCTCATAGCCAGGTGCATCCAAACGGATTAGGACATCGCCAACTACAGCAACTGTTCCTTCTCCTACTAAAACTTCCTCAACTGTTCCTTCAACTGGTGAAGGAATTTCTACTACCGCTTTATCATTTTGGACTTCACAAAGAATATCGTCTTCTTTTACTGTATCTCCAGCTTTAACGAACCATTTCACGATTTCGCCTTCGTGAATTCCCTCGCCAATATCCGGTAATCTGAATTCAAATGCCATGTGTACCCATCCTTTCTAGTTACTGTTGTTCAAGTTTAGAAGCTTTATTAGAATGTTAAAACTTTTTTCGCTGTTTCCATTACATCTTTGTAGTTTGGTAACCAAACACCTTCAGCTTGTGGGAATGGGTACACAGTATCTGGTGCAGCCACACGAAGAACAGGAGCTTCTAAGCTTAAAATTGCGCGCTCTGTAATTTCTGCTACTACGTTTGCAGCGATACCTGCTTGTTTTTGAGCTTCTTGGACAACGATTGCACGACCTGTTTTTTCAACTGATGCGATAATTGTTTCCACATCGATCGGTTGAATTGTACGTAGATCAATGACCTCTACAGAATGTCCTTCTTTTTCTAGTTCTTCAGCAGCCTTTAAGCTTTCATGAACCATTAAACCGTAAGCAACAATTGTTAAATCAGTACCTTCACGTTTTACATCTGCTTTTCCTAGTGGAATTTCGTATGCTTCTTCAGGTACTTCTTCACGGAATGAACGGTATAGTTTTAAATGCTCTAAGAAAATAACTGGGTTGTCATTACGGATAGATGAAATAAGTAAACCTTTTGCATCATATGGTGTTGATGGAACAACAACTGTTAATCCTGGTTGTGCTGTCATTAAGCTTTCTAAGCTATCAGAGTGCATTTCAGGTGTGTGCACACCACCACCAAATGGTGAACGGATTGTTACTGGTGCATTATATACCCCACCACTACGGTAGCTCATACGTGCTAATTGACCACTGATTGAATCCATTACTTCATAAACGAAACCGAAGAATTGAATTTCAGGAACTGGACGGAATCCTTGAAGAGAAAGACCGATTGCTAAGCCACCAATACCTGATTCTGCTAATGGTGTATCAAAAACGCGATCAACCCCAAATTCTTTTTGTAGGCCTTCTGTCGCGCGGAATACCCCACCGTTGACACCTACATCTTCCCCGAATACAAGAACGTTTTCATCATTCTTTAATTCTGTGCGAAGTGCATCTGTAATTGCTTGAATCATCGTCATTTGTGCCATAGGTTATTTCGACTCCTTCTCTTTATAGATTTCATACTGTTCTTTTAAATTAGATGGCATTTCGCCTTTATACATGTTTTCCATTAATTCTGTTACTTTTTGTTTTGGAGCAGCATCTGCTTTTTTAATTGCTTCTTTAATTTCTTCTTTTGCACGTTCGATTACTGCTTCTTCTTTCTTTTCATCCCATAAACCTTTTGCTTCTAGGTATTTACGGAAGCGAACAAGTGGATCTTTTTGTGCCCATTCATTATCTGTATCAGATGTACGGTAACGTGTTGGGTCATCCCCAGCCATTGTATGAGGACCATAACGGTAACACATTGTTTCAATTAATGTTGGACCTTCACCATTAACTGCGCGCTCACGTGCATCACGCGTTGCTACATAAACTGCAAGCGCATCCATTCCATCTACTAAAATACTTGGTAAACCAGCTGCCACACCTTTTTGTGCAATTGTTTTAGCAGCTGTTTGCAATTCACGAGGTGTTGAAATTGCATATTGGTTATTTTGTACGATGAAGATTGCTGGTGATTTAAACGCACCTGCAAAGTTAATTCCTTCATAGAAATCGCCTTGAGAAGAACCACCGTCACCAGTATAAGTTACTGCAACAGCTTTTTTCCCACGCTTTTGTATACCTAGTGCAACACCTGCTGCTTGGATATATTGAGCACCGATAATAATTTGTGGTGCTAGAACATTTACACCCTCAGGTACTTGGTTCCCCATAAAATGTCCACGAGAGAATAAAAACGCTTTATCTAAAGGTAAGCCATGCCATACAATTTGTGGTACATCACGGTAACCTGGTAAAATCCAATCTTCTTGTTCTAACGCAAAATGAGAAGCAAGTTGCGAAGCTTCTTGACCAGCAGTCGGCGCGTAGAAGCCTAAACGACCTTGACGGTTTAGTGAGATTGAACGTTGATCTAAAATACGTGTATAAACCATACGTGTCATTAGTTCAACTAGTTCCTCATCTGATAATTGTGGATCTGCCTCTTTATTTATAATTTCGCCTTCTTCATTCAAAATTTGAAACATTTCAAACTTATCTTCGATTTCAGTTAGCGTTTGTTTAGCATCAAAAATATTATTGTTTTTCTTGCTCATTTGTCACATCTCCCTTTCAGCTGTATTAAAATAAATCACCTTTTTAACTAGTACAACTTATTCTTGAAATTCAGTATACTGAATAAAATACTGTCGGTCAATCATCTATTACTGCTCTATACAAAGATTTTTTCTAGAATAACAATCAAACATTGCTGTCCTATACTGTATCAGTAATATTCAAATTCTGTATTACAACACCTTATTTACACCGTACAGCTCATACGTTTTCTCACAGCTTTTCCCCTAGTAGAATACCCCATTCTCGAAAATCTAATAGCATTAGAAAAATTTTTTGAGTATATTCAAATAAGGTCTTTTTTCATGTGATTGTTTTAAGACGTGATGTATACTTATTAATAAGGCACTACAAAGTTGAAAGGAAGATTACTATATGATTTTAATGGATGATATTATCCGCGAAGGTCATCCGACTTTACGCACAAAAGCAGAGGAAGTTAAATTCCCTTTAACTGATGAAACAAGAAAGCTTGCAGAGGATATGCTTCAATATTTAATCAACAGCCAAGATCCTGAAATGGCCGAAAAATATAATTTGCGTAGTGGCATTGGCTTAGCTGCCAATCAGGTAAATTGCTTACAGCGTATGTTTGCCCTTCATTTAAAAGATGAGGCTGGCGAACAATTAAGCTTTGTGGCCATTAATCCAAAGATCGTTAGCCACTCTGTCGAAAACACATACCTATCAGCAGGAGAAGGATGTCTTTCTGTTGATCGTAATATTCCTGGGTATGTGCCACGTCATGCACGCATCACAGTAAAATTTAAAACAATTGATGGTGAAGAGAAAAAGATGCGCCTTAAAGGATTGCCGGCTATTGCATTTCAGCATGAATTAGACCATCTGAATGGTGTTATGTTTTATGACCGAATTAATGAAAAAAATCCATTTGCCGAAATACCAGATTCAATCCCATATGAGCGAGACTAAAAACAAACCTCGGCAGTTATCCACATCTGCCGAGGTTTGTTTTGTTTATATTCTAGTTATACGTTCATTAATCGTTTCAATTAACGCAGGTAGCTCTGCCATAGTTTCAATCGTATAATGAGCGCCAGTTTCTTCAAAAATGCATTTCGTTTTCGCTATCACTTGCTGTTGTTCTTCAGCAGTTAATGCTTGGAACTCTGCTTCAGAAAGTCCCATTTCTGAACTTCCAATAATAACACCAACAGCCCAAACACCTGCATTCAAGGCCTCCATTATATCTGAGGTTGTATCGCCAACCTTCACAACTTGCTTTGTTGCTTTTGACCCTAATGCCTCCATATTTTTAAAAATCATGAATGGGTATGGTCGTCCTTTATCCCCTACCTGTGTAGGTGTTACGAGAAAATCAGGTTGATAACCCTTGTCAGCTGCATGTCTTGTCACTACTTCCATCATGGAATCAGTATAGCCTGTCGTTGAGCCAATTCGAATTCCCGCTTCTCTCAATTGCTGTACGGTCGCTTTCACATGCTGGATAGGATCTGTATAAGTTGCCAACGATTCCATTAACTTTGTTTCGAACTGCTTGTATAATGCACTTACATTTTCTTCTGTAAAGGCTTGTCCATGCACACGTTGCCATTCATCAGCAATTCTTGGCATTTCCAGCATCGTACGGATATGGTCAATTTTCAGCATACCCATTGGTTTACGAGCCTCTTCCAGTGTAACTGTGACACCTGCATCTTCAAAAATCGTTAAAAAAACATTTACAGGGGCAAAGCAACCAAAATCTACTGCTGTCCCTGCCCAATCCAAAATAACCGTTTCAATTTTCATTCGTTTTCACCACCATATAATTTTCTATGACCTCACATAACGTCAGCATATCTTCCTCATGAATATCACCAATATTGCCAATACGGAATGTATCCACATCAGTCAACTTACCAGGATAGATGACAAAACCCTCTTTTTTCATTTCCTGATAAAAATGCTCAAAAGTAAACTCGTTGTGTGGGAATAAAAATGTTGTAATAATAGGTGATTGAAGCTCTTTTGAAACGTACGCTTCAAACCCAAGCACTGACAAACGAGAGCGAAGTATATGATTATTATGCGCATAGCGCTTATGGCGGGCATCGATTCCACCTTCATCGATTAACTCCTCAAGCGCCTTCGCAAAAGCTGCCACTACATGAGTAGGTGATGTGAACCGCCACTTTCCATCTTGCTTCATCACTTCCCATTGGCTATACAAGTCTAATGCTACGCTACGGGCTTGTCCTTTACATTTTTCTAAAGCTTTTGTGTTCGCGATAACAAATCCAAAACCTGGCACACCTTGAATACATTTATTGGCACTACTAATGCAAAAATCAATATGCAAATTGGATACATCCATCGGTACACCACCAAAGCTACTCATCGCATCCACGATAAACGTTTTATCGAATAAATGAACAACTTCTCCTATTTCTTTTATTGGATTTAAAATACCAGTAGTTGTCTCACAATGCACTACGGCTACATGTGTAATACTTGCATCTTTTTCAAGAAAAGCTTGAACTTCTAATGATGATGGCTGTTCATCGTAAGGGACACTATAAACAACGTGTTGTAACTTTAAAACGTTAGCCATTTCAACAATTCGCTCACCATAAGCACCATTTGTTAGAATTAGTACTTTATCGTTATCACCAATCGCAGTTGTTAGTACAGACTCTACGACAAAGCTTCCACTTCCTTGCATAAGCACCGTAGTATATTCAGGCTCCTCGACATGAGCTAACGCTAAAAGTTGCTTGCGAATCACTTGTGTCACATTTTTATAGTCGTCATCCCATGTGCAACGATCTTTTAACATTTCTTGTTTTACCGCTTCAGTTGTTGTCAATGGTCCTGGTGTCAATAATTTATAGTTACTCATCTGCTATAACTCCTTATCGCTGCGCTTCTTTAAAGAAGGCTTGATGTTTTTCTAATAAATCAACCGTTAATGTTGTATCCCATTTTTTTAAATAAGCTGGAACATACTCATCCTTTACCTGTTCCCCTTCATATAGAGCTACAGGATATTGCTCCAATAAACCACTGCGAGCCTCCGTTGCGATCACCTTTGCCATTTCTTTAGCTAAAGCCTCATCACCTTCTTTATCCACAACAGCCACAGATTCCGTTAAAGTGAAGTTTCCTTCTGTCGGGTCAATATATTCAATTGGCAATCCTTCGTTTTTAGCATCAATCGCTTGAATACGTAAACCAAAGCCTGCAGCAACCTCACCAGTTTTCACCTTTTTGATAGGGCCAGAACCTGAGCTTTCAATATGTGGGCCAGCATTTTTAATTAAATCAGCTAACACCTTTTGTCCTTCATCGTCACCATATTCCTTTATAATGGCTTGTACTAAAAGCCAGCCTGTTGAGGAATCCATAATATTTGGGAAGGATACTAATTCCTTGTAAGCAGGGTCTGTCAAATCCTTAATCGATTTCGGTATTGCTAGCCCTTTTTGTTGCAATATTTCTGTATTAATAAAGATGGAGCCAATATTGCCTAAAATTGGCAGTGCATATGTAACTCCTCCATCAAGCGGCTTTAAGTCCGAAGAAATATCTACAAACATGGCTTTAGAGGTTTGAGCACTTTCTATAAAATAGGAAGCCATCGTGACAACATCTGCTTCAATATCTGTCCCTTCTGCCATCATTTTGCCACCTAACTCAGAAGTACCGAATGATTGGATTAAATACTTACCTTGATAGCCCTTATCATCTAATGTGGATTCCATTACTTCAATTGCTTCATCATCAGCATTTGAATAAATAATGACTTGCTCTTTGGAATCAGCTGCAGCCCCTCCACACGCAGCTAAAACAACCCCCGCTGCACTAATTGTCCCTAACATCATGCTTGTTGACTTGTTCATTTTGATATCTCCTCCGCTTTTTCTTTATGTGCTGTTATATAATCACAACCTAATTTCACAATGAGGTTTGTACATAAAATAAATATCGATAGTATAAAAATATCGGTGTACTTTGCGAAATGCTGAAGCTCTTTGATGCGTGTTGAGACAAGCATTGTCTTCGTGCTGACAAGGAAAATAACACCACTAACCGTGACCATAGCATTTAAAAAAAAGTAACTAAACATTTGATAAATCGTTGGTCTAATATTCGGCAAAATAATTCGTCTAACGGTTTTTAACCAAGAATCCTTTAATAGCTCAGCTGTCACTTCCCATGTAGGGTCCATCTTTTGTAATGAATTTTTCGCCATTAAATAAGGTGTCGTAAAAAAATGAACAATATTACATGCAACAATGATGAAAAATGTACCTTTTAATGAACTTCCATTAAAGAAAAACAAGTAGGACAATCCAAGCACCATTCCTGGTACTGTATTTGTAATCATGGAGGCTACATCTAAGCTTTTTCTTCCTTTTAACGGTGTCCGAACATTGAGTAGCGCTGACAGAAATGTAATGACCACGCCTAATATAGCCGTTAATACTGCCACGATAAGAGAATTGACATATACCTTTATTAAATCCTTCTCTGCTAGTACATTTTGAACATGCTCTAATGTAAAGCTGAAGTTATATGGATAGCCTTTCGTAAAAGGCACAATAAACATCGTTGCAAAAATGATGAATACGATCGTCACACAGACAAATGAATAAATAGTAAACAGCGTGTCACGCAGACGATGCTTTACAAGGTCACTTCGCCCACCTTGTTTATAGTGAAAATTGAAACGCTCTAAAATTGTTAATAGGGCAACACCAAGTACGGCAGGTACTAGCATTAACACTGATATCACTGCGCCACGCTCAAAATGGACAATGGAGCCTAACATCGCTTGATAAAGTTCAGTGGCAATCACTGTGTAATTTCCACCAACAGATGCGGGTATACCAAAATCTGTGAAGCTTAAAATAAACGTTAAAATAAAAGCACCACCAATCGTACCTAACATTGGACGGAATACGGTATGATAAAAGCGACGAAGTGAATGATCATGCATTAACATGGACACCAGTAAAAATCGTTTGTCGATATATTGCATGGAGTTTTGCATTAAAATAAAAGCGACTGGCAATGTATATAAAACGTAACCAAGCACCAAACCGTTGTACCCGTAAATTGTAAAAAGGGGTTGCCCCACTAATTTTGTTACAATTCCTTGATTACCAAATGTATAAATCAGCACAAAACCATAGGTGATGGTTGGCAGAAGCATGGGCAAAGTAATGCCTATTTGCACAAGCTTTTTCGCATGGCGATGCATCGTTGTAAAATGAACAGCATAGGCCAATAAAAAAGCTAAAATGGTTGTGATCACTGAGGCTACAAAAGAAACTTTAAAGCTATTGATAAAGGCTTCTCGAATTTCGATATTTTGTAAAGCATCTATATAATTTTGAATGGTCACCACATTTCCTATTTTGAAAGACTGCCAAAACATAAAAAGTAATGGCACAATTAAAAAGAATAGGAAAAAAATAAGAATCGGTAGAAAAATCAATTTCATCATTTTATTCGTTTTAAGCATATGTTTCTCCAAACAATTGATAGATGTTATGTCGCTTAATATGAAGCTGCCTTAAAATAAAATCCTCAATAAATTGATTTTTTGGTGCTGTTACTATTTCATGAGGTGTACCAAATTGAGCAACTGTTCCCTCATTAATAATCATGACTTTATCAGATAATGTGAGGGCTTCTTCTGGATCATGTGTCACGATAATGGTTGTCAATTTAAATTCACGGGCAATGGATTTAATACGCTCCTTGATGGATTCCTTAATGACGCCATCTAATGCACTTAGTGGCTCATCTAACAATAGTATTTTAGGCTGCATCACAAGTGTCCTCGCAATGGAAACTCGTTGTTTTTGCCCACCAGATAATTCGTGAATCTTTTTCTGCAGATGAGGTGTTAGCTCTAAAAAATCGATATATTCTTGTATCTCCTCTTTGGACATTTGCACGTTCTTATTTTTCAAACCATAAACGATATTGTCGTATGCATTTAAATGAGGAAATAACGCAAAATCCTGAAACACAATATTAAACCCTCTTTCTTGCATCGACTGCTTGGATATATCTTGTCCATTGTAGACAAGCTGACCAGCCGTTTGATCTACAAGCCCTAAGATGATATTGAGCAAGGTAGTTTTACCACAACCACTTGGCCCTAGTAACGAAATGATTTCACCTGATTCGATGGTTACATTGATATCTACTAAAACTTTCTTATTTTTATAGCTTTTTGCGATATTTTTTAGCTCTAACAAATTGGTCACCTCTCTCAGTTCTTAGCTTTAGTATAGTGACCATTTGTAAAGGAAAATGCATTTTTGTGTAAATGTTGAGTAAATTCTGACTAAGTATTGACAAAGTTATGATTATTTTGAGTAAATATCTAGTAGAGGTGATAACATGTATATGATAGAAAGACAACATCAAATTTTGCAGTATGTAAGACAACATAAGGTTGTTAAGTTAGTAACACTCACAAAAGAATTTAATGTTTCGATGGAAACAATTCGCCGCGATGTCCAACAGCTGATGCATGATAAGAAAATTGAAAAGTTTTATGGGGGTATTAAATATATTGAGCCTGTTGAGGGAATAATCGATCAAAGACTTCATGAGCAGTTAGCAGAGAAAATCGCCATTGCCAAAGCTTGTGCCTCACTCGTGGAAAATGGGGAGTGTATTTTTGTCGATAGTGGAACCACTACCTATCAAATGACCCCCTTTTTATTGAACAAGGAAAAATTAACAGTAGTAACAAACTCACTACCTATAGCATTTGATCTAATCGGCTCTAATATTGAGGTTATACTAATCGGTGGTAAAGTTCGTCATTCCGAAAAATCAGTGACATCGAATGAGTTTTTATTCCGCTTTGAACATTTGAATATCAATAAAGCGTTTATATGTGCTAGTGGCGTTTCCATTGAAAAAGGTATTTCTGATTTTAGTTTGGATGAGGCAATTACTAGAAAACAAATTATCTCTATCTCCCAAACAGTTTACGTTGCTACAGATTCCTCCAAATTTAATAAGGATGTAGCGATTCAAGTTTGTCCTTTGACTGACGTAGATGTCATTATCACAGACAATGCACTATCTAAAAAGACGATTCAGCATTTTTCCGATAAAAGCGTTCAAATAAAAGTCGTCAACATTGAGGAAAACTAGTCATAATAAAAAAACAACTAGTTGAATTTTTTCCAACTAGTTGTTTTTTTATATAATTGCTAGCTTGCGCATGATTTTTGCAAGACCATCCTCATCTACATGGTCGGCAATATGATGTGCCACCGCCTTCACTCTCTCATGACCATTCCCCATGGCAACACTTGTCCCAACAGCTTGCAGCATTTCAATATCGTTTATACCATCTCCAAAAGCAAAAGCATCTTGTAAAGTGATGCCCATTCTTTCTAGCACCTTTTCGATACCAGCAGCCTTTGAGCCACCTTTTGGTAAAATATCACAAGAATAGCGATGCCATCGTATGAATTGAACATTTGGGAATGTCTCACAATATAAAGATTCATCTTTTTCTTCCATAAAAATAAGTGTTTGATATACATTGTTCTGCATATAATAAGAAGAGTCTAATGCTGGATATGGATATTTCAGTGTATCTAAGCTCTCAGCTACCATATGATGATCGTTAATAGAGGCAATCATACGTTTATCATCTAAAAATACTACTGGTTCATTACGAGCCTCACCAAAGGCAATGATTTTTGCTAGTTCTTCCTTTTCAATGCCATTTGTATAGACAACTTCACCCTTGTATACAACATATTGTCCATTGAAAGTAACATACGTATCAATTTCTAATTCTTCTAGTAGTGACTCAATCATAAATGGAGCTCGTCCTGTTGCAATTGCCAGTTCATAGCCATTTCGACGTGCTGCCAAAAGTGCCTCTTTTGCAGATGCAGGTAATTTTTTTTCACTGTTATAAAGCGTACCATCTACATCAAAAAACAAAATTTTGTTCATTTTATTAACCATTTCCATAAATAGCATCCTTTCAAGGTAAATGACTTTACATAGACAATAATTTTTATTATAATGATCCTAAGGAGTGATGTGCCATGCTGAAGAAACTAAAACGGAAATTGTTGAAGCAACTTCGTGGCGTACTCGGAAAAAAATCAATTGCCTAACATTTGCCCTTCATTATTTGAAGGGCTTTTCTTTATTTTAGAGGAACTGCGTGATAATATAAAGGAAATGCATTTATTTGGCTATACGCAACCACTGTCTCACTACTTCCTATATAAATTTAAAACATAGTGCACAGCTGAAGCTTTGAGATACAAGGATTACAAACGTACATTTCTTTATGAAGGAAATTCGTTGTTTTCTTGTAGCACGTGTGTGGTAGTAGTCAAAGGTGCAAGAAAATTGTACGCAATTAAAGGAGAGCAAACTATGATTTACAAAGTTTATTATCAAGAAAATGCAAATGAGATTCCAGTTCGCGAAAACACTAAAAGTCTATACCTTGAAGCTGCTTCAGAACGCGAAGTACGTCAAAAGCTAAAAGACCGTAACTACAACATCGAGTTCGTTCAACTGCTTGAAGGTAACTATTTAGAGTACGAACAAGCAAGCCCGAACTTCGTCTTGGAGGAAATTTAACAAACATGAAGTTTGTTAAAAATGACCAAGCAGCTGTTTTCGCGCTCGGCGGACTGGGCGAAATCGGCAAAAACACTTACGGCGTTCAATTTCAAGATGAAATCATTTTAATTGACGCTGGCATTAAATTTCCAGAAGACGATTTACTCGGCATTGACTATGTTATTCCTGATTATACGTACTTAGTACGTAATGTCGACAAAATTAAAGGACTGTTTATTACACATGGACACGAGGACCATATCGGTGGTATTCCCTACCTTTTACGTCAAGTAAATGTCCCTGTCTATGGTGGTAAGCTTGCACTTGGCTTATTACGTAATAAATTAGAAGAACATGGCTTGCTACGTACAACAAAGCTAATCGAAATTAAAGAAGAGGATGTTATTAAATTTAGAAAAACATCTGTGAGCTTCTTTAGAACAACACACAGTATCCCTGATGCATATGGTGTTGTTGTGAAAACACCACCTGGTAATATCGTTCACACAGGTGACTTTAAATTTGATTTTACACCAGTGGGTGAGCCAGCCAACTTAACGAAGATGGCTGAAATTGGACGTGATGGCGTGCTTTGCTTACTATCAGATAGTACCAACGCTGAAAAGCCTAATTTCACAATGTCAGAGCGTACAGTTGGAAAGAGTATCGATGAGATTTTCCGTAAAGTGGATAGTCGTATTATTTTTGCTACATTTGCGTCAAATATTCACCGATTACAGCAAGCCACAGATGCTGCCATAAAATACGGAAGAAAAATTGCTGTCTTTGGTCGCTCCATGGACAATGCTATTACCATTGGTCGTGAGCTTGGCTATATTACCGCTCCAAAGGATACATTTATCGATGCTCAAAGTATCAACCGACTTCCTGCAAACGAAGTGATGATTTTATGTACAGGCTCTCAAGGTGAACCAATGGCAGCCCTATCACGCATTGCCAATGGTACGCACCGTCAGATTCAAATACAACCTGGCGATACGGTTATCTTTTCTTCTTCACCAGTACCAGGTAATACTGTGAGTGTTAATAAAATTATCAATTTATTGTTCCGCGCAGGTGCAGAAGTCATTCATGGCGCATTAAACAATATCCATACATCTGGTCACGGCTCACAAGAAGAACAAAAACTGATGCTTCGTTTAATGAAGCCTAAATTCTTTATGCCTATCCATGGTGAATTCCGTATGTTAAAAATGCATACACATCTAGCAGAAGATTGCGATGTTCCACTCGACAATACATTTGTGATGGAAAACGGTGATGTGTTGGCATTAAGTGCCAATGAAGCGCATGTTGCCGGTCGTATCCCTTCTGGAGATGTTTATATTGATGGTAATGGTATTGGCGACATCGGCAATATCGTATTACGTGATCGTCGCATCCTTTCTGAAGAAGGTCTGGTCATTGTAGTAGTTAGTGTAGATATGGAAAACCAAAAAATCGTTTCAGGTCCTGACATCATTTCACGTGGCTTTGTCTATATGCGTGAATCAGGTACGATGATTAACGAGGCACAGAAAATGCTAAATCGTCATCTGAATGCAACGATTCAAGGCAAAACACCTCAATGGACAGAATTGAAAAATGAAATAACTGATGTTTTAGGGCCGTATCTATTCGAAAAGACAAAACGTCGACCAATGATTCTACCGATTATTATGGAGGTTTAACCTCTTGTGAAGAAGCTATGTAAAGTTTACATAGCTTCTTTTTTATTTTTGAAATATTGAAACCTCCTTTTTTATTTTTACGTATATAGTTATAACAACATCTAAAGGAGCGTTTTTTATGCTAGATAAAATTCTTCATTCCTTGCTCAATGGTAAATCCAAACGTCGTTATTCTTCATCGAGTAGCCGTCGCAAGTATTCTAAACGACATAATTATTATGGTCATAAGCATTATAAACGTGGCTCTCGTAAAAGCTCACGTAGTCTTTTCAGCTCAATGAGTTTCTTTAGCAGTTAATGTGGTGGAAGCGACTATCCGAAAAAGGCTTCGATCAGGCTGTAGCACATTACATTGGCAAACATCCCAACTTCTCTTTTAAAAAATTGCTTGGCTATGGTGCATATGGTCGTGCATATTTGATTGAGGATTGTTCATCAAAGCTATTTGTCTTAAAATGCTTGCGTCCCAAACACCGTCACCACAAGAAAACCATCCAAAAATTTAAACAAGAAATACACATACTCCAACAAGTTTCACTGCCCTATGTTCCTACCATCCATTCAACAGGAACGATTCAAGAAAGTCCATTTTTTATTATGGACTATGTCAATGGGCAAACTTTTGAACAACTGATTTTTGAGGATGGTGCCAAGTTTACAGTTGTTCAATCACTTGCCATTACAAAGCAACTTTTAGAACAAATTATTGAATTACACAATCATGGTATTGTTCATCGCGATTTACGTATTCCTAATATATTGCTAGTCCATCAACAATTGCATATTATTGACTTTGGTCTCGCTACCACTTATCAGAAGCACATCGACCTCTCTGCTATTGAAAATCCTAAACGAGCAGAAAATCATATTAGCGATTTATATTTTGTCGGTCATTTTTTATTATTTTTACTGTACTCAGACTACAAGCCAAGCAAACGAAAAGAGCAAGCCTGGCAGCAAGAATTGAAATTACCGATTGAAGTCAAAGATTTTCTTGAACGGCTATTATGGATTCAAGACCCTTTTAATAGTGCGTTAGAGGCTTGGCAATCTGTCCCCTCACTCACCCACTAAAAAATAGAATTGTTCACCTACATAACGTGAACAATTCTATCCAGTAGTTTAAATATTAAAGTATTTTGCGCTTACATAAGCAATCCAATGATAGGCTGTGTCTTGACGTAGATTTTCTATTAGCCCTTTAATGATGGCTTTACTGTAAGTAGGATTTTCTATTTCTTGTCTCAATAGCACAAGGGATTCTTTTACAATAGGATCCTCAGTAGGATCAATATTTTGCTCCAATAATTGTAGTAAAGCATCTTTTGAAACATCTTGTTCACAAGGTTTTGCAATAAATGGCACAAGATCTGCTGTAATAAAAGGAATGGTTGTATGGTGTGCAATAATATCTGTCTTCTCTGCTAAAGATTTTGCCAACTGCTCTAAATCTAGTGGCATATCTGAAAAAATAAAAAGCTCAGCATAACTCTTCATAAATCCTTTTATACAATACATCACATCATATTTCGTTTCTTGTAATTTATCCTGATAAAGTTGTTCAAGCATATAGATGATTGATTTCGACATTTCTGCTTCATACGCTGTTATTTTATGAAATAGCTCTTTTTTTGTTAGAAAGACCTTTTCGTTAAAGAACACACGAGCCGATGTAGAATGTGCTTTGAATGCTTGAAAGATGCTTTTATAAAATTCAACCAATACGGTTTCTTTACTATAGGTTCCTCTGACTACTTGGTCAATATCTGTAATGAACTGCTGTAAATAGTAATCCACCATTGAAATAACGAGCTCATCTTTTGTTTTGAAGGATAAATAAAATGCACCTTTAGAAATTCCACAGCGTTCTGTAATTTGTTGAACTGACGTAGCTTCAAAACCCTGTTCAGAAAATAGTTCTATCGCTTTCTCCATAATTAATTGCTTTTTTAACATATTTTTAAATCTCTCCTAATGCATTTCGTTGACAAATGACCGATTAGTCATTAGTATAAATAATTGAATTTAGATAGTCAATAAAGGGTAGGTGTGAAGGTGAAAGGTTTAGTTAATTTCGTATTAAAAAACAAATTGGCAGTTTGGTTACTAACAATTATCATCACTGTCTCTGGTATTTATTCCGGTACAAGAATGAAAATGGAATCAATACCCGATATTTCAATCCCATATTTAATTGTCATGGGAGTATATCCTGGCGCAACGCCTGAACAAGTAATGAATGAGCTTTCCATTCCATTTGAAAAATCCATAGAAAGCTTAGAAGATGTGAAAGCTGTTTACTCAACATCCTCTTCCAACGTAGCACAAGTTCAAGTAGAATACGACTACGGAATTGATATGGATGAGAAGAAACGTCAATTAGAAGCAGCTTTAGATAATCTTAAACTACCTGAAGGTGCTCAAGAGCCTACTATTATGGCGATTAGCATGAACATGATGCCAGTAGTTGCTTTATCTGTAAGTAGCTCTAAGGAAGATATTGTAGACTTAACTTCTACAGTAGAAGACGTGTTACTTCCGAAAATCGAAAAAATTGATGGTGTTGCCTCTGCGACCATCACAGGTCAGCACATTGAACAAATATCATTTAAATATGATGAAGAAAAAATGGCTGCACTTGGTTTAACGGAGGATACAGTTAAACAAATGATTCAGGCAAGTGATATGTCACTGTCACTTGGTTTATATCAGTTTACTGTTGGCGAACAGGCTGTTTCAGTAGATGGTAAAGTACAATCTGTTGATGAGCTAAAAGATTTATTAATTCCAGTTACACCTTCAGCTACAAATCCTTCACCTTTCGTTCGTCTAGGTGATATTGCAAAAATTGAAGTAGAAGGTAAAGTACAATCTGTTTCACGTACAAATGGGCAAGATGCCATCGCCATTCAAATCGTGAAAGGTCAGGATGCGAATACGGTAACAGTTGTTAATGCAGTAAAAGACCTTATTAAAGATGAAGAAAAACGATTAGACGGCTTAAATGTAGATATTTCCCTTGACCAAGGAGCCCCAATTGAAGATTCTGTATTTACAATGATCGAAAAAGCAGTATTTGGTGGCGCTATTGCAGTCTTAATCATTTTACTATTCCTACGCGATTTCAAATCAACTATTATTTCAATTATTTCTATCCCAGTTTCTGTCTTCATGGCATTACTGCTATTAAACTGGATGGATATCACACTCAACATTATGACACTTGGAGCGATTACCGTCGCAATTGGGCGTGTGATCGATGACTCGATCGTAGTTGTTGAAAATATTTATCGACGCATTCACTTAAAACAAGAAAAACTTACGGGTCGTGCCCTTATTCGTGAAGCAACGATTGAAATGTTTAAACCAATTCTTTCGTCTACATTAGTAACGGTAGCGGTATTTGCCCCACTAATTTTCGTAGGTGGTATGGTAGGCGAATTATTCATGCCATTCGCCCTAACAATGACATTTGCACTAGGTGCATCATTATTAGTAGCTATCACCATCGTACCTGCATTATCTCACTTCTTATTCCGTAAAAAATTATACGGTGAGAAAACAGAAAGCCAACATAAAGAAGTTGGGAAACTTGCTACTTGGTACAGAGGTATTTTAGAAAAAACATTAAATCACAAAATTATTACTTCTATCATTGCGATTGCCCTACTTGCTGGTTCTCTTGCATTAACACCACTTATTGGCTTTAGTTTCATGGGATCACAAGAAGAAAAAGTAATGTACTTAACGTATACTCCTTCAACTGGAGAGCTAGCTGATGAAACAGCAGCGAATGTTGAAAAAGTAGAAAAAGAATTAATGAAGCGTAAAGACGTTAATATTTTACAAGTTTCCATAACGGATGCAAATAATGTTGATCCATCAGCAATGATGATGGGTGGAGGCGCTGGTGGTGCCTTAATGTACCTTATCTTTGATCCAGATATGGAAGACTTCCCTAAAGCTCGTGAAGAAGTAGAAGACTATGTATTCAATATCGGTCAATCAGGAGAATGGAAGTCTCAAAACTTCTCTTCTATGTCTATGTCTTCAAACGAAGTCAGCTACACATTATATAGTGATGACTTAGATAAACTTCGAGATGCTGTGAAACAAGTAGAAGGTGTCCTAAAAGAAGTGGATGGCTTAGAAGATATTAAATCTGATAACGAAGATCCATACGTAGAGCATGTACTAAAAGTAGAACAAAAAAATGTCCTACAATATGGTTTAACAACAGCTCAAATCGTGATGGCATTAAATTCGAATACAACAAAAGAAGTATTAACTACCGTTAAAAATGATGGTAAAGATATTGATGTGATCGTTCAACGTGATGCTAAAGCAGCTGCTACTTCCTTAGATGATGTCTTAGCTACTGAAATTAAAACGGCTTTAGGCACAACCATGACAATCGGTGAATTAGTTGATGTCGAGGAAGGTACGACACTTAACTCGTTATCTCGTTCAAAAGGTGAATACTTTGCAACTGTATCTGGTACGATTATCGGAGACGATATTTCAAAAGCCACTTCTGCTGCTGATAAGAAAATTGATAAATTAGATTTACCAAAAGGTGTTACAACTGGTGTTGCGGGTGTTGCTGCCGATATGCAAGAAACATTCACTAAGCTTGGTATTGCTATGTTAGCGGCAATTGCCATTGTTTACTTCATCTTAGTAGTAACATTTGGAGAAGGTTTAGCTCCATTCGCTATTCTATTCTCCCTACCATTCGCCGTAATTGGAGCATTTATTGGTTTATTCGTTACAGGTCAAACTATTTCTGTATCTGTAATGATGGGTCTGTTGATGTTGATTGGTATCGTCGTAACCAATGCCATCGTATTAGTCGACCGTATCATTCATATGGAACATGATGGTCTTGCCATGCGTGAAGCGATCCTCGAAGCAGGGGCAACACGTTTACGTCCAATCCTAATGACAGCCATTGCCACAATCGGGGCAATGATTCCAATGGCACTTGGTTCTGGTGGCAGTGGTTTAATTTCGAAAGACTTAGCTATTACTGTAATTGGTGGTTTACTATCTTCGACACTATTAACATTAGTTGTTGTACCAATTGTCTATGAAATGCTGTCTAAAATGTTAAAGAAAAACCGTAAAGATATTGAAGAAAATTAATAAAAAACAGCTACTCATGCAGTTATATTGCGTGAGTAGCTGTTTTTTTATCATAAGCTATTTACTGATTATCTTTCACCACAAAAACTTCCTTGCTTTCCACACCTGCAGCAGATACAGCCGTAATGCCGTATGTGTAGCTTTGCTTAGCAAGAGCTGTCTTGTCCATAAATTCAGTGATGCCATCCATATTATAAACAACATCCACTATATTTTGAGGATCATTATAAGAACCCTCTTTGTTCCCTGCAAAACGATAAATGACATACTTGCGTGGTTGTGTTTCATTTTCGTCTATAATTTCAATTTTGCGACCAGTCGCTCCCTTTGTCACTTGTACAAAAGTCGGCTTATTCGGCCTAGTGTCATCATCCCAAGTTGTACCTGGTGTCAGTGCTGTATAATTATATAGTTGTTGATTAACAATCGTTGCATAGCCCAGTTTATTGTTTTGAATACTTTTTAAGGAGAAGTGCATTTGCCCTTTGGCTGCTACCTTTTCCGAACGATTCGCTAGTATTTGACTTGGTAATTCCATTTTGTTTTTCCATGCTGCATCACTGTCATTGCCAACTTTGTAATCAGCAAGTCCAATGTATAGATGAACAGGGTGTGTTTTTGCATATGTTTGTACCTCATGGCTCCACCAATCTAGCAATGTCCCATATTTCGCAACAGCTAATGTTCTTGACCAATAAATTTGTGGTGTAATGTAATCAATCGTGCCATTTTGAATCCATGTTCTGACGTCTGCATATAAATCATCGTAATTATTGACACCAGCTCGCGTATCGCTTCCTGTTTTGTCCAGTGATTTATTGCGCCATACGCCAAATGGAGAAATACCAAATTGAACATATGGTTTTGTATCTTTAATGGCTGTGTATAGATTTTCTACAAGTTGGTTGACATTATCTCGTCGCCAATCTTCCACCTTTTTAAAGGAACCACCATATTTTTTAAAAGCTGCTTGATCTGGAAAGACTTCATTTGCAATTTTATATGGATAAAAATAATCATCCATATGGACTGCATCAATATCGTAATTGGCTACTAGCTCTCTTACTGTTTCCACTAAATAGTCTTGTACTTCTGGTAAACCAGGATTTAAATAATATTGTTTGCCATATTTGACAACCCAGTTTGGATGGGTTCTTGCCACATTATCGGCAGCAAGGTCTGTTAGTTTTTGTCCAGACATTGTTACACGATAAGGATTCATCCAGGCATGCAGCTCCATACCTCGTTTATGTGCTTCCTCTACCATAATTGCAAGAGGATCGTAACCAGGATTTGTACCTTGCTTTTTCCCTGTTATGTAGGATGACCATGGCGCTAGCTCAGACGCATACATTGCATCATTTGTTGGCCTTACTTGATAAATAACTGTATTCAATTTGCTGGCTTTTAATTGATCCAATGTTTGGCGTGTCCAAGCTGTATACTGCTCCTTAGTCATACCCGCTTTCATATCAATATTAAGAACCGTTGAAATCCAGACAGCCCGCATTTCCCTTTTCGGCTGTGTCGTGCTTGCCATCGCTGTCTTTTCAGGAATTGTCGATAGGCATAACACAAAAATCATCGCGACAAAAGTGATAAGTTTCCATTTACTATTATTCTTTCTCATATTTCCTCCATTTGCTATTTTTCTATTTTAGTATATGATAGGTTCTCGCTAAATGCACGTCTCCAAAGATACTTCACTGGATGAATGAAATAATGCGGTCATAAGTATTTCCGTCTATTTAAGAAGAAGCAGCTTAAAATCTATAAATTAATAGCACTATTAAATGATACTTTTTGTTGTCATTCATTTTATCAAATACTTTAGTTGATTCTAAAATCTGTATAATCAAAACAAAAAAACAGCCAAGAGAGCGGTGAAATGCTTTTCTCGGCAATTTGTTATTTTACTATCATTTCCCTTGTTATTAGCTCTGGTCCTAAAATGTTAAGGTGTTTGATTCGTTCTTTACGCGCAGATAAACTTTATGCTACAATCAACACAACTTATATAGAACGGAGGGTATTCCTAATGACAGCTTCAATCAGACTACGATTTCACATTATTAACTAAATATGTGTACACTTTGCCTGCTGTGCAAGGGAAATGGGATTAGTCTAGTCTGTTTTAGGAATACAGGAAGAGAGGGGACTGCAACACCCCCTCTTTTTTGTTGTCTTTCAACTTTCCACACAGGCACTACTGTTAGAAAGGGATGACGAATTTGGATCATTGGAAACGCAATACGATACTTTTTTTAAGCAGTCAAACCATTTCACTTTTTGGCTCTGCTCTAGTGCAATATGCCATTACATGGTATATCACACTTACAACGCAATCAGGCATCATGATGACCATTGCGATTATTTGCGGTTTTGTACCGACCTTCTTCTTAGCACCAATTGCTGGTGTTTGGGCAGATCGCTACAATCGTAAATGGCTTATTATTTTGGCAGATGGCATGATTGCCTTATCCACGTTAATTTTAGCTATTTTATTTTTAACTGGCTATGATGAGCTCTGGCTATTATTTGTTATATCAGCGGTACGTGCAGTTGGTGCAGGTATTCAAACACCTGCTGTAGGCGCTATTTTACCTCAATTTGTGCCTGAAGAGCATTTAATGAAGGTTAATGGGATAAACAGCAGTATTCAAGCTTTTATCATGATTCTTGCACCCATGGCAAGTGGGGCATTATTAACGATGGCTTCAATCGAATCCATTTTCTTTATTGATGTGACGACAGCTGCTATTGCCATCACCATCTTCTTATTATTTCTGCATATTCCTGCACATGCCAAAGCGAATCAGCCACAGACAACAAGCTATTTTAGTGATATGAAACAAGGCTTCATCTACATTAAAGAGCATGCTTTCTTAAAACAATTATTCTTGTTCTTTGCCTTTTTCATGTTGCTCGCTGCACCTGCTGCCTTTTTAACACCTTTGCAAGTTACACGTAGCTTTGGCGATGATGTATGGCGTTTGACTGCCATCGAAATGGCCTTTGCCATTGGTATGTTAATCGGTGGTATTGCCATCGCGACATGGGGTGGCTTTAAAAATAAAGTGCATACCATGACATTATCTGCTTTATTATTTGGTCTTTGTACAATGGCTCTTGGAATTATTCCTGTTTTTTGGCTGTATCTCGTGATAATGGCTGTTACAGGAATAGCTATGCCAATCTTTAATACACCCGCAACGGTGTTATTACAAGAAAAAGTAGAAAGTGATTATATGGGGCGAGTATTTGGTATTCTTAGCATGATTTCTACCTCTATGATGCCTTTAGGTATGCTTATTTTTGGTCCAATAGCTGATATAATTGCCATCGAATGGCTACTAATAGGGACAGGAATATTACTTTTCATTCAAGGATTTTTCTTACTTGGAAGTAAAGTCTTGTTAGCTGCTGGTAAGCCAACAAACGATTAGTCCACATATCACCTAAAACTAATATGTTTAAACTCTAGTAAAAAAGTGAAAGCTTATAGTAAGAGGTGATAATGAATGACTGAAAAAAAACAAGCGAAAACTCGTTATACAAACAACCCTGATGTACTGGATACAGATAAAAAAAGCATTTTCGATCAACACGAGGATATGAAAACAGTCGATCCAATACCTGTTGAAGAACTGAATGAAAAAGTGAAAGACGAACAACATAAATCCAACACAAAGGATTCCTCAGCTACTGCTAAACGTTATCCATAAAGTGAAGCTAGTAGGATTTTTCACCAGACAGCTCTTAAGGATATTAAGATAAAAAGTCGACCCAATGTATTAAGAAATTGGGTCGACTTTTTCAATTTAAAGAGGGAAATAAATGAAACATGCAATACCTATTTTGAAAACGGAAAGGCTACTTTTAAGACCTATTGCTCCACTAGATTTAGAGGCGATGTATGATTACACTTCTCGCGAAAATGTGGCACGCTATGTGACGTGGCAGGCCCATACAAGTTTAGAGGATACTAAAGCTTTTTTAAAACGAATATTAAATGGCTATCAGCAAGATAATCTCCTACTTTTGGGCATCGAAGTACACTAATTGGTACAATCGATTTTGTTACGATTAGCAACACACATCAATATGCAGAAATTGGTTATGTACTTTCGGAGGATTATTGGAATAAAGGATTCACTACAGAAGCAACAAAAAAAACTGATTGACTTTGGCTTTAAGGAAATAAATTTAGTACGTATTCAAGCGCGATGTTTTGAAGAAAATATAGCCTCTTAAAAGGTTATGGAGAAATCAGGCATGCAATTTGAAGGAATTTTACGCAAAAGTATGTTTGTTAAAGGAAAATACCAAAATGTGAAAATGTACGTCATCACTGATGATGATTATAGAAATCTTTAGCAAACAAAGCCTTGCTCCATATGCAAGACTTTATCATTACAACCATTTTTCTACACAATATATCTTTTTAGCTGTTGCATCTAGCTTTACTCGTTTCCCTATCGCTATTGGATGCATAGGATGTGTATGGCAAATATCCACCTCTGCTAATAGAGGTATCTCTATTCCATCCAACTGTTCAAGTAGAATATCATAGGGTTGTCTGCCCGTTCCTAAATCATCATAGCATTCATGTTTGCCCAAAATAATGCCCCTTACTTTATTAAAGACACCATGCAATTTCAGCATAGCAAAATTCTTTTCAACAATAGCAGCATTTTTTAAGCAGTCCTCCACTAATAAAATGTCACCTTCCAAAATTTCAGGGAAATAAGGCGTGCCAATAAAACCATACATTGCATTTACATTGCCGCCAATTAACCTACCTTCTACAACCCCTTCCTGAATCGTTAACCATTCATTTTTCTTGAGCTTTTTATCAACCGTCTTCTCGAGCCAGTTAACTGGTTCATCTGACCAGTAAGAGGGCATTGGCATTTCATAAGGTAGTGCTTGCGGTTTAAAGAAATAATCCTCAAAAAACTTGAAGGTGTCATTTACTAATGGTTCAAACTCGCCAAAAGAAGGGACAAACGCTGGACCATAAAAAGTTGCTATACCTGTCTTTGCATAAAGAGCAAGTAAAATGGCTGTTGCATCCGAATAACCTACGACTATTTTGGGCTGTTGACGAAACGCCTCATAATCAATGTAGGGCAGCATACTATTGGCATTTGTCCCTCCGATTGTAGACATAATGATATCCACATCTGGATTGCGTAGTAATTCATTTAATTCTTCCGCACGTTCCTTTGGTGAACCAGAGCGATAATAATCTGATTTGCCAGTAAGAGAACCTGTTACGATTTGAAGGTTTTTCTCTTCTAGAAACAATTTGGCACGTTCATAACGTTTCAACGCCGTCACCGTTGCTGGTGAGGATGGTGAATAAATGCCGATATTGATCTGTGTCGTCATACGTACATTCCTCTCCCTATCAAATTATAATAGCTTTGACATATAATATTCATTGATATATTGACCATCTACATATAAGGAATTTCGCTTTATTCCCTCTATGTCAAATCCCATTTTCTTATATAAAGCAATTCCAGCCTCATTATTTTCCATAACGGTTAACTCTAAACGATGGATACCATTAACTTTTGCCCAATCCTCTACATGATTAAATAATGCCGTCCCTATTTTCCTTCCTCGATAGTCACTATGTATGCCTATTACAAGATAAGCACGGTGAGCAATTCTAGATGGTTCATTGCCCTGTAAAATTAAATAAGCAACAATCTTTTGTTCCATTTCCGCCACGAATAAAGCTGAATGGTGGCTATGATATAGCTTTTCAATATAGCTTCCAAATTGCTCGGGCTCTAATTTTCGCTCACCTGGGCCAAATAGCATAAGATTGGATGCCTCTGCATTTGTCATAACAGCTATAATCTGTGTACTATCCTTGCGTGTTGCTTCTCGTATTAGCATGTAAAGTTCCTCTCTCTTTAAATTATAGTAATCTGCATTATTCGTTCTTAATGATGGCATGCTGAGTAAAACATATTTTGATTCGTTCATTTGATGCAAAATATAGTTAGCGATAAATGAAGGGATTTGCCGCGAAAATCCACTTGCTGATCGTGCAATAATTTATTTTGACCCTTTATGATTTTTCCTTATTTCGTACAGGGCTTGTTCATGACCAAACCTTTCTAACACCTGTACTTTGTGCATACCTAACTTTTCGAGTAAGTGACAAGATGCCTTATTAGCAGTTTGTGTTTCTGCCACAATCGATGATATATCTAAATAATTCAGGCCCTCTTCCATCACCGCTGTAAGGACTTCAAAAGCTAGCCCCTTTCCCCAATACTGTGGTAAAAATTGATAGGAAAGCTCATATAACTCTTTATCATGGTATTCATCGATAGAAACAAGTCCAATAAATTCACCTGTCGTCTTTAATGATATATATAAATATGTATTAGGAAATGGTGCTGCTAGCATACCTTTAAAGGATGCCTCTATATAGCTGTCCTGTGGCACACCTCCAAGATAGGTTCTAACTTGTCCATTGGAGTAAAGCATATGTATAGCTTTGTAATGTTCTGGTTGTAATGGCTCTATCACACAGTTACTTGTTATAAACTGCATTTTTCTACCTCCTTCTTTATGCAAAGTGTAATTCAACCATCAGACAGAAATCAAACATTTTTTCCAAATATTACTTTCCACTTTTATAAAAAAAGTAGTGACCAGCCCTTATTGCTGAATCACTACTTGCGTTATTGTCCGAATTGTTCGAGTAACCGTTGTGTATTGGTTGATTGTTCGAGGGCTTTTTTCTCATTGGCCCAATAAACCAAATATTGTGTATCGCCAACGGTGAAGACCATTTGTTGCAATTCTTCATCAAGCTCAGAACGAATGGCTACCTCTAAAATTTCCACCTCATAAAGAGGCTTTTCTTTCATTTTATAAACAATATGATAAGCTGGCTCTTCTTCAAAAATTGTTCTTTCCTTTTTAGAAAGATCTCTTACATGACTTAATGGATGTTTCTCTATAAAGTCTTTTGCTTCATCTCCTGTAGCTTGCAATAAAGATTGGTCCCCTTGCAATAATTCAATTGCATCGATTTCTGTGGCATGATCTAAAATTAAGGAGATTGCCTCATCTTCATTTTTTTCTCGATATTGCATGATAAAAGCACCAATTAGTAAAACAGCGGCAAAAATAACAAATCTCCATCTTCGTTTAGTCATTTGCCATTACCCATTCAATGCCTTTTTAACAAAGCGATTTATATCAACGTCAGCACCTATCACAAGCATAATATCTCCTAGTAAAATCTTATCACTTGCTTGTGGAGACACGATAATATCAGCTCCACGCTTGATTCCTACAATGTTAATGCCATATTTTGCTCGAATATCTAAATCCATAATGGAGTATCCTGCAATCGCGTCATTTGCCTTTAACTCCATAATTGAATGTTCATCCGAAAGCTCTAAATAATCTAGCACTGTATTAGATAACATATTATTAGCAATACGAATCCCCATATCTCGCTCAGGATGGACGACAAAATCTGCACCAATTTTACGTAAAACTTTTTCATGATAGTCATTTTGAGCCTTTACTGTAATTTGCTCAACACCAATTTCCTTTAAAATAATCGTTGTTAATATACTCGCCTGAATATCTTCACCAATTGCTACAATAACATGCTCAAAATTACGGATACCTAATGAATTCAGTACCGATTCATCAGTTGAATCTGCAATGACAGCCTGGGTAGCAATGGAGGCAAATTCATCTACACGCTCTGAAGAATGGTCAATTGCCATCACCTGTGCACCCTGACTCATTAATTCACGAACAATACTTCCTCCAAAACGTCCAAGCCCTATGACCGCAAACTCTTTTTTCATCATAAAAGATCCCTCCGAAAACTACTATACCACCATTGTAGCTTATTCTTTATCATATGTATTGTTAAAACAAGAGTCTATTCGTCAATGTTGGATAACTAAAAAAGACGAGGATCTTGATCCCCGTCTAAACTTCTTTTTATTATTCAGCGTTACGCATCTCATCTAGCACGCGATTGACACGCTTTTCTAGCATTTTCATGCCACTTCCTCCAGCTTGCATATGACGCAGCTGACCATCTTTATCAAACACAAAATATGCTGGTACATATTGGTTTTCAAAAGCATCTGTTAGTTTCATTTCACTATCTACAAAGATTGGTTGCACAATATCATGTTCTGCTGCTACTGCTTTGATTGTATCTAAATCAGTGTCTGCCTCAGAACGCGGCATATGTACTGCTACAACATTTAATTCATCTTTAAATTGATCACGGAAATTGTTGACGTCCGGCATTGCTTCTTTACATAAATGACAGCTTACTGACCAAAAGTGGATTAATGTTGGTTTCTCGCCTACTAATTCAGCTTTTGTTACTTCCCCATTTAACCAAGTCGTTGCACCTACTAGCTCAGGCATTTGTTCACGAAGTTTCATAAAAATCCTCCTCTAATATATAGGTTGTTTTCAACTAGTTCGATAACAATTGAAAACCCTTCTCAAAAACAAAAATTCAGTTAAAAGTCCCCACAAACTTGTCGTGGGGACTCTTAATTTGTTCCATAATGACTCGACTCTATTTAGATTATAGAGTTGCTTGACCTGGACGCCAGTTTGCTGGGCAAAGACCACCAGTTTGAAGTGCTTGAAGTACACGTAACGTTTCATCAACATCACGGCCGATGTTGTTATCGAATACTGTTTGGTATTTTAATTCGCCTTCTGGGTTGATGATGAATAGACCACGTAATGCGATACCTTCTTCTTCAATTAAAACACCATATTCTTTCGAAACTTGGTGGTTTGTATCTGCAGCTAATGGGTATTTTAATTCACCAAGACCATTTTGAGTGCGGTCTGTGTTAATCCATGCTAAGTGAGTGTGGATTGTGTCTGTAGAAACACCGATTACTTCTGCATCTAAGTCTTCAAACTCGTCATAACGATCACTCATCGCAGTGATTTCAGTTGGACATACAAATGTGAAATCCATTGGATAGAAGAAAAGAACTGTCCATTTGTCTTGTGCTTTAATATCTTCTAATGATACTTTACCAAATGATTTGTCTGAAAGTACTGCTTCCATTGTAAAGTCAGGTGCTTGTTTACCTACCATGCGTTCTGCCATAATAAATCCCTCCGAATAAATATGTAGTTTATATATTCCATTCGCACAAGCGAACTCATCTTCTACGATAGCAGAGTAATCGCAGTTTTTCAAACAAGTAAACTCCGCTCGTTTGTACGTTTGAAGTGGCATGACAAGAAATCGTCAAATCCACAAATGAAATGACTGCTACAGCCTATTTATTCACTATTTTTAACAAAAATATTCTACCCTATACAAAATTTTTCTCCATTTTCTTTATGCCTGTTTTTTTAACATTTTATAGCTATTTTTTTCACGAAAAATGATTGCAAAAAAAAAATTATTATGTATAATTGTAATGGTTTTAGTAAACTAAAAGTTTCGTTAAAGTAAACTTCGTATTTCAAAAGTTTATGATTGCTAAACTTCTTCTAGGAGGGAAAAGATGCAAATAGGAGCAAAAATTAAAGCGCTTCGTTTAAAAAAAGGTCTTACCCAAGAGGAACTTGGAGAACGTACAGATTTAAGTAAAGGTTATATCTCCCAATTAGAACGTGATTTAAACTCACCTTCTATTGAAACATTATTTTCTATTTTGGAAGTGTTAGGTTCAACACCTAAAGATTTTTTTGATGATGACTCACCTGAACAAAAGGTTGTCTATACAGAAGAAGACCAATCTATCTATACAGATGAAGAAAAAAATTATGAAATTCAATGGCTAATCCCTACATCTAACGAAAAAGAGATGGAACCCATTTTCTTAACCTTTGCTGCTGATGGAGAATTCAAGCAATTTGAGCCGTCGCTCTCAGAAACATTTATTTATGTTGTCAAAGGACGTATTCGTCTTGTTTTAGGGAATGAACAGTATATCGCAAGTGAGGGCAATGCTCTTTATTTTGACGCGACAGATCATCATCAAATTTTTAATGCACATGCAGATGAAACTAAAATTTTACTCGTTGCAACAGATTCTTATTTATAGCTTAAGGAGGCGCATCAATGACAACGAATTCCATTATCCGCTTTGAAAATGTTTCAAAGTCTTATAGTGACGGTACCGTCGTCTTAAAGAATATCAACTTGGAGCTTGAAAAAGGTAAATTTTATACACTCCTTGGTCCATCTGGTTGTGGAAAAACAACCATTTTACGAATTATTGCTGGTTTCACAGAACCAACGACTGGAGATATATTTTTCCACGATAAAAAAATTAATGCAGTACCTGCAAATGAACGTCAGGTCAATACTGTTTTTCAAGATTATGCGCTATTTCCTCATTTAAATGTTTTCGAAAATGTCGCATTTGGACTACGCATTAAAAAGCTGCCTGAAAATGAAATAAAGGAACGTGTGGCTGAGGCATTAAAATTTGTCAATTTGGCAGGCTACAGCAACCGTGAAATCTCTGAAATGTCTGGTGGGCAGCGTCAGCGTGTGGCGATTGCGCGTGCCATTGTTAATGACCCTGAAGTCATTTTACTGGATGAGCCACTTTCTGCATTAGACTTAAAGCTACGTACTGAAATGCAGTATGAATTGCGTGAATTACAGCAACGTCTTGGCAAAACCTTTGTCTTTGTTACACATGATCAAGAAGAAGCACTTGCTATGAGTGATGAGATTTTTGTTTTAAGTGAAGGACAAATTCAACAATCAGGTACGCCAGTGGATATTTATGATGAACCGATTAACCGCTTCGTGGCTGACTTTATTGGTGAATCTAATATTGTACCAGGTGTGATGATTGAAGATTTCAAAGTTGAATTTGCTGGCAAAATTTTTGAATGTGTCGACCAAGGGATGAAACCAAATGAAAAAATTGATATTGTTATTCGACCAGAAGATTTAGAAATGACAACTATCGATAAAGGGAAACTTGTGGTGAAAGTGGATACACAATTATTCCGAGGCGTACATTATGAATTATCGACGTACGATAAGGATGGCAATGAATGGCTAGTCCATTCATTGAAAAAAGCAGAAGTAGGGACAGAAATTGGCTTAGGCTTTGATCCTGAGGCTATTCACGTAATGCGCTTAAATGAAACTGAGGAAGAGTTCGATAAACGATTAGAATCGTATGGAGACGATGAAGATGCAAACTAAGACATCGAAATCAGCGTTATTTCCATATGTGTTATGGATTACCTTTTTCGTTATCGCGCCGATTGCCCTCGTTGTTTATTATTCCCTACTTGATTTACATGGCAATTTCACGCTCGATAACTATAAAGCGTTCTTTACTTCTGTTTACTTAAAGATGACATTGAGCTCGTTTTGGTATGCCTTTTTAATTACATTCTTTACTTTATTAATTTCATACCCAACTGCTTATTTCTTAACGAAGACAAAGCATAAACAGCTTTGGCTTCTGCTCATCATTATTCCTTCTTGGATTAATCTATTGTTAAAAACATATGCCTTTATCGGCATTTTTGGATTGTATGGGCCAATTAATGCATTTATTGAAGTATTTGGCTTCGATCCTAAGCAAATGCTCTTTACGGATATTAGCTTTGTCTTTGTATCGGTCTATATTTTTATTCCGTTTATGATATTACCGATCTTCAACTCCTTAGATCGATTAAACCCAACACTTATTTATGCAGCACGCGATTTAGGTGCCTCTGCTTTTACAACTTTTCGCCGTGTCGTTTTACCATTAACAATGGATGGCGTTAAATCTGGAATTCAAGTTGTCTTTATTCCAGCGCTATCCCTGTTTATGATTACACGCTTAATTGCCGGAAATCGCGTCATCACGCTTGGTACAGCGATTGAACAGCAATTTCTTGTAACACAAAATTGGGGGATGGGTTCTACTATTGCTGTGTTCTTAATTTTATTCATGGTGATTATTATGCTCATTACGGGACAAAAAGATAAAGGAGGTCGCGTACGATGAACAAACTATCTGCATCAGCTAAAGTCTATTTAACGATTGTTTTTATCGTTCTGTATGCTCCCATCTTCTATTTAATCTTTTACTCGTTCAATAGTGGTGGCTCCATGAATCACTTTGAATCCTTTACTTTAGAGCATTATAAAGCTGTTTTTGAAGATTCACGTCTTCTTGTTATATTAATTAATACTGTAATCGTGGCATTACTTTCTGCTTTGATTTCTACTATTATTGGCACACTAGGTGCAATCGGTATTGTGACTGTCAAGGATTCAAAAATGCGCAATACTTTACTATCCTTAAACAATGTCTTAATCGTCAGCCCAGACGTTATTATTGGTGCTAGCTTCTTAATTTTATTTACAATGGTTGGCATTAAGCTTGGCTTTGCGTCTGTCTTGTTAGCCCATGTCGCATTTAGTGTACCGATTGTTGTTCTAATGGTTTTACCTAAACTACTAGAAATGAATAAATCCTTAATCGATGCAGCATTAGATTTAGGGGCTACGAAAAAGGATATTATGATGCGTGTCATTCTTCCTTATATTCAACCAGGGATTTTTGCGGGCTTCTTCCTTGCCCTTACGTATTCTTTAGATGATTTTGCCGTGACATTTTTCGTAACGGGTAATGGCTTCAGCACATTATCTGTAGAAATCTACTCCATGGCCCGTGCAGGTATTTCTTTAACGGTTAATGCTATTTCTGGTTTGGTATTCTTTGTTACGGTGTTAGTCGTTGTTGGTTATTATTTCATTACAAGTCGTACGAGTAAAAGAATGGAGGGACAACGATGAAGTCATTAATTCAAGCTACCATCGCCATCCTTGTTGTTTCAGCCCTTTTATTCTATGCGGCTGACGCCTTAAGTGCAGGCGGCGGTAAAAGTGGAAAAGACACGTTAACAATCTTTAACTGGGGAGAATATATTGATCCTGACTTGCTGAAACAATTTGAAAAAGAAACAGGCATTCATGTCATCTACGAGACATTTGATTCCAATGAAGCGATGATGACCAAAATTCAACAAGGTGGAACAGCATATGATATTGCCGTTCCATCTGAGTATATGATAGAAAAAATGAAGGAAGAAAATTTATTGATTCCTTTAGATAAAACAAAAATCCCTAATTTTAAAAATATCGATCCTTACTTTTTAGATTTACCATTCGATGATGACAATAAATATTCGGTCCCTTATTTCTGGGGAACAGTAGGCATTGTCTACAATCCAAGCCTTGTGGGAGATTTAGATTTCTCTTCTTGGGATGATTTATGGGATCCATCCTTAAAACGAAAAGTCTTTTTAGTGGATGGTGCTCGTGAAGTCATTGGAATGGGCTTAAACAGTCTCGGATATTCCTTGAATTCACTAGACAATCAGGAACTACGTGAGGCTACTGATAAATTAATCACACTTGCACCAAATGTAAAAGCCATCATTGGAGATGAAATTACACCATTAATGATCAACAATGAGGCCACTGTAGCCCTTACTTGGTCTGGGCAAGCAGCAGATATGATGTATGAAAATGAGGAGCTAGACTTTGCTGTACCTGAGGAAGGCTCGAATTTATGGTTCGATAATATGGTCATCCCTAAAACATCGAAAAATATCGACGGTGCCCATGCCTTTATCAATTTCATGCTAAGTGCTGAATCGGGTGCACAAAATGCCGATTATGTAGGCTACTCTACGCCTAATATCGCTGCTATGGACTTAATGGATGAAGAAGTTGTTTCTGATGAACGCTACTATCCTTCTGAAGAACAACGCGATACATTAGAAGTTTACAAAAATTTAGGACCAGACTATTTAGGGAAATATAATGAATTGTTTTTAGAATTTAAAATGAGTATTCGTTAAAGCATATAAAGGTCTATCGATGAATTTTTATTTTGTCGATAGATCTTTCTCTATTATCTTCCTGCTTTTGGCAGCACTTCACCTATTGTCTGTTTATTGTTTTCTACATCGTGGATTGGTATTGCTGCACTAGCAGGTATGTTTCATTTCAGACTTTCAACCGATATGATGATAGGATATCTTATGATAGACTTTAGTATATTTGATTATAAAAAGGGGGTTCATTCGATGACCCAGCAGAAGTCCAATAAGGCGGCTTTATATATTTTAATGTTTAATATGTTTATCGCAATGGGGAGTATTGGAATTATTATTCCTGTCATGCCAGAGTATTTAAAAATTTTTGGTGCAGCAGGACAAGTTCTAGGTATGCTAATTGCAACGTTCGCCTTAGCTCAATTCGTATTTTCTCCAATTGCTGGGAATCTTTCGGATCAGTATGGTCGGAAAAATTTAATTATTTTCGGTCTTATTGTGACAGGTCTTGCACAAATCGGTTTTGGCCTAGCCACAGACGTCTGGATGCTATTTTTAGCACGCTTTTTAGGCGGTCTAGGTTCCGCATTTGTTGCACCTCCTATTATGGCATTTGTAGCTGACGTTACTACCTACGAGGAACGTGGAAAAGGTATGAGTATGTTGGGTGCTGCTATGTCACTGGGCTTTATGATAGGGCCAGGAATAGGTGGTTTCTTAGCAAAGGTTAGTTTACATTTTCCATTTTTCACGGCAGGAGTTGCTGCCATACTTGCATCTGTTTTATCTTACTTTTTATTACCATCTACTAAACCAAACACTTCACATGACAAGCAAAAGCAAGAAAATCTGGCGAAGCAAATGGCTCGTTCCATACATATGCCTTATTTCGTTATGCTCATTATCATGCTCGTGTTCTCGTTCGGAATTGCCAACTTCCAAACAACCTTGTCATTATTTGTGACAGAAAAGTTTAATTACACACCCGTAGATATTGCGATTATTTTAGTTGTCGGTGGTGCTTTTGGGGTAGTTGTACAAATGTTTGTGATTACACCACTTTTTAATCGCTTTGGTGAAATGAAAGTTGTGTTAGTCAATTTATTTATTGCATCTGTTGCTATTTTCTTAATATTGTTTGTATCTGGCTTCGCTCTTATATTAGTTGTAGCAACTATTTTCTCTACAGCAACAACACTAATTCGTCCTGCTGTAAATACACTAATTTCAAAGCTTGCAGAGAAAGAACAAGGGTTTGCTGCGGGCTTGAATAATGCTTACATGAGCCTTGGCAATATGATTGGACCAGCCTTAGCAGGTTTACTATTTGACTGGAATATGAACAGTCCATATATTTTCGGATCTATCATATTATTAGCCTGCTTCTTCCTTGCACTCATCTGGACATTGAAAAAAGCACCTCATCTAATGCATCCTGATACGAAATAGTCAGAAAAATCATTGACTATTTTTAACATTATGTTACAGTAATGTTGGTTAATAAAATTGAATGATATTTACCACTAGGGGAGCCTTTAAAAGGCTGAGACGTATATGATGATGTACGGACCCTTTGAACCTGATCTAGTTCATACTAGCGGAGGGAAGTGGCGCTACTTGCTATTATCATTGTCTATGCAAGGCCGCTTCCTATTGTTTAAAGGAAGCGGCCTTTTAATTTCCCTCATGATTTTATTCAAGAGGAGTGAACCTTATGTCAATTCGTAAAATGACAATCATGGCTTTATTAGTAGCGATTGCTGTAGCAGGATCTATCTTTGTATCCATACCAACAGGCATCGCACGCGCCTACCCCGTTCAGCATGCTGTTAACGTAATAGGAGCTATTATACTAGGACCCGTGCCAACAGTTCTAGTTGCCTTTGTGACAGCCATCATTCGTATCTTTACTGGTACAGGCTCTCTTTTAGCGATTCCTGGTAGCGTCATTGGAGCATTGTGTGCGGCCCTTGCCTACAAATACAGTAGAAAATCATGGCTAGCAGGATTCGGCGAAGTTTTTGGCACTGGTATTTTAGCTTCACTTATTGCCGTACCCTATGCAAAATTGCTTATGGAGACATCCGTAGCCGCATTATTCTTCATGCCAGCCTTTTTAACATCAAGTACCATCGGGGCCATCTTAGGTGTTATGGTAGCTAGCACTTTGCGAAAATCGGTACTAGTAAAGAGTTTTAATTCTTCGCTTTATTGAGTGGTGCTGAGTGCTTTTTGATTTTGGAAATTCTTTAAGATGTGCGAGAAGATTCCTTTTCTAGTCTTTGAGCGGGGTTCGTTTCTTTATGAGCGTCTCTCCCCCGAGAAGCACTTTTCGAAAGCGGCACTGTGTCAATCACCTTTGCACCCTTTTTTAAAACCTCAAAGCATTCAAAAAAGCAGTGCAAAATGGAATGATTTTGCACTGCCTTCACTCTATTATGATCGTTTTTTCATACCCTTTAATAGCTGGGCTACGTTCGTGTCTTCTGCTTGTACAGGTTTCTCCTCAATTGGCTGCTCTTTTTTATTCGTTTTTGTTAGGAAACTCCACCCAAAACGTCTTATGGTAATATCCATAAAGAATAGAAGCATACTTGCTAAAAGAAGCCATGTGGCAATGTTTTGTCGATCCGCTCCTTTGGTTGTAAAGTCACGGAACACATCTTGTGGTTCTTTTAAAACGGCTCCCCCTGTTTGATTTGTTAACTCTTCAACCAGTTTTTCATTAACAGGGAGCAGTTCATACTCAGCACTATAAGGAACACTTAGGCCTGCCTGATAAATGGCCTGCTGCTCATCCGCTATACGGAAGAAAATCAATCCAGGTTCGGCCTGTACAACAGCTCGAACTTGGGAGGCTGAAATGGTTTCTAACTGAGTTTCTAACTCCTCCCCTGCTTCATTAACCGCTACAATGTCTAAAAATGCGGCTTCATTTGTAGGGTCTGTAATCATAAAGGAGCCATCAGCTTCTAATCTCACATCATAGGCAACATCATTATAGCTTGGCAACATTTGTGAAATAAGCGTCTGCCAAAATGTTCCCCAGTCCTGCCATCTTGCCCAATCTCCTGTCCATTTACCCGTTGAATCGGATGTAAAAGCAAATGTTTTACCGAGTCCATATTGCCATTGTGCTAACACAGGATCTTCCTTCTCACTTTCTGCAATTACGGTTGTCCCTTGCTTAGCTGTCGTTCCAATATAAGCATTCATTTGAGGGACGCCATTGGCAAATAGCGAATTCCATCCTGCGGCATTATAAATTGCTGGATAAAACGGATTATCCTCAATATAGGTACGAGAAATCATAGCTGTTTCACGAGATAAAATAGAAGGAATGGTTTGTTCATCAATAACATCATAGAACCGTCCACTACCCATATCACTAAGTGCTTCGAGTAAGTTAGCATCAGCATCTTGTCCAATCGCTACTGTTGATAAAGTGATACCATTTTCTTTTCCCTCAGCAATTAAATCCTCATAATTCCCAGATTGTGATTGCCCATCGGTTAAAAGAATAATATGTTTACGTTGAAGCTTTAAATCGGCGAGATTTTCATAGGCTTTAGCTAATGAACTATAGATTTCTGTTCCGCCTCCTGGTGTTACTGATAGAATGGTATCCACTGCCTCTTCTTTACTTTTAAGAGGTGCGGTTTCTATGATTTCCCAAGGACGATCATCGAAGGCGATAAAGCCTAATGTATCCTCATCTCGTAGCATTTCAACAGAACGTGCCGCTGCTTCCTTAGCTAGCTCTAGCTTCGAGCCATGCATACTGCCAGAACGATCCAGCACTATGACTAGCCCTAATGAAGGTAATTGCTCCTTGCCCTTAATTTCCATCTCCACAGGCAATAACGTTTCAATTGGCGTTTTAAAATAGCCTCCTAAACCAAAACTATTTTCTCCACCAACCATCGTGAAACCAACCCCAAAGTTTTTGACTGCTTGCTCAATCACACTCATTTTCGCCTCACCAACTAAATGACCAGGCACATTGTCAAAAATGATCGCATTATATTGTAAATAACTGGACAGTTCATTTGGTAGGCTTTTAGGATCGACAACATCATAGGCAATGGATTGACTACCAAGTGCTGCCGCGATAGGTGAAGCTGTTTCATAGCCATTGACGATGAGTAAATGGGGTTCACTTTGTACCATTGTGACACTTGTTAATTTATTGTTTTCAAAAATAGCATCCTGCCCAACTTGAATAACTGCTTCGTATTTTACAAGTCCTTCAGCTGTTGCTGCGTGTTTATAGGTAAACACATTTGTACCTTCCGTCAGCTCAACTGCCTCGCGATGAATTAGTTCATCATTTTCATATAATAACAGCTCCCCTTGCCCTGCTGCTGTTGCATGAATTTCTGTTACTAATTGTTGCTGCTCTCCTACATAAGCAACCTGAGGAGAGACAAAGCTTTTGAGCGACACATCATGGACAACTGGTAGACTAAAAGGTACAACGTCCACACTAATATTGGCACCTTTCAATCTGGAGACAAATTCTAAAGCATCTCCTTTTGTCTCATTGCCATCTGTTAATAATACAAGGCGAGTCGCTTTTTTTGGATCAACAATGCCTGTTGCAAGCTGTAGACTTTGTTCAATATTCGTTTGATCTGTTGCTTTGATTTCTGTAAGCTTCGGTACATCCTTTAATTCTTTAGACAAAATGGCTTCTGTTTGTAAAGTGGAAGAAAAAGAATAGATCCCTGCAAGTTGGGGTTCTTTTTTAGATTGTAGGCTCTCCTGTATAAACTGAACCATCTCATCTTCTGTACCATTCATAGACGCAGATCGGTCTAGTAAATACACGATCTGTTCTTCTTTTATCGGTAATAATAAATACGGCCCTGCAAGTGCCAAAACTAAACAGCATATCGCTACTATGCGAATAGCAAGCACAACAATATGACTCTTTTTTAGTCGCTGCCGTTCTCGAAAATAAGTCCATCCAAAATACAAGAACAATGGAAGTAATAGCAACAATACTAATGGCGTATCAATTCGTAAATCCACGACGTCGTTGCACCTCCCACTCTGCAACAAGCAAAATTAAAACTATTACAATTAACCAAGGTACGAAGGAGGCCATCGATACCTCTTCCTTCCCATTGTCTGAAATGTCGCCTAATGTATAGCTTGTTCCTTGTTCAATAACACGTTCCTGGGCTTGCAATTGCACAATAAATTGTTTTTCTTCATTATTTGAACGTACCATATAAATACCTGGTTGTTTTGGTGCAATTAACATGCCCTGTGTAATAGAAGAAAGAAACTCATCTTCTTGCGAATAAACACTCCAGTCTCCTTGCGCTAAGGCTACTGCACGCTGTTCATTCGGTGTGAAAATACCAAGTGAACCGACTGATTCTGTTAACTGTTGCTCAGTACTCCATAAAAATAGCGGGAATGATGGATGCAATGGCCAATCTGTATCAGCAATATCCGCTAAAACAACGATATCCCCTTTAGGAGAGCGTTGGATAAACGGCTCATCTCCTACAGAAGCAATGGTTTCATAATCCGAAAATCCAGGATAAATAGCACTAACATAAATATCCTTTAGTTCGCTAAAAGCAAATAATGCATCACTTTTAGCACTTACTGTACCACTTGTTTCCACTTTTTCGGCATCATCACGTCCAAATAATACTAGCGGTTTCTCCATCTTCTCCAATAAGGCCGTTTGGTTTGTGATGACAGTTGCATCCTGATTGTCAGCTACTTGTAAAGACGGAACGATTTTCACGCCGCTACTGACACTTTGAAAACCTTTTTGTATCAACTGATGCATACCCTGATCAACAACAATTTTTGAAGTAGTCGTTTGTAGTAAGACGGTTTGTTGATTGTCTACGGCATAATCATCCTTTGCATCAATAATAGCTGTCATCGATTTTGCTAAGGGTAAATCTTTGAAGGTTTTCGTAATGGCTTCATTTGGAGGCACAACGACACGTTCTGCTACCAGCTTTTCACCCTCTGCATTTTGTATCGCTAATGTCACCTTTTGTTCAGCAGTTGTATCATTATGGAGCTGTACAAGTGCCATCGTAATCTGACCATCTGTCGTTGCAGCAAAGCGTGTAATGGCAATATTTGTTAAGTTTTTTGCAGCACCTCTAACTAGCCATTTCACTGAATCTTTATCCATTGGTAATTGCTTTTTATCAAGCGTATCTGTAAAAACATAGATAGAAGTCGGTGTATCACCCACAAATGCCTGTGCAACATCCAGTGCCTTCGTCATTTCAGCCGTTTCATAGGATACTTGTAAATCTTTAATCGCTTTTTCAATGTCATTCATATTTGTTTCTTGCTGCAAAACGGCTTTTGGAGCGGCACCTGTTGTAATCAATGTAACAGGTCGCCTATTCAACTCTTCCATCAATGTCAACATTTCTTGCTTATGTGTGTCAAAGGTTGATGAATCTTTTCCTGCTAGCATCGTGGCTGATGTATCAACAATAAATATCGTTTGCGCACCCACAATGGTTGATTTTTTCACATATGGATTCATCAGCGCCAATACAAGTAGCAGTAAGGCTAGCAGCTGTAAATATAGTAAGGCATTTTTTTGTAAATGCTTTAAATAAGGTGATACACGGGTTTCCTGCATAATTTCAGACCAAAATAGAGTCGAAGAGACAGTTTGATCAGTATATTTTTTACGAAAGAAATAATAGAGTAGGACAATGACCGGGATGATGGCCGTCCAGCTAAATATAATTTGACTAAAGCCCAATACGGCTCACCTCACCTAATCCAATGTGCTTTTAATAATTGTTGAAAGATCGCATGTTGCAGTCCATCTTCCACTTTCAATTGTAATTTTCGAACGCCAAAGCGACGGCAAATGGCTTCAAATTCTTCTTCATGTAATAATCGTCTTGCATGATAGGTGTCTAATACTTTAGTAGACATCGTCACATTGACATCATTGCCTGTTTCACGATCAAGAAGGCGGACATCCCCCAAATAATTTGGTGATAACTCTTCTTGCGTAACAATTTGCAAAATGCGAACATCCCCAGCATAGCGTGGTAGCCTTTTTAACAGCTGCTCCCATTCCTCAATTGGCTCTAACCCATCTGTAATAATGAAGAGTACGGTACTATCCTTAGGCATAGCTTTTAGTGCACCCTGTGCAAATCGATTGGCATAATTCGCTTCTTCTATATCTGTTACTACTTGTAAAAAAGCTCGACGATACACGGCACCCTTCCGTCGAAACGGTGGTTTCACCTCATCTTGGACAAACGAAAAAGACAAACGATCATCACGACCGAGCACCATTAAGCCGAGGGAGGCCACAATTTGACGAGCAAATAGCCACTTAGCGCTCTCCCCCATTGATTTAGTAGTATCGAGTAAAATGTGTACACGCATCTCTTGCTCGTCTAAAAACCTCTTGATAAAGTATTTATCTGTTCGAGCAAAAACGTTCCAATCTACTTGGCGTACATCATCACCTAAATGGTATTCTCTAAAATCTGAGAAATCGAGAGAAGCCCCGAAGCGTTGTGAACGGTGCGAACCCTTATGCTGCCCGCGTAGTTTGGAGGCCGTCGCTACTTGAAAGCGACTGATTTTTGCTAACCAGTCTTCGGGCAATAAGTATTTTGCTGTCACTTGCTAACACCTTGTTGAACTTTTTCTAAAATAACATCAATTACATCATCAGCTGTTTTCCCTGAAGCCTCCCCTTCATAATTCAACAGCATTCGGTGACGTAAAACCGGTTTTGCAACAGATTTTATATCAGCTACAGAAACATGGAAACGTCCGTTCATAAGTGCTCTAGCCTTTGCTAGTTTTATTAAGCTTTGCAAACCACGTGGACCACTGCCATACATGGCGTATTGTTTAACTTCATCCAGAGCATCTGGTCTTTCAGGATGCGTAGCCACCACTAGATCTGTGGCAAATTCCAGCATTTCATCGGCAACCATTACTTCTTTCACCATTTGCTGAGCTTCCATAAGACCCTCAGTATTCATCATCTTCTGTAAACCAATTTCCTGCGCACCTGTCGTTCGCTTCATAATTTCCATAAGTTCACTTTTTTCAGGATACGGTACAAGAATTTTACAAAGGAAACGGTCCATTTGTGCTTCAGGTAATGGATAGGTTCCTTCCATTTCAATAGGATTTTGAGTCGCTAACACGAAAAATGGTTTCGCCATTTTTTTCGTATCCCCCAAAATCGTCACCGTTTTTTCTCCCATTGCTTCCAACAAGGCACTTTGTGTTTTCGGTGTTGCCCGGTTAATTTCGTCGGCTAACACCATTTGACTAAAGATTGGCCCAGGTTGAAATGTAAATTGTTGCTTGCCATCAGGCGTCCGTTCAATCATACTTGTCCCTGTTATATCAGCAGGCATAAGATCGGGTGTAAATTGAATACGTGAAAACGACAAATCTAGTACTTCAGAAATTGTACGGATTAACATTGTTTTCCCTAACCCTGGTAAACCTTCTAATAAGGCATGACCATCTGCTAGAACTGCATACAGCGTATAATCAATTGCTTCTTCCTGTCCAACAATGAAGCGATGAATTTCTTCTTTTACTTGGTGTAATTTCGCGCTCATCTCTACATACTGTTGCTCTGTAAATGCCATTTCTTTTCCTCCTACTGCGACTCAATTGACGTGAAATAAGATTGCACGACATTTTGTAAATCCTTTGGTAATTGTAAACGCTCTGAGCTTTCTAAATAGCTGTCTTTATAGGAGCCAATTACTTCTTCATATGGTCGAATAGAGCCCTTTGTTATTGGTCCATTTCCCTGTTGCTCAGATACATGAGAACCATCTCCTAACGCTCCACCATCTACTGATGTCTCACTTGATCCGCCAACTCGATTAGGTGTCGTCAATAAATTTCGACCGCCTTGGCCACTTCCTGCTCCTTGACCTTGTCCTTGGCCTTGGCCTTGCCCCTGTCCTTGTCCTTGCCCCTGTCCTTGTCCTTGTCCCTGTCCTTGTCCTTGTCCTTGTCCCTGTCCTTGTCCTTGTCCTTGTCCCTGGCCTTGTCCCTGGCCTTGTCCCTGGCCTTGTCCTTGTTGTTTGGAACCACTTTGAGCATTATTTTGACCAGACTGACTTGCTTGGCTTTGCTGATTGCTAGGTTGGGCATTGCCAGAAGACTGTTGATTGTTTTGTTTGTTACTGCTTGCATTATGATTGGCACTAGCAATAGCATTTTGTAAGGAATTACTTGCTGGCTTACCAAGCTTGCTCATAGCCGTTTGAGTAGCATTTGCATTTTCCGTTAGCCCTTGCTGCATTTGAGCAAGCTCTTTTAGCTGCTCAACCTCTTCCTTCGATAAGCTTTGTTCTTCTTCTGCCCCATCTTGACTAGCCGTTTGTTTATCCTTTAATTGCTGTTCCTTTAGGGCTAGTTCCTTTTGCTTTTTCACAACTTCCCGTAAAGCCTCTTCTGCCGTTTCAGCCTCTTTTAAAGTATTTTGAAGCTCTTGCAATTGCTCCTTAACTTCTTTTGTTTGTGCTTTTTTCTCTAGTTCAGCAACTTCCTTTTTCATATCTTCGATAACAGCTTGCTCTTTTTCAACCTCGATTGCTTCTATTTGCGTCGCTGCCGGGAACATATAAAGAATGGCTAGTACAACTGTTGTGACGAATAATCCGATAAATGCCTTTGGACGAAACAGATGTTTCTTTCGAGCCTTAAAGTCAGCAAAAGCTTTTTCAACATTTTGTATGGCTTTAGATAATAAAGATTGGACAAGAGGGTCCTGATCATCTTTAAACGATAATGCTGTCACTAACTCATTATGAGAAAAATAATGATCCAGAGTATGCAAAGCCTCTCTTTCGTTGACACGTTTCCACCATATGTAAACAGTAGTTGCAGCCATAACAGTAATGAATGCACCTAATGCTATTTGACGATAATATGGCCAAACAAATAGTCGGGAAATTAAAACGAGAGAAGCACTCGAAAGCAATGCCAAAAACAAACCGTACTGTGCAATGGGAATACTTCTTTCAAGAGTTAAGCTCGACTTTGCACGCTGAATATATTTTCGTAACTGCTTACGACGCTCCATACCAATTCCTCCTCATCGGTTACTTTTCATGTTGGCACGTAATTTTTTAATTGCAATCGTTAAACAAAGTACAATAATCAATACATAAGCAATTAAATACATAATCCATACAGGTAGTTCTATACCAGAAAGCTCAGCTAACGCATCACCCATCTCTGGTGAAATAAGCGTCAACATCAAGGCACCTGGATTGATAGACGCCCAAAAATAAGTCATAAAGGAGGTGCTTGTACCAATGGCATTACCCATTTGATGAAAGGCCATTGTTAAAAAGAAGAAGAATGCTGTAATACCACCTAAAAAAATAATCGATCCATATGTTGCAATCATGGCCACAATGGTTCTCTTTGTAATTGTTGAAAACATCACACCAATACTACCTATTGCTACTACAGTAACTAAATAAAATAAAAATATAGAAATAAGCTGTGAAGGTGATACACCACCGAATAGAAATACTAAGCTATATAGTGGTAATCCTGCTACCAGCATCAATACTAGAAATGCTACAGAGGATAATAATTTTCCAATAACAATTTGTGTAGAACTTTGTGTTGTTGTTAGTAAAATATTTAAAGTTTGCTTCTCACGTTCACTACTGATGGCACCTGCAGTTAAACTTGGAGTAATGAAAAGAACTAATGCCATTTGTAAAATGGTTAGCACAGCAAACATCATAAAGCTTGTTTCTGGTCTAAAGAAGCCCCTGCCAGTAAATTCAGTCGTAAGCAATAAAAATCCTGCAATGAAAATACACAGTACTGCTAAATAAAACATTAACCCTGAGAAGCTTTTAAAAGAACGGAAGCGCAACTTCAATTCTTTTACGAGTACCGGATTATAAAATCTTTCCATCATTGATTGTCCGCTCCCTTCGTGATTGCCATAAAGACATCCTCTAAATCTTTCTCTTCCTCACTTAATGCATAAATCGGTAAATCGGCAAGCATCGCCTTTTTCAATAATGACACTTGCTCTGCGTCTGTTCCACGATAATTAAAAGCTATTTCTAAGCGATTGTCGATGACATCAATAGAAGAAATATGGGGATCTTCCTCTAAAAATGCACGTACTGCATCGAGTCGATCTGTCACTTTCAACACAATACGCTTTTCTCCCTGTAGTTGTGCTTGAATCGCAGCTACATTGCCATGTGCAATTAACTTGCCATTATCAATGACGCCGATTTCATCACACATCTCAGCAAGCTCTGGCAAAATATGCGAGGAAATTAAAATGGTTTTCCCCATGGATTTTAAATTCCGTAAAATGTCTCGCATTTCCACACGAGCTCGCGGATCTAAACCTGATGCAGGCTCATCCAAAATCAATACCTTGGGATCGTGGATAAGGGCACGGGCTAAACATAAGCGTTGCTTCATCCCCCGTGATAATAAATCCACATATTCATAGCGTTTGTTTGTTAAATTCACTAGCTCTAATAGTTGTGGAATTAACACTTGACGCTCTGCTAGCTGAATACCGTAGCTCGCACCATAAAAATCTAAATATTCATCTACTTTTAGCTGGTCATAGACACCAAAGAAATCAGGCATATAGCCAATTTGCTTGCGCACTTCCTTCGGTTCCTTCACAACACTTTTGCCATTGATCAAGGCATCACCAGAAGTTGGCGACAATAGTGTGGCTAAAATAGAGAATGTTGTAGATTTCCCTGCCCCGTTAGCACCAACAAATCCAAATACAACGCCTTCTTCTAAGGACAAGTTTAAATGATCTAATGCTGTAAAGGAGCCATATCGTTTCGTTAAGTCACGAATTTCTATCATTATTTTGCCACTCCTTTCAGCTCTATATCTGGTAATTTCGTTTGTTCTCCAGATGGATCAGGACCATATTTTATTTCCATTCGCAGTTCTCCATCTTGATTAAAGTACTTTGAAATTTTATCCGTAAACACTTGCTTTGTATCTACCAGTGGTTCATATACGTTAGTTTCATTATTCCAGATCGCTATCTGCATACGTGCAACATCCTTATTGGAAACTGTGAGCTCATTAAGTGATTGAACAGCATCCATAAATTGATCTGGCATTGCCATTGTGACTTCGTATAAACCATCAGATAGGTACCAATTGTTCAATTCATCAATTTTTTCATAGTGTCCACTTGCTGAAAGTGGTACTAATGTATAAGTGAAGTTATTGCGCTTCATTGTAAATGGACCTGATAGCTCCACTTTTCCTTTAAACGGTTGAACAAGCGTAGTAATCGGTGACATATTAGCACTTGTTTCTAGTTCTACTCCTACAAGAGCTTGATCTGTCCAAGCTGTGAGTATCGGCTGGTTATCATTTTCTACAAGCGGTAATGCTAATGATTTCATTCTTTCAATACGCATTGGGTCTACCTCATCCTTCTTCGATGGGTAACTATAATTATAATTATTGAATATCGATGGTTTTTGAAGAACCGTTGTTTTCAGTTCCTTATTAACCTGTAACGTTCCATTCGCTTCAATATCCCCTAGCTTCACTTCTTTCACACCAGAAATTAATGTGACATCTTTTAATGTGAATGGGAAATTATTTTTAACCGTTCCTGTTAGCTTTTCATTTTTCAATGTTATATCAATATCCATCTTGCCCATATTTTGAGCTGACGTTTTTCCACCAAAGGATTGCACAGACCAGTAGCTTAAGTCGCGTAATGTTAACGTCGAACCGTTAGCATTTTCTTTTATATAAGAAGATTCATGCAAAGCTCCCATCGTCCCTGTGAAATTATTGTAATTTCTCAAAGCAATGGCAGTCGTATTTTGATCAGCATTGACCACAAAATCCCCACTACGATTTGTTAGAATCGACTCTACATAATAACCATTTACACTACTATCTTCGTTTACTTTATAGAATGCAGATTGTTGAACTTGTGGCTGAACAATACGATCCTTGGCTCCAACAATAAAGAGAACAATTGAAAGGACAATTGAAATCGATGGAATGATCCACCATGCATGCTCACGCTTGTCCATTTTTTTAAGAACAACGTAAAGCAGTGGCCCGATAATTAAAATATAAAGAATAATGACAATTAGCATATAGCTTACTGATACTTCAAAGGATGGAAATAATTCATTAATGTTACGAAGCTCATAAGAAATTTGGTCGAGTGATGATTGCCCCTGTCTCATCATCCCTTGCTGCGAAATGTTCTGAATATCAATCATTTTAGCTATAAGGGCAGCATAGCCGTCCATTGATGCAAGCGGTTGATCACCTAAAGAGAAAGCTGTTTGAATAATTTCTCCACTACCAATTTTTTTCTTTGCTGCTAACACTGTATTATTTTCTGTTAGTACTGGTAAACTTCCTTCACTACTAGTAGACGAGTAAACCGAAATAGGCTGTGTAAAAATGCCTCCACCCGATAATTTAGTTAATGCCTCTGCAGAAATAGAAGTCATCTCTTGTGATAATGATAATGGTAAATACTCTTTCAAAATACCTGCTGTGGCATCAATTTGGTCAGCAGCCCCTAAGAGTAATGTACCGCCATCTTGTACCCATTTTAGTAAGGACTCTTGTTGTTTTTGTGTTAAATCGGCTATCGCCACTTCATCCACTACAATGACATTGGCCATAGCAAGTCCCTGTGAATCTTCTGGGAATGTATAATCTTTTAATTGATTAATATTAAATACTTCGACACTGCTTTGAACAACAAATGTTGATAAACGTAAAAAGGCCGATAGTCGATCACTTTTATCTGTTAATGTATAAATAAACGTTGCTGAAGGATCTAAAAAATTAGATTGTAGGCGTTTAGTTCCTTTATAGGCAACCTTTTTTCCTTTCTCAATGCTTCCCTCATAAAAGGCAAATAAATCTGCGTCCGAATAACTATAGTCAGCTAACCCATCCTGATAGAAAGTAAATGTCTTTTCTTCTCCTGCTGCTATATCGATTGGAACGACGATTGCTGATGCAGCCTCATAAGAATTGGCAGAATTAATGGCCATATCTCCAGAAAAATCTGCACCATTATTTTTTACTGTTACTTGAAGTGGCACCACTGATTGATATTTAGCTTTACCTGAAATACCCGCTGTTGCTTTGACCTCTAATGTAGCAGCAGCACTTGCCTGTGTAGAAGGCAATAAAAAGCTAATTACAAGCATGACTAATAAGGTCAGTGCCGTCATTTTTGTCTTTTTCAAAAGCTCAACTCCTTTTTATGTAAATAGATGGTTACATAATTATACGATTTAAATTGCATTTTGTTCCATTTCTTATGATATCTTCATGAATATTCATAAACTCTTAAGAAATAAGCGATTTAATAAGGAATACAAAAAGGCAATTCCGATATGACTTGGAACTGCCTTTTTGGCTATTTTGTATAATCAAACAAACAACGTGCATGATCCTGCACTACTTCAACAAAAGCCTCTACCTGTCTCAATTCAAAGGAGGATTCATAGCCAATTAACCAAGTATCTCGCGTAAGCCCAAATTCCTTTTCATCATTGGACAGCGGGATTTTATGAATGGCATCGTGGTCATTTAAAGTAATGGAAGGTAAAATAGCATAGCCGATGCCATTTAAGGCCATTTGCTTACAAATCTCAATTTGATCCACTAAAATTTGTTTTCTAGGATTTGATGCAAAATGCTGTTGCCACCATTGTTGAATTTCTTGATAGTAGTTAGAATCACTTTTATATTGTATAAATGGACGGTCTGTCTTCAACACATCTTCAATGGTCTTAACTTCTTTGTCCACTAAATAAAGAGTATCTCTGAAAAGGTGAATCTTTTCTCCCTTCCAGTCAACTTGGCCACGTACAATGCCTACATGTGCCTCGCCCTCATAGAGTGCCTTGACAATTTCAGAGCTCCAGCCCGTCATCAGTGATATTTTAGCTTCAGGATATTTTGACACAAAATCCTTTAAAATTTTAGGTAGCCAGTTTTGACCAACAATGGATGCACAGGCAATTTTTAATGTCCCGTTGACCTTTGTTGTTAAGGATTGAATGGTTTCAAAAATCTCTTCTTTTTTAGCTAGCATTTCCTTCGCATACGCAATCACCTGTTCTCCAGCGGGAGTTGCAGTTAGCCCCTTTTGTGAGCGAATAAATAACTGTGCACCCCAGTCCTTTTCAATCGTTTGTAATCGTTGAGAAAGGGCCGGTTGGGATAAGAATAGACGCTCTGCTGCTTTCCGCATATTGCGTTCTTCAGCTAAAATTTTTAATACTTCTGCCTCTGTTGCCATCAATCTTTAAACCTCCACTACAAGCAAAGAGGGCCTCATGATTTTCATCTGAGTTCCCTCTTAAGCTACTACTCTTTTTGATAAATATATTTTTTCAATTGCTTCAAAATAACACGTCTTGTTAAGATCCCTGCAAATGTACCGTCTTCGTCTACTACACATAAAAAGGCGTGGTTAATGACTAAATCTAAAGCTCGCTGGAACGTATCCGTCAACTTCAATACGGCAATTTCTTTGTCCATTATAGAGTCAACTTTAATATCAGGTAGCTTTTCGTATTCAATATGCTCAAGACCAAGAATCGATTCGGTAATCATTTTCATGCTAAGTAAACCTTGAAGTCGATATTTCAGATCTAATACAGGTATGGACGAGTACCCTGTACGCGTTAGTACAAGGAGTGCATGTTCTGCACTATTTCCACTTTGTACATGCGCAACTTTTTCAGAGGAAATAATAAATTCACTAATTGGCATTGCTAATAAGTCTTTGCTGTTAGTTGAAATCATGAACTTCTTCTCCTTTTCTGTTCTCGCTGTGGAGAACAGTCCTTCTCTTTCATCATATCATAACTTTTCTATGTATGACCATGACCAGGTCGGGAAGAGTTTTCATGAACAATGAATTATTTTGGTCTATCCTACAAAAGCTAAGTATATCTTCATTCAGTCAAGTTTCTACTTAACTGAATGAAGATGGTTTCTATCTAATAACCAGCCTTACTCCAGTAATAAAAAATCATAATCCCTAAAAAAAGCAAAAAAATCGCATAGACCCAAACAATGGGGTTCAACATCGTGGCATACTCTTCGACTGTTTCTGAAATCGGTGTATCATTTTCAGATTTCCGTTCAGAGGTCATTTTTGCAATTTTCAGCGTAGACACAAACGAAATTGCAGAAATGATCACAATGGCAATAATAGCTGGAATTAACCACATACCCATAGGTAACACTCCTTTCTTTACCCTTAGTATGCGTCAACCCAGCTCACTGTTATGCAAATATTTTTAGAATGGATATTGATTGAGCCATTGCCCACCATCCAGTGTTACACATTCTCCATTCATATAGCTTGCCTTGTTAGACATCATAAACGTAGCTAAATCAGCAATTTCTTCTGGTGTTCCTATACGACCTAATGGAACTGAATCTAGCGTACGAGCTGCTGCTGCTTCGGATTCCCAAAGCTTATCTGCCCCACCTGTTCGTTCAATTGGGCCAGGTGCAATCGCATTAACACGAATACCATACTGTTTTCCCCACTCGACAGCCAACGTTCTCGTCAGTGATAATACACCAGCTTTTGCTGCAGCTGAGTGAACAACACCAGCTCCAGCATTCCAAGCATAAGTAGCCACCATATTTAAAATAGATCCTTTTATATTATTTTTAATCCAATAATTCCCAATTACTGAAGAACAGAAAAATGTACCATTTAACACAATATCCACAACAGCCTTCCACCCATTCGGAGATAGATCCTCAGCTCGTACAATAAAATTACCTGCCGCATTATTTACTAGCCCATCCACCTGACCGAATTTATCAATAGCAAATGCGAGCATGGCCTCTGCATGCTCAGGTACACGCACATCCATTTGAAACGTCTCAATAGAGGGACCCGCCTCAGCAATAAATTTTTTAGCCTCTGCTAATCGTTCTTCGTCACGCCCTGTTATGACAACATTAGCACCTTCAGTGACGAATTGCTTTGCCATATAAAGCCCCATACCACTTGATCCACCCGTAATAATAATCGTTTTCCCCTGTAACATTCCATTTCCCCCTTAGTAAAAAAATGAATGATGATTCATTAGAATTTTACTATATTTTCTCGAATATGTCATATTAATTCTATAGATTACTAGAATATTTTCTGTTTTTTCAAAAAAAGAGAGCTATTCAGCAGTTTGAATAACTCTCACAATCATTAAAACTCATACGTATAGGCAATTTTATATAGTTCCATTAATTCTTCTTTTGTTGGTATCTTCGGATTATTGCTAGGACTGCCACTTGCAAGAGCATCCTCAGCCATTTTAGGGATAGCATTGTAAAAAGCTTGTTCTTCTATTCCCCAATGTTTTAAATTGCCAATCTTCATATGCCTACACATTACCTTAATGGACGTAATGGCTAATTGTGCTAGCTCCTCTTGTGAATACGACTCTTTTGTTTTATTAAAAAACTGTCCTAAATCCGCTAGACGATCTATACAAGCTTCTTTTGAATAGTCCAATACAGCTGGTAAAAGCATCGCATTGGAGATGCCATGTGGAACATGGAAGAGTGCACCGATTGGACGCGACATTCCATGAACTAAGGCAACAGAAGCATTTGAAAATGACAGCCCTGCCTGCATGGAGCCTAATGACATCGCTTCCCTCGCATCCACATCATCTCCTTGCTCATAAACTTTAAGTATATTATTGACGATTAATTCCATGGCAGATAATGCAAGAACATTCGAATATGGATGCGCTAAACGTGATAAATAGCTTTCAATGGCATGACTTAAAGCATCAATTCCCGTTGCTGCTGTAATCGCAGGCGGTGATGTTATAGTTAAAACAGGATCGACTATTGCAACAGTTGGCATAAAAGCTGGCTGTTTAATCATCATTTTTACAGCCGTTTTTGTATTCGTAATAACAGTTGCATCTGTGGCCTCAGAGCCTGTCCCTGCTGTGGTTGGTATGGCTATATGCGGTATTGGTGCATGCGCTGCAACTTTGGCCATTTTCATATAATCTCCTATGTAGCCACCATTTGTAGCTACTACCGCAATCGCTTTTGCCGTATCAATACAGCTTCCTCCACCAACAGATATAATGACATCACAGTGGTGTTTCTGCAGCAGCTGTAGTCCCTCGGCTACATACGTATCATCCGGCTCAGTTGTCACTCCTAAGTATGAAACAGCCTCTATACCTTGGATTTTTAACAAGGTATGACACTGCTTAACAAAACCTAAGCGATCCATGATTGGATCACTAACGATTAATGCCTTAGAGCCTAATGCTTTGGCATAGTCCCCTACTTCCTTAAAAGAATCACGCCCATATACAATGGTTCCTGGTGAATGAACGGTAAAGATTGTTTTCGTTTGAATCATATTTCACCCTCCTAAGCTATTGAGCCGTATAACCACCATCTAAAAGAATCGCCTGACCAGTTAACCCCTTTGCTACATCGCTTGCTAAATATAAAGCTAGCCCTGTAATTTCAGAGACATCCAACAGCCGTTTTTGCGGTACAAGTGGATAAAGCACCTGTTCTAGTACTTCCTCTACTTGAATACCTCGAGTCTTCGCTAAATCGCTAAATTGATTGTGCACTAATTCTGTATCCACATAACCTGGACAAATGGCATTAACTGTAATCCCATCATTTGCTACCTCCAGGGCTGCCACTTTTGTTAACCCAATAACACCGTGCTTTGCTGCGTTGTAACCAGCCTTACCGGCAAACCCGATAACCCCATTGATGGAGGCCATATTGATAATGCGACCAAATTGATTGTTCTTCATATGTGGTAATGCATATTTCATCGCCACAAATGGTGCAACGACCATGACCTTTTGCATAGCCTCAAAAATCTCCGTTTTAAAGTCTTCAATCAATGAGACATGTTGAAATCCTGCATTATTAATTAAAATGTCTATTGTTGAAAATTTTTCAATCGTAAATGCAATAGCCTCTCGTATAGCTTGTTCTTCTGTCACATCACATGTATATATCGTTAAAGAAGGGTTTTGAGCAACCGCTTCCTTTAAAAGCTGTTCATTTTTATCCGTAATTACTACATTTGCTCCTTCCCTAGCAAATGCTTGGGCGATGGCAAGACCAATGCCACGAGCAGCCCCTGTAATGAAAACTGTTTTTCCTTGCATACACCATTCCCTCTCCTTTTTTAAGAAAAAGAGCTGTAAGAATCTACAGCTCTTTGTTTGTATTAGTCGTTATTACTTGGGAATGCAAATGTAGATGCTGTAGAGGCATTACCTGCCATCCAACGCTCTGAAATTGTCTTAGTTTTTGTAAAGAATCGTGCCTGATCTGGACCAAACATATGCCCTTCACCAAAACGAGAGCCTTTAAAACCAGCAAAATTATGGTAGCCAACTGGAATTGGAATTGGTACATTGACACCTACCATGCCAACATCTATTTCAGTCGTAAATTGACGAGCTGCTAACCCGTCATTCGTAAAGATTGTGACACCATTGCCTAGCTCATGTTTATTAATAAGTGTAATAGCCTCCTCCAGTGAATCTACACGTACAACATTACGAGCAGGTCCAAATACCTCTTGCTCATAAATTTCCATCCCTGGCTTTACATGATCTAATAATGTAGGTCCTACATAGAAGCCTTTAGATTCTTTGACAATATCAAGTTCACGGCCATCACAAATCACCGATGCTCCCTCAGTTTCTCCCCGCTCAATTGCAGCAAGAATCGCCTCTTTTGATTGTTGAGAAATGACAGGGCCAAAATCTGCATCAGGGTCTGTATATGGACCTACCTTCAGATTAGTGATTTTCTTTTTAAGAATCGCCACTAGACGGTCTGCTGTCTCTTTCCCTACAGGCATAATCGTAGATATTGCCATACAACGCTGAGAGGCTGCACCATATGCTGCCCCAATAAAGGCATTTGCTACCTGTTCAAGGTCTGCATCTGGCATCACAACCATATTGTTTTTACCACCACCAAGGGCAGTGACACGTTTTCCATACTTTGAGCCTGTTTCATAAATATACTTCGCCACCGGTGTTGAGCCAACAAATGAAATGGCTTGCACAGTTGGGTTTTCCAAAAGTTCATTAACGGCATCCTTATCACCATTTATCACTGTCCAAATACCATCGGGCAACCCAGCTTTTTTCCACAGCTCACTAACAAACAATGCAGTCATTGGCACACGTTCTGATGCTTTTAACACAACAGCATTCCCTACAGCAATAGCCATACTTGTTTGTGCTAAAGGCACCATAATTGGGAAGTTAAATGGCGAGATGGCCGCCACTACTCCTAATGGATATTTTGCAGAATAGGCATTAATTTGCCCGCCAACATTAACAGAGTATTCCCCTTTCATTAAGTGTGGGGCACCGATAGCTAAGTCAACAGATTCAAGTCCTCGGGTGATTTCTCCTTTAGCATCTTCAAGCGTCTTTCCGCTTTCTGTACAAATAATTTGCAGTAGCTCCTCCATATTTTCTGTAATAAGGTTTCGAAACCTTAAGACAATTTCTGCTCGCTTTGCCACAGATGTGTCACGCCATTTAGGAAATGCCGCTTGTGCTTGCTCAATTGCCTCCCGTGTTTCTGCTATTGTGGCAAGTGGTACTTTTGCAATGACATCACCTGTTGTAGGATTGAATACTGAACCATAACGGCCGCTTTTTCCTTCCACTAAATGTCCGCCAATAAAATGTGTTAATGTTTGAATTTCTTGTGCTGTTGTCATTTTTCTTTTCCTCCTCTTAAAATTGTTCTATTTTAGCAGTTTCTTTTAAACTTAAATAAGCAGCAGACATATCGTTTTCACCATAGCCTTGCTGAGCAATTTCACTATACAAATCCACCAATTTTTCCCCGATTCGCAGCGATACCCCTGCTTCGTCTGCCATTTCTTTCGCTAGCTTTAAATCCTTTAATAGTAGGTTTGTCGAAAAGCCTGGCTCATAATTATCGTTTTTCATATATTCCACATAATTGCGTTCATAAATACGGCTTTGACCATAGCTATTACTTAACACTTCATACAGCACATCAGCATGAATGCCCATCTTTTCACCAAGTACGATTGTTTCAGCTACGGCCTCTGTATAAAATCCAATCATTAAATTATTTAATAATTTAATACGTGTACCTACACTTGACGAAATTCCTAGATGGTAACTATTTTTACCGACTATTCCGAATATTTTTGCAGCACTTTCATAATCTTCCTTGTCACCACCAACCATAATTGTTAGAGTAGCATTTACTGCTCCAATTACTCCCCCACTTACAGGTGCTCCTAAATATCGTAACCCTAAGGCTTTTGCTTCTTTATATAATGAATCGTTCAATTCGGGATTAACTGTACTAAAATCAATGAGTAAGCATCCCTTTTTCGCATGATGAATGATTCCTTGTTCTGATTGATACACCATTTCTACTACCTGTGGAGTCGGTAAGCTGGTCATCACCACATCACATTGCTGTGCAACTTCCTTTGCTGTTTCCACACCAATGCCACCCGCTGCTCTAAATTGCTCCATGGCCTTTGCATTTGTATCAAAGCCATACACTTGATAATTTGCCTTTAATAAATTGATAGACATCGGTAACCCCATATTGCCTAAGCCAATAAAACCTAATTTCTCCTTCATTTAAACTTCCCCCAATCTTTGAAAATTCAGCAGACAAGCTGCATGATACACTAGCCAACGCCTATTTTTTGTCGTAACATTAATAACGAGATACTTTTGTTGACCATAGTCAGTGACTGCGGTCAATTAAATCATAATCAAAATAATTCCATCTCGTCAATTAAAAAAAATATATTTTCAGAATATTTTTACAAAAAATATTTTACAATACTTTACTTTGGAGGTAATAAGCTACGATGGAATCATTAACGAGCAGACAGAAAAAGGCATTAGAAACACGGGAAAAATTATTAAAAACCTCGTTAGATTTATTTAACAAGTATGGTTTTGAACATGTCTCTGTTGAACAAATTACAAAAGCCTGCAATGTTTCGAAAGGGACCTTTTATACACATTTCCCATCCAAATATGATGTTATATTAGAAAAATTTATGGAGCTGGATCAATTTTATAGCACTGTAGAAAAAAATATTGATCCTTCATTATCAGCAAGTGAAAAAATTTTATTTGTCTATCAACAACAAATGAACTATTTAACGAAAGTTGTAGGAAAAGATTTATTGCGCACAGTGTATACAGCTGCCATGACAAACCAAGTAGAACAAGATCACTACTTAATCAATCCACAACGTAAAATCTTTCAAATTATGAATACATATATTGAGGAAGGAATTCGACAGGGGGAATTCAGACAAGATGTATCTGCTCCTAACATACAAGCAATTATTCGGCGCTGTATGCGTGCCAATGTTTATGATTGGTTAATTCATAGTGAGGATTTCGATTTGGCTTCCGAAATGGCCCAATTCACAACTATTGTCTTGGATGGTCTTAAAAGCCATAAATAAAAAAGTAGCACTTCACCCATTTTAGGCGATGAAAGTGCTACTCGTTGATTAGCTAACAAAATATTGTTGAACAATTGTTTCCACTGGTAATGGTTTATTATATAAATAGCCCTGTCCTTTTTGACAGCGATGACGTTTAAGAAAATCAACTTGTGAAGCCTCTTCAATTCCTTCAGCAATGACCTCTAATCCTAAATTATGAGACATCGAAATAATTGCCTTAATAATGGCTTCGTTTTTGTCATCTTTTGCAATATCTGCAATAAATGACTGATCGATTTTAATGATATCAATTGGATAGCGCTTAAGATAGCTTAATGAGGAATAGCCTGTCCCAAAATCATCCACTGACACATACACGCCTAATTGCTTCAACTCGGTCAAAATCGAGTAAGTTTCATGAACGTTTGTCATAGAACTTTCGGTTATCTCCACCTCTAATAATTCGGGTGGTACACTATATTTCTTCAAAGCCGCTTTAATTTTTCGAGCGAAATTTTCTTTTCTAAACTGCTTAGGTGAAATATTAACGGCTATCCGTACAGGACGATAGCCTTTCGATTGCCATTCTCTTTGGTAACGACAAACCTCATCAATAATCCAATCACCTATTTCGATTATTAAGCCTGAAGCCTCAGCAATCGGAATAAACTGTGCAGGTGACACAAAACCAAATTTACGATTATTCCACCGCAGTAATGCTTCAAAGCTATTGATGCTATTGTTTGCTAAATCCATTTGTGGCTGTAGATGGAGACTCAGCTCATTAAATTCAATGGCACGACGTAAATGTGCCTCCATTAATGCTTCATTTGGAAAGACAGCTGTCATATCTTCACGATAGTAACGGTAATGTGATCGGCCATGCTCTTTAGCAGAAAATAAAGCCTTATCAGCTTTCCGTACAAGTGTCTCTAAATCTCTTCCATCTGCTGGACTAAGCGAAATGCCAATCGACACGCTAATAAAATATTCCTGTCCATCTATCATAAACGGCTGTTTTAGAACATCCAAGATTGCATTCGCGGTATGCTCAATTTTTTGGATGGTTGCATCTTTTAGCACAAAGATAAACTCATCACTGTTATAGCGATAAAGGGAGCATTTTGAGTAACAAAGCTCACGAAGCCTATGACTAAACATACGCATAAGCTCGTCACCCTTGCTCTCGCCAAGAGATTCATTAAATTTTTTAAAGCGATCAATATCAACCAAAATTAGAGCAGCTTGCTTGTGTTCTTGCTTTTTATCATTTAAATGGTGCAGCCAGTGTTCTTTAAAAGCCTTTCGGTTCCAAATACCTGTTAATTCGTCCATCAGCGCTAGGTAATAAAATGCCTCATGATCATTCATAAATGAATTGGCTTCTTTGACAAATAAATGTACCCCTATTACCTCACCATTATAATAAGTTGGATGCGTTCTTAAATAAAAAGGCTCTTTACTTAGCAATTGGCCCTTTAATAAACACCTAGGCATGCCAAAAGCTGAACCTTCAATGGTTTTGGCAAATAATAATTTAAATTCATTGCTATATCTACTTTCTAATAATGAAAAAATATCTAGTCCTATTAGGCTGTGCTGCTCTCTAGATAAGACAGAGGTAGCAGCAACGTTCTGATGGATAATACGACCTTGTATATCTGTCGTTAACACTGGGCTCACATGTTGCTCCACAAATTGTAAATATGGCGCTATTTCACTTTGTGTTGCACGAAGGATCATAGCGACCATAGAATTAGCTAAGTGCTGTACATGAATCACAAATGTTTTTTTTTGAAGATCAGTACCTAATGTTAGGACATGCTGTTGATTGACATCTTGATTTAGCAGTTCCGACAATTGCAGCCAGCATGGCTCTGAAAAAAAATGCTCCGCGTTCTTGGCTGAGCTATCTTGTAACTCAAGCAATAAAGATAGCTTATCATTAAATTCAACAACCTCAAACACGGCCGTATCCACTTTTTTCAAACAGACAACTGCATCAAATGGATTCAGTTGGATGAGCTGCTGATAATCTGCAAATGGCGCTACACTCTCTCTATATTTTTTCATTCTATCCCTCACTAAGTAGCGTGTTTGCTCTATTCTTCGTCTAGCGTAGGCTTTAATGCATCCTTTAAGAAAACTTCCTGGCTATTTAACGGATCTTCGCTACGATCAAACTCTTTGTAATGGTATTTACCATTCGAGTCTTGAATACGTGCTTTCGCAGTATCCATTAATTGTGCATTCATTATGTCAATAATACGAGTTTTTGCTTCACTTGCATATACAGGGAACAATATTTCTACACGTTTAATCATATTGCGTGTCATCATATCTGCTGACGATAAATAGACTTTATTTTCTCCATTATGATGGAACCAATAGATACGAGAATGTTCTAGGAAACGGCCAACAATACTTGTCACTGTAATGTTTTCACTTATACCAGGAATACCTGGTCTAATACAGCAAATACCACGTATAATGAGTTCCACTTTTACACCTGCAATAGATGCTTCATAAAGCTTCATCATTAAGTCTTTGTCTGTCAGTGAGTTCATTTTTGCCCTAATAAAACCATTACCATGTTTTTTATGACAAGCAATTTCTTCATCCATTAAACGAATAAATTCATCTCGAATATCAAATGGTGCCACGACTAAATGATTAAAGGTAGGCTTTTCTGTATAGCCGCTTAAGTAGTTAAAGAAGTTTGTCGCATCAATGCCAAACTCTTTATCTGTAGTTATTATGCCCATATCCGTATAAATTTTTGCAGTAGCATCATTATAATTTCCTGTCCCAAGATGGACAAAACGCTCAATTTTACCGTTACGACGACTAACAACTAGTGTTATTTTAGAGTGCGTTTTTAAATTATTCATGCCATAAATCACAAGACAGCCTGCTTGTTCTAATTGTTTTGCCCAGTGTACATTGTTTTCTTCATCGAAACGAGCCTTTAGTTCAACTAGCACTGTTACTTGTTTGCCATTTTCAGCCGCAAGTTTTAATGCTTGTATAATTGGTGAATTGCCACTTACTCGATATAATGTTTGCTTGATTGCTAATATATTTGGGTTAACCGCTGCCTCTGCAATAAAATCAACAATTGGAGCAAACGATTCATATGGATGATGGAAAAATATATCTTGTTGTAGAGCTTTTTCAAAAATATTTTCATCTGATTGTAAATCTAAAGGTGGCTGTGGAATAAAGCTTTCATATTCTAGATGCTCGCGACCAACAGAAATACCTTTAACAAAAGAGAACATAAAGGTTAAATCCAAAGGCCCATCAATATGGAACACATCTGTTTCTTCAATTTCAAATTCATCTAATAAATATTGAAGTACTTCCTCATTCATTTCTCCAACTCGAACTTCTAAACGGCTCCCTACGCCCCATTTTCGTTTTTTTAGTTCCTTTTCAATTTCAACTAGCAGATCGCGAGCCCCCTCTTCATGGATCGTTAAATCTGCATTTCTTGTTAGACGGAAAGCTTGTGCTGATTTTACACTATAGCCATAAAATAGCTTTTCAATATGCGCTACAATCACGTCCTCCAATAAAACAACAATTGTTTTCCCTTCTTCGGATGGCACTTTTATATAACGGTCTAGAACAGAAGGGACTTGTACGATGGCTACTTTTTCCCGACTTTCAACTTCTGTCTCATCCTGCTCTAACAGTACGAGTAAATTCAATGTCTTACCAAATAATGTTGGGAAAGGACGATACGCGTCTACTGCTACAGGGGTTAAAACTGGGAAGATTGTTTCCGCAAACATCTCATTGATAAATGCTTTTTGTGCTCTGTTTAAATCTTTCATATCTGCAATATGTACATTATGCTGTGGAAGCAAATCATAGATTAAATGACGATAAACTTCTGTCTGTCGACGAACTAATGCTTGTGTACGCTCTGCAATTTTCGCCAACTGCTCCTTTGGTGTTAATCCAGATTTATTTTCAGGTTTATGAAAGCCAGCTCGAACTTGATCTTGTAGCCCTGCAACACGCACCATAAAAAATTCATCTAAATTTGAGCTAAATATAGCTAAAAATTTCAAACGCTCTAGCAGAGGATTATTGATATCCTCCGCTTCCTCTAATACTCGTTCATTAAAGGCAAGCCAGCTCAATTCCCGATTATTATAGTACTGAGGCTTGGCAATCTCCTCTAATAACCGACTATGTTTTTCTGAAAAGTCTTCCTCATGTAGCTCGTTTTTCGTTACTTCAGTTGTCATCCATTGTTCCACCCTTCTTCAATAAAATTGATCCTCATTGGGATTTTTAATGCTCGTTCTAAATGTTTTCTATGGCGATTGGCTTGATACTTTTCAGCAGCTGCATTCTTTTTCACATAAATATCCAGTTGTACATGATCCTCTTCTGTGCGCATCTCAATGGCATGAACAACATTGCGCTTTGACACATTTAACGCATAGACAAATTTTAATAACGCTCCAAAATCTCGTAATTTGCGATATTCCTCACGATCCATCCATGTTGCAAACGGAGCGGCAAATCGTTCAAAATAATCTTTATTTTTATAGGATGCAAGAAGTGCTAGTTTTACTCGTTCTAAATGATTTAAACCATCAATGGATTGATTTGCGATTAAATAAAAAGTATGTTGGCTGGAAGAGCTTAATTCAATATACTCTCCAATATTAAAAACCTTGGCCGCTTTCGACAATAAATGCAAATCTTCTGGATGATATTGCAAATAACCTAAATGACAGCATTCACGATACAATTGGTCTGCTAAATTCATTAAATAATCAACTTCCATTTCAGTTCGACCATACTGACGTGCTAATCTTCTTGCATTCCCTTCAAATACATTGTATTTATCAAAGGCCTGTGCATCTGTTTGCAAAATCCGTTGAAAAATGAGTCCCTCACGTAAACCTCTCTTTGTCAGTTGGAATGTCCCACTACCAACCGCCTCCATTAATACTCTAAATACCTCTAATGCAGGTACAATAATATCTGCGCGATCCGATGAAAGCCCATCTAATTGTTTCAATTCCTGAAAGCTTAGTTGACCTAAAAATGAGCTTAAATCATCCAAATCTGCCTTAGACATTTCGTAGCCATGCACACTTGCAATTGGATAGTCATGCTTTTGCTGATGAATTTGTACAATATTCCGCGCACTACCACCAATTGCGATAATAGGTAATGCGACATTTTGTATCCAAGGGAGTGTTTGAAATTGCTCTTTAATAAAGGCAATGAGTTCCACTTTTTCACTACTATTCATAATGTCGCCTTTTACAAATCGTTGCTTTAAAGAAACTGTCCCAAATGGAAAACTATGTGATTGCTGAATTTCTTTATTTTCAAAGAGCGTAATTTCGGTACTTCCACCACCAATATCAATTGTTACGGCCGATTTTGTACCCATGGAATAGGCAACTGCAACATAGCCAAAATAGGCTTCTTCTTCTTCTGATAAAAGCTCAATTTGGATACCAGTTCGTTTTTTCATTTCCTCTATAATTTGATCTCGATTAGTGGCTTGTCGGATAGCAGCAGTTGCAGCTGCTTTGACATCAGTTATTTCAAAATCCTCTAGCATCGCTTTGAATGTGAATAAAGTTTCTGATAACACTTGAATACCTTCTTCAGACATTTCTCCTGAAGGCAATATATATGTACGCAAACGTGCTACCGTTTTAATATTTCCTAGCTCACGAAGCCCCTCTTCATTATCATACTGATATAATACTAATCGAATGGTATTGGAGCCGATATCAATAATGGCTGTTTTTAGTTCATTCAAATCATCACATCCTCCAAGCCTATTTTGTTCATAAAATGTGGACCTATACAAAAAAGTCGGCACCCTTTTAAGGCATCCGACTTTTCTTTCATTTATTTTTACTTTTAGGATACCCATTATTAAAATTGTGAAGTATCTTGTAAGTCATTACCATTACAGAATAAGTTGGTCAACACGTAAAATGAGCTCTGCAATTTCTGGCTTACTAATTTGATCTTCTGCTCCTACTTGATCCCCTTTATGGCGAAGATCGTCTGTAATGAGACTTGAGAAAATGATGACAGGAAGCTTTTGAAGATCAGGGTGCTCTTTGATTTTTCGTGTCAAATGATGACCATCCATTTGTGGCATCTCAATATCAGTTACCACTAATTGAATATGTTCTGAGATATCGCTACCACTATTCGCAATTCCTTCTAAGTATTCATAAGCATCGCGACCATTTTCAAAGAATTCTACATTGTCATAACCAGCTTCGCTCATTGTATCGAATAATAATTTGCGTAATAATGGTGAATCTTCTGCAATTAAAATACGCTTTCCAGAACGTTCACGTTTACCAAGCTTTTTAACAGATTCCACACTAATTCCTGATTCAGGATTGATATCCACCATAATTCTTTCGAAATCTAGCAATAGAATCATTTGTTCATTTTGTTTAATTACGCCAATTACTTGTGATGTCCCACCTTGATACATATCAGATGGCTTTTCAATTTGATTCCATGAAATACGATGAATTTGTGTCACATTATCTACATGGAAAACAACACGTTGCTTATTGAATTCAGCCACAATATATTTTTGTTGAGGATTACGCTCCGCACCTTGAATTCCTAATACTCGCAGCATATCTACAACCGGTAATACTTCACCTCGTAATTGAATAATTCCTTCTACATGCGGGTGCGCGTGTGGGATAAATGTTACTGGTATCGGTTGAATAATTTCTTTCACTTTAATGACATTGATGCCGAATTTATTGTTTGCTACTTCAAATTCAACGATTTCTAGCTCATTTGTGCCACTTTCTAATAATATTCCTTTATGTTCCAATGCAATCCCGCTCCTTTCTCTACATCTATTTATAATTCAATTGTATCATAGGCAATACATTTCTCCTACTTGCTATTTCCATTTTTATCATTAACTTTTAGATGTACCAATAGGCCGATTACTGTCATCACTATTAATGTTGATAACGCGACACGACTAGCAAGGGTGCCATAATCCTTCATCCATAATGTCACTGTTCCATATACGGCTGGACCGATAATCGATGATACTTTACCTGAAAAGGCAAATAAGCCGAAAAACTGCCCGCGTTTCTCATATGGTGATAATTCAATAATATAGGTCCTAGATGTCACCCACATGGATCCAAGGGATATCCCAAATAGACTACCTGCTAGCCAGAACATCCATTGTGCTGAGGCAAAAACAGCGAACACTAAAGCGATAATCATAATGAGCGCAACTATCGTAATGGCACGTTTAGCTCCTATGGATTTCGTTATATAGCCAAATGCAAGAGAACCAATGATTGTTGATACCGTAGAGACCAAATAAAGAACGATAAACTGACCAGAACTAAATCCAACAATTGCCGTAGCATAAACAGCCATCATGGCGATCGTCGTAGCAATGGCATCATTTAAAAAGAAATAAGCAATCATGAACGTAAAAATGGCCTTATATTGCTTCATATCCTTAAAAGTTTGAATGATTTCTTTATAGCCGTCTAAAAACTTTATGGACTTGCGCTGCGCTTTTGGAATAGGTGTATCTTTATTAATTAAAAATAATGGCAATGAAAATAATAAATACAAGATAGCTGTTGGAATAAACGCTCGGTGAAAATCGCTGTTACCGACATATAAATATACAAGTAATCCGAAAAGTGTGCCCAAATAACCAATTGCAACTCCATACCCTGAGATTAATGGCATCTCTTCTTTTGTTCCTAAATCACCCATCATAGAGTCGTAGAATACTAGACTTGAATTAAAGAAAAATTTTGCAATGACAAAGCTTGCAACTACTAAAAATAAACTAAGAGGGACACCTGAGTAGTTGGTTGTCGATTGTACATTTGCAAAGATCCCCATCATAAATGTAAAAAGAATGGAAATAGATGCAAACCATACGATAAACCTCTTTTTGTAGCCAGTGTTATCAATCCAAACCCCAAAAAGCGGTGAAAAGATAACGAGCAACAAGCTTGCAATCGCATTGGCGTAGGATATAAAGGTGCTTGCTACTTGTTGCATGACTTCATTCGTACCCAGCACTTCATCCATGTAAAACGGGAAAAAAATTGTATTTATATTTGAAGAAAAAATTGTATTCGCAAAATCATAAAATGCCCATGAAAGTATTGGCAATGATAAATAAATGGCTAACTGACTTCGATGCTGTACATCGATTGCTGTACCTTTCTTCATATAAAACCTCCCCTCTATTTTCTATAATAATCAATTAACCTCTCTCTGTAATAAAAAATATCTTTTTTTAAAGAAAATTAATATTATTTACAATATAACAGCAATTTCATTGAAAAATAACTGCCAAATGACCGATAAATGAACACTCATTTTCCATCGTTTTCCGTGTAAATCAAAAAAGATCTTTTGACAAGGTGAGGGGAGGTGATTTCCGTTCCGCCAGCGTCCTTTCCAGAGGGCGTCCGATGAGCCGCTGCGCTCACTGCGTTCGCTCCAGTGTCTTTTCCTGAACAAAATAGTCTTTTATTTATATTATTAGAGAGAGGATAAGCTCTTATTTACAATGTGGAGAAGTGATGAGTGACAACACCCCACCATAAAGAGTAGTGAATACCCTTCACTTTATTGGAAAACCTTTGCTAACAAGAAACATTTTTATAGATTGGAGTGGAAGGCTACTTGACTCCCGTGGGATAGCGAGACAGGCGAGCCCCCTAAACGGAGCGGTAGCGGAGGAAGCGGCTCGGCGCTCGCCCACAGGAAAGCAAGTAGCCTGCAACGGAAATCCATTTTCACCTTTCACAAATTCTATTGATTGTTTGTATTTCAACACGATAAAAAGGTATTCAAGCCCCTCACTTGAATACCTTTTTATCATTTTTCATTTAGTGTCACCCAGTCAGAAGACCATTGTTCAATTGCTTTTAGCACTGGCGCAATAGCATATCCCTTTTCCGTAAGCTCATACTCAATGACAACTGGTGTCGAAGGAATTACTGTACGTAACACGATTTGCTCTGTCTCTAACTCCTTTAATCGTTCTGTTAAAACACGACTGCTAATATTCAACTGATTTTTAATGGTTGAATAACGTTGTGGACCATCGAGCAACTGATAAATTAGCAAAGTATTCCATCGATGATTTAATATCATGAGTGCTTTTTCAAATCGTGGACAAATATTTTTTTGATCCAATCTACTAGCCTCCATTGTTGTTAGTTCCTATTTAACAGTATAGCACTTTTTCTAAAAAACCAATTCTAAAAATACATTAAGTTACTTGACAAAAGTTATTTTTAAAAATAAACTAGGTTACGAAATGTAAGTTAAAGAAAAGGAGTTATTTTATTATGCAAATGATTGGTTCAACTATTTTACGTGTCGTTCTTGGCATTATTTTTGCCGTACATGGTTTTCAAAAGTTTCAAGGTGGAATCAGCTACACAGCTGACTTCTTTGATAGTCTAGGTATACCAGGATTTATGGCGTATATCGTTGCGATTATTGAATTAGTAGGCGGAATTGCCATTATTTTAGGTTTAGCCACTAGAATCTTTGGCGCTTTACTAACGATTACAATGATCGTTGCTATCTTTACAGCAAAACTAAGCATTGGCTTTATCGGAGCTGATGGATTGGCTGGTTATGAATTAGATTTAGCTTTAGGCGCTATAGCTCTTTATTTTGCTTTAGCAGGAGCATCTAACTTCTCTTTAGATTCTCAACTTTTTGGTAAAGAGTAGTACTAAAAAACCTGAAGTCTCCCAAGAAATAAAGAGACTTCAGGTTTCCTATTCACGCCACTATTTATAATACTTTAGAAGAACTTGTGTACCATTATCACCATAGCCCTCTTCAATCAATTTCTCATACATGTCATATGCTAATGAAAGCCCTGGTAAAGAGATACCCATTTTTTTGGATTCATCTAAAGCAATTTTCATATCTTTGACAAAATGTTTAACATAAAAGCCTGGAGCAAAATCCCCTTGTATCATGCGTGGAGCTAAATTGCTTAAAGACCATGAGCCAGCTGCCCCTGATGCGATTGATTGTAATACCGTCGGTAAATCTAAACCTGCCTTTAAACCATATGCTAGTGATTCGCACACTCCAATCATACCTGAAGCAATGACAATTTGGTTGCACATCTTTGCATGTTGCCCAGCACCCGCTTCACCTTGATAAACAATATTTCCCCCAAAATGCTTCATAATTGGCAATACCTTATCATAGGTAGCTTGATCGCCACCAATCATAATGGACAATGTACCATTTTGTGCTCCTATATCACCACCTGAAACAGGAGCATCTAAAGCCTCTACACCCATTGAAAGGGCGTGTTCATAAATTCTCTTTGCCAAGGAAGGCTCTGAAGTCGTCATATCAACGACAATGTTACCTTGCTCTGCTGTTTGGAAAAGACCATTTTGCCCAAAATATACTTCCTCAACATCTGAAGGATATCCAACCATTGTGAAGGCAATGTCACGATTTTTAAATGCTGCTGCTGGCGAACTTGCCCAAGACGCTCCCAATGCCACAAGAGGTTCTGCTTTTTCCTTTGTCCGCGTAAACACAGATACTTCATGCCCATTTTTTATTAAATGTTTAATGATGCTAGCACCCATCACACCCGTGCCAATAAATGCTATACGTTTCTTCGTCATATGTACATGCTCCTTTATTTTAGAATGTCTGCACTCTCGGTGAGAATCCAAACTCTGTATCTTTTCAGTTTAGGTGAAGGAAACATATAATTCAAACTCTTCCCATAACTTGTACTAAACTTTTTATGTATGACATATATACCGAATAAGCGAAAAAAAAGAGAGCAAGTGATTGGGGGATCACTGCTCTAAAGGGGGAAATGAGAATGTTGCTGTGTTCATAGTAAGTTATTCCCCATTGAAATGCATTTTAAACATATATGTTAAAATGTTTTTACTCTGAATACTGGAACAATCTTTTTAGTTTTCTTGGTCTTTTTCTTCCTCAAATGCCATCTGTCTATAATAAGTGTTCATTAACTGATCTAATCTGCGACTCAGTTGAATGGTTTTTGCATTTTGTAACCCGTTTTCTACACCTGAGCGAATCATCATCTCACGAGTTTGTTCCATTTGTTTCAAGAGTAGATTGACCATTCATACAACCCTCCACACACAAATAATCATACCATTATTATACATTTATATTTTATTTCTTACAGCATTAACTTACGACAATGTTCGACAAATTTTAACTTCTCGGAAGTTCAGTATAAGTATATATAATCCGTCCATTTTGTTTGGCCTCACCCCTATAATGTTTAAATAAAGGATGCTTTACAAGTATTTCGCGAAATTCATAAAAATCTTCCTTTTGAATTTCAATACTTTCTATTTCCCCGTTTTGTAATTGTTTAAGCATATTTTCGTATTTTTCCATTTATTTTATACCTCTCTTTTCATCTTTTGTGTAATAAATTATGAATTATTTAAAAAAAGCTTTACGTTTCCCAAATTTTCATGCAAACTGTATATTATTAGTCGATGAAGGAGCTGACTGTCTGTGAAAATAGCTGAAGTTGGAAATATTATCGAGTTTAAAAATGGTCTACAAGGTATTGTCGAAAAGGTAAATGAAAATTCGGTGATTGTTAATTTAACATATATGGAGAATTTTGATTCCCTTGAGATTGAAGAGAAAACGGTCGTCAATCATAAACGTTATAAAATTTTATATACTAATGAAGCTTAATAGTCCGAATAGTCCCTATTTGTCTTTATAGATGATAAGGGGCTATTTTTTTGATAAAATTAAAGTATGGAGGTCGAATATGCTAACAAATTCGAAACAAACACTACTATTTCTCCTTTCTTTATTATTCGTTTATGGCATGCTTGCTTTTACCTTTGCTAACCAAGCAGTATTTTGGTACATGTATGCATTTACTTTATTAGTATGTATTGCCATCGCCATCTTAGCTGGCTCCATTGAAGATAAATTACCTACATGGCAATTTTTACTCTTTGGTATTGGATACGGTACCATCACATATGGTATCATTCGCTTTGGTTACTGGCTCGCTCCATATATTAATAATAATTTAGTACAATCCGTTCAAAAGTTTTTAACAAACTATGGACCACAAAATATTTGGCACTATGTTTTACTTGTATTCATCGTTGCCATAGGTGAAGAACTATTTTGGCGTGGTTATATCCAACAGCAGTTAAAACGCTTTATGCGTCCATCGTTGGCCGTTATAGTAACTGCCATACTGTGTGCGATATCAATTGCTCTAAGTGGTTTTATACTTGGTGTTATAGCTGTACTTTTGGCAAGTATTATTTGGGGCTTCATCTATGAGTGGAAAAAAAGTATGCCACTTGTTATTGTAGCTCATGTCGTTTTTGTACTATTATTATTTTTAGTGTTGCCTTTAACATCATAACATTTAATTTTGGAAACATTTTATCTTTACAAACGTTTAATTTAGAAAAGGAGGGTTTTTTATGCAAAAAAAATTATTTTCAATTCTTGCATTAGTACTAACAGCCGTATTAGTTGTAGGTTGTAATACCTCTGATAAAACAGGGGATTCAGATGCTCAACAAAATGAGCCATCCAATACTGGTGTTGATCAAAAACCATCTGGAGATGAAACTGCAGGCGAATCACAAGAAGAAGAGGAAACTCCTGCATCAGATGATACAAATACAGAGGATACTTCTAAACAGCCACAACAAGATGTGAAATACGTACAAAAAGGCGAAAATAAAACGGAAACAGCCACTCAGTCTGAAAGTGTCAATCAAACCTACAAGCTACAACAGCTTCCAGGATTTACAATGACACAGGAAGAACCAGGTAAAGATATGTTAGTATCTAATGATGATGACGAAGTGTTTATGCGTATTGAAACAATTGAAGCATCACAATCAAGCTTTGATGAAGTGAAAACAACTATGCAAGATTATATGAATGCTGTAGGCGAAACAGTAGCTTTAACTACTGAAGAATTAGCAGCATTTAAAAATGTTCAACATATCGAGGGTTATGTCGTAGACTTTGACACAGAGAAAGTTATTGGGGTTGTTTTTGAAAAAGATGGTCTCATTACAAAATTAACAATTCACGATAACGATAAACAAGATTTAACAGATGCTATGCTTAATATGGCAGCCACTATCTCTAAAAAATAGTAAGACAATAAGGACGATAGACATTGTCTATCGTCCTTTTATTTCCATTATAAAAAAGTTGTCTCAAATCAATGAGACAACTTTTTTAATAAGATAAATCCTTAATAGAAAGGCCTATTTTCTTTAATAACGTAATTGCTTGTTCCTTTTCTTGCGGTGATAGCACACTCATTAATTCATGCAAATGCTGCTCGTGTTTTGGGAATAGCTCTGCCATAAAGGCTTCACCTTCTCCAGTGATTTCTGCATATGTCACACGACGATCTGAAGGACAAGAAACACGTAATAAATAGCCTCTCTTTTCAAGCTTATCAATGACATACGTAATAGACCCACTAGCGAGCAAAATTTTATTGCCTATTTGCTGTAAAGGTTGTCTCCCTTTATGGTAAAGAAGCTCTAGAACAGCAAATTCAGTTGGGTTTAAACCATTATCCTGAAATAATTGATGTGTTGTCTCATTGATCGCTTTCAATGCACGCGATAGTACAATATATAATTTTAAAGATTGTTTTAGATCTTCTGACTTCATATTCTTTTCCTCTCACTTCGCTCTTTATATGACATTATAGCGATATTAGAAAAGCATTGTCAAAAGCATTATATGATTTAGAAGGTTTTATTGTGAATTATCTCACCATTTTTACTCTATTTACGTTACTAAATAAGCAGAATCTTTTGAGGATACTTCCAATGTATCAAGTTGATTAAATGTGTAAATTGGGAACTGCAGATGGAAGCATGTCCCCTTCTGTAGTTCACTATTAACGCCTATTACCCCATCATGTTCTTCAATCACCTTTTTCACGAAAGCAAGGCCCAGTCCTGTCCCTGTTGATTTTGTCGTGTAAAAAGGCTGGAATAGGTTTTGAAGTGTCGTGCTGTCCATGCCAACCCCTTCATCTTTAATCATAAGCTCGACAATCGCACAGTCATTTGTCGCCATTTCAACTGTAATCGTGCCACCATTATTCATGGATTCCATTGCATTTTTAATTAGGTTCATTAACACCTGCTTTAAGCGATTCTCGTTGCCACCGATATAAATTTGGTTAGAAGGAGAAATGTACTGAATCATAATATTTTTCATGAGTGCATCTGGTAGCATAAACTCAATGACTTGCTTTACAATATGATCCAGTTCTAATAATTCAACTTTCATCGTCGTTGGCTTAGACAACACTAAAAGCTCGGATAAAATTTGTTCCATCCGTTGAAGCTCACTGTCAATAACAGAGAGATACATGCGTGATTCATCATCAGCATTTAACTTTAATAATTCAGTAAATCCCTTTAAAGAAGTTAATGGGTTACGAATTTCATGCGCAATACTTGCAGCCATCTGTCCCACAACATTTAATGCTTGCTGATGCTCGACTTTATGCTGAAGTTGTTTTTTCTCTGTTTCATCATTGATAACCGTGACAATAATATTATTGTATTCATCGAAAATACTGGAAATTTCATAATAGCAAGTTCTGCTTACTTGTGTTTCATCGACTACATGAATACTTGCATGCTTGTCACCCATCAGCTTAGACAGGTATGATGTAATTTGTCCCTTTTTCAATGTAAATGAATCGAATATATGTTGATGTGCTTTATGGAGCAACTGCGAATTTTCAACTTTCAGAAACATTTCCGCATACTTATTAAGCCCAAGAATAATACCGCTAGCATCACTTACAATAACAGCATAAGGTAAATAATCGTATGCATTAAAAGATTGTGATCTTTCATGCGCCTGACTCATGTATAATTTATGAGCAACATCATCATTTAGTGTAGAAATTTGCGCAACAATTTCTTCTGTATTAGGATCATAAAAACATTTAAAAGACAGCATTTCATAGTCGTTTCCAGTTGTACGAATATTAAAAATTTCTTCTGAACGTAAATCATTTTGTAATTGTTTGACGAATTTAGTCCATTTAAAATTAGATGGCTCGTCCATAGCTAAATAGCCAATATACGTTAAATTAAGATTAAAACGTTTAATAGCAGCCTCATTAACGTTCAAAATTTTCCCTGCTTTATTGAGTATAAGTGTTGGTGACGAAGTACTTTTCATAAGATTTCCAAAACATTGATTAATATCATTTTGCTTCAACTTTCTCACCGAACCTTTCAAAAGAGTAAAAAACCTCTAAATCGAATTTTGAGCCTTTACTATACTTTATGACAGCACGATTCTATTATTACAAAATTTAGTAAATTTAAGTATTTTAAATTATTTCACGAACCGTTCACAAAATAAATAGGTAAAAAGAATTATATTGTATGTCAGATACTTGACTGATACAATAAGATGTTGAAAGGAAGATTATTGCATGAATACTATTTTAACTACTTTAAATGCAAAGTATATTCACACAAATTTAGCATTGCGCTATCTTAAAGGCGCCGCTTTACCAGAATTTAATCCAATTATAGCAGAGTACACTATTAAGGATCCTGCTTTTAATATTGTATCAGATTTATTCCAAAAAAAACCTGATATTGTTGGATTTAGTTGCTACATCTGGAATATAGAAGAAACCATTCACGTTATAAAAATGTTAAAGACTGTCTGTCCAAATGTTAAAATTTTGCTAGGAGGTCCTGAGGTTTCTTACGATTCTCATCATTGGTTACGTCAAATACCCGAGGTAGATTTTATTGTCATGGGCGAAGGAGAAACTTCTTTCAAACAATTATTACGCTATTTCCACGGTGAAATTTTGTTAGAGGATGTTCCAGGCATTTGTTATTTAGAGGATGGAAAAGTCAAAATTCACGCTATGCCACCTAAAATTGATTTGCGTGAATTACCAAGTCCATTCCGCTTTGAGGAGGATCTTCCCCATTTAGGTAAACGCATTCAGTATATCGAAACAAGTAGAGGCTGCCCATTTAGTTGCCAATTTTGTTTATCTTCTATTGAAGTAGGTGTACGATACTTTAACCGTGAAAAAATAAAAGAAGATATTCGTTTTTTAATGGATAACGGAGCTCGGACAATTAAATTCGTGGATCGTACCTTCAATATTAGCCGTAGCTATGCAATGGAAATGTTCCAGTTTTTAATTGATGAACATAAACCTGGTGTTGTATTCCAATTTGAGATTACTGCAGATATTATGCGCCCTGAGGTGATTCAATTCTTAAATGACAATGCACCAAAAGGTTTGTTCCGTTTCGAAATTGGCGTACAATCTACAAACGATTTAACCAATACACTCGTGAAACGTCGTCAAAACTTTGAAAAGCTAAAACGAACGGTAACAATGGTGAAGGATGGCGGAAAAATAGATCAACATTTAGATTTAATTGCTGGTCTACCAGAGGAAGATTACGCAAGCTTCCGTCAAACGTTTAATGACGTTTTTGCGATGAGACCAGAAGAGTTACAGCTAGGATTTTTAAAGCTTTTACGTGGTACAGGCCTTCGATTAGAAGCGGAAAAGTTTGGTTATACCTATGTGGATGTCTCTCCTTACGAAATCTTTTCAAATAATGTGCTAACCTTTGATGATATCGTACGCATTAAACATGCAGAGGATGTTCTTGAGAAGTATTGGAATGACCATCGGATGGATCATACGATTGAATACTTAGTTACTGAGGTCTTTGACACACCATTTGATTTTTTCCAAAACTTTGGGACGTATTGGGAAACAAAAGGTTGGTCTCGTATTGGCCATCAGTTGGAAGATTTATTCCGCCGTTTATTAATGTTTTTGGAAACTGTGGAGGGCGTGAATTTAAATATTATCCAGAGTCTCATGCAGCTTGATTATCTAATGGCACAGCAGTTCCAACCACGTAAGCTGTGGTGGAATGAACGCCCAACAGAAGAGCAACAAAAAGCCCTTTATCAAGCATTACGCGAAGATCCTACTATCGCTGGCGAGGAATTTGCTAGCTTTAAGCTATCTGAGAAAGAGTTGTTTAAGCATACACTGATTATCCCTCATGGCCTTGACTATCACAATTTCCTAAATGGCAAAATTGTACAAAAAAATGGCTATCTGTTAACCTATTTCCGTCACGGTCAGCAACCATATTTTGCATCTATCCACTCTAGTTAATAATAAAAGCTAGTCCTGTGCTAACAGTCAGGACTAGTTTTTTTCTTTCTTAAACAATTCTTAAATCCTTTTCACAAAAATAACATGACTGTATATGTACTTTCTTCGACTAACTAAATGAGTTAGTCAAGTATTCATAGCCTCCCTCCAAAAGTTTAGGGCAAATGCCTTAAAGACAAGCTAGTTCTATTTTGTAAATAATACCCACAAAAATTTTAAAAATGCGGGAAAAACAATTTTAAATTTTTTGAAAATTGTATGACAATTTCGTATTTTTCACCTTTTTTAATGAAAAATACGCAGGAATGTTCTTTATTAAGTATCATTTTCTTCTAAAACATTCCCCATTATTACGCATTTATTCGTGTAGCCTTTTTATGTGTTTTTTATTGTATTTGAACTACCTATATTAAGGCAATTACTTTTTAATTCCTTAAAATTAACTTTTGATAGGGGACGCGAACAAAGGGTATTCCCTTATGTATATACACCTGTAATGACAACTTTCGACAAATTACTTCTTTTTATCTATATATAATAGAAGAAAGTCATTTACTATACTTATAATATTTACCAGTAAATTCGTTTTATTCATAAAATAATCTTTTACTTTAAACTATTATAAGATACCAATATTTAGAAACTATATATTAGTATTGATTGGTCAAAATAGGGTAATTATTTTTTTAGAATCATATTAATAGTAATGTGTTATGCTCCCTAGTTAGCATGAGTATTTCAAGATGCATACACACTCTCAGTTATGAAGTAAGAAGCTGATGTAGATATGTTAGTACCATTCTTGCTCACAAAAATAGAGAGATAACTGCAAATAGCTATTTACATGTAACCACTGAACATGAAAGAAGTCCCCTCAAAAAATTCAGTGATTATCTAGAAAATTGAACTTTCGGGGGCAAAAAAGGGCAATCTAATGATTGTCCCTTACAAAGCCCTTATATACCATCGTTTCTGTATAATTACCCAATGATTACGCGTTCCTTTGGATAATGGAAGCTTGATTTTTTCCCTCTACCCCCACCACCAAGTGTGTAAAGGAAGGAAATTAACCCTACTCGACCGATAAACATTAAAATAATGATAATGATTTTACCAATGACAGATAAGTCCTCGGTGATTCCTAACGACATACCACAAGTACCGAACGCTGAAGTGATTTCAAAAATGATCTGAATCAGTGATGCTTGTGGCTCTGTGATGAGTAAGATAAGTGTAGCAATTAACACCATAAAAAATGCTAATAAAATAACAACGAATGAGCGAAAGACATCTATTAAATGAATTTCTCGCCCAAATACTTGAATATCTTCTCTTCCCCTAGCAAAAGTAATTAAGAATAAAATAGCTAAGGCAAAAGTAGTTGTGCGAATCCCTCCACCAACTGAGCTTGGCGAAGAACCGATGAACATAAGGAAACTCATAAATATATCTGTTGCTTCACTAAATGTCGTAACATCGTATGTTGTCAATCCAGCCGATCTTGTTGATACTGAATGGAACATCGCCGAAAATAGCGCCTCGTGCCAGGACATTTCCTTGAAGGAATGGAAAGATTCAAGAAGTAAAATGACAAGTGCACCTACAACAAATAAAATAGCGTATGTGGATGTAGTAATTTTAGTAAATAAACTAAAACGAAAATTCTCACGTCGATTGAGCAAGAACGTTTTTAATTCGATTAATACTGGGAAGCCGATAGCACCTAACACGATCAGTACCATTGTAACCATTTGTACAAAGTAATCATCATGAAATGGCAGTAAGCTCATTCCAGTTATATCGAAACCACCATTTGTTGTAGCAGAGATGGAAGCAAATATCCCATGTAAAAAGGCTTCTTCTAATGTATCAAAATAATTGGTGAAATGTAGCGTTAAAATAATCGTACCCGCAACTTCAATGCCAAATAAAATCTTTATGATTTCACGAATTAGTTTCACAACACCGGACAAATTATACTGGTTATGGTCAATCATAATTAATTGACGCTCACGCATCCCAATTTTTTTCCCTACTAGCAGCCACACAAAGGTACCAAGTGACATAATACCAATGGCCCCTAACTGTAAAATAACAAGAATCATCACAAGCCCAAAGGTTGTATAGGTTTCCGAAATAGTAATCGTTGTTAAGCCCGTGACACTAACTGCACTTACTGCTGTAAACAAGCTGTCTAAAAAGGAAATTCTTACGCCCTCTTGATGAACGCCTGGAAGTCGTAATAACAGGAAGGAAATCGCTATAGCTATAAAGTAATAAGAAACAAGTACCTGAAATGGTGTGACAAGTCTATTTGATGATTTTTTCCAAGGCACTTTAACAACTCCTCCCACATATGATGCCCAACTAGATAGATAATAGTATAGAAAAGATACATAAAAAAAGAAAGAGAAATAGTAACAACTATTCCTCCCATTTAGATACTAATTATTTTTTTTATGACGAACTCCCACTAGGTAGCCCACAAATGCAATGCCTAGTAAGACTATCCAGAATGTTAATTCCCAGGCAGTTGAATGAGGAAACTCTACAGGTAATATCCCTACTTTTTCATGAGCTAATGTTAAGATAACGAGCTTCACACCGACCCAACCAACGATAAGAAATGCTGCCGTTTCAAGTGAAGGATAATCGTTCAATACTTTAACAAACCATTGTGCTGCAAAACGCATCATAATGACACCGATAAATCCACCAAGAAGCATGACAATAAATTGTCCTCCATTGATGCCACCAATATCAAAATTTCCTAAGTGAGGCAAAGTTACAGCGATCGCAACGGCTGCCAGCATCGAATCAATAGCAAATGCAATATCTGCTGCTTCAACCTTAAGAACCGTTAACCAGAATCCAGAACCCTTTTTCTCTGCTCTTTCAGCTGTTTCCTCTTCATCATCTTTATGTTTACGCAAATCATATATATTTTTCGCAGACATAAACAATAGGTAGGCCGCACCGACTGCTTGGATTTGCCAATAGTTTACCAATACTGTAATAACAAATAAGGCGGAAAATCTGAAAATCAGTGCTCCAAATAGTCCATAAAATAACGCCTTTTTTTGCTGTTCCTGTGGTAAATGCTTGACCATCACAGCCATCACTACCGCATTATCAGCTGCAAGTAATCCTTCTAATACAACAAGGACAATTAACACCCAGCCGTATTGTAATATAATTGCTTCCATTCTAGTGCCTCCTCTAAGCTCTATCCCTAAAACGACCATTTTATCTAAAGTACAAAAGAAAAAAGCCTCTGCCCTAATTCAGGCAAAGGTCTCGCTAAGTAAATTCGTACCTATTTCTTTTATGGTACATCAATCTACACGTCATTACGTATAGAGCCATTCACTATCACACCCGATGGTCATAACCATGTCTTGACGAATGTGAAACCAGGACATATCATTCCTGTTAGCTACTCCCCTTTGACAAATTGTCGAAGGTATCTTCTTTCCATCATTATAGCACTATCATTTACAACTGACAAAAATATCTATATTGTTTTTACTTAATCTGAATTTGATAGCTCTTCTCTTCCTTATGTGCTAAATAAAAGGCAATCATTTTTGGCATCGTCTGTATAAAATCAGGGCATGTAATACCACCTTTTTGTAAAATTTGCTGTGCTTCAGCTGTGTCAAATGTGGCATTCCATGTTAAGTAATCCAGCGTTTCTTGTTCAACTCCAAGTTTTTTTCGAATAAAAGGAACTTGTAACGATAGCTTTGCTAATATAAATGGGAAACGTCCCTTTGGATAGACATTCGTTATTAATTTCACCATAGTACGGTATACTTCCTGTACAGGGTGAGGATTGGGATCTGTTAAATGAAGTGTCTTGCCTTCTGCACCTTGTTCATTCACTACAAAAACTGAGGCATTTAAAATATAATCAACGGGCACGACATTAATCGTTGATGTCGATCGGCCGATGTATGGAATAAAGGGTAAACCCTTTATTCGTTCTACTAAATTTAAAAAGAAGTAAGGTCCATCAAATTTAATGGTTTCACCTGTCATTGAATGCCCTCGCACTATCCCAGGTCTAATAATCGTAAGTGGTATTTCTGATTTTAAATCTTCAACTCGAAGCTCGGCCTCATATTTTGTTTCCTCATAGTAGTTTTTAAATGCTGGAGGCCGAATGAGTTCATTTTCACGCAGTATCCCTTCACGTGTGCCTGCCACATAGGCTGTACTAAAATACATATAGCGTTTTAAATTCGGTAAGGTGCGCACAAAATCATTGACCATTGTTGTACCATGGACATTCACTTTCCATGCAAGATCACGTGGTACCGCTAAATCATAAATAGCGGCTAAATGCCAAAGCACTTCTATTTTTGGTACAATTCCACTGATTATTTGATCGTCTAAACCCAGATTTGGCAGCGTAATATCGCCTTCTACAATATGAATTGAACAGTCAGGGAAAGCTTCTATTATTTTGCTTTTTTCCTGCTCTGCCTTAATGGTTTCACCTGCCAACACAATCGCAATAACTTGTTGTGTCTGTCTCTTTTGGAATAATGTCCGAATGAGTTGACTTGAAATGAAACCAGGAAATCCAGTAAAAAAATGAACGTTCATCTCCTATTCCCCCTTGAAATCTAGCGCATCTTTCTTGTTTCTTTATCCACTAAACTATAGATAATCGGTACAATATACAATGTTAGCAATGTCGAGGTTACAAGGCCTCCAATAACCGCAATCCCCATCGGTTGGTTCATCTCTGTTCCTTCACCAATACCAAGCGCTAGTGGAAACAGTCCTAAAATAGTCGTTAATGCCGTCATTAAAATCGGTCGAAGACGATCTTGGCTAGCCAGTAAAATAGCTTCATAAGCAGACATGCCCTTCGCCTTTAGCTGGTTAATATAATCGACAAGCACAATGCCATTGTTCACGACAATCCCTACAAGCACTAAAATACCGATAACAGACGTCACACCGATTAAAGTATGTGTTGCGAACATAGCAATCGCCACACCGATGATCATTAATGGGACTGTAAACATGATGACAAACGGATATTTAAATGACTCAAATTGCGCAGCCATTACAATATAAACTAGTACGATTGCTAGCATAACTGCTAATAGCATATCGTCAATTGCACTATCATAAAGCTCTCGATCCCCACTAAAAACAATTTGAGTAGCAGGCGGTAAATGAACTTGGGTCAATGCTTTATCTACTTTTGCCGAAATGCCGCCCAATGATTCCTTTGTTTCATAATCTACAAAAAAGGCTACTGCTGCTGCCTGATCAGAACGACGAATGGACACGGGTCCCTCTTGTATAGAGACAGTAGCAACATCCTCTAATTTCACAAACAATCCTGCTGGAGAACGAAGCTGCATGGCTTTTAGCGCATCTATACTCGTATTAAATACCTGTCCAAAACCCGTATAAACGGGTAATACAGCGCCGTCCTCAGTAAGTAGTTGAGACGTTAATTGTCCTTTTGTCATTTGGTTCACGGTTTGAGCAATTTGTGCTGGGATAAAACCGTAGTCTTTTGCTTTTTCTCGATCAACCTCAATTTGAATCTCTGGCACAGTCTGGTCTAGATCCGTTGAAACCTTTGTTACTTCTTGAATCGCTTGTAGCTCTTGCTGCACTTTTTTAACAGTGTGCTGTAGCCTTTGTTCATCTGAGTCTGTTAATCGGAACGTTAATGTATGTGGTGACGAACCCGTTGCTGTTGATACATTAAATGTAATATCAGCTTGCTCTCCAAGCTCTCCCTTTATATCTTGCTCCAGCTCTTCCACAAATTCAAAAATGGAACGTTGCCTTTCTGCTAATGGTACTAGTTTGACATACATTTCAGCTTGATTGGCGCTCGTTTGTCCACGCGCTTGCGATTGTTGCGTACCCCCAATTAAGCTAACATAAACATCCACATCTTTTTCCTGCTTCAAGCGCTCCTCAATATGCTTCACTACCTTTTCTGTTTCCGATACAGCGACACCTTTTTCAAGATTGACACTTATAGATGTGAATCCTTCATCGGTAGGTGGTAAAAATTCTGTACCAATTCTAGTCAGCCCAAATAAGGATAAACCAAAGCACATCACCGTGAAAATTAGAATTAGCAGTCGATGCCGTAATACCCATACAATAGAGGATTTATAATGGTTGTAAAATTTAGAGCTACTGCGCTGCTCATAAAAATTGGTATTTTTCATTTTTAAAAGACGACTTGCTAGCATTGGGACGACAGTAAGCGCAACTACTAGAGAAGCGATTAGGCTGAACGAAATCGTTAGGGCGAATTCTGTAAATATTTGTCCAATCAATCCTTCGATAAACATAACAGGAATGAATACGGCTATAGTAGTTAACGTGGAAGCCGTAATAGCAAGTGCAACCTCCTTAGTTCCTTCCTGCGCTGCAGTAATAGGATCCTTTTCTAGCCCTAAATGTCTTTCGATATTTTCAATAACAACAATGGCATTATCCACTAGCATACCGATACCCAGTGCAAGAGCACCTAATGTCATGATGTTAAGGGTAAAATCAGCAAAAAACATCAACACAAATGTCACAATAACCGAATAAGGAATAGCAATACCAATAATGATTGGACTCTTTACACTACGTAAAAAAACAAATAGGATGAACATCGCAAATAATCCACCTAAAATTAAAGAAGAGCCAATGTTATGAATAGCTAAATCTACATAATTACCTTGATCGACAAGAATGTCTGCCGTTATCCCCTTATATTGCTCTTTCTTAAGTAGTTCATCTAATGTTTGCTGAAACGCTTTGGAAACTTCTGCTGTATTCGCGCCAGATTCCTGTAAAACGGACATAAGGACTGCTGGATGCTCATTGGCACGAGTTGTCGTAATAGATTGTTGCTCTGTCCTCTCTACGGTTGCAAGATCGCTCACAGTTAGCGCTTCACCTGTTAACGGGTTCACTGAAACGATCAAACTTGCAATACTTTCAGGTGACGATAATGTACTTACAATACGTGTTGTTAACAGCTTACCATCATCTGTTGAAACAGGTTCACCAGGGAGAGATACATTATTCGCTTGGATAATTTGTATAATGTCTGCTTGTGTTAAGCCTTTTTCCACTAGCTTTGCTTCGTCTAATATTATTTGAACTTCCTCGATCAACTTGCCAGAAACATTTACACTTGCAACACCCTCTGTCCGTCGCAGTTCTTTTTCTAAGTCCTCTGCTAATAAACGTACATCTACATCATTATTTTCTGCACGTAATGATAGTTGAATAATGGGAAATTGAGACGGATCAAACTTTAAAAAACTAGGCTTGCCCGCATCATTTGGCAGCGGTGTCATATCAATTCGCTGTAAAATATCGAGTTGGATATCTTCCATATTCGTGGACCAATTAAACTCAAGCATAATTAAATTAGAGCCTTCTTGTGAGGTTGACTGTAGTTTTTTTATGCCAGGCAAGGTGGCAAGTGTAGCCTCTAATGGTTTCGTTATCTTCTCATTCACCTCTGTTGGACTTGCCCCAGGATAAGAAGTGACAACAACACCTATGGGGGGATTTAACTCTGGAATTAACGTAATCGGTATTTTTAATAAGGAAACACCGCCTAACAGGATGACAAAAAGCATCGTAACAATTGTAAAGACGGGTCTTTTAATGGAAAAATGACTAATATTCATATAAACAAACTCCTTTTTCTACCTCTTCCTTTCTAGGATAGCCGATTTATAAATGAGCTAAGCCCCCTTCAATTAGTTCGTCGTGCAATATATTTCCTAATACTGTCTATATTCTACAAACAGTGTCAATTTTCCTTGCAAAAAAACACGAATCGCAAAATTGTCGATTCGTGTTTGGTAATTATAGAAGGCTATAAAGTTTAATGTTTTCGTTTTTATCAGCAAACCAGCGCATGGCAAACTCATTTTCAAATAGGAAAACAAGATTATCAAAGCGGTCTTTCACTAGCATAGATCGACCAGAAGACATGGACTCTTTAACATCCTCTTCGTTTTCAATCCAACGTGCAATTTTAGAACCGATTGGCTCCATTCTTACTTCCACATTGTATTCATTTTTCATACGATGCTCAAACACTTCAAATTGTAATTGACCAACTGCACCAAGAATGACTTCCTCTGTATGCAGCGTTTTATAATATTGAATAGCACCCTCTTGTACCAATTGTAAAATCCCTTTATGGAATTGCTTTGATTTCATTACGTTTTTCGCTGTTACACGTACGAATAGCTCTGGTGTAAACTGCGGTAATTTTTCAAATTGGAATGTTTTCTTGCCACCTACAACAGTGTCCCCAATTTGGTAAGTTCCTGTATCATATAACCCAATAATATCTCCCGCAACCGCTTCATCTACGGTCTCACGATCATCTGCAAGGAATTGTGTAGATTGAGTCACTTTAAATGACTTACCTGTACGAGCTAATGTCATATTCATTCCGCGCTCAAATTTACCAGAAACAATGCGTACAAAGGCAATGCGGTCACGGTGGGCAGGATTCATATTGGCTTGAATTTTGAAAATGAAACCTGAAAACTCATCATGTTCAACAGGATCAATAAATTGCTCATCTTCGGTAATTCTAGGCTGAGGTGTCGGTGCAAATTGTAAATAGGTTTCAAGGAACGTTTGCACACCAAAGTTTGTTAATGCTGAACCAAAAAATACAGGTGTTAATTCTCCACGACGAATTTTTTCCTCAGAATAGGCATTTCCAGCTTCATCTAGCAGTAAAACATCATCCATTGCTTGTGAATAATAAGAAGTAACTTTCATTGGATGCTCCACAGCAAGCTCTCCATTGTCGTCAATTGGTAAGAATCGTTCAGCTTCATCTGTGCGGAATTGCTCAATACGTTTATTATAACGATCGTAAATACCAAGGAACTCTTTCCCCATACCGATTGGCCAGTTCATAGGATAAGCGTTTATGCCAAGTACTTCTTCAAGCTCTTCTATTAACTCAAGTGGCTCTTTCCCTTGACGATCCAATTTGTTGATAAATGTAAAAATAGGGATACCACGCATTTTACAAACTTTAAATAGCTTTAATGTTTGGGCCTCGATCCCTTTGGCAGCATCCACTACCATGACAGCACTATCCACAGCCATTAATGTACGATATGTGTCCTCAGAGAAATCTTGGTGACCAGGGGTATCCAAAATATTCACACGAGAACCATTATAATCAAATTGCATTACGGATGAAGTAACCGAAATCCCACGTTGCTTTTCAATTTCCATCCAGTCAGACGTTGCATACTTACCTGTTTTTTTCCCTTTTACTGTCCCTGCGTCACGAATGGCACCACCAAATAGTAAAAGCTTTTCTGTAATCGTCGTTTTCCCAGCATCAGGGTGACTGATAATGGCAAAAGTACGACGTGATAGTATATCTTTTTCTAAATTTGAATTCATCTCGTCATTCTCCTTTTTTCATACTTAATAATAATAAAAGAAGACTTGCCTTTCGTACAACCTTTTTACATGAAATCTCAAAAAAGAAAACCCTTTAGTTCAACTAAAAGGGTTTCCTAACATTTAATCTTTCATTAAACAAATTTTAATCGGCCAGCTTCTATTGCAATTTCTGCATCACTATGTGGAAATTTTGTATCTTCAATAATTTGATAATCCTCATGACCTTTACCAGCAAAAATAATCATATCACCTGGTTCGGCAACCTCAATGGCATGACGTACTGCCTCTGCCCGATCCCCGATACAAGCATAATGGTCATGAAGCATCCCTTTGGCAAGATCGCCCGTAATGCTATCATAGTCCTCATAGCGTGGATCATCTGTCGTCAAAATGACATATTCTGCAGCAGACGCTTTTTCAGCCATCGCAGGACGTTTCGATTTATCACGATTGCCACCTGTTCCAACTAAGAAAATCAGCTTACCCTTTTTATAAGGCTGTGCCGCTTCAATCGCTTTTTCAATTGCATCTGGTGTATGGGCATAATCAATAAAAATTTGTACAGGTAAATCTGAACAAACTTTCTCCATACGACCTTTAACTGGCGGTAGTTGCTCTATTTGCTCAATAATGGACTCCATAGAATACCCACGACCGTAAAATGCAATCATAGCTGCCAACACATTGTAAATATTAAATTCACCAAGCAAATTCATTTTTACACGATAAATCCCTTCTGGCATTTCCACATCAAACAAAGTCATATAGTCGTGATATTCACAGTTAATGGCACGGAAATCGGCCTTTTCATTTTTTAAACCATATGTCCACACTGGAAATGGTGTCATTGCGGCATAGCGCTCTGACCATGCATCATCAGCATTTAAGACAACAAATTTGCTCTTTTCTAAATCTTGTCCAAGTTGGGAAAATAATAAGCCTTTTGCATGGCCATATTCCTCCATCGTACCATGGAAATCAAGATGATCATGTGTTAGATTTGTGAAAATAGCGATATCATAATCAACACCTGCTAAACGTCCAAGTGCTAAGCCATGTGATGAAACTTCCATCGTCATTAAACGACAACCTTCCATTTTTGCTCGGAAAATCATTTGTTGTGTCGATAAAGCATCACTCGTTGTATTGGCAGATTCATATAAAATACCATTTAAATTAAAACCGATTGTGCCGGATAAAGCGGATTTTTCGCCCATACCATGCATGATATTTTGAATAATTCCTGTTACGGATGTTTTACCATTCGTTCCAGTTACTCCAATCATCGTTATATCCTTAGAAGGATAATCAAAAAACTTTGCGGCTAATAAGCCTACCGCACGATCTGTATCTCTGACAATCACTTGTGCAATTGTCTCTCCTAACGGTAATTGACGTTCTGTTACAACGATTGTTGCGCCACCATCCACTGCCTTTTGCGCATAATCATGCCCATCCACTGTGTAACCTTTGATACAAACAAACATGCTATTTGGTTGCACACTTCTTGAGTCAATTACAATATCACTAACTTGATCTGGCAACACGCCAATTATTTTTTTCAAAGGTAATGCGCTTAACAATTCCTCTGCATACATTTCATAGTCCTCCAATCAATCTCTACACTCATATCATCATTTTTGATTACTCGACAAAAAACGACAAGATGAATACCCCCACGTTCTATTGAACTTATTTTACTACTTATTTCATGATAAATAAAATGCCTCAGATGTGTTTTTTCAACGAAAACGCTTTCATTTAAAGAAATAATTATGTTTTCTTCGAAATTTTCATTTATAATCACAAATCGACGATTTTCGACATAATTAGGAAGATTTTTTGAGGACAAAGAGGTTATTTTTCAAGGGAGACATCCTAAGATATCTCCCTTCTAATTTCTATTTCATAATGGACCGCACAATTTTCACTTTTTGTTTATATGGTGGGAACAATACATTTGTCTCAAGCTTAGAGGACTTCTTTAAAATGGATTTAGGATGTGTAAAGTTTTCAAAGCTTGCTTTGCCATGGTACGCTTTCACACCAGATGGTCCAACACCACCAAATGGTAAATGTAAATTTCCAACATGGGTGATGGTATCGTTTATACATCCACCACCGAAGGGTAATTCCTCCAAAAAGTATTGTATGGCCTTTTCATGTTCTGAGAAGAAATATGCCGCCAAAGGCTTTGGTAATTGACGAATTTGATGAATCGCCAGTGGTAACTCATTATACATCATAACAGGTAAAATAGGACCAAAGAGTTCTTCCTGCATAGATGGGCTTGTCCATTTTACATACTCGATGATTGTTGGCTCAACATATAAATCATCACGATCAATTCGGCCGCCAAATGTAATGGCATCTCGTTCTTCCTTGATAATTTGTTGTAAACGATCGAATTGTCTCAAATTCACAATACGTCCGTAATCAGGGCTTTTTAAAGGATTTTTGCCATAAAACGATCGGATCGTTTCTTTTAAGATTTTCATAAAACGGTCATAAACATCTTTATGAACAAGTAAATAATCGGGGGCCACACATGTTTGCCCAGTATTTGTAAATTTACCCCATACAATCCGCTTTGCTGCTACTTCTAAGTTTGCAGTTTGATCGACAATCGCTGGACTTTTTCCACCAAGCTCTAAAGCAATTGGTGTCAAACGTTCTGCTGCTGCCTTTGCTATCACTTTTCCAACAGCTACACTGCCTGTAAAGAAAATGTAATCAAAGGACGCATGAATAAGAGCTGTTACTTCTTCTTTTTCACCTTCTACCACACGTACATAGGAGGAATGAAACGTTTCTTCAATTATTTTTTTCACAATAGCTGCTGTATGGACAGACGCTTCTGACGGCTTGACAATTGCTGTGTTCCCTCCAACAATGGCACCAATTAATGGTTCCATAACTAGTTGAAATGGATAATTAAACGGTCCAATAATTAATGTGACACCATAGGGTTCACGAACAATGAAGCTTTTGCCCATTTGATATTGTATCGGTGTTTTAACTGCTTCTGGCTCCATCCATTCTTCTACATGCTTTACCATATATGAAATACTATCTAAAACAATGCCAATTTCAGTTGCATATGCTTCAAATTCACTTTTACGAAGATCTAAATACAGCGCATTCAAGATGTCTTTTTCGTATTTTAAAATGGAAGCTTTTAATTTTTTTAATTGTTCTTTTCGAAACTTTACACTTTTTGTTGCACGAGAAAAATAAAATTGACGCTGCTCTGTAATCATATTTTCCACATCTTGTGACGTAAAATTCATCAATAAAGCACCCCTTTTTTTAAAATGCCATACATAGTTTTTTCATTTTGAAACAAACTATCATTGTCTATACGATACAACATCGAAGGGCAAAAATCCTCTTTCTGCATCGGGGGTGAAATGGCTTTATGTGAAAATGAAATGTTTTAGTTTTTTTATCTCGGGAAATATACAACTACATATTAAAACTGAAATGGGGGCGTAGATGAATGACAACAACAACTGGGACATGGTGGGAGTCCATATTTTCTGGACCATTATCACACGGAATTTGTGAAGAAAAATTATTGCTATTGCAAGATGAAGCTTTTTTATATCTCTCTACAATACCTATGGAGAATGAAGAAAATGTTGAAATCAATTAAAGAAAGCGCATTATAGGATGCCCCTATAATGCGCTTTTACCACGTTAATTAACGATTAACACTTTCTGTAATTGTTCTAACACCGCTTCCAATCTGCTGCTAGCCTCTTCTTCAATCGCAAAGCCACCTTCCTCAAGGCGAATAATTTGTTTATCCACAATATAAACAGAATGGGTAATTGATGTTGCTCCAAGCACAGCTAAAACTGGCTTTAATGCATATTCTAATGCCAATAAATGACCGATTGAACCTCCTACAGCAATAGGAAGTACGATCTTCCCAAGCAAGGCTTTTTGAGGCAGTAAATCCAAGTAGGTCTTCAAAATACCTGTATAGGAAGCTTTATAAATAGGGGTTAGTATGACAATAAAATCAGCTTCCTCAACATGCGCATTTTCTGCTTGGATTTCCTTACTGGCAAAATTGGCAGTGAGTAAATCGGTAGCTGGTAGTTCATGTACATAATTGGAATGTACCTCTATTCCTCGCGCAATAAAATGATTTTCCACCTTTTCATGAATGGCTGTAACTCTAGAATTTTTCGAATTGCTCCCATTCAAAATAACTGCTTTTGTCATTTTTCCCACTCCTTTTAATCATTGTCATTAAAAAAGGCTTCTATTTTACAATCAGGCGGATTACCGTTTTGTAAAATAGAAGCCTCTAGTTGCCTAGTCAACTCTAATACCAAGTATTCTTATAAAATTAATCTAACATAAATTCTCTGAATGTCAATAGCTTTTTTATGATTGGTGAATTGCTTTTCCAAAAACAGCCTTTGCGGCATCTCCAATATGCTCCGACACCGTTGGATGTGGGAAGATCATCTGCGCAAGTGATTGGGCTGTACCACCTGCATTTTTTGTTGCCAATATAGCATTAAGCATTTCTGTGGCACCATCGGCTACAACACATGCACCTAAAATTTGACCACTTTCCTCTGCTGTAATTAACTTCACAAAGCCTTCTGTATTCCCCTCCATTAATGCCTTAGGATTTGTCTGTAGTGGCATTTTGGTTACGGTGTAAGGTATTGTGACCTGCTCCTCTAATAAACCAAATGTAGCAATTTCCGGATGTGTATAAACGCAACGAGGAATTGAAGTTTGGTCAATTGATGTTGGCTGTTTGCCCACAATATAATCGACAACGTAAATGCCTTCAGCACTGGCAGAATGCGCTAGCTGATAACCATCTACTAAGTCACCTATGGCATAAACATGTGGCTGACTTGTCTGTAAATGTTCATCCACTGCAATTAATCGACCATCTAAAGTTAAGCCTAATTGCTGAGCGATTTCTGTATTGGGACGACGACCAGTTGCAAATAAGAGATTTTCATATGTATAAGCACCTTTAGATGTATGGATGCTATTGCCTTCAAACTTTTCAAACTTGAAATCTGTCACAAGCTCGATATTAAGTTTTTTCATTTTTTCTCGAATCAGCGGTCTTGCTTCAGCCTCTTCCGTTTGTAATATGTCCTCACTATGATTCAGTAACGTTACCTTTGTACCAAGTGGCGCTAAACTAAAGGCCATTTCAACTGCAATTACCCCACCCCCAATAATGGTTAATTGAGCTGGTAACTCGTCTATATCAAAAAATGTATCCGTTGTAAAATAGGTCGAAGTTGCTAAACCCTCAAATGGGGGGACAAATGGTTTACTGCCTGTCGCTAAAATAATATCTGTAGCCATTATCGTCTCATTCCCAATTGTAATCGTTAAATCCTTTGCGACAGAGGCCTCACCACGATATAAAGTAATCTGATTGCTGACAATATAGTGCTCAATATTGTTTAACAGCTCTTGAATAATTGTATCTTTTCGCTGCATCAATCGAGGAAAATGAATTTCCACTTGAGGCACTGCAATTCCCCAGCTCGTCCCTCGTTTAATTTCCTGTACAAGCTTACTATGCTCTAATAAAATTTTTGAAGGAATGCAGCCAACATTATAACAGGCTCCCCCTAGCTTATCCCGTTCGATGAGAGCAACCTTTTTGCCATGTTTCGCTGCATGTATGGCAGCCACATAACCACCTGGTCCCGCTCCAATGATAGCAATATCAAATTTTTCCATAATTTTCACCTCATGTATCACCATATCATTCGCAAAATTTGAATGCAATGACAGACAGAGGAAAAGCCTCTCATTCAATGAAAGGCCTTTTGACATGCACAATATTTACTTACCTTTTGCGAGTATTTCACTTCTCGTTCCGCGAGTATTTCTCTTCGTTCCGTGAGTTTTCACTCCGTTCCGCGAGTATTTCACTTCTCGTTCCGTGAGTATTTCTCTTCGTTCCGCGAGTATTTCTTTCCGTTCCGCGAGTATTTCTCTTCGTTCCGCGAGTATTTCTCTCCGTTCCGCGAGTATTTCTCTCCGTTCCGCGAGTATTTCTCTTCGTTCCGCGAGTATTTCTCTCCGTTCCGCGAGTATTTCTCTTCGTTCCGCGAGTATTTCTCTCCGTTCCGCGAGTATTTCTCTCCGTTCCGCGAGTATTTCTCTTCGTTCCGCGAGTATTTCTCTTCGTTCCGCGAGTATTTCTCTTCGTTCTGAAAGTATTCACTACTCACCGATCTATTTAATAGATATTTCGTTGCCAAAATCGTTGCTGGGCAATGGCTGCTACGAACTTTTTAGCGAAATCCTTGTTACCTGTTGCTAACACAATGCCAGGGCCTACGTTTGCATTGGACATATTGAAGAAAGTTGTGCCAGTAGCAGCAAATCCGATCGGCTTAAAGTGACGATATGCTTCATTGATATAATTGACGATATAAGTATTGAATTTCGCCTGATTGCTTGCCTTTACCCCAACAACATATAACGAGTCGAATAATACAGCATCAGTTGTGATAAATGTGTCAGTAGCCGTTAATTGAACCCCATTATTCCCTGTCACAACACCTAGTCGATCGGAGATAATGCTGTAGCGTACACCTTGCCTTGTTAAATATTTCAATACTTCACCGACCTCATTTGCATCAAAGCCATCGCCAATTAAGACTCCGACCTTAAGTGTATAAGGCAATTTAATGGTATTGGCTTGACTAAGTGCTGGTGAGGAGGCTGTGACCTTGGACTGCTCTCCTGTAGGGCGATTAACGCCAACATTGTCTGCCACTGTTGTAGCCATTGCTTTATCTACATGGACAAACATATCCACAACTTGCTGCCGAACTGATTTACTCTTCACTTTTCCTACCTCGAAGCTAAATGCCTCTATAATATGTTGTTTTTCAGGCGGGGACATACTGTTCCAAAAGAGTCGTGCTTGTGAAAAATGATCATCAAAGGATTTACTGCGCGCTCTTGTGATGCGTCCCTCAACCTTTTCCTCATAATGAACATATCCCCCTTCCCTTGCAGTAGAAGTGGCGGGTGTATTATTAGCCAGCGAATTTTTATGATAACTCACTCTTCCTAAATTAATGGTCTGTCGACTAAAGCCATTCCGCTGATTGTTATGCACTGGGCAAATCGGTCGATTAATGGGGATTTCTGCAAAGTTTGGTCCACCTAGACGGATTAACTGTGTGTCTAAGTATGAAAATAATCGTCCCTGTAACAGAGGATCATTCGTAAAGTCTATGCCTGGTACAACGCTACCTGGGTGGAAGGCAACTTGCTCTGTTTCAGCAAAAACATTATCCACATTACGATTTAAGGTCATTTTGCCAATCTTCTTCACTGGTACTATTTCCTCTGGCCAAAGCTTTGTCGCATCTAAAATATCAAAATCAAATTTAAATTCATCTTCAGGTTCAAGAATTTGGACAGCTAACTCAAACTCTGGATAATCGCCAATTTCGATGGCTTCCCATAAATCCCGTCGCTGAAAATCGGGGTCCTTCCCAGCAATTATCTGGGCTTCATCCCAAACAAGAGAATGTACACCGAGTACAGGCTTCCAATGGAATTTGACAAATCTCGATCTTCCCTTGTCATTGACGAAGCGGAATGTATGCACGCCGAAACCTTCCATCATACGAAAGCTTCGCGGAATGGCACGGTCAGACATCACCCACATCACCATATGCGCAATTTCCTGATTATTGGCTACAAAATCCCAAAAGGTATCGTGTGCAGAGGCTGCTTGTGGCATATCATTGTGTGGCTCAGGCTTTACGGCATGAATTAAATCGGGAAACTTAATGGCATCCTGAATAAAAAAGACAGGAATATTATTACCGACTAAATCATAATTTCCTTCATCCGTATAAAATTTCGTTGCAAATCCGCGTACATCACGAGCTGTGTCCATCGATCCTAAGCTCCCTACCACTGTTGAAAACCTGACAAACACAGGTGTTTTCTTTTTCGGATCCTGCAAAAATTTCGCCTTCGTATACTCTGCCATGGATTCATACAATTCAAACTCGCCATGTGCTGCAAAACCTCTGGCATGTACGACGCGCTCTGGAATACGTTCATGATCAAAATGGGTAATTTTTTCTCTAAGATGAAAATCCTCCATAATTGTTGGCCCACGAACGCCTGCCTTAAGCGAATCCTCATCATTGGACACCCTTAGCCCCTGATTGGTTGTCATTCTCGTGCCTTCATTCTCGACACGGAATGGCTCTAGTTGCTGATCCTTGGCATTCTCCTCTAGATTTTTGCGTTGATTCGACTTTGAGTTATCCACACAATCCCCTTTCATCTATTTACTACTTTCGCTCCATATACACTATATGTTTTGGAAAAATAAACATGCTTTCATTTCGACAATGCATTGTGTAAAAATAAAAAAGCAGGTCTCTATTTGGAAATAGAAAACCTACTCACGCTTAAAATATGTATCGTATCATTTCATGTATGTTACAGTAAGGGTTGTCGCGGCTCTCCGTCTTTCGAAGAGCCATCATGTCTGTACAATTTTTAATCGCTACCTCATGTCGTAATGCGATGGGGGCAATAATGGATTCATCTGCCTTGTGACGGAAATAACGACTTACGCCAAGATGCTGTTCCATCTTGTCATTCAAAACAGCACGAGGATATTTTTCTGAACTGTCGACTTCCTCAAAATGCAGGAGTAGCCACAATTCAAATGCTTCATTGGTATAGGCAATGCGAATATTTTTTTCCTCGCAAAATTGATTGACTTCCTCTAATTGCTTTTCGGTTAAGTCATCCTTATCAAAAACAATCCAAACCTCATCAAAATATTGATAGCTGGAATCTCGATAAGCATGTTGAGCAAGCTTAATAGCTGAACGTTTAACGTTTTTTATTTTGACACTAACCATTTTAGAGCGCTTTAATATACGCATTTGTTCAAAATAAATACGTTCTGTCTCACCTTCACAATAAATTAAAATCGTTTTACGCAGTGTTCGGCTCCCTTGTTGACGTACTCTCAAGGCTCAGATACCTCCGCTTCTTCTAAATATTGTTCAGATAAATACTCATTGATAACAGGCATTGCACCAAACTCACCTTTTATATAGCGTTTCGCATAAGAAAGATCTCCACGTTTCTTTTGTAAATCTGCAAAATCAAATAAAGAGTAAAGCTCTGATTCATTTTTAAAGCTTTTATTAACAAACCAAATTTGATCTAAACGCAATGGCTGATCTAGCAATTCTATTTCATGACTTGTCACGATAAATTGATTATTTCGATTGCGTTTGCTGTTCATAATGGCCATTAAAAACTCACAAATCGACACATGGAATGCCGTATCGAATTCGTCTATAAAAATCGTTTTTCCTTTATTATAAGCATCCACCATCACGCATGCTAAATGTAGCATTCGTACTGTGCCTTTCGAATCCATTGTCCAATTAATCGTTTCCGTTCCTATCGGTGCACCAGCTTCATCAAATGATAAGTAATGTAGGTCAATATCTACTTCTTGAATCACCTCAGACGATTCATACTCATAACCAATTGTATTTTTCTCTCGACGTTCCACACGTCTGGCCGTGACATCTTGAATGGATAGGTCTGCAATTTTAAGGAGTTTGATCACTTCTTTTTTAAAGGGCTTCTCTTCAAGTTTACGAATTAGAGGATGACTTGATAACCGATTTGCTTCATCAAGAAATAGAATTTTATGTAAAAACCAATCGAATATCTTTAAAGCATCTGAATCATTAAAAACATGCAAGACAGACAAAAAAGCCGTATTGTTACGTGTATATTTTGTCAGCTCCTGTGCACTCGTTTGAGCTGTTTCATATGAATATTGTGTACCATCCCATTGTCTGACAAACAGCTCTTCTTTTTGCAACTTGTTCGTCTTCACAAGACGCTCATAGAGAACTTGAGAAGCATTGTACTGTATTTCATAATCATAAAGAGCACCATCTAAAAAAAGCGATATCATAAACTCTGTTGGTGTGCCCTGCTGTCTTCCTAACTTAAACGGTTGATAGGGTAAACGTAACTGCTTAACATTATTTAAATTTTCAAAATTAAAAAGCAAAGTACGTAATACTTTAATAGCCGTAAAAAGATTGGATTTCCCACTACCATTTGGTCCAAAAATAAATGCACTTTTCACAAGTCGAAGTGAATCAAATTGAATGGTATGAGTATCCTTCCATTTTCGCAGACGGCTGCCCGCTACCATTGAAAATAACGTATCATCTTTATAACTTAAACAATTTTTCACTCTAAAATCTACAAGCATCAATAAGCCTCCGTCCACAACCATTTCTTTAATGAATTATTATACTATAGACATAGAAAAAGACATATTACACGATGTAATATGCCTACATAATTTAAATGCCCTTTAGCCACTATTTTGTTGAATTTCTGCTAGTTTTTCATTTTGTAATGCATGCAATGTACGTTCGATTCCTTCTGCAAAAGAAGTTTTTGGCCTCCAACCAATGGCCTTGGCTAATTTGTCGTTATTTAAAAATGAATGTTCGATATCTCCTTCACGTGCAGGGGCATATTGAATTTCAAGTGGGTGATTTAAATGTTGCAGCAGTAAGATGACTTGGTGAATAGACCAAGCTTCATTTGTGGATACATTATACGTGCCTTGCAAACGGGCAGATACACCAGCGTAAATAGCATCTGCAATATCATCGACATAAATGAAATCTCGTGTTTGTTCACCGTCACCATAAATCGTAAAAGGTTTGCCTGCCATACTGCTTTTTAGCATACTTGGGATCACTGCTGCTTCGCCCTGCATTTGTTGCCTTGGACCAAAAACATTAGCAAATCTGTAGATGAGAATAGGTAAACGATAATCTTTATGCCATTTCTCACAGTAGGTTTCCCCAATGCTCTTATTGAGTCCATACATAGATATCGGTTCACAGACATCTGTTTCTTCTAATGGCGGATAATGACTATCTCCATACACCGATGCTGACGAAGCAAAAACAAAATGCTGTACATTATACTTAGAAGCTAAAAAAAGCATTTGGCTTAGCCCAACGATATTTGTCAAAATATCCTTTACTGGCTCTTGGATGGATTGTTGTACGCTCGTTTGTGCCGCACAATGGATGACTACATCAAAATGTATTTCTTTAAAAAGATGCTCACAAACCTCATCCTCTACATTTAAAAGATAGGATTTATGCTCAAAGTCAACATTTCGTAAATGACCCGTACTTAAATTATCAATAATATAAATTGTTGCACCTTCTTCGAAAAAACGCCTACCTACGGCACTGCCAATAAAACCATAGCCACCTGTCACTAATACATTCATCCTATCGCCCCCAAAAACAATATGATGATTTATATGCAGTAATTACTAAAAATATGCAAGAAACTTATTTGATGGTAATTTCTAACAGAATAGCATTACTAGAATGATTAACTAAAAAACGTCTATATTTTTCTATATAAAAAGCATGCTTGAAAATTACTTCAAGCATGCTCTATCATCTATTTTTAAGCTGGGTTTATTTCTAATTCAACAGTTACTTTAATATCTTTTCCAACAAGAACCCCACCCGTTTCTAACGCTGCGTTCCAAGTTAGGCCAAAGTCTTCACGATTGATTGTTGTTTCAGCTTCAAAACCATATACTTCTTGTCCCCATGGATTTGTACCTTTTCCATTGAATTCTGTATCAAACGTTACGGACTTTGTCACGCCTTTAATTGTTAAATCACCAGTTACTGCATATTCATCTCCTGCTTTTTTAGCAATGTTTGTCGATTTAAATGTAATTGTTGGATATTTTTCAGCATCAAAGAAATCTTCTGCTTTTAAATGATTATCACGATCTTCACTACGTGTATTAATACTCGCTGGATCAATTGTAAAGTTAATGTTAGCAGTTGTTAAGTCTGCAAGGTCTGTCGCTTCAATATCAGCTGAATAGCTATCAAATACGCCTTTAACTTTTGATACCATCATGTGTTTTACTTGAAAGTTTACTGCTGAGTGTCCTAAATCAATGTTCCATTTTGCCATTATAAATTCCTCCAAATAAGTTGATTATATCTCGATTTCGAGATATATTTTAAAATATGAAGCAACTACAGTATTTATGTTACCCAAAACAGAATTGGATAAACATTTGTAGTTACTCGATTGGTTAAACATTATGATTACGAAAAGCAATCAATTACTTTATGTAACTTACTATATATTAATAATAAAGTTACGTCAAGTAATTTTAAAAATAAAAAAGGATATCCAAATTATCGGTACATCCTTTCAGACAGTAGAGATCATTCTGTCTACTGATATAAGCTTTTATGAAGGTTTAAATATGAAGAGGTGACAATGAGATGAAGGCAAGCTCCAACTCGCTGTGAAAAATCAAGGTTGGAGCTATTCTTGCCAACAAGCTTAAAGGTTCACCCTTTACATTTCTTCCCCTCAACGCTTAACTAACTTGCCTTGCACGACAAAGCGATGGTCGTCACTTAAAACCGCATCCTTACAAGTAGATAACGTCAGAATTTTATCGTCTGGACTTAGATCGACATTCATCTGAATAGAAGATCGCTGTTGTATCTCCTCTATAAAGTTTTGGTAAGCTTCATTGTTGGCAAAGTCGGTCTCAATATAATAGAAATCAATCGTCGTCTCATATGCAGCAAAAACCTCAATATCATAGCCCTCATATAAGGTATCAAGATATAGGATGGGATGCTCATCTGCATAGTCTTGCTTTAAGTAATTTTTTAAACTACCGAACATCGTCTCGTTCTTCATGGCATGACCATATAAAATCGTATTTTTGTTCATGTCTAGTATTTGATTTCGATAATCCATAAAAACACTGCCTGCACGACTCTCCTTATTTTTAAAGTTATGATTTAAATAATAGTCATTATTGTCAGCTTGTAAAATTGGATTATTCAGCTTTGTTCCGTCTACTGAAATCCACCCAATAATTTGAGGATTAATCGCCAATAAATCAAGGAACTGTGGTCGTATAGTGAATGCTGATACATCATTTGTCGTTTCTGTCTCCTCGATTTGTTCTGCTGGCTGTTCTTCATTAGCTGCTAATGTGGCCTGATAAATATCCTGTACTTCTTTTAATGATTTTGACGTTTCGTAATACGTATATAGATACTTTGCAAGTGAAAAAACAGAAAATAAAAATATGCCTAAATATAGCAGTGTTAGCAACTTGGATACTTTCTTTTTCATTGGATTACCTTCTTATATTCCCATTGGCATCATATAATAGCCAAGCTGTTTATCTTCATTAAAGATTGCATCCACTCCATACACTTCTTTAATCATATCTTTCGTAATCACATCACGTGGCGCACCCTCTGCAAATATTTGACCTTCCTTCATCAAAATAATATGGTCGCTATAGCGAATGGCTTGATTAATATCATGTAGTACCATGATAATCGTTAAACCATGCTGCTCGTTTAATGTTTTCACCAGCTCTAGCAATTCTATTTGATAGTATATATCCAAATAGGTTGTAGGCTCATCTAAACATAATATTTCTGACTGTTGTGCTAATGCCATAGCAATCCACACTCGCTGCCGCTCTCCACCTGATAACGCCTCTAAATTTGTTGTAGCTTTATGCTGTAAATTTGTACAGGCAAGTGCCCATTCAATGGCTTTTGAGTCCTCATCGTGATTCTTTTTTAGCATTGTTTGGTGTGGCAAACGACCAAACCCAACTAGTTTTTCAATCGTTAAATCTCTCGGTATGTCATTTTGTTGATACACAATGGCCAGTTTTTTAGCAAATTCTTTCGGCTTATAGTGCAGTAAATCTCTATTTTCTAACGAGACAGTCCCTGATTTAGGTGAATGAAGGCGAGAGATAACACTTAATAATGTAGATTTCCCACAGCCATTTGGGCCAATGATTGTCGTAATTTTCCCTTGGACAATCGTTGTTGAAACACCATTTAAATGGTTACGTGTATTATCATGCGATACAATGATGTCTTGTATATCCATGTTTCGTCACTCTTTTCGTAATAAGAATATTAAGAATGGACCACCTATGATTGCCATAATGGTAGAGGCTGGAATTTCAATAGGTGCAATAATTGTCCGGCCAATCGTGTCTGCTACTAAAATTAATAAGGCACCAGCAAGTGCTGTAAAAGGAATAAGCACAAGATGGTCATGCCCAACCAATCTGCGTGCAATATGAGGTACTAATAGCCCCACAAACGAAATAACTCCAGCCACAACAACTGAAACAGCCGCTAATAGAACAGCGACAGCGGCAATCAGTAAGCGTGCCCGTGCTACTTGAAACCCTAAACTTTTGACTGTTTTATCTTGTAATACAAGCAAATTACACCAACTATATAATGCAAATGCGCCAATTAATCCGATTGTCCCATAGGTCACAATCGTAGAGACATCTTTCCATGTACGCATCGTTAAATTAGAACCGATTACACTGGAAGCTGACGTATTCAAGGAACCACCTAAGCTAATAAGTGCCTCTGTTAATCCTGTAAACATGGCGTTAATGGCAATCCCCACTAAGATCAATTTAAGTGGACTCAAGCCGGATTTCCACGAAAGTGCAAATACGAGTGAACAAGCCAATGCACCACCCATAAATGCTAAGACAGGTGTCATAAAAAATAATGCGGGGAAAAAGGCAATGATAGAGAGCTGTACAAATGCTGCACCAGAAGATATCCCAATGACACCAGCATCAGCCAAAGGATTACGCATCACGGATTGTAAAAGCACCCCAGAGACTGAAAGTGCTGCACCTGCAAATAATGCCACAATGATACGTGGAAACCTTAAATCTCGTATAGCCTCCATTTGGCTATTCCCTTCCTCAAATAATGCCCCTATAAACTCGAAAAAGCCCATTTTTATACTACCTGTTGTAGCTGAATAAACGATTGTCACTAGTAATAAAACAGTTACAATAAAAAAACTGACGATTCTTTTTGTCATATTGGATTTCCTTTTTTATATTTATATTCTCTCAGGATAAGAAAAACGCTCTATGACGAGTAGTAATACATCATACGAGCGACAATTCTAGTTACTATTTACGATAGAAGATTTCCATCAGTTGTCCTAAAGCTTGAGGTACCTGTAAGGAGGCTGTCGTCCCGAATAATTCTTCCTCTAAATCATACACTTTACCGTTTTTCACTGCATCGAAATGTTTCCAAATATCATTTGTTTTAAATTCCTCATCAAACATTTTCACAACCTCATCAGGCATACCATGTGATAAGCGTAAAATAATATCAGGATTACTGCTATGTAAATGCTCCGTATTTGAAGATAAATACTCAGCATCTTGCCCTTCCATGACATTGATTCCTCCTGCTCGTTTAACAAGATCCCCTGCATAAGAGTTTTCAGTTGCGACTAAATAGCTTCCTGGAATACCAAGTAAAATTAAGACACGAGGCCCCTCTTTATTCGCAGCAACACCTTGAACAGCTTCCATATTTTTCTGTAAATCCTGCACTAATTCCTCAGCTTGTGCTACACGATCATAGCGTTCACCAAGTGTTGTGATTTCCGTTAACATCGCATCAACACTTTGTAAATTTAAAAAGTCTACAGGAATATTCAACTGTTTAAACTTATCCTGTAAATCGTACTCTAAAGTCGATACCGATAATACTTCTGTCGGATTCAATGATTTCACAATTTCCATATCAGGCTCCATTGCATTACCAATGGTCGGCAAATCCTCAAAACGTTTGGCTAATTGCTTTTCCGTTTCCGGTACTGCGATTGCGTCAAGCTCCAACTTATCTAGAATATCTGCCACTACAACTGTTCCAGCAATGATTCGTTGCTCACTCTCTTCAGCTACTTGTTCACTTACTGCAACTGTTTTATCCTTTGTTGCTGGTTTGTCACTGCCACTACAAGCAGCAAGAAGCAGTGATAGTAATGTCATTAACAGTATCCCAATTTTCCAATCCTTTTTCATTATGTCATCTCCTACTTATTTCTGCTCAGTACGATCTTTTTTGGCTTTTTTAATACGGCGAATGAGTAACCAACCTGATACAAGGCAAATAGCGATTAGCAACATAATTTTTACAATGTTTAGCGGCTCGATCTGCTGCTTTGCCGTAGAATGGTTCACTACCTTATCAGTGGCAACCTCTTCTTTTTTGTTTTCCTCTGCTGCCTCTTCCTCTGCTTCGTCCACTGATTCATCCAGTGTCCGATCAAATGCTAGTTTTTCTTCCTGTGGTACAACAAGCATCGATTGGGTAGTGGGTACTGTCGATGTAGCCGAGTTCGCTTCCTTCTTCACATTGTTTTGTTCCAACGGCGTTTGCACTTGCTTTTGCACTTGCTCTTTTCCTACTATTTCTGCTGTTTTATCACTGTCTTTGGGTTCGGAGGATACTTCTTCTGAAGGTTTATCTAAAATCTTTGCAACCTGTGCTGGATCAAATACTAATTGAACAAAATATTGATGATGATAAGAAATATCAGGAATATCGATCTTCACCCACAATCGTAATGGTTGTGTTAAATCTTCAACCTCAAATTCCACGATTCGTACATTATCTAAAAGTGAAAGTAGTTTAGGTTCAACTTGCTGTCCTTTATAATCTACCGTTAATCCTGTGATCCAAGCTGATTGTAAAATCGTCATTTGTGCGTAGTATCTACCATCTTTTTCGATCACCTTTGCCACTGGATTCACATAGCTATTCATAATAGAGGGCTCTTGTTTACCATCTACCATTAACTCATAATCCAATGACCATTCCTGGCCCATTGTTCCTTCTGAATTTATTCCCTCAGCCACTTCTTCACTACCTTCACCTTGTGGAATATTTGGTGACAGTGTCTGCACTTTGAGGCGAAGCTCTTGGGAAAACGAAGCATATTGTTCTTCTGTTGCAAGCTCTATATTGCCCTTTAGGACAATTGGTTGTTGTAAGGCTAAAACATCAAACTGAACTAAATTTTCTATTTTATCTAGTGTAAAAGAAAGCTCATTGCCTTGCTGCTCGATATGTATATCTCTTATAGGATTGAGTTCTTCAAGTTTCATCGTTAATTGATATTGCCCATCCTTAACTGCGAGCGTTGCTACTTGTTTGAAAATACTTCCTTCAAAGCCTTCGATTGGAGAAAAACTTAGTTCAACTTGATAACTACCATCTGCAATAACAGATTCCTCTGCTTCTGCTTCTAGAAAAATGAATGGAGAAAAAAAGATTAATAAAATTGTACAAACAGCCACTATGCAAAGGTTATTTTTTTTTAGAATCATTGCATCATAGCCTCCCATTTCTTTAAAAGCACAGGAACTTCCTTCCCCATCAATATGAGAAAGGAAGTTGCTGTGAAGATCATTATTTGTTGATGTATTGCAATGAACCATTTAAAATTTTTGCCATATGTGAACGTTTTAATGGGCTATTTGCATCAATAACTGTTTTACCATCTGCAGTAGGTGAACCAGTCATCACTTTACCTGCATATAGAAGTGCAAAGGCCTTTTTCGCTTCTTCATCTTTCACTTTTGCCCCATCAGCATAGTAAGAAAGACTTGGGTCGCCAAAGTTCATTTCTTTACCTGCTACATGTGTTACTGTGCGGTAAATCATCACAGCTGCTTGTTGACGAGTTAATGTGTCATTTGGATTAAAGTTTGTTGCTTTTTTAACAATCCCAGCTTCCGCTAATGCATTTATAGCTTGAACAGCTTCTGCACTAAGCTTACCTGTATCTTTAAATCCTGCATCTTTTGTAGAAGAGACGTTCAATGCACGTGCCACCATTAAGGCAAATTGAGAACGTGTAATGTTATTGTTTGGATTAAAGTTGTCTTGTCCTTTAACAATTCCTAAGCTGTAAAGTGATAGGATGGCTTCTTTATTCGCATCTTTACTAATATCTTTAAATGGATTTATAACTGGCTTTACTGCACCTTCGACAGCAAAACTAAATTGTACTGTATGATTCGCGTCATACTTCACACCTTGTGCTGGTTCATTAACAACGATGTGTAATTGAGCATTCACAAGTTTCTTTAAATCTGCTACTTCAAATGAGTATGTGCGTGCATTTGTAGCATCATCTTGTTTCACTAGTGTTGCTTCTTTCCCCTCTACAGTAAAACCATGTACATATTGGCCTTGAGGGAATGTCATTGTCACAATATTTTTACCGTCTTTAGCAGAAACGCCTACTTTCGGTGCAATATATTGTTTCATCATAGATTCTTCTGTTGTACCATTTTTGTAAACAGTAACAGCTACTTCATCCACTTTTACTTCTTCTTTTACTTCTTTCACTGCTTTTAAATCAAAATCATACCATTTGTCCATATTTGCAGAAGGAACAACCACATGGATTTTTGCTGATTTTACTTCATCAACAACAACAGGGAAACTGTATGTAATTGTGCCATCACTATTTTTCACTTCTGTAGCATCTACAAATTTATCACCTTGCTTTGTTTGTAGACCTGCAATCATTGGTGCTGATTTAGCTGTAATCGTTAAATTCGCTTCAAATTTTCCATCTTTTTCAACGATTGAACCCTGTGGTACTAGATGAGAGCTAATAGCAGGTTGTGCTTCTGTTGTACCAGGTTTGAAGATTTGGAAATTGATAACTGCTGCCGTTTTGTCAGCTTTTGTTGCTTCTGCCTTCACTTCAGTATTTGTAGTTACTACCTCTGCTGCCGATGCAAAAGATGGGACTGAAAGAGATGCCGCTAGCAATGAAGCTAGTACTATTTTAGTTGCGCGAGATTGACGTTTTTTAGTCATTTATTGACCCTCCGTTTTTGTTTGGTATTTTTTTTTATAAAGTAAAAATGCTGATCCCACTAAAGCAACAATTAATAGATAAGGTGTTGCGTCACCTGTCTGTGGGTTCGGCACTTGACTTTCTGTAGTAGATGCTTGGGGTGACTTTGATTCATTTTGTGTTGCTTGTTGCGTTGTAGCAGCTGGGCTAGCAGTCGATACGGCATCAAATACAAGCGATACACTGTATTCATGGTGATAATTAATATCATCAATATCAATTTTCATAGCTGTTACTACTGGTTTTGATAAATCATTAACTGTGAATTGTACAGTGCGAGTATCTGCTGCTTTATCTTCACTCACAACAGTTGCTCCACCAGGTGGTTGAAATTTCGTAATCCACGCACTGCTTTTTAAAGTAATTTGTACTGTAGCAGTACCATTTTTCACTGTTACATTTGCTGGTTTTACAAAATAATCGTTGGCAATGGATGCAGAGTTACTGTCAGGTTTATTGACCTGATATTTTATCGAATGTGTGCCATCAGCCAGTTGAGCAGATGCTTGTGTCAACCCTAAGTTAACGACAATAATACTAACAAGCATGATCAACATGAGCATTTTCTTCATGTATTGCACGCCTCCCTTGGTCATAGTAAAACATCATAATTGAAAAAATATCCTCATGAAAGCACTTTCACCTAAACGAAAATTATTCTCAATTACGATTCTACTCCCAAGAATAATCGTTGATACCAGTGTATGTCAACCGTTAAACCAAATTCGTCCTCAATATGTCAAATTTTCCTCCTAATAAAAAGAATATAACCAAAATATGGTTATATTCTCAAACTGTAGACAAACTCGATGAAATAAAGTAATGCCGTTGATTTCCACTAGGAGCGGACGCTTTCCGCGGGCGGGGCCGAGCTGCTTCCCTTGCGTCGTTACTGTCGCTTCGCTTTCGTAGAAAAAACATCCGTTCAGTCCATCCCGCTTTTCCCGCTGGAGTCGCTGCTCTTCGTTCCAATCAACTTCTACATTAAATACTCCATCTACATATGGTGTGGGGGTTACCCATTGTTTTCATATGTTATTTAGCAAAAATCTCGAAAATGCCAATCATAATTAGCAGCCATCCTGAGATCGCAGTTGAATGCTTACCAATATACGTTTTTGATAGTAAAGAGCCACATTGACTCCCCACTCCCACTGTAATAAACGAAAACACACCAATCGATATGACCGTCCAAAGGGCCGAAATGCCATTTGCCCCAATAGCAATGCCCCCTGCTAAACAGTTCGCTGATAAAACGAAGCCGAGTGCCATTGCCTCTCGCATTGAAATCACTAAGTTTTTATCTTCATCAAATAACTCAGGGTTGCCAGCTATCTGTTGTTTAGAAAAATTATTGGACATTAAAGTCCAGAGCCCAATAATACACAACAGCAAGCTGCCTAATAAATTGGCAGTATGCGGTGAAATATACGCAACAACTGTGCTGCCTGCTGTTACTGCGATGTATGTGACAATCATTGACATGACAGCAATCACAGCATTGGATAAAATCGGAATTTTAACTTGTTTGACGCCATAAGCTAGGCCGATTCCCAAATTATCTAAATTCGCTGCAATTCCTATTAAAATAATGGTAATCCAATGCATACTAAGCCTCCTCAAATCACCGTTTCCATTTTCACCTATCATATGTGATCAATAGAAAGATTTTTGGGCAGCCCAATATAGACTGCACGGCTAATCCCATGATTCCCCTCTTGATTTGTACAACATCCATTTGACAAAAGTAACAACTTGTCATTAAAATTAAGTTGTTACTTATTGATTTTTTAATTTTCGCAAGAATATAAGAATTGCTAGAGAGGGGAAATTTATGAGACATCTAAAATTATGGAAAATAGGTTTTTCTTTACTATGTCTACTCGTTTTAACTGCATGTAGTTCAGCAGATGCAGGATCTAAAAAAGAAGATCGAAAGACAATCAACCTAGCCTATGTTGAATGGGATACTGAAGTAGCTTCTACTCACGTAGTAGGACAAGTTTTAGAGGATTTAGGATATGAGGTAACATTAACGCCACTCGACAATGGCATTATGTGGGAGGCACTTGCAAACGGAGAGGTTGACGGTATGGTATCTGCTTGGTTACCGCAAACACATGCTCCGCAAGTAGAGAAATACAAAGATAAAATAGAGAATTTAGGTGAAAATCTAACTGGGGCTAAAATTGGCTTAGTTGTTCCAAGCTATATGGATGTCGATTCAATCGAAGACTTAACCACTGAAGCCAATAAAACAATTACAGGCATTGAACCTGGGGCTAATATGATGGCTACGACAGAAAATGCCTATAAGGAATATAACAATCTAGAAGGCTGGAATGTACTTACTTCTTCTGCAGGTGCAATGACAGCCGCCCTTAGTCAAGCCATTACTAATAATGAAGAAATTATCATTACAGGGTGGTCACCGCACTGGATATTTAATGCATACGATTTAAAATATTTAGATGACCCAAAAGGTTTATATGGGACAGAAGAATATATTGGCACATTTGCTCGTAATGGCTTGAAAGAAGATGATCCCGATGCCTATCGTGTCCTTGATCATTTCCATTGGACTTCCGAAGATATAGAAAGTGTGATGTTCGATATTATGGAAGGTATGAGTGCCACAGAAGCAGCAAAAAGATGGATTGAAAACAACCAAGACAAAGTCGCAGATTGGACAAAAGATGTAAAGGCATAACAACTACAAAAGATCCAATTACTCATCATTAGTCATTGGATTCAGACTGTAGACAAACTCAAAAAATTTGAGAGTTTGCCTACAGTCTTTTTTCTTTTACAATTAAATGAAGTAAATCCACTAATTTCACATAAAGCACTCTATCTACATAGATAAATAAAAAATAAATCCTTTGGGGTGATGCTCCATGAATCAAAGCTATACTTATTAACTTTTTTTATCCTAGCACTTATTATTACTAGTAATAGGAGAAAAATTTATATCACATATTTTTTGATTGTACATATTTGGAGTTTTATAACCCTTTTGAAATGCTTATATAAACGTTGTTTTTTTCCAACCTATGTCTTTTACAAAATTGTATGACTTTCATTTAGCGCTTTTTATATTTTTTACTATATATTGAAAGAAGAGGAATATTTAATGAACTTAAATCTCAAAGCATTGTTTCCTTCATATCGTTATTATCGAACAAAGCCAACTCAGCTATCATATGACTCTTATATTTTCTACCATCACCAAACAAAAGAATGGTTTTCCATCTCAAAGCATGAGGTTTCACAGCGAGACTACCAATGGCTTACTGTTTTTTATACTGAAGCTACCTCTTCACTATTTCAGGCATCGGATACTTGGTATGAATTTATCTATTCAAATGGTGATATACCATCCAATTTATCCTTTAATAAAGCTCGAGTTATTCAAATTACTTTTATAAATGAAAACCCTCCTTTAGAGGCTTTAAAAGAAGCTCTTTATAATTTTTTTCAGGAAGATACGATATTAATTCAAGTTACTACAAATCAATTTTTACTCATTGAACCTAAGAGTCTTTCTATGAATGAGAAAGAAGATTTTATTGCACTTATTCGTACAATTGAAGCAGATTTTTATGTCAGAATCCAATTATATCTTGGAGAATTTTATGAAATAGATAAGAAATTTCCATATAAATTCCAAAGAGAAGCACAATGGTTCAAGGAATGTTTACATTTAAGATTTGCTGAACCTTATTATTCATTTCAAACGATATTCCCTATTTTACTAACACAACAATTGCCTACTTCTATTCTAAAATTTTTAGAAGAGCAAATTATTATACCTTTAAAGTCTGATAGAGAATTACTTGAAACTGTTAAAACTTTTTATGAATGTGGTTTAAATATTTCGTTGACATCTAAGAAGTTGCACATGCATCGTAATACATTAACCTATCGTTTATCAAAATTCCAGGAAATCACAAATATTAACATAAAAAATTTAGATGGTGCAATACTTGTTTACTTTGCTAGTTATCTTTGGTCATTTTTACAAAATGCACAAAAATAGTTAACTGAAAATTATGCATTTTAGACATTGGTTTTCTTCCTCACTTTATTTAAACTGTAAAAAAGAACAAAGGGGATTAAATATGGAGAAAATCATACTTAATAATATTTATAAAATATACGATGGCGGTGTAACGGCTGTATCTGATTTTAATCTAACTGTTCAGGATAGAGAGTTTATTGTACTTGTTGGTCCATCAGGTTGTGGGAAATCAACCACCTTACGTATGATAGCTGGCTTAGAGGAAATCTCGGAAGGCGATTTTTTTATTGATAACAAGAGAATGAACGATGTACCTTCAAAGGAACGTGATATTGCGATGGTTTTTCAAAACTATGCACTATACCCTCATATGACGGTATACGACAACATGGCATTTGGCTTAAAGCTTCGAAAATTTTCAAAACAACAAATTAAAGAACGTGTCCACAATGCAGCAGCCATTCTTGATTTAGAAAAATATTTGGATCGCAAGCCTAAAGCTTTATCGGGTGGTCAGAGACAACGGGTTGCCCTTGGTCGAGCAATCGTCCGAGATGCACATATTTTCTTAATGGATGAGCCTTTGTCCAATTTAGATGCAAAACTACGCGTACAAATGCGTGCAGAAATTACCAAGCTTCATCAGCGCTTAAAAACAACGACAATTTATGTAACACATGACCAAACTGAAGCAATGACAATGGCAACGCGTCTTGTTGTCATGAAGGACGGTATTGTTCAACAAATTGGTACACCTGAAGAAGTATATGGCTTACCTGAAAATAAATTTGTTGGCGGTTTTATAGGCTCTCCATCCATGAACTTTTTTAAAGGGGTTTTCCATGAAGAAGGAATTCAGATCGGTCCTATTTCATTAACTATTCCAGCAGAAAAATCAAAATTATTATTAGAACAAGGCTACTTACAAAAAGAGCTGATTCTTGGCATTCGTCCTGAGCATATTTATGAAAATTCTTCTGTCATTTCTGAGCCTTTCTTCTCGTCCATCGAGGCAAATATTGAAGTATCAGAATTAACAGGTGCTGAGCTGATGTTACATGCCCAGTTAAATGGACAGCCTTATATTGCACGTGTTAACTCTGATACAAAAATTACACAAGGCCAAGTTGCACACCTACAATTTGATATGTCTCGGGCACATTTCTTTGACTTAGAAACAGAGAAACGCATTCGTTAGAAGCAAAAAGTACTGCAAATATTAATCCTCATAGAAAGGGATTCAGGCAAAGAGTCTGTTTCCCGCTTTTTTTACCTCCCACTCATAGTCCATACTCGATTATTGATTGACTTTAGATTCAACCAACTTCACTGATCTGATTAGATTTTAGAAGATCATCAGTGTTTCTGCATCCAACAATCGTATTTTACTTGGTGGATGTTATTTTGCTATTACTTTATATAAAACAAAGCAAAATAACCAAAAAAGATAGCTAGATGGAAAAATACACTGTCATTTCGCCACTAAGCTATCTCAACTATTTTATATGAGGTTTTCAACTATTACCTCCGTCTTGTAGAAATGAAACATTTCATGTCAAAAATTTCTCAATAGAATCTATAAGGAAGTTGGATTTTTTTTATCGATGTAAATCCCTATTTTCCTAACGGTACCGCTATTTTGGAGTAGAGATTTATAATATTAAGTATAAAAACGATTGCTCTTTTTATTTCATTGCTGCACCGTACAGTCCCGCCTCACCTTTACGAATACTACTGCCTATAATTTGCTCTTTCCCTTCAAAAGGTGTGTTTAACAAACGTTGCTGAATCACCTCTTTAATCTGCTCTATGATTTTCGGATGGTGATTAAAAAAGCCGCCACCTAACACTATGCAATGTGGGTCAAGCATCAAAATCATTTGATGCAATTGTTTTTCCATGCAGTAGATTAATTGCTGCAAAAGCTTATCCATGATGAGGTCTCCCTTGTAATAGAGCTCCATCATATCTTTTAATCGAATTTCCGAATTCCCCAGTAACGCTCTTCCTAACTTTTCTATAGCAGGTCCTGACACACTTTCTTCCAATGTTTCTCCATCATTACCAACGATATTAAAACCTATTTCACCAGCTAATCCTGTTCCTCTTATAAATTCGCCATTTACAACTGTACAACAAGATAATCCGGTGCTTAATGTTACATATACCATCACTTCTTTGCAGAACCCTCTAGCATTGTATTCTCCCCAGGTTGCCATGTTAACATCGTTATCCATCAATATTTGTGCATATGGAAAAAATTCAATTAAACGCTCAGAAATCGGAAAGTTACTCCACGGTATATTATTTTGATAAACTGCTAGACCTTTTTGAACATCCACAATACCAGGTACACCAATACATACCTTAGAGATCTCATTAATAGAGACTTCTTGCTCTATACATAGCTTTTCAAAACTATTAATTAAACAATGGAATAAAGTTTCTCTATTTGTAACATCACTTGGTACCTCTTTTTTGATTAACAACTGTTGCTGTTGATTGAATAAAGCCGTTGCTAATTTTGTTCCGCCAACATCTGCTACTAAAATATAACGCATCTTTCCACCACCAGTTTTCGCCACATGATCTACTCGAATTCGCAATTCTCAGAAAGTAAAGGTTATATATATGTCTATTCTTCATTGCATCTGCTTATGTTATGAAAGATTTACGACTTGCGTTAAATTACGTGGCTTATCAGGATCACAACCTTTAAATATTGCATTTTGATAAGCCAATAGTTGGAAATAAGGAATAGCTTCAACAAGTCGATTTAAATCATCTACTTCTTCTGATAACTTGAGAATTAAATCTGCTTCTAATTCTTCTGAAGCTATACCGATGACAACAACGAAACCTCCCAGCTTTTGAATATCTTTCACTAATGCGTGATCATATTCCTTCGTTTCATTTTGTGTAAATAAAATAACAACCGTTTCCTTATCGACAATAGAGATAGGGCCGTGACGGAATTCTAAATTGGAGTAACTTTCACATTCCGTTTGTGTCATTTCCTTTAGCTTTAATGTCGCTTCTTTAGCCAACCCATTATAAGCACCAGACCCTAAAAAGATAAAACGCTTTTTTGAGACATCTTCTGTCACCTGTGTTAATTGCTTTCCATTGCCTAATGCCGAATGAACAAGTGTAGGAATTTTCTCTAACTGTTTCATCATATCCGTTCGTCCACTAATTTTCGCTGCATATAATTGGAGAGCGTATAGCATATTAGAAAATGATTGAGTCATTACCACACTTTTTTCTGATATATCATTTAAAGCAATCAATTCATCAGTTAATTTAGCCATAGGTGTGTCCCCATTACATGTCACTGCCATAGTACGTATATTTTCCGCATCATTCAAATGTTCTAAAGACATAATGATTTCCGAAGTTGTCCCCGAACGTGAAATGCCAATGATAAGATACTTTTTATTTTTTAAAATATACGTTTCTGTGTGTAAAAATAACTCAGATGCTGGTACAGCAATAGCAAACTCTCCAGTTACAGCTTGATAATAACGTGCTGCAGCAATCGCTAAATAAAATGATGTTCCACATCCCGTGAAAAGAACGACATCTACAGCACTTTTATTGAATGCAATTGACTGAACAATGTCTTTTGTTTTTTCTAACTTTTGTCCTTGTGCCATAATCTCATTGTAAGTGTACATAAACAAATCCCTACTTCTCTTTAATTTTAGTTATTTGTATCTCGGCTAAGAGACTTTCAACAGTCACTTTTTGTACTTTTGCAATCTCTTTATTTTCTGCATTCGCTGAGCCACATGCAACAGCCCATTTATATGCCTCTGTAGGGTCTGCACCCTGTGAGAGCTTATAAATAAGTCCACCTAAAAAGGCATCACCACTGCCAACTGTATTGACAACATTTATCCGTGGTGCATTCACTTTGTAAACCCCTAACGAATTAACGAATAAAGCCCCTTGCTCGCCCAATGAAAAACACACATGTTCAATCCCTAATTCTTGTAATTTTACACCAGCTTGAACTAAGTCTTTCTGAGCTAGAACTGGCTTACCAATCAATTGAGTCATTTCATCCTCATTAGGTTTAATGATAGAGGGTATTGCCTTAATACCATGTTTCAACGCATCACCACTTGTATCAAGTGCAACTCGAATCCCTTTTTGCTTTAATCTATGAATAATCTCCGCATAGGCCGTTTTTGGGATACCTTTAGGTAGGCTTCCTGACAACACAAAATAGCTAGTATGTTCGGCTTGTGCCTCAACCCAATTTAACATTTTATTCCATTCATATTCATAAATGGTTGGTCCTGTCTCTAAAAGCTCTGTCATTTCCTTCTTTTGCTGATTAATAACGGTTAAACAAATTCGGTTTTCTTCCTGTATTTGTATGAACTCTGTTTGTAAATTTTCTTCACGTAAAAGTTCCGTTATTCTACTACCATTTAATCCACCAACGAAACCGCCAATAATTACATCGCCACCAAGTGCCACGATAACACGAGCTACATTAACACCTTTCCCTCCACCTTGTTGTGACTTCTGCGATACACGATTGGTTTGACCAACCATTAAAGAACCTACCTCATATACTTGGTCAATGGCTGCGTTTAAGGTTAATGTAGTAATCATTTTTGTAACATCTCAATCTTTTGCTCTACTAACTTAATTAAAGATTCACGTGCTGGAAGGAAATACTTTCTTGGATCATTTTCAGTTGGATTATCCTTAAAATAATCTCTTAATTGCTCAGCAAATAAATCCTTCAGCTCAGTAGAAAAATTCACTTTTGCAATGCCATAATTCAAAGATTTACGCACATCCTCTTCTGGCACTCCAGATGCTCCGTGCATGACTAAGGGCACATTTGTAGAACAATGAATTTCTTGTAAAAGATCAAATTGTAATTTTGGCTTTTGTTTATACTTACCATGCGCTGTACCAAAAGCTGGAGCAAATGACTGGATTCCTGTAACCTTTACAAAATGTTCAGCCTGCTTGGGTTCAGTAAAGAATGCATTATCCTCATGGACACTTAAACGATCTTCGACACCACCAATTGTCCCAAGCTCTGCTTCAACAGGCACATTTAACGCATTTGCAGCTTCTACTACTTTTTTTACTAATAAGATATTTTCCTCAAAAGGTAAGGAGGAACCATCAATCATCACAGAGGTATAGCCTGCCCGTAAACATTCCATAACAATCTTATAAGATTCACCATGATCCAGATGTAATGCCACCGGTACTTTTGCCTGTTCAGCTGCTGTTTTTGCAAGTGCAATCATATAAGGCATCTCAACATATTTATAAGTGCTTGAAGTTGTTTGCAAAATGACAGGTGCACCTACTTTTTCTGCACCAGCAATTACTGCTTTTATAATTTCCAAATTATGTGCTCCAAAAGCACCGATTGCATAATTATTTTTATAAGCATCTTCTAACATAACTTTAGTTGTCACTAATGGCATAATAGAATTCCTCCCTCAATGGGTTGTTGGTATAATCTATAACGTAAAAAAATAGAGGGAATTACTCAATTAGTTTAATTCTGTATAAAATCGGCAACGATCCCCTCTTACAATCGAAATACAGAATTCAACTGGTTTTCCTGAAGTATCAAACGCAGTTCGTTCTAGTAATAAAGCTGGTTTTCCAGCATCTGTTTTCAATAAAGGCGCTTCATCTTTATTAATAAGGACTGGTTCAAAAGCTTCTCGCGCCCTTACAACAATAATGTTAAACCGTTGTTCTAATAAGCTGTATAAAGAGGAAGTAGTTACTTCTTTTAATATTTCACTATCCTTAATAATACTTAAAGGTAAAAATGATGATTCCAAAATAATAGGCTCATTATCTGCAAATCGTAAACGCTTCATTTCTACTACTTGCTCATTTTCCTCTAATGCTAAATTGGACCTAACCTTTGTTGAGGGATAAACCTTCTGTATTTCTAGCACTTCATCTCTTGGATTTAAACCTTTTTCTTGAATCATGCGACTAAAACTATAAAATCCTCCAAGCGATTGTTCAAGTCTAGGTTTCGAAACGAAGGTCCCTTTCCCTTGTATACGATATAATTTCTCTTCCTTTACTAATTCCTCAATTGCCTTTTTTACTGTATTTCGACTAACTCGAAACATTTCCATTAATTGGTTTTCTGAGTCAATTTTATCTCCTGGCTTCCATTCACCTGATTGTATTTTTGCAAATAATATTTGTTTCAATTGGTGATACAATGGGATTACACTGGATTGATCTAACAAATGCATCTTTTTTCCTTCCTTCTCTAGGTTTTGTAATCAATATACCATCTATATAAAAAGATGCCTATTGATATATCAACCCTTCTCAAAGGCAAGATTCCCTAAGCAAAAAGTTTTCTCCACTTCTCCTTCTTCATTCAACCAAACAACATCTGCATCTTTTCCTAGTGCAATAGACCCTTTTCGCTTATCGAACCCTAAATGTACTGCTTGATTCAAAGAAACAAGACGCATTTGTTCAACGATTGAAAGTGTAAGCCACTCTTCTATGTTTTTCCTTGCTGTATTCATATTCAACACACTTCCAGCTAAGGATCCTGTTTTACGTTGAATACATTGATTATTGATTACTTCTACTTCATTTCCACCTAAACTATACATACCATCTGGCATCCCCTTTGCACGTATACCATCTGTAATGACTAATAAACGATCTAAGCCCGTCATTTTGTAAACCATTGGTAGTAAATCTTTATGGAAATGAATATTATCTGGAATTACCTCAACATACACATCTTCAGCTAAAAGCACTGCTCCAACAACACCTGGATCACGATGATGAAGTCCACTCATACCATTAAATAGATGTGTTGCATGAGTGATACCAGCTTTTAATGCATGGATTGCCGTATGATAGTCAGCGTCAGAATGACCAATAGATGCAATAATTCCCTTACTAGTCAATTCTTTTAGTAATTCGAAATTGCTATCTTCCTCAGGTGCAAATGTGACAAGACGAATGGATTGTTGAGACTTATCGTATAAATCATTAAATTGTTGAACATTTGGCTTTAAGATATACTCTTCTGGTTGGGCTCCTTTTTTTGCCCCATTAATAAATGGACCTTCTAAATGAATTCCTAACATTTCAGCTACTGCTGTAGGTTGGTTTTTATAATAAGAAGAAAGTTCCTCAATAGTAGCTTCAATCTCTGACATAGGAGCTGTCATCGTTGTTGCTAAAAAAGCTGTTATGCCTTCACTAGCTAAATACTTCGCCATTTTCGAATAACAAATTTGATCAGCATCCATAAAATCATGTCCTAAAGCACCATGTACATGGATATCGATCATTCCAGGGATTATATAACCTTTTAGCTGACAGTCTATTACATTCTCTATCGAAGCTAGTGAAGGACAATTATCCATTTGATCAATTACTGTAATTTTCCCTCCCGACATTTCTAGAAATCCGTTATTTAAAATTTGATTTTCCAAAACGATATTAGCATTAATAATCCATATTTTATTCATGAGGTTATCCCTCCACCAGAATACTGTGGTAGATTCGTTTGTTCCTCTGCTTCAATTTCTTTCTTAAATATATGAGATGACATCCAAGTTAAAAATAATGCAGTTAAGCTAACACCGAAGAATGGTAATAAGCCAGGAATCCAACTATAAATTTTATATAGTATGGCAAGCCCTATAATGCTGCTAATCATCTGTAATGGATACGCAATACTAAATATGATGGAAGCAGCAAAGTAACGTAATGATGGTAAATTATAATGGGCATATAGTTGAAATATATTCACTAGAATAATACCGAATAGCATACTAATTGTGATGAACATTGTTAGCAAAAGTAAACCAAGTATGCCATTAAATGTTATAATAATCTGAAAATTAATGATTAAAAAGTAGCCTAAACCCAGTAAGATAATACCTATTTTATTAGATGGAATAAATTCGACTTTATATGTATTCCAATATATTTTTACTAATCTTTTTAAGTCATCTTCTCCTAGTAATCTTTTACGTAAAGTAGTAAACATTGCAACAGTTGCTGGGGATAGTCCAAATAAAACAAGTCCAAGCAAAGTTAAGCCTGTCCATAATATCTGTAGCACTGCTAACAATGTGATCCACTCTACAATCCAGTATAATTTACTTTTCCACCCTTCAAATTCCAAGTACATTACCTCCCTACGATTCACATACAACTATATATCGTGCATGCTTCATTTTAAGTGTGAAGAGTTGGTTTCTCTAACTAGACACGTCATTAGAAAGAAGGTTTATAGAATGAGGGTCACATAAGCTTGGAATCAAAAGTGACTATTTAGCTTATGTGACCTTCTCCTTCTTATTAAGCTTGAAGGAAATCTAAATCTATTTATTTTGATCGGTCATATGCCCCTTGTGCTACTTCCAAATATTCTTGTAAGCCCATCTTCTCAATTGTTTTCTTATAATCATTCCATTTATCGAAGCTTTCTTTACCTGTAATAAAACTTGCCGTCATTTCATTTACATACGTTTGAATGTCTGTTAAAACGGCTGACACTCGATCATTTTCTTCTACTGTGTAATTCAATCCTGGAATAATTTCATCATCTTTCAATGCATATGGCATTACTTGGTTAGCATTGTTAATAGAATTTTCCTTAGCCTCTGCACCTTGGAAGTACTTTTTCGTTACAATCCCAGGGTAATAGCCGCCTGGCCATGTTAAATAATCACTTATCGCTTGATCTAAGTTTTTGCCATCTGGGTTATTCGTAATATTTTCTACATATTGAATAGTACCATCCGCATTTTCTTCGTAAGTGACACCTTCAAAGCCCATAAAGAACATTTTAGCTCCTTCATCACCATATAAATGATCAATCCAACGAACCATCGCTTCAGGATTTTTCGCTTTATCTGTTAAAACAAACATGCCTAAATTACCAAGACCATTAGTCATCGCAGTAAATTGTCTATCCCCATTCGGTCCTTCTAAAACTTGTGCACCAGTATAACCATCTATTTTATATAACTCTTTCGGGTCTACTTCACTAAGCATACCAAACGTCCCTTTAGCTGCTTCTGCCGCAAATTTCTGAGGCTCTGTCGTAAATACATCTTTATTGATTAAACCTTCTTTGTAAAGTTTATTTAAAAACTCAAGTAATTGTTTATATTCGTCTGTCGTTGGCACGAAACGGAATTCTTCAGTTCCTTTTTTAAAGTCTAAATTCAGATTCATCGTTCCTTGTTTATTCAAGCCAAATGAACCTCTTAAATAAGAAATAATTTGTTCAATACCATAGCCAGTTCCCCAGCCTTGTTCATCTTGTAAACCATTGCCATTAGGATCATTCTCTTTAAATGCTTTCAGCACGTTATACAAGTCTTCTGTTGTTTCAGGTGATTGTAAACCTAGATTATCAAGCCATTTCTGGTTAATCCATGGAGCTCCGACGCGAAGTGATGAAAACTTCGGATCGTAAATTGTTGGGAAGCCATAAATATTGCCATCTGCCATCGTCACACCTTGTTTTACAGATGGGTATTCTTCTAATAGTTTTTTAAAATTTGGAGCATATTGATCAATATAATCATTCAACGGTAAGAATACACCTTGTTGTCCATACTTGATTAAATCAGTTTTTGAAAATGCTGATGCAAAGAATATTTCTGGATAATTTCCAGCAGCTAAAAGTAAGTTCTTTTTGTCCGCTAATACTTCAGTCTGAACAGTTGTCCAATTAATATGGATGTTAGACATTTTCTCGTATTCTTCCCATAACATTAGATTGTTCCAATCTTGTGATGCAAAAAACTTTGCTGCAAAACCGTCTACTTCAATTTTCTCTTTTGTAATAGGCATATCCGTTGCATTCAAATGATCTAGATTACCGCTTTTTTCTCCACCATTATCTTTATTATCTGAACATGCTCCTAGCAAACTTGCAGCTAACATCAGGCTTGTTACTAAACCGTAAACACGCTTTTTTTTCACTTTCATTTAAAATCGCCCCTATTCTTTAACCTTTTAATGAACCAATCATGACACCTTTTACAAAATATCTTTGTAAGAATGGATAAAGCATTAACATTGGTAGGTTAGCAACGATTAAAACTGCGTACTTTAACCCTTCAACGCTAAGTTTTTGAGCTAAAAAGCTTTCTGACGTCGCTTTAATCATATCGTCAGCTTGTCCTTGAATTAATATTTGCCTCAGAATAAGTTGTAGTGGAAACTTATCTTGGTCTTGCAAGTAAATCAATGCTTGGAAATAAGAGTTCCAATGTCCTACAGCGTAAAATAAAACCATGACTGCCATAACTGGTAATGATAGTGGTAGAACAATACTCCACAAAATACGGAAGTTCCCTGCGCCATCAATCATGGCAGATTCCTCTAGCTCATATGGAATGGACTGGAAAAATGTCCGCATAATAATGATATTCCATACAGCTACCGCGTTCGGAATAATCATGACCCAAAAAGTATTAATCATGCCCAAATCACGAATTAATAAATATGTAGGAATTAGTCCTCCACTGAAAAACATGGTGAAAACCATAAATGCCATAATAAAGCCTTTTCCTTTTAAATGTCTACGAGAAAGAGGGTAGGCTGCACAAATTGTCATAACTATATTTAGTAATGTTCCAAAGAATGTGTATTTCAAAGTGTTGATAAATCCATTCATAATATCTGGATTTTGGAATACCTTTTGGTAGGCCTCCACCGTAAATTCCTTTGGCCATAGCCATATATCCCCCGAGATTACGTACTCCGGATTACTAAGGGAAGCACTTAAAACAAAAATAAGTGGATACAAAACAACAACTGCTACAATTGTTAAAAAAATATAATTAAAGAGTGTAAACGCACGATCGCCCTTTGATTCTTTCATGTCAATCTCTCCTTTACCATAAACTTGTATCACTCACTTTTTTAGCTATTTTATTAACCATAATAAGGAGGATAAAATTAATGATAGAGTTGAATAAGCCAACAGCTGCTGAAAAGCTATATTGCGCTTCTAAAATCCCGCTACGATAAACGAAAGTTGATATAACATCCGATGCCGACATATTTAAATCATTTTGCATTAAAAATACTTTCTCAAATCCAATTGCCATGACAGATCCTACATTTAAGATAAATAAAATGACAATAGTCGGCATAATCGCAGGAATATTAATATGAATAATTCTTTGGAATTTTGATGCCCCATCTATCATTGCCGCCTCATGCTGTGCTGGATCTACGGCTGCTAAAGCGGCAATATATATGATGGAGCTCCATCCCATCGTTTGCCAAACATCAGATAGTACGTATATTGATTTAAACCATGCTGGTTCTGAAATAAAATCAATTGGTGTACCCCCAAATAACAAAATTATTTGATTAATCATTCCATCAGACTTTAAGAATAGTAACAGCATACCCACAACGACTACTGTTGATAGAAAATGTGGGGCATAAATAACTGTCTGTACAAATTTTTTAAAACGGAGACTTTTCACTTCATTTAATAGCAATGCAATAATGATTGGTATTGGGAAAGATATAAGTAAAGTGAATACACCAATCCCTATCGTATTTTTTATTAAGCGCCAAAAATAATAACTATCAAAAAAACGTTCGAAATGCTTAAACCCTACCCACGGACTTCCCATAATTCCCTTTGTAGCAATGAAATCCTTAAAGGCAATTTGTACCCCATATAGTGGATAGTAATGAAAAACCAAAAAGTAAAGTATGACAGGAGCTAGTAATAAATAAAGCTCCCAATTTTTTTTGATAGATTTTTTCCACTCTACCAAGTGATTTTTCTTTACTTTTGATTGCTTTTTGAAAAAACGTTGTGTTTTAGATGTTTTGTCCTCAACAGTTGTTTTATCTAAAAGCGTCATAATTACACCCCCAATTTATCAATGTTGCAGAATGGTAGATTCCTGTATGATCTCCATAACCTTGCCTCCGTTACGAATAGACTCTGTTGCTGCGCAGCCCACCGCAACACTCATTCGTCCTGCAAATGGCGTTGTTAAAGGTTCTTTATTGTAGAGAATGAGTTCTACAAAATCTTGGGCAATTTTTGGATCAGCCCCACCATGGCTTCCTTCCTCAGGCTTCATTTCGTAAACAACATCACTAAGTTCTTCCCAAGAATTTGATTTTCGTGTTTTTAAATAAATTTTATTATTGATATCATCATTTTCGATACGCCCTTTCGTACCTATGAATGTATAATTTCGTGAATAGTCTGGTGTGAAGTGACATTGTAAGTAAGAAGCTTTTATGCCACCTTCCAATTCCATAATGACCATATTATTATCCTCTACATCAATTTCTTCACGGAATGCACATTCCGTAAATGTATGTTCAACATATTCTGGACAAGTTTTTTTCTGGTCACATGTTGGACACGTTAACGTATTTGGCTGATTTCCACCATAATAATCTAAGCTACCAAATGCAGAGACTTTCGTTGCATATTTCCCAGAAATCCAATGAATGACATCTAAATCATGTGAGCCTTTTTGAAGTAGCAGAGATGTTGTATTTTTTGAATTACCATGCCAATCGTGGTAGTAGAAGTAACCGCCGAATCCAACAAAATGACGTACCCATATAGCCTTTAATTCTCCAATAGCTCCTGAGTCAATTAAGCCTTTCATCGTTTGATACATACTCATATAACGCATATTAAAGCCAACCATTAGATGCTTTCCTGACTTTTTCCATGCATCTAATATTCGATCGCACCCTTCCACAGTAATGGCTAATGGTTTTTCAGCATATACATGCTTGCCTGCACTTAAGCAAGTAATAATATGTTCTTCATGCAGATAATCTGGTGATAAAACCGCAATTGCGTCGATATCATCTCTTGTTAATAATCCCTTATAGTCCTTTGTTAAAAATAATGGTGTATCAAATTTTTCCTGAAATTTTTCTAAACGTTCTTGAGAGATATCAGCTAATGCTACTATTTCTGATGCTCCAGTAGGTTTATGCCAGTATTGTGCTAAGCCCCCTCTTAAACCGGCTCCAATTACACCAATTCGTATTTTTTTCATTGTAATTCCCCCTCTTATCCTTGCTCCCTGTATTTCGTAAACGTTTACAAATCAAATTAAACTATTCATAACAACACCACTACACGTCAACACGTTGTAGGTACAAGTTAAAACAAAAAATGTAATGAATATTCCAAAAATTTAACTGGAATAAATATATAATTCTAACACTTAATATGTCAATACCCTAGGTTTTGTTCGCTAGTATAAATTAAATAAAACGTATATGAGTTGACCTATCCGAAAATTCAGAAAATATACCCCTTCTTCAATAGCTCAATCTACTACTCTATTTTCTTAAAATATTTTTCTAAAAATAAACAAATTTCGAAATGAATCATCTATATGTAAACGATGCTCTCTATATTTTGGTTTTTAATAATCCAATTTTGACTAATATCAAATAGTACCTGAAAATTAAAACTATATGGGCTCAGTAGACCACCTAGTTCATATATTTTATTAGTGCTTGAAGTATTAATTTTGCAGTATCTTTTATATAAAAATAATGAGAGACAGCTTGTTGAGTTACTATCACAGACTGTTTTTTATGCTCAAAACATAAAAAAACGACTCACCTATGATAGATGAGTCGTCTGAGATTTTCACGTTCCCAAAAAATGAGGGGGGTTTCAGGAGCGTAATCATGAACTAGCAAACTTCTGGAGAAAAGTAGCTAAAGTTCATCCTTGCTACACTGTATTGTAGTCAAGGAATATTCTTTATATGATAATGATAATCATTTTCATTTAACTTGTCAACAATAATCTTATAATTTGTTCAACTTCTTTTTTCATGCTAACAAATACTATATTTATTAGCAAAGTTCAATCAGTAACGATCTACCCTCAATTACTTTTATAAACTATCGTTGCTCCAATGAATATAAATAAGGTTACTAGGCTCATCATTGTTTCTATTGCTCGATATTATTGGAAGACCATCAACAATTGTTGCTGAAACTGTATCCCTTTATTGTAGGATAGTGTGTGCAGACTAACACAAATTATTTTAAAAGCTAGAACGGAAAACAGACAGTTGCTACTGCAAACGATTTGAACAGAACGAGCAACATCAAGGTTGTTCAATGGCTCGTCCAATAGTACATATTCAGTTTCTTGACACAAAACCATCGCTACATATGTCCTTTGTCTTTGACCACCAGAAAGTTCATCTAAATATCTATTCTCTAAATCAGTTAAGTCTAAGAAATCGATATATTTAGAAATAATCATCTCATCTTCTTTAGTTAATCTTCCCTTTGAGTAAGGAAAGCGACCAAATCCAACTAGTTGTTTTGGGATACATCTACTAACGAAAACCCCAACATCTTATTATGCTAAAATTAGGTTTGGTGATTTTAAGAGAATTAGGTTAAAAAAGCTACTGCCTGTAGAATACAGACAGTAGCTCATAGTGTTGAAAAACAAAACCATCCATAGAATTTATGTGAAAGGTGAAAAAGGATTTCCGTTGCAGGCTACTTGCTTTCCTGTGGGCGAGCGGCGAGCCGCTTCCTCCGTGCAGGGGCTCGCCTATCTCGCTATTCCCACGGGAGTCAAGTAGCCTTCCACTCCAATCCATAAAATAAAAATGTTCACTTTTTAGCAAAAAAGTGAAGGTATTCACTACTCTTTTATGGTGGGGTGTTGTCACACATCACTTCTCCACATTGAAAGTAAGAGGCTATCCTCTCTTATAATATAAATAATGGGCTATTTTGTTCAGGAAAAGACACTTTTGCAGAATGGTTGATTGGAGTGGAGCCAGCGTCACTCCTAGGGGATTTAGCGTCACAGATGAGACCCTGGAGCGAAACGCAGTGAGTGAAGCGGGCTCATCGGACGCCCCCTGGAAAGGACGCTGGCGGAGCGGAAATCAACCCCTCGCCTTAAAAAATTGCTTATTATGCCGTTGACATTACCTTTTTTCAACAACATAAGCTACTGCCTGTAGAATACAGACAGTAGCTTTTTTGAAATTGCCCTTTAAAAGGCGTATAGTAAAGGGATTTTTAGTTTATTGAACTACTTCAGGGTGGAAACCATCATTTTGGAAGTAGTCATCATGTGACCAAATATTTAATTTTGCATCCTGTGTTTTTTGTTGAATAGCTCTAAATGCATCTTCAAATGTGTTGTTTGGCTTATGAATATAACGTACAACTGCAAGACCTTCCTTTAATAAAGATTCCTGCAATAATACATCATCTACAAAAACATAGGCTAGAAGGCGATCATAATTGTCTGTTTCTGGCCCAACATCATAGACTGCTTCAATTTTTTTAGCCTTTTCCAATAAATTAATCGTGTAATCTTTTGCTTGTTCAGCATATGGCTGGGCATCGCCTTTGTTGTAATTCATTTCAGGTGTATCCACCATTAACAGACGAATTTTTCGTTTCTCACCATTAATTGTCGCCTGAATCGTATCTCCATCATATGCTTTAATATAGTCTAGCTCAAAGCGTTTATTTCCTGTTTTTTCTTCCACTTGTTCAATTGAAATAGTTCCTTGCTGATCTGTCATTGATTTAGTATCTTGATCTTCCGCAGGTGATCTGCCAAATATCATGTACAATGCTACAGCCAGAATAATCGTACCACTTGTTATTAATGTTTTTATATCTTGCATTTTCATGTAGTAGGCCCCTCACAACTAATCATCTTTGCTTATACCTACGCTTGGCATAAGTTGTGCAACTCATCATTAGGAAAACAAAAAGTTGCACGATGTTTCTATTGTAAAATATCAAGCTACTACATTCAAGCTATCACATTGTCACAGCTACCCAATGGTTAGGAGAAACCTCTACTAGCTGACTATTTTCTACTTCATAGCGTACTTTTTTATCTTCGATATATTCGGCATCATTATATTTCTTCTTCTCTATTGCAGGATCTGGAATAGGTATTGAGCGTAATAATGCACGGGTATAAGGATGCTGTGGATTAGTATATAGTTCTTCACTTTCCGCCAATTCAACAATTTTCCCACCATACATGACCGCAACACGATCACTAATATGTTTCACCATTGACAGATCATGGGCAATAAATAAATATGTTAAACCAAGTTTTTGCTGTAATTCCTTTAATAAATCTACAATCTGCTTTTGAATAGAAACATCCAGTGCTGATAAAGGTTCATCACAAACAATAAAGTTTGGCTCGACTGCTAATGCTCTAGCAATCCCAATTCGCTGACGTTGCCCCCCTGAAAATTCATGAGGATAACGCATAGCATGTTCTTTCCTTAAACCAACAAGCTCAAGCAATTCCTCTACTCGTAGTCGTCTTTCTTCATGTGTCTTCACTAGACCATGAATATCCAGAGCTTCCCCGATAATATCTAAGATTTTTTTTCGAGGATTTAACGATGAATAAGGATCTTGGAAAATAATTTGCATATGACGACGCATTGCCTTTAACTGCTTTTTCGTTAGTCTTGTTACGGGTATGCCTTGATATAAAACCTCTCCATTTGTAGGCTGATGAAGCTGAAGAATCGTTCGACCTGTAGTAGATTTTCCTGAGCCTGATTCACCAACCAAGCCCAATGTTTCACCAGGATATATATGGAAGGATAAATCATTGACTGCTTTTAGCGTTTGACCACGACCTAGTGAAAATTCCTTCGACAGATGTGTCACCTCAATCAATGGCTTATGACGATTGATACCTGACTGAATATTGGCTATCTCTTTTGGCTGCTTTTTTTCATGCAGCTTTGGTAGCGCATTCAATAATTTTTGGGTATATGGATGCTGAGCATTCGCAAAAATCTCTTCCGTTGTGCCCTGTTCAACAATTTCTCCTTCTTTCATGACGATGATACGATCACACATACCTGCAACCACGCCTAAGTCATGTGTAATTAAAACAATAGACGTCCCCATTTTCTTCTGCATATCACGCATCAATTTCAGTATTTGCGCTTGAATCGTTACATCAAGTGCTGTTGTTGGCTCATCCGCAATAAGCAGGGATGGGTTACAAGCAAGTGCCATGGCAATCATCACACGTTGGCGCATACCACCTGAGAATTCGTGAGGGTATTGTCGATATCTTTCTTTAGCATCCTGAATACCAACCAGTTTTAATAATTCAATTGTTTGTTGGTAGGCCTCTGTTTTTGACATGGCCTGATGCTTGATTAAACTTTCAGCCACTTGATCTCCTATTCGAATGGTAGGGTTTGTTGATGTCATCGGATCCTGAAAGATCATACTAATATCTTGTCCACGAATCCCTTCCATTTGTTTTTCACTTAATTCCGTGAGTTCTTGGCCTTTAAACACAATAGTGCCAGATTTCAGAAATGAAGGCGGCGATGGTAATAAACGCATAATGGAACGAGCCGTTACACTTTTTCCACTTCCAGACTCTCCTACAATTCCGAGTGTTTCACCTTTATTTAGATGGAAGCTAACGTCCTTAACAGCTTCGAATTCTGTCTCCCCTGTGATAAAGGACACGCGAAGATTATTGATTTCTAAAAGCTTTTCATTCATTCGACCCATCCTTTTTAAAATTTGTGATTGACTTACTTACAAGTATAATCCATACTTTACAATACTGATAGGAATTATACAATATGATGCTGAATATTTTATTTACGTTTGGAGGAAATGCATGGTTACTTCAAAAAATCATTTAAAACCTAAGGAATTTATTTTCTTTTCTACGGTTTATCAAAAACTAATGCATCAAAAGCCTTACCATTTGATTCTTTTTTTCTTAAGTATTTTAGTTCATCCCTTTACATACTTTATCTATCGGAAAAGAAAACATTCAAACAATTATGATCAGGCTTTTGCATTACGTAGTCAGTACTACCTAGAGAAGGCTTTGGTTGCTCACTGGCAAAAGGACTTTGAACAACAAGAAATAGCAAAAGCTACCTTTTTTAAAGAGACTGTATTACAGTCACAAATTCAAGCAACAGCCAAGCAATTAGCTCAAAATAAACTACAACAGCAAGTGGATCAAGATTTACAAAAAGAGGGCATACAACAACTAACGTATAACCAATTTTTTAATCAGCTACTAACAAACAAACGCTTTATCGCTCTTACCTTTCTACCAGCTTTTTTATTTTATGTAGTACTTATCTTATTTGCGAATCCGTTCCTACAATTTATTATTGAACGTCTTTTACAAAGCTTCATTGTCATTGTTGGTGTAGCTACATTGGTGTTTACTATTTTGTATTTATCACCATTTGACCCAGCAAGAAACCTACTCGGAGTTGAAGCAACACCCGAGCAGATTGCGAATTTTAATCGTATTCACGGTTTAGATCAGCCTTATTTATCGCAGCTTTGGAACGCACTATCTGGCCTATTTACATTTGATTTAGGAACATCCTTTGCAGGTAAAGAAGATATTACCCACAGCATTGCGACAAAATTTCCTGTCACACTTGAAATAGCCGTATTGTCATTGTTAATGGCTATCGCCATTGCTATTCCGGTCGGTATTATTTCAGCTGTTCGTCCAAATTCATATTTGGATTATACATTTATGTTCATTGCTTTAATCGGTTTATCCATCCCAAGCTTTTGGCAAGGTTTAATTTTTATTTTAACGTTTGCTTTAAAGCTTCAATGGTTTCCAGCGACCTATAATCCTCACAATTGGTTATCGCTCATCATGCCCATTATCGTCTTGGGAACATCCATTACAGCATCCATCGCTAGGATGACAAGGTCGAGTATGCTTGAGGTGATTCATGAGGATTACATTATTACAGCAAAAGCAAAAGGCTTAAATGAATTTAAAGTCATTTCAAAACATGCCATTCGTAATGCCATGATTCCAATTATTACGGTGATTGGACTTCTTTTTGGAGGTATGTTGGGAGGCGCATCTGTAACAGAAAAGGTATTCAACATTAGTGGGATTGGAAGCTATATCGTCGATAAACAATTTATCCCTGATATTCCGGCCATTCTTGGAGGCGTTGTTTATATTGCCATTACTATTTCAATTGTCAATTTATTGATTGATATCATGTATGCCTTTTTTGATCCACGCATTCGCTCGAAAATGAAGAAGTCTTAAAGGAGGATCACCTGTGAAAAACATCTTACATGTCAAACTACTCTTGAAGATTACACAGGAATATGTCAATTCTCATTTCACTTTTGTCTTTTCCTTATTGTTTTCTTTCTTGTTTCTAGCCTATAGCTATAATTTTTCTACCAATAGCTGGCGACCAGTTATTATACTCTTTTTTGTTATTTATGCTATTACCACGGCATATGTTGCTTTCATCAATTTACGAATTAAAAAGGACTTAGCAAAGCACGGTGACATTCAAAAAAGCACTCGAGTGCTGGGCTATCCATTGTTAATCACTATATTGTCAGGCAATATTTTTTCAACATCCTTTGCATTTATGCTTGTGTCGAAAAGAAAATCTGCAGAATATACTTTTGCAGCCTATGCCTTTATTACACAATTATTCATCATTGGTATTGCAGCATTGAATATATTTAAACCATATGTAACGGATACCTTTTTACTGGCGATGGGTGTTTTCTTAGTACTAGCGCTATTTTATATCGTGATGGCCATTTTATGTACGAAATATGTGACAGCTACTGAGGCACCTAAATGGATGATTATTCCCGGCGTTTTATTACTAATTGCAACTTTCACTGGTAATCTATTTGCGACATTACTAGGCTATAGCCTGATTCAAAAGGCTCGAAAGGCAAATCCGTCTTCTATAGAAAAGTGGCAAAAAATATGGGAAAAGATTTTACGTAATACGATGGCTGTATTCGGCTTATTCTTCATTATTTTCATGTTCTCATTGTCCGTCACAAGCTCTTGGACTTTTGACTATGATTTTGCTACAGAAAATAACTATGGTGCGTTACTGCAAACACCATCATTGGACTATCCGCTAGGCACAGATAATTACGGACGAGATTTATTTTCTCGCATTGTATTTGGTGCACAAATATCGTTAATCGTCGGATTTTTCTCAACGATTATTCCAGCAGTTGTGGGAGGAACATTAGGCGCTTTGTCAGGCTATTATGGAAAATCCACTGATAATATCATCATGCGAAGCCTTGATGTTTTATATGCTATCCCTGGCATTTTGTTAGCTATTGCTATTATCGCTGCCTTTGGTGCTAATACAGTGAACCTCATTATTGCGCTGAGTGTTGGGGCAATTCCAACCTATGCTCGTACAATGCGGGCTAATGTTATGCAGCTTGCTAATTTTGAATTTGTGGAATCAGCTAGAGCTTTAGGTGCATCTGATGCTGCTATTATTTTCAAGCATATTGTTCCCAATTCATTAGCACCAATGATTGTGAAAGCAACCTTAACGATTGGGGGAGCTGTTATTTCAACAAGTAGTTTAAGTTTTTTAGGGCTTGGTATTGAGCCACATATTCCCGAATGGGGCAATATTTTAAAAGTTGGTAGTACGTACCTGGAGACACATTCATATGTCGCGATTTTCCCAGGTCTTTGTATTATGCTTCTTGTCCTCTCCTTTAACTTCTTAGGAGATGGTTTACGAGATGCTTTAGATCCAAAAACAAATTAATTGGAGGTAACTATGAAGAAATTACTTGTATTTTTATTCGTTGCAGTACTAGCTTTAGCTGGCTGTGTACAAACAAAAACTGACGTAGAAGGCAGTAAAGATTCAAAAGATAATAACAAGAGCAATGGCAAAGTGGCCATTGAAGTATTAGGAATGGCGTCTGCTGAAGAAGATATGAATATTGTACGCGACCAATTGGTGAAAAATGGTTTTGATGTAAAACTAAATATTCAACCAGATTACGGTTCATTCTCTGCTCAAAAAGAAGCGGGTAACTATGATCTTGCTCTTTCAAGCTGGACGACAGTAACTGGGAACCCTGACTATGCTGTACGTGGTCTATTTAAAACAGGCGGTGACTACAGTGTTGTTGCAGATTCAAAATTAGATGCACTAATCGATGAAGCAAGCACATTGACTGGTGAAGAAGCAGCAGCTAAATATAAAGATTTAGAGCAATTACTAGTATTCGATCAAGCTTATATTGCGCCTTTATATATTTCCAATAAATATCAAGGGATCTACTCTGAATTAGTAAATCCTAAAACGGTCCTTTTACCAAAATCTCGTGCACAGGTTTGGGAAAAAATTGAATTTAATGATGCGGCTAAAAATGCAACAGAACCTTTAATCTTACACCAAACAATCAACTCCCTTACTTCACTTGACCCAATCAAAGGGAATGATGGTTCCATCAATACATTAAACACGAATATGTACGTTCGTCTTGTTAACTTAACAGATACAGATGAAGTTGTTTCAGATGGTTCATTATCTTATAACCATGTAATGGCTGAAGGTAATCAAGAATATTACTTCATTTTACGTGATGATATCCACTTTGCAGCTGTGAAAGATGGTGCAGCAGTTGATACAGGTGAATTAGTGTCAGCTGAAGATGTTGTCTTCTCATTAAATCGTGCAAAAGATGCTAATTCAGTACCAGATCATCGTACTTATAGCATTCATGAAAATATTGAAACAGTGGAAATCGTTTCTGATTTAGCTGAATTACAAAGCAAAAAAGTAGCCGGCTCTGAGCAATCAGTGTTAGATGCATTATCACAAAACCTACCTGCTTCAGTAGCACAATTAACAAAGGAAAAAGGTGCTGTTCATAATGCAGCAGGTGCATACCAAGTTGTTAAAATTACAACGCCAACTCCATTCCCACAAGTATTAAATTATTTAGCACACCAATCTGGTGGTATCGTATCTGAAAAACAAGTAACAAGCATTAATACGTATGACGTGGCTAGCTATGATCCTGATAAAGACATTGCCTATGGTGATCAAGCTACTATAACGGAAGGTTCAGCAACATTTAACAATCAGCTATATGCAAGTGGTCCTTACATTTTAGTGAAGAAAAATGATTATGAAGCACAATTCGTGAAAAACCCTGCTTACCGTGCAGGTAGCGAATATGAACCAAAAATCGCCAAAATTAATGTTCGATTTATCTCTGATGTTGATAGTGCGCTATCTGCATTACGTAATGGTGAAATACATGTTCTTCAAACAGTTCCAGAAACGAAGTTGGATATTGTGAAATCAGACGCTAAATTAACATTAAATACGGCAGATAGTAATGCTGTGTCTTACTTACAAATGAATACGTCTGGACGTGCAGTTTCTGATTCAGCAGATTTACGTAAAGCAATCCTATACTCCATTAACCAAGACGAATTCATTAGCTATTACCAAGGCAATAAAAAACCAGCTGTATCCACAGTATCTCCATTAATCGATACTGGTTTAAAACTGGAGGCAGATAGCGAGAAAGTAAAAGAATTTGTAAAAGCATATAACGATAATAAGTAATACTAATTTGAGCCTTCTCAAAATTTGAGAAGGCTCACTTAGTGTTGAAAAACAAAACAGTCAATTGGAAGGTAGAAATGGATTTCCGTTGCAGGCTACTTGCTTTCCTGTGGGCGAGCGCCCCGAGCCGCTTCCTCCGCTATCGCTCCGTTTAGAGGCTCGCCTGTCTCGTTATCCCACGGGAGTCAAGTAGCCTCCACTTCAACCTACAAAAGTATTACCTTTTTAGCAAAGGTTTTCAAATAAGGCGAAGGTCTTCACTACTCTTTATGGAGAGGTGTTGTCACACATCACTTCCCCACATTGAAAATAAGAGCTTATTCCCTCTAAAAATAATGGGCTATTTAATCGCTATATTACTATGAAAAAAAGTAAAGACACTTTGCAGAATGGTTGATTGGAGTGGAGCCAGCGTCACTCCTAGGGGATTTAGCGTCACAGATGAGACCCTGGAGCGCACGTAAGTGAGTGAAGCGGCTCATCGGACGCCCCCTGGAAAGGGCGCTGGCGGAACGGAAATCACCCCCTCCCCTTGCAAAGTTGCTTTTTCTGCCTTTGACATGATCTTTTTTCAACAACATGAAAGCCTTCTCAAAATTGAGAAGGCTCATTTTTAATAGTAGAAACTCATTTTATATTTCATTATGTGATTTTGGTTTTGGTCCTAGCTCTTCAGGCTCGATATCAGCAAATGTTTCGCCTTCCTCTTCTAGGTCACGCATGCGGTGTGCAATACGTGAAGCCGCTGAAGCTGCTATACTGCCAACTAAATCATCTAAGAATGTGTTGACATGATGTCCAGGTTCTGTATCGAGTTTTTTAATAATCCCTATTTTTTGCTTGTCTAAATGACCAAAAGTGGTAACGGCGATACTGCCATATGTAAAAACAGATCCTAGTGCGATTGTTTCGTCTACACCAAATAACCCCTCATCCGATTCGATAATTTGTTGCAGTGGTGAAGATAATAATTTTTTCTCTGCTAGTTCATCTAATTCAATTCCTACTAATAAAGCATGCTGTACTTCTCGCTTACGTAAAACACGTTCAACAGAATGAACACAATGCTCCAGTGTTAAACCTTCATTATAGGTTTTTTGCATTTCGTAAACAATTTTTGCGATATCCTCTATCGCTACACCTCTACGAATTAACGCGGCTTGAGCTGCCTTTGCTACTTCGTCAGAGTGCACACGAATACTTTTATTATGCATAATTAACCCTCATTTCGATTTTTATTGCTAGTATAAAGCTAGCCCAACCTATTATACCTTTACTTTCGTAATATGGTACAATTTTGTTACAAACACAAGAAGGAGTGTCATCATTGGATAAGGGAACAGTACAGGATTTAACATTTTATAGTGAAGCATTACAGGAAGAATTACAGCTCTATATTTATGTTCCTGCAAATTATTCTCCACTTTATAAATACAATATTTTAATCGCATCAGACGGTAAAGATTATTTCCAACTCGGCGGCATTACAAAGCTAGCTGATGAACTGATTGATGACTATGAAATCGAAAATTTAATTATAGCATTTGTTCCTTACAAAGATATTAAAGATCGACGTCATAAATATATTCCAAGCGGTGAGCAACACGAAGCCTATCTACGCTTTTTAGCTCATGAGCTAGTACCCTATTTAGACAATGAATATGCCACTTACCAAATGGGTATGAGTCGTGGCGTCATTGGAGACTCTATGGCTGCCACTGCTTCCTTAATGGCTGCCCTAAAGTACCCAAGCATCTTTGGCAAAGTCATTTTACAATCACCATATGTTGATGAGGATGTCTTACAGGCTGTTGAAAAATTTAAAGATCCTGGCGCGATTTCTATCTACCATATAGTAGGTAAGGGCGAAGATCAGGTAGTGACAATGGATAAAACCATCAAAGACTTTTTAACACCTAACCGTCAATTACATGAGCTCATGATTAGTAAAGGGTTCACTACATTTTATGACGAGTTCGAAGGCAATCATACATGGAAATATTGGAAACCAGACCTTCGACGTGCTTTAATTGAAAATTTCAATTAATATTGGGTGATTCAAATTACGAAAATTGAAATTTCTGTTATACTTAAATAGAAAAATTGTTTATTTTCGGGAGGTAATGGACTATGAAGTACGGTATTGTGGCATTTCCATCAAAAAAATTGCAAGATTTAGCAAACACTTATCGCAAACGTTATGATCCTCATTATGCAAAGATTACACCGCATATGACGTTAAAGGACAGCTTCGATGCATCTGAAGAAGAAATTCAAACCATCGTCAAGCAATTGGATGAACTTGCTGCTAAATATGCACCTTTAAACATTCATGCATCTCGCATAAGTTCGTTTTTCCCTACAACAAATGCGATTTACTTCCGCATTGAACCAACTGAACAATTAGTAGCATTCCAACATGAACTTCAAGACAACATCCCTCATGGGGAAATGAAACATGTATTTGTTCCTCATATTACAATCGCTCAAAAAATGTCAGCTTCTGAGCATGACGATATCTTTGGACAATTACGCATGACTGGCGTTGATGAAAAGGATACAATTGATCGCATCCATCTTTTATATCAATTAGAAGATGGCTCATGGACAACATATGAAACATTCCGTTTGTCTGGAGCTGAGTGATTCTTGTATCAGGTGAAAATTGTTGAAACAAAGCAAGAACACGATGATGCCTTTGCTATTCGGCAAAAGGTATTTGTTGAAGAGCAGGGTGTTCCGCTTCATCTAGAATGTGATGCTGAGGATGCCACTGCAACACATTTCATTATGTATGATAACGTTGAACCAGTAGGAGCAGCACGTTTACGTAGTATTGACGGCACAACAGCTAAAATTGAACGTGTTTGTATTTTACAATCTCAGCGTGGTAAAAAATTAGGAGCTTTAATGATGAAGGAAATGGAGAAGCATGCCATTTCTATCAACAAGGAAATATTAAAATTGCATGCACAAAGCTATGCCATTCCCTTCTACGAAAAGCTTGGATTTACAGTTACCTCTCCTGAGTTTATGGATGCAGGTATTCCACATCGTGCTATGGAGAAAAAAATGTAATCAAAGGGTGTTACGATATGCATTGCGCATTGTCGTAACACCCTTTTTAAATAGACACGAATTCGCTTGCCACCATTTATCTACTCCATCGTAACAAGCTACATTGCCAAGTAGATATGCCATACGCTACTTCATCATTCTAGTGATTTTATCTAAATCTAGTGATGCGCCATCTTGAATAATAGATTGTACAAGTTTATCTTCCAACTCTTGCGTAATCGATCTGTTAGAAATTTTAGCTACACGTCTTACAATTTTTCTTACTTGTTTTTCACTGGTAAAATCCGCATGTTGAATGGCATTGGCTAATGCGAAGATTTCATCCATCGATACACCTGTTTTTTGCTCAATCGAATTAAAAAACGAGCGATGCATGTTTTCCCTCCTATCATTAAAACTCAAATTGACCTTGCGTCTTGCACGAAACATTTCGCAAATGGTGGAGGCCTTAACCTTATTTAGATAGTCCTAAATAGAAGCTAAAGCCTTTATGTTCATCAAATTAGATGTAAGTAGCGCCAACAATAATTAATAGAATGAATAGGACAACAATTAGAACAAACGTAGAACCATAGCCATAGTTGTTGCCGCCTCCAGAGTAACCTCCGCAATAGCTATTGTTCCACCCACCAACATTATTTCCATAAGGTTGTGAGGACCAGCCTTGATATCCCATAAAAGCACCCCTCCCTTCTACAACCTATAATATGTTTCGGTTGTAAAAATGGGAGGGGTATTCGTCTAGTCAATATTTCCTTTTGGTTTAAAAATTAATGCACCGATAAAGCCAAATACGATAGCAGCACTGATCCCTGAGCTTGTTACTTCGAACATGCCTGTTAATACGCCAACAAGTCCATGCTTTTCTGCTTCCGCCAATGCCCCATGAGTTAATGAATTCCCGAAGGATGTAATGGGTACTGTAGCTCCTGCTCCAGCAAAATTGATTAGTGGCTCATATAAACCCATACCATCCAATACGGCACCGAGGACAACCAACGTACTTAGTGTGTGTCCCGGTGTTAAATTGCCAACATCCATTAATAATTGGCCTATGACGCAAATAATGCCTCCAATAATAAATGCAAATACAAATGTCATAACCATGGTTTTTGCCTCATTTCATTGTAATTTCTATCGCATGTGCCGTACATGGAATCGTCTCGCCTTGTTGATAGGATAGCGGCGATAATAATGCCCCTGTTGCCACAAGTAATACTCGTTTATAACTCCCTGCGCGCATTTGTTGAATAACATAACTAAAAAAAACAGCCGCCGAACAGCCTGCTCCACTTGCACCAGATTGGAATGCTTCATCCTGTCCATAAAATTCGGCACCTGCATCACGTAATAACGTTAGCTCTTCATTCTTCACACCATTTTCCACAAGCATTCCTTTCAACAGCTTTAATCCAAGCTGACCTAAATCACCCGTTAAAATTAAATCATAATGATAAATTTTTTGGTTTCTTTGCTGTAGGTGAGATTGAATCGTTTGAAAGGCGGCTGGTGCCATCGCTGCACCCATATGGAAAGGATCATCCATGCCATAGTCAACTGACTTGCCTATCGTTGCTGCTTCTATAGAAGGATACTCCTCACGATGCTTTCCAATAAGGGCATAGCCTGCAGCTGTCACAGTCCATTGTGCAGTTTGAGGTTTTTGAGCACCATAATTGATGGGATAACGAAATTGACGTTCAATGGAATTATGCTGACTTGAGGCACCAGCTAATGAAAAATTAGCCACACCTAACTCTGTTAATAGGCATGCAATAATGGCAGAGGATACAGATGTTGCACAAGCCGAAAATAATCCAATAAAGGGGATTTCTAAATCTCTAGCTGCAAAATTGGTCGGTGTCATTTGATTAACCAAATCCCCACCCATTAAATAATCAATATCTCCGTTTTGTATGCCCAATTTTTTCATAGCAAATTCACAGGCCTCTTCGATCATTTTGCGATGCCCCTGTTCATTTGTTTTCATCTGCCATCGTTCATCATCATAGACCGAGTCAAAATACTGACTAAAAATACTGCGGTTCTCCAACGGGCCAGCTACTACTCCACCAGCTAAAAGAGATGGTTTCGATTGAAAAACGATTACCATGAAACCACTCCTATCGTCACAAGGATATATTTAATGAGAGCAACGAAAAATGCAGATACTACTCCAAATAATACAACTGACCCTGCCAATTTAAATAAATTGCCACCGACGCCCAGTACCAACCCTTCTGACCGATGTTCGATAGCCGCAGAAATAACGGCATTACCAAAGCCTGTTACTGGAACTGCTGAGCCTGCTCCAGCAAATTGACCAATTTTTTTATAAAGGCCCAAGCCTGTTAAAATCATGGCAAAGAATACCATTGTGGCAACAGTTGGATTTCCTGCTGTTGCTTCCGTAAAATTGAAGAAAATAATATAAAAAAGGGACACAGCTTGACCAATTGCACAAATCAGTCCACCAACAAAGAATGCCTTAGCTATATTCTTTAAATAAGGGGGCTTTGGTGTAACATATTGCTCTAACTGTTGGTATTGTTCTTTTTCCATTTATGTCTGCTCCTTTGCAAGCTCTTTTAGTTTTGTAATTTTATCGCTCAATTTATTATCTTCAATCTGATCCTTTTTTATTTTATTGGCTTCATAAAAAATTTTATAATCAGCTGAGACAAATACATCTTTGTTTGGATATTTCTCATCAAATTTCTTTTGCAATTTTTTCTCTAGCTTAGTCTTTTTCCACTTTTCCCATGGTTTGATTTGTACTGCAACAAGCATACTATCGTCATATTGGATAACCGTTGATCGTTCAACATAGTCTTCTTCTTTTATAAGGGCTTCGACTTCACTTTCATTTTGTGGCGACCCATAGACAATAAATTTTTCTTTTTCAGCACAACCATTTAACAGCGATAAAACGACTAAGAGAGGTAATGTCATTCCTAGTAGCCTCAAATGTTTTCCCCTCCTTTTCTTTACAGTTTCTCCACACATAAAAAAACTATTCATTCGAAGATATATACGAAAGCCCGAGTCCATTTTTCAAAAGTACATATTGTAGAAGTAGTAACAAGGAAAGGAGGTGACAATATGGGTTGTGGTAAGCCAACAAATCCTATTGGACCAATCCATTCAGCAGGCTGCGTTTGTGACGTAGTTCGCGCTATTTTAGATATTCAAAATCAAGCGGTGCGAGATGAGTGTTCTCCATGTACAGCGAACTGTTTCTTAGAACCACTAGGCGGAATTGTTAGTCCTGCACGCTCTCAAGCAGATACACGTGTATTCATGTTAATTACAAAAGATGGTACTCCTTTCAAAGCATTCTTTAACTCTCCAACAGCAGATCCTTGTATTTGTACATCCGTATTCTTCCGTGTAGAAGATATGTTTGATGAGTGCTGTGCAACTTTACGTGTTTTAGAGCCATTATGTACATTTGACTCTAGTGAAAGTACAGTAGACTTATTAAGTCGTGACGGCTGTTGCGTAAACATGAAGAAAATCTGTAAAGTAGATGACTGGAACTCAACAGATAGCTGTATTACTGTAGATTTATCTTGTTTCTGCGCTGTACAATGTATCGCTGATGTTGACTTAGGGATTTGTGATTAATTTCTTTCACCTTTGACACACACACATAAAAAAAAGTGTACAGCATCCTCTGCTGTACACTTTTTTTATAATGTTGGCAATTTTCTTCCACGCCACAGTATTTGTTGTATCTCTTCAAAATGAATGATTTCCTGTGTTTTTAATTCTAATGATGTTAGCATTAAAGAATCACTCTGTACTTCTGAGGCAGTTCCAGTTAATTTTCTACCATCTTTTAAGCAAACTAATAATGGCTGATAGGCCCTCTGACGAAATGGCTTTTCTAAAAATTGAAGTTGTTTTAGTAAGTACGGATCTATTTGTACATCTTCTACGATATCTTCTTTCCCATCAACTGTTTGCTCATCGAAAATGTTGTCCCTTACATATACGGATGTACTTTCATCCAAATCAAGTTCATGTAACGCCTTAGAAATATTTAAAAAATATGATGGTGATTTTATAAACAAGCGTGGCTCTCGATCCACTTTACTCACTTCCCTTTTTTCCATACAATATGCGAAAGTAAGTAAATTGGTTCTTAGCCTATTTGACTTAAAAAAACTGTCGCTAATCCTAAGTAAATTAAAATACTTGTTATATCATTTAAAGTTGTAATAAAAGGTCCTGATGCCACAGCAGGGTCTATTTTTAGTCGATGCATTAACAACGGAATAAAGGAACCCGCTAATGTCGCGACTAAAATAGAACCACAAAGTGCTGCTCCTACTAACATTCCTAAAACAAGTTCATGTTTCCAGAAATAAACAATGCCAATAACGATTAATCCACAAACAACGCCTGACATTAAGCCTGTACCTGCTTCACGTAATAGTAACTTGAATTTACTATGTTCTTCCACGTCTCCTGTTGCAATACCTCTGATCGCCACGGCTAATGCTTGTGTTCCACTATTCCCTGATGTTCCTGAAATAAGTGGAATAAAGACAGCTAGTAAGGCTACCTTATCTAAAGTATCTTCAAATTGCCCCATTAAATTGGCTGTCAGCATACCTAAAAACAGTAGTACTACTAACCAAGGTAAACGTTTTTTAGCTGCTTGGAAAGGTGTTACATCAAACTTATCCATATCCGAAATACCGGCTAATTTTGAGTAATCCTCAGAAGCCTCTTCATCAATAACATCAATAATATCATCGACCGTGATAATACCGAGCAGTTCCCCTTTATCATCAATAACAGGTGTCGCTAAAAAATTATAGTCCTTCATAATTTGTGCGACTTCCTCTTGGTCATCATTTGCATGTACCATCACAACACGTTCATTCATAATGGATCGAATACGTGTATCCTCGTCAGCAATGATTAAATCTCGTAGTGATATAACACCTGTCAAACGGTGTTCTTCATCCACCACGAAAATATAATAAACAGTCTCTGCATCTGGTGCTTCTTTACGCAAAATGGCCATTGCTGAACGCACTGTTGAATTTTCTGGTATAGCAACGTATTCAGTTGTCATAATAGAACCGGCTGTATATTCATCGTAGCTTAATAGCTCATTAATTTCTTCAGCCGTTTCCTCATCCATCATTTCCAAATAGCTTTCACGCTGTGCCAAATCCAGCTCATTTAAGACATCTGCCGCATCATCAGCATACATATGCGAAAGCATTTCTGCCCCATATGAAGGATCCATTTCAGCTAGGTACGCTTTATATTCATCATCTTCGATATCGATTGCCTGAAAAATATCAGCCATTTCTGTCGGAGACAAGAACGAATAGATGATCTTCCTTATATCAGGTTCCACCTTTTCGTAAAACGTTGCCTGATCATATGGATGAAGTTCTAAAAACTCATCACGGAATGCATCAATATTATGTGCTTCGAGCATTCCTCGTAGATGTGCCTCATCAAATTGCACATCATCCTTTTCATTTCTTTCCTCTATCATGCTTGTCCCCTCCTTCCGAGCTTTCAATCATCTTTACGGGCAATGCCGTAAAATCTACCTTCTATATAATAGAGTGTATTATACCTTTTCTGCAAACCCTTTTTTAAGTTATCCATCAGAGTCGGTGTACAGATTTTTATAAAATTCGATTTTAAGCGTAAAATCATGACGATTTCTATTTTACTATACATTAATTTTATAAAGTCGGTGTAAAGATACTTCCTATACACTGTTATTACATCAAAAATGATAAGGAGATGCCCGTTTGTGCGAACATCTCCTTTCTATCAGTCAAAGACTACTTCAATAATCTCTGCATGTCTTCATTTAACATACTTGTAAAGTGTAATGGCCTACCAGTCAGTGGATGCTCCATACTTAAGGAGACACAGTGTAGTGCTTGTCGATCAATCAAATGACGGCTTCCACCATAAAGGTCATCCCCAACAAGTGGATGCCCAAGGTACGCCATGTGTACGCGAATTTGATGTGTACGTCCTGTATGCAATTGCAATCGTACATATGTCACTGGTTCAGCATCAAGTAAAAACCGCTTTAGCACGGTTACATCTGTATGTGCATATTGCCCATCTTCTCGTACTTCTCTTTCAATAATACTCGTCACTTTACGCCCTATAGGAGCCACAATGGATTGAAAATTTTGTTCGACATGGCCATGCACAATCGCCTCATATTGCCTTGAAATGTTTCTACTACGCTGAGCAAGCCCTGTTAAATGATGAATGTGCGCATGCTTGGCAATACAGAGTAAGCCTGATGTATCTCGATCTAACCTTGTGACTATGTGGGCTGTGGAAGCTAATCCTTGTTGCTCAAAATAGCCACAAACTAAATTTGCAATGCTTTTGGTTGGATGCTCTCTTGAGGGAATTGTACTCTGGTGAGCTGGTTTATCAAGCACTAAGATTGCATCATCCTCAAATACGATGGTTAAATCACCATGCTCAATAGCAAGACCGTCACTTCTTTCCTCAGGAGGAAATGTCACTCCCACACAGTCACCCTCTTGAAGGACATGTCTCACATTACGTTCGACACCATTGACTGTTAATAAGCCACCATCAAACTTAATGGCGGTTAAGGCTTTCTTGGATATACGCCATTCCTGAAGGGCTTCTCGTAATAATTGCCCCTCTTTATCAGCCACAAAGTGCAATGTAAACCTTGTATCCATATTATTCATTAGCGACGAAAGATTCATGCACGCGCTCCCAAAATGGGAATGGTCGGAAACGGGCAAAACGTACTTTTTCATTTGCTACATTAAATGCAATAGCCTTGACATCACCTTGTGTAATTTGCAAGTGATCAACGGTCATATTAAAGTTCTGTTCATTTACCGGACGTAACACACAATGATGGTGTGCTGGTAATATTAATGGTGATCCTACTGTTCTGAAAACACGATTATTAATGGATGCAATTTCAGTGACTTGTAGTGCCGCTAATGTAGGATGGATAATTGCCCCACCAAGTGCTTTATTATAAGCCGTACTACCAGAAGGCGTTGATACACATAGACCATCTCCACGGAAACGCTCAAATTGATTGCCGTTCAGCTCGACATCCATAACAAGTGTTACATCTGGCGATTTGATTGTTGCTTCATTTAACGCTAGGTACGTATTCGAATCGGCATTGTGATGCTCTACTTTTACTTCTAAAAGTGGATACTCCACAACATTAAAGTCTTTTTTAGCAATGGATAAAACTAATTTTTCTAATTCAGATGGCTTCCAATCCGCATAAAACCCTAAATGCCCCGTATGAATACCAACGAATGCTACTTGGTCTAACAAATGAGAATATCGATGAAAGGCATGCAAAAGCGTGCCGTCTCCTCCAATAGAAACAACGATTTCTGGTGTTTCCTCATCATAAGTTAAGCCAAAATCCTGTAAATAAGTTTTAGCTAGCTCCATTAGCTCGTTAGATTGTGCATCTCTACGTGATTGAATCGAAAATTTCATTGGGCGTCACGCTCCTTCTCTGTTAGTAAATTAGGATTCGATGCTTCTTTGTATTCGCTAAAGTAGGCCTGTGCCTCTTGAATTTCACTACGAATCAATGACATTTCCTCATCCAATCGAAATGCTGCCTCTGCTGCACTTTGTAAACGATTTTTAATTTCCTCTGGGAACATGCCCTTATATTTATAATTTAAAGAGTGCTCAATAGATGCCCAGAAATTCATGGCTAGTGTTCGAATTTGGATTTCGGCTAACACTACTTTTTTTCCTTGAATCGTTTCAACAGGATATTCCACGATCATATGGTAGGAGCGGTAACCACTTGGCTTATTATGTGTAATATAATCGCGTTCTTCCACTACACGCATATCTTTACGCTGACGAATAAGCTCTGTTACCGTTGCGATATCATCAACAAATTGACACATAATCCGAAGCCCGGCGATATCACCAAGTTCATCACCAAGTTGTTTAGAGGGCTCAAAAGCTAATCCTTTTTCTAATGTTTTATCATATATACTTGCTAAAGGCTTAACACGTCCTGTTACAAATTCAATTGGTGAATTGGCATTAACAATACCAAATTGAGAACGCATGCCTTTTAATTTTACTTTTAACTCGTCTACTGCTTGTTTATAAGGACTTAAAAATATTTCCCATTGTCCCATTGTAAAAACCTCCCGACATTCGGTATCGAACACCACCGTCTGTTCGTTTTGTCTTTCTATTCAGCAAGAATTGCCTGAAAGTGTTGTTCCACGGTTTGGACAAATTCTGCCCCGTAATTGTAATTTCCTTCAATATTATACACGAGCATTTCCAATTCATCGTAGAAATTTGTCAGCTCAATCTCTTCTTCACCTATTCGTAGTATTGGATCTTTCTTTTTTTGTAAAATATGTACAAGATTCTCCCAACTACTCGGTGGAAAACGCAAGTAATGATAGTCTTCGCCTGCATCAAGTAAATAAATAAATGCAAACTCATCTGAATCTGCAATGAGTTGTCCAGCAGGTTTTAACTGTAAATTTACTTCATTGTCGTTTAAACTAAAATGAAGTTGATCTTGTTCAAAATTCGATGTTTCTATTGTATAAATTTTACGCACTGCGGTTCCCCTTTTCGTTGTACTCTTCCTCTTATTTTATCACACAGGGTAAATAGTTGCAGTGTGTAAATACTAAATCAAGCGAAACAACGAATGAAAAATAAAAAATTAAATAGGTGAATATAAATGACACAAGAAATTGAAATTGAGTTTAAAAATCTATTAACAAAACAACAATACGAGCAATTGTTACAAGACTTCCACATTAGCCAAAATGCTATTCATCGACAAGTAAATCATTATTTTGACACGCCTACACAGGCCATTCGTCAACTGCAAAGCGGGCTGCGAATTAGACAAATTGGTGATTATTACGAATGTACACTCAAAGAGAAAAATACCGAGCATGCTCATCTTGAAACAACAGATGAATTAACTGCAGTACAGGCACAGCAAATGCTTGATGGTAAAGGCTTTTTTGCTCAAGAAGTAGCAAAAAAATTAGCCAGCCACAGTATTCCTTTAGAACAATTACAAGTATTTGGCTCACTCACTACAGATCGTGTCGAAATTCCTTATAAAGAGGGGCTTCTTGTTTTTGACCATTCTTACTATTTGCAGTGCGACGATTATGAGGTAGAATATGAAGCAAAAGATGCAATAAAAGGAAATACAATTTTCGACGAATTTTTACAGCAATACGGAATTAAAAAACAGGCTACAGATAAAAAAATAGCCCGCTTTATGAAAGCTCTACAAGCACAAAATTCATAATAGTATAAAAAGGAAGGTGACTGACTCCTTGGATATTCAATCACTAAAATCTTTACTAGAAATTCAAGCATTGCAAACACTTGGAGCTACCGAAAATGCATCAACAAACAATCTGACAGACAATAATTCTATTTTTTCTGACATGATTAATGAATTATTAGGAGAAGCATCGACAGCAAGCAATGCCAAATTGTCTAGCTTATTTGCTTCTGGAACAGCAAATCATTCAGATTTCGTCAATCAGCTGACAATGTTAGCCAATAATTCAGAAGGCAGCTCACTCGAATCATTGCTTTATCAAGGCTCTAATGCTGTGTTTATCCCTGAATCTGTCAAACAAGCTTTAGCAAACAACTATACTGGCACAAAGCTTGATTCTTATGTTTCAGATGATGTTATAGGCTCTACAGCGTACGCCAATTCACTAACAGGAGCCAATCAATATGCCGCTATTATCGAAAAAGCTGCCGCTACTTATCAGGTACCCGAAAAGCTTATTGCGGCTGTCATCAAGCAAGAATCTAATTTTAATCCAACTGTAGTGAGTCATGCAGGAGCGCAGGGCTTAATGCAATTAATGCCCACAACAGCACAATATTTAGGCGTGACAAACGCTTTTGACCCAGAGCAAAACATTATGGCTGGGGCAAAATATTTGCGTCAAATGCTAGATAAATTTAATAATGACCCTACACTAGCTTTAGCAGCCTACAATGCTGGCGCGTCTCGCGTTACGAAATATGGAGGGATTCCTCCTTTCAAAGAAACACAGAATTATGTCAAAAAAGTGATGAATTACTACACAGTGTAATCGCATCTTTCCTTTTATCCATACTTTTTCCAACAAATTTCACCCATTGTGGTGAAATTTGTGCTATTTTAGCGAACAACAATTCGAAAGAGCTCTTTGTTTGTGTTAACGAAAAGACGTTGATAGAATGAAGGTAGTCACAAGAAATTCACATTTTGAGGATGACAAGTATATCAATAACGCTTCGGCTTAATTGCCGCTAACGATGTGTCTAGATTTTTCCGAGCAGAAAAGTAGAAGTTAACCTAAGAAAGTCACGTCCTGCGACAACTGCCGGAGGGCTCTGTGGCAACACTTTCATTGCCACAGGCGTAGCGCTTTTTGACGGTGTTCTAGATTCAGCAGTCGTTTGAACACTTGCTGAATGCGATAAAATGATACTTTAAGATATAAAGAAGAATTAAAGGAGCATATAACCTATGAGTCGAAAATACACTGTTCCTTATGAGGAGCTGGGAGCTGAAAAACTGTCAGAACTCATTCACGCGTTCTATAAAAGAGTGGCTCAGCATCCTGATCTTATTCCAATCTTTCCAAAGGATTTAACAGAGACAGCCCGTAAGCAAATTCAATTTCAAACACAGTATTTAGGTGGACCAAATCTCTTTACTGAGGAACATGGACATCCAATGATGCGTGCACGTCACATGAATTTTCCGATTACACCTGACCGTGCTCAAGCTTGGCTAGAGTGTATGTCAGAAGCAATGGATGAGGTAGGTTTGGAAGGGAAGTTCCGTGAAACTTATTATCAACGTTTAGTATTAACAGCTCATCACATGGTTAATACGCCAAATGACGATGAGGGGGAATTGTTACGTGAATAATATTCAAATGTTGCTGCAAGAGCCAACGCCGACGATTTCTACTGCCAACAAGCCTATTGAATTGTATATTTTCGTAGATCCACTTTGCCCTGAAGCTTTCAGTATGCAAGCAACTCTTCGTAAATTACAGCTTGAATACAACCACTATTTCACGTGGCGCTTTGTTTTAAGCACAGAGCTTACTTCTTTAAATTGCTTAAGTAAACGTGTCAAAGGTTGTATCTCGGGAGTCGAACTTGATATTAATCACCCTGTCTTACCTTCAATTGCTATTAAAGCAGCCGAACTACAGGGAAAACGTGCAGGTGCACGCTATTTGTCGAAACTACAAGAATATGTATTACTAAACCACCAAGATGTAAACTCCTATGCAACGCTTTTAAAAATTGCAGAGGATGTTCAACTAGACATGAATGAATTCACTGTCGACTTTGGCTCAAAGGAAGCAGCACGAGCTTTCCAATGCGATTTATATATTAAACGTGAAATGGAAGTTGACGAAGTCCCTAGTATCGTGTTTTTCAATGAATGTATTGAAGATGAAGGACTAAAAGTCAGCGGTAGCTATTCCTATGAAGTTTATGAACATATTTTACAAGAAATGCTGAACGAACAGCTTGTCCGTCAGCCATTACCATCAATAGAGGACTTATTTTCTAAATTCCATACACTTTCTACAAATGAAATAGCTTTTATCTATTCATTTACAGAGCAAGCAGCAGAGCGTGAATTAAAGAAACGCATGCTACAACAAAAAATCGAACGAATCCAGACAACTCACGCTACGTTATGGCGTCTTAAATAATACAAGAAACGACAGGGACTCCAATCTTTCATGATGGAGTCCTTTTCATGTTGTTGAAAAAAGGTCATGTCAATAGCAATAATACACCTTTTCACAAAGCCTGGGATAGATTTCCGTTCCGCCAGCGTCCGAGTCACTTCACCCACTGCGTTCGTCCCAAGGTATCAGTTGTGATGCTAATCCCCTAGGAGTGACGCTGGCTCCACTCCAATCACCATGTGGCAAAAGTGTCTTTTCCTTATCTTTCATACGAGCATAATTAGAGGAAGGATAGGCTCTTATTTTCAATGTGGAGAAATGATGCGTACCGCTCCTCCATAAAATGAGTAGTGAACACCTTCCCTTTATTTAAAAACCATTGCTAAAGAGAAATATTTTTATCGGTTGAAGTGGAAGGCTTGACTACCTTGGGATAGCGAGGCGGAAGCGGCTTTGCGCTCGCCCACAGAAAAGCAAGTAGCCTGCAACGGTAATCCATTTTCACCTTTCACATAAATTCTATGGATATTTTGTTAGATAAAGCAAAATACAAAGAAGCGCCTCTATCCTCGACCGATAGAGACGCTTCTTTTTCACAAAGGGGATGGGAGAAATGTTCACGTTCAAACAAAGGGGTGTATGTTTGTTTTGTGATTTATTTCACAAGAATTACTCTATCATGGAATAATATATTTAGCAATGCAACCAATACTAGATTCACAAATTTGTCAAATAGAAAGCGATTACAAACAGTATTTTTCCAAGATGCACACTTTTAAACTATTTAGAAATCAAAAAAAATCATTATTCTTTCATTTGAAATAACATGGACAATATATAAAAAGGAGCAGTAGGAATATTCCCACCGCCCTTTTAATTAGTTATTCAACAATAATTTTTCTAACTCATTTAAACGCTCTTCAAATACTTTACATGCATCTTCAATCGGCTTAGCAACGTTCATATCAACACCTGCTGCCTTTAATACTTCTATTGGGAAATCAGAGCATCCAGCTTTTAAGAAGTTATTAATATAACGTTCTACAGCTGGTGCCCCCTCCTCTAAAATTTGTTTACTCAATGCTGTAGCGGCTGATTTACCAGTCGCATATTGATAAACATAGTAATTATAGTAGAAGTGTGGAATACGAGCCCATTCTAAGCCAATTTCCTCATCTACAATCATATCATCGCCGAAGTATTTTTTGTTTAGTTCATAATAAACCTCAGTTAAACGATCAGCTGTTAATGACTCACCGTTCTTATCCATTTGATGAATAAGATGTTCAAACTCTGCAAACATTGTTTGTCTGAATACCGTACTTCTGAAACCATCTAACCAATGATTTAATAAGTAAATTTTTTGTTGAGGGTCATCAATTGTTTTTAGTAAATAGTCATTTAATAACTCTTCATTACATGTTGAAGCAACCTCTGCGACAAAAATAGAATAATCTCCATAAACGAATGGCTGATTGTTACGTGAATAATAGCTGTGAACACTATGGCCAAATTCATGCGCTAATGTAAATAGATTATTCACATTGTCTTGCCAATTCATTAAAATATACGGATTCGTACCATACGCGCCTGATGAGTAGGCTCCACTACGTTTCCCTTTATTCTCTAATACATCAACCCAACGGTTATCCAATCCACTTTGGACGATGCTTTGATATTCTTCGCCTAATGGAGCTAGTGCTTTCACTAAAATATCTTTCGCTTCATCATAAGTGACTTTCATTTCCACTTCTTTAACAAGTGGTGCAAATAAATCCCACATATGCAATTCGTCTACACCTAATAATTGCTTACGTAACGAAATATAACGCTGCATAGCTGGTAAATACTTATGAATTGTTTCAACTAATTGATCATACACATTTTCCGGAATGAAATTATTAGACATGGCTGCATGGCGTGCAGAATCATAATGACGAATACGAGCACTCACATTATGCTTCTTCACATTACCCGTTAGCGTTGCCGAGAACGTATTTTTAAACTTGCCATATGCTTCGTACATAGCTTTAAATGCACCTTCACGCACTGAGCGATCTTTGCTCTCTAAAAACTTAATATAGTTACCATGTGTAAGTTGTACTTCCTCTCCCTCTTCATTTTTCACATAAGGGAAAACCATGTCCGCATTGTTTAACATACTGAATGTATTAGAAGCTGTACCCGTTACCTCAGACATTTGCGCTAGCAATGCCTCCTGCTCAGCTGGTAATACATGTGGACGTGCCATTGTAATTTCTTTTAAAGATTGCTTATATAATTGTAGGTCTTGATTTTCTGCTAAGTAGCCTTCAATTGTTTCTTCACTTAATGCTAAAATCTCTGGTGTTAAATATGAAAGACCAGCTGAGATACTAGTTGCCAATGTTTGAATGCGACTGTTCATATCTTGATAAAAGCTATTTGTTGTATCTTGATCATAGCGCATATGGGCATATGTGTAGAGCTTCATCGCACGCTCATATAGATGATCATGATATTGTAAAGCTGTTAATAATGCCTCTGCCCCATTATTTAAAGTACCTGCATAGCTCGGTGCTTGTTTAGCAAGCTCTGCAACTTCCTTCAATTCCTCTTCCCAAGCTTTATCTGTTGCAAAGATATCCTCTAAGCGCCATGTTAATTCTGCGGGTACTTCATTTCTAACCAAAATCTGATTACTGTTACTAGCCATGTATGCCAGCCCCCTTTATATGTGCTTTTTTCCTTTTACTCTCATATTTTCTCAATATATTGTGGCAATTGCAAATAAATGTACATATACATGCTCACAAATATCTAGCGACTGCTCTTCTTGAGTCATATGCTTCAAGAGCTGTCCATAATACAGGACAGCACTTACCGCCTGTGTTGTCACTTCTAGTTGATGCTTACTTAAAAAATGGTGAATCTCCTGCTTCGTTAACATAAAGGGCTGTCGACCTAATTGTTTACTAAAATGCAACAGCATCGTTTGCCATTCACTAGTAAACAAGGAGATGGCTGCTCCACCCTTCACTGGGATTCCAATGTAGGAAGGCATAGCAGTTAACGCAAAGTTTAATTCATAGCAATTTCGTAAAAATAAATCTTGCGCCCCCTTTTTACTATATAAAAGACGCGCAGATACAAATTGCCTACATGCTTGTTTATAAAGTTGCCAATACTGTTGAAATTCTTCTTGAGTAATTTGCTTCGGTATATAAAAAGGAAAGTGTTGTTGATTGACTGGTATTGTCTGAACTTTACCTATGAAAGTATGCCCATGTACATGAAGAAGATTCGTCCAATAAGTAAAATGGGCCGTCCTAGCGTTATACGTCATTAAATAAGGTACACCTGATGTATTTGTCATAAACGATTTTTGCAGCAATGGGGAAATGGTAATTTTGCTGATGCCGTTGATTGCATCTTTGCTTTGAGGCGTTTGAAAAAGCCAAATTACTTGTATATCGTTTTTTTCGTAGCCAGCTGTACGTTGTTGCCATTTTTCATGGGAGATTGTGCTACATTGAAATTCAATTGCATAGTGACGATCATTTATTGTAATGAGCAAATCCGGGCGTTGAGCAAGCTGCTTTAAAAATGGCTCTAGCTCCACTTGATATCCATGCTTTGTGAGCCATTCAAATAATTGCATTTTACCTTGGAGATGAAGTTTAGATTCACCTTCAGCGAACAATTGTGGACAATGCTTTTTGGCGAAGTGTGAAAAATGGGGAATATTATGTTGACCTACTTTCAATTGAACTGGTTCTAGACATTGAGGACAAAAAAATTTCATTTGTCGCCTATATCGTTGTAAAGCTTTCCTCGTATATTGATATGGGAGAAATAGCTGCTGTTTGTTGTTATAAGCTACCAGCATTTAATCAACTCCTTTTTAGTCAACTATAATGGAGTTGGTTTGCCCTCACAAAAATTAAGCAATTATTTCTTGAAATTTAAAAAATGCCGTCTCATATATCTTCATTCAGCAGATTTCACAGCATGAGCAGAGAGGCCTGTACAACGCTGGTCAATTAACCGATGATAGCTTAAATATGAATGCAAAAAAAGGACTGTAGCAAAACTCAATAAATTTACGAGTTTTACTACAGTCTAAAAAATGAGGTATTTTAATGCTTATGCAAAGTATTTTCGAACTGTTTCAAAGCAATTAAATTCCATAATCTTTTCACCGTACTCCTCTAGACGGTGAATGGTTAAATTGGATGGTGTTAAAAATTCCTTGATGACCGCATTTCGATCATGACGATTTAAATCCTCATCTGCGTTCCCGAAATCAACAACTAAATAGTACCAATCTTCATATTTGAATAATGAGGAATCCACTAATTCGTCTGTCATTCGTTTTGCGACAGGGATTAACTCATCAATATCTTTAAATTTATAAACATAAATGTCTGTATCCATAAATAACTCTGACTCATCCATGTCACCAAGTTGAGTTAGCTGGCTAAGAAGATCTTCTCCAACTTCATCGAATGGTGCAAACATTTCTTTGTGTTCATCAAAACTCGAATGACCATCTAATGTTTCACCGTCTTTTAAAATATGTGCACGTGTGACAATGATTTCTAAGCCTACTTCAGATGCATTGATGTGAATCCAAATCGGACCCTCTACATCAAAGTAATCCTCCGTGTTTACTTCATCAATCATATCCCAAAAAAGTTGCTCACCCTTTGCTCGATTGTACCAAATTTCTTCACGACTATAGCCGCGATCCTCTATATCATTATACGTAATAAAGAGCTTGAGTGTATTTTCATTTACACGTTCGATGTCCACTAGACCTCATCTCCCTTCACTGTCATATGCTGAAAAACAGTTTTGTTTCATTAGTATGCTTTTATTCTTTGTTTTTAACCTTCATACTGCATTTGTTTTTCAACCTTTGACCACACTCAGTAAAACCATCGAGGAACCGCAAACATGATTTTTTTTGTTCACAGTTGTCTCTAACTCTATTGTATGCTGTTCTGTCATAAAATGAAAAGGATATACACCGTTTCACAGAAGATATTTGAATTATTGAAATTGTAGTAAACTATTTAACTTAAATCAAGTTTAACATACTTTTACGGAAATATATGACTTTTCCCTATCAATTATTATACTTCATATAGAAGGTTTTACATAAGTAAAACATAAAAAAATAGATGTCACAACATGCATTCCACATTTGTAACATCTACAATATATATTATTCAAAATGAGTAGGTTTAATTCACCATTCGTTGCGCTTCTTGAAGCTGATATGCTCGAACTTTTCGAGGTAGGAAGCGACGAATTTCATCTTCATTATAGCCGACTTGTAGACGTTTTTCGTCCAAAATAATTGGTCGGCGTAATAAACCAGGATACTCCTGAATTAATTCATATAAACGTTGTAGTGGTAAACTTTCAACATCCACATTTAATTTTTGAAATATTTTTGAACGAGTAGAAATGATTTCATCTGTCCCGTCTTCTGTCATACGTAAAATTTTTTTAATTTCACTAATACTTAGTGGCTCAGAAAATATATTACGTTCTGTATATGGAATTTCGTGCTCCTCTAACCAAGCTTTCGCTTTACGACAAGAGGTACAACTTGGTGATGTAAATAGGGTTACGATCATTCTGACACATCCTTTCATTTTGTAATCATTATCTATAAACCAGAACCAAAGTGTTAAATTAGAATTAATGTAAAGTAAAATACACAGTACCATTATACAGTACTCAGCTGTATTTGAATATAGTTCCAATAAAAAAAGACTCAACCCGTCACAAATTATTCTGTCTCTTTATACAGCTTTTAATAAAGCGTATTTCCTTCTATACTTATGTGCTACTACTAACATTCCCACTTTCAGTGCATTTTAAACATCCAAGCATGTATCTTAGTTGTTCTCATTTAAAAAGAATAAACGAGAAAATTGTCAATTTGACGTGTACACCTAAACACAATTTTAATAAAAAATTTTATATTTATAACAAAATTACACAACAAAAAAAGCATATAATTTTTTCTCGAAAAAAACCACCGTCAAAAGTCTGACTTTACACAATGGAATCTTTATAATATAATTCTTTGCAAACAAATCAATTTGAATAATTTAAATTGAGAAAAACGCTGACGAAGAGTAGTACATATGTTCATTTCACGTTTAGAGAGTCTGTGGTTGCTGCAAACAGATCGTGGAGGCATATGGAATGGACTTCCGAGTTAGCTTTGTGAACGCTATTAGAAGCTATTAGCAAAGCTCGTCCCTTCACGTTACGAAGCTGAGTGGCCTTTTAGGCAAGCTGGGTGGTACCGCGGATTCAAAACATCATTCGTCCCTTCATTAGAAAAAATCTAATGAGGACGCATGATGTTTTTTTGTCTTTATCGTGAGGTGAAAAAGTGAGCAAAACGCCACTGACAACCGTCACGGAATTTGAATTCGAGGAGGAACTTTTAATGACAACTATTTTTTCAGGCGTACAGCCTACAGGAATCGTTACTTTAGGGAACTATTTAGGAGCATTCAAGCAATTCCCTGCACTACAAGACGAAGGAAATGCTATTTATTGTATCGTTGATCAGCATGCGATCACGGTTGCCCAAGATCCTAAAGAATTACGTGAAAGCATTCGTAAGCTGGCAGCTACCTATATTGCTACTGGCATCGACCCTAAAAAATCTACGTTATTCATTCAATCAGAGGTGCCAGCGCATGCTCAGGCAGGATGGATGTTACAATGTGTTACGTCTATCGGGGAGCTAGAACGTATGACACAATTTAAAGATAAATCACATGGTAAAGAAAGCGTTTCTGCTGCTCTTTTAACATATCCACCGTTAATGGCTGCAGACATTCTACTTTACAACACAAACATTGTCCCTGTCGGCGATGATCAGAAGCAGCATATCGAGCTAACTCGTGACCTTGCAGAACGTTTTAATAAACGCTTTGGTGACGTTTTAACAATTCCAGAAATTCAATTACCAAAAGCAGGCGCTCGTATTAAATCCTTACAAGAGCCAACAAAGAAAATGAGTAAATCTGACCCTAATACGAAAGCGACAATCCGTTTGCTAGATACTGCGAAGGACATTGAGAAAAAAATTAAATCAGCGGTTACGGATTCTGATGGTATTGTTGCATTTGATGTAGAAAATAAACCAGGTGTCTCGAATTTATTGACAATCGAATCGGCTATTTCTAGTATAGCCATTGAAGATTTAGTCAAAAAATATGAGGGAATTGGTTATGGTGGATTCAAGCAAGGTGTTGCAACAGCTGTTATCGAACATCTAACACCAATTCAAGAAAAATTCTATCATTTAGTAGAATCCTCTGAATTAGATGTCATCTTAGATGAAGGTGCTGAAAAGGCGAATGCGATTGCCAGTGCTACATTAAAACGCATGGAAGATGCAATGGGTCTCGGCCGCACACGTCGCTAATTTATGGCTTGTCTGTGGAGCGATCAAAGCCTAAATCAAGCACAACAGCGCAAATGATAATGCAGGCTCCTACCGCCATATAAAATTCCGTTGTTTGAAAAATAAATTTGAAAACAACCTTCCAGGAATAACCTAATGTTCGGTAATTTAAATACAATATGAGATTCCCTACAGAGAGAATCATTAAGCCATAGCTTACTAAAAATAAAAAGAGACGAAACACAGTAGAGGCATCCTTTCTATTTCTTCTTACTTATCATTTATTCACAAAACTATAAAAAAAGACGTCAGCCGTTTAAATTTGGCTGACGTTTTTTAAGTTTATATATTATGCTTCATATTTTTTGAATAGGAGACTGGCGTTGTGACCACCAAAACCAAGAGAATTACTCATCGCATATTGAATGTTTGCTTCTCTCGCTTCGTTTGGAACATAATCTAAATCACATTCTGGATCTGGATCTACTAAATTAATTGTTGGAGGTAAAATGCCTTCTTTTAAGGCTAATGCTGTGAAAATCGCTTCCACACCACCAGCTGCTCCTAATAAGTGACCCGTCATAGACTTTGTAGAGCTCATAGCAAGCTTATACGCATGATCACCAAAAGTAGTTTTAACAGCTTGTGTTTCAAATAAATCATTGTAAGGTGTGCTAGTACCATGTGCATTAATATAATCAACTTGTGATGGATCAACTCCACCATCTGTCAATGCTTGCATCATTGCACGTGCTGCCCCCTCACCCTCTGGAGCTGGAGCCGTAATGTGATGCGCATCACCTGTTGCACCATACCCTAAAACTTCAGCATATATTTTAGCGCCACGAGCTTTTGCATGTTCATACTCTTCTAGAATAACTATACCAGCGCCTTCTCCGATAATAAAACCATCGCGGTTTTTATCAAATGGACGACATGCTGCTTGTGGGTCTGGATTTAATGATAAAGCTGTATTTGCACAGAAGCCTGCCACAGCCATTGTAACGATTGGTGATTCAGCACCACCTGAAATCATCACATCTGCATCCCCACGTTCAATTACTTTAAAGGCATCACCAATGGAGTTTGTTCCCGAAGCACACGCCGTTACAGAACATGAGTTAATACCTTTTGCACCAACGTGAATAGATACTTGCCCTGAAGCCATATCAGGAATCATCATTGGAATGAAGAATGGGCTGACACGTCTTGCGCCACGCTCTTGGAATGTTAAAAATTGTTGCTCATAAGTTTCCATACCGCCGATACCAGAGCCAATCCATACACCCGCACGTGGAGCTAACTCTTCATCAATTGTTAATTGTGCATCTTCCATTGCCATAATGGAAGCGGCTAACGCGTAGTGCGTAAAACGATCCATTTTACGTGCTTCTTTACGATCAATATATTTTTCAATATCGAAATCCTTCACTTCTGCTGCGATTTTTGCTGCAAAAAGTTCTTTATTCAATCGTGTCAGCTCACCAATGCCAGATTTACCAGCCTTGATGTTAGCCCATGTTTCTTCGATGCTATTTCCTAGTGGTGTCACTGCGCCAATTCCTGTAATTACTACTCGTCGTTTACTCATTGTCTTACTCCCCTCAAGCATTTTTCCTTCTTATTTTCCCCATCTCATGGCTACGGCACCCCATGTTAAGCCGCCACCAAAACCAACGAGGACTAATAAGTCATCCTCTTTAATCTTACCTGCTTCGAGCTCATCTACCAAGGAAATACCAATAGATGCTGCTGAAGTATTTCCATATTTATGAATCGTTTTTGACATTTTTTCAGGTGGTAGCTCTAATCGCTCACGAGCAGATTCCATAATTCGTATATTTGCCTGATGCGGCACTAAAAAATCTACGTCTTCTTTTGTTAATCCTGCTTTCTCTAACACATTGACAGCCGATTCACCCATTTGACGTACAGCAAACTTAAACACTTCACGGCCATTCATTGTAATTGTGTCTTGCTGTGTTAAATAAAGGTTTTTGCCGCCTGTACCATCTGCACCAAGTTCAAATGATACAATACCTCTGCCTTCAGATACTGGCCCAACAATGGCTGCACTAGCACCATCACCGAATAAAACAGCTGTATTACGATCCTTCCAATCAATGACTTTCGACAGCTTTTCTACACCTACTACTAAGACATATTTATAAGTATTTGCCTCTACAAAGTGCTTCGCTGTCACTAAGCTATATATAAATCCTGCACATGCCGCTGCTTGATCCATCGCCGCCGCATTCACTGCTCCGATTTGTTCCTGAACCATACATGCTACACTTGGAAAAGTTTGATCCTGTGTGACAGTTGCTACAAGTATTAAACCAATTTCCTCTGGCGTAATACCCGCTTTTGCAATAGCTTCTTTAGCAGCTGCTACTGCTAAATCTGAAGTTTCCTGATCCTCTGCCGCAAAATGACGTTCTTCAATGCCTGTTCGAGTTCGAATCCATTCATCTGAAGTATCCATTATTTTTTCCAAATCAAAATTTGTAACGACCTTCTCAGGAACATATTTGCCAATTCCTATAATACCAGCGTTCATATAGCAACCCCTCAGCTTTCTTACTATCAATTATTAGTAACTGGTCATAATTATAACGCATACGAAAGGAAGGACGCAAGATGATTTAAAATTAATGTGTTTTAGACGTGGTGGAGATTTTATTTTTGGTGAGAGCTGACTCTTTATTAGGTTAGGCGAGAGTTTTGGCATTATCGTCATTTTTAAGCGGGTGAACTTCTACGTCATAGTACTGTTCACCTTTTTATGAGCGGAGTGTCTTACTTAGGGGCGCTTTCTACTAGCTCTGAGCCAAGTCCCTACTATAATTAGAGCGCTTCTTCACTCGTTACGAGCAAAAACCCTAATCGAGACAAATTCCCCTGACTCTTCTTCATTACAAAGCACACACTAACTTCCTATCATTAAACATCTGCATACCTTCTGCAAATCAAATGCTACGATATACCGTTGAATATAAATTGCAGATCCTCGTATTTGTTGTGACAAATTCGCCATGTTTCACATAAAAGGTTCATTTTTTTTCGATTTATGTTATGATATGATAATGAATATGAGTAAAACCTTATAATGAAAAAAGTTCGGTTGAGGTGAAATTAATGCAATATATCGTAACGTTCATATGGTCATTCCTACTAGTTTCTATGTTAAACTACGTAGTCAGCTCTGTACTTGGTGTACCATTTGATTTTAAAACAGGGGCAATCGTTTCTGTTGTATTCTCCATTCTAATCTTTATTATTGGAGCAATCATTCCAAACGACCCTACACCAGAAGCTGCAGACCATCATTAATTTATCTAGAAAAAACCTGTTCAGCATATTGCCGAACAGGTTTTTTCTGTTATTTTTCCACAACACATTGACCATCACGCATTTTCACATGCAAAGTTTCTCCTGGTAAAACCTCACCACGAAGCAGTTCTCTAGCTACTGCTGTTTCGATATGTCGTTGTACAAAGCGTTTTAATGGTCTCGCTCCAAACTGAGCATCCGCTCCTTGCTGTACTACCCAATCAATAACCTCTTGCTCGACAGATAAAGTAATTTCCTGTTCTGCCACACGTTTAATCAGTTGCTCTACGTACTTCCAAGCAATCGCAGTAAAATGCTTTGTAGATAAAGCATGGAAAAAGATAATGTCATCCATACGGTTTAATAATTCTGGTTTAAAATGTTGGCGTAGGGCCGCCATGACTAAGTCTTCAACAGCATTATCGCCTTCTTTTGCCTCCATTAAATAACTAGAGCCAATATTGGATGTTAGAATGACCACTGTATTTGTAAAATTCACCATACGTCCCTGACTATCTGTAATGCGGCCATCATCTAAAATTTGTAATAAAATATTCGCCACATCTGGATGTGCTTTTTCAATTTCATCTAGGAGGACCACGGAATATGGATTTCGGCGTACAGCCTCTGTTAATTGTCCGCCCTCCTCATAACCTACATAGCCTGGAGGAGCACCAACGAGACGAGACACACTATGTTTCTCCATGTATTCACTCATATCAATTCGAATAAAGTGATCTTCTGCATCAAATAACTGCGCAGCAAGTGCCTTAGCAAGCTCAGTTTTACCAACACCTGTTGGACCTAAGAATAAAAAGCTCCCAATCGGACGATGTGGATCTTTAATACCTGCACGTGCACGCCATACAGCTTCTGTTACTAATTGTACTGCTGTGTCTTGACCGACTACTCTTTCATGTAATGTATCCTTTAATCGTAGAAGTTTTTCACGCTCTCCTTCTACTAATTTTGTTACAGGAATTCCTGTCCAGCGGGAAACGATCGCAGCAATTTCATCTGCCGTTACTTCTTCACGTAAAATGCGGGATTCTGCCCCATTTTCTAACTGTTTTTCGAGTTCCTGAATTTCCTTTTCTAATGTTGGGATTTTGCCATGGCGTAATTCCGCAGCTTTATTTAAATCATATTTACTTTCTGCTTCATCTAAATCACGACGGTATTTATCTAATGTTTCCCGTTTTTTCTGAATGTCGTGTAACATTTCTTTTTCTGCTTCCCATTGTTGGCGCATGCCCTCTGAGGATTCTTTTAATTTTGTTAATTCCTCACGCAATTGCTCTAGACGTTTTTTACTTGCCTCGTCCTTTTCCTTACGTAATGCCTGTTCTTCAATCTCAAGCTGCATAATGCGACGTGTCACTGCGTCTAATTCCTGTGGCATCGAATCAATTTCTGTACGAATCATCGCACAAGCCTCATCAATTAAATCAATTGCCTTATCAGGTAAAAATCGCTCTGTAATATATCGGTTGGACAGTTCTGCTGCCGCAACAATTGCTCTGTCATGAATTCGTACTGCATGATGTAATTCAAAGCGTTCTTTTAAGCCCCGTAAAATGGAAACCGTATCCTCAATCGAAGGCTCACGTACAAGAACTTGCTGGAATCGTCGCTCTAAAGCAGGATCTTTTTCAATGTACATACGATACTCATCTAGTGTTGTAGCACCAATACAATGTAGTTCACCGCGTGCAAGCATAGGCTTGAGCATATTCCCTGCATCCATAGCACCGTCTGTTTTGCCTGCGCCGACGATGGTATGAATTTCATCAATAAATAAAATGATTTGTCCTTCTGAATCTTTCACCTCTTTTAACACACCTTTTAAGCGCTCTTCAAATTGGCCACGATAGCTTGCCCCTGCGATTAAAGCACTCATATCTAGCTCATATAACACACATTCTTTCAAGCCCTCTGGCACATCGCCTTTCACAATACGCTGTGCTAAACCCTCAACAATCGCTGTTTTACCAACTCCTGGTTCACCAATTAATACAGGATTATTTTTCGTTTTGCGTGTTAAAATACGAATGACATTTCGAATTTCCTCATCACGCCCGATAACTGGGTCCATTTTGCCGTTTTTAACTTCTTCAATCAAATTTCGTCCAAATTGCTCTAGTGGTTTTTTGTTATCTGTTTGTTGAAATTGCATAGCTAGCACTCCTTTACCATCATGTTTCTTATCATTGTTATACCCATTCTTGTTCTTTTAAAAAGTTTGACCTTTTTTGACTAACTTTATTTTACATCAATCGACATTGCTTCGCAAAGAAATCGCACTAAAATTTTTTCACGGATTATGGAAATTTACGTTATAATAATGGTATGTTTCTATGTTTTAGTATCGAAAAATCCACTATCCTTTTGTAATAATTGCCGTTTATTACAAAAAGAAAGCGATGTGTTGGAGATATGGTTTTAATGGATAATATGTTTGAAAAAATGAAGGATCTATTTCAAAAGCATGGTGTTTTTATCAAAGTGAATAAAGGAAATAAAATTTTTCTAGAGGGTGAACGGGCAAAAGAAATTTATTACATCCAATCTGGTGTGATTTCGATAAGCCAAGAAACCGAAACTGGCAAGGAATTAACTATTCGTATTTGTGGTCCTGACAGTATAATTGGAGAGGGGTCATTATTTTGTAACCTAGTCTATAATTCCATGACTGCAAAGGTATTAGAGCCTTCTACGATGTATGTGTTAAGTCGTAAATCATTGGAGCATTTACTAGAAGATCAGCCTACTGTTATGGTGGAATATATAAAGTGGTTGCAAACAGAAAACTTAAAGCATCAAAGTCGTTTGCGTGATTTAGTGTTAAATGGTAAAAAAGGTGCTTTATTTTCAACGCTCATTCGGCTTTCCAATACGTATGGTAAACCTTTAGAAAATGGCTCAATTTTTATTGATTTCCAGCTAACAAATACGGAAATTGCGAATTTGTGTGCAACAAGTCGTGAAATGATTAATCGTATGTTGAATGATTTAAAAAAACACGATATTATCACTTTTGATAAAGGCTTTATTACAATTCATGATTTACAATTTTTAAAAAATGAAATTGCTTGTGAAAATTGTCCATTACAAATATGCCGTATCGATTAATTTCGTTACAAACGAAATCCCTGCCTATAAAATATAGCAGGGATTTTATCGTGTTTAAAAACAAAACCATCCATAGCATTTTTGTGAAGGGTGAAAATGGATTTCCGTTGCAGGCTACTTGCTTTCCTGTGGGCGAGCGCCGAGCCGCTTCCTCCGTGCAGGGGCTCGCCTGTCTCGCTATCCCACGGGAGTCAAGTAGCCTTCCACTCCAATCCATAAAAATGTTTCTGTTTAGCAAGGTTTTCAAATAAAGTGAAGGTATTCATTACTCTTTATGGATGGTGTTGTCACTCATCACCTCTCCACATTGAAAATAAGAGTCTATCCTTTTACCACATGGGTGATTGGAGCAGCGGCTTATCGGACGCCCCCTGGAAAGGACGCTGGCGGAACGGAAATCAACCCCTCGCCTTGCTAAAGGTTCTTTTTCTACTATGAACATCATCTTTTTTCAACAACATGAAATCCCTGCCTATAAAATAAGCAGGGATTTTTAATGTTGCAATTTTAGCGTACGCCTAATGCCATTTTTGCATAGCGTGACATTTTGTCTTTTGACCAAGGTGGATTCCATACAATGTTAACATTTGTACTTTTCACTTCTGGAAGTTCCCCTAATGCCGTATTCACCTGATCCACAATAACTGGCCCAAGTGGGCATCCCATCGATGTTAATGTCATCGTAACAGTTGCTACACCTTCATCATCTAAATCTACATCATATACTAAACCTAAGTTGACGATATCAATCCCAAGCTCAGGGTCAATTACATTTTCTAAAGCACCAAACATGCTATCTTTCATATCTTGATCCATTCGTATTTCTCCTTCCATCATAGTGTTAACCTTATCATAGCAGATGCATCCTGTTATGCCAAATGCTGTGCAAGCCAGTCTGTTGCTGCTAGCATACCGTCACGTGGGACTGCATGTCCTGCCTTTTTGTTCACCATAAACTTTAAATATTCAGGGCTTGCTTGATAGTATTCCCGTAATGTCTCATAAAATTTATACGTTTCTTGGAAAGGTACTGTTTTATCTAATTCTCCATGCCAAAAGAAAACTGGACGACCTGCGAATTTTTCTGGCGTTAAACTAACATCATATTTAGCTAAGAGCTCATTCACTTTTTGAACATCTTCCTCTGACATCGGCCAATTGATACCGCTTTTTGCAAATTGCTGCAATTGATATTCACCTAATTTAATAAAACCTGGTGCACCCATACATATTGACGCTGTTTTTATCCAATCATAAAGTTTTAAACAGCCGGAGGTCACGATACCGCCCATTGAAGTACCTGCTATGCCAATATTATGACTGGCCAATAAATTTTTATTCCTTAATTCATCATATAATTGTTGCACTTCATGAATAGAATTTAAAACAATATCCCAAAATTTCAAGTTCATTTGTATTTCTGTAAGGCCTTCGCTACGGTCACCATGAAATTTTGCATCTGGTAATAGGACACGCACCCCCTTATGCACCAATTGGTATGCATAGTGTAAGTTATGTTCTTTCGCGCTCATAAAACCATGCAAAAAAATCACTACTGGGGTTTCTTCATTCATCTTGTCTGTATGTATATGTAATAAAGGAATATTTCCCCACACTTCTTTTTCTACAAACATTTTTGTCACTCCCAACTATTGTCTCATCTTTATGTTAGCAAACTTTTTTCACTGTGACAAAATTTTGACGAATGAAAGACAAAGAGATACTATTCAAACTATAGGAAAGGGGCAACGAGCTATGAAACCGCATTTAATCGTACTAGACTTAGATGGTACTTTATTAACAGACCAACAACAAATCTCAGCAAAAACGAAAAAAACATTATTGCAGGCTAAGGAATTAGGGCATCAAGTGATGATTGCAACGGGGCGTCCATACCGTGCAAGTGATCTTTATTATCATGAACTTGGGCTCACTACACCCATTGTCAATTTTAATGGCGCATATGTACATCATCCCAAAAATGTATCTTGGCAACATATGCACACACCGATTGATTTAAGTGTTGTACATGATGTTGTTGGATCCATCAATAGTTACGAGTATGAAAATATTATCGCTGAGGTAAAAGATGATATTTATGTACACACAGAAGATGATCGTATCTTAAATATTTTTAATATGGGTAATCCCAAAATCACACTTGGGGATTTATACACACATCTCTTGGAAAATCCCACAAGTTTATTAATTCAAGCAAATGAAGCGAATTCGGTCATTATACGTGACCATTTACAGGCGGTGCACGCAGAAGTTATTGAGCATCGTCGATGGGGCGCGCCACTTCATATTATTGAAATTGTACGTCGCGGCTTAAATAAAGCTGTGGGTATTGCGCATGTGGCAAAAGATTTAGGTATTCCACGTGAGCGTATCATCGCGTTTGGTGATGAAGACAATGATTTAGAAATGATCGAATATGCTGGACTTGGTGTAGCGATGGGGAACGGTATTCCAAGTCTTAAAAACATTGCCAATGAAATTACAGCAACAAATAATGATGATGGAATCGCAAAAATCCTCATTGAACGCTTGAAATTATCATAGTTAAGTAGTAAGTTCAAGTTAACATTCCATTTTTACCAGTTTAACTTTATTCAGTGGTACCCCTTCCATTTATCTTAAGTGAGTACCGACTGAATAAAGTTAAAAATACTTGATGAGTAAGTTGAAATTAGGGGGACAAGAGAATGAAGATTTTTACGGATAGTGGATGCGATCTACCGAAGTCTTACTATGAAGAAAATGATGTCGTGTTACTCCCTTTACGAGTGCAATTGAACAACAAAGAATATGAAGATGTCATTACGATTGATTCCAAAGAGATTTACGATGCCATCCGCCAAGGTGCTCAACCAAAAACATCACAAGTGTCACCTGAGCTGTTTTTAAAGCACTTTGAGGAACTAGCTAAAAATGAAGAAGAAGGCATCTATATTGCCTTTTCATCGGAATTATCCGGCACATATAGTACTGCTCAAATGATTCGCAATCAAGTATTAGAGCAATATCCTTCATTAAAATTAGTCATTATCGACTCTAAATGCGCTTCACTAGGACATGGTCTAGTTGTAGAGGAAGCAGTTCGCCTTCGAAATATAGGGGTATCCTTAGAGGATATGGCCTCTAAAATGAGTGCATATGCACCTCAGATGGAGCATTTATTTACAGTAGAAGATTTAGATTACCTTGCCAAAGGTGGTCGTGTATCCAAGGCCAGTGCCTTTTTAGGTGGTCTTCTGAGCATTAAACCTATTTTAAATGTAGAGGATGGCAAGCTGATACCTATTGAAAAGTCACGTGGTCGTAAAAAAGCACTTAATCGTATGTTAGATTTAATGCAGGAGCGTGGCGGAAGCTTTACGGATAAAATTGTTGGTATTAGTCATAGTGATGATGTGGCCTTTGCCAATGAAGTAAAGGCTTCTATTCAGGAACGTTTTTCTCCTCAAGCTGTTCAAATTACTATGATTGGCTCTGCAATCGGTTCACATGTAGGACCAGGCACTATTGCAATCTTCTTTACGAACAAAAGCTATCAAGGCTAATAAAAAGCATGTTAGGATTGCTCCTAACATGCTTTTTCGTTGTGCTATGGTTGTTGGACGTCTTGTTCTTGACGGCGAACTTTTCCTCGTTTAATGATGATAACAACAAAGCCGATAAAGATTACCCACACTAAACCAAGGGCAACCATGTAGGGCATGTTTAAGCCTTCATCATTGCGAACCTGATAAATCTCAACCATTTCTCGGTCTAAAATAACAGGATAAACCTCTTTTTCATTTATACGAACTTTTTCCTCATGTAAAATTCCGTTCAGCATTTTCCCTTCACCAAGTTGCGCTGGTGTTAAGTCCACACGTTGCGTTTTGCCTGTATTATTCACCATAATTACCCACTTTTCTTCGTCAGAGGTACGTGTGAAGACAAGTAGGCCATTGTCATTTGTAATTACTTCAAAATCACCTTTACGTAAAGTTGCAGATTGATTACGTAAGGATTGAACATTTTTAATATAATCAATCAATTCTTCGTCTGTTTTAAAGTTATACAACTGATGTGTATCTGGTTTTACTTCCCCATTCATGGCGATTTCTGTACCATATTGCACAACGGGAATCCCAGGAAGCATAAATAAAGCACCCATCGCCATTTTTAAGCGTGTAGGCGGAAACATATTTTCAGTCGCAGAATCGAATGTAAAACGATGGGTTTCAAGTGAATCCACCATAATCTGTGTCGGCTTCTCTCCTGTAAAAGGCTCCATTAATTTAGACGAATCCATATCCACGTTTTTAAAAATATTACGATAAATATCCGCTGTTGCTGGTGAGAAGGTTGCATCAAAATCAGCATCACTTTCTTCATTAGCAATCACGTAAAGAGATGCTTTTGTCTCTTTTAATGCTGCAATCATCGCATTGACAAACGCTATATCAGCCTCTGCAATATTCGTTAAACGAATACCACCAACATCATATGTAGAAACAAATTCAGTGGCTGATTGAATGAGCGCCTCTTGCACAGCTTTGTTCGATAAATCCCATTGTACTTGTCCATTATTCGTAGAAGCAATCCAGTCAGCTTTTGATGAGTCCTTTGCCCATTCATGATTTGGACTCACATTATTGAGCGGGAAATCCACCATGATGGACATATTTTTAGCTTTATAGGCTTCTACAACACTTTGGAATTCTTCTGTTGTTCCAAAATGACGTTCGATTGTCGTGTAGCTTGTAAGTAGTGATCCATCATATTTCTCTGTAGAAAAAATAGGACCAATAGAAACAATTGTAAAACCCATCTCACCAATAAATTTTAGCTTATCTTGCAGACCTGTAAAATCGCCTCCTGCAAATTTCGAAGGGTCTTTCGTATTTGTATCAAAATCGTTTGTGCCCGAACCATTAAAGAAACGGTCAACGAGTAAATCAAAGATGCTTTCTTCTGCTATCGATGTTGTCGCTTTTTCATCCGCATGCGCTACTGGTGTAGTACTTACGAATGAAGTTGCTAATAAAAGTGATGCAGCCGTCGCACTTATCCACTTCTTAAATTTCACTGTTATTCCCTCTCTTTCAAACCAATCCATCGTCATTTTACCAAATAACACTGTCACGTCGCTATCTTTTCAAAAGATTTTACGAAAATGCGAAATGAATTAGGGCAAAAAGGTGTCAGTTCTCTCGTATTCACCCTTTTAGCAAAATAAAAGCCGTGAAGCAAATACTTCACGACCTTTAAGAAATTATTATGCTAGGAAATTAATGTTTAATGGTAGCTTAAAGCCTAAGAACAGCGTGATAAATAGGAATACTGCGAATAATGCCCAAAACATCCCTGTTGGTTTGTTTTTCTTTTGACGCACTAATACCATTTCCATCATACCAATTACTAAAATACCGAATAAAAATTTCAGTCCGTACATCATCGGGTCTCCAGCCTGATATTTAAAGAATAATGCCCCACCTGTGATGATAATTAATACGTAGAATAGACGTAAAGCCATATGTAAGCCCTTTGATTGCTTGCCCATTAGTGCAGCGATTAAAAAGATAACAATAGCAATAACCCACGTAGTAATATGCAAATGCGTTTGGCTAGTTAAAAAACTCATGTTTGTCCCACCTCATTCATTTTTCTATCAAACTCTATCCTACCATGCGATGGAAAGGGTTTCAAACATTACAACAGTGTTCACATAATTTACATCAATTATAGCTCGACATCTCACAGCCTATCGAGTGTAGAAAGAAAAAATCCGCGGAGTAAAGACTCACGCGGATGGTTATCGTCATTATTCAAAATGGTTGACTAATGTACCAATGCCTTGAATAGATACTTTTACTGTATCCCCAGCCTTTAAGAACTGTGGCGGGTTCATCCCTTTTCCAACTCCTGCAGGCGTACCTGTTAAAATAACATCTCCTGGCTCTAATGTTACATGTTGAGATAGAATAGATACTAAGGTTTCAACAGAGAACATCATATCCTTCGTAGAACCGTTTTGGCGTACTTCATCATTGACCTTTGTCACCACTGTTAAGTCTTGTGGATTTGGAATTTCATCCTTTGTCACAAGGTATGGTCCAAGAGGGCAAGTACCTTCCAAGCTTTTACCTAAGAAAAATTGTTTATGCTTGTCTTGTAAATCACGAGCTGATATATCATTAGCAATTGTATAACCAAATACATAATCAAATGCTAAATTTTTAGGAATATTTTTACCACGTTTTCCAATAACAATCGCTAGCTCACCTTCATAGTCCATTTTGGAAGAAAGGTCAGCATGAATGGAAATTGTTTGTCCATCCGCTGCAATAGCAGTTGGTGATTTTGTAAATACCATTAAATCTGTTGGTGCTGCTTCTGCACCCATTTCTTTGGCATGTTCATCATAGTTTTTACCGATACACATAATATTTTTGGGTGTACGCGGAATTGGTGAAAGCCACTCGATATCTGTAAATTCACGTTTAAAACTATCGGCACGATCTGATTTTTCTGCTGCTTCTACTAATTTACGAATCTGTTCAACGAAATCAAAGCCTAAAGCAATGCCATCCACAATTGAACTTGAAAAAGAAGGGAGAACTTGAAGTTCATTTTGAATAGCGAGTACATCCCATACCGCTTCTTCTTTTTTTACTTTTGGTCCAAAGCTTACATGTCCACCTAATTTGAATGATAAAATTTTCATGATTTTAAGAGCTCCTTCTTTTTTCTACATAATACAACAATATGATAGAAATTGCCTTACTTTTGCGACAATAATTTTATAAGTTGTACTATCTTCATAAATTATGCATGTGAAGAGGCATATATTAACGTGATTCCACGTTTTGCTTATACGTTAATTTACGCCATATCGCCTCTAATGGTCCTTGTTTCCACTTAGATAACCAAACTTCAGCTAGGATCATTTGCACAACAATAATGCCGATAGCAATTAATACCCCTGTTTCCACAGTGACTTTACCGTACCAGCCAAAGCCAAATTGGTAGAATAAACAAGTACCTATAATAGATTGAAGAATATACATCGTTAAGGACATACGACCAATTTTAGCAAAAGGACTAAGTAACTTCGGTACAATTGGCACTAAGCAAAGTAACACAATGACCCCGATATACCCTACTGCTAAAATTGGACCACCTATGTATACCTTTAAATAATCTAGTAAATATGTTCTTGTAAACATAATTGGTAAACTTTTAACACCGATACCAATGACCAACCCCGTGATCGCTAATGTCAGCCAGAGCCATTTCAATTCTTTAGCTCGTTCTACTAGACGCCATTTTGACGCTGCAGCACCTATTAACATATACGGTAAAATAGTGAACAGTGCTGCAAACCACATCCCTATGCCTGCCTGCGTCGATAAATCTGTTAAGCGTTGCATAAAGGCATCTACCCAATTGCCTGTACCATAAGCCGTAATAGCCTTCTCTACAAATACGATATCTAAATAATCATCTACCTTGGTATTAAAAAGAATAATTCCTACAACGAATAACATAAAAACTTGCATTAAACCGTTAATAATAAATGCACTAGCTACTAACCAAATAGGACTAAAGCGTAGGAATAGCACTAAAAAAACGCCACAGAACGCGTACATCATTAATATATCGCCCCACCAAATCAGCACAGCATGTAGAAAACCAAAAACAAACAATACAGACAGTCTGCGAAGACCTAGTGTGTAAAAATTTTGTTCACGGCTCTGTGCTTTTTGCCACTGCATGGCAAGCCCATAACCAAATAGCATTGCAAATAATGGGTAAAAGCTTCCCTGCACATATATGTCTATATTTTTTTGCCAAACGATATCAGATGGTGTTGTAAACCACGATGCCAAATCAATATGCGGCATTGGCAAATAAAAGGTATACATATTTACAAGTAAAATACCTACCAAACTAATGCCTCGTAAAATATCTAATGTTGCCATTCGTTCCTGCAACATGGTCGGTTTTGACTCCACGAAATAGCCTCCTCTTGACTAAATGCTATGGTGCAAGCAAGGCAAAAAAGGCTTGCCCTGCTTTGCCATAACAAGTTCTTTATGCCTGTACGGCCTGTTCATTATCGAATAAATATAATACTTTATCGCTCACATTGATGTGTAAAATTGATTCAATGGCCTCACTATAAACACGAAGCTGTACAGCATAACGATTTCGTATTTCCTTTGTCAGGGCAGGCTCCTGTGCAAAATGTGGCAGGATACGGTCAGTTTTATAATCTAGCAAGACCCAATCGCCATATTCATCTTCAAATAAGCAGTCAATGATCCCTTGTACAATTTGAGCATCGCCATCTTCATCAACTCTACTAATGGTAAAGGGCATTTCCCTGCGTATTTGCTTTGCCTTTTTGAACCGCTGCCCTATTTCTGTCTCAAAAAAATGAAAAATCTTCGCTAGTGGAACCATTTTTCCCTCTGCCTCAGTTAACAATTGTCTCGCCACTAAATCCTCTACAAAATCCTTCACATCTTGGATTTCAACAAAGCCATACTGTGGGACATGCTGCATCACTGTATGCACAGCTGTTCCAATTTCAGCACCTGTTAGCTGTTGTTCCTGTAAAAAGGCTGGTCGAGGTGCAATGGAAGTAGCTTTTTGCTTGGCAGGTGTGGCAAAGTAAAATTCAGGTTCCGCCTGGCGCTGTAAGTTTTCTAAGCGCTTAATCTCACTAACAGACGTTTTAGAACGTTTTTTTGTAGACCTTTGGTAGGCGTACTGCGCTTGAAAGCGTGACGTAATTTCATCTAGTAATGCCTCGTCCTCTGGCATCGTGAGCCATTGTTGTACTTCTTCATCCATCGCATGTATTTCATATGAATAATGGCTTGTGTTGATCGCTTGTACCGACCAGCGTGAATGATCTTCTAACGGCTTATAAGAAGTGGTAGCAACTGTAGTAAAGTCTGCATGCCTTGCCACTGCTGGTCCTACCCAATCCAAATAGCTATTAGCTCTTGCTCGCAAATATTCCTGTAGCGGCGCATCTATCGGTAAACTTTGTGCATCCTGCCAGTTGTCACGTGTTTTCTCCCAATTCTTCACAGAGCCCACTAAAATTAGACGTTCCTTCGCACGAGTCATGGCAACATATAAAACACGCATTTCTTCTGCACGCATTTCCAGCTCTTTTTTTTCTTTTAACGCTAAAAACGGTAAAGATGTATATGTGATGCGATTTTCTGGGTCAATAGCCTTGACAGCGAGTCCAAAATCTTGGTCGAATAAATAAGGTTGATGAAAATCCATTTTGTTAAACGGGCGTCCCATTCCTGCAACAAAGACTACTGGATACTCTAATCCCTTTGAGGAGTGAATCGTCACAAGACGCACAACATCGTCCTTTTCGCCAATTGATTTTGCAGTACCTAAATCATCCCCACGCGTACGCATTCGATCAATAAAGCGGAGAAAGCGGAATAGTCCACGAAAGGCCGTTTTTTCATACATTAATGCACGGTCATGTAAGATGCGTAAATTCGCCTGACGCTGCTTACCATTTGGCATTGCACCAACCATTTCATAATAATGCGTATCTAAATAAATCCTCCAAATTAAATCGGACAATGATCCACGACGAGCTAAATCTCGCCAGTTTTCGAAGGCCAGCATAAAGCGTTGAAGCTTTTCAAATGTAATTGATTGCACGCCATGCCCTTCGCTACGAATAAATTGACGTAAAGCATCATAGAACGGTACCTTCTGATCGGCTAAACGAATTTTTGCCAACTCATTTTCCGTTAAACCAACAAATGGTGCACGCAGTACAGAAGCTAGTGGAATATCCTGATAGGGATTATCGACTACTTTCAAGACATTTAACATAATCATCACTTCGAGCGCATCAAAATAGCCTTTAGATGACTCAGCGTAGAGTGGAATCCCTGCCAGCTTAAATTCCTCCACTAAATCTGTCGACCATGTCATGGAGCGCATTAAAATCACAATATCACTATACTTTAATGGTCGCTCAGACTTCGTTTTCGTATCATAAACAGTTGTCCCATCTTCCATCATCAGTCGTATACGATCAATGATAAAGCGCGCCTCATATTGTGATTTTTTCAATTCTTCTAGCTCTGTAGTAGCTTCATTGCCCATTTCCTCAAGCTCTTCTGTTGCTTCCTCATCCTGTGGCGGATGCATCACTACAAGCTCAACAGGTATTTCTTTTTCATCATAAGGTGCTGCTGGCTTTAATGATGCATTGTCATCATAAAGAATCTCACCAACACGCTCTCCCATAATTTGTGCAAATACATAGTTTGTAGCATTCAACACTTCTTTGCGACTACGGAAATTAGCATTTAAATCAATTCGCATTCCCGTTACATCAGGCATCTCCAAAAAATCACTATATTTTCGCATAAAGAGCTTCGGTTCAGCTAATCGGAAGCGATAAATACTTTGCTTTACGTCTCCAACCATAAACAGGTTGCCATCCCTCTCTTCCCCTGTTTTGACAAGCTGCAAAATGGTTTCCTGTAGCATATTCGTATCCTGATATTCATCCACAAGTACTTCTTTAAAACGTTTTTTCATATCTAATGCAACTGGCGAAGGCTGAAGTTCACCATCTATTTCTACTGTCAAAATTTGTAGCGCATAATGCTCTAAATCTGAAAAATCAATGATTCCCCGTTCTAGCTTAGCTAGGCGGAACTGTTCACTAAAAGTAGCGGTCAGGTCTACTAATGTGGCAATTATTGGCGCCATTAATCGTATTTCTTCAAGTAGGCGTGCAGGTGTACGAACAAAATACGTTTCTTTGATTTTATTCATTATTTTTTTAGCTGCTTCTCTTTTTTTCTTCGCAAGCTCCTGTAACTCTACATCTACTAATGCATCTTTGGATACTCGTTTTAACGTAGACCATTTGACCATCGCAAAAAATTCAAATAGCTCCTGCCATGTACCGTTTTGGCTAATTCGAATCCCTTCTTGAATCATGGCAAAATCAACTTCTGCCGTTTCAGCATAAGGAGCCGGTCCGTCTGGCTGTAATGTAATCGCCCGCATTTCTGAAATTAACACGAAGGCTTCTTCCAAACTATGGCGAACGGTCAATTTAACATATTGAGAAAGCTCTAGATCATCAATCGTTACATCCTCTGCTAACTCGTATACTTGAGGAAGACTCCATAGCCATTTTTGAGGCTCTGCATGTACACGTGACATATCATATAGTTTACTAATCAGCGTTTCGATTGCTTGATCATCACGATCCGAAGTAAAGCTATCAACAAGGCGATAAATAGCCTGTACTTGAGCCTCATCCTCAGCATCATAGGCATCTTCTAGAACATCCGTTAATACATCATCTCTTAATAAAGCGATTTCTGCTTCATTGGCGATACGAAAGCCTGGATCTATATCAAGCAAGTATGCATATTGCTTCACAATGGCTAAACAGAACGAGTGCAACGTGGAAATTTGCGCTTTATTGACAAGGCTAAGCTGGCGTCTTAAGTGATTAGATGTTGGATTTTCTGCGATTGCTTTTTCTAATGCCTCTGACATACGATGTCGCATTTCAGCGGCTGAAGCATTCGTAAAGGTCACTACCAATAGTTCATCCACATTGATAGGATTCTCGGTAGCAATGACTTTTTCAATCATCCGATTAATCAGTACTGCTGTTTTCCCAGACCCTGCCGCGGCTGAAACAAGTGTGTCTTGACCACTAGCATAAATCGCCTTCCATTGATCATCTGTCCATGTGACATCTGCTGGCTTAATAGGAATTGTTTGTGCCATGCTACTCCATCTCCTTCCGAATTTTATCAACAATGTCATTCGGCTTCGCTTGCGCCAACTGACGATAGCTTTGTTTACCATCTGAAGGATCAAATTGACAAACCGCGGCGAATTGACAGTAATCACATGCTGTTTTGGCTTTTAATTTATAGGGGCTAATGGCTGTATCACCAGATAAAATGCCATTCCCTGCTTCCTGATGTTTACGTCGAACGAAATGTTGTAACTTTTTCATATCATTGACAGGAACAATGCGTGATTGTGATTCAGACGGTGTCCCATCCTTTTTCATATATACAGGAATAATTTTTGAGTACCCACTACTTTCTTCTAATTGCTCGTCCATCGATAAAATCGCCTCAGCATTTTCTGACAGTAGGCCCTTCATTTTATATTGCTTTAATCGATCTTCCTCTATTTCACTATCTGTTAAATCCTTATCTAGCTTTAACATTGGATTATGGACATGGACATACAGTACTCCAGCTGGTTCAGTTTGACCAGGTAGCCAATAAGAGCTATTTTCCATTGCTACATCTAAATACGTAAGGACTTGTAAGGACAATCCATAATAAACCTCATTTAAGTCCAGATCTCGAGCTGATGATTTATAGTCGACAACCCGCAAATAAGAACGATCATCGATTGTTGCACTATCCACTCTATCAATACGTCCTCGCATAAACATTTTCTTGCCGCTAGTCAAATCAATTTCAAGCGGTGGTAGCTGTTCATGCTGCCCTGGACCAAACGACGCCTCAATAGCAATAGGCTTGAAGTGGGATACATTAGCATGCTGTGTCAGTGCAGTCATTGTGCGCTCAACAATGCGAATAAGCTTACGCTGAATATAGCGATAACGAGCACTCGACAATAAAATTTGATGTGAAAAGACAGGCACAATTTGCTCTACTGCTTGTCGTGCTAATTGTTTAATTTGCTGTGTTGTTAAACGAATCCATGATAACTGCTGGCGATGTGTTTCTTCTGTAATCCACTTTAATGCCTCGTGGAATAAATCACCCATCGCAAAGGTTTCAAGTCGGTATTCAGCACGTTCTTCTAAACGTAGACCATACGTAGTGAAATGAGAAAATGGACATCTAAAGTATTTCTCGATTCGTGACACACTTGATGTTAACTTCTGACCATATAATTCCTGTGTAATATATGTTTCAAGTGGCTCAGCTTCATTTTTATGGGTAATCGGATAGAGGACACGCTCAAAAATGAGTGCCCAATACGGATCTTGTTTATAAAATTTTTGTAATGCTAGCCATTCTGGTGCTAGTTCACGGCTATGCTCAGCTTGACGTAACTGCACCATCAGATGCGCTAAAGCCGTACGAGGGTGGCGTAAATAGGGTAAAACATCTCCGTTAAGTAATTCAATGGGATCCATCACCACTCGCTCAATGACAACTTCACTTAATAAACCAGCTGTTTTATCATTGCCAATCATTTTCTTGATATAAAGAGAGGATAGCAGTGCCTTGCCCTCTTCATCTGCCGTAGGATATGTCATATACAGCTTGTCAGATGGTGTTGTAATAGCACGGTAGAATAAGTAATTTTCCTGTAATAAACGATTGGTGGAGGTTGGTGCAAGCTCGTAGCCAATTTGGCTAAACCATTCTCGCTCTGTATCTGACAATAAACCCTCATATTCCATTCGAGTTGGATAAACACCATCATTCATACCCACTACAAAAGTAACTTTGATATTAGACAATCTGGCTAAATCAACAGTAGCGACCATGACCTCATCTAAGGTCGGCGGAATGCGAGAAAATTCTAGCGTATCAAACCCTTCATCAAGAATTTTAGCTGCTTCCTCCAAAGTCATTTCTTGCTCCCCAAACATATAGACGAATTGGTCAAGAACACCAATCCATTCGTTCCAAGCTTGCTCATGTTCACTCGCTGCTAATGCGTCACCTCGCTCTAGCTCACGATCTTTCATTGCTTGAAGCTTATCATAAACCTGTAATGACTCCACTAGCTCAAATAATGCAGTCGCAATATCTCTACCCGTTTTCGCACTATCAAGCTTATCTTGTAAATTCTTTAACGGTAGACGAATTTCATCTCGAATAGCCTCGATTTCCGCCTGCATAGCACGTTCCTCATCTGTTTGAACACGCGAATGGAATTCTAATCCACGATACTTTTTATAAAACCAACGTGCCTCCTCAAACCACCGTTCTCCATAGATGCCTTGTGCCAAGCAATAGTTTTCTAATCGATCTGCTCGCTCACGCCAGATGGTTAGCTCAGCATGTAATGGGAAAAATAAATCTGTTTTCACACTACGAAAAACAGGTTCGTACTTCCAAGTAGACGTCATGACCTCTAGTGCAGAACGACTTAGCTCGATTAGTGGATGATGTAACATCGTCTTTTTTGTATTTGTAAAAATAGGAATTTCATATTGTTGGAAAATACTTGTAATAAGTGGATCATATAGCTCTGCTTGTCTATATAAAAGAACTATATCCTGATAACGATAACCGTCTTCTCTTGTCAGCTTTGTTATTTCCCGGGCAATCGCATGTACTTCGGCTCGACGATTAGACGCTTCAAGTACCATCACATCTCCAGAAGATTTTTTCGTTTTAGGCACCAAATCAGTAAATTTAGCCTCCACATGCTGCAAATCTTCAGAATGGAACCTTTTAGTATTGTAAAAATGTAATGGTGCATCAACATCGATGCCCTCTTCATTTGCGATGTCATGCAACCGTTGATTTGTTAAAGCCGCCTCATGGAATAGTGCCTGTTCATCAAACGCTTCATCTGAATGATCAAACGGAAGAACAATTGTTACTTGTTTAGTTACTTTTAACAACTCACGTACTAATTCTAACTCCCGTACAGTGAAGGCGGTAAATCCATCAATATAAATGGTTGCTTGCTTCATCGTATCAGCATACTTCAATTGCTCTGTTAAAATTGGATAATAGCCCTCACTGTCGACATATGTCGTGCCTAGTCGTTCCTCTAAGGCCTGTAACACTACATGTAAATCATTTGCTTTAGCCTGTAAGGTATTTGGAGCATCAATTGCCTTTAATGATTCCGTTACCTCTGCTAAGACTGAGCTATTGACGCTATAGCGGCTAAATTCTTTTAAAAGTGTTTCAATCTCCTCCGTAAAGCCACGTTTTCCTGCTGCTTGTCGAAATAAGGAAAACTCACTTTTTTGTTCCTCTAAAAGTTTACGAATGAGCATTCGATAGCCATAGCCATTCACTTCTTTGCGAGCAATCCCGCCAGTTTCCTGTAAAACCAGCCACGCTAAACGCTTAAACGTCATCACTTGTGCACGGATCAAGCCTTGTAAACCATGCTTATTCGTCAACTCATATTCTGTAGAATAAGACATCTGGTCGGGGACAATTATGAAAATCGGATGTCCCAATGGCTCCGTTTTAAGCTGTTCAATGATCTCCTGATGAATAAATGCGGATTTTCCTGTTCCTGAACGTCCTGAAACAATACGCAATGACATATTCTTTCCCCCTCCTCATTGACTTGCCCATTTTGGGTGAATCTTTTGATGATTTGATTATTTGATACGCTTTTTGAGCATTTCCTTTGCTAGTTAGTTAACGTACCTAACTTTAATCGTCTATCTTAAATTCTATCGAAAAAAACTAGTAAATACTATCTATCAACCTTCATGTGAGAAGATATTGACACAAAAAAACAGCCTCTTTAAAAATTAAAGAGGCTACAAACAATTGGTTAGCGAGCATGGTGATCCTGATTTTTCGTCAATTTTCGCGCTTGCTTCAAGTCTCTTTCCACACGAGCGTTCAAGCGCTTCTCTATCAGCTTGCCGACCCACCATAAAATTACGATGGCTACAGCAGCAATGACCAATCTGACGGGGCTTGTCAATAACGATTTTAAGTCATAGCCCAACACACTCATGCCTAAAATCATCACGAACTTCCCAGCCAATAAAACGACTAAGTAAAACTTTTTATGAATATGGGACAACCCTGCTACAATATTGACAATAACAGATGGTGTAAAAGGGAAACAGAGGAGGACAAAAAGTGGGCTGATGCCATTCATATCCACCCATTTAATAAGTTTCTGAACCTTTTTACTGCCTGTTAAAAATCGTAGCCTTGGATGCTTGCCAAAATGGCGAACAAGCAAGAAGACAGCATAGGAGCCCGCTACAGAGCCTAACCATGATAATAAGAACCCTAACCATAAGCCAAATGCACTTGCATTCGCTACAACAAATACGACTAATGGCAGAAAAGGTAAAAACGCTTCTAAAAATGGTAGCAGTAAACCAATGATTGGGCCAAATGTTCGATATTGTGCCGCAACCTGTTCAATATTTTCTACAGTAAACCATTCACTCAACATCGACACCTCTATTTATACTGTAAAATTAAATGAAAAATTGTTAGCCCTTCCGAAGTATTGCGATATTCATGGGGCTGATGCCCTGAGAATACTAGTGTATCCCCTTCATCCAGTAATTCATGCATATCCCCAGCAGAAATAACTGCTTGTCCTTTGATGACCATTACAGTTTCCTCTACCCCTTCTGTATGAGCTTCACTCTTACTAATTGCGCCTGGCTCCATTTCAACCTTATAAAATTCCCAGCCTCGCTCAGGATTATACGGAATAATGGAGTAGACACGATAGCGTCCCTCATCTTCATCCACATGCGGCACATCCTTACTGCTATAACGCATGTAATGAGCGGTTGGTGGCTGTAATAATGAAGAGAATGATATGCGCATACCAGCTGCGATTTTCCAAATTGTTGAAACAGTCGGATTAGCCTCACCCTTTTCAATTTGTGCAAGCTGTGCTTTACTAACACCTGTCGCTTTAGCTACGTCATCTAGACTTAGATGACGCTGCTGTCTAATTTTCTTTAATTGAAATGCTAAATTTCGACTCATTTGTTCCATTTTAATCACCAATTTCTATTGTTTATTTTATCAGACATATGTATACTTTAATAAACATCAAGAACTATCAAACAATTCCATCAATAGTATACATGGAAATGATTAAGAAAGGATGGCCTATTTATGACAAGTACAACAGAGCTTCATCATGATGATTCCATAAGCCCTTCCAACGACAGCTTTCTACAGGGCGTCAAAGATTGCATACCTACTTTACTCGGTTATATTAGTATAGGACTTGCATTCGGTGTTGTAGGTTCCGCTTCTGGATTATCTGTCCTTGAAATTGCCCTGTTAACGATACTTATTTATGCAGGATCTGCACAATTTATTTTTTGTGCACTTCTTTTAACAAGCAGCCCTGCCTCTGCTATCATTGTAACCATTTTTGTAGTTAATCTACGCCATTTATTAATGAGTTTAACATTAGCACCTCATTTTACGCGCTACTCTATGCTTAGAAATGTTGGTTTCGGTACATTATTAACGGATGAAACCTTTGGTGTCGCAGTAACAAAGCAAATGCAAACAGGCAAATTATACGGCAAATGGATGGATGGGCTTAACATCACAGCCTACATTTTTTGGATTCTCTCCTGTGTTGCAGGTGCCTTTTTAGGACAATGGGTAGCAAATCCCGAAAAATGGGGCCTAGATTTTGCTTTAATTGCCATGTTTGTTGCATTGTTAGTACTGCAATTGAGCAGTGTTGGCAAAAGCAAAATCATGCATTATATCAAGTTAATCGGCTATATGACAGTTATTATGTATGGCCTTTCTTATCTAGTGCCTTCACATGTAGCTGTGCTTCTAGCAACAGTCATTGTCGCAACAATTGGGGTGGTGACAGATAAATGACAACAACTTCTTATATGGTCTGGCTTATTATTGGCTGTGCACTTGTTACATGGCTGCCGCGTGTCATTCCATTTATTTTTGTACGTAGTGTAACACTCCCTGATGTTGCACTCAAGTGGCTCAGCTTTATACCTGTTTGTATCTTAAGTGCTCTTGTAATTGAAAACTTATTCGATACTGAAAGTGGGAAAGTAGTGACTCTTGATTGGCCCGTCTTTGTTACATTTGTGCCAACTCTTATTATTGCACTTATCACAAAAAGTTTATCGATTACTGTCATTGCAGGCGTAATCATTATGGCAGCTGTTCGATTTTTCATGTAAAAAGGTCAATCCCCTTTGAGAGGACTGACCTTTTTATTTCTTCATTTTACTAGCTAACCAAAAGCCTACGGTTAATGAAAATGCATCCATCACATAAATAATAGGCGAAGATGTATAGCCTGCATAAACAGAAGCTGCGATAAGTGCAATCGCTAATAACAGCGCAACATAGCGATTATAGGTAATTCTTGTAAACAATAAGACAAGGATCGCTGGTATAAATAGCGCTAATATCATTTTTCCAAAAACATCCATTATATTTCCCTCGGCTCAGCTAGTAATAAACCAATACGGTAATGATCATTGCTGTAAATCACATGCTGTGTTAAACGAATTTCATTGTTGCGGTCCAACACTTCTAGACGACAGTGTGCTGCATTTAATTGCAATGCCTCGTATAGCTCATTCTCTGTAAAAATAGATTTTCCATTTACTTTACGAATACATTCCCCTGCAAGCAAGCCCATTTTTTCTGCTGGCGAATCAGGAAGAACAGCTGCGATAATGGCACCCTTTGTACTTGGTGCAACGGCATAATGATCTGTTTTATCCTGCTGTGCAAAGTAGATAGAGATGATGATACGTATAATTGCCCCAACACCAAGTACGATGAAACCGATCATCGGCTCAAAATAAGCAGCTAAGCCACCTATTAAAATAAGCTCTCCAAGCAATAAGACAGATCGCCCTATTTTAGGTAATTTTATGACTGGTAATTCCTTTCTTGATAGCTTAGCAAAGCCAATGATAAGAGGGAATAAAACAAGTGCAAAGCTACTATCACCTATCGTAAACAGTGGCCAATATGGCAATACAGCCGATATAGCATCACCAGGCATAACAAAGAAAATAGGTAATACCCATACATTTTTTGTGCGATAGACAATAGCCTGCATACCCCGCTTTGTTTTCTCTATGGAAGGCGTTGATACCTTCATGGCAGCACGACGGATTAATAGCCCCTCTGCGATAACACAAAGGCCTGCCAAAATGGTAATCGTCACAATTGCGCCATCCTCTAAATTGCTCCCCTCCAAGGAAAATATCCACCAAGTAAATGTCCAATTGTAATAGGACATGGCCCATATCACAAGTGTTGCAATACCCATTGTCACAATGGGCGATAGTGCATTAATAAGGTACAGGACTAGCGCTACTATAGAAATTACTATTAAAATGATTAAAAATTCTTTTGGTACAGTAAGCCCTGCGACAATACTAATAAGAGAAATGAGCAGTGCATAAAGCCATCCATCTTTCCATTGTCCGATTAACTCTGTCCAGCCCCAAATAATACGTCTATTAAAATATTTACGCTCCTGTTTTACACGACGATACCCTAAAAAAATAGCAAATATTATGACTATATACAGTAATGGGTTGAGTAAAAAGCGGCCAATCGCTGTTACAATTTCTATTAAAATCTCACTAACCATACGAACACCCGCCATTTCTATCTTGAATACTATGAATTTATTGTATCAAACGACTACACTCTTGCGTAGTACAAACTCATCGAAAGCTTTGTATTATGTTATTTTTGTTCTGTCAGATAGGTTTATTGTTCAATAGTGTGCAGTAAAAAGCTAGTGGCCATCTGGAATTGCTGGTCATTTTGACGATCCGCTTTATAATTTTTTAATGTCTCATTTAAGCTATTGAAGAAAGTTGTATCCATATAAAATTCATCTTCTGCTAATTTTAATTTTTTCTGTTTGCGATAAAGGTTGACGGCCTCTGCAGTCGTTTCATCCATATAGCCATCTAAACGATCTATCTGATAGCCTAGTTTCTGTAAGGCAGTTTGTGAATAGGCGATCTCCTCACTCATATCACCGACTTTAAATTTGCCTGTTAATGGATGTAGTTGAAAAGCAAATAATTCATTTTGCTCAATTACTAAACTTGCTTCAATGCCTTGCCCATGAATCCATTCGCGTTTTGGTGTCAGCCATTTATTAGTTGATAATTTCAGCTCTCCACCATTTGATAGCTCCCAAGATTCCTGCACAGTCCCTTTCCCAAAACTCTTGACACCAATCAGTGAAGCACGTCCCCAGCCTTTTAAAGCACCACTCAATACTTCACTCGCTGAAGCACTACCTTGATTTTGTAAGACAACGATTGGGATTTTGTTCATCGTTGCTACATATTTTTCATCAAAGCCTTTCGTTTGCGTTTTCAATGGTTCCATAGCACCTTCCGCATTTTGCATATATGCAAATACCTTGCCATTGTCCAATACCGTGCTCAGTAGCGCTGCGACGCTATGTAAATAACCACCTGGATTATCACGTACATCAATCACAATACCTTCAACATCTTTACGAAGCAATTTACTCGTTTCAGCAACCCATTCATTGGCCGTTTTTTCCCCAAACAACGAGATAGCCACATAGCCAATGGTTGTATCTTCTACTTTTATAACCTCACTCGATACCGTTTTATTAGAGATTGCAGCACGCTCCATTGTCATCTTAATATGTTTATCCTCACTCGGACGGTAGACAACAATAGTTACCTTCGACCCTTTTTCACCTTGAATTAAATGCATTAATTCACTCATCGTTTTCCCATCTACACGCACTCCATCAACTTGTACAATTTCATCGAGTGAACGCATACCAGCTTTCTCAGCAGGTGAAGAACGAACTGGAGACACAACAATAAACTTCCCTTTATTTTCTGCTAGTTCAATCCCAATACCTACCCTTTCCTCAGCCAGCATTTGCCGATGTTGCTCGGCCTCTTCCTGGGAGTAATACGTACTATATGGATCCTTAATGGCATCAGCCATACCACGAAGAGCCCCCTCCACCAATGCATCCTTTTTTGTGCTGTAGACTGATTTTTCTTCAATAAGTGTCATGGCTTCACCAATTGTATCAACCTCCGTAACAGGCTCCTTTTTATCGTCACTAGAAAACCAATCAAAGTAAATACCACTACCTACCACCAAACTACTAAGCAGGACTCCGACACCGGCCGTTAATTTGCGCAATTCTTCCCTCCTCCGTCTCTTTTACTGTATGACTCTATTTTTTCAAACATACAAGATTACCTTTCAAATTTATGAAGAGAGAATATTTCACTTTTCTCATGGGTGTTGGTTGTTGCTTCGAGAGTATTTTCCCTGCCTTCGCGAGTATTTCCTCTGCCTTCGCGAGTATTTCCTCTGACTTCGCGAGTATTTCCTCTGACTCCGCGAGTATTTCCTCTGACTCCGCGAGTATTTCCTCTGACTCCGCGAGTATTTCCTCTGACTCCGCGAGTATTTCCTCTGACTCCGCGAGTATTTCCTCTGACTCCGCGAGTATTTCCTCTGACTCCGCGAGTATTTCCTTAATTCTTATAAAAATAAAAAATCTGCTCGTTTCTACTATAGAAAACGAACAGATTTTTTATGAATTAATCTAGTGCATCTACATAATCATTTAACATATCTACATCCATTGGTCCTCTAATGGCGCGTTGGATATAGCCGTTGGAATCAATAAAATAAGTGGTTGGAATGGTGATGATTTGATAATCTAAGCCAGCGTCATTGTCTGGGTCCAATAAAATGGGGAATGTTAGCTCAAAGCTATCTCTAAATGTCATCACTGTGTCTACTTTGGCATCGGCAGTCACATCCCGTTCTGCACTTGTTAAATTGACAGCTATAATTTCAACGTTTTTCTCTTTAGCATACTCATCGTAGAAGCTTTGCATATGCGGCATTTCCGCCTTACAAGGTGGGCACCACGTCGCCCAGAAATTTAGTACAACCTTTTTTCCACGCAAATCACTTAATGTGATATCTTCTCCGTCTAAGCTTGTTAAGGTGAAATCAGGCGGTATATCCCCTTTTTTCAAGCCCGTTTCTAGCTCCTCCATATCCTTACCAAGAGCAGACTTTTCAATAGCACGTTCTTCGTTAATTTGTTGTCTCACATATGTACCAATCATCGCAATCACTAATAGCACAACGATCAGTAGCCCAATATTTTTTTTCATTCTTTACCTCCCACATTGATTCGTTCATATTGAATGGCTAATCCCAAACAAAGTAGTACTACACTCACACCCACAGTTGTTTGCCATATACCAAGGGTTTGGAAGAGAGCTACGATCAAATAGCCAACTGTATACAATAATAAAGCTTGTTTCATCGCTGCTAGTTTCCATAATATGATGATGGTTAATACACTTAGCACAACTAATGTAATGATTTCACTCGATGTAGTGTTGTCATTGAGTAGCACGACAATCATTTGGTAAATAGATTGCGTTAAAATAATAGCCCAGCTACAAGGGATAATATCTTGTTTTTCAAGCTGAAGATTGTGCCGCTTTCTCCATATTTGTAAGGACACTACGATGACGCCGAGATAAACACCTATTGTACCGCCATTGAAATAAAGTAATGACATTGGATTATTCACAACAGCTTTGAAATCAGTCACAAATAGGCTTAGTTTCCAAACAATGAGAAATGTAAAAATCGCATCAGCATATACTTCAGACCATTTTTTTGAAAATTGCACGCGTAATATGAGCCACACTATAAAAAATGTAATGAGTAAAGCCACTGCAGTAGCTGGTAAAGTTAGTGCTCGAATCGAGTACCACTCTGTATTAATCACTCCAACAAATCCTCCTCCGAAAGTTAGATACAGCATAGCATAGAACCCTTTTAAAATAAGAATATTTCACACTGTGTTCAGAAAATCTTCAGAAATTAACATCTGTTAAAAATACCCCACTATGTATATATTCATCATAACATTAAATAGAATCTTATAATAGCCGTTACTCATAGAGGAGGGAGTTCTTATCTTCTAAAGATATAGATGAAATAAAAACAGCTATACACTAGAATTCTCTAATGTATAGCTGTTCTATTTTACAATGGAATATATTTTAGTGGGTTTACACTGCCCACAGCTTGTCCTCGCCAAGGACCAATATGCACTTCAAAGTGTAAGTGAGGGCCAGTAGAGCGACCTGTACTACCCATTGCTGCAATTTGCTGACCTTGTGTTACTTCTTGTCCTACACTAACATTAAATGCACTTAAATGGGCATAAACTGTTGTATAAATTTGTCCATCAACTGAGTGCGTTAAAATGACAACATTACCATAAGAACTAAGTGGTGCTGCATAAGAAACTACACCATCCGCCGCTGCCCAAATCGGTGTTCCTGTTGCATTTGCAAGGTCCACACCGTAATGGAATTCAGGGCCAGCTCCAATATTACGCCAGCCATAAGGTGATGTTAGGCGGCCGTTCGTTGGTTTAATCCAAGTACCATTTGATTGAGGCGCGTTCACAGTACCACCTGATGAACCACCACCATTGTTGGCTGCTGCAGCCGCTGCCGCCGCAGCAGCTGCTTTACGTTTTGCTTCTTGTTGGCGAGCAATTTCAGCTAAACGTTTTTGCTCAGCAATGATTTGATCTTGTAATTCTTGGCTTACTTCTAATGCTTCTGAGTACTCTTTTTCAAGTAATACTTTTTCAGATTTGAGCTTTTCTTGCTCTTTTTCTAATTGGTCAACTAGTTTATTTTTCTCAGCTTTTTGGCTATCTAAAGATGCCTTTAATCGTTCAAGCTCAGCTTTCTTGCCTTCCAATTTTTGACGTTTTTCTTCTACACTTTGCTTTTGCTCTTCTAACTGTTGTTTATCATCTTTTTGATCTTGAATAATTTGACGATCCGCTTCTAATAGTGCATTAACTGCAGAGAAGCGATCAATGAAATCTACAAAGCTATTAGATCCAAGCAAAACATCTAAATAGCTTACCGAGCCACCAGCTTGAATCGCACGTGCACGTTCTTGTAATAATAAATCTCGCTCTTCAATTTTATGCAGAAGTTCTTTAATGGAAGCTTCTAATTTTTTTATTTCTTCATTTGTTGTATGAATATCTGCTTGAACATTTTTAATATTACTATTGGTTTTGTCGATTTCAGCGTTCAATGCTTGAATTTGATCTAAGATTTTTTGTTGCTTTTCTTGATTAGCCGTGATGGCATTTGACTTATTACTAATGGATGAATTTAAATCATATTTCTTTGTTTCAATTTGTTTCTTTTCTTCTTTTAAATCCGATAAACTTGTTGCATATGCTGATGGAGTTTGGATAAAAAGAAATAGAGCAGATGCTGCTGCAAGTGTTTTCAATGTTTTTTTCGCCTTACTTTTCACCGATTGAACTCCCCTTCGACTATTCTTTTTCTTCTTCACAAATATCCGTTGTGACTAAATTTTTAAAAACTTACGCACTGACATAAAGCTTCCCCAAACACCGATAAGCACGCCAATGAGTAACAGGAGACCGCTCACCTGATACACAAGTGGAGAAAAATCAAGTAATTGAATTAGCTCACCTTGTAAACGTGGTGCAATAATTTTATATACATTGTGGTAAAGGGTTGTGACAACCGCAATCGGAATAATCGAACCTAAAATTCCGAGCCACATACCTTCCAATAGGAATGGGATACGTACGAATGAATTCGTAGCCCCTACAAGTTTCATAATTTCAATTTCATCTCTACGAGCAATAATAGTAATACGAATTGTATTCGAAATTAAGAAAATCGCCGTGAATAATAACCCTAAAATAAGTACGATGCCTACATTACGACTAATATTTAAGAAGTTAAATAGTTTTTCAACTTTTCCTTCGCCATACATAACGTCATACGTATACTCATATTTATCTATCGCTTTTGCAATTTTAGCTGTTTGCTGGGGATCAGCAGCTTTTACATAGATTACATTACGTAAAGGGTTGCTTTGTTCAAATAGCTTAAAATCATCACCAAAATCTTTTACTAACTTAGTTAACTCATCTTCCTTAGTGGAATAGGTCATCTCTGACACACCAGGCAATTTTTTGACTTTTTCGACGAGTGCTTTTTCTGCAGCTTCATCTGCTGTCTCATCAATTAAAACTTTAATCTCAACATCGTTTTCTAAATCAGTCGCTACTTTATTTAAATTCATCATAATAAGCGCAAAAACGCCTACTAGTATAAGCGTAACTGTTACGGCACTGACAGACGCAATGGTCATCCAGCTATTTCGGCCAAGTGATTTCACACTTTCTCGGAAGTGGCGCTTTACTGTATTAAATTTCATAGCCGTATTCACCTCCGTGTTCATCACGGACAATTAAACCGCCTTCAATTGCGATAACACGACGACGAATCGTATTGACAATTTCACGGTTATGGGTCGCCATCACAATGGTTGTCCCTCGAGCATTAATTTCCTCAAATAAATTCATGATTTCCCACGATGTTTCAGGATCGAGGTTCCCTGTTGGTTCATCTGCAATCACCACTTTAGGAACATTGACAATTGAGCGTGCAATCGACACTCGTTGCTGTTCCCCACCTGAAAGCTCATTCGGGAACATTCTTGCTTTATGCTTTAATCCCACCAGTTCTAATACTTCCATCACACGACGTCGGATTTCATCTGGATTTTCCTCAATTACTTCAAGTGCAAATGCTACATTCTCATAAACATTCAAACGAGGTAGTAATTTGAAATCCTGGAAAACTACGCCAAGTTGACGGCGCAAAAAAGGGACCTTCTTATTTTTTAATGTTGCTAAATCAATACCATTGACTATAATTTGCCCTGATGTTGCCTTTTCTTCACGATACATCAATTTAATAAATGTAGATTTACCTGCTCCACTTGGACCAACTACATACACAAATTCGCCTTGCTTTATATTAACGGAAATACCATTTGTCGCAACTACACCGTTTGGGTACTTCTTTGTCACATTTTTCATTTCTATCATGATTAAACCACCTAAAACTCTCATCTATGTAAGAGGTATTTCTTTTACTATTATAGCACTCTATTTCTGTTTTTTTATTACAGTTTCATTTCAATACGTGCCAGTTCCTTCTATTTCGTTCTTTCATTGCCATTATCATTAAAAAAATGACAAAAATAAAAACAGCAATCGACGATAAACCAAGTCGAATACTGTTTGAAATCGCAAGAAGCATTCAAGCTTTCGCCTGAATGCTTCCCATGTTACATTTGTTGTTCGTCCGTTGTTGTGTAGCGCACTAAAACGGCGCCAGTTTTCGATTCGCCTTCGATAAATAAGCGATTTGCACTTTCAACTTCTTTATCAAAGCGTACTACTTTGGATAGGAATTGGTCCTGTGACTCCATTTTAGAAACATCCTGAATGCCAACATCCACTTTCCCGAAATTCGTCACAACTTTACCACTTAATGAAATGGTACGTGGGACATATATTTCCACCGCTCCAGCAACTGTTTGAGCTTTTATTTTAGATGAATTTGTGGAACAAGTTGTTACCACTACATGTCCATTGACAGACTTCGCCTCTACCTCATCCAAAGCACCATCTAAATAGACACGTCCATTCAATGTTTCGGCCTCTAAATCCTTACCACGAACATTCGTTAATTCAATGGAACCATTAGAAGAGTCCACTTCCGCTTTTCCAAAATTAAACTTAGTGCCTTTAATAGCTCCGTTCAATGTTTTAACTTTTAATTCTTCAAATTCTATATCCTGTAGTGACGCACTACCATTCATGAGACGAACAGATAATTTTTCAAGTTTATCCTTAGGTACTTGCACCTTTACATTGACTTGAACAAGCTTTAATTGGCTTAAAATGCGAAGTGAACGCTCATCCTCTTTTACAACAAATTGCTCTAAAAAGTGATTGCGTGTTTCTTCCTCGCTCTCATTCATCAGCGGTGCTTTCACCTTACAAACTACCTGAATCGTATCTCCTTCACTTGCTTCCAATGAGAAATTACCATTTGGCAATTCAACAATAACATTGTCTACGTTAGCAGCTGCCACTTCTTCTGTATGTGTAAATTCAATTTTATCTCCAAATGGAGATGCTACATCAAATTCCTTTACCTTTTTAACAGCGGTATTCATCATATCCATAAAAAGAGAACCGATTTGCGTTAAATCCTTACGAAAATCTTGCATTTCATCTTGGAAATATTTCATAAAATCATCTTTTTTCTTGTCACCATCTTTTGATTTTTCTTCAAATAGTGACTCTTCTTTTTCAGTTGAAAAGGATTGCGCCTCTTTTGACACATCATCCATAACATTTTGAGTAGACTTGCCAGGTTGCTCTAATGCTTCTAGTAATGTAATCGCCTCTTGTGCCGAAATCGTTCCTTTTTCTACAAGTTCTAAAATTCGTTGACGTTCATTTTGCATAAATAAATAGCCTCCCTCAGTTCGTTATACTATTTATACGATTCATCATGTGAAAAGTTTCACTGCAAAATTGAATAAATTGGGTCTTTTAAGATTGAGACGCTTCTACTAGCAATGCATCCATTCGCAGACGATCACGTTCCAGAATAGGTTTTAAGTATTTCCCTGTGTAAGAGCCGACGACTTTTACTACCTCTTCTGGTGTACCTGTCGCAACGATAGTGCCACCTTTATCTCCACCTTCTGGCCCTAAGTCGATGATATAATCAGCGGTTTTAATAACGTCTAAATTATGCTCAATGACTAATACAGAGTCCCCATTTTCAACAAGCCGCTGCAACACGACGAGCAATCGAGCAATATCATCGGCATGTAAACCTGTCGTTGGCTCATCTAAAATATAGAAGGATTTCCCTGTAGATCGTCGGTGTAACTCAGAGGCTAGCTTTACGCGCTGTGCCTCACCACCCGATAAAGTGGTAGCTGGTTGTCCCAATTTCATATAGCCCAAGCCCACATCGACAATTGTTTGTAGTTTACGCTGGATTTTAGGAATATTTTCGAAAAACACTACTGCATTTTCAATCGTCATATCAAGAATATCTGCAATACTCTTATCTTTATACTTCACTTCAAGTGTTTCACGATTATAACGTTTGCCATGACATACCTCACATGGAACATAAACATCTGGAAGGAAGTGCATTTCGATTTTAATAATGCCATCTCCTCGACATGCTTCACAGCGTCCACCTTTCACATTAAAGCTAAAGCGACCTTTTTTATAGCCTCGTACCTTTGCTTCATTTGTTGCCGCAAAAACATCACGAATATCATCAAAGACACCTGTATACGTTGCTGGGTTTGAACGAGGCGTACGACCAATTGGTGATTGGTCAATATCGATTACTTTTTCAAGCTCATCTAGGCCCGTCACTTCTTTATGTTCTCCAGGCTTAACCTTTGAACGATTCAGCTTCTGTGCCAATGATTTATATAAAATTTCATTTATCAGTGTCGATTTCCCAGAGCCTGACACACCTGTCACCGCTACAAATAAACCCAGTGGCACATCCACTTTGACGTTACGTAAATTATTTTCCTTAGCGCCTTTAATGGACAGCTTACGACCATTTGGTTGACGTCTTTCCACTGGTAATGGAATGAATTTTTTACCACTTAAATATTGCCCTGTTAGAGAGTTTTCATTCTTCATAACTTCCTGTGGTGTGCCTGCTGCCACAATTTGACCGCCATGAACACCTGCTCCAGGTCCCACATCAATAAGATAATCGGCTGCCAACATCGTATCTTCATCATGCTCTACCACAATTAACGTATTGCCGATATCACGCATATTTTGCAGCGTGTTAATTAAACGATCATTATCACGTTGATGCAAACCAATAGAAGGCTCATCTAAAATATAGAGAACTCCTGTTAAACGTGAGCCGATTTGTGTAGCGAGCCGAATACGTTGCGCCTCTCCGCCTGATAATGTCCCTGCTGCACGACTCAATGTCAAATAATCTAAACCTACGTTGACAAGGAAGCCCAATCGTTCTTCAATTTCTCGTAAAACCAGTCGAGCAATTTGCATATCCTTTTCAGTTAAATCCAACTCTTTGAAAAATGTGTCCGCTTCCTGAATCGAATATTGTGTGACTTCACCAATATGCTTATCTGCTACTTTCACAGCTAACGTCTCAGGCTTTAAACGATAACCTTTACAGGACGGACATGGCTGCTGTGCCATATATTTTTCCATTTGCTCACGAACATAATCGGATGTTGTTTCTTTAAAACGGCGTTCCACATTGCGCACAACACCTTCAAATTCAATCATTTGGTCTCGCACATTGCCAAACTCATTTTCATAATGGAAGTGAATTTTGTCTTTTCCTGAGCCATATAAAACCTTATCCATCTTTTCCTTTGGTAAATCCTTCACAGGCACGTCCATTGGGATATCGTAGTGATCACACACCGCTTTTAATAATTGTGGATAGTACTGTGAACTAGTCGGTTCCCATGGGGCAATAGCATGCTCTAACAAGGAACGATCCCAATCTGGAACGACTAAATCTAAATCCACTTCCTGTGTTGAGCCTAAGCCATCGCAGCTTGTGCAAGCACCAAACGGGCTATTAAATGAAAACATACGAGGCTCTAGCTCGCCTATAGAAAAACCACATATCGGGCAAGCATGATGTTCACTAAATAATAATTCTTCATACTCCATCACATCAACAAGTACACGACCATCAGCCAAACGTAAAGCTGTTTCTAAGGAGTCACTCAAACGTGAGGCAATACCTTCCTTCATAACAACACGGTCCACTACTACTTCAATCGAGTGCTTTTTATTTTTATCAAGATCAATCGCATCATCTAAATCCCGTAATTCCCCATCAATTCGCACACGAACAAACCCTTGCTTTTTTAAATCCTCTAGCAGTTTAACATGGGTTCCCTTGCGTCCAGAAACCATCGGCGCAAGAAGCTGCATTTTTGTTCTTTCTGGATATGATAATAAACGGTCTACCATCTGCTCAATCGTTTGGGAAGTGATTTCTATGCCATGATTTGGACAGATCGGTTTACCAATGCGTGCATAAAGTAATCGTAAGTAATCATAGATTTCCGTTACCGTACCAACCGTAGAACGTGGATTACGACTCGTTGTTTTTTGGTCAATGGAAATAGCAGGCGATAATCCTTCTATTGCATCGACATCTGGCTTATCCATTTGTCCTAAAAATTGACGGGCATAGGCAGAAAGGGACTCAACATAACGACGTTGGCCCTCCGCATAAATTGTGTCAAATGCTAGAGAAGATTTTCCTGAGCCTGATAAACCTGTTAATACGACTAATTGGTCACGTGGAATTGTGACATTGATATTTTTTAAATTATGAGCACGTGCACCTTGCACGACAATTTCAGTATTTTTCACAAGTCATTCACCCTTCTACCTTCAATTCAAATATTGTATCTCGCAACTCAGCCGCACGTTCAAAATCAAGCGCTTTTGCTGCTTCCTTCATTTCGACCTCTAAGGAAGCCAAAAGCTGTTCTCTTTCCGCCTTTGTCAGCTTTTTGCCTTTCGTAGCCTTTGTCACATAGGATTCTTCTTCTTCTGCCACTTGTGTCGCACGAATTACATCTGGGATTTTCTTGATAATGGTTTGAGGCGTTATGCCATGCTCCTCGTTGTAAGCCATTTGCAATGCACGACGACGTTGTGTTTCATCAATTGCCTTTTTCATCGAATCTGTTACATGGTCCGCATACATAATGACATGACCATTTGCATTACGTGCAGCACGACCAATCGTTTGAATTAATGAACGTTCCGAACGTAAAAATCCTTCTTTATCAGCATCAAGAATCGCTACAAGTGACACCTCAGGAATATCAAGCCCTTCACGCAAGAGATTAATACCGATGAGTACATCGTACGTTCCTTTACGTAGCTCACGAATAATCTCAATACGTTCTAGCGTTTTAATTTCGGAATGTAGGTACTCGACCTTTAAGCCCATTTCTTTCAAGTAAGCCGTTAAATCTTCTGACATTTTCTTCGTTAATGTTGTCACTAAAACCCGTTCATTTTGGGCAATTCGATCTTGAATTTCATCAATTAAATTATCGATTTGCCCTTCAATAGGTCGCACTTCAATTAACGGATCCAATAATCCAGTAGGTCGAATAATTTGCTCAACCATTTCCGGCGTATGCTCCAGCTCATAAGGGCCTGGTGTGGCTGATACATAAATGGCCTGATGCACTCGGTTTTCGTATTCTTCAAAACGTAGTGGACGGTTATCAAGTGCTGATGGCAAACGGAAACCATGTTCTACGAGTACACCTTTACGAGCTTGGTCACCATTGTACATACCACGAACCTGAGGAAGTGTTACGTGACTTTCATCTACTACAAGCAAAAAGTCATCTGGGAAGTAATCTAGCAATGTATATGGAGTGGCACCTGCTCCACGCAATGTTAAATGGCGTGAATAGTTTTCAATCCCTGAGCAAAAGCCCATTTCACGCATCATTTCTAAATCATAACGTGTCCGTTGTTCTAGGCGCTGTGCCTCTAGTAATTTATCCTCTGCACGTAGCAACGCAAGACGTTCCTCTAATTCTTTTTCAATGTTTTCAATCGCTTTTCGCATTTTCTCTTCTCGTGTAACGAAGTGGGATGCTGGGAATATAGCAACATGCTCTCGATCCGATAAAATTTCTCCAGTTAAGGCATCCACCTCTCGAATACGATCGATTTCATCACCGAAAAACTCCACCCGAATACAATGCTCGTCACGTGAGGCTGGGAAAATTTCCACTACATCTCCACGTACCCGAAATGTCCCCCGAGTAAAACTGACATCATTACGCTCGTATTGAACATCTACAAGTTTGCGCAGTAGCTGATTACGTTCAATTTCCATACCTGTGCGAATCGATACAACCATTTCTCGATACTCTTCAGGAGAACCTAAACCATAAATACAGGACACAGATGCAATAATGATGACATCATCACGCTCAAATAATGCAGAAGTAGCAGAGTGACGCAGCTTATCAATTTCATCGTTAATGCTGGAATCTTTTTCTATATAGGTATCTGTCTGCGGTACATAGGCTTCTGGTTGGTAGTAATCATAGTAGCTGACAAAATATTCAACAGCATTATTCGGGAAGAACTCTTTAAACTCACTATATAACTGGCCAGCTAGTGTTTTATTATGTGCCATAATGAGTGTTGGTTTTTTAATTTGCTGGATGACATTAGAAATGGTAAACGTTTTACCTGTTCCCGTAGCACCAAGTAATGTTTGATGACGCTTGCCCGCTTTCACACCCTCCACTAATTCCGCAATTGCCTGTGGCTGATCCCCGTTAGGCTGATATGGCGCTTGTAAATCAAATGTTTGCACACATGTCCCCGTCCTTTCCTTCCAATTTGTACATATATTTTAGCATAGCAATATTAAAATTTCGAACATTTAACGAACGAATGTTTGTAAAAAATTTTTTTATCCCTAAAATTTAAATGAATAACCGTGAAGCGAAGAATACTTATTACTCTCATAATAGCCGCTTCAACACGTTTTCAAGCTTAATCTATTCAATAGATTTCGATTCTTGAGTAGAAGTCATAATACTTTCAGTAGAGGGCTTCTGCTTTTGTGAGTGGGGTAACAGATTTTTGGCGTGGGTTGCATTCTTTTATGAGCCAGGGCTCTTGCTTTGAGAGCGGATTTACTCCTGAGCAGGAGTTCTTACTTTCTGAGCAACTCTCCCTCTTTTATAAGCGAAGACTCTCACTTTTTGAACGAGCAGCCCTCCTTCAATCAAAAAAATCCCGCTCTCCACTAGACATGGGGAGCGGGTTCGTTTAGTATGATTCATCCTCTGTTTGCTGCAAGGAATGTAGTTCGGCTGCGTATTGGTAAAATGCGTTTTCATCTTTTTCATCGAGTACTCTGTCTATCAGAACCATGAGTTGCTCTTGACGATGCATACGCTGGATACGATTTAAAAATAAATCTAAATAAATCTCGTTTAATAATTTCTCTGCCTCATCAACTTTTTTCGACTGACCCACGGCTTTTAGAAAATCTGTGTACGAATAATATTTATCCAACGATCTCACCTCGATCCTTTTCTAAATTATATGAAAATTGAAATTAAATTGCAATGCTTACGAATTGAAAATAACTTGGATTAGCTATTAATCTCGTGACATTTGCAGTGAATTCTCTAAGCATTTCATTCTTTTCTGAAGGGTTTTCAGCTACTTTGTCTATTTTTTGAAACTCCCCTTTTGTTCTACACTACCGTTATCAACAGAAAAAGGAGGCTCTCTCTATATGACTAGCAATTTTGTCAATAGCTACTTAATTTCATTCAACACTTACTTGCTTCAACCTATTCAGCACAACTCCAAGGTTTTCACTCATGTTATCGATAAGCACAATGAGCTGATCGTCACGCGTAAACCGATGCATGTGCTTCGAAAATCTTGTATCTCATTAGGTTCAACCTATGAAGCTGCAAAACTATCGGCTAAACGTTTCTTCGGCAATCAACACAAGCTACCAATCGTCGTGGCCTTTGACTACGGCTATCCCTGTATTTTTCTACCAACCTACTCCCCGAACTCCATTCATAATATATGGATTGGACTTCACGCGATTATCAATATTACACCAAGTCAGACGGGATGTGTTGTCACATTAAAAAATGGTAAAACAATTGAACTACCTATTCAATATGCCTCGATTAGTAAACAGTTTTTGAATGCATCGATGCTCTATAAATATTACATGAACGAGCGCAAGCAGCTTAGCCAAGATGCGCCATATCACCCTCCCTTTTAACTAGAAAATCCCCCAAGAACACCTCTTGGGGGATTTGTGTATTAGCCAATTTTCGAGCGTAAATAGGCATTAATAAACGGATCTAAATCGCCGTCCATCACTGCACCAACATTACCTGTTTCTTCATTCGTACGGTGATCCTTCACCATAGAGTATGGGTGGAATACATACGAACGAATTTGTGAGCCCCAGCCGATTTCCTTTTGCTCACCACGTATTTCATCTAGTTGCGCTTGCTGCTTATCTAACTCTAATTGATATAATTTCCCTTTTAGCATCGTCATCGCTTTTTCACGGTTTTTAATCTGTGAACGCTCTGCTTGACACTGTACAACAGTACCAGTCGGAATATGTGTAATACGAACTGCTGAATCTGTCGTATTAATATGCTGACCACCCGCACCTGTAGCACGATACGTATCAATTTTTAAATCCTCTGTGCGAATGTCGATTTCAATATTTTCGTCGAACTCTGGCATAACATCACAAGAAACAAATGATGTATGACGACGGCCTGACGAATCGAATGGTGAGATACGCACTAGACGATGCACGCCTTTTTCAGCCTGTAAATAACCGAAAGCATTGTGACCTTTAATCGACAATGTTACCGATTTAATCCCTGCTTCATCACCAGGAAGATAGTCCACAGTCTCCACTTTAAATCCACGTTTCTCCGCCCATCTTGTATACATACGTAACAGCATAGAACCCCAGTCCTGAGATTCCGTTCCACCGGCACCAGGGTGTAGCTCTAAAATGGCATTGTTTTGATCATATGGACCACTTAACAGCAATTGCAGCTCAAAATCCCCCATTTTTTGCTGGAATTCTGCTAGCTCTTTGCCTAGTTCTTCCTGTAACTCTTCATCTGGCTCTTCCTGTAAAAGCTCCAGTGTCATATCTAAATTTTCATGGGTTTCCACTAAATCTTTATATTCATTGACGATTGCTTTTAAGCCATTGCCTTCATTGATGGTCACCTGTGCCCCTTGCTGATCATCCCAAAAGCCAGGCTCTAGCATCATTTCATCTAGCTCCTGAATGCGTGCCTCTTTGTTTTCTAAGTCAAAGAGACCCCCTGAAGTCCGCCAGTTTTTTGGCTGTAGTGTCTAACACATTGCGTACATCTGCTAATTCAATCATTGTTAAATCCTCCGAACGTTAGTAATGGAGCTAACATTGCACTCACAAAGCTCCGTATCTTTTCATTATAACGTTTTTACAAAGGAAAACATACTATCTAGCAGTTGTTTTCTCGGAGTAATCAATGATCCTGCGTCTCGTCCTCTAGCATATTAAGAGCGAGACGCTGAAAAACCTTTACACGGTCATACTGAACAAGCAAATGCTTTGTTCGTTTTTCTAACCTATATTTTAATAAATAGGCTCTCTGAATACGATATTCTAACGCTTTAACACTGACATCCACTACCAGTTCTGTGCCATTCGTAAAAGTTATTTTTGCTCTCTTTTTATCCACAGCGATATATTCATCAATATGATGAACGGCGAACCAGATACATTCAGGTTGTAGAGGAGACTTACTTGGAAACCATAAAATATTACATCGTTCATCCACTACAATTGGATTTTTATTAAGCTTTCCTAAAATCATTTTCGAGCCATCAAATGCCCCTCTTAAACTCGAACCAAAATAACGAAGGTTATAGTCCATTAACTTCGTTGGTGCTAATTTCGATAGATATTCATTATTTTTCTCAATCACCCGCGTACATAAATTTCCAAAGGAATCGTACACAGGCATATACATCATCGTTTCACTATTCATAATATCTTTTTTATGCACCTATAGTCCTCCTTTATACACTTTATGTTTTTTCAATTAAAATAAAAAGGGATATACCAATATTCGTATATTCCAGATGTTTGTGACTCGTAAAATTGCTTTATTATCATGCATAGCACCCCTTCCCTTTCTAGGTCTAAGTCTTCATAGCACCTTCTTATTTAGGATAATAACGGGAGCTTCCCTGAACTAAAATCCTAATATTACAGCTATTGTATACCCATATTTTTCAATTGTCTATAAATTCTGACTTTTATTCCTAAATTTCTTCCTAAAACAGTATAATGTCAAAAGAAAAAAACCATTTCAACATGTAGTTAAAATGATTTTTTTCACTAATATATTATTGACCTGCACCATGACAGTTTTTAAATTTCTTGCCGCTTCCACATGGGCATAAATCATTACGACCAATATTTTCAGACTTACGCACAGGTTGTTTTTTCGGAGCTGAGCCGCCTTCTTCCTTCGGATTAACCGCTTGGCCCTTCGCCACCTCTTCACGCTCAAGATTACTGCGAATTTCTGCCTTCATTGCATATTTCGCAACATCCTCACGAATAGACGCAACCATATCCTCAAACATAGCAAAGCCTTCTTGTTGATATTCTCGAAGTGGATCATTTTGTCCATATGCACGCAGATGGATACCTTGACGAAGTTGGTCCATCGCATCGATATGATCAATCCATTTCGTATCAATAGAACGTAATAAAATTACCTTTTCAAACTCACGCATACGCTCTGGTGTCAGTTCTGCCTCTTTTTCATCATAACGAGCATGAACAGCATCCGAAACCAACTGATTAATGTCTTCAGCAGACTTGCCTTGGAAATCTGCTACTTTAAGCTGACCCTCTTCTAACAGATTAGCCGCTACAAAATCTTCAATTGCTTTTAAGTTCCAATCTTTCTGCTCACCCTGAGTATACAGACCAACAACATTATCGATTGTCTCTTGAATCATAGACTCTACGAGTACACGCATATTCTCTGTTTCCAATACATCATAACGCTCTTTATAAATAATCTCACGTTGCTGACGTAGCACATCGTCATATTGTAATAAACGTTTACGTGCGTCAAAGTTATTACCTTCGACACGTTTCTGCGCTGATTCTACAGCTCTCGACACAACTTTTGATTGCAATGGCTGAGAATCATCCATGCCTAAGCGCATCATCATCGACTTCATATTATCAGAGCCAAAACGACGCATTAAATCATCTTCTAGGGATAGATAGAACTGCGTAACCCCTGGATTCCCTTGACGACCAGAACGTCCACGAAGCTGGTTATCGATACGACGTGATTCATGTCGCTCTGTCCCGATGACCGCTAAACCACCAATTTCTAGTACACCTTCACCTGGTTTAATATCTGTACCACGACCCGCCATGTTTGTCGCAATCGTTACTGCGCCCTTAGTACCGGCATTTGCAATAATTTCTGCCTCGCGTTCATGGTTTTTCGCATTCAAGACATTATGAGGAATTTTATGTTTATCAAGTAACTGCGAAATAATTTCAGATGTTTCAATCGCAACTGTACCAACAAGCACAGGTTGTCCTGCCTTATGACGCTCAGCAATATCGGCCGCCACCGCTTTATATTTTCCTTCCATCGAAGCAAAAATTAAATCTGGACGGTCATCACGAGCTATTGGTTTATTCGTTGGAATCGCAATAACGCTCATGTTGTAAATATTTCGGAACTCTTCTTCCTCTGTTTTCGCTGTACCTGTCATACCCGCAAGCTTTTGGTACATACGGAAATAGTTTTGGAACGTAATGGTAGCCATTGTCATTGATTCATTTTGAATGTCAACGCCCTCTTTGGCTTCAATTGCTTGGTGAAGTCCATCAGAATATCGACGGCCCTTCATTAAACGGCCCGTAAAGCCGTCAACAATTACAATTTCGCCCTCTTGGACAACATAGTCAACATCATTATGCATACTCACATGTGCCTTTAACGATTGGTTAATGGCATGATTTAAGCGTACATGTGTTAAATCAAACAAATTGTCGATCCCAAATGCTTTTTCTGCCTTTTCTACACCTGCATCTGTTAATGTAACACCTTTTGTCGACTCTTCGTATGTGTAATCTGTATCTGCACTTAACATGCGTACAAAAGCATTAGACTGTTTGTACAACTGTGCTGATTTCCCAGCTTGACCCGAAATAATTAATGGCGTACGAGCCTCATCAATTAAAATAGAGTCCACCTCATCGATTACAGCATAATGAAGCGGTCGTTGAACACGCTCTTCTTTATAAAGCACCATATTGTCACGTAAATAGTCAAATCCTAATTCATTGTTTGTACTATAAGTAATATCCGCTTCATATGCCGCACGCTTCTCTTCTTTTGACAGGCTATTTAAATTTAAACCTACTGTAAGACCTAAGAAATTATACAGCTGTCCCATCTCAGCAGCATCACGACTAGCCAAATATTCATTGACTGTTACAACATGTACACCTTTACCAGTAATAGCGTTTAAATAAACCGCCATAGTAGCTGTTAATGTTTTACCTTCACCTGTTTTCATCTCTGAAATATTACCTTCATCCAGTGAAGCAGCCCCCATGATTTGAACACGGAAAGGATACATCTCTAAAACACGTTTAGATGCTTCGCGACAAACAGCAAAAGCCTCTGCACGAATCGACTCTAAATGCTCTCCATCAGCATAACGCTTTTTAAACTCTTCTGTTTTTGCTTGTAATTGTTCATCTGAAAGCTGTTCCATTTGAGAAGCAAATCCCTCTACTTGGTCAGCGATTTTTTCTAATTTTTTTAACTCACGTTTATTGAAATCAAATAATTTATTTAATAGGTTTGCCATGAATGTTTTTCACTTCCTATATAGATTCAACTTCCATTTTACCATTGTGTATAGACATGGTGCAAATTGTCATGCCTAAAAAATGACCTTCTCAAAAATCAGAAGGTCATTATTCATTATTATACATATTAGCTTTTTAATAATACTATCATGTGAGCCATTGTTGTGTAATTATGCTCTTGAAGCATCTTACGAACATTTTGAAGATAGTCAGAGTTATGCTCTATGGTTTTGGCAAAAGATTGTATTAACTTTATTACCAGTTCAATTGTTAGCCCTTTGTGGAGCCCTGCCATACCAATTAAATGTAACTTAATCAACGAAATATTCAATACTAACATTACATAACTTTCAAACAAATTTTGCTGATGAAAATGGAATAAATTTTTAAACACATAGTTAACTGTATAATTTTCAAGTATGTATTCATGGTTTTTCATAAATGGTGAATAGTAATTATCATAATGTTTTTTATACATTTTTTCTGATTTTTCAATATTTGAATCATCACTCAAATTTAAGGCAGTTAACATATCATTCAGACAGTCTAAGTAGCGTTGACTTGAAACTCCACCTGTTAATCTATATTTTATAAGCTCTTTAGCCATATTCATTTGAAAGGCTAAATTCTGAGGCAAATTCTTCACTAACTCTATTTGTTCATTATCATCCAAAATTTCTTCATAGCGATTCATTAATGGCTGTAATTGAATTGACCAATCTTTTATTGGTATTTCACATAACTTTTGATTAAACATTCCTAGAACAATTAATCGGTCTTCTAATGATTGCTTTCTATTTTGCAGTAGTTTTATTGTAAATGATCTTAAATCCCAAAAATATTGTTCCTCATTTAATGGTAATTTGCCAATAATCATTTTACTTGTATTGAGCTGCTCTTCATCAACTATAAAATCTATCCCCTCTTTATTAAGTAGAATTAATCTAGCTGACTCTGGACAAGAAATTGTCATACTTTTCTCTATACGTGTTTCAACTTCATTATAGATTCTAGGATATGTTGAACATGTATTACATAAATACTCTTCACCTAGCTCTGATTGAATTTTACACCAACCTTCCTGTGTCAGCATTGTACATACATTTTTTTCATTCATTTTAATTTTTCCATAATTATAGTCTGATGGATTTGAGCGCTCTCGGGAAATATTTTTTTTTAATTCATTTTTTAATTCAGATTTTCCAATATTTCTATATTTATGAAATGTAGCTTTATCTACGCTTACTTTCCAACCAGCACAACAAGTATCCTCACATTTAGCACCTATACAAGCAAAATCATTATAATATTTTGGAATCAGTATTTCTTTTTTCATTTTCAACACTTCCTACTTTTCTTTTGTTTAATTGTAAAAAACTCTCACATATGTGAGAGTTTTTTACAATTAAAAATCTCAAATTGTTTCAATTAGGCCGTATTTGCCATCTTTGCGTTTATAAACAATATTTGTGCCGTTTGATTCAGCATCTGTAAAGACATAGAAATCATGCCCTAACATATTCATTTGTAATACAGCCTCTTCCTGATCCATCGGTTTTAAATCAAATTGCTTAGTACGTACAATGGAGTATTCTTCTTCATCCAAAGTCGTATCAGCGACTGCTTGAGTAGTAGCAAAATAAAGGCCTGCCCCTTCACGCTCACGGAATTTACGGTTTACTTTCGTTTTATGCTTACGAATCTGACGCTCTAATTTATCAACAATGAGATCAACCGCAGCATACATATCATTATGACGCTCTTCAGCACGAAGAGTTAAGTTCTTCATTGGGATTGTAACTTCCACTTTTGTTTGCTTGTCATTATAAACCTTTAAATTTACGTTAGCATTGGCGTTAACATCCTCGTTAAAATAACGTTCAACTTTTTCGATTTTATTCTCAACATACTCTCGAATAGCTGGAGTTACCTCAATATTTTCACCACGAATGTTAAAGTTTAACATGTAAACTCCTCCTTTATAACTGCTATACTATCTATTTCTACACAAGTGTGTGAAATTCCTCTAAAATAATTCTTTATTTTACAAAAAACTTTTATAAAATTAATATTGGCTTTGCTTTTTCGCTTCTGCCGCTTCTTTTTTGCGTCGTAGCTTTAATTCATCTACAATTAACTCTTCAACACGACCTTGATCATTAAAATAAACGCCATATTGCTTACCACTACCAAATGGACGACTCCAAATCACTTCACCATAAGCCCGTACCTCTTGCGTATCAAGCACAAAATGGATATCTAATGGTGGGGGATTCACACCTAAATCCACTTCCGTATACATCTTTAACCCACGAGGACTAATATCCAGCAATTCAGCCATAGCCGTCTGCCCATGATTAACTCGCCCATTTTCATAAACAGCAAAAGTTATTTGAACAGGTTCCTCAAATTTAAATCGGAAACCTTCTTGACGCTTAAAAATCATATTCCCACCCCAGTATATTGTTAAACATTTATATTGCTTTGATTATGACACGATGCCCATCTTACTGCTAGGGGAATAAGTAACATATTTTACCGTTGAAATGCCTAATTTATGACTATTTTACTTAAACCATTTTATAAAGATTAGAAATGTATTCACGCTTTTTATACGATGATTAAAAAATGTCGAAAAATGTTAGGAATAAATATATTATCGAAATATATCAAACTATGTAGAGGAAAACACAAAACCAGAAGCTCATTTTTAAATGAGTCCTGGTTTGATGTAATCAATTATAAGTATCTCTAAATGTTTATATTATTTTTTTCCGTCATAATACATACCATCCATTACTCGAACAGAACTGTATGGATTTAAATATTGTTGCTCTGTTTTTTTTGATTGTTGGAGAGTTTTCATATCCGTTTTAATAGCAGTCATAACCTTTTGTAATTGTTTTTGTATGTTATGATCAAGCTCTTGTAAATGTTTATTTAATTGATGACCATCTAAAGATTTACCAGATTGTTGTAATTCTTTGATTATGGTTCCACGTTCATCAAGTAATACATCTATCTTTTCTATAAACTCTTCTCGGTCTTCTCCATTAGGAATGGTTGACATATGCTCATAAAGTCTAGCTGAAATAGAGAGCAAACGTTCAACTGGTCCCATCATATTCTGTCTCCATTTCCAAATTGTTGCTGACGATTTATACGAATAACTTCTTTCCAAGTATCACGGAATTCAGTAACCAGCCCTTCAACTTCTTCGATTATAGTAATATCATTGCGAATATTCGCCTCAACTAATCTATTATTCATATATTCATATAGCGCCAACATATTTTTAGAGACTTCTATTTCCATATTTAACGTAGCCCTTAGCTCACTTATTATTGCTTGGGCCTTTTGGAGATTAATATTTTTCTCTTGAACATTTTTATCATGAATTGCCAACTTCGCTTTATTAAGAAATTTTAAGCATCCATTATATAACATTAGTGTTAATTCTCCTGGAGAGGCTGTAGTTACACTATTTTGTTTATATGCATTATGAGCTGATGTTTGTGCTGCCAATAAAAGACAACTCCTTTATATAACCTTTTTACTAATTATAGCATATTATGCCTGTCCACTAAACTGTGCAAAGTAGGAAGATTGTGAGTTTGCTTTATTAATAGCTTTCTCCATGGCACTAAATTGTTTCCAATAGCGTGCTTCAATTTTTTCAAGCTTATCTTTCCACGTATCAATCCGTTTATCCATATCAATAATATTTTTACCGATAGAATACTGGTTATCTGTCAATGTTGCACGGCCTGCTTTTTTCTCTATATCTAGTTTAAAATTATTCATTGATTCACGGAGTTTCACTAGGAAACCTCTAGTATCAACGGTTTGTTCAACACCATCTATAATTTTTTTCTCTTCTTTGTTTCCATTATTTGCAAACAGCGCAGTGATAGCATCAGGATCATCCTCTAACGCTTTTCTCAACTTTTCTTCATCAATTTCTAGAGTACCACCATCATTATATGACTTCGATGTAGTAATACCAATACTATATAGTGTATTATACTTTTCATTCTCTACACCGGGATTTGATTCATAAATTAAACTGCGCATTTTCGCTAATCCACCTCGAACAATACTATCACTTCGAAGCAAACCACTTCTTGCTTTTTCTTCCCACAATTTAATATCATTTTCTGACATCTCTTTTCGCTGTTCGTCTGTCAAAGGGGCGTAATCCCGATACTTCGTTTCTTTCGTTTGATCATTTAAATCTTTAATTAGCCCATTGTACATTGTTACAAAATCTTTTACTTTTTTCATTATATCATCTACATCTGTTGTAGAAGTAACCGTAACTGGTGGTTCGGTTGTACCAGGGCCAGTAATTTGTGGAGGAGTATTGTTAGGATCTTCAGTGTCATCAATAGCAGGATAGCCTGCAGCTGCTCTGGCAGCATTTACAGTTGCTAAAGCATCGTCAACACGCTTTTCACCAGCTTTTAAAGCATTTGCAGATGATATCATTTCATTTTCAGCTGTCTTTAAATCAAGTTGGCTAGAAGCTACATCTTTAAATGTTGCTAAATCGCTTTCGTTCAAACCTTTTAGTGCTTGAAGTTGAGTATTGTTGAGCTTACTTAACTTATTCTTCGTCTCACTATCTGCTAATCCTTCTAATGGTTTATCTACTGTCCAATCGATAGATGCAATAATTACCCGATCTTCATCTGTTAGACTTGCTAAAAACCTAGAATCAGCATTCTGATAAGCAACTTCTTTAGCAGCTACTGATTGTATTTTTTGAAGTTGGGTTTTATCAAGGTTATCTAGTGCTGCTAATTGTTCTGGTTTAAGTGAGTTAAGTTTATCATTTAACGATTTGGAAACCCCATTATTAGCATCCTCAAAATCTAAAGTAGATAAATCTAATGTTACTAATTCATCTATTTCCTCCTGCGTTAAATCATTCAAGAAACCTGAATTATTTATTGTACTATAAGATGCTTTCTCATCAACACTTAGCCCTGTTAAAAAAGCACTATCAAAAATTGAATTAAAATTGTTTAATTTAGTATTGTATGCATTTTCTTTATCTGCTGCTGTTGATATCAGTAAAGGTAGACTATCTTTAGCATTTTTTCTCTCTGCATAAGCAGCCTTAAGTGATTCATTAATTGTATTAGTAGCATTAAATGTAGTTTGGAGTGTAACTTTATATCCTGAAATTTCAAAAGAATTCGTAGAACGTTCGGTTGTAATACCATTAACTGTAAACATTGCGTTTTGACCGTTATTTGCCAAATCTGTTGAAGTTCCCAATCCAAGCTTATTTAGTATGCTAGTATCTTCATTTGCAACAACAATTTCAGCTCCACTCTTGACATCCCCTGTATTTTTAGCTGTTATCGAAAAACGCCCGTTTTCAAAAACTGCAGTAACACCTGCATTACTTTTATTTATTTTTTCAACTAATTGACTAAGTGTTGTAGTAGCAGGATCAAATTCAATTTTAGTTGCGTTTTCTGCTAATGTCCCATCAGATTTTATTGCTTTAAAAGAAATAGATCCTTCCGTAATTCCTAAATCTATTAAATTAGAATTTTGAGTCGCATTAATTTGGGAACCTGTTTTCCGAGCAGCAGTTGCTAACTGAGACACCCCTTCTATAGTTAGTGTTCCAGCAGCATTTGATGTTGCTGTTGCAGTTACAAAGTTAGAATTAGATGTGGCTGCAGTTTTAGTATTAAAACTTTTAAGTAATAAATTATCATAAATATTCTGTCTAGCAGTTTCTAATTTTGTATTTATACTTCGATAAGCATCACGTGTCCATAACGTTGTTTGTTTTCTTTGCTGTAATTTAATAAGTGGGGATCTTTCAGCCGCCATTAACTTTTCTACTAATGCATCTATATCCATACCAGATGCTAGTCCACCAATACGGTTTACCATAATTATTACCCTCCTAGGTTATTTCAGATTTTTTCGTCGACTATCATACCAAGTAGTTTTTGCATTTCATAAAATGCATCTAATAATCTCTTTGGTGGTATTTCTTTTAGTACTTCTTCAGTTTCAGAATCTATAACCTGAACAAAGTAGCGATCCAACCCTTCATGCAGAACAAATTTAGATGCACTACTGTTTATTTGTAAGAACTCATTTACCATTTCCACCACTTGTTGTAATTGTTCTTTGGAAAATTCCTGATTATCATGAATTGATATATTATCTACAGTGGTTTGTGCTATTGACTGAGTTATCTCATTCGTTTTGCTACTTTGTTGTGTACTATCTATATGAATAATAGTTGAAGGATTTGCCACTGTTTCTGCTGTTTTTCCTTGGGACACAATACGCATTACACTCAACCTCCTAAACATTTCATATTCTTATAAGTATTATCGGAAGTAATTTGTATTGTTACAGTTTTATAAAGAAAAAAACTGTTATTACCCCCAAACGCATTTTTTAGTACTATAAATATTCTCTAATATATTTCCAATAATTCGAATAATAATATAATTATAGGTATGGTCTTTTTAGATGTTGTAACAAAAAGTTTGAACAGAAAGTTACCATTCAACTGTTTTAAATGCAAAAATTATACATACCTTGTTCCTTCTGAAGCTCTGCTGAAAAGGTAAGTGTGTGACTATAAGAATTAAGTTCGAATGGATTAAATTTTATGATAGAAAGAGACCGTTTTACCTAAATACATTTATTGAATTTAATATGAACAACCCTTATTTAATGGATGGCTAGCTGGGACAATTACTAGAAGTTTGAAGATAACGTGTCACTATCCAGCGTAGCAACTAGTGAAAAAATAGAAAATAGTAGAAAGATTTAGTTCTAGCACTTATACAAAGAAACGGACGGATATTTATTTAGAGTTATGAGCTCTTGTTTATCTCATTATCACAAAAAAATCCTACTAGGATTAAATCCGTTCTAAACAAACAAGAACTATAATAAATCAAAGAAATATTTTAAAATTGGAGCTAAAATAAAGATTGATGATTATATCTATTACTATAATAAAAAAGAATAAATGCAAAATTAGCTGGTTTAAGTCCGGTGTACACCGAGCTCAAACCAGCTAACCATTTGAAATTATTCCCTTCAAAACTTTCAAAACCTCTTACAAGAGCAGCTTTAAAGTTATTATTTTAACTATTTACAAACTGAAATATAGGTAGCCCATTAGAATAATCAACACTTAATTTAGTTTTTGAAATATTCACTATATACTTAAATTGTTTCATATTTGTATTTCTGTGAAAAGTTTTTTTAGCTAAAGCATAGTCTATTAAATTAATAAAATCCGCGTCTAAGCCATGGTTAGTAGATTTGAAGATTGTACCATCAACATCTTTATTATCAATAACTTCAAATTCTAAATTTTTTATATGTCCAATTGCCCGCTCTTTATCCTGTACATCTACCAATACATCTGTAACTCCTAGGCATGAATAAATAAAAGAGCCATTTTCAAATCCATTATATATATTATGTAAAGAAAGTGACTTTTTATTATTGACTACCCTCTTTGCTAGATATTCAAATTCAAACGTTATAATTGCATTTCCAACACTATTTATAAGTGATCGATTGTTATATAAATATTGTGGTTCTACCCAAGCAGCATTGTCTATAATTTGTGAAAACAAATGAGGCACCAACCTATTCGCTAACAGTAAAATGTATGCCCCCTGTGATTGTCCAAAGCCTAATATTCGACCTTCATCAAACTCTAAGCTATTCTCACTTAATAGTATTTTAATAGCTTCAATAGCAGTAATAACATCAATTGACTGCATGTATCCCATATCAACAAATTCATCTATTGATTCATCTATTACTGCGTGAACAGGCAAATTAATATTATATTTACTAATAATATTAATAAATGTGGAAGTATCATTTTTAACTATAAGCTGATCTTCAAGTGTTAATTGATTTAAAACAATATTAATATCATTCTTAAGTCGAAAGCTATCAGAAGATTGCATAAATCTACTTCCAAAGTAATCACACTGTACAGTTACAACATTATATTTTTCAGCAAAATGTTCACGCATTTTTTTATAAATTTTAGAATCAATATGGCCACCAAATCCCGGGACAAAAATAAAGATACCTGTATCCGCATTAGTTCCCTTCTGAGGAATTGAGTAATCAATTCTGAGTTCTCTTCCATTTACACCAGTATATATATTATAATGAGCTGGTATTTTTAAAGTATCATTATAACTCAAAGGTTTCCTCTCCTTATTAATATTTATCATTACCTTTACTATTCTCTTAGATAATCTAGAATGATAATAAAATCATTGGCGAAATTCCTATGATTTAGAATTTTTTTAATTATTATTAGAAAGTTGTTAATCAATAAAGGAAATTTTTTATAGTCTTTTCAATACTTTAGATCCTAGTTTCTATTTCCATTTATAATGAGTTATTTAAAATAGATGTTGATACTTTAAAGGCGTTCCTTTAGCCAATGACTTATTTGCTACATTCCCTAAAATAGTTTCATAATGTTTTGGTTCTAGACCGTATCCTGGACGAACAATTTTTATGTTATCCTTTGTGAATTTTTCCCCAGCTTTAATATCTTTAGATACATAAATCGATCGTCGAAATTTTAGAGAATTCTTTTCTTTTTTAGTTGGCCCATAAGTAATTTTCCCCATAGCCAACCAAGCACGCTTTGTTTCTTCTACAAGCGCCTTCATTTCAGTTGGCTCCATAGAAAATGCTGCATCTACACCACCATCAGCTCGATTTAGTGTAAAATGTTTTTCAATGACCGTAGCACCTAATGCAACACTAGCTACAGCCACCCCAATGCCCATTGTATGATCAGATAATCCTATATGCACTTCTTCAAACAATTGCTTCATATGGGGTATTGTTAATATATTTGTGTTTTCTGGTGATGCTGGATAAGTACTTGTACATTTTAATAACACAAGGTCTCTACACCCAGCTTCTTTTGCAGTATGAACAAGTTCATCTAATTCGGCTAATGTTGCCATACCAGTTGATACAATCATTGGTTTTCCTGTAGATGCAATTTTCTTTATTAGAGGCAAATCGGTATTTTCAAAAGAAGCGATTTTATAGAGGGGTACCTCTAATTGCTCCAAAAAGTCAACTGCCGTCTCGTCAAATGGTGTACTAAAAGCAACCATACCTAGCTCCTTAGCACGATCAAAGATTGGCTTATGCCACTCCCAGGGAGTGTATGCTTGCTGATACAATTCATACAAATTTTGTCCATCCCATAGGTTGGAACTATCATCTATTTTGAAATCTGGAGTATCTATATTTAAAGTCATCGTATCTGCTGTATACGTCTGTATTTTTAATGCATTAGCTCCAGAGGCAGCAGCAGCGTCTACTATTTCCAAAGCTCTTTTTAGGGATTGGTTATGATTTCCTGACATTTCTGCAATAATGAATGGTTTAGAAAGTGAGCCAATTTCAAAATTCCCTACCTTAATTTGTCTCATTTAAATCTCTCCTCTAACTCTAGCTTCAATCCTATTCTCTTTTCTTCCCATTCTTCGGCAAATAAACTATACATATAAATATCTTGATAGTCTTCATTTAGTTTTAAATGCTTACGCAATGTACCGTCTAATTTAAAACCTAATTTTTCATGAAAACTACGACTGATTTTATTTGATTCGATAACTTCTGCACATAATTTTCTGAATTTTAATTCCTTAAAAATAAATTCGAGAGTAGTATAACCTAATAATAAACCAGTCCCTTTTGGGGATTTTTGTTCTCCTATATAAAAACCCCAAGTACACCTATTTGAATATCTATCTATATTATTAATATTTATTACACCATAATCATCATTGTTTATAGAAAAAATTTTAGAAAGTTTATATTTGTTATTCTTTAATTCATTGAACCAAATTAAATGTTGTTGCCATAAAATAATATCCCTGTTATACATTACACATCTAATATGTTCTTGATTGCGCCATGCTAAAATTTTTTCTAAATCATCTATTACTATATCCCTAAGTGATGCATTTAACACTATATTACATCCCTTCATGACATTAAATTAATACAACTCTTTCTAATACAAGACAATTTATAAGGATTTCTATATAATAAATCAATTTTTTTCACAATTTGATTAACATCTACTTCATTAGAGAAACCCAGATAAATAATTGCCCCTCTATTTGCTACTGCTTTTGCAACTTCTATTTGATTCTCAGCCACGGCAATGACAATCGAAGGTAGTCCTAAAAAAATTCTTTCCCAAGTTGTCGCTCCACCTGCGCCAATTGCCAAATCAGCCTTAGCCATTAATTCAGCAATATTATTAATTTGACAATAAAAATTAATATTTCTTTGTTTTAAAGTAATATCTTCTATACGGTTTTTATTCAGATTAGAATTACCTACAACGACATCAATCACAAAATTGTATTTTTCAACTAGAGGAATTATTGAAATTAATGTTTTCATTGTTTCGTTTGTTGGGTCACTACCCCCAAAAAAAATAAATAATCTTTTCATTTTACCATTAAATTGTTTAAAATTCTTTTTAGCTATAATAAATTCATCTCGTAACAACGCATATTTGGGGCCTAATAACATCCTTGTTGTAGAAGGGACTAAATCTTTATACCGATTATCCATATTTAAATAAAAATTTTGATCCAGTAAAATATCACAGTCGTGCTGACGGTTAGCCAAATCATCAATAACCATTATTTTTTTTGTATATTGCCGCATTAATTTTTCCCATTTGAAATCAATTGAGTAATGGTCAATAATTAGCTTATCTACAGAACTCCCCCTCAATATCTCTATAGTTTCCTTAGCATCTACTTCCCATCTTTTTGATATATATTTCCATAAAGAACCTTCACAAATAGGCAATTTATATACATGGAAACCTTGCTGTTCTATTAAATCTATACAGTCACCTTTAGCGCGTCTACAAATGAATGCAATAGTATTTCCTTCTTTTTCTAGTCTATGAGCTAAAGTTAAACAACGCATTACATGTCCTGTGCCTATTTCATAGGAAGCATCCACTCGCATTAATACGTTCATACTATCACCTATATTTTCTTTTGCTCTATATGAGCATTAATATTAAACCAATCAGGATTTTCTTTCATTACATTTACTGTATCTAGTAAAGTGAATCTTGGATTTTTAACGTATAATGCTTGTATTATATTTTTAATCAATTCAAAATCTTCGGTTGTATCTACTGTCCAGCGAAATTTGCTATAGTCAAAATCATTTTTCACATTAGCAATTTTAAAAATATTAGGATTTGAATAAAAAAATGCAGTTACATGCTCACGTTCTCTTTCTAATGTCGCTTCTTTATAAGCTTTTTCTAAAGCTGCGAACGTAAAAATTTCAGTATCTAATCCTCGTGGATATGTACGCTCTATTGTATTAGAGACGTAATCAAAATGACCCTTTTCTAAAAAAAATCCAATCGTTTTATCAACAACCTGTACATCAATAATAGGGCAATCGGATGTAATTCTTACAATAACGTCTGCATTAAATTCAACTGCAGTTTCATAATATCTTTCTAGTACATCTGTTTCAGAACCTCTATAATACAAGATATTTTGTTCCTCACAAAAAGTGATAATTTTATCATCTTGTTCTTTTTTTGTTGTTGCGATAACAAATTCGTTAATGAATATACTATTGCTTAAACGCTCTAGCTGATAGGAAAGTAGTGGCTTTTCGTTTATTTCTTTTAAAATTTTACCAGGTAAGCGTGTTGAGCCCATTCTCGCTTGAATAATTGCTACAACTTTCATTTACTCACCTTCTCTAGCTCACTTAACACTGCTACGACTACATCATATACATCACTATCTGTCATTTTAGGGAAAAGCGGCAATGTAATCATTGCTTTATATAGCGCTTCAGCTTTTGGCATTGAACCTTCTTTATAGCCTAACTCCTTATAATATGACAATGTATGCACTGGTATATAATGCACGTTCACACCTATATTTTGTGCCACTAATGAATCAAATATTTCCCTCCGTGTTGCATTAAGCTTTTCCAGATTTAATTGAATAACATATAAATGCCAGCTTGAAAAACACCCTTTAAGTGGTTGAGGGGTTATTAATAACTCACTATCTTTAAATGCTTTATCATACATTTGTGCAATTTCACACCGGCGTGCAACAAAACGATCTAGCTTTTCCATCTGGCTTATTCCCAAAGCAGCCTGAATATCTGTCATTCGATAATTGTAGCCTAAAAACTGCATATCATAGTACCAAGGGCCATCATTTTTAATAATCTTTTCAGTATCTCTCGTAATACCATGTGAGCGGAATTGTAATAGCTTTTTATAATAGAAATAATTATTTGTTGTAATCACTCCACCCTCACCAGTTGTGACATGCTTCACAGGATGAAAACTAAACATCGTCATGTCGCTCAATGCACCAATTTTTTGTCCTTTATATTTAGCACCAAGTGCATGTGCTGCATCTTCAATAACAATTAATTTATACTTTTTTGCGATGGCATGAATTTTATCTAACTGCACAGGCTGCCCAGTAAAATGAACAGGAATAATTGCTTTTGTATTCGGCGTAATATTTTTTTCTATTTCTAATGGATCTATGTTATATGTATCCTCCTTAATATCTGCAAAAACCACTGTTCCCCCTACATAACGTACACAATTTGCACTAGCTGCAAAAGTTATTGGTGAGGTAATAACTTCATTTCCTTCTACAATACCAGCAGCAAAGCACGCACCATGAAGTGCAGCAGTTCCATTAGAAAATGCTACTGCATATTTGGCACCTACATATTCGGCGACTGCATCTTCAAATTTAGAAATTGTTGGACCAGTCGTTAAATGACTACTCTTTAAAACATTCACCACAGCCTGTATATCCTGATCATCAAGCCATTGTTGTCCATACGGTAAATATGTATCTCTCATTTTATTTAGCTCCTTTAAAGAAAAAATGCAGTCAATGACTACATTTCTTCTACTAAATCTCTTAATTGTTCAATATTTAGCCATTCGTTATTATTATCACTTGTATAAGCAAATCCATCAGGTAGAGCTTTTCCACCATTTAATTGTCCTTGAGGCCACCAAGCAAGCTCAGGCTGAATAACATAATAGTCATCGAACTCTATCGTATGGCGTGCATCGTCTTCCATAATCATCGCTTCATGTAATTTTTCACCAGGTCGAATACCGATAATTTTTATTTCACATTCTGGAGCAATTGCTTTTGCTAAATCTGTTACCTTCATACTTGGGATTTTCGGTACAAAAATCTCTCCACCATACATTCGCTCTAAATTATTCAGAACAAATTGTACTCCTTGCTCAAGTGTAATCCAAAATCGAGTCATCCGGTCATCAGTAATGGGTAAAGTACCTGCTTCCTTTATCTTTTTGAAAAAAGGAACTACACTTCCTCGACTTCCCACAACATTTCCATAGCGGACAACTGAAAAGCGCGTTTTCTTTTCTCCTACATACGAATTAGCAGCAACAAATAGCTTATCAGATGCTAGTTTTGTAGCACCATATAAATTGACAGGTGAACAAGCTTTATCTGTTGATAATGCAATGACCTTTTCCACTCCACGATCAATCGCTGCTTCAATAATGTTTTGGGCACCATGAATATTTGTTTTTACTGCCTCAAAAGGGTTATATTCACATGCATCAACATGCTTCATAGCAGCTGCATGTATAACAATATCTACTCCATCAAATGCACGGTATAAACGCTCTTTATCCCGAACATCACCGATAAAGAAACGAATACGTTCATCCTTAAATTCTTGCTTCATTTCGTATTGTTTCAACTCATCTCGGCTAAAAACAATTATCTTTTTTACATCTAATGTAAGTGCCTTACTTATAAACTTTTTTCCAAATGACCCTGTTCCTCCTGTGACTAGCACTATTTTATTCATCAATGGATTTTTTTCCATAAATTAATCACCTTTACCTATAAAATTCTATATTCTTTAATTCACTGGTACTTCATAAATCTCAACTTGCTCAAAAAAAGGCATAATTTCATATTCAAATAAATCAGCAACCAGTAAAAAATCGTGAATTGCTAATCCATTATTAATTTCTTCTAAAAAATCATGAATTTTTTCAACCTCTAATAATTTAGAAATTCCGTGAAATTTTAATATTTGATTTACATCAACTAACCAATTAACACCTTCACTAAAATCTAAAATCATCCCTAAAGCTTCTTGTATTTTATTTTCTCTAATATGATTTACAATTTGTTGACATCCATTAGGAATATTTAATAAGTAATTATTATAACTTTCCATAATATCCTTATGCATTACATCCATTTTCTTCATTCTCCTTATCTTCTCTTAATTTTTTTATAAGATTCATAGTATATTTACGTGTCTTTATTACTGCATCTATATATTTTGTATATAATGTTTTACTCTGATTATATACTCTTTTATAAGCTTGTTCAGGTGTTTCATTTTTAGTAGCAGAAAAATGCTTAAGCACATGTAAATTTATAGGATCAACAATTACATTTAATGAAGTTTTTTGTTGTAAATTTAAGATTTCTTCATCGTTACACTCCATTTTTTTCAAAATATCATTATTAAATTTAGTTTTCAAAGTATTTTTAGACATCAATTTTAAGTTTTTCCTTAGAATTACTTCAATAGTATCAAGATTCTCTAACTCTTTACTGAAATTTTTTATTAATAATTCATAATCAATATTTTTATCCTTATTTTTATTAAACTTATTATTTATCTTTATTTTTTCATCAGTATATTTTTCACAAAAATCCCCAAAAGGTATTTGTACAAATCCTTCTAGTTTTATCCCTCCTTCAGTGCTATTAAATATCAATCTATCATTAAAATCATTTTTTATTAAAAACTCAAATGACTGTTTCATAGCCATAAAAGAATAGTCAGTTAATACTTCGTCACCATTATAGCCTTCAGCTTTGATAAACCCCTTTGATTTAATTTCTCTTTCAGTAAGGATTTTGAAGTTTTTATTGCTCTCCGCATGAGTTTGATTATATGTAAATGCTAAATCTTGACCAATAAGTGTAATTGGTCCAGTTGTCAAATACGTTGCAAGGGATAATGCAAAATGGGCAACAGATCCTCCACCTGGTAAAACAACTACATTATCGGTTGTAGTTTTTTCAAGATGTTCTTTAAATGACTCATCACCTCTCCCTAAAAAATAAAATGATTTATTTGTAAATGATTCTCTAATTTTATAATGACTGTACATTAAATATACAAAATTTGAATGACTTAATTGCAATTCCTTAAAATGATTGTAATTAACTTCTTGACTGTCTATCGAAACCACAAAATCAGGTTCTATAGAAAAAGCTAACAACGTATTAATTGCTGAGCCTGAAGCAATTAATATAAGCTTATCACGATATTTTTTTATTGTTTGCAATTGTTTCGTTAAAGATGGACCCCCAGAAACAACAACGATAGGACTAGTTAAACACTTTTTCAATTCATAAATTGAACTATCATGAATAGCCTGTCTTATATTATATAAATAGTTACGTTGCCATTCTTCAGACATTAAATTAATTGTGTTTTCACTTACGCGATCTATAGCTAATTTATCTTTTATAACTCTCAAAAAATCTATATACATTTTTGTACAAATTTTATCATAATTCGGCGAGCAACAAATTGTAACGTTGTTAGTAATAGTGAAACTGTTTGCTATATCATTTTTTAATTGATTCTTATTAATATAGTTAATCAAAGTTACCCTATTATCCTCAACTGATATATTACTTAGAATAGGTTCTATAACAATCAGGCTATCTTCTTCACTCATTTTTTTCAAAAAAGCATCTACTATGATTCCTGTTCCATAACCAAATAAAATATGTATATTCTGAGGTTTAAAATTTTCCAACACAAAATTTTCAGCCTCTAAAAAAGGATTATATTTGCTATGTAAGTAATATCCATTTACACGTAATGTTTTCATTCCATTTTTCGTTATGACATCTTCAATAACGTAGGTTTGTTCCATAAATTTCACCTCTTATAATTTATCGGTTTTATTTTTCAAAAATAAAGAAAAACTCGTATTTCTCAAAGAGAAACACGAGTTTTCAGATTGTAGACAAAAGCCCATCGAGAAGTTCACTCTCGATGGCTTTTGTCATTTTTCTTCCTATTTTATTTTCAACATTTGGTAATATACTACCAAATTCAACATACTCTTCGAGCTTAGTTGCTCTCTTAAGCTACTTGCCACGTCCAAGTAGCCAGTTTCTTTAAATTCATGGCAGCAAAAGTAAGCATCGCCTGCATGGACAATTTTTTTAGACCTCTTAAGGTTGTCCATCGCATACCATGCTTTTCTTTTGCATCGGCAAAGACACGCTCAATCGTTTCTTTGCGCTTTGCATAAATCTGTTTGATGTCATAGGAATGGCGTAAATGTTCAGCTTCCTCCACATACGACTCCCAAATATGGCGTTGAATGAGTTTTTGATGATGCTTACTTTCTGTACATTGGGAAAGGCTTGGACACTTCGAACAAATCAAAGGATTCGATTTATATTGGCGATATCCTTCCTTCGTCGTTGTCGCATACTTCAATATCTGCCCTTGTGGGCAAAGATAACAATTATAGTGCTCGTCATATGTATACTCGTGCTTTCGGAAGAATCCATCTTTCGTTTTAGGACGTGTATACGGAAGAACAGGCAACATTTGATTCTCTAACAAAAAGTTCGTAATCGCTGGTGTTTTATAGGCTGCATCTGCCGCAACGGCGATTGGTTTTTGAACGTTTTGAATGACCCTTTCCACAAGTGGCTGTAATACATGGCTATCGTGCACATTTCCCGGAGTCACAATGGTACCTAAGACAAAGCCTTTTTCGTCTGTGGCTGCATGAAAGGAATATGCAAACTGCTTCGTACGTTCATCCTTCACGTAATAGCCACTTTCAGGATCTGTCGTGCTTTCCTTTATTTCTTTCCATTCTTCTTTTTCAAATTTCTCCGGGGGAAAGGGCTTTTTTCCGTGTTCCTCACGATCCATATTTAACTCTAATTGAAGCTTCTCTTCATAAGCCCGTGTTTCTTTTCGCACGACCTTTTTATCATACTTCCGTTTATTCGCACTCGCTTTCACATGCGTAGAATCGATAAATAAATGGTCTGCATGGAGGAGTCCTTGATGCATAATCTCTTTTAAAATACGATAGAATATCTGTTCAAATATATCGGTGTCTTGAAAGCGACGGACATAATTTTTACCGAAGGTAGAGAAATGCAGGACTTCTGTATGGAAGCCAAATCCTAAAAACCAGCGATACGCCATATTCGTTTCAATTTCTTTGATCGTTTGACGCATGGAGCGAATGCCAAAAACATATTGAATAAACGTCATTTTAAAGAGAACAACAGGATCAATACTTGGACGCCCATTAGGTGAATAGAGATGTTCTACTAAAGGATAGATAAATGAAAAATCAATAGCAGCCTCCAGTTTTCTCACTAAATGATCGTTGGGAACTAATTGATCAATCGTTAACATTTCTAATTGTTCACGTTCATTGGTATGATTTTTCGTCATCATGGTTGATCACCTCAAAAGTTTACTTTTTATCAATAGATGAATAAGGAATTCCTTATGTAGAAGTTGATTGGAACGAAGGGCGGCGACTCCTGCGGGAAAAGCGGGAAAGTCGAGATCCTGGACTGAGCGAAGCGAGGGAAGCAGCTCGACCCCGCCCGCGGAAAGCGTCCGCCCGTAGTGGAAATCAACGGCTTTACTTTATTTCATTGTAAAAGAAAAAAGACTGTAGGCAAACTCAAAATTCATCGAGTTTGTCTACAGTCTGAAAACTCGTATTTCTCAAAGAGAAACACGAGTTTTCATCAACTGATTGGAAAATATTATTGTAGTAATTGTAAAACACCTTGTGGTTGTTGGTTAGCTTGAGCTAGCATAGATTGTGCAGCTTGAGTAAGGATGTTATTCTTAGTGAATGCCATCATCTCAGCAGCCATATCAGTATCACGAATACGTGATTCAGCAGCTGTTAAGTTTTCAGAAGCAGCACCTAAGTTATTGATTGTATGCTCTAAACGGTTTTGAACCGCACCAAGTGCAGAACGTTGAGTAGAAACAGTTTTGATTGCTTTATCAATAATAGAAATTGCTTTACTTGCTTTAGAACCTGTAGAAATACTAGCATCTTTAAGATCTGCATCAAGTTTTGAAACTGCCATATTGTTAATTTTCAAATTCATAGTTTGACCTGAATTTGCACCAATTTGGAAAGTAAGACCATCTTTAGATTGTGCACCATTTAATAATTTCTTTTCATTGAATTCAGTAGTAGTTGCAATACGATTAATTTCATCTTTTAATTGAACAATTTCATCTTGTAAGAAGTTACGATCTGTTGCTTCGTTTGTATCGTTACGAGATTGTACTGCTAATTCACGCATACGTTGTAGGATAGCGTGAGTTTCATTAAGAGCACCCTCAGCAGTTTGAATTAATGAAATTGAGTCTTGAGAGTTTTTAGATGCCATGTCAAGACCTTTGATTTGAGCGCGCATTTTTTCAGAGATTGCTAAACCAGCAGCATCGTCACCAGCACGGTTAATTTTGTAACCTGAAGATAATTTCTCAAGGTTTTTAGCTGATTGAGAGTTGTTGAAAGCTAGATTACGGTGTGTGTTTAAAGCTGAAATGTTGTGTTGAATTCTCATTTGGAATTCCTCCTTGAATGTTTGTTTTGTTATTCCACATCCGTGTGGAATTTAGGATTAGGTAGTTATGTACTTCCCGCCCCTTACAATCTATATATCGTAATTAGTTGGAAATGTTTAATAGTTTTTTTAATTTTTTTTTATTTTTTATGTAATAGATTTTTTCGAGTTTAACTTTTTATTAAAACAGTTAATAAATTTAATTCTTATTTAGTTGTTCCAAGAAATTTGACGATGTCGATAAAGCTTCTTTGTTCTGTACTTGTATAGCTTCAAAAACTTCAGAACGATGAACTTTGACCGTTTTAGGTGCGATGATACCTAACTTAATTTGTTCACCTTCCACTGCTAATATTTTTATTTCAATATGGTCCCCAATCATAATAGATTCATCTTTCTTACGTGACAAGACTAGCATTACTTCGCACTTCCTTCCAGTGTTTGCATTGGGTAGCGTAATGGAAAAGCCTTACTATCCTGAAGTACGATTTGTTTACCATATTTTTTATCCATATTAATAACTAGTGGTGCAAGTAAATTAATGGTAGAGTCCTGTAGTGTTTCCTTCATTGTGACAACAGCGTATGCGAGAACATCTTCTTCATTTTCAATTTGGAGTTGTTCTAAATCCTCTTCACTTAAATCAAAGCTATAGTCTTTTTTAAACGCAAATGGGTAAGCCACTATAAAACCTATTTCATATTTCTCAACTGATTGTAGCAATACTAGTGGATGTTCTTCTGAGATGGGTAGTAATACAAATTTTTTATGTTCTTCTAATCCTAGTAGTCCATGTTCAAAAAAAAGTATGTCTTTTTCTTCAATTTCGACTTCACCTAAAAATTTTGTCGCAATTTTCATCTATTCTTCGCGCTCCTTTATATGATGACATTGATATCAACATCCGGTCTTTGTATCATTGTACCAGTTACTTTTCCTGGTGTGTATTCATGGATTGGTTTGTTCACTTTAGCGTCAATTATTGGTTCTTTGCGCTGAATATTAACATCCGTTGTACCTGGTGTATAGTCGATTTGCACTGACCCTATAGAGGGTACAAATTTAACGTTAATTTGTGCATGGTGTGGACCATAATTTTGTTTTGCAATATTTTGAATAGTAGCTCGTCCTTGACCTTTTCCAGCGTTGTCCATCATTTGACGTCCCTCTCTTGCTCTACGCGCCATCCCCTTAAGTGCCTCTTGTTTTCCTTTTTCTGCGTAGTTAGCACTTGATTCCAATGGACCAATCATTCCTATATCCCGTCTTGCCTGTGAAGAGTCTATTTTTAATATCCCTCTAGTTGTCCGTATTTCTAAAATAGCTGCTGGCTGTTCAATATGTTGTGTTGCTTTAGGTTGTTTAATATATTGCTGTGGCTTTGATATATTTAGGTCTATTTTGACATCTGTTGTATGAATTTGAATTTGTGGGAGCCTCACGTATACATCTCCTTTCAATAAAAGCGTCTGAACAAATAGTCCAAACGCTTGGTTGTTTAGTATAAAGTTTCCCCTGCCATCTCACTTACGGGGCAGAACCTTAGTAGATTTTATCTTATAAAATCTACTAAGGTTTGCTGAATAATTTTTGCTCCTACAGATAAAGCAGCTTGATGAATAGAATCCTGTGTTACCATATCTGTAATCGTTTTAGCATAATCTGTATCTTCATTAAGAGACAATTGTTTCGTTACATTGACTTCCTGAATACTTAGTCGATTTTCCATCAGCTCTACGCGATTTTGTCGAGCGCCGACATCTGCTCTTACAGTCAACGTGCTTTCATAAATACCATCTAAACCAGGGATTGTAGTAGCACCATTTGTCGTTTGCAATCCAAGTGTATTTCCGATTTCAACAGCTGTTGCACCATTTTGCAAAAGCGTGTTTATATTTGTCATAAACCCATCGATATCGTTAAATAAATCAGCACCTGGTGTGTTTATATTCATTGAGATGCCATCAAAAACGTTAATATCAATTGATTTTTGTCCTCCAGCTGGGGTAAGGGCCGGGTTTTGTGGTCCTGTATTATCAGTATAAAGCGGTAGGTTTGTATGCGTACCTGAAAAAATATAGTTCTCTCCCACTTTTGTATTGGCGATATCACGTAATTGTTCCTTAATCTGTTTCATTTCTGCATTTATTTTTTGACGATCATCAGTAGTAGTTGTATCAGTTGCTGCTTGTATTATAAGCTCTTTTACACGTTTTAATGCAGCACCTACTTGATCGAGAGACTCATCTGTTGTATCTAGCCATGTATTTGCATCGCGAATATTTCTTTGGTATTGTTGATTTTTATCAAGATCTATACGATAGCCCATCCCTTTTACTGCTACAACTGGATCATCCGATGGTCTTGAAATTTTACTACCTGAGTCTAGCATATTTTGATACTTAGACATTTTGCTGTAGCTTGTATTTAAATTGCGTAGCATATTACTAGATAGCATTGATTGTGTGACACGCATAATTTATCTCCTCTCAGTTAAGTGACTATTTTTATAGCCCTACTCTTCCCATACCATTGATAATTTTATCTAATGTTTCATCCACAACTGTAATCATACGTGCATTAGCATTGTATGCTTGTTGGAATGTTATCATATTAGTCATTTCTTCATCTAAGGAAACCGAACTCATGGAATCACGGTTACTAGCAATTTGCAAGTGCAATGTTTCAGAGTTGTATGCACTACGTATTGCTTCTTGTCCCTTTACTGCTAAATCCCCCACCAATGATTTATAGTAGCTTTGGAATGTTCCTTGCTTTAAGTTTGCTTGTGCCTGTGTTTGTAGCTCTGCTAGCTTACGCATGTTTTGGTTATTTCCTTCTTCACCCGTTGTATCTGATACGGCTACTTGTTTTGGATCAGTAATCACTACTTTGAAATCACGAGCAGTTGTTCCAGAGAAGAAGTCTAGACCTGTACTATTGTCTAAACCAAAACCTGCTTTATGGACATCATTAAATTTTGTAATAAATTCATTTGCTAGTTTATCTAGGTTATCTATCATTTCTGGATAAGTACCTTGTCCACCACTATGTCCATACGCATCTATTAAAGCACGCAATGAACCTTTCCCTTGATCCATTTGACTGTAATCAATCGTATAAGGGCCAGTCGTTGGATCACCTGGTGGTGCGCCGATAGCTGAAATTTTAAGTTCACTAAAGTTATAATATCCTCCAGTGGCTTGGTCATCCACCTCACCATCGACACGTTGATTATTTGTATCCATCGTTGCAAGAGCAGCATATTCTTTACCTTCTACTAATTTAATAGGTGTGCTACCATCCGCTGGTACATATGTAATCGTCATAGATCCTTCAGCTACGTCTTTTGCTAATCCACCTGATTTTTCAAAAGATATTGATACAGGAATATGTTCATTTAACTCATCTACTAATAAATCGCGAGCATCATATAAATCATTTGGTACATAGCCACTAGGCTCTACTTCTTGGATTTGCTTATTAATGGCTGCAATTTGTTTAAGAATTGAATTTACTTTATCTGTTGATACACTTATTTCATTTCCAATATTGCCCTGAATCTGTTTTATTTGTCTATCCATATAATTAAAGGAATCTGCTATTGATTTTCCTTTTGCTATTAACACTTGTCTTGCCGCAGAGTCTTTAGGGTTATCAATAACATCCTCCATTGCCTTCCAAAAATCAGTAAAAGATTGATTGATACCAAATTCTGAAGGCTCTGCCATAATATCTTCCATCTGCGCAATCGACTTTGCTGCTGAATCCCAATACCCCAACTTATTCGTTTCTTGACGATACTGTCGATCAATAAATTGATCACGAATACGTTGGATAGACCCCGCTTCCACCCCAGTACCAAGATGTCCTGGATAGGTTGGTTGGTTTAAACCGGCTGTTGGAAAACCTGGTGTCGCCTGCATGTTTACTCGTTGGCGTGAGTAACCTAATGTGTTGGCGTTGGAAATATTATGTCCTGTTGTGTATAAAGCTGTTTGTTGAGTAAAGAGGCCGCGTTTACTTGTTTCTAGACCCATAAATGTTGAGCGCATGTTTCTTCCTCCCTTATTAGGCTTGTGAATCGAAATATGATTTTTTAGCTATGTTATTTGTGCCGTGAACCTCGTTGCTAGAGTAGTTCATTTGCTCTGTGCGAGGTCTTACAGCATCTAATGTTAGGTTGACGATTTGTAGTGATTGGAAAACAAGTTTTTGATTTAAGTCATTTTGTTTTCGTAGGTCAGTGATAATTTGCAGTAAACGATCGCGAACTACTGATAAGGTTGCTTTGTCAGCCTGTTGGTCAGCAGCCTCGATGACATCTGCGACAGTCGTTTTGTCAGATGAAGCAAGTCCCTTTGCTTCGAGGTAGTCCGTTACCTGTTTCTGACGCTGTTGCTCGAGCTTATCGATGGCCGCTATGTGTGCCTGCTCATCCTTGAGCAATTGGTCTAGAGCTTCGATATCGCCAGCTTTAATGATTTCTGTTTTTTTCAAGGCTAGTTCAAGTAAACTTTTATGCATTCTTTCTAGCATCGTTAATGTAGAATTAATCGCTTCTACAGACATATCGCTATACACCCTTTCTGCTGTTCCCTAGAAACGATAATATTTCAGCATATCCTCTGCTACTTTGCGAGCATCTACTTTGTATTCACCAGAATCAATGTCTTTTTTCAGCTGTTGTACGCGGTCAGCTCGCTCTGTACTGTATGTTGATACGCTTTTCATATCTTGAGCAGCTTTCGAAATCTCAATTTTATCAGCAAAAGATGCTTTGTTTGTATCTGATTTAACGTTACGTACTTGGTTTTTATAGGCGTTTACTGCATTAATTCCATAAGATGTAATTTTCATTTTGAAACCCCCCATCTAAAAATCTTATCTTCCTATTATTTCGGATTGTCTCACATAATGTTAAGTTTTCACATATAAAAAAGTGTGCTAATTTTGTTTAAAATTAACACACTTCCCGTTATTAGCGTTTTCGCTCTGCGTGATAGGTTACACGATCGCGTTGCTCTACACTGTCGCGGAATTCCTTGGCTGCTTCAAATGTACGTAAGTCTGCCTTTAATTCATCTTGACATTTTGTACAAAGCTTACCTATGGTTGTCAGATGACCACAGTTATCACATGGATAACCAAGGTTAGGGAACATGGCTGGCTGCAAGCGGCCTTTACGAACCCATTTATACAATAGCTCCTCTTCTGCTCCAGTTGCTTCTACGATACGCTCAACTGTTGCTGCACGGTTCTCACGTTTACGAAGGAAGCGATAAACGATTTGATAAAGCTCTTCCTCTGATTGTGCACACTTATGACATACTTCTCGGACCCCTGTATAATTAAAAAATTCATTACATTTTGGACAATTACGAACCTCAGCCATCTGCTTTTCCTCCTCTTTCAAGAAATCTTATCTACGAATGCTATACCCATCATCTATTATACATAATACGTTGGAAAATTCATCCTTCAATTAATGTGAAGTATTGGACATTTTTAGCACCCGCCTGCATTAGCACATCTGCGGCATGCTGAATGGTTGTTCCTGTAGTTTTAATATCGTCAAAAAGAAGGTAATCTTTATGCTCTACTTGTGAGCCTATCTTTACGCGAAAAAGAGGTGCTACATGTATGCGCTGCTCTCTATTTTTGGAGCTTTGTGTCTCTGTTGTTGTCTTTTCTAATAGCTGAATGTACGGAATAAAAGCTGCCTTTAATAGTTCCTCTGTGTGTGAGAAGGTACGCTCCTGTTGCTTGAGGGGATGCATGGGAATTGGTAGAATCATCGCTTTCTCTTTTCTAAATCGAGCATAAAGCTCCTGTCGAAATACTTTTGCAAGAGCTACATCCTGAAGAAATTTAAACTGATGTAAGTAATCTTTCATCGCGTCATTATACTGATAGAGTGCTGTAGCTGACTGTGAATGTTCAAAGCGAGCAGCACACCTATCACATATAGTCGGTGAAAACTGTTTTGTTAAAAGCATTTTCCAGGATATGGTTGATGTCAACGACTGCGAGCAAATTAAGCAATGCGATTCTATTTTATTCATTGGGGAAATCCTTTTCTATTATATAAAGCAATTTTTGCACATGCCTCATCCATCTCTATTGTGATGCCGTGATGAAAGAACAAGACCTCACCAGCAGGAAAATGTCTATCCCGCCCAACACGACCCGCAATTTGAATAAGAGCGTTGGCAGTAAAAATCAATGACTCTGCTCCGATTACTGCCACCTGTACATTGCTAATTGTAATGCCTCTTTCTAATATAGTTGTAGTTAATAATCCTGGAACTTCTTTATTTCTTAGCTTCAGCACCTTTTCCTTTCGCTCCGAATCTGCTGCATGCACAGCTACTATCTTTTCATCTAGCAACTGAAAAAGGGGTTCTGCTCTATTCATTAAGGCGATTGTTGGAAAGAAGATTAAAAATGGCTGCTTTTGGCTAAGACGTTCCTCTGTCCATTTTTTTAACCTTTTGGGGATCGTACCTCGCTGGAAGCTTTTATCATAGCCCCATAAAGCACGCACTTGAGGAACTGGCAATGGATGATTGTGATAGCGTTTTGGAATAAAGGAGTAGCTTTCTTGCTGAAAGGCATGTAGTAATGATGGTGATGGGGTTGCTGTAACAAATACAATAGGAGCATGTTCTTTTTTAGCCTTTCCTACTGCTCTTTGTAGGGTTTCATCAAATGTATAAGGAAAAGCATCTGCTTCATCGACAATGATAACATCAAAAGCCTTGTCAAATCGGTAAAGCTGATGGGTCGTTGCTATAACCATCTGGGCATAGCCATGTTGTTGTGAGACACCACCGTATAATGCATGAATAATAGTTTCAGGGAATACTTGCTGGAAGCGTGGCGTCAATTCCAACACTACATCTGTGCGTGGTGTTGCAATACAAACACGTAGCCCTCGCTTTAGCGCATCATAAACCGTTGGAAAAAGTAGCTCAGTTTTCCCAGCACCACACACTGCATGAATTAAATGCGAACGCTTTGCTTCCACACTTGCTAAAGTTTCATTTGCAGCCAGCTGTTGGAGTTCCGTGAATTGCCCTGCCCATTTGAATAAATGCTTGTACGTCTTAATGGCTTTAGGGCCAATCCAAACCATCAAATTCGTACAGCTGCTCACCCTCCCCATTTTGACACAGTGCCGACAATATAAACATTGTTGCTGGCATTTTGAACAATCAAATAGAGTGAATAATTGCGGGTTTGTATTGTGGCAGCGATTGCAACGAATAACTGGCTTCATTTGAATTCCTTCTATTAAATTAAAATATTTTCGCTCGATTGCCTTATCAATATGTGCTGATGAAAATGGAGAATGGTTTTTTAACCAAATGCGACCTTCATGGAAATCACGTAATGCCGGTGGTAACAGCCAGCCTTTATATTTCATAATTTCTCTCCCTCCATAGAAAAAAGCCTCTACTTTGCTGTAGAGACCTTCTCATAGAAATTTTATTTTTTTGTCCAGCCTAAGCCCATCGATCCTTCACCTAAATGTGTGCCGATGACAGGGCCGAAATAGCTTAATTTAAAACTTACGTTCGGGTACGCTTCTGCTAATTGCTCTAGCCATTCCTGTGCCTCTGCTTGGCAATTGCCGTGTATGACAACAGCGTCCACAGCTTCATACTTTCTCGCATCCTCTGCTAGCAATTCCTCAGCACGTTTTAATGCTTTTTTACGTGTTCGGATTTTTTCAAAAGGCACAATCACCTTGTCTACAAAATGTAGAACAGGCTTTACTTGTAATAAGCCGCCGATCAAGGCTGCCGCAGAAGACAAACGCCCACCACGTTGTAAATGAGCTAAGTCGTCTACAATGAAGTAAGCACGGATATACTGCTGCATGTCCGCTAATGCCGCCAGTATGTCTTGCGCTGAATGGCCCTCTTTCGCCATTTCAGCAGCTTTTAAAACATAAAAGCCCTGAACCGCACAGGAAATTTCACTGTCAAAGGCATGCACTTTTATGCCTTCTACCATTTCACCTGCCTGTACTGCCCCTTGATATGTTCCACTAATACCACTTGATAAATGGATCGAAATAACCTCGTCATAATCCTTCGCTAGCTCGTCAAAGAGAGCAACAAATTCTCCGATTGGAGGCTGTGTTGTTTTTGGGAATTCTTTTGCTCCACGCACCTTATCGTAAAACTCAGATGCTGTGATATCTACTTCTTCTGCAAATAGTTCACCTGAGATATTAACACTTAAAGGTATCATGTGAATGTTTAAGCGTGCACGTTCCTCAGCTGAAAGATATGCAGTACTATCTGTTACGATTGCCGTCCTCATCCATGTCCACTCTCCTATGATTCTTAGTTTACAATCTATTTCTTCTTGGTGCAATTGTTGTTGTTTGTTCGTTCGTTGTCGCACAGGATACGGAATGAAAACAAAAAGAAATGAATGTAAAATGAATGACGAACGTGAGATTCACGTTTTCGTTATTCATTTCGCATTCATTATCTATGTATAGTAGGCGTATCTTCACTCAATTCTTATATTGAATGAAGATAGCTCCTGTTAGTTGCCTGTACTAGACTGTGAGTCATCACCAATATAAAAGACACTTGTAACCTTCCAATCATCGTCTTCCTTCACAAAGACTGTTACTTGACGTCCTGCACTTTCGTGTTCAACATTTGTCTCAATCTGAAGAGAGTGCATTTTCATGTTGGCAAACACCTGAGCCTCTTCTGGTTCATATTTAGCAATCGTTACGTTTTCTACATCACGCTTAATATCAAATTGATCGAATACTTCTGTTGCATATGTTTTTTCTTCATCGTATTTAAAACCCTTTGGATTTTTCGAGATTGTCTTCATATAACGCTCGATTTCTTCAGCATTTAATGCAGCAATATACTCATCGAAAGATGCTAAAATTGCCTTTTCATCTGCTGCTGGCACATTTTCAGCTTTTTCCACGTTACCACCCATCATCTCAAAGCCTACTGTACCATCTTCTATTACTTTTTCTCGATCCTCGTCACTCATCTTCTCTTCTTTATTACCACATGCAGTTAAAGTTAATACGAATAAGATTAACACTGCTAGAAAACTTTTCTTTAACATCAAAAAACCTCCCGCGCATATTGTAGCATATAAATGCTGTAGTAGGAATTTTGTTGTGCTTTTTCAACATTTAGGTGCTACATCTTTCTTATGACGCATTTGCTTGTAAAATGTTGCACGTTCTGTTAGTTTTCATGTTTATACGTATAAACAGTCCCGTTTAGCAATGTTACAAAATTGTGAATAGCCTCTTCATGATTTCGTAAACCTTTATAAATAATTACCAAAAAACAATAAAAAACTGTTTTAAAAACTACTTCAATAGAAAGTAGCCTTTAAAAACAGTTTTAGCACTTATCGTACTTCCACCCAACCATTTTTAATGGCTGTTACAACAGCTTGTGTACGATCATTAACATTCATTTTTTGTAGAATACTTGAAACGTGGTTTTTAACCGTTTTTTCAGAGATAAACAATGTCTCACCAATTGTACGGTTTGATTGTCCATCTGTTAATAGCTGTAATACTTCACATTCACGTTTAGTTAATAAATGGAATGGACGACGAATTTCCGTTTGGTGGAAGTTCCCTTTATTTTCGTGTTCAGACAGGCGTTTGAACTCAGCTACTAGGTTTTTTGTTACTTTTGGATGTAAATAAGATCCACCATTAGCAACGACTTTGATCGCTTCAACGATTTCATCAGCATCCATCTCTTTTAACATATAGCCAAGAGCACCTGATTTTAATGCATGTGTCACATATGTTTCATCATCATGGATCGACAGCATAATCACTTTCGCATCAGGAAAATCATTGATTAACTCTGACGTTGCTTCTACTCCATTTTTACCTGGCATGTTAATATCCATTAATACAACATCTGGTTCGTTTTCAGCATATAACGTAACCACGTCAGTACCATCATCACCTTCAGCTACTACATCAAACGTATCTTCAAAATCTAAAATGCGTTTTACTCCTTCGCGGAATAGCTGGTGATCGTCTACAATTATAATCTTTGTCATTTGTCTTTACCCCCTAAATTTCTGCAACATTGCATCACTCTACTTCTAACGGTATTTTAAATAAAACCGTTGTCCCTCGATTGATTTCACTAGTAATCGTGATTGTACCATTTAAAATTTCGATACGTTCTTTCATTCCTAAAATCCCAAAGGAATGGTCTTTCACTACTTGTGGATCAAAGCCAATGCCATCATCTTTCACAACGATATTGACAGCTTCTTTTAACCACTCAAGCTTTACCCAAATGTCTTTACATTTTCCATGCTTCATGGCATTTGTTACGCATTCCTGCACTAATCGGAAAATGGATACCTCATAATTTGAAGGTATACGTTTTTCTGTACTTCTCGATTGGAAATGAACTTCAACACCTGGATTATATTCAGTTACTGTCGATAAATACTTCTTTAATGTCGGAACAATTCCCAAATCATCAAGTGCCATTGGTCGTAGATCATAAATAATACGTCGCACCTCAGATAAAGCATTTCGCACCGTTTTCTTTAAATCAGCAATTTCAGCCAATGCATTTTCAATACCCTTTTCACGATACGTTCTATCTATTAAATCAGTGCGCATTAGTACATTTGCAAGCATTTGAGCAGGTCCATCATGAATCTCTCTTGATAAACGCTTACGCTCTTCTTCTTGAGCTGCAATAATACGTATCCCAAAATCTTGCTTCATTTTTGCTTGTTCAAGCGCTAAACCAACATTTTTTAAATCTGAAGTTAAGTAATTCAAAATGACATTTACCTGATTGACAATATGATCAGCACGTTCAATCGTATCGAGTAATCCTCTTAATCTTCTCTCTAGATCATCTCTTTTATCGCGTAGCTGTTTTTCTTGCGTTCTAATAACGGAGAGCTTTACCTGGAAATCATGTGCAGTTTCATATGCTTCTCTAACTTGTTCTTCGGTATAATTATCAAAAGCTTTACTTACTAATACAAGTCTTTGCTTAGCAAGCTGCGTACTTTTTTCCAGAGCATCGCCTTCATCAATTACAATTGATATTTGTTTTCGAACAATTTCCAGCTCTTTTTGCATATCTTCAAAGCTTCTTCGGCTTTGTTCACTTATAATAAAGATGTCATCCTTTGAGCTCATGATTGTATCTAACATTCGATTGAAAATGTCATCAAGCGACTTTAAATCGAAGGTATCATTTGAAAACATAGTATACTCCCCAGTCTAATGTCTTATGATTACTCACTATTTTAATAGACCAATTTCATATATTCCATAGTCTACACCCATTATAGCATTACCATGCTAAAATTTAATGCTTTTTCTACACGAAAATTATAGAATAGAACTCTAATTAAAAGGAGATTGATACGGATGAGAGAAAACTATTTAACAGTAAAAGGATATGGTGAAAGCGAAATTGTTATTTCCAAATCCCGCTTTCTCACTTATATAGAACGTGCAGAAACGGAAGAGGATGCAATTTCCTTTATAGATCGTATAAAAAAAATGCATCATAATGCAACACATAACTGCTCAGCCTATATTATTGGTGAGCATGATCATATTCAAAAAGCGAATGATGACGGGGAACCTAGTGGTACGGCTGGCGTCCCTATGTTAGAGGTCTTAAAAAAACAAGGCTTAAAAGATACGGTCGTCGTAGTTACTCGCTATTTTGGAGGTATTAAGCTCGGTGGCGGTGGTCTCATTCGTGCTTACGGGAAAGCGACAACAGAGGGTCTCATTGCTGCACAAGTAGTTGAACGTAAACTTCATCATTTCATGAAGGTAGCCATTGATTACACATGGCTAGGGAAAGTCGAAAATGAAATAAGAGGTTCATCTTACTCTTTAGAGGAAATACGGTATTTAGAGGGTGTCGAAATCATTACTTCTGTGTTAAAAGAGGAAGAAGAGCAGTTCCGAAATTGGATTACAGAAATCACAAATGGACAAGCATCCATTACATTCGAAGATGCTCAATTTATAGAATTTATTGTCAAATAAATAGTTTTAATTGTCGAAACTAAATATGCATAGTATAATTTTTTTGTTAGGCTATTTTTATTGACCATTCGTTTGCTTTATTGTAATTGAATAAAATTTAGCTTTATCGCATTATTATTCCCAATAATTAGAGGAGAATATATCTAATATGAAAAAAAGATCTGTTAAACCGTACAAAAAAAGATCTTCTAAAGCTTCCTTAATTATAAAAGTTACACTACTATTAGTTGCCAGCTTGGTGATTTGTGTAACGGCTTATGGTGTTTACCTTACAAAACAGGTAGAGCATGCTGCAAACTCAGCATACGAGGAATTAGAAGGTCGACAGGTTTCTACTCAGCGAGAAGAAAAAGTAGAGCCAGTACATGATAATGTATCTATTTTATTTGTCGGGGTTGATGATAGTGATAATCGTGGACAGGGTTCTGAAAACTCACGTTCCGATGCACTTATTTTAGCTACGTTAAATAACAAAACACATACAATTAAAATGTTAAGTATTCCTCGTGATTCTTACGTTTATATTCCTAAGGTCGGTTATAAAGATAAAATTACTCATGCTCATGCAATGGGTGGAACACTTACTACTATCGAAACAGTAGAACAACTATTTGACATTCCAATCGACTATTATGTGCGTATGAACTTCAATGCCTTCATTGACGTTGTCGATGCACTCGGTGGTATTGAAGCAGAGGTACCTTATGCTTTACACGAATTAGATGAATTTGATAAATTCACAATCAATTTACAGCCAGGCTTACAGCATTTAAACGGTAGTGAGGCTCTTGCCCTTGCAAGAACACGTAAGCAAGATAGTGATATTGAGCGTGGTAAACGTCAACAAGAAATTCTTTCAGCTATTATCAAAAAAGTTGCTTCTGTTGGTTCCATCACAAAGTATGATGATGTCATTAAAGCCCTTGGTGATAACATGAAAACAGATATGACATTCACTGAAATGAAATCCTTCATATCTTATTTATCAAAAGGTGCTCCACGTATCGACTCTTTAACATTGGATGGTACAGATGACATGTCTACTGGTATTTATTATTATCAGTTAAATCAGGATTCTGTAGATGAAGTGAAGGAAATCTTCAATAACCATCTTGGACGAAATGAAAGTTCATCAAGCCTAACAAGTGGCAATACTTCAGGAACAGACAGTGCTGCAAGCGATGATAATTCAGCCATTGAATAACCAGTAATGACTTTCCAAAGCCCTTAGACAAGCCATCTTGTCTAGGGGCTTTTTATATTACTTCCCCAAAGATTAAACTGCTCTTTTCATTTACCCTGTCATGAACTAGTTAAACAAGCCTATTTTAGCTTTCCTCCCTTTCTATTTCCTATACATTCTAATGGTAATGTCCGTCCGTAATAGTTCACTCAAAGTTGCTATTTATGCTTATCAATAAGAAAGACATTGAGAAGCGCTCTTTTAAGCTATACATCCAAGTAGCCAGTTTCTTTGGCAGCAAAAGTAAGCCTCACCTGCATGAACAATGTTTTTAGATCTCTTAAGGTTTTTCCATCACAATCCATGCTTTTGCTTCGCGTCCGCAAAGACACATTCAATCGTCTCTTTGCGCTTTGCATAAATTGGTTTGCTGTCATAGGAATGTCGTAAATGTTCAGCTTCCTCTAAATATAATTCCCAAATATGGTGTTGAATGAGTTATTTTCTGTACATTGTGATGCATGGTTATATTGGCAATACGCCATATTCGTTGCGATTTCTTTCATTTTCGTACTAAATGCTTCTTAGGTACTTATTAATCGATCGTTAACATCTCTAATCGTTCACGATGAAGTATTTTATGTAGAAGCTGATTGGTGCGAAGTAGTGGCAATAACAAAGCGAGGGTAGCAACTCGCCCCCGCCTTTAGCATCAATCGACGGTTTTAATAAAAAAAGACTGTAGATAATCTCAATTTTTTTGAGTTTATCTACAGTCTAAGCAATCATACAAAATGTATGATTGCTTTCGTTTTATTTACTGAAAATCCGTACAAAGTTTAATAATGGTCTATAGTTTTTACCTGCTAGCCCAATGACCTCAACAAAGATTTCAATGGCTGTTAAAATAACAGCTACAAGTAAAATAGCTCCCCATAATTTTGCCATAGAGAAGATGATCGCTGCTAATCCAAACATCATCGCGATGCCATAAATAATTAATACAGTTTGACGATGTGTAAAGCCCATATCCAGTAAACGGTGGTGTAAGTGAGATTTATCTGGATCAGACCATTTCTTCTTCATGCGTACACGACGAACAATCGCAAAGAATGTATCAGAAATCGGTACACCAAGAATAATAATTGGGATGATTAAAGCTACGAATGCAACATTTTTAAAACCAAGTAATGCCAACACGGAAATCATAAATCCGAGGAACAATGCCCCTGTATCACCCATAAAAATTTTCGCTGGGTGGAAATTATAAAATAAGAAACCAAGTGAAGCTACAGCTAAAATGGCTGCTAGCGCTAAAACAAACATATTGCTCATAATAAACGCCATGATTGCTAATGTAATGAGTGCAATTGTAGAAACACCTGCTGCTAGGCCATCTAAGCCATCAATTAAATTAATAGCATTTGTAACCCCAACAATCCAAATAATTGTTAATGGGATACTTAGTAAACCAAAGTCTAATGTACCTAAGAATGGTAAGTTAACCATTTCAATTTGAATTCCACCTACAAAAACAACAATTAGTGCGGCACCTAGCTGACCAATCATCTTTGCCTTGGCAGAAATCTCACGCATATCGTCAATAACACCAGTGGCAACGATAATACAAGCACCTATAATGATTGCTAACAAAGATTCGGGACTACCATGTTTAGTATGGATTAAAAATGAATATAAAATCGTCACACCAATTATAAACGCAAGGAAAATGGCTAAGCCGCCAAGTCTTGGCATAATTCGAGCATGTACTTTTCGGTAGTTTGGTGCATCAACAGCACCTATTCTAAACGCTAAACGTTTCACTAATGGAGTTAACAAAATGGATGCAACGAACGCTGCTATTAAAGACACGTAAAGCATGTCTCTCCTCCTCAAATAAATAATCTACATTGAAATCCAAATTGATTATAGCATGAACAAGCATTGAAATATACTTTTTCTAAACATTTTCCACGATTTCACAAATATTTTGTACATTTTAGCATTCACAGATTCCTATACAGTCAATTGTAGTCACCATTCGCAAAATTTGATAAAATAATGAAGTGTCTAGCATGTAGACAACTTTAAAGGAGCGTATATTTCATGTTCTCAATTTTCAAAAGTAACAAAGAGCAAACTAGTGCTCGTCAATTAAAGCGCTACTATAAAATAGTAGATCAAATTAATAATCTTGAAGAAACGTATGTTAACAAGTCAGATGCTGAATTAAGAGAAATGACTTTTATTTTCAAAAATCAATTAGAACAAGGTGAGCCTATTACATCAATCATCCCGGACGCCTTTGCAGTTGTACGCGAAGCCTCAAAGCGTGTATTAGGTATGCGTCATTTTGATGTACAGCTTATCGGTGGTCTTGTATTGACTGAAGGCAATATCGCTGAAATGCCTACAGGTGAAGGTAAAACACTCGTTGCTTCCCTTCCCTCTTATGTACGAGCATTAGAAGGTAAAGGCGTTCACGTTATCACAGTAAATGATTACCTTGCAAAACGAGACTATGAGTTAGTTGGTCAAATCCATCGGTTCCTTGGCTTAACTGTTGGTTTAAATGTACCGATGATGGAGCAAGATGAAAAAAAATTAGCTTACAACGCAGATATTACATACGGTGTTGGAACTGAATTCGGTTTCGATTACTTACGTGATAATATGGCTCATAGCTTGGCAGATAAGGTTCAACGACCATATCACTTTGCCATTATTGATGAAGTAGATAGTGTCCTGATTGATGAGGCCAAAACACCTCTCATTATCGCAGGTAAAATGGCATCGAATAACGAATTACATCAAATTGCTGCCATGCTAGCCAAACGTTTCAAAGTCGAGGAAGATTATGATTTTGATGAAGAAACAAAAGCTACTTCCCTAACAGACAAAGGTATTGAAAAGGTTGAGGCTGCCTTCAATATTGATAATCTGTATGATTTAGAACATCAAACACTTTTCCATTATGTGATTCAAGCAGTTCGTGCACACGTCATGTTTAAACGTGATGTAGATTACATCGTTAAAAACGACAAAATTGAGCTTGTTGATATGTTTACTGGCCGTATTTTAGAAGGTCGCTCACTCTCTGATGGCTTACATCAAGCAATTGAAGCCAAAGAGGGCGTTACCATCACGGATGAAAATAAATCAATGGCGCAAATTACAATTCAAAACTATTTCCGTATGTATCCGAGACTTTCTGGGATGACGGGTACAGCGAAAACACAGGAAAAGGAAATTCGAGAAGTGTACGGTATGGAAGTTGTGCAAATTCCAACCAACCGTCCACGTCAACGTGTCGATCAGCCTGATATTATTTTTAGCACCCAAGAGGCAAAATATAAATATGTTGCAGCTGAGACTAAAAAACGTCATGAAAAAGGTCAACCAATTCTCATTGGTACAACATCAATCTTACAGTCCGAAACGGTTGCTGATTATCTAAAAAAAGAAAAATTAACTTTCCAATTACTCAATGCAAAAACCGTAGAGCAAGAAGTAGAGCTTATTTCACAAGCAGGTCAAAAAGGTCGTATTACTGTAGCAACAAATATGGCTGGTCGTGGTACAGATATCGTGCTAGGGGAAGAAGTGCATGATCTTGGTGGTTTATATGTAATGGGTACAGAAAAGCATGAAAGTCGACGTGTAGATAATCAGTTACGTGGTCGTTCAGGTCGTCAAGGAGACATAGGCGAAAGCCGCTTCATTCTCTCTATTGAAGATGATATGTTCCGTCGTTACGCAAAAGAAGAAGTTGAAAAATTCTCTGCAAAAATGGTCACAGATGAAAATGGCATTATTCAAAACAAAGAGGTGCAGGAGCTTATAGATCGTACGCAGCGCATTGTGGAAGGTTCTCAATACGGCATGCGTGAATACAACTTAAAACTAGATGATGTTATTAATGATCAACGCACGGTTCTTTATGGATTACGTGACAAAATTTTAGCTGGTGAAGACTTAATGGGCGAGCTGAAAAAAATGCTACGTGAAACAGTTGATTTTGCTGTTCGTGATGCTGCACCAGAAGATGTTTCTTCTATCGAATGGGATTATGATCGTATGGAGCAAACATTAAACTCACTATTCATTACGCCTGTTACAATCGATCGTGAGGTCGGAAGAATTAAACAGATACTAGCAGATATCGAACCATCTGAACTAGAACTACTTAATAAAATCGAAGGATTCTCTGAAAATGAGCAAATACTTCAAGCTATCCCTCAAGTTATGCTTAGCTACATCGATAGTGGCTGGGTAAGACATTTGGAAGCCATGGCGCATTTAAAAGAAGGAATAGGCTTACGTCATTATCAACAAGAAGATCCGATGCGAATTTATCAACGTGAAGGACTGGAATTGTTCGGTAAAAATTTCCAAGAACTACGTCGTTCAATCATTATAGAAATTACAAGCTTCATGAAAACAATTGAAGCACAGCAGGAGGAACAATAATGGGCTTATTTTCATTCTTTAAAAAATCAGATAAAATCGTTCAAGAAAACACAATTGACTCAAAAGACTTGCTAGGTACTGTTTCTACAAATAAAGGTGAAAACCGTGATGTTGAAACAAAGCTTTCTTTCCATCCAGAATGGGACGTACCTCAGGAGCAAAAATATATCTTTAACTTCCTTGCTAATGAGCTAGAACCATTGAAACCAAATCAATTATCTCTATCTTCTATTAGTATTGAAGAAGGTCGTGGTGGAAAATGGTTAGTACGTGCATTTTTCCGTTCATCTTTACCACAAGCGATTGAGCTAGGTGAAATCGAACTATTCATTATGGATAAAAATGATGAGCTTGTAGCATCTAAAAAATTCGATTTTAAAGCACTTGGCACAATTCCAGCAGAAAGTGCTCGTCCATGGGTATTCGAATTTGACAAGTCTACAATCAAAGTTGATGAGGTTCCTGAAGAAGGCTGGAAAATTGCCTTTAACCTTGTTTCCCTTCGCGGACACCAATTAGAGCTTGATCCATCTTGGGAAAAGCAATTACCAGCAGCTCAAAAAGAGGAGCTTGAAAAAATCGTTAAAACATTACCAGAGCTAGGCGAAACAGAGGTAAACTTCACAGGTTTACAGGCAAAGCTAGCTGAAAATGGTAATTTAAATGTATCGATCTTTATCCGCAATGGCCACAATAAAGCAATTAATCTTGAACAATTGCCATTAGAAATTATTGATGCAACAGGCAAACAAATTGCCAAAGGTTCATTTAAAATGGACCCAATCTTAACTGTGCAACCAAACTCAACTAAGCCTTGGACATTTGTTTTCCCAGCAGAGCTTGTTGATGCAAATGATGCTGATCTCTCCCGTTGGACAGCGCGTGTTACACAATAACATCAAAACCCCCTTCTTTCGTTAAGAAGGGGGTTTGTTTATGTCATATAAAAAGTGATTTCTGCGTAAGTAAAAATCACTCCTTTTTTATTTCACACTATCAAAACGTTTATAAGCTACTAGTTTAGAAGACCAGTAAGCGTAAGTAACATCTGAAATTTCTACACCATCTGTGCCCGCGTGGATGAATTTATTATCCCCAATATAAATGCCCATATGAGAAATACCTTCTTTATATGTATTTTCAAAGAAAACTAGATCTCCTGGTACTGGGTTTTCCACAAGTGTTGTGTTGCCATTAAAATACCCCTCACTACTTGTTCTTCCTATTTTTAATCCGCCTTGATTAAAGGCATAGAAAATAAATCCACTGCAGTCAAGACCCACTGGCGTATTACCACCGTATAAGTAGGGTGTCCCAACCAATGTATTTGCCACTTCAACTGTTTTTTTATAAATAGCTTGTCCATTTGCTGTAGGATCTTTATCTGTCACTTTGGATGGTGTGCCCGTATCTGAAGTCACATTATTATGTATAGATTCACCCCCGGGTTTCACGGCTCCTGAAGAAATCTTTAATACTTGTCCAATGTAAATTATGTCTTTCTCAAGCTTGTTCCATTCCTGTATATCTTTAATTGACACATTATATTGCTTTGCAATTTTTGATAATGTGTCACCTTTCGCCACTGTATGAGAGCCAGCAGTAGGTTTGACAGATGTTGATGGGGTTGAAGGTTTTGTCCCCTCACTCGTTGTTTGCTTTTGAATTTCAAGCTTTTGAGCTACAAAAATCGTATCTTTCGATAGATTATTCCACTTCATAATATCCTCAATCGTAACTTGATGATGTTGCGCGATTTTGGATAAAGTATCGCCTTTTTGTACGGTGTAAGTTGCTGCTTCTGCTGTTTGTAGTGCTAAAAAGGAAGTTGCGATAGTACTTAAAACAAGAATTCTCCATTTTTTTGTCTTTTGCATACCAAATTGCCTCCGTTCGTGCTAGAATATTTCCTTGTGTGTCTATCATACTAGATAACTGCTTCATGAAAAATCGGAAATACTGACTATTTTTCAAACATTTTAGTAATCCTATAGAATACGACAAAATCCGACTATATTGCAATAATATATTCATTGCCAGATTCTTGTTCCTATGATAACATACACTTCTGTATTTAAAATTTTTAGAAAGTTTTATCTTTTCAATCTTAAAGGAGTTTTTATACTTATGAAAAACATCTTGCATTTCATCAAAGGAAATTTAGCAGTAGGATTGCTATTATTTGCCTTATTCTTGGGTGCTGGGAATATTATTTTTCCACCGTTATTAGGTCAACAAGCAGGTGAAAATATCACAGTTGCTATGATCGGTTTCTTAATAACAGGTGTCGGTTTACCACTATTAGCTATCGTTGCTGTCGCCAAAGCAGGAGGCGATTTACAGCTGCTTGCCAATCGTGTTAGCCCTGCTTTTGGCGTAATCTTTACATCCATTGTTTATTTAGCCATTGGACCGTTCTTCGCTGTACCGCGAACTGGATCTGTGTCCTATGAAATAGGGATTGCACCGTTCCTTCCTGAAGCGATGAAGGGGCATTGGGCGCCGCTTTTAATCACATCTATTTTATTTTTCGCCCTAATTCTTTATCTCTCTATTAACCCTTCGAAGCTTGTCGATCGAGTAGGAAAAATCTTAACACCTGCCCTGCTTCTAGTTATTTTATTGCTCGCTGTCAAAAGCTTTATCTCTCCAATGGGAGAACCAGGGGAAGCAGCAGGAAAATATATTAGCTCTCCTTTTGCTGAAGGCTTTGTACAAGGGTACTTAACAATGGATGTTCTAAGTGCACTTGTTTTCGGTATCGTTATTTTACAAGCTTTACGTGATATGGGCATGACAGATAAGAAAAAGCAAATCAATACGACGATTTTTGCCGGTGTGGTTGCGGCTATAGGTTTATCTTTCGTTTATATCTCACTCGGTCATATTGGGAATACAAGTATTACTGCAATTGGTGCCTCTGCCAATGGCGGAGATATTATTGCAAAATCAGCGGAAGTGCTTTTTGGTAGTCTTGGAAGTATTATTTTGTCTGCTACTATTTTACTAGCTTGTATATCAACGGCTGTCGGTTTATTAACTGCTAATGCCCAATATTTCCACAAGCTCTTCCCAAAAATCTCGTACAAGACATTTTTGATTGTCTTCACTATTATTAGTGCAGCTATTACAAATGTTGGTCTTTCAACAATTATTAGTGCATCTTTACCTGTACTGTTAATCATTTATCCACTGGCGATGGTATTGATGGTATTATCATTAGCGGACCATTTCTTTAAAGGTGAACAAATTGTTTATATTTTAGCGCTCATTCCAACTTTCCTTGTTAGCCTTTACGGTGGCTTAAAAGAAATGAAGGTAGAAATCGCGCCGTATGAAAACATGCTAAAAGCATTGCCTCTGTATGAGCAAAATTTAGGATGGCTTTTACCAGCCATAGTTGGCGCATTTATTGGCATTATGATTCATAAGCTAACTAATAACGCCTCAGCGAAATAAAAAAATAATTTATTGGAATCTGCTTGTTGTTCATAACAGGCAGATTCTTTTATCTTATTTAATCCCCCCACAATTCCTACAGCTCATGTATAATAAAAAATAGATACTCAATTGTAAAATGTATCCATCCATTAAACGCCTAATGAGCATGGTGCATTCCTTTTTCGAGTTCTAGAAAAGAGGTGTCCAATGAAAAAATTAATGTGGTCGTTTGTATTTGTTCTAGCCTTCTTTCTAATTCCTTTCACGGCTACTCATGCTGCAAGTAATGATCAACAGCTTATGAAGGAAATTAAGGAGATCATTAAAAATACTTATGTTGGAACAATCGATGGAAACTTAGAGAAAGCCACGTCCATCTCAGAAATCATGGAGATGCTTGATCCATATTCCACTTATTTTACAAAGCAAGAATTTGAGGATTATATGAATAGCATTAACCTATCAACAATTGGGATTGGTGTTATAATTGAAGAACACGAAGATGGGATTCATATTTTACAAGTAATTGAAGGTAGCGGCGCCTTTGAAGCCGGTATTAAGGCTGGAGATATCATCATTGCTGTTAATGGTGAGTCTATTATTGGTCGCTCTACACAAGAAACCTCTTCCCTCTTAATCGGTAATGAAGGGACCCAAGTGAAGGTTACAATCAAGCATAGTAATGAAACGACAACAACTAAAACTATTACACGAAAAAAATTCACATTACCAAATGTACAATCTGAATTACTGTTTGGACATGTTGGCTATATTTCGTTGGCTTCCTTTTCTGAAGATGGCGCACAGCTTGTCAAAAAAGCGCTTATTGACTTAAAACAACGTGGTGCAACATCGTTCATATTGGATTTACAAAATAATGGTGGGGGTTATGTGACAACAGCGGAAGAAATGACAGGATTATTCCCATCTGCTAAAATCGCCTATTTATTAGAGGAAGCACACGCCTCCTACACGATACCAGCAGTTCACCAAGACACAAAGTTTCCTAAAAATACTCGTATTCTCGTGAATCGCTATAGTGCTAGTGCTTCTGAAATGCTCTCCGCCTCACTAAAAGACCAAAAGGCGGCTATATTATATGGTGAAACAACCTATGGAAAAGGTGCTATGCAAGGCTTTTATACCTTACATGATGGAAGTTATTTAAAGCTAACAGTCGGTAAATTTACAGGACCTGCTAGTCAGACTATTCACGAAGTAGGGGTTAAGCCAAATATACAAACAACATCAGCTCCTATTTTCCAAGCACATTTTGATGCTCTAAAGGAACAGTATCCAAAATATAGAAAGTTATCTACTGCAAAGAGTAATGCAACAAAAGAAAAAGTAAGTGTGAAAATTCCTGCAGTTCTTTCTTCACAAATTGCTAAAGGTCACGTTCAACTAGTTGCTTTAGGGGCAAATGAAGTATCTATAACTGCTAAAGTTGAAGGGCAAACACTTGTCGTTACCCCTGCAAAACCTTTAGTAGCAGATCAAGAATATATGCTACTTATTCATGCAAATAGCAAGGGTCAAAAAGGCTACTATCAGCATATAAAAATAAACCAGTAAAAAAATTCCTCTCATCGATAGACATTTTATCGTTGAGAGGAATTTTTTATATCGTTTCTTTTGTTTTCCCAAAATATAATTGTATAATATCATTTGCCAGATCAGCAGGTAATTTTTTTTGCTCTAATAAATAAATTATGATGAGTCGCTCCATTGATCCGACTAAGCTGTCTATCATTATTTTCATATCCACACTATACATCTGCAAATCTTTGTCGCAATCATGAAGATAAATTAGGTGGATAATTTGCTGTGTCAGTTGTGTTTTCACTATATGGGATTGCTCTGATTCGATAAAACCGATTTTTGTCAATTTGGGATTTTCCGTAATATAAATGAACAAGTTTAATAACTTTTGCTCTAACAGTGTGACAAATCCTATTAAGCCGTTTTCAACAATTTCAGTTGATTGACTTTCCAGCGCTTCCAAAAATCCACTTTGGAATTGTATATTTAAATCATTATAAAGGGCATCCTTGCTTTTAAAATACAGATAAAAAGTAGGCTGTGTTACATTGGCAGCCTTTACAATGTCACTAATTTTTGTCTGATAATAACCTTTATCAGAAAATAGCTCTATCGCTTTTTCAAGTAATATTTGTTTGCTTCGCTCTCCATTTGAATTAAATTTTCTGCCTCTTGCCATACTTTCCACCTTATCTTAGTTTAAAGTAGTCATATTGCCTTCAGTATTACAAATCAAAAGTAACTATATCTTCACAAATTGTACATATTTTATCCATGATTATACACCATTCTATTATAATACACCCACTTTTTTTTTACTATGAACTACTATTAATATGATATTTATAATGGAAATAAAAAAGTAATTATCTTAGAATTTCTTCTAAAGATAATTACTTTTAACATTATATTAAAATACCAAAAGGACTCAAAAATCAATTGAGCACCTTAATTAAATATCAGAAAATTCTCTTAACAATTACATACTTTGTGTAATACACATACCTTTCAACATAATTCAAAACTATTATTTTGAAAAGTCCCTTTTATTGAAAAAAATTTTTTTATTTGTTTTTTTCACTTTCAAAAGTCAATCAATACAATAGTTTTCTCCCCTTATCGCTTCTTCAAAAAAATTTTTTCTAAAAATCTAGCCATTTTACTTTTCAAAAAAAGTGTTATAATCGCCAAGAATTTAAAATTTTCAATTTTGGAGGCATATGATGGTATTACGTGATTTTTTCATTTACTTATCAGAAAACAAATTATTAAATAGCGCTGCACAAAAATATGGTCTAAAAATGGGTGCTCAAAGTGTAGTTGCTGGAACAAGCTTACCTGAAGTTGTGCAATCGATTAGAGAATTAAACAATGCTAATATTTCATGTACAGTCGATAATCTAGGCGAATTCGTCTACGAAAAATCAGAAGCAACAGCTGCAAAAAATAATATTTTAGCTGTTGTTCAAGCTATTCATGATGAAAAGCTTGATGCTCACATCTCCCTTAAACCTTCTCAATTAGGTTTAGATATTGATTATGCATTTTGCTACGAAAACTTAAAAGAAATCGTGGCTCTGGCACATCAATATAACATTTTCGTAAATTTCGATATGGAAAACTACGAACGCTTACACAGCTCTTTTGAATTATTAGAGGAACTACACAAAGAGTTTGATAACGTAGGTACAGTTATTCAAGCTTACTTCTTCGAGTCAGAAGAAAATATTGAGAAATACAAAAACTTCCGATTACGAATCGTTAAAGGTGCCTACAAAGAGCCAGAAAATGTAGCATATCAATCAAAAGGTGATATTGATCGCAACTATTTAAAACTAATCGAGTATCATTTATTACATGGTAAATTTACTTCGATTGCTACACATGACCATAATGTTATTAACCATGTAAAACAATTTGTGAAACAACATAATATTCCAAATGAAAAATTCGAATTCCAAATGCTATATGGTTTCCGTAAAGAAATGCAGCTAGATCTTGCACGTGAAGGCTTTAACTTCTGCACATACCTACCATTTGGTAACGATTGGTACGGTTACTTTATGCGCCGTTTAGCAGAACGCCCACAAAATGTGGCACTTGTGACAAAACAAGTGTTTAATAAAAAAACAAATATGGCAATCGGCTTAGGAGCTGCGGCATTTGCTCTTGGTCGCCTTTCAAAAAAAGGAAAATAATCATTACAAGCTAGATGCTATCCATCAGTTAGATAGTTCTATCCGTCACTTTTGGGAGTCTATCCACCAGTTAGATAGCCCTATCCATCAATTTAGTGATTCTATCCATCAAATCAACAATAAAAGCGAAAACATCGTTAATCAATGTTTTCGCTTTTTTTATTGAGCTTATAGTTTTTAACGCGATATTGTAAGCTTTGACGACGAATCCCCAATGCCGCAGCAGTTTTAGAAATATTCCCCTGATGAAAATCTAACGCCTTCGAAATATAGTACTCCTCTACCTCTTTCATGTAGACGTCTAACGGTCGGATATCCTGCTGATTTTTAATTACAAACAAGTCACTCGTAGATACTTCTTTTTCCGTTTCCTCACATGAGCTTTGGATTTTCCATTTGAAATGGACAGGCAACATATGTGACTCCACAATCATTTCATTGGTAATCAACGACGTAATTTCATCCAATAGAACTTCCAATTCCTTTAGATTACCTGGCCAATCATATTTTAAAAAGGTTTCACGCACTTCTTCTGAAAGCCCTTGAATTGATGAGCCAAAGCTATCACGATGCCGTTTGAAATAGTCATCGATAAAGGGCATGATATCCTCTTTTCTTTCTCGTAAAGGTGGTACATATATTGTGATGCCAGAAAAAAGTCGATACAGCTTTTTAGATAGCTCTTGCTTTTGAATTAAATCAATTGGGTCTTTGCCAACACTAGCGATTAGAACATGCTGATGATTTGGGTGATTATTAAAAAGCTCAACAATCTTTTCCTGTGCTTCAAGCGATAAATATTCGATACGCTCTGCAAAAAAAGTGATTTTTTCCTTTTCAATAATATATTTTTCAAATTGCTTTAAAACCGTTTTTTCGTCTCGACGGCAAATTAAAGCAATAAACATATCATTTTGAACCTTTAGATCATGATGAATTCCCTCAGCCACCATATCAATGCCTGTACCTGATTCCCCTATTAAGACAACAGGCATTCTACTTAGCGCTACAATCTTTGCTTTTTCAATAACATCCTTCATGACTGGTGATACAGCGGTGATAATATCAAATGTCAATGGTGCTCCATATCTTCTTAATGGCTGATACATCATATATTCAAGCTGTGTAATATCTCGCGCAAATTCCACAGCCCCCACTAAAGCACCTTCATAGTGCAACGGATAAATATTGCTTATATAGGTCACTTCTTGATTTTTTTTATTCCAATACGTTTTTTTGATATTGTAAATGGGTGTTTCAGAGCTGAGGACCTTATAAATATCACTTTTTTCAATCTCAAAATCAATAATCTCTAAGGCTCGCCTTTCCTCAAACTCATCTTCGTTAACACCCTCTAATTCCCTCATTTTTTTATTATATATGAGCAACTTGCCATCCGTATCTACGACGCAAATTCCCATATCACCTTTTTCAATGACATATTTATAAATACTTTGTAGTACATTATTATCCATCTTGTCCTCCTGTATTCCATTAAGCTTATTCTAACACCAATACGAAAAACAGATGCAAAAATTGAAAAAATTTTAAGATTTGAGTTGATAAATGCCAAATTATATTGCATTATATAATTATCACAATCTTAAAAGGTGCATAATCATTTGGCATCACTTATTCATGGGGAGGAAACTGACATGATTCCATACAAACACGAACCATTCACAGATTTTTCACAAGAGGTAAACTACAATGCTTATGTGGAGGCTTTAAATAAAGTTGAAGGTTACTTAGGTCAAGACTACCCACTAATTATTGGTGGCGAGCGCATTACAACAGAAGACAAAATCGTTTCGTACAATCCTGCAAAGAAAACAGAAGTGATTGGCCGTGTGTCAAAAGCAAGCAAAGAGTTAGCTGAAAAAGCGATGCAAGCAGCGGATGAAACATTCAAAACATGGAAAAAAGTTGACCCTGCGATTCGTGCTGACGTTTTGTTCAAAGCAGCAGCTATTATTCGTCGTCGTAAACATGAATTCTCTGCATTATTAACAAAAGAAGCAGGGAAACCATGGGCAGAGGCAGATGCAGATACAGCGGAAGCAATCGACTTCTTGGAATACTATGGTCGCCAAATGCTACGCATTAAAGGCGGTCAACCAGTAGAAAGCCGTCCAGGTGAATACAACCGTTATGACTATATTCCACTAGGAATCGGTATCGTTATTTCTCCTTGGAACTTCCCATTTGCTATCATGGCTGGTACAACAGTGGCCGCTTTAGTAACAGGGAACACAGTCTTATTAAAACCAGCTTCTACAACACCAGTAGTGGCGTATAAATTTATCGAAGTATTAGAAGAAGCAGGTCTTCCAGCAGGTGCCGTGAACTTCGTACCAGGTTCTGGTGCTGAAGTAGGCGACTACTTAGTCGATCATCCAAAAACACGCTTCATCAGCTTCACAGGTTCACGTGATGTTGGTTTACGTATCAACCAACGTGCTTCTGTATTAAATGATGGTCAAATTTGGATTAAACGTGTCATCGCTGAAATGGGCGGAAAAGATACAATCGTAGTTGATAAAGAAGCAGACTTAGAATTAGCTGCACAATCAATCGTCAAATCAGCATTTGGCTTCTCAGGTCAAAAATGTTCAGCATGTTCTCGTGCAGTCATCGTAGAAGATGTATATGAGCAAGTTGTTAATCGTGTAGAAGAATTAACAAATGCTTTAACAGTTGGAGATCCAACAGATTTCAGCAACTTCATGGCAACAGTTATTGACCAAGCGGCATTCAACAAAATTACGGAATACATCGAAATCGGTAAAGGCGAAGGTCGTCTAGTGGCTGGTGGTACAGCAGATGATTCAGTTGGTTACTTCGTACAGCCAACTGTGTTCGCAGACGTAGAACCTTCTGCACGTATTATGAAAGAAGAAATCTTCGGGCCAGTGGTAGCAATCGCAAAAGCAAAAGATTTCGATCACGCTATTGAAATTGCGAACGATACAGAATACGGTTTAACAGGTGCAGTCATCACGAAAAACCGTGTGAACTTAGAAAAAGCACGTGAAGAATTCCATGTAGGAAACCTTTACTTCAACCGTGGCTGTACAGGTGCCATCGTTGGCTACCAACCATTTGGTGGTTTCAACATGTCAGGTACAGACTCAAAAGCAGGTGGACCAGACTACCTACAACTGCATATGCAAGCAAAAACAACTTCAGAAATGCTTTAATATTTTTCAAAAATGCCGTCCATTCCAAACAATGGGCGGCATTATTTTTTGGGCTAAACAGAAAACCACTATATAATAGAAGAAACTCATATGAATTTTGATTCACTCCCCCTCCCTTATTCCATACAAAATCTTTCTACAAAAACGAAAAGCCTACTTATTTCCTAGAATTCGTTGGCATATTTTATGATATTTCTAACATTTGACCCTTAACTTGATTGTATAACTTTGTTAAAATGATATCAGTTTAGGAGGGTAAAACTATGAAAAAACGATCAATTTTTATGTTGCTTATGATGCTTATTAGTGTAGTCATTTGGCAACCACAATCGGCCAATGCTGATGAGCTATCAGGCCATATGCACGAAAGTGGCTTGCGTTATTTAATCTCTAAAGATGCATTGATTAAAGATGCAAACGGCAGCTATCGTCCAAATGACACGGTTACACGCGGTGAATTTGCCACATACATAGCAAAAGCTTTAGATTTAGGTACAAAAAGCGACATGACGTTTACAGATGTCTCAGACACCTATTTATATGCAAATGAAATTAAGCTTGCCGCTACTGCTGGAATTATCACAGGGTATACAGATGGCTCTTTTAAGCCTGACGCACGCATTTCAAGAGAGCATATGGCAGTTATGCTAATTAGAGCGGTGGATTATTTAAAAATACCAAAAGGTACTTCTTCTATTACATTTAAAGACAATGCCACTATTTTTAAAGATTTCCGTCAGGATATTGCCATTGGTGCACAATTAGGACTGATTAAAGGAAGCTCTAATGGCATGTTTTTACCTAGAGACAATGCCACTATCGGTGAAGCTTCAACATTCATTCTACGTTTAATTCTTCTTGCCGATCAAATGGATACTGAGAATAACGAAAACAACGGAAACTCAGAGAATAATGGCAATAATAATGGAAACGCTGGTAACAACGAAAATACTGGGAATAACGGTAATACTACAGCATATATCATCAAAGAAATTTCAAATGGCAATCTAGTAGACAAGCAAAGCCTTCCTACCTTTGAAGCAGCTGAAAAAGCGATGACAAGTAATTCGTTAGTGATTACTCAAAATAATAAAATTATAAAAATGACTTCGGGTTATGTTGTAACGAATAATTACGTTGCACTGAACTCTGAAACAATTAAGGATCAAATCGCTGTTGCTGGTAATACAGAAATGGAGTATCTAGGCAGTGATGCCACACAAGTAAAAGTACGCTTAGCTGGTCATGTAGGCTATTTAAAACAGGCTGACGTTAGCTTAATTCCTTCTGCATTAGTGAAGGGACGTTCTTTCTATTCAAATGAAAATGGTGAAATCAAGCATACCCTATATGATTATAAAACGAATAAGTATTCCTCTAGTTACGTGTACGGTAAGGCTCCTAGCTTTATGAAGCAAGGCGAAAAATACTTTAGCTGGGATGGCATTAATTTTACAAATGCCAATGGTTCTTCAAAAGGAGAAGGCTATAATTACTATCAATTCCTACCCGCTCGTGCGACAACTCAATATACAGCAGAAGAGCTAGATCAATATATTTTGCAAAAATTAGCGGAAGTTGAAAGCTCAGGTGCTACCATTTATAAGGATGCAACAACAAAAAGTAAGTTAATTGGCTTAGGCTCTGTGTTAAAGGAAGTAGAAGCGAATGCCCATATTAATGCTATGCTTATTTTATCTCTAGCACAGCATGAGAGCGCTTATGGGATGAGTGATCACGCACAAAACTTGAACAATCTATTTGGTTTATATGTCTATGACACAAACCCACTAAACAAAAAGTTTGATAGTGTTGGTGCAAACATTAATGAGCTTGTTGAAAGGTTCTTACAGCCAAATTATATTACACCAGGAGGACGTTATACGAATGGTGCAGTGGTCGGTTCTAAGGCTATCGGTTTCAATGTAAAATACGCTTCAGATCCATTCTGGGGCGCTAAAATTGCTGGACACTACTATCGTGCAGAAAAGGCTTTAGGCTTTAAAGATGCAAATAACCCTTATAAAATTGCACTAACTACAACAGCTGGTCTAAATGTTCGTGCAGACGCATCAACAAGTCAAAGTCCATTGTTCACATTTAGCAAAAGTAATATGCCCGTCATTGTCACAGATACAGGAGCAAATGGTTGGTATCAAGTTGTTTCAGATAAATTACCCACTGAACCTGCCTATATTAGTAAGGATTATATTAAATTCATCAATACCGTGAAATAATAGTAAATGGCTGCCTCCTAAGAAACGAGGCAGCCATTTTTTTATAGATTTGTTTGTATTTTTCGAATGCGGGTATGTATAAAGTAAGAAAAACGATCCCAAAAGATAGCACCCCTTTGGAATCGTTCTTCAACTATTATTGTTTCTTATAATATTGCAAAATACCATTGTAAATAGATTCTGCAAATAATTTAACGTATTGATCATTCGTCATTTTATTGTGATCCTCTGTATTCGTTAAGAATCCTAGCTCTACTAAAATAGATGGAATCACCATGTTACGAATGACGTAGTATTGCTCTTGCTTCACACCACGGTTTTTCATATTTAAATTGTTAACAATTTGGTTATTCACAAATGTAGCTAAATCGATGTCCTCTTGATACATATCTCCTGTAGATATTGCATAATATGTTTCAGTACCCTGTGCTGACGCATTGGCAGCAGAGTTAACATGGACACTAACGAAAATCTCACCATAGTTTGCTTGTGTAAAATCTACACGATCTTGTAATGATGGATACGTATCACCAGTACGTGTCATATAAACTTTTGCACCAGCATTCTCTAGTAATTGCTTAACTTGTGTGCTGACTTTTAATGTAATGCTTTTTTCAGAAACAGAACCTTTTACAGTACCTGGATCTTTACCACCGTGACCTGGGTCTAGGATGATAATACGATTTTGTAAAGGCTTAGCTGTTTGATTTAATAGTTTTAAATAGGATTTATGAACATATCCTGTTTGACCATTATAGGTGATTTCTGCCCAATAACCATTAATGCTATTAACTTGGACATACTCTCCCTTGTTCAGCTTAAATAGCACTGGCGAAGTTGAGTTACCTTGACTACGCACATTTAGGTTAGCAACCGTTACCTTACCTAATACATCTCCAGAAGCTGGTGGTGGTGTTGGATCCGGATTAGGTTTTACTTCTCCAGTAGCATCCGTAGTACTGTTTGCTACAATATAACCTGGCAAACCATTTACTTGTGTTAAATAATAGCCACCGATTGTTTTGTAAACTGGTAGTTTTTCGTTGGCTTTAACTGATGAAATTACTTTTGCGGAAGATGTTGGCTTCACATATAAGTTTACAGCACCATTTGTCGTAACTTCTTTTTCGACTGCTCCTAGCTCATTGCCATCTGCATCTAAAAATTCAGTGTATTGCTTAAAAACATAGGCAAATGCACCTTTATAAGTTACCTTTAACCAATTGCCTTCAACTGCATATACTGATAATTTACCGCCTGTATTGACTTTACCTACGATGTTAGTACTAGAAGAGGAATCCTTTGATTTACGGATGTTTAACCCCTCTGTAGTAACTTTTACTAAGCCAATCACTTGTGATGTATCTGGCACTTGTACACCTTTTACAGGTAATTCTAAGCGATATTTTTCACTTTTTGCACGTGCAACGAATAAAGAAAATTGTGAACGTGTTACAGTACTATTTGGTAAATACTTATCACCCGTTCCGTTCGTAATACCATTATAATAAATGGTATTAATGTATTTCACATATTCATGTGTAATCGCTACGTCCGTAAATGGTGAGTCAATTCCCTCATACTCACTAGTATCTAAATTGAATGCCTTTGTTAATACATAACTCATTTCTCCACGAGTTAGAGGCTTATTTGGTAGGAATTCACCTTTTATATTTTTGTCGAAAAATCCTAATTGGACAGCACGCTCTATGTAACCTGACATTTCAGTGCCTACTGTAACATCTGAAAAGCTTGATTTATTAACAACTAATGGTTTGTTACCTGAAGCAACTACAACCATCTTAGCAGCTTGTCCTCTTGTTACATTGTTATTTGGGCCAAATACTCTTTTACCATTGACAAAGTATCCTTGAATAACACCTAAACTTACTAAATAATTGATTTCTTCATAGGCTGGGTGTGTTTTAGTGACATCTTCAAATGTTATATTTGAATTGGTAGCTGCACTGACACTTGCACTATGTATCGTAAACATAGAAGCCGAAATCAATAAGACGCACAAGATAAGACTAATTTTTTTGATGTTCAATGTCTTATTTCCTCCCTTCTTGTTCTCTTAACGTGTCCATTTTAACAAAATTAGCTAAATAATGCATCAGACAATAGAACTGTTAAAATTTAATTTTCCAAGTCACACCCTTTCCTACAAAATTATCATAAAAATAGAAGAGTCTGCGATTGCAAACCCTTCTTCCATTATACGCTATTCAAAAGATCAATTCTTGCAATCTATAACACAATTAAAGTGTTAACTTTATGAACTTATTGTTGAATTCGTTTGATAAATACTTTTAGTTGGTCGATTTTAAGTAACTCATCTGAACCGAAGCTACCTTCTCCATCGCCATTTGTAATACCATTTGATGCTAAAGTCGAAATATATCCATTAGCCCAGCTATTTTGAGGTACATCGCTAAATGCTACACTTCCACCATTGTTTTCAAGGCCAAATGCTACCACTAATACTTTAGCAATTTGTGCGCGTGTAATTGGTGAAGACGGGTTGAATTTACCATTCGCATCGCCTTCAAAGATGCCTAGTTTTGCCACAGCTGCGATTGCACCTGCATGGGCATTGGATGGTTTTACGTCTACAAAACCAGCATTTGTATCAGATGTATCTAAGTTCAAAGCTTTCGCAATTTGGACAGCTACCTCTGCGCGAGAAGCATATACTGAAAAGTCAATTGCTGCTTGTTTAACTTCTGCTTGCTGTTGTGTATCAAATGTCGCAACGCGTTTAGCACCTACATAACGAGAGCTCCAATAGTATGGATCATTCACACTTGAATAACTTACGCCTTGACCAGTTTGAGAGTGGATCATTTTACCGTCACCTATGTATATAGCCACATGTGAAATACCACTACCACTTGTATTGAAAAATAGTAAATCGCCAACTTGCAAATCGCTTTTCGCTACTGCAGTACCTTGTTGATACTGTGAGCCAGATGTGCGATTTAATTGAATGCCTAAATCTGAAAATACTTTAGAAGTAAAGCCAGAGCAATCAAAACCACTTGTTGTTGTACCGCCGTATTTATATGGAATACCTACGTATTTAGAAGCTGTATCAGTTACATCTGCTTTAGTCGCTGCCTCAGCAGTGTTTATATGAGCTGTTGAAAATAACATAAAAGATGCAAAAATCGGTAATAACCATTTCTTATTCATACTTTTGTTATACCCCTCTCAAAACTTTTTTGCCTATACATAGACTATCACAAAAAAAGCGATTGTTATTTTTCAATTGTGTAACGGTTTTAGACAGCAAAAAAACGCTGTAATACCAACGTTTGGTGGTATTTCCAGCGTTCAAAAGGAAATTTTTTTATCGTATTTTGGATCTTTCGTAACATTCCTGTAATATTAGAGACTCTTTGTTACACAACAACTTATTGACTAGAGAACATTTGAACCCAATAGTAATTTCCTTTGATGTCCTGTGCTATCGCAACACCTGTATTTGTATAATGTTCTTTTAAAATATTCTCTCGATGACTAGTGGAAGCCATCCACGCCTTTACAGCAATTTCAGGTGTTTTTATATTTCTGGCAATATTCTCGCCAAAGCTTGTGTAATCGTAATCAAATAATGTCGCTAAATCCCAAGGTGCACCATAAAATGGAGAAACATGTTCAAAATAATGGCGATTCACCATGTCCTGTGCTTTGATAATCGCGATTTGTGTCAGCTCTGGATCATAGACAACCGTTTCTAGCTTATTCTTTTTTCTTTCCACATTGATTAATTCAATGACCTTTTTAGACCATTCTGTAGAAAGGTTTTTTGTTGGGATATATTGCTTCGCTAAATAATCATAGGCTACTTCCAGCTTCTTTATCTTTTGCTGAAAATTTATGCTGCGCTCAACAAAAACAGCAAACTGTGCACGCGTCACCAATTGGTCCGGTGCAAAATGTTTTGTATCCACTCCACTAACAATGCCTATATCTGCTAAGGATTCGATATAGTCCTTTGCCCAATGTGTGCTAGCAATATCTGCAAACTGGCTGTTGTTTTTGCTATCTACTTTAAACTGATAGGCAAGTGTTAGCATTTTCGCTACCTGCATTCGCTTCAAAGGCTCTTCTGGATGAAATTCATCACCTTTTTGAATAACACCTAGCTGAACGAGCTGACAAATTTCCTTGTAATATGGATGTGTTGCAGGAACATCCTTAAATTTTGCGGAATTCGCAATGTCTACATTTACCTGGAGAGAACGAGCAATGGTAGCGGCAGCCTCAGCCCTCGTAATAGCTTGCTCAGGCTTAAATGTATGATCGTTATATGTAGTCATATATTGTTTAGTGAGCATATGTTGAATGGAAGCATTTGCCCAATATGAACTAGTCACATCTACAGCTTTTGCAGATGCAGCTTCTACCTGACTTGAATTAGTTAAACTTCCTATGGTTGCAGCTATTGAAAGGACCACTATACAAAGTATTTTTTTCAACAGGGCTACCTCCTCACTCTGTCAAATGAATATGTATCCATGATGCAATAAAAATAAGTAAGCACATTATAAGATACGAATTTCATCTGATATAGTTTCACTTTTTTGGAAATTTATAAGTAGAACCATTATTTTCTCGTTATAAAAGGAGTTTTCCCGCAATCTTCATTGGGGAAACTCCTTTTTCGTCAGACTATTGTATCATTTTTAGATATTCTTCTAAAATGCGGAAATTATAAACTAACCCCTGTTGCTCAATCGATAAATTACTATAATCTTTTTGAGCAGCTAATACTTTTTTCTCGAAGGATGAGCTTTCTGGATCAATGCCGCCAATGGCTTGGACAACTTTCAAAACAGCTGCCACATCTTTTTCAGCCTGCTTTAATACATCCTCATTGATGACTTGTCCTCGTACTTTTGAATCCAGCGCTTTATAAGCAGCAACTGCATTAGCCACATCTTCAATATAGGTTGGCGAGCTTGGTGAAAGTCCTGCTATTAACTCAACCACTTTCTTGACGTCAGCCATGCTTTTCTCTGCCTCTAATAAAATAGAGTAGTTGGAAATACGCTGTTTATCTATTGTATTCAAGCTATCATACTCTCTACGCACCGCTTCGATCATACCAAAGTAGAACTTATCCTTCGGATTCAAGTTAGCAATGCTATTATAAACTTTTATCACGTTGTCTAATGATAGCAATAGCTGGTCGTTATAGACATAGCGTCTTTGATCGGCATTGAGCTTATCATAGGCTTTTAAAATCTTTTGATACTGGCTGTTCATATCTTTGGCTGTTAATAGTCGGTCAATATCCTCTACCACAGTAATAACAGGCTTAATTAGCTTCTCTTGATCTTGTAGCACTCTGTAATTTTGTACAGCTCGCTGCTGATCCTTTGGTAAAGCATTATAAGCCGCACGAATCTCTTGAATACGTTTCACATATTGCTTTGGATCAACAGATGGTAAGTCATTGATCATCTGCATTACATTCCCAGCACCTAAAATACTAGACTCAGCTGCTTGCAATAAATAATAGTTTGTCACATATTGCTGCAAATCAGCAGGCAGTGCATCGTACAATGAACGGGCTCGTGATGTATCCTGAAGGAATGTACTATTAGAAGATTTTAGTTTGCTAATCAATTCCATCACATTAGAAACGGGCTCAAACTTTAAGAGTATATCAATATTATCAATATATTTCTTCTGATCCTTTGATAGTTTGTCATAGGCCTTACGTGCGGCGTTAAACTTACTAACAAAGTTTTGCGCTTCTGGATCTAGTTCATTAATTTGAACCATCACACTTAAAATCGGCTTAACCGCTTTTTCACGTGTTGTTAAATCTTTAATATTTGTCACTAATTTCTTTTGATTCGATGACAGCTTATCATAGGCTACTCGTGCATTCATCAGCTTCGTTAAATAGTCTGCATCTTGTTCTTCTGTTAAATTAATAAGCTCAATCACGCTCTGCGCTAAGCCCTGTTCATTTTCTGCTGCCACCAGAGCATCATAGTTGATGATAGCTTGTTGTTTCGCTTCAGGTAGTGAATCGTAAAGCTCACGAGCTGTTTTCATATCCTGATAGAATGTTTTACTCGTTGGCTTTAATGAAGCAATAAGACCAATCAAAGAAGCTACATCCTCAACTGCTGTCAGATTATCATAGTTCGTCACTCGTTTTTGTGATACTGTATCAAGCGCATTATAGGCTTTGCGTGCAGCAAGTACCTTTTTCGTATAATCCTTACTTGTTGGGTTTAAGGCATCAATCATTTGAATAACCTTTACTACAGCCTTATTGTTTTTTTCATACGCACTTAACGTTTTGTACTCTTCCACCAGCTTTTTAACATTTTTATCCATCGCCTTATATTCTGCAGCTAGGTCGGCTACCTTTTTGACAAATGTGTCAGGATTCTCATTCGCCAATGCTGCGACATGGGCATCAAAGTTTTTGGCTGTATCGATATACCCCTGTGCTTTTATTAGGTCAGCATAATTGACAACCTTTCCTTGAAGTGTTGCATCTGCTAATGCCGCGTATGCCTCTGTTGCTTTTGTTACATCCACTTTATACGTTTTTTTAGAAGGATTTAAAGCATTAATTTGAACAATGACATCTACAACTGGTACTATATCTTTTAAATCCTTGTAATTTTTTACATATACTTTATTATTGTCATCTAGCTTTGCATAAGCAGTAAAAGCTGACTTCGCTTTGGAAATATAGCTTTTAGAAGATGGATCAAGTTTTTCAAAGAGTGAGATGACATTCACAACAGCTTTATGTGATTTTTCAAAATCTGTTAAAACTTTAATGTTCGTTACACGACTTTTTGCTGCTGATGGTAGTGCATTATAAGCTGAACGGGCATCTAGCATATCCTGTACGAGATTAGATGATGTATTTAAACTGTCGATCTTGCTCATAACATCTGTTACTGCTGATGCTTCGTTTGTAAGAACTGTTAATTTTTCATTGAGTTTATCTTTGATATTATCAAGCGCTGCTGCATATTCACTGCCCGATGCATCTAAAGCAGCAACTGCATTTTTCAATGTTTCAAGCTGTGCGTTGTAGTCAGACACAGAAGAATTTAGTGCATTCACTTTTTTCGATACATCCGCATATTTGAAAAACAGAGTTAGTTTATTTATGCCTTGAACTAACGTCTTTTCACTTTCTCCAAGCTTATCGAAAGCAGCCTGTGCAGCTAATGTCTTGCTTTCAAAAGTAGAAGCTGTTGGATCAATACTGTCGATTAATTTATCCACAGTTAAAGACGCGTTATAAACCTTTTCCCACTTCGTTAACTCTGCTAGATTATTAACAATTTTTTTGACATTTGCCGCATTGATTGTTGTTCCAGATGGTGCTGGAGGAGCATCATAAGCAGTTCGAGCATCTTTAATTGCTTGTACTTTATCTGAAGCACCTGCAATTGCCAAGATAAGTCCTTCAATCTGTTGTGCAGAAGCAATATTCGCGACCGCTATTTCAAAATCAGCCGCATTCTTTATATATCCCTTTTCTAGGGTTAATTGATTATCATAAATATCTTTAATTGAAGCTACTTCTGTACGATAAGCAGCATCACTTGATACACGTAGTGCTGAAATTCGCTTGGAAATTTCAGCCGCTTTTTTATACTCTTCAAGTATAGAAGCGTTTGTCACCAAATTTTTTGATGCCGTATCAAGGCTGTTATATGCTTTTTCAACAGACGATACCGCACTAATGAAATTTGTTGCTGATGTGAATTCAGATGGTTGTTTTGCTTTCAGCTGATTAATACTTAAAATAACTTTTTCTACAGCAGACTGACTCGTTAGAGCGTCCTTATATTTTTTGAAGGGCGTTACGGAAGCATCGTTTGGATTATAAGCTTCAACCACCTTCTTTTGATCTGCAGTTAAGGTATTATATCCAGTTGTAAAACTGTTTAGTGCAGTCGAAATATCTTCAAAATTTGCAGAACTCTCCAATAAATTAACTAAATCCACTAGCTCGCTAGCAATCAATTCAGTAGCTTCTACATCCTTACCTAATTTTGATAGTTTTCCAACGTCCAGTCCTTTTTTGCCAAAATACGCATCACGTGCTGCCTTATCATAACCATATTGCAACACCGAGTTACGCATAGTAGGAGCAATACTACTTGCGTTATTTATAAGCGCTGTATCAACGGCCTGTTTAAATTGAGCTTGTACATATAGATAGGATGTTGTATCTGTTGGTTCTTTTTCTCCTAAAAATTTAACATATTCGTCATTTACAGCTTCAACTTCTTCAAAAAACGTTTTACTTGAATACAAAATTCCATTAACTTTATTGCCCATTCCTTTAAGCTTTGTTAATAGCTCGCGATGTTTTACTACATATTCATACTTCGCTTTTATAATTGCTTTTTCATCAGCATTAAAATCTCCAGAATTTTGTACAACAATGAGATTTCCTTCTGCAATCACCATCTCATCACCTGAAGAAATTTCAGATAACTTACCAAATTCTGCAATGAGCTGCTCTCTTGTCGTAGCAGCTGCTACCACGTTGGCATAGCCAACTTGCTCTGTCTGTGGTGTCACACGAGTTTGCGCATCATTTTCCTGTGCATTCGCTATAGCCGTAGGTGCAAGTAAAAGACTTGTTATGACCCCTGCTGTCAATTTTCGATTCAATCGAACCACCCTTTCATCTTTTATGTATGGGAAAATGATTATGTTCATTTTCAATTATCTTGATTCAGAATTTATCCCCTTCCACTATACAGAGTTAAATTCTTGTTTTACTTTTTTCATCGATTAATTAAATGCCCACCGAAATAAGGGAACACCGTCTAAATGTGGTGCGTCTTGTAGTAATGAAGGTGTGTGACCAGCATCATGTAGCCCCAATACCTCTGGCGGATGTCACAGATTTTGAAAAAAAACGTTTCGAGCAAGCTCGAAAAAATCCGGACGTAATTACAGCAAAGTGTAATTGATAATCATTACTTTAGTATCGGTATAAATATCATGTTTTCAAGACATTCTAGTATATTTACAAAATTATGAGTATCAAAAATATTTTTTCAAATTTACTAGCTAGAAAAACAGGAAGTTATTTCAATTATACTATACAATAGATTTATGTGATGTTTACATCAACCGACATGTAATGACGGCATATGTTTTTTTCTACGAAATTAATGAAAAAAAACAGCTAATTTCATATGTCATAATCTTTTTACAAGGTGTATACTACAACTTTGAAATCCTATTTTGGAAGAAAGGACGCTGTTTATGTTTTACCATTATAAGTTCTGGCATAGCTTAAAAAATCCTACCTACTTTACAAACATAGTAGAGGAAGGTGAGGTCATCGGATATAAGAAACGCGTATTATCAGTGTTTATTTTATTTATCCTGTTGTATGCTGTACGCGAATATTGGGGAATGGGGACGGAAAATTTAACGACCCTATTCGCAATGGATCAACAAAATGATTATTTTGTAGCACGCGTACTTTCCATGCTCGGTGCTGTATTATGGGCAATCGTCTATTTTTGCTTCCATTATTATGGGGTTACCTATCTATTACATCTATTAACGGACATTCCTTACTCTTGGATTAAAAAAGTCCAGCTTTATGTTGTTGCCTTCTTATTAATCGAAAAAGCAATTCTCTTTGCTGTTTTCTACGCAGTAGGCTATACAACAATGTTTTCATTCTTCTCATTAGCTCCAGCTGCCCTACAGGTGATTGAAACAGATTTCGTCTTATTTAGCATCAACCAATTGACAGTAACGACCGTTTTAATCATTATTGTGCAGTATCTATTCCTATCTAAATGGGAGGAAGCAGCTAGTAGAAAAATATTAGTAGTCAAATTGATTGGTGTACAACTATTTATGGCCTTATTTGTTGGGATGATTAGTGTGCTACCAATAAAAGAATGGATTGCTAGGGGGTTAGGATGATGGCATTTATCAAAGCAAGACCATGGACAAGTATGACCATTGTGTTGGCGATGCTAGTAATCGGTATAAATGCTTATTTAGTGTTCAAGAATGATAGCAACATCACACGATCCTACTTTATCAACGAGTTTCAAAAAGCCTATATCGGCACAAATACTGAGCGTGTCAATAAAGAAACGATTGTAGCACCTGCTGAAACGTTCACCATTACCGCTGATGCAACTAGCTTATCGGCTGTGAATGTAAAACGTGGTCAGGAAGTGATGATGAATGATTTGCTTGCTACCTATCAAACTGATGAGGTAGATGAAGAGATAACAAAGCTTGAATCAGAACGTACTGCCTATGAAACAGAATTAAGTGATTTACAGGATGCACTCGACCAAATTGAGGATGAATATGGAGATGGCTCTAATCCGAAAAGCTCGATTAATACGGACCAAATCAATGATAAACTATCTGTTACGCTAAAATTAGAGCTTGCTCAACAAAATTCAGCATCGACAGCCGTTGCACTGTTAAATCGACATATTGCCGAAACAAATCGTCAAATTGCGCTAATTGAAGCACAAATTACACAAATTCAATCTCGTCAAGGCATTGTCAGCCCTATTGACGGTATCGTATCTGCCATTAAAGAAGAAGCCGGTACAGTAACGTTTGAAATCTATTCTAATGAAAAAGCAATGTATGCCTATTTATCAGAAAAGGAATGGCAAAAGGTACAGGAAGGCCAAACCGTTGATTTTAAAGTCAAACATGTTAAAGATGCCTTATCAGGTGTGGTTTTAGAAAAACAAATGATCGCTACAGATGATCATACATTTTGGGCAAATGAGCTAGCCAAAACAGCAGCTTTACCACAGCCAACAAATTATGAAGTAACGTTACAGCAAGATGCTCCATTAGAGGACATCCCATTTTCAACTACAGGCAAGGCATCCATTATTGTCAATGAAGCATTCGATTCTTACAAAGTCGATAAATCGTGGCTAGCGACGACTAAAAAAGGAAATAAAAAGCTTTATATTATCAATCAGGAGGGCAAAATCCAGCTGATCGATATCAATGTGCAATTTAACACAGCGAAATCCGCTATTTTTATGGACTATGTAGAGGAAGGCACGCCAATGCTCTCTAATGAGAAACGTAATATTGCAGCCTATACCTTCCGCACATTGCCTGTTGAGAAAATACAATGGAGCCATTTTAAAGATTTAACTTGGAAACAATATGTGAAATACATTGTATTCTAAATAAAAAATCCGCTTCGCTCTCTTATGAGCGAAGCGGATTTTTTTGCTACGAACGAATCCCCTGTAGTAACTACAGGGGATTCATCAATATTATTTGAATGATAAGCATCTATTTAAGAAGCTTGCAAATTGAGCACGTGTAATTTGTGCATCTGGTCTAAATGTATTGTCTGGGAAACCTCCAGTTAAATTATTCGCCACAAGTGCTTGGATATTGCTATATGCCCAATGTGTTGATTTAACATCTGTGAAGCTTACCTTACTTGTACCTGTTAATTTATACGCTCTTGTTAAAATCGCAGCCATTTCTGCACGTGAAAGCTGTCCATTTGGATTAAACTTCCCTGCTTCTTGCCCTTTAATAATGCCAGCCTGCTCTACGGCAGCAATGGCACTGTATGCATAGTGGCCTTTACTCACATCTTTAAAGCTTGAATCCTTCGTCGTTGTTAGATTTAAAGCTCTAGCAATGATTGTCGCTGCCTCTGCACGAGTAATCGATGCTTCTGGCTTAAATGTTCCATTGGCATACCCTTTAATAAGCAATTTATTGTTTAGGCTTTGGATTTCAGAAAATGCCCAATGTCCTTTTGCAACATCTGTATAAATTAATTCCTCATGATTATCTTTATAGACAGCCTGTAATTGATCGAAGTATAGCTGCCCTTTCTTTTGAAGAGACGCTGTTGGTTGAGCAACATATAAACGTTCAAATTTCAATGGCTGCGCTAAATCACTCGGAATATTCGCCGTAACGTACTTCCAGCCATTCCAGTCTAAACCACCCTGACTTGTGAAATCAATCGTATGCTTAGCGCCAGAACCATCAACAACTACACCTCTTAGCCAATGCTTACCGCCATCACCAAATACCCAAAGACCGATGTTTTTAGGCTGACCTGTCATAGCAATTGGTGTCTTAGCAACCATATAGGCCGCTTTTGTGCCTGTGCCTGCTGTCGTAAAATCATAGTTTAATTGTAAGCTAGCAGTTCCCTGTCTAGCATACTCTTTAGAGTTTGCTAATGAAGCATTGGCTTTTGCCACTTCAGTTGTCCAAGATGACGCATTATCGAAGCTATCTAGTACGATAGGTTTTTCTGCTAAGTCTATTACTTTTACAGGTGTAGACGTACGGATTCCTTCATATTCTGCGATAATTTCCCCTTCACCTTTTTGTGTAGCAGTAAAGGTTGCCCCATCCATTTTCCCGATATTTCCTTCCACAGTCCATTTCATATTGGCTGGGTTGATCGTCATCGGATTCAAGTATTGATCATAGGCACTTGCTACCTGCATATCTACAGACGAACCTTTCATTACTTGACTGACACTACTTAATGTAATCGATTTTGCTTGTCCTGGTGGCGCTGTATTCACAACCTGCAAAATGGCTGATACACGACGTTCACTGCCCTCTGATGGTCTGTTCACTAGGTTGGCAAAATAGCCACCTGGATTACGCACGACCATCGCTGTAGAGCCGCCTCCATCTAAGTTAATAGCCGAAGAAGCGCCCATTGAAATTAAATGAGAAGCTAAATCTGATAAATTAACCCCATTACTGTGACCGCTTATGCGACCATCAATTGTTACAAGAGATACCTTCGTACCAGTGGCATCTACTGCAACTGCTGTACGTGGACTACGTGTTGAAGCAAAGCCAGAATTCGTCGGCATCGAAATATCAACTTTGCCGTTTCGCACTAGCATTGGTCCAGCAGCTAAAATGAATTGAGCATCCATCCATTTTTGATCAATGGATAAGCTTACTTCCACATTCGTGCCTGAAGTAATTGTACTTAATTCAGCAGCTAACTCTTTATTTTGAACAGAAATAACAAAGCCATCCGCTGGTACAGATGAGTTACCTTCTGCCCCATAGGCTGTTACATGCGAAACTGTGCCTGAAAACTGATCGCCAAAATGCAAGACATTTGTATCTTGGCTAGCACCGGTCACCACTAATTCTACACCCCATGTATTGGTACCTGTCGTTCTTTTTTCAGGTGTATATAAAACTGTTTTATTCGTTCCTCGTTCACTATTAATGAGATCAATAGGATAGCTTTTGCCATTCACTTGGAACGTTAGATTTGTTGTATAATAATCTGCTATCGCTTTCCCTGATTTTGACAAACCAAACGCAACTGGTTTTTGTGTTGGGCTATCATATGTATCTCCTAAAATACCATAGTTCACTATTTCATTTTTTTCCGCTAACAAGTTCGCGGGCATACCATTACCTAAAAAGTAAGAAGCATTGACAGCTCCCACAACACGATGTCCATCATACGTATTTTGCTTTGCCATCGCTGATGTTGTTTTTAATGAATTAATAGGATTGGGCATACCGATTTCTAATTTTGTATATGTATTATTTAAATTAACATCTAAAACATTTACAAACTCACGAATAGAACCTGAAGTATAGCTTTGCTGTATATGTGTTACCTGTGGTGAAACCTCCGTTTTAACTTCACTGACTTTATTGCCTAAACCAGCTGCTTGTCCATTGATTGGGCTAACTGTTAGTATAAGCACAAATAGGGCTACAATAATTGTTACTAGTTTTCTTGCCAATTTCTTCACTCCGAATATATTCAAAGTATGGCACGATCTCATGTCACATGACCCGTGCCAGTGACTTTTTTATTTTGTTCCTACATAGATAGCTACTGGAAGATTGACACCACCAGCATGCATTAGTTCTAATTCAATTGTTCCTGATGAACCATCAATTGTGTACTCTGGCAGCTCAACATATTCTGTTCCTACTCGTAAAGAAGGCACTAAATATACTTTGCCATTGACCTTAATAGCACCACTATATAAACCACCACGACCAGCTAATTTCATCTTAATCGTTTTTGATGTGCCAGATGAATTCACCACTGGAATCGACACCTTATAGTTCATGCCAAAATGACCTGGATTCCCTACTGCTCCATTGATTTGGGAGAAGGAATTTTCAGCCGTTTGTAAATGATCTGTACGGCCGTTAGAAATGTTATAGCCTACCTCTGGAGAATCTACTGTATAAGCTGGTAGCTCTGCTAGAATTGTAGCACTTGGCCAAGCACCCCTTGGATGTTTAGCATATTCATCAACAGCAACCTGCTCTGATTGAATCGTTCTTAAGTCACTATTATCCTTTGTAAGCACTGTACGAATTGTATACTCTGGCTTTCCACCGTTAGCCGCTTGGATATCTAAATCATGTAAAAAACCAATGATATAGTCGTATTCTAAATCGTATGTTTCAATAACCTTTGTTTCTCCTGGTTCAATCACAGTACCTTTACTTGTTGATCTTTGAAGCTTGTTATTTAAAACAGCATCAGCAATTGTTAAACCAATATCGTGGCCTACCCAGCTGTTCCCAGTTTTTTGGTTAATGCCCTTCGATTCTGTTACCTTAATACTCTCTGTAGTAGATTTATTTTGAACCGTAATCCCAAGCTTCACATCTGTCCCTAATGTGTTATAATGCCAACCAAAGATACGGTGCTTATTCGTTGCTGCTGTTGCATTAACATCATATTGTGCAAGCGTAGCATTAGATTTAGGAACTAATTTACGTGTTAAAGTTTCTGGGTTGTCACTAATAAATAAATCACGATCTCCCTCTAAACGAGCAGAAGGAACGGCTTCTGGATAAGCTGTTGAGCCAAATGATTTTTCAAGGAAAGAGCTTGTATACATATAATGATAGACATATAAATACATTTCTCGTTTTTCACTTATATAACGCAAGTTTCCGCCTAATGCATTCACTACAAAGGTAATAGGAACGTACATCTTCCCTTTTTGAACAAAAGGAACCTCTTCTAAAGTGACAACTTCATTATTCACTAAAACTTGATTACTGTTATCCTTAAAAACAAAGCTCATGCCAGCTATTTGTAATTCAAAAGAGTTATCTGGTAGCCACATGCCTGTTGAATCATCAAGGTATTCATATATATAATTCGCTGGGATGTAGGATCTTGATTGCTTCATCACAATTGGATCTTTCATCACAATGCGATGATTATTAATATGTAAAATATATGGGTTTTCTTGAGGTTGCTCTGGTGTTTCATCAGATAACGTAATATCTACACTTTGAGTATCGGGGTCCCAATTCACAGTGCCATCAAAGTTTTCACTGACAAAGCGTAATGGCATATAAGTTCGGTCCTTATACATAAACGGTGCGACATCCATCGCCACCTCTTCCCCATCTACTAATGCGTTCATAGAGTCAATCGTTAAATCGACAAGCTTACCATTTCGAGTAGCTGACGCTGTCAATGTATCCTTATTCCACTCCACATTCGCACCAATCGCTTCATATAATGCACGCATCGGTAATAATAAGAAATCCGATTTATTTAAGATAGGGTCATTGACACTAATCGTCTCTCCATTAATCGTAATCGAAACATTGTTTTTTATCTGAATTCCATCTTTACTAATAGCTGTTGCAGATGCTTGTCCAGGCAAAATGGTAGCCAAAGCAACTGCCGATACAATACATGTATTCCTAAGTTTCTTAAACATGCTAATCTCCTTTTTCACATTCCATAGTCTTTAACATCTTAACACGAAAAAACCCTAAAATGTGGGATTTTTATCGAAAAGAGTTGAATTCGGTACTAGAGTGCTAACCCCTCTCCTTCAAAAGCTTCATAGAAAGAAAAGGCTATTTCCAAATCTCCATGAACATTTTCTATCAAACTCATTGCTACTTGATAAATCCTTATGTATAACCCCCATCGTACTGTATTTTAAAGGTAATGAAGTCAGCTTTTTATCAAATTATATGTGAATAATATTTGATAAGTAACTTCATTACTATTAGAACTCCCAGTAAAGTTATATTTTCTTAATTAGACTTGTTTTATAGAAAAAAAGTTACATGCTTTTGGGTAATCACCATAGAAAATGAAGTATTTGAGGATTACTACATTCAAAACATCTCTAGGTTGGACGATGCTTGATTGGACAGATGTGAACACTATAAATATAGCTGATTTTCGTTAATGATACTTAGTTAGATGATATCGAATTCGTTTTTTGTAGTGTATTAATTTCACTTGTGCAATATATAAATAACAGGTTATAGCACATGCTCAGAGTACTAAAAAACCCCTCTTCTAATCGTGAAGAGAGGCTGGGTAGTTGCCAAATCGCTAAATTTAATAAATCTAAAATATGTTTAAATTGTTGGTTATTACTATGTCGTAAGTATTGAATTAATGGTAGTTTAGCAACAGATTTTAGCATATCAAAATTTGATTTTAGACTAGTTTATCTTATCTACTAAATAAACGCTATATGTACTATCAAGCATAAACTTATTTTTTATTTTTAAAGTTTTTGAATCCCATATAGAAATTACATTTTTATCCTCTTTATAAGAAGCTGTATAAAATTCATTGGCATCATAATCAACATTTAATAGAGTTTTATTAGCTGTATTTTCTATTATCTCCATTTGAGGAGAACCAGTACTAAATGATACTTTTACTATAAAATTTAATTTTTGATCAATAGAGTTTAATACAATATTTATCAAAAGATCTCCATTCTCTAGCATTAAATTTTTTTTAAATTCTATATTAACTATATCATCCATTATAGCTGAAAAGTCAGAAGAAAAAGTGCTTACTTTTAAATCACTACTTATTTCTACAATATCTCCACTATACATAAATAAATATAGTTTATTATTTTTACCAGTAAAAGAAAAATAATTAGGATACTGGTTTAAATTAACTTCATCTATAATTTCTAAGTCCTCATTATATTTCCTTATTTTTAAAATATCCTCACTATTTTCTTGTGCATCTTTTACAATCCCTACTACAATTGGAGCACCTTCAAGTATTGTAATATCATGTATTCTGTAATTTTCAGGAAATTCAATGCACTTATTGGGTCCAATTTTGCAAAATTTATTATCTAAATTTTTATCCATATTTGTCATAATAAATTTTGAATCGTCATCCATATAGAATCTTTCTACAAAGTCATTTTGACCTGTATTAATAAACGAGATTTTCGAATTATTTGGGTTGTACGACATGATTTTAGAATCGCCTGAATATCCACTACTAGCAAAATAGTATTTATTTTGGAAAAAATAAATGTTAGAAGGAGCGAAAAGTCTATCTGAAATTTCATAGCGTTTTATAATTTCACCATTTGAATTAAATTCTTGTATATATCCTTTTTCTGCAACAGGATCCATTAAATTAAACACTAAATAATCTCCCTGTCTATCAGTTGTGAAATTTGTAACATCATTAATTTCAATAATATCTATTTCTTTTTCGGATTCTTTATATACTATAGGTTCTTCACAACTTGAAAGTAATAATAAAGTAATAAAAACAGCAAAAAATTTTAATATTTTCATATTTACACCTATATCTCTTATAATTATATAAAATTGTATAAAAAGGACTTTTTGAAGTGAATTTATGTGAAAATCGAAAAGCAGAAATGTTGTTAAATCAACGTTTCTGCTTTCGCTATTTGGGCATTTTTGATTAAAATACCCCTTTTAAGACAACCCATATGTAATAATTCTTAGAACATATTTTTGGGAACATTAGAATATTTTATTGTGTTACCACTAGCAGCAATGTCAATCGGCAATACAGGACCCATTTTTGGTCCAACTCTATAGCCAGCAGATTGCCAAGCCTTGTATACAAGTTTTGAACAATACCATTCATCATTATTGTCAAAACCAGTTTTTACATTATATGGTTCACCTACTTGATCAACCGCAAATTGATATGCTGCTAAATATGCAGAATCAGGGGCATCTTTAACATAATATAATTCTTCATCATTTATATGTGACTGACCCCAATAAACTGAAGCGGGATTATGTACAACCCCTGAACGAACAGCTTCAACAACGTAATTAGGAATTGTACTCATTAACGCAGTATGTCCATGTCGAATAACATCATAAGATTTAGCTACGTTACTAATTAAAATATCTCCTTTATATCTAGAAGTTCCACCACCAATCTCTAAAGCAAATGGAGAAATAGCAGTATCATCATTATTTGTATAACTGATTGATTTATTTTCTAATTGAGAATCATATATTATAACATCAAGGTCATTTACTTGATCTACAATTGATATTTTTTTTTCATGATCAATGTTTGGATTTTCTTCTAAATAGTCATGTAACATATTGTAATTCTCTATTGATAGTTGGTCTCTTTCGTTAATTGATAATTCAATACCAGACTGAATATAATTTTTTGTCTCTTCCAACTTTTGAACAAGTTGTTCAAAACTATCTCCTTCACTTTTTGCAAGACTTGCGTTAGTCCCAAAATTAAAAAGACTAATAGAAATAACAGCAATAGCAGACATTTTAATAATTTTATTTTTCATAATTCCACTCCTAAAAAAATTTATATTTCTTTAATACATTGCAATATATTCGAATCGATTCTTGATGCAAATATATCACATAAAAAGGAAAAAATAAACTATTAAACAAAAAAGTGTATTATATATTATTAATTACATATATAGTAATAATTAACATTTTAAAATAGAAGTTATTAAAAAAGCTTCTGCAAAGAGCTCCTGCTATTCCCTTATGGAAAAATGTAGCCAATATCTTTTAAATACATCGATTGAAAATTGGCGAAAAAGTACCCGAAGACCTTTTCTATATTGTTGAGGAGAAATTGTAGAACGATAATCATCTCTCTGGTTCTTTGAAGGCGTGCTTGAATAAGGACCCACTCTTACTTGCGCTTGCCTTTGCAAAACTACCCTTCAATTTCGTTAGGTTCAGCGCTACCCTGCCGTTCAAACTGTTTTTGTCCAGCCTTGACCTCATGGCCCTTAGAAGGTCATTCGGGCTTCGACCATTTAACCTTATCCCGAATAACATTCATACTGATTATAAACAGCCACCCCCCTATTCAATTGAATAGGGGGGTGGCTGTTTCCCTAACCTTTTTGGGAACGTTATTTCATTATGAAGGTTATAAGATTAGCATATTTAAGCACGAAATTAGCCCTTAAATTCGATAAGAACGTGTCAATTGAAGCTAAAAAAGTGAGACTACTACTTTATGTCCCAGCATCTTATCTATTTGTATACGTAAAAATATTGTAGAAGGCTCCAATGCTATCAATTTCGCGCAAATGTGTACCGCCACCATAAGTCATTTTTAAATGATACGTTGTAAAAAGACCTAAATTGTGGCTGCTAAACTGCTCTACCGTATAAACGTGTTGACCGGCAGTGCATGTGCCGTTGTCATAGCATTGCAAACCATGTTTCTTTGCCAATTCATTATAGTACGTAGTTTCTGAAGGCCTTGTGAACAGAGCAGTCACGCATATCAACGCAAGTACAAGGACAGAAATGAGAGGTTTTTTCTTTAACAAAATGCTTACAAAAATTGTAGTAACGATAATTAAGATTAATAGAATAAAAAATACAATAAACATTGAATCCTCCTTTTATTTACTAACTCATAATGAACAAATTAACTTCAAATAATCACCATAAAAAAAGACAGAATGCCAAACTTTTAGGGAATACATTTCACAAGTAAAATAGAAATTATTTAACCGCTTGTTCGTTCTTTCCTTCCGATGATATTTTAAGAAATTCAATCTCTGCAAGATATTCCACTATACACTACACATGTACGTAAGAATATCTAAGAAATGATATGCTGCTAACTTTAAAGTTTGGTATTCAATCATCGGAAGCCCTCGGATATTTAATGCGAATTTAACCATATTTCAGATTTCTGTTAACATCTCAAACTCTGGTTCTTTTTATTGCCTAAACCTATTGTAATGTCATGACTTCTTATTGCTATTCTTGACGTTTATCCATAATCTTTATTCACCTCTAGGAATAATTTATCACATTACATATATAATTTTCCATATTTCCAATGTTATAAAAAGGTATAATTTAGACGTTGATAGCTAATAAGCTGAGCGATTAATAGCTATCATTCCTTTTTCTCAGCTATCTAAACCTTCTTACAAATATTAAATTTCATTTTATACTTCTGACTAACGGTGATATATTAACTAGCCTTTTACCCATAAAGTTATTTAATTTAGAGGCGAAATTATTCAACATTCCCTCAATTATTACTTTAAACTTTTTTTATTTTCCATTTCCCTGTAATGGCAGATAACAAAACCATGGCTCTATTACCATATTGATTAAAACATGCGCTATAATTGGAGCGAGGATGCTCCTTCCTGTATATATGTAGAGCATAGCAAGAAGACAACCTAAGATCGTAGTTGAAAGAATGGCTGGAAGTGCAATTTTTATTTCTCCTCGCAATAATAGCCATGCACCATGAACAATCCCAAACGTAATTCCTGAGATTAACACTTGTGAAAGATATGGAAATCCAATAGATAATCCAAAAGCGCCCTTGTTAGTTATACAAACAGACATAATAATTGCATATTATATAAATGATGAGACAATATGTAATTATCTCTTACCTTTTAGTTCTAAAAGTATAGGAGTTATATTTAGTAATATAAAAAAAATTGTCAAAAATCATAATGCCATTTCCATACCAGGTACTACATCCAATAGAGCTGGCCAGTCTTCCACTTTTACCCACCCTGATACAAGACTGTATTCTGAACAAAGTGTTAATGCTGTAAATGATAATCCTATCGCCATAGCAAGCTTATAATCCTTTCCTGCTACATACATATAAAAATTTATAAGTGTTGCTACTATTGCAATAATCCCTAATATTATCCACATAACTATACCTCCATATATTTTTATTTATGTCATATAATAATACTAATGTGCATTAGTTTTCTATACGCGAATACGCAAATATTCGGAAGGATTTCTCATGACAAAATGTTTTTCAATAGACATTAAGACTTCATCATTTCTAGATAAAGAAACCATGGCAATTGCCTCTTTAAACGATAACCATTTATATTCGCTGTGTTCGTAATTTAATGTGACTTCTTGTTGTTCTTCAACATATCCAACAAATACAGGTGCAACATAAATATAATTTTCTTTTGGTGAATATATATGAACAAATTTATTAGTAGTATATAATAAAACCTTTGTAATACTAGTTTCTTCTTTGATCTCTCTTACAGCAGACTCCCAAGCAATTCCCCTTCCTCGATACCTCCGCCAATATAACACCAAACATTTTTAAAAACAGATGTAGACCTTTTCAATAACAGTACTTTATACTCGTTTTCAATCTTTTTTAATAGAACAATTGCAACACCTGTACACTTTATTGGAACTTCACCATAATCTCCACTTCTTTACTCACCTCGAAGTGTTTTTCTATAACCCTTAAATTTCCTTTTTGCTTTAAATACAATTATTCATAATCTCAATATAGAGAACGAAAATTTATGGTAAATGTTTCCTATAATTAAACATTCCTCAAGAGTACGGCCCGATTTTTGAACAACAAGTTAAACAACACTCTTCAACTAACCGGCCACGTTAGCTGAATAACAATAATCTTTAAGAAAATAGCCTTTTTCAAAGAATGCTGCTAAATGAAAGCATTAGATATTTAAAAGATATTGTTATATTTTGGATCATTGGAAAGGTCTAATGAAATAGTATAATTAAGGGTATTTAACATGTTTCGTAAGAGGTGCTGAGTTTGTTTAAAAAGAAAATATTAGTTGGTCATTCAGAAGATACTGTCCAGGCAATTATCGAACACTTAGATAGAAAAAGCGTTCCGTTTGAACTAGGCATCAAAGATATTTTAAGGCAGCCGTCCGAAAGACTCCGCTCGAAAAAAAATAATGAAGTATACATAGTGTTTTATGCAGTCAAATTTCGAAAAGAATATGCAGGACAAGTAGAAGCTATTGTTGAGCAATATGTATCTCAAGGAGATGTGAAAAAATAGTATAGAGTGTCAAAAAAGAAAGATAGAAAATTAGAAAAAAAGGAAACATCTCTTTTTTCAATTGTGTCTTTTATAAACTATATAGCGATGCGAATCATCGATCAAAGTAAGATTGATGGTGGGGGAATTCTTTCGTATGCGGCTTGTGTGGTCATAATGATGACTGGTGCATTTTTGACGACAAAATGTTATAAGGAGATGCAAAAAGAATCGGGCCATTGGAGACTGATTAGTATGGGATTGGCAATCATAGGTATTGGTGTGATAATTTATGCTGCTGCTTCTTTTTTATCTTTACTTCGATAATATTTTCAGAAACTTTTTCGGAAGCAACAATCTATACGAAAAAAAGCCATTTGTAAAATGAACTGAACCCTATTTGGTAGACAGTTTAATAAAAAGGGATGTAGTTTTAAGTTAAGCCGCAATGAGATGGCTTCGGTAAGTTGCCGGAGCCATCTTTTTTAATGTCCATTGCTTTCGTGTGTGATTATAATGGTTCATATAGTCCATCACTATTGTGTGTAATTCTGCCAAACTTTCTGCTTGTTTATAGTCTACTTCATCTTTGAAATGACCGAAAAACGATTCTATTGGCGCATTATCAAGACAATTTCCTCTGCGGGACATTGACTGAAGAAGTCCCATTTCTTTTACACGCTGCTGATATTCTGGGTGTGTATAATGAATACCTTGGTCCGAGTGAATCAGCGCTTCTGGATGAAGATTGCCCTCTAGATGTGTTTTTAACTTTTCAAGCGTCTTATAGACAAGGGACATCTTTAACGTAGTAGATAATTCGTATGCTACAATTTCTCGTGTTGCGACATCTTTCACGCATGATAAATACGCCCTTTAACCACCTCTATATTGCAGATACGTAATATCTGTTAAGAATACTTTTCCTGGCTCTTCTTGCTTAAATGCTCGGTTTAAATGGTTCGGTATACGGCGATGCGCCTCTGTTGCTTTTTCTAACAGACGATACGGATTCGCACGACGTACTTTCGCATATAAATTGAACTTACGCATCAGACGAAGAATCTTTTTATGGTTCATCGGTGTGTCCAGCACATCTACCAGTGCCATATAAAATCCACGATAACCAATTTTCCCTTTCGCTTGATCATAAATTGATTTTAATAAGATGTAATCTTGATAATCAGCTTCTTCACGTAAAGCGTGTATTTCTCTTTCGGTGTTAAAAACGATTCTTTTTCGCCTGCCTTTCCATTTCGTCGAGCTTTTTTAGCAGATGAAGCTCTGCCTCTAACAGTTGAATACGCGCTTCCGCTTTCTCAAGTTTCTTTTCTGCGGATAAGTTTTCAAGGCGTGGACGACCAGTACTCTCTTTTTCACGACGTTCCTCTAAAAAACCTTCCTTACCATGTGTTTGATATGTTTTCTTCCAACGGCTAATTGCGCTTTTAGCTTTCTTAATTCCTATCAGCTCTAAGTCAAATCCCGCTTCTCTGAAGATTTGGACTGGACCTTTTCCTTGTAAATTTGCCTGAACAGCTTTTAATTTAAAGTCGGCTGTATATTGAATTGAGCGGTCGGATACTGAGGCGACATTTGGATTCGCTTCAATTTGTCTGCGTTGGTGTTCGTTAAAAATTATTTTACTCATGATGTTCTCCCGTTCATAAATGGTATGGTTAGTATAACGGGGTTTTCAAATGTTGAAAATAAAAAAACCCCGAATAGGTCCACTTTTTTTAAAGTGTCCACTATTCGGGGTTCAGTTCAAGATAAATTAGCTACTTTTTTTATTTTTCCAATTACTTAAGAAATGGAAATTATACATATTTAATACGACGATTATTTTAATTTTTTATATGTATTCAGGGTTATCTTCCATAATATGCATTTTGAGGTTTGAAAGAGTCCACTTTTCATTAGATGCTTTTTAAACGCATTAGTGGCTTACTGCCTACAAATAAAGTTTTTTTATATAAGTTACCTGTTCAACTTATTTATAAATTTTGATCCTAGTAATGTGACAATTGAGTAATCCGTTACGTCACCTTCTATAATTACTCCAAATGTCCTTTTCACATCAATTGGGATATCAACTTTAATTACATTGTTATCTTTTGTGAGTGTATAAGTTTTTAATATTTCATCATCTCCAACAAAACTAATAGTAAATGGTGTTTGGTTTGTGTATTCATAACCATTCATCGTAGGTGAGTAAGATAAAGTCGTTTGGTATCGATCCACCTTATCTATAGAATTCATAGAGACACCACGAATTACACAATTAGTATAGAATTTAGAATGAACACCAATCTGTTCCTCATTTTCACCAAAAGCTACCCAAAATACCTCTTTATATTGTTTTTCAGAATTTGCGTCCGGAAATGCATTTCCTTTGTTAACTTCTTTATCCGTAAAAATATGAGTGTTATATCTAATGTTATTTTCATTTTCAAGTATATGTAACTTGAAATCAGTTTGAATAAAAGAATTAGTATGTATTTGTTCAGTCTCATCTGCTGCGAAAGCAATTAAAGCAAATAATAAAGAGAAAACGCCCCTTATAGCAAGGATAAGTATATTCGTAATACGGTAGTTCGCTTTTACTCCATACAAGGTGATAGCAAAGGATAAAAAGAATCGTACACTTACACAAATGTTAGAGAATCTAAGGGATGATAAAACTATTACCAAACACTCGTATTCGAGGTATCCAATGCACATCTTACAGATACTAATGAATCATCGATAATTGATCGCTACTAGATTGCTTTTTGGGGGAAGATTGCACCAAGACTATCTGAAAAGTGTACCAATAAATTTTACTTAAAGTTCAATAATTAGATATAAACCCATTTATTTTTTATAGCCACCAAAACTGCTTGTGTTCGATTTTTTACTGAGAGCTTTGAGAATATGTGACTTATATGATTTTTTATAGTTTTTTCAGAAACATTTAGTGCGTAGCTAATTTCCAAATTACTTTTACCTTTAGCCAACATCTGGAGAATATCATACTCTCGCTTAGTAAGGACATGAAAAGGTATATTTTTATAAAAATCAAAATAATCTCCCTTGATAAAATTTATATATTCCTTTATTAAAAAGGTTATAATAGGATCACTAAAATAATATTCGCCGTTTAATATAACTTGTATAGCATGTTCAATTTCTACAGAATTTATATTTTGTAAAATGCAACCCGAAATCCCAGCTCTAAGCGCCTTGTAAATATCTAAATCAATAATTTTAGATGTGAAATATAATATGGATATATTATGAGAAAAATCCTTTTTAATTTTTTCTATGTCGATTATATTACTTTCGCTTAGGTCACTAATTATAATAGCATCAGGTTTGTAATTATTTGCTAAATCAAAAAGTCCTTCTGATTTATCTATTCCAGTATAAACCGTATATTTTTTTTCTAGGATTCTTGTTAATCCCATGTTGAGTAGTAAATTCTGTTCTAAAATAAGTATGCTTTTACCTTTCATAATCATTGTACTGAACGCCCTTTATATTTAAATAGTTAGATTTTTTCTCATACTCCAATTACTTTTTCAACAAAGATATCAATTAGACTTGGATCAAAATGAATACTTTTCTGATTTTTTAAGTATGCTATAGCTTGTTCAGTTGACCAAGAATCCTTATAAACTCTTTTACTAACTAAAGCATCATAGACATCAACAATCGCAATAACTCTAGCCTCAAAAGGTATAGCTTCCTCTTTTAATCCAAATGGGTAGCCACTCCCATCCCATTTTTCATGGTGGTATTGAATTATATTTTGGGCAATATCTATATTTTCGAAAGTACCATTTAATTCTTTAGAAAGATATTGTAAAGTATCTACACCAATCAAGGGATGCATTTCCATTACTTTCTTTTCATAAATAGTAAGAGGCCCTGGTTTATATAGAATTGATTCTGGTATCCCGGATTTACCGATATCATGCAATACACTATAATGAATAATCCTATTTATATAATTTTCATTTAATTTGTATTTACTACTCTCCTTTAAAGCATGTAAAAATCTCTCCGTTAGTTTTTGCACTTCCAAAAGGTGTTCAGCAATTCCTGAATCACGGTTCTCGCTGGAAAGTGCTAATACTCTAATTAAGTCTTTAGATTTCCTTAGCTTTTGGTTTTTTTCTTCCGTTAATTGATCAGTCAATCGCATTATACAAAGATAATATGTCTTATTATGTAATTTAATTGGAGTAATCGTAACTAAAATGTATATTAATTTTGATAGTTCATTTTCGTTTTTTTTAACAAGCAGCCCAGACCATGGATTATTATTCTTTAACGCATCTTTCAATTCTTTAGTTCTAAGCAAGGGCAACATTTTTGATTTTAATCTATTAATACTAACTCCAATAATTTCCTGCCTCTTAAAACCTGATATATTTTCATATTGAAAATTGGCATCAATAATAATATAGTTATTATCGAAAATCATAACAGCGTCTGTTAATCTTAGATAATATGTCAGTTCAATTGGAAGTTGTGTTTTACACATTTTAAACCCCTCATTTTCAATTCAGTAAAATTCTAAATGATTTTATTTCTACTAAAATTCTCTACTTAATCCCTTTTAATTGAACCTAATATTTTCAATTAAATAGTAAAATATTTCTTTTTTAGACATTTTTTATAAGTTGCAATTTTTGAAAATGGAATAAATTAGTTCCATTGAACCTTTTATACTTCACTTAATAAAGTTTTTAATAGAAGTTGATTTGGCTTTTGTTTTTTATTAAAATAAATTGTTTGAAGTTTTGCTGCGAGTCTATCATAATCTTTACGTTTAGGAACCGTTTCCCAAACAAATATATCCTTTTTTTCTTTAGAAATATTCAAATAGATTCGGTCAGTTATTATTAACTCAGCATCTTCATCTCTGGAACAGTATTCAACATGCAAAAATACGCGTTTTATTTGTTTAAATAAAAATGGAACGTCATTTATCATTGATATAATTTTGATTTTTACTTTTTCTCTATTTACAATGTCTATAGATTGTTTTAAAAGTTGATGATACCTACCTATTAAAAAATCCCTCTGTCTAAAGATTTTATTATATATTTGATTTTCTAATAATGTATTGTAAAATTGATCCATTATTTCTACCTGAGTTGTATCTTGACTATTCAATTGTCTTTTATAAAAATCGTCTTTAAACAACAAAGAAGGACCTATAAAATTCAACGTAAAATAATGTAGATTCATTAAATTAACAAAAAGTACACTATACTCCTCTACATCTAACTCCATTGAAAAATAACTTATAAATTTTTCAATCCAATATAAGGTTGCTTGAACAAAAATTTCTTTATTATGATGTTGAGCAAAATTCATCATCAAGGATACAGACGTATCTTTTTTCTCATAGGGATATAGGCATTCTAAAAATGAAAAAGAGAACATTGTTTCTTTTTCAATTTCTTCTTCAGTTAGTGTTGTTAACTTAGTCAATAAGTATTTAAACCCTGAAGTAAACTCCTCAAAATGATAATGATGTTTTGAAAATTTATTATATATGGGATTAGCATCAATTATAAAGCCCATTTTTGCTCTTGTTATACACACTGCTAGCCAATATAAAACTGATTCAGGAAGTTCTAATTTTAATTGTTTTACTAATTTTTGAATCTCACTTCTGGAAACCAGAGTAAATGGCCATGCTTCTCCCCAACATGAATTCCAATAAAACAAATAAAAGAAATATCGAAATTGTGTTTCTGTACCCTTAAGAGTGACTCCATCTTGAGAAGAATATTTTAACTGGAATTGTTTTAACATAGGTTTAACTTTATTTATATATCTATACATTGAAGCTAAACTTATAAAATTATCAATAGCAAACATATTTATATCATTTAATTCATTATAAAAAATCATATCAAAAGCTCTATAAGTTATTGAGTTTTGTAAATAAAATCTTTCGATAGATTTTATTGAAAAATAATCTTCGTACTCTAATTTAAATTGTTTATATTTAATTTCTTTTATATACGCGGGTTCTTTAAGCGAGCTCAAATCCTCTGATAGCTCCGATATTATTTTTATGATAGTTTTTTCTGATAATTCTACTTCTTGAGCTAACTCTATACTTGAAATAAATCGCCCTTCAGTATGTAGTAAATTTAATACTTGTACTTTTTTTAGAGTTGGACGACTTAAAAAATTATACATAAGGTCACCTCGAAAATTAATTATTATTTTTTGTATTGTTATTAATTGGATATACTCTTTATTAGAATATTATGTCTCGCTATACTCCCTTCTAAACCCCCTTAATAAAAAATATCTCAAATTAGTATTTTGATTAGCGTAAATATAAACAAGATTGCTTTATAGAAATAATGGAAACATCAATATAGCACTTTAAACTTTTATATAGAAATCATTTTTTTATTTTATCAAAGTAATGTTTGAGAAAATAATTTAGCTTTTTTAATAACACAAAAAAAGGTATTCATTTGGTGAATATAATAAGTTAAATTACTAATATTTAGAGGCTATTTAATTAGATAGACGGATTTTTTTACAAATCCCCTCTTGTGAATGATTATCTAGATGATGAACTGGGAAATTAAGTGCTACCTATAAGATAAGGCAAATGAAAAGAAGCCCTCGCTTCATTCATTTAAAATGTTAGTTATCCAACGGTAACAAAACATTTAGTGTCCTCTAATAAACCTTCATACATTTAAGTGACATTTGGAGTTATTTAGTAGCATCTCCTATATTCTAATGAGGGGTGAAACGATATACAAAGAAGCTGTTAGTAATCGTGAGGATGGTTCAAGGGACTTCCTAGCTTACATAATTACACCAACTGAATCTGCATACAACCAATAGTAAATATCCATAGAAAGTGGTGTCAAAGAAGTTATTCTTTTTATTTCTGGTGTATTAAGCACTTGAAGCAGTATTTGAGTGATAAAATAAAACATTCTTTTCAAACAGAATGATAGAACTATAAGAAAAAAGTTTGAATTCCTTCTTCATGAAAATATTGACAGACCGTTTAAAATTCTAAATTTCTTTTGATAGATACTTATTAATGCTTAATAAGTCTAATTTCATATATAAATCTCAATTTATTTCCTCTTTACAGAAAATGTTGATTTTTTTAATTCGTGATAAATAGTTATCATTAGATGGTATCGAAAGGAAAGGAAAGGATATGATGAGATGGAAAAAAAAACAAAAACAACACACTAACAAATTATTAAGGATTCTTTTGATTTTATTATTTGTATTTGCTCAATTTAATGTCCCAACTGTTTACACAAACACTGCTTATGCGGAAAATACACTAACACCAAATATTACGTTGGAAGCTAATCCTGCAGTTGTTAATGATGACATTAAATTAGAAAATGATTCGTGTATTCAAGATGACTCGGCTCAAGATGATTCGTGTGCTCAAGATGATTCGGCTCAAGATGATCCGTGTACTCAAGATGACTCGGCTCAAGATGATTCGTGTATTCAAGATGACTCGGCTCAAGATGATTCGTGTACTCAAGATGACTCGGCTCAAGATGATTCGTGTATTCAAGATGACTCGGCTCAAGATGATTCGTGTATTCAAGATGACTCGGCTCAAGATGATTCGTGTATTCAAGATGACTCGGCTCAAGATGATTCGTGTATTCAAGATGACTCGGCTCAAGATGATTCGTGTATTCAAGATGACTCGGCTCAAGATGATTCGTGTATTCAAGATGACTCGGCTCAAGATGATTCGTGTACTCAAGATGATTCGACTCAAGATATGCTTATAAATGAGCCAAGAGCAATCGAAGTAGTTGATGTATATGATGATGTAACATTAAGAGCAGCATTAAAGAATGAACTGACTGCGAAGATTAATATTACTAGTAGCTTTGTAGTGAATCAAACTGCCAATAGCTTTGTTGATTTCCCAGTTAGATCAAACCTAGTTATTGAAGGAAACGGACATACTATTGATTTCCGTGGTATGAGTGCAAGGTTTAATACCTCGAAATCAGAAATGAATCTTACTATTAAAAATATAAAATTACATGGAAGTAATTATTATGGTCCGTTTATGTTTACATCTACTACCAATAACGGTAGTAATATATTTTATCAAGATATAAGTTATATTGGCTCACAACTTACCGCGTCTTACACTGCTAATATTATATTTGATGGTAAGGTATTTGTTAACTCCATCAACGAATATACATCCACAGTCGATGGGAAAATCGTTAAAACACAAATAAACCAAGAAAACATTGAAGCTACAAATGTATATTTTCTTAAAAATGCCCAGTATACAGGTACTACACAGAATGCTGGAGTATTTCAATTAAAAAAAGGCGGAATAGTAAATGTTGGGGAAAATGTAAATATTACTGTTGTCGCTGGCGGTACAGGTGGAGGAACACCTAATGCAGCTATCGAAGTAGAAGGTGGTTTTTTTGTTCATGATGGCGCAAATGTAAATGTATATACATCACCAGACAGTAATAAAGGTGGAATTAAACTTACTAGTAGTGAAAGTAACTTAAATATCTCCTCTAATGCAGAGTTAAATGTTTTCATAGGAGGGGTCATAAGTAATACTAGAGCTGGAATAACTTTAGCAAATAATGCAAGACTTAATGTGTTAAATGACGCTAAGTTAAAAATTGATATATCAAACTCGGGTACTTCTACTGCACCAGCTTTATTAACTGGTAACAATACTTCATTTATTATTGGAGAAAAATCTATTTTTGAGGCATCTATTGATGGGAAAAACGCAAAAAACCTTATACACATGGGTACTTCTTCTATTTTCAATTTTGAAAATGCTAAAAGAATAGATTTAAAATTAAATGAACATGTAAAAAGTAATTTAATATATATGGCATCCAGCTCCGGTAAACTCCAAGTTGATATACAAAATGTTAAAGCTTGGATAAAAGGAAGTCCTTCAACACTTGATGATACGAATCCATCATATAACTGGGATCCAATGTATGATATGACGATATCTTATTCTCTAGGAAATGTAACATCCATAGAAGGTAGCTCAATAAGCCCCATTATACAAAATGATTTCAAAGCTAATTTTAAAACCCAGAATTTCGAAAGATTATTATTTGAATATATTCCTGATGTTGACGTCTCAATAGATCCTCTATCCGATAATGAAAGCAACAAAAATAGTTATATTATTACCGGTATCACAAATCCTGGTGCATCAGTAACACTATCAGGTGATCCAGCAATCCCAAGTCCAACCATAGCTTCTCAAGACGAAAATAGTACAATGAAATTTCATGTTATTGCAGATAGTAGTGGTCGATATAGATTTGAACTACCTAAAGGGACGTATTTAACAGCTTATAATACTGTTAGTTCATATGCCTTTCTAAATGGGAAGTCAGATTCAGCAACTACAATTGTTAAAGATGAAACTGCACCTAATAAACCTACTATAAATTCATTGCAAGATGTTTCGACAATAGTAGAAGGACAGGCAGAAGCAAATTCAAATATTACTATATACAGTGTAGAAGATACTGTAGTTTTTGGGGATATTAAAACAAACAGTTTAGGAACTTATGCTTTTACAATTCCTATTGATAAAAGACCTCTAATACCTGGAAAAAAATATTATGTAACGTCCACAGATTCAGCTGGAAATGTTAGTTTAAAATCTGAAATTACTACTGTAATAGATACATTACCTCCAACAGCTGATCCTGTTACTCAAGTAGTTATTCTTGGAGAATCATTATCTACAAATGCTAAAAATTATGTAACGAATGTCTATGATAACGCAGGTGTTTCAGATACCAATATCTCATACAAAATTACTAAGTTTCCTGACACTTCTCAATTAGGGTTTGTTAAAGCAGAAATCACCCTTACAGATGTAGCAGGAAATAACGCAGTAATTGGTATTCCAGTTATTGTAACAGATAGTGAGGTTCAAGTAGGAACAAATGCTGCTTTACAAGGGAAAGACTTTTCAATTTCAGAGTATGATGTACCAAACAATGAACCTGCTTTAAAAAGTCTAATTTTTAATGAAGCTGGCATTAAAGCTTGGGAAATCCCTAATGGAACTGATCTAACAAATCTAGTACAGATAGAAAGTATGGGTGGATTAACAAATGCGACAGGAGTTTATACTGTAAAATTAAAAATTAGTGATGTTGAAAAAAATATTAAAGTTACTGTCATTGGAGACTCCTTACAATTAAAGAATGTACCACAAACAATTTCTTTTGGAAAAGTACACATCCAACCTAAAGAGGTATTTTATAATCGAAACGAAACTCAAGGAAAAATCGTTGTTTCTGATACACGAAAAAATAAAAATGAATGGCAACTCTATGTAAAACAAATAACTCCTTTAACAACTTTAGAGAGTGATGTACTACCAGATGCAATTGTTTATAGTCAAAATGGAAAAAACACCATATTGAATGATCAAAATTATTTAATCTATAGTCACATTTCAGAAGATAATAATGATTTTTTAATTAACTGGTTAGATTCAGATGGCATACGATTGCGCCTATATCCAAATCAAAATATAAAACTTAATAAGATGTATCAAGCAAAATTAGAATGGACACTCACTGATACTCCAATCTAAGAATTCAATATTAATTGAAAACATACGAAAAAAATTAGGAGGAAAATAATATGAAATTGTCAAAATTAATATTTGTAGGATCATTATCACTTTCTTTATTAGCAACAAGTTCACCTGTTTTTGCAGAAGAGGTTAAAGATGGAGGCGCAATGGACTCTCTTGCGGATGTAACATTTGTAGAAAACACTGGTTCAGTTAAACCAATTAATCCTGTTAATCCTGATCAAGAAGTTAAACCGAATCCAAATGATCCTCACAAACCAGGAACAGCTGGTCCATTAAGTATTGATTATGTATCAAATATCCATTTCGGCTCTCAAACTATAAAAGGAAATAATATCTATTATGCAAAACTAGACACTGTACAGACTACAGATGGTCAAGATAATCTAATTCAAGTGCCAAACTATGTACAAGTAACAGATACTCGAGGTACAAACGTAGGATGGAAATTAACAGTTAAGCAAAATGGTCAATTTGAAACAGCTAGTAATGAAATATTAACAAATGCCGAGCTAAAACTAACTAATCCATCTGTTGCTTCCTCTACTGATCAAGAATTCGCACCAGTAGCACAAGCAGTAACATTAGATCCAGCAGGTGCGGTTCAAGAAGTGGCTACTGCAGCACAAGGGAAAGGAATGTGGACTTGGACAATTGCATATGGTAATTCTAATGAAGTGGGTAAAGAAAGTATTTCTTTGTTTGTTCCGACTGGTACATCTATTGTAAAAGATGAATTATATTCAACATCATTGACTTGGATACTAGAAGATACACCAATTTAATTTTAATTAACTTGCGTAAAACTGTATAAGTATATACCAAAAGAGATAAGGGTAAATATCATATCTATTATCTCTTTCTTTTGTTATTCTATTAATTACTAACTTTGAGAGGCATTATAATGAATATAAAAAAGGTTTCCAGTTGTTTCATAATTCTAGTATTTATTATGTTTATTTTTAATATTGAATCACATGCAGCTGAAATGAAGTTCTCCGTAAAAACTGTGATTCCAGAAAATCAAATTGATAAAAATCTAACTTACTTTAATCTAAAAATGTTACCTGGACAAAAACAAGTCCTTCAAGTACAGCTAAGAAATGATACGAATAAAGATATTGTAGTTGAAACTTATACAAATACTGCAATTACAAATAATAACGGTGTCGTAGATTATACGATGATTGATCCACAATTGGATTCAACACTTCAAATACCCTTTTCAGAAATCGCTAAAGCTGAAAAGGAAACGGAAATTCCAGCAAACAGTACAATTACAATTGATATTCAAATAAATATGCCAAAAGAACAGTTTGATGGTATTATCCTTGGAGGTCTATATTTTAAAGAAAAAGAGTCTACTAAAAAAGATAAAAAATCAGATAATTTACAAATCGAAAATAAATATGCATATGTCGTTGGTGTTGTATTAAGCGAAACAAATGTGGCAGTTAAGCCCGAAATGAAATTGAATGAAATCAATCCCACCCAAATAAATGGACGAAATGTAGTAAATGCGAATTTGCAAAATATAAAACCCAATATGATAAGAAACTTAAATGTAGATGCAAAGGTATATAAGGAAAAGGGAAAAAAAGTATTATTTAAAACACAAAAAAAACATATAAAAGTAGCTCCAAATTCTAACTTTAATTTTGCTGTTAGTTGGGATAATAGAGAGTTTGATCCTGGGACGTATAGATTAGAAATGCAAGCGACTAACGGTAATCAGCATTGGGAATGGATAAAATCATTTACGATTGATAGGGAAGAAGCAAAAGAATTAAATGCAACTGCTGTAGAAATTAATAATGACTACACAATATATTACTGGATATGTGGGATTTTAATACTCATATTATTATTAATATTTGCATTTAAATTAGGTAAAAATTCAAAAATTAATACTATAACAAAGGATAAATAAATGTCTTTGTCTATAAGGTCTTTTACCTTATTATTCTCCAACATAAAGCAATAACTGGAGGGCAGATAGAGCTGCTGAATTAGAATAGCTGTCCTGTTAAACATTTATAATATATATTTCTTAAACAATCTAATCAAATCCGGCTTCTCTAAAAATTGGGGCTGCCTCTTGAACAGCTTTTCATTTGAATTCTGCTGTATATTGAATGCCACGATCATATATTGAAGCGATATTTGCACTCGCTTCAATTTGTCTGTGGTGTCCACTATTCAGGGTTCGGTGATGGTCCTATTTTATAGCCTGCCTTTCAATAAAAAGAGATGTAGTTATTGATTATGACACAATGAGATGACTTCGGTAAGTAGCCGTAGCCATCTTTTTTTAGGTCCATTGCTTTCATAATCCATCACTATTATATGTAGTTCTGCTAAATTTCCTGCCTCTTGAAAATAAAATGATCAAAGAAGGAATCATTGTGCATTTTCCTCTTTAAGACATCGTTTGTAGCAACCCCTTTTCTTTCACACACCTCTCCTAACCTAGATATGTACAAAACACCTTGATTAGAGTGAATCATTACTTCTTCAATCCATATACTATAATAGTTTATCTATCGGAAGAATTGTTCTGAGATAGTAAAAGATAGAAATTGTAGAAATATTGAAGTTAAAGAAGTTGTTGATGAAATTAGACGTCGAAATAATGTCTGCTATTATCAATAATACGATAATAGGATTCTATCTGCTTAAAAGCATTTAATCTATTAGAGATGCACTTCACATGAACAGTATTACCTTATTTAAAAAATCTATACATTTAACTATTAGGCTTAAACCTTTAACTAGACTAAGTAATAAATTATTTTTACCAAGAGGCTTATTATATTCATGATGTTTATTATAGTCAATCCACTTTTCCATTTCCCTCTCAACAGCTCTATTTTGCCATTCAAATCAAATACCAGAACATTCACTACAATGACTGTCTACCCCGTTCTTTCTATGTATATCTCTATAAGTAAATATAGGTTTTTTACGGCAACTGTAGCAAAAGATTTCTTTTTCTTTATAAAATTCCATATTAAACCTACTACCTAATGATTTTTACTTATTCATCTTCTTTTTTCATCGAAAGTATTCAAGTATTAAATTCCTAGGAATTAAACTTATAAGAATTTAATACTTGAATATCCATTTTTTTAAAATAATACTATACAGTAAAGTTGTACTAGCCTCATCTTTGGGAAATAAGTTTATTATACATATTGATCTTCTGCAATATTTTTGGTTTTTCCTTTTTCACATATTCCTAAACAAAAATAGACTTACCTTTAACATCTAAAATACCTCGAACATTGTCAAAGACTTTTACTTTACAGATTGGCTATTTGAATCAAACTTTAATAAGACCCTCATCTACAAAGTTTGGTATTTTAACTTTTATGATGTTTTTAAAAGATGGATTATAAGTTTATCACTAGTATTTTATCAGCTTGAACTTGAACTTAGGGGTACTATTCCAATAATGAATTTTAGGAGTAAAAAAAGGTTCTGTAGAGAGTAACTCTCTACAAAACCTTTCTATTAAGAAATGCTAGTCACATTCCTTTATTAAAATTATTACTTGAAATCAATTACTAAATCGTTTGCAGGAATATTTCCTGTAGCTTTATCTTTAAGATTAGCTTTAGAAATAGTAATTGTTCCATTTGTATTGAAATTTAGAATGTCAGCAGCTACAAAACTAGCCTCAGCTGTTACAGTAACAACTGTGTTTCCAGAAGCATTTGTAGATGAAGCTACAGTAAATCCTTCATCTGCAGTTCCAGGAGTGAAAATACCTGCGAACTCTGCTTCAAGGTTAGCAATAACAGTTGAATCAATTTCAGTATTGAAAGTAAATACTAATGTTTCACCAGCTTCAATTTTTGTAACATCGTTACCTTTGTATGTTCCAGTAACTGTAGCAGTTACAGAAGTAGAACCAAAGTCAAGTTTGTTTTTAGATTCACGAGTTGATTCAGCAGCAATGAAGTTTTTAGCAGCAGACGTATCAGAAATATATTTAGCATTTTCTTTTACATCAACTAAGTAAACAGAACCACCTACTGTAGTATCTGCTGTTGTAATTGTAATTAAAACACCTTTGCCATCACCAGAAACTTCTGCAGTATAATCAGAACCTGCAGTTAGTTCTTTTCTATCAGAATAACGTACAACTTTAAAATCATTTGCAGCTAACGCAGGAGTAGCCCCATTTAGTGTAAGTTCCTCAGTGAATGGAACAAGTATTGTTTTAGTAGCTTGATTTGTAGCATAATTATCATCTCCAGCAACAGAAGGAGCAACTTTATCTAATACTTTACCTTTTTCAGTACCAGCAGGCGCAGCAGATGGATCTTTAGCAATTAATGCTTTACCTGTAAATGAAGTACCAGCTAAAGTAACTAATTTAGAATAATCTACTTCTAAACCAATATTAGAAGCATCAGCATTAATATCTTTATCAAATTTTACTTTTACAGTTGATGTACCATTTGCTTCAATTGAAGAAATTGTATTTGTGCTACCTGCTACTAAAGTAATACCACCAGATTTTACATCTTCGATACCAGAATTAAATTTGATTTCAACAGTTTTGCTATCAACTAAAGCAGCAGCATATGAAGTGCCACTAATTGTTTTATAGTCACCAAGTGCTAAACTTGAATCTACTGCATTAAAGTTGATATGGTTATCGTTAGTATTTTCAGTGAATTCTTTTAATACATTACCAGCAACATCTTTAACTGAAAGGATTCGTAATTGTTTAACAATTGCTTTACCTGAACTATTAGTTGTTCCGAATTCAACAGTTTCATTACCAATTTTTTCAACGAATGTAATAGCAACAGTAGTTCCATCATGTAATACATCGATATTAGCAATATCGCTGTTTAATGAACGTAATTGTCCATTAATATCTACAAGATAGTTAGAGTAGTTAGATAATGTTTCAACATCCATTTTTTCAGAGAATTTAATAACTACTCGTCTTTCAGATGTGTTCCATGATTTTGAATCAATTGTAGGAGCTACTCTGTCAGCATTTTCAATAACTTCTTTATAATCTAACATTGTATTCTCTAATTTTGTGTTATCTTTTACATTCTTAACTTCTAATGTGTTCTTACCATCTGATAACTCTTTATATAAAGTTACTGTTACAGATTTTTTATCGTTAGATAATACTGCTTCTTTAACAGAAATAACTTTTCCATCTTTATCAAGAACAGTATAGTTGTTTTTGTTTGCAGCTGAAGAACCTAATGTTTTAGAGAAAGTCACAACTAAAGTTGTTGCATTTTTCACTTCTACTTTCTTAACTTCTGGACGAGTTTGATCAACTTGTGGTGAAACAACTACTTTTGTATCCGCAGCAATTGTATTACCAGAGTAATCTTTTACTCCTTCAACATAAACTGTTACAGATCCAGTTGGAAGAGTGTTTACTCCTTCAAAAGTATATTTATATTTATTGCCTTCAACACGCTCTACAGATTTAGCAGCTTTTTTATCAGAACCTGATTTCCAGAATACTTTAGAAGCTGAAACAGAGTCTGGATCAACATCTTCTGAGAATGTTAAAGTAAGTGTTTCAAGAGTAGCACTTGACTCAGTTACTGTTGGAGCATCTTTATCTTCCACTACAGTAAATTCAGTTGTAGATGTAAGAGAAGTGAATCCTGCAAAGTCTTTAATTTGAGAAACTTGTAATGAATGAGTACCAACAGCTAATGCTGAAGTGCTATAAGGAGTTAATACAACTTCATTTCCAGTAACAGTGATTTTACCATAGAAAGCTTTACCATCTAAAGTGAAGTTTCCTTGTTTTACATCATCAACTGGTTCTGAGAATACAACTTTAAGAGCTTTTGTTCCTAAAGATTTTACTTCTTTAACAGTTGGAATTTCGTTATCAACTGCTTTGAATTCTACATTTTTAGCTGTGATAGTTAAAGTTCCAGCTTTTACATTAGAAACGCTAACTGCATCAACTTTATTGTTGTTTAGTCTATCTTCTAATGTAAGAACAACTGTTTTCTCATCGTCTAAAAGTTTAACAGATTTAATTACTTTACCTGATTTTAAAGAGTAGTTTGCTTTATCAGCTGCTGTTTCTTTATCAACTTTACCGTCGAATTCAACTACTACTTCTTTAAGGTTAGTTGCAGATACAGATTTAACTGCAGTAGCTGTAGTTACAACATAAGTAACTTTAGCTGTGTACTCAACGTCTTTGATTTTGAAAGTAACTTCTGTTTCTTTGTTAGGCTCTAGAGCTTTTTCTAAAGTAACAGTTTCTTTAGTACCATCAGTTAAAGTAACGTTTAAAGTTTTAGCGTCAACTACTTCGATTTTGTCAACTTTTGGAGTTGCATCTACAGTATCAAGTGTACGTGAGAATACAACTGCGAAGTCTTGGCGAGTAATTGAAGCATTTGGGTTTAAGTTTGTTTTACCGTTTGCTTCAGAACCTTTGATAACGCCGTTTGCTACTGCGATTTCAAGGTAAGATTTAGCCCATGGTTTAACAGTTGAAGCGTCAGCGAATTGACCTAGATCTGCTTCACCTTCTAATTCGAAAGCTTCAACAAGAATTTTAGCTGCTTCTGAACGAGTTAATTGTTTGTTAGGAGCAAATTCAGTTGCGCTTACACCTTCAAAGATTCCGTATTCTACAGTTGCAGCGATTGCATCGTAGTACCAAGCGTCAGCTTTTACGTCTTTGAAGTCTACAGAACCTTCAGCTTCTAATTCTAGAGCATTTGCGAAGATTGTTGCAGCTTGTGCACGAGTGATTGTGCTAGTTGGGTTGAAGTTGCCGTTAGCATCTCCTTGAATTACACCACTGTCAACTAAAGCTTGAACTGCCTCTTTAGCGTACCCTGAAACTTTATCGAAATCATTTAATTGTGCTGCAGATGCTACAGGAACGATTGCTGATGCAACTAATGCAGCTGTTGCAGATGCCGCGAAAAACTTACGGCCTTTGTTTTGCTTTGCCATTATTTGTATTCCTCCCTAATATTCCTAAAAATTGATATTATTCCAATGAAAACTATAGTACCACCATAATTAGTTGCCTAAATTTATGTATTATAGCTTTCCTGAATAATTCAAAACTAAAGCAAATTTTCTTAGTAAAGTTACTAGAAAAAGAGTAGTAGAATACCATTCTAGTAAGCTTATTCACTTTCTACAATAATATAACACTCTTTTTTCCATAATTCAAGCACTGGGACATAAATTTAGTTATAGAAGATTTTTTTACCATACCTAGTGTGGTATTTTATAGCAGTAGGAAATCTCCCATCTATTTATCCCCTTATTTGGATTGGTAACATATAGTTCCGTTACCTATTATACCTGACTCTCCTTAATAACCAAGTGTTTTCTAGAATGGTTACTAAATTGTCAAAAATTAAAGACTCCCGTAATAATTTAGTAATAATTGTAAAGCTACAGTAATACTGTTTGTACTTTTCTGTAAAATCCAGACTTTTCAAGAGTTTCTACTATATTAATGAAAAGCAGTCTCTATCTGTCCTCATGTTGTAATGATAGATTGGCTATTTTTATGCTACACTTTTGATAGTTTGATAGAACATCATCAGCTATTGAAGGGAGCTAAAAAAATGAAACGTAAATTTCCTCTTTACGGGGCCGTGCTTGCCGGAATGTTATATCTGGCGCCTACTTCCGCTTCAGCAGAAGATCTTTCGAAGCACTGGGCCTACCATGAAATGAACTATCTTATTACCAACGATTTAATGAAAGGTGATGAATTCGGCAATTATCGTCCGAATGATGCTGTTACTCGTGCTGAGTTTGCTGCATTTCTAGTTAGAACACTTAATCTGCCAGCTGCTTCTAGTAATGCAACCTTCTCAGATGTTAAGAAGGGTGACTGGTATTACGGGGTCATCGAACAGGCAAGCTATCACGGACTGATCAAAGGTGATGAGCAAGGTAAGTTTAACCCGAATGATCATATTAACCGTCAGGAAATGGCGGCTATGTTAAAAAGGGCTCTCCATTATCAAAACATCAACACAACTTCCTCCCCTATTACGTTTAGTGATAATGCTCGTATTGCCAAATGGGCCTATGCAGATGTACAAGCTGTCGTCACGACAGGACTACTTGTCGGGAAGCCTAATAATCAATTTGCACCTCTTGCTCAAACAACTCGTGCCGAGGCAGCTACTGTGCTCTATCGTTTAATCCATTTGGAAGCACCTGAAACAGGTGGTAAGCAATACACTACGACGAACTACTCAGACGATTACTCAACGGTGGTACGTAATCAGGCGAAGAATAATCCAAAGGTCGATGGTGCAGGCATTTTCACGGCTAGCGAGGCACTAGTGTCATACTATGTGCACCCAAAAAGCTTTATGCAGGATAGCCCATCTTATTATCAATTTTTAAAATTATCTACTGTGGTGAATAACCTTAGTGCAAAGGAACTGAATGATAAGGTACTTGCGAATAAAGGAAGCTTAGCGAATACAGCTGATGCCTTTATAAAGGCGGGTGTCGATAACAATGTCAATGCCATTTATTTGGTGTCCCATGCCTTACATGAAACAGCCAATGGTGGCTCTTCACTCATTAAAGGTATCGATGTTGGTTTAGATACTAATGGTAAACCGATGATGGTGACCGTAGAAAATCGTGAAAAATTAACAGCGATTAAGAAAACTTACAATGCTTATGGTATTGGTGCTATTGATGCAGATGCTAATAAGTATGGTGCTGAGCGTGCCTATGCAAATGGTTGGTTTACTGTTGAGGATGCTATTATTGGTGGTGCTCAATTTGTAAAGGATCAGTATATTAGCAAGGGGCAAGACACATTGTATAAAATGCGTTGGAATCCTGAAAATCCAACCGTTCACCAATATGCTACGCATGTGATGTGGGCAGTCATTCAGGCGAAAAAGATTTATGACATCTACGAATTAATTGGTGCTCATACAACAACTAATTTGGTGTTTGATGTACCTGCTTATCAAAGTCAGTCTTCCGCGCCATCATTACCAAGCCCAACGAAGCAATATGCGTTGGATTTAGGTTTAGCTGGAGCAACAGGCAAGGCTACGATTAATCTCAATATGAGAACATACCCGACTACAACTGATAATGCTTCAATCATTACGAATTTACCAAAGGATACATCCTTTAAAGTCCTTGGCGAAAATGGTGGCTGGTTCAAAGTAAGTGTTAATGGACAAGAAGGCTGGGTATTTGATGATTATGTCATGCTTGAAAATGGTCTACAGATTGTTAACATGAATATCACCCTCAATGTCAGAAGTGAACCTTCCACTACAAGCGCTATTTTAGGAACAGTGAAACCGAATGGCTTTATTATTGGTGAAGTCGATGACAAAGGTGAGTTCATAAAAAATGGTGCCTGGTATCAGGTAATCTACAACGGCAAAACAGGCTGGGTGCATGGTGATTATATTGTAAAAAAATGATTCGATTGCGATTATCTAAAAAAGAGTGCGACATTGCTGCGCACTCTTTTTATTGTTCATTTTTGTCCTACTATTTGATCGCTATATAATAGAAGAAACTCGAAATTATATGTTAGGATTATGAAAAAATTCTCCTAAAATTTAGTACAATTTTATGCTTATTCAGCTGTTTCATCGATCATGCTAAGTAATAGGCGCTACTCGACTATGACTATCGACATCCCTTTCCGCTTTCATTCCCTTGTCTGAGATATACCCTCTTCCATAACGACTAAACCCCTATACGAAAATTTCCTGTCAATATTGCTTTTATGGTATGATAGATTGCAGTGAAAAAGGAATTACAGAAAGGTTTGAACACTATATGAGGCATGTAACAATTATGGGCGTACCCTTTTTACATATTAATCAGCAAGGGTTTGTTGATTTACTCGTTCATCGTATTGAACAGCAAGAAAAGACTTTCGTTGTAACAGCCAATCCAGAAGTTGTTATGCAGGCAAACGAAAATGCCACTGTAATGAATTATTTACAGCAGGCGACCTACATTTGTGCGGATGGCATTGGTGTCGTTAAAGCTGCACAAATCCTTGGTGAATCACTGCCAGAGCGTGTAACAGGCTATGATACGATGGTACGACTGCTGGAAGTAGGTCAGCAGAAGCGTTTTAAAATTTATTTATTAGGTGCACAAAAAGAAACAATCGAAAAGACGGTTGCGAATATTCATAAAAACTACCCAAATGTTGATATCGTTGGCTATCATGATGGTTACTTCGACTGGAATAATAATGATTTTGCAAATGAAATCGCGACATTACAGCCTGATCTCGTGTTTGTAGCATTAGGTGTACCAAGACAGGAAAAATGGATTACAGAAAATCTGGATAAGTTTTCAAAGGGTGTATTTATCGGTGTAGGTGGTTCCTTCGATGTGATCGCTGGCACTGTAAAGCGTGCTCCAGTCATTTGGCAAAAGTTAAACTTGGAGTGGCTCTACCGAGTGCTGCGTCAGCCAAGTCGTTTTGGCAGAATGCTCGTTCTCCCTCGCTTTGCTTTAAAGGTTTTTGCATTAAAGCTTAAAGGTCAGGGCAAAACAAAATGAGTCAGTCAACCTTTGTCAAAAGTACACTTATCTTAACAATTGCAACATTACTTTCTAAAGTAATCGGTAGTATTTTCCGTATACCGCTGCAAAATATTGCTGGTGATGAAGTACTCGGTATCTTTAGTCTTGTTTATCCTGTCTATATGGTGGCACTGTATTTATCCGTTGCCGGTATCCCTATCGCTATTTCTAAGCTGATTGCGGAAGCTAGGACGAGTATGGATACTGCCAAAATTAAGAAAATTTATGTGACTGCAAGAATCCTTGCATTATCCTTTGGCGTCATTAGTTTTACAATCATTTACGGCTTTTCAGAGCAGATAGCGAATGCACTTGGCGGCCCTTCAACGGAGATTGCATTAATCATTGTAGCCCTAACACTACTCGTTGCTCCCTATATGGCTGTCTATCGAGGATTTTTCCAAGGCTTTGGGGATATGCGACCTACTGCCATCTCACAAGTAATTGAGCAATTAGTACGTGTCGCTTTAATTTTAATTGTTGCGTATTTCTTAGTTGCGATGGATTATTCAAATGATATCGTAGCTGGTGGTATTATGGCAGGTTCTGTATTAGGTGCACTTGGATCACTTTTCTATTTACTCTTTAAATATTTCCGTTCTTCGGTAAAAGTGACGAGCAAGGAGAAATATTGTAGTAAGGATTTTTCCACATACAGTAAAACCATTTTAAAAATCTCCATACCCATTGCAATTGGTTCTGTAACAATGGCGCTTTTTAATTTCGTTGACTCCTTCACGGTCACATATGGCTTAAGAAATGCTGGAGCAGATGCAAGTGAGATTAGCTTCCTTTACGGGATTTATGGTCGAGGACTGACATTAGTTCAAATCACAACGGTTTTCGCTTCTTCAATTATCTTACCACTTGTGCCGCTGATTACAACGAAGCTAGCAGAACGTAAATTGAATGAAACACGCAGTATTATTGAACGAACACATCGTATGACACATCTTATTTCTTGGCCAGCTGCTATCGGGTTGCTAGCCTTAACCTTGCCTTTAAATCTAGCTCTTTTCAAAGACTTAGAGGGAAGCTTAATGTTAGCCATCATTAACCTTAGCTCGGTCTTTACATCCCTGACATTACTTGGAACAGGTATTTTACAGGGCATGAACGCTGCCAAAACAGGAGCCATCATTATTTTGAGTGGAGTTGTCCTTAAGGTGTTTGCGAACATCTTCTTTATTCAAGAATTCGGTTTAGATGGTGCTGCATATGCAACGTTGTTGGTGTACTTAGTGTTATTTATTGTGAATTCTGTCTTTATTTATCGTATGATTCGCTTCACTGTTCTTGGAAAAGATACGGTAAAAATGATTGTGTCTTCCATTGTAATGGGGGCAGCCGTTGGTTTACCAACGCTTTGGCTTGATTTTACACATTGGTCTCGAATGTTGGCGATGGGTTATTTAACTGTTGCAATCATAGTGGGAGGAGCTCTTTATTTCCTTCTTCTATGGATGATGAAAGCAATCCATAAACAAGATTTAAAGAAAATCCCTGTTATCGGAAAAAGATTTTCATAATTAAGAGAGGTAGGACACTTATGTCGAAACAGAAATGGCTTTGGGGAATCATTGTTCTTTTACTCATCGTTTCCTCCACAGGTATGATGATGAGGTGGAATGCAGAGCAATCGAATAATGCTTATGAAATTGTCATTCCCTATCATGAAATACAAACCGCAGAAAAAAATAGCGATTTAACAATGGATGAAATTCTTTCCTCCTTAAAGGATGCTGGACTGAATACGGTAAGTCTAGAGCCTTTAACATTAAAGGAAATGGAAAAGCAAAACTTAATTACGGTTTATAAAGAAAGCGAATTAGCAGCGCAATTATTATTTACACCTTATAAAGATGCTGTTGATATCACTAAGGGTGGCTATTATATTCGAGTGCCTGAAAATGAAAGTTATCAGAAGCTTATCATGGAAAGCATGGAACCAGAGGAAGTACAAATAGGAGAAGAAGCTTTTTATTTCCTCCCTGCTTCTAACCACAATTTTGATTTAAAAACACCAATTGGTTACGATCAGCCTGCGATTGATATGATTAGTAAGCATGGACTAGCCCACATCTTTAAAGTGGAAAATGCAGATAATGAAGTAGCTAATGAAAAAATAGTAAATCAATTACTAGCGTTAAAAGATGCTTCTGCTGGTCGTTTGCTTGGCCAAGGCGATGAAGCCATTGGATTTGGACAAGAAGATGGCAATCAATTAGTTGAAAAATTAAGTGGTGCTGGCTATTACTTCTACACAATTGAAAGCAACCCGCTCAAAGGCGAAAGTAAAATCGCTCAAATGACGGATTATCATATGATTCGTTTGCATAGTATCAATGTCAACAGAGAAACAAAATTAAAGTTAAATGCAAGTATTGACCGTACAACACGAGCTGTCAAAGAGCGTAATATTCGCTCCATCTTCTATCATATTAAAACAACAGGCAATGCCAAAGATAATATAGAAGACACGATTGAATACTTAAATGGTGTTCATGAGACAATGCCCGATCATTTCCAACCAGGTGAACCAAAGCTATTTGATAAAGTTGCCGTTCCAGCATGGGTCACAGCAACCGTATTATTAGCAGGTATTTTATTTACCTTTATCGTTTCAGAGTTAGTAAAATGGATGCCTCTTCGTTTAGCGGCAGTTGGCTTTATGGCGTTACTAGCTATTGCGTACTTTATTCTAAAAAGTACTCTATTCTTACAAGCTTTTGCACTAATTATTGCAGTCCTTGCACCAACCTATGCAGTCATCAAATCAGCGCAAGGCTCTACGAAAATGTCTAAAATCTTGGTGCAATATGTGAAGGCCGTAGCCATTAGCCTTATTGGGATTATCATTGTCATTGGCTTATTAAATGGTAATGCCTTTATGACAGGATTTGCCGTATTTAAAGGGGTTAAGCTTGTTTATCTCATTCCAATTATGGGTGTATTATTATTTACTGTAATTAAGATCAACCGACTAGCTGAGCAAAACATCAAAAAATCTTTATCGAATACCGTCACATTGTTAAACAAAGAACTAAAATATTGGCATGTGCTATTACTAGTGGTTGTCGCAGGTATCGGTTTATTTTACATTAGCCGTACAGGTAACTCTGGCTCTGTCAGTGATATGGAATTGGCCTTTAGACAATGGCTCGAAAATACATTGTATGTTCGACCAAGAACGAAGGAATTTTTAATTGGTTTCCCATTCTTTATTTTAGCGTTATATGTAATGGGGATTAATCGCAAATGGGGTAGTATCCTACTTGTACCAGGTGTTATCGGATTCCTATCTATCGTCAATACATTTACCCACCTACACATCCCAGTAGCTGTTTCTGTCTTGCGTACACTATACAGCGTATCTCTTGGCCTTGTAATAGGACTAGTGTTTATCTTCATCTTCAAAATTGGTTATCGTTGGGTTTCTAAGGCAATCGCGAGGTGGTCATAATGCACGTTGTTTTATCTGGCTATTATGGATTTGATAATGTTGGCGATGATGCCATCCTGCTGTCCATTATCCACTCTCTAAAAAAGTGGCAGCATGATATAGAAATTACGGTATTATCCAATAATCCAGCAGCTACTGAGCAAACATACGGTGTCAAAGCCGTGAATCGTTGGAAAATGAAAGAAATACGCCAATTGCTTAAAAGGGCAGATGGACTTATCAGCGGTGGCGGTAGCCTTATGCAGGATCAAACAGGAATGAAAACCATTCCTTACTATGCGGGCGTTATTCAAATAGCAAAATGGTTGAAAAAACCAGTATTTGTTTACGCCCAAGGCATGGGCCCGATTAATCACTCTCTAAGTAAATTCATTGTTCGCTCTGTCTTTAATAAGGTAGAGCAAATTACAGTCCGAGATAAAGCCTCTCAAGCTCTTCTAACAGAGATTGGTGTGCGAAAAGAGGCTAAGCTTGTGCCAGACCCTGTTATGGGGCTTAACGGCAGTGACTTTCATAGTGAATGGCTCGAAAGTGTCACATTATCAGCAGATAGCTATATCTCTGTAAGTGTGCGTGACTGGCCATCCGCCATAGCGTACAAAGAAAAAATTGCGCATAGCCTAGACGAATTAGTACGTCAAGGTGAGCAAATTGTCTTCTTACCTATGCATGGTGAGCATGATTTAAAAACATCACAGGAAGTAGCTGCACTAATGAAGGAGAAAAGTTTGATTGCGCCAGCCGATTTATCCATAGAGGAGAAAATCGCAGTAATTGGACAATCTCAATTATTAATTGGGATGCGACTACATTCTCTCATTTTTTCTGCAATCTATGCGACTCCTTTTATCGCCATCTCGTACGATCCAAAAATCGATGCGTTTGCTGACATTGTCAGTCAACCAGTTATTGGTCATGTCGAAGCAGATGATTGGAACGGTGTGACATTGTTTGAACAAGCCGTCACAATCCTTGAATCATTTACGACGGTTCAAGAAAATATGCGTCAGGCTATCATACCCTTACAAAATGAAGCAACAGCAACGGCGAAATTAGCCATTGAGGTTTTTTCACAATAAACATGAAAAAATGATGAATTTCAATTAATATTGAAATTCATCATTTTTTTCCGATTTCTAATAATTTTAAAACAGACTGTGCTTGCTGCATATGCATAGCTAAGACATATTGACTGGCCTGCATCAAAATTTGAGCCTTCACCATATTCATCATCTCTTTAGCGATATCTGCATCTCGAATACGAGACTCTGCTGCTTGTAAATTTTCTGCGGTGTTAACATTAGCATTATAAGCATGTTCCAAACGATTTTGGTACGCTCCTAGACGAGAACGCTCATTAGATACACGTTTTAAAGCCTCATCCATTGAAGAGATGGCTTTATCCGCATCCTCACGAGTAGCAATGGACACATCCTTCAAACCAAGTGCTTCAGAGCCCATACCATTGATAAATAATTCTATATGCTGCCCTGGATTGGCCCCTGCCTGAATTTTAATGCTATTTGTCTCATGATCTCCATTGAGTAATGTCTTCGTATTAAATTCTGTATCCGTAGAGAGGCGCTGAATTTCCTTCTTTAATTCTTGGAACTCCAGCTCTAATTTTTCACGATCATCATCGGTTAATGTGTCATTGGCTGCCTGCACTGCTAATTCACGCATGCGCTGAATCATCGCATGTGTCTCATTCAATGCCCCCTCTGCTGTCTGCACGAGAGAAATGCCGTCTTGTATATTTTTAGCCGCCATATTCAATCCCCTAATTTGAGAACGCATTTTTTCAGAAATCGCCAATCCAGCTGGATCATCCGCAGCACTATTGATTCGATAACCTGACGAAATACGTAGCATAGCTTTACTCATCGCACTTTGATGCCGATTCATATTATTCAGGATCGACATCCCCGTAGCTGACCACTTACCAAGCATGCTTTCACCACCTTCTTAATATGTATATCGGCCTATTCTCTATTCTATTAATCACCATTATGGAAATCGTTGCTAATTTTTTATGTATTATTAACAATTTATAGGTAAATGACTCCTTTCAGCTTAATGGTGTCCAGATTTTTTAGTGAACCTATAGTCATTACGAGCGATGATGATTAGCTGACTTGCAAGTCGCTCATTCAGCTTTGTGGCAATAGAATAGTAGCAGACGTTTAATGAAGGTGTTCTCCTATCGTAGCTTGTGCTGGAATACAATTCTTCTCCTTCTGGAGGTACATGCCAAATTTTAGTAAAAGCACCTGCTTATCATTTCTGAAAAGTAGGTGCTTACTGGGCATTCCATCTATTCAATTGTTAAACCTCCAAGTTGATGGCTCTTTTGCTGTAGCAGTTCGAAAAAGAGTTCTTTATCGTTCTCCAATAATGTTTGATCAATTAAATAATCAAAATTTTTCTCCTCTAATTCTGCGATAAGCTGATCGATTTCGCCAACCGTCACAGATGAAACAAGTGGAATTTGTTTCTTCGGTGTTGCGCTTTCAAGTATTGGTGCTAGATGCTCATGAACATTCGTAATAAGCAGTAGTTGATAAAGTGGTAATCGGATAAAACGATTTCCTTTTTGGAAAACAAAAACCTCAGATAAATTTTCAATTTGCTGTGTCTTCATGTTGATAATCATCTCTTTACCTTCTATGGGAATGAAATGGAAAATCTCATTCTCTTTTAAAATAGAGAAATATTGATAAGCAAATACGAGACGTAATTTGTCTCCAGTAACTTTTGTGTAAAACGGCTTCATGTATTGAACTTGCATCATCCTTCATCCCTCCTTAGTTATCTGATTATTCAGATTTTAACACAAATCAATTGGCTTGTTAACTATCTTTGAATTCATTTTTTTCTTTCTGATCATTCAGCTTATCATTACTGCATTTTAATCGTATAATGGAAGGACAGTCTTTTTTTCATTCTTACAATTAACAATGTTAAACATAGCCATACATGATGAAAGGAGTGAGGTTATGGCATTGTCTATATCGCAAATAGCTAAAGAACATCAAGTATTTGTGCTGACTAAATTAAAAGAAGCTGAACAAGGGCTACATCCTTCCTCTACGGAAGATGAAGAACTAGTGCGTCGTGCTGTCTTTTCTGTAAGAAATAAATCCATTGTTTTTGAACGTTTTAATGGAACAAGTTCTATATTATATGCAAGTGTTCAGGATGTCAGACCCGCTTCTGTTGAAATTGATTTTTACAAGGAAGAGCTACATTGTAACTGTCCACAACCTAAATGGTGTCGACATCAAGTAGGTGCTTTACTCGCTCTCTACCAATACTTTGACTCCGTGCAAAATTGGTCGAGTGCTTGGCGTGCTCAAAAATCGGTCCAGCTAAAAACCTTAGCAGAAGAACGTAGACCACAAAGCTGGTCGATGATGGTTGATGAAGTAATGAAGCGCTTATTACCATCTGGCCGAGTATTAGAGGGCTATGGGCTTTCTGCTGTAAGAACAGATGCATTGGAGCGTCTTCGCCGGCATATGCCCTTTGAACGTGAATGGCAGCCCCTTTATAAGCTCTATATGGAATTAGCTATTTTTAATACTATATGGCGGCATTTAAATGCAACAGCTGGGCATTCATTAGATTCTCCATATATGAAATACTTTATCGATCAAAGCATGCAATCCTTTGAAAGCATTCTTACTGAGTTAACGAATCGGTCACGTCTTTTTGCGACTGATCCTTTTTATGATGCCATTCAAGAGCTAGTAAGGGAATTTTTATTAGAACGACAAGGGCTGTTTGCCCATCGACTTCGTCTATATATGCTGCTTTGGGCAGTGCTTTTTTATGAGAAGCCTCGACGCGAGCAGGAATTAACTTATTTAAATAATCTAGAAAACCGTTCGGAAGAAATTTCTTTGCAATCATTAAAGCTATTATTTTATGTGTTATTACAAAAGGAGGATCTGCTGCTCGAAAATTTGGCACAGATTGATTTACCGCAAATGCAGGATTTATTTGAACTGGCTACTTTTGCTCAACGTGCTGGTGAGTCCTATTCATTAGCTGTCATTTTACGAGCTATATTACCTTTGACTGAAGCCTTCCTACAGGAAGTCGTACCAGTCGTTCAAAGAGCCCAGTACGTAAGGCAATTTCAGCTTTTATTTGATGACATACAGCTTACTGAGGAAGAGGAAGCAATGTTATACAGTGCATTTGGTGTGTATGGGCTTCAGCCATTTTCATCGTTTTTAATTAAAAAAGGACGTTACCGTGAATGGGCTGCTCTCCATCAATTAAATCCTTCATCTCTATCCTATTTAGAAATGTGTGGATTAAAGGACGTCTTACAGATTGAACCAGCTACTGTTTTACCTTTATACCATGTCTATGCAATGGCTGAAATTTCACAAAAATCACGTATGAATTATAAGCAAGCTGTGCGTATTTGGAAAAGTATGCGTAGTGCCGCAAAACGAGCTGGCAAAACAGCTTATTTTGAAACATATATGCAAACCATTCGTGCAGAATATAAACGATTACGTGCGTTACAAGAAGAAATTGAGAAAGGAAACTTAGTATGATGACAATAAATGCTCCTTCCCCCTTTTCCCAAACTCAACAGCTTCGTATTGATGTAGCACGGGAAGGATATTTTACATTGCAGGGTTTTACTGCAAATGGTACGACAATCGACGCCGATACATTAATTTCTTCATTATTCTTTACCTATGAAGCAAATGTCTATGGCTTATTAACCAATCGGACTGATTTCACGATTGAGGTTTCTACTGCTGAATTACTTGATATTTTTTCATCAAGCTTCCAACATCCCTTTATTAATTGGCTTGGTGCAAATGATGAAAGTAAGGAATGGCTCGGAAAAGTACTGGCGTTACAGGAATACTGGCAGGAGCCCTCACTTTGGTCATACGCTGTCATTGCGGAAGATTTTTCTACGCTAACTTTTCCTATTGATCACGTCGATACAGCATTATTAGAAATAGCTGTTCAGCAAAAGCTTTCACAAGTTGGTCTAATCCTAGCTGACTTACCAAAACTTCTACCCTTTTTCTTACGTGGTGGCTGGCCATTGGATCAAGCTCGTCAAGCCGGTGCAGTTTCAGTTTCTTTACGGTTAAGTGAGCCAGAAGATGAAGCCGATGTCTGGTTATTAGAAACAGTGCTCAGCACTGCTACGACAAAAAACTACTGGACTCCTGCTATTCGTAAGCAATCCTTACCAATTGAAGAGGCGCTTCCTACGAAATGGCGAATGTTCGCCACTGAAATTGAACAACAGCAACAACAAATTGTGAATCTTCTATCCAATGACGATATCAGAAGTGATACCTTTATTCGTGTGACATTGGAGGACTCAGAAGTACGGTCTTTTTTACGTGAGGATCTCGCCAGATTACAGGCACTTGGTTTTGATGTTGTACTCCCTGCATGGCTAAAAGATTTAAAACAATCCAAATTACGTGTACGTGTAACAACTAACAATGTCTCCACAAAGAAGGTAGCAGGATTAGATGATATTTTAACGTTTAAATGGCAATTTTCTATGAATGGGCAAACGATTTCAGCTGAGCAATTTAAAAAGCTGGTGGATGAGAAACGTGAATTTATTCGTATAGGTACGGAATGGTTCCGAGTCGATGCCAATTGGATGCACGAAATGCGTGAACTAATGCAGCAGGCAGAAGATGAAAGTTGGACTGTTCGAGAATTGTTGTTTAGAGAATTACCCGAAGACTTGTCTGCGCCTCTCGAAGAAGATGCCGATGATGCGCTAAGAGATGATCCAATTTTCGCACTGGAAATACAACAATCATTAAAATCATATATGGAGCAGCTTTTGGAGAAGAAGGGCTTGCCAGCAGTACCGATTCCTTTATCCTTACAAACCGAATTACGTCCTTACCAACAAGAGGGCTTTGAATGGTTAATCTTTATGCGCGAACAAGGTTTTGGAGCATGTCTAGCCGATGATATGGGACTTGGGAAAACGGTGCAACTAATCACCTATTTACTTCATATTTATGAGACAGCAGCTGATTATACGAAGCCAACCATTATTATTTGTCCAACCTCAGTCCTCGGTAACTGGCAAAAAGAACTCGCTCGATTTGCCCCTTCACTGATTGTGCATACGCATTATCAGACAAATCGAGCTAAGGATGAGGATTTTAAAGAGCTAGTGACTGCCGAAAAACCACATGTTATTTTATCAACCTATGGTACTGTGTCACAGGATACTGAATTTTTACAGAATATAGAATGGGCAACTGTTGTGCTCGATGAAGCTCAAAATATAAAAAACATGCAGACCTTACAATCAAGAGCTATTCGTAAATTGTTAGGAGACCATCATATTGCCCTTACAGGAACACCTGTAGAAAACCGCTTATCTGAGCTATGGGCTATTTTTGATTTCATTCATAAGGGTTATTTAGGTAGCTTTGGCCGCTTCAATGAAGAATTTATTTTGCCTATTGAACGAGATGAGTCTGAATCACATAAGCAGAAGTTACGAGCTAAAATTCAACCTTTCTTATTGCGTCGTACAAAGCGTGATCCACATTTACAGCTTAACTTACCAGATAAGCTAGAATCGAACGAATACTGTCCATTAACAGCCGAGCAAGCTTCTCTCTATGAAGGCTATATTTTAGAAACACTCGATCAGCTAGAGCAGTTAACAGGTTTTCAAAAAAAGGGACGTGTTTTAAAGATGCTTAGTAAGTTAAAGCAACTATGTAATCATCCTGCCTTATATTTAAAGGAATCTTTCGAGGATGCCGAAACAATGCTTGCACGTTCGACTAAGCTAGAGCGCATTGTACAAATGGCAGCAGAGATTGTGGACAATGGCGAGCAATGCCTTATCTTTACACAATATATCGGAATGGGGCAATTGCTACAGCATTGTTTAAGTGAACTATACAATGTGGATGCACCGTTTTTAACTGGTGCTATGCCTAAGCAGCAGCGTGACCGCTTAGTAGAGGCTTTTCAGGCAGGAGACTTCCCTATATTTATTCTTTCCTTAAAAGCAGGTGGAACAGGTCTTAATTTAACAGCTGCTAATCACGTTTTACATGCAGATCGCTGGTGGAACCCCGCTGTCGAAAATCAAGCAACTGATCGTGCTTATCGCATTGGGCAGACACAATTTGTGCAGGTCCATAAATTTGTAACGATCGGTACAATTGAAGAAAAAATTGATAAAATGCTGGTGCAGAAATCTGCATTGTCCGAAGAACTCATTCAATCAAGCCAGTGGTTGACCGAGTTAGAAGATCAAGAACTTCGTGATCTAATAACATTGGACATATAGTAATTAGATGCGCCAAGAGCTACATTGTTCTTGGCGCTCTTTTAGTGGAACCTCGTTACTTCTTATCCCTACTTACTTCAAACATTCTTATTTAGTTGTGTCAAAACATCCATTGCTGTGCGGTCTTCAGCAATGTCTTTTTAATATGTGTATACATCATTCCTTTCTGTTGCTACGGTGCAAGAAATATAAGGAGAATGGCGGATCAGACAACGATATTTCTCTTGCTCCGTATGTAAATAGCTTGTCTATGGTAAGACAAAATCTTTTAAGTCTTCCTGTTCATTCGGTGGCTGTGGCGGTACAATAGCCGTTTCGTCACTATTCCTTTGTTTGAGATGATAAAATCGTATATCTTCTACGACCACCTCTGTCATAAAAATCTTAGTGTTTTCTTCATTTACAAATGATCTTGTTTGAATACGACCATTTGCACCGATTAAAGAGCCTTTACCGCAATATTTGACGATATGTTCTGCCAGCCTTCCCCAAGCTGTACAGAAAATAAAGTCTGCATCTACTTCTCCACGATTGTTTTTAAAATTGCGGTTAATGGCCAATGAAAAATGAGTCTGTACACGATTTCCAGATAAGTAACGTAACACCGGATCTTTCGTAAACCTTCCGACCAGTCCGACTTGATTCATTCGTTCACCACCTTTCTGTTGGATTGCTTTCATCTTACAAAAGGATATCCGCATTGGCAAAATCCGATATTATAAATTTCCTTCTGTTTTGCAGCATAAATTGGGTAAATTAGCATTTTTAATTTGCTAATTTTTTTAATTTTCTAGTTGAATGCTTTGGGCTGTAATGGCAAATGCTATTTCATGAAATCAGCATTTTCGCAGGTTTTGAAATATCGTCACAGGTGCACATAACAAACAGTCACTACTTCATGTGTTATAATAAAAGAATGACAGACTTAGGAGGAATATACATAATGAAAACATTTAAAATGCTTTCCTTTGACCTTGTCACGAAAGATGGCGTACAACCATTCCCTTTAGTCGATGGCATTATTATTAATCAGGAAAACAGCCATCAATCTTGGATACTAGAATTGTTTATGGAAAAACAATATCGCTCAACCTTTGATGAGCTCTTAGTAAATGCTACAATCTGCAATGTCCGTGCAGTTATTTCATTTCCAGATAATGAACCCGCTCCTTTTCAGGTAATCGTACATACAGTTCAAGAAATTGGTGATCATGTTTCAGTACTATTAAAAGGAACACTCAAAATTAAACGCTCTAAATATGCTGAACAATTGCTTTCCGAGCTACTTGCTGAGGGTGTATCCCTAGAGGATTTACTGGAGCGCTTTACGAAAGATATGAAGCAGCGACCAAAATTAAAAAATGATTAGCGATGCGAATTTTGCATCGTTTTTTTATTGGACAAGCTGCCTTTTTTCAGTACAATACTATTTAAAAAGGAGCATTACATTTGGTTATTGCTATCAGAGAGAAGCCTTTAAAATTATTATGGCTTGAGGCTGTGATGAGGAGGCTTTTAAAGAATGATGTTGAGTTTCACTATTATCAGGAACAATATCGCCGACTGGATGCAGGTTTTGCTGGTGAACAAAAAGTGGACCGCGAATGGCATGAATTACTATGTCCAAATACTTTTTTCGTATTACATAATTTGTGTCTCAAGAACACTGCTCAACATATGCATCAGCTTGATACACTTTTTATTTGCCCTCAATTTATCTTCGTTTTAGAAATTAAAAATATTCATGGTCGACTAGAATTTAATCAACTCACACATCAATGTACACGCACAAAGGCAGATGGCACAGTGGAAGGATTTCCAAATGCGTTTACCCAAACTGAGCGTCATATACGTTTTCTTAAAAGTCTTTCTTACTCACTCCCCATTGAAGGTGCCGTTGTTATAGCAAACCCTTCAGCGGTTATCGTTAATCCTTCTAAAGCGCTCCCTATTTTTCATGTGTCAGGCCTTCATCAACATCTCCAGTCACTTTTTAAAAAGCATCCACACAAAATGCTAACAGATGATCAATTAGCTCAACTGGTTCAAGGGCTTCTCACCAAACAAACGATCCCTCACATTCAAACTTCGATTGCCCCATCACGATTTCGGCATGGTGTGCTTTGTCCTAAATGTTCCTATCAACATAATATGTATTTCTATCGGGGCATTTGGAAATGTTCATTTTGTCATTATCGGAGTATAGAAATTTTTGCAGAAGCCATGCTCGATTATCAACTATTGGTTAGCCATTCTATTACTAATCAACAGTTACGTAAATTTTTCAAAATTGATTCTATCGATACAGCTACACGATTGCTTCAGAAATTTCAGTTCCCTTATACCGGAACCTATAAAAATCGTGTTTACCATTTACCTGAAAATTTATTGGATTACATGAAGAGATTTTTTTGAGGATTGATTGGCTCGCTTCTCTGGCGAGAGTATTTGCAGCGCTCATGAGGCATTCACTTTCCTTCCGCGAGTATTCGCTTTTCTTCCGCGAGTATTTACCTTTCTTCCGCGAGTATTCACCTTCCTTCCGCGAGTATTCACCTTCCTTCCGCGAGTATTCACTCTTCTTCCGCGAGTATTCGCTTTCCTTCCGCGAGTATTCACTCTTCTTCCGCGAGTATTCACTCTTCTTCCGCGAGTATTCACTCTTCTTCCGCGAGTATTCACTCTTCTTCCGCGAGTATTCACTCTTCTTCCGCGAGTATTCACTCTTCTTCCGCGAGTATTCACTCTTCTTCCGCGAGTATTCACTCTTCTTCCGCGAGTATTCACTCTTCTTCCGCGAGTATTCACCTTCCTTCCGCGAGTATTCGCTTCTTTTTATCAAAAAAGAGTGTTTTCCATTTAGGAAACACTCTTTTTTATGTTATCGGTTGTTCATACCATCACGGTACTTTTCAGTGTCTTTGACTTTATCGTCGACAATATCATTATTATTGTTTACGTTGTCATTACGTTCAACACCGTTTACACCATTAGCATTTGGTACGTTGTCATAGCCGTTTGTACTGTTGATATCGGCATTTGATCCAGGTGTTGTCGCTTCAGGCAATGTTGTATTTTCGTTAACAGTACCTCGGTTAGTACCATCTACGTTGCGATCGTATGCATCGTCACGATTATTCGGGTCTAATGCATCTTCCACATTGTCTACACCACGACGAACGTCATTTTCGACGTCTCGAACAGGGTGATCTTCGACTGCATTATTTCCCCAGTTACATCCTCCAAGGAATACAGTTGCAAGAATAATGGTTAAAAATGACATTTTCCACATAGTAAAAAACCTCCTTTCTTGGGTACTATGTCAGCAAATACATCGTGTGTATTTGTGATCCTACATAGATTGCCCGGGAAAGGAGGGAACTATCCGATATTTGTACAAACTATTTTTGTTTTTCTTTTAATACTTGTTCAATGTATGCTGCTTCTGCTTTACAGTCATAGCTATAGTTTGTGCCTAGCTCTTTTTGCAATGCCTCGATTGTTTCGATCTGCTGCGCTGTTGGTTCTTCATTTAAAATTTTAGCAATGACCTCATCGATTTTTTGTGCCATCTCTTCATGAAACTGTGCACTCAACAATATATCAGCAGGGATTTTTTCGATCCATGCGGCATTCTCCTGAAAATAAGTCTGCCAGCTTGCAATGAAGTCTTCCATAGAAAAGCGCTCTTCATCCCAACCAATACTTGCTAAGTATGCTTCAAAAGATGTCGAAATCGAACGAGTAATGCTAATTTTAATACCTGAAGACAATTCCTTATACATCTTAATAATCCTCCTACGTTTGTAAAACCTAAAAATTACATCTATTTCAATTCCCAAACGCTTTTTCGCCACTGCAATTTAAGAACCTACTAATCAACTTTTAACTTGACTTTATCTATTTTATATCTTTTGGTCTACAAATGCAAATTAGGCTTGTTTAGGCTGTTCAGGTCCAATCGCAAATAGAATATCGGCTTCACATACAAGTTCTCCATCTACAGTCGCTATACCATGACCTTTACCCATTGCGCCACGAAGTTTAACAAATTCTACTTCCAATTTAAGTTGGTCGCCAGGAACTACTTGACGCTTGAAACGACAATTATCCACACCTGTTAAAAAGGCTAAACGTCCCTTGAATTCTTCTGCATTTAATAAAGCGACTCCACCCACTTGTGCTAATGCCTCTACAATTAATACACCTGGCATTACAGGATAGCCTGGGAAGTGTCCATTAAAGAAGTCTTCATTGATCGAAACATTTTTTAAACCTACTGCGCGTTTACCTTCATCTAATTCAACAATGCGATCAACGAATAAAAAAGGATAGCGATGTGGTAAAATTGCTTGAATTTGTTCTGCTGTTAACATGTAATTTCCCCCTCGAAATTAAGTATGTATACACAAAGTAAGGTAAAGAATATTGCTATTCTTTACCGTTCATAATATCAAATATATGCTGCCATGTGTCCCTTTTAAAAATATCCATAGCATTGCCTTCTCCAATCACACTGAAGCCAAACATTGCGCCTAATGCTGCGGCAGCAACGACTAAGACGAGAACAATTACAATGCGTAACCAAATCGGAATCAGTCGGATTTGCACCCAGCGAACCTCGCGTTGCTCTCCATTTGAGCGGCGTTCTTTCTTTTCTGGTTGCGTATCGGTTTCTTGTGTCGGCACAGAACGTCGACGTGAATCGTTTGTCATAGATTGTACTCCTCTTCATTCCTAACTATGTGTTTTTGGATGACTTTTTATCGAATGCCGTTAATTAGTCCTAGCATTTGATCTGCTAATGTAACCGCTCTTGCATTGAACTGATAAGAACGTTGAGTTTGTATTAGTTCTGTCATTTCCTTTGAGAGGTTTACATTGGACATTTCTAGTGTACCACTTTGCATGCCAATTTGCTGACGGTTCGCACCCACAAGCTCTGTCAGAACTTCCGCTTGTGTAAAGCCAAGTTCAGCTAGATTGTCTGGTAAACCAACATAAGAACCAGAAACATGTTCCATTAATTGTGGGTTTTGGAATTCTGTTACAGCTAAATCCGTACGAATGATATCACCATTTGGATAAGATGCTTCTAAAACGCCACCATCTCGAACGGCAAACTTTTGAACAGTATCTGGTAATGTAATAGCTTGTCCTGCTGCATTGGCTACGGGATAACCCTCTGCCGTTACGAGCATTACTGTTCCGTTATTCAACGGAGATAAATAAAAGTCACCTTGTCGAGTATACACTGTTTCAGTTCCATTTTCACCATTTGGCATTAAAATATTGAAATATTGTTTTGCTTTTGTGAAAGCAAAGTCTAAATCTCGATTCGTTGTTTGTAATGAGCCTTGCTTTTCATTGGATTTAATTTGTCCAAGCATGGCACCAGATCCATAACGAATACCAACTGGTGTTTGGCGTTCAGCTCGGTCCTGCTTATCATTGTTAAATTGCTGATAAAGTAGTTCATTGAAGGATGCTTCCTTCGTTTTATAACCGGTTGTACTACTATTAGCAATATTATTACTAATTGTATCTAGTTTATTTTGTAATTGACCCATTGTGTTCGTTGCTGTCATCATTGTACGTAGCATTTATAAAACGCCTCCTGTTCGCCCGTTAGATTTTCCCGATTTCATTCACTGCCTTTTCCATGCTGCGATCATAAGCTTGTAATACTTTTTGATTTGCTTCGAATGCTCGGTAGGCTGTCATTAAATCTGTCATTGTGCGACCAGAATCTACGTTTGAACCTTCTAAAAAGTTTTGACGTAGCGTAAAGGAAACGCCATTCGCACCATAGGCTGTTGGTAAGTTCTCACCATTTTCTGTACGAATAAGACCATTATCCTGTTTACGTAGCATGTTCGGATTAGCAGCATATGATACGCCAACTCGTGCTACTTGCTGATCGTTTACAAAAATGGCTCCATTTTCATCGAGGCGAAAATCATCGTTTGGAAGCTGGATACGTTGTCCTGCATCATTGAGTACGTATAGACCCTGCCCGTTTACTAAATAGCCTTGACCATCTAATGTGAAATTACCATTACGTGTATAGGCCTCACCACCAGCTGGATGTTCTAGACGGAAGAAAATTGACCCCGTAATCCCATCTTCGTTTTGTGGTAAGTTTCCATCAATTAGCGCCATATCTGTTGTAAAATCAGTGCTATAGATTTGGCCTTGTATGTAATTTGGCAATGTTTCTTGTAAATATGTTCCTGTATTTAAAGCTCCTACTTGACTCATATATTCAGCGCCTGCTTGTTGATTGGCGGGAGCATTTGTTTTACCAATACTAGACATTAGCATGTCTGGAAATGAGCGAATAGTTGATTGATCTGCTTTAAATCCTGGTGTATTCGCATTTGATAAATTATTTGTTAGTAATTCTGTTCTTCTTTGTTGCGTGATCATACCTGTTGCAACTGTATAAAACCCTTTAAACAAAGAAATCACCTCATTTTATTTTTATAAGGATGCTGGCACACGATCAATGTTTTCTAGCATTATTCCCGTACCAATTGCTACACAATCCATAGGTCTCTCTGCAACGAAGACAGGTACCTTTAACTCTTCTATTAATAGCTGATCCATTCCATGTAATAGTGCACCGCCACCCGTAATAATAACGCCACGGTCAATGATATCGGCTGATAGCTCAGGTGGTGTTTTTTCTAAGACATTTTTTGCTGATTGGACAATCATCGCTACAGACTCGTGCAATGCTCGTTCAATTTCCTCGGAATGAATTGTAATAGTACGTGGTAAACCTGTTACCATGTCACGACCACGAATATCCATTGTATCGTTGCGACTACCTTTGAAAACTGTACCAATTGTCATCTTGATTGCTTCTGCTGTACGTTCACCAATTAGCAATTTATATTCTTTTTTAATATATTGCAAAATGTCGTTATCAAACACATCTCCTGCTACTTTAATGGATTCACTTGTTACAATATCACCCATTGATAGAACTGCGATATCTGTTGTTCCGCCACCTATATCGACTACCATATTACCACTTGGTTGGAAGATATCCATGCCTGCACCGATAGCAGCTACTTTTGGTTCTTCCTCTAAATATACTTTTTTACCGCCAGATTTTTCTGCGGCTTCACGGATTGCTTTTTGCTCAACACTTGTGATGTTCGTTGGACAGCAAATTAAAATTCGTGGCTTCGCCAAAAATCCTTTTACATTTAATTTATTGATGAAATGTCTTAACATCGCCTCTGTCACATCAAAATCTGCAATGACTCCATCTCTTAGTGGGCGAATTGCTGTAATATTACCTGGCGTTCTCCCTACCATTTGGCGAGCTTCTTCCCCTACCGCTAATACTTTGTTTGTCTTTTTGTCAATCGCCACCACAGATGGTTCATTTAGGACGATTCCTTTACCTTTAACGTGGATTAATACGTTCGCAGTTCCTAAGTCAATGCCAATATCTTTCGAAAACATTCTATAATTTCTCCTTCCCGCCAGTTCCAACTACATAACGTTCATTTTATCTCTTTATCTAGAATATTTTATCATATTCTATTGGTAATTTCACCTAAATTTAGTGAATGGGACTGTTTTCTTTTCAGGTTATGAACGGCTATAATATAGAATTACTATTCCATAGAATTCGTCATAAATACATTTCCAAGACAATAAAAAAGAACGAATCAGTCTTGACTCGCTCTCTCTTTCCACTTGTTTTTCGTTGCTTCTCCTCCACGAATATGACGTACGGCCTTATGGTAGGCGAGTATTTCTTTCACTTGGTCAGCTAATCCTTCATGAATTGTTGGTAATCGCTCTGTTAAATCCTTGTGCACCGTACTTTTTGAATAACCAGTCATTTTCGCGAGGACACGCACAGTCTCACGCGTCTCAATCAGTAATTCACCGAGGCGTATGCAGCGCTTCCGAATGTGCTCATGCACTTTCTTCGTCCTTTCCACACAATTTCACAAAATGCTTTGGCAATCAGATGCACATTTGCGCATTTCTTCACCTTATGTAAGGACAAAGCTATTCAGAACATTTTTTGCATTTTCCTGATAAAATGCTGACTTTTTATGCGTTACTAGCTTTTCGAATTAAAAAGCTAGTAATTTTTTCGGATTAATATATTTTCCGTCTTCAAGAACTTCGAAATGCATGTGGACGCCAGCCGCTTGATTCCACTCGTTATCAGTTGCTTTTCCTAATGCCTGACCTTGTGTAACCTCATCGCCTTCTTTAACAGCGATATCCTTTACAGAGCTATAATGTGTTTGCATACCGTTTGGATGCTCAATTACAATCTTATTGCCTGTAAATGCGTCTAGTTTTACCTCTAGTACTTTACCACTCATAGCAGCTAGTACTTCAAATTCTTCACCATTCATAGCGATAGAGATACCAGAAGACGTTGTAAATGTTTGATTAAATACCATTAGTGCATTTTCACGGGACTCTTCATTTGCCTCTAACTCGTAGAACTCTTGTAAAACTTGTACTTTACTAAGACTCTCTTCTTTGAATGGGTACTTCATGTTTTCAGTACGTGCATTTGTTTCTACTACAGGACCTGGATCAACTTCCGCTAAATCTGGTAAAGGAGCCTCTTCTACTTTTGATACGAGACTATTGTAACCAAATAACAATCCTGCTAGAACTAGTGCACCACCTGTGTAAACTGCTGGCCAAAACCAAGGTTTCTTTTGTAATTGACCATTTTCCTTTTGATTTGGATTTTGGTTTTGAGAAGTTTTATTGTTTTTATCCTCTCTCATTTTCATCACCTCTAGTTGCAGTGTGAACAACTAGAAGTTATTTTAAACATGCATCTATTTTTTTTATTTCAATATCTTGATAATAATAGTGTAAAATTTCGGCAGCCGTTTTCCCTTCGTTTGCCATTGCCTCAGCGCCATATTGACTCATGCCCACGCCATGACCATAACCTTGGGTTGTCACATGGACCTTTCTTGTCTTCGCGTCATAGACAATTGTAAAATCAGTTGATGGTATGCCAAGAAGTGTTCTAACCTCTCTACCAGTCCAGACATTGCTCCCTAACTGCAAACGCTCTACTCGCCCTGACTCATTGTAAAATAGCTGGATACGATTAAAATCACTAGCTTGCCACTGTACAGGCCACAACTTATTCCATTGTGCTAATGTCCATTCTTGCTGAGCCTCAAACTTCGGTGATGCTTGATCTGAGATACTTGCAACACTTTTCAAATATGGAATATCATTCCCACTATAGCCAAAGGCACTTTCTGTTTTACCATTGCTTGTCGAGTGGAACATGGCTGTAATTAGTTCCTTATTATAAAGAAGAACTTGTCCTTTCGTTTCATTGATTGCTTCGACAATTTTCTTTTCATTTCCCAGGAAATTGCTAGCCCAATTCGCCTTTCTTTGCTCCTCATCATAAAAAACTTGCCTTGCCACAGTTGGAGCAATTGCAGTTTTACCGTAATTTGTCGTTTTCAGTGCGTATGTGCGTGCTGCAATCGCTTGGGCTTTCAATGCCTCCTTTTTAAAAGAAACAGGCATTTCCGCTGCAACAACACCTGTAATATACGTTTCCAAAGGGATTTTTTCCTCTTGTCCCTCCACTTCTATAAATATTTCACAGGCATTCTCATCACTAGTTAGAGGTTTGACAGCCTCCCGTCTTTCACTAAGCCCTATAACAGGAAGCATGTATAATACTCCAATCAAACAAATGACACCTATACTAATCATCCATTTTTTCATAAGGAATAATATGCTAGATCTCTTAAAGTTATGAGCAAACAAAAAACCCTCTGCTCCAAAAGCAAAGGGTTGAGAAATCCATTTAGTTTGTAGGTAATTCAATTATTGTGTCTTCAACTGTCACTACTTCTTCAGTAAGTTCAGTAATACGTTCAATGTTGGCACCAAGCGATGCTAGCTTGCCATGGAAATCAACATAACCACGGTCTAAATGATGTAGCTTCGTCACACGTGTTATTCCTTCAGATACAAGACCTGCTAAAATTAGGGCAGCCGCAGCTCGTAAATCCGTTGCCATTACTTCAGCTCCCTGAAGATTAACCGGCCCCTCGATAAACACAGAACGTCCTTCTATTTTAGCACCAGCATTCATGCGACGGAATTCCTCAACATGCATAAAACGATTTTCAAATACCGTTTCTGTAATAATACTCGTACCTTCCGCAGTTAACATTAATGCCATCATTTGTGATTGCATATCTGTTGGGAAGCCTGGATGTGGCATTGTTTTAATATCAACAGCTTTTAATGTATGAGGAGCACGTACACGGATTCCCTCATCCAGTTCAGTAATCTCTACACCCATTTCACGCATCTTAGCAATTAAAGCTGTCATATGCTCAGGAACAGCATTTTCAATGACTACATCACCCTTCGTAATAGCTGCTGCCACCATAAATGTACCAGCCTCAATACGATCGGGAATAATATGGTGCTCTACTCCATATAATGTATCGACTCCTTCGATACGTATTGTATTTGTACCAGCACCAATTACACGACCGCCCATGCTATTGATGAAGTTTGCAAGATCGACAATTTCGGGCTCCTTCGCAGCATTTTCAATTACAGTTGTCCCTTCTGCTAAAGATGCGGCTGTCATAATATTTTCAGTAGCACCAACACTAGGGAAATCTAAATACACATTAGCCCCTTTTAAACGACCTTCCGTTTTTGCCTCTACATATCCGTGACCAAATGAAATTTTTGCACCCATAGCTTCGAAGCCCTTTAAGTGTAACTCAATTGGACGAGAACCGATTGCACAGCCTCCTGGTAGTGCCACGCGAGCATATCCATTACGAGCAAGTAGAGAACCCATCACTAAAATAGATGCACGCATTTTACTAACAAATTCAAATTGAGCTTCACTTGAAAGTTCTTTAGTTGCATCTATATATACGGCATTATCTTCAGGTATATATGTAACTGCTGCGTTTAAACTTTTAAGTACTTCGTTTATTGTAAAGACGTCTGCTAAATTAGGGACTTCTTTAATTACATTTTCTCCTTTTGAAGCAAGTAAAGCTGCCGCAAGGATTGGTAACACTGCATTTTTTGCGCCCTCTACACGTACTTTTCCCTGTAGTTTTTGGCCGCCAGTCACTATTATTTTATCCACCCTATGTCCCTCCGAATTCAATCTATTAACCTATCGAATTTTTATTTTAAAAAGAAGTATAATGTCATAATCAGTAAACAAACAACTCTATAGTACAACTTTTCTAACGCTCGTTCAAGCGTCCAAATCACTATTTTAAGGCATTATTAGATATTTTGCTATTTATTTATTGTACGCTGTCATTTTTTTTTTGTGAATGACCAATAACCCGTTCACTTTCAATACATACCCAAAGATATATGCACAAAAAACCTATTTTATCTTCATTCAGTAAAATATTCCCTTTACTATATGAATGCATCATGTACATATTTTGTTAGCGTGCGTCTTACCAATAACAGACGCATCGTAAGCTGTAATGATGCCAAGGCAAAACTGGTACGAAAGATTTTTATACATAGTTCAAAGGGCCACACAAATGGTATTATAAAGTCCTTTGAAGCATGTAGGTGCATAAATCTTATAGTATTTAACAACGATTACTTTAAAATAAATAGGGAAGTTTGCCTGACCAGCTAGATATTTGGAGAAAGAAATTAGATACTGCTGAGCCTATCGTAATACTGAGTAAAATATAAATAAGTTGAATTTGAAATACTCGATTCTTCTTAAATAGTTTCTCCACCATAAAAGCTTGTAATGCGTAAAAAGTAATAGCAATAAAAAACAGATGAGATAAAATGCCCAGTAATGCTTCTTGTCCTATCGCTTCATACAGTTCCATGCTACCCCTCCTTCAATTTACTTCACCTTAAAAAACGGGCAGATACTATATCTGCCCGTTAAAAATGAATTAGATATTACCCTCATGAACGTTGATACGATTCAACGCACGTTTTAATGCTAGGTCAGCACGTTTGAAATCAATGTCGTCTTGTTTACTTTGAAGACGTCCTTCAGCGCGTTTAACGGCTTCTTTAGCACGTTGAACATCGATATTTTCAGCAATTTCAGCAGAAGGCGCTAAAATTGAGATCTTTTCTGGACGAACTTCAATGAAACCACCGCTTACAGCAACAATATCAGTCGAACCGTTTTCTTTTTTCAGCTTCACTGCACCAATTGCAAGTGGAGCAACCATTGGAATATGGCCTGCAAGAACACCGATTTCTCCTGAAGTTGTTTTAGCGATTACCATTGATACTTCAGAATCGTATACTGGGCCGTCGGGAGTGACAATATTGACTTGAACTGTCTTCATATTTTTTCCTCCTCGTCCCTAGTATTAAACCTCTACGCCCATGCTTTTCGCTTTTTCAACTACTTCATCAATAGAACCAACTAGACGGAAAGCATCTTCTGGAAGGTGATCCCATTTGCCATCAAGGATTTCCTTGAATGAACGAACAGTTTCTTTTACAGGTACATAAGAACCTTTTTGACCAGTGAATTGTTCCGCTACGTGGAAGTTTTGTGATAAGAAGAATTGAATACGACGAGCACGTTCTACTGTTTGTTTGTCTTCATCAGATAACTCATCCATACCTAAGATTGCAATGATATCTTGTAATTCACGGTAACGTTGGATTGTACGTTGTACACCAGTAGCAATTGCGTAGTGCTCAGCGCCTACGATTTCAGGTGATAATGCACGAGAAGTCGAAGCTAATGGGTCAACCGCAGGGTAGATACCCATTTCTGATAATTTACGCTCAAGGTTAGTAGTTGCATCTAAGTGGGCGAAAGTTGTAGCTGGAGCCGGGTCAGTATAGTCATCGGCTGGTACATAAATCGCTTGGATAGAAGTTACAGATCCTTTGTTCGTAGATGTGATACGTTCTTGTAGTTTACCCATTTCAGTTGCAAGTGTTGGTTGGTAACCTACCGCAGAAGGCATACGACCTAATAGGGCAGAAACCTCTGAACCTGCTTGTGTGAAACGGAAGATATTGTCGATGAATAAAAGTACGTCAGCGCCTTGCTCATCACGGAAGTATTCCGCCATTGTAAGACCAGTTAAAGCTACACGCATACGTGCACCAGGAGGCTCGTTCATTTGACCGAATACCATCGCTGTTTGCTTGATAACGCCTGAATCGCTCATCTCAAAGAATAAGTCGTTCCCTTCACGAGTACGCTCACCTACACCAGCAAATACAGAGATACCTGAGTGCTCTTGTGCGATGTTATTGATTAATTCTTGGATTAATACTGTTTTACCTACACCAGCACCACCGAATAGACCGATCTTACCACCTTTAATATAAGGTGCTAATAAGTCTACTACTTTGATACCTGTTTCAAGAATTTCAACTGTAGTTGAAAGTTCATCGAATGCTGGAGCTTCGCGGTGAATTGAATCACGACGAGCATCTGCTGGAATCTCTTCACCTAAGTCAATTACTTCTCCAAGTACGTTGAATACACGACCTAGTGTCACTTCACCAACTGGTACTGAGATAGCTTTTCCTAAGTCTGTTACTTCTGCTCCACGTTGTAAGCCATCAGTAGATGACATTGCAATTGTACGAACAGAATCATCGCCTAAATGAAGTGCAACTTCTAATGCAAGAGTTGTTGGTTCTTCATTAGGACGTTCAATCTTAACTGTTAATGAGTTATAGATTGCTGGTAATTGGCCGTTTTCGAATTTTACGTCGACAACTGGACCCATTACTTGAATAACATGTCCTTTATTCATTACTGTGTACCCTCCTATCGTATTCTTATACGACATTGGTGAGCTGAGCCTATTCTAAGGCTGCAGCTCCACCAACGATTTCTGTAATTTCTTGTGTAATCGCTGCTTGACGTGCACGGTTATATTGCAATGAAAGATCTGCAATAAGATCAGATGCATTATCAGTTGCATTTTTCATAGCAGTCATACGAGAAGCATGTTCACTTGCTTTTCCATCCAATAATGCGCCATAAACTAAGCTTTCCGCGTATTGTGGAAGTAATACTTCAAGAATTGCTTCGCCAGATGGTTCGAATTCATAAGAAGCTTTACTGTTTACAGGTGCGATATCTGTTAATGGAAGAAGTTTTTTCTCTGTCACTTCGTTAGCAATTGCGCTGACAAAGTGATTATAGTACATATAAAGCTCATCATACGTACCGTCAATGAACATACCAACAGCATTACGAGCGATTTCTTTAATATCAGCGAATGTTGGTTGGTCAGGAAGAGCAACAACACTGCTGATGACATTATGATCACGTTTCACAAAGTAATCACGAACAACACGACCTACTGCTAAAATAACGTATTCGTCTTTTGATTTATGACGCTCGTTAATTGTACGTTGTACTTGACGTAGGATACTTGAGTTGTAAGCACCTGCTAGACCACGGTCAGAACCAATGACTAAGTAAGCTGTTTTCTTTACAGGACGAGCAGTTAACATTGGGTGTCCACTGTCTTTTGTACCTGCTGCAATCGCGCCTACTACGTCTTGGATTTTTTCCATATAAGGAACGTAAGCTTTAGCATTTTGCTCTGCACGACGTAACTTTGAAGAAGAAACCATCTGCATCGCTTTCGTAATTTGTTTCGTACTCTTTGTTGAATTAATACGACCTTTTATTTCGCGTAAGTTTACCACTGGTATTTCACCACCTTTTGTTTTTTAATCAAGTGACTAGCTAGAACTTATTCTGATTTAGCGAATGTTTTCTTGAATGCATTGATTGCTGCTTCATAATCCGCATCCGGAGCAAGCTCTTTTGTAGTACGAACATGATCTAGAACGTTAGTGTGGTTTGAATCTAACCAGCTTAAGAATTCGTTTTCGAAACGAACGATATCTTGTACTGGGATATCATCTAAATGACCTTTAGTTAATGCATATAGGATAGCAACTTGTTTTTCAACTTTAAGTGGTTTGTTTAGGTCTTGTTTAAGCACTTCAACCGTACGTTTACCACGTTCAAGTTTAGCAAGTGTAATTTTATCTAAATCTGAACCGAATTGAGCAAATGATTCAAGCTCACGGAATGCAGCTAAGTCAAGACGTAGTGTACCCGCAACTTTTTTCATTGCTTTAATTTGAGCTGATCCACCTACACGTGATACTGAAAGACCTGCGTTGATCGCTGGACGTACACCTGAGTTGAATAAGTCAGATTGTAAGAAGATTTGACCATCAGTAATTGAGATTACGTTAGTTGGGATGTATGCAGAGATATCCCCAGCTTGTGTCTCTACGAATGGAAGAGCTGTGATAGAACCACAGTTGTAAGTTTCATTTAACTTCGCAGCACGTTCAAGTAAGCGGCTGTGTAAGTAGAATACATCACCAGGGTATGCTTCACGACCTGGAGGACGGCGTAGAAGAAGTGAAAGTTCACGGTAAGCTGATGCTTGTTTAGAAAGATCATCATACACGATTAAAACGTGTTTACCTTGTAACATGAATTCTTCTGCCATAGAAACACCAGCAAATGGTGCTAAGTATAATAATGGAGCAGGTTGAGATGCTGCTGCAGTTACAACGATTGTATAATCTAAAGCACCATGTTTACGTAAAGTTTCAACAACACCACGTACAGTAGATTCTTTTTGACCGATTGCAACATAGATACAAATCATGTTTTCACCGTTTTGGTTTAAGATTGTATCGATTGCTACAGATGTTTTACCTACTTGACGGTCACCGATGATTAACTCACGTTGACCACGACCGATTGGCACTAATGCGTCAATCGCTTTAATACCCGTTTGTAGTGGTTCGTGTACTGATTTACGAGCCATTACACCGAAAGCTGGGCTTTCGATTGGACGAGATTTTGTAGCGTTGATAGGACCTTGTCCATCCACTGGTTGACCAAGTGGGTTTACAACACGACCAATCAGTTCTTCACCAACTGGTACTTCCATGATACGACCTGTACGACGAACTTCATCGCCTTCTTTGATGTCAGTGTATGGACCTAAGATTACGATACCAACGTTACCTTCTTCTAGGTTTTGAGCCATACCCATAACACCGTTAGAGAACTCTAAAAGCTCTCCAGCCATGGCGTTGTCGAGGCCATGAGCAAGAGCGATACCGTCACCAATACGGATAACTGTACCAACTTCGCTTACTTTAAGTTCAGATTCATAATTCTCAATCTGTTGTTTAATCAGACTGCTGATTTCTTCAGCCTTGATGCCCATGTATGTCACCTCTCACATTTCTAAATTATTAACCGATTAATTCACGTTTTAGACGCTCTAGTTTGTTAACTACTGAGCTGTCATAAATATGGTTACCGATTTGAACACGAATACCACCAAGTAAAGTTGGATCGATTTCGTTTGTAATGTTTAATGATTGTTTTCCAACAAGTTTCGCAAATGCTGTCGAAATATTAGCGCTTTCTTCTGCAGAAAGTGCACGTGTTGAAAATACTGTTGCATCTGCCATACCTTGTGCTTGTGCAGCAAGCTCAGCATATGCATTGGCAATTAGCTTAATCTCGTTTACACGTTTTTTCTCAACTAGAAGTTGAACCGTGTGTAAAACTTCTGGTGTTGCACCAGTGAAGATTTCAGCTACCATTTGTTTTTTACGTTCGATGGAGAACTTAGGCGCACTTAAAAGCGTTAAAAAATCAGGAGATTCTTTCATTACTTTTGTTAGTTCGTTTAAGTCTGCTCCAACTTCAGTAAGATTGTTTTTTTGTTGCGCTAATTCAAAAAGCGCTTGAGCGTAACGTTTTGCTACAGTTGAATTACTCATCGAGCTTCGCCTGCCTTCGCAATCGTCTCTTCAATTAGAGCACGGTTGTCTGCCTCAGAAATCTCTTTGCTAAGGACTTTAGATGCTGCAAGTACAGATAATGAAACGACTTCATCACGTACTGCTGCAATAGCTTTTTCTTTTTCAGACTCAATTTCACGTAAAGCCGATTCTTTTAAGCGGTTTGCTTCATTGCGCGCTACAGTAAGAATTTCTTCTTTTTGTAGTTCGCCTTGTTTCTTAGCGCCTTCAACAATCGATTGTGCTTCCGTACGAGCTTCTTTAAGAAGGCTCTTTTGTTCTTCTAAAAATTGGTGCGATTCTTTGCGCGCTTTTTCAGCTGCTTCGATTTCACTCGCTACTAATTCTTCACGTTGCTGCATGATGCCCATAAGTGGACCCCAAGCGAATTTCTTAAGTAATACCATTAACACGATGAAGATAACTAATGTTGCGATGATGTCTCCGCTATTAAAACTACCAGCGCTTGCACCTAGTACAAGATAATCTAAAAACACGATTGTTTCACTCCCTTCAAGAGCTTTAACTTCAACATAATTTAATGATTTAAAAAACTACCTATTTTAAAAAGCTATATTTACACATAGCTTTTATCCGTTCCAAAATGAAGGGCGAAGTTTCATCTGGTGAATCCTGCTTCGCCACTAGTAAAATTCAGTGTTCAACTGAATTATTTGTTCATTACGATGAATGCTACTACTACTGCGATGATCGGTAGGGCTTCAACTAATGCAACCCCGATGAACATTGTAGTTTGAAGAACGCCACGAGCTTCTGGTTGACGAGCGATACCTTCTACTGTTTTTGATACGATAAGACCGTTACCAATACCTGCACCAAGTGCACCTAAACCGATTGCGATTGCTGCTGCTAATAAACCTAATGAACCTGTCATTTGAAAATTTCCTCCTTGGAATTGTTTGTTTTTTTTGTGATTCAAGCATAGGATATATGCTTTATATTAATGGTCATCGCTCACTTTATGAGCCATGTAAACCATTGTTAACATTGTGAAGATAAAGGCTTGGATAAAGCCGATGAAAATTGAGAAACCTTGCCATGCCATCATAGGAACGATTGCCCCGATGAATCCCACAGCACCTGATGATGCTAAACCTGCAAGTAAGCCAAGTAAAATCTCACCCGCGTAAATGTTACCGTAAAGACGTAAACCTAATGTTAATGTGTTTGCAAATTCTTCTACTATTTTCAGCGGGAACATGAATGACATTGGTTTGAAGAATGTACCAACATAATGACCTGTACCCTTCATTTTAACACCATAGTATTGCGTTAAGACTAAAATCATTGCTGCCAATGTCATCGTAACTGTAGGGTCAGCTGTTGGCGATTTCCACCATAGCTGATGATCATAGACGATAGAGAATGGAAGACCTAATAAGTTAGATACTGCGATAAACATAATTAGCGTAATGGCTAGAACGTGGAATCGTCCACCAGTTTTCCAGTCCATGTTGCTTTTAATAATATTCTTAACGAAATCCATAATCCATTCCATAAAGTTTTGCATACCAGTAGGTTTTAACTTTAGGCTTCTAGTTGAAATAAAGGCAATTAAAAATACGATAATTGCTGCAACTAGTAACATCATAACTGTTGATAAGTTAAATGTTAAAAAACCGACTTCTAGTAACGGAGCTTCATGATTCATTGTTATTTTTCACCTCTCTTTCTAATTTAAAGCACATTAGCGGTTCCTTACATGTGACACAATTCTCTCGACAAAGAGAAAAACGTACGGAATCATTAGCCCTATAACCGTGCTAATTAAGTGAAAATAGTTTGGCAACGAAATGGCTATTGCGACTGCCGCAACACCTGATCCAAAGCGAAGTGCTGTACCAAGTGAGCCTATTTTCTTCCCTTCACTAATGGATCTGTCAAACTTCTCCATACGTCGAACTAGAATCCAAAAATTATACGTACCAAAAAATGCACCTATTGCGATGCCCGCAAAAACAGTTTGATAGGGAGTAAATCCCCAGCCTAATGCGCAGAGTGCAAGCAAAAAAAATAACGCCCTCTTCTGCACAGCAAAAATGTGATGCAAATCTAGCATTGGTTATAATCTCCTGAATCATTTTTTCGAGTAATGAAAACGTTTGCTGACCACTATGTGAAATCAGAAAAGAGCAGTGAAAGACACTACTCACAGCGGAATAGTAATGGGAGAGTCATTTCAATTACAGGTGTAAATGCCCAAAAATAACTTACACCCCTTACCGACTCGGTAAAAACCGAAACGCACAAAACGTTGCAAATCGACAGTTTTATTTTGAACTGTCAATTTAGTAGAAAGTTGATATAACAAGTGTTTCAACGTCCTATTTATGAACTGAAACCCTTATCATTCTTACCCTTTGTAAGCATACAATAGGTGATATTTGAAGTCAATTGGTAAAGGAGAAAAACTTCACAGCCTATATACTCTTGTCAAATTGTTGACAAATTTGTGTATGAAATTTCATAGTTTCAAAAGTTCTCAACCTTCTCACACGAAAAAAAAGCTAATTTACGACATGATTATGCTCGTAAATTAGCTTACCCATTTCAATAGGTACATTAGACTTATTTTTCCGAATTAAATATAGTACATTAATTAGTTCTTTGTAAAAATTCTAGCAGTGCCTCAACAATGCGCTTCGATGCATGCCCATCTCCATATGGATTCGATGCTTTCGCCATTACTTCGTAGGCATTTTTATCTGTTAGTAATTCCTTTGCTAAGGCATAAATTGTTTCTTCTTCCGTTCCCGCTAGCTTTAATGTGCCAGCTTCAATGCCTTCTGGACGTTCTGTCGTATCTCTTAGAACAAGCACTGGTTTCCCTAATGAAGGTGCTTCTTCTTGTACGCCACCTGAGTCCGTTAAAATCATATATGAATTTGCCGCAAAATTATGGAAATCAAACACTTCAAGAGGCTCTATTAAATGTACACGTTCATTGTCTCCTAAGATTTCATTCGCAATTTCTCTAACAGCTGGATTCATATGCACTGGATATACAACTTGAACATCCTCATGCTCTGTTAATATTCTCGTAATCGCTTTGAACATATGACGCATTGGTTCACCCAGATTTTCACGGCGATGTGCCGTTAATAAAATCATGCGATCTTCGCCAATCTTATCTAATACAGGGTGTGTGTAGTGCTCACTGACCGTTGTTGCTAATGCGTCAATGGCTGTATTTCCTGTCACAAAAATCGTGTCTGGATTTTTATTTTCATCTAGCAGGTTCTTTTTAGATACTTCCGTTGGAGCAAAATGTAAATCTGCCATCACACCTGTTAGCTGACGATTCATTTCCTCTGGATATGGTGAATACTTGTTCCATGTACGTAAGCCTGCTTCCACATGCCCTATAGCAATTTGGTTATAGAATGCCGCCAAGCTCGCAATGAAGGTTGTTGCTGTATCACCATGTACCAAAACGATATCTGGTTGTGCTTCTTTCATTACTTTATCTAAGCCCTGTAATGCGTTTGTCGTTACATCAATTAATGTTTGACGATCCTTCATTATATTTAAATCATAGTTTGGTGTTATGTTAAATGTCTCTAATACTTGGTCGAGCATTTGGCGATGCTGTGCTGTTACGGTTACAATAGATTCTATTTGCTCTGGATACTTTTGTAACTCCAAAACGAGAGGAGCCATTTTAATTGCTTCTGGTCTTGTACCAAAAATCGTCATTACTTTCCATTTTTTTATCAAAACGATCTGCACCGTCCTTTTTGTTATTGTATGAAATGGTCAACTACATCTATTAATGGTCATCAATAGGCGTACTTGCCTACACATACTAGGAAACGCCCTTCAATTTGAAGGACGCTTTCACAAGTTATTAGTTTCCTAAATGAGGAAATTACATGTATTGATTTTTATTTTGTACCAAATAGACGGTCTCCGGCATCACCTAAACCAGGTACAATATAGCCATGATCGTTTAATTTTTCATCGAGTGCAGCAATATAAATATCTACATCCGAATGTTCTTCTTGAATAGCTTTTACACCCTCTGGTGCAGCGATTAAGCACATGAATTTAATGTTTTTAGCTCCACGTTTTTTCAGTGAGTGGATGGCTTCCACTGCTGAACCACCAGTTGCAAGCATTGGATCTACAATGATGAAATCACGCTCTTCCACATCTGCTGGAAGTTTTGCATAATATTCAACTGGTTTTAACGTTTCAGGATCACGATAAAGACCAATATGACCAACTTTAGCTGCTGGGATAAGCTTTAATACGCCATCTACCATACCGATACCTGCACGTAGAATTGGTACAATCGCAAGCTTTTTACCAGAAAGTACTTTTGTTTTGGCAATTGTTACAGGTGTTTCAATTTCAATTTCTTCTACTGGCATATCACGTGTGATTTCAAACGCCATAAGTGTTGCTACTTCGTCTACTAGCTCACGAAATTCTTTTGTTCCTGTGTTCTTGTCGCGAATATAAGTTAATTTGTGTTGGATTAGTGGATGATCAAATACATAGACTTTGCTCAAAGGGATTCTCTCCTCACCGTTCGGATTTCATTTTTATCTCAACTAGTATAACAGAAAAAAGGAGTCGCCTCAAAAATTAATTTAAGACGACTCCTTTTGTTATTTTATATTTGTCAAAAATAAGCTATTGATCAAGAATTTTATCTACTTGTTCAATGGGCATTGGCTTATAATAAAAATAGCCTTGTCCTACTGTACAGCCTAGTGCACGTAAAATTTCTACCTGCTCTTCCGTTTCAATGCCCTCTGCAACTGAAATCATCCCTAAGTTTAATGCCAACTGAATAATGGAGCGTACAATCGCAAGTGTTGCCGCATCTTCAATCGCATTAATAAAGCTACGATCAATCTTTAATTCAGTGAAGGGTAGCTGTTGTAGATAGCTTAATGATGAAAAACCTGTCCCAAAATCATCTACTGATGTTTTAAAACCATAGCTTTTTAATTCCTGAATAATTTTAAAGGCAGATTGAAAATCTACTAAACCAATATTTTCAGTCACCTCTAAAATAATATAGCTAGGGTCAATATTATATTTTTGAACAAGTTTCAGTGTATCCTGAACGAAATGCGTATAGTAAAAATGATCAGGTGAGATATTAACTGCAATTTTCACTAATTTCTTTCCTAGCCGTTGACGTTCTGAAAGCCATGAAAGCACAGTTTCTAAAACAAGAACATCTATTTCCAGAACCTTCCCTGTACTCTCAGCTACTGGAATGAAGATGGCTGGTGACACAAAGCCTAGTTTTGGAGAAATCCACCGTGCCAGTGCCTCAATACTGTGTATTTCACCATTACGTAAGTCTACCTTAGGCTGTAGATGGACTGTAATTTCTTTATTTTTGATTGCTTGTGATAAATGATTTAAAACCGTCATTTTCTGTATAAGCACATCATTTTTTTCTGTTGTAAAAATTTCAGTATGTGTACCTGGTCTATCAATTGCAAAGGAAAGAGCATTATCAGCAAAGCGAATCGCATCAATGATTTTTGTGTCATTATTATAGGAAGCGATTCCTGTTTTTAGCGTGATATAGATTTGCTTTCCCCCTATAATAAAGGGCTGACGAATTGTTTCCTTTATCCGCTTATCATACTCCTGTAAATTTTCATTGTGTGCCAACGTAGACATAATAAGACTAGAGCTTGTAAATCTAGCAACATATTCATTATCTTCTGGCTTGTCTTGCTCCAATCTTTTAGCGAGTTGCCTTAAAAGCTCATCTCCAACCTCACGCCCGTAAAGTTCCACCACTTGATGAAATTCACTTGGTTTTAATATTTTGATAAAACCACTTAAACCATGTTCCACTTCTTTTTCAATCGAATTAACAAAGCTATGACGATTAGGTAGACCCGTTGTAATATCCGTGTAGGCTAAATCCCAAATTTTTTTTTGAGTTCGAGCATAGGTAACAGCCAACGCAACAAGTGACCCCATTTTTTGAAGCATATTTTTAAAAGACATTTGGTCGCTTCGTGTTTTTTGAAAATAGATCGAAAATAACCCTATCACTTGCCGTTGTTGATTGCGTATAGGTACAAACCATCCATACGGCTTTTCAGATAATGTAGCATATTGTTTATGTTCCTCAGGGATATTTACTTCATCTAAATTTTCCACGAGCCTAGCATTTCCTGATTGCATTACTTCAATAAAAAATGCATTGTTTTCACAGCACCTTGGCACACTTTCCTCCGGATCATTACCTGTGAAAACTTGTAATTGATTGGACTCTGTTTTTACCAGAACCATACTTGCAATATTCGGCGTAAAAAAATCATCCAGTCCACGGCAAATAATTTTCATCTTTTGTTCAAGAGTGCTATCTCGCTCGATGGCCTTGTACATATCATTTTCTAATCTCATGAGGAAGTCTTCAGTACGGTAATACGTTACATCCTTCACAAGCACTAAAACATATTTCGTACGATTAGCCTCATTGCAAAATGGTAATGCTTGTATCTCTGCCCAAAAGGGCGATTTATTAATGCCATTATGATAGAGCTTTGCCTGGACCATTATGCCGTTATGTATTTTTTCTTTTATCATTTTTATGGTTGTCTTTTTTTCATCTATAGAGAGCCATGAAAAATAATCAGTATTTAGGATTTGTGAACGCGAAGCATTTGTAAGCATACAAAATGAATCATTACACGCTAGTATGCCATGATGATTTGTCGCATCAAAAATAACGTAGCTTTCTTTCGAATTATCCCCTAATTTACGAATGCTACTTAATAAAACATCATTTTCTATGTCTAATGATTTAGTGACCATCCAATCCCTCCATCTCTATCACTTCATCCCATTTCCATTGTACATAAAATTCAAATAAATTTTCACCTTTATGAAAAAAAACTTCTTTTCTAGGACATTATCTGTCCTTAAACTATTATAATAAAACCCTACTTATTTATTTTATGTAAATTTATTCAAAAACAAGATGATTATTCTATTTTTTCAGAAAAAATATGTTTTTTATAGTTTAGTCCTAAATTCACAAAATAAAAGGCTGTATTTAAAGTAACAAATGTACTTTAAACACAGCCCTCTCATTTCTATTATGCGTATAATGGGTGTCTATCTGTTAATGCTTTTACACGATCTTTTGCTTCTGCTTTAACTGCTTCATCTTCAGGATTTTTAAGAACCGCAGCAATAATTGCTCCAACTTCTTTCATATCCTCTTCTTTAAAGCCGCGAGAAGTAACAGCTGGCGTACCGATACGAATACCAGAAGTAACAAATGGCGATTCTGTATCGTAAGGAATTGTGTTTTTATTCGTTGTAATACCTACTTCATCTAGTGCATGCTCTGCTACTTTACCTGTTAAACCAAGTGATTTTACATTTAACAGTAATAAGTGGTTATCTGTACCACCAGAAACGATTTCAACACCTTCAGCAATTAGTACTTCTGCTAAAGCTTTGGCATTCGCTTTAATTTGCTTTGCATAGTCTTTAAATTCTGGTTGTAATACTTCGCCAAATGCTACAGCTTTTGCAGCAATGACATGCATTAATGGACCACCTTGAATTCCTGGAAATACAGATTTATTTAATTTTTGCTCCCACTCTTTTGAAGCAAGAATTAAACCACCACGTGGTCCACGTAATGTTTTATGCGTTGTTGATGTAACAAAATCAGCATACGGCACTGGTGATTGATGTTCACCGGCAGCTACAAGACCAGCAATGTGTGCCATATCCACCATGAAGTATGCACCCACTTCGTCTGCGATTTCACGGAATTTAGAGAAGTCAATTTCACGTGGGTAGGCAGAAGCACCAGCAACGATAAGTTTTGGTTTATGTTCTAATGCTTTTTGACGTACATCTTCATAATCGATTACTTGATTTTCTTTCGTTACACCATATTCCACAAAGTTATATAGGATACCAGAGAAGTTTACTGGAGATCCATGTGTTAAGTGACCACCATGAGAAAGGTTCATACCAAGAACTGTGTCACCTGGTTCTAAAATTGTATGGTAAACAGCCATGTTTGCTTGTGCACCAGAGTGTGGTTGTACATTAGCATATTCTGCTCCAAAAATTTCTTTCACGCGATCACGTGCAATATTTTCTACTACGTCTACATGTTCACAACCACCGTAGTAGCGTTTACCTGGATAGCCTTCAGCGTATTTATTTGTCAGTACTGATCCTTGTGCTTCCATAACCGCTTCGGAAACAAAGTTTTCAGATGCAATCAATTCAATATTTGCTTGTTGACGTTTTTTTTCTGCAAGAATTCCGTCTAATACTGCTTTGTCTTGTACTGCTAATTTTTCATATGCCATGTTTGAAAAAGCCTCCTAAAGTATCGTTAATTATCTATACCACTTATAATAATAAGGGTACTTATTTATATATTGCACGTTCTCCGCCAATTAGCTTTGGACGTGTTGTTGCAACCGTAACAATCGCTTCTCCCACCATTTTCACTGATGTTCGAACGGGAACAGCTACTGCTTTCAAATGCATACCAATTAATGTTTGTCCAATATCAATACCTGCATGTGCCTGTATTGTTTCAACAACCACTGGATTAGCAAATTGTGTATAGGCATAAGCAGACATCGATCCACCTGCTGTACGTACTGGAACTACTGCTACTTCATCATAGCCAAATCGTTCAGCCGTTGATGCCTCCATAGTAATAGCGCGGTTAATATGCTCACAGCCTTGGAATGCTAAATGTAATTGATGTTTCGATGCAAATTCTTGTAACGGCTCATAAATGGCTTCAGCTATTTCCAATGCCCCTGCTGTGCCAATTTTCTGACCAATCACTTCAGATGTAGAGCACCCTACAACAAAAATTGTATGAGGTCGTAACGTTACCTGCTCTTCAAACTCACTGAGTAACTGAGTCAAATGCGTTCGTATTTGTTTTACTACCATTAAGCTCAGCTCCTTCATCTATATCCAATAAAATCATGCCATATAGGACATCCTTGACGAATGCCATATATGGAATCATGAAACAATTATTGCTCTAGCTCGGCAATTTTTTCTATGCGGCGTGTATGACGACCACCTTCAAACTCTGTTTCTAGCCAAGTTTGGACGATTTCACGTGCAAGGCCTGGACCAATGACACGTTCACCCATGGCTATAATATTTGAGTCATTATGGCAACGTGTTGCCTTGGCACTGAATACATCATGCACTAATGCACAACGAATGCCCTTCACCTTATTAGCAGCAATGGACATACCAATTCCTGTGCCACAAATTAAAATCCCTTTATCAAATTCTCCATTAGCAACACCTTCAGAAACAGGTTTTGCATAATCAGGATAGTCTACTGAATCCGCAGATTGTGGACCAAAATCTTCGTAGCTAATATGAAGTTCATCTAATAGCTGCATAATCTCACGACGTAAGTTGTTGCCTCCGTGATCAGAAGAAATTGCTATTCTCACTGGGTTCCCTCTTTTCGAATTATAGTCACCCTTAGTGTACCACTTCTTTCTGAAGAATAACATGATTTTTCTTGTTTTTTTATGCTGATTTCTCCCGAAAGACGAACATTTATTGTACACCAATACAAAAACATTCACTTTTAAACTCGTTTTCCTGTGGATAATGTGAATATCATGTTAATAAGTTCGGATAAAGGTCCTTTGTTGTAATATTCCATCTTCTGAAGTTTTTTTAGCTTTTCACTTACGATGGACATAAATGCTTTGACAGAGTGTGATCTTAAGATGGACGCTCTCTAATAAAAAAGGCTATACATAAATCCGATTTTACGTCGCATTTATGTATAGCCTTTAGAACTATGCTTGTCTATCAAATTGTTGAATCATCTTATGCAATGCTTCCGATTGCTTTTTCAAACTTTGAGCCAAATGCTCTACCTGCTCGATAGCATAAGCTTGCTCCTCAGCGGCACTACGAACTTCCTGTGCACCTGCTGACGTTTCTTCAGCAATAGCTGCAACTTCTTGTGATTGGCGAGCTGTTGTTTCAATATTATGCATTTGCTGTTCAATTAACGAGGAAATTTCAACAATTGCTGTTGCCATTTCATGTACGTTGGAAGCCATACCTTCAACGGCTGTCGTTGTTTCAGAAACGCGATCAGCTTCCTTCGTCGCAAATGCTACTTGTTCATTCATTTGTTTAACAACTACCTCTACATTTTGCTGCATGGACTGAATTAAAGCTGTAATACCTTGGACAGCTTTCGCACTTTCATCAGCCAAACCGCGAACTTCCTCAGCTACCACTGCGAAGCCCTTTCCATGCTCTCCTGCTCGTGCTGCTTCAATCGAGGCATTTAATGCCAGTAAATTTGTTTGTGCCGCAATGTCACCAACTAAACTAATAATCCGTTCTACTTGGCCAGCATTTTCTTCAAGTGCATGAATACTTTTTAGTGCCTCATTATTACCTGTAGCAATTTGCTGAATACTATTCACTAATATTTCGATGGCCTTTGTTGTTGTCGATAAATTATGTAGAATCTCTTTTGATTGTGATGCTGATGCTTCTGCTCTACTATTTACTTCTGTTGCAAGAGCTCGCACATCTTCAATAGCTTCGGCAGTGTCTTGTACAGCTGTTGCAGATGCTTCTGCTCCTGCAGATATATGCTTCACAGTAGAGGCAATTCCTTCTGCCTTTCTAGTTGCCACTCCCGCCTCATCAGATAGCTGAATAATTGATTGATTTGTTTGCTGAAAGTTTTGATCGATACTTTCCACCATTTGACGCAGATTTAACACCATTTGTTGGAACGCCTCAGCAACGGATCGAATTTCATCATTTGTTTTAGGCATTTGTACATCCTGTCCAATTTTCCCCTCAGCTACAAGGATTGCTGAATGTTCGAGCTGCTGTAAAGGTTTGATTAAGATCACGCTTAACAACGCCGCTAATATACCTGACCATATAATACCTAATGCGTAGGTAATTACCTCAAAAACCATTCGATTCGTGTCTGGGAAGAAAGTAGGTTGTAAAAACTCAATGAATATAAAACTGACACTGTAGGTGATAAGCGCAAGTACACTAACAAATAATACCAATTTAAGCCGTAAACCAAATTGTTTTTTCATAGGGCCCCTCAATTCTTTTCAAGTTTTTGTATTAATTGATCAACTAATTCCTTTAATTCTGCAAATGTTGCTTCATATATTGCTTTATTGCCACCATAAGGATCTACTACATTTTCCAGACTGCCCTCATTTGTATATTCTTTCAAGGTAAATACTTTATGTTCAGCTTCTGGATAATTTGAAATCACGGCGTCTTTGTGAGCAGTCGTCATCGTTAAAATTAAGTCTGCCCATGCCATTTCTGTCATTGATAATTGCGTTGCAAAATGCTGATGTGACATTTGCGCTTCATTTAACACTTGTTGTGCATGTGCTGACATTTGTGCATTTGGCATGGCATAAATACCTGCTGAGCGCACCTCTACATTGTTGATTTGTTTATGTTTTAAAATAACTTCTGCCATCGGACTGCGACAAGTATTGCCTGTACAAACAAATAATATTTTCACACTTATCACTCTCCAATTTCATTTATTGTTGAATAGCTAGAATGCTCATGATAATAAATATAACGCCAGCAGCTATTTGAATTTTATTGCCAAAAAATACTTGGCTTCTACGGGCAATGACTAATGAACCATAAGCGCAAATTAGAGCGCTCAAGCCTGCACTCATGATAAAAATAGTTTTTTCTAAGTTAAGCATACCAAAAGAAACACTAACTGAAAAGGTATCTAGGCTTGCAGTCACAGCCAAAATTACAGGTGATATTGTTACTTTTTCATCTCGATGAGAGAATAATAGTAAATGCATACCAATACAAAATAATAAAATACTTGAAATCCATTGTCCCCATTCTAATAGAAATCGAACTAAATAGCTTCCTAGCTCAAAGCCTAATAACGGGAAAAGCATATGCAATGCTGCTGTCCATAATGACAAAAATAAGCGATATCTAACATTTGGCAGTAAGACATATAGACCAATCACATCAACAGACGTTAGTATACCTGCAAGAATTCCCTGCAAGAACGCACTCCTTCTCTCCCTAATATTTTATCATTTTATGCTCGAAAATACATTATTATCATAATTGTCCACAATAGTTTTTCTTTTATATTTTGTAATGATAAACAAAAAGGACAAAAGACATGTTTTATATCAATGTCTTTTGTCGCTAATGTACCTGAACTATATTCATTTATAATGAATACCATTTGCCTCCAGAGGCCTTTTCAAGTCTATTCATGATAGCTGCTCCTACACCTTCTGTTGAGGTTGTTGTTGCTAATATAATGGTAGCGGCGGTTTTATCACATGCTCTAAGTGCATTGTATAAGTTCGCACCCATTTCTTGTTTACTTCCAACTTCACCAATTGAGAAGTAAAAATCAGCTTTGATATCTTCAAAATTCACTGGTGCAAGCAATGCTACTACATGTCCTTCTCGCTGCATTCGCTGAACAGCCTCGCTGACTTTCTCATAATGACAATCTATTAAATACACAGGAGCATTTGGAGCATAATGTGTATATTTCATGCCTGGTGCTTTAGGCGTTGTTTCTAGCTTCTGCTCTATATTGGTTGGTTGAATAACGGGACCTATCTTCGCCTCAAGCATTTCCTTTGTAATGCCACCTGGACGTAAAATTACTGGAGGTTCATGTGTCACATCTAACACAGTAGATTCGAGCCCAATGCCTGTAGAACCTCCATCCAAAATATAAGGTATGTATCCTCCCAAATCATCTAATACATGGACTGCCTCTGTAGGGCTTGGTTTACCGCTACGATTGGCACTTGGTGCAGCAAGCGGTTTTTGAAGCTGCTGTAGCAATGCGAGTGCTACTGGATGATTCGGCATTCGAATGCCCACTGTTGATAACCCAGCTGTGACACTTTGTGCTAAAACATTTGGCTTTGCTGGCATTACAAGCGTTAAGGGGCCGGGCCAAAAGAAATCCATGCACTGTTTGGCTACTTCAGAAATTTGATCGATATAAATGGCTACTTCCTCTTTTGTCCCCACATGGACAATTAAAGGATTATCTGAAGGTCGGCCTTTTGCTTCAAATATCTTTTTCACTGCCAAATCATTTGTGGCCACTGCTCCTAAGCCATAAACCGTTTCTGTCGGAAATGCTACTACCTCTCCCGCATTTAAGATATCCACAGCTTGTGTATAATTAATCTGACTATTCACATTACTGTCCACAACCTTGCAAACGGTTTCCATCATTAAAACCTACCTTCAATTATTGGTTTTTACTGAATTATCCACATAATGTTTATAACTTACGAAAAAATGTGTATAAGTTGTCTGAATTTGTGCACAATTCATTCAAAAAGTCCTTTAATCCATTCCCATATAAAGAATGTTACTTGCTCTTTTTCTTCTTTTACTTCTTCTTTTACTTCTTCTTTTTCAGGCTCACAAATAGATGGGAAGATACTGCACCACCAGTTATCCCCACGTGCATCACCAATCTTCACAACAATCGAGTGATACACATTTTGTGGATAGAGTACAGCACCTTGTCTTTTTGGTGGGAATAAGTTATCCCCAATGACAATCTGTGTATCCATCTGTGGATAATTTTCGCTCAATTCTGTTTCAATTTGTTGTTTTAGCGAAAGAATTTGCTCACTCCCTACATTGCCAGCAGTGGCTACTTGCATAAAGTATGGCTTTAATTCTTGGACAAGCTGCTCTTTCTCTAGCTGATCTTGTGTCGTATTACTGTTCGCAATAACACGTATACGAAAATCGTTTTCTTGCTCATCATTGGTAGCTTCCTTGGCAAAGCCTACTAATGATGGAATATATAAAATACATAATTGTAAAGCAATCGCGATTAATACTAGTCTAGCAAAAGCTAGAAAGATATTTTGTTTAGGTAATCTAATAATCTTGTATTCATTTAACATATAAATCCCTCCTTGCTCAACATTGTTGGCAAGATTAAGAAACTTTATACATGAATCTCACAAAAAATCATTCGAGGCTTACCGTTAATATCTTTTTCTATTGAAACTGTCGCATGTGGAAAACTATCTTGAAAGAATTTGGCTACTTGCTCACCTTGTGTATAACCGATTTCTAACCCAATCAATGCTGGTTTATTCATATAGGCTGGTAGTTGCTCAGCTAATTTTCTATACAAAATCAGACCATCTTCCTCAGCAAATAGTGCACTATGTGGCTCATGCTCTAGTACAACATTCGACATTTCCTGTGCCTCATCAAAGGCAATATACGGTGGGTTTGATAAGACAACATCCAATTTTTCTCCTGCAAGTGGCGCTGTTAAATCGCCCAACCTAAAATCAATATCAGCCTCTAATCGTTGAGCATTTTTTTGCGCCGTCGCTAGTGCATCCTGTGATAAATCAGTGGCTATAACAGTTAGCGCTGGACATTCCAGTTTCATCGAAATAGCAATAGCTCCACTGCCTGTACCGATATCAGCCAACTTCAGGGTTTGTTGTGGAAATAGTTTAGGCAGGCGATTGATTGTACCAAGTACTAGCTCCTCTGTTTCTGGCCGAGGAATTAAGACAGATTCATCGACTAGGAAGGAGCGGCCATAAAATTCTTCACTTCCAACACAATATTGTACAGGGCGGCCATTGACATGTTCTTCTATGAGCGCTTTAAATTTCACTTGCTGTGCTGCTGTTAATTCATCCTGTAAGTGCAACATAACTTCTGAATAACTTGTACCAAGTACATGTTGCATGACGATACGTGCTGCTGTTTGCTCACGACCATTATCTACTAAAAAAGAAGAAGCCCACTCTAGGGCCTCCATCACATTTTTATAAGTCATCATTTAATCGCTCTAACTTCGATGCTTGTTCTTCTAAAATAAGGGCATCGATAATCTCGCCTAGTCTTCCTTCGACGATTTGATCTAGCTTTTGAATCGTTAAACCGATACGGTGATCTGTTACACGGTTTTGTGGATAATTGTATGTGCGAATTCGCTCGGAGCGATCGCCTGAGCCTACAGCAGATTTACGTGTAGCATCAATTTCTTTTTGTGCTTCTTGCATATACATATCAGCAACACGAGCACGTAGAATTTTCATGGCTTTTTCACGATTTTTAATTTGTGAGCGTTCATCCTGCATCGAAACCACAACACCTGTTGGTAAATGGGTCATACGAACAGCAGACATCGTTGTATTTACAGATTGACCACCAGCACCTGAAGAGGCAAATGTATCTACACGAATATCCTTTTCATGGATTTCAACATCTACTTCCTCCACTTCAGGTAAACACGCAACTGTTGCCGTCGATGTATGAATACGACCTTGAGATTCGGTAGCAGGGACACGTTGTACGCGGTGTGCACCATTTTCGAATTTGAATTTTGAATAGGCTCCTTGTCCGTTAATCATAAAGATTACTTCTTTATAGCCGCCCATTGGGTTTGGTGTAGCTTCCATAATATCAATTTTCCAGCCTTGTGTTTCCGCATAGCGAGAGTACATACGGAATAAATCACCCGCAAAAATATTGGCCTCGTCACCACCAGCTGCTCCACGAATTTCCATGATAACGTTTTTATTATCATTAGGATCTTTAGGAATTAATAAAATGCGTAGACGTTCTTCTAGCTCTTCCTGCTGTGCTTTTAATAGGTTAAATTCTTCCTTTACCATCTCATGCATATCAGGATCTTTTTCACTATCTAACATTTCACGAGTATCTACTATCTGCTCTTTAACACTTTTATATTCACGATAAGTATCCACTGTTTCTTGGATATCTGATTGTTCCTTAGAATATTCACGTAATTTCTTACTATCATTCACAATATCCGGATCGCTCAAAAGCTCTGTTAGCCTTTCATAACGATCCTCCACTGCTTGTAATCGATCAAACATGGATTTCACCTCTATTTAGTTTTTTAAGGTATGCTCCTTTTTGACAAAGAAGCTTTTATTCAGTAATTACAATGTTTATTTCCACTACTTAGTATAAGAAAAATTTCGCATGTATGCTACTTTTTCTTAGCGTATCCACCTGTCTATTGGCTTTAAAGTGGTGGCTGTGCGTGACATTTTCGACAAACCGGATAATACGAGTCATTACCACCAATTTGAATTTGATCACCTGTGTAGACTGGCTTTCCACTTTCATCTACTCGTAAATTCATTGTTGCTTTTTTATGACAGAACCAGCAAATTGTTTTCATTTCCTCGATTTTATCTGCATATGTAAGCATGTATTGGCTACCTTCAAATAGCTCATTTTGAAAATCATTTTTTAAGCCAAAGCCCATCACGGGGATGTCCAATTTATCCACAATGTTAGCAAGTTGTAAAACATGTGCTTTTTTTAAAAATTGAACTTCATCCACAAGCACACAGTATGGCTTGACAGTATTGGATTCCACTAGTTCAAAAATATTTGTATCCTCATAAACAGGGATGGCTTGTTGGCGTAAACCTACTCGACTGGAAACAAAGCCAACCTCATCACGTGTATCTAAACCTGAAGTAAACATCATCACAGGCTTTTGTTGTTCTTCATAATTATGGGCAACTTTTAGAATTTCTATTGATTTTCCACTATTCATTGCACCATGTTTAAAATATAGCTGTGCCATTCTGTCTTCTCCCTTTCTTTATGTCAATGTGGATTTTGAAAGGTATTGCATCAACGTGTATTATTTACTGAAAAAAATACCTGCCAAGCGCATGCTTGGCAGGTATTAAACTAACATTAGTTTTTAAGACCGTATTTTTTGTTGAAACGATCCACGCGACCATCAGCAGACGCGAATTTTTGACGGCCAGTGTAGAATGGGTGACATTCGTTGCAGAACTCAACAACGATGTTTTCTTTTACTGAACCAGTTTTGAAAGTGTTCCCACAAGAGCAAGTTACTGTTGCTTCTTTGTAGTCTGGATGAATTCCTTGTTTCATATTCGTTTTCTCCTCTCGCCCTGAACCATCTGGAACAGAGTATTATCGAACTGTACCTTACATAGCCCGAATATGTCGACTACAAAATTTGCGTCGAAAGGGTCAGCTACATATGTACACGTTGCATACTTTTGAAGTATAGCATAGTCATTTTATTATTTTCAAGTAAAAAATATTAAAAACGAACCTTCCATCTTTCTTATCCACGAACTTCGCGATAATCATTGTCTACTAACCCAATTTGCTCGTTTCGTTCTTTGAAGCGAATATTATGTGATGACACATAGGCTACTTTCGGTGCATCTGGCTCCAAATATAGCTTGGCACTATTTAATGCTAGTATTCCATCCGCAAATGCACCTGCTATTAATCTTACTTTACTAGGATGATCAATAAAATCACCCGCTCCATAGACACCTTCAATGTTCGTTTCACGCTTCTCATTGACAATCGCTACTTCATCTTGGATGTTTAATCCCCATTCTTCAAGTGCACCATAATCACATTTCAAACCATGGTTGACAATGACAGCATCTACCTCTACTCGTTCACTTTCACCTGTCTCTTTATTGACTATGGACACATACTGAATTAAATCACCGTCACCATGCAATTGAACAACCTCATATGGCGTTTTTACACGAACTGAGGATTCTTTCATGCGCAAGACATTTTTTTCATGGCCGCCAAAATCATCTCGGCGATGAACGACTGTAACACTTGCAGCAATTGGCTCTAGCTCATTTGCCCAATCAACTGCAGAATTACCACCACCTGAAATTAACACATGCTTGTGTCGGAAAATCTCTAGTTCCTGTACTGTATAATGTAAATTTGTTACTTCAAATCGGTCTGCTCCTTCTATTTCAAGCTTTTGCATAGAAAGAACACCATACCCCACTGCTAAAATAACTGTTTTCGAAAAATGCTTCTCACCTGTAGAAGATGTCAACATAAATGTTCCATCCTGTTGCTTTTCTAATTTTTCCACCTTTTGATTTAAAACAATTGTAGGATCGAATGTTTTAGCTTGCTCAACAAGTTGTTTAATCAGCTGTCCCCCTAAAATAGGTGTTACTCCGCCGACATCCCAAATCATTTTTTCAGGATAAATTAACATACGACCGCCAAGCTGTGAGCTGTATTCAATAATTTTCGTTTTTAAATCTCGCATCCCACTATAAAAGGCAGTATAAAGCCCAGCTGGACCACCACCAACAATCGTTACATCATATAGTTCTTCTGACATTTCCGTTCTCCATCCCCTTCTGTCTCGATTCGATCATACAGTTTTGAGGTTGTGTTAAGCTACTGCCTGTCTATTCTTTCCGACGAGGATCATACTATTCACACACCATCCACAAACTATAGTTACTCTTTCAATCGCGCCAATAAATATAAGAAATAAGGTGCTCCTAAAACAGCAACCACAATCCCCGCTGGAATTTCTGAAGGCTCTAATATAGAACGACCGATTGTATCTGCCATCAACACTAAAAATCCTCCTAACAGAGCTGCAGTTGGCAGTAAAAACTGATGTTTAGCGCCAACAAGTTGTCGAGCTAAATGTGGTGCAACAAGACCCACGAAACCAATGCCTCCACTTACAGAAACACTAGCTCCAGCTAAACCAACAGCAGCAGCCAATAACCAACGGCGCTCTTTTTCAATAGAGGCACCTAGCCCTACAGCTGTTAATTCGCCTAGATTTAGTACGTTTAATACCCGTGATTTTGCATAAACAAAAGGCAATAAGATAATTAACCATGGTAACAGCGACAGCACAAATCGCCAATTCGAGCCCCAAATGCTACCTGCTAGCCATGTCGCTACAAATTGATAATTTTCTGGTGATAGGCGTAGTGTTAGCACAATCATAGCCGAGCTAATCCCTGCTGCTACAGCTACCCCTGTTAAAATTAAACGCATTGGTGTAATACCTTCATGTCGTCTATAAGAAAGTGAATAAATCAGAACAGCTGTCAAACCTGCCCCTACAAAAGCCAGTACTGGCAGTAAATAAACAGGTGCTGCTTTCGTAGTTGGGAAAAATGATACATAGAGCATGACAGCAAGTCCTGCCCCAGCATTAATCCCTAAGATTCCTGGATCCGCTAAAGCATTTTTGGAAATGCCCTGTAAAATAGCGCCTGAAACCGCTAAGCCCATACCTACTAACACAGCAATCACAATTCTAGGAAGTCTAAACTCAAATAATATAAGTTGCTGTTGTGCATCACCTTGACCAAAAAGTGTGCGCAGAACTTCCATTGGCGTCAGTTTAATAACGCCAGTATTCATACTAATAATAAAGGTAATAATGATTAACACAATGAGTGTAACAAGGATGGAGAAATTTTTTCTTTTCGCCTTAAGCTGACTCGGTGTTAAATAGCTGTTACTCATAGTTCTTTCCCTCCTTTACGTGCTAAATAAAGGAAGAATGGTACACCGATAAAGGCAATTAGTGCGCCAATCGGTGTTTCATAAGGTGGATTGATAATACGTGCCACTAAATCAGCTAACACAACAAGCAATGCCCCATATACTATAGAACAAGAGATAATCCAGCGATAATCATGTCCAACTATGTATCTCGTTAAATGAGGGATAATTAACCCTACAAAACCAACCGCACCGACAACAGACACGGCTGCACCTGCTAAAACTAAAACAATGATCATTCCCCATACTTTTACAACTGCTGTCCGTTGCCCAAGTCCAACTGCAATTTCCTCACCTAAGCTCAGTACAGTGATTGAACGTGATAGGATAAGCGCTCCTATCATCGCAATAAAGATCCATGGGGATAATATTTGTAGATGACTCCATTTTGTACCTGAAACACCGCCAGCATACCAAAATGCTAGGTCTTGTCCAATACGATAATAAAGTGCAATCCCTTCTCCTAACGCTCCAAGCAATGCACTAACAGCTGCACCTGCTAGAACTAGCCGCATCGGTGTTAAGCCACCTTTTGACAGTGAGCCAATACCATAAACAATGGCTACGCCAAGACCTGCGCCTACAAAGGACCATAAAATTAAATACATGTAAGGCAGACCAGGGAAGAAGGCAAAGCACAATGCTAACATAAAGGCCGCTCCAGAGTTCAGACCAAGTAGCCCCGAGTCTGCTAATGGGTTACGTGTCATCCCCTGCATAATAGCACCCGCTACTGCAAAGCTTGCACCTACTAATGCTGCTCCAAGTACTCGAGGTAAGCGAATATCATGGATAATTTGATGTGTTGTTAATTCCGGTGAAAAATGGGTAACTGCTGTCCAAACAGTACCCAATGAAATATCTGCTGCTCCAAAAGAAATCGATAAGCCAATGGCAAATATTAATCCAATTACTCCTACGATTAAAGCCACTACTCCACGGATCGGATGAGATCGTTTCTGTAGCTCCTCTAAATCGTTGAGCTCTCCTACTCCTGTCGACGTAGTCATTTTACTTCCTCCTCATAACTTTCAATTAAACTTTTATTCCTTCATGTCGTACAACTGATAAGATAGGCAGATTGGATTTTTACTATATGGACAAACAGCCATTTCTGCATCGATATTAAATACTTTTTGTAGATTTTCCTTTGTCATCACTTCTTTTGGACTACCGTTCACCATTAAATCGCCGTCTCTCATAGCCATTATGAAGTGGGAGAATCGTGACGCATGATTTAAATCATGCAAGACCATGATAATTGTTCGTCCTTCTTCCTTATTTAGTTTTTGCAGTAGCAATAATATATCTAGCTGGTGCGCTAAATCTAAATAAGTTGTTGGTTCATCCAGTACTAAAATATCCGTGCCTTGCGCCAATGCCATAGCAATCCATACTCTCTGACGCTGGCCACCTGATAATGCTTCAATTGGTCGATCACTAAATTCTCTTAGCCCCGTTACATCAATCGCCCAGTGGATATATTCGTAGTCTTCCTTTTGCAAGGAACCAAACCCAACTTGGTGAGGAAAGCGACCATATGATACCAATTCAAAAACCGTTAATCCTCCGGGTGCTGTTGCTGTTTGAGGTAAAATAGCCATTCTTTTGGCCACATCTTTCGTTTTTAATTGATGTATCGCCTTGCCATCTAAATAGACAGCTCCATTTTGTGTTCGTAATACACGGGCAACAGCCTTTAATAAAGTAGACTTGCCACAACCATTTGGGCCGATGATTGTGGAGATTTGCCCTTTAGGAATCTCCACACTTAAATCGTTGACGATGAGCGCTGAAGAATAACCAATCGCAACATGATCTATTTCGAGTACTGACATCTTTAACTTCCTTTCATTTTTGAGAATGCGTTCCACTCTTACATTTGTAAACCAAATTGAGCTGTATACAAGCCATAGTAAGCATTTTGGCGTTCCATTAATTGCTCGTGTGTACCTTCTTCAATGATGCCCTTTTTCGACACAACGACAATTCTGTCTGCATCCTTAATTGTTGCTAATCGGTGAGCAATCACTAATGTAGTACGTCCAATGGAAAGTTCATTTAATGCCTGTTGGATAGCTTGTTCAGTTTCTGTATCCAATGCAGATGTTGCTTCATCTAGTATTAAGATTTTTGGGTTTTTCAAGAAAATACGGGCAATGGATAATCTTTGCTTTTGACCACCTGATAATTTCACACCACGCTCACCAATTAATGTATCCATACCTTCAGGTAGAGCATTGATGACATCCGTCAGTTGCGCTCGTTGTGCTGCATACCAAATATCTTCTTCACTGGCATTTAAATCACCATAGGCAATATTTTCACGAATGGTACCATCGAATAAAAAGACATCCTGCTGGACAATCCCAATATGCGAACGTAAGGAATGCAGTTTAAAATCGCGTATATCCATACCATCAATACTAATGGATCCTTCATTGACTTCATAAAAACGTGGCAATAAACTACAGATTGTTGATTTCCCTGCACCAGATGGACCTACCAAGGCAACGGTTTCGCCAGGATTTACTTTTAAATTAATATGATGTAGGGCACGGTTATTGGCAGCATAGCCAAACGATACATCGGAGAAAGTAATTTCGCCATTAATTTCATCAACCATTTTTGCCTCTGGACGATCCGCAATTTCAGGTTCCGTTTCTAAAAATTCGATATAGCGTCTAAATCCTGCCATACCTTTCGGATAGCTTTCTATAAACATATTAATTTTGTTAATTGGGCCTAAAAGAATACCTGATAGTAAAATAAATGCGATAAAATCTCCATTTGTTATATGTCCATTTAAAACAAAATACGCTCCTACAAATAAAGTAAAGAGTGATAATACTTTAGTGAGTATGCCTGAAATAGCCTCATTCCAAGCCATTACTTTATAGGAGAACAGCTTTGTCATACGGAATCGTTCATTATTTACTTTAAAGCGTTTAATCTCATGATCTTCATTTGTGAAAGCCTGTACCACACGAATACCACTTACATTATTTTCAACTCGCGCATTGAAATCTGCGATATCTCCGAACATTTGACGAAATGCTTTGGACATTAACTTCCCAAAAATAATCGTTAAAATTAAAATGATCGGTACAAGTAAGAAAATAAGAATTGTAAAGGTTGGATCAATATAGTACATAACCCCAAACGTCCCAATAATCGTCATTGCCGCAATAAAAATATCCTCTGGACCATGGTGAGCAAGTTCACCAATATCCATTAAATCGTTCGTTAATCGAGAAACAAGATGCCCTGTTTTATTGTTATCAAAATATCGGAAAGATAGTTTTTGCACATGGCTAAAAGATTCCTTCCTCATATCTGTTTCAATATTAATCCCTAGCATATGCCCCCAGTACGATACGATAAAGTGAAGAATAGAATTGAAAATATATAGACCAAACAGCAATAAACTTGCCATAAGAATCCATTTTAATTCCCCATCTGGCAGAATATCATCAATTACTTTATTTAAAACAAGTGGAAATGCCAGCTCGATTAGTGCCACTAATATCGCACAGCTAAAATCTAAAATGAATAAACCTTTATAGGGTTTATAATATGAAAAAAAGCGCCTTAATAACATGTTGCAACCTCCTATGGTAATGTCATTTTCGTATCTAATAAATGAGCTATCTGATTCTACATACAGATAGCTCACATGTTTTCACAGTTATTGTTGCTGAGCCTTCGTAAAATCAACTATTTTGTCAGCTAGTTCTTCAGCTTGATGTAAGCCAGAGAGCGGATCAGAAGCAAAATAATATTCAGATGGAAGCTCTAATACTTGATTATTTTTAACGACATCTAAATTTGTCCACGTTGCTGGCAACTGGCCATCTTTGTTAAAGAAATTAATCATGAAGTTATAGTCACCTACATAATCACCTACTACTTCATAGGAAATCTCATAACGTCCATTACTTGCTTCCTTTGTATCAAAAATCTCCTGCACCTTTTCTTGAGGTTTCATGCCCAAAATTTGATAGAGTGCTCTACCGCCTGATACACTTGATTGCCCCACAATTGTTGCATTTTTTTCAAACATTTCATAAATAGTAAATGTGGATCCTTCTGGAGTCACATCCATGATTTTTTCCTTAGCTTTTGCTATACGGTCTTCAAATTCTTTTGTAAAGTTTTCAGCCTCTGCTTGTCTTCCTAAGTAATTTCCCATTGCCTTAATTTCCTCAATCGCTGATTGATGAGCATCTTCAGCGAAGACAATTGTCGGGGCAATTTTTTCATATTTTGCTACATCTTCCACATTCCAAGTAATAATCAAGTCTGGCTTTAACTCTAAAACTTTTTCTAATGATACCTTACCATCTGTACCAATATTCGTAATTTCCCCATCCTTATAGTGTTGCTTTAAGAAAGCTGCATAATCAAGGTTAGCCGTTACGCCTCCAACTGGTACAACATCTAACGCTAAAATTTGCCCAAGATACCAATCGGTTACGATTCTCTCTGCCTTCACTGGAATTTCAACTTCGCGTCCACTATCATCTGTTACGGTTCTAGTCTCTGCCGTATCAGACGAAGTTTGTTCGTCAACCTTAGATTGGCTCGTATCTTCATTACATGCTGCCAGTAAAACAATCAGGCTTAGTAAAAAAGGTAGCTTTATATGCTGAATCATCTTTCTCATCATGATTTCATTTTCTCCATTCTCAAATCGTTTTGCTTGCGCGAGCTGATTATTATTGTATTGAAAATGATTCTCATTTGTAATGGCAATTTCGGACATACTAGCTGTATATTTCAGCCTAAAGCTACTTGGAGCCATATTTGTTGCTTTTTTAAAAGCACGACTAAAATAATATTCATCTTCAAAACCAAGAGAAATGGCAATTTCTTTAATGCCATATTGATTGGTTAATAAATACTGCTTAGCTTGCTCTATTCTCAATTGCTGTAAATAAATTTGTGGACCTATTTCATAACGCGCTTTAAAGATGCGTAATAAATGCCGTGTACTAATCTGAAGCATATCTGCTAATGTCTGTATAGATAGTGGTTGATGAATGTGTTGCTTAATAAACAATCGTGCAGCTTCTGCCTTATCCATCTCATGTGGTTTACCTTGCCCTTCCGCTAATTCTCGAAAGACATGATAGACAAGCTCATAGAAGGAGGCCCTTACAGATAAATGTTCCTGAATGGAACCAGATTGCCATTTACTGTACATATCTTGAAGGATACTGTGAATGACGATCGGATTAGCGGGTACACATGAAAAATGTGTTTGAAATGGTTGATAATGCATGTGCAAATGTTGCATAAAAGCATCTTTGTACATGACATCCCCCTTATAGCTAATGAGAAAGTAGCTAACACTCTGTTGTGCTGTAATCTGAAGGCATTGAGATTTTCCTATATGAAAAATACTGAAGCGCTGCACGTGATAGGGTTGATCATCAATGACAACCTGTGCACCACCTCCTGTGACAATAAGAAACGAGCTATATGTTAAAACCTTTGACACATGAACATCTGATTTATTTATGTAATCGATTTGCTTCAACTGGATAAATGCATTTTGCCAAAGAAGCATATAAGCGTCATAATTCATCTTCGTCTCCTTCAATAAACATACTTTATAGCCTCATTATATTGATAATGATTATCAATTTCAATATACATTTATAAAATAAAACATATACAAAAATACCTGCCAAGCGCGAACTTGGCAGGTATTAAACAAACAATTGTTTTTAAAGCCTCTTTTTATTCAAAGGATCATCCAGACGCCAAATTTTAACGTCTAATATGAATGAGGGTCCTTCGTTGCAGAACAAGACAACAATACTAGAAGGTTGCTTCTTTTTGATAAAATAACTTGTCCATGTGTTAGTGCCATATGGATACGTATTTGTGAACTGTCTTCTCTTCAATAATTTTCTTTGAAGCTATTAATTTCTTATATTAAAAAACTTAAATAGTCCCCTATTGTTGAGTCAATAATAAAAGAGAAGATAATTGAAGTTAAGATAGCTGTTACAACTAGATAAAAAATAAAACTATAGAAATTATCAATAATTTTAGATGTATTACTTAATAATTTAACCATAACAAAAATAGGTATGATCCCGATAGCTAACACAAATCCAATATATAACATAATCATGGAATATGTATAAGATTTCAACAAGCTAAATAAAATACTTAAAATCGTAACTGCAATAGGAAGAGCGTAGTAACTTCCTATTTTACTAATCACATTTGTAAAACTGAGGTTTTCAGAAAATAATTTTGAAGTTAAGAATATGGCTAATACGTTTATCGCCATTAGTAAAATTAGAAATAATGACACATATAGAATCACTTGAATTATAGAAGGTCCATAACTTTCGAAAAGCCCAAACGTTCGTGAAGTGAAACTTTTTATTAATAAAAATACAGATAAAGCCGTAATTAAAACATAGATAATCATACTAGTAAGATTATTTTTCCAAGCTATTTCTACATTAAAACCTGCCGATGGTTTTTTTAATTGTTCTAGAAAATGATTAAAGTATAATTTAGATTGTTTTTTTAATAATTCAATTTGATCACTACTGTGCGAAGTTTCCTGAACAGCCTGTCCGGCTTGTGGCTGCGGCTGATTTTGATAATCCGTCATATTATTTATTGTTGCTGCTTGTTCAAGAGCAGCGCTTTCTAGTGGAGTCCCGCATTTCCCACAGAATTTTCCATCCTCCTGCGAATGTCCACATGTTAAACAATTTTTCATCTACACATACCTCACTATAATTTTGTCTTTTTCGTATCTAAATCCACAATTTCATCAATAAAGTATTTTCCATTTTCAAATGAGAAAATATATTTCTTTTTACGTTCATAGTTAATAGAACCTTCTTTATCTGAAGAATAATTAAAAGTTTCATATGACTGTAACTCAAATTGTTTATCTGATAATGTATTAAATGATATTATTTCATTTAACAAAAATTCATAGTTATAGCCAGGAATATTATCATGATCCGTTACAAATTTCGCATAATCTTTTTTTATTTTACTTCCTTCTCTGAAATAATCACCTATGTAATCAAAATTTGTGTATCGAATAGCAGAGGAATAGTCTGAGCGGAAATTTTTATAAATATCCCTTATGATATCTTCATGTTCTGCTAATTTTTGTTCCGTTCGAATATGTTCAAATGGTAAATAAATAGTATCACTATCTAGTGGCAATACATCTGACTTTACCGTTTTACCATCCTTATCTTGACTTTGTGCATAAACTTCTATTTTACTATTTAGTTTCGCAGGATAAAGCTCTCTTAGTTCACTTACTTTTTTTTCAGTCGATTTTCCATTTACATATAAAATCGCATCCTCTAAATCGGAGTCTACAGATACTGTTTGGAAACCCCAGTCTACATCAATTTGTGCAATATTGTCGGCTTGTGCTTCAAGCATTAGTTTTCCTTCGTCTGCTAAAGGTATATAACCACCTTCATAACTATAAGACCAAGCATACTCTCCTGGAATATAGTGACCAAATCCTACATTTTCCTCATCACTCTTACTGACAATTTCCTTATCCCCAAACTGTAAAGTCATATTTTTAAAAGGTGCATAAATAAACACTTCAGTCGGAATAATGATGAATTCAACCCTGTCATACAACCCAAATAAAATAGGTTTACTATGTACAGAAATAAATTCACCCCCATTGTATATAATATCTGGATTTTCATTATTCATAATACGTTCTACTTCATATGTAAGTTGATTTCTCAAATTTGTCCAACCGTACTCTTTAACAATCGCATAAAAATTTTGAGCATCTGCTACAGTGCCCTCTTTAACTTCAAACTCTTGAAAGAAAGCATCTTTATCTTGATTATTATACGCATCATTCATCGCACTAATCTGCTTAGTTGGCTCATAAATGCTACTTAAAACGAAATGTGTAATAGCAAGAACTAATAGTAGGACACTTGAGATAGAAAATATCCATTTCTGTTTTTTAGTCATTTTTTTACGATGCTTCTTTTGAGCACTTAGTTTTGGTTCAATTTTCATAGATGTTTTATCTTGTACATCGCTAAGACTATTACCACAATTTGTACAATACAATACTTCTTCACTATTTTTTTCACCACAACTTATGCAAAATCTCATTAAAAATCACCATTCCTTATGTATAATAACATAATTATACAATACATTTACGGTAAATTGTAGTTTTTTAATTCAAATTTCATAGTTTCTATTTTGATACATTTAGTTTCTAGCTCCCTTTATCGTAAAATAGTATTAGGAAAATGATTATACAATTTTACAATATTTTCCTTTTTATATCACAAAAAATCACCATCAACTAATTTTAGTTAATGGTGATCATAGTGTTGAAAAACAAAACCATCCATAGAATTTATGTGAAAGGTGAAAAAGGATTTCCGTTGCAGGCTACTTGCTTTCCTGTGGGCGAGCGCCGAGCCGCTTCCTCCGTGCAGGGGCTCGCCTATCTCGCAATTCCCACGGGAGTCAAGTAGCCTTCCACTCCAATCCATAAAAATGTTCACTTTTTAGCAAAAAAGTGAAGGTATTCACTACTCTTTTATGGTGGGGTGTTGTCACACATCACTTCTCCACATTGAAAGTAAGAGGCTATCCTCTCTTATAATATAAATAATGGGCTATTTTGTTCAGGAAAAGACACTTTTGCAGAATGGTTGATTGGAGTGGAGCCAGCGTCACTCCTAGGGGATTTAGCGTCACAGAGGAGACCCTGGAGCGAACGCAGTGAGTGAAGCGGCTCATCGGACGCCCCCTGGAAAGGACGCTGGCGGAACGGAAATCAACCCCTCGCCTTACAAAACTGCTTATTATGCCGTTGACATTACCTTTTTTCAACAACATAATCACCATCAACTAATTTTAGTTAATGGTGATTCTTTTTTGAAGATTATAATCAGCAATATGAAGAGCTAACTAAATTTTAAGTTAAAGTAGCCCCTTACCTTTTGTGGCTTTTTTCATATCTTCGTTCAATTTCTCAAAAAATTCTTCATTTGATTTTGTTGTGCGCAGCTTTTTCAGGAAGCGCTCTGCAAAATCAGGCGCATCTGAAAATGTTTTACGGATCGCCCATAGTTTTTCAAGCTGTTCTGGCTCAAGAAGAAGCTCTTCTTTACGTGTACCTGAGCGGCGAATATCAAGCGCAGGGAAAATACGGCGCTCCGCCAACTGACGGTCTAGATGAAGCTCTAAGTTACCTGTACCTTTAAATTCTTCATAGATGACTTCATCCATACGAGAGCCTGTATCGACTAAAGCTGTTGCTAAAATTGTTAAGCTACCGCCTTCTTCAATATTACGAGCTGAACCAAAGAAACGTTTTGGTCTATGGAAAGCAGCAGGATCAATACCACCTGAAAGTGTACGTCCACTTGGCGGAATGACTAAGTTAAAAGCACGTGCTAAACGCGTGATAGAGTCCATTAAAATGATAACATCACGCTTATGTTCAACTAAACGGCGTGCACGTTCTAATACAATTTCTGCCACTTTCACGTGATTCTCTGGTACTTCATCAAATGTTGAGCTGACAACATCTGCATTTACAGAACGTTCAATATCTGTCACTTCCTCAGGACGTTCATCAATCAGCAAGACAATTAATTCAGCTTCTGGATGATTGGTTGTAATAGCGTTTGCAATTTCTTTTAATAAAGATGTTTTCCCTGCCTTTGGTGGTGCAACGATTAAACCACGCTGACCAAAACCTACAGGAGCCACTAAATCCATTATACGTGTTGATAAATTGCGCTGTGTTGTTTCAAGCTTAATTTGTCGATCAGGATATAAAGGTGTTAATGCAGGGAAATGCACACGTTCCTTTGCTACTTCAGGATCTTCGCCATTGACAGCATCTACTTGTAAAAGGCCGTAATAGCGTTCATTTTCCTTCGGTGGTCGCACCTTCCCAGACACCTTGTCCCCATTACGTAGGTCAAAGCGACGGATTTGAGATGCAGAAATATAAATATCTTCTTTACTTGGTGAGTAGTTTATTGGTCGTAGGAAGCCAAAGCCCTCTTGCGAAACAATTTCTAATACGCCTTCCATAAAGAAATAGCCCTCTTGCTCTGAACGCGTTTTCAAAATAGCAAATATTAATTCTTTTTTCGTTAGCTTGCTATAATATGAAATTTTATATTGGCGTGCGAGGGCGTAAAGCTCTTTTAACGTCATGTTTTCTAATTGAGCGATTGTCAATGTAGACATATGCACAACTCCAGTCTTTTTCAAAATATAATACAATTATTGGGGTTATCATTGAAGTTTTCGATAGGCTCTGTTAATGCTTATATGGTAGCCTGAGTTTAATAATAACTACTGATACACTTTCTACCATACAACTAAACATTGCCTTAAAATATGGGATGGTTAATTTAAGAAGAAGGTACCTAGCACAATAGATGTACTAGGTATATTTTAGAAGAAAATATCATTAATATCTAGGTTTTTTCTCAAGAGCGTGACGGCCTTCTACAAAGCGAACCGTACCGGATTTAGCTCGCATAACTACTGAGTGTGTTAGGGCATAAGCACCTTTATATTGAACACCCTTTAAAAGCTCGCAATCTGTTACAGCAGTTGCTGCAAAAATAGCATCATCGCCTTTTACTAGGTCATCTAAATAAAGCACTTTCTCAACATCTACACCCATTTTTGTGCAGCGTTCTAATTGCTCTTCATCCTCTGGTACTAGTTTTGCTTGGAAGTCCCCACCGAGGCATTTTAAGGCCACTGCCGAAATAACACCCTCTGGAGCGCCACCTGTTCCAAACATAATATCAATACCCGTTTCATCAAAAGCGGTGTTGATTGCTGCGCCAACATCGCCATCTTGGATAAACTTAATACGTGCGCCAGCTTCACGAATTTCATCAACAATTGCTTGATGGCGAGGTCGATCTAAAAGAGTAGCAACTACATCAGAAATATCTTTATTTTTAGCCTTTGCTACTTGTAATAAGTTATAAGTGACAGAAGCATTTATATCCACTTTTCCAGCCGCTTCTGGCCCTACAGCAATTTTCTCCATGTACATGTCTGGCGCATTTAACAAATTGCCTTTATCTGCAATAGCAAGTACTGTCATGGCACCGTTCGTACCTTTTGCCACAATATTTGTACCTTCTAAAGGATCCACTGCGATATCTACTTTTGGACCACCATTTCGTAAACCAAGTTCTTCACCAATATAAAGCATTGGTGCTTCATCCATTTCACCTTCACCAATTACTACTGTAGCATGCATTGGAATTGTATCGAACATTTTGCGCATCGCTGTTGTTGCTGCATCATCTGCTTCAATTTTCAAACCGCGTCCCATCCATTTCCCGGATGCGATTGCTGCTGCTTCTGTTACTCGTACTACTTCCATCGATAAACTACGTTCCATTGTTGCTTTGCCTCCCGTTATCGGCATCTTTTTATGCCAAAACATTCAAATTACCTCTATTGTAACATAATTGGCTGAAAACTTTTAGCTCTCATTATTCCTTTGTCTCAGCTACACGTGCCATGATTGTTTCACGTCGAATATCAGCGCCTAAATCACGTAATTTCTCAATAAGTGAGCTATAGCCACGTTCGATATGATAGATATCCTGAACCTCTGTTTCGCCTTCAGCTAAGAGACCAGCTAAAACTAAAGCTGCACCCGCGCGAAGATCTGTAGCTGTTACCGTTGAGCCATGTAATTTACTCGGCCCTTTAATAATAGCTGTATTTCCTTCTACACGAGCATCTGCATTCATACGACGAAGCTCATCAATATGTTTAAATCGAGCTGTATAAATAGTATCTGTTACTTTAGAAGAACCGAATGCCTGTGACATTAACACCGCAAGTGGCTGCTGAATGTCCGTTGGGAATCCAGGGTATACCAGCGTTTTAACATCCACTGCCTGTAATGTCGAGAGATCTGTTTTTGGTACATAAATACTTTCTTCACCAATTTCGATTTTCACACCCATTTCACGAAGCTTTGCGATAATCGCTTCTAAATGCAGTGGAATAACGTTATCAATGGTAATACCATCACCAACTGCTGCAGCCATTATCAAAAATGTAGATGCTTCAATGCGATCTGGTATAATCGTATGCTCGGTACCATGTAGCTCTTCTACACCTTCAATACGGATGACACTTGTACCTGCACCTTTAATATTGGCCCCCATATTCGTCAGAAGTGTCGCTACATCGATGATTTCAGGTTCCTTTGCGGCATTTTCAATGACAGTCCGTCCCTTTGCAAGCACTGCTGCTAACATAATATTAATCGTTGCCCCAACACTTGCTACATCTAAATAAATTTTTGCCCCAATCAATTCATCTGCACGTAAATAGATGGCTCCATGTTCATTGGTAATTTTAGCTCCCAATGCCTCAAAGCCTTTTATATGTTGGTCAATTGGTCGTGGTCCTAAAAAGCAGCCTCCAGGTAACCCTATGACTGCCTTCTTAAAACGTCCAAGCATAGCACCCATTAAATAATAAGAAGCGCGTAACTTTTTCACGTTGCCATTTGGTAAAGGCAATGCAATCATATCTGTAGGATCAATTGTCATTGTGCCATCCTCAAATGAAACTTCTCCACCAATTTCCTCTAATAAAGCCTTTAACGTCCAAGCATCTGAAATTTCGGGTATCCCCCCAATAGTCACTGGAGAGTTCGCCAAAATTGATGCAGGAATTAAGGCGACTGCACTATTTTTTGCACCACTAACTTTAATTGTACCTCGTAGACGATTTTCGCCAGTAATTTTATAAACATCCATTTTGCGTTCTCCCTCATGATTGGAAAGTAGTATTTTTTGCAATTGGCTCACTTTATAATCTTATTATTCGCCTTTTCTCGTATTCCAATCCGTTAAAAATCCTTCAATTCCTTTTTCCGTTAATGGATGGTTGAAAAGTTGCTTTAATACTTTAAACGGTGTAGTTGAAATATGTGCGCCAGCTAAAGCTGCTGCTGTAACATGCTGAGGATGACGAACAGAAGCAGCAATAATTTGCGTATCGATATTATGAATGGTAAAAATATCTGCTATTGTTTCAATTAGCTCGACACCATTTTGACCAATGTCATCTAAACGGCCGATAAATGGTGATACGTATGTAGCACCTGCACGCGCAGCCATTAATGCTTGGTTCGCACTAAAGATTAATGTCACGTTTGTTTTAATACCTTTGTTTGCAAAGAAACGACATGCCTCTAATCCAGCTGGTGTCATTGGTAACTTTACTGTTATGTTTGGAGCAATCGCAGCTAATTCCAAACCTTCTTTAATCATACCTTCCGCATCAAGTGCAATAACTTCTCCGCTTACAGAGCCATCAACAAGCTCAGCTATTTCACGAAGACGATCATGGAAAGAAACATTCTCTTCTTTAGCCACTAATGATGGGTTTGTTGTAACCCCTGATAAAATACCCCATGCATGTGCCTCTTTAATCTCTTCAAAGTTTGCTGTATCAATGAAAAATTTCATTTTTATTTCCTCCTGATCATTTTTCTTATATTATTAAATATTTTCCAAAATTTTATTATTTCAAAAACAAGAGAAGGTCGATTGAAAGCATCAACACTTCTCTTAGTATGTGTATTTAACTATGCTTTTGTAACATATTAAATGCAAAAATTATGCTTTTTGTGCACTACCAAATTCACGAATTTTACCAATAACCGTTGCCTTAATGGCTTCACGTGCTGGACCAAGGAATTTACGTGGATCGTAAACAACTTTGTCGTTGTCTAGAATTTCACGGATTACTTTTGTTGCTTCAATTTGATTTTCAGTATTGACGTTGATTTTAGCTGTACCTAATGAAATGGAACGTTGAATATCCTTTGTTGGGATACCTGTACCACCATGTAAGACAAGTGGAAGATCCGCTAATTTAGAGATTTCTTCCATTTCTTTAAAGCCTAAGTTTGGCTCTCCTTTGTAAGGACCATGTACAGAGCCAAGTGCTGGTGCTAAGCAATCGATGTCTGTCAGTTCAACCATTTTGCGGCATTCTTCTGGATTAGCATAAATAATACCACCGATTACGCCATCTTCATCTCCACCAACTGTTCCTAATTCTGCTTCCACAGAAACGCCTTTAGCATGTGCGTATTCTACTACTTCTGAAGTAATTTTTACATTTTCCTCAAATGAGTGATGTGATGCATCAATCATCACTGAAGTAAAGCCTGCATCAATTGCCTCTTTACATTTTGCAAAGCTAGAACCATGGTCAAGATGAATCGCTACAGGAACTGTAATACCGTAAGATTCCATTAAACCTTTTACCATATGAACAACGGAAATAAATCCGCCCATATATTTACCTGCACCTTCAGAAACACCAAGAATCACTGGAGATTTTTCTTCTTCAGCTGCTTGTAAAATTGCTTGAGTCCATTCAAGGTTATTAATGTTGAATTGACCAACCGCATAACCTTCTGCTTTTGCTTTAATTAACATCTCTTTCATAGATACTAATGCCATACTAAAAATCCTCCTCATAGGACTATTCTTTACATAAACATGCCCCTCAATCATAGCAAAAATAATAGCCCCTGAAAAGCAGGGGCTATTATTTTCTACACGAAAGCGGAGGGCAACGTAGCGGCAGTGTCGCCAAAGTGTAGTGCAACGTAACGGCGGCGCTTGAACCTGAAAAGCAGGGGCTCTTATTTTCTACACGATAGCGCAGTGTAACGTAGCGACAGTGTCTGCCGTTGTGGAGTGCAACGCAACAGAGGCTTGCACCTGAAAAGCAGAGGCTCTTATTTTCTACACGATAGCGCAGTGTAACGTAGCGGCAGTGTCTGCCGTTGTGGAGTGCAACTCAACGAAGGCTTGCACCTGAAATGCAGGGGCTATTATTTTCTACACGATAGCGCAGTGTAACGTAGCGACAGTGTCTGCCGTTGTGGAGTGCAACTCAACGAAGGCTTGCACCTGAAATGCAGGGGCTATTATTTTCTACACGATAGCCGCAGTATAACGTAGCGACAGTGTCTGCCGTTGTGGAGTGTAACTCAACAGAGGCTTGCACCTGAAATGCAGAGGCTCTTATTTTCTACACGACAGCATAGTGCAACACACTGAAATTGAAGGCAATACCCTGTCGCTTCTTTCAAAATAAACATAAAAAACAGACCGTGTGTCCACTGTCTGTTTTTTACACCTGTAAAGCCTTATTTACTTCATCTCGCACCTCAAAAATATCAAATGGTTTTGTAAAGTAACGAATAGCTCCTAATTCTAAAGCTTCTTGCACTACATCCAATTCGCCATATGCTGTCATCATAAATACAGGTAACTTCGGAAATTTTTCTTTTAAGCGTTTCAAGATTTCAATACCGTCCATCCCTGGAATCTTCATATCCAGTAAAACACAATCCATCTGTTGCTCATCTGCATATTTTAATGCCTCTGAACCATTAGCCGCTAAATATGTAAGATAACCTTCCTTTTTCAACACTTCATTTAAAAGTAAACGAATTCCCTGCTGATCATCGACAATTAGTAATCGTTTCACATTTCATTCCGCCCTTTTTTAGTTTTATTCTTACACAAAAACTTTCTTTATTATGTATAATTCTCCTTTTTCAGCTTAATACCTTCTAGTATTATAAATTATCTGCTTTTGCTTTCTACCTTTTCCGCCCCTATAATATGGTTAGAGGTGGGAACATGTCAAAAATTCTAACAACACAATTAAGTGGATTATTACAAAGAATAACACAAAATGAAGAGGAGGCTATTGAGGAAACAGCAAGACTCCTTGCACAAGCAGCCATTGGAGAAGGTCATGTGTATTTCGCTTGCTTTGGTGAAATGCAAGTTATTGAATCCAATGCATCTCAAGCAGTTGAACCATTTAGCAAATTAGCTCCTTGGACTTCGAGTACAAGCTTAACTGAAGCTGATCGTGTTTGCATTTTTACACGCAGTGCGCACGATGAGGAGGCACTGGCTTTAGCTCAAGACTTAAATAAACGGTTTATTCCTTTCGCTGCTGTTGCGAGTGAAGTAGCGAATACGGAAAATCCTCTTGCAGATTTGGCCTATACGTATGTTTCTACACGCCTTAAAGGTGGTTTATTGCCTAATGATTTAGGGCAAAGAATCGTTGTACCACATGCAATTGCTGGACTTTTTGTATATGAAGCAGTGAAAATTGCTTATGATGAAATGCTTGGTATTGATGAAGAAGAACTATAAACATTCATTTAAAAAGAGTTGTCTCATTAATAGAGAGACAACTCTTTTTGATTATTTAAATGTTGCTCCGATAAAATCACGGAACAATGGTTGTGGACGATTTGGACGTGAAACTAGCTCTGGGTGGAATTGACATGCTACAAAGAAGTTGTTACCTGGTAGCTCAATAATTTCAACCAATTTGCCATCAGGGCTTGTACCTGAGAAGACAAGACCTGCTGCTTCCATTGCCTCACGATATTCATTGTTAAACTCATAGCGGTGACGGTGACGCTCATAAACAAGCTCTTTACCGTATGCATTGCTTGCCTTTGAACCATCTTTCAATTTACATGGGTATAATCCTAAACGTAATGTACCGCCAATATCTACACTATCATTTTGATCTGGTAAGAAGTCGATAATTGGGTACTCTGTATTTGCATCAAGCTCTGTAGAATGTGCACCTTTTAAACCAAGGACATTACGAGCAAATTCTATTGTTGCTAATTGCATACCTAAGCAAATACCAAGGAACGGTACATCATTTTCACGCGCATATTGTGTCGCTAAAATTTTCCCTTCAACACCACGATCACCAAAACCGCCTGGTACTAAAATGGCATCTGCACCTTTTAATAGTGAAGCAACGTTATCTGCATTGACATGTTCTGCATTAATCCAGTCAATTTCAATATCAGAGTTAAATGCGTAGCCCGCATGCTTTAATGCCTCAACTACTGAAATGTAAGCATCTTGTAATTCCACATATTTCCCTACTAATGCTACTTTTCTTTTATTTGGTAAGTTCTTCACTTTGTCTACCAGCTCGCGCCATTCTTCCATATCTGCCTCTGGTGCTTCAATGCCAAAATGATCAAGAACGATATCATCAATATCTTGTGCATGCAGGTTTAATGGCACTTCATATAAATGCTCTGCATCACGAGATTCAATAATTTCATGTGGTTGCACATCACAGAATAATGCTAATTTCTCTTTCATATCTTGTGGTACTTCTTGTTCTGTACGTACGACGATAATATTTGGCTGGATACCTAAAGAGCGTAATTCTTTAACAGAATGCTGAGTAGGCTTTGTTTTCAATTCACCAGCTGCTTTAATATAAGGTATAAGTGTACAGTGAATATACATCACATTGTCATGACCTAAATTTGTTTTCATTTGGCGAATCGCTTCAAGGAATGGCAATGATTCAATATCCCCTACTGTCCCACCAACCTCTGTAATAACAACGTCTGCATTAGTTTCACGACCAGCACGTTGGATACGGTCTTTAATTTCGTTTGTAATATGAGGAATTACTTGTACTGTTCCACCATTATAATCACCACGACGTTCTTTCTGTAATACAGATTGGTAAACGCGACCTGAAGTTACTGTAGAATGTTTCCCTAGGTTAATGTCAATGAAACGTTCATAATGTCCTAAGTCTAAATCAGCCTCAGCACCATCATCTGTTACAAAAACCTCACCATGTTGATAAGGGCTCATTGTACCTGGGTCAATATTGATATATGGGTCAAACTTTTGAATCGTAACTTCTAAACCACGGTTCTTTAATAAACGACCTAGAGATGCTGCAACAATCCCTTTTCCAAGTGATGATACAACCCCACCTGTTACAAAAATATACTTCGTCATGAATAAATTCCTCCTTATGATGTTCTAAAATTACTAGCTCGCTTAGGGGGGAACAGAATCCTTTATATTCTAATACCCTAAAAAAAGAAAAGCCGAGAATGTCTACAAAAAATGTAGTCGATTCGAAGCTGTAATCGGTTCTATCTCTTTTCCACTTTCCTTTAAACCTTAAAACTCTAACATTTATCCAGTCACCGTTTACTATACATCATGAATAAATCCAAACTTTTATATTCATTTCTGGATGAATGTATGGGAGAACTGAATATAGTTAAAAACAAAAAAACGCTCCTCCTGCATAGGTTTGCAGGGGGAGCGTATTATATACACGGTCTTTCTCCTTCTTTTAAGGAGCCCAAGTAAAAGATTAAACGGAACCGTGATAGAAGTCAAGATTTTTTACTCCATGCCTAATAGAAAGAAAATTCTAAGAGTACTGTATTAGTTTTCTTCCTCTTCTTCGTCGAACTCTTCTTCCTCTTCATCAATAAAGTCTTCATCAATTTCTTCATCAATATCTTCGATTTCTTCATCGTCAAAATCGATTTCTTCTTTTTCTTCGTCCTCTTCTTCAATATCTTCTTCATCAACAAACTCTTCGAAGTCTTCGTCAAAGTCGATATCTTCTTCTTCTAAATCTACATCCTCATCAAGATCTTCATCATCAAAGGCAGCTTTAGATTTTTTCTTTTGAGTCTTAACAGAAGGTGCTGTTTCTTCTTCAATTTGCTCTACTTTAAACCATTCACGTAGGCCCCATCCTGCTTCTTGATTATATAAGAAGCGGCCATCAATATTAATATCTGTATAAAATTGTAACAGACGGGATTTCATTTCTGCATCACTATAGCCCACAAGCTCTTGAATTAATTTTAGTAAATCATTAAAAGACACTGAGGCACGTTTTTCATTTAAAATTGCATAAGCTAAGTTAATTAACGATTCTTCCGTTAATTGTTCCTTTGTCATTTCACGAAAATTCAATTCGTGCACTTCCTTTCCCTCATCACAATGGACGTTTTAAAATTACATGGTGCTTTATTTTCCAAGCGCAGCAAAAAAGGCCACGCAAAAGGTACTTTCTATACATAAGCATAATACCCATTATATACAAAGTTTTAGCCCCTTTGCTAGCTTCAATTACTGTTTTTTATATTACGCATTTTTTTTATTCCAAGATAAAACAAATAAACAGATAATAGTAGTATAGGAATAGCGCCAATTTGCTTATTATACAGGAAAATGGCTACCAATACTAAAGCTAATATAATTATGTAGTGAATAAATGATTTCATCCCTACTGCGCCTCCCCTTTTTTTACATTTCTATTATAACGAAAATAAAAAGAAGTGCCTAATCTTAAGACTAGACACTAGAAACTAGAGAAGCTTGTTACATAAATTAGAAAAAAATGTTAGAAAAAAAGCAGTTTTGAATGTCTACAATTACATATTTCGACGATATTGTCCGCCAACTTCATATAAAGCTTTTGTAATTTGTCCTAAGCTTGCTACTTTTACTGATTCCATAAGCTCAGCAAAAATATTACCATTGTTAACAGCAACTTCTTGTAAACGTGCGATTGCAGCTTCACTTTCTTCTTCATGCGTCTTCCAGAATGCTTGTAAATTGCGAATTTGCGTTTCCTTCTCTTCTGTGGATGCACGAGCAATTTCCATATTATCGATAGCAGCGTCTGAAGGTGGATTTGGATTCAGGTACGTATTGACACCAATGATTGGTAGCTCCCCTGAATGCTTTAACATTTCATAGTACATGGACTCCTCTTGAATTTTACCTCGTTGATATTGCGTTTCCATTGCACCTAAAACACCACCACGATCATTAATACGATCAAATTCCTCAAGGACCGCTTCTTCTACAAGATCTGTCAATTCTTCTATAACAAATGCACCTTGCAGAGGATTTTCGTTTTTTGCCAAGCCATGCTCTTTCGTAATAATCATTTGGATAGCCATGGCACGACGTACAGATTCCTCTGTAGGTGTTGTAATAGCTTCATCATAGGCATTTGTATGCAATGAGTTACAGTTATCTTGTAATGCCATCAATGCTTGTAATGTTGTACGAATATCATTAAAATCAATCTCTTGCGCATGTAGACTACGACCAGATGTTTGAATATGATATTTTAGCTTTTGCGCACGTTCATTGGCACCATATTTATCACGCATTACAATGGCCCAAATACGACGAGCAACACGTCCAATTACTGTATACTCTGGATCAAGTCCATTCGAGAAGAAGAACGATAGATTTGGTGCAAAGTCGTTAATATTCATGCCACGACTTAAATAATACTCTACATACGTAAAGCCATTTGCTAAGGTGAAAGCTAATTGGGAAATAGGATTTGCCCCAGCTTCTGCAATATGGTAACCCGAAATAGAAACGGAATAGTAGTTACGCACCTTATGATCAATAAAGTATTGCTGAATATCACCCATCATACGTAAAGCAAACTCTGTCGAGAAAATACATGTGTTCTGTCCTTGATCTTCTTTTAAAATATCAGCTTGTACTGTTCCACGTACAACCTGCAATGTGTTTTCACGTGTCTCGGTAAACTCTTCTACTGTCAAAGTCCGTCCTAGCTCTTGTTCGCGCAATTTAACTTGTTGATCGATCGCCGTATTCATGAACATCGCTAAAATAATAGGCGCTGGACCATTAATGGTCATAGATACAGATGTAGACGGTGCACATAAATCAAAGCCTGCATAAAGCTTTTTCATATCCTCTAATGTACAGATCGATACACCCGATTCCCCGACCTTACCATAAATATCTGGACGGTAATCTGGATCTTCCCCATAGAGAGTTACAGAATCAAAGGCTGTAGATAAACGTTTCGCATCGTCATCCTTCGATAAATAGTGGAAGCGTTTATTTGTACGTTCAGGTGTTCCTTCACCAGCAAATTGACGCTTCGGATCTTCTCCCTCACGTTTGAATTGGAAAACACCTGCTGTATAAGGAAACTCACCAGGAACATTCTCTTTGTACACCCAGCGTAATATTTCACCGTAGTCCTCAAATTTCGGCAATGCTACTTTAGGAATTTTTGTGCCAGAAAGACTTGTTGTTTTTAAAATAGTGCGAATTTCTTTGTCTCGAACCTTCGTCACAAACTCATCACCAGCATAAGCTTCTTTTAAAGTTTGCCAATTATCCAATATACGCTTGGATTCTGCTGATAATTCATCTCTGACACCTTGTGCTAAAGAAGAAAGCGATGCTATAAGTGCATCCTCTGGTGCTTTTTCCTTAACTGCCGTAATAGCACCTTCTAATTGGAACAGACGGCGAGCAAATCCCACCTGCTGTTCTGATTTTTTATGATAGCCACGAACCGTGTCAGTAATTTCACGTAAATAATAACGACGATCGTTTGGAATAATGACATCTTGCTTTTGCGTCTTAGCAAATTGCTCATAGCTAGTTTCCCAATTGTAGCCTGTTTTTTCGTTAATAATATGAACTAAAGCTGCGAATAATGCATTGGTCCCTTTGTCATTAAACTGGCTAGCAATTGTTCCATAAACAGGCATACTATCAAGTGATTCTTCCCATAGCTCACGAGATCGTTGGTATTGTTTTTGTACTTGACGTAGCGCATCCTCCGAGCCTTTACGCTCAAACTTATTGATTGCAATGACATCTGCAAAATCAATCATATCAATTTTCTCAAGCTGTGTAGGTGCACCAAATTCACTTGTCATAACATACATGGAAAGATCTGTATACCTTGTGATTTCGGCATCACCTTGACCAATACCACTTGTTTCGACGATGATTAAATCATAGCCCGCTACACGTACTACATCTATTACATCACCAATAGATGCAGATAATTCAGTGCGAGAGCCTCGTGTTGCTAAACTACGCATATAAACGCGGTTATTGAAGATGGCGTTCATGCGAATTCTATCTCCAAGTAATGCTCCACCTGTTTTTTGCTTTGTTGGATCGACCGAAAGAATGGCTACACGTTTATCTGGGAATTCTTTCAGGAAACGGCGAATCAGCTCATCCGTTAATGAAGATTTCCCTGCGCCACCTGTTCCTGTAATCCCCATGACAGGTGTACCTTTTGAACGCTTTCGTGCCTCAATTAACATCTCTTTCGTAGCTTCATCCTTATTTGACTCAGCTGCTGTAATTAGATTGGCTAAAATTTCAGGCGTTTCTGTCGTTAAAGCCTCTAATTTATCTAAATAGTTGCCTGTTGCAGTTGGAAAGTCCGTTCCTTTAATTTGCTCATTAATCATCCCTTGTAGCCCTAAAACACGGCCATCCTCTGGTGAGAAAATGCCTGCAATGCCATACGTATGAAGCTCTTTAATTTCACGAGGTAAAATAACCCCACCACCACCGCCATAAATTTTAATATGTGGTGCCCCTTTTTCACGCAGCAAATCATACATATATTTAAAGTATTCCATATGCCCGCCTTGATAAGAAGAAACTGCAATACCTTGTGCATCTTCTTGAATCGCGGCATTCACGACTTCTTCGACAGAACGGTTATGCCCTAAATGGATTACTTCTACACCGCTCGATTGTAATATGCGTCGCATTATATTGACTGAAGCATCATGTCCATCAAAAAGACTTGATGCTGTCACAAAACGTACGTGATTTTTTGGACGATATACTTCTACCTTTGTCATATGAAATCCCCACTCTCTCCCCTTAATGAATTGAAAAAAGCCGACAATTGCAATGTCGATGTATGCAATTGCCGACAAACCCCTTACGAAATATTAGAACCCCTTTATGCCTGAAATGAACAAGGTGATTTGCATGTCGATGAACTCATCAATTGAATGTTGACGATGTAATGCCCATTTGCGGAACGCCCAACTTTGTCCTGAGACAACTAAGTTATTGGCTGCTAAATGAATTTGCTTGTCTGTCATTGTTAGTTCCCCAGACTGCACACAGCGCTGTAGCAAGCGTTCAAAAGTGGCAACCATTTCAAACTCTTTACTAAAGACATAGCGTTGTGCTTCTTTTGACAATGATTTTGTTTCTTGATACATGATTGTTAGCTCATCAACCATGCTATCAATTTGCACGAAATATTCTCGAATCATTTCTTTTAACTCATCAATTGTTCCAGCTTTAATCTCGTAACTTGAAAGTCGCTCCATTGCATGATGATAGATACTATCACAAACAAGATAAAGAACGTCTTCTTTAGTACGAATGTACTCGTATAAAGTACCAATACTAAAGCCTGCAGCTTTTGCGATTTCTCTCGTCGTGGCACGATGAAAGCCTTTTTCTTTAAATAGCTTAATAGCTCCTTGAATCATTTGTTCACGACGAATGGCGATTAAATTTTCATCTTTTACAGTTGACTGTACTTGGGGCCTTTTATCTTTTTCTGTCATCAATTATTTCGTTAGCATACGCGAGATTACAAGACGTTGAATCTCCTGCGTACCTTCGTAAATTTGAGTAATTTTCGCATCACGCATAAAGCGCTCTACTGGATAATCCTTTGTATAACCATAGCCACCAAATACTTGAACCGCCTCTGTCGTTACACTCATTGCTGTATCGCCAGCCATTAATTTCGCCATTGCAGAAGCCTTACCATATGGTAGGTTATTAGACTCTAACCAAGCCGCTTGGTATGTAAGAAGTCGAGAAGCTTCAATTTGAGTTGCCATGTCTGCTAATTTAAAAGATACACCTTGGTTAGCAGAGATTGGTTTACCAAATTGCACACGTTCTTTGGCATAGTCAACTGCTGCATCCAGCGCTCCTTGTGCAATTCCTACAGCTTGAGCAGCAATACCATTACGTCCACCATCTAGTGTCGTCATAGCAATTTTAAAACCTTCCCCTTCAGCTCCTAGCAGGTTTTCTTTTGGAACACGGCAGTTGTCGAAAATGATTTCGGTTGTAGGAGATGAACGAATTCCTAATTTCTTTTCTTTCTTCCCTACAGAGAAACCTTTAAATCCAGCTTCCACGATAAATGCTGATGTACCGTGTTTAGCTTCTGGATCTGTTACTGCAAACACAATATATGTATCTGCCACTCCGCCGTTTGTAATAAAGATTTTTGAGCCATTTAAAATATAATCATCGCCATCACGTTTAGCATATGTTTTCATGCCACCCGCATCAGAACCTGAACCTGGTTCTGTTAAACCATACGCACCAATATGTTTTCCTTCTGCCATTGGACGAAGGTATTTTTGTTTTTGTTCTTCTGTACCGAACTTGTACAGTGGCCATCCTGCCAGTGAAGTATGTGCTGATAATGTTACCCCAGTGGAGGCACAGACACGTGATAATTCTTCAACAGCAATGACATATGCAAGGTAGTCAAACCCAGCTCCACCGTATTCTTCTGGCCACGGAATACCAGTTAACCCAAGCTCCGCCATTTTATCGAAAATTGCACGGTCAAATTCTTCATTCTCGTCACGTTCAGCAGCTGTTGGTGCCACTTCATTTATAGCAAAATCACGAATCATTTCACGTAATTGTTCATGCTCTTCTGTTAACTGAAAGTTCATTGTCCATTTCCCCTTTTTAATTAGACTCTGTTCTATGTTACCTGTGTGTTGTTCTGGGTTCAGCGATTGTCAATCCTATTGGAGCATTGGAGCGAGTTTCCATTCTTGATGAGGTCTTTACTCCACTTTAATAAGTCATCCCTAAGAGAATAGCCTATTATCAGGCTTTATTTCAGTAAATGTTTACTAATAACTAGTTTTTGAATTTCACTTGTACCTTCATAGATTTCTGTGACCTTTGCATCACGGAAATATCGCTCTACTGGATAGTCCTCTGTGTAGCCGTAGCCGCCAAAAACTTGAACCGCTTCTATTGACGTTTGTACAGCTGTTCGTGATGCGAAAAGTTTGGCCATTGAAGCTTCTGCTCCACACGGTAAACCTTTTGCACGTAAATCTGCTGCACGATACACTAATAGTTTTGCCGATTCAACAGCTGTTGCCATATCAGCGAGTGTAAAGCCAACTCCTTGTTGAGCAGCAATCGGTTTACCAAATTGCACACGCTCTTTTGCATAAGTAGTAGCCGCCTCTAGTGCTGCTTCAGCAATCCCCAATGCCTGTGCTGCAATACCGATTCGCCCTACATCTAAATTCGCCATCGCAATTTTGAAGCCTTCTCCCTCTTCCCCTAAAAGGTTGTCGGTTGGGATGCGGCAATTATCGAATGTCAGTTGAACAGTGCGTGAGCCATGTAAACCCATCTTTTGTTCATCTTTACCAATGATTAAACCTGGTGTTCCTTTTTCAACAATAAAAGCTGAAATACCTCGTGTTTTTTCAGCAGGGTTGGTTGAGGCGAATACGATATATACATCAGCCTCTCCGCCATTTGTAATAAAAACTTTAGAGCCGTTAATCACATATTCATCGCCATCTCGTACTGCCTTTGATTGTAGAGACCCTGCGTCAGAGCCTGCACCTGGCTCTGTTAAACAAAATGCGCCTAAATATTCCCCGGCTGCAAGCTTTGGTACATAACGCTTCTTTTGTTCCTCATTTCCAAAGTAAATGATTGGATTTGTTCCAACCGAAGTATGCACTGATAAAATAACCCCCATTACAGCGCTTACTTTTGACAATTCATTAATCGCAATAATATACGATGTAAAATCCATACCAGAGCCACCTAAGTCTTCTGGTGTCGTAATCCCCATTAAGCCAAGTTCACCCATTTGTTGTAGAAGCTCACGTGGAAATTCTCCTGCTTCCATCCGCCCTACCCATGGTTGAATTTTTTCCTGAGCAAATTGACGAACCATATCGCGCATCATCATTTGCTCATCTGTAAATTGCAATTGCATCTATAATGTCACCCCTCTAAGTTGTCCCGCAACATCTACATAACCCCATCCCCATAGGATTATTCGTAAACGTAAAAGCCTCTTCCTGATTTCTTTCCTAGCCAGCCAGCTGCAACGTATTTACGAAGCAGTGGACAAGGGCGATATTTACTATCTCCTAGACCCTCATGTAAAATTTCCATGATGTAAAGGCAAGTATCTAAGCCAATGAAGTCTGCTAATGTTAATGGTCCCATCGGATGGTTCATACCTAGCTTCATCACATCGTCAATTGCTTCCTTCGTAGCTACACCTTCATAAAGCGCATAAATTGCTTCATTAATCATTGGTAGCAAAATACGGTTTGAAATAAATCCTGGGAAGTCATTCACTTCTACTGGTGTTTTCGCTAACTTGACTGTCATCGCTTCAACAGCTTTGTATACTTCATCCGTAGTTGCTAAGCCTCTAATGATTTCAACAAGCTTCATTACTGGCACTGGATTCATAAAATGCATACCAATTACTTGCTCTGGTCGATTTGTTACCGCTGCAATTTCAGTAATAGGCAACGAAGATGTATTCGTAGCTAAAATGGCATGTGCTGGTGCAATGCCATCAAGTTGCTTAAAGATGGATTGCTTAATGTCCATATTCTCTACAGCTGCCTCGATGATAATATCTACATCACTAGCATCCTGTAAATCTAGTGACATACTAATTCGACCTAAAACAGCCGCTTTGTCATCCTCCGTTTTACGGCCCTTTTCTACATCACGTGATAAATTTTTTGTAATAACTCCTATTCCACGCTCGAAGAACTCTTGTTTGATATCATTCAATTTCACATCATAGCCTGCTTGTGCACAAACTTGTGCAATGCCAGAGCCCATTTGCCCTGCACCAATGACCATTACCTTTTGAATTCCCATTAGTTCAGTCCCCCTGTTTTTGGTACTTCAATCATAATCGCATCACCTTGACCCCCACCTGAACAAATTGCAGCAATACCGATGCCTCCACCACGACGCTTCAATTCTTGTGCAAGCGTTAAAATAATACGTGCACCAGATGCTCCAATAGGATGACCTAAAGCAACCGCACCGCCATTAACATTCACCTTTTCAGCATCTAAATCAGCTAACTGCTTGCTGACCAAAGCGACTGCTGCAAAGGCCTCATTGATTTCGATCAAATCAATATCTGCCAATGATTTATTGGTTTTTTTCAGCAATTTATTAATAACAAGACCTGGTGTTTGTGGGAAGTTTTCTGGCTCGATGGCAAGCTCTTCATGACCTAAAATTATTGCTAATGGCTCTCTTCCTTCACGTGTGGCACGTTCCTCACTCATAACCACGAGGGCACATGCACCATCGTTAACGCCAGGTGCATTACCTGCTGTGATCGTGCCATCCTTGTCAAAGGCTGGTTTCAGTTTTGCTAGTACCTCCAACGTTGTACCTGCTCTTGGTGCTTCATCTGTATCGACGACCAGTGGTTGTCCTTTACGTTGTGGAATCTCCACTTGTACGATTTCTTCAGCAAAGTAACCTTGTTCAATCGCCGCTAGTGCGCGCTCATGACTGCGAACAGACCAAGCATCCTGTTCCTCACGACTGAGCGAGAATTCCTTAGCTGTTGCATTACCATAGCTCCCCATATGCGGTCTCGCTTTATCGAAAGCACATGTTAAACCGTCATAAAGCATGCCATCCACCATTGTGGAATCTCCCATACGCAAGCCACTTCGACCATTTAACAGATAGTACGGAGCATTGGACATAGACTCCATTCCACCAGCAATAATCACTTCTTCGTCCCCTAATCGAATCAATTGATCTGCTAATGTCACTGCACGCATCCCTGATGCACAAACTTTATTGATTGTTTCTGTTTTTACCGCTGTTGGTAAATTGGCTTTTATCGCAGCTTGCCTCGAAGGTATTTGCCCCTGTCCCCCTTGTAAAACAGAGCCCAAAATAACCTCATCTACTTCGTCAGATGCAATATTTGCTTTCTCTAGCGCACCTTTTATTGCAATTGCCCCTAGATCACTTGCATGTAATGTTGATAATGAACCTCCAAATTTACCAAATGCAGTTCTTGCTCCTGCTAAAATGACAGCTCTATTCAAGTAAAACACCCCTTTTGTTTTACGTACTCGATGAAGTAGTATAGCATTTCATTGACTGAACGCTCGCTCGACTTCTATCGATGAAAAATGGGAGCTTGTTAGTTGCAACTCCCATTTCCATTTAATCTTATTCTACAAAACAATTTTTTATTGTGCAATTTATATTTTTCAGATAACTAAAATATTTCTACAATAGCAATCATTTTTCTGCGTTCGCTTCCGTATTCTCGTCCTGTTGAATATTTTCTACGGATGCTACCACTTCCTCTAATGTTTCTTCTTCAGCTTCCTCAGATGAAGGATCAACAGCCTTCACTTTTTCACCGAACACTGAACGCTCTAGTAATTCTGCTACATCGAATGTGCCAATAGAGTCTTCCACTTCTTTTGCCTTTGTACCATCCTCCAGCATTGTTAAGCAATAAGGACAGCCAGATGAAATAACGGATGCATTAGTAGCAAGAGCTTGCTCTGTACGAGCTACATTAATGCGATTACCAACATGCTCTTCCATCCACATTAAGCCACCACCTGCACCACAGCACATAGCAGTTTCGCGATTTCGTTCCATTTCCACAAGCTTCACACCCGGGATACCGCGTAGAATTTCTCTCGGCGCATCATAAACATCATTGTAACGGCCTAAGTAACAGGAATCGTGGAAAACAATTGTTTCATGAACTTCATAATTGAGTGCCAGACGATTTTCCTCAATCAACTGATTTAGTATTTCAGTATGATGATACACTTCGCCATTCCAGCCAAAGTCTTGGTATTCATTTTTAAAGATATTGTAAGCATGAGGGTCGATTGTCACTATTTTCTTCACATCATTTTTCTCAAACTCATCAATATTTGCTGTAGCTAATTCTTGGAATAAAAATTCATTTCCTAAACGACGAGGTGTGTCCCCAGAGTTTTTCTCTTTATTTCCTAAGATCGCAAACTTCACACCAGCTTCGTTTAATAGACGACAGAAAGCTAAAGCAATTTTTTGAGAGCGATTATCGAATGCCCCCATCGAACCAACCCAGAATAGATATTCCATTTCTTCGCCAGATTTTTTTAACTCTTTTACTGTTGGAATATGGATTGTTGGATCAAGATCACGCCAATTCTCTTTTTCTTTACGGTTTAAGCCCCAAGGATTCCCTTGTCGTTCGATATTTGTCATGGCACGTTGTGCATCAGGATTAACTTTTCCTTCCGTCATTGTTAGATAGCGACGTAGGTCGATGATTTTATCAACATGCTCATTCATTACTGGACATTGATCCTCACAGTTTCGACAAGTCGTACAAGCCCAAATTTCTTCTTCTGTAATCACATCGCCAATTAAAGATGGGCTGTAAATATCTTCAATTACTACGCCTTCAGCACCAGCAGCCATCGCAAGCTGATTACCCTTGGTATTGGCAAAAAATTGATAAGGAACCCAAGGCTTTTGCTTTGTTACAACAGCACCAGTAAATGTTAAATGATCACGCAATTTCACGATTAAATCCATTGGAGACAGCATTTTTCCTGTTCCAGTTGCAGGACACATATTGGTACAACGTCCACATTCCACACAAGAATACAGATCGAGCATTTGCTTTTGTGTGAAGTCTTGTATGCGTCCAACTCCAATTGAAGGCATATCCTCTTCACTTTCAGCATTTTCTCCTGCTTCTTCTAATGCCTCAAAATCGATAGGCGTTAATGTACCCACACGATCTAAACGATTCATGTAAACATTCAGTGGGCTAACAATTAAATGGAAATGCTTAGATTGTGGTACATACACAAGGAATGTTAATAGAATTAAAAGATGTGCCCACCACATAACATAAAACACTCCAGCAGCTACTGATGCAGGTAGGAAGCCAAATATAGCAGCAATGCTTGAAGCAACAGGCTCCGTATAAGTTAACCCCTCACCATGCCAGATTAATCCCATACCATTAGCGATTAATGTTGAGACCATTAAGCCACCAATGAAAATTAACACAAGACCGTTTTTCCATCCTCTTTTTAGACGCACTAGCTTTTCTACATAGCGGCGGTAAAATGCCCACACTACCGCAACTAAAATCATTAAAACTACAAGCTCTTGGAAGAATGTAAAGACACCATAGAAAATACCTAATGGCAGATGTGATCCTGGTGCTAGTCCTTTCCAAATTAAATCAATGGCCCCTAACTGAACCATCAAAAATCCATAGAAAAACATCACGTGAATTAATCCACTCTTTGGATCCTTTAATAGCTTGTTTTGACCAAATACATTGACCATAATATAGCGTAGTCGCTCTTTAACACTTTCATCAAACTCAACCTTTTTCCCCAATTGCACATACTTATAGCGTGTTTTCAACAGATAGAAGAACAATCCTACTGCATAAAGCACAACCACGACTGTTAAGACTATGTTAGCAATTAATAATGGACTCATGGTTGGTCCCCCCTTTAGTTTGTCGTAATTTTCTCTCTTTGCGGCAAATTTGCTAGTTCATACGGAAATGTGCGTCACTATATCAATATATTCCTATTCTAATAAATGAGTGAGCATTCAGTCAACATAAAACGGAAATATTTCTGATAATTTTATATTCTTACACTTTACAAGAAAAAAAGCCACCCTGAAATTTATTCAAAGTAGCATTTTTTTACTTTTCTTTTTTAAAATTTAATTAATAAAAGCTGCGACATCCACATAACAAGTTTATTTTTTGAAGACATTGCCACTGCGAATGTATTCAATATCCGCTACGTTTAATCGAGCATTTACAACACGTGCGGCTGCAAATAAATAATCTGATAATCGATTTAAATATTTTTGTACAACTTTCGGCACGTCCTCCACTTCTTTCATAAGTGTCACCATTTCACGCTCTGCTCGTCGTGCAACTGTACGAGCAATGTGTAAAGTTGCAGCTGCTGGTGCGCCACCTGGTAAAATAAAACGTTGTAATGGTGGTGCCTCATCTGATAAAGCATCTATACGAGCTTCCAACACTTCAATCGGTTGCTCTGTTAATTTATAGTGGCGTTCTTTCATCACATTGGCAAGGTCACCACCAGCATCGAATAGTTCATGCTGAATTGTTTCAAGATCTGTTAAAATATCCTTAAAAAGTGCTTGATCTAATTCACTTACTGCCTTCCCGATAAAAGAGTTTAATTCATCAATCGCCCCGTATGTTTCAACACGTAAGCTATCTTTATCAACGCGTCCGCCAATTAGACTTGTTTTCCCCGTATCGCCTGTTTTCGTGTAAAGCTTCATTTCTCTCATCTCCTAAAACTGATTTTTATAATTTCTGATGGCCTGAACTGTTGTTTCATAAACACCCTTGGCAATCATTTTACCAACTTCCGTAATCGGGCCACCATACAGCATTTCTTCCCCTTTTTGAGTTGCTGCAATTAACAGACTATCTGTAGCAGTTCCTGTAGCAATAGTTCCACTACGCTCGTCACGAATATCTTCTGATTGCAAAGCTTTTGTTTTCGCCTCTGTAGCTGTCATCAGTGCCTGGAAAAATGCCTCCTCCGATAAACAGCCATTGATTATGATCCATGTATTGATAGTACCAATATATGGATCATCCTGTCTTTCGTGTACACGTGATACATCAACCGCATTGCCCACACCAGCTGTTACAGCTACTATCATACTGCCAAAAGGCGCTGAAAATTCATTGATGGCAACAAGAGCTGTTGGCACTGCTGTCAGCATCACAACAGTACTTGTTGGGGAAAAATTCTCTCTTTGCAAAAAATCACTAACTTCTCTTTTTACATCACTTATCACATAATCACCAGGTACAGAGCGGTTTAACAAGCAATTATGCCAGCCAATACCTGGGTTATGAACAGCAGAGGACACTGTTTTTAACGGAATCTCTGATTGAAGTTGAATATAGTGTTCCGTTATCATGAAATGTTCTTTTTTGATGACAGCTCGCTGCTGGTAATCAGTTGTTGCGGGCATCATTGTAATTTGAGGTTTTGGTATTTCGGGATGGGCATATGTAGCCACTCGTGCTTGATAAACTTCTTCAATTTGGGAGGCTATTAATACTTCATGCGGTACTCCAAGTGCTCTCATTTGCCCACCCTCCATAAGCAATAATTCATCACAATAGAGAGAGGCTAAATTCATATCATGTAGTACCATAACGACCGTTAAACCACACTCCACAGCTTCCTTCCTGACCATATCTAAGATTTGCCGTTGATGTGCAATGTCTAGATGATTGGTTGGCTCATCCAGCAGTAGAATTTCTGCTGTTTGCGCTAATGCCTGGGCAACAAATACTCTTTGTTGTTCACCACCCGATAAAAATTCTAACGGGGTGTGCTCATAGCGTTTCACACCTGTTTGCAGCATGGCATGCTGAACAGCCTGTTCATCCTGTTCAGACCAACTTGAGAAAAAACCTGTTTGATGGGGGTAGCGCCCTAGTGAAATGGCCTCCCTTACACTGTTTGAGAAAGCATTTGCATGAAGCTGTGGTAGTACAGCCATCTTTTGCGCCAAAGCACGGGCATTATAAGAAAGGATATTTTGTCCATCAATTGTGATTGTTCCAGCAGTAGCTGGTAATATCCCACTCATTACCTTTAATAATGTGGATTTCCCACTACCATTCGGTCCCAGAATACCAAGAATTTTCCCTTTTTCCACAGTAAAACTAATGTCCTTGACGATTGGTACATCTTCATAACCACCTGATAGATGTTCGACAATAATCATGCCCGTACCCCCTTACTTCTTCGTTGCTTATAAAAAATATAGGAGAAAACAGGTGCACCAATAAACGCCGTAATAACACCAATAGGTAGCTCTCTTGGCACAATAATTGTTCGTGCTACTAAATCGCAAACAATGAGTAAAGTTGCGCCATTGAAAAACGATAATGGCAATAAATGGCGGTGGTCAGAACCCCAAATCATCCTTGTCATATGCGGTACAACTAATCCTACAAAGCCAATTGTGCCAGAAACCGCTACAGCAGCTCCTGTTAACATGGAGCCACCCGCTAAAATCAAATACTTACTACGTTTCACATTGACACCTAAATGCTTCGCGCGCTCTTCACCATATAACAAAACATTTAGCTCTCGTCTTTGCGTCCAAAGCATAATGGAACCAACAATAACAAATGGCGTGATCATTTGGACATATGGCCATCCACGCATTGACACAGAACCTAGTAACCAGCCAATTACTTGGCGTAGCTCTTCTCCAGATAAAGCGATCATTAATGAAATGAGAGAACCTAGAAATGAGCTAAAAATAACACCTGTTAAAATTAACGTTTCCATCTTCAATGAACGGTCTACCATTCTAGCAAAGCTCATGACCACTACCATCGTGATGATTGCGCCTATCATACTAAAAGTGGGTAGGGCATACAAGCCTACGACCGGTATAGATATACTAAAAAAAATCGTAATAACAGCACCAACAGATGCCCCCGACGAGACGCCTAATGTATATGGATCTGCCAATGGGTTTTTTAACAACCCTTGGAAAGCTGCTCCAGCAATGGCCAAAGAAGCTCCCACTAGTCCAGCTAACAACACGCGTGGCAGACGGATTTTCCAAAAGATATTAGCAGCTGTTTCATCAACTGCTTGATTCCATAAAACTTCTAACGGAATATGAACTGAGCCTATCGCTACGCCACACCAGATACTAATGACAAGAAGCGTACATGTTAGTACATAGGCTAGTGCTATTTTTTTCACTTAAATACCTCTGGATAAATAGCTTTTGCTAATTCTTCAAGACCTTCTCCTAAACGGGGACCTTGACGACTTGTTGTGCTTTCATCTACTTGAACGATTGCCTTATTTTTCACGGCATTAACAGTATCGAAACCAGCACGTTGTGGTATTTTTGTTAAAATATCTGGTACATAATGATATGTCACAACGATGACATCTGGGTTTTTCGCAATAATTTGTTCTGAACTAATTTCATACCAATCCTTCGCATCTGCCGCTACGTTTTCTGCATGAATCATGTCCAGCATAGCATTCATAAATGTGCCATTACCCGCCGTATAAATAGTAGGTTCATCCGATGCTTCGACTAGCACTTTTTTGGGTTCGACATCCTTTACTTTTGTCAGAACATCTTCCACTTTTTCCTTCATATTAGCAATAATTTTTTCAGCCTCTGGTAATTTCCCTGTTGCACGACCAAGCAGCTCAATCGTTGTGTAAGTTTCATTAAAGTCTTGTGCATTTTTTACAACAAATACTTTCAAACCTGCTGACTCAAGCTGTTCAATCGCCGCTTCTGAAAGGGACATGCTAGATTCATGCGAAAACACGATATCTGGCTTTAAGGCAATAATTTTTTCAATATTGTACTCCATGCCCCCAACTTTATCCTTTTCAGCGACTTCTGGTGGATAATCATCATTGTCTGTCACCCCAACTATTTCATCATTTAAACCAAGTTCAAATAATATCTCTGTGTTACTTGGAATAAGAGAAACAATTTTTTCAGGCGGTGCTTCAAGTGTAACATCCTTGCCAATGGCATCTGTTATGGTCATTGGGAATGTTGCTTCATCCACCTGTGGAGTCTCTTGCTGTGTTTGCTGCTCCGTAGCTACTGGCTTGTCATTTTTGGCTTCTTGCCCGCATGCTGCTAACAAACCTACTGCTAAAAATGCTGATAATCCTATTTTCCAAAATTTCTTCATATGAATCCTCCTTTGTTGATCCGTGCGTCAATTGGTTAGAAATATTTTCTCCATCAAAATAAGACCCCTCATCTTCGAATGATGAGGGGTCAAAATCGCACCAAAAAACTGATACAAAATCCACCACCCTATCCTCGTAGGCTGTCATGTCTATACTATAAAGGCAGGTCTCCTGGCTCGTGCTTATTGCGTTTTTCAAGCCTTCCCGAAATCTTCAGTGGCATTATTTGAAAAAACTCACACTTACAGTGGCGGGACCGCATCGGAATTACACCGACTTCCCTTTTCACTTTACTTAAGTAAAGAACCTTTATAATATTCAGTTGATTTCATTATACATGAAAATAAAAGAAGTCGCCTCCATTCCAGACGACTCCTTGGCAATTATACAATTTCAGAAAAATATTGTACGGTTTTCATTTGTGCACCTATTTGTCGCAATGACCACGTTTGCTCTAAATAGATATCCGCTAGCTTTTCGTACTTCCCGCCAAATTTTAGTGCCCATTCCACCGCTACAACACTTTCATAAAGATGGGCCATCTTTTTCGCTATATCTTTTGCTTCAAAAGTTTTAGTTGCTTCATCTAAAGCGCTAAAAATTTGTAATGTAGCCGCAAGATTTACCAACTGCTCTTCCACAATTTGCACTAGTGGACTATCCGCTAGCTTCTCTAGCCTTGTCTCCATTTCACGGACAAACAGTTCATGTGCATGGAATTTATCCACTAAACGAATAAGTTCTAAAGCCAAAATATTTGCCGTTCCCTCCCATACCGTCAATACTTGTGCATCCCTTAGTAAGCGTGGTGTCACAAAGTCTTCAATATAGCCATTACCGCCATGTAATTCAATCGCTTCACTAGCATAATGAACGGCTTGCTCTGCCGTTTCCTTTTTCATAATGGCAATATATAAACGATTCATAATGAGATCTTGTTGTGTTCCCTGCCCACTTGTCACTTTATCGTATAATTGAATAAGATCAAATACTGTCGCTACTTCCACATGCAGCTTAGCAGCAAACTTCCCTAATGTATCCTGGATCATTGGGTATTGTGTTAAGGGCTTGCCAAATGCATATCGATTGGTCACATAATGCTTTGCCTCTAAAAAGCCTCGACGCATAATACCAATCGATGCGACTGCATTACAAATTCTCGAAAGATTTAGTGCTTCTAGCATGTAATAAATCCCTTTATTTTGTTCCCCTACAATATAAGCAAGGGCACCATCAAACTCTACCTCGCCCGATGGGACTGCTCGAACGCCTAATTTATCTTTCAATCGACGAATACGAAGATGATTGGCCGTACCATCTTCATTATTCCATGGAACTGCAAATAACGTTAACCCTTTAGAGCCTGCTTGTGCGCCTTCTAAACGTGCCAACACCATTGCTACGCCACACATACCTGCATTGGATGCGAAGTATTTTTCTCCATAGAGACGGTACTCATTGCCTACTTTTCTGGCCTCCACAACATTCGCCCCAACGTCTGACCCTCCTTGACGTTCTGTTAAAAATGTTGCCCCTTCGTATAGCTCCGTCTCTCCTGTTGCACAAACATGTGGCAAGAAACGCTGCTTTACATCCTCATCAGCATAATGATCTAATAGATAAGCCGTAGCCATCGTCAAAGTCACGGGACAATAAAAACCGGGCTCTGCATGAGATAGTAAATAACCTTGTGCAAAGCTATAGACATAATTCCCTTTGTGACCTAACTGTGGAATTTCTTTGTGCACGTAGCCAACAATTCCCGTATTATATGTCTCTTCAATTGTTTTTTTGTAACCGTCATTCACCCAAACCTCTGATACCTCTTCTCCATAAGCATTATACCGTTCAAGGCGGGGCTCTCCCTGCCGATCAGTATGTTTTGCCCTTACGTCAATATCACCTGCACATAACTCACCGAAATCTGTCAGTTCTCTGTGTGCATAAGACAAAAACTCTTTATCTAACATCATTTCTAACACTTTTTGAAGCGTTTCTTCCTCTGTAAAAAAGTTTGTTGCACGCATTTCTTCCTGCTGTAAAACCTTCATGCTATCTCACCTCTTGTCCTTTCAAGGATTGTTTTAAAATTTTGCCTGAAGCATTGCGTGGTAGCGCTTCCACTTTTTCGAAAATACGTGGTAGTTTATACTTCGCAAGCCGTTCCTCTAAATAAGCTTTCAATGCATCCTCATCTATGTCTTGTTTCGTAGCATATACAGCCTTCACGGTTTCCCCCCATTGCGGATGTGGTATACCAATGACAGCAACTTCAAATATCCCTTCAAAGCTTAATAGGCAATCTTCAATTTCCTTCGGATAAATATTGACACCACCTGAAATAATGACATCTTTTTTGCGATCCACAATCCAAATAAAGCCGTCCTCATCCATCCGAGCCAGATCTCCTGTTTTTAACCACCCATCAATGTAAGCAGCCTTGGTTGCTATTTCATCCTTGAAGTAGCCAAGCATATTACCCTCACCAAATAAGACAATTTCTCCTACTTCGCCCACATTTACATCTTCTCCATTGTCATTGACAATACGAAGCTCTGTGCCAAGTGGCGCCCGTTGGCCAATACTCCCAGCCTTCGTTTCATGCTCCTTGCCAAATAACAGTGAGCCACTCGGACCCGCCTCTGTTAATCCATAAACACAGGTTAAATTAGTTGTTCGGAATGCCTGTTGAATGAAGCGAACCTCATTTTGAGATAATGGTGCTCCACCATATACCCACCACTTCATGGAAGACAAATCAGCCGTTTGTAGCCTCGGCATCTGAGCCGTTAATAAATAAGCAACAGGCGCTCCAAAGAAATGCGTCGTTTTTTCCTGCTCAATGGCATCGATAAAAAGGTCTGGTGTAAAGGTTGGTGTTAATACGCTTGTTGACCCTACAAATACGCCCGCCATTAAAAATAAATGCAATGGTGCTGAATGAGTTAATGGCATCATGAGCAATATACGGCTTTCAGGTTTCACTTCCATTTCAACAGCAATCATTTGTGCCACTGTTAAAATATTACGGTAGCTAAATAACACACCCTTTGGTTTTCCTGTCGTACCAGATGTATACAAAATAGTCGAAGGGTCATCTTCTTGTAGCTGGCAATCAATTGTTTGTGTGCTCGCATTTTGAAGCATTGTTTCGTAATGCTGCCAACCTGCTTTTTCTTGGCCGGTTTTAATTTTTAATGGTACAGCAGCTAGCTGTTCAACTGCGGCAAAAATCGCCTCATGAACAACAATCGCCTTCGCTTCGGCATGCTGTGCCACATACTCTACTTCCTGCAATGTAAATTTCGCATTGACTGGAACAACGATTGCCCCGATACGCTGAATAGCAAAATAGCTTACAACAAACTCTAAAACGTTCGGCATAAAGATTAAAACCTTATCATCCTGACTTACTCCTTGCTCTAGCAAAGCATGACTAAAACGTGTTACTTGTTCATCTAAATCACGATAGGTCACTCTTCTGCCATGACAAATAATGGCTTCATTTTTTGGATACTTACGGGCATTTCGTGCTAACAAACTGGAACTATTCATCATGCATCTCTCCCTTTAAAGTAGCTAATTTTTCACTAAACATGCCTTGCATTTGCTGTAATTCCTGTTTCATTTGCGTCAGCTCAGCAATTTTACTCTCAATCTCTTGAATTTTTTGTTCTCCATACTCTACTGTTCGCTCTAATTGCTGAATACCTGAGCGATCAAAATCAAAAAGTAAAACCATCTCTTTGATTTCCTCTAGTGAGAACCCGTAACGCTTGCCTCTGAAAATAAGCTTGAGCTTCGCCAATTCTTTTTTTGAAAAGGTTCGTTGATTGGTAGATGAGCGATCGGGACGAAGAAGACCAAGTTCCTCATAATAACGAATTGTGCGAGTAGACACATTGAATTCCTTTGCTACCTCCTGAATCGTCTTCAAAATCATCTCCCCTTTCCTTATTGTCAACAGTATATCATTGACGTTGACGTAAACTTCAACAAAATTTTCGAAATTAACAGAAAAATTAAGTTTGAAACAGCTAATTTTTAGTGTTATCCGTTCCTTGTGCCTTTTTATCTTTCACATTTACTGTTTTATCAACCACTTTTAGAATGTTATCGCCCATTTTTGGCCTTCTAGCCACTAAAAAACCCCTAACATTCGTCATGTTAGGGGCTTAAAAAGTATTACATTTTTTCTGGTGCAGATACGCCGATTAAACGTAGTGCATTAGCAATTGTTGTGCGTACAGCTGTAATTAATGCTAAACGAGCCTCTGTTAACTCCTTGTTGGAAGCATCCAATACTTTTTCTGCATTGTAGAAGCTATGGAATGTTGCTGCTGTCTCTTGAATATAGTTAGCGATTCGGTGTGGTGTACGGTGTTTCGCCGCTTCTGCTACCACTCTCGGGAAATCGCCAATCTTTTTCAGTAAATCAATTTCTTTTTCTGCTGTTAACAGATTAAGATGATCTGTTGCTGCAGTAAATCCTTGCTCATTTGCCGAGCGTAAAATAGATGAAATACGAGCATGTGCATATTGTGCATAGTACACTGGGTTTTCATTGGATTGTGATACAGCAAGATCAAGGTCAAAGTCCATATGAGAATCGCCTGCAGTTTTCACGAAGAAGTATCGTACTGCATCAAGGCCAACCTCTTCTACAAGCTCACGCATTGTTACCGCGTTCCCTGTCCGTTTAGACATTTTGAATTTTTCACCGTTTTTATAAAGCTGAACCATTTGAATAACTTCTACTTCTAATGTATCACGATCATAGCCAAGGGCCTGAATAGCTGCTTTCATACGTGGAATATAACCGTGGTGGTCAGCTCCCCAAATATTGATTAATTTATCGAAACCACGGACAATTTTGTCTTCGTGGTAAGCAATATCTGGCGTTAAGTATGTGAACGAACCATCATTTTTAATTAACACACGGTCTTTATCATCACCAAATGTTGTAGAGCGGAACCAAGTAGCACCATCTTCTTCAAAGACATGACCATTTGCTTTTAATTTATCTAACGCTACTTCGATTTTACCGTTTTCATATAGAGACGTTTCAGAATACCAGACATTAAAGTTCACGCGGAAGTTTGCTAAGTCTGTTTTTAATTTATCTAATTCTAAGGCTAAACCGTGTTGACGGAAGAATGCAAAACGTTCATCCTCTGATTTTGCTAAAATAGCTTCACCATGCTCCTCCGCTAATTTACCCGCAATATCAATAATATCTTGCCCATGATAGCCGTCTTCTGGCATCTCCGCTTCCATACCTAGTGCTTGTTTATAGCGTGCTTCTAATGAGTAAGCTAGGTTATTAATTTGATTGCCCGCATCATTAATATAATATTCACGAGAGACGCTGTAACCAGCCATATCTAATACATTACATAATGAATCTCCAACAGAAGCTCCACGTGCATGTCCTAGATGAAGGTCCCCTGTAGGGTTTGCTGAAACAAACTCCACTTGAATCTTTTCCCCAGCACCAGCATTTGAACGGCCGTAGTCAGTACCTTGTTCAAGAGCCTGTGTAATTACCCCAGTTAGGAAATCTTTACGTACTGTGATATTCATGAAGCCAGGACCAGCAATGTCGATTTTTTCAATATCTGTACCTGCTGTTTCAAGATTTTCTAAAATAGCTTCCGCAATAGCACGAGGTGGTTTTTTAGCTAATTTCGTTAATTGCATTGCAATGTTTGTTGCATAGTCCCCATTTGCTTTATCCTTTGGTGATTCCAAGTGAATCGATAATTCTGTACCAGCCTCAACTAAGCCTGCTTTTTCAACAGCCTTAGCTATTGCTGCTTTTATAGCCTGTTGTACTTGTTCTACTGCGTTCATCATTGTACCTCCGTAAATGTAATATCTAATGTATAGTTGCCAACGGATTGCCCACCCATTAGTAAATCGTACTGTACATGGAAATCTCCGCTTAATGCCCGTTTCGTAAAGGTCATTTTTTTCGTGTCAATAATGAGTGGCATGGAACCAAACTCACTTTCATAATGCCCTTTTTGTTGCTCAATTATGTTAAGTGGTAAGCGCATATTGACCGAGCCAGCACGCATAATTAGCGCTTTCTCATGTCCTAATTTCATTGTTGTGCGGATAGTTTTATCCTCCTGCACCTCATCATATTTCAAATATAAGCTTCCTGCTTTTTCAAGTAGCTGCCCTTTGAGCCACATTTCATAACTTTCGGACTCTCCATCACTTGGACGAATTGTAGAAATGAGCTTAATGTTCACTTGCGATCTTATTTCGTTCGCCATAATGGACGCTCCCTTTTAGTCTTTTACTATAACCTTTTTATTATAGGATGAATACTCCTGTTTTTTCAAGATAGAAGTCATGTAAAGCATCTCACAAATATAGATGGAGAATAAATAAAAACTCCTCTCTTTACATAATCGAAAGAGAGAAGTTTCATTTTATCTATACCATTTTTTAATGATTAATTGTTGAACTATTAATAATATAGCACTAACTGTCCAATAGATAGGGATAATCGCTGGATTGAACAAACTAAAAATGAGGATCATGATTGGATTAATGAACACCATAATCTTCATATTAAGTGGTTGGCTTTTCTCTAAGGAGAAAACACTTTGCATCAAATAAATCAAACAAGCAATGATCGAAATGCCAATATCTATCGTACCTAAATTCATCCATAGGAAATTTTCACTTGCGATGACGGTATCTAACTTAATCGCGTAATACAGTGAAAATAATACAGGCAATTGAACAATAATAGGTAAACAGCCTAATAAAGAACTTTTCAATGAATCTGACGTTAATGCTTGCATTTTTTGTTGTACTATTATTTTTTCAGATTCATTTTGACTGTTCTTATATTTAGTGGTAAGCGCATCTAGTTCAGGCTTAATGGCTGACATTAGTTCTTTCGAGCGCTTTTGATGTTTTGCAGATTGAATAAACAGCGGCATTAGAATTAATCTTACTGCAATCGTAATGCCAATGACACTCACTGCATAGCTACCTGTAAATGAATGGATGAAATGAATGAAGTAAATAATCGGTTGTGCTAAAAAGGTTAACAATGATATTCCTCCTAGTTTAAAAGTTTACATGAAACTAGGAGATACACTTTCTTCCTCACTGTTTTCCGACGTCCTAATACATAGAACAAACCACGTTAGCATAGGTGGAGTCCAAGTATTTGTGATATTATAGTCAACTTCAAACGCTTCGTCCTTTACTTCTTGAATAGTTATTTTATTAACCAGATACAGATGCAAATGAACACTTAGCACAGTTAAAACCAAAGAAGCTAATAGCCAAAAGTATTCCATTGTACTGACAAAGATGAATAAATCATTGATGAGAAGTGACCAAATCATAATACTCCTCCTTCCTATCACTAATTAAATTAAAGAACCATACATTCTACTGACCAATAGATGACAGTTGTTTCATCAATTTTTCTCTCTTCTATAAAATAGAAACTATTACTTAACTTATCTACGCAACTACGTAAAATAAGTTTCAAATTTATGACGTATAGCTATTCTTCATTTCAATAGAAAATACAAAATGGGGCAAGCCTATAGCTAACCCCATCCAATCAATCTGTTTTCAATGCTTTATTTATTTTACCCAGCCTAAAATCATTTCTCGTAATAATTTAGAAGCTGTGTTTGCCGTCATTTCTGATGAATCATAGATAGGTGCGACTTCTACTAGATCAAAGCCTACAACATTTACACCACTAGCTGCTATCGCGTGGATGGAAGCTAGTAATTCTTTTGATGTAATACCTCCACAATCTACTGTACCAGTGCCTGGAGCGTGTGCTGGATCTAAAACGTCAATATCAATCGTTACATACACATTGCGTCCAGCTAATGTTGGTAAAACCTCTTTTAACGGCTCAAGCACTTCAAATTTTGAAATGTGCATGCCGTTTTCCTTTGCCCATTCAAATTCTTCTTTCATGCCTGAACGAATGCCGAAAGAATAAACATTTTTCGGTCCAATATGTTCCGCAATTTTACGAATTGGTGTTGAGTGAGAAAGTGGTTCTCCCTCATATTCCACACGTAAATCGGTATGTGCATCAAAATGAATGATGGCAAGATCATCATATTTAGCAGAGACAGCCTTCATAACTGGCCAAGACACTAAATGCTCCCCACCCATACCGACAGGAATCTTGCCATCTGCTAATAATGTTTCAATAAATTTTTCGATTTCATCTAATGAGCGCTGTGCATTCCCGAAAGGTAGTGGAATATCACCAGCATCAAAGTACTTTACTTCCTCAAGCTCCCGATCTAGATATGGGCTATACTCTTCAAGACCGATCGATACCTCACGGATACGCTGTGGACCGAAACGTGATCCTGGACGGTAACTTACTGTCCAGTCCATTGGCATGCCATAAATAACGGCTTGTGCATCCTCATAGGTAGGATGACTTTTTATAAAAACATTTCCTGAATAAGCTTCATCAAATCTCATTGCTTGCCCTCCGTATCATTAACAAATTGTATTGATTATCAATTCTCTTCAACTTCTTCTATTATGGCTTACAGGATTGTAATGAAACCTGTATCCTTTCGTCCTCGTATACATTATTGGAACATCTAGCAAATTTCGATTAAAATCTACAAGGTGTGATTTTTCTGTCGAATGCTCGCATTTCAAGTAGTACAAAAAAAGTATAGATGTTTTTGAATAAAGTGCAATAGTTTTTAGTTAGAATTTCGATTAAAGATGAGTGTTCAAACACATACTAAAGCTAAAATTAGAAGTTGTAAGAAAACGAGGTGAAGTCGGATGAAACGAAAAAGCTATCATCGAAAGCAAAAGCGTGTAAAGCGCACACGGAAATCCCTTACTCTTTTTGTCGCCTTTGCATCTGCAATTGTCGTAGCATTTGTCGCTCTACGCATCTATGTTCAAGTGGCTGGTGCACCGCCTTTAACCGTACCGAAAGCTTCCATCTTCTTAGATGAAAATGAGAACCAAATTGGAGATCACTTTACAAATCAACGACGTTATTGGGTTGGTCTTGATGAGATGTCACCTTATTTAAAAGAAGCAGTAGTTGCTGTTGAGGATAAAGATTTTTATAAACATGGTGGTTTTGATTATTCACGTATTGCTGGTGCCATTTTAGTGGATATTAAGGCGGGCGGAAAAGTCCAAGGGGCTAGTACCATTACACAACAATATGCACGTAATCTTTATCTTTCCCATGAAAAATCTTGGACACGTAAATTAAATGAAGCCCTGTATGCTTATAGATTAGAAGTTTTTTATGACAAGGACGAAATATTAGAGGGCTATTTAAATACGGTATACTATGGACACGGCATGTATGGAGTAGAAGCAGCCAGTCGATTTTACTTCGGTAAATCTGCCGCTGATTTAACACTTGCGGAAGCTGCAATGCTAACAGGCGTACCAAAGGGACCAAGTATCTATTCACCTATTGCCAATTTAGAAAAGGCTACGAATCGCCAAAACGTAATTTTAAAACTAATGGCGGATCAAGGTGCCATTACACAAGAAGAAAAAACACGAGCTGAAAATGAACAGCTTGTCTTAAAAAATGATAGCTGGGTTGCCACAAAATCTGTCGCCCCTTATTTCCTTGATGTGGCATGGCAAGAGGCTAGCGAAATTTTAAAGTCAAAAAATCTCGATATTAGCGAAGGTGGCTGGACAATTCAAACAACGCTTAATCTGGAACACCAGAAAGCCGCTGAAGAAGCAGTAGTAAAAAACATGCCTGCCAATGATCTTCAAACAGCATTCGTTAGTATGGAATCGAAATCAGGTGCTGTCACTGCATTAGTTGGAGGTCGTGACTATTCAGTAAGTTCATTTAACCGTGTCACACAGGCTAAACGTCAACCAGGCTCTACTATCAAGCCGATTTTATATGCAGCGGCACTAGAAAATGGTTACACACCGCTTACATTTTTAGATGTTGGTGAGACAACCTTTACCTATGATAATGGGCGTGGCACTTATGCACCTAAAAATGTCAATGGTCAGTTTGCAGATCATGATATGACGATGGCTCAAGCGATTGCGATCTCAGACAATATTTACGCCGTAAAAACATTAGAGGACATTGGCTTCAAGGAATTTCATGATATGGCAAACCGTTTTAGTGTAGGGATTGGTGCTAAAGATAATTTATCTATCGCACTCGGTACAATTGAAACGACATTATATGAGATGACGAATGCTTATAATATTTTAGCATCTCAGGGACAGCAAACCATTCCAACAACCATTGTGTCCATAAAAAATGCTCATGGAGACGTTATTTATGAAAATAAAGATGTTTCAAGCAAGGCGGAAACGGCCATTTCAAAAGAAAATGCATACATTTTAACTGAGATGATGACAGGTATTTTTGACCCGGTTTTCAGTGATTATTCTCCTGCTACAGGCATTAGTATTCGTTCCCGCATGACACACACCTATGCGGCTAAATCAGGTTCTACCAATAGTGACCAATGGCTAATTGGTTTTACACCAAGTCTAACTGCTGGTGTGTGGAACGGCTATGATCAGGGTAAAAACCTTACAACGAAGGAAGATACTGCTGCCACTAAGCAAATTTGGATTGACTTTATGGAGAGCGTCAACAAAGGAACGAAAAATGAGGATTTCAAAAAACCTAAAGGTGTAGAGGGCGTTGTCATTGATATCGAAACAGGTAAACTCGCTACTGATGCTTGTCCAAAACAACGTCTTGTTTATGTAGAAGCTAAGGATGTACCAACTGAAAAATGTACAAACTTCGATATTCTCGACAGTGATACATGGGGAGAATTTTGGAACATGCTGCCATTCTCACTTTTTAAAGGTGATGATAAAAATAAACAATAATGCGGAAACCTTTTTGAACAGCTCTCGTTCTATGTTATGAAGGCTCTCGACAAAGTAACTAATAGACGAATAAATAAGAAAAGCTTTCTCTTCCCCGGAGACGTGTCCGTGGGAACAGAAAGCTTTTCTTTTTTTATGGTACGCGAAGTATGAGCATCATGGGGCATTTGGCTTGGGTTTGGGTTATTCAAATGCCGCATAGCGCTCATCATATTCGCGATACCAAGTGTCCTAGCTTACTAAAATGTAAGCTCTGCATCAAGTGTACTTTGTTTCAAACCCACTTTCAACCTAATATCGAAAGCGATCGCAAAATGTCACAGATTGTTCAATCATTATTGGTCTATTCGACAAATAAGTCTTGACGCAGTTGCTCATCACTACGTCCCCACAAATCTGGATTAAGTTGCTCTAGGAATGTAGCCAACACTTTTTTAGACGGTGCATCCATATGCTCTACAATAATCTGACGCTTCATGGATTTATCCATTTTGTTCACATGGTCAGCTAGAATTTTATAGCCACGTCTCTTTTCACGGTTAACGACCATTTCACAAGCTGTTACACCCGCATAATAGGGTCCATCTTCTTTATGGTCTACCGTCACCCACACTAACCAATAGGATTTCCCACCTTCTGAATCAGCACGGTCCATCGTAAATTTAATACCTCGCTCAACATCACTTCGTGCATGCATGGCACCAATTTCAACAGTAGCTGTCCCCTCTTCTACATCAATCATAACGGGCGATACATTCTCTAATGAAAGTGAACCAATTCCAAACCCTTTATGTCCATCTGTTGGATCGTTTTTTATAATGGTAAAACCCATTTTTTGTTTTGGTTTTTCTTCATTTGCCATACTTAAATATCCTCCATTCTGCTATTATAAAGGAAAGCATATCGCGTATTTTGTCGTATAACACACTATTTCTAACGCGCACTTATGCCTCAACGCAAGTAAGAAGTTTATACTTTCTTATAAACTAACTATACAACATTATTCTATAAAGGAGGCAATATTATGCCATACGTAACAGTGAAAATGCTTGAAGGTCGTACAGAGGAGCAAAAACGCGCCCTTGTAAAGGAAGTAACAGAGGCCGTTTCGCGTACAGTTAATGCACCTGCAGAAAATGTAACAGTTTTTATCGAAGAAATGTCAAAAAACCATTATGGGGTTGCAGGCGTTCGTTTTAGTGATAAATAAGATGAAGATGGGTAGAGCATCTTAGCTCTACCCATTTTTAAACTGACAATCATCGTTCCGTTATTTCAATAACTAGGATGTGTTATACAAAATGAATAAATTTAGACTGACCTTGCTCGTTTGCGTGTTACTTTTTGGCCTATTATTAATATTTATTAATCCGATTCAACATGCTATTATCGCTCATTTGAGTGACCAATTAAATACAACTGACTACAGCGTTAAAGACATTGAAAAAAACAAAAAAGCAGCAGCTGATTTTGAGTTTGAAGCCGTTCAATCATTATCTATCGCTGAGGTACTCCAAGCACAAGTAAAAGCTAGTAATATGCCTGTTATCGGCAGTATTGCTGTTCCAAGTGTACATATGCAGCTACCAATTTTAAAAGGTGTTGGCCATTCTGTACTTGCTATTGGAGCAGGTACGATGAAACCCAACCAACAGCTCGGTCAAGGGAACTATGCATTGGCTGGTCACTACTTTGAGGAAAAAGATATTTTATTCAGCCCACTCTATCAAGCACAAATTGGCGATATCATCTATATCACGGATATGAAAGATGTCTATGAGTATAAATTAACAACGAAAAAAATCATTGCTGCAACTGATGTTTATATCATTGACGATATTCCCAATCAAACTACACTAACATTGATTACATGTGCAGAAAAAGGTTCTAAACGACTGGCATTACAAGCAGATTTTGTTCAAAGCTACTCGTTAGAAAATGCCAAAGGAACCTTTTGATGCAAGCAATACGCAAAAAGCGCCATCCTAAAAAGGATGACGCTTTTTCTTATTATACCTCTGTTTCACGGCGGCGCATAAACCATACTGCCCCAGCTACAAGTAGTAAACCAACAAAGACAAGAGCTGTTTGATTTGCTCCATCTGTTTGTGGTAATTTACCTTGTGCTCTTAGCAGCGCTTCTAAGCGTGCTGTGTCTGCCTTGATTTGATTAATATCAATCGCTTGGGCTACCTCTGCCTGTTGGTCTTTAGATAGCTTACTATATCTATTAAGGAAATCTTTATAGGCATCTAACGTATCTTTTGTAGCGTTAGATGGATGATATGGTGGTAATTGCTTCCCTTGATCAATCACATTTTGTACTGATGTACCACCATTATCAGGGGTCGTTGGTTTGTTAGGATCTGTCGTTGGCTTACTTGGATCCACTGGTTTATTTGAATCTGTGTTCGGCTTATTTGGATCTACCGGTTTAGTTGGATCTGGATTTGGATTATTTGGATCTACTGGTTTAGTTGGATCTGGGTTTGGCTTATTTGGATCTACCGGTTTAGTTGGATCTGGGTTTGGGTTATTTGGATCTACTGGTTTAGTCGGATCTGGGTTTGGATTGTTCGGCTCCACTGGTTGTCCTGGATCTGTTGTAGGTGGTGTCGGCTGTATTTTAGCCTCACATGTATTACCTACTGTAACTGTCCCAATAATGGTATTACCATTCTCCCTAACTATATATTTACCCGGTTTGATCAATGAGTGGTTAATCGTAATTTGCCCTTTGCTATCTGTAACAAATTCTATTAACCCATTCTCTTCTACCGCTTTACCATTTTCATCTGTAAACGTAACTTTCACACCTTCACGTGGCTGACCATACATATTGTTAATTGTTAATGTGAAGTTTGGACAAGCTGGAGCAATAGGTAATTCAGCTTTACAAGTTTGTTTATAAGAAACTTCAATTTCGCCTAAATAAACTTTGTTGTCGTAAACCTCATACTTTCCTGCAAGTACATCTTCAGAAATAAATGTAATACTACCATCTGCTTCTATCACTGTTGAAATAATGTTACCTTGTTTATCTTTAATGACAACATCTTTACCAGCCTTAACCAACACATTATTTTCATCTTTCAATGCTACAGTAAAGCGCTCGCAAGCCGGTTTTGGTTGAACCGTTGCTTGACAATGAATATTACTTGCGAAATCGCCAATTTTATTGCCATCCTTATCAAATACTACGTAAACACCTGGTTCTAAATCTTTTAATTCTACTTTACCGTCTTTTGTTTCCTCAGTAGCTATCGTCTTGCCATCTATATCTTTAATTGTTACTTCCGTTTTATCTGCTACTAATTCTCCATCAACATCTTTGACCGTTAATTCGAATGTTTCGCACTTCGGTGCTTGTATAATTGTAAATTCATAATCGCAGCTTTTCTTGTACGTTAGTGTGACTGTACCTAAGAATTGATTACCCTCATACAATGTATATTCACCAGGTTTTACACCATTAGTAGGATCGTTTTGATTGGATTCAACAATAAACTTACCTGATGCGTCAGGAGATACCTTTGTCACTACTGTAGTACCTTGCTTTAATGTTAATTCTAAAATATTAGTACGAATATTACCTTGATCATCTTTCACAACAATTGTGTAGTTTTCACATTTTGGTACTGGTTGAACCTCAGCTTTACATCCGCCGTCATATTTCACTGTTACCTTCCCTAATTCACCTTCAACTGAATGAATTACTGTATACTCACCAGCAGTAAAATGATTCGGTAATGTCACTTTGCCATTTGTTACTGTGTACGGCGCTGTTTCTATACCATTGTGATCCTTTAATGTAACTGTGCCTGTTGTAATGGAATGACCATCAACATCCTTAATCGCTATTTCAAATTGTGTACAACTACCACCAATGATTGGTGTTGTATTGACAAGTTGTGTAATGAAGTCTGGTTGCTTATCTAGTGTCGTGTTTTCATCTAACTTAAATTTAAAGTCAGACATTTTACTATAACCAGTTGGTGCAGCTACTTCACGAATAAGATAATCGTTGTACGGTACATTTTCAAATGTGAATTCACCATTTACATCTGTAGTAGCTGTTTGGATAATATATTCATTCGGTTTTGCAGTTTTTTTAATAAGTTGGAATTCAACACCAGCTAAATTTTCTTTAAATTGGCCTGTAGCTGAATCGATACCAATCTTTTTAAATTTAGCACTGCCTCGTGTTGACGTAAAATCTGATTCAGAGCTACTAAAGCTAAATTTATCCTTATAGTCGCTCTCTGTTTTTTGATTAGCTTTTGTTTGACCCGTATAATGCAATGTTGCTGTATTTTCCAATGCATCCCCAAATTGACCAAAGCCTATTGTTTTATACTGTACTTGATACCCCTTTTGATTTAAATCAGGAAATTCGAGGCTAAAGCCACCTTGTGTATCGAATGTGACCGTTACCCCTAATTGCGAAGGTGTTTGCCAAGTAGTTCCTTTTTGAATACCAGTTTTAGATACTGTATATGGTGTTAATAGAATACTACTTTCCAATAACATTAAATTATTACCTGGTAAATCTGTTAAGATGACATTTTGACCTAAATTAGAATGAGATCTATTCACATCTAATGTCCAAGTAATTGTTTCTGTATTCGCGTTTTGTTGTGGTGTATTTTTTGTCACTAAATTATTCGCTACATCCTCGTCAATCGTTACTGGCTTTGATTCAAGCGTAAATTCTTGCGTACCTTTTGTTTTAAATGTGGCATCATTCGTGTAAACATTCCCTCTATCAGTAGCCGTATCAGAACCAATACCTAAAATGTGATCGTCATCCATTGTGTTATAACGAACAACGTATGCTTGGTAGTTTATGTCTCCTGCTAAGGAATCACTGAATTTTAATGTAAAGCCTTTATCTGATTCAGCCGAGATTGTGTAATTACTCGAGTTAATCGGTGTAGTACCAATCGTTCCACCTGTATCACTACCACCTAAGTCAGTTAAAGGTAATACTTCAATTGTTCCCGGTAAATACTTATGTCCCTCACCAACTGTATCAATTAAAACGGCTCCATTAATATCCTTTTTATTGATATTCACTTTCACATCCCATGTAAATCGCTGCGTGGAGTAGTTAAAGGTTCCCGATTTGCTGCCATTGTTAACAGTAGTTGACTGTGGGATATAACTCGTTGAAGATGACTTTTTATATGTTTTACCGCCACTAGTCCACTCTGTAGCAGCTGTATTGCCATACCCTTGCTTTTGTACAGTACCCTCATCACCAATTGCGAAGCTCGTTTGATAAGTGATAGTTGATGTACTACCTGCTGGTACATTAATACCTGAAATTGTAAAGCCTTTTTTCTTATCTCCATCAATTAGAGTATAAGTAGTTGCTATACCATTAAGCTTTACAGTGTTATCTATTAACTCATGCACCCCATCTGCAGCACCTGCTGTAAATGTATCTGTTAGTTTTAGGTTGTTAATTGGTTTAGTTGGATTATCAGATATAATGTCGACCGTCCATGTAATTACTTTTTTATCAAAATCAACTGTATATGATTTTTTTAATAAGTTTTCTGTAAGTGCATAGTCTATATTCTTCTCTTTACCTGAACCACTTGTCACACTATTGTTAAACAGACCTGCTTCATTTTCATAAAAATCCTGTTTAGTATAGTTCGCATCATACACTATTGTATAGGCATCTGAAATACCGTTATCAAAGGTTAATGTGAAACTTTTAACATCTCCAGTTGCAGGAGTAGGAGTAATAGTAAATCCACTTGTTACTCTATTAGCTTCCGAAACTGTTGTCGCCACATTGCCAGCCGCATCATTCATTTTATATACTTTAATGCTTGATGCATCAATTTCGTGAGGACCTTGGATTGTATCTTCAATATAGGCATCAGCTTGATCGATACTTAACAGATTATGATTATAATCAATACGCCATTTTGTTTCATAGTTTGTATTGCTCACTAGCTTTTTATCTAGTGCTTTACCATACGTAATGGTGTGAGTAGCCGTATTAGAAGTTTCTAGTTGCCCATTGTTAGTAAATAGTACCTTGTTATGAAAGTTAACTGCACCATCACGTTTATCAGCATCTAATGTTACAGACGTTTTGTACGTAATTTTATATGCATATTTACCAGTCAACTTACTTTCAATATCGCTCCAACTACCATTTGTAAGAACATTTGTTTCAGTACTTGTTCTTACACCATTAAGACCAACCACATATTGATATACATTCACGGAATTAGCCATAATTTCATGTGATGTTGGATCGTCTGTCAAAGTTGGATTGCTTAATGATTTACCCGCTTCATTAACCCATACTTGCCATTCCATTTCATGGTTACCACTTGCTGTTGGTGTAGGAGTGCCTAGTTTTGACTTACTTACCTTTTTGTTGCTCGTTGAAGGTAAAAAACTAAATTGAGCTTTAATTATCTCACTACCACCAGTGGCTGCTGGAATTTCCAGCTCTTGCTCAATGTTATCAGAAAGGAGGTTAAATCCAGAATTAAATGTAATGCTTAATTCCTCCGGTTGAGAGCTGCCTGAGCCTGGTTCCATACCGCTTAACTCTACACGTACTTTATTATCTGTAGTTACATAATTATATGTGATACCGTTCACTGTTCTGCTTCCTGTAAATGCCCCATCAAAGTCAATTAATGATTGCGGCAGTTGGAATTCAAACCAGCTCCCGTCTCCCCATGCTTCGCCTTGACTATCTTGCATTGGTACGGAAAATTTAACAGTGAAGTTAGCTGTTGTATTTGGATCTAGCTCTGTACCAAATTCACCTGCTCCAACCGTTGTTCCACCAATTTTCATCACAAATGATGATAGTGAAGCTGGAATTTCTTGAGCCGCTAATGGTGCCTCATTCATTGGCAATGTTTTCACAGGCTCATCTGCTGCTTTTTCTTCTTCAGGAGCCTCGCCCTCAGGAGCTTGCTCCGTGTTTTCATTTTCCGATGGAGTTGTAGAAAGGTCTTCTTCACCTGTGTTGTCTTCTGTCAAATCTGTGCCATCGTCGACAGGCGTAGATAGGTTTTCTGCCATTCCGGCCTCCGCACCATTGTCATTTGCGACTGGTGGTGTTGAAAGGTCATCTGCTGCAAATGCTGACAGTGGACTTAGTAGTGTTTGGAACACTAACAACATGGTCAGCATAGCAATGTTCATTTTTTTCCTCATGTCTCTCCTCTTTTCTAATAGATAGAGAGCTTGAATTGTTTGCTATGACGATAGCTTCCTTTCACTGTTTAGGAAAGGCGTGCTACAAACAATCAGTTGCTCCCTCTTTCCTAAAATTAACTTGTCACTCTTGTGAATAAAAGCCAAATTGTATGCTAACATAGGTCATAAGAATTAACAAATTATAGCCTTTTTCACTTTTTATTTTATAAGCACTACTTTTGTGACACCTACAATAATTGGCCTCACCCCCCTTTAGGATTTTTGTTCCATTATAACTAGGGGTCCTGAACAAATTCTAAACAAATCATGTATACATACAAAAAAGCAGTAAACAACGCTCTTATTTGAACGTGTTTACTGCTTTGTTTATTCTTATTTTATTTGCTGTCTTCTCTTAACAGTGTTAAGATTTGTTTTTTAATAGTTGAGTGAATAGAGTCATCCTCTAAGAAATCTAATGGAAAATAGATTTTATGGTCTCGTTTCATACGACCTGAAATGGAATCAACGATGATGGATTCACGCGAAAGCTCTCGTAGCTCGCCATTTTTCATTTCTAGAAAAATCGGCACACGCACCTCTTCCTCCCCAGGTCTATAAAAATCATAGGGCAAATCTGCCGTTGTATCATGAACAAGATAATAATCTGGATTCAGGTCTGCTTGCTTGAAAAGCTCTTGTAGTTTTTGATATTTATCTAGCTCAACACCGGGATCTAAATCAATGTATTGGAATAGCTTACGATTAACAAAGCGACGACTTAAATCACTTAGAATAGCATCACCCTCTTGCATCCATAGCTGAAAATATGTAAAAAGTATACTCTCATCTAAAGCAAGATAATCCTCTAATGTAATAGCATTGCGAAAAAATGCTAAGAAGTGAGTAGGTTCATGCTTAAATGTATAACCTTCTTGGCTTAATTGTTTAACTCTTTTTAAAATATTATTTAAAATAACTTCCGCACTCCGTGACACAGGGTGGAAATAAATTTGCAAGTACATTTGATAGCGGCTCATAATATAATCTTCCACTGCATGCATGCCTGTTGCTTTAATAACCACTTGGTTTTTACGTGGACGCATTACTCTTAAAATCCGCTCCATATCAAAGTGACCATAGCTGACACCTGTAAAATAAGCATCACGTTGTAAGTAATCCATACGATCCGCATCAATTTGGCTGGAAATTAAACTGATGACTTGCTTATTCGGATATGTCTTTTCAATCACTTGCGAGACCTTTTCTGGAAAATCATCTGCTACTTTTCTTAAAACAGCATTTACCTCTGTATCCCCTAATAAAATTTGCCTTGTATAGTATTCATGATCCAGCTCGAAGACATTTTCAAAGGCATGTGAAAATGGACCGTGCCCTAAATCATGCAAAAGGGCTGCACATAATACTAATAGTCTTTCCCCTTCATCCCAATCGGGACGACCGACGAAGATATCATCTACTATGCGGCGTACAATTTCGTAAACACCAAGTGAATGACTAAAGCGGCTGTGTTCCGCCCCATGAAATACTAAAAATGTGGTACCTAGCTGACGAACTCTGCGTAAACGCTGAAATTCTCTTGTACCCACTAAATCCCATATCACTTGATCGCGAACATGTACATATCGGTGAACAGGGTCTTTAAATACCTTCTCTTCTTGTAATTTAGCGTTTGCATATGTCATTTGGATAGCACCTCCATTTTGTGATAGTTCTATTATATGCCATAAATCTAGGACTAGCATACTTATTAACTTTTTTCTATAGATACTAACAACCTTTTTTCGCCATATGCCTATTTATTGTAAATTTCTATTGATCTAATATTCACAGCAACTTAAAAATATACAAAGCAAATGCTATACCTAATATGTAGAGATAGCAAAGTGTTGAAAAACAATGGCATTTTTATGAAAGATGAGAGGTGGGAAAGATTTTCCGTTCAACAAAATTTAGCAAAGCTTTCACAAATCAAACGAAGATGATGGTTGTTGAAATCAATCACTTCTCCACATTGAAAATTAAGAGGCTATCCTTTCTTTAAAAATAGAAATCATGGGCTATTTTATTCACTACTACTAGTATGTAAGACAAAAAAAGACACTTTTGTAGTACGGTTGATTAGAGTGACGTCTCCCTAGAAAGGACGCTGGCGGAACGGAAATCACCTCCTCACCTTGCCAAAAGGTCATTTTCTACTAATGACATTATCTTTTTTCAACAACATGAAAAGCTATCCCTAACAAATAGAGATAGCTTTTTATTTTACTTATTCTTTAATTTTGCTAAAACCTTTTCCATTAGTTCGTCTTCTGTTAGTGCTGCAACAGGGCGACTATTTACAAAGGTGAATGTTTTTTTGCGTCCTGGGCCACAATAAGAATGACAGCCAATTTCGATGGTTGCATCAGGATCGATTTCCTTTAATTTTGGAATTAACGTCTTTAAGTTAACGGCCTGACATTCATCGCAAACTTTAAATTCGTTTGCCATTTTGTCAACAACCCTTTCTATATAGTATTTTTTCAACAAAATATCGCTCTATTGAACACATGACCTTCACATATTTAAGTATGCAGCATGTGCACAAACCTACATCGGGTATTGTATCGTACTTTTCCCCTTCTATTCAAGCATAATTCCTTCTACATAGATGAATAAAAGGTTAAAAGATTGGTCATGCTAGTCTTACATAACAAGTTCCAAATAAAGGTGGGAGGATTTTAAGATGAGTAAAATAAGACAAGATGCTTGGTTACAAGAAAACGATGAATTATTAGCAGAGGCGGTTATTCGTCATGTGACAGAAGGTAGCACACAGCTCAATGCTTTTGAAGAAGCTGGTGATGCATTAAATCGTACTGCTGCAGCCTGTGGTTTCCGTTGGAATGCGGTTGTTCGTAAAGAATACGAGGAACAATTAGCAGAGGCTAAAAAAGAAAGAAAAGAGAGAATGCGAGTGTTAGGAGCACCAGCGAGACGTCGTGCCTCTAGTATGTTTACCGTGAATAATAGTGCTGCAGAAGGAAAATCAATTCCGTTATCTGCTCTTTCTCTTGATATTGTGATAGCTTATTTACTACGTTTACAGCATTCTGGTGAAGTAGGAAATGAATCTTCAAAATGGAGACAGCTAGTACATGTAACATCTGAGAAAAATAAAAAACTAGAGAAAACTATTACAAAACTAGAGGAAGAAAATCGAGCAATCCGCAAAGATTACGAGCAGTTTGTTCAAATTATGAATCGTGCTCGACGTCTTGTAACACTGGATGAAGAAGAAGAGCGAATTGCACCCGTTTTCAAAATGGAGAAAAACGGAAATCTCGTAACAAGTGGCCCAGTTTATCAATCAGAAAATGGCGATGCGCTAAATTAGCAGCATCGCTTTTCCCTTTTATGTTTCATATAATCAGCCTATTATTTTCGTTCAAGCATTTTGGCATTACGCTCAAATACTCGCTGTAAATAGAAACCGTATACTGTTAATTCTTCATCATAGAAAGATTGTGGACGAACTTCCTCGGACAACTGATGAAGTAATTGCTGTAGACGAATAACCACCCCTTCTACTGTTAAATCGGGGTCAACAAGCTCTGATAATGATGCCATCACTTCAGGTACGATTTGAGGATAAATAAACTTTGTCTCCTCTTGTCGCAAGCTTACTTCGTAAAAGTCACGAATGAGTGCCGCACGTTGTGAGCCACTTCCTTCAATACATAAATAAATTTGCACAGCCACTCCTTGGCGTAAGCGTCTTTGAGATATACCAGCAAATTTTTTTCCCTCAATACTTAGATCATAAGAGCCAGGGCAATAGGAGCCTACAATTTCATAAGCTTCTATTTTATCAGCTACTTCTGGAAACAATCCCTTCACAAGGTCTACCATCACATCATAGCCATCGTTTATACTAAGCGACTCTGATTGTTCAGATAATACAATAGAAATATTGAGGACTCCTTCATCTAGCACAACTGCTAATCCACCAGAGTTACGAACGATTGGATGATAGCCTCTAGACTCTAGTAAATCCATGCCTTGCTGAACATACGGCAAACGATGATCTTGAATACCAAGCACAACGGATGCCTCATGGACCCATGTACGAATAGTTGGCGGAGAAGTTAATTGTCCAACTAATTGGCACAACGTATCATCCGTTGCAAACGATTCTAATGGTGATCGTTGCTTGGCACTAATGGATTGATCATAAAAACGCCAAATTGGCTGTTGTAAAATACTTTTCATATTGGTACTCCTCTAGTCACATATCTTCTTCTTAGAATACATCATCTTTAGTTGGTGTCAAATTCGTGAATTACTGTCATGAACTTAGGGATTTTGTACAAACTATGATAAACTAATTTTGAATGGTATTCACTTATAAAGGAGTGTTTCAATAATGAATGAAGCAGCAATTACATTAGATGGATGGTACGCTTTACATGATTTCCGCTCAATCGACTGGGCTTCTTGGAAACTTGTTTCTGCAGAAGAACGTCAAGCAGCAATAGAGGAATTTATTGCTTATTTAGAAAAATTGAACGAAGCAGATATCGCTAAAACAGGCGCTCATGCCTTTTATGCTATCGTGGGTCAAAAAGCTGACTTTATGGTTATGACATTGCGTGAAACAATGGATGAACTACAAGAGATTGAAGCAGAATTCAATAAATTAGCAATTGCTGATTTTACAATTCCTACATATTCTTATGTATCTGTTGTGGAGCTTTCAAACTATTTAGCTGGCGAATCAAATGAGGATCCTTACCAAAACCCACATGTACGTGCACGTTTATACCCAGAACTTCCACGTGCCAAATATGTATGCTTCTACCCAATGGATAAACGCCGTCAAGGCAACGATAACTGGTACATGCTATCAATGGATGAGCGTAAATCATTAATGCGTTCTCATGGAATGATTGGTCGTGGCTATGCAGGTAAAGTGAAACAAATTATTACTGGCTCAGTAGGCTTCGATGATCACGAATGGGGCGTAACACTATTCGCAGACGATGTATTACAATTCAAAAAATTAGTATATGAAATGCGCTTTGATGAAGTGTCTGCTCGCTATGGTGAGTTCGGTGCATTCTTCGTCGGAAACCTACTTGATAACGATAAATTAGTTAAGTTCTTAACTGTTTAATACACATAGAAAATGCGAGTCCTCCACAACGGACTCGCATTTTTAAATTTCGTTTTCTTCAGCATTCTCAGATTCAAATATTAAAATAATGATGTGAATAAAGAACCCAGTAAGAACCATGAGAAAAACTAAATACCAATTATATGGTTGATGATAGTATTCTGCTATCCCAACTGCTAAAAAAGCACTGATGATAATGGCTACAAACATACTAAAAATACGCATGAAAACGCTCCTTCTTGAAAGCAAAAATAAAGTCACTTTTAGTATGTCTCGCTCTATCTTTAATATACTTGTAATATAAAAAAGTGCCATCTCTCTGCGATGACACTTTGTTCATTCATCCATTCAATTTTTGCATACTTCCTCAAGAGTGTTCGTCCTTTACTTTTAAAATCAAAATAACAGTTTGAATAAAAAAACCGATTACAATTATGACAATAAAGAGATACCAATGGAGCGGCTGTCCATAAAACTCGCCCAATAGAAAAGCCAGTACCGCACTTAATAAAATTCCAAACCAAACTCCAATTTCCATAAGTACTCACCTCACATGTATTGAATACACATGCAAATCATCCATCTCACATTCCCCTAATTCTATCTTTTTCTATTTACCCGTTTTGACTAAAAGACTATCGGATCTTGTAGCGTTTTCAATTATTTTCTAGGCACTTATCGTTATGATTACTATATGCATAGTAACTTTAATGTGTGATTGTCTTTCTTATCAAAATTGAACATGTCTACAATACCCTCGTGCATATACTGTCTGCGAGGAGGTATGAAAATCGCTGTTATCAAGACGAATGATGCACAGACTGCCCTACTAGCAAGGCTAATGCGTGCCGAAGCAGAAGGTGAAGGAGAGCTAGGCATGCTGATGGTTGGGAATGTTGGCGTTAATCGTGTAAGAGGTGACTGTTTAGATTTTGGTGATATTCGAACGATTGAGCAAATGGTTTATCAGCGTCCGGGAGGCTTTGAAGCAACACAAAAGGGTTATTTTTATCAGCGGGCCCGTGAACAAGACATTCGTTTAGCGAAAAGGGTGATTCAAGGGGAAAGATTTCATCCAGCTACTCGCTCCTTGTGGTTTTTCATGCCAGCGGGGGATTGTCCCGCACAATGGTATGGTCAATGGAATACTGGCAGATTCAAATCTCATTGCTTTTTCTCGCCATCTGAACAAGATTGTCCTCAAATTTAAAAAGAAAGTAGGTTGATAATTGATGATGCCTTATTATTGGACACCAACAACGCAACAACAAATGACTCCTCCTCCAGTCACTCTTCCGAGCGGACGACCACCTGGTCGTGAGGAGTCCTATATAGAAAATATTTTACGTTTGAATCGCGGAAAACCAGCTACCTTCCATTTTTCTTTCGAACATGCTGTGGAACAGGGAAAAAATACAAAAACTGTTCGTGGTGTGGTAGAAGCCGCTGGTCGTGATCATGTCATTATTCGTGAACTAAAATCCAATCATCGCTTCCTATTCCCTATGATTTATTTCGATTTTGCTGAATACGATGAGGAAATGGCTTACTTTAATCAAAATCCATAATGCCATCTTGTAATGTAAAAATCCGCTATACGCTCACTGACAAAAGTCGATGAGTGTAGGCGGATTTTTATCATTCACTATATTTAGTGCTCTTTTAGATACGTTAAAGTTGCTTTCCCTAAAGTTTTCGCAGCTATTAGCATGGCACGTTCATCAAAATCAAAGCGTGCATGATGATGTGGATAGGCAGTTTCCCATTCCGGCTTTTTAGCACCTGTGAAGAAGAAAGTACCCGGTACCTTTTCTAAATAATAGGCAAAATCTTCCCCAATCATAAACGGTGGACATGTTATTACTTGCTCCACACCTGGAACAGTAGACGCCAACTGTGCTACAAACTCTGTTTCTTTTTGATGGTTATATACAGGCGGATAACCTCTTGTATAACGATATTCATAGCTTGCCCCAAATGCCAGACATGTCGCATTTAAAACTGCTTCTAGTTCCTGCTCCATTTGTGAACGTACTTCTTCTTCAAAGGTACGAATTGTTCCTGCTAAAATCACTCGATCCGCAATCACATTAAACGGATTAATAGCCTCCAAATGACCAATTGTTAAAACAGCTGATTTTAATGGATCAATGCGTCTTGAAACAAGTTGTTGAGCATTGACCACAAATTGTGAGGCAAGGGTAACAGCATCGATGGAATGATGCGGCTCTGCGCCATGACCGCCTTTCCCTTGAACCGTGATTTCTACTTTATCCGCAGCTGCCATAATGGCTCCATCCTTCACTAAAATTTCTCCTAGTGGTGTAGGCGCCCATAAGTGCGTACCAAAAATAACATCTACGCCATCTAAACAACCATCCTCTATCATCGGCTTTGCGCCACCTGGTGCTACTTCCTCTGCATGCTGGTGAATAAACACCACATTGCCTGTTATTTCATCCTTCATCGCATTGAGTGCTTTAGCTAGCCCAAGCAATGTTGCTGTATGACCATCATGTCCACATGCATGCATTTTTCCAGCTACTTTAGATTTATAAGGTACATCATTTTCCTCTTGTATCGCTAATGCATCAAAATCAGCACGTAATGCTACTGTCTTACCAGGTTTTCCGCTACATAATATAGCTACTACGCCACGTCCCCCTACTCCTTCACGAACCTCATGACCCAATTCTCTATGAAAAGCAGCTATATAGGCTGGCGTCTCCACTTCCTCAAAGGATAATTCAGGGTATTCATGTAAATGACGACGAATCCCTACCATTTCATTATAGTACCCATCTATTAATGCAAATAGTTTTTCCATACTACATAACCTCTCTTTTTGTATTTTCGAAATATTGCAAGTAATAATAGTAGTGTACTATAAATTCTTACAAAATGAATAGGATTTAAATCGCCAACGTAAAAAATTCGTTTATAACAAAAAAACTCTCCTACAAATAATGTAAGAGAGTCTTAACTTTAAATTAGCGAGCATGTTTTAAAGCAGATAAAATAATGAGTAACCATCCAGCTAAGAGTAGGACGCCACCAATTGGTGTAATGGCACCCAATACTTTAATTCCACTTATCGCCAGTACATATAAGCTACCTGAGAAGAACACAATGCCCAGATTAAAGAAAATACCTGCTACATTTAATTGCTTTACTTCACCTAATAGTTTAGAGCTCATTAATAGACCAATGACCAGCAGCCCTGTTGCATGAAACATTTGATATTGAACAGCAGTCTCCCAAATTCCTCGGCTATATTCATCTAATATTTCCTTTAACGCATGTGCACCAAATGCACCCAATGCCACTGCTAATAGGCCATGAAGAGCACCTGTCACGATGAATCTTTTCATTTCTCGTACCCTACCTTTTAAATGGATTAAAAATCAAAAATGGAGTCACCATTTGCTCCATCTTCTTCAATTTTTGATGTGTATAAAGTTGCTTGTTTTGACTCAGACACAAGCATTTGAGGTATATGCTTAGGTGTTGTGATGGCTGGCGTATCGTTTGGAGAATCTAATACCACATCACATAATGCTCGAATAGCTGTAAGTGCCTCGCGAATTTGCTGATCATTTCCTGCATTTTTTGCGCCAGATAATTGTTTTTCAAGTTGCTGTATCACGGCTTGATAAGGAATCATGACATTCTCCCCCCTTCTATTTTTGGTACAAATTTTAAACACTCCATGCCTGAAGATTGCTTCACGACAACGGATGGTATTTGCTTTGTTTTAAAGCCATATGCTGCACAGGCTCGTGGCGTTTGAGGGTCCCAGGTTACTTTGAAAAATTGACACTTGAAACAATTCACCTTCATTATTGTCCCACACTTTCTTCTATATTAACTGTATCATGATTTATAAAGTGTATAAAGAAAACGATTTGTGCCAATCTATACTAGACACCAATCAATTGGCTGTTTGCCCCATTCCACCAATTGTTGATTAATTTTTGAATAAGGTTTACTACCAAAGAATCCTCGGTAAGCACTGAGTGGACTCGGATGTGGCGCTTCGAGTATAACATGTGGTGTTTTATATTTACGTATCAATTGCTTTTTACGCTGTGCTGGTTTACCCCACAGTACAAAAATTAGCGGCTCTTCCCTTGCTGCTAATTGGTCGATAACAGCGTCGGTAAATTGCTCCCACCCTTGATCTTTATGAGAATGAGCCTGTCCTGCTCGAACAGTAAGCACAGTATTTAAAAGCATAACACCTTGCTCTGCCCATTTTGTTAATGTTCCATTTGGAGGAATAGGACAGCCTAAATCATCTTGCAGCTCTTGCAACATGTTTCGCAAGCTTGGTGGATGTGGAATACCTGGTTTAACGGAAAAGCTTAAGCCATGTGCTTGATTCGGACCGTGATAAGGATCTTGTCCTAAAATAACAACCTTTACATCATGGTAAGCTGTTGTATAAAAGGCATTCATCACATCAGTCATTGGTGGATAAATCATTTGCGTCGAATATTCATTTGCTACAAATTGACGTAGTTTGTGATAGTATGGTTTTTTCAATTCTTCTGCGAGTATTTCTTGCCAATCATTCGGGAATACTTGTTTCATCGTTCTTTAAGCCCCTTTCTCTTCTTACAACGGTACAAAAAATCAAACATGAATTCAAGCATCAGTTCGAACTGACCATATATAAATATCATATTCTGACTATTTTTATAGAATCAGTTTCGGATTATACTAGATGGTAATTTTACAACTCTCAATGCTAAAGGAGATCTTTCAGATGACTCTAAAAAAAACATTAACAATTGCTGGTTCAGATACATCAGGTGGCGCAGGTATGCAAGCTGACCTGAAAACATTCCAGGAGCACGGTACATATGGGATGTTGGCTTTAACAGTAGTCGTAACAATGGATCCGAATGGCTGGACACATAACGTCACACCATTGCCAACAAAGCTTCTTCAAAAACAAATTGATACCGCCCTTTCAACAGGTATTGATGCCATTAAGACAGGAATGCTTTCAACAGAAGAGATTATTCGTATCGCTGGAGAAGCTATCGCAAAATCTGGCACTTCAAATGTTGTCATCGACCCTGTTATGGTATGTAAAGGTGACGATGAAGTACTGAATCCTGGAAATACTGATGCTATGGTGCAACATCTTCTACCACTAGCAACTATAACAACACCAAACCTTTTTGAAGCAGGACAATTAGCTGGCACAGGTACACCAAAAAACATTGACGACATGAAAATTGCTGCTCGTAAAATTCACGAACTAGGGGCTAAGGCTGTTGTCATTAAAGGTGGAAAAGCATTAGCTACTGAAAAAGCAACAGACCTTTTCTTCGACGGTGAAACATTCTTCTTATTAGAATCGGAAAAGGTCGCGTCTACTTATAATCATGGCGCTGGTTGTACATTTGCAGCTTCTGTAACAGCCAACCTTGCTAACGGTCTTTCTATTAAAGATTCTGTCATTGAAGCGAAAGAATTTGTATCTGCTGCCATTGCCCATGGCTGGGCGCTAAATGAATATGTAGGACCAGTCATGCATGGAGCGAAATCTCGCTTTGGTGCTCCTCCAGTAACAGTAACTGAAATTTAACATAGAAAGGATGTCTCAAAGAATTTTGGAGACATCCTTTTTAAAAATTACCAATGGTAAACACTCTGTTCATGATGAATCATTTGCTTGCTAAAGATAAAAAGTGGACAAGATACGTTAGGGCTACATATCCCATATATTAGCTGTATGGGAGGGGAAAAGATGAAAAAAAACAAGGCAGAGGACTTAACGGAAGAATCAGGTTTACTAGCTGGAGAAATCACCTCTTCAAAAGTTGAAGTAATTGCTTCCATTATATTAACACTTGGTTACTCATTATCCACCCTTGCCACAATATTAGCTCTGCAGGAGGAGGAAGAATTGGCACAAGCCAAAACAACTGAAACACAAGATCAAAATCTTTATATGAAGCAAATGTTTAAACAGTTACAAAATGTCAACAACCGTTTAGATACAATCGAACGAAAGCTTAATCGATACTAATAAATACATAACCAATAGATGAGGTAGTCTCTTTATAGGACGCTTCGCTTTTGGTATAAAAAAACATTTGCTGAATCAAGACAAAAAACCGCGACTCTCCGTCATAAAAGAGAATCGCGGTTTTTTACTATACTATGATAATGAGCTTCACTTTTCTTCCTCTTTTCACAGCTACCCTGTTTCACCTGTCTAAGGAACGTCATCTATTGTACCAAGATAGAATCCGTTATTACTAAAATAATACTCCCTTCAACAGGCGGGGCTGTCTACACACACGAATTAGGAAGAAGTCATGGTTGCAATATCTTTTCGGATGTGAAAACGGATACAATACAGAACGACACATTTTGTACATACTATTTTCACACTCCCTATATTGATACATTACAATAATTTTTTCAAGAATATTGCTTAAATACTTATCATAGAATTATAGATAATGATTCATTTTTTCATGAGTCATTAAATTGTCATAACAATGCAATCAATTTCCCTTTGCGAATTTTTTTTACTATACTAAAAGGAGAAATGATCGAGAGGAGTGTTAAGATGCAAGAAGTACAGGTAGAGACGTTACAGGAATTGCTGAATTCTTTCGCCAACAAAGACGTTTATATTCATCTTGAGACGACAAATGGATCTTATGCAGCACACTATGATGAAAAATTCTTTAATGCAGGTGCTTTTATTCGCAATGCTAAGATTAATTATGAGCTTGCTAAAGTGGTAGATCATGCACCGCATCGTGTTGGTTTAAAATTACCTCACGGCTGGGTTTATGCACAAGGCATTACACATTTTGAATTAGATGATTTAGGCCGTTTATTAATGGCTGGACTAGACTACTCAGGGAAACTGGCGATTGCGCTTGAAATTAGCGAAACGCCATTTACTTACTAAGGGGGACGACTATTTGAATTTACAACCACAACGTCATATTTTAATTGTGTACCCTCACCCAGATGATGAAGCTTTTTCAGTTGCTGGGACAATCGCCTACTATACAAAGAAGATGAATACACCTGTTACATATGCCTGTTTAACATTAGGCGAAATGGGACGTAATTTAGGTAATCCACCCTTTGCAACACGCGAATCTTTGCCTGAAATCCGCCGCAAAGAATTGGTAGCAGCAGCAGAGGCAATGGGTATTCAAGATTTACGTATGCTAGGTTTACGAGATAAAACAATCGAATTTGAAGACGATGAGAAAATGGTAAAAATAGTTGAAGGGTTAATCGAAGAGCTAATGCCTTCATTAATCTTCACGTTCTTACCTGACTTTGCTGTCCATCCAGACCACGAAGCCACAGCACGTGCTGTAGTTGAAGCTGTTCGTCGAATGCCTAAGGCTGCCCGACCACAAGTATTAGGCTGTGCCTTTGCCAATGATACAATTGAAAAAAATGGTGATCCACATGTTGTCTATGATATTTCTGAAATGAAAATGGACAAATTAAAAGCATTACAAGCCCATTCATCCCAAACTGGTTGGATGATGCAGGAAACTGAAAAGCGCATTGATGATGGTGAACCAATGAGTGAAAGCTGGCTAAATGTTGAAAAGTTTTATATTGTTGACCCAGATAAATATGTAAAATAAAAAAAGATGATGTCAATGGCAGAAAAAGCAACTTTGCAAGGTGAGAGGTTGATTTCCGTTCCGCCAACGCCCTGATGTGCCGCTCCACTCCAATCAACCATTCTGCAAAGTGTCTTTACTTTTTTTCGTAGTAGCATAGCGATCCAATCGCCCATTACCTTTATTCTTAGAGGGGATAAGCTTTTATTTTCAATGTAGAGAAGTGATGAGTGACAACATCTCATAAAAGAGTAGTGAACACCTTTACTTTATTTGAAAATCTTTGCTAAAAAGGTAACACTTTTGTGGATTGGAGTGGAAGGCTACTTGACTCCGGTGGGACAGCTCGACGCTCGCCCACAGGAAAGCAAGTAGCCTGCAACGGAAATCCATTTCTGTCTGTCAATTGACTGTTTTTCAGCAATAAGAAAAGTACTGTTCTCATTTTTGGAGAACAGTACTTTTTAATTAGGCAGCTCTTACCCTCTTCATCATATGCACAATGATTGTGATGGAAAAAGCAATCACCAAGAATAGGAAGAATAAGTAATGCGGGATATGAATATTAACAACACTCACTAGCATTTTTAAGCCAATAACACCTATTATAATAAAGGCCGTTGCTTCAAGCTCTGGAATTTTTTCGATAATGATTAAAAACACACCTGCAATTGTCCTCATCATTAATATGCCTAACATCCCCCCAATTAAAAGTACCCACACTTGATCTGATATGGCAAAGGCTGCAAAGATAGAGTCGATCGAAAATGCAATATCCATTAGCTCGACAGAAATGACGGTGGCCCAAAAGGTTCCAAAGAGTCGCACCATCCATCCTGATTTTTTCACTTCCTTCACGCTATCCTCATTCCCAATTTGAAGAAAATGAGCTACACAGAGCCAGCCTAAATATAATGCACCTAACACTTTAATAAACCAAAATTCCACAAGATAAACACCTATACCAATAAATAAAAATCTAAAAAAATAGGCACCTAGCATACCGTACATTAATGCCCGCTTTCGTTGTTTATCTGGTAAATGTTTAACAAGAACTGCCAATACAAGTGCATTATCCGCCGACAGTAGCCCTTCTATAATAATTAATGAGGATATTAGCCCCCAGGATACAGGGTCCATTAATACTTCCTGCCACATCGCCCAATCAAAAAATTGCCAATATGTAGATAAAATTCCTTGAATGATTTCCACTACTTACCCTCCTACTTGTCCTCAGCTAATCTAGTATATGCTTGACCATTTTTGTTATGAGAATTGTATTTATCCTGATTCAGCAAATGCTTTTTGTCCCAAAAGTAACGTTTCAGCAATTGCTCGAGGCATCATTTATTCGATAAAACGCTTACATCATAAAATAGACACGGAAAATTTAGAATTTACTAAAAATTAACCACCAAAAGCAAATAAAGTGTGCTATCATAGATAAATGTTTTAAACGTATAACGGAGGATGAATACTATGGAAGTTGCTGATACTAGAACCGTGCAAGTGGAGAATGTCCTGATTGCACATCATTTTTTAAAAGATGTAGTTGTCCATACACCACTACAAAAAAACGATTATTTATCCGAGAAATACGGAGCTACTATTTACTTTAAACGCGAAGATTTACAACATGTGCGCTCATTCAAGCTCCGAGGTGCCTATTATAAAATTAAAAAAATCGAGGAAGAAGCACGCAACGCTGGTGTTGTCTGTGCAAGCGCAGGCAATCATGCACAAGGTGTAGCTTATGCCTGTGCTCAATTAAAAATCCAGGCTAGCATTTTTATGCCTCAAACAACACCAAAGCAAAAAATAGACCAAGTGCGAATGTTTGGGCGCGAATTTGTAGAGATTATTTTAGCAGGCGATACGTTCGATGACTCTGCTGAAAGCGCCTTAAGCTATTGCGAAGAACACGATAAAATATTCATCCATCCATTCGATGATTTCGATGTCATTGCTGGTCAAGGAACTGTTGCAGTAGAAATTATGAATGACATGGAGGAGCCAATCGACTACGTCTTTGGCAGTATTGGTGGTGGCGGCTTAATGTCTGGCGTTTCTGCCTACGTTAAAAACCTCTCCCCTTCTACTAAAATTATTGGCGTAGAGCCCGCTGGTGCTGGCAGTATGAAAGCTGCTTTTGCTGAAGGGGGCGCTGTGGCTCTTAATTGGATTGATAAATTCGTCGATGGCGCTGCCGTAAAATGCGTCGGCCATCACACTTATGATGTTTGTCGCCGCTATTTAGACGACATTATTCTTGTACCAGAAGGCAAAGTTTGTACAACGATTTTAGATCTATATAATAAACATGCCATTATTGCCGAGCCTGCTGGGGCACTATCAGTGGCAGCTCTTGATTTTTATAAAGAAGAAATTAAAGGGAAATCAGTCGTGGTCATTATTAGCGGTGGTAATAATGATATTGGACGGATGCAGGAGATTAAAGAAAAGTCGCTTATTCACGAAGGCTTACTTTACTACTTCATCGTCAGCTTCCCTCAGCGCGCAGGGGCATTACGTCAATTCCTCACAAGCGTTGTAGGACCTAACGACGATATTACTACCTTTGAATACACAAAGAAAAACAATAAAGAAAGTGGTCCTGCCCTCGTTGGTATTGAGCTTGGCGATCAAGCGGATTATGAAGGGCTGCTTGCACGAATGGATGAATTCGGCTTCAAATACAAAGAAGTAAACAACGACATTCAACTATTTGGCTTACTCGTTTAAAATGAAGAGTCTCACTTCTCAGCAAGTGAGACTTTTTTATTGTGATAAAGTTTATCAATCGTTTTTATTACCCTAAATAAAAAACATTCAAACTAGTGCATGAGCGTTATATATATTGTTGAAAAAAATAATATCACCTGCGGAAAGTGACATTCTGGCAATGCGAGGGGTTAATCTCCGTTCCGCCAGCTTCCGATAGCCCCGCTTCACTCGCTCCAGCTTCTCCTATATGACGCTAAATCCCCTAGGAGTGACGCTGGCTCCACTCCAATCAACTATTCTGCAAATGTGTCTTTTCATTTTCTTTCATACTAACAGTAGTGAACCCCTTTGCTCAATTTATGGGTTGGAGTGGAAGGCTACTTGACTCCCGTGGGATAGATCGGCATTCCCCCCACAGGAAATCAAGTAGCCTGCAACGGACATTCATTTTCACCATTGACAAAAATGCTATTGATGGATTTTTTAACACTATAAAAAATGCCCATACAAGTGTATGAGCGTTTTGTCATTAACCTAATAAAGCGCGGTCTGAATTCATTTTTTCCCCACGAATGCGTTCAAATTCGGCCATTAAATCTGGGATCGTTAATTCATGCTTACGGTCTTCAGCAACCTCTAAAATAATTTGGCCTTTGTCCATCATAATAAGACGATTCCCTAAATCCAAAGCTTGTTGCATATTGTGCGTTACCATTAATGTCGTTAACTGATCTTTTTCAACTAAATACTTCGTAATACGGGTAATTAATTCTGCACGTGATGGATCAAGTGCAGCCGTATGCTCATCCAGCAATAAAATAGAGGGCTTTGTGAAAGTAGCCATTAACAGTGACAATGCTTGCCGTTCCCCACCTGAAAGTAAGCCTACTTTTGCAGAAAGCCGATCTTCCAGATTTAAACCAAGCATTTCTAATGATTCTTTGAACAAGGTACGACGCTTTTTGTCCACACCGATGTGCAGTCCTCTACCCTTATTTCGTGAATAGGCCAGTGCTAAGTTTTCTTCAATTGTCATCGTAGGAGCTGTTCCCGCCATTGGGTCTTGGAACACACGACCAATGTATTGAGAGCGTTTATATTCAGGCAAATTCGTGACATCATTACCATCAATAGAAACTGTGCCAAAATCAGGTGTTAAGGCGCCTGAAATCATATTCATCATCGTTGATTTCCCTGCACCGTTACTACCAATGATTGTCACAAAATCACCTGGCTTTAAGTGTAGATTAATCTCTGCTAGTGCAATTTTTTCATCTGGTGTTCCTTCATTAAACACCTTATTAATACCATGTAATTTAAGCAAGACCTTTTCCTCCTTGCTCTACTGTTTTTACTCGTGACAGCTCTGCAGCACGCTTCGCCTTACGTTTACGTTCCTTACTCTTATTGATAAATTGTGGTAAGATCAGCGCCAAAATAACGATGATAGCCGTAATTAATTTCATATCTCCTGAATCAAGGAAATCTACACGTAATGCTAATGCTAAAATCATACGGTAAATGATAGCTCCTGCAATGACTGCAAAAGTTGTACGGATAATGGTCTTTGTCCCAAAAATGGCTTCACCAATAATAACCGATGCAAGACCGATGACAATCATACCAATCCCCATACTAACATCGGAGAACTTCGAATATTGTGCGATTAAAGCTCCAGAAAATGCGACAAGCGCATTGGAAAGTCCAAGCCCTAAAATGATAAGTGTATCTGTATTTGCAGAGAAGCTACGAATCATTCGTTTATTATCACCAGTTGCTCGGATAGCTAGCCCGACCTCAGTCTTCAAGAACCAGTCTGCTATTAACTTAATTAAAATCGTGATGATTAATACGACTATCAGCACACTCCATGTATTTGGTACATGCTGAAAGCCCATGCCTTTTAATAGGTTATTGAGAGCAGCATCGATCCCTAAATCACTCCAAAATGCTTGAAACTTTGAAAAAATCGTTTCTGAGTTTAATAGTGGAATATTCGGGCGACCTATCGTATTTTCTGCAGTTAACCCCATGATGCGCAGGTTAATCGAGTATAACGCAATCATCATTAAAATCCCTGATAATAGTGGATTAATCTTTCCTTTCGTGTGAAGAATTCCTGTCATACATCCAGCAATAAATCCAGCAACAATTGCCACTAAAGTCGCTAAGATTGGGGAGTAGCCAAGCAAAATCATTGTTGCTGCAGTTGCCGCCCCTGTTACAAAGCTTCCATCAACCGTTAAATCCGGAAAATCTAACACCCGAAACGTTAAATATACACCAAGTGCCATAATTGCATAGATGATTCCTTGCTCCACTGCGCCAAATAATGCTAAAAACATCGTTGAATCATCTCCTAAATCTTTTTATTATTTCTACTGCTTATAAATGAAGATAAAGCGGGGATAGTTCTCCCCCGCTTCCATTTATTTTTCTAGAAGTTCTGCACCCCAAGAATCTTTTATTTCAATTCCTAAATCATCCGCTACTTTTTTATTGATTAATAGTTTCAGATTTTGCGGATATTGTGCTGGCGTCTCGGCAGGTGTTGCTTCACCTTTTAAAATTTTCACAGCCATTTGACCAGCCTCATAACCAATATCGAAATATTCAAAACCATAAGCAGCTAAACCGCCTCGTGCAACAGAGTCTAGCTCTCCCACAACAAGTGGTAATTCATTTGTATTGGCAACATCAATAACAGACTCTAAAGCAGAAACTACTGTATTATCAGTAATAATATAGAAAGCCTCTACCTTACCAATTAGTGATTCTGTTGCTTGTTTTACATCTGCCGAAGTAGATGCTGACGCTTCTACTACTGTTAAGCCTTGTTCATCCATCACCTTTTTCACTTCTTTAACTTGTGCAACAGAGTTTTGCTCACCAGCATTGTAGACCATCCCTACTTTTTTGGCGCCAAGCTCTTTTAGGAATGCGACTGTTTTAGAAATCGTTTCAGGATGTAAATCAATTGTTCCTGTAACATTTTTTCCTGGCTTCTCCATTGATTCGATTAACTGTGCACCAACAGCATCTGTGACAGATGTGAAGATAATTGGAATATCACTTGTGGCTGTTGCCGCTGCTTGTGCAGAAGGTGTGGAGTTAGCAAAAATTAAATCTACGTTTGCACTTACTAGATTGTTAGCAATCGTTGTGTTAAGACTGTTATCTCCTTGTGCAATTTGTGGATCGTAGTCAACTTTTAAGCCAGCATCTTCAATTGCCTTTTTAAAGCCTTCCGTTGCTGCGTTTAATGATGGATGCTCTACAATTTGAGTAATCCCGATTTTATATGTTTTATCCTCTGTATTCCCGCTCTCACTTGCATTGTTTGATTCATTCCCTTTTGAATCTGTTGAACTAGATCCGCCACTACCGCAAGCAGCAAGTAGTAACACTAATCCAAAAAGAAGGAATGAAAGCTTTTTTACACTGTTCTTCACAAATAATCCCCCCGATTATACTCTCAATATCTATCACACTTTATCCAAACAAAGTGTGAATGTATCGCTATATTATCGTTATTATCAAGCTCCGTCAACAACATTATGAATGTTCTGACTTTTAAAACTGACGAAACATTTTAGTTTTTCATTCAATTTGCCGCTTTAAACCGCTAAACTACGCTATTTTAGTTATTTGCTTTCTTTTTAAAAAACAGTAAAAAATATTTATGACAATTTTACGAAGTGTGTCATATAGACAAAAAGTCTGACATTTGACTTCTGCTAGATATCTATAATAAAATGTTGTCTTGTGTGAAAGCACCGTGGTTCGTAACCATCCCATGAAAAAATTAAGCTGGACTCACTTACAATTTTTACATAAATTTTAAAATACTGTATTATTAATACTTTTCAACTTTGTATAAAATTTTCCGTTAAATTGAGTTTAATTTCTGTTCCGCTTTACACAATAAAAATATATGACCATAATTTCTGAACTGCGCCCAATTGTTAGACACACAATCTCACAATTGAAGTGCAGTTTTTGTCTAATTTACTGCAGCCCGAAATGAAAATAAACGGCTCTACTTTATTCTATTGTTAAAGAAAAAAGACTGTAGGCAAACTCCCAAATTTCCGAGTTTGTCTACAGTCTGAAGCATCTCATCTGAGATACTTAAATTTAATTTATCTTATCAAGCTTTACATTAAACGAAAATTCATCGTCAATTAGATTAAACGTATCAGTTTTTTCTTGTTCAGATAATTTTGAGATATAATGATAGTAGTTTGGTAATATTTCAAAATCATAATTTAAATGATCTCGTATTAATTGGTTATCTTGAAACTTTGAAACATTCCCTATTAACAAATCATGTTTTATTAATTCTTTAGTGTTGTGAGTAAAATCAGATACTACGTATGAAAGAATATTGTTCTCATATTGCAATTTTTCAGAAGCACTTGAATAATTTAATAAAGATATCAATGTCGCATTATTAAAATTTTGTTGGTCAATTAAAGTTGAAACCTCCATTAAGTAAATGGATTCAAGATGGTCATGATAAAGATTTTCAATATCTACGTTTTTATACATTGATTGTTTTTCAAAAGGTCTAATTCTCCCTGTTTTTAACAATAAAAAGTGATTATGATTGCTTAGATAGATGTTTTTGAAAATATCTAACCTAAGTAAATTATCCCCGTTTGGAAGTAAAGGATTTAATCGTTTTATCTCTCCTGTTGAAGTGTTTACTAAAAAAATACATTGATAAAAAGGAAGTCCATAGTTAATTTCTCTTTTCGTAATAAAATACAACAAATATTGGTGATTAAGGTAGATTAACTTGGAATAATAGCTTTCATCCTTAAGTTCTTCAGAAGAAAAATAATCGTTTAAATTTAATGTTATAGCATTTATTTGACTAAATTTTTGAAGATTAACTCTATGAAAGTTTATGTTATTTTTATCTTTTAGAGTAAAACAGAATTCATTATTCACAGTATCCAAAGCAATCTCGTCATAACTCGTATCTAATCGTTGTATGTTTTTTATAGTCCCGTTTTTTAAATTAATCTCACAATGCGCAATACAATCATTTTCTAATAGAATAGCTTCAAACTCTTCTTTAATTTCAGTTGTAGGAATTAGTTCTTTATTATTCAAAAATATTCCTCCTAGCATTTTTCTTTAAATATACTAAATAACTCTATTTTATAAAAATGTGAAATAAAAAAAGTGGACACTTTTGAGCTTTTATAGCTTATTGTCCACTTTTTTGTAATAAAATAATTTTATAAAATTATCTCCAAATATTACCGAAGTACCATGAATGACCACCACTTGACACATCTATATTCGGGTTATTTTCACCTGGAAGTTTTCCATGATAGTGTGGTAAATAATTTGGGAAAGGTCCATGTTGTTCTGGTCCTCTATCTATTTTTTTGAAGATAGATTTAGCTAATGCCTCACTTCTTGCAAAAATACTCTTGTTAATCATTAAACGAGCTTGGGCCTCACCATCTGAGATTCCTTGCCCAATTACAACAAATTCTTCCCCTTTTTTATAATGTTCCGGGTAATAAATCCAAGCCGCAAAATAGTTATTCTTTTTATATTTATTAGTCATTTGCATTGCTTCTGAAGCAACTACAAAATCCGAATTTGCAACATATATCATTGTTGCTCCTAATAGTAACAGTTCTAAGGCTTTCGTTAAGACAGGAATTGCTAAAGGGGCAACGAATACAGCAAATGGAGTAATTTCAGTTTCATTGTTTGACTTATCTAAATCATCAAAATCAATAATTTCTCCAGTCTCTATATTTACTAAGTGACCGAGAAATTCAGATTCCTGAGTATATTCATTGCTTTCCAAAGCATCTACAATCATTTCGTACTTAGTTCCATTATGTTCTAAATACATCTTTCTATGTTCTTTATCGATTGAAGTAGTATAAGTTTTACCGTTTTCTAAATATGTAATTGCTGTAATTCTATCATCATTTTGTGTTATTACAGCATCATTAGGTAAATTGCTAGTAATATACTTATTCATATCGACTTCTGAATTTGCACTTACTTCAATACTAGTCGAAAAAATGGTTGTGAATGCGAATACCGCAATTAACACAATAGCAAAAATTTTATTAACATAATTTATCATTTTTACCAAAACACTCCCTTTCTCAATATATTACAATTTTACAATTATTGTGTTTTTTTCACAATACTGTTTTTCATTATTTTTTCAATAATTACCTATTTCTAATAAATATTTTTTTGCTAAAGATAGATTAGAAATTATTAGTCTCTTAAACTTAAAAAGCCACATCTAGTTAAATGTGACCTATCACTTGTTTTTAGACATCCACGTACAAGCAATCAAAACGTGCTTATTTCGTAATGCAATATTGTTTAGGTATTACCATACGCTTTAATACTACTACCTACAATTTATTAGGAACGTAACTTCCTTTTAATTAAATATGATATTAGTTCAACAAGTATTTTTATATTCTCATCTAAATAATACATGTTGGAGGATTTAATATTTCTTTAAAATCATCTTTGATTAAATGAGAGAAATACCCCTCACCTGGTCTGGAAATATACTCTTTTACTTCTTTCATAAAATTCGTTAATTCGTATTTGTCCCCCCACAAATAAAGGGTAATTCATCAGTTGAAGAAATATCTATCGCACTAAATTGCTCGAAAGTCTTCATAGCATCTTTTATACCCCCTCTATAAAGACCACTTGCTAAAAATCACCGATCTTTTACAATTACTTTATTACATTCTTCATACAGATGAAATTGTATATGTTGTTCATCAAAAAGAGTGAATCAAACCTATAGGCAAGGGTGGTTTCAAAACGAAGAAAGAGGCACAGATCGTAGCTGCTGAAATAGAATCTAAATTAAATAAGGGCTTAAATCCCATTACGAAATTAGAGCCAATCGATGAGTATTTTGAACAATGGGTGTCTATTTACAAATCCACTACTGTACCACCTACAAAAGTACATTACAAAAATACATTGAAAGTAATTAGAAAATACTTTTCTAACACTCCATTACAGCATATCAAAAAGAGTGATTATCAATCTTTTCTTAATGAGTACGGAAAGACCAAATCTAAGGAAACGGTAAAAAAGATAAATGCCCACATTAGAGCCTGTGTACGCGAAGCTTTTGATGAGGCTATAATTCCTTCAAACTTTACTCGCAATGCAACAATTTCTGGCCAAGACTCCAAAAAGAGTGATGAAAAGCATATTAACTATACAGAAAGCAAGCTGTTGTCCAGTTATCTAATGAAATCACTAAAAGAAGATAATAGACCTGTATACTACATTATTTTATTAGCTTTGAAATCAGGGATGCGCTTTGCTGAAATAATCGCACTTACTAAAAAGATTTTAATTTCAAAGACAACACCATCAACATTAACAAGACATGGGGATATACATGTTCCTATGATGAAGGTAAGAAAAAGACCAAAACGGAAAGTTCAAACCGCATAATTAAAATAGACAAGGTAACGATGAGTCTGTTCAATCATTTTTTTCGAAGTGACACCTGAGAATATTCATAAATTGGTGTTTTATAAACCCGCTTCTATAAAATGTTTTCAGCAATACAGGTGTTAATAAAGGATTTAAAAAAATACTTCTTGATTTACTGATAGAAGAAATTTCAATTCATGGTTTACCCCATTCTCACGCTAGTATTTTATTTTACACAGGAATTTCAGTTCAGTATATTTCCGAACGACTTGGACATGCAGATGTTGATACAACAATTCGAATTTACACTCACCTCATCAAAGAGCTTCGTGAAGAAGATGAAAATAATACAGTCAATATTCTAGTTGCTTTATAATTTTACACATATTTTACACAATGTTATTTACAAACCCGCATGAATACTGATATGATTGCACTTGCTCTACGTGGTTCGTAACCATCCCACGCAAAAAAACTAAGGAGAAATGAATATGAAGATAAAATTTTTAGCAGCAAGTGGTATTATTGCAGCGCTATATATTGCGGTGACAATGCTTGTTGCACCGTTTGGTTTTACAGAGGTACAATTCCGTGTATCTGAAATGTTTAACCATTTGGTTGCCTTTAACCCACGCTTTGCCGTAGGGATCATTATTGGTGTATTGATCTCTAATCTATTTTCACCACTTGGCATTTACGATTTAGTGTTTGGTGTTGGTCATTCGATGATTACACTTGGACTGTTCATTTTAATCTGTAAATATGTCAAAAATATTTGGGCACGTTTAATTATTAATACATTATTATTTACTTGCACAATGTTTATTATTGCCTTCGAGTTGAATTTGGCCTTAGAACTACCATTCTTCTGGACTTGGCTAACAGTGGCGGCAGGTGAATTTGTTGTGTTAGCTGTTGGTGCACCGATTATGTATGCACTCAATAAACGCCTTCACTTTCATCATTTGATTTAACAGACGAGTCTTTTTAGATTCGTCTTTTTTTCTTGACACTATTCTGAAAATAAACTACAATTCTTTCTAATATAAATGCAAGGAAGAAGAGTAGTAGCAAGCATGGTTACTTTCAGAGAGCTGGTGAATGGTGCAAACCAGTAGTAGATACTTGTGAATGGACTTCAGAGCAGCCTTATTAAATGTAAGGCCGATTCACTCCCCGTTATCGGAGTAAGAAAGCGCGCAAAAATTGCGAATGAAGGTGGCACCACGGTTACTCGTCCTTTTTAAGAGGATTAGAGTGGCTTTTTTTTATGGAAAAATTAGCATAGAGGAGTCGAGTAAAGATGAGTAAAGTAGTAGAGAAAAAAGGTTATTTCGGAGAATTTGGCGGAAGCTTTGTTCCAAAGGAGCTTCAAAATGTCTTAACTATTCTAGATGAGCATTTCCAAAAGTTTAAAGATGATGAAGAATTTAAAAAAGAATTGGATTACTATTTCCGTGAGTATGTTGGTCGTAAATCCCCACTTTATTTTGCAGAAAATTTAACAAAGCAATTGGGTGGCGCAAAAATTTATTTAAAACGTGAAGATCTTAACCATACAGGCTCACATAAAATTAATAATGTATTGGGACAGATTTTACTAGCCAAACGTATGGGGGCAAATCGCGTTATTGCCGAAACAGGTGCAGGTCAACATGGTGTAGCAACTGCGACTGCTTGTGCCATGTTTGGAATGGATTGCACTATTTATATGGGCTTAGAGGATACAAAACGTCAAGCATTGAACGTGTTTCGCATGGAGCTTCTTGGCGCGAAAGTAGTAGCTGTTGATAAAGGGCAAGGACGTTTAAAGGATGCAGTTGATGAAGCATTCGCTGACTTAGTCGAAAACTATGAAACAACGTTTTACTTATTAGGTTCAGCAGTTGGGCCACATCCCTTCCCATCAATGGTTAAACACTTCCAATCTGTGATTAGTCGCGAAAGTCGTGAACAGATTTTAGAAAAAGAAGGAAAGCTACCCGCAGCGATCCTTGCCTGTGTTGGCGGTGGCAGTAATGCCATTGGAGCATTTGCAGACTACATTGCAGATGAACAGGTTCGTCTTATTGGAATAGAGCCAGATCAAGCTGCTACATTAAACGAAGGTTCGCCCGGAGAGCTACATGGCTTCAAATGCTTAGTATTACAGGATGCAGACGGCAATCCACTACCAACCTATTCAATAGCTGCTGGTTTAGATTACCCTGGAGCAGGTCCAGAACATAGTCATTTAAAAACAATTGGCCGTGCTGAGTATGTGACTGTGACAAACAAAGAAGTCCTTGAGGCATTTCAAGTACTTTCGAAGGTTGAAGGGATTATTCCTGCCCTTGAGAGCTCACATGCGGTCGCACATGCTCTAAAATTAGCACCAACTTTATCATCTGAAGAAAGCATTATTATTAATATCTCAGGTCGTGGTGATAAAGACGTGGAACAGGTTTTCCACATGTTAACTAAATAATTCAATAAAAGAGTGACTTCTATAAAAGGAAATCGCTCTTTTAACTATATCAATGATCTAGGTATATTTCGGCAATACTATCACAAAGCTTAGCTTTTAGGAACTGTCAATATTCAGAACACAAATATATTTCAGTTACGTAATTTAATCTATATATGCCAACAATTCTCTTTTATAGACACATAAAAAAACGGATGTAGACTAATTCTACATCCGTCCTTTAATGATTAGGAAATTGCCTTTTTATGCAGTTTCATTTTTAGTTTTTCTAACATATCTATCGTCATTTTGGCTAAATCATACTCTGCTTTGAAGCCCCACTCTTTTTGAGCTGCGTCAATATTTAAAGAGTTTGGCCAACTGTCTGCAATCGCTTGACGCACTGGATCAACCTGATAATCCATTGTGAAATTTGGCAAATGCTTCTTGATTTCAGCTGCGATTTGTGATGGTTCAAAGCTCATCGCTGTAATATTAAAGGCATTGCGATGAACGAGCTTACTACCATCTGCCTCCATTAAATCTACAATAGCTTGTAAGGCATCTGGCATGTACATCATATCCATAAACGTACCTTCCTGAATATAAGATGTGTACTTACCTTGCTCAATTGCTTCATAGAAAATTTCTACTGCATAATCAGTTGTACCACCACCTGGAGGTGTTACATAAGAAATTAATCCAGGGAAACGTACACCACGTGTATCAACACCAAAACGATTGAAGTAATAATCGCATAATAATTCACCCGCTACCTTATTTACACCATACATAGTTGTTGGACGTTGCAAAGTATCCTGCGGTGTATCTTCCTTCGGTGTAGATGGACCAAATGCTCCAATTGAACTTGGCGTGAAAAATTGCATATTTAACTCACGAGAAACTTCCAATGCATTCATTAAACCGCCCATATTTAAATTCCAAGCTAACAATGGATTTCTTTCAGCTGTGGCTGATAGTAATGCTGCTAAATGCATCATCGTATCTGCACCAAAGTCCTTTGCTAAATCGTGCATTCTTTGTCCATCTGTCACGTCCAATATTTCAAATGGGCCCTTAGTATGTTCAAGCTTTCTAATGTCTGTAGCAAGTATATTGTCCTCTCCATAAATACCACGAAGTTTTTCTACAAGCTCAGAACCAATTTGACCAAGTGCCCCAGTAACAATAATCTTTTTCATTTCTCAAAACCTCCACATATGAACAATTGTACTTGCTGAAAGTACAAATATATATTGATAAACATTGATTTAATAACACTTTCAATGAAACTCATTATAATGTGTTCGTTTTGAAAATACAACAATTATATTAATAATATTCATTAAAAGGAACATACAATCCCTTACTTCCAGTATATGAGCACTCAAAAAATATTGTGCTACAAAAATATAAAAAATACAATTGTACACCTCAAAAATACAAAAAATTAAATCTTTCATAAACTAGTTTTGTAACCACGCAAAAAAAGAACCTTCTTTGCTAATTTCCGCAAAAAAGACTCCTTTTCAACATTATTCTTTAATATTAAATTAGATTGAAAAACGTTTAACAGCAATTTGCAAAACTTTTGATACTTTGCGCAATTCTTTAATGTAATTATGGAATTGTTGTTGAGCTGTTAATTGATCTGCTGTTAATGTAGCAACATGCTTAGTGGATACGGCATTCGTATCCGATATAGCTGTTAACATAACCGCATCCTCACTCACCTTTTGGGTGTGAGTGGCTATCTCTTGAACTGTAGCAGATACTTCCATCATATAAGGCTTGATTGTATGTACTTTTTCTAAAATTTGATCAAAACTTGTCGCTGTTTGTCCTGTTACGGCAACACCTTTTTCAGTAGCCAACAACACGCCCTCCATCATTTGTACTGCATAGCTCGAATCTAAATGGATGTTTTGTACAATGGATGTAATCGTTTGTGTTGATTGGACTGTTTGTTCCGCAAGCTTCCGCACCTCATTGGCTACAACCGCAAACCCCTTTCCATGTTCTCCTGCTCTTGCTGCTTCAATGGATGCGTTTAACGCTAGTAAGTTGGTTTGTGCTGTTATTTTTTCTATGACCTCAATCATTTGATCGATTGATGAGGCACGCTCAACCAAGTTAAAGATAGCTGTATTCGACTTTTCTACGGCCTGCTTAATGACCTGCATTTGCATTAAATTAGCCTGTACAATTTCAGTTCCACTCTCAGCATCTCTTGCTGTTTGATGCGCAAAGCTTTCCACGACCTGCACTTTTTCTAAAATGACTTGTACATCATTTAAAACTTCCTCTAAAGAAGCTGTATTGGAAGCCAATTTACTAGTAGAAGCAGCCGTTGAATCTGAAATAGATTGTACATCTTTTGCTATTTTTAACGTTGTTGTTGATGATTGCTCTGAGGATCCTTGCAATTTACCTGTCATTTCTTCTACTTCATAGGCGCTGTCCGTTACAGTATGGAGTAGGTGTTTTACCTCTGTGACCATTTGATTGTAAGACAGTACTACCTCACCAAGCTCATCATGGGCAACATAACTTGCATTCGCAGTGAAATCGCCTTGTTCTGCTCGTTTTAATAATGATTTCAATTGACGTGTTGGTACATTGACTGCCTTAGTTGCGATAAATCCTATCAGAATGACAAGCAACACCACCGCTAAGCATACGCCACCTAGTAACCAATAACCAAATTGCACATCTTGTTGATAATACTTCTGTTGATCCTTCGCTTTTTCAACCAAATAATTTTGTGTTTCTTCTAATAATGTATGGCTTTCCTGACTTATTGGTAGAAATGTTAGCGAATAGAACTGCTCTAGCTCACCTTGGTTCAATTGCTTATAACTCTCAATCAATTCTCCTTGCTTCTTCAGCAAGGATTTAAATTTTTTAATTTGATGACTCATTTTTTTATCAATTTCTTGGCTATCCAATTGCTTTAAAGGCTGTGCCATCTCTTTTAAAATAACCGTCATTTCTTGATAGTCACCCTGAGCATCTACGATAAAATCTAATTGACGCTGTGATTCTTCTAGCTCATTCAGCCAACCGATTGGGACAAGTCCCTGTGTGTAACTCTCACTTGCATGCCACGACATCTTCCTTAAATAATCCACACTAAACACACCCAGCAATACATTCGATAATACACAAACAATCATGAGTACAAGTAACTTGTCCTTCACCTTTATGAAACGGAAAAAATGCATGATCCTTGGCTCCTCCTCCAACTCTTACCAATAATGATAGTATGAAGATATAAAGCCAGTGTTATGTTTTTGTAAAGATTGCAAGAAGAATTAAGAATTTATGCCCATTATCTAGTTTTATATAGGTAATTTACCACACAAATAACTCCCTACCATTGATCCTTAATTATACTATTTCTGCCACCGTAACCTTCCATGCATTCCAAACGTTTATCGTATTAATAAAGAATGGAGGTATTATATTTGTCTCAACTCAAGAGGTTGGATGTAAGTTTAGTAGTTCATTTTCTTCTACTAGGTGGGATTAGCTGTCTTTTTGTCCACTCCAGTAGTGTAAATTAAGCTCCTTCATCATCAATATTATCGAACATCATGCTTATGGGAATTGTTATGACTATTCATAAGTCTTATAAAGGTAATATGTTTAAAGTAGAGGACTAACAAAATGCAAGTAGAGAAAAGACCTTCCTATTCTCTACTTGCTAAATTAAAAGGGAGGATTAATTAGTTAAAAACTCCTTAATACTAGCATTATATTGATCGATAAATATTTTCGCTTCATTATTAGGTAGTTTTAATGCGGCTAATGCGGCACCGCCAACTGGTAGGCTATAAGCACCCATAAAGTCATACTGATTGCTATTATTTTTATCAATGGAGGCTAATTTTTCAATAAATAACGTCAATTCATTAAAAACTCCACCAGCTAGCACGACTTTGACACGCGTATCTGAAAACGGATTTTTTTTGTAACAAGCATCTATACTTTGATAAAAAACATGGCACACTTGATCCAGAATCGTGTTCGCTACAGCATCACCTCTTTTAGCGCAATCAATGGCAATCTTACTTAAAGGAGAGATTGTATCTCTCGGATGTCCTTTTCCATAAACAATTTCAATTATTTGTGGAATCGATTGTAATTGAAAATAATTTAATACTGAGGATGTGAGGCTCGTTTCTGGCCCTCTTTTATCAAATGCTTTAAACACCGCTTTTAATGTGCGAATACCAATATCATAGCCACTGCCTTCATCATCAAAAATATAGCCCCATCCTGCCGTACGCTCAACTCTGCCAGACGAATCTATACTTAATGTAATTGCACCTGTACCAGAAATCTGTACAATGCCAGACTGACCTAATGTACCAGCATACAGCGCGTTCAACCCATCATTCGACAGTGATAATTGACAGCCTTCAGGTAATAGCGAGGTTAATAATGTGTGGGTAATTTCCTCATTATTATTTTCCGTTACGCCAGATAGTCCCGCATGGCACTTCGTAATTTGATGAAAATCATAAGGTTGTTGTCTTTTTAAATCAATTATTAGTTCTGTTATCGTCTGCGTAAATTGCTCTAAGCTCATAGATGTGGGATTACTTTTACCTGTTTCTGCTAGTGCTATAACTTGCCCACGAAATGTTGAGATTGTCGCAATTGTTTTTGTTCCACCACCGTCAATTGCCAAAACATACAAGTACCTTCACCTCTATACGATTTTAATTGTAGAAACAATTTCTCCTACTTCCTGCCCTGCGTCATTACGCACAAATGCAGGAGACAAGGCTTTAATACGCTCAATCGTTTCTTGATTTGTATACTGAATTTGTTCCATCTAGTTGACATCTACCACCCACCGCTAATTACTCCAAGGCTTTTAGAACCATATCAATATTCTTTACAGCTTATTTACACTATCCACAACCACATCGAGTATACGATCAAGATCTTCTTGTACAATATTAAGTGGTGGTGATAGCGTTAAGACATTATTAAACCCTGCAACAGTTGCTCCATTTTTTCCAATGATAACCCCTTGTTCTTTACATTTGGCAATGACAGCATTCACCTTCTCCACTGGTAAAGGTTCTTTCGAGACTTTATCTGCAACTAATTCAATCCCAATTAATAAACCTTTGCCACGCACATCTCCTACATTTAGATGATGCTGCAATTGTTGCTGCAATGTTTGTAGTGTTGCAGCGCCAATTTCCTTGGAACGCTCAAACAACGCTTCTTGCTCAAGAATTTCAATATTTTTTAATGCAACTGCACATGCCACAGGAGAGCCTCCAAACGTATTCACATGGCGGAAATAGCTGTATGCATCTGAGCCCTTAAACGCCTCATAAATTTCACGCTTCACGGCTGTTGCTGATAATGGTAAATAGGCACTTGTAATTCCTTTAGCCATCGTAATTATATCTGGCTTAACACCGTAGTTCATAAATCCAAAAGGCTTACCTGTTCGACCAAAGCCACAAATAACCTCATCCACAATCAGTAAAGCACCATGCCTTTTACACACTTCCTCAATGCCTTTTAAATAATTCTCTGGAGGCATAATGACACCGCCACCTGTAATAATAGGCTCTAAGATCATAGCTGCAATTGTGTCACTCAGTTCCCATGTCATCGTTTTATCTACAGCCTTTACACTCGCTAAATCCAATGGCGCAATAGCATCGCTTTCATGCTCACGATATTGATCAGGTGGTGCGACATGGATAAAACCTGGAGATAGTGGCTCGTATTTATATTTGCGCTCCGCCTGCCCCGTTGCCGCTAAAGCCCCAAAGGAGTTACCATGATAAGCACGGTAGCGTGAGACAATTTTATAGCGTGAGCTTTGTCCTTTTTGCTGATGGTATTGCCGAGCAATTTTAAAGGCTGTTTCATTCGCCTCTGATCCACTATTGGAGAAGAAAATAACGTAATCTCCACCAAGTAGTTCATTTAGCTTCTCAGCTAATTCCACTGCAGGCAAATGACCCTGAGATAAAGGTGCATAAGCATTTTTCATCATTTGCTCATGTGCCGCATCTGCTAACTCTTTCCGTCCATAGCCAACATTGACACACCAAAGCCCTGCCATTGCATCAATATATTCCACACCATCTGTATCCATAATTCTTGCACCATCAGACCTTTCTACTACATATGTGGCTTGCGGATTATATGGTTTCATAGAATGCCAAACATATTGCTCATCCTTGGATAATACATCACTTTTAAGATTTGTCTGTGTCATCATCAAACACCCCTCACTATATTAGTTTTTCGCATCATTATTACTTGGGAACGCAAAGGAACTTGTTGTATCCTCCGTTTCATCTGGCCAGCGCTCAGAAATCGTTTTGGCCTTTGTAAAGAACCTTGCCTGATCTGGGCCAAACATATGCCCTTCACCAAACTTAGAACGTTTCCATCCACCAAAGTTATGATAGCCAACAGGGATTGGTATAGGTACGTTCACACCTACCATGCCGACTTCTATTTCCTCTTGGAATTTCCGTGCTGCTGCTCCACTGCTTGTAAACATGGTTACCCCATTGCCAAGCTCATGGTTATTGATTAAATCTATTGCCTCTTGTAATGAGTCCACCCCTACAACAATACGTGCTGGACCAAAGACCTCTTCTTTAAAGATCTTCATTTCCGATGTGACATTATTAAGGAGGGTTGGGCCAAGATAAAAGCCATTTGACGTTTCACATACTTTCGGATTTCTTCCGTCAATCACAAGATTTGCCCCTTCAGTGACTGCCTCATCGATAGAACGAATAATCGTTCCTTTCGACTCTTTAGTGATGACTGGTCCGAAATCGACGTCTTTTTCTGTATAGGGTCCAACCTTTAGTTGAGAGATTTTATTTTTTAATAGTTCCGTAAACCGTTGTTCGGTATCTTTGCCTACAACAAGTGCACCTGAAATCGCCATACAGCGCTGTGATGCTGCACCATACGCTGCTCCTAAAAAGGCATTCGCCGTTTGTTCTAGGTTGGCATCTGGCATCACAATCATAAAGTTCTTCCCACCACCAAATGCCGCAACACGTTTATTGTGCTTTGTTCCTGTTTGATAAATATATTCAGCAACAGGTGTTGAGCCAACAAATGAGATAGCTTGAATCTCTTTATTTTCTAATAGTTCATTGACAGCCTCTTTATCTCCATTGACAACAGTCCAAATGCCATCTGGTAAACCTGCCTCTTTCCATAATTGACTTATATAGAGAGCGGACATCGGTACGCGCTCTGATGGCTTTAATATAACGGTATTTCCTACTGCCACAGCCATGCTTGTAATCGCAAGCGGTACCATAACAGGGAAATTAAATGGTGCGATAGTTGCCACTACGCCGAGTGGTGATTTGGCAGAAAAGGCATTTATATTACCACCTACATTGACTGAGTACTCTCCTTTTAGCATTTGCGGTGCACTGATCGCCATATCAACAGATTCAATACCACGAACGATTTCACCTTTTGCATCGTCCTTTGTTTTACCACTTTCCTGACAAATCACATCGATAAGCTCTTCCTGTTTTTCTACTAACAACTGACGGAATCGATGTAACACTTCTACCCGTTTACCAATTGATCGTTTTTTCCATGCTGGAAAGGCTTCTTTTGCAAGCTGAATAGCATGCTTTACCTCATCTCTTGAAGCAAGTGGTACTGTTGCAATAACCTCTCCTGTTGATGGATTATAAACCTCTGAAAATCGGCCACTTGTACCAGCTACCTCTTCCCCTTGGATAAAATGTGTGAGCGTTTTCATTTCTTGCTGAACTGTCATAATTAGACCACTCCTTTATCGTATTATTGTTCAAAATCGAATTCTTCTTTGCTAAAAATAGAACTTGATTCATCGGGTTGTTTAATCGTTTTTTTCTTTTGAGTAAGTACATAGAAAATCATCACAATAGCGACGACAACGCATGTAAATAAAATTTGTGAGCGCATAGACTCTATAAAGAACATCGCCATTAATAAAGCTGTTGTAGCGAGTATTGTGAAATACGTTAAATAAGGGAAAAACCACATCTTCACCTTTAATAGCTCTAAATTTTCTTGTTCAATCTTGCGTCGCATTCTTAATTGTGAAAAGGCAATGATTAAATAAAGTATTAAAGTAATCGCACTACAAGAGCTCAGTAAAAACATAAAAACTTTATCTGGTGAAACATAATTCATAATGACTGCAATATACGAGAAAAATGTTGCTGCTAAAATGGCATTGACAGGTGCACCCTTTTTGTTTAATTTTAAAAATGCTTTTGGCGCTTCTCCCTTTTCTGCTAAAGAAAATACCATGCGTGATGTTGCATAAAGTGCTGAATTTAAACACGATAGCACCGCTGTTAACACAACAAAATTCATAATTTGTGCGGCAGCAGGAATTCCAATATAATCGAGTACCGCTACATAAGGACTTGTTAAAATATCGGAGGAATGCCAAGGCAATAGCGTTACTACAACCGCTATAGAGCCCACATAGAAAATTAAAATCCGCCAAGTAATGGAATTGGTAGCTTTCGTTACAGCAGCTAATGGTTCATCTGATTCACCAGCAGCAATGGCCACAATTTCTGTTCCCATGAAGGAGAAAATAACAATGACGACACCCATTAGAACAGCACCAAAACCATTAGGTAAAAAACCACCTTGCCCGACTAGATTGGTCATACCTACAGCATTAAAGTTTGGGGCGATGCCAAAAATAATGAAGGCACCAAGACCAAGGAAAACCACTATACTTGCAACCTTAATAAGAGAGAACCAATACTCAAACTCACCAAATGCTTTGACAGAAAGAACATTCGTTAAAGTAAGTGCTACGGTTAGTAACAAACTTAATAGCCATAAAGGCATCCCGTCATACCAATATTGAATAATGGCTGCCGCTGCTGTTGCTTCTAGTGCAATCGCAATGACCCAGAAAAACCAGTACAGCCATCCAATCATAAAACCTGCCCACGGGCCAATGGCTTCATGCGCATAATGTGCAAATGAGCCACTCGTTGGATTAACAGCTGCCATTTCGCCTAGCATACGCATAACTAAAATAACGATAATTCCTGCAAATATATACGATAAAATGGCCCCTGGACCAGCTAAATTAATAACTGAACCACTCCCCATAAATAGGCCAGCACCGATTACTCCTGCAATAGCAATCATCGTCATATGCCGCTTCTTTAACCCTCTTTGTAAATGCGTTTGTTGCTCCATATCTGTCACCCCTTTTAGTAGATTGCTTGATCGCTTACAAAAATTTTACATGTTTCATAACGTTGAAGTAATAGACAAACTGTAAAATTATATACTTTTGTTTTAAACATAATGTAAAATAGACTAAATATTCTTAAAATACTATATCCACGAATTTATAAGAAAATATAAATCATCAGACAGAAAAAATATACAATGCATACAACTAAGGGAGGGGCTAAATTGAGTCCGTTTCAACTTAAAGTACTAGATGTTTTGGAAAATAAGTATTTTCATAAGGCAGAGGTTGTGGCAGGTCATGAAGGATTATCAAGGATTATCAAATGGGTACATGTTCTTGAAATCGTACAAGTTGATCATTTTTTAGTTGGTGAGGAGTTAGTATTAACAACAGGAATTAGTCTCCAGCATAGTATCGCTAATTTTACCGCATTTGTAGAAGCCATCATTCAAAAAAATTGTGCTGCTCTTTGTATTGAGTATGGCTCTTATATTCAGACCGTTCCAAAAGCAATACTAGCACTGGCAAACCGGCATCAGTTTCCCATTATTGTTTTTCATGAGGCAGTTCCTTTTGTTCGTATTACGCAGGATTTACATAGCCAAATTATCAATCAGCAATATTTAATGATTTCTTCGCTAGAATCTTATGCACAAGCTTTGAACAAAAATGCTGTCTTAGGACAAAACACAGAAGATATTTTACAAAATATGTATAATGAATTAAAAACACAAATCATGTTTTCCATTAAGGGACGCAATCCTATTTTTTTCCCCAATACGACACACCAAAAACGTCAGCAGCTATTAACATTGAACAAGTCTGCTCAGCAATTTAAACATGGGCCTATTTTTATCTTTGATCAGCATTATGCAGATTTAACACTCTATCGAGAGGATGGACTATTTTCAGAGTTTGAATTATTAATATTAGATCGTACAGCAACGGCGCTGGCACAGCTATTAATGCGAGAGTTTTATATTGAGGAAAAAAAGAATATTGAGGATGCTACAATTTTAGTCGATTGGATTGATCAAAAATTATCTAAGGAAGAAATCTATAAATTTATCGTTACACATTACGCGGGCTATACACAATCTAGTGGAGCTGTCTTTATTTTATCCTCTCCTACTACAATGACAAAGACACAGGAGGATATGGTCTATAGTAAGCTTTATTATCGAAATCTCTTTGAGCAACATGGATTTATGCCCTTTTTATTCGAAAGAAAAAGCTATATTATTTTTATTTTACTTCATACGAAAGACAGTAAAGCTATTCGTGACATATTGAATAGCATTTTTTCCACACTGCCCAATACCGACTTTTATAAAAAGCAGCAAGCACAAGGTTTTCAAATAGCCGTTGGAAAGGTTGTTTGCGATGTAGAAGAAATTCCTAAAAGCTATCAAACTGCTTTAGAAACTTTATATATTTGCCGTAAAGTGCAAACGTCCTCTTTCTTTTATGATGATTTGCATTTATATCATTTAATCTATAAATTACAAATGCAAGTGAATTTACAGGAAGTGATTTACGATTATTTACAGCCCGTTATTGAGTACGATAAAAAATACAATAGCAAGCTTCTTGAAACATTACAGGTTTATTTACAAACAAATGGCTCCAAGCAGCAAACAGCCAACCAATTATTTATTGTTCGTCAAACACTCTATCACCGCTTAAGAAAGCTTGAAGGTTTACTAGGTGAAAATTTCATGAAAGGACATAACCGCATTACATTAGAATTTATGCTATTGGCAAATTCATTGATTGAGGATAAGGGCTAGAAAAAAGATGGCACGCTCAAAAGATTACTCCCTCTTGAGCGTGCCCCTCTATTAGCCTTTCACGACAACATCATGATATAGTCCTGGTCTACGGTCGTCATAAACTGGAATTCTTCCACGTACTTCATCGACAATAGAAAAATCTACATCAATCACCGCTACTTCTTCATCCTCTGCACCGATCCAAAGTACTTCTCCCCAAGGCTGTATGATCATCGATTGGCCATTAAAGTTTTCTACCTTTTTTGAAATGCGATTAACTGCTATTACAAAACATTGGTTCTCAATCGCACGAGCTTGCAGCAATGTTTTCCAATGATCAATCCTTGGTGTTGGCCACTGGGCTGGTACAAATAATACCTTTGCTCCTTGTAATGCGTGTGCACGTAACCATTCTGGGAAACGAATATCATAGCAAATGACCCCAGCAGCTTCAATATCTCCTAGAGCAAATCGATTCATTTCATCCCCTGCTTCTAAGTAGAGATGCTCATCCATTAAACGGAAAAGATGTGCTTTGCTATATTCCCCTACAAGTTCTCCATTGCGATCAAATGTATACATCGTATTATAAAATTTGTCGCCTTTCTTCGTTGAAACAGAACCACCTACAATATGTACACCAAGTTCCTGTGCTAATTCAGCCAAGAAGGATTTCGTACGTTCACCATCGACATCCGCTAGTTCAGGCAGCTTCTCTAACGCATAGCCTGTATTCCACATTTCAGGCAGCACAATGATTTCTGCTCCTTTTTTTGCCACTTCTCGAATCTTGTCCTCAGCTCGTGCAAAATTTTCTTCTACTTTGCCAAAGCCAACATTTAATTGAATACAACCGATTTTCATAGCCATTCCTCCTCTAGACAATTAACAAAAAAAGTAATACTATTTGCTTCATATTCTTCAATAATAATTATTATATTCTGAAAAAGGTGATCATGCATGGAATTCTCTAAAAAACTACAGCAACTACCCACTCAATTTTTTGCAGCGTTAGTTCAAAAAGTAAATAATGCCTTAGAAGAAGGTCGCGATGTCATTAATCTTGGTCAAGGAAATCCCGATCAACCAACGCCCCCTCATATCATTCAAGCATTACAGGAGGCGGCTGAAAATCCACAAAATCACAAATATTCACCATTTCGCGGTATCGCTGAATTACGCCAAGCAGCTGTCGACTATTATAAACGTGAATATAATGTGAATCTAAATCCTGACACAGAGGTAGCGATTCTTGGCGGGACAAAAATTGGACTCGTTGAGCTACCTTTAGCCGTATTAAATCCAGGTGATACAATGCTCTTACCAGACCCTGGCTATCCAGATTACTTATCAGGTGTCGTATTAGGTGATGTCCATTTTGAAGTGATGCCACTTTTAGCTGCAAATGATTTCTTACCTAATTATCATGCATTACCTGATGAAATGAAAGAGAAGGCGAAGCTACTTTACCTAAATTACCCGAACAACCCTACAGGTGGTACAGCAACACTTGCATTTTTTGAAGAGACCGTTCGCTTTGCGAAGGAACACAATATTATCGTATCACATGATTTTGCTTATGGGGCAATAGGATTTGACGGTAATAAACCTATTAGCTTCCTACAAGCTGAGGGTGCAAAAGAAGTAGGAATTGAAATGTACACACTCTCCAAAACTTATAATATGGCAGGCTGGCGTATAGGCTTCGCTGTCGGTAATGCCGACATTATTGCTGCCATTAATCTAATTCAGGATCATCTGTTTTGTAGTCAATTCCCTGCTATTCAACAAGCAGCAGCAACGGCACTTACAGCTTCCCAAGAATGTGTGGATGAACTGCGAGCTACCTATGAAGGTCGCCGCAATGTACTCATTGAAGAAGCTCAAAGAATTGGTTGGCATGTAACGGCTCCAAAAGGCTCCTTCTTCGCATGGCTCCCTGTACCATTCGGCTATACTAGCGAGCAGTTTGCCGATTTATTATTGGAAAAGGCTGATATCGCTGTAGCAGCAGGCAATGGTTTCGGCCGATATGGCGAAGGCTATATCCGTGTTGGTTTACTTGTTAGCGAGGAACGCTTACGTGAAGCAATCCATAGAATCGAACAATTACAATTATTCAACCCTTAACCATGACATGAGGCTGGGACAAAAGTAAAAATGTTAGACCGATTATAAGCTCGGTCTAACATTTTTTAATTCAGTAAGGAACATGCAGCTCAGTGAAAAGAAAAAGTTAGTATCATTTTCGCTATTTTTCAATTTTCCTTGGCTGCTGTAAACCGTGTTCTAATGGATAAAATTGAACATGGCCTGTTTCTTCATCAAATTTTCGAAAGTGCTGGATGCCTTGAACCTCAGCTAGCACTATGTCAGCCGTAATAACAGGGTTCCCCCTCTTCATTAAATGCCCCCCTGACACGATGCCCCATTGATCACTCATAGAACCATGGAAATGTGTTTCATATCCCCCATCGCGCTTACATACTACGCCAGAGCCTTGGATCAATTCAAGTGGCCCCTCTTTTTTTATGACATCGCTAAAACTTACGTTAATCTGTGATGTTTCATCAGGTACTAAATAAACAAAGCTACTCTTTTGAAGGCTACCTATACAGCTAACAATTGTTGCTGACTCAATATGGTTCTCCTCACAAAGTGCCTCCATTCCTTCAATAATGTCTGTACCCATTAGCAATCGAGCACTCACAACCTTGCCAAATGAACCTATACCATAATTAACTCTTACAGACATTGCTATCCCTCTTTCATGACGAAATATTATAATAATATAAAAAATTTAAAAAAATATTTATTGACTTACTATAACCTATAAATTATATTAGTTCTATCGGAATTACAAAAAAAATATGATAAATCTCTTATCAAGAGTAGCTGAGGGACTGGCCCTATGAAGCTCGGCAACCTCCTTTTAGAAGGAAGGTGCTAAATCCTGCAAACGATTATCGTTTGATAGATAAGAGAGGACATTTTTTCATGAGCCTCTCTTAGTTTGTAAGAGAGTTTTTTTATTTTCAAAAACCGATAAAAACAATCTTGGAGGTAGTTTTCATGAAAAAGAAAAATAAATTTTTAGTAGGTTTAGCAAGTCTTACATTAGCAGCAGCTCTAGCAGGTTGTGGCTCTAAAGAAGAGAGTAAAGGTCAAGCTGAAGCAATTAATGAAAATAAAATCGTCGTAGGTGTCACGTCTGGTCCACACGAACAAATAGCAGAAGTTGCAGCGAAAGTAGCCAAAGAAAATGGGCTAGAAGTAGAGCTTAAATCATTTTCTGATTATGTTTTACCTAATACATCCTTATCTGAAGGTGATCTTGATGCGAATAGCTATCAACACGAGCCTTTCCTCGATACGTTTAATAAAGATCATGATACAGATTTAGTACCAGTAGGCAAAACGATTTTAAATCCAATGGGTATTTACTCTGAAAAATATAAATCCTTTGAGGACATTCCGGATGGTGCAACATTTGGTTTACCAAATGACCCAACAAATGGTGCTCGTGCCCTCTTTGTTTTACAGGAAGCAGGCTATATAAAATTAAAAGATGGGGCAGATTTAACAGCCTCTATCCGTGATGTAGAAGAAAACAAAAAGAATTTAAAATTCATCGAATTAGAGGCAGCTCAAATTCCTAAGCAGCTTAGTGAAGTAGATGTAGCAGCTATTAATACAAACTTCGCATTGGAAGCTGGCATTAATCCTAAAGATGACGCTATTCTTTTAGAATCTACTGACTCTCCATATGTGAACTATATTGTGGTACGTGCAGAAAATGAAAATGACCCAACAATTAAAAAGTTCGTTGAGGCTTACCAATCTGATGAAGTACGTCAATTCATTGAAGAAGAATTCAAAGGTTCAGTAATCCCTAGCTGGTAATACATTCAGGAAGCTTCTAGTAGCTGAAGAATCTGCCGAAATTCCTCTATGGAAAACGAGCAGATTCTTGCTTTTTAGGAGCTTGAGAAAGGAGCAATCAATCGGATGATTCAATTACAAAATATCTCAAAAGAATATAAGACGAAAAAAGACATCATTAAGGCTGTAGATGGAATAAATCTCCATGTAAAAAAAGGACAAATTCATGGTGTGATTGGCTATAGTGGTGCAGGTAAAAGTACACTCATTCGTTGCGTCAATCTACTAGAGCGACCTACAGCTGGAAAAGTGTTAATCGACAATGTGGACATTACTGCCCTTTCTCTTCATGAATTACGGCAAACACGCCAAAAAATCGGGATGATTTTCCAACATTTTAATCTATTAAAAACGGCAACCGTTTACAATAATATTGCTATTCCTTTAAAGCTACTTGGCTATAACGAGAAAGAGGTAAAAAACCGTGTGGCTAAATATGCTGAAATTGTTGGATTAACAGACAAACTAGACAGCTACCCTAACCAACTTTCAGGTGGGCAAAAGCAACGTGTTGCTATTGCACGTGCCTTGGCACAGGAACCAGAGGTTCTACTTAGTGACGAAGCAACAAGTGCACTCGACCCTGAAACAACCGAAGCCATTCTTGAATTGTTGTTAAAAATTAACCGTGAATTAGGTATTACGATCCTGCTGATTACACATGAGATGAATGTCATTCAGAAAATATGTGATGAGGTTTCTGTTCTTGAATCAGGAAAAGTGGTGGAATTTGGTACGGCTATTGAACTTTTTGCTAAACCGAAGCATCCTACAACGAGAAAGTTTTTAAATACGATTTCACAACGTAATTTATCCCCTTCCCTGATCGAGCAGTTAAATGTTTCAGGCAGTGTCATTCGTTTAACCTTCCTAGGTGAAAGTACTGGTAAGCCATTACTAGCAGAAGTTACGAAAGTGTATGATGTACAACCAAATATTTTAACGGCAAATATTATTGAATTAAAAAACGGCATTGTTGGTAACATTGTGGTGCATTTACATGGAGAACTTCACATTGTCCAAAAGGCACTCACATATTTTACGGAAAATGGCGTCGCGGTGGAAGAATTAGGAGGTGAATTCAATGAGTAGTATTCAAAGCTTTTTTACAGATTGGTCAGATGTAATTGGCAAATCAATTATCGAAACATTTCAAATGGTCGGAATTTCTTTATTGTTTTCCATTCTCATTGGGATTCCATTGGGGCTATTAATCGTATTAACACGACCAGGTCAATCCTTTGACAATAAATTTTTATATCAATTTTTTAATTTAGTCATTAATATTATACGTTCTGTTCCATTCATCATTTTATTATTCTTCATCCTACCTTTTACTAAGCTGATCGTCGGCACAACAATTGGGGTTAAAGGTGTTATCGTTCCGCTAGTTGTCTATACAGCTCCTTATATTGCTCGACTGATGGAATCTGCGCTATTAGAGGTGGATTCGGGAGTGGTAGAAGCCTACACAGCAATGGGTATTAAACGTCGCCATATTATTTGGCATGTGCTATTACGTGAAGCTCGTCCATCTATTATTTTAGGCTTAACAATTGCCACAATTGGTTTAATCGGTGCTACGGCTATGGCAGGAATGGTTGGTGCTGGAGGTTTGGGTGACCTCGCCTATCGTTATGGTCATTTACGCTATGAGGTCGATGTTATGTATGCAACTGTCTTTATCTTAATCATTCTTGTGCAAAGCATTCAATCCATCGGCAACCGCTTCGCTGCGAAATTGAAAAAGGATTAAGAGGAGAATGACAATGACAACTGAAATTTATGTAGAGAAAAATGGTTATATTGCAACGTTAGTGTTAAACCGACCTGATAAACGGAATTCCTTATCAAAGGCGATGTTTCAGAACATAGTAGAGCAACTTGAGCAGTTACGTGTAGATTCTTCTATTAAGCTCTTAATTGTCCGTGGCGTTAATGAAGTAGCCTTTTCATCTGGTGCCGATATTAGCGAGTTTTTAGATATTCGTTATGCCGCGGACAATGCCAAAGCCTATAATGATTTGGCTCTAAAGGCGATTGATACCCTCTATAAATTTCCTCACCCGACGATTGCTATGATTCAGGGTTTAGCCATTGGTGGTGGCTTAGAACTAGCCAACGCATGTGATTTTAGAATGGCGACACCAAAGAGTAAGCTAGGCATCACAGCGGCGAATATTGGTATTGTCTATAATCTTGAAAGTACAAAGCGTCTCATCAATCTTGTTGGTGTTGCCAAGGCGAAAGAGATTTTATACACAGCCAATATTTTTACAGCACAAGATGGAAAAAACATCGGTTTAATCACAGCCTTACATGAGCCAGAGGATATTGAAAGTGCCACGCTGCATTTTGCTGAACATCTATTAAGTAAATCATCCATTGCAAACGCAGGCATCAAAAAAATGATCCAAGCAATTGTAGATGGTGAAAACGAAGAAAGCGATGAGCTGGCACAGATCGTTCTTAATTCATTTAGTTCAGATGATTATAACGAAGGTATTCAAGCCTTCTTAAACAAAAGAAAGCCTATTTTCAATAAATAAGTGAGGTAGTAACGATGACAAACATAACTGATGGTGATCTACTCTTAAAAAATATTACTGCACAAGCCCCCTTCCCCATTTGCTTTGCAGATTTAGAAAAGGCCGTAGCGGAAAAAATCGAAGCTGGACCTTTTGGCTATATCCGTTCAGGTGCTGGTGGTGAACAAACACTGCGCAATAATCGTGCAGCTTTCGAAAAGTATTCTATAGTTCCTCGCTTTTTAAAGGATGTTTCAAATGTTCAAACATCGATTAATTTGTTTGGTAAAACATACCCAACTCCATTGCTCTTTGCTCCCGTCGGCATGAACGGAATGGTTCATGATGAAGGTGAGCTTGCTGTAGTACGTGCTGCCGAGCATTTAAACATGCCCTATATTCAGAGCACCGTTTCCACTTATGCACTTGAAGAAGTTGCTCAAGCTGCTCCTTCTGCAACAAAATGGTTTCAATTATATTGGTCTACTAATGAAGAAATCGCTTTTAGTATGGTGGCACGAGCGGAGGCAGCCGGATTTGAAGCGATTGTCTTAACTGTCGATACAGTAATGCTTGGTTGGCGTGAAGAAGATGTCCGCAATCAATTTTCACCATTGAAGCTAGGCTATGCACGAGGCAATTATATGAATGATCCCGTTTTTACAGCCACTTTACCTGATGATTCATTCGAGTCCTACGTACAAGGTGTCTTGCAAAATGTCTTCCACCCAACACTTAATTGGGAGCATGTTCGAGAATTAAAAAAACGTACAAACCTTCCTATATTATTGAAGGGAATTTTACATCCTGAAGATGCGAAGCTAGCTATCGACAATGGTATTGATGGCATTATTGTATCAAACCACGGTGGCCGTCAATTAGATGGTGTTATTGGTTCACTTGATGCACTTCCTGCTATTGCGAAAGTTGTGAATGGACAAATTCCTATTATTTTAGATAGTGGTGTCTATCGTGGCATGGATGCTTTAAAAGCACTTGCTTTAGGAGCGGATGCCGTTGCAATTGGACGCCCTTTCGTCTATGGGCTAGCCCTTGAAGGACAACAGGGCGTCGAAAAGGTGATGACCAATCTTTATGATGAATTAAAAGTTTCCATCGCTTTAGCAGGTGCAACCTCTATCAAAGGATTACGCAACATCACATTAGTCAAACACGATGGGACTGTGGTTAAATGAAACAAGCATTACAAGGATTAAGAGTTGTTGATTTATCGCAAGTATTAGCTGGTCCTTATTGCACGATGGTCTTAGCAGATATGGGTGCAGAGGTTATCAAAATTGAGAAGTATCCAAATGGAGACGATACCCGTACAATGGGTCCTTTTATAAATGAAGAAAGCCATATGTATATGATGGTCAATCGCAATAAGAAAGGGGTTTGTATTAATTTAAAAACGCCAGAGGGATTAGCTTTATTTAAAGAACTTATCCAATCTGTTGATGTCCTTGTGGAAAACTATCGACCAGGTGTCACAAAAAAGCTTGGTATTGATTATGACACATTAAAAGCTATCAATCCTGGTCTTATTTATTGCTCTATTTCAGGCTATGGACAAACGGGTCCGTATAGTCAAAAGGGTGGCTATGATATTATGGCACAGGGTCTGAATGGCTTAATGCATATGACGGGTGAAGCGGATGGTCGACCTGTAAAAGTCGGCTTTGCCGTGAATGATATTGCTGCTGCTCAAACAGCATTACAATCTATTTTAATGGCCTATATTTATAAGCTGCGTAGTGGCGAGGGGCAATATATTGATGTTTCCTTAGTGGAATCAGGTCTAGCATGGACTGTATGGGAGGCCGCTGCTTACTTTGGACATGGCGAACTACCGGAGCGGACTGGAACAGCACATCGGGTATCCGCCCCCTATCAAGGTTTCAAAACGCAGGACGACTATATTTTAATAGGTGCTGGCAATCAAAAGCTATGGGAGATTTTTGCAACAAAAGTTATCAACCGACCTGATTGGTTAGACAATCCCCTCTTTGCTACCAACTATTCACGTGCCCAACATGTGAAAGTACTGGAGGCAGAAATTGAGAGCGAATTAATCAAGCATCAAGCTACTTACTGGCTAGCGCTATTGGATGAACACGGCGTACCATCTAGCCCAATCTATTCCTACGATCAAACATTAAATGATCCACATATTCTAGAGCGTGGCATGGTCTTGTCCTATGAGCACCCAACTGCAGGACCAATGCGTACATTAGGCTTCCCAGCTAAGTTCTCACAAACACCAGGTCATCTAACAAGTGCAGCTCCTACTTTAGGACAACATAATGAGGAGATTTTACAGGCTTTGAATATCTCCGCTGAAGACATTCAGCAATTAAGAACAGCCAAAATTATAGGTTCGAAATAAAACTATCGACTACTTTCAGGTGGCTATCAATCAGTTATGAACTGCTATCGACTATTTTTTCACTTCTATCCACCACTTTCAACTTTCTATCACACAAAAAGGCTTCCCCATCCATGAGGAAGCCTTTTTCTTATTGAATAACGCCTAATTCACGACCAACTTTTTCGTAAATCGCAATCGCATCATCCAGCATTTCTTTTGTATGTGCCGCTGTTGGCATATTACGAACACGTCCTGTACCTTTTGGCACAGTTGGGAAAACAATTGATTTTGCATAAACGCCTTCTTCAAAAAGACGTTTTGAAAATTCCTGTGTCAGCTTTTCATCCCCAATGATACAAGGCGTAATCGGTGTTTCAGATGCACCGATATTAAAGCCAAGCTTCTCCAGTCCAGCTTTTAAATAGTTGCCATTATCCCAAAGCTTATCGTGCAGCTCTGTTGAATCAATCAGCATTTGTACAGCTGCTGTAATGGCTGCTACATCACCAGGTGGTAGAGCTGTTGAGAATAGGAATGGACGAGAGCGAACTTTCAGCCAATCAATTAAATTTTTCTTACCTGCTACATAGCCACCCACAACACCAATAGCTTTTGATAGTGTACCAATTTGGAAGTCAATTTCTTTTTCTAATCCAAAATGCTTCACAGTTCCTTTGCCTTTACCTGTTACACCTGAACCATGTGCATCATCGACATACGTAATTAAATCAAACTCTTTAGCAATTTCCACAATCTCAGGTAATTTAGCAATATCACCATCCATTGAGAATACACCATCTGTTATGACCATGATTTTATTGTATAATCCTGATTCTTTAGCTACTTTTGCCTTAGCACGTAGGTCATCCATATCGGAGTGATTAAACGCAATGATTTTCGCCTTTGATAAACGACAACCATCAATAATAGAGGCATGGTTTAATTGATCAGATAGAATCGCATCATTTTTATCCATCACAGCTGAAATGGCTGCCATATTACAATTAAAGCCAGATTGATAAGAAATAGCCGCTTCTGTTCCTTTAAATTCAGCAAGCTTTTCTTCTAATTTAACGTGCAAATCAAGTGTCCCGTTGATTGTACGAACAGCACCTGCACCAACACCGTATTTATCAATTGTCTCTTTGGCAATACGCTTTAATTCTTCATTTGTTGCTAAGCCAAGATAGTTGTTAGAGGATAAGTTAACAAGATTTTTGCCACGGACTTGAATAATCGGGCCATTAGCTCCCTCTACTGGATCAATTTCATTGTATAAGCCTTGTTCATGTAAGGCTTGTAGGTTTTCATCTAAAAATGCATTCAATACTTTTGACAAGCGTATCATCCTTTCCTAGGAAAACTGTTCTAGCTCCTAGTTTAGCACATGCAAGCCATTAGCTACATTACTTTGTTAATCTTTCGAATAATGGCGCTGTTTTTTCACGCCATAAGGATGCGGATAGACAATTATCCACTAGACGGCGGATTGTATATTCGGCTTCAGCATAACGCTTCGAATGACCCATTGCATCCTGGATAGCTTCTTTGTAGTGTGCTCGAACTGCCTCAATTGCTGTTTCTGCCTCCTCTGAAAGTGCACAATGTTGCCCAATATCAAAAATTTTGTCCCCTAATCTACCATCCTGTGGATCAAAGACATGGGGCTCTGTGCTATCAAAGATACAGAAATTAAGCTCTGGAATAATGACCATATCCACTGAACCTGCATCTAAACCACACCATATAATTTGTGCATCAAGACCTCTAGCATTAGCCTCATCCGCTAAACCCTTCATTAATGAAGACTTACCTGTACCAGGCTTACCTTTAATCATGAAGCGAGTCGTTATACTTTTTGTAATACTTTCAACGGTATTTTCCGCACCTCTAGGCGTTAGTGTTCCAAGTAAACGATGTGTCCGTATACCCGTTTTATTTAAAACAATTGACTGGAACACTTCTGTCTTTAAATTTTCCACTTGTTCATTTAATGCCTGCCAGTTCATACAGCTTTGCGTGATAATCTCCCAGTCATCATGAAGCTTGATTGCCTGATCCAGCTTTGCAATACATTTTTCACGCCAAGTTGCACGCTCCTGCATCGCCTCAGCAAGCTGCTCCCCAACCTTTTCAAGCTGTACTTCCTCTAAACAATCATAAAAGGACATGACGCGATGCTTTGTACCGAGTAAAGTTGGCTCGATATTCCATTCAGAGGCCCATACAAAAAGTCTATTACAGCCCTTTACATAAACGGCCTCAACTACTTCCTCTAATAAAGCATGCTTAAACCATTCGACTGCAAAGCCCTGCTTCACATAAAAATACCCTAGCTCTTTTAACAGCTCTGATCCTTTAAATGTGGGAGCACCTTGCAAAAAGTAAACAAGCTCCGCCTCTTCTATCATCTCTTTATATAAATGTTTCACACCTTGCCCAGTCAATGCGTGTCCAAAATAATACGTTACATTTCCATTCAAATGTCGTTCCTCCTTTAGCTTCTGCCCTGCATTATATGAAAGAACGCTAAAAAAGATGAAAAGCTACTTCTATCTTTTACAGATCTAAGTAGCTTCATCGTTTAATAGAATGGCTTCATTCCTTCTATATGCCCAATACATTTCATTAATATTTTACGACAATACGGTAATGAATATTGCACAATATAGCCTGAGGTTAGAGCGATTAATACCGTCCCTACGCCAACTGGTCCTCCTAAAAGCCAGCCAACAATGGTCACCAGAACTTCGATGCCCATTCTGGCTGTTTTAATCGAGCCACCAAACTTTTCAACAAGTATCATCATTAAAGTATCTCGTGGACCTGCACCCATATTCGGTGCAATATACATCCCACAGCCAAAACTCAAAACAAATAAACCAATGATAAAATATGTAATCTGCAAGCCATAAACATCAGTAGATGGCAGCACCAAATTAAATACATCAATGAAGGAGCCGATGAGCAGCATGTTCAGCCAAGTGCCTATCTTTGGCCATTCACGTAACACAATCGATGTTGAAGCAACTATAAAGAGCCCTGTTATAATAGACCATGTCCCAATACTTAACCCAAAATTTTGAAATAACCCAACATGCAAGACATCCCAAGGGCTTGTGCCAACAATCTTCCCCTTTATCGACATCGTGATGCCAAGTGACATCACAATTAGGCCACTAATAAAAAATGTCCAACGCCACCCCATTATCTTACGCATTTCCTATCCCTCTCTCTATGCATGATATTGCTCTAACTGTATCACATTTTCTATAAAAAATTGAGAGACTGCGCTTGTACTTGATTGTCCATTATACATAAAGAAACTACCCATTCTCTCACACATGGGTAGTTGTAATAGGGGCAAGCTGTGCCTTTGTCATATTTTTCAAGTCGTCTAGCTGAACATGGATTTGCATACCTATTTTCCCCGCACTCACAATAATACTATCTTGCCCTAGGGCAGATTCATCTATTACTGTTGGATATAACTTCTTCATCCCCACTGGTGAACATCCGCCACGTACATAACCGGTATAACCAAGTAAATCCTTTACCGCTAGCATTTCGATTTTCTTTTCCCCTACTACCTTTGCGGCAGCTTTTAAATCCAGCTCCTCTGCCACTGGAATGATAAATACAAATAGCTTTTGTGCGCTTGCCTTTGCTACCAATGTTTTAAACACACGCGTGACAGGGTGACCAATTTTTTCTGCAACAGAGACACCATCAACTTGACCGTCTCCCGTTTCATATTCAATCACATCAAAATGGATTTTTTGTTGTTCTAATAATCGAATTGCATTTGTTTTCGCATGCTTTGCCTTTGCCATGTCAATAATCTCCTATCTACAGCATCAGGCTATCAAAGAGAACATAGAGTCCGTGTCTGGACGATAGCCATTTTTCGTCATTTGAACATGAGCCGCATATTTTTCCGATACCTGATGGAATGTTCTTAATTTAAATGCAGTCTCATAGTTCTTACCGAAAATTGTATCTGCAAATGGATCCAATTTCAATTCCTTCGAGAAACGTTCAGGAACCTTCACTTCCATGATGTCACGTACAAAGGATGGTTCTTCTTCACCTATTTTGCCCTCTTCAGTATACGAATCGTTTAATATATGTTGTATTTGCGCATTCACGCTTTGTGCCACCTGTAAATCTTGAGGAGAAGGCTCTGTCGATGCTAATGCGGCATGTCGCACCTGCTCTAAAATTTGCAATGTGTCATTTTGCTCTGGATTGACGACAGTAGAAGATTCTGCGCTATCACTAGTACCTTCTTTATAGGATCGCTCATGAGCACGTACATTCTTTTCTGTTTGTCGCAAGTCTTCCATTATGGCTTGCTGTTGAGGAGTAACTTCTTTTGACTTTTCTTGTTGCTGCTCAAATAAGTCTTGATCGGTACGCCCTAACAGTAGATTTTCAAGTTCAAGCAATGCTGGGTTTTTCTTTGGCTGGAAATACATCGCATTTTTGCGATAAGCTTCTCCGGCTTCTTTTCGTTGCAAGATTTTTTTACGATTATATTGCGATGAAATTCTCTCTTGCTCCCTTAAATTTGATATTTTCATAGTTTTCACCTCGCCCTTCTATCTTCATATGCTAATAAGATACTAGATATGAAAATATCTTCTTTCACTATATCTATACCGTCTGAACAGTTTCTGTACACTCATTATCGGAATTTTCACTATTAAATTCAAGCAAAAATTAATACTAACCACCTAAAGAGATACTAATTATTTTTAGTGCTAGGTATAAAGACTCTATTTTTAAGCGTATAATCCATACATTCATTTTACAGTAAGCATTCTTTAAACAAAATTTTTATTAACGCAAAAAACAGCCCTTAAAACAGGACTGCTTTCTCATTTTTTAGGTCTAATTAAGATCCCTTTATAAGCTATATAGCCAAGCCATGCGCCAATCGTATTCAAAATTAAATCATCAATATCCGCAGAACCCACTGTAAAAATGAATTGAATGGTTTCTACAGCAAGACTAGCAAAAAAGCCCAAACAAATAATGACCCATGCTTTGCGAAATTTTTTCGACAATAATGGCAATAAAAAACCCATTGGCGTAAAAATTAATAAGTTGCCAAGAAGGTTAACGATTATGATATCCCAATTAAAATATTGAGAGTAGTTTATATAGCGGAGAATCGTTTCAAAGGGAACAAAATTAGTAGTTAGTCGCCAACTACTATAATCAAACAAACCTAAGTCGCCGATAGAATAATCGCCTTGCAATAAAACAACTACTACATTTACTAAGCGATCAATGACCAATTTATAAAAAGCTATAAATGAATAGATGCTAAATAAGATCCACCCCATGACCTTGAGGGGCAAATAATATGTATCAATGACATCTCGATACGGTAATGGGAGCTTGGCATTACCGTGAACATCCGTTATGTTGTTTTTAGACAAGCTTAACACCCACTTCCCTTTATTCCTTCCCATATTTTAATATGCTGCTCTATGGCATGCAAGTAGCTGAAAAAATTAATCATTCAAAAAAAGCTGCCTCTTAACAGCAGAGACAGCCTTTCAATAAGTATGTTTATACTGGGTTTACCCCATGCTTACGTTGTGAGAATAATAAGTATTTGGACATATAAAGCTCTAAGCGATTTTCTAACACCTTGCGTAACTCATTCGGCTCAATGACATCATCGATGATTAGCTCTGATGCTAATCGATACACGTCAATTTCCTCTTGGTATTCTTTACGTTTCTCAGCAATGAAGCTTGCTTGCTCTTCTTTTGGAAGCTCTGCAATTTTATTGGCATAAACAGCATTCACAGCAGCCTCTGGTCCCATTACGGCAATTTGTGCATTTGACAAAGCAATACAGCAATCTGGTTCAAAGGCAGGTCCTGCCATGGCATATAGACCTGCACCATACGCTTTACGCACAATGACCGTTAGCTTAGGAACAGTTGCCTCACTCATGGCAAAAATCATTTTCGCACCATGACGGATGATTCCTGCTTTTTCTACCTGAGTACCAATCATAAAGCCAGGAACGTCTGCTAAGAATAACAGCGGAATATTGAATGCATCACAAAGTGAAATGAACTTCGCTGCTTTATCAGCAGAATCGTGGAATAGCACGCCTCCCTTGACACGAGGTTGGTTAGCGATGATCCCAACGGATTGCCCATTAATACGTGCAAGACCTGTAATTAATTCTGGTGCAAATAATTTTTTGATTTCACAAAATGAATCTTCATCGATAATACGTTCAATTAATTTATACATATCAAAAGGAACATTTTGGTTTTGTGGAATTAATTCTTCAATAGATTTATCAAATGAAGCAGGTGGTTTAGGTGCCTCTATCTTACTGCGCTCAGCATAGTTATTCGGGAAGTAACCTAAATATTTACGAGCATACGTAATAGCCTCCTGTTCTGTTTTGACAAGTACATCTCCACAGCCTGATACAGAACAGTGCATTTTTGCGCCACCCATTGTTTCTAAATCTACTTTCTCCCCAATAACCATTTCCGCCATCCGAGGTGATCCTAAATACATAGAAGCATTTCCTTCTACCATGACAACGATATCGCAAAATGCAGGTATATAAGCACCACCTGCTGCGGAAGGACCAAATAATAAGCAAATTTGCGGAACTTTCCCTGACAGCTTGACTTGGTTGTAGAAAATACGTCCTGCTCCTCTGCGTCCTGGGAACATTTCTAACTGATCTGTAATACGCGCACCTGCTGAATCGACTAAATATAGTAATGGGCAATTCAGCTTTTCAGCTGTTTCCTGAATACGAATCATTTTTTCAACTGTGCGTTTTCCCCAAGAGCCCGCTTTAATAGTAGAATCATTAGCTAGCACACATACCGTGCGACCATGAATTTTACCTATACCTGTGACAACACCATCAGCTGGTAAATCCCCTGCTAAACAGTTTGCATAGAGGCCATCCTCTGATTGAAGACCATCATCTAGTAATAGTTCAAGACGTTCACGTACAAATAGCTTGCCCTGTTGTGCATTTTTATCATGATATTTTGGTAAACCACCTGTTAAAATTTTGTCCTTCATTGTAGGTGGCGTATTTTCTGTCGAGATATTGCTCATGTTTATTTCCTCCCTTTGCCCAATCAATTACACCAAAATCATTTTTAGCGCTTTATTTCCCTGAATATTGTGGCGCTCGCTTCTCTTGGAATGCTAACAAGCCCTCTAATCGGTCTTCTGTTGGGATCAGTGCACTATATGCTAGTGATTCAATTTTTAACCCGGTAGCTAAATCTACCTCAACACCCTGATTGATTGCGACTTTAGCTTGCACTAGAGAGAGTGGTGCATTTTTTGCCATTTCTAGCGCAAGTTGTTGTGCCTTTTCCATTACCTCATGTTCCTCATAAACATACTCAACAATGCCATAATCTTTGGCTTCCGCCGCACTCAACCTACGTGCTGTATAAATTAATTCCTTTGCTTTGCCAAGGCCAATTAGTCGTGGAAGTCGTTGTGTTCCTCCAGCACCTGGGATAATACCGAGTGATGTTTCTGTTAAACCAAGCTTTGCATGTGTAGCGGCAATACGTAGATCACAAGCTAATGCCAGCTCCAATCCACCGCCAAATGCTACCCCATTTAGTACAGCAATGACAGGCTGAGCAAGTGTCTCAACTTTTGCCACAGTCGCACCAATCAACTGTACGATTCGCTTCACTTGTCGATCAGCCATTCCTTTACGTTCTTTTAAATCTGCTCCTGCACAAAATGCCTTTTCTCCTGCACCTGTCAGTAGGACAACACGCACTGCTGGATCTCCATTGATTTGATCGAGCATGTCGGACAGCTCACGAAGTAACTGAACAGACATAGCATTTGCAGCTTCTGGTCTTGTTAGGGTAATCAGTCCAATGCTGCCCTCTAGTAATTCCAAACGAACAAGTTGTGTCATCGTTGGTTTGCACTCCTTTCATTACGGACAATAGCCATTTGCTTCGATGCAACCGCTTTGCCTAATTTCTCTTCAATAAAGAGTGCTGCCTCTAGCACTTTCTGTCGATCTATTCCTGTTTCAATGCCCATCTCATCGAATAAATATAATAAATCCTCTGTAGCTACATTCCCTGAAGCTCCTTTAGCATATGGACAGCCCCCTAATCCGCCAAGCGCACTATCAAACTTGGTCATACCCATCTCTAAGGATTTCATAATATTGGCTAGTGCTGTCCCACGTGTGTCATGAAAATGCATGGCAAAATTTTCAGCATCGTATCTTTTTAATAACGCCTCTAAAAGATACTCAACCTGCGTTGGCACGCCAACACCAATTGTGTCACCAAGCGATATTTCAGCCACACCCATTTCCAATAATTTATCTGTTACACGTAGTACTTTGTCAGGATGTATATACCCCTCATATGGACAGCCAATAACCGTTGAGATATACCCTCGAACTTTTTTCTTTGCAGCCTTAGCCCCTATTACTACTTCCTCTAATATAGGAAATGTATCGTCAATGGTTTTATTAATATTGCTTTGATTATGACTTTCACTAGCAGACATAAAAATACTTACTTCGTCTACTTCAGCCTGTAATGCACGTTCTAAGCCACGCATATTAGGTACAAGCGCTGCATAAGTAATATCCTTCTGCCGTTTAATAGCTTGAAGAACCTCAACAGCATCTGCCAATTGAGGTATCCATTTCGGATGAACAAATGAAGTCACTTCAATGTAAGTTAGTCCTGTTTGGCTCAATAAATTCACTAATTGTATTTTATCAACAGTTGTAATATGCGTTTTTTCGTTTTGTAAACCGTCACGGGGACCAACTTCTTTGATTATGACATGCTTAGGTAGCTGCATTAAAGAAGCCTCCTCTTATTCAATTTCTAAAATATCATCATCAACGTTAATGAAGTCTCCCTCATTGGCAATGATCTTCGTTACCACGCCATCCTCTTCTGCTGCAATCGGAATTTCCATTTTCATCGATTCTAAAATAGCCACATCTTGGCCTGCCGTCACTTTCTCTCCTTCTGTTACGACGATTTTCCACACTGTACCTGCCATACTTGCTTTTACTGTTGCCATTATCCTTCACTCCTAATTTTAGTCATACATTCGCCCTTCAAAGAAGCACGAATGTATGAAAGTTGTTATTTTGTTTCTGCTAATTGCGGTAAATAATATTGCTCTACAAATTTAGTCGTTGTATTCCCTTTTAAAAATTGTTCATGTGTAACGGTTTTTAACAGCATCGGAATATTCGTTTGAATACCCTCCACTTTATACGCTTTCAGTGCTTGAATTAATCTCTCACAGGCAATTTCCCTTGTTTCTCCCCACACCACCAATTTACTAATCATTGGATCATAGAATGGTGTAACTGCTGAACCTGTCTCTACACCACATTCATGTCGAACCCCCTCGCCTGTTGGTAATTCAAGAACCGTAATGGTACCTGGAGAAGGGAAAAATGTGGAGGGATTCTCTGCGTATATACGTACTTCAATCGCATGCCCATCTTTAGCAATACTTTCCCTAGTAAATGAAAGAGGTAGTTTTGCCGCAATTTTTAATTGCTCTTCTACTAAATCAAGCTTTGTAATTTCCTCTGTGACTGGATGCTCTACCTGTAATCTTGTATTCATTTCTAAGAAGTAAAAGTTTTGATCTTTATCCACCAAATACTCGATCGTTCCAGCATTGACGTATCCAATGTGTCTCACAGCCTTCACTGAAGCCTCTAGCATCTTATCTCTTGTCTCTTGTGAAATGAACGGTGATGGGGCTTCTTCCACCACTTTTTGATTTCTTCGTTGAATAGAGCATTCCCGTTCAAATAACGGAACTATATTGCCTTGGTGATCGGCAATTATTTGCACTTCCACATGGTGAGGATTAGCGATAAAACGCTCCATATACATCGTGCCATCACCGAAAAATGATTGCGCACGCTTTTGATTTCCCTCAAATGCTTTAGCCAGCTCCTCAGTATTGTCAACTAGCTGCATCCCAATACCACCACCGCCAGCAGATGCTTTTAACATAATTGGATAACCTAAACGTTCAGCGATTTCAGTAGCTTCTGCAACATCCTTCACAGGAGCCTCTACTCCTTCTACAATAGGCACGCCAGCAGCTTTCATTGTTTTACGTGCCTCTAATTTACTGCCCATTGACGCAATGACTTCCGCACTTGGTCCGATAAAGACTAAACCCGCCTCTGTACAACGTTTCGCAAAATTCACATTCTCCGATAGTAAACCATAGCCTGGATGAACAGCCTCTGCGCCACTCTCTTTTGCAATTTCAAGAATGCGGTCAATGTTTAAATAGCTTTGTGCAACGGGTGGCTTCCCTACACAATAAGCTTCATCCGCATCTTTTACATGTAAGCTATCAACATCTGCCTCTGAGTAAATAGCAACCGTATGAATATTTAGACGCTTGCATGTTCTGATTACCCGTCTAGCAATCTCCCCACGATTTGCAATTAATACCTTGTTGAACATAGTCACTGCCCCTCCTTACTTTACGGTCATAACAAAATCTTCTCGTAATTTATATTTTTGAACTTTTCCAGATGCAGTCATAGGATAGTTATCGATAAAGAAAATATGTCGCGGAATTTTATGTCTAGAAATTTTGTCCCTACAATAATCTCGAATTTCTTCCTCTGTTGCCTGTTCGCCATCTTTTAAAATGATCCAAGCTGCCGCCTCTTCTCCATATACAGGGTCAGGGACACCAGCAACCTGTACGTCTGAAATTTTCGGATGCGTGTAAAGAAACTCCTCAATCTCCCTCGGATATAAATTTTCGCCTCCACGAATAATCATATCTTTCAACCGTCCAGTTACACGGATATAGCCCGCTTCATCCATCGTTGCTAAATCTCCAGTATGCAGCCAGCCAGCCTCATCAATAGCAAGCTCTGTTTCCTCTTGGTTTTTATAGTAGCCCTTCATGACATGGTAGCCTCTTGTACATAGCTCCCCTTGTTCATTTGTTGGGGCCTCCTCAGTCGTACCAGGAACAACAATTTTCACTTCTAAATTTGGTAACGCACGACCAACCGTTTCCACTTTTAATGTTAACGGGTCATCCGTTCTAGTTTGTGTAATAACTGGTGATGATTCCGTTTGGCCATAGCAGATTGTAATATCTTTCATGCCCATTTTCTCTATGACTGCTTTCATGACCTCAATCGGGCAGTTTGAACCCGCCATTACTCCTGTCCGTAAAGTTGACAGATCGAAAGACGCAAAATTCGGTAAATTAAGCTCGCTAATGAACATCGTTGGCACGCCATGTAATGCTGTACATCGTTCTTGCTGAACGGTCCTTAGTACTTCTTCAGGTGAAAATTCTTGTACTGGTACCATCGTGCCGCCACTCGTTGTAATGGCTAATGTCCCTATGACACAACCAAAGCAGTGGAAAAATGGCACTGGGATACATAAACGATCTTCTGCAGTTAACTGCATACATTCTGCAATGTTGACTGCATTATTGACTAAATTAAAATGCGTTAACATCACACCTTTAGGAAAGCCTGTTGTACCAGATGTATATTGAATATTAATGACATCATCATAATGAAGAGATTGCTCTCTTTGATCTAGCTGTTCCTCGGTTACTTGCTCAGCAGCAGTCAAAACATCTGACCAATTGAGTACACCTGGATATTTGGTTTCGCCGATTAAAATAACATTTTTTAATAAAGGTAGTCGCTTTGATTGCAAATTACCTGGTTCACAATGTTCAAGCTCTGGACATAACTCTTGCAGTGTATGAATAAAAGAATGGTCTCGATAATTTTCAACTAAAAAAATCGTTTTGGCATCAGATTGTTTTAATAGATACTCCAACTCGCTTGCACGATAATTGGTATTTACCGTAACGATAGGAGCACCCATCTTCCCCGTACCAAATTGAAGCTGCACCCACTCAGGCACATTTGTTGTCCATACTGCGATATGGTCACCTTTTTCAATTCCTAAAGCCATTAAACCTCTCGCCACGAGTCGTGCTTGACGATTTAGCTGCTCATAAGTCATGCGTAAACCCCTATCAGCATAGACCAACGCTTCGTTTTGCGGATACTTTTTAGATTGTTCATCTAGCAACTGACCAATGGTTTGATACACAAGCTCTGCCATGAAGATCCCCCTTATTCATGCTATTTAACTTCTTTCAGCAGAAGTCTCCCACCTTTATAGATGGTAAGATGAGTGCTGATTTAAGCTACTGTTCAGCGGGTGTCACGGAATCGGAAAGGACTGCTTTGTGCAAGCACAAAGCCAATTCCGGACACAATTATGCCAAGGCATAATTGATTATGATTAACAGCCAATTAGACGAGAAATGACGAGACGTTGAATTTCAGATGTTCCTTCACCGATTTCCATTAACTTAATGTCACGTAAATGGCGTTCTACATCGTATTCCTTCATATACCCAGAGCCACCATGAATTTGGATAGCTTGATTACATGTACGGAAACCCATTTCAGAAGCAAATAGTTTAGCCATCGCCGCTTCTTTGCCAAATGGTTTCTTGTGATCTTTTAGCCATGCCGCTTTATGTACTAATGTACGAGCAAGCTCTATTTCCATCGCCATATCGGCTAATTTAAATTGGATCGCCTGTAGCTTCGAAATAGGTGCACCAAATTGTTCACGCTCCTGCGCAAACTTCAATGCTTTTTCATAGGCAGCCTGTGCAATCCCCACAGATAGCGCGGCAATAGAAATACGCCCACCATCTAGTGTGTTTAAAAACTGGCTAAAGCCTCGTTTTTCATCCCCTAATAGATTTGCTCTAGGGACACGAACATTTTGCAAAACAATTTCACATGTATTGGAGCCACGTACACCCATTTTGTCATAATTACAGTTAATCGTTACACCTGGTGTGTTTGTTGGCACAATAATAGAGGAAATAATTTTTTTACCATCTTCACGTTTACCCGTTACTGCAGTTACAATAATTTGTCGAGCGTACCCTGCATTGGTAATCCAGCATTTTTCTCCGTTAATAACATAGTCATCGCCATCAATAACGGCTGTAGTACGTGTGCCACCAGCATCTGAACCTGCATTAGGCTCAGTTAAACCGAATGATCCTAATGTCTCACCTTTTGCTAATGGAACTAGCCATTCCTGCTTTTGTTCCTCTGTGCCGAAGTTGTAAATTGGTGAAGCTCCTAAGCTAACAGCAGCTGCATAGCTTAGTCCTGTACCCCCACATGCACGACCAATTTCCTCAACAGCTAAAGCATAGGACACCGTATCTCCACCTGAGCCGCCATATTCTTCAGGAAATGGGATACCCAATAAGCCTAGTTCTGCCATCTTCTTAAAGCTCTCTATTCTCATTGTTGATGTCTCATCAACCTCACGAGCATACGGTTTAATCTCTTTTTCAGCAAAATCACGCACCATGTCACGAATCATCTCTTGCTCTTTTGTTAATTCAAAATTCATCCCTAATCCCCCTAATGTCAAATTTACCATAATAGATGGAATTCAATGATCGTCACTTACAGATAAATACCGACTAGTCGGTTTGTAAAAACAAATAATAAAACCAGTGTTTCCTACTGGCTACCCCTTTATCATAAATTGTTTAGCTTCATCCATTGCTTGTTCCGTCACAATAGCACGCAATACCATATCAGTAAAAACATCTGTGATTTGCTCCATTGTTAATGGCCCCGATTGCTTAAACCATTTGTATGTCCAGTTAATCATCCCGACAATTGCCATCGTGACAATCGTACAAGGTAATTCTGTACGAAAAACCTTTGCTTCCTGGCCCTCTGCTATTACTTTTTGCAAGATGTCTCGATAGTGATCTCGTTTTTTATGAATAATATCACTATATTCATCTGAGAGTGAACGACTCTCTTCATAAAAAATCGTAATATGTGCTTGATACATATCGAACACTTGTGTCAGCGTTTGCAGCATAGCACATAGACGTTTAATAGGTGTATCGTATTTGTCATATGCATCCTGTGATTGTTGAATAACATATGAAATAAAGACATCATGAATTTCATATAACAGTTCATCTTTTGATTTAAAATTATGATAAAATCCACCCTTTGATGCCCCAATATAATCCACAATGCGATCCACCGTTACATTGTGATAACCATCTTGCTGAAACAATTCAACTGAAGCTTCTACAATTCTTTGTTTTAACGTTTTCTTTACCATAAGCACCTATCATCCTTCATCTAGCTCTATACTCCATCACTCCTTATAATCAGGAAAAACTACTAAAATCCATAGATTATTCTATTTTTTCCTAATTATAAAAATACTATGACAACATAAATATAGCATTCTCAAAATTTGGTGTCTAGCAACAAATAGCTTTTTTCTATAATTTCGAGCATAACGTTTACTTAAAACAGCATTCAACGATTTCACGAACACAAATTAACTGTATGATGTACATTTTGTTTTCATTACAAAATACAAAAAAATTTCCCTCGTTTTAACACAAGGGAAAAATTCCTCTTTATAAAACTTTCGGTAGTTTACGTAGCCATGAAATGATAACAGCAATAATTAACGCAAAACCTAAGTAGCCCATTGTTGAATAGACTTTACCAACCAATGTAGTAAATCCTACTAAACTTGCAGCAAAACCTATTAATCCAATAACTACAATACCCACTTTAAAATATTTATGGTCTGGTGCAATAAAACGAACTGTAAATGAATAGAACATCCCCACCGCAGTATTGTACATCATGCCTAATAAAGCGATGGACATTAAGACTCCTACTATAGGGTGAATTTGTTTTGCTAATTCTAATGTTGGCATTGCTACTCCATCGACAACATTTATTTTAGAAAACATTGCTATATTGATGAGTACGATTAAAATACCTAGCATTATACCGCCAAGTAGTCCACCTCTACCAGCAACTTTGCGATCTGTTACTGTTCCACCCATCACAATTAACATGGCTGCACCCGCAGCGATATTATAGGAGACATAAAGTAGTGCTCCCATTAGCCAATTGGGCGCTGCAGAAGGTTGTGCTTTTGCTAAAGCATTTTGCTCTGCAATGGATAAGTCCATTGTAAAAATAGAATAAATCAAAATAATAAAAATTATACCCATTAAATAAGGGGTCACCAATGCTATCAAATTAATAATATTATTAACATTTAATAGTAATGTTAGTATGGTTATAACGACCATAAAAATACTGCCGACCATTGGATTGATGCCAAACATTTGATGAAATGTCGAGCCTGATCCAGCAAACATGACAACAGCGACACCAAATAAGAAAAACGTGATGACGATATCTAAAATAATACCAACATATCGTCCACCAATATGATAGATAACCTCTTTATGTGATGTTGTTTGTAGATCGGTCCCTAATTGCGCTAAACTCATCCCTAAAAATGCAAAAGCAATTGTGGCGACAATGGCACCTATAATACTGTACAAACCAAAGCTTGTAAAATACTGCATAATTTCCTGACCCGATGCAAACCCTGCTCCAACAATTAAGCCTACAAATGCTCCACCTATCTGCCAACTTTTTTTCATAGAACACCTACTATTCTAATATTTGAAACTGAAGTCTATTTATTGATATGTTTTCTGCGCGACTGTTAAGGAATTAACCGTTTCCCTATTTATTTCATAACCTATTCCTACTTGCTGTGGTACTTCAATATAACCACCTTTTACAACTATTTCTGGTTCAATAATATCCTTTTCCCAATAACGATTTGATCCAGCAGTATCTCCCGGCAATATAAAATTCGACAACGTTGTTAAGGCCACATTGTGCGCACGACCAATACCAGATTCCAACATGCCCCCGCACCATACAGGAATGTCATGGGCCTCACAATAATCATGTATTTTTTTTGCTTCTGTTAAGCCACCTACACGACCAATTTTTATATTAATAATTTTTGTGCTCCCTAACTCGACAGCCTTCCGTGCATCTTCTAACGAATGGATACTTTCGTCCAAACAAATTGGCGTTTCAATTAATTTTTGCAATGAAGCATGATCGATAATGTCATCTGAAGCAAGTGGTTGCTCAATCATTGTTAACTGAAATGCATCAAGTTGTTTCAATGTTTCTGCATCTTCTAGACGGTAGGCTGAATTTGCATCAGCCATAAAGGCTACATCAGGAAATATTCCCCTTAATGTACGCATAACCTCTACATCCCAGCCTGGTTTTATTTTAATTTTCATGCGTTTATAGCCTTCCTTTACATAGCCGTCAACTAATGCAACTAACTCCTCGATTGAATTTTGTATTCCAATACTAATACCTACTTCAATTTCATCCTTTTTACCACCAAGTGCTGCTGCTAGGGATTGGCCAGTTTGCTGCGCATATATATCCCAAATAGCTCCTTCAATCGTTGATTTTGCCATATTGTTTTTGCGAATTGGCTCAAATAATTGGCTCACTTCATCTGGGTGATGAATCTCTTTATTTAAAATAAGAGGAATTAGGAAATCTTCGAGCATATGCCAGTTTGTTTGAAGTGTTTCTTCATTGTACCAAGGTGAATGAAAAGCAACCGATTCTCCCCAACCAATTAACCCGGATTCATCTTTAGCCTCAAGGACTAAAAAGTCTCTCTCTTCAAACGTGCCAAAGCTTGTTGTAAACGGTGCTTTTAACTTCATCTTCAATTGTCGTATTGTGATTTCTGACATTTTCATATTAATTTACCCCTTCCAAATTTAAAGCTGCTTTTTTCACTAAAACATATTCGTTAAAGTATTCTTGTTGTTGCAATAGAATAGCGGTATAGCCTGCTGAAAATAGCTGCTTTAGTATAGTTCTTGTTTTGAAACGCCAATCCAATGCTAAGCTAGGATTTTGTACTTTTAAAGCTTGAAAGTCCTTAGGTACAGGTAGCGTATAAAAATCTTCAGTAAATTTTAAATTTTCAGTTATTTTTAAGCATAATAAACCTTGCTTTGTAAGTTCACAGCTTGCCACAGGTATTGCATTTGCTACTTCTATTACAGTATCGTTCACCACATAATCTGAAGTTAAATGCCAGCTTACCTCAAATCGATCAGAAGGAAGCCCTTTATTTAAGCCATCCTGCATTTCACCGTAGCAATTTTCAATATAGGTATAACAAATACCTTTTAATTTAGATAGATTAAGATAAGCATTCCGGGTTTCAAGGGGGTCAAATGTCCACACCATTAAATCATAGCCTCGATCAATAGCAATTGCTCGCTGTTTGTACTTTAACTTTTCACCTATGCCAAGGGATCGATATTTTTCATCAATCCCTAACATATGAGAGCATAGATAGCTTTTGCCTTGTCGAAAACCCGAAAAACCATAACTAAAACCAACTAATTTATCTTCTTGATAGGCTCCTACAACGATGCCCCCATTTTTCACTGCTGTAAGCGTTTGGTGGAGAGGAATAGCAGGCATTCCCCACACATCAAACTCTAATTGCTGAACTTGCTCAAGTTGTTCTATTGTTTTGATTTCCCTAATATCTATCATACCTATCTCTTCTTTCTATTCTTTATAATGCTCTCAAAATAGCTTTTGTCATAATATTTACACCTATTAAAAGCCGATCTTGATTAAAGGTCATTTGAGGATGATGTAAGCCTGGAGTAACCCCGCAACCTAATCCAAGCATTGTTGCTTTAAGCTTTGGACGTTCATAGGTATAAAAATGAAAATCCTCCCCTCCTGGTGTCACAATTGGTGAAGCACAAGCCTTTTCTCCAACTACATCAATAATAGCTGCCTTCATATGCTGTAAGGCTTCATCATTCACTACCGCTGCTACTATATGGGCATCTACCTGTAAAAATATCTTGGCTCCATACATCGCTTCAACAGATGCTTTTACACGCTCCACGCCCTCTGTGATTACTTGCATCACTTCATTTGTTTGAGCTCGTGCATCAATACTAAAAGTTGCTTTACCAGGGATGATATTTGTAGAGGTGCCTCCTGCATTAAATTGTGTCATTTTGACAGAGGCAGAGATATTTGGATCCGTCCAAATTTTTTGAAGACCTTCGACAATAGCTGCTCCGACTTCAATTGCATTAATAGCAAGTTCTGGTCGTGCGCCATGTGCCTCCTCCCCAATAATGGTCCCTGTAAAAAGCTTTGCTGCTCCATGATACAATGCAGGCGCATACGCCCCATCCTGTAATTCCTTTAATGGTCGAACATGAACACCGAATAAATATTCTAAATCATCCATAATACCTTTTTTGACAAATGCCCGCGCTCCTTGGGCCTTTTCCTCAGCAGGTTGAAATAGAATGCGTACAGCACCTGAAAGTAGATGCTCCATATCCTTTAACAGCAATGCAGTCCCAATAGCTATCGTCATATGACCATCATGTCCACAAGAATGGTTAGCTTGAAAGACACCATTAACCTCCTGCCAAAGCGCATCTATATCCGTGCGAAACCCTACTTTAGGTATTCCATTACCAATATCAACATAAAGCCCTGTCATATCTTCAAAAAGATGCGGCTCCATTTGGGCTTCTCTCAATAAATTTGCTATATATTGTGTTGTATTATGTTCTTGCCAGCTAACTTCTGGATGTTCATGTAAATGTCTAAAAATATCTGCAAGACGTGGCTGTAACTCTTGTAAAACTTGGTTCATAGTAGTCAACTCCATCGGTTTGCTAAAAAGCTATTTTCGAAATCATCATATTTTACGCGCTGATTTTCATAGTAGTCATGATTTTGTGCAGTCATTCCTGCTATTAGAGTATTTAAAAATGCTATAAGTGCTGGCATAGCATCTATTGTGGACACTTCTTGTTGTTGTTCGTTCACAAAGGTAATGGTTGCATATTGGGTAATAGGTGCAATTTGTGAATCCGTAATGCCAATAATTTCGCATTTTTTTTCTTGTATTTCAGCTGCAAATTGGATCGGTTCTTTAAAGTAACGGTGAAACGATAAAATAATAACTACGCTATCCTCATCAATCTCTTGGATTGCACGTATGACCTCACTTGTCTCAAAATTTAACAGTACAACATTTGGTCGCAAAAGATTTAGTGTAAAGTGGAACCATTGTGCAGCTAAATGAGAGGAGCCAATCCCTGCAATGTATATTTTTTTCTTCTCATGGAGCAATACTGAAGCTCGATTAAAATCTTCCTCATCAATGTTTTTAGCCATATATAAAATGCGAGATGCATCCTTTTCCATAGTCTTTACATAAAAACGTGGATTTTCAAAAAAAGCCTGCTTAGATTGCAAATAATTTTGTAAACTACTTTCATTTCCTTTATTAAATAAATGCATTGTCACCTGACGTTGCAATTGTGCATAACCAGATAAGCCTAATGCGTAACAAAAGCGAATAACTGTCGTTTCACTTACGCCAGCCTTTTCCCCTACATATGAAGCGGAATGAACTCCTACTATCTGTAAATTTTTTAATATGAATGTAGCTACCTTTTGCTGACTTTTGGACAACTCTTGATATTTCTCCTGAATCATTTGCTGAATTGTTTGATTCCTCATAAAAGAAGTGCATCCTTTTTTTATTAATATTTGAAGTCTTTGCTTCATTTTATGTACACTAGCCTAGCACATTTATTTTCTGAATTCAATGTTTTTTCTGAAATTTCTATTTTCAGTACCATAACAACTCCAAGTCTGACATGTTTACTCTTTCCATCGATATTTAGCAAATTTCGCTACAGTTCAACTGCCAACCCACTCAACCTATGCTATATTTAAAACCATGGAACTATGAAAGGGTGTTAACAATGGCAAAGAGCGTAGTAATCGCTGAAAAACCTTCTGTAGCACGTGACATTGCACGTGTACTGAAGTGTAATAAAAAGGGAAATGGTTTCCTTGAAGGAGATAAGTATATCGTTACTTGGGCGCTTGGACATCTTGTCACACTAGCTGACCCTGAAAGTTATGATGTGAAATATAAAACGTGGAATCTTGAAGATTTACCAATGCTACCTGAACGCTTAAAATTAACAGTTATTAAACAAACTGGGAAACAATTTAATGCGGTCAAAAGTCAGCTTACACGCAATGATGTAAACGAAATTATCATTGCAACAGATGCTGGACGTGAGGGTGAATTAGTAGCTCGCTGGATACTCGATAAGGTGAAGATCAAGAAGCCACTAAAACGCTTATGGATTTCCTCTGTAACAGATAAGGCAATAAAAGATGGCTTTGCTAATCTAAAGCCAGGCAAAGCCTATGATAATCTTTATGCCTCTGCTGTAGCTCGTTCTGAGGCAGATTGGTATATCGGGCTCAATGCTACTCGTGCTTTAACTACCCGCTTTAACGCACAGCTGAACTGTGGACGTGTACAAACGCCAACTGTAGCAATAATTGCGACGCGCGAAGATGAAATTAAAAACTTTAAAGCACAAACTTATTATGGGGTTGAAGCACAAACAACGGACAACTTGAAGCTCACTTGGCAAGACCAAAATGGTAATAGTCGTAGCTTTGATAAAGAAAAAATAGATACGTTGGTAAGAAAACTAGGAAATAGCCATGCCATCGTCGCTGACATTGAAAAAAAACCTAAAAAAACATTTGCCCCAGGTCTCTATGATTTAACGGAATTACAGCGTGATGCCAATAAAATCTTTGGCTACTCAGCGAAAGAAACATTGAATATTATGCAAAAGCTATATGAGCAACATAAAGTGTTAACTTATCCACGTACGGATTCTCGCTTTATTTCTCAAGACATTGTAGCCACAATACCTGAACGCTTAAAGGCTTGTGGTATAGGTGAATATCGCTCCATCGCCAACAAACTGCTTACTAAACCAATCAAGCCAACAAAAGCCTTTGTCGATGATAGCAAGGTATCTGATCACCACGCGATTATTCCAACAGAGGGTTATGTGAATTATTCTGCTTTCTCGGATAAAGAACGGAAAATTTATGATCTAGTTGTAAAGCGTTTCCTAGCTGTGCTACTGCCAGCTTTTGAATATGAACAGCTAACACTTCGTGCAAAAATTGGCGAAGAAAGTTTTATTGCTCGTGGAAAAACGATTTTATTAGCTGGCTGGAAGGAAGTGTATGAACATCGCTTCGAGGATGAGGACACATCAGATGATGTAAAGGAACAAATACTTCCCCGTATTGATAAAGGAGATATTTTAAAAATAAAACTTCTTGCTCAAACATCTGGTCAAACAAAGCCACCTGCTCATTTTAATGAAGCCACTTTGTTATCAGCCATGGAAAACCCAGCAAAATATATGGCAACGAGTGATAAAAAATTAGCCGACACATTAAAATCTACGGGTGGTCTTGGTACAGTGGCAACACGTGCTGACATTATTGATAAGCTTTTTAATTCTTTCTTAATTGAAAAGCGTGGTGGCAAGGATATTTATATTACCTCTAAAGGTCGTCAACTACTCGACTTAGTGCCAGAGGAATTAAAATCACCTGCGCTCACAGCAGATTGGGAGCAAAAACTTGAGCTTATTGCAAAGGGCAAGCTAAAAAAGGATGTATTTATTAGCGAGATGAAAAATTATACGAAGGAAATTGTTACGGACATTAAAGGTAGTGACAAAAAGTATAAGCATGATAATATCTCTACTAAATCCTGCCCAGATTGTGGTAAACCGATGCTCGAGGTGAATGGCAAAAAAGGAAAAATGCTTGTTTGCCAAGATCGTGAATGTGGTCATCGTAAAAATGTCTCACGTACTACAAATGCACGCTGTCCTCAATGCCATAAAAAATTAGAGCTTCGTGGAGAAGGCGATGGTCAAATTTTTGTGTGTAAATGTGGTTATCGTGAAAAATTATCGGCCTTTGAGGCAAGACGGAAAAAAGAAGGCGGAGGCAAGGTTGATAAACGCTCCGTCCAAAAGTATTTAAAACAACAAAAAGATGAAGAGCCTGTAAACAACGCCCTTGCTGAAGCATTGAAAGGGTTAAAGCTTGATTAATGAACAAGAGCAAATTCACATTTAGTGTGAATTTGCTCTTTTCTTATGCATACTCATTCCATCTAAACATATCTTGAATTGACTGAATATTCTATCTTAAAGGAGGTTTTTAATGGAGGCAAAAAATTTTAGACCACGTAATGTGATTTTTATGACGATTGTTGTTGGTGTATCTGTATTAATTGGCCAAGCTATTTATGTCCTGTTTATTGATGTACCTTTCCAATAAAAGGCTTTATATCCCTAATTGATTGCGTAAGTATTTTTCGTTATCCTTTATTTCGGGATGGTTTGGTTTCCATTTTTGTGCCTCTAGATTATGCTGATAGGCATTTTCAAATAACCGTAGCTCCCTATATAACAGACTTAATTGTAAATGAGGAAGCCATGTGGAGTAACAACGTTTTTGGATCGTCATTGAATAGACAGGAGCTTGTTGCAAAGCTTGAGAATACCAGTAAATAGCCTCTTTATGTTTTGATTGCTCCATAAAAAATTGGCCCATACGGCAACATGCTTCTGGCTTTGGTCGATCATATAAGAAGGATTGCAAAATAGCTTGCTGTGCTTGTTGATCATCGTGTAGTCGACGATAGCACTCCCCTACATGTAAACAAGCCTCAATACGATCATCTGTAGTACCTATATCGCTATCCAAAAATAAATGATATTGATTAATCGCCTCCACATAACGTTGATGCTGTTTCAATTCATTCGCGTAATAAAATATGTCTCTTGCTGAAAGCGAATGCCCCTCCCTTATTAACCCCTCATAAATACGAATAGGACGATGAATATCTTTTTTTACTGGTAAGTGCGTGACAGCGATATCACTATGATAGAGCTGACCAGATACCTTTAAATTTTCATGGACAGCTCCCTCCCATTGAAAATGATTCGCTCTTTTTACAAGACGATACTTTCGTTCACTACACTCCACTACGCCATCCTGATCAAGCGTTAGGTAATAATCCATCGTTACAGCATCAACAGATGGATATAAAGAGTGCTTTAGTTGACTCAACTTGTGCTGGTCTTCCTGTGTCATGACGTCATCTGCATCGAGCCATAAAATATAATCCTTTGTTGCCTGTTGAAAGGAGAAATTTCGTGCCTTGGCAAAATGATCACACCAGGGAAAATCGTAAATTCGAGAGGTATAACTTTGGACAATATCCTTCGTACGATCAGTCGATCCTGTATCAATGATATTAATCTCATCCACTATATGCTGAACCGAATCTAAGCATCTTTCAATCGTACATTGTGCGTTTCTAACAATCATACATAAACTAATCGTTAACATCTGTCCCCTCCTTTTCATAAAGTAATATATGCTAATGCCACATTTTATCGAAACGATTTTATAAATTTCTTACCCATCTTTATGATTTATCATATAAAAACAAAAACGAACGTGTGTCCACGTTCGTTTTTGTTCTGGCTTTTGAATACCAGTTGAATTAAGTTAAATATTGCTCACGCCATGTTAACTGTTCTTTGTCTGTAAGCTGTTGCTCTAAATGATGATCCCATTGATTAAGTAATGTATTCCACACTCGTACAAAGAGTAGATCCTGCTCCCTATCATAAAGAACAAACTCTAAACATGGACTATCATTAATTTGTTGGGCTTCTGTTTGAACAATTTTTGAGATGATTTTTTGGGAGTTCTCTTCCCCCTCTGCGTTCACTTCTTGTAATGCAGCTATCACTAGCGACTCCTCAAACTGCTCCTGTTGTTCGGCCTCTTTATCGATATAACGGTATAGCTCTGGTAATTCATCATATTCATCATTATTTGTATCAATTGTGAGAAATGATTGATGGCAGGGGCTAAAGTAAAGTGTAGATGTTTCTACTTCTAACTCCTCTTCAAAAATCCCCCGTTCTAGCTGCTGTTGCCCTTTTTCAGTTAGCCTATAAAACTGTTCCTCGCTCTTTACAAGATTTACGCGAATCATTAAAGAAACTAAGTCATCAATAAATAACGGGTCGACCAGTAATAGCTCACTCAATTCCTGGGCACTTCCAAAATCAGCCTCCTGAATACTTAACAGTAACATAGTCATTAAAACATCCATTGTTGAACGCCGAACTGGCTCATAGGTCACACTGACCGTTCGAATAGGAATACACCATTCAGCGGTTTTGACAATCTTTATATTGCGATTTTGTTGAAGTTCACGCATTAGTCGTTGTTGTAATTTTGACACTCTATATCACCAATCCTTCATGATTACGCAAGCCATCGTAGGATTTTACTGTGTTTAATAAATTGGTATACATTTCTCTTGTATCTTGATGCTTTGCACGCTTCGCAAACATCTCGGCACTTCCTACAAGTAGCAGTAACTCTCGGGCACGAGATAGCGCAACATTTAAACGACGATAATCTCTGGCAAAACCAATATCCCCGCCTTTAGGTGTATTACGAACCATACTCACTAAAATGACATCCATTTCCATCCCCTGAAACTTATCGACAGTACCTGTTCTAAACTGCAAGTGTGGTAGCTGTAATTCCTGTTGCAGCAGACGATTGATTTTCTTTACCTGCTCACCGTAGAAACTAATGACACCTACGCTTTTCAGAGCATCGTGCGGCATACGACCTGCTTCTTTTGCCGCCTTCACTGCCTCATTAAGATCTACTAAGATACGGCGAATCGTTTGTAATTCCCCTTCGTTATAACGACTCGTTCCACCTTTTACCTGCTCCTCTAAAAAAGGCTTCTCCGTTGGCATATCAATCCATAGTAAATGATCATTACGTTTTACAAATTGACCCTCTAAGCCATGATCTCTTGCTGCATCTGAATCTGGCAACCCACATTGTAATCCATTTTCTTCTTTCGCATAAAATGGTGTGATACTTTGCATGATTTTCTCATGCATACGGTATTGTAATGCTAGCATTTGTTTATGTGTTGGAGGCAAATTATTAAATAAACGCTCAAATAATGATTCACGCAACAGATTTTTTAATTCCTGTGCACCTTCAAAGTTTGGATTTTCTTCTAGCATTGCCTTCAATGTTTCCTCCAGCGTATCATCCCCAAGTAATGGTGGAAGCTGATGATGGTCACCTACTAAAATAACTTTTTTCCCCTTAAGCATTGGTAACAGTAATTCTGGTGGCGTTGCCTTTGAAACTTCATCAATAATGACCACATCAAAAGTTGGGTAATTCTCCATAAACTCTTTACTAGCGGAAGCTACACATGTTGTTCCGATAACGTTCGCATGACGTACATATAATTTTCGAATTTCATCTAAATCATACTCTGTTGCGTTTTGTAGTTTTTCACGCCATTGTTCTTGTAGTTTTTGGCGAAGAGGTAGCTGCTTTTGCTGCCGCTGTAATGCTTCAATGGCCTGTTTAGAAGTTTGAATAGCTTCCAGCACCTCTTCAGCAGTACGTTCTGGCGTAGATTGTAAAAGCTGTGTATAAACTGCTAGTTGCTTTTCTTTCTTTAATCCAGCAATATTAATGTCCTTTATACGCTCTTCCATTTGTGTTAGCTGCTGCTCCACTTCCTGTAAGCTTGTTGTGACAGTCTGTAGAGAGGCTTGCTTCGGAACTAGTTGTACTTTCGCCTGTTCCACTGCCTCAAGCTGTTGCTTTGCTTGTTGAAGAGACTCCCTAGCTTGTGAGGTAAGAATCTTTAAATATTCTACAGATTCTTCTGGCTCCTCAGTAATCTGGAAGGCGTTTGCTAACTGTTGTAAACGCTCTGTATGCTGTAAAAATGGTTGGAGTTGACGCTGTAAACTTTGCACATCAAAGCTAGTGATTGCACATTCCTGATGAATCAAAGTCACTAGATTTTTACGGAAAGATTCAAATTCCTGATCTTTATGCTCTTGTTGTTGCTTTAGTGCTACTCCCTTTTGCCAAACGAAATCACGACGCATATATAGCCCAAGCAGATAACTCTCTAGAACATCAGTTGCTGGTAATTGACCATCCTGAAAAGCCGTGTTCAGCTCTGCGAATACTCCTGTGAGGTTTTGCAGAGAAAATGATTGTACGGGTTGTAATCTACTTTTAGCAAGGGCTCGTTCCTTCACTTCATGAATAACTAAAGCCTCTAACTTGGCAATCGCCTTTTGGAGGCGAGCATTGATCGTTGACCATGCCTCTAAATCTTTCGCATCTTCCAAATGCTGCAAGCGACTCATTTGCTGAGAAAGTACATGGGAAGGGCGAATTTGATAGTGCTGTAAAAATCGCTCGATAAGCTCAAACGAAGTTAAGGTGTAGATATACTTTTGAGCTTCCTTCATAATGACTAGACGCTTACTTTCGATTTCATATTTCTGTTGTATTTCTTGAAATTGCTGAGTTAACTGCTGCTTTTGTTCTTGTAGTTCTTTATACTGAGCAGCCGCTTCTAATTGTTCCACTTTTTCTGTAGTTTCCTGAATCGTACACTGTAGTTGCTCGACCGAGGGATAATCAGTAAGTGTCTGTTCAAGCTGCTGTACAATTGGTTCGATTTGTGCGAGCTGTTTCTCATTATGCTCTTTTTGTGCTTCACATGTTTGTTGCTCTGTTTTAGCAGCCTTCAATTCTTTTTTTAATGCTTGAATCTCCTGCTGTAGAATGGGTTCTTCAATTGCTGCTTGCTCTTTTGCGGCAATTTCCTGAGTTAATTGTTCTAGCCATTGCTCCAATTTTTCTAGTTCATCTTCTGCTTTTGCAAGATTGGCTTTTAGCTCTAGCTCGCGTTCTGGAAATATTGCTATTGTCTCTTCGATTGCAGCCAGTGTTTGTTCACGCCATTGGAGAGCGACATTTTCCTCTATGAATTTTTTGCCTTCTTCCTCGATACTTTCCGTTCTTCCATAGCGTAAAATTCGAATTTCTTGATTGGCTAGCAAACGTCCTAATGCATTGTCGACGGCTAAATTTGATTGTGATGCTACTAGTGTTTTTAAGCCCGCCTTGACATTTTGCTGACAAATCTCTGAGATGACAGTCGTTTTTCCCGTTCCTGGAGGACCTTGTATGACATACAAATCCTCAACAGATAATGCACCTAATACTGCTCGTCTTTGATATTCATTTAAATTATTTTGAAACGTAATATCTTCTCGTAGCTTGGACGCTCGGACTGTTGGGCGCCGTTCAAACAGGATAGTTTCTAAATTAGGGTTAACTGCCTCACCCTTCTCTAGCTTTGTGAAGCCATTTCGTAATCTTCGAATTTGACTTAAGGTCGCAAAATTACTAAAGCTTGCTTGCTTCGAACGAAGATTCAGCTGATCCTTACGAGCCATTTCCTGTATAAAAGGCTTTAAATCAATTTCAATCGTTTGTTTTCCTGCATTCGCCTTTAAAACTTGCCCAATTTCACCACGAACCCCTTGAATACTTACGCTTAAACCCTCTAACTTTTTCCACTCTTTACTCTTTATGTAGGGACAAACAATCGTTAAGCGTGTAAAGTCTTCGTTGAAGTAGCTTTGCTTAAATTCTGTATGAATATCGTCAATCGTTGCATCACGTTCTTGAATTTTTAAATAGCCTTCCCAGCTAGCTATACGTTTTTTTACATATTCTGTGCGTTCTTCCGCTATCGGTAACTGCCTTATTTTTGTATGAAGCTCCAGTGGAATGCCTGCTCCATTGTTAGGCTTTGTGACAAATTGTAATGCGGCTGCTAGGCGGCGATTTGTATTGATAGGACCACGCATATGCACAAAACGAATATTAGTCGCCAACAAACCTTCTAGCTTCAGCACACAATCCATAATGACTGTTTTTTCCGCAAGTAAATCGCTTAATTTTTCATTGTCCTCCGCATTAAAATAGATGGATAAAAAGGTTTCACCAACTTTTTTTGCTTTGCGTTTTTCAATGTAAACAGTAAAAGATCTTTGTAACGTAAAAAAGGCATGCTCGTTTGCTGAGCATTCCTCTACCGCTTCCTTCGCCTTATTGGTCAAAATAAGACTACAGCGTTGTTTTTCTAGTAAAGCTATGTCCTGCATGAGCAGCCCTCCCTCCCGAGTCACTAAAGTTTTATTTTAGCACATCCTAAAAGAATACTTACAAAGAAAAATCCCCTGCACAGTGATTTCTTACCACCGTACAAGGGCTATCTTAATGTTGATCAATTGTTTCCTTCGGCAAGTTCTTGCTCATTTCGCAATATTGAACAAATACACGTGCTAATTCACGTAAACGACTATGAACATCTTCATCAACAATGTTATTATCTGCATCAAAATGTGATGTATGTGTGTATACATAGTTAGGCGTAACAAGGGCACGGAAGTAATCTAAAATAGGTTTTAATTGATTTTCGACTACAAGGTGATGTTGGTATGTGCCACCGTTTGCGACGATAGATACGGGCTTATAGCGCATCGTTTTAGGATGTAAGTAGTCAAAAGCATTTTTCAAAACACCTGGGATGGACGCTTGAAAAATAGGCGTTGCAATGATGTAAGCGTCTGCCTCCTCAAATTGTTGAATCATTTTCTTCATATCATCATTTAATGGTGAACCATCCACAATTTGATGCTTATATTGATTAAAATGCATCATTTCTAATTCGAAACTAGCATCTAATTCTTTAATATATTGTTCCACTTGTTCTAAAATAGCACCTGTTTTACGACCAAACATTGTGCCATCAACGAGTAAAATTTTCATCTTTATTTTGCCTCCACATTCATCTTCTACAATAATATTGTAACAAATGAAAAGTAGCTCGCAAAGGTTTGTCGTAGCGATCGGGATAAATTCAGTCTTTAGACGGAACATTTACAAACCAAACCCACATTATTTTTTGCCCTGTTCACGATGTTGGAAGTGTACCTCCTTATCAATAACCGTTTCCTCCATCTTAAATTTATCTCGATTAATGATAACATCACGATTTACTTTCTCACCTTCTTCAAGCTTATCCCAATGAAATAGCGTCTCTCTTGAAGCATCCTCTTCTGGTATTTCAGGGTATTGTAATGTTGCCAGTTCATTGGATGGATAAATAGTAACAGGCTGCTTTTTACCGTATAGAGCAATGATAATCATCGCTTTGGCCACTTGTGAGGCTTCAATTGCTCTAGAACGTTTGAAAGGTCCAATTAATAAAGGTTGTGCAAATTTTAATAGCTTTTCTCCTGCCTTCTCTCCTAGACGGAATTCATCTCGATCTCCTACTAATAGTGAAGGTCGAATAATAGAGAGCCGTTGTAACCCTAACTCTACTAAATCATGCTCGAGTTTTCCCTTCACTCGATTATAGTAAAACGGAGAATTTTCATTAGCACCCATTGCAGTGATGACAAGAAAATGAGGGATCCCACGCTTTTTGGCTAAAGAAGCAATCGCTAATGGATATTCAAAATCAACTTTTTCGAACACCTCACGGGAGCCTGCTTTTTTTATGGTTGTACCTAAGCAACAATACAATTCATGGGCAAATTCAATATCCTTTTCCTCTATTCTATCAAAATCGCGAATCTTCACTTCTAACTTTGGATGCGTAAAGATTGGTTTTCTCCGTGCAATTATGGTTACTGAAACATATTCATCATTTTCACATAGTTGCTCGACTAAAGAGGAGCCCGTTAAACCTGTCGCCCCTACAACAATCGCTGCACGCATGCTCATCCTTCTTCCCCCCTTCTACATAATGTCATGTTGTATGTATCTTTTCTATTCTTGATTTCACTATATATATCGACCATTTTTTTGATCATTAAAAAGTTATTTATAATCCCCCTCAAGATAGCTAATTGCAAGATTCCCTCAAAGTCATCGATTATCAAATCCTAAATTTTACACATACTTGCTCTTTCTTCGCCATAATTTAAAGAGACAGAGGAAAGGGTGGGATACATTTGCAAAAAGAAACACAAGCAATTGAACCAAAAAAAACGATTGTTTTCATTATTGAAAGCTGTATTGATAAAGGGCTGTATCCTTTTGAACGGGTTTCAACATTGGCTAAGTTACTTACGAATGAGAAAGTTTTTATATTTGTCAAGACTCCTTCAAATGATGGCATCCAAATTTTAATGAATGAAGGTCTTTCTCCAATTTTATTTGACCACTTTAACGAATTACCTAAGCAAATCAAAGGACTTCAACCTGATTTAATCGTTAGAGATGGCCGTAATTCTGAAGGCTGGCAAGTACAGGATTTACGACCTTTCTGCAAAACAATGATTCATTTTGATGATTTTGGTGAAGGTGGTCAAGCCTGTGACTGTGTATTACTAGCACTCTATCAAGAAGTGAAAGATTATTTACCATCGCATTATATTGGTGGAAGCTTTGTTTTTGCACTACCAGAGGCCTACCAACAATTTGATGATATTCCTGATAGTAAAACACCTGAAAATCCTCCTCATATCGTCGTTGCTTTTGAGGATGGGGACGAGCATAACTTAACCTACCGAACACTTCGACACTTAACACAGCTACAAATTCCACTACAAATTACAGTAATGATTGATGATAGCTATCGCCATGCAACGGATGATTTGCAAATGATGGTACTTAGTCGTCGCAATACGGCCATTCTTCGTGATAAAAACGCACTTCTCAAACTATTACCAAAAGCTGATGTCATTATTTGTAATGCTAATTATACGCCTTATAAAATTGCCTCTTATGGTGTGCCATGCATTACACTTGCACAAACTGAAGCTGAGCTTCTTCATGCTTTTCCTCGAGAGCATAATGGTTTTATTCATCTTGGACTTGGTCGTAAAATGAAGCAGTCTCAAATCCAAAATGCTGTCATGGAATTTCTATTACACGAGGCTCGCAGTGAACGAGCTGTAAGAAAACAACGACAACTCAATCTTGCTAGTAACAATGAAACACTCCAAGCATTACTCTTAGATTTTGCTTATGATCGACACAATATCGCTTCTACTTAGTGCTACTTCGAAGATGATTATGATACAATATATAAGAATTTTTCACTTCAACTCCTCTTATGGACGTTGGAATATAAGTAAATTCAACCAGTACCCGATTGATTTTAATGACTAAGCGGTGGGGGATTAGAAAAACCTCCATCGCTTTTACACGCATTCACGATAAAATATTCTCAAAAAGGAGTAATCATCATGCCAACAAAAAGCGATATTGAATACCAAATTAAAGAGTTAAAAATGGACTATATGAATTTACAAGGTGATATAGAAAAATTGGAGTCTACTGGGCACAACGATCAGGTAACAAAAGCAGAGGAACGCCTTGCGAATATGGAAGCTAAGTTAGCAGAACTAAACAAGCAGCTCGCAGCACTTTAAAATGTAAACAAGATGGACAGTTGGAGGAACATATATGGCAATATTAACAGTTGAAAATTTAGGTCATTCTTTCGGTGATCGTACACTCTTTAAAGATGTATCATTTCGATTAGTAGAAGGTGACCACATTGGTCTTGTAGGAGCTAATGGTGTAGGTAAATCGACATTAATGGGCATTATTACAGGACAAACGATTCACGATACAGGAAAAGTAGAGTGGCTTCCTGGTACACACTATGGTTATCTCGACCAACATACAGTACTGACTGCTGGTAGAACAATGCGTGATGTTTTGCGTGATGCCTTTTTACCATTATATAAAAAAGAAGAAGAACTTAATGAAATTACAGGTAAGATGGCAGAAGCTACACCTGAGGAATTAGAAGTACTGTTAGAACAAATGGCAGAGGTTCAAGACGCACTTGATGCAGGAGATTTCTATTCATTAGATATGAAAATTGAAGAGGTTGCACGTGGACTAGGCCTTGATGCTATTGGCTTAGAACGTGATGTAGCTGCACTTTCTGGTGGACAACGCACAAAGGTCCTACTAGCTAAGCTGTTACTAGAAAAACCAAAAGTACTTTTACTAGATGAGCCGACGAACTATCTCGATGAGGAACATATTACTTGGCTGAAAAGCTATTTAAAGAACTATCCATACGCCTTCCTCTTAATTTCACATGATACAGAATTTATGAATGAAACGGTGGATGTCATCTTCCAACTTGAGTTTTCAAAATTAACTCGTTATACAGCAACATACGAAAAATTCCTAGAGCTTGCTGAAATCAATAAACGTCAACATATTGATGCTTATGAGAAGCAACAGGAATTCATTAAGAAACAAGAGGACTTTATCGCTAAAAATAAAGCACGTTACTCCACTACTGGTCGTGCAAAATCTCGCGCCAAGCAGCTTGATCGTTTAGAGCGAATTGACCGCCCAGAAACAGCGGTAAAACCTGAATTCGGATTTAAAGAAGCACGTTCTTCCAGCCGCTATGTAGTAGAGGCAGAGAACTTGGTCATTGGGTACGATAAAGACAAGCCATTACTACCCCCACTATCTTTTGCTATTGAACGAGGAGAAAAGATCGCTCTAGTTGGCATGAATGGTGTGGGTAAGTCCACATTATTAAAAACAATGCTAGGTAAAATTAACCCTCTTGATGGGAAAGTCATTCGAGGTGATTACCTGTATCCGTCTTACTTTGAACAAGAAGTAAAAGCAGAAAAAATAACACCAATTGATGATGTTTGGAATGCCTTCCCTTCGATGGAGCAGGCTCAAGTACGTGCAGCATTAGCAAGAGCGGGTCTAAAAACCGACCATATTACACGTCCATTGAATTCTTTATCTGGTGGAGAGCAAGCAAAAGTTCGTTTATGTAAATTAATGATGGAAGAAGCGAACTGGCTTCTTTTTGACGAACCGACAAACCACTTAGATGTCGATGCGAAAAATGAATTAAAACGTGCCATGAAAGAATTTAAAGGCACTATTGTACTGGTAAGCCACGAACCAGATTTCTATGATGGCCTCGCAACAAAAGTCTGGAACGTTCAAGATTGGTTCACTTCTGGACAACAAAGCTAAGACCAGCTCATTTTAAGAGCAGTTCCCACATGTTATGGGACTGCTTTTTTTATTTTTTTCAAACTCCTATGTATAATTGACCACATTTAAACATACTATAATCAGTGGACTAACTATTTTACTCCTACTTCCAACTAATGCTCTCCTACGAGATCAGCTCATTCATCTAGTAGTCCCTATTAATTCGTCTTCAATTACCTACAGATTTTTTAGAAGTTACATAATAGTCACTTCTTGTAATAACGGTTCACTGAGTTGCCACGCTGACCTCTCTTCAAAATCTGTAATATCAGCTGAAACTTACATCATTGTAAGCAGAAAGAACGAAACTTTTTACTCTTCTCTTCGTATAATTAAATAGAATTGAAAAAATATTAATTTGATTGAGAAATTCTTTCAATTAACTATTGATTTATATATAGCTTACTAGTAAGATATATATATAAACTATATAACTTACTGATAAGCTATTCATAAAATATAATCTAATACAGAAAGCGAGGAATGAAGAATGACAGTTACAATTTACTCACAAGCGAGCTGTTCTTCATCCAGAAAAGCACTTAAATGGTTAAAAGATCACAATATTGAATATAAAGAAAAACGTATCACATCTCACCCTCTTACACTTGCAGAATTCAAAGAAATTCTAAGCATGACTGAAGATGGTACAGATGAAATCATTGCAACAAACTCAAATGACTTTAAAAACTTAAATATCGACATCGACCAACTTTCTATCCAAGAGCTATACGCTATTATTCAAGCACACCCAAGAATGTTGCGTAGCCCTATTTTAATAGATGAAAAACGTATTCAAGTTGGTTACAATGAGATGGACATCCGTCGTTTTATCCCACGTAAAGTACGTGCTTACGAATTAAATGCGATGACAAGATTGGCACAAGAAAGTTAAAACAGTTTTGGAGATGACCTCTATGGATCAAGAAAAACAAAAAGCCATTACCTCGTTGTTTGAAGTCGTTTCATCTATTGAGCGTAAGTGGGCAAACGAGTGGAATAATCATAATGTGCTCGGCTTTTCAAAATCCCATATTTTAATTTTAGACTACTTATCGCAGGAGGGCCCAAAACGCCCTTCTGCTATTGCTGAGCGGTTAAAAGTAACAACTGGTGGTGTTACCGTTTTAACAACAAAGCTGATTAATGCTGGCTTTATTGAAAAAACACAGCATGCCACAGATCGACGAGCCTCACAACTAGTTATTACTACAGAGGGTGAGAACATCTTAAAAGAATCGCGTCAACAAGTGAGTGAAATTATTAACAATATGTTTGGTATGCTCACAGCTGAAGAACTGCAAACATTACGAACGATTTTTTCAAAATGTCTATTAGATGTTGAATCTAATCGGTCAGAATAAAGAGCACAAACTAAAAAGATGCATCGCAACTATTTGCGAGTGCATCTTTTTTTTAGATTAATCGACCGAATACTTCCGCCTAAGTACTTGTGGTGTGCGACCAATCTGTTTTTATTATGCTGGTAGCACAGATTCCACAATTGCTGTATCAGACATGAGCATTTCTTTTAATCGAGCCTTTGCACGGAATAAACGAGATTTCACAGTACCAATAGAAACCTTCATAATTGTAGAGATTTCTGCAAGCGAATATTGGTCTATGTAGAAATACCATAAAGTCTTTCTATAAATAGCATCTAATTGCTCCATTTTATCCTGTACGAGTTTTGTTACAATATCCTTTTCAATTTTTTCTTCCGTCGAAATTTCATTATTGGGAACCAAATCTAAAATCGGTACGTCTAATGTTTCAGGTTGGTTCATCATATATTTGCTTCGACGTACTTTTTTACGATAGCGATCTCTAAATGTATTCATTGTAATAGTTGTCAGCCAAGCTTTAATATGCTCTACCTCGGCAACGCTGTCTTCATAGCGTACAACCTTTACCCATACTTCTTGCATTAAATCTTCAGCCTCTACATTATTGCGAGTTAGTTTCAAACATAAGTGATATATATAACGATTGTATTCCTCGTATACGCCTTCTAATTTTTCATTCATTGTGTATGCCTCCGCTTCTTGTTCTTGCTTCTATACACATTCTCGCAAAATAATGTATTACACTCTATCGCATTGGCTTTCAATTTCATTACAATCGTGTAAGCTTAATCACTTTTGCTTGTAATATTCGTAAAAATTGTTTTACTACTATATTACTTCTCCTACTAAAAATCACTTCATAACAATACTTCCCTATTTTTAACATTATATATTAAATAGCGTTTATTATCAGAAAATTAAAGACGCATTTTTCGGTTTATAAAGACACAAAAAATGCACTCCTAGCAGAAGTGCATTTATGCTAGCTTAACAGCCCTAGACGAAAGGCGGAGGCAACGACCTGTGTACGGTTCTTTGCTTTAAGCTTTGTCATGAGACTGCTAACATAATCCCTGACCGTATGCTCACTTAAAAATAATAAACCACCAATTTTTTTATTATCATATCCTTCAGCAAGCAAGCCAAGAATCATCGACTCCCGTTCTGTTAAATGAAGCTCTGTGTTTTTTTCTACCTTCTCGCCCTTACGTGATAAAAATAAACCTAGACGCTTCCCTACTTCTTCAAGAAGTGATAATTCTTCCTTTGTACAATCAAATTCCTCGCCTAGCTGATCAAATGTTAGCCATCCAAATAATTGGTCTCGCCTCATAATAGGAATAAAGATGATGGAGGATAAATTAAATAATTGAATATGCTCCTCTTTTACGTAATTTTTAGGATTTTTCAAATAAATAGGTTTTCTTGAACTAAGTATAGCGTTTTCCCCATTCAACTGCCCTTTCATACTTTGCACTTTAGGAAGTTCCGCCCCAATAACCCCGTAAAATTGGTTGGACCATGGAACATATGCATAAAATACGCATCTTTTATAACTAAAATACTCTTCACATTTTTTTAAAATATAGGCTAAATCCTGATAGCCTGAGGAACTGATCAGCAATTTATTTAGCTTATCTAATAACTGTAAATGCCGTAACTCTTGATTTTCAGTAGATCCGTTATTCCTTTTGTCATCTCCCTCACAGTCATCGTAAAGCTGTACGAGAAACGTAAATAACGATAATACATACATTAAGATGGCATTCGTTCGGCTACTCTTTTGTTGAATCATAAAGGTAATCAATGATTTCTCAAAAATTAATTGGAATAAATTAAAGCTCTTCCGATCGATTATAGATAACTGTGCCTGAAGCCACGTATTAAAAAAAGACTTATCATCATCATTTAGTTCATCAATGTTCGTATATGTCATCAAACGCAAAAATGAATCCAGTAGCATCGCTGCCCTTTTTCGATCTTCTTCGGCTATAGAAGGTGCTAAATTGAGGTAAATATTGACATTTTCTTCAATTTGTTGATGATGAATTTTAATAAATAACACAAACTCTTGTAATGTAACTTCTTCAATTGACTGAAATGGATGCGTCATAGGAAATTCTTCTCCTTCACACTAACAATACCCTATAAATGGAGGATATTCACTTACTATATTATACAGCATCTTATAGGATAGTATTTCAAATTGAAAAGAGTAAGATGAAAGTATCGCTAAACAATGCGAATACTTTTGAATCCCAAGGTAACCATATAACCAGAAATAATGAAAGGTGCGTGCTTGAAATGAGACTGGAAAATAAAGTAGCCATTATTACAGGTGGAGGTACAGGAATCGGGAAAGAAACGGCACTATTATTTGCTAAAGAAGGAGCAAAAGTAGTTATTACTGATATAAATGAACAATCTGGTAACGACACTATCCGCGATATCCAAGCAATTGGCGGTGAAGCATTATTTGTACATCATGATGTTAGCAATGAGGAAGACTGGAAAAAGGTCGCAGATGAAACAATCAAAACATTTAACAAAGTAGATATTCTTTTCAATAATGCAGGTATCTATATCATTAAACCACTTGCAGAAATCGAGCTTTCTGATTGGAATCGCTTAATGTCCATCAATGTGACTGGTGTCTTCCTAGGTATGAAATATATTATGCCACTTATGGCTAAACATAATAAGGGCTCAGTTATTAATGCCTCTTCCATCGCTGGCTTAACAGGCGCTGCTGGACACGTATTATACGGAGCAAGTAAAGGTGCCGTTCGCATTATGACAAAAGATGCTGCAATGGAATATGCTCCATATGGCGTACGCGTCAATTCGATCCATCCTGGCTATATTGATACAGGTATGGCAGACTATGCATCAGCAACAACTGGAAGCACTAAAGATGAGTTAGGGAAAAATTTATTCCCATTAGGACGTTTAGGCTCTGTTAAAGAAGTAGCGCAAACCGTATTATTTTTAGCTTCTGATGAATCTTCGTTCTCAACAGGTGCAGAATTCGTCATTGATGGCGGAGCAACAGCAAAATAACAATAAAGGTGGTCATTGAAATGAAACTAAAAGATAAAGTAGCAATCGTTACAGGTGGGGCCAGTGGTATCGGTGAAGCCACAGTTCGTCTCTTTGTACAAGAAGGCGCTAAAGTAGTTATCGCCGATTTTTCAGATCGTGGACAAATTGTTTCTGACGAATTAAATAACAATGGTTTTGATACACTCTTCGTAAAAACAGATGTAACTAGCGAAGAAGATATTCAAAACATGATTAAGGAAACCGTTACTAACTACGGTAAACTTGATATTATGTATGCCAATGCAGGCGTAGCTGACGATGCACCAGCACATGAGCTTTCTTTCGAAAAATGGAAAAGAACGATTGATATTAATTTATCAGGTGTATTTCTTTCTGATAAATATGCCATCGAACAGTTTCTTACACAGGGAACTGGTGGTGTCATTGTCAACGCTGGCTCTATTCATAGCTTTGTTGCCTTGCCAAACCCTACAGCCTACTCCTCTGCAAAGGGTGGCGTAAAATTATTAACGCAAAATCTATGTACAGCTTACGCTAAACAAGGCATTCGCGTAAATGCAGTATGTCCTGGCTATATCGACACTCCTCTACTAGCTGAAGTCGATGCGCAAAAGAAAGAATATTTAGCGTCCCTTCATCCACAAGGTCGCCTTGGTAAACCAGAAGAAATTGCAAAAGCTGTTCTCTTCTTAGCAAGCGACGACGCAAGCTTTGTCAATGGTACAACGCTTCTTGTTGATGGCGGGTATACTGCTCATTAATTTTAGTAAGATCTGATTTCAATGTTTTCTAGAAATCAGATTTTTTTTATTTACTATAAGATATCGCACTCTTATATTCCTACTCGCACAATATTTGTTATTCTAATACATAGCTATACTTTACATTGAAGAGGTGTTCCTATGTATCAATCACATCAATCTTGGTTTGCGCAATGGCAAGCTACACACCGTATTACGAATGGATGGATAAAAGGTAGGACTGTCCATGTTATGACAAATAATGCACTCATTTTAATTACAGATGGGCAAGCTTCATGGAGTATAAATGGTCGGGTACAACATGTACACCTAGGCAATTTATAAGCCGTTGAGAAAAATTCTGTTGTCGAGATACTGGACAATAGCAATTATGCATTAGCCGAATGGATCATTTATTTTTATCCCGCTTCGCTGAAAAAAATGAAAAAATTATACAACGCTATATGTCTAATTAAATAGAAACATCTTGCATAACTGCACTTCAAATGATTAGAGTCAATCTAATCATTTGAATGCAGTTTACTTTTTTTCGTATGTTTTTAAGAAAATTTTCACTTCTACGATACAAGTATCTATTTGAGAATCATTATCATTAATTGTATTATCGTAATATAACCTATTGAAAGAAGTGAACCATCAATTGAAAAACCTTACTTTAGCAGATTGGGACTCGGCAAAATTAACCATTATACATATATCTAAAAATCCACAGTTAATGCCTGTCATTACTTGTAACTGTATTTTCGGTTTTATTGCTCAAGGGTCCGGCGAATGGGACTTACAGCATACTCCCCTTTTACACCATAAAAACATCTTTTTGATTGTTCATGACCCTATAAACATACATGTCACGCAGGAACCATCTTCAGAATGTCTATGGATCTATTGTAATGTTTCTTTTGATAACACAATATCTGAGCCCTTAGAGCCTCTCATTTTTTATGATGCACCGAAGCATTGGTTAACATTAATAGATAACATAAACACACAATGGGAAATGCACACTGATGCTAGTAAATATAAGACAAAATTATACTTAGCAGAATTAATCTATGAAATGTATACACTAGATTCAAATAGATTGCATGAGGAACAGTTAACCTCTCAAACATTAGATTATATAAATAAGCATTTTCATGAAAATTTATCGCGTCATACAATTGCAGAAAAAATGAATTACAGTGTATCTTATCTTTCTAAACAATTTAAATATCAAACTGGTTATGGTCTAATTGATTATTTATTACATACTCGTATCAAACATGCAAAGCGGCTTTTAGTTGAAACACATCATTCAATCCAAGAAGTTTCGAAGCAAATTGGTTACGAAGATTCTTCTTACTTTACTCGCCTATTTAAAAAACATACTGGGTTAACGCCTGGCCAATATAAAAGATTATATTTACCCACTTCTCTAGTGTTGAATAATCCTAATTTTGAGCTAAAATCCTCCGATGTATTCAATCAAGGACCTTTATATAATGATAATTGTTATCAATATGAAGGAGGCTTTTTACCAATGAAATTCAATTGGAACCATACTATAGTAGCTTCATTTGTTTTATGTGCTGCTTTATTATTAACAGCTTGTACAAACAACGACACTACCAAAGAATCAGAGGAAACAATGGTTTATCACTCCATCAATGGTGATATTACGTATAAAAAAAATCCGCAACGTATTGTTACTGATTTTTATTTAGGTTACTTACTTGCTTTAGATGTCAAACCAGTTGGTTCGAATGAAGCACAGCTAAAAAACCCTTATATTCCTGAAAAAGATAAAAAAGAAATTGAGGTGATCGGAGACTCTATAGAAAAAGTACTTTCATTAGAACCTGATTTAATTATTACAGGTAATAAAGAAATGTATGAGCAGCTTTCTAAAATTGCACCTACCATCTATATTGAATACGAAGAAAATATACCTAAACTCATTAAAGAATTTGGTATTATTTTAAATCGAGAAAATCTTGCCCAGGAGTGGCAAAAAAACTATCAACAACAAGTTCAAACCGCTCGCCAAAAAATTGCTCGTATTATTAAGCCTGAAGAAACAATAACTGTTATGGATATACTGGATGGTAAAGGAACCATCACTATTTATGGCGATGGTTATACAGGGTATCCTGTTTATACGGGATTAGGCTTACAAATGGCGCCAGCTGTAAAAGCAGAAACTACTATAAAAACCCCATGGGTACAAATTTCTTCAGAAAAAATTTCAGACTTTGTAGGGGACCGTGTTATCGTTGCAAGAGCGGCCGACACGCCTAAAGTCGACTTTACAACGGCTCCTGTATGGAAAAGTTTAGATGTTGTTAAAAATAATGAAGTGTACGAAATAGATAATTTCAAATTTTGGTTTACAGATCCCATTTCTGTTATTGGTCAAATGAACGATCTAACTGACTTATTTATCGAGCGTGCCAATGATAAGAAAACAAAATAACACGAACTTTTTATAGTTTCCATGGTTTATATTACCATTTCCCGAGTGTGGCAAAGCTCTCTCTTATAGACTTTGTCACATTTTTCTTAACAATCTACTTTACTCTATATCATCATTCGAACTTGATTGAAAAGTTTTAGAAAATGACTAGTAAACTCCTCCCAAATAAAAATAGCAGTGGCTCTGATATGACGGCACTTCCCTACCACATTATGCTATACTATTTCTATTATCGAAATATTGGAAAGAGGGATGCTAGATGACAAATTTACAGCAATTAGATGCTTATTTTGCAGAACATCGTGAGGCACATTTAAATGAACTGAATGAATTTTTACGAATTCCAAGTATCAGTTCTCTATCTGAGCATAAAGAAGATATTCAACAGGCAGCACAATGGCTAGCTAATGCGTTTGAAAAACTAAATCTTGAAAATATCTCTATTACACAAACAGCTGGGCACCCTGTTGTCTATGCGGATTGGTTACATGCTGAAGGGAAACCAACTATTTTATTTTATGGTCATTATGATGTACAACCTGTTGATCCATTAAATTTATGGGATAGCGAGCCGTTCAATCCTACGATTCGTGACAATAAATTATTTGCCCGTGGAGCGAGTGATGATAAAGGACAAGTGTTTATGCATTTAAAAATGATTGAGGCACTCTTTGCAACAACAGGGACTTTACCAGTCAATGTCAAATTCATTTATGAAGGCGAAGAAGAAATCGGCAGTCCGCATCTACCTGCTTATGTTGAAGAACATAAGGAAAAACTCGCAGCAGATTTAATTTTAATTTCTGATACGGGCCTTTATGGTCCTGGTAAGCCTGCGGTATGCTATGGATTACGTGGCTTAACAGGCATTCAAATTGATGTTCGTGGAGCTAAAGGAGATCTACACTCTGGTCTTTACGGTGGCGGCGTCCAAAATGCTATCCATGCATTGGCTGAAATTTTAGCATCCTTCCGTGATGAGCATGGAACGATTCAAGTTGAAGGCTTCTACGATAAAGTATTGCCACTATCAGAAGAAGAACGTGAAGCTTATTTAGCACTTGGCTTTGATGAGGAATCAGTTAAACAGGAAGTTGGCGTAAAAGAATTATTCGGTGAACAAGGTTTTTCTTATTTAGAACGCACTTGGGCTCGTCCAACACTAGAGGTTAACGGTGTATTTGGTGGCTTCTCTGGTGAAGGCATCAAAACGGTTCTACCTGCGGAAGCTGGTGCTAAAATCACATGCCGTCTTGTTCCAAATCAAGAGCCTGACGAAATTGTAGCACTATTAAAAGCCCATGTTGAAAAACATAAACCTACTGGTGTGGAAATCAATATTTCTGAATTTGATAAAGGGCGTCCATTCTTAACACCTTTCGATCATCCATTTATCCAAGCAGCTGGACGTTCCTATGAAAAAGTGTATAATGTACCAACTGCATACACACGTGGCGGAGGATCTATCCCTATTGTAGCTGCCTTTGATGAAATTTTAGATTTACCTGTGGTGTTAATGGGCTTCGGCTTATCAAGTGAAAACTTCCACGCACCGAACGAACACTTCCATTTAGAAAACTTCGATAAAGGCTTACGTGTGTTAAGTGATTACTTATACGAGGTTTCTGATTTACAAAAATAAATATCGTCCCATTAAAAAATCCCCTCACTTTTAAAGTGAAGGGATTTTTTTCGGTTATTCACCAAAAATCGTCACTATTTCAGCTGATTGTTTACGTTCCTTGCCTTTCGGTACTTCATCAAAATAACCCATTTGTAGCATGGCAATGACACGCTCACCTGGCTGAACCTTTAAAGCTTCACGGAATTTCGGATTATCTAAGAAGCCTGGCGTTTTCCAGCAAGAACCAATGCCTCTATCCCACGCAAGCAGTTGTATATTTTGAATAAACGTACTTGCAGCTGCATAATCTTCTAAACGTTCTTTTTGACGAGCATCCTCTGGTACGATTACAAAAGCATAGCCACCTGGTAATGTAAATTTCATCATTTGCTTCGCTAAATCTTCACTTGAAAGCTCCTGCCATTTTGGAATTGTCAGGTCGCGTAATAGCTGGTGTAGGTCTGCTAATTCCTTTCCACAGGCTACTACTAAACGCCAAGGCTCACGGTTACCGTGATTTGGTGCCCAGACAGCATCATCGATAATAGCCATCAAATCCTCACGATCTACAGGCTGACCATTAAACTTTTTAATGGAACGACGTTGAATAATTGCATCTCTAACCGATAAAATTTGTTCGCTCATATTTCTATTCTCCTTCTACCATAAGACAACATATTAGAGTTGGTCTCTTCTATCTTTCACATTATCACAAAATGATATGCTTTAAAACTATCTCTTCTTAAGCAAAGCTGTCATCTATATGATAGAAAAAGTAAGTCATACTCGGTGTATAGGCAGTGGAATCCTCGTAAAAATAAGGTCGATTAATACTATCCGAAGTATGGGCATTGACATAGGGAATACCATTTTGAATACTTGTGACAATAACGGAGTGATCAATTCTCCCATTTCCTTGAAAATCATAAAAAATGACATCCCCAAGCTCTAGCTCCTCTGCCGATTGAACACGCCTACCCTTCAATCCAGTTGTAGATCCCTCTAAATACCACCTTAATGAATGAGCCACAGACCAGCTAAAGCTCCAATTCCCTTGTTGAATCCACCAACCTTTATCTCTACTCGGTGCGCCACGCATTGGTGCGCCACCCGCAAGTAAGCATTGAGATATATAGTTTGTGCAATCTACATCAAAGTTTGGAAAAGCTGGGTTGCGTCTGTTCCACCATAAATTAGCATATTGAACTGCAGCCTGCCTGTTATACATTTTTGCCATACATCCCCTCCTCATGCCATCATATGTCTATTCATGACTTTCTATTAGTTAGGTCCTTACTCATATTCTTATTGAAATCAATTATATTCAGCACGTTCCTTTCCATTTTCAAGAACATTTTTGCTACAATAAAGAGTAATACAATGCAGATTTTATTTTATGACTGGAAGGGATGTTAATTGTGAAGCAGCATGCTGAGAAAGAAATTTTACAGCCTACTCTTTTATGCGATAAAAAAGGTAATTTAAATCCAGCAGCCATCGGATTTGCACGTAAGCCCCTTATTAACAGCAATTTAAGCGGCCATCTCATGCGCAAAAAGAAATGGAACTATTGGTGTATCTATGGTGACGAAATCTTGTTTTCTGCTACGATTAGTCATTTAGATTATGCTGCTGTCTGCTTCGTTTATTTCCTTGAATATGAAACACAGCGCTATTTCGAAAAAACGATTACCATTCCCTTCGGTGGTAAATTAAAAATGCCGACACAGGTTTTAGAATCCGTCTCATTTAAAAATAGCGAAATGATGATTGATCTATTATATATACAAAATGAAACGCATCTATCGGTGTCCATACCAGACTTTGATGGTGATGTTTTACGTGCAAAGCTTATCGTCCAACATCCCCCAACTGATGAAACCTTAAATGTTGTCATCCCTTGGAATCGCAAAACATTTCAATTTACAGGCAAGCATCATATACTCCCAACTTCAGGTGTTGTCACAATTGGTACACGCCGTTATAATTTTTCGGCCGAAGAGAATTTTGCAGTGTTAGATTATGGACGAGGTGTATGGCCACGCCAAGCATTATGGAATTGGGGAATGGCCTCTCAGCGAGTTCGAGGAAGACGGATTGGACTGAACTTAGGAGGTAAATGGACAGATGGTACTGGCATGACTGAAAATGCTGTTTTTGTTGATGGTAAAATGACCAAAATACATGAGGATCTTTTGTTTCAATATGATTCTGGAGACTATATGCAACGTTGGAAAGTGAAAACGAAATTTTCTAATCAGGTTTCATTAACCTTCTCTCCTTTTTTTGAACGTGTTGCTCAAACTAATGCCAAATTAGTTAAATCGGAGGTACATCAACTATTTGGCTATTACGATGGCTCCATTTTACTCGACAATGGTGAAACACTTGTTATTCAACAAATGCTCGGATGTATAGAAGAACATCGTGCGAAATGGTAGAACGGATCTTCTAGAAGACGTCGCTTTCCGTGGGTATTACAAAAATGCTACTTATTCCACGGAAGCTTTTTGTCTCCTAGCCCCTTCCTTGCTTTAACTAAGGGCCTGTAATATTTTCTCTGGGTCATCAGTAAATATCGCCTGTATACCTAGTTGCTGTAAATAGCGAGCATCACGTTGATCATTAACAGTATATACACGGACAGTTGCTCCTTCAGCGAGAGCTAGTTTAACTGATTTACGAAATGACGTTGGTAAACTTACATGTAACGCTTTAGCTGGAATAAGAGCAATGTAAGAAGTAAAATCTACTAACACTTCTGCAAACAGCGCCGCACTTTCTATATAAGGTGCTATTTTTGATACTGTTTGCAATGATTCATGATTAAAAGATGAAATGATTACTCTTTCAGTCATTTGCTGTGCAGCCACTTCTTTGAGTACGAGCGCTTCAATCCCTTCATATGAGATAATATCTGTTTTCAGTTCAATATTGATACGATGGTTGGTACCTGCAAAAAGCTCTAACACTTCCCCTAACGTAGGGATTATTTCATCTCCGAACTCTGGAGAAAACCACGAACCAAAGTCAAATGTACGCAATTGCTGTAATGTAAAATCTTTTACATAGCCTGAACCATTGGAGGTACGATTAATGGTTTCATCATGAATGACCACTACCTCTTTATCTGCGGTTAAATGAACATCCAGCTCTATCCCTGCTATAGGAAGCTTTGATGCTGCTTGAAAGGCTGCCATCGTGTTTTCTGGATAGTTTATCGAAACACCTCTATGTGCAAAAATGTCCAAAATCATTAACCTCCTCTATTATCATTTAAAGAAAAACTTTCCAACCCCAATGTAATAGTAGCATAATTAACTATTTAGCTTTCACTTGATGGTAAATATTATATATAGTAGTATGATAATCTACTTTGAAATTGTAAGTACCTAGGAGGTGCTAAAAATGACTGTACAACATCCGGATTTTCAGGCTGAGGTAGAGCGGTTAACCTATACCCAAAGTTATATGCAACAAATATTAGACGAATCACAACGAGATCTACAATCCGCTCAAGAAAATATCCGCAAGTCCATGGCTGACCTTGATTACTTAGATTCGAGTTTAAGTTATTTAAATATCTTAACAAACGCCAGATTCTTTGAAATGGCTCGTAATCAAAAAGAAGGTCTAGAAGCCGTTCGGAAAAAGCCCTATTTTGCCCGAATCCATTTCCAAAAGACAGGTGATCCTGAAGAATTCCTTTATATTGGGAAAACCTCACTATTTCATCGTGAAACCCATGAACCCATTATTGTTGACTGGCGCTCACCCGTAGCCAATGTTTATTATGATGGACGTCTTGGTGATATGGAGTACGATGTCCGTGGAGAAGTTCATAAAGGACATCTCTTTGCTAAAAGACAATATAAGATCGAGAACAGCGAATTACTCGATATACGGGATATTGATCTAACAACAAACGATGAACTCCTACAAGAAGCATTGGCTGGGAAAGCAGATGTTCGTTTAACTGAAATTGTCTCGACAATCCAAAAGGAACAAAATGAAATTATTCGAGCACATCTTCGTCAACCAATTATTGTACAAGGTGCAGCAGGTAGTGGAAAAACAACTATCGCTCTCCACCGAATATCTTATTTCCTCTACACAATGGGCGAGCATTTTAATCCTGAACAGCTCATGATTTTAGCACCGAATAAGTTATTTATTGATTATATAGGTGATGTTTTACCAGAGCTTGGTGTCGATAAAATATGCCAAACTACTTTTACAGACTACGTTCTTGCTGCCACTAAATTAAAATTAAAGCTTCAAAATCCAAATGAGCAATTAGAATTGCTCGTTGCTGGTGGAAATCATCAGCCTACTGCGTGGATCGCTGAAGTGAAAGGTTCACTTTATTATCGTGATGTCATTGAGCGCTATATCCAGAAGCTGGAGCAAGAAATCGCGCAACAATTCGAAGATGTTTATATTGAAAAATACTGTATTATGCGAGCTGCTCATCTAAAGAAACTGTTTTTATATGAGTTTTCTTATATGCCCATTGAAAAACGCCTTGCACATATAAAAAAGGTGTTAGCTAGCCATGTCCGCCAAAAAAAACAGGCTGTCTTAGCTACACTCCATAAAAAATATGATGAAGCATTGGGTAAAGCCTTAAATGGTATACGGGATGATGAAAAGCGTCGACGTGTTGTCACAAAATTTATCGATGAACGCGACGAACGAATTCCAGCAATAGAAAAAGAAACGAAAACAACTGCAACTGCCTATATGCGTCGCTTTTCTAAACATAACATTAAAACACTTTATCGCACCCTTCTTACCGACGCCAAACTTTTAACAGAGCTAGCTCCTGAATGGCATTATCTTGAACAACAGCAATTTTTGCAGGCACATCGTAAAGAACAATGGGCACTCGAAGATTTAGCCGCACTATACTATTTACAAGCACGTCTAAAAGGCATCCCAGATGAATGGAAAATGCGTGTTGTCTTTATCGATGAAGTACAAGATTATAGTCTGTTTCAGCTTGCTGCTTTAAAAACAGGTCTTGATACAGACATGTTTACAATGGTTGGCGATTTAGCTCAAGGAATTCATAGCTATCGCTCATTAACTGCCTGGGAGCCTGTCCAAAGTTTGTTTCCTCGTGCAAGCTTCCGAACATTGCAAAAAAGCTATCGAACAACCATTGAAATTATGGAAGTCGCTAATCAAATTTTAGCGCAAATGAATGAGCAGCTACCGCTGGTTGAGCCAGTTGTTCGTCACGGTAATGTGCCAAGTTTTATTCAAGCAGATCAATTTGATGCCTTAAAAATTAAAGAGATTTTTGAAGCTATTCGTCAAAATGGTCATCGGTCTATCGCTTTAATTTGCAAAACTACTGCTGAAGCCATTTCGATGCAACATACATTGAAAGTCAACAAAATTGCCTCACAGCTGCTAACAGAAAATGAATCGATTAATCAGGAAATGTTGCTTGTTGTACCAAGTCATCTTGCTAAAGGGCTTGAGTTTGATGCCGTCATTGTAGCTGCTTTTGAAACACCCTTTTACGATACAATAATTGATCGGAAACTACTGTATGTAGCTCTCACACGAGCAATGCATGAACTTTATTTAATTGGCCCATCCAAAAATACATTTTTATTAGAAAATTAAAAAGTCGCTAGAAGGCGACTTTTTCATTCATCATCAGTTTCTTGGCGGCAATCGATAAAACTTCCCTTTCGATAAATAAGCTTTAACTACTTTCCACCATGATCTAGGGGCTTCCTTTGGAGGAGACTTCTTTTTTGGCAATGCTGGCATGCGCATGATCACGACTCCTTTCTTAAAGCTTATTAATACTATATGAAGATAGTAGGTAATTATGATAAAAAACGGGCGAGGAGTTGATATTAAATACCACTCCTCGCCTCTTTTTCCTACTGTTTTACATAATAATCGATTTGCTGTGCCTTCATAAAACCTGCCTTTTCATAGACAGATAATGCTTTTTTATTGTCAATTTCTACATCGAGCATAACAAATTTCGCACCAACTTTGCTCGCATAATCCTTTGAAAAAGAAAGCAATGCCGTTCCAACACCTTGTCCCTCACAATTTGGATGAACAGCAAGTGCTGTTACCCATTGGATTTCATTTTCCTGAGCAGTCGTCACAGTTCCAACAACAAGGCCATCTCGATAAGCAACCCAAAGCTTTCGTCCATTTGTAGATGTATTAAAGGCAATGAGTTCCTCTGATTCTTCGGGTAAATCACCAAAAGCTTCACTATAGATGGCAATCAGTTCGCCCTGCTCACCAGCATAAGGTTGAATACTAATATCCGTTTGTAATGCTACTGGTTCTGCTTTTGTTTCTAATGTTGCTTCTGAAAAGCTATAAGCATAACCTTTATTTTCAATAAATGCATGTCCATAAGGAGAGCCATCAATTACTACAGCTAATTGACCCTCCGCTCCTCTATCTGCTAAACCAGCTTGTACACCCTCAACTAATGCAGCTCCAATACCCTTCTGTCGATATGCAGGTGTCACTACTAATGACCATTCATATGTATGGAGTCCCATCAAATCAATGGCACTAGCAGCACCTACTAACAGATCCTGTTCATCCTCATACGCTAGTACCATAAAGCCCTTTGACTCAAAAGAGCTAGCCATTGGTACACTCATAATGGTTTCATATACTCGATAATCATGAATGGTTGCTTCTTCACATAATAGTTTTACTTCTTTCAATGTTTCTCCATCTAATGGAAAAGACACTGTCATCACTGAAATATTCATCTTTTACTCCGTTCCTGTGTCAGACTATTGCCCTATTGTAGCAAGAATAAAAATAAACTGGCAACAAAATATATAAATACCCACTATTAATCAGAATTTTACTTCAAAAAACAGAATAATAAAAGGATTTATACTATAAAAATTCATGAAAATGACTGAAATTTACTAGAAATTATAGATATAAAATATTATGCTAATTTCTCAAAATGAGAGATAATTAATCTTTTTTACACAGTTACTTTTAAACTATACAACAACTCCTATTAGATGTATTTTTTATAATATTATACTATTTATTCAAATTAATAACATTTCAATTTAACGAAAAAAGAGTAATTTCACATGAAATTACTCTTTTCATCGTAAACCATCCATAGAATTTTTGTGAAAGGTGAAAATGGATTAACGTTGCAGGCTACTTGCTTCCCTGTGAGCCGCTTCCTCCGCTACTGCTCTTTTTAGCAAAGATTTTTAAATAAAGTGAAGGTGTCCACTACTCTTTATAGAGGGTTGTTGTCACTCATCACTTCTCCACATTGAAAATAAGAGGCTATCCTTTCTCTAATCATACAAAAATAATAGGCTATTTTGTTCACTACGGCTCGTTTGAAAGATAAGGGTAAGGTACTTTTGCACATGATTGCTTGGAGTAAAGCGGCTCATAAGACGCCACCCCGGAAAGGACGCTGGCGCAACGGCAATCAATCCCTTGGCTTTCAAAATGGCTGTTTCTACCGTTGACATCACCTTTTTCATCTATTCCTCAAGATGATGTGAGGAGGACTGAAGCATTTGCGCATAAAGGCCACCTGATTCAATTAGTTTTTGCTGAGGCCCAGCTTCAACTAACTCACCTTTTTGCATAACTAAAATCATATCGGCATTATGCACAGTGTTTAATCGATGGGCAATAACAAAACTAGTGCGACCCTGCATTAACGTATCAAGCGCCTCTTGTATCGCCATTTCCGTCACAGTATCGATACTGCTTGTCGCCTCATCCAAAAGTAAAATTTTCGGATCAGCAATAAGCGCCCTTGCTATAGAGAGTAACTGCTTCTGACCTTGTGATATCTCGCGTCCATCCGCAGCAAGAATCGTATCATAGCCATCTTTGAGCTTCATGATAAAGTCATGGGCATTCGCTTGCTTGGCAGCTTTCTCAATCTCTGCATCACTTGCATCCAGTCGACCATATCGGATATTTTCACGAACAGAAGTCTCAAATAAAAAGGGGTCCTGCAATACAAAAGCCATCTGTGAGCGAAGGGATTGACGATCTATTTGCTGTACATTTATGCCATCAAATAATACCTCACCCTTTGTTACCTCATAAAACCTTGCAATCAGTTGGAGGATTGTTGTTTTCCCAGCTCCAGTCGCACCAACAAGGGCTACCGTTTGTCCAGGTTCTACTTTAAAATTAACATTCTTTAGTGTGTAAGCTTCTTCTTCCAGCTCATATTTAAAATACACATGCTTAAACGCCACATGCCCCAATAACTGATGCTTTTGTGCTGGAACGGTTTCTGCCTCTGGTTGTTCATCAAGCAAGGCAAATACGCGCTCTGCACCAGCAATGGCTGATAGTACCGTATTGAACTGGTTTGCTAAATCATTTAAAGGACGTGTAAATTGTCGTGCATATTCAGTGAATATAACAATAACCCCTATCGACACATGCCCATATAGCGCGAGTACGCCTCCTATACCTGCAACAATTGTAAAGCTCATATTATTTAAAAAGTTCATGACTTTAGGAATATAGCCCGAGTAAGTCTGTGCCCAAAAACCGGTTCTTCTTAATCGCGAGCTTTTTTCTCGAAATTCTGCTTTCATACGCTCTTCTTGTGAGAAAGCTTTGACAATCCGCTGCCCTGAAATTGTTTCCTCTATCATCCCATTCAAAGCGCCAATAGCTACTTGCTGCTCTTTAAATAAGGGTGCTGTACGCCGTGTAATCCAGCGCATAGCCCAAAACATCAGCGGAATAATTGTCATCGTCAGCACTGTCAGCAAAGGGCTTAAACTAAGCATAATAATGACGGTTCCTCCAAGCGTAAGTACACTTGAAAACACTTGGATAAAAGAGCTATTTAAGGTAGAGCTGACAGCTTCAATATCATTCGTCATACGACTCATCAGTTCACCATGTTGGCGACGATCAAAGAATGCAACTGGTAATCGTTGAAAATGAGCAAATATACTTGTTCGTAATCTATAAATAGTCTGCTGAGCAATACCAATCATCCAATAGTTTTGTAGAAAAAGTGAAACAGCTAACAGAATATAAATACCAATTAATACACCAATCCACTTACCTAAACCTGAAAGCTTGCCATGCATAACATAATTATCAATCATTTGACCGATTAAATAAGGACCAACTAAAGCTAAAATTGAACTGAGCATCACTAGTAAAAGAACCACAATGAGGAGTGTGCGTTGTTCGTCGACAATTTTCCATAGTCGAAGCAATGTACTTTTCCAATCTGCTGCACGAGGCCCTTTCTTTTTCTTCACAGCTTGCTTCAGATCATCTTTAGTCAAAATGGGCTCATAGCCAAAAGGTTTTTGGAAAAATCCCATTAATCCTCCACCTCCTGTTGGGAGATTGCAATTTTTTTATAGAGCGTTGAAGTTTGTAAAAGCTCTTCATGTGTACCATATGCAACCACTTTTCCAGCATCGATCAGTAAAATACGGTCTGCACCTTTAGCTGTGCGAATTTTTTGTGTGACAACAAGCATTGTTGCCTTCTCTTCACTTAATGCCTCCCACAAAGACTGTTCAGTTTTAACATCTAAGGCACTTGTACTATCATCAAGCATTAAAATATGCCCCTTTCTCAAAAGAGCTCTAGCAATAGATAGTCTTTGTTTTTGGCCCCCTGATAAATTAACACCTTTTTGTCCAACCTTAGTGTCGTAACCATTTGGGAAATCTTCCACAGATGCATGTATTTGTGCCTGCATTGTAGCCTGTAGTACAGCATCCATTTCAGCCTGAGTATCTCCCCAACGTACATTATCTGCAATACTTCCAGTAAACAATAATGATTGCTGAGGGACATAACCAATGATTTCACGTAGCTCTTGCAATTCCCAGTCCTGAACATCCTGCCCTTCCACAAGAATTCTTCCTTGCGTTACTTCATAAAAACGAGGAATTAGCTGTAACAATGTTGACTTTCCAGCACCGGTTGCCCCCATAATCGCTAATTTTTCTCCTGACCTCACTTGAAAACTCACATCTGACAGGACGGGAGCATCTCCTTCTGGATAGGTAAAACAAACATGTTCAAAGGTTAGCTCTCCATATTGCATTGTGCTATCTACTTCTTCTGAGTGGGAAATATCCTCCACCTCATTTTCCATAGATAGTACTTCTGCCATACGTTCTGCGGAGGCCTTTGCACGCGCATAAAAAATAATAATAAACGCAAACATTGAAAACGAGCCGGTCATACGCATGGCATAATTGACAATAGCTACAATATCGCCAAGTGGCGTTGTCCCTGTGGCAATTTGCTTTGTACCAAACCATAAAACGGCAAGCAAGCTCATGTTCATGATGAATAATAGAACAGGCATAATATATTCCATAATGCGTAAAGCCTTTACTGTATCCATTTTTAAGCGTGAAGCAACTTCATCGAAGCGTGTAGCCTCATATGCTCCACGTAAATAGGCCTTCACTAAACGAATTGCCTGTAAATTCTCCTGTAATACCCTATTTAAACGATCTACCCTCTTCTGTACACGCCCAAAATAAGACACACCCTTCGCCACCATAAAAATAAGAAAAATAAAGATGATGGGTGCGCCTATCACTAAAAACAGCGCCAATTTGGCATTTACAACAAAGGCCATTACAATACTTCCTATAACAGCAAGCGGTGCTCGAAGCATAATACGTAAGCTCATAAACAGTACCGTTTGTACCTGTGTGACATCATTCGTTAATCTAGTAATGAGCGATGCTGTGGAAAATTTTTGATAGGTTGCTAGCGTAAAGGATTGAATTTTATCAAACATGGCATTTCGTAAATCATAAGAAAAGCTTTGTGCTGTATGAGAGGAGAAGTAAGAATTAATGACTCCCGCTATAAAGGCAACGATTGATAGTGCAAGTAAAACAGCTCCCCATTGCAAAATCATCCCTTGATTTTGGGCTCGTACACCTTCGTCAATTATTTTCGCCATAATGAGTGGCTGTACAAGCTCCACAAATAATTCTAAAAGCATTAAACATAAAGCAAAAATGGCAGTCCATTTATATGGCCTTACATAGGAAAAAACTTCTTTCACATTCTTTCCCCCTTGTCAGAGATAAAATATAAAGCTAGTTAAAAAATCCTAACCCAATAGTATATTTATGCTTTTTCGCCTGCTACCGAAAGCCAGGTTACACAAACAAGCATAACGAAAACACCTATTAATTGCCAAAAACCTAAAGATGTACCGAATACAATGACTGAAATAACCATTGCTGTTAATGGTTCGATACTGGAAAGGATACTCGTCTCCACTGCTGTAATATATTTCATACTACTTAAAAACAGAATAAAGGCTACTGTTCCAAAAAATATTAATGCCACGACTAACATAAGTATCTTAAAATCTGTTAAAACAACCCATTGGTTGGACTGCCACACACGGCTCACTAAGCCTAATGTTAAACCACCTACCAGCATGCCCCAGCCAACTACTAATAGCACACTCCACTCCTTCATTAAGCGTGCAGGATACAGTGTGTAAAATGCAAATGTTAAGCCTACTGCTATACCCCAAAGCAAGGCTTTTGGACTAATAAGCAAACTTTCAAACGAAGCGTTCGTTAGTAATAGAAATAACCCTATAAGGGTACCAATAATCCCTAACACTTGATATTTTGGTGGCCATTTCTTTAAACTAAGAGAGACATATGCCACAACAAAAATGGGCGCTAAAAATTGTAGTAAGGTCGCAAGTACTGCGTTGCTTTCATTTATAGCAGCAACAAAAGCAAATTGTACACCTAGCATCCCTGCAATACCAAAAGTAATGAGCTGTCTACCCCAGAGTTTATGCTGCCAAATACTAAAAATATTTTTTCCTGTTAACAATAAATATGTAAGTAGTAATATACCTGCAACCGATAAACGGACTGTTAACATAAAGGAGACGGTCAATGGTGTATGGTTAAGTAGCCACTCCATCAAAGGGCCAGTTGCTCCCCATAACATAGCACCCGAGACAATAAATAATATTCCTTTTAAACGTTCCATACCAATCCTGCTTCCTATATACGTACTAAAAATTGTTACTTTTCTTCAAATCTTTTCTTACACATCACGAGAAAAGTCCTATTTTTCTCCACTATCAAATATTTACAATTATATTCATAATGACTAATTCCCGATAATTAACTATAATATTAGTATATATTGATTACCCAAGGAGATCGAAAAATCATGAGTCATATGCATAAATCATTTACGATTGATGAACATTATTTAAATTCACTTCCTTTTCCTGCAATTATCATAAATCAAGATGGACAAGCGACTATCTGGGGAAAGAGCGCAGAACATCTGATTGGATTGTCAGCCGATGATATTAAAGGAAATACTACTCCATCTATACTCGAAAATCTACTACGTCAGCTTCCTGTAGAAACATTTCAGTCTATTTTACAAAATGAGGACAGTACGTATTTAGATAAAATTCAAGTATACACAACGTCAAACACAGAAATAACGACAGCCCTGTTAGCGAAGCCTTATACAGAAGAAGGAGAACGTTTTATTCTACTAATCTTTATGCTACCAGAATTAATGACGAATGCTGTTTCACATTGCAGTACATTTGTTAATATCAAGTCAGGTTTAGATGCTACATTCATGACTGTCACACTCGATCACGATGGATTTATCTTAGAATGTAATAATGAATTTTTAAAGACAAGTCAATGGACGCCAAAGCGTGTAATCGGCAAAACATTTTGGCAGTTATTCCCGGATAATGAAGCGAGCGAAAAAGTCACAAATACGATTTGGCGTAATTTAAACAATGGTCATACGTGGCAAGGCGAAGTTGAAAAAATCACAAAAATAGGCCAATCCTATTGGGTATTGCTAACAGCCATTCCTACTTTTAATCTCGAAACAAATGAACAACAATTTATCTTAATTGAAAAAGATATTACTAAATCGAAAACCATTCAACATCAGCTAGAAAAAATAGCTTATATCGATACAGAAACTGGGCTGATGAATGCACATCGACTTGAAAAAGTCATTACCAATATGATTGAAGAGCAAAGACATTTTTCTTTTGTTTATCTAAGTATTGATAAATTTTATACTTTAAAAGAATTACATGACCAACAAATCGATCAAAGCCTTATTATTGAATTTACAAATCGAATAAAAATGTATTTCCAAGATAGCACAATGGCTCGTATAAATGAAAATGATTTTGTTGTCATTACCCCTTTAAGTGAGTGGTTTATTCAAGGGTTCTTATCTTACTTACAACAGCACCCTATTTATAGCGGCAATATTGCTGTACCAATTTCTATTAGTGGTGGCATTACAAGATATCCAGAAGACCAAACAACATTCTCTCAACTTATGAAAGCCTCAATTGCTACCATTTCAACAGTGCGTGAGGCTGGTGGGGACAAAGTTGTTTCCCTGTCAACAGCAACACATAAAGCTTTAAATCGTAAAGCTTTAATTGAAAAACGGTTACTTCAAGCACTTGATCAGAAGAATTTAAAGGTACTTTATCAGCCACAAATTGATGTTTATTCTGGTAAAATTACAGCTGTTGAAGCACTTGTAAGATGGGAAGACGAGGTAATTGGCGTTGTTGCGCCTGATGAATTAATTCCGATTGCGGAAGAAACAGGCCTTATTAATAATATCGGTTCCTTTATGCTAGAAAAAGCTTGTGAGCAGGCATTACTTTGGAAAAAGGCGGGTCATGATTTAAAAGTATCTATTAACTCTTCTGTTCGCGAATTCCGCGATAAAAATATGGCAAAATCCATACTTGAAGTGCTCGCAAAAACAGGTTGTCCAGCAAATCTTCTACAAATTGAAATTACTGAAAAATTTGCTTTAGAGGCGGAAGCTGCCACATCTATCGCACAGCAAATGCGCAAGCTTGAAAACGAAGGCATCTCTTTCGTATTAGATGATTTTGGAACTGGCTATGGATCATTTAGATATATGCAGATTTTACCGATTGATACACTAAAAATTGATCAAACGTTTACGAATTCTCTATTAAAATCTGAAAAGAGCCAAAAACTTATGCATGGTATGGTACAACTTGGTAAATCTATGGAACTGAAAGTTGTAGCCGAGGGTGTCGAAACGGCTGAGCAAGCAGACCTATTAATCACATATGGTTGTGACGCCATTCAAGGCTATTATATTAGTAAGCCAGTTACACCAGATGAAATTGAAGTATTGCTTAGTAAAAAATAATAAGTAATTAAGGAGGCTGCGTTAAGCTAAACGCAGCCTCCTTCTATTTTTTATAGACCTTTTGTAATTTTACTTTACTTGAACGGACTGAACGGAAAATAAGTTGAATAATTACTTCCGCAAAGACTAGACCGATCACAATTGCACCTGTAATTAAAAATGCCTTTAGGCCATACTGTAAGCCTTGTAAGTAATCGTCCTCTACAACATTTCGCATGGCATTATATGCCATCCCTCCTGGCACCAACGGAATAATTCCACCAACGATAAAAATAATCATTGGTATTTTAAAACGTCGCGCATACAAATGGGCAACTATGGCAATGACAAACGAGCCAAAGAAAGAAGCTTTGACGACATCCATTCCTTGCTCTGTTAAAACGTAATAGATAATCCAGCCAATTACTCCAACAAGACCACAATGAAGTAATGTTTTTCTAGGAACATTAAAAAGAATGGCGATCCCAGCTGTCGCAAAAAAACTAACAATTAATTGTATAAGAATGTCCATCATCTGCATATTGTCCGCCTCCTAAAATCCTAGCGTGACGGCAATTGCTGCACCGATTGCAAAGGCTGTTAAAAAGGCCTCTGCTCCCTTTGCCATCCCTGACATAAAATGACCCGCCATTAAATCACGAACAGCATTGGTAATCAAAATACCTGGTACAAGTGGCATGACAGAACTAATAATAATTTTATCAAGTTCAGTTCCATAACCATACTTTACTGCTAAGAAGGCCACAAAGCCGAGAACAAGTGATGCCGTAAATTCAGAGAAAAACTTCACCCTTGTTAAATGGTTGATCATCACAAGTACTAGAAAACCCATCCCACCCGCTATACAAGCTACCGGAAAATCCGACCATCCTCCCTTAAACATAATCAGGAAACACCCACTTGCAAGTGCGGCTGACAAAACTTGTAAATAAGTTGGTAAAAAATAATTTGTTTTTTGTATCGACTTTAACTCGTCATAAGCTTCTTCTAATGTTATGATGTGAGATGTGAGTCTCCGAGATACTGAATTTACCAAGGCTATTTTTTGTAAATCTGTAACCCTACTGGAAATTGATGTAATTCGCGTCGGCTGTGTCTTGCCTAACGAAAAAATGATTCCAGTTGGTGTGGCATAACATTGAGCATCTGGCATATTTTGAGTATGTGCCATCCGCAGCATCGTATCCTCCACACGATATGTTTCTGCTCCACTTTCAATCATAATACGCCCTGCAAGCAACAAACAGTCAATCGTAAGTTCATTATCCGCTTCTTGTAAGACCATTACAGCTATCTGCCTCCTTCAAAAGGTTCCTTGCCAATATTATCGAACTGCCAATAAAAACTCAACTGAAAATTTCAGCATAAACAGTTAGCTTTCTTTCAATTTAATTTTCATGAATTAACAATTATTGAGCATGTTTTTTCTATTTTAGTAGGTATTTTACAACCACTTTAAAAGAAGTACAACAACATTCGATTGATACCCTATAGAAGGATAGCCGATTTAAAATAATTACTATAAATTAACATTAAAAGATCCGTAATTTGTATAACTTTTTTAATGATTAACACGTCTGATTGTATAGAGAATAAAAAAGAGGGGAGCGTATCCAACACCATGCAGGAACGCAGAAAAAAACGCGGTCCAATAATTGATTTTTTATTACTGGGCCTTATTGTAACCTTAACAACAGTTATACTAGTTATTATCCTATCAAAGGATGAATTTAAGTTTCAAAAGATTAGTGCTTCAAAAGAAGAATCTAAGACAGAATCGGTCAATAGTAATTTATCGACTGAAAGTTCTGCGTTTCCAGGCATACGTATTGTTACAGACGTTTCTAATGATAAACGAACACCATTTGCTATACATTACCCACAAACAGATAACAAAGTTTTTAATGACGCCGTATTACAATACATATCGGATTCAAAAGAAAACTATCTAGCATCTATGAAAAAAAATAAAGATAAAGAAGCTATGGGTGAATTAAATATTAGTCTTGAAACATTTCCATACCGAGAGCATTATTATTCCTTTGTTCTAACAAAAATGGAGTACCTTGGTGGAGCTAATCATGAAGTCTCAACGAAAACATTCTTCATTAATAACGAAACAGGCGAGCAAATTACAATTCAAACCCTTCTACAAAATGACGAGAACAACTTATCAACGTTAGCTGCCAATGTACGAAAGGATTTGCAGAAAAACCTTCAAATAAAGGATGAGCTTTTCACTGATGAATTACTGAAAGCTACAGAGCCAAAATGGTCTAACTTCAATCGCTTTGCTATTGTCGACGATTCATTACAATTCTATTTCAATGAATATGAGATTGCTAGCGGAGCAGCAGGTGCCCCAATAGTGAAACTACCCCTTTCACTTATTAACCCATTGTTAGCCTCTGAGTTTCAAATTGCTATGGAAAATGTAAAACCAACAAATCCACCGCCTACAGGTGATCCGAATAAGAAACGTATTGCATTAACATTTGATGATGGTCCACATCCAAAAGTGACAGAACAAATTTTAAACATTCTCGATAAGTATCACGCAAAAGCAACCTTCTTTATGCTCGGTAGTCGAGTACAATATTATCCTGATATTGCAAGAGATGTATTGGCGCGGGGCCATGAAATTGGCAATCATTCGTGGAACCACCCTGTCTTAACAAAGCTTACACAAGAGCAAGTGATGAAAGAGTACAATACTACAGCCAATGAAATAGAAAAGGCAATTAATCATGGTGCTACAGTTTTCAGACCACCTTATGGTGCAACTAATGACACGATTAATGCCGAGATCCCTATACCTGTAGTGCTATGGTCGATTGATACATTGGATTGGAAGCATCGCAATGCACAGCAATTATTGCCACATGTAAAAAATAATTTGCACAATAATGCCATTGTCCTAATGCACGATATACATCAATCTACTGCGGATGGACTTGATGCTGTCCTTGCCTATTTACAGGAGCAAGGTTATGAATTCGTAACGGTATCAGAAATACTACCATATCGTCAATAGTATGAACCTTTTCATATATTCAATGAAAAAGTCCAATGAATTTTTAAACGAATTCATTGGACTTTTCTTATTATTTTATTGTTAATGTATCTAAAGGCTTGAAGTCATTTAGCTGATAGCTCTTTACCTCGTTACGCGCTATTGTATAAAGAGCATCATCTATATAGACTACTCGTTGTACAACCTGCTCCCAATTCTCATATGGCTCATTAGTATTACGATTGATTATATTTCCTTTTAAAACAATCCCTTTATCAGCAGTAATTTCATAAATTTGAGCACCATGACCTTGGTACACAATCTCATCACCCTTACCTGCATCATACAGTACTACTGGGAAGCCAAAATAATTGAATTCCTTATTGCGGAATAGCGCTTTCGGATTATATTGCACATCAGAGTAAGAGCCTTTCCCACCGATTTTTACTGTCGATTGTTCTTTTGGGTTACTGAAGTCTGACACATCAAATAGTGACATCTTCATATTGGTTGTCACCGTAAAATTACGTTTCGTATAAGCATCATAGCGTTGCTCTGTATCATAACCAATGCCCATTAAATGTGTTTCATCTATTGGATGTAAGTAATTACTGAAGCCTGGAATCTTCAATTCCCCTAATACTGCTGGCTTTTTTGGATTTGCTACATCAATGACAAATAGTGGATCTACTTGTTTAAATGTCACTACATATGCTTTTTCTCCCATAAAACGAGCAGAATATATTTTTTCTCCAGGCGCCATATCCTTTACCGAACCAAGTGGTTTTAAATGTTCATCTAAAATAAAGAGGTGATTATAGGAAGTACTTTTCTCATCCCACGTATTGCCCTCGGTTGTAAAGATTCGGAAATTACCTTTGTATTCGTCCATTGAATACTGATTTAAGACAGTTCCCTTTACTTCTGTACTTCCAGCAAAATTTAAAGTCGTTCCATCTACATTCCACTTAAAAATCTGAGTGTCTGCTGACCTAGGTAGCCAAATCATATCCATAACTCGTTTATTGGATGGAGCAGCCTGATTATTTTCATAAATTGGTGTCGTTAAATATAGGGCATTTTCTGACATATAAAGACCACTACTTCCACCTAAATACCCTTTTGTATTGGCTGTTGTCTTAGCTCCATTTTTTAAATCGACAGCTGTAATTAAACTATAGGTACCATCCATTGTATTAGGTAATATAGAGATTTTTTCTAAAGGTAGGCTTGTGTACGCTGATCCTGCTACACTATCAAATGTTTTAGGCTTTAATTCGGCTTTTTTGTCTTCTTGCAGCATCCAATAATTCGGATACATATTACCAATTATATATAATGTGTCCTTCGTAATACGAATATCCTGTAAAAAGCCTTCTTGCCCAACATGACGTACATGCTTTGGATTGCCTGGATTCGAAATATCATAAAATGAGGCTGTTACCATGGCTGTACCAGCCTTTTCAATATATTCATCCCCAATGGCAATTAATAGATTGTCATATAATGCAAGCTTAGAAATATATTGTGACTCTTTTAGTGTAATGCTTGTCGCTAACTTCAAATGCTTAGGATCTTTAGCATTGACAACCGTAATACTCTGATCCTTTACACTGTAAATAAAGCCGTCTTTTACGACAACAATATCACCCTCTTCTACACCGTCTACTTGGTTATTGGTTGTAGACTCGTTATTAGCAGTGGCTTTATCTTCACTTGCTGCACTTTCAGCTTTCTCTTCCTCTCCCCATCCAACTCTTTGAGTCGTTAACAGCTTTTTAAAATATTGCTGGAGCTCTTTTTCAGATTTGACGGCTGTTAACGTTTCAATAATAGTAAATGAAATCGTCTGTGAAGAGACATTCAGCCCCCCTTGTGCGAAGGCTTCCTTTTTCACATGTAATTGATAATTCCCTGGTGCTAACTTCTTGACCACTATTGTTTTTTGATCTTCTAATAATTCAATTGTTGCAGGCACTTTTTGGCCTTTTGCCGTTGTAATAAAGACATAGTCCTCTGTAATCTTGTTTTTCTTTAAAGCTACTGAAAAAGATGCTTGCCAGCTTTGTGTAGCCATGCTGGTGCTAGCGGCCTTTGCAGTCACATCCGTATTCACCATCCATGTGAAAACGCCAGGCACGATAGCTACAACAAGTATCAACATAATTACCAACCATTTGTTTTTCATCATTTTTCCTCTCTTTCATTTACTTGTTTATCCATTAGACTAATAAAAAATCGGAAAGTTACATTTTTCTGAATTTTTTAATGTAGGTTATGACTTCACAAAAAAACAAGGGGGGAATACTCCCTCCCCCCTCGTTTATTCTTCAAACGGCCATTTCGGCAACATGTTTGATAAAGACTTATCTCGACGTCTTCCTAATACATAATCAGCCTGCATAATGGTATGAATTTCACGGGTTCCTTCATAAATAACAGGTGCTTTTGAGTTTCGTAAATAACGGGCAACTGGATATTCATCTGAATAGCCATATGCACCATGAATCTGTACTGCATCATCAGCAGCCTTATTGGCAAAGTCACACGCTTGCCACTTTGCTAAGGATGTCTCGCGAGTATTTCGAACACCTTTATTTTTCAGTTCACCTACGCGATAGACAAGAAGACGACTCATTTGATAGCCGGCTTCCATATTAGCAATCATTTGTCCAACAAGCTGGTGCTCTCCAATAGGCTTACCAAATGTCTCTCGTTCATGACAATATTTCACACTAGCCTCTATACAAGCTTGGATTAAACCAACGGCACCTGCCGCTACTGTAAATCGACCATTATCAAGCGCAGACATGGCAATTTTGAAGCCTTCACCCTCTTCACCAAGTCGGTTTTCAACTGGCACACGTAAATCTTCAAAAAAGAGCTCACCTGTATTACCAGCACGAATACCATACTTTCCTTTAATCGCTTTTGACGTAAAGCCAGCCATCGAACGTTCTACAATGAACGCACTAATCCCATGATGTTTCTTCGATTTGTCTGTATAGGCAAAAACGAGAAAATGATCTGCGATATCACATAAGGAAATCCATGTTTTCTGCCCATTGAGGGTATAATGATCGCCATCACGGACAGCTGTTGTTGACATGGCAGCTACATCAGACCCAGCGCCTGGTTCTGTAAGACCAAATGCTCCAATACGAACACCTTTAGCCTGCGGAACAAGGTAGCGCTGCTTTTGCTCTTCAGTACCCCACTGCATTAAGGTCATGCTATTTAAGCCCGTGTGGACAGATACAGCTGTGCGAAATGCTGTATCTCCCCGTTCAAGTTCCTCACATACGATGGCAAGAGCATTATAATCCATACCACTACCACCGTATTGTTCAGGAACACAAACACCCATTAAGCCTAACTCAGCAAGCCTTGACCAAATTTTAGCATCAAAGCCTCCATCAGCATCCCACTTTGCAATGTAGGGAATGATTTCTTCATCAACAAACTGTCTTACCGTTTTTCGTAGCATTTCCTGTTCAGTGGACATTTCAAAATTCATGGTTAGCACCTACCATTTCACGATCATAGCAGACTTATGTGATGTCTCTTTAATCACCACGCCACGTTTAGCCATCTCTTCGATATACGTATCACCAGGAACTATTGCTTCAGGTGGAAATACACCATGCTCTGTAATAGCACCCGCTCCTATCATCTGCGCTACAACAGAAATGGTATTAGCAGTAGCACGAGCCATGGCTGTTTCATTAATTGTCATATCCTTACGTACAACCATTTCATATTCATACGTTACCTGCTGTTGTGCTTTTTCACCAGCTACAATGACACGTAACAGTACAGCATCTGGTTTTGTGCCCAGTTCAAGCTTCTTTTTAAGCGCCTCTCGTACAACGGCACGAACAGGTACTTCTTGATTATCAACTTCTACCTTATTAGTGGAATCAAGGAATCCTAAGTCAGCTAAAAGCTTAAATTTCTCTGCGTGACCTTTATAGCGGATCGTTTTATATTCTAATGTGCGGACATTGGGGAATGTCTTATACAATGTGGAAATGCCACCAGATGTATAAAATGCCTCTAGCACACCGAAGTCATCAAAATAAATAGGTTCAACGCCAGACAGGGATGGAACTTCTTCAAGCTTGCCCTTCTGAATCGTTTTGGAAGGCTCTGTATAATGATCGAATACGCCATCTAAAGAAAACACACGTGTATAATGAAGTGGAGGCTTTGGATCAGTTGGAATACCACCTACAAATAGTTTAATAGAATCGACATCATCTAATTTCGATGCACCATAGCCAGCAAGAATATTAATCATACCTGGCGCAACACCTAAGTCCGGAATGATTGTGACACCTTTTGCTTTTGCTTCCTCATGAAGATCTAATATCTTCTCTGTCACACCACCAATATGACCGCCTAAATCTACGGAATGTACGCCTGCCTCAATCGCTGCTCTCGCTACTCGCTCATTGAACGAATAAAATAGCGCATTGACGACAACGTCACCCTTAGACATAACGTCCATTAATGAATCATCACGCTCTGCATGAAGCTCCACAACCTCCACTTTATTAGAGTCTAGCGTATCTACAAAATCCTGTGCTACTTTTACATCGATATCCCCTAAAAACACACTCTCCACTTTATCATTTTTTATTAAATCACGAGCTACCTCTTTACCCATTAAACCTGCACCTAATACAACAACTTTCATCAAGAACATCCCCTTTCGTTGATCTGTTACTCTGTATCGATTTGTGCTCTTTGTAATTTACCGCTGTAGTCTACATAAATACTCTTCCATTCTGTGTAAACATCTAGGGCCGCTACACCTGAATCACGGTGTCCATTACCAGTCCCTTTTGTGCCACCAAATGGCAAATGGATTTCAGCACCTGTTGTGCCTGCATTTACATAAACAATACCTGTGTCCAAATCACGTTGTGCGCGGAAAATTGTATTTACATCTTGTGAGAAAATGGAGCTAGATAAGCCAAACTTCACACCATTATTTACTTCAATTGCTTCTTCCAAGCTTGCTACTTCAATGATAGAAACGACTGGGCCAAAGATTTCTTCTTGGGCAATAATCATGTCAGGCTTCACATTTGTAAACAGAGTTGGCTCATAATAGAACCCTTTATCGTAAGGTGGTTCATTTAATATTCTGCCCCCTGCTAATAATGTGGCTCCCTCTTGTTTGCCTATTTGCACATAGTGATTAATCTTTTCCAATGCGGCTTTATTAATCACTGGCCCGATTTTAACGTCCTTTTCTAGACCATCGCCAATTGTTAGCTTTTGCATTTCATCTAAGAGACGCTTTTCTAATTGTTCTTTTACATCTTTATGCACAATGACTCGGCTACATGCTGTACACCTTTGTCCAGCAGTACCAAATGCACTCCATAAAATCCCTTCTGTAGCTAGCTGTAAATCGGCGTCATTCATGACAATGACAGCATTTTTTCCACCCATTTCTAAAGAAATCTTTTTCAAGTGCTTACCGCCAAGCTCGGCTACTTTACTACCCGTTGTCGTAGAACCAGTAAAGGAAATAACCTTGACATCAGGGTGTTCAATTAACGCTGTCCCTACTGTAGGCCCTGTACCAAACACAATATTAGCGACTCCATCTGGTAAGCCCACTTCTTCAAAAATTTTACCCATTTCATAGGCCATCATCGGTGTCTCATTCGATGGTTTCCAAATAAATGTATTCCCCGCAACAATGGCAGGAAATGACTTCCACGTTGCAATGGCAACGGGGAAATTCCAAGGCGTAATGAGTGCCACAACACCAATCGGTGCCCTTACACTCATGGCAAATTTATTGGCAAGCTCCGATGGTGTTGTTTCGCCAAACAATCTTCGACCCTCACCAGCCATATAATAAGCCATATCAATTCCTTCTTGCACTTCTCCCCTAGCCTCTTCAATTACCTTGCCCATCTCTTTTGTTAAAACGGTCGCCAAATATTCTTTCTTCTCTTTCATTTTGAGACCGATGGCATATAAATAGTCTGCACGCTTTGGCGCTGGTACAAGTGCCCAGCTCTTTTGTGCTTGTTTGGCAGCAGCTACAGCCTCATCTACCTCATTTGAAGTAGAACGTGGTATGGTAGCAAGCTGCTCACCATTTGCAGGGTTCGTCACTGCTATACTTTGTAAATGTGAATGTGTGACCCATTTACCGCCAATATAGTTTTTAATCTCCACTACATACACCCCCTGAAATACTCTATGATGCCTCGGCTGTTGTACCAGTTGTATTCCATTGGTACAGCGTCTGTAACAGAATGAAATATGTCAATATTCCGAATTTTCTAGATGCAATATACCTGGTCATACTAGCATTTACCTAATAATCGGTGACAACTACCAGAGGCTTTATTTTCATCTAACGTCATTACCTCCATATAGAGGATGACTTCTAAATTTAGAAGCCACTTAAGGTTATGTATATTCACAATACCCTTCGTTATATGAAAATAAATAATACACATTCTAGTTTTTTATATTCGACATTTTCTAGCTAATTCCCTTTTTTTCTAAAATATTTAATTTCCTATTGAAACTAATGTGATTTATAATCGTATACAATATCATTAAATTTACTTTTGGAGGAATCCCTTTATGAATAATCATGAAATTGACTACAAGTTATTTGGTGACGACATGCAATATGTGCAAGTTGAGCTTGATCCTCAAGAAACAGTTGTTGCAGAAGCAGGAGCTTTAATGATGATGGATGACTCGATCCATATGGAAACTATTTTTGGTGATGGCTCACGAGGTAGCTCACAAAGTGGTCTAATGGGGAAATTATTTGGTGCTGGAAAACGACTAATTACTGGTGAAAGTTTATTCATGACGACATTCACAAATGTTGGTGCAGGTAAAAAGCATGTTTATTTCGCTTCACCATACCCAGGTAAGATTATTCCAATGGATTTAAGCCAATTGAACGGTAAAATCATTTGTCAAAAGGATGCATTCTTAGCAGCAGCTAAAGGTGTTTCTGTTGGCGTTGAGTTTCAGAAAAAAATCGGTGTAGGCTTCTTTGGCGGTGAAGGCTTTATTATGCAAAAGCTTGAGGGAGACGGTATGGCATTTGTACATGCAGGTGGAGCGATTCACGAAAAAACGTTACAGCCGGGAGAAGTGCTACGTGTAGATACAGGATGTTTGGTGGCGATGACATCAAATGTAGATTACAATATCGAGATGGTTGGAGGCGTAAAAACTGCACTATTTGGTGGAGAAGGGATCTTCTTTGCTACACTACGCGGCCCAGGGACTGTGTGGGTACAATCATTACCATTTAGCCGTTTAGCAAGTCGTGTCTTTGCAGCAGCACCTATTTCGCAAGGCGGGGGCGGTCAATCTAAAGGTGAAGGCGGCATCGGTGGCATATTCGATTTATTCAATAAATAAGAAAACATAAGGCTGGAACAAAAAATGTTTCAACCAACAAAAATACCGAACTATCCAATGAAACACTTATAAAGTGTTTCGGAATAGTTCGGTTTTTCTATTTGTCATGTTTTGTTATTAAGAAATTATTCGACTTTTTGAAAGAACAATTTAGAGCAAACTTAGTGAGTGAAGTGGCTCATCGGACGCCCCCTGGAAAGGACGCTGGCGGAACGGAAATCAATCCCTCACCTTGCCAAAAAGTTTTTTCTGCTATTGCCATCGTCTTTTTTCAACAACATGTGTAGCATATCAGCAGATGATATGCTCCTCTTTTTTAATCAATTCGATTGGAGATTGCCTTGCCTTGTCCATAAGCAGTCAATGCTTTCACATTTAACATCAGCATGGCTGTTCTCGTTTCTAATGACGCGCTACCGATATGTGGCAGAGCTACAACATTTGGAAGAGTTAATAAAGGATGGTCCATCGCAATCGGTTCTTGTTCAAACACATCTAGCCCGGCAGCCCACAGCTTACCATTTTTCAAAACATCATACAGGGCAGCCTCATCAATGATTCCACCACGGGAAGCATTAATTAATACGGCATCTTCCTTCATCAAAGCTAGTTCCTGTGCCCCAATGAGTCCTTCCGTATCAGTATTATAAGGTGTCATAATCACAACAAAATCAGATTGCTTTAAAAGGTCTTCCAATGAAACATACTGGAAGCCATACATTTCTTCCGCTTCATGCCGACGTCTGCGATTATTATATAAGATTTTCATATCAAAACCTTTTGCTCTTCTAGCAACAGCTTGGCCAATTCGCCCCATGCCAATAATTCCTATTGTTGCTCCTGATACATCCTTACCAACCAGTTGCATTGGATACCAGCTGTTCCATTTGCCTTCACGTAAATATCTTTCACTTTCTGGAATTCTACGTGCAGTTGCAAGCAGTAAGCCAAATACTAAATCCGCAGTCGTATTGGTTAAGACACCTGGTGTATTTGTCGCCATAATGCCTTGTTTCCGTAAAGCTTTCACATCAATATTATTATAGCCAACTGCTAAATTGGTAACTAATTTCAAATTGGGTGCATGTGAAAGTAACTCTTCATCTACTTGATCGGCTATCGTTACCCATAGCACCTCACAGTCAGCGACAGCTGCTAGCAATTTGTCTCGTGGAATAACCAGGTCTTCTTCTTCCCACTGCGAGATTTCATAAAACTCCTGTAATGGTTCAACAATATGTGTAGGAAATTTACGTGTTATAAATAATTTCTTTTTCATGCTCCAAAAACACCCCTCTACTCATTTCCCTAATTCGCCTATAGCGTAACACTTAAAACAAGCATTTTCTAGTCTGTATCCTTCCATAACTGATAGTTATTAGCTAATTCATCAGCCTCATTTTTAGTTTATCCGTGTAATACATCATTCTATCCTAATCCACAGCACGAAAAAAACTATGCATAGATTGTATGCATAGTTTCAGACTGTAGACAAAGTCGATTTTTTTAAATTTGGACGGCTATAAGCACAATTCTTTTTAGATTTAAAGTGAAGGTATTCACTACTCTTTGGAGAGGTGTTGTCACTCATCACTTCTCCGCGGGCTATCCATTCTCAAATCGTACAAATAATGGACTATTTTGTTCACTACGGCTCGTATGAAAGAGAAGGAAAAGACACTTTTGCACATGGTTGATTGGAGTAAAACGGATCATCGGACGCCCCCCAGAAAGGACGCTGGCGGAACGGATATCAACCCCTCGCCTTTCAAAATGGCTGTTTCTGCCGTTGACATCACCTTTTTTCTATTAAAATTCTTTAATTGTTGTATTTAAGCGATTGGCCACTTTCTCTAATTCTCCAGAAGATTCACCAATAGTTTCAATAATCTTTACTAATTCAGCTATTTGACTACCAACATTTTGAAAATTAGAGATAGAATCTTCCACAGAACCAGAAATCGCATCAAATGCTTTTAGCGACTCGGCATTACGTTCAATACTACTATTCACGAGTTGCTGTATATCCTGAATGGCTTGTACCACCTGTGTTGTAATACCATTCGACATCATAATTAGTTCAGCTATTTGTTCGACTGAGCTTTTCGTTTGATCAGCAAGCTTACCTACTTCATTTGCAACGACTGCGAAGCCCTTACCATGTTCGCCAGCACGTGCTGCTTCAATTGCAGAGTTCAGCGCAAGTAAATTGGTTTGCCCTGAGATGCTTTTCACAATTTCTACAACTGCATTAATTTTGGAAGAAGAGGCATCTAACTGCTCCACCATATTAGCCATCTCAACTGTTTTATGATGAATTTTTCCAGTTTGCTCATTGATAGATACAATTTTAGTATAACCTTCACTAGACACCTTTTGCATAGATTGTGCCTCTTGCATACTATCTGTCAAAGAATCATTGACATGCTGTGCACTATAAACAAGTTGTGTTACTGTTTCAGTCGTATTTTGAGATTGAACCTCCAACTGTGTTGAAATGCCGCCTATGACATCCTTTACATGCTCCCTAACGCTATTGCGTTGTTTCTCTATTAATATGCTGGCATAGTTATCGTATTCTTCCAAAACAATTTGCTGCTCGAAATTACATATTTTACTAACAGCATCACAAAATTTCTCTTCCTCGTCTTTAGATAGTCGAAGCTCATAAATAATTTTACGTAGTGATTTTTCAAGAATGTAAAAGGCTGCTAAATACCATTTAGGATAGAGATTAATCTTCACATGCATCTTTGCCACACGGCTTCGCTTCTCTAAAAAAGCTTCATCTATACGCCCCTCAAACATTTCAATAATATGATGGCGTAATGTTTGCCGTAAGCGCTCGCTAGAACTATGCTTTTGTATCACAGCCTGTAAAGAGGGCACGCTTTCAATAGCATGATAAAATGCACCAACCACCTCAACAACGTTTCTTTCCACATAAGGCTTTAAGCTTTTAATCAATTGAAGGTCGTTTACACTTAATCCTACAAGATTTAACTGAAATAAACGTTCTGGCTCTTCTATAAAAATACCGACAGCTGCTTCATCACTAATTTCAATTGTATTTTTCTTAGATCTATTTACAATTTGAAACATTTTCTCCACCTCATATTATAATCATATACCGAACTAAGTCTATTATCCTAAATGCTATTAAATAACAACAAATATTTGGACATTCTATGTATCAATTATAATCTCAAAATAAACAAATGAATAATAAAGAGGTAAATGATAGCTATTATCATTATAATCCTCTATACATTTGTACTATTCAATAAGTCTTTATAACTATTTTACTCATTTTTCAAAAAAATTATGGTTGGAGTAATAAATTTAACGTAAAAAAAGCACTGCTTCTTATCATGATATGTTCCCCATTAGGTAGAGGAAAGTCTTTATACAAAAGAAGGAGTTTGTCGAATGTTTTCCGTTAATCTAAGTATTTTAAGAGTTTGGCACACTAAATTAATTCAGCTAGTCATCTGCTCTTTTATACCAACATAGTCATTAATAGCAAATAGTAGAGACTCAAGTTCTCTATATGAAGGACGGTTAGATAATCTTCCATTTATTTTTACATCCACTCTATTCAGTCCACTACTTTTCGGCTGCTGATTTATAAGGTCTTCCCTTCCATGTTCCTTACACCATCTTTCTCCAAATTTCACACTATCCCCGCGTTTCAATATTCATTTTGACTCTACTCCTTTATTCCGAAGTTGTACCTTTGCTGCACAATATCTTTGATTCAGAGTTAAAAATTCTCTTTAAATAGTTTATCGTTTCATTATAAAACCTCTCAGATACAGCACAACCACAAGGCGCTTTTTGAACAATAAAATTAATATTCGGATGTTCTTCGTGATATTTATCTTTTAAAATGTTCAACAATTTTGATTTGAATATGTGAAACCTCAGATTGGGAGACTAAAATTAGAACTTTTTACAAAAATAAAAAGTTTAGACTCTAATGTCTTACATAGGAGACATCAAAGCTAAACTTTATCTTATTAGGAGCTCTAACGTGGAAATTAAAAACACAGAAAGCAACCTTCCAGGCACTAATACCTTTAACTTAAATTTTGATCAGCAACATATACAGTATTTACTCAATTTAACAGAACAGTCTGAAGCAAAGAATATGCCACGTTTTGAGCAGTTTACTGATCGAGACATGGTATTGTGGTACCTTTACCATTCGAAACAGTTATTCAGTAATCGCGGCCGCAGCACTCGGTCTACGTTAAAATACAAAGCAGAAATTGAGCAGTTTCTTAATTATCTCTTACGATACAGTGAGGAAATTGGCGTAGACATATCATGGATGAAAGAGAATTCTTTGTTTAAATTATTGCAACCTCGGCACATTCATAGATAACAGGAGAGGCTTGCTACTAATAGTCCTTACGTGAAGAAAAAGAAAAGAGCTACAGGCACAAGAAGCGATGGGTTATTCCATAGCAACACTTGAGAGGAAAACAACCATTTTAAAAAGTTTTTTCAAACAGTTGTATGAGAGTAAATACATCCATGAACGCTTGCACGAAGGTTTTAAATCGATTAGCGTGACTAGTAATGATCGCCTTAACCGTGATATGGGGCCATCTGAAGTGTTAGATATCCTACGATATTTCGAAGAAGACAATAATCCTATAATGTTTGCTTTGATCCATTTGTTAGTTACTACTGGTATGCGTAATGAAGAGTTATGTAAGTTAAACGTGGAGCATATATGAAAAGAAACGATTAAAGGCGGTTATTACCTTGATGTCTTAGGAAAAGGCGGAAAATGGCGAAGAATCCCCTTAAAAGACAAAGTTGTAGCAAGAGCAAGCATAAAGAAATTTCGAGAAATTAGAGGGTAGTCTCCTATAGAGACTGCTAGCAAGAGTCCTCCTCTTCACAACTAAAACCGGTACTGCGTATTCTCCTAGTTATTTAGATCAAGTATTTAAGCGGGAATTTTCAAAAATTGAAAGTGAAAGAGTTATCACGCCTCATATATTCCTGCATGCATTTGCTATCCTCTCACATGTGTATGGTGCCGATATTTATAAAATTATGAAATCACTTGGACATGAGAAGATTGAAACGACAATCATTTATATGGAGAAAGTTTTGGAGACGGATCAGCATGCCATTCATGCATGGGAAGTAGAGCAATTTGAGTTTTATATCTAATGTTACTTTTAGCTAATGGGATACTGCGGATTTACAACGTTAAGCTCATTTTTCTGACACCGAACCAACAAGTAAAGGGATTATTCAAACTAAAAACTTAATAACATATTTTCAAGATAAAAGTATACATCAAATTATCTCAAGTCCCTTTACACGAGCCATTCCAACAATTGAGCCATTAGCAAAAATAAAAAAACTAGATGTCCAAGTAGACAGGCGGCTATCCGAACGGATCTTAACTACACTTGAAATTCCAGATTGGATGGAAAAATTAAAAATGACTTTCAAACATATGGATTTGAAGTTTAAAGGTGGTTAATCAAGTAGAGAAGCCTATAAACGAATTCACCAGGTTATTATGGAAATACTCACTTCTGATATAGAAGCTACCATTATAATTAGTCATGGAAATATTATCTCTTTATTTTTAAAAAGTCTTAAGCCACAATTCTCATTTGAAGATGGGAGAAATATCACTAGTCCGGATGTATTTTTAATTCGATATGATGAATTATATATTAATTATTTATGAGTATGGAATTCAATTTAAGGTTACTAGAAATTTAATGCCCATCTAAATATTTTAGACGGACATTAATAATTATAGCAATAATAGTAATTCTATTTGTTACTTGAAAGACTATAATTTCTTTATTAAATAATCTTCAATTATTAAATAATCTAAATCTATATTTAAAAAACAATTAAGTGCATCACTAGGAGATTCAACAATAGGTTCTCCATTATCATTAAAAGAGGTATTTAGTAAAACAGGTACGTTTGTAATTTTATGAAATTCCTTTAATAAATGGTATAATTTTTCATTAAATTCTTTATTAACTGTTTGAATTCTACCTGTACCATCTACATGACTAACTGCTGGTATTTTTTTTTGACTTTCTTCATATATATAAGATACTAAAAGCATATAGTATGATGGGTGACTTGTTGAAAAATACTCCTTTTGATAATCCATTAACACAATAGGCGCAAATGGTCTAAAATGCTCTCTATGCTTAATTCTTTCATTTATAATATCTTTCATGTCTTTATCCCGAGGATCTGCTAATATACTTCTATTACCCAGAGATCGTGGTCCTATTTCAGAACTACCTTGAAACCAACCTATAATATTTTTTTTAACTAATAACTGGGCAACAGTCTCGTATAAGTTATCTATTTTTTCATATTCAATTTTATCTTTAAAATTAATTAAGCACTCTAAAATTTCACTTTCCTCATACTTTTTACCTAAATAAGGAGAAAAAGGAGAATAATCGCTTCTAGGACTCTTTTGAAGAACATGATATGCATATAATGCACTTCCGATAGCTGTACCTGCATCTCCTGCAGCTGGTTGTATAAAGATTTTTTCAAAGGGCGTACTTTCTAAAATTTTATTATTCATTACGCTATTTAAAAATATACCTCCAGCTAGACAAAGGTTTTTACTAGGATATCTACTGTACAAATAATTAGCTAATTTAATCATAATTTCTTCTAAATGAAACTGAATTGCAAAAGCAATATTTGCCATAATATTAAATTTCTCTTCCTTATATTTATTAGAAAGTATATTTTTTATAAACAATTTCATGTCCATTAATTGATCTGTTGTCTGAAAAAAGTTACCATCATTATCAACTCTATAGAATTGATAAAAATCTTTAACCAAAACATCATTCCCATAAGGTGCTAGCCCCATAGTTTTCCCTTCATTTCTAATACCAAATCCTAACTCTCTAGTGACTTCACTATAAAATGCCCCCAGAGAATTCTCTACTAATAATGTGGTAGGCTTTGAACTAAAACCATAATTTTTTTTCAACTCTTTAATACTATTATCTATCCCGTAATAATATGTAATAGTTTCATGTTGCCCTAATTCATCTTTTGAACCACAACCATCCGCAACTAAAATAGCTGACTCTTTAAAATTAGAAGGAAAAAAAGCACTACTAGCGTGTGCAAGGTGGTGATTAATAAGAACAATATCATTTTTATATTTAGTAAAATAAAAAGGGTGTAAAAAATCATTCCCAATTATTAAATCGATATCCTCTAATTTTAGATTAGCGGCTTTTAAACAATATTCGCCAGCTTTACATTTATAGGCCTTCATTCCCATTTTATAGGAATGTTTAATCCTTGATAATCTTTCGTCTTCAATAGCATATAAAATTTTACCGTCAGATAATAGGCATGCAGAATAATCATGATTCGATCCTCCTAATGCTAAGATATTTATCTTAATCCCCTCCTAAATTCGCTAATCTAATTTAAGCCTATTCTTTAATCCAATCTAAATAATACAATATTCCAGATTTATCAACCCAGCTAACATCAATAAGATTTTTTCGAATTGCATTCTCTAATTCTTGAATAGAAATCCACTTTATATTCTTTGTTTCATCACCTTCTTGTAGTAAATTCCCTTCGGCCCTACAACGAAAATAAATTCCCATGGAATCTACCGGTCCCTTTAATGTTTGATATACTGCAAAGGGCTGCAAAACTTCAACATTTGTATTAATTTCTTTAGTTTCAATTTTTGTTTCAGCCCCTGATATTGATATTATGTCTAATCCTGTTTCTTCTTTAACCTCTCTTTTAAGCCCTGAAAGGAAAGATTCGAACTCTTCTAATCGGCCTCCTGGTAATTCATAAGGTATACCAATCTCATTTGGTTTTATTCTTTGTTGTATAAGTATCTCAACCCCGTTATCTGTTTGTCGTTCTATAATCGCTCTAACATTAACGTACATTTTATAACTCTCCCTACTTTATTAACTTATTAATAAGAAACTACCAAATAAGAATCTCACGTTATAGAAAAGCATTATCTGTTAATCTATTTTTTAGTTCCGACAATATAAATATTATTACCTCTAGCAGCAAGTTCCTCTTTTAGAAACCTTTTTTCCAATTGATATATACTATCAAAGTTATTCTCTGTTTTTAGAATATCTAAAAGTCGTTCTGTATTTCCCTCTAATTGAGTTTCTAAATAACTAGGATATATAAAAATAGGAAAACCTAGAATCCGTTCCTTTTCCAAATTGTTCTCAGAATATATTTTAGTAATAGATTCTGGTGTAAATAAATGCATACTAGGCATATCTTCAGTAAATCTACCTTTTCCTTCAGCAGATTCATAAGCTCTCCCGATTTGCCCTAACGACACATTAAAATATATCGCATGGTATTTATTTGGAATGAAAGAAATTAGATGTCCGTTATTTTTTAGCTTTGAAGTAATTTTCTCTAATACCGTATTAGGAAATTCAACAAACCCTAGTACATTATGAAAATTAAATGCGATATCTATTGTTCCATCTGATATTTCACTTAGATCATGTAAATCTCCTTGAATAATTTCTAAACGATTACTAAGATTAAAACGAGTTTGTTTAGCACGCGCTTCATCAAGCATGTCTTTTGAAATATCATAAATAAAGCCTTTTGATTTTGGATAGTTTTGTAAAACTTTTATTGTCCATCTACCAGTACCACCTCCTGCATCAAGAAATATAAAGTCTTCAGGAAGCGTGTCTAAAGTTTCTGTCATTAAGTCCCACAGTATTCTGTCAGATAGGCTCCAATACTCTTGATTTTCTACAAGATCATATTTATCAGCCTTATGTTTAAAATAGTTAATTGTTTCATCAATAGTTTTATTCATATAAAATTCTCCTCAGTGTTTTAATTTAGTATTAATTTAATATCTGATTCTAACCGTGATTTAAATTTATACGCCTGATACTTTTTAGATATTAGAAAAGCATTTTTTAATAATTCCGTGCTAACTGTTAGACCAGGGTTTTTTGACTTGTATGAAAACACATGTGATAGATATCCTGCTTCGTAGATTCTCTCTTGTAAAGATCTTAGAAATTCATTTTTTTCTATAATTTCGATCTTTTCTTCTAAATCTTTCTCTAGTAAATAAAATTTACTAACTTCATATACGCCCTTATCTCCCACTAAACCAGATTTAGACTTATAGGGAGCTGAAAAAGCCATCAAACTATTTTCTTCAAAACTTAAAATTGCTGTATCATCTGTCAAAACCTTATATCCTGATTTTATGGCCTTATTTGCTAAAGTAGATTTCCCTGAACCACTAGGACCTAAAAAAATATGAACTTTTTCATCAATAATTATCGCTGCACAATGAAGCATGAAGATATTTTTGTTAATTAAAGAAGGATATATAGAAATACGTTGTGCAAATTCCCAATATTTCTTTTGATCCTTTTCGAAACTATCATCTTTACCTTCATAAACATTCACTATAGTATTTAATTCTTGATTCCATTTTACATTGATCTTTATATTTCTTTTTGATTCAACGTCTACCATATTTTCGACCCATACTATATTGTCGTCCTGAGAAGGAGCATAACTATCAAACTCCCATAATTCGATATGGCTGTGGTGATCAAAATTGTCTCCATTTCTTATCAGAGCATGGGAGTAATACTCCTTAACTTTATCCTCTAAAAATTTCAATTTTTCATTAAATGTGACCTTAACAATTAAAGGTCCAAACTGATATGTAAACAAATTCATCCCTCCTAACCTCTTTTAAGTTTTCCATTAATTGTGGCAGGAATACTATTAGTGATAATTATTTCTTTCGGCACTTTGTGCCTTGAAAATCTATTCATACATTTATTTAAAATTTCATTTTTTAAATCACTAGAATTTAGGTTTGTCGTGTTAACTACATACGCAACCGGAATATTTCCTAAAATTTTATGTGGTTCACCTTTCACAATAACATTATAAATTTCAAAATTTTCCCTAATAAAATCTTCAATCTCTTCAGGAATTACTTGAAGACCGCCAACTTTGAACATATTTCCTTTCCTTCCCAAAATATGTAAATCTTGATTTTCATCCAAATATCCATAGTCGCCCGTATACAATTGATTATTAAAAATTACTTTTCTTGTTTCACTTTGATTTTTAAAATAACCAAGCATAACACAATCACTTTTGATCCAAACATCTCCAGTTGAATTTGTTGGCAATTCGTCGTTATTTTCATTTTTAATCAAAACTTCAATATCTCTAAGTGGTTTTCCAACATTAGTTACTTGATAATCATCAGATAATATTTTACTAGTTATCCTAGGACCAGCTTCAGTTTGACCATAAGTTTGTACTAAGACTATGTTTGTGAATAAACTTTTTACTTTTAAAATACTATTCTTTGAAACTTGACCTCCGCCAAAACATATCATTCTTAGAGGAGATAAATCATATCTATTTATCAATTCATTATCTATTAATTCAAATGTATTTAGTATTGTTGGTACAGCTGTGAATACTGTTATTCTATTTTTAGAAATAGTATTTAATAATTTCTTCGGATGAATAAACTGATCAGTTAAAACCAGTGTTCCTCCAAGATAAATATGTGTTAAAAATTGTGAAGTATTACAATATCCAAAGGGCATAGGTAGTGTTATTAAAACCTTATCTTCTTCTGTAAGATTTAAAGATTCGATGTGTTTTTTCATATTAGATACTATTGACGTAAAAGAGTGTGATACAAGTTTGGGTTTGGAGGTAGTACCTGATGTTTGGAGTAGCAAAGCTACTTCATTTAACGATTTTTTATTATTTAAAATTACTTCAGAACTAAGAGCTAACTCGTTATATTCCTCCGTTAAGAATACTTTATAATCGTCAGGAATTTTTTTAGCACCTTGCTTACTAGTAATAACTATTTCAACCCCTGAAAATTCTAATATATTTGAAATTTCAGACTTAGTAAGTTTTGAATATATTGGTAAAATAGTAAAACCAGACATTGAGATTGAAAAATATGCAGTTACATACTCAATAGAATTAGGTAAGAATATAGCTATAATTGTATTTTCATTGAGATTTAATGAACAAATCCACTTTTGTAATTGATCCACTTTTGTTAATAAATCTTTATATGTAATCTTTTTTTCATTCTCTATTAATGCTATTTTATCGGGAAAAGAATTTGCACTTTTAATAAGTAAATCACCAAAACATTGTATTTTTGTCAATTTTTCCACCTCATTAAATTCTACTATCAATTCGGAAATTCTGACCCGAAACATTCATTAAATGATCAGATATTAAAAATAATATAAAATCCGTTAACTCAGTTAATGAGGATATTCTTGAAATAACACTTTGTTGGATAGCTTCCTCTTTTTTCATTGGATATTTTTTATTTAAATTAGTTTCAATAAAACCAGGACATACAGAATTCACACTTATTCCAAACTTCCCCAGATCTCTAGATATGCTTTTTGAAAATCCAATTAATGCTGCTTTAGAAGTAGCATAATTTGATTGACCATAAGAACCAGATATTCCTTTATAAGAAGCAATAAATACTATCTTTCCTTTTTTTCTTTTTATCATGGAATTTGAAATAATTTTTGTTGTTAAAAATGCTCCATTTATATTTACATCCATTACCTTATTCCAATTATCAAGTTTCATTATTCCTAATAAAGCATCTTCGGTTATACCAGCATTATATATAAAATAATTTACCTCGCCTAAAGCCTTTATTAACCTTCCTAAACCTTTCTTGATACTTTTCGGGTCAGTTACGTCCATTTTTTCTATATATAAATTATTCTTATACCTATTAAGTAAAGCTTCTTTCAAGTCTATTGGTGTATTATTATAAGTTGTTCCTACATTGAAACCTTCTTCTAAAAATCTACACAATAAATGTTTTCCTATATCACCCGAACCACCTATGAGAATCACATTTTTTTCTGAAAAGGAAATATTCATATCTTCTCTAATTGCAGACGCCTTCAATAAAGTTACTAAGTTTTTTTAAGCTTATAAATAATTCAGGGGTAATGTACTCATCATCTATCTCAATATTAAATTCATCCTCTATACGTAATAAAAGTTGAAGTACTGCAATAGAGTCGAATCCAAGATCATCAATAATATTATTTTCTTGTGAAATTATTTTAGGTAAAATTATATTATTATTAGCAGCCTCACTTTGAATAATTTCAATTAACTTTTTTTCAATAATTGTCATAGTTATGTTTCCTCCTTATATGGGATAAAATATTTAAATTTATTGGATGTAAATTCGATTTTTTGAACAACTTTAACCATGAGTTTTGCTTCGCTTGGTAATCTGGAGGATATTTCACTTTCTAAATTTTCTAAAAAACTGAAGTCAGAAGTAATACCAATAACAAGCTCCATAATCAAATCTATTGCTGTTTTTTGAGTAACTCTAAAACTAGAAATTATATTTCCAAATTCTTTATTAACTTTAATTATTGCATAGTGAAAAAGTATTGGATTTCCTATCCAATCACCAATTTTTAGATATTCTTGAGTTCTTCCACCCATGAGTTTCAGTACCTTATTGGGATTATCACAACAACATACTCCTAAATCTTTTTTTACTAGATCGCCAAGATTATATCTTATCAAAGGCCATGTCTTATTAAACAAATCTGTTATTACTAATTCACCAATTCCATTTTCATTAACATTAATGACTTCGTATAAAAATTCTTCCTCCAGTATGTGTAATTTACCTTCACTACATGTCATACCTAGACACCAAAATTCTCTACATCCGTAATGATTATAAACTATAGGTCCAAAAGCATTTTCAATAACTTGTTTTTGATAGTCGAATAACATCTCTCCATTACATTCAATATATTGAACTGATAAATTTTCAGTACTTAAATTATTTTTTATTATATGCTCTGATAACATTTGGAGGGCCGAAGGAACACCTAAGATCCATTTTGGCTTATTCTTAACTAAAACTTCGTAATATTCATTCAATACTTCGGTTGACATATCAAACATTGAAAGATATATTACATTATCTTTCAATAATATTTTATCTGTTTTAAAATCATCTTCTGTAAATGCATAAAACATCACGTATAAATCATTTGGCTTAATCATTCCGTTTTTGTTTCTAAATCGCCATAAATCTCTACTTTTCTTTATTTTTTCTGCTGTTCCCTTATAACATTTAAGAGGAATTCCAGTTGAGCCACTTGTATTTTCTAGATAAATATTTTTAGAAAAGGGACTAGTTAATAAATATCTCTCATTAGAAGAAATATCCTTTTTATTGATTATAGGTAAATTTAGGAACGACTCTTTATTAAATGTATCGACTTCAAAACTTTTCAACCATTGTGAATAAAAGGGGGAATTATCTTTGGCAAAAGTAACTAACTCCCTTATCTTATCTATGTTCTTTGTTGACCAATTCATAAATTATCCTCTTTTAATAAATGTTCGACATTTTTTTCTAAATCAACCAAGTTTTTTAAGTAATATAACCCTTGTTGTATAGACCAATCATTACGTAATACACCCAAACATATAAATTCAATTATTATTAAAGTTATACAACTAGGTATTAATTGATAGATTCTTTTGTCACGTTCATTTCCCATATATCCATTTATGAATGCTCTAAATCTCTCAATGGAAGGAGTAGAACTAATTGAATAAAATCTTGAGGATAAATTTTTATAGTTTATTAATGAAACATCTATTAATCCCTCAGCTATGTCATGAAGTGGATCATCAAATGTTATATTATCAAAGTCGTAAACTCCTTTAACCGTGTCATCTTCATTAAATGTTATATTATTAGGATTGTAATCTCCGTGAACCAGAGATTTAACAGCCCCGTAATTCATATTTTTTAGTTTACTTATTTTTTCTCTTAAAATTAAATTTGAAGTTGAAATCATCTCTAAAAATAATTTTTTCTCATCTTCAAACATCAAATTTCTTGTACCTTTATATTTTTTTGTTAATAAATTTAATATTCCTTCACAATTAGCAATCAAATCTTTATTACTAGAAATTATACCGAATGTATTATCTACTCTCAGCTTATGTATCCTCTTTAAAGACCTTCCCATTTCAAAAGATTGTTTTTCACTATATGTCCAAGAATTGCCAACGATGTAAGTTTGTATAAAATATGTTCTATTATATATTACTGAATATAATTCTCCATTTTTATTTTTTAGTATATTAGGAGCCATACACAAGTTTTGAAATATATATTGTTGGCTTTTTAATATCATTTCAATTTGACTATAATTATCTACATACCATGGAATCTCTTTTAAAATGAATAATTGATTCTTAACTTTTACAATTAATTTCCTAGATGTTTCTGAACGTTTATTTAGTGCTACAGGATAGTTATTGATATTTGCAAATGGATAGACCTTCTCAATATTAAAAGAATACATATCTTCTATGCGTTCTAATACGCTATCCGAAATAAGACCCAGTTCATGGTCTAATGGTTTTAACATTATTTCACTCCATTACTTTATTAATTGAATTCATTTTATTTATTTCAATAATGTAATTTGCAATCCGACTAAAATTTTTTGAAATTTCATTATTGGGGTTTTCTATAACATATGGAATTTTTTTAGAACTATTTAGGTCTATTGTTAAAGGAAAACATGCCAGCATTTCTAAGTCATTTGGTATTAAAAATTCATTATGAGTATCTGCCGAAAATATTTTTTCTTTATTACCACAACTAGTGCATTGGTAACTCCCCATATTTTCAATCACTCCTATCGTCTTAATTTCAAGACGATTTAGAAAATCGAGACCTCTTTGAGTATCCGAAAAACTTATTTCTTGTGGAGTAGTAACTAGAATTGCAGAACCTTTTAAATGGTAAAATAAACTTCTATGAATATCGTTAGTTCCTGGTGGTAAATCAATTATTAATATATCAATGTCCCAATCGACATCATATAATAGTTGACTTAAAGTTCCCTCTAATACTCTCCCTGTTACATAACAATTATCATTTTTATTAGTTATAAATCCTGTAGATGCAACCTTAATATTATTAAATATTGCTGGATAAATTACCATACCATCCATATAAGGCTTCCTAGTCATATCCATATTTTTCAGTAAATCTGGTATGCTTGGACCTTCTAAATCTGCATCAAATAAACCTATTTTCTTATTTTTAAAAGAGTATGCTAAATTAACAGCTACAGTAGATTTACCCACTCCACCCTTTCCGCTATATATATAAATAACTATAGGATCTATACTAATCCCTCCTAGATTAAGCTCAAAAAAATTGAATCTATCAATTATTCTGAATCATTTGTTTTTAAAAGTCAATTTTTATTTTTTTTAAAAATAATTGGATATTTGTATAATCTTTGGTAGTATGTAAATGTAAATTCTTATTATACAGAAAAGAGGAAAAATTATGACAATTACAAATGCTAGATTTAGCCCTTCTCAAACCTGGAGAAATACTGATAATCATTTTATTTTTGCGATGGACGATCCATGGTATAAATCTCTTTTATTTATTCAGGATGAGATAAATCATTCATCCTGGAATTTTTTTAGAGAGGAAAAAATCCGAACAGTTAATCTCCCTCTTACTACCGGTTCTGTTACAAGTCCTATGGGTCTTGGCAGCGACTCATTGCCTGTTAAAATACAACTAGAAGGCATAGATACATATCTTTCAGATTCAATGCAGTTCCATTTGGAGTATGCTTTGAGGATACTAAATGAAGGCGTTCATTATATCATGCCCTCTTTTCGTGGAGAACTAGCTGATGAAAGACATCTATGTCAGTTTTATCATAGTGAGGTAGAAATTAAAGGAGGATTAAACGATATTATTTTACTAGTTAATAGATATATAGATACATTATGTCGAGATTTATTAAATACTATCCCTGACACGTTGGAAAACACTGCTGGAACGTTAAAACACATTGAATCTTTAATAAATCTAAATAAAAATATCCCTAAAATAACAATGGATGACGCTGTAAGGGAATTAAAAAATAATCAAGATTATGTACAATTTAACAACGAAGGATATAGAACAATTACAAATTTAGGGGAACAAAAACTTATTGAAATCTTAGGTGGAATTGGATGGTTAACTCATCACGATTATATGTCTGTACCATTTTATCAAGCATGCACTCCAGATAAAAGGAACGCTTTAAATGCAGATTTATTATTTGGAATTGGGGAAGTAGTAGGCTGTGGTGAACGTCACCAAACCGTAGATAATTTAAGAAATGCTTTAGAGTATCATAAAGTTAGCGAAAACGATTATGAATGGTATATAAAAATGAAAGAAATATCACCTTTACAAACTGCTGGATTTGGAATGGGAATTGAGCGATTTATTTTATGGTTAACGAGAAATAAGGATATTAGGGATTGTCAATTAATTCCACGATTTAATGGAAAAACGATAAATCCTTAGTATTATTATAAGAATATTTTAAAATTAAAAATTAATAATAAGGTGTCAATATAATAAAAAATATACATTTGTATAACTTTCCAAATTAGAAGGGCGATGTTCTTTAAGCAACCCATTCAAAATCATGTGGCTCCAACTTTTGGTATCATAGAAAAATCGGCACTACAAAACATAAATAGAATCGAGTAGGAGGCTAGCCATTAATTGGCTAGCCTCCCTCTCCCCCACCATACATACGGTTCCGTATACAACGGTTCGAAAGTTTTATGGTTTTTCAATTATTTGAACGAGGCTTTTTAGATTGTGCTTCGCCCAATATCTTTTATTTGAGGATTTATCTATAATGGGGGTGTTTGAGGAATGCCGTTCCATGAAAGTAGTTTTAGCATTATGATTATTTTCATCTGAAGTTTGGGCCGAGAATTTCCCATAAAATACTTGTTTCTATTTTCAGCATTCTTAATACTTAAACTCTCCCTTAATTATTGAAAGGGGAGATTTAGAAATTTGAAGTAATAAATATACATGGCTTAAAGGAGAGACTTCATATTGATTTACTATCCAAAATTTAAAAATGGAGCAACCATAGGAGTTACAGCTCCTTCATCAGGAGTGCCTATAGAACTACATAAATTATTAGAAAACGCTATTAAAAATCTAGAAGAAGAAGGATTTAAAGTAGTAGTAGGGAATACTATTTGGACACAAAATAAAGCTAAATCCACAACTGCTCCTATAAGAGCACAAGAATTAATGAAAATGTTTAAATCAAATATAATTGATTGTATTTTTCCTCCATGGGGAGGGGAGTTATTAATAGAAATTTTAGATCATATAAATTATTCAGAAATAAAAAAATGGATATTAGGCTATTCTGATATCAGCTTATTATCCTTAACAATTACTTTAGTGACAGGTACAGCTTCAGCACATTGTACAAATTTAATTGATTTACGAGGTCAAATCGATTGTACAACCCAAAAGTGGAAAGATATTATATCACTAGAAACTGGAGAATCAATTCTACAAAAGTCATCAATAAAGTATCAAAACGAATGGGATTTCAATCAAAGTTCCTCAGCCTTCAATCTCACTGAAAAAACTATGTGGAAAACTGTTGCAAATGAAAAATGCCACATAAAAGGTAGATTATTAGGTGGCTGTATAGATGTTATCAGACATATCGTAGGTACACCTTTTGGAAATGTAAAAAGGTTTCAAAAAAAATATATTAATAATGAACCAATAATATGGTATCTAGAAAGCAGTAATCTTTCCTCCACAGATATACGTAGATCTTTAATGCAAATGAAATATGCCGGATGGTTTGATAATTGTTCAGGGATCTTGTTTGGAAGATGCAAAGAAAAAAAAATAGATAATTATACTAATTTCGATGTTTATAAAGAATTATTTACAGAGCTTCAGATACCGGTTGTATATGATATAGATTGCGGTCATTTGCCTCCACAGATAACGTTTATTAACGGTGCTTATGCTGAAATATTTGTAAATAAAGGAGAAGGAACTGTTATTCAAAGTTTTATACCCTAAGTTCATCTCCTTTATAAAAGTTAAATCGCTTAATTTTAATACCCTGAAATCACATTACATTAATTTATACCTTAAATTTTAATTTGACGAGATTTATAAATAAACAACTTTAAAAAATAGTGGAACATGTACCTCCTATATATTTGAAGTGAGCCCTAAAAGTTAGACACAGTTATTTCGTTTAGGCAGCTTGGGTAAAATGAGTTCGGTACGGTAGTGACCCCTTAAAGTTAGATTTTTATTTATGCAGTCAATCGGCTGGCATGAGTTCGGTATTTTACCGGGCTCATGCCGGCCAATTTTTGCTTAATTCGATCGTGATTATAGTAATCGATATACTTCTCTATTTTCTTCTTTAACGCTTCATAGGAGATTAATTCTTCTCCATAATACATTTCTTGTTTGAGTAAGCCAAAGAAGTTCTCCATGACCGCATTGTCTGCACAGGTTGCTTTACGAGACATGCTTTGAAAAATCTTGTTTTGCTTTAATGTTATCACCCATAAATGATGTTGATAGTGCCTGCCTTGATCCGAGTGAATCGTTGTACGGTATTGGTCATGTTCTTGAATAATTGGGAGTACTTGTTTCAATGAGTCTATTACGAAATCGAGTGTAGGGCGTTTAGACATACTAAAGCCCAGTATTTCACCGTTATATAAATCCATAATCGGACTTAAATAGAGTTTTTCGTTGTTTGTACATTTGAATTCTGTTACGTCTGTCACGAGTTTTTGTAAGAAGTACGTTGTATGGAAACGGCGGTTTAATCGATTCTTAGCGACTTTCCCTACAGTACCTTTATACGATTTATAGTGAGATCTACGCACGAATTTCACGCATTTTAAATTTAATTCACTCATGATTCGTTGTACTTTTTTATGATTGATTTGATGTCCGCATAAATACGACGATATCCATATCACCCCTCATGTTGCTCAAAAGTCTCTAAAATCAACGTTTTCCATGCTTGATCTGGATCTTCATTCTTCATTTGCTTGATGTGATAGTGATACGTTGCTTCTGGAATATCGACTTGTTCAAGGATGTCTTTTAATCGGAATCCTTCTTCTTTGAGTTCAAAGGCAATTGCTGCTTGTGCTTTTCGAGGAAGGCATCCGGGTTCTCTCGAAAAGCCTTCAACTTTTTTAAATATGCAACCTCTAGACGAAGTCGTTCATTTTCACGTTCTAACTGCTCCTCACGAGACATTGTTTTTTCTGCTTTGGTCACTGTAGCTTTTGATTTTTTAGACATAGACGGCCTTCCCTTCGCATGTTTCAGGCCTTCTACTCCTTCTTTTAAAAGCTTACTGTGCCAAGTTGCGATTAAACTAGGATGATTCATGTTAAATCGAATGGCTGTATCTTGATAAGAAGCACCTGTTTGTTTCATAAAGTTTAATACATCTAATTTGAATTGAACAGGATATTCCTCATGCTTGGTTTTCCGTTGTAAACCTCCTTCTCCAAAAGCTTTAAAAGCCCTAACCCAATGTTTGATTGGAGTTGAAGAGGGTATACCATATTTTTGTGCTAATAAGAGGTATCCCAGATTCCCTTTTAAATACTCTTGAACAATCTTTAATTTAAAACCTTGGCTATATTCACCATACAAAAACACCCCAAAAATTAGATTTATTACTCTAACTTTTGGGGTGCAGCATTAATATGAGAAGGCTCTTTTTGTATTTTGCCTTCATCCGTATCGTGTTGTAATATGTTATATATTTTTCAAGTACCGATTTAAACTGTTCTACACTTTTAAATTCCTTTAAGTAGAGGAATTCCGATTTCAGTATGCCAAAGAAATTCCCCATCACAGAGTTGTTGTAACAGTTTCCTTTACGCGACATACTTTGCACAATATCCCTATCTTTAAAGGCTTCCCGATATTGTTTCATTTGATAATGCCAGCCTTAATCTGATGCATAAGCAGCTAGTGTTTCTCGGGTAACCGCTCTAAAGCCTTTTCTAACATCTTTGATACTAGTGAATAGGTCGGTCTAGAACCAATCATATACGTAATAATTTCTCCGTTAAATAAATCTAATATAGTCGATAAATACAGCTTTTTTCCAAATAATTTAAATTCCGAAATATCCGTTACCCACTTCACATTCGGGGCTTCCATTGTAAAGTTGCGATTTAAAATATTTGGCACAATTTTACCGACTGTGCCTTTATATGATTTATATTTTTTCATCCATACTAAGCACTTTAAACCTAGTTCTTTCATAATACGTTGAATTCTTTTATGATTCACTTTTTGCCCACGATTCGCCGCCAGTTCATCACGAATACGACGGTAACCATAACGGCCCTCGTGTTCGTTGTAAATCACTTGAATTTCAACCTTTAGCCCGGCATCTGGATCTGGTCGATTGATCTTCTTCACTAAATCATAGTACATGCTACGTGGAATATTTGCGAATGCCACAATCGCCTTCACTGAGTATTTATGCCTTAATTCATAGATGACCTTTACTTTGTCTTCTTTGGTGATGTTTCCTTGGCTTGAACTAAAGCGTTCAACTTTTTTTTAACTCGTTCTCCATACGTAGACAACTGATTTCTGCTTGAAGTGCTTCAGGTGATCCTTCTACTGGTGCTTTTGGTTATTTATTCTTTTCTTTTTTCATAGATGGACGCCCCTTTTTCTTTGACTGAAAGGCATCGAATTCTTTTGTTTCAACTTGTTTTTTCCAACTTCGAAGTGTTGATGGAGTAGCTATATTAAATATAGCTGCTGTTTTGAGTAAGGATGTACCATGTGTCGAGTCGTATCCTCCCGTACACAGTAGCAAAACAGGCGACGTAAATCTGTCGCTTCTTTTTGTTGTATGGGTGGGCGGCGCGCTTGTAATCAGAGCACCAGGGATGAACATAGGTGCAATGATTGCTGCATGTGGACTATCGAGGTGTGTGGAAAACTATTTTACAATGTATATGTATTGTGTGTATAATGTGTTGAGACTTTCATGAGTATTGTATGATGCAATTTCTCTTGCTGCAGCTGCATTGTACAGGTCTTCTTTTAATTTTTTTAATGATTTTTTAATAGTGGATTTAATCAAATCTAATGTCTCTTCTGGAAGTTTATGAAGTAAAGCTATATCTTTAGCTTATATCTCTACTTGTCCTATAAATAATTGTCCAACGTTGCCAGAACCTTTAATAATTTGAATTAACCTTCTCCCCTTTTACCAACTAATTCAATTGCTCCGGGACAATACTTTTCTATAATTTTATCTGCATCATGAATTAATAATGGATAATCTTCTTGTTTAAATAAAACTTTTGATGATATACAGAATGCATTATCTATTAGATTTTTAGCACCTATTGCTTTAAATATGGCCTGGGATACATCAATAACATCAACAGCTCCTATAGTTTTTTTAAATTAAATTCAATCATTTCCTCTGTGGAAAATCTTCCTATTCTCAATGTTATACAGTCTAAATTATATAACCTTCTAAAATAATAACAGATTTGTTCGCTTTGCGATTTACATAAATCATTAATATCTAAAGGATTAAGTTTTGTGGATTCGTTTACACAAATGGTTTTCTCTAAATTGCTTTTTTGAAATTCCATAAACTGATGTACTACTAATATGTATTACTCTTTTAATAACCGATTTTACCGCTTGTTTTAATACATTATAAGTTCCTAAGATATTCGTATCAAAAAATATCATTTGTTTTATATTTTCCAAGATGAACTCCATGTAATGCTGCCGTATGAATTACTATATCTTGATCTATCATCGATTTTTCCAAAATGTCAATACTTCTAATATCAGCTATTATAGATGGATATTTGAAATTAATCTCGAAATAATCTAGTAACGTTACTTTATGACCTCTTTCCTCCAAATAAGGAATTAATGTTTCTGCTAAAGCCCCAGCTCCTCCGGTAATTAAAACACGCAATTTCTCCACACTCCTATCTATAAAATTCAACTTGTAATTTCTATAATTTTGGTATAAAAGAAAAGTTAATCAAATTAGACTATTTTCCAAAATTTAAGATTAATATTTATAATAATCTTAACATTGTTAATAACAAGAATGACATCAATTACCTTAAATATATGTAAATACCATTTTTCATTAAATTACCATTTAAGAGTTTTTTATAAACATTGTCTTCTCAAATGCTTATTAATTCATTAATCTTTTGGTTTCACCATATTTCATTAGCTGGTTCTATTAACCTTTTTAAACCTTTAATTTAATAGTTGGTTCGTACAAAGGTCTATAGAAGTTAGCTTTTTAAGGAAAGTTATAAATTTCTCACAGTGAAGTATTTGAAAAAAATATATAACTCTTTAAAACTTGATAGTAATTCAATCTCTTATGTATAATCATTAATAATTCATTTCGAAAGGTGTTGCTTCCTATGAACTCTCCCAATGTTATATCTAAAGAAGAATTCTTTAATAAAGCCAAACACTTATTATCTAATAAAGAAAAAGTATCTATTTTTATTATAGATATAGATAATTCCAAACAATTATTTGGAGATGAAATCGATCATTTTGTTATTGATGAAATTTTTAAGTTTTTAACTAGTAAAATACCAAATATAACCGTATCTCAAGTAGGTAGGGATGCTTTTTCAGGTCTCATTGTTGATGATAAAAGAATATCTTTATTAGAAATTGCTTCTATTAAAGAAGAACTTCAACACTATTTAGAAAAGAAAACAAACATAAAGATCACATTTTGCATGGGTATTTCTACTTTTCCTGATTTTTGCAAAGATGTGGAAAATGTTTTTTCTACAGCATTTGAAGCTTTATTAGTTGCCAAAACAAGAGGTTCTAATTCTATGGAATCAGCTTTTGAAGAGTCTATGAAATTGAAGTCCTTATACTTTAGAAAAAAACAATTAATAAAACTCGCTAAATTTTCTAAACAAACAAATAAAAGTGAGTCTTATATAATTAGAAGAGCTTTAGATGATTTTTTTGAAAAAAATAACCTTTGATATAAATGATTACTCACTTTTACCCCCTTTCTAAAACTTTAAAGGAATAGCACCTTACATTGTAAAATGGGTATTGAATACTTAAATAAACAATGTAGAGGTGCTTTTTCTATGGGGTTAAAAGGATGCCTAACTCTGAAATATGTTAAGTAAGTTGAACATTCAACAGAGTTTGATCAAACCTAATTAAATTAAGTTTATTAAAATAGCGTATAACCATTCCAAGAGGAATCAATGTCCAAATTCATAACAAATATATTCAAATTTTTAAAATTAATCAGAAAATTATAGACAAATTCCATTAATTAGTATATATATATATGTAGACATATATATAAGGTTATATATATGAGTTTGTTTTTGAGAGGAGGACTAATTATGCCATCAGTTAAACCAACTTTTGGAGTTGTTAAAGCACTACCAAAGAAGAAGAAGTAAGATAATAAGCTATAGGAAAGATTCTTCTTTCCTATAGCTTATTTAATATCTACTATCGAAATTAAAGGTGAAAGGTGGAATGCTAGAGTGATTTTTACAGTAAATGAGGTTATAAAAAGTAAGGTGAAATTCTCCAGTGCAGATTTGTTGAAAATTGATGAACAAAATGATCTTGTCGAAAAATTCGATGGACAGTGGATAGAAAATCCCTTTTTAAGATACTTCGGTTGCTATTACATAGGTCATAATGAAATACTGAATGCTAATGAACTATATATAGTCCACTTTTATAATAGAAAAATGAACCCCCTTGAATTTAATATCATTGGGGAAGAAATGAATGAATTAATAAAATTAGTAGAAGAAGACTATGATTTAAAAAATGTTTATTACCAAGTTTTCCTAAAAGAAGAAACACCTTTTGAATTATTTAATCAATTAAAAGGTACAATTCTGAGTGATTTTATACCTATTACTTATACAATGACTAAAAATATAGCTGATAATCCTGCTAATAATAAGATTTTTGAACTATTTAAAATTAGAACAGCTAATGAAAACGATATGGATAATGTTCTAGCATGTCTTACTCAAGCTTATTTAAATGCTTACGAAGTAGATTTATATGGAGAAGAACCATTAAGAAGCCTTGAAATTAACGTTAAAGATTATCATAAACCATTGTTAAAAGATTGCCTTATCTTAGTAGCGGAAGTTAACGGAGTATTTGCTGGTCATATATCATTTGAAATTATAAATAGAGGTAACAAGGAATTAACCCCATTAAAGCTTGTTGATATCTTCGTAGTAGACTCCTATAAGGGGTTAGGAATTGGTACTGCCCTTATCGAAGAAGGTGAAACATTTGCTCTAAATAATAATTTTAATTTGTTAGTTGGTACTGTGGATATAATTGCCGGAGAAAAAGGAATTCATAAATCAAAGGAAATTATAAAATCCTTAGAGGAAAGTTATTGGAAGAGAGAGTCTCTTATATTTATTAAAAATCTTCGAATCAAGGAGAGTTTGCAATGAAGAAATATGATGAAATTCTTTTCAATATTGCTAGTGGCAAAAGAAGTTATTCAGATTTAAAGATAGATCAGTGTTCAGAACAGATAAAGTTCAGTCGAATAATTGACCCTATTTTGTCCAACAATTCTAAATACGTAATCGATGAAATAGTTTGGACTGAGTTAGAACAATATAGGAAAATCAGATATAAAGTACTACTTGATATTGTCTTGGGATTAAACAAAGCCAATATTAATTATATTGTTATAAAAGGTGTAGCCTTATTAGAATATTATCCTAAAGATTTGCCTAGACAAAGCGGGGATTTCGATTTTTTGGTCAGTAATATAGATGATTTTTGGAAATGTCACGAAATTTTAACCGAGAATGGATTTTCATTATCCTATAATCCTATTCTAACAGAAGTTAATAGTGAAATTAATGGAATAATTAAGTATATGAAAAAAATTAATGGAGATAAGTTTGTTTATTTAGAAGTTAATATTAACAGTTTTGTCATTAGTGAAACTATATGGTTCAATGATCCAGATTTATGGTTTAAGAGAAAATTAATGAAATATTATGATACAGATATATTTATACCGATACCTAGTCATGAAATGAATATAATATTGCTTGTAATAGAAGTAAGTGGACGTAAAAAATTCTTTATTAGAGATGCCATAGATTTTCATTATTTGGTAACGGATAAAGATATAGACTGGTCTTATATTGAAAGAAAGTTACACAATAAATTTCTATTAAATGTTTTAAAAAAGCTTCAAACTAACAATAAGACTATTTCTGAATCTGGATTTAATTTTGTAGAAAAAGGGGTTTGGGAATTAAGAAGAGAATTAACTTATATACTCCCTAACCTCATTCAAGAACTTAACTTTAAAAAATTCTTCTTTAGGTATTTAAAGGTTTTAGGAGATAAATTAATTGATAAAAATAAAATTTCCCTAGCAAGTAATTTAGAATATTTAATGGATCCTTATGAAAGATTTTGCAATGGAATACCTACTCATTTTTATCAGGTTAGTAATAAAATAAAATCACACGATGCTAGGTGGATTGAGTTTAGAAAATTTCATATCCTATTATGTCCTATAGGCGCATTTCTTGCTTCAAATTTTACTATTCTTGAAGATTCTGAGGAAAAAGAAATCCAAGATTATTTAAGTAGTTTGAAAGGATGAATTTTTATTGAATAATAACTCAGCGATAGTAGAAAATTCACATAATGAAATAATAATTAAAAAAAGTATTTGGCGAAACAAAGATTTTTTATTTCTTTTTATAGGAAATTCAATTTCTAATTTGACTTTCATTTTTTTTTCTATTTCTATACCAATTCTTATATATAAAATGACATCTTCATCTTTAGCAATGTCTACAATGCGAATTGTAGAATTTTTGCCTAATTTATTTTTAGCTATATTTATTGGCGTTATAGTAGATAGATTAAATAGGAAGATGGTCATACAGATATCAATAGTTATTCAAGTCATCTGCATTTCAATAATTATATTCTTATTTTCTCAACAAACTTTGAATTTAGTTTATTTGTATATTATAGGGTTCTTCTTATTTATAGCAGGCTATACTTTTAATAATGCTTTTCATACAATTCTACCTGGAATTGTTAGGGAAGACCAGTTGATTGATGCTAACGCTTCGTTTAGTTTCGTAAGAACTACAATTGATATTATAGGCCCTAGCATAGCTGCTTTAATATTTCTAGTTCTCAATTATCAAGTTAGTTTACTGATTACTCTAGCGGGGTTAGTTATATTACTATTTTTGATTGGATTTACTCAAATTCCAATAAATAAAAAGAAAAATAGCAATGATAAAACTTCAATGAAAGAAGAAATAAAAGAAGGTTGGAGTCATCTTATATCCATAAAGTCACTTTGGATAATGACGCTCATGATTTTATTTCTTAATGTTGTGAATGGTTTAACCGGAGCGATTTTAATATTTTACCTTTTAGACACATTTAAACTATCGGAATCAGAAATTGCTCTTGTAATGTCTTTTACTGGAGTAGGAGCTTTATTTGCTTCAATTATTGCTAAAAAAAGCCTAAAGTATTTTAAGAGAGGTCAGTTATTGATATACTCTATGGTTTTATTATTGATAGCACATGTTATGTTATATAACGTTGCATCCCTCTATATACTTGCATTAGCATTTCTACTGATTGGATTTAGTGGCACATTTACTAATATACATTACCTTACTTTAAGACAACAAGTTACACCAAACCATTTACTAGGACGAGTTGCTGGAACATCATCGATGATAATGAAACTAGCAGTTCCTTTTGCTTTTTTTATAGGCGGTATATTAGGAGAAATTATGATTGTAAAGAATATATTCATAATAGGAATTGTAATATTATTATTAATATTAATATACGGATTGAAGAACAAAATTTATAATATAGAATAATTTTAAATTTCAACTTTTAATTTTTTTCCTAACCTAGTGGAAAAATAATCCTTCCTTCCTGCTGGAGCTGAAGCATATAAGCGTGATATTCCCTCTGCGGAAGTCCATTTATTAGATACAGGGCATTTTGCTCTCGAAACACATGCTAAAGAGATTAGTGAGCTTATTTACCAATTCTTAAAAACAAACTAAAAATTCCAATGAACCTATTGATGTAAATATTATAGTAGTTCGAATACCCTCGGCAGTTTGATAATTTTCAAGGTTATTATTAATTTCTTATTAAGCTAAAGGGTTCTTTAGTTCGCCAAACCAGAAGCAACAATGTTTGTGAAAACAGCCATAAGAAAACATACTAACATTAGTATGTTTTCTTATAATTTACGTTAATTATTTTTACGCTTTTATTCAACCCTAACAACAAATTCATCGATATCACAACTCAAAAACTATAACTGAGAATGTGTTGGCACATGAGTTTACAGCCGAAAAGCCAAATCAGAAATGGTGTACAGATGTGACGGAATTCAAGTATGGCAATGGAAAGAAGGCTTATTTAAGTGCGATCAGGGATATCAATATACTTCGAAAGAATTCAAGCGAATCATGGAAAAGGCAAACTGAAACATAGTATGTCGAGAGTAGGTCGCTGCATCGATAATGGACCGATTGAGGCGTTTTGGGGAACACTGAAAGTTGAAACGTATGAGACATTAAAACACGCCTTTGATACGTACACCAAATTCTATAACAACAAACGTTATCAAGAAACGTTAAACGGCTTGAGCCCCTTAGAATATAGGGCACAAGCCGCTTAAAGCATTTTTATTATTTCTTTCCACTGTCTACTTGACAGGGAGCAGTTCATCAAAGAAGAGTGACTTTTTGTTTACATAAAAATGATTACACAAAGAACTGCAGCTAAAACTAAACGATAAATCGCAAAAGGCATTAATTTCACCTTTGAAATAAGCGCTAGGAAGAACTTGATGGATAGTAATGCAAAGATAAATGAACTAATAAACCCAACTGCATAAAATCCAAAGTAGTCCATTGATAAAGTATCCCAGTTTTTCAGAACGGATACTAGACTAGCCCCTGCCATGATTGGCACTGCCATAATGAATGTAAAATCGGCTGCAACTCGGTGACTCATACCAAAGAGTACCCCACCTGAAATAGTCGCACCTGAACGAGAAAAACCTGGCCATAAAGATAGACATTGAACTAACCCAACTTTAAATGCTAAACCATAGGATATCTTGTCTAAAGAATCTACTTTTGGTTTTCTTGGTGCCAATTTATCCGCAGCAATCATTAGAATTGCTCCTGCCACTAAAGCATAAACTACATGCTCTACTTTAAATAAATGGTCGTCTATAAAATCTTTAAACGCAAAACCTAAAACAACTGCTGGCAGCATCCCAACAATAACATGCAATAAGTTAAAACGGCCGTTTATGGATTTTGATTGACCGTCAATATTATATAAGCCAACTAAGCTTAGCATACGTTTCCACATCACTACGATAACCGCTAAAATGGAGCCGAGCTGCACAACAATTTTAAATGTGTTAGCAGGATATTTTCCCAAAAACTCCTCTGTCTTTAACCACATATCGTCCACAATAATCATATGACCCGTAGAAGATACTGGTGCGAATTCCGTCATACCTTCGACAAAGCCTAATATTAACGCTTTTAATAATTCTATAATTTCCACCATGTCACCTTACCTTTTTTAATCAAATACCCACCTATTATAAGATACTACGTTTTCATATACTACTGTCATTTCACCTAGGTAGCTCATTTCAAGATTACCACACACTATTGAAAGTTTATATCCACTACCCAAAGCTCTGATCTACTACCAATTCGCATCGGTGGTCCCCAGAAGCCATAGCCTGATGAAACAAGTGTATGCATATGCTCCTTCAACTTATAACCATAGTCCAGTTCAAATACCCGAGCCGTTATATACTGGTTTGGCCATAGCTGACCCTTATGTGTATGACCTGACATATGTAAATCAACCCCCATTGCCGTTGGTGTTACCAAGTCATCGGGTGTATGGTTCATCACAAGCCATGGCAAGTTATCAGATATCTTTAATTCTTCAAGTGTTTTTCTTTCTTTATTGGTCCTATCCTCTTGCCCTGTTAATACAAACGCATCTTCTATACGAATTGTTTCATCTAGCAGTATTTTCACATTGGCATTTTCCATTTCCTTTACAAACTCAGGAATTTTTTTACCGTAATATTCATGGTTACCCAATATCCCATACGTTCCATATGTAGATGTTAATCCTTTCATGACATTCGCCATGCCCTCTTGAACAAACCATTTTGGATCATCATCCACAATATCGCCAGCTAACAATACAATATCTGGCTGCGCTTCATTTGCCAAGTTTACAAATCGTTGCAAATGCCTTTTATGCGATAATACCCCTAAATGAAAATCAGATGCCACAACAGCTCTCAGTGATTCTAGTTCACTTTCCTTTTTGGCTACCGTTATTTCTAAATGACGAACTACTGGTGAATAAGCTAAATAAGAGCCGATGATACTTAACAAAACTAGGACAGCAACTGCTATACTACCAATTATTTGTACATTTTTAAAGGGAGTTAACCAAACAATCAATTGTGAAGCTAAACACAGTAATAAGCCGTACTCAAAGAGAAACATCCAGTAATTACCAATGACCGAAAAGAACCGTAAAGACTCATGTAATCTTCCGATTATAATACTAAAAGCAACAATATACAGAATCAGCCAAAATAGGACTGGATAACGGAACCATCCCATCGCTACAAGCCACTGCTTTACTCCCCACCCTAAATAGAAAGTCAACGCACTATAAATACTAATTAAAAGTATACCACCGATTACTTTTGGCATAACCTAGTCCTCTACTTTCTTCTATAATTTAGTTGATTATATCATTATACTTAACAATCATATTGCTTGAAGCCCTTGAATAATCTTCTATCTGAAAATAGGAACTGATTACAGATGACAACTATAAGTTTACCTTTTTATTTCCTTCGATTCTCTCGTTCTACATGACATTCCACCATATTTAGATGACATTTTCGTCATTTTCACACTAAAAGCCACTTTAATTTCTACAAATCTTCCAGTAACATAATAGATGAACGAGAAAATTTACGCATTTACGAGCAAAAAGGGGTGCTATTTCGAATGACACGTTATAAATTTGAAACAATAGAGCATGAGTTATTTCGTAAAACCTTCCGTAAGTTTTTAGCTGAAGAAGCTGAGCCACATTATATTCAATGGGAAAAAGACCATCTAATTCCACTTTCCTTTTGGCGCAAGCTCGGTGAGATGGGCTACCTTTGCCCACAGGTCGAGGAGCAGTATGGCGGGCTTGGTCTGGATTTCAGCTTCGGTGTTATTATTCAAGAGGAGCTAGAACGTATAGGTTCAAGTCTTATTGGGATTGGACTGCATAATGATATTGCCGTACCTTATATCGAGGCTTATGGTACACATGAACAAAAATCTCGCTGGCTGCCTAAATGTATTTCAGGCGACTATATCACTGCGATTGCGATGACTGAGCCTGGTACAGGTTCAGACTTGGCAAATATACAAACAACCGCGATCCGCGATGGTGACTTTTACATTGTCAATGGACAAAAAACCTTTATCACTAATGGCATTCATACAAACTTAGTCATTGTTGCAGTGAAAACAAATCCACAGGTGGAGAAAAAGCATCGCGGCATCAGTCTACTTGTCATTGAAGAAGGTACACCTGGCTTTACAAAAGGAAGACAGCTCGAAAAGGTTGGGATGCATGCCCAAGATACGGCAGAACTCTATTTTGAAGATTGCCGAGTGCCTGTGCAAAACCTACTTGGAGAAGAAGGCAAAGGTTTTCACTATATGATGGAAAAGCTACAGCAAGAGCGATTAGCAGTAGCGATTGCTGCACAAACAGCCGCAGAGGATATGCTTACCTTGACATTAGACTATGTAAAATCACGTCAAGCCTTTGGTAAAACAATTGGCGACTTCCAAAATACACAATTTAAAATTGCTGAAATGGCAACTAAAATTGAGCTTGGAAAATCATTTTTAGAATCCTTGATTGAAGAGCATATTGCTGGGAAAGAGGTTGTGACAAAAGTATCTATGGCAAAATACTGGATCACAGAAAATGCACGTGAGCTTGCCACGCAATGTATGCAATTGCATGGTGGCTATGGCTATATGGAGGAATATAAAATTGCTAGAAGGTATAGAGATATACCCGTTATGTCCATCTATGCTGGTACCAACGAAGTGATGAAAGTCATTATCGCCAAAAATTTAGGTTTATAAAAAGATGGCGGCAAATTTCTGCCGCCATCTTTCCATTATACTGCTGGAATTCGAACAATTACTTTAAATAGATCGCCATCTACATCAATACTCATTCTTGCCCCGTGTAAGTCGACAATAGATTGTGCAATCGCTAATCCAAGTCCTGAGCCCTCTGTATGTCTTGAAGCATCTGCACGTTTAAAGCGTTCAAATAATTCCTCGGCATCCTCACTGATTTCATATTTCGCAACATTTTTCACTGTAAATTCAGCATCACCATCTGCCGTACGTTTCAACGTCACGTATACACGTGTTCCTTCTAACGCATATTTCAAGACATTCACAATTAAATTATCGATGAGTCTCCACCATTTTTGACCGTCCACATATGCATAGATGGGATCGTGTGGCATCGTCATACGTAAATCTAAGCTTGACTGTGTCAAATCCTCTTTATGCTCCCCTACCGCTTGCTGAATAAGCTGCGTCAAATCTACTCGACTGCGATGGAGTTCAATATTGCCACTTGCCATTTTTGACACTTCAAAAAGGTCTTCAATCAATACTTTTAAACGCTCAGATTTTTTATCGAGAATTTGAATGTATTGTTGACGTTCTTCGTCTGTAATAGTGGGCTTTTTCAGTAAATCCGTATACGTAATAATAGAGGTTAATGGCGTACGTAAATCATGACTCACATTTGTAATAAGCTCTGTTTTCAAACGTTCACTTTTCGCCTGCTCATGCATGGACGTACGAACACCTTCTCGTAAATGGTTAAGATTTTCAGCATGACCTGCAAGCGGTGATTTGCCTTTTACCTTCACATCTCGGTTTAAACGTCCTTCAGCCATATTCTTCGTATCCTTCATAATGCGATTTAAATAACCCATTCTTGATAGGAAAACAACCAGAGCAGGAATTCCTACGAACATACACATAGCAAGAACAAGAACTGGAAAACCGCCTCCTCTTAACATAGAAGCGACAAGGCTACCTCCCCCAAAGAAGGCTGCAGCTAACATGACCAATGAATGCAATGCAATAGAACGATTGATAAATAAATCAGTAATCGAATCGCCAAGTGACCATAAATAACTTGATTTCATATTTTCTTCTAGCTTTTTCAAAGTATCCACTCTTGTATACAGCCAAATTAATTGTACAAAGAAAGCACTGCCTATAACGAATAACACAGCTATTTTAAAGGCAGAATCTAATATAGACCGTACATAATTATATTGATAATTGTAATCGTAAGTGTATTCAATAGATTCAAAAACAATTTGGGAAGTAAAAAGATACATAAATCCTGTGATCAATACTAGAATAACCTGAAAGTCAAACTTTACCTTAGTTAAAATCTCTTTTTCCTTCATATTCGTGACAGTTTGTAGTACAATCTTACGACCTCTCCATGCAAAGATTGCCGTTACTATACTAGTCAGCCACACAAAGAAAAAGGTATATTGATTACGGTGAAAACGATTATAATCCTGCATAACGCCTAATGATTGAACTGCTTTTTTCGAGATGGTTAAGACACCCATATATTCAGCTGTTTCATAAAAATTATCTACATCCACATATGCTTCTGTACTGTAAAAAATATCCCTTAAATTATTACTAATATTTCCTGCATATAATGGGTTTCGCTCAGAATATTTTATTTTATAGGCACTGCTTTCTGAAACATCACCTGCACGGTATATTTTACCTGTTTCAATATTTGTCAACTCATAGGACCAGTAGTCATAGTTTTTTCCAAAGCTTTTCGCTTCGGCTTGTACTGACTTAATATATTTATCAATTAATGCTTCTTTTTCAGCACGAATCTTCTTTCGCACATGCTCATCATTTTCAAAGTTTGCCGTAATATCTTTAATCTTATTATCGCGTTCAGTCTCTAGCTTTATTTGTAATTCTGCAGCATTGGCATCCGCTGCTTCTTGAATTCGCTGTCCGTATTGCTGTTTAATATTATCGATTTGCTGTCCCAATGTACCATAGTAATTACGATGATCTTCTATTTCTGATTGCGTAATTTCTATTTCATCTTTAAAATCTGCGGCATTCGGTACATTTAACACTAACGGTCCTAGTTCTGCTGTGAAATTATCGATTTCATGCTGGAAATTTTCCGATTGGAAATAGGATTTACCAATATACTGATAACCTACATGCCAAAAAGTAAAAATACCAAAAATTGTCCAAATGAAACACATTAACACTAGAGAGGATTTCCATTTTTTTATCATACCTCTTACACTCCTCTAAAAAATTCTTTCCAAAAATTGCAAAACCTCTGAGGAGCGAGAATCGACGATTTGATAGGCATAAACACCAAAATAAATGAGCCCAACAACACCTGCTATAAATCCTGCAATCGTCATATACTTCTCTAGTTTATTTTTCCATTTTATAGCCAACGCCCCATACCACCTTTAGATAGCGCGGATTTTTCGGATCTGCTTCAATTTTTTCACGTATCTTCCGAATGTGAACAGCTACAATATTTTCAGCATTGTACGCCTCCTCATTCCAAACACGTTCATAAATTTCACGTATCGAAAAAACACGCCCTACATTTTTCATTAATAATTCCGTGATTTTATATTCTATTGGAGTTAGTCGAACAGGTTCTCCTTCTAGTATGACCTCTTTTGCATCTTCATCAAGAACAAGTCCGTCAATTTCCACTTTTGTCGCTCCTTCACTATACGTTCCTAGTTGCACATAACGTCGCAACTGCGATTTCACTCGTGCCAATAGTTCTAATGGATGAAATGGCTTCGTCACATAATCATCAGCTCCAACGGATAGCCCATGTATTTTATCGCCATCCTCTGCCTTTGCACTCAGCATAATAATTGGAATATTGCGCTCCTCCCTAATTTTAAAGGTTGCTGTAATGCCATCCATGTTTGGCATCATGATATCTAAAATAATTAAATGTACTTCATTGTTCTCTAGCTTTTCTAATGCGTCTTGGCCGTCTGCTGCTTTAATGACATGATAGCCTTCATTTTTTAAATAAATTTCAATACCATCACGAATATCTTGATCGTCATCTGTAACAAGAACTGTTAATTTCGTCATGATATACACCTCGCTCTCAAATATCAGTGTACCTTTCAAATCTTAAAAACCAGCTATTATAAAAATGAAGAATTTCTTAAGGTTTTCGTTTTTTCCTTCCACCTATGGTTAAAACAACAATGCCACCTAGTAGCATTGCTAGACCAAGCCAGGACACGATACTTAATTGTTCTCCAATGAAAAACACCCCAAGAATGGCAGCAGTTAATGGCTCCGCTAATGACAGTGTTACAGCTGAGGATGAACTAATTTTTTGCAGACCATTTAAAAACAATAAATACGCCACGCTTGTACACATAATTCCCATGAATAGCATTGTCCATAAGTTATGTGTATTCCCTAACCAAGCAAATCCATTTTCAAAAGAAAACGGCAGTAAAAATAACGTACAAATAGAGAATGTCATGGCGACTGCTGGCAATGCCTCTTCCTGTGCCATTAATTTTTTACTAATGTTTGTATAAAATGCAAAGGACACACCTGCACAAAGTGCTAGCGCAAATCCACCTATATGAACAGACTCGTCTCCATTATTCATAAATAATAAAAGACATCCGATAATCGCCATCAGTGTAGCAAGTCCCCATACCGCTGTCGGACGAGTTTTCCAAATAAGCCATTCTAAAACACCAGAAAATACTGGTGCACTACCAATTGTTGCAACTGTTCCAATGGCTACTCCTGTTAGACGGATAGATGAAAAGAAAGGACCCTGGAAAAGAGCAATACTGGCTGCAGCTAAAATTGTCCATTTCCATGACCATTTTCGAAAGTTAATTTTCCGTAATGAAATGGTAATGGCTAATAATAGACCGCCACCAATTGCAGAACGAATAGTGGCCACTGCTATTGGAGATACCCCTTGATTTAAAAATGTTTGAGCTGTTCCTGTCATTCCCCATAGAATGGCTGCTAGTAATACCAACAACGGATTTAACATTTATCAATTCATCCTCGCTTTATTACTTCATTAATACTAATAATACATATTTATCCAAAATCAAACAATTATCATTTTTACTTTTTCTTTCAATTAGCCTAGTATGCTTTCTCAACAATGGAAGTTATAATATATACAGTAAAAGGAGCGAATCGTATGTACAAAACAATTGCAGAGACAGCTGTTGATCTTGGTATGCCTGAGGATCAAATTATGCGTCTAGTTTATGAGGGGCGTATCCGTTCTGTTTACGATGGAGAACAAACCCTAATCAATAGCGGCCAATTTAGCACGTATTTTAAACAATTGGAACGTATTAAAGAGGAAATCGAAATTTGGCGTTCTACCCCTATTCCAGAAGATATAGATGTGAAAGATGAAGATTAAAAAAACCCACCATTCATACAATCGAACATTGTTGAGTGGCGGGTAATTTTAAAAAATAAGTTTATTAGATTGTCACAACAAATCCTGCTCTTTTCCCAATGATTTCAGCATAGTCCTCTACCATGACACTCGCAGTTGGGTACATTCCTGCTCCAGGGCCAACTAATGTTAATGTCCCAATATAGTTAGTCTCTAACGCTACCGCGTTGAACACATCATCAACGGGATAAAGTGGATGTTCTTTATCAACCAGTTGAGGACCAACTTTAGCGATAATTTTACCGTCAGCCCTTTTTTCCACTTCAGCGACATGGCGGTAACGCAGACCGTTTTCACACGCTTCACGGACTTGTTCAGCCGAAATGCTATCGATACCAATTACTTCTACATCAGCCCAATCTGGTTGCTCTCCGAAAGCTAAAGCACTTAAAATCATTAATTTTTTAAAGGCATCCTGACCAGAAATATCATTATATGGATCCGCCTCGGCATAGCCTAAACTTTGCGCCTCTTTTAAAGCTGTTTCGAATGACCAGCCTTGTGCACGCATTTTTGTTAAAATATAATTACATGTGCCATTCAGGACTCCTTGAATACGGCTCACATCATTAACAAGTAAAATATTTTTCATTGTTTTAATAACAGGTACGCCACCTGCAGTAGTTGCCTCATAGCCTACAAAAACACCATTTGCTTTTGCCAGATCCTGCAACTCTAAGCCTCGTTTAGCAAACATCACTTTGTTGGCTGTAACAACGTGACATTTATGCTCAACTGCTCTTTTTAAATAACTGTATGCAGGCTCTTCATTTACAATCGCTTCAAACACAACCTGCATACCTGGCTCTGCTAAGACATCATCCATACTCGTCGTCATTAAATGCGCTGTACCTGGTACACGTTCACGACTAGCATCTGTCACTAAAATCTTTGCTACCTCTAATTCAATACCTAATTTATTTTTTAGCTCTTCTCGCTTTTCATTTAAAATATGATAGATCCCTTGACCCACCGTTCCAAATCCTAAAATCGCTGCCTTTATAGTTGCCATTTCTGTTATTCCCTCCAACTTACATTCCGCAGTTTCATCAAAGCTAATTTCTCCATGGGGTTGTGTCATGATAATTGGACACCCACCGCAAGCTTTAGCCAATTACTCTTCTTTGTACGAGTTTCGCTATTTTAGTATGTGTTGGAACACATACAAATTCAAATAATTCTAAATTTATCTTAAAGAAAATTGTAACGCAAATACATACTTAGCACAAGAAAAATCTTTCTAGGAAGGACATTTGTTTTCTCTAGATGTGCAAAAGAAATCGGTTTCATTCCCTTTATTATACGTTTTTTTAGTTGATCTATAAGATTTGAACAAAAATTGACTATTTCCATTTAAATATATGAATGTCTTTCTTCTATTATATATGTATGCTTGGACACCCATCATCTTGTTACTATTTTAATGACCTCTAAAGAAAAAACTCATTCCCTGTAGCAGCAGAGAATGAGCTTTAATATATGGGGGATTTCAACTTGCTTTTGAAAGCAATTGATAACGATAATGTGTTAAAGCTTGTTGAACAAGACTAATTTCTTCTTCTGTAAAATTTGGTATTGCATACGTACGTTCCACTAATTGAAATGTACCGTATTTTAAGTAAAGCTCTGTTGCAGGAAGTGCAATATGGCTCACACCGTAATGTTCATATGCCTCAAAAACTTCCTTTACAGTATAGCCCTCCTCTTCAGCCACAACATACTCTTGAAATGCTGTATGACCAAAGACTCGCTTCCATTTTTTATCGACTGATGTAAGTAAGTGTTGAATGGATTGATTGTTAACAAAGACATGACCTTCATTCAGCTCATAAATTAGATAGGATGCAATGTTTTGTGCACTATAGATATTACCCATTTTAAACACTCCTTTATCATCAGTTTTTTTGGAAGAGCAGTCACTGGCTATGCGACCACTCTTCTTCTATATATTCAAAAGTGGGGGGAGCACTTATGAAAACATTTACCTTATAACAAGAATTTTCGTATTCTTAACTTATTCCCTAGTATATAACACGGAATTAACTAAGTCAATAATACACATAAAAATACTTGGTATTATTTTTAAAAAAGTTCTGATAATTGATGAATTTTATACTTGGTTGATGTAGCAACGTTTGACGCAATGCCAAATGAGGCAATTCGAATGAGAAAATACGTAAACTCTACAACATCTTCCCTTGCGTTCTAAAACTTAAGCTTCTACAGTTTGTTCAGTTGTTGTGGCAAGCGTAATGGCTTGTTCTAAATCAGCAATAATATCCTCTACTGCCTCTAAACCGATGGATAAGCGAATGAGCGACTCGGTTACGCCAGCTTGAATTAATTCATCTGTTGATAATTGCTGATGTGTAGTCGATGCTGGGTGAATAATGAGCGATTTGGCATCCCCTACATTTGCTACATGTGAAAACAGCTTCACGCTATCAATTAGCTTTCGACCAGCCTCACGTCCACCTTTAATGCCAAATGTAAGCACAGAACCGAAGCCATTTTTCAAGTATTTTCTCGCCAAATCATGTGTCGCAAAATCTTCTAGGCCATTATAGTTTACATACTCCACAGATGGGTGGTTTCGTAAATATTCAGCAACCGCCAACGCATTTTCATTGTGTTTAGGGATACGCAAATGAAGCGTTTCTAAACCTTGTAGTAAATTAAACGCTGCGTCAGCACTTAATGTTGGACCGAAGTCACGTAACAACTGTACGCGTAGCTTCGTAGCAAAAGCAGCAGAAGCTGTATCAATTCCGTAACGTAATCCATGGTAAGAAGCATCTGGTTCCGTAAATCCAGGGAATCGTCCACTAGTCCAATCAAACTTACCAGCGTCTACAACAACCCCACCTAAAGTTGTACCATGACCACCTATCCATTTAGTCGCGGAGTGAACAACAATATCTGCACCGTATTCAATTGGTGTGGAACCATAAGGAGAAGCAAATGTACTATCGATAATTAATGGTAAACTGTTAGCATGTGCAATCTTAGCTACTGCTTCAATATCTAAAACTTTTAAACTTGGATTACCATAAATTTCAGCGAAGACAGCTTTCGTTTTATCGGTAATCGCAGCCTTAAAATTCTCTGGGTTTGTTTCATCTACAAAAATTGTTTTAATGCCATACTTCGGTAATGTGTTAGCCAATAAATTATACGTACCACCATATAAAGAACTACCTGCTACTATTTCATCGCCTGCTCCAGCTAGATTTAAAATGGAAAATGCGATAGCTGCTGCACCAGATGAAAGTGCTACTGCTGCTGTCCCACCTTCCAATAAGGCCACACGCTTTTCAAAAACATCCACTGTCGGATTTGTAATCCGTGTGTAAATGTTCCCCGCTTCCTCTAAGGCAAAAAGACGTTGCGCATGAGCAGTGTCCTTAAATACGAAAGCAGTTGAGCGATAGACAGGAACTGTTCTAGAGCCCGTCACTGGGTCTGGCTCTTGACCACCATGTAACAGCAATGTTTCTGGTTTAAAATTTGTCATTGTGTACCTCCAATTATTTTTTTACGATGGTACCGGAGATGAGGAGGATTTATGTGTAGAAAACAAAACCCTCTCCTGTTAAGAAGAGGGTTGCGGTTGCAAGTTTTCCTCCCCTTATCTGCCAGATCCAAGTAAGAATCTGTAGGAATTAGCACCTTAGTAAGTTCATCACTTACTGGTTGCTGGGCATCATAGGGCCTATCCCTCCGCCGCTCTTGATAAGAGTATGAGATTCAATTTCCATCGTTGTAACACAGTATAAACATAGAGTTTTTTTCTGTCAATATGTAAATTTTATTTTTTCCGAAACTTCTGTCAGCTCTTATACGTAATATGAACGCATACACTAATTTAGAAAAAAATTTGAAAGGAGTATTTTTATGGTAAAAGCCGTGATCATTTTTCTCTTAGTTGGATATTTAATTGGCTGTATTCACGGCTCTAAAGTGGCACAATTTTTATCGGGGGTTGATTTAAAAAAAGCTGGCCATGGCAATGCAGGTGCCTCTAATGCTACACTTTCCCTCGGCTGGAAATATGGCGTTTTAGTAGCCCTAATCGATATTGGCAAAGGCGTTGTAGCTATTATCGGTGCACACTTTTATTTAGCAGATGCTCCGCATTTAACCGAAGGAGAAATATGGCTCCTGACCTACATTATTGCTGCAGGGGTTATTTTGGGTCATAATTTCCCATTTTATATGGGCTTCAATGGTGGGAAAGGAACTGCCTCTATTATTGGAATTCTACTTGCTGTAGATTGGAAGATTGGTTTATTTGCACTTATTTTATTTGTCATTTTATCCTTTGCAACTAACTATTTAATTGTCGGTGTTCTAGAGTTTTATCTCGTTTTTTGTACGGCAACATATTTATGGATTCCTGGAATTGGCCCAACTATAATTGCTGTCCTTCTTTTTGGCATAGCTATTATCCTGCACATCGAAAATATCCAACGATTAGTGAAGGGTACAGAGCCTAAAGTAACGTCTGCATTTAAGAAAAAGAAATAATATTACAATGGATATTTTTGTATTTTTTATGACCGTATATTTTCTCTTTATCTACTTATATCGCTGTAAAAAGCAGCTATTCTGCATACTTATTTTTTTACAATAAAATAGACAAGTTCTTATCTTAATAAAACATTTTACTAACCGATGTTATGGATAATAATCGTCATATTTATCGTAGAAAGGATGAGAAAATATGTCTTCACCCAATCAAACAGCTACGAAACGGAATTTAAAGCCACTATGGATTGGCTTGGCCTTTGCTTTACTAATCATCATTACTTTTTTACCTAATAACGGTGACTTACCGATTGCTGGACAACGAGCTTTAGCCATCTTAGCATTCGCAGTCATCCTATGGGTAACAGAGGCCGTGTCCTATCCCGTTAGCTCAGCCATGATCATTGCACTTGTAACTGTTCTACTAGGGCTCGCTCCATCAATGGACGATCCTGCTACAGAATTAGGAACTGCTGGCGCTTTAAAATTATCCTTAAGTGGATTTAGTAATTCCGCTGTCGCATTAGTAGCAGCAGCTCTTTTTTTAGCAGCAGCCATGCAAATTACCAACTTACATAAACGGCTTGCTCTCTGGATCCTTTCACTTGTAGGAACAAAAACAAAAGCTATCGTATTCGGCGCCATTTTAGTTTCTATAGCCCTCGCTTTTTTTGTTCCTTCTGCCACAGCACGTGCAGGCGCAGTCGTACCAATATTGCTAGGGATGGTCGCAGCATTTGGTTTACCACGCGATAGTCGACTCGCCGCTTTACTTGTTATTACTTCGGTACAAGCCGTTTCCATTTGGAATATCGGTATCAAGACAGCAGCAGCTCAAAATATGGTCGCTTTAAACTTTATTCAGGAACAATTTAATGTGGATATCTCCTGGGGTGCTTGGTTGCTCTATGCTGCCCCCTTCTCAATCATTATGTCTGTAGCTCTATTTTTCATTATGATCGCTTTAATTAAGCCTGAGACTAGCAATATCGAAGGTGGTAAAGAGGTCATCAAAAAACAGCTTTCCGAGCTTGGCCCATTGAAGGCTCCTGAAATTCGCTTAATCATAACATCAATCGTTTTGCTACTTTTCTGGGCAACTGAAGGGAAATTGCATCCCTTTGACACAACTACAGTCACAATTATTGCCATCGCTATTTTATTAATGCCTAAAATCGGTGTTTATTCATGGAAGGAAGTTGAACCTCATATCCCGTGGGGGACAATTATCGTCTTTGCCGTAGGTATTATGCTAGGAACCATTTTACTTAAGACGGAAGGTGCATCATGGTTATCCGATAAAGTATTTGGTTCACTTGGGCTAGATACGATGCCAATACTAGCAACCATCGCACTCGTAACATTATTTAATATTTTAATTCATTTAGGCTTTGCAAGTGCAACAAGCTTAGCCTCTGCACTGATACCTGTATTCATCGTACTAGCCTCTACATTAACAACGAATGTTGATCAAGTTGGCTTTGTCATCGTGCAACAATTCGTCATAAGTTTTGGCTTCCTATTACCAATTAGCGCACCACAAAATATGCTTGCCTATGGGACAGGAGCATTTACAACAAAGGATTTCTTGAAATCTGGTATTCCATTAACGATTATCGGCTTCCTTCTAATTCTTCTGTTCTCAGCTACTTATTGGAAATGGATTGGATTATTATAAAACTCTAATATGCTCACAACAAAAAGCCTTGAAGCACAATTGTCCTTCAAGGCTTTAATGATGGTATTTTATTGTTTCGTAAACGCAGGGTCCTTCATTGTCCCACTTTTTGCATAATGAACATGCCATGACAGTGCTTTTTCTAGATCGTGTGGCGTATGATGTCCACCAGTCGCCTCATTGGCATCATTATAATACTGCCATAGTTGCTCACGATAATCGGGGTGTGCACAATTATCAATGATAAGCGCCGCTCGCTCTTTCGGGGCAAGCCCACGTAAATCAGCTACACCCTGCTCAGTTACGATGACATCCACATCATGCTCAGTATGGTCCACATGTGAAACCATAGGGACAATACTTGAAATGTTGCCACCTTTAGCATACGATTTCGTCACAAAAATCCCTAGACGTGCATTACGTGCAAAGTCACCAGACCCTCCAATGCCATTCATCATCTTTGTACCAGAAACATGTGTTGAATTAACATTGCCGTATATATCAACTTCCAATGCTGTATTCACTGAAATAAGTCCGAGTCGACGAATAATTTCTGGTTGATTGGAAATTTCTTGTGGACGTAATACTAATTTATCAGCATACTTTTCAAAGTTCCCATAAACACGGTTTCCTACTTGCTCTGAAAGGGTAATAGAAGTAGCGGAAGCGAAATTTACTTTCCCTGCATCGATTAATTCAAATACTGCATCCTGTAGAACTTCTGAATAAACTTCTAAGTTCTCGAACTCAGAATCTTTAAAGCCTAACAATACGGCGTTTGCTACCGAGCCTACTCCTGATTGAATTGGTCGCAAGCTCGTTGTTAAGCGACCTACTTTAATCTCTTCACGTAGGAAATTTAATAAATGATTCGCCATTACATCTGTCTCCTCATCAGCAGGAACAATTGTTGATGGCGCATCTAATATATCTGAAATAACGATGCCCTTTACTTTATCTAAATCTAGCGGAATCCCAATTATACCAAGACGATCAGACACATTTTGCAAAGGAATTGGATCACGCTTACCTTGTGGCGCAGGTACGAAAATATCATGCACTCCCTCTAATGCATCAAGCTGTGCTACATTTAATTCAATGATGATTTGGTCTGCTTCTTGTACAAAAATCGGAGAGTTACCAACTGAAGTTGTAGGAATTAATAAGCCGTCTTCTGTAATGGCAGCAGCTTCAATAATCGCGAAATCAATAGGACCTATAATACCTTGGCGAACAAGTTCAGCATTATGAGAAAGATGGGCATCTACAAATGTGATATCACCGCTATTGATTTTATTACGAATACCAGCATCTGCTTGGAAAGGGCCTCGTTTACGAATGACACCTGCTTCTGCTAAATATTGGTCTACTTCAGGACCAAGTGATGCACCTGTAAAGACATCTACTTGAAATTTCTCTTTTTTAGCTTTCTCTACAAGTGCAAGAGGTACGACTTTTACATCGCCAGCACGTGTGAATCCACTCATCCCTAATACCATACCATCTTTAATCCAAGATGCTGCTTCTTCTGCTGTTACAATCTTGCTCCGCAATTGTTCATGGCGAAGCTTTTTCGCTAACTTTTCTTCCATTCCTTATTCCCCCATCCCACTATATTTTTGTTCAACTTGCATATTTGGTTCCATTAAATGTGTGACATTCGTCAGAAGCTCTATCTTTATCCAAATAATGTTGCATCAGATAAACACTAACATCCGTTGAATAAAGAAATTGTATTTTTTGGTAGCACAACCAAATAAACAGTCGCTTCAATAATTTTAAACTATTTAGAATATTTAATCTATATTAAATGAAATATTTTACTTTACGAGATAATTTCTACATTTGTAAACTATTTAAATATAACTATCTATCTTTTTTTCATTCGATTTTGGCGACAAAGCGTGCTATGCTCTTGATATAAAGCACGCATAAAGGAGAGAGTTTTTAAATGGTTAAAGAATTATTACGCAATCATTCATCGGTACGTATTTATGATGGACAACCAATTTCAAAGGAAATCATCGAAGATTTGATCGCAACAGCGCAAATGGCTGCAACATCCCATTTTGTGCAGGCCTATAGTGTTATATGGGTAACAGATGCAGACAAAAAAGAAAAATTAGGCTTACTCTCTGGTAACCCACGTCAATATGAAACTTCAGGTGGTGCATTTGTCTTCTGCGTTGATTTCAAGCGTCTTCAAATGGCAGGAAAATTAGAGGGAGTAGACATTGTGGCTGATTCAGCTGAAAATGTCCTTGTTGGTGTCGCAGATGTTTCATTGTTTGCACAGAATTTTGTTATTGCAGCAGAGTCAATGGGGTATGGAATTTGCTATATTGGAGGAGTACGAAATAAACCTTCTGAAATAAGTGAATTGTTTAATTTACCTGATCACGTTTTCCCATTATTCGGTCTGACAATCGGTGTCCCAGCTCGTCGCAATGAAGTAAAACCACGTTTACCTGTATCTTCCATATTACATGAAAATGAATACAATGTTGAAAAATATGAAGAGCTTTTACCAGCGTATAATGAGACAATGGAAATGTATTACAATAATCGTTCATCAAACAGAAAAATTGATAATTGGACTAAACAAATGGCTGATTTTTTAGTCGAACAACGACGTCCTCATATCAAAGAGTTTTTAGCTACAAAAGGATTTAACTGGAAATAACCAAATACAAATGGGGTTACTATCGTATGATTAGAACCCCATTTTTTTCATAATTTTATTACTCATCGATATTAAGGCTAGTGATTTTGTCTCGATATAGATAGTAAGTTCACCAATAAATTAAACGAAAAGCCTCTTCCCTTTTCCAGCTATTCCATTCATATTAATAAATGATCCCTAATGGATGAAAGGAGTTAAATGAATAATGTCCAATATCAATAAACATCTTGCTCGTACTTTAGAACAACAACATAAAAGAAGTGTAAGAGGTTTATTTTTAAAAATAGAGGAATTAAATAATGCATGTACACAACTAAGAAAACGATTAGAGCCGAATGTTGATTTGACACTGTATAAACAGGCTATTGATTATGTTAATCAGTTTGTTTCCCATACCTCTATTCTCAACTTGAAATTTATTACCAATACACAAAATTTAGAAGTAGCTGTTTTACATACTCTTCTTTTATCCTATATTTTAGAACGTGAACCCACGCATTCTTTTGCGTACGAAAATAGATTACTACAAGGCTATTTACATGAAATCTTTACATTAAATGACCATGCAAAAACACTCTTTATGAACCATAAAGAAAAAATGCTAACCTTTATTCAAGAGGACAAATCCACATAATAAAAGACGATCTTGATATATCGAAGATCGTCTTTTGTTCTTTTATTGTAATCCCTTAATCATGAGGGATCGAACTGGCAAGAATTGTTCACCTGTATCGCCATATGTGAGAATGACCTCATCACCTTCTTGTAAATATATTGCTAAAGGCTCTGTTTCGGCACTAATTAAATAATTTTCACCATTATTTAATAAGAAAGATACCATTGTAAAATCACCTAGACGTTCTTTGTAAACACGCATTACCTTCCCGCTCACTTGTTTCTCTTCCGCATTTGAGCTACCATCTACTGTATTTCCTCCACGACTTAAGGCCGTTTTATATAACTTTAGTGCCTCTTTAGGAGTAGTAGCATAAACAGATATTTCAGGATTGGCAGCAGATACGATGAAGTAGTTTTGTAAAAAGCCGTTGGAATCTAGTACCGCTGTCAGCCAGCTTGCTTCACCATAAAAGTTATATAACACTGGCATTTCACCAGTCCATTTTTTCTCAATAAATTTCTTCTCGATAATTTGTAAATTACCCTGTGAATCCATATAACTTGAATCTAAATTTCCTGTATAGTATGTGGCATCCCCTGTACGAGCATTCGTTAAGGAATAGCCTAACATTGAATCTACGCCTTCTTTAGGGCTTGTAAAATCAGTAAAGTAATACATATCACCCTTCTCATCGAAAATTGGACTTACATTCGATTCTGTTCCTTCATCGGAAGGGATCTTTACATCCTTTTTACCAAACATACTGTTCCAAAAACCGTGAACATAATTACCAAAATAACTGTTTTGTAAACTTACTGTCTCTGGTGAAACTGCACCATCAATAAATTCAGGTATTTTGTCCAGTTCAACCGTTTCCGATTTCCCTGTTAGTGCATCAACTAAAACAATCCCTTTCACATCAAAGCCATTACGCGCGGTAATAAATTCACCATATGAACGAATGTAATAAGGCTTACCTTCATCATCTACTTCAAGCTGAACATCTCCATAAAAAATAAGGAATGGATGTTGTAAACGAATATGACGTTCTAAATTAGCATTTAAATATGCAGAAGGAACATATTTCATTTCCTCTTTAACGAATTTAGGATTATCTGCAGAATCTGTGGCACTCATAATAAAGTAACCAGGTGTTGTATCCCCATTCATCCATTTAAAGAATCCTGAAAATTCAACTGGTGCGATATAAACATAATCACCCTTCACTTTTTGGATTTGTAAGCGTCCTAACTCATAGTAACTAGTGTTTGGCACTTGCCCGAAAGCTTTTTTCATTTTATTGCGAGCAAATTTCGGTGGTACACTTGCAGGTGTTTGTGTCTCATCGAATGGTTTTATTTCAACTTCTTCCTTCATTTCTGAGGATTCAAATTTTTCATTAGCATTCCATAGAGGAGCCGATAATACATACACAGCTACGCCTAAACTTGCTAAAAATAAAATACCTTTTATTTTCCGTTCAATACCACTTGCAAGCAGGGCGCCAGCTAACGTTAATAAAATAATAGCAGGCCAAAAAACAAGCCAGTTTACATCAATTTTTGTTACATATAGAGTGATTGCAGTAGCTAAAAATCCTAGTACAAAGACACCAATAAAAAAGTATCCAATCACCTTTCTTGATTTACCATCTTCTCGCTTCTTTGTAATAAGCGGTGTCACTAACACACTCGCGATCAATGCAATGACTGCAGAAGCTATCAGTAGCTTAGTCATTTGGTTCATCCTCTCTTCAGCTTTCTGTCTACTTATTTACGGTTACATACTAAAAAAGTTTCATACATACGTTGTACAGAAAGGAATTCTACCATAAATATTGAATTTCAAAAGGAAAGGAGCTGAAAAATTTGTTAAAAAAATTTCTAATAGGTTTCATTATTTTATTTGGTCTTTATTATATATTTCTCTTTTCCCATATTGCCGAAAGTTTAAAACTCATTTTTAAAGTGATTCCCATGTTGCTCATCATTATTTTAGCTGCGATTCAGAAGCCATTACATATTAAAAAATACCAACTTTTAATTATTGCTGGGCTTATATTTTGTATGATTGGGGACTATACATTGCAGTGGTTTTTAATTGGTCTGACTAGCTTTCTTATAGGTCATGTCTTTTATATTTTTGCTTTCTCTACCGCAAACGAGCGGCAAGTACCCACGTGGGCAAAAATACTCTTACTGCTTTACGGATCGAGCATGGCCATCTGGATTGCAGGGTCTGTCTTTAAAACAGGTGAAACGATACTTGGTATCGCAGTGATTGCCTATATTTCAGTGATTCTCACTATGGGATGGACGGCCATAAAAACCGATTCTACATTGGCGACAATTGGTGCTCTGTTATTTATTGCTTCTGATTCTTATTTAGCTATTAATAAATTTGTCACGCCACTAGCTTTTTCACACGAAGTAATCATGCTAACTTATTATAGCGCTCAATTACTTATTGCATTAAGTATCCTTCAATATTCCGAAATCCGAAGTAAAGTGTTACAATAATATCAATTATGCCTTGGCATAATGCGCCCAGAATCAACTTTGTGAATGCACAAAGAATTTTAACATATACACATTAGGAGGCCATACTTATGAAAGAACAAGTAATCGAGCGATTAATACGCTATGCAAAAATTGATACACAATCAGACTTCACAAGCGAAACAACTCCTTCTACCCAAAAACAATTTGACCTGTTACATGTCCTGAAAGACGAACTTGCTGAAATTGGCTTAACAGAAATTACATTAGATGAAAATGGCTATTTATTTGCTTCATTAGAGGCTAATACAGATAAAGAAGTACCAACTATCGGCTTTTTAGCCCATGTGGATACAGCTACCGACTACACGGGCACAAATGTGAATCCACAGCGCATAGATAATTATGATGGTGGAGATATTCAGTTAAATGAACATTTAGTGATGTCCCCAACTGACTTCCCTGAGCTTAAAAATTACGTGGGTCAGACACTTATTACAACAGATGGCACTACGTTATTAGGGGCTGATGATAAGGCTGGTATTGCTGAAATTATAACAGCGATGGAATACCTCATTAAAAACCCTACTATTAAACATGGAAAAATTCGTGTAGCCTTTACACCAGATGAGGAAATTGGACGTGGCCCACATAAATTTGATGTTGCCGCGTTTGGAGCAGACTATGCCTATACAATGGATGGCGGACCACTTGGTGAGCTACAATACGAAAGCTTCAATGCCGCTGGCGTAAAGGTTGTTACAAATGGAACAAGTGTACACCCTGGTTCTGCGAAAAATAAAATGGTGAATGCTATCACAATGGCCATTGCCTTCCAAAATGAAATGCCTGCTGACGCAGTTCCTGAAAAGACAGAAGGTTATGAAGGTTTCATTCATTTAATGGGCTTTAAAGGGGCTCTTGAGCATACTGAGCTATCTTATATCGTGCGTGACCATGATCGTCAAAAATTCGAAGAGAAAAAACAATTAATGCTCGATACGGCTGCAAAAATTCAAGCACAATATGGCGAACATGCCCTAAGTATTACTATTGAAGATCAATACTACAATATGGGCGAAAAAATTGAGCCTGTAAAAGAAATTGTTGATATCGCACGTGCCGCAATGGAAAAATTAGATATTACACCAAATACCTTACCAATTCGTGGTGGTACAGATGGTTCACAATTATCCTATATGGGCTTACCAACACCTAATATTTTCGCTGGTGGCGAAAACATGCATGGTAAATTTGAATATGTATCTGCTGAAACAATGGAAAAGGCAACACAAGTTATTATTGAAATCGTTCAGCTCTTTGAACAACAAGCTAAATAGTCTATCTTATTTCTGATGAATTTTCGAGTAAGTTCAATGATTCTAGACTCACGCTAAAGAACAATACTCATCGTTACGAAGAAAGGCTTTTCCTTTCTTCGTCATTTTTTTAGCAATAATTACTGAATTTTCAATTTACATAAAGGGTTTAAGCTCTAAACTCAAATTGAGGTGAACGATATGAAAGAAATTGCCTTAGGCATTTTAGCTTCTCTTTTCTTTGCCGTGACTTTTATTTTAAATCACGCAATGGAAATGCAAGGTGGCAGTTGGCTATGGAGTGCATCACTAAGATTCTTTTTCATGCTACCCTTTTTACTTATCATTGTCTTTTATCGCAAAGGCTTTTCACAGCTTTCAGGTGAAATGAAAGCACAGCCTATAGCTTGGTTACTTTGGAGCTTTGTTGGATTTGTTTTATTCTATGCACCATTAACCTTTGCCGCAGCGTTTGGTCCAGGTTGGTTGGTTTCTGGCACATGGCAATTTACAATTGTTGCTGGTGTATTATTAGCTCCCCTCTTTGTTTCAGTTATTGCGGGTAAAACAATACGTCAAAAAATACCTTTCATATCTCTTCTAATTTCATGTGTCATCTTAGTAGGTATTCTACTTATACAAATACCTCATGCACAATCGGTTTCGTTTAGAAGTTTAATGCTCGGTATTTTACCTGTCATCGTCGCAGCATTTGCCTATCCTCTTGGTAATCGCAAGATGATGGAGATTTGCGGGGGACGGATCGATACTTTTCAACGAGTACTTGGTATGACCATTGCTTCAATGCCAGCATGGATCATCATAGCTATTTATGCCAGTCTTACAGTTGGACTGCCCTCAGCAAGTCAGATGTTCCAATCATTACTCGTAGGAATTAGTTCAGGTGTCATTGCAACAGTATTGTTTTTCATAGCAACCGATCGTGTAAGAGACCATCAAGGGAAACTAGCCGCTGTGGAAGCAACCCAATCAACAGAAATTTTATTTGTTATTATCGGTGAGGTTTTATTATTAGGTATAGCCTTCCCTAGCCCTATTGCACTTGCAGGTCTGGGCGTCATCATCGTAGGTATGCTATTACATAGTTACTATACTATGATCATTGGGAAAAAAAATGCTGTTCAACAGAATATATCTTCCTAACAGTCCTTTTATGGGCTGTTTTTTTAGTAGGCGTAATAAATTTACCAACAAAAAAGACGACTCCATCCTATTAAATAGAATGAGTCGTCTGAGATTTTCACGTTCCCAAAAAATGAGGGGGGTTTTAGGAGCGTAATCATGAACTAGCAAACTTCTGGAGAAAAGTAGCTAAAGTTCATCCTCTCTACACTGTATTGTAGCGGAGGAATAATCTTTATACGATAATGATAATCATTATCAATTAAATTGTCAACAATAATCTAATAAAATTTTTCCCTTTTTTAAAAAGATTTTTTTAATGAACGACGGTACTGCCATTGCTTCAATTGAAAATGTAGAAAACAACCAATACAAAAACCTGCGATTGCGATAGATGATGCGATTGCAACCATGCTAGTAAAGATATGACCGATAACAGCCCAATTCAACATATAACCTAACAAGCCTACCCCTAAACAAAAGCTAGCAATGCTGGAATTAAATTTTTGCTGTTGTGCATCCTCTGGTATATAAGCAGATGGGGCCTTTTTTAGAAATAGCTTACCGACACGAATAATAGGGTTATAATGGCATATAATACCCAATAAATTTGCAGTCAGTGGAATGACTAGAAGCCATGTAACCCCTGTTAGCCATGTAAAGATAACACTTAAAAGAATGATCCATTGATTCAGTCGAACGAGTGGTCTTGGAATTGCATGAGGCACTGACATTCTAAAACCCACCTTTCAGATATGTTTAATTTATTTTACTGCATGACATTCCATTTGTGAAGCAAAATTGATTACTTTATAATGAAATTAACAGAGTTCAAAGGAAAAGAGGATTACCATGCCAGCTTTAACGATGGATCAAGTTCAACAATTAAATTCCTATAGCATCTACACAGCTGAACCTAAGCGGACTTTATTTACATTAGCTGATATACATAAAGATTTTTACCATCCTGATTTTTTGAACCTCATGATGGGTATAACAGATGCCGCAACAGAAACGGCCGCTATTTCTCATTTTGCTCGCCGCTATGGTATGTTCTTTGCTATGCAATTTTATATGCTTGCCGCTTATGATGAGGTATGGGATGGCAAGCCACTCGAATTACGTTTCGATGCTGCAAAGGAATTCAATAGCTTTACCGTTGCCATGTTCGCCAATCCAAATGATTGGCGTTATGTTGAGGAAGATGAACGTCAAGCGGTCATTGAGAAAATCCTTTATGATGGCCATGTGATTGTTCAACAGCTTCGTAAAGTAACATCGATTTCCCCTCTTACCATTTGGGAAAACTTCTTTGGTTATTTGCTATGGCACTATCATGTTTTGTTATCTAATCCAGGCTTGGCCGATCAAGCCATGGACGATATTGAAGCTTTAGAAAATCCAGAAACATGGGCACGCTTCTCCAATAAATCTTGGTGGGCGCAATATACAGGCTGTCAGAGCCCTACGAATTTAATCAATATTCCTGTTAGAAAATCTTGTTGTTTTTCTAAAGATATCCCTGGTTTAATGGCCTGTGGCTTTTGTCCAATGAAGAAATAATAGACTCTCGTAAAAAAGCCTTACCCTCCACCAATTTATGCGAAGGGTAAGGCTTTACTTTATTTTTCGTATACAACAAACCAATCATTGTTTTCTTCAAACATCCTCGTACCAAGAAAGCCTTGTTTTAGCAGTTGCTGTTGTGCGGCTGTATCCCCCATTGATATTATTTGTTTGTCAGTAAATACTGGGGACAATTCCTGTTGTAAGTCTTTATAGAAAATATAACGGAGCTTATCAACATATTTAATTTTCAAGCCTTTAATAACGAGATCTTGCGAAAATTTATCTTTTAAACTTGGTATATTATATGGCTTTACAGTGGAGCAAACATAATCATATTTTTCTAAATCAATCGCATTCATTACTACTGTAGCCAATGTTTTTTGTAAGCCATAACCTCGATATTTCGGTGAAACATTCGATATTTCTTGATATAAAACACGCTGAAATTCATTTTCCGTAATTCCACAATCATAGCCTAGATGTTCCTCATCAATAGGCGGATTTAACAGTGCTCGAAAGGCAATTAATTCGTCCTCTACATAAGCACCAATCATCATACCGTTGCCATTTAGAATATATTCAAATTCCTCTGTACTTAAAGGCTGCAAGATACTTTGATCTGCTAATGCTTCATAAACTTCAACCTGTAACTCCTCAATTTGTTGTAAATGCTGAGGCGTTAATTTTATGACAAAAAACGGCGTCTTATCAAGCATACCTTCATAAATCTTTTCCATATTACGCCTCCTTAGGCTGTTACAACAGTTGAGAACTTACATAGTTCCTGGATTACATCCTCATCCACTTCTACACCTAGCCCAGCCTGTTCATTTAAGCAAATAAATGGAACATCATAATGTAGATTCCCTACATCTTTAGAGAATTTTAGCGGGCCTGTTAACTCTACACTTGTCATAATTTTCTTAGAGAATGCTACATGAAAACCTGCAGCAGAGCCAACAGATGATTCTACCATGGAGCCAATTTGACATTCAATTCCCGCCATCTCTGCCATGATAGCTAGCTTCATCGCAGGGTAGATGCCACCACACTTCATTAACTTAATATTTACTTTATCAGCGGCACGCTTGGCAATAATTTCACGCATTTCACGTACACCACGAAGTCCTTCATCAATCATTAATGACACATCGGATTTTGATTTAATCTCAACCATTCCATCAATATCTTCACTATCTACCGGTTGCTCTAACCAATCAATGTTTAAATCCTTCATAGCACGTAAACCCTGTAAGGTAGTAGACGCATTGCCCCACCCTTGATTTACATCCACTCGGATAGCAATATCTTCACCTACACGTTCACGTACTGCTTTAATGCGTGCAACATCACGAGTTACCTCTGTGCCTACTTTCATTTTAAAAGAACGATAGCCCATTTCTACTCGATTAGCAGCCTCTTCTGCCATCTCTTCAGGCGTCCCAATACTTAATACATGGGTAATTGGGAATTTGTCATGATAACGTCCACCTAAAAGTTGGTATACAGGGACTCCTAATGCTTTCCCAGTGATATCAAAGCAAGCAATATCAAGTGCTGCTTTTGCAGCTGGTACGTCTTTTACAATTTTATTCATTTTTTCGTGCAGCTTTTCAAAAGCCATTGGATTTTCTCCAATAACCGCAGGAGCAAGTTGATGTTTTAGCACAGCATATGTGCTTTCCCATGATTCCCCTGTTACATGCTCATCAGGAACTGCTTCCCCGTACCCCACAATACCTGTATCGGTAGTCACTTTTAAAATAATAGAAGGCATTGTATCATATGTAGCATAACTAATGATAAATGGATCAATTAGAGGTAAATGTATTGCAAAGATTTCTACTTGTTGGATTTTCATCATAATCAATCTCCCTTGTCGTTATATATGTCGTTAATACGTCGTTAAATATTTAAAAAAATAGAAAAGGAACGATGCCCATGTCTACCAAAATAGCGATTATTTGTTCTAAAGCATTTATGAATCGTATTATTAGTATCGCACAAAACATAGCCGATGTTCAATTAGAATTTTATCTTTACAACCACCCATCTGAAGCACCAACTTTAATGAAGCAAATTAAACCATGTGACGCACTGCTATTAGGAGGAACATTACCCTATTTACATGCCCAGTCATTACTTTCGGAAATCCCAATACCATGGAATTATATTAAACAAGATGAAACAGCCATTTCTACAACACTCTTATCACTAGTAGCCAAACATAGTGTAGCAATCGATAGAATTTCCATTGATGTCATGAATCCAGCATTCGTTGACAATGTTTTAACAGAAATAGAATATACTGGACCTAAGCCACATGTTCAGCATATATCGATTACAGAACCAACTGAACATATTTTACAGCGTCATATCACCTTGTGGAATGCCAAAAGTATAGAATTTGTCATTACAAGTATTCATAGTGTTTTCGATGAATTACAAGCACTTCACATACCCGCAATGCGTATGCTAGATACTACAAATTCTATTCTGCAATGTCTAGAAGAAACTAAATCCAAGTCATTACTAACCAAATCCGAAGCCTTTAAAGCCGTTGTCGGTCTATTAGAAATTCAGGGGGATTCTTCAATCGAATCAACTATTTTAAATCAAATTGCTAAGGCTACCTTTTCAACGTACAAGCAAATTGCTGCCCACACCTTTGAGCTCTACACAACCGCAGGTCATTTACAAAATGCACTAGAAAGGGAAAGCTTAGAAGAACTAATACAACAAATCGAACAACCATTTAAGCTAGCATTCGGTTATGGTTACTCCATTTTGGAAGCAACACAAAATGCACAGCAAGCTTTAACATTTACGAAGCCTTTCGAGATTTTCATTCTTGATGAACATAAAAATCTATTAGGACCTTTTCCGAATTCAGAAGGTAAAGTGTCTTTAAAAACAGATGATCCCTACGTTTTACAAATGGCTAAGCTAACAAGCCTCAGTCCATTAAATATCTCTAAACTAATCAATTTCAGCCATGATCGACAATCCGCACAATTTACATCACAAAATCTTGCTGAATATCTTCAAGTTACACGACGAACAACCGAACGTATTATCAAAAAATTAGTTGATAATGGTTATGCAAACGTTGTCGGTGAGGAAATGACCCATCAACAAGGTCGCCCTCGTACCATTTATGAATTGAATTTTGCGACCTACTAAATGATGGCATCAAAAGAAAAAGGAATTCTCGTAGATAAACATGTATCTACGAGAATTTTATTTTAATCTGCAATCGCTACATTCTCAGAACTTTCTAGCTCTAATTCTTTTTTACGCTTCTCAGCTTCTGCTATTTCCTCTGGTGTTAATTTAACAATGGCAAATCCAATATATCCATAAATGATGGAGATAATAGGTACAGCAAAATTAAGAATGGCATATGGTGCGTACTCCATAGCACTTACACCTAAAGTAGCTAGAATAAATACACCACAAGTATTCCAAGGGAAGAAAACAGATGTTAATGTTCCCCCATCTTCTAATGCACGAGATAGATTTTTAGAATGCAAACCACGTTGTTGATATACCCCCGCAAACATACGTGAAGGGACAACAATTGAAATATATTGCTCAGAACAAGTTGCGTTTGTTGTTACACATGCTGCAATAGTTGAAGCAATAAGGCTTCCAGTAGACTTAGCAAACTTCACAATTACGTTCATAAGCGCTTTTAACATTCCTGAATACTCTAAAATACCACCAAAAGTCATCGCTACAATGGTCATTGAAACCGTATTCATCATTGAATCTAAACCACCACGGTTAAATAAATCATCCACCATGTGATTACCTGTCGAGATTTCGAATCCAGCTTGCAATGCTTGTACAGCACTTGCGGCTGAACCACCTTGTACAAAAATTTGCAGTAAGAAACCTGAAACAATACCAATAATTAAAGCTGGAATTGCTGGCACCTTTTTAGCTACTAAAACAATAACACCCACTGGTACAAGTAATAGTAAAGGAGAAATGACAAAGCTTTCTTCCATCACTTTTAACGTTGTTAAAATTTCTTCTGATTTCATGGAAACATCTGCAAATTTTCTACCGAGAATTCCAAAAACAACAAGCGAAATAATTAACGCTGGAATTGTTGTATAAAGCATATGCTTAATATGCTCAAATAAATTAGTACCTGTTAAACCTGCTGCTAGATTCGTTGTATCTGATAGTGGTGACATCTTATCTCCAAAGTATGAACCTGAAATAACCGCACCAGCAATCATAGCCGCTGGAATACCCATACTTAAACCAATACCCATACCTGCGACACCAATTGTCGCCATCGTTGACCATGAACTACCAATAGCTAATGACACGATTGAACATAACAGCATGATTGTCACTAAGAACCAGGCTGGAGAAATTAATTTTAAGCCATAGAAAATCATCGTTGCTACGACCCCGCCGCCAATCCATGCCCCAATTGTCAAACCTACTAAAATAATAATGACAATGGCGGGTAATGCCAGTCGTATCCCCTTATACATCATTTCTTCAATTTCTGACCATTTGTATCCATGCATTTTGGCAACAATTGCTGCTACAGTTGTGCCAACAAGAAGAGGTACGTGAGGACTTTGCTCTAAAACAACTACTGTAATCAACATTGTAATAATCATAATTGCAAAAGTTAGTAGTGCCCAACCTGCATTAATATCCTTTTTCATTCTTCCATCCCCTTTTTTTGCACCAAATCCCATTTCGGTTTTTCAAAGACGCAAATAATTTTTTACGTTTTTTAGCTTAATATTCAAAAAATTAAAAGTCAACGCAAAAAATTTATGCCTCTCTAGCAAATCCCTTTGTTTTAGCGTAATAAAACGTTTTCAAGTAGCAATAAAAAGCAATGCAAACCCTTGAATATCCATACATTTAAGAAAATGTTCATGCAAAAAAAGCTATATGAAAAAATAAATTACATTTTTTCATATAGCTTAAAAATTATTTTTTTATTCAGGTTTTTTTTCTAATACACAAGCAAGTACTTTTGCAGCATCCATTAAAGCACTACGATCAAATGTCATCTTAGGATGATGTAATCCTGGCGTTAGGTTTGCCCCGATTCCAATCATCGCTGCTTTTAATTCTGGCTTTTTCACTGTATAGAAATGGAAATCATCACTACCTGGTGTCGTTATTTCATCCGCTAAATGTTCTTCACCTAAAGTTTCAATGATGGCAGCCTTCGCCATGTTTGCCGCAATTGGTGAAACTTCAGCACCTGGCGTAAAATCAACCCAATTCCAAGTCATATCAATTTCAAATTGTTGCTGTATTGATGTTAAACCAAACTCAATTTTGCTGCGTAGCAATTCGAGCTGTTGATTGTGCTGTGCTCGAATATCCATTGAAAAGCTAGCATTGCCCGGAATAATGTTTGTACTACCTCCATCTGCGATAATTTTCGTTAATTTAGCAGAATGTGGTTCAAATGGTGATAAATGAATGCTATGTAGCATTTGTTGCACAGCCATAATGACGTCAATCGCATTTTTACCTTGGTGAGGTCTAGCACCATGCGCATCAATGCCTTGAATAGTCCCCTCTAAAAAATAAGCTGCACCATGATGGATTGCTGGCGAAACTTTACCAAGTGGTAATTCTTCAATTGGTCTTAAATGGACTCCAAATAAATGTGTTACCCCATCAACCGCTCCTCGATCGAAGGCTGCACATGCACCATTTCCTAATTCTTCAGCAGGTTGGAAAATGAAACGCACACGATGTTGCAATGGGCGATCCTTCAGTAGTAGTAATGCACCAAGAACCATTGTCATATTGGCATCATGTCCACAAGAATGATTCGCTTGCCATTTTCCATCAACTTCTTGCCATAAAGCATCGATATCAGCGCGGACTGCAACTATTTCTTCACCTGTTCCAATTTCAGCTATTAACCCAGGTATGTCACCTAGTAAACGATAACTAATCTGTAATTCATCCAGTATCGAAGCGATTTTCTTAGTTGTCTCGAACTCCTTCCAGCTTACTTCTGGATATTTGTGAAAATGATCAAACCATTGATAAATCGTTTCTTCTACTGTTAAAGCTTTTGACATAACTACACCTCTATACGCATTTTTGTTTCCCATTATACATGAATCTATTTCAGAAAAGTACATATGCCTTAAGACCTAACTAAAATAGTAAAGGGATGTATTTCATTATTATGCTCCTAACAAGCCGTTTATAAATAGAGGTGCAGAAAGTAATGGACTATGTTAAAAGTTATCATCACTTTCAACATAGCCCATCAAATATTCATTATAAACTTGTAAAAAACCCTTCTGGATATTCTTCATAATGTACCTTCACCATTTGCTCCTCATTTTTTTCTTCCTCTTCATAGAAATCAAACTCTTGATCCATTAAATAAGTTTCAAATTTTGAATTTAACAATTTCCCCATTGTATCACTCCTTATTTGATTGAATTTTCTGATAAAAGAATTATACAATAGTAATTTAGCAAAATGCAATAAATAATACACATTATGCATTATAAATATAAAACTGATCTCATCATTAGATAGAACACCATTTTATTCCATATAATAAAAAACTGCATCTAATAATTATTAGATACAGTCTTCCACATCATTTTATTGAATCACACCACAAGCAATTCTTGCTCCAGAATTACCTGCTGGATCTGTTTTATAATCGTCAGCTGATTCATGAATAACAATAGCACTGCCATCGCTATCTAATAACGAATTTGGTTGATCTTTTTGTAAAGTCAATCCTTCAGCTAGGAAATCTAAATCAACATTACCATCCTCACCAATCTCTAAATTTGGTAAATCCCCTAAATGATAGCCGTTTGGATTTAATTTACCATGCTCTTTATTAGTTGGATTAAAGTGTCCACCAGCCGATTCAAATTTAGGTGGTTCACATTTCCCTACTTCATGAATATGAATACCATGTGTGCCTGGCGGTAAGCCAGTTAAGGCCAGCGTCATTCTAACGCCATTATCCTCTTCTTGAAAAAACGCATTCCCATAGCTTTCGTTATTTGCACCAATCACTTTTGCAGTAGCCGTTAAGGGGGACGTCGCATTTACAGGTAACTTTTCTTCTTTATTAAAGAAACTACAACCACCAACAAAAACTAATAAAGAAATGCCAATTAAACTTATTTTTTTCATAAAAAATTCCTCCTCTATTTCTGATGATTACCAACTTACCCAGTACTTATGCACAAAACAAATAAATACGACTCCTCCTCTCCTAAGAAAAAGGAGTATTTTTAATGCCTGTATTTTTGCTGAATCAAAAAAAAGGATTTCCCAAAGCTTGAGAAATCCCTTTTCATAGTTAATCTAAAATTTTTACTGTTACGTGTTTCACACCCCATTGGAGTGCTTGTCCTTCAGTAGGAATAAATACATCAATTTTATTGCCCTTAATAGCTCCCCCTGTATCAGCTGCTATCGCTTCACCATAGCCTTCCACCCAAACCTTTGTACCAAGAGGAATAACTCTAGGGTCTACTGCAATGACCTTTAAGTTGGGATTAGATCTAATATCTGTGCCATTTGCGGTAATACCTGAACAACCTTCGCAATAGGCCGTATATGCAGTCGCACGCATTGTCAATGTTTTACCAGAACCAGTTGCTGGAGCACTTACTGGTTTAGTTGTAGTCGTTGTAGCAGGTTTTGCAGCTGCAATTCCCTCAGAAGTTTTGGGCTTTGGTTTTGCAGCCGAGGCCTTAATAGCCAATGACTCACCAGCTAAAATTAAATCTGAACCAAGGTTATTCCATGCTTTTAGTTCATCAACCGTCACATTATTTGTACGAGCGATTGAAAATAATGTGTCACCGCCTTTGATGACATATTCATCTTCATTTGCCGACTCTGTTTTTGTTGTCGTGTCCTTCACTAAATCCTGCTCTGGATAGAACCACAACGACTCCATCTCATTTAGTTGCTGGAATTCTCCAACCGTTAAATTATAAATCTCAGGAATTGCCCATAGTATATTGCCTGGTGATTTGTCCTTCGCAGAGGAAGGACTTGCATACAGACTCAAACCAAAGGTCATCGCTACTGCTAAAGCTAATGCTTTTTTCTTCATGTTTAGTAATACCTCCATCATTTTATTATTTGTTGCAAATCTGCTGCTAGCACGCTAGAGTTGAAAGCTCTACTATGACAGCAACCATAAGTTTGCAAATTAATAACTCAGGGTTATCCGCCTGATATTAGGAATTATTACTATAAAAACGGAAAAATATACAATTTCAATTAATTTTTTAGTAATTCGCAGATTTTGAGGGTAAAAAATCTATAATTTTGTAGCACAGTTTCGGACTTTTTTATATTAGATATTTGCTATTTTTAGCCGATAAATAAAGAAAGGGGGGGAATGTAGAAATGGAAATTAATTCACTCATGTCATCACAGCTGATGGAACTTCAACAAACCGTACAAATGAGCGTAATGCAAAACGCACTCAATTTGAACACATCTACAGCTATTGAATTATTACAAGATCTACCTCAGCAAGTTCCTACACATCCATACAAAGGATCAAGAATAGACATCTCAGTCTGATAATGCAGCTATATTTAGCGGAAGGTGGTCCTTATATGATCCGGGTAATTGTGATGGACGATGAACCATTAGCTCTTGTTAATATAAAAAAACATTTAAATGCATTTGATGACATTGAGGTCATTGAAACGTTTACTACAGCAAAAGACTTACTGATAGAAGGACCTACCTTAGACTTTCAAGTAGCCTTTTTAGACGTTGAAATGCCAGGTATGAGCGGTTTAGAAGTTGCACAACTAATAAAAACATGGGACAAAAACATCTGTATCATTTTTGTAACTGCCTATCGAGACTATGCTGTTCAAGCATTTGATGTACAATCTCTTGATTACTTATTAAAGCCGATTTCGAAATCTCGCTTAGAAACGACGATTAATAGAATTCAAGAGCTGTTCCAGAAAGATCTAACATCAGCAGCTCAAACTCATCAAAAGCCTTCGCTTACGATCAGATGCTTTGGGGAATTTGTCGTTTCTTATGAAGAAAAAGCAATTCATTGGAGAACGATTAAAACAAAAGAATTGTTTGCCTTTCTTTTTTTACAGCTTCATATGCCAGTACCTCGTGATACCATCCTAGATACACTTTGGAGTGATACGGATATTAAAAAGGCAAGAGTCCAATTGCATACTACCGTTTCATACTTGCGTACAACGCTTTCATCGTATGGTTACTCTGATGTGATTGAATATACGAATGGCTGCTATATTTTGAAACTAGAGGATTTTCAATGTGATGCCCATGATTTGGAGTATATTTTAAATACTAAAGCAGAAACAGGAAGATTGGATATCGAGAAGGCGGAGGAGCTCATCCAAAATTATCATGGTGAGTTTATGGCGACATTGGACTATTCATGGACTGCTAGTAAAGCTAACTTAATGAATAAACAATTTACTCAATTACTCGATGAATTGATTCATTATTACACTAAAAACCGGAATTTTAAAAATAGAGAACGTTCATTATTGTTAGCTTTAGAGTTAAATCCATATTCCGATAAAACTGTTCAGCTATTAATTCGGCATTACACTGAGATTGGTAATCGTGCTGAAGCCATAAAAATGTATCATTCTTTTAATAGCCTTTTATTGTCAGAATTAAATGTATCACCCACTCAGGAGACAACAGACCTTTTTCAAAATGTTGTACAAGCACAAGCAAAGGAGCTTGAAAAAAGTATATAACCCATCATGTTGAGGATAGGAAAAAGCATGCTAGTGTACAGTACTAGCATGCTTTTTCATTATTTAACAATCATTTGTCTCATATTTCTAACTACACATAAACAGTTACGTCCTGATTGTTTAGCTTTATACAAAGCATGGTCTGCAATTTCTATCAATTGGTTAGGACTCTGGATATTTGGTGTAAAAGCCGTAATTCCAGCAGACATGGTTACGGGTCTACCACATGCAGTTTCTTGTAAGGCTTGCTTAATCCGTAGACTTTCTGCTAATTGTACAGCATCATCTATGTTCATTGAAGGCAGGATGACCATAAATTCTTCTCCGCCATATCTAAAGCAAAAACCTTGATCCCCCACACTGTTTTGCATATTAATAGCAAAGGCTTTTAAAACTTCATCCCCTACTGTATGACCATATGTATCATTTATACTTTTAAAATCATCTAGGTCTATTAAGATGATGGCATGCGGGACCTTATCTACAATCAATTCATGTAAAGTTTGATCCATTCTTCTGCGATTAGGGATTCCTGTTAATGAATCTAAGTTTAATTGCTCTGTTAAATCAGAAATTTTACTTTGCGAGCAAATCACCATTTTTTGTACATTGTTTTTCAACAGCTTTGCTTCATAATACCAATCAGCAATCTCCTCAGTCTCCTGGCCCTCTTCACCTACTTCAATTTTTGTTGAAAGATCTTTTAGAGGCTGTGTAATTTTGATAGCTAACCATATAGCTAGGCCCAACACAGCTGCTACAACTATGATGATTGGGATAATAATTTTCTTAAAAAACAAACTAAAAGAAACCATTCTTTCATCAAGTAAAGTATCAACTACTTGTTCCATATACGGTTCTAATGAATGATCATTTGTCTTAGCACCTTGTAAATAGTCTTCCGTAATTGTAGAGACTTCCTTTACATAGATTTCTTGCATGTCTGTTTTATTTTCCTTCAAAATTTCATTAAAATTTCGATAGCTACTCCAAATACTAATACTAGATGTCGCGAGTACAACGACAATCGTCATACTAACAATAAGAAACGATAACTTTAACTTGAATTTACCCACAATAGATCATTTCTCCCATTGAGATGATTTTTTCGTTAAATCTTATCTATGTTTCAACTCAAAATTTAATATATTTATTCAATCATCATAAGCCATATCTCTTAAAGAAAACTTAAAAACTAATGAGATTTTACTTTTTTTCAGATTAATAGGAAAAAATCGATAGTACTACGACCCCCATATAGTTCTATTTATATAGGTTTAAAGTATTCTTTTACACCCCTTCATATTTCCTTTTTTCCAATTCCATGGCATGGTAGATGAAGTTATTTAAGAAATACATTAGGAGGGAAAATGGCTGTGTTGAGAAAAACGACTATCCGACATCTACTTATTATAATTGCCATTTTTATAGTCCTTACTTCTTTACGATTGCTATGGTTAAACTACTTCCTGCCCTCTAATCATCAGTCTAGTGCCCAAGGTGGTATTGTAGATCTGAACAATCAGGACCTTTTGAATGAAGAAGTTCTTTCTTTAAATGGCGAATGGCTCTATTCCCCTGGACAGTTCGTCAATCCTGAAAATAAAGGAAGTAGTCAAAAGACCAATATCGAGGACCATACTATCCAAACTCTTCCTACACTAAAAGGCGGGAAAACAATTCACCCCTACGGCACTTATCAACTAAAAATTCTGCTACCTAATCTTGCAGATAACAGCCGATATGCCATTCGTATTCCTGCTATCTCAACCGCCTCTTCCTTGTATATAAATGGCGAACTTGTAGGACAGTCAGGTAAAGTGGCAGATAACAGGCAGGATCATAAAGGGCAAGCTGCACCCTACACAGTTTATTTTACAAATACGCATTCTGAAATTAACATCATGCTTCATGTATCTAATTTTGATACATCTAAAAGCCCAATTATTAATAAAAGGATTTCATTTGGCACTGCGTCAGCGATGACTCATCATCAATTAATTACAGGTCTATCTCTTTCAACAATTGTCGTTATGCTAATACTGTTTGCTCTTTTTAGCATACTTGTATTTCTGTTCATCTATAGGAAACCTATCGTTTTACTATTTACATTTGGCTTTCTACTACCCTTGGCAGATGAATTAATTACGTTTGATCGCTCTCTGCTAGATTGGTTGCACCTTGATTATGTATGGTCCTATAAGCTTTCTTCTATTATTTTTCTCGGAGCCTCTTTTTTCTTTGTTCAATTTATGAGAGTCCTCTTGGTTAAATATCACAGCACTAAAACATTTCAATGGATTGTTGCCTTTTATGTACTAGACGCTGTATTCATTATAATTTTACCAATGTCGTGGCTGGTACCTACTAAAATGATTTTCTTTGTACTTTATCTAGTGTCCTTTCTCTACGTCGTGCTACTGGCTCTTAGAGAGTATTTAGAAAACCAAAAAAGGAGCTCTGCTTTTATTGCTCTAACAGCTGTTGGTACAACAAACGGTATTTTATGGGGATTAATCAAATCTATTTACGTATTTGATATACCTGTTTATCCATTTGATTATTTATTTGTTATGCTCGGTTTTTCTAGCTATTGGTTCAGACGTTTTCATGAGAACTCCCAGCAAATCCAAAAGTTAGTCGCAAAACTACAAAAGGAGGATACTTTGAAAGATGAATTTCTTACAAGTAATGCACAGAAACTGTGGAGTCCGATGAATAGGATGATTACCCTAGGTCAGTCCATTTATGATAATCCGAAGAATAGACTTGTAGCTGAAGATCATCGAAATCTTAAACATCTGATTGATATAGGGAGAAGTATGTCCTTCACATTAAACGACATACTGGACTATACCCGCTTAAAAGAGGGTAATTTACATCTTCATACACAAAGTGTAAACCTTCAAGGTGCTGTTTATGGGGTCTTTGATATGCTTCGTTTTATTATAGATGGAAAGCAAATACATATGGTATCATCGGTACCTCGAAATTTCCCAAATGTGTTAGCTGACGAAAATCGTCTTATTCAAATCCTTTTTAACCTTTTGCATAATGCGCTAAAATATACAAGTGAAGGCTCTATAGAAATTACCGCTCGTGAGGAACAGCATATGGCCATTATCCACATTCGTGACACTGGACAAGGAATGGACGATTTTGTGAAAAGTCTTGTGTTTACACCTTATGAACAAGGTCAAGAACATGATGAGGGCATTGGAATTGGGCTTCTCATTTCAAAAAAACTAATTGAGTTACATGGTGGTACGATGCATATACAATCTGTTCAAAATAAAGGATCAGACATTTATTTTACATTACCGCTTGCAGATGAAAGTAAACAGAGCGAACATACATCCTACATGTTTCAAGATAATACTCAGTTACCAACTATAGAACAAAGGCTGTCCACAGTATCAGAAAAGCATTTCAGTATTTTAATGATTGATGATGATCCTACAAATTTAACAACTATGAAAAGTATATTTTCGAAGTCTGAATACAAAGTTACTACTGTTACAAGCAGTGAGAAAGCTTTAACGCTCATTCAGCAAGCCTCATGGGATTTAGTGATTGTGGACGCAATGCTGCCCTATATTTCAGGCTACGCTGTAATCGAAAGAATACGAAAACAATACTCATTGCTCGAATTACCTATCTTATTACTAACAATAAGAAAGCACCCTGAGGATGTTTATACAGGCTTTGCCTATGGGGCCAATGATTATGTAACAAAACCTATTAATGCATTAGAGTTAAAAGTAAGAAGTCGCGCCTTAATTGATTTAAAATACAGTATTCAACAACACTTACATTTGGAAAGTGCCTGGCTTCAAGCTCAAATCCAACCACATTTTTTATTTAATACGCTCAATACGATTGCTTCTCTTAGTACCATTGATACTGATAGAATGATTGACTTAATGCACCATTTTGGTGAGTATTTACATGCCAGCTTTGATGTTCGTAATCTTCAACGAGTTGTACCGCTAGAGCACGAGCTCGAGTTAGTTCACTCTTACCTTTACATTAAACAACAGCGATTTGGGGAATTAATTCATATTGAATGGGATATTGATGAAAATATAGAAATTGAAATACCCCCCATTTCTTTACAGACTTTAGTTGAAAATGCCATTCGACACGGTATTTTAAAAAAGACAGAAGGCGGTACTGTTTGTATCCGTATTAAAGATTACACAACTTATATAGCCATTAGCGTGATTGATGATGGTGTGGGAATTAGCCCTAGTCTATTAGAGGAATTACAAGCAAATCACGAAACTGCATGCTCTGGTATAGGTATACGAAATACGGATTTACGCCTTAAAAGAATTTATGGTCAGCGATTACAAATTCAAAGTACAGTCAATCAAGGCACAAATGTAACCTTCCATATTCCCAAAAAATAATAAATAAGAGTCATTACATCCTCTTTCCGAGTTTGGAGTGGCTCTTATTCCTTATTTCAAATTACAATTCTTCTATAGATTTAAGGGAATCAGGGTACATTATACATATAGAATGAAGAAAGGAAGGATCGATAGATATGTACAAAATATACATAATAGAGGACGATGTAAATATTGCTTCACTAATCGTTGAGCATTTATCCAAGTACCAGTATGAATGCTATCCTGTCCAACAATTTCAGCACATTATCGAAGAATTTAATGCCATTCAACCCCATCTAGTCATTATGGATATCAATCTCCCAACCTATGATGGCTATTTTTGGTCACGAAAAATTCGTCAGCTCTCAACCTGCCCCATCATCATTGTTTCTGCCAGAGTAAATGATATTGATCAAGTATATGGTATTGAAAATGGGGCTGACGACTTTATCACGAAACCTTTTTCATTAGACGTCTTTATGGCAAAGGTTAATGGATTACTCCGACGCACATATGGTGAATATGCTTCAACCGAAACAACTACCATGACCATAGCTAATACTACATTAAATCCAGATACAGTTCGTCTTCAGGCAGAAGGTAATGAGAGCCTGTTAACATTAAAAGAAATGCAGCTAAGTAAGCTATTATTTGAAGCCTATCCCAATGTTGTGCCTCGTCAAAAGCTACTAAGTGCTATTTGGGATGATGAAGCCTTTGTAGAGGAAAATACATTGTCCGTGAACATTGGTCGACTACGTAGAAAAATGGAAGCAATCCACTCACAACTTGAGATTAAAACCATTCGTGGTCTAGGTTATCAATTAGTGGAGGAAGGTAAATGAAGCTATTCTTTCGAGAACATCTAAGCATTCTTATTCTCTATGGCATAAGCTTTTTGCTTTTACCTTGGATTATTCATACTTTAGATGACCTTGCGTCACACTATGGCTACTTTATCTTTCTCGTCAGCTTTCTGTTTAGTATATGGCTACTAGGTCGTTATTATCGTAGACGAAAGTTTTATAAGCATCTACAGAAAGATATCCACGCACAGGATGATCTTCATCTGTTTGAACCACATGCACCAATTGAACAAGTTTATAGCGAAAGATTGAGACAAATACAGTATCTATTTTTAACTCAACAACAACAATTAGAAGAGCAAGCACAAGAAAAGCAATTGGTTCTATCACATTTTGCACATCAAATGAAGACGCCATTATCTGTTATTCAATTAATTGTTCAATCCGCATCCAACAAAACTACTGAAGAATTACTACAATGGCAAACCGTTAATAAAGAATGCGATAAACTGACATTTACACTTAATCAGCTATTAACGTATGAGCGCACATCTCATTTAGTAGCCGATTTAAAAGTTGAACCCATTGTTTTAAAGGAACTAGTGCAGGAGGTCATCAATGATTTGAAGGATTACTTTATCATGAATGACATTTTTCCAAAAATGATGCTTGCTGAAAACCATATTATTTATTCAGATCGAAAATGGTTAAAAATTGTACTTTATCAAGTGTTCAATAATGCCATTAAATATAGTGACATAGCAAGCACAATTCAAATTCATTATGACAACGCCACTTTACACATAAAAAACTATGGTGAAACAATCCCTACTAGCGAAATATCACGAGTGTTTGATTTATTTTATACGGGTATGAAGGGGCGAACGAGTGGCGAAGCAACAGGTATAGGATTATATTTAGTGAAAAAGATATTAACTACATTAGAGCACCCCTTCACTCTTCAATCCTCTGACCGTGTTACGACTTTTTCCATAAATTTTTCAAACAGCCAAAAAAAATAAACATAGGAACTGTGTCAGCCAAGAGGGCTTTTTCTACTATGACGTCATCCTTTTTCAACATGAACGAAGATGACAACTTTGTCATCTTCACGTCATCAAGCGAAATAGGTTATATCCCGCTCCTTTTTTATACTAAAGTTATCTAATGATCATAAAGGAGTTGTTTCAAGTGGGGAATACAATACTTCAAGTAACCAATTTACAAAAAGAATATATCGGTGAGCTCACATATAAAGCGTTAAACGGAATTGATTTTCAGCTAAGTCAACAGGAATTCGTAGCTGTCATGGGTCCTTCTGGTAGTGGAAAAACAACATTTTTAAATAGTGTATCTACTATTGATCGGCCTACTGCTGGTGATATCATCATCAATAATAGAAATCCCTATGTCTTAAATGATGAAGAACTCGCCCAGTTTAGACGCTCTGAACTAGGCTTTGTTTTTCAAGATTTTAATCTTGTGCATACACTAACAGTGAAAGAAAATATTTTATTGCCATTAACATTAGATAGCTTTCCTGCACCCAAAATGCGTCAGCGCTTAAAGCATGTCGCTCAATTTCTTGGTATCGAGGAACTGTTACCTAAACGTATTTATGAAATTTCAGGTGGACAAAAACAACGAGTAGCCATAGCTCGAGCTGTTATTCATGAACCTAGCCTATTGTTAGCAGATGAACCTACAGGAAATCTAGATTCAAAGGCGGTCAATGATGTGATGAACTTATTTACCTCCATTAATCACGAGCTCAAAACAGCTATTCTCATGGTGACCCATGATCCTTATGTAGCCAGCTTCGCTAATCGAATTATTTTTATGAAAGATGGCAAGTTATATAACGAAATACATCGTGGCAACAATCGCAAGCAATTTTACCAAGAAATAATGGACACGCTTGCTTTTTTAGGTGGTGGGCATCATGAGCTTTAATCACATCGTCCTTCAAAATATTTTACGGGACAAATGGACATACGTTTCTTATTTCTTAAGTAGCATGTTTTCCATTATTATTTTCTTTTTATTTTCTGTGATCGTCTTTCATCCAAGTCTGAAAAGCTTAGACCCCGATTCGACACTTGGTATCTCACTGATGTTAGCTAGTATGCTCGTTTATTTATTTTCTTTTATTTATATCACCTATTCAATTATGGCGTTTTTACGCAAGAAGACCAAAACGCTAGGAATATTTATGATTACGGGAGCTTCCATGAAGCAAATTCGTAAGCTTGTATTCCGAGAAAATTTGTTAATTGGCATTTTAGCTATTCTATTTGCGATCGTTCTCGGACTTGTCATTACGCCACTTTTTTTAATGGGGGCCAAGGTTGTTTTAAAGGCAGAAACGTTTGGTATGTACATCCCTCTACAAGCAATTGGCTTAACGATTGGTTTATTTCTGATTTTATTTGTGGTGATATCGACAGTCATAACGAGGTTCATTAATAAAGAAGCATCTATTCAGCTCTTAAAAAGTGATACGATTATCGAAAAATCCATTAAGCCGCATTATGTGTTGTTCATTTTAAGCATAATGATAACTGGTATATTAGCGTACTTCTTAAAAACCGAGCATGCCATTGTAGACACGCTAGGTATTCTCTATTATCTGTTATTTTTCACTAGTATTCTTTGTACAATTCATTTAGTCATCGCACAGGGCTTGAGGCTATTTTTAAAAATATTTGAAAGGTCCCCTGCCTATCTTCGTAAAACGAATATGCTGTTGGCATCCAATTTAAATGCAAAAATGAAATCACATGCAAATATGCTGTTTCTAGTCACTATCCTATTAAGCGGTGTCTTTCTATGCACTAGCATTTTATTTAGCTCTTATTACAATGTAAAAAAGGATAGTGAAGAAAATTACCCGTATAGCTTTCAATACATTGCTGATCCAAAGGCTGACGACAATATGGTAAAGGCTGATCTTGATTATCTTGAAAATAATCTATCATCGGTTCGTGCACAAAAGTTTTTTATTGAATTTAAATCAAATGAGGATCAACGCATTGGCTATATGGCATTATCGGATTATAACCTGTTACAACAACAGGAAAATGTCCTACATCAAAATGAATTTATTGCTGTAGCAGGAAGTCGAGGTGTAGCGACTATAACAGACAATGCCAGTGACCCGTATATAAAGTTGTTCAAACTTACTAAAACGATTGAGCAAAATCTGCTATCTACTGGTTTCCAGCATAGTTATTTCATTGTACCTGACAGCATCTACCAAGCCATAGACTACCCAGTTTATAAAACCTATATTTATGAGCTAGACAACTGGGCTGCCCATATAGAATTGGCGAATATAATTACTAAAAACATACCATCTCTACCTGGAGAACGTTATGTTACTTCCAAAATTGATTTGTATGACACGGAGATGTTTATCAAAAGCGTCATGTTCTTTATAGGCTCCATGTTAAGTTTAATTTTCTTAAGTGCTGCCATGAGTATACTGTATTTCTATTTGCAAACTACATTACTACAGGAGAAGGAAAAGTATATTGGCATCCGTAAGCTAGGGCTTTCCAAAAAAGAATTAGCTACCGTTATTGCCAAAGAGTTAGCGATCCTTATATTTGTGCCGTTCACTATTGCCATTATGCTATTGCTGACGACATTATTGTCTATGCGTACAATGGTCTCTACGGCATTTTTACAGGTTTCCATGGCTAGCTCTTGCTGTTTCTTTGTGCTTTTCCTCATTAGTTACCTATTTATTCGTAAAAGCTATTTTAAACGCCTTGTAAGCTAAAGAAGCTGGACTACAACTTTGGCCATCACGCAATCTAGATACAATTAACAAATAGATATACGCAGAAAACCCGAACTATGACAAGATACTAATTGTGTTTTGTCAAATAGTCCGGGTTTTATTGGCTAAAATCTTTTTGTTCCATGCTCTTTTTACCAGAAAATCGGCTTTGCTACCATTAACCAAAGCATGATAAGCAATAATAGAATATACATCCACGTTTTACGCTGTAAAAGAGAAACAAATTGTTGTTGATTATAAGAAGGCGTATTAAATGTACGTAACGTCGGTTTAAACGCTCTAGCTAAAAATACAATGGATGCAAACATCACAAGGAAGGTCATGACAATCCATGAAGTATTCCAATGATAGCCTGCATACCACATTAGCAAAATACCTGAGGCTACTAGGACATGTCCTGAATGTTTAACAATAGCAATAGCCCCTTTAAACGCTTCTATATATGGTGGCATTTCATCATTGGAAGCTGTGCGCATTTTTTTAACAATCGTTAACACAACGAACAAAGGCCCAATCGAAAGAACGGCACTTAAAATATGTATATAAAGAAGAAGTGTATAAATGGAAAACATGATGTGTACTCCCCTTTTCATCAGTCCTCTACATTATAGCACCCAACCTAAGTCTACTTTATCAGCAATTGTGAATCCTTTGTAAACACAGCTTGAATCATTGTTAAATTGTTTGAAAACTGCACAAAGAGGGTATTGTTTATAGTAACATGCATTTATAGAACAAAAAGGAGTGATTTTTATAGGAATTCATCAATTTTTTACAAACCTTAATGACTTAGAGCGTATCATTCGCTGCCCTGGTCGCTTCAAGTTCGAAGAGCATAATGTGGCTGCCCATTCTTGGAAAGTCTCACAATACGCAATGTTCTTCGCAACATTAGAAGAAATGAATGGAGCAGAAGTGGATTGGAAGTCCTTATATGAAAAAACCATCAACCATGACTTTGCTGAAGTTTTTATTGGAGATATAAAGACCCCTGTCAAACATGCGAGTCCAGAGCTAAAGCAAATGCTAGCACATGTGGAAGAAAAGATGATGGAAAAATTTATTATCAATGAAATTCCACAAGAATTTCAGGCTATATTCTTTGAACGGATGAAGGAAGGTAAGGACAATACGTTAGAGGGGCGTTTGCTCGAATTTGCGGATAAGCTCGATCAATTTTATGAAGCTTTCGCTGAATTAAAGCGTGGCAATACTGACAAAGAATTTGTCTATATGTACCAATCAGCCCTTTCAAAACTTTTGGCGATTCCACTTGAAGCAACAGTGCAATATTTCCGCACAGAAATTTTAAAGGATGCAGTAAAGGAAAAAACGCATATCGATATTCAAGCCTTAACAGATGAAGTACTAAAGCCAAATAAATAAGATGCATGTACAAGTTTTCCGATTGAAAAATTCACGGAAGGCTTTTTTTATTTTCTAAAAAAAATCGTATAATGAGAGGACATGGATTGGAGGGAAAGTATTGTCACAGGAATGCTCGATTGTAGAAGATTTAATACCTCTTTATAAAAAACAAAAGCTCCAAGCACCGACGATAGAATTTGTAGAACAACATCTAACAACTTGTCAGCAATGTCAGCGGCTAGCCCATTCACAGCCAACTCAAGATGAATACTTACCCATGAAAAGAACATTATCCTTTTTTCACATCATATTTATTGTGTTATCTTTTATGTTTGCCATTAATTCATCCTTACTCGGCAATCAAAAGGGCTTTGTTATCTCATATGCACTTTTCGGTTGTCTTTCTTACCTTTTCTATAAAAACATCTGGATTGTCTTTATCATAAGCTCCGTGCCTGTATTTGTTTGGGCTATCGTTAATAATCTAAATAATGGGCTCTATATTACAACCTATTCCTTCGCAGAAATAGGAGCACTCGTGATTGCAGCCGGCTACATCGCTCTTTTACATACAATTTTCGCCTTATTAGGTGCTGCTTTTGCCATTCTACTACGTAGGGTTTTTCAATAAATAATTATACAAAAAGCACCTTAAACTGATTTCTATAGTTTAGGTGCCTTTTGGTTTTTATGCTTTTTTCACGAATTCTGACTTTAATTTCATAGCACCAAAGCCATCAATTTTACAGTCAATATTATGATCGCCTTCTACAAGACGAATACTTTTTACCTTTGTCCCAATTTTTAAAGTGGAAGAACTACCCTTCACCTTTAAATCCTTAATAATGGTAACTGAATCGCCGTCAGCTAACAGATTGCCATTTGTATCCTTTACAATAAGTGCATCCGACTCCTGTTCTGATGCGTTCATACTCCACTCATGTGCACATTCCGGACACACATAGTTTACGCCATCCTCATACGTATATTCAGAATGACATTTTGGACAATTTGGATAAGCTGCCATTTCCGCTTCCTCCTTTACATATTTTCTAGGAAAATCCTCTTTATGCTCCTATCTTTACATAATCAATCATAATAAGTAAAGACTGTTCGTATTTTCCGTTCGTATTTGTGAAAAAAATATGAAGCAGTGGCACCATTTTGAAGGTATTTCTAGATGCCGATTACACCATTTGGAACACTTGCCCATTGACTAATTTGCAGTAATCATCTTACTTGCATGTTCGTCGATCATGCTTTATTATATCCATAAAGGCTGCATTGTTCGTATAATATTAAGTTTTAACCTTTAAGCTGTAAAAGGGAGTTTTATTATTGGAGTTGGAATGACGGGCCTCACACTACGGTGCATGAGGATAAGCAGGAAAACTTCTGCGAACACCCACTTTGAGGAGTGGTGGTTTAAAACTTTCTATAATAACTACGGCATACGCGGCTTTTTACTTAAATATTGTTATATCAAGGTTTATATAGCATCTTAACCAAATTGGTTAGGGTGCTTTTTTTCATTTAAAAATAGTCCATGGGGTTAAAGTGGGGTTAAACTTCTTTGTAAATAAAGTTAAATAAAGATAATCATACTCATATTCATCCATTTAAATAGCCTCACCAATTTGCTTTAAAATTTGCAGGAACAGTGGACTAAGGTTTATCAAGACATAACCTAACCCAGCGTTCATAATCATGCTCCAAGCTTTTTCAGAATTGCCAAGCATGAAGAAGAAACATGCACCAACCATGATCACCGAAGCGATAGGAAAACTAATCGCTACTAAAATTTGTACAACTGGATCTAATGCCGTTGCAAGTATCTCTAATGACTTATCAGCAATGATTCCGGTATGTTGAGCTATTGTATTAACAGGGATTGTGGATAGTGTGGATGGTATTTGTGTAGAGACTGGTTCTAATACTTGTTGTACTGGTACGCTTACTGGTACAACTGTGGAGGAGTATGTGTCATTGAATTTGTTGAACATAAATAGTCCTGTGCCAATTGCTGTTAGTGTAGGCACTGATGCAGCCAGTGCTACATGCCTTAATGTTGCATACTTTTCGTCACCTTCGAATCGATCACTATAATCTGTATATTCATTAGCAGGCACAACCTCAGTTCTAAAACGCTTTTTAAACATCTATATTCCCCCTCTTATTTCATTGATTGTGTACACCTTGCACTTTAGCCCTCCACAGGATGCTTCTAACTGCTGCCTACGTAATTCCGTTGTGGTCAACCATACAAGTGTTGGGTAATAGCCTAATTGTTTCAAAAGGCTTGGCATGAGCTCCTTATAGCGTTTGATTTTCTCACGATTCTCTTTCATCGTTTGTAGGTTATCGACCTCTAAAAAGTGCTTAAATCCATTACGCGTAAACATGCCATCCACAATGATACTGGTAGTGCCATCCGATATTTTGACTTCATTCTTCCAGTCGCGCGGACACTTATAAAACAACCAGAATTCGTTTCGCATGATGGTATGTTGTACATGGCTACCTTTCTTGCGGACCTTATCACAGTCAACATACAATCGCCCAAGACTATTTAAATAGTAAACTGTTTCATAACCATCTCGGATAGATGATAAATAACTAGATAAATTGTGGAGGACCCTATTTGTATTTCGCTTCTTACCTAAATTAAAATATCGACTAAGTTGATCACGCGTCATAAAATCAAACTTCTTCAAAAGTAACAGGATGCTCTCGTCTCTTGATGACAGTTGTTTCCCCAACGCGCTCCCCTTTCTTATCGATTATGTGAGGTTGAATAATATCGTGGATTATTTGTGGTGTAATTAGTGGTGTTTGAAGTGTTTCACGTTTATCTGCTGTTTGGTAAATGGCACGACCTTTAATCATTGGTAATGACTCTGCTCCCTCGGTATCCAGTACAACCCTTGAAGCAACAGCTGACTGCACTCTGAAGCACAGTTTTGCATCAGCATTTTGTTTAACTTGGCGAGGGATAACGTCACCTACAGGATATTGTGTGGCTACAACTAGCCTGAAACCAAGTCCAGCACCTAACCTTGCTATTTGGCTCATGATCGTTTGGCATTCTAGTTTTAATCGTTTCTCTTCTTTCGTCACTGCCTCTGCTGCATTCAATTCGCCTACCTCGTCAATAACAACAAAGTAACGTTCTTTTATGCCTGCCTGTTGTACGTTTTTCTTACCTAATCTTTTTAATTCACGTTGTATGTCACGCATCTTGCCATAAGCCATCTGTAAAGTGTAGAGGGCCTCATGTGGCTCATAAGCAATGGAAATCGTTTGTTTAATACTTTCATAGTCACATAATTCCACTCCGCCTTTAAGGTCAATTAAATAAAGGTTTGTGTGCTCTGGTACACACTGTACCAGACTGCAAATAGTTGAATTGATGAAGTTACTCTTTCCATACCTTGTGGCACCACCTAGAACGACATGCGGCACCATTTCAAAGTCGTGATACTTTAACTCATTCATAGCCCTAGTAACGCCTACAGGCACACGCCAACCTTTGCCTAAAGTGAATGGCACTTCTTTAGACAATGGTTTGTCATACACTCGCACGATTAGTAAGCCATCATAAGACAGTTCAATTTCTTTTTGCTCCGTCAGCTTTGCCTTCCACAGTTCTTGCAGTTGCAGAAGAAGGTCTTTATTGAAATCCAGTTGTCGTAAATCATTAAAGGTAATATTCTTTCTCCGATTATTTAGCCCATCCTCAAAGACATGTTGCTTGGCTTCATAATCAGTGAATGAACGTCCAAGGGGGATCCTGAATTTGTATTCCCATCCCCATTCAAACTGTTTCTTCTTCACCAATTGAGTTGTCAAAGTATCCTTGCCATCACGAACGTTTAATCCAGCGAGTGACATTATCCTCTGGATCTTTCCACTGTCATTAGAGGACATTCCCCTACTCTTTGAGAAAGCTTTTAATGCAATTCCACCCATTAACGAAGTTGTTAATATTTCAAACAGCACACTTTCATCCCTTCTTTAATTTCATCAGCGTCACGGTTATCTTACATAGTAAGAGTTGCTTGTATCGAGCATTTTTAAATACATAACAAACCATTGATACAACAACATTTCATCTATGCCCACTCAAATACTCACGTGGCTTTAAATAAGGCATAGTATCAGGTATGCAGCTGGGCATAAATTTAACGTACAATATACACCCTCCTACGAGGCTCTATATACATCTTTTTATCAACAGGCTTATTAACATTTGTGGATGGCTTCTTGAACTGCATTTCCTTATATTGATCCAGTAAATCAAAAATCGTTAATTGCCCTTGCTGCTCCATGTATTCAAAATGAGTCATATTCTAGTTCCCCTTTCACCATTCCAGCCAGTTTTCTAAGTTTGGTCTATTACATATTTCTGAACGACTATCCCTTTCCTCTAGCCAGTTATAGAAAGGCACTGGACGTTCTTTAACAGGAGTTTCTTCTATATGTGATGATTTATCAGGCTTCACTTTTGCACGTCCTAAAGCCTTGCTATATCCCCCTGAGAACACGGCTCTTAATGTACTAGCAATAGTTAATGTACCGTTCGCAATATCACGGATAATGTTAGCTAAAACGTCCTTAGCGTTCACAAAATCATGTATATCGTTCATTTTTGTTGCTAATATGCATTTGTGTAATTGGTCTTTCAATTCATCGACTAATGGCAGCGAGTGCATGAAATCGAACAGCATCTTTTGGTACTCGTTCATGTATTCCTTTTTCTTTTCAGCTTGCAAAGCTAATTCATTGCCAAGACTCATAATATTATTTGCTTGTTTAGAACTTAAAAGATTAAAAGATTTAGATGCTTGGTTTTCAGATTGTGGACGGCAAACCTCGTCATTACTAGCTTCATCGACTGTCTCTCGTTGGGACACGCTCGATGGGACATAAGGTAAAATGCGATAAATACTAGCCCCTTTAATGCCGTTTAATTTCGTTCCTGGTACTTTTTCGATGATGCCTAACTCTGTTAGTTTCTTCATTGATCGATAAACCGTCTTTGTGCTTATCTCTAATGCTGCAGCAATAGTACTTGCTTTCAAGTGGCATACACCTGTGTGTTCTAAGCTGTGTGATGCCAGTTTAAATACGATTGCTCGTTCTGATTCTGTTAAGTCGTAATAGTGAACCGTCATGTGGTCCTCCACACTCTTATCCATATCTCCTACTGAATCGAATGTTATGTATTGTGCTAGGTATTCGAATGCCATTTGTATTTCACCTCTTCTCTATACCAATATTCGTATATACGTTTATTTAGATATATCATATTATACGCATATTCGTATAGTCAATACCTTTTTAAAATTTTATTCGATATTGCGTATAAACGTATATTCTGATATATTTTGAATAAGAGATAATTACGAAGGGTGGTTTACTATGCGGATAAAACTAAAAGAAGTAATGGAAGAACGAGGACTTACACAATCTAAATTGGCTGAAATGACAGGGATACGTCAAGCTGCTATCAGTGAAATAGTTAACAATCGTAGAGACACAATAAATAAAGCGCATCTAGAGACCATTTGTAAGACATTAGAGATACAGAGCTTTGACGATATATTAGAATGGGATTAACAGATAACTAAACAAAGTTGTCTGTTTTTTATATGTGCATTTACCTACTGTTTCCTTTATAGTTAAATTGAAGGGAGTTGATCTTTATGAGTTTTCTTTTAGTTTATTTAGGAATGATAGGTATCTTAGTCGGCATTATTTTATTAATCATCGGTTTAGCTAAAAAGAAAAAATTAAAAGGCGGTCTTGTATTAGGTATATCTATAGCTGCCTTCGTTATTGGATTTATAATGGTTCCAGTAAATAAAACTGAATTAGCCGATGAAACTAAAGATATAGATAAAACTGAAACTGTTACTAAACCAAGAGAAGAAACAAATGTTGAAAAAAAGGATGAAAAAATCGTTGCCTCCGTTACAGATAAAACTGAATCAAAATCAAACCAAACTTCAACTATGAGCAAAGGCGAAAGTAACGCTAATAAATATCCTGCAAAGCCTGGATCAATGCTTTATGATAAAACCGAATCGAAATTTAAAGGCATGGAGTATTATTTCAAAGGTGAAGTAGTTGGTGTCAAATCATTAGAAGGATTATTCGGGGATATGGAAGATGCACTATTAATTAAGAATGAGCAAGGTTATGTACTCCCTGTTTTCCCTCCATATGAAATTGATGTGAACATAGGTGATACTGTAGAAGCATCAGGACCATTATCAGGTGATGGATATGCTGCATCTGATTTAGGTGTCAGTAATGTAGTAGGAATGACAGGAGCTATGAACGCAACTCAAGTTAATGTTAATGGAGAAACACAATAAATCAGCCACTCAATCGAGTGGCTTTTTTTGAACAAAAAACAGGCCTCATTCGAGCACCTGTTCATTATTATTTAAATGGTTGATTAATAAATTTTCTACTTGTGTTTTTAGTGCCATATTAGCATAGGTAAAAACTTGATCTTCTCCTGGAGTTGTAATGACAAGATCGCTAAAATATTCATCAGTCTTTACCCACCTTACAACTTTTATTTTATCTTTTGCCAGCAATCTTTTAGCGTTGTAACACTCTTGGGATATGTCGTCTAAAAGCTTATCTAAAATTGGCAAATATACTTTGCTTAATTTAAGGTTTTCAATTACTTTGTAATCACGCTGCAGGGATTGAACAGCCATGTCGTAAACAACGTATTTATGTAATAGTCTACGTTGCTCGAAACTAATCATACGACCTCACGTTCTTTCAGACTGTCTGGAAGAACTGCGAGAACATTGTTAATTATAAAAGTACGCTTTGCTTGCTTGGTAAAACAGTAAGCTTGAAACGTATCACCAACAATTTTGATGATCTTGATACGTCTTTTAGACACTTTGCCATCTTTGGCCATATACATCATATTTAAAAAATGGTTACGCTGCATAGCTTTAATCAATTGTTCTCTCATCGTAGTTTCCTCCCAATATGTGAAATGTTCCTTTTCATTACTTTATACAAGAACACTTGTTTGTATATATATTAGAACAAATGTTTGTGTTTTGACAATATATAATTTTTGGAAAAATAATTTACCGAAACTCTTTACTTTATGCGATACCGCATGTTATATTAAATACAAGAAATGCGATACCGCATTAATAAGGGGCTAAAAAAATGAAACAACGTGTTATGAAACGAGCTTGGGATATAGTAAGAAAAGCAGTAATCAAATTTGGTGGTAAAGCATCTCAATACCTTTCAGCGGCAATGAAACAAGCTTGGGATGAAGTTAAAAAAAGTCCACTAGCATGCAACTCTACTATCGAAGACCTAAATGATTCCGCTAAACTTCCTTATTTAATTGGAGAAGAAATGCCAGCACTTAAAGGCTCTGAAAAACAAATCGCTTGGGCAGATAGCATCCGCCACAAATTTAATACTACTTATTTTAATTTTGTTCGTTTTTTAGAGCGCAACAATATGCCAGCTGGCGAAGTACAAAAATTTATTGAAATGGGTCGTTTCTTAATCGACAACCGTACTAGCGCAAGTTTCTGGATTGACCAACGCGAAAATGTTGGTATTGAAGAAGTGACTCATTTTGTACTAATACCAGTTGCTGATGAATTTAAGGCAGCTACAGGTTATTAATATAAATAAATTATTTCAAAGGCGGATGATAAAAATGGAAAGAAATTTCGAGAAGTACATTAACTTCGAACGAGAGCGTGTGGCATTTAACAATTTTTGTGGAAGAGCTTCTATTTCGGTTGATTTTTCAGATAATGAAATAATCACAGATGTATTTAGTTTACGTAATTACGATAGTAATTCTATCGTAACAGTTCTTTTTAAAGGTGATTTGTATGGACGTAATGATAATATTAGTAAAGACAGCCTTTATGACTTATTAGAAGCTATGCGCGCTAAATATGATAAAGGTTGGTCACGTGCCGATTTTGAGCAGTATGGTGAATATGAATTTGCTGAATATCTCGCTTTAATTAGGTAATTTTTTTATAGACAGAACATGCGCTATCGCATATAATTATCTTTAATAAGATAGCGCATTTGCATATTTAGGAGGTAGTGAACGTGGAAAGAGAGCGACAGTTTGGGCAATTGTTAGCTATTGCTAATGTACTCATCAACAAAATTCACGGTAATAACGGTCCAGCAATTATGAATAAATATTGGGATAAATTCCAACGTGAACCGGCAAAAACATTCACAAAAATTCATGAAGACATTATCAGTTATATTTACAAATTAGATCAATTTGACATATCCATGTTAGATTTATTCCAGTCTATTTTAGCTGATATGGATTACGATAATTTCAACAACGTTAAATTGGACCCTAGTTACTTACATGCTTATTATCAACAAAACTCCTTATTGGCGAATTTAATTGGTGTTGGTAAAGCTGGGGAAATGTGGGGGTTAGAACCTGGTACCGTTAAAAATATGTGTGCTGAGGGTAAAGTAGATGCAGTTAAAATAGGCAATGTATGGGTGATTGATAAACGTCAGCCTAACCCTAAGCAACGGGGTTAAAATGGTCAGTTTAAATGATTGCATGACAGTCAAGGAAGCTGCGCAACGATACCACGTAACACCTCAAACTATAAACAACCGTATTAAAAAATTACAGCAAGACGGATCTTTTCCAACATTTATTGAATTGGAACTGATAAAATTGTCTGCTGGTAAATGGCTGATAACAACGGAATTAATGAACATGTTATTTGTGCATGGATTTAAACATCCCCACGAAATCACAGATAAAGTGTTTTTCGACTTTATTCAAAACATAGAAGATTTAGGTAAGATATATGAGCTAAAAAAAGCAATTGAAGCTAAAGAATTAAAGCTACGATCCTCAACGGATAAAGTAGCTCTAGTTGCCTTTAAATATAAAATACCATACAATGTCGCAACAGCTTTTTACAGTTTAGCAGATTGTATAGGATGTGATCTAGTCGACCTAAACATAAGGAATTGGCGAGATAAACGGGTTTACTATGATGATATAAGAAGAAGTAAAGGGTCGAATTTGCGTGGAGATTTTTATTACTGTCTTGAAAAGAATAAGTTTATAAATCCTTTAAATAAAGAAGAAACTTTTGAACAATAAAAACCGCCCAGGCTCAAAATTAATTGAGTACCTGGGCGGTTTTTAATCGATTATTTTACTTCGTACAATTTTGTTATTTTGCTCTCATTATTATAAACAAGTTTTAATCCTAATAGATCGGCTAACTCTCGTGCTTGAACATACGTCCTACCATCTATAATTACAGCATGGATGGCCTCAGTGTCATTTAACATGACTTTAGCTTCTGTAGTTTGAGCCGCTTCATGTTTGCCCTCATTATTAGTAAACCAAGATAATGGCTTATTACCATTCAAAACATTTAGGTCAACACTTCCTTTGATACCTTGCACACTCCCTTTATCAGTGAATTGCCATAAGTCACATGGGAAGTCAGGTTTCTTGCCTGGTGCACTTGTACCACTGTACCGCGGAATCCACAGGAAGTCATAGTTTTTCACTGTATCCATTCGATACGGTTTATAAAAGTGGTGTCCTGTATATAACCCCACTTTAACACCTTTTCCTTTTAAATAATCAATGACCGTTTGTGTACCTTGCACGATATTTTGTATACTTGCCCCGAAGGCCTCTTCAACGTCAACAACGTAAAAAAGTGGTTTATGACCTTGTGCTCGATTATAAAAATCTTTCGCTTGTGCCAATGCTTCTGCTGCATTCTTAAATGTCACGTAAATATAAACGCCAAAGGGAATTTTATGTTTTTTACAACCTTCGATATTTTGTTGATACTTGCGATCTATAGTGCTTGTACCATATTGAGTGCGGATAATAGCCAAATCTACTTCTTTACTAGCTTTAGCCCAATCAATATCACCTTGATGGTGAGAAATATCTATAATCTTACTCATTTAACCTCACCCTCTCCTGTTTTATCCTTTACAATTGCTAAAATATTTTTTACAAAGTCAGGCATTGGCAAGCCCATTTTTGTACCATTTTCCGTAATTGAAATGAATTCTAATACACAAAATGCAATAGCCGCCCCATCACCTGCGTACTCGATACCAGGAATCACAGCTGATAGTAAATACACTGATCCTACTAGCATTAAGTAGTAAACCTTGCGTATGATGCCGTTAAATCCTGTACGACTGTTTAAGTTTTGATTGACGATTCCACTCATAATCCCTGTAGCGTAGTCAATTGCCATGAAGCCTATAAGTACTGTCACAGCCATACCTAGTCCATCAACTGAGTATGAAATTATTGTGCCTATTGCTCCACTTACTGCAGCGATCCATTTTTCCATTACAACACTTCCCTTTTTCCAAAATAAAAGCATCCCTTAGAATCGGATGCTTAAAGTCGCTTTGCTATTTCGTAAATAACTGGCACACTTACTGAGTTGCCAGCTTGTTTATACAATTGTGAATCTGAGTTTACATCTGCAGCTTTTTTGAATGCTTCATCAGGAAATCCCTGAAGCCTCCAACACTCTAATGGTGTAAGACGTCTTATACGAAATTCATCTGTTAATACACCTTGTTGGCATCCTGTATCCAATGTGTTAGCAATCCCTTTTACGTTACTTAATATTCAAATTCCCAAACGCTTGGGATTTTAGGCATAAAAAATAACGCTAGCTTATGCTGCGTTTACTTGTTTTCGTTATCGAGTAATGTTTGAACAGCTTCTCTCCACAACATCGGCACCTGGTCAACTGTTCGCAAATTCATTTTAATTAAATCCCAATACAGCTTAGCCATTATAAAACCCCCTTATTTGTTAGCGTTTCTACTACTTCGGCAACAGCCAATTGATTTTCTGTTTTGTCTTGCTGTTGTGCCTCTGCTAATTCAGCTAACGCAAGTTTCAATTCTTTATTTTCAACTTTGAGTTCCTCATTTTCTTGTTGCAAAAGAAGTAGCTGATCAGATATAGGCGTTTCAAACTTTGGATATTCGAATAAAACCTGCCCTGTATTTAAATCAACCTTCCAACTATTTGCGATTTCAAAATCGTTGCGGTATTGACCATACGATAACTGGATGAAGTCTACAGCCTCTGGATTCCTTGCAGAAAGTACATCAAACATAATAAAATCTTGTTCCTTTGTAGTCGCTACAGCACTTGCATTATTTTGCTCTGGAATTGTCAAAATGACCTCACCCGTGGTTCTATCGAAATATAATTTTGGTCCTATCATAATGAATCCTCCTTTAGTAGTTTTTCTCAAAGACCCCCAGAGGTGGTGTGCCACCGAATGCCAACATGAACATCATGTTATTAACATATATCGTAGTACCAGTAGATCCATTTGTAATGTATAGTCTAAGGATATCACCTGGAGCGACAGTTGTATTTATTGTAAATAACGTTGCGGATGACGAATTGGTAGTGTAATTTGCCTGACCTATGGTCGTGCCATTTTTAGAAACATAAGCCATGACATTATCATTAAGATTGCCTCCAATTTTAGCTAAATCAAATATCAAAGTTACATTACCACTGAAATTTGGCTTTATGGTTTTTGCAAGTGTCCATGAGAATCCGCCATATTGTGATAGACCATATACACCGCCTACTATTGTAGTACCATGCGATGGTACTGGATATGTTGATGCATCACCCACAACACCAAAAATATTTGACCCCTTCTTAATGTTCGTAGGGATCAGGTTAGGGCTACCTTCCACATAACCCGTTCCGTCATGAACACCCGCCGTAATAGCTTTGTTCACCGTACTCGGTGTGATTATTTGTCGTCCTACTTCCACCTCGCTTTCACCCTGTAAGATAAAAGCCCCTGCATGATAACGAACTGTATATACTCCGTTAGCCTTTGCAATACTAAATGCGGTGCCATTAGCTTTCTTGATTGGGATAGCACCTAATCCGTTTATATTTAATGTCATTGCTGCGGTACTGTTGGAGGTGGCAGGGAATGAAACAGCCAAACCATTTTTATAACTTGTAATTTCAGAAACAGTAGCAGTTAATGCGTTTGCTGTACCTCCTACGGTTTCAATCCACTTTATATGCGAAAGTTCACCTATATGGTTAGCGAGCCCCTGCTCTAAATTGGCTATCCTAGCTGCTAAGTTAGCAGCCACATCACCATCTAAAATATCCTTAATGGATTCAAACCAAGTTAAAAATTCTTGTTCTTGTATCTCCTGAAAAGCGACAAGTTCTCCTGCAACGCTACCTTTTACATCATTAAACCAAGCTTGATATTGATTGAAAATGGTAGTTGTATCAACTTGATTGACTGTTCCATGTACGATGCCACAAAGAGTACTATTTAGCCTTTGATCGGTGATATTAGCCTGTGTAATTTGAGTTGCACCATTATTAATCGAAACATCTGCAAGGGCTAGCTCATAAGCGTCTGCATCTCTTTGTAATGAAGGAGCTACAGGACTACTTGCAAATGTTCCTTTTTTAACAACTAAATCAATTTTTCGATTTAGATGATCTAGTCGCATGACAATACGGTCAATGCGTTTTAATACACCATCTGCAACATCTAATGACAACACATGGTCTCCATCACTATAAATAAAATAGCCGTCAATCCAGCCACTTCCTGGTTTAACGACTACTTTCATATTCTGATATGCTGCTACTTGAAGATTTGAGGATGGATTCGGAAATACACCATTCCCAATGAAAGTGCTAAAATACTTCGCAAACCACCATGCATTGTATTTACGATCACCGTTGACACTGTTGAAAATACCACTATATATCGTCATTACTTATTCACCTTCTTTTTTATCTTGTCATAGATAGTTGGTATATTGCTACCAAAGTTAATACTAAGGACTATCCCTTCCTTATTACTTGTTAAAGTGGTAGAAATAACTCGTGGATGCAAGATGCGTTGTATCTCGTCATTTCGTACACTTACTCGATCACCAAGCTTATAATCAATGTTGTACGTAAATTGACTATACATATCTACTTCGCTTTCAAACGTTTCGATGATTTGGAAGTCAGATAATTTTTCCTCACCACGATTTTTTAATGCTTCTTCATATTCTGCTGGAGTCATCGTTTTTTGATTGTCGTTATCATCTGTATATTCGCTTTGCAAATCCCGCGCATCTACATATAATTCGCGCCGGTTAAATCCACTTAAATTGTCATTAGTAACGACTTGCTTTCGTTCAACACCTTCACCTTCGCCTGATACAATAGCAGTTGTTCGGTAATCTACTTTATTATAAATGTACTTTTGATTAATGATATTGTCGTACTCTTTACTAAAGATGACATGTGGATTTACAACCTGTTGAGTACTTCGGTCAACACCTTGCCATGTAACAACATCAAATTTCTTGTCTTGATGATTAAGCAATACATCAATACTCATCTCATGTTTGTTGCATATCTCAAGGACATGGCCAATTACTTCTCCGCCTGTTTTTGTGGACTCATCATTAATGTTTATACCTTTGTTAGGTGCCAATCTTAAGTTTGGGAGTACTCTGTTTGGATTGCTGGGAGTAATGAAGTTCGTTTTTACGAAATACTTGATAAGGTCCTCCACATTGCCGCTGTATCGCTGTTGAAAATCAATTGATCTCCAAGACAACATGTAATTAAGTGAGTAAGCATGGATTTCTATTTCTGTTTCATCAGCATCCGTATAGTCAAAATGCTCAATGATATAGCCATAATTAGCATCATCTTGTGTCGTTAGAATGTTGTCATGCTTTAACAATTCAATGGCTTCTGATGAGCTTGCAACACGTAAAATAAGCTGACTTACCTTATCATAATTGCGTTCAATTTGAAGTTCTTTATATTCGCTAATTTCTCCAATAAGCTCAATGTTTAAATTAAATACATACAGTTCCTTCATTTTTATACACCAATCCTTTTTGGAGTGAATTCAATGGATACTTCAAGAAAATCTAATCCACTGGTTGCATCATACCGTAGTAAATTATCGCCTGGTTCTAACTGCAAGAATGTGGAGGACATAAAATCGAGAGCGTTAAAGATATTGGATTTCACATTGTTTCTAATTAGAGTAATTGAACGCTGACCTTTGTAAGTCGAAACTTCTATTACATCACCAGGAAGCATCGTGTATTTCAAGTTAAAAGCTTCATACGTATTTACATTAAGGAGCTTAGGATTTACCACCTGTGACAATGCTAAAAATCTTATAGACATTCCAGACGATTCACTGCCTTCGTTTGCCACGTTTACAATTAGAGAAGGATTACGATATCCGATTTCAATTCCTTCCTCCACAACTTCTAAAGGAAATTCTAAGTTTGATTCCCAAAGGGCTATATCTACTTTTCTGGATGCTGCCTCATAAATAAATGGATCACTTGATATAAATTGGAGTAATCCTGTAACCCATCTGCTGTTGTCATTAGCTCTACCTTGATTGAATAATGGCGCTGCACTTAAATTGGCATTTACATAGAACTGATCTCCTGAATTCGTAGAGAAATCAATACGCATTGGGTTAAATTTCGGATTACAAACACGGTAAATATCTTGCCTCTTTTCTTCGATCCACCAATGCTCTACATTCGTTTTTTTTATATAAAACGGTACATCTACATCACGTGTGGAAAGAGTTGTCGATTGATAATGAGCTCCATCAGAAGTAGTCTCGGACATATTCACATTCGCACCTAATCCACTAATTGCAAAATCATCACGAATAAAAAAGTGACGACCAGAAACTATCGAGTCGCCACGATTATTAGTAATCGTCATATCTTTAATTAACAAGTCGTCACCTCCTAAAATGCAAACTGCATACGACGTAATGTACGCTCCATCTCGCGAGCTCCACTATCATTAGTGTGGATGACCACAGACGGTTTAAAGTGTTTAGAATTATCAACATTGCCCCTATTACCACTAGAAAGTGGTGCATTGTCCTCCACAGATGAAGCTAATCGTCTTGAAGCATCTGCAACTTTGTTCACCATGTCATCCATCCCTAAAACTAATCCTTCGCCAATGTTTACACCAAAGCCTCGCATCACACGTGATGGACTGTGGATGTCTAGTGCTTGTTGAATGGTACTCGCAATCGAATTAGCGATTTGCTGTGCTTTTGAAATTAATGGTCCTTCCATGCTTGCTAGACCATTCAATAACCCTTGCCCGGCATCTACACCAATTTGTTGCAATGATGATAATTCGGTTGCTGTAGTGCTTGTGAGCTCTTTAATTTTGTAGCCCCATTCAGCTTTTAAGATATTTAGCTGTTTTATAGCCGCTTCACGCAAAGCCAGAATCTGCTTGTCAGTATCTTCCTTCATACCTGCCAATTCAGCTTTAGTTTGTTCTCTCGCTAATGCTGCTTTTTCTTGATACAGTGCACTATATTGAGTTAATTGTTCATCTGTAAGTTGATTAAGGGCCATTAGTTCTGGTAGAGCCTTAACCCCTAAGTCGCTTAATTCTGCTAATAAGTCAGCATCTATGTTTCGTGATGCAAGTTTTGCAAACTCATCTTGCCACTGTTTAAAACCGTCAACCTGTGATTGTAAATTGCTAAGTAACTCTGCTCCGCTATTTTTAATTTCAACTTTGAATTCATCAAATAGTCCAGCGAATGACATCAAGGAAGATTGCCGTTTATTGAATTCATCCTGATATGCTTTAGTCAGATCGTTTTCTTGCTTAATCAAATCATCATTGATCTTTTGCATTTGCCCTTGGTAGTCTTTGTTAATAGCAACAATCTCTTTATTAATCGTCTCAACAGCTTTTTGATATTCCTTTTGAGCTGTAATACGTTCTTTCGTGCCCTCCGCAAACAGTTCAATCGATTGTTCCCAAATGGCTGCTTCTTCGATTAAGGACATTTCTTCTAAAGACTTTTTATCAGCAATGAAGTTTTTGATTACTTCTAGATATTCTTTTTCTGATTTTTCGACTAAAGCTTTGTATTTCTTCTGGAAATCAACATCTGCTTTAAGCTTGTTATCCCTATAAGATGCCTCTAACAGTGCAATGTCTTGTAATTCTTTTTGAGTTAAAGCGCGTTTCTTTTTAGCAGCGTTATTTCTGATCTTGTAGATTTTTTCAAGCGTCTTATCGTTTTTATCTTCATTTTTTCGATTAAATTCATTGATCAAATTCGTGTATTCTTTTTGATAGTTTTTAGAAACTGCTAGAATACCATCACCAATATTAGACATGGCTTGATTAACCTTTGGACTGGACTCATTTAACCCAATCACTAGGCCTTCGCCTGTCCATAAACCAATTTGTTTGAATACACGCGATGGCGATTTGATACCCAAGACTCTCTTAGCAGTTGAAGTAATGCCATCAGCAATCCCCTCAACTTTTTTCCATACAGCATCACCCATACTGTCAATGCCTTTGACTAGACCGTTTATAATATCTTTACCGACCTGAATTAAGTCTACTTTTTTCAAGAAATTTTCTGCTTCATTCCATTTTGTGGTGATTTTCGTTTTTACTTCTGTCATTTTGGAATCAACAGCCGTTTTCATTTCGTCAAGTTTTTTACCAGGCCATGATTTTATAGCTTCCCATTTTTCTGCTGTATCTTTCTTAGCTTCTTCCCATTTATTTTTTGTATCTTCAACTATTTCTCTTGCTTTTCTACCAACAGTTGATTTCATTATGTCCCACTTCGAAACAACTTCCCCAGTTTCCCAGTTTACTTTTCCGACATGTTCATCCGCTTGTTTTTGTGCTGTTTCTACAATTTTTTGGTGTTGTTCTTCTGCAAGAGAAATCGTCTGATCTTTTGCTTTAGTAGCCTCTGCAATCATTTTTTCAGCTTGTTCAGCTGTAATCTCTCCTGTTTCATCACGCATTTGAATGATTTTAGCAAGTGATTTGTCATAGGTTTCATTAGCCTCTTTAACGACTTCATCTTTTTGTTTGATAGCATTTTTTACAACCTCTGCTGCTTGTTCAGCAGATGCTATTGATGCATTTTCTTTCATTCGCTCCATGATGACTTTTTGTTCTAGTTCACTTTCAGAAAAAGTCCTTACTGCATTTTCTTTCATCATTTGATTGTAGTTATTAATAATTTCGTGCTCACGTTCAGTGAGTTGTCGATTTTCAGCAGCTGCTTGTTCAGTAATTTCTTTAATACGTTGAAACATAAAATTTTGTTGTTCAATTTCTTTTTCATTGCGTGCTTGACGATTTGCTAGTATCTTTTCCTCTTCCGCTGAAGAAAGAGCAGATGAATTCATAAAGAAACTTTCTAATTCAGATAATTCCTCTTGATGCCTTGCCTTCATGCCTTCCACAATCTTTGTATTCATTTCAGCGTATTTCTCTGCCATACCAGCTGCTATTTCTTCCGTCATTCTTGTAGAAGTAATATAAACCTCAGATAATGTTTTCGAAACTCCATCCGATAGTTCTAAGTATCCTCCTAGTGCTTTTTTAGTGCCTTCTGATACTCCATCTGCAAACAAATCAACTTGTTCTATTGCAGGGCTCATTGCCTCTTGCATCGTCTTAATTGCACCCACAGCTAAAACAACTGGAGGGGCAATAGCAGCAAATGCAGCTAATAATTGAGGGTTCTTTTCAACAATTGTGTCCCAGTTTTTATATAATGCAACTCCGCCAGCTGTTAACAATGCGATTCCGCCTATTGCCCAACCGACAGGACCTGTTATTAAAGCTAATGATGCACCAAATGCCGTTGTTGCTCCGCCAGCAGCGCCTATAGCAACGGACAGCCCACCGACTGCACTGACAATTGTGCCGATACTTGAAATTAAAGCTCCACCAACAACGAGTACAGGACCAATAGCTGCAGCTAATCCACCAAGTATAAGAATGGTCTTTTGAGTTTTTTCAGATAGATTTGCAAATTTCTCAATCCATGGTTCAACTAATTCAACCATTTTTAATACAAAAGGAATTAGTATATTACCAAGGGTAATCCCTAAGTCGACTAGTTTATTTTTCAGGATAATTAGTTGCGATTCAGTTGTTTTGTATCGTTGTTCAGCTTCATTTGCTAGAGCTACATTTTCGCCCCATGCTTTATTGGCAATATCGATTGAGCTTGCGAATAGTTCGTTAGCATTCCCAGCACGTAGTAATGAGTCTCGTAGAAGAATCTCCGTGATACCCATCTCTTGAAGCATATTGATGGCTGATTCGCCCGCTTGTTCTGCATTACCTAAGCCATTTACAAATGCCCCAATAGCACCTACTGCATCCTTTTCAAACATCTCTTTAAATTGTTTACTAGTCAAACCAGCAACTTTCGCGAAGTTTTCTAGATCAAGCCCCGCATTAACGATGTTTTTCATTTCTTTGTTGGTCATACCAAGACTATCTGCCAAGCTAGTAAAATCCATGCTGTTATTAGCCGCAAGCATTTGCAACTCACGTAAAGACATGCCTGTTTTTCTTGATAGTTCTTCTGTTTTGCCAAGCCCTGTAGTTGCCGCTACTTGCATACGTACCATTACACGAGATAGTGCAGAACCACCCATTTCTGCTTGGATACCCACAGAGGACAGTGCAGTAGCAAGACCTAGAATATCAGCTTCGGACATACCAATTTGCGCTCCGGCTCCTGCTAGACGTAATGACATTTCTATAATCTCGGATTCTGTTGTCGCGAAGTTATTTCCTAATCCAACAACTGTAGACCCTAGTCTGTCAAAGTCCTGTTGTGACATTTTAGTGATGTTTGCAAACCGTGCAAGTGCAGTAGCTGCTTCGTCAGCAGACATATTTGTAGCAACACCCATATCTGTCATGGTTCTTGTAAAGCCTATGATGGCATCATTTTTAATACCTAACTGTCCAGCGGCCTCCGCTACCCTTGCAATCTCAGTAGCAGCTGCAGGGATTTCTTTCGACATATTCCGAATCTCACCAGAAAATTGCTGAAATTCTGATTCAGTAGCATCTACAGTTTTTCGTACACCAGCAAAGGCTGATTCAAAATCAACGGCTGCTTTAAATGCTCCAACACCCATTGCAGAGATTGGTGCTGTAACATACATTGATAATTTCTTACCAACCTTCATCATCCCGTCGCCTACAGCAGATAGTTTACTGCCGACTTCTTGCATACGTTGACCGACTTGTGTCCACTGCGACGACTGGATACGTAATTGATTTGTAACCTCTGCTAATTCACGTTCTAGGCGATTGTATTGAGTTTGTGCTTGGTTAACCGCATTGGCTTGTCGTTCAATTTGAGCAGAGGATGCGGTGCCAGATGCTACGAGTTCATCATATCTTCTTCGCTGTTCCTGCAGCTTAATTGATGCAGCATCGAATGATCGTGATAGTACATTTTGTTTTTGAGAAAGACCAGTCAATGAATTTTCATATTGTGAGCCTCTTGCCCGAATAGCCTGTAATTCACTTCCCATCGCTCTCATGTTTCGGTTTACCTGTGCTACAGTACCATTGAAATTCGCCGCATTTAAACTAAGACTGACTTCTAAACTTCCTATGCTTGCCATATATTCTCACCGCCTTTTTTGGCAAAAATAAAAATCACAGCCAATCAATGTCGTCGGCTGTGACTTCCTCTATTTCCTCATCATCTTCATTTGATAGTTCAAACCAGAAATGTATATCCATTTCATCAATTTCGTAGAGTTTGTATCCTGCTTTTAATAGCTCACGATAAAACTTTTTAATATTTTGATAGGCTGTTAGGCCACTTACTTTCCCTCAGTTGTTGGAGACGTCGTTGTTAGCCCACCCATGTTAAGCACATTGTTAAATACTCGCATAATCTCATCTTGGAAATTACCTCCTTCTAATCCATCCCATAAGTCATCCACAGTGAATTGGTTATCAAAAACATTAACTACAAAGCCCATCATTTTATCAAATGTTTCTACTGTAATTTCATCGCCTTCTTTGCTCATTTCTTCATTCATCTTTAGAGCATTTCTGAAAATACGTGCCTTTACAAAGTCATTTGTAAATGTTTTATCCTGCTTGTCAATTCGTAATGTAATTTGCATTTTTCATCCATCCTTTTCGTTAGTCACTTATTTTTAGTTTTAATTAAAAGAAAAGAAGCCCTCGAAAGGACTTCTGTTTAAGGTGTTGGTACTGTTGGTTCAGTAGGTTTTGTTACAGTAGAGAAGAACGTTTCAGGAGTAGCTGTTACACCCGAATCACGCGTATCTACTGTATGTTTGATGATGCCATCAATTAAAGGTAAAGCTTCACCAGCGAACGGATATACTTTGTAGTTTGTTTCACCTTTTTTACGAGTAGCGTTGGATTCCTCACCTGGTTTTAATTTTGCTTTGAAGAACCACACAAGTTTAGATCCTGATTCAAAGCCAATTGCAATAGCATTTGGTGAATCGTTCGAATTGGTGATAATACCACCTTCTGCAGATTTCTTGTGGCCATACCAATCAACTAAAACCTCTGTAGGTAAATCAGCAGTCTCGCCTGCAATTGTAATAGAATCCATTTGTGCCTCTTGGTCCACCACACGGTCCCCGGCATCTAATGATGCTTCAGAAAAGTTAGGTGTAAGAGTTAAAGAGATTGGCATTGTTAATGTTTTAACATCGCCCCATGTTTCTGTTTGTTCATCTGTCATTAATGCATAATGGATCCGTTTCAAACTAATTTTTTGTGGTTTTTCATTTACCGTTGTAGCTGCCATTTTCATGACCTCCTATTATTTAAAATTCATCAAAAAAGACAAATCGCAACACTTTGTTAAAGTGGGAATCGCCTTCTTGTTTTGGTGCATCATATTCAAATGTTCGTTCATAGCCAACCGACTCCATCAATCGCTTGATGTCCTCCACAAGTTGATAGTAATTGGATTTTGACCAAACGTTGATTTGAATTAGTCGTTCAGTCTCGTATTCCTGATCTGATGCTTCAAGTGCTGGCTTTGCATTGATTTCTAAGAATGTAATGTATTGATTTGGGATAGTTGCCCCAGTTGGAACACTGTTAAAAAATACATCTAATTTAAGTGGTGACAAAGTATCTGTGATGTGTGCAGAAATATCTATCATAGATTTTTCGCTTTCTTTATCTCATCAGCAATAGCATTTAATGCACCTGGTTTACTAAATTCAAATCCTCGTGTAAAGAATGGATTTGGTGCAATCGGTCCCCATGTTACTTTCTGGCGTTTACCCTTTTTCGTAACATATTTACTTCCAGCACTCCGCCCACCTTCTATGATATGGCCGTGGTAGGCTTGACCTGTGTGTACCTTGGCTTCACCATCTTTTGCCCTTTTTATTTTAATGTTACTTTTCAATTTATTTTTCTTATTTTTTGATTTCCCAACAGGCACTTCTTTTTCAACAGCTTCTTTGACTACTTTTGCTCCTGCATTTAATGCTTTGTTTTCCTCTTCCTCTTCTAATGTTAAATTCATTAGATTTTGCATCAAAGCGTCCATACCTTGTATTTCAAAATTCATCTAAACCACCTCTTTTAAAAAGATTGTGAGCCACTGATTATCTCCATTATCATTAACTGGTGGCGAATCCATTTCGTATGTTTTGCCAGCTACTTCAACCCGCATATCTTCTGTAATATCCTTACGGTATCGAATGCCGATAACACATTTCCCTTGCCATTGTGTAGCATCAGAACTAAATAATCTGTAACCTTTTGCAGTCTTCAATTCCGCCCATACGGTTTCATGTTTAGTCCAATCTTCACTTGGCCACCCGTTGATAGTTGTACCTGGTGGATTTAAGAAAGTAGCGCGCTTGTTCATACGACCTGCGTTATTGTTGTTGCGATAGTTCATCAGGATCCACCCACTTTATCTGTAAAATTATCGACTGTAAGCCATATGGGATAGGTTGTTGAGCTGTTTTAATTGTGGAGGGCGTAATAGCTATTCGATTCTCGTAAAAATGTGTAGCGAGCATCATAACGGCTAATCGATGCTGTGCAAATACCTCTTTGCCCTCCACAATCAAATAGTAGTCAGTTGGTTGCTTAACCCCTGCATTTACTAAATAAGACTGTGCTGATTGAATAAAAGTAGAAAGGGAACGATTTTCATCATCCCCATCAATTCGCAAATATTCTTTTAGTTCATCCAGTAACTCCATTAAGCATCACCCTGTTCATTTGTGGAAGGCTCTTTAGCTGTTTGCTTTGTAGTAGCCTTTTTAGGTTCTTCTACAGCTTTTAAAAATGCTACCCCGTATTCTTCATGGACTTCTGTTAAAGCCTCGGCACGTGCCTTATTTAGCTTTTTACCATCGGCTGGATAGTTGTCACCCATTTCATAAACATGTCCGTCATGATTTTTTTCTTGAAATCGATTAATAACTTTGTACATGCAGTTCACCTTCTTTCGATAAAATAAAAACCCCTATCCCCCTTATTAAGGAGTAGGAGTTACTTCTGCGATACGGAATGCAGATTTTAATTTAATTCGGTGGTCAAACCATGCTGTAAGAACAAATGCATTTACACCTGTTTTAACATCTTTATCTGTTTCGTATAAAACATTTAAATCATAGTTAAGGTGCGCATATGAGAAGTCACCTACAATTGGCTTTGTTGCAGCATCTACAAACACGACTGGTTTACCTAAAATTTGTTCAGGCTGTGCAGCATAAAGTGTCGCATTACCATTTGCTAATGTTTCAATAATCGTTGAGTAATCAGCGAAAGTCATTACGATTTTTGCATTTTCACGATAATCTTCATGTAAGTCTGCAATTGCAGCTTTGATTGCTTTGTATAAATTAGCTCCTTCTACTTTCTTAATAGCGTTTTGAGTAGAATAGAAGCTCATGTGTTCTTCACCCGCTTTTGGTGTTGCAGCAAACTGTACTTTCTTCTCTTTTGCAGCTAAACCTGATCGTAATGAATTTTCAACATGGGATACTAAATTTGTGTGTGTGCCTGCAAGGACAGTTTCTGATACACCTGCAAAAACTTTAGATTTAAAACGGCCAAACGTTACTGTTGAACCTTCGAGTTTCAATTCTTTAGCTGTTTCAGTATCCGCAATGAAATCATCATCATCAATCGTGTAGGATAGTTTTGGGATTTCCAAATTCGGCACACTTGTCACAGTTACAAGGTCACGCATTGGATTTTTTACTAATGGCTCGGTGATAATTTCTTGTGCCACTGTTTTTGGTAAGAACTTTTCACCACCAGTTGCTGGACTAGTATTATCTCCTAATGCAGCATAGACCTCTTGTTCAACAGGTCGATTACGGACAGTTGAGCGAACCAAAGTTGCAAACGCTTCTGTGCGTTTTTGTTTCGGATCGTCAATTTGAGCTAATGGATTTTGAGCAAACTTCGCTTTTTGTTCATTCTCCATTTGGTCGTGTTGCGCTTTAATTACATCAAAACGAGCTTGCATATCAGCTTTTTGTTCTTGCAAAGCTTTAATTTCCTCACGTGTTGCCTGCGGATCAATAGCTTTTGCTGTTAAATCAGTATCAATTTTTGCTACTTGTTGACCAATAGTGGCCATATTTTGTTTTAATTCGTATAATGTCGGCATTTAAATGCCCTCCTTAGATTATATTAATAGATTTTAAATAAGTTAGATTCGCTTTCGAATCTGCAATAATAGCATCGCGTTCTTCGTTTGATAAAAAATCTAAAACCATTTCTTTTAAAGCGTATGGCATATTTCTAAAAGTCCCTTTATGTTTGTCGCCAATTAATGCAACTGCTTGATTAGGACCTTCTATAACGTCACAAAGACCAATATCATACGCTTGTTGTGCTGATAACCAAGTTTCCTCGTCCATCATGCGTCGAATTTCTTCTTCTGATGTTTTTCCACCGATTTTAGCTATATATGTTTCTACCTGCATTTCATTAATACGTTCTAAATCGTCAGCAACCTTTCGTAATTCGTTTGAATTTCCGAAAGCTCCCATCATAGCATTATGAACCATCAACATCGCGTTAGAGGGCATTCGAACCTCATCACAACATGAAACAATATCACTAGCGATTGACGCTGCTAAAGCATCTACATGAGCGATTGTACGAGCTTTATGACGCTTTAACATGTTTCCAATTGCTATTCCTTCAAATACTGAACCTCCGGGACTGTTCACATATACATGGAGTTCATTCACTTCGCCAACCATATCTAATTTTTCTTTGAATGCGACTGATGACATTTCACCGAATTCTTCCCATGCATAAGGTGTAATTTCACCCATAATAAAAACATTAGCTGATTTACCATCAACCGATGCTTTAACATCAAAAAAAGTTTTCTTTTTATTCACCTTTATCACCTCCTTCCACAGTTGATGCAGCAGCAGAGGACTTCCGCAATGTTGGATCCATTTCTTGTGGATATAAGTCTCCAGAAATCCAAAGTACATCCGCCTTACCACCCATTGGTGCCAAATCTTCTAGCATACGTACCTCATCTGGCTTCATTGCTCCGCTTCGTAACATTGCTTGATAGAAATTTGTTCGCGCTGCAGTATCGCCACGCAAAAGGCCACCAAGGTTGAATTTAAAGTACATTCCTTGCTTTCGGTCAGCTTTCGTTAGTAATTTCCGATTAAATTCATGTTCATATTGGCGTACAATCGGTAACAACGTCATGTTTACGAATTGAATCATTAATTGTTCATTGGACGCCATTGTTCCGCCTTCCACATCATTAAGGAAGGACACAGGCACATTAAAAACATTGGCTACCCTTGAGCGCGTTATCCGCTCTGATGCCAATGTATCGGATGCAAAATATTGTTTTTTGAGTTCAGTTAATTCGACACCAGGTTCTTGGAATAAGATACCACCATTTTCGGCATAAAATCGTTTAAAATCTGCAATAATACGGTCCCGTTTATCTGTATCAACATTCGCTGCATACTTCAAAATGAACGACTCTTTTTTCTCCATTTCAGATAAGCTAAATTCTTGAACAGCTTTATCGTACTTAATAGTGTTGGCCAATACTTTTAGTGGCGATAAACCCCGTATGCGTGCTGGACCGCGAATGTGTTTTACATGAAGCATATCGGTATTTGCAACATACATTGTTTTTTGCTCGCCTCTAACTTGATACCAAAGTAAACCATCATCTTTATTGATAAATTCAGTAACACACGATGGATCCAGTGGAACAATTTCATTTGGTCGCAGCCGTATATCACGTAAAATAATCGCGTAGCCATTACCAGTTTCATTTCTGCTGACTTCTAAAGCATTTAATAAATCAAAGCTACTCATATTTTGGTTTGGTTCATTTATGAGTACATCTGAAATATCGTTTTGTATCACATCGTAATTTTGATGTAATTTAATAGGTAGTGCTGAAATTGTATTAGCAAGCCGACTAATAACGCTGAAAATCGTTTCATTCGTTGCTAATTGGCTGTTATCGATTCCCCAAAAGGTTCGTCCAAACCAATTGGAGAAATCCCATGTAGAACCCTTCCAACCTGTACTAGCTCCTGCATATGCCATGTACGCTGTAGTTTTAATTCGTTCCCATAGTTTCAATTTCTCACCTCCTTCTATAAATCATGAATAGAGATAAAGCTGATATTGCCATCTCCACTTTCTATTTTGTTGTACATTGCCTGTACATAACCTGTTATTACTGCAGCAATTGGATCAATTCGCTCCCTTGACTTTCTTTTGGACAGACGAATATTTTCATTTACATCAACTTCTGTGACCGCGTTCCCGATGGCCCATGTTAAAAGTTCATCACCATCATGTGTAATATTTTGCTGATAAACTTGCTCCCTGAAATCTTTTGTAGGTTCACTAAGTGTCGGATAGCCTTGTCGGACTTCCACAACTACAAAACCACTTGCAGCCATATTCTGCGCAAATTGTGTCGCGCCATAAGGATCGTAACAAAAGACTATCGGATTCCATCCGTTGTCCTCCACAGTCTTTATAATCCAGTTTTCAATAAAACTGTAATCAACCACTGCACCAGGTGTTGTAGACAACCACCCTTTATCTATCCAGAGTTGATAAGGTACTTTATCCTTTGCTTGTCTTTCTCTCAGAGCGTCTTCAGGCATGAAAGAATGTTGTTTGACATGGAATCCATAATCAGTTGGGAATATCAATCCTGTGGACGACAAATCGATTTTCTTTGATAAATCTACTCCTATGAATACGTCATACCCAGTGACATCAACATTTTCACGAGCACATGCATTCCATTTTGATAACGGCATATAGCCGCCTTGCTTTTGGTCAATCCATATATTCATATTTTTCGTGAGGAAATTACGCATTTTTTCAGGTACATCAAGTGCTGCCTTCATTTGTCTTCGTATATACGATAACCCTTCAGGATAGGACGCAAGAATAGGATTAGATTTAATCCAATTACGTTCATCTGAAATGTCATCATCTGGATCAAGTGTATTAATCATCACGAAGTATTCTTCATTTTCAATTGGGTTATCAGGATCTAATATTTGTCGTACATAACGATATTCAACGCGATAACAAGGGTAATCTAATTCGAATCCCGCTGTTGTTATGATAGCTAGTAAAGGTTGTGGCCGAGCTCCTTGGCCAGAGTCCCCAATGTCATACATTTCATCAGTTTCATGAGCATGGTATTCATCAATGATGAAACAAGAAGGCGAAGTACCATCACCGCTTTTCCGGTCCTCTTTTGATAACGGCTTTATAATAGAGCCACTTTTCAAATGTGTAATGGTGCCATAGGCTTCTTTGAATCGACTTCTTAAATCCTTGGAACCCTTTATCATGTCGCGTATCTCTTCCCAAACGATTTTTGCTTGATCTTTCTTTGTAGCTGCACAGTAAACTTCAGCTGATGCTTCACCTAAAGCAGATGATTCATAACTACCTACGGCCCCTAATGATTGGGACTTAGCATTTTTACGTCCTACTTGCCAGTACATCTTTTTGAACCGTCTATATTCCGTTTCACGATGAATCCAGCCATAAATATTGCCAAAGATAAATTCTTGGATAATATGTGGTTCAATAAAAGTACCGGCTAACACACCCTTACGATGTTTAAATAACCGCATCCAATCAAGGAATTTATTTGCTCTTTCTTCATGGAAAACATATGGGAAGGCATCTGTATTTTCTTGTTTTAGGTCATTTAAAAAACGCTGACACGCCCACTTGTGTTCAAAACAAGCTGGAATGTCACCGTTTATAATTTGTTTACTATATTCAATTAGTTTTTTCTTTAAATTCATTAAATATCACCAAACTTTTGCTCAAACTCAGAAGGTGTGTGTACAGCTGGTGTTGGATCAGGAATAACAAGTTTCAGACGCGAAGTGATAGTTAGACCTAAATCAGTTGCTGCAGCACGACATTCATTGAATAATGTATTTTTCACACGAGCCAACTTCGGGTAATCCTCATTTGCAACAGTAATTTTCCTGCCATTCTCCTGTTCTACTACATCGGTGGATTTAATCTTCCTCATATCCTTTACCAACTGCAAGTACTGATATTTTGAATCTAAATACCTCGCTAATGAGTCAACATCAAGTTCACTAAAAATATCGATTGCTACTAATTTTTCAGCAATCTCAATAAACTCCTTCTTTTGAGAAGCTGTTAAATAAGATGGCGGTTTTATGTTTTCTGTTGGCCCTTTTAAAGCATTTTCTTGCATTTGGCGCTCTTTTATCTCTGTTTTTGTTAGGTTTTTTTTCCCTTTTAAAACCAGCAAATCTATTGGTTGTCGCGGTCTAGCCATTTCTATCACCTCGCTTTCTGAAAAATATTTCATTTAGGGAATTTTGTACGCAGAAAACGGTCAGCCGGTGTAGGGCCCCCTGCCGTATGGGAAACGAATGGAGGGGGGATACCCTATTTCTTACCGTACTTCTGCACATCCTCGGTCGTCTTCTTGTTGTGACAAGATTGACAAAGCAATTGTAAATTGTTTTCATCTAATCGCTTGGACCAGTCAGCAGTTAGTGGCACGATGTGGTCGACAAGAACTCCGACTGTGATTCGCTTTTCATTTAGGCAATGCTGGCACAATCCGTTGTCACGAATCTTGATGTAGTCACGGCATTTAATCCATGATGACGAATGATAAAATTGATCGTGCTTCTTGTTACGATTGTACTTGTCATAGTATCGGTTGTTGTCTGCCTTGGTTGTCTTATGTTGTTCGCAATATCCTTCGCATGTTAGGTTTGGACATCCGGGTTTGTTGCATGGTCTTAAAGGTTTACTGTTCATGCTGCTCTACCTCTTGATTAACCCTTGCCATTCCCTGTGCTATGGTGTCCTTCAGCTGTGCCTCGTCCTGCATTAACTGCTTCAACCTATCAGCATCAGCCCACTTCATCTTGCGGTGTAGCTCACGCATCTTTGCCTGTAGCTTACGTGTTGATTCATCTGTGTAAAAACAGACATACTCACGTCCACAGTTAGGACAGTTGAAGTATGTCTTCTCAACTTTGTTATCTAGTTTGTCTAGCTTAAAGTGTTGGACATTGAACCTGTGACCGCATGATTTGTTACACTTAGCGTAGATTGGTTCCATGTTATTCACACCTTTCTTTTATCTATGAAATAAGAAACCCAAATGCCAGATAATAATCCTACTATGAAAGTAACCATTGTTCAGCCCTCCACAATTCATAGTTAATTGCATAATAAAAAGCCACAACTCAAACGAGTGTGACTAATCTGATTCTAATTGTTCTATTGTCTCGTATGGTGTTGCTTGTTCTTCTAAAGGTTCATTCGGTTCAAGTTGAGAAGTTTTTAACCATCGCTGTTCATTCGTTTTTTGTACATATTTTACTTTGACATCATCAATGCCAAAATCATACTCAACAACTACTGCATCAAGTTTAGATGCTTTTACAATTACTTTATCTCCATCACGATAATAAGGAACCTTGTATCCACCTTCGCCATGATACCATTTAATCGGCATATGTTATCACCTCACTTTAGTTGTAACCTAAAGGATAATAAAAAGCCACACCTTTTCAGGCGTGACCTATTGCTTGTTTCCGACATACACGTACAAGCGAACGTGTTTATTTTGTAATGGAAATTTTGTACGCATTTCCGTGCGCTTTTTGATACTCCTATAATATCTCGATTATTCAATAGGTTCTATAATTTAATTACAACTTAACATTATATTAAGTTAGGTTTGGGATAGTATCCTCATATTGTGCAGTGCGATTTACTCTTGATTACTTTCATATAAATCTTTACAAGCACTTTTAAATAAATCTATCGTGATACATAAATCTTCGAATGATTCAGTAACATAAAAACACTCTCCATGATTTACATTTACTACGATATTCTCAAAGAGTTCTTTCATTTCTTCTTTTGGGGTCATTAACAAAAGTCCTTTCTGTTCATTTCCTTTGATAAAATAAAATGCCACCAATACACTTTGATTCTAAATATCCAAGTTCAACTAGTTTATTAATTGCTTTTTCAGCATCTGCATAACTTCCTCTAAACTTCCGTTGTATCGTATTATGGCTTATTCTGTCCCCTATATTTGGTGCTGTGTGTTTCATAAATTCTAGAACTTCTTCTATTTTCAACTCGTCACCTCCTGTTACACATTTTCTTTCAATCATCCATTTACACTCTCCGCATATTTATACTTAACCATTTTCATAATTTGAGCGTGTTTGTTGTAAATGTAATTTGGGCTTTTATCTAACTCATCAGCAATGGAAATAAGGGTTTTACCTTCCACATGATGCTTGTACAGGATTTGATTGTCCAAACCTCTGAATGTATTAATCAGCTTTTTCATTTCTTCCAAGTCATTCATTTTATGTGCTAATTCACGTTCAGCAGCTTCGATAATTTCTTCTAATTGTGCACCATGGCTTTCCGAAGTTAATTTAACTTTTGTTAGATCCCCTTCCACCCAACGTTTCAATTCCTTCTTACTACGTTCTAAATTAAATTCGATGTCTGCAATTTCATCCTCTAATTTTTGATAGTTTTTTAACCACTCGTAATGCATGTGCAGCACCTACCTTGTTTGTTTATTTCATCAATAAATAACTTTTTTAATGAGATGTCGAGGTTTCCTGTTGATCACTTGATTTCTGATTTTTGGTCTTCTCAAATCTAATTTGTATAACTGCTGTCTTTGGTTTATTTTTCTTTCAAGTTTCTCAAAGTCTAACTCTGTAAAAAAAATATTTACACTGTCAAAAATTCTCATCACATTATCTACAAATACCTCTGTAAATACGATTACATTCCTCAGGCTATCTTTAAAGGCTTCAACACTTATGCCTGCACGTTCTGCAAGTAAGAGAATTTCTTCTTCATATTTTTCAATGAAGTTTTCAAATTCTTGTTGGTTCATTATAAACACCACCTTTCTTTCTACTGCACTGTATCCACACGCTTTTTACTATCCTCAACATTTATAAATCGCTAGATTTTACGAATACACCATCAACCATTTTTCCTGTACGATTTTTTATTTCGTCATAGGCTGTATTTAAGCATTCGTGAATGTCCATATCGTTTTGTTGTGCAAGAATAATCATCGTTACAATTACATCGCCAATACCATCACGCAATGCGTCTTTATCATTACGAGCTAATGCCGCCGCAACCTCGCCAACTTCCTCTACTACTTTCAAAAATTGTTTACTAGATTCTGCTTTATCTAGTCCTTTTGAAATTGACCATTGTTCTACTTGTTTAATTAATTCATTCATTTGTGTATTTCCTCCAATTTCTGTTTTAGTACCGTTAAATAAACAAGTTCATCCATTAACTCTTGTCTAGCATGTTCAATCCATTCGATAGTTGTATAATCCATTGGATTGACTGTTACACCGTACTTCGCTATGCCTTTAGCTGTTTGATTTTGTAACAGTTCATTTACCTCTCTTAACACTGGATTGGCTAATATTTGATCTTCAATGGTCATTTAGCTTTTAACCTCTTTCCTCTTATTCTTACTTCAACATTATTTAGCTTTTTCCAATTCTGCAGTGCCCCACATGAAGCACCTAACATATCAGCTATATATCTATCTGTTTTTCCTGCTTGTTTTAATTTGAGATATTTGGCTTTGGTTAAAGGAAGTCTTGAACTACTTATAGGCACTCGATCAATTGATGCATTAAGTCTAATTCGACTGTTTACTAATGCAAGCAACTCTTGGCCATGCTTTGTTAATTGTTTGCAATTAGGACACTTTTCCATTTCCTTTGCGGTCTCACAATTACATTTGTTTGTAAGTGCATCGACCCTCTTTAAAATCGCTACACGTTTATCAAGCATGTCTGCGTTCATCTATATCCCACACTCCCCTCTCGATCCAACCCTCGTTTAAATACTGCTGAATCCATTCGAAATCGTAAGGCATGATGATACTAATTTCACATCCATCCACTGTCATGAATAACTCGATATACTTTGTAAATGGATTGGGTATGGCCTTCCACAATCTACCCTGTGGCTGTTTTGACTTCTTCACCGGCTGAACAATAGGAATCCCATTGCGCATGTTCATGATTATTAGAACGCCCCTCGTTCATATTCCTCTTGCCAATCGATTGAATCGTGTTCATTCATACATGTTTTACACCATGCTTTCCCTTGTGAATCAAAACGTATTTGATTATGTTTTTCTGTATCTGGTATATCCCATCGTGCAGTATTTTCTTCAGTCAAAACTGTATTACAAATTGGGCAATTAATTGTTATTGCATTCATTAAAAAACTCCTCTCTTTAGATAGTTCTTCATTTGGTAATAGAAATGATGATATATCCAATTTCCACTAAACTTATTGTCTAAGTAGACAATTTCAAAGCCGTAACGAGCCTTGAAAGTATTTAACGAGCCAAGCAATGCAAGTGGGTCGTATTTACTTCTGTAGGTTCCGTTTAGTATTTTCTTATAGCCTTCTGGATCTTCAAGTAGGATTGTGAACGGCATCCTCTGAGCTCGTATTAATTCATTTTCAAAGCGTGTACGCTCGTCCTTGCCCAAGTTCCCTACAATCTCATCTACACTGGCTTTACGTTCAACTCCACTGTTTAAATAAATATCTCGCATGATGCCAAGCTCTTCATTTTTAGGCAGCATCGCAGTGTAATCGCCAGTGTCTAGCTTTTTCAACTTGATTGGTACATCCTTGCTGCGTAAATATTCTAGGATATGGCCATTTACTTGTTCGCGAGTATCAACCACTATCGTCATAGTTTTCATGATTTTATTTAATTCTGTATCAGTGTAAGCGTAATGGATCATTGTGAATCACCTAGCAATTCAGGATTTTCGTAGATGTTGCCAATCATTTCATACGTAATTTCTGTGTATTTATCAGCAAATACTTTTGGGTTTATAAGGTAAATACAATGTGTAACGCCATCGTCGGTATATTGTGCTTTATATCCACACTCTTCTAAATCAAAAACTACTGTACCGACTTCCTCATATACTTCGTCTATTCCATTTGTGAAACGTATTATATCCCCCTCATAAATCTCCTTACCGTTTTTGTCCTTTAAACCTGTACTCTCGATAAAATCAACTTCATCGAATGTATAAATAAATTCTTCTAAATGACCATCAAATTCTTTGAGCACAAAAACTTCGTTAGAAATAAAATCGATTCTTGCAATTTTTGATATTTCATTTGTTGATTTAACTCTCACTTGAAACTTAATCTCTCTCATTCTCTTAACCTCCTCATTTTAATTCGTTTTAAGCACCGTACACACGTTCTACTTCAAAGTTAGATATATTTATCATCCGTCCTCTAAAACGTCTTAAAACGGCTGTAAATCACTTATTTTGATTAGCGTATAAAACAGCACTCTCGTACAATTTTTTCTTAATGACGTTTGAAGCTTCATTTTCAAATTGTCGATAGTCTGTGTAAATGTCGTTCCATCCGTTCTTAGCTAACGTTTCTTGCCACTCCATGAATAACATCAATGCATCAACGTCCGCGCATATCCATTCATTCAGCTTAGGATTGTGTTGCCATCCACAGGCTTGATGTATCATCTTTTGCATTGTTTGATCAATACCATTGGCACCTTCCCATGATTTAAGCCACTCTTTTACATCTTCAAAAATGGTTTCTCCAGCCTTTATTGCATCTGCTGGAATGTTGTCACCATGATCTATATGAACATTATCTTCTTTCAGATAAATCGTTGCTCCTGATTTCCAAATGATTGATAGAAATTCTAAGACTTGCAATCTATCACCTCACAATTAATGAATAGTTAAAAATCCGTTATCAATTTGTTACGGAAAATCACTATAAATTATCGAAGTGTTACTAAAAATAACTCCTTTGAGCCTTAGAGCCCCAAGGATTTGAAGATTTTCGTTATTTTTATTACTCGTTTTGGGGATTACGCTCTATATATAATATATATTTATATTTTTTTATTTTTTATTAATATACAAAACAAATAACAAAAGTAATTATTATCAATAAAAACAACCTTCAAACCATTGGTATATAAGGATTTCTAAGAGATTTTAAAAGTGTTACTTTTCGTAACTTTTTCTTCGCTTTCATCGTTTTCTAATAATTCTTGTTGGGTAAAACTACTTTTTCGTTCTATTAAAGTAACACCGAAGATGAAGTATTTATTTCCTGTACCGCGCTCACGTTTAAAACCTTGTGATTCTAAAATTCTATAAAACGCTCGATTTTTTAATTGATGTTCACCATTTTTGTAGCACCAGTTGGAATAAACCTCGTATAACTCTTTTGCTTCAATTTTCATTCCGTCTTGCTTGTAACATCGTTCAAACATAAACGGTCCAAGAATGTCCATTTCGTCTTTATAATCACCTGTAGCTTTCATAACGATCCTTGGCTCATTCAACCCCTTCTGCTGCCACTTCAAGCAACCTTCAATTGCCCAATTCAGGATGCCCGGCATTTCGAGCGACAACTTTTCAGGAAGTTTTTTATCACGCTTTTCTTTTGGCAGTTGTAGGTTAAATGGAATTAATCGAATACGCCGCCAAATACCTTCGTCAACACCCTTGATTACTGGTTTATGGTTAGTAGTAAAGAACACCTTGAACTCTGGAATAAACTCAAAATATTCTTGTCGTAGAAATCGTGCTAACACTGGCTCCCCACCAGTAATTTGCTTTACGAAAGCCTCCGACAATTGTTCTCCATCTTCCGATTCAATCGCTGATACAAAACGGCTACCGACCAATCTGGCAATGTCATTGTTCGCTCCAGTTTCCTTTTTCTTAATAAACGTGTCCGATTTAGCTTGTTTGCCGTATTCGCCCATGAGGTCCTTAATCGTATTAATAAACGTTGATTTACCATTGCTACCCCCTCCAATTAGGAAGACCATGATTTGTTCGCTTATTTCACCTGTTAAGCTGTAGCCTATTAAACGTTGCATGTACTCAATCAACTCTTTGTCACCCTGGAATATTTGATCTAAGAAACTTAACCATTCAGGGCATTTTGCTGATTCCTCAAAAGTGATATTCGTTATTTTAGTCAGGCCGAGCTCACGATCATGTGGCTGCAAAATACCTGTTTTCAAATCTACGATGCCATTTGCAACATTGAATAAATATTTATGTCTATCAAATTCTTCTCGATCACTTGGTACAAGTGACATTAAAAATGACAAGCTATTTTTATGAACATTTAATCGTTCACACATCTTCGCCCATTTTTGTTCGCCTTCATCTTCGGATTTGTACAACCCTCGTAAGACCTTAGCAGCAATACGATAAATTTCTTTTCTGTTATCAATCTTCCATCGCTTACCGTCCCATATGAGCCAGCCCATGTCATTCACATATTTGATTGCATGGCCATACTCATCTGCTATACGTTCAGCATTTCCTAGTTCTGTTAAACGAAATTTCTTTTTCGGTTTGTCCTCCACAGCCTCTTCATCACTATCATGGAAGTCAAACGAAAATTCTTCATAATGTTGCTGGTCCAAAACAGTGGTAGTTGTGGATGAAATGGCAGTTGCAATAGTGCGTTCACCATACGTTTCATTGGTATCACGGAAATGAATAACATCCCATTTATCACGCATCAGACCTGTTTCGCGGAACATAGCGTCCATACGCGTCACTGATTTCCCTGTCCAGAACGCAAGGTGGTTAGATAGTGCTAAATCGCTAGCTGAATGATCATCATTGATTAGATTGCCGTTAAATAAACTTCTAATTTCATCCCCGTTTTTACTACGGAACATCTTCTCCCAAAGTGATTCATTGGATAGTTTGATTTCGTCCTTTTCGAACTCTGCTAAATTAACACGGCCTTGTATATCCGAATCATCGAAATACTGTTCAAAAATCTCTGCAAGCTCATCTGTACGCTCATAGATTTCGTTCGAATTTTCTCTATTACCAGTGAAGGTGAAGAACCTCGAATGTGAGTAAATTTCCAGTCCGTGTTTAGTGTTCTTTCTACCAATACCCAGCACATTTTGTGGAAGGCCACCTTTAATAATTACGTGAAGCCCTTTGCCTGATGGTGAGAATTCTGTATAGCTATCAAAAGTGTCGATGATCTCCGTTGCGAAAGTATTTGGTTTTCCATCCACAACACACTTATCCAAGTCGATTCCGATGTAATTGTCCTGACGACTAAAAACAAAACCGATTCCATCGTAGTCACCATCTAAATAAAATTTGACTGCTGTTGCAAAAGTGGACCATGTACGTCTATTATTTGCTTGTGCCATTTCACCGTCCGCTTGATACGGAACTTTTGTTGGTTTGCCATCGCGTTTCTCAATACGCCAAAGCACCCATTGAGGTAAAGATTTAAGTTCAGATGGTATCGCATTAAAATCATAGTGTTCTTTCATATCTGCTTCACCTTGTATTCATCTATTAATTCTGGAAAATTCAATATTGCGTTCTCGCCATATAATTCATAAGCTTTTTTATCGTAGACTTTAGCAGCAATTATCGGACTATCGTATAAGCCTAAATAAACATGATTACATTTTGCTAGCCACTTTCTATATTCTTTATATACACCTCTATATTTTGATTTTGTTCTTTTTTGTGAACCTTTCGCAAAATCGAATTCAACTGCCGAATTATCTTCACCAACATGGTTCTGAAATGAGTTTTCTCCAAAATATTCTAGAGCAGCATTGTTATAAACTTTAGCTGCCTTATCCTCACTATCGAATCTACCTAAAAAAACTGTTTTGCCTTCAACTTCTATACTCGCCTTCCATTTAGAACGACTTCTATCCCAACAAACACCTTTATATTTTGAAGAAGAGTTTTTATTCCCTTTTTTTGCCTGATTTTTTACCGCCGATTCAACGATAATTAGATTCCCTTTTTGTAAATCAAATTTGTTCTTGTTCTTAAAAATTACTATTTCACTTTTATCAGTTACATTCATTATGAATCTATTTAAATAACCTTTATCAGCATTTGAAATCATTGGAATACCTTTAGAAGTATTCACAGACCATACATATCCATTTACTCTTTCGAAATCTTCATCATCCACAAGAGCGACCATCCCATTTTGCAACGGTATTTCTTTAACCATATTCGTCACCCTTTCCACTGTTTTTAGGTATAAAAAAGAGAAGTCCGTAACAACAGACCTCTCTATTAAGTTTTTATTTAATCGTATCCATTCGTTATTGCCCATTCATTCACGAATCTGAATGAATCATCAGAAGGGCAAATCATCACTACCCACTGTAATCGGTGCACCTGGTGATGCTGGTGGATTTACTACTGACTTATCATAGTATTTTGCTTTTGCAGAAGTACGTTTTTCCTTTTTACCATCAACCAATTTCTCGTATTCTTCGTGCTTAACAGTAATTTGTAAGCTTCGACCAATTAATTGATTGGCCATATCTTGAGGCGATTGGAACGGATGGCCGTTTGCAAATCCTGTTGCTTTTAGTAATGATTGAACGATACCTGCCGCAATTTCATTGGAGAATGTAAAAGTGTCAAACATGATTTTTGCACCTTGATGTTTTTGAGGAACATCAGAACGGATTTCATAATCAAGTGTAATTTTGTCCTCACCTTTTTGAGTTTTCCCAGCTACTGCATTTAACACTGTAGCTTCGTATTTTCCTTCTGCTACTAATTCAAACCCTGATACAACTTTTTCTTCATCAAATTTAAAAAATGACATATATTATTTCTCTCCTTTTTCTTCTTCAATTGTGGAGGGCATAACAAAAATTTCTTCTTGCTTGCATCCCTTGCGATTATCTAATTGATTTTTTGCATAAATACTGTTCGTTCCTTCTAAGACAAAACCTCGTTCACCTTCTGCATTAATCATTAAACGGCCAACGACATCACATAAACCTAGTACATTATTAATAATCTTTTGGTTAATTTGTGGGTACGAACGGTTATAGTGTGTGCCTTCTGCTGCTGTATACATATCCGTTGTTTCCCAAGCGTTAAATACAATGCGATCCGCTAAGTTCTTCATCCAACGGAATGAGTTTACGACTTTGAATTGCATTTTCTGATAATCACCTTGTGATGGTACACCTTGATTTTTTCCGATAAACCCTAAGTCTGATAATAAGCAGCGTTCTAATTCTGAAACATTATCGACTGCGATGTTATCGTATTTACCTTTAATGTCTTTTAAGTGAAGTAATAATGCTCCCCAATATTCCCAAGTATTTTGATTGTCTACATAAATGACATCGATATTAGGCTCACCTTTTAATACTTGTGAAGTACGATCTATATCGAGAACCAATGTTTTACCTGGTAAATATCGCAAAGTATGTGTTTTGCCCATACCTGGATTAGCATATAAACAATACGTTTTGCCTTCCTTTTCAAGTGTTTCAGCGCTGTGTGTACTGAAATCAAATTCTTGTGTCATGCCTTCCACACTCCTTTTCTATTAAAATGGCACATTATCAGTAGATGTATCTTGCTTTGCTTCTACATCTGCAAATGGATCTTCGAATTCTGGCAATTCTTCATCATTATTTTCCACTTTCACGCTGCCATCTGGATTGACTGTATATGGAACACCTTCATGCACTTCTTCAATGCTCATTTGACCATCTGGTGCATCATCTTTTGGCTTGCCTTCCATAGCATCTTTTGGTGTATCGTATTGGTACGTTAAATCAACCAAGAAATACTGACCATTTTTATTATGCTTTTCACTGATTTTATTCATGATCAACGCATCATTTTCTTTGGCAGCTGATACGATTTCTTCTGCTCCTTCACGTGTGAATGCGATGTGTTGTTCCTTTTGATTGAGTAATTTTTTCATTGTGTTTTTCCTCCTAGTCTTTTAATAAAACTGTTCCTATTTCATAATTGTCTGGCACCACTACCCAATCTCTTTCAAATGTTTCTCCATCATTTGAGATAGTGTAGGAGTCGCCATCTTCATCGTTAATTTGCCATTTATAAGGTTGATACTTCGGATATGGATAATCAGCGTTTGAACGTTTAGCGTGCCGTGCTGTGGCTTCAATGACTTTTCCATAATGAAAACCGCCATATCTTTTACCAACATACATAACCTTTAAGGTTGTTGGCCCAGCTACTCCACTTCTAATTTTGTCTAATACTTTTTTTAACTCCTTGTCATTTTCTAGACGAGGATCAATAGTGATTTTAGGCACCAATAATCCTCCTATCGAATACTTAATGATTGATTTTCCACAAGTTGAGCACCTTCTATTTGCTCACCTGCTTTTAATGCTTTTGCTAATTCAGAACGGCTGATTGTCTTCTCCACCTTGATAAACTGTGGAGGGATAGCAGCGTCATTCTCAATTTGTACTGATGTTGATTTACGGAAGTTGAATGTAAACTTTTCTGTCTTCACTCGATTGCCTTCTACTGTTAATAAGGTATCAGCCATATTTTCTTTAATACGAGCAAGATTACTTTCCATTGCTTTGCGACGATCTGCCAATCGCTTTTCTTCAGACTTGATACCTGCAATGTCTGACTCAATATTTTTAAGCACCATGGCATAGCCTTCTAATTTTTCACCAATATCACCAATGATTTGCGAGAGTGCTAGTTCAAAGCCTTCTACATTGTTTTCTTCTATAAAATTTTGAAGCATTTTGTATTGGTCGGTTAATTCGTAAAGAGTAGCCATTATCGATCCTCCTTTAGTTAATGTGTTTCCAATTTCTTCGATTTAAGATTGCAGAAATTGCTGTTCTGGATACATTGAAATTTTCTGCTAATTCCACAGTAGTCATATCGCCGCCATTTCTTCTGGCATTTTCCAATATGAATATGACATCACTTTCTTTCAATTTTGCTTTGTAGTTGTTTTCGCCTTGGACTTTACCGTTTTTATTTGAACTACCTGGAACAAATAAACCTGTTAAAAATGCATGCATATGATTTTCGCTATGAGTAACCCACTCTAAATTTCGATAATGATTATTAGCTTTATTTCCGTCTATGTGATTCACTATTTCTTTACCTTCTACTTTTGGGATAAAGTGTTCGGCAACCAATCTGTGAACATATATCCTTTCATTTTTTCCATTTTTGAATAATTGAACAACTGGATAACCGATTTTACCAGGACTAGCTTTCAATCTCTTTCCTTTGAGGAAATACTTACTGCATCGCTTGGATTGAATAAATCTGTCTAATGAGCGTACATTTCCTAAATTAGAAATCTCATAATAACCTTCATATCCGTTAATTGATTTCCAAATTTCCAAGATCAATCACCTTCAATAAATAGCGTTAGTGTCGTTGAGGATTTTTGGTTTCCAGTCCTCATCACATAAGTCATAACCTTCAAAACCATCATCAAGCCAAAGTGTGTTGTCTTCAATGCTCATAATTTTTAATTTAGCGCCTTTGTCTTCTCCTGCTAAATCAGATTCAAAAGTAATGATTTGTCCTGATACAAATTCCGTTGGCTGCACCGCCTGTTCAAACTCACTAACATCAAGACCAAGCGCTCGTCCTAGAGCAATGGCTTTTCCAATGTGTTCGTTGAATACGTCATTTGGATCACACTTTGCGATTCCACGAGCATATATTTTTGGTGATTCAATAGACTGCATTAAAGCTACGATTGTGCGTTTATCTTCATTGATAACAAACTCAACATTGCAAGCTGCAACTCTTGTTCTAAATGGTGAAATTTGCCCCAAGATAACTTGATATACATTCCCGACTGTGCGGAGCTGGCCTTTTAGAGATCCTGAAACCACTAAGCCACTCCAAGTTTTTTTCGTTGATTCTATAAACTCTTTCGCCTTCTCAATAATTTCAGCACGTTGTTGATTTGGTGTTAGTGGTTCAATCGTTTCATCAACCATTGGAATTTGAGGATTTAATCCATCTTTGATTACTTCATAGACATCAACCGTTTTAGGTATGCGACCATAGAAGACGTTATAAACTAATGTTATTTCATATTCTCCACCAGAAGATGGATCTGCTTTTACTCTTAAACCGTTGTTCTCAAATACAGGGCCATATATTTTATTTGGTTTAAAACATTTACCGTTAGCAAAAGAAACTGATACATAATCACCTACACGCGCTTCACGATCAACCTTGCAATATTGCTGCCCTTCAAATTCGATGATGTCCTCCATAGTATTAGTTGTGGAAGGCTCACTCAACACTTCATTCATCACATCTCGCATTGTTTTACGGCCATCACGTAATTCATGGACAATAAGCTTTAATTCAGCTACTTCATTTTCTAATGCTGTGATACGTTGATTTTTGGTTGGTTTATCAGATAATTTAAAACGAGTTTCTAATGCGCAGCCATTGCCATATTTTCCTTCGAATTCAACTAAAGTGTCGTCTCTATAAAATTTTAATGTTACTTTGTCCCCAATTTCATACGAACAGTATTTTTCGGTAAATTCAAGTGAATCTCCAACATTAAACTTTGTCATTTCGCATCCTCCTGTGATACACTATCAGTGTCATATAATTTATTTAGCTCGCCATTGGTTGCGCCCTTTGACGAGCTTTTTTGTGCCTCAATTTGGGCATTCTGTGCATCCTCGATGTCTTGCCAGTATTCTGATTCACGGTCGTATTCGATGTGTGAATAACCTATACGCAATCAATCACCTCCTTTAAGATAGAGCAGCACGTTTAAGCGCCAGTGTCTTTAGCAAAGATGTATATAAGGCGTCTTCCAGCGGTTGTCCTTCGACTTTGGTCACACCAAACTTCTGCAGTTGTTCAATGACTGCTTTGCGTTTCAACTGTTTATTCATAGTTGTCACGTTTCACAACCTCCAAGGCTGATGCAACACCATCGATGTAATCCCTATGTTCCTTGTATTCTTTCACTAGATTAGGTAGTCCACTGTCACCAAAAGGTAGTCCATTATGGATCAATACTTCTTGAATGATTTGATTTCCTAAGTCTTTTAAGTGGTCCCTAGAATCAACAATCAGCTGGTTGAGGTCTTCCACAATCTCTTTATTAGCATCAGGAAATTCAAGGACTTCTTTCAGATTCACTACGCTTGCCCCTTCTGGAACATAAGATGCATGCTTGCTATCATAATGAGTTGCTACTTTGCCTTCTCCATCCACAACTTGTACACTTGTAATTTGGTCCTCATGGATGTTAAGACCAACCACTGATAATTTTGTACCTTTGATATTAATTACTGCTTTCATTTTTATTCCTCCTTATATTTCCTTTCTGCTAAACTATTGGTAGAAAGGTAGGTGATTGATATAATTTTGAATAGAGAATGTGTAAGAGATTTATTGCTTACTGTCGAATCCAATAATTTTAATGAAACTCTTTGGTTGAATAACATCTGTGGTAGTTCCAGAATGATTTCTTACTCTGAAGAAACTGTGATTTATACAATCCAAAAACTATTAGATGCTGGCTTTATAAAAGCTGATATTCTCTATGCAGGCGATGAAGTTTATGCAGTTTCTGTTGACGCTCTCACTTGGGAAGGTCACAATTTCTTAGACAACGTCAGAGACCCTGGTATTTGGGAAAAAGTTAAATCAAGATCTTCAAAATTAACAAGTGTTTCATTGCCCATATTGGCTGACTTAGGTGTAGCCTTTGTAAAAGAAACAATGGGCTTGTCTTGATTAAAGAGGCTTTACAACCCAATCATTCGCCAATATATCCTCGACCTTCGGATTCCAACGTTTGCCGGGGATATACTTTTCATCCATTTGGTCAACATATTCCTTTGCAATGTGAACTACAAAACAGCTATCTGATTTCGTTGGCAAAATTCTGTATCGTTTAAAATACTTAGTTTCCCTGGTAATGAATTGCCCTGTTGTTAAAGCAATTCTTGTTGCCTTTTGAATGTTCATAAATTCCTCCTTTATTTCCTAAGTGTTGCAACAGCCTTAGCCATTGCCTTAGCGATTAATGATATTGGTACAGGCTTAATTTTCATTGAACTTTCCTCTCCAACTCGCTATTTTGAAATCGCTCAATCTTTGTAACAATATGGTGCCATTGTTGTATTTCTGTAGCATTTAATATCCGTGGTAATTCACCATATCGAATCATGACTTTGCTATTACTATGTGTGATGATCTTGTTTCCGTTGGACATCTGAATCACCTGCCAATGCATGACGAGCAATGTACCCTTCGTCTTCTGTTATGTCACATGAACCATTGTTAAACGCTCCGTAAGGCTCATAATGTTTTTCATCAGCATAATAAGACAACGCTTTACGTAACCTCTCAACCTCGGCAACCAGTGCTGGCACATCTGTAATGGAATGTTTAATAAACTCTGTATCTCCATCATTCAGACAATCATAGGTTTCGTTACCTGTTTGGCAAATGGCGTAATCTTCATTTGGGTTAAAAATATCGATATGACCCTCTGCTGTTTCTTCACTTTCCCAAGGTCCCTGCGTAGCCTTCGCCACACGTTCTTTAATGGCATTCAACTGTTCTTGATTCACCTTAATGACCTCCTTCTCACTCGCTTATTCAACTCAGCCTGCTTATCCTTATCCGACATTGCTAGCCATTGAAGGTTGGTTGTGTTCATTTGGTTTCACCACCTTCGGTATTAGTGATTAACCAATGCTCAATTGTAGGCCTGTGAAATAAGATTCTTCCTCTCACTTTTGTGTGAGGAATTTCCTTTTCGCGTGCCATTGTATAAATGGTTGTCTTACTAACACCCAATTCACTTGCGACCTCTTCTACTGACATCGTGAGCTTATTCAAATCAATCACTCCAATCGCAATGTTAGTTGTCCTTCATGTAAAAATTTATTAATGAAGAACATTAATCCCTTACCTGTGACAACAACTTGTCTACTTACCTTTAACTCGCCCTCAGAATCAAAATACTGTTGAGCATGTATTTTCATCAAACCTTGATTCAGCGATTTTTGAGTAGGCATGTTATATTCCCGACCTTGACGACTCACTAGGTATCCTTGTCCGCGTAACCATTTGAATAATCGATCACGACCAATATTTACTCCGTTTTGTCGCATGTACTTTGCAGCACCTTCAATTAGAAGCCCTTCATCACTAGTAGTGATTGCATTTGCTAGTACAATTTTTTCACGGTCATTTTCTATTTGCTGTTTGAGTTGTTCATTTTCTTCCACATAACCAGCTAAATGTTGCAATGCTTCTTTATAATTTGCTGGTAATCCAAACTGTTTAATAAGCTGTTCTTTTGTCAGTGTGGAGGACAAACGGTAATATTCATCAACAAGTAATTCATAAGCTTCCCATGCCTTGTCGGTATTTAATGACTTAGCATGGAGCCAAGCACCTTTCTCGGTCCAAAGGTAGAGTTTATTTAGGTTTTGTGCGAAACCGAAATTTTCGTTTTTGCTCTTAAACTTCCTCAAATCCTCACCTTGCAATAAAATGAAGTGTTTACCTTCTTCGTAGCGCCCCTTATTGTTATTGAAATTATCAACAATTTTGCGGTCTGTAGCTTCGTATTTTTCAGCAAGTTGCACTGTTGTTAAAACTCGTTTTCCCCGAAGTTCTATAACCACTAAATCCAAATGGTTTCCTCCTCTCATAAACAAACTACTTGTTGTTCACTTTCATCTTCGGACTCAACTTCATCCTCTTTTTCAAAAAGGTATTCAAGACTACATTGAGGAAAAAAGTGTTTTTTAATCATTAAAGCCTCATCGTAATAAAAACGATATTTACCATTGACCTTGTCATTTACTGTTGCATAACGAACATTTAAGAACTCTGAAATATCAACCATTGTGATACCCTCCCTAGCCATTTCTGCTCGTAAATTTTTATACATTTTTGCATCACCTCACTCACTTCGAACGCAATTGCGTCCTTCGTTATTTACGAATATAAACGTAATTGCGTTCATTGTCAACTGATTTCCGAAGAAAAAGAACGCAAAATCGTTTTTATTCTATTTACATACGAAATTGCGTATAGTATTATATACAAAAGAACGAAATTTCGTATAAACTGTTAATAAAAGGAGTTTTTAAATTGGAAAAGGCGAAAATTATTGAATGCTTAATAGAGGAAGCTGGATACAGTAAAAAAGCATTTGCTGAAATGATTGGTATTCCACCAACAACATTAAGATCAATGTTAGCTAGAGGAATAGGAAATGCCTCAGTGGATAATGTCCTTAAAGTATGTAAAGGATTAGGGATTACTACAGACGAACTTGAACGGATGGCTAGCGGAGAGATTAGTGTTGAAAAGCCTTTTAATCCAGAGCTAACAGAAAAAGATGAAAAATCCATTCAAGAAGAATTACAAAGAATGCTTGAAGGATTATCTAAAAATGGACATGCAGCATTTGATGGAAGAACCCTTGATGAACTAAGTGAGGAAGAATTAGAAGACAGAGAATTATTAATTTCAAGTCTGGAGAATTCATTAAGATTAGCTAAACGCTTAGCTAAACAGAAATTCACCCCTAAAAAGTATCGCAAATAGGAGTGTTGCTTGTGTCGTCAATTAAGTCAACAGTTAACGAGTTAGTAAAAAAATATGGTACGAATGATCCTTTCAAACTTGCCAAATACATAGGAATACTCATTGTATTTGAACCTTTGGGTAACACACTAGGCTATTACAATAAAAATTTTAGAATACCTATTATTCATATCAATCAAGATGCAGATAGAGAATCACAGTTTTTTATAGTTGCACATGAATTAGGGCATGCGATTCAACACCCAGACACAAACACTTCTTTTTTAAAAAAGCATACTCTTTTTTCTACAGATAAATTAGAAATAGAAGCTAATACATTCGCTGTTGAATTGTTATTGCCTGATGAATTATTTGTAGAAAAGAATGACTCATGTTTTACCATCTTTGATGCCATTAAAGAAAAAGGAGTTCCAGAGGAACTTTTATCTTTAAAGAGCATAGATGGTAAAATTTTTACTAAAAAATAGAACAAACATTCTTAAATTGAAAGGGGTGAGTTATATGTAATATTAAAGAGTTGTGAAAATAAAAGGAGGAAACTAAAGTGGCAAATATCGAAAAACGCGGAGAAAATTCATATCGTTTCACTGTATATTTACCTAAAGATGCAAAAGGGAAATATCCAAAAAAACGTAAATCAATAACTATTGAAGATAAAATGTCTCCAAAACAACTTAAGGAATATTTGGATCGTGAATATTTAAAATTTAAAGATGAAGTACTCTCAGGAAATTATGTTCAAACAGAAAGAATACTTTTCAAAGATTTTGCAGGACAATGGGAAAAAGATTTTGCTTCTACTTTGGCATTGACGACATATGGAAACCATCAACGTAAATTAGAATTGCATATAAATCCTGTTATTGGTCATATGCGTATGGATCAAATTAATCAATTTCACTTAATGACTGTTTTAAGAGAAATGAAACGTTTTGATGGTAAAGATGTTCCAGTTACTTATCATAGTAAACAAGATGTCTATAGAACACTCAAGAGTATATTTAAGTATGCCGTTAAATGGGGGGTATTATCTACAAATCCTATGGATGGTGTTGAAAAACCTCGTCCTAGTGATACAGATGATGTGGATAAAGAAATGCAAATTTATGAAGAAGATGAAATAGAAACGCTAATGCGTATGTTACAAAGCGAATCTGAATTATGGAGAATGATGTTCACGTTAGCCTTAGCTGCTGGATTGCGCAAAGGTGAACTGTTAGGTTTAGAATGGAAGGATGTAGATTTTGATAATCAGCAAATATACATTCACCAATCAATCGTTTTGACTAAACAAGGTCCACATATTAAATCTACTAAAACGAAAAAATCAAAACGTTATGTAACATTACCTGAGTCTGTAATGGAAGAATTAAAAGCATATCGTATACATTGGGCTAAAGAGAAATTAAAAAAAGGTGATAAATGGATTGAACAAGATAGAGAATGGCTATTTCATTCGTTTGATGGGACACACTTATATCCAACTAGCCCTTCGAAACATTGGCACAAGTTTATTAATGAACGGAAATTCAAATACATTCGGCTTCACGATTTACGTCACACTTCTGCATCACTACTAATTGCACAAGGTGTTCACGCTAAACTTATTAGTGAACGTTTGGGACACTCTGATATATCAGTAACGATGAATACTTATGGTCATGCTTTTAAATCTGCTGATCGTGCTGCAGCTGATAAACTAGATGGCTTCTTTAGAGTAAAAAAACAATCTTAACCCCTAGGGGTCATATTGGGGTTAAACTGGGGTTAAAATTGTTTATAAATAATTGTAATCAATGATACTGGATGATAAAAACATTTATAAAACCTTTGAATAACGATATTTATTGTAATTATTTATAAATAAATTACCCTCAACAACTCATTTGAGGAGTGGTGGTTTAAAACTTTCTATAATAACTACGGCATACGCGGCTTTTTTATATTACCTATATAGCACCTTAGCCAATATGGCCAAGGTGCTTTTTTCATCAATGGTGTTAATTTTTTTTGCAAATACCTTTTTAATATACTTTCCACTTTACAAATTTCATTATAGAAAACGCCATAACCTTTTACATAATATGGAACGTTTCTTCTTTATATAATACGACTAGTTCCCCTCCTAATTTAAAAAGTCTGTACAACCTTTCCATAGCCTGTATAATTCCCTCCCATTTTGCGCATATATGGAGTAACAAGGGAGGTTAGGATATTGAAAAAAATAATTTATTTACTTGTATTCACTTCACTACTTTTAGCAGCCTGTGGAAAAAGTGCGGATCCAAAGGAAGTAGCCGTCGATCAAAACACGACCGTTGAAGATATAGTAGGTGCGATTGTGAAAAATGAATTCTCTGTAGAGGAATCTAAAGATGGTGTTGTCACAATTTCCATTCAGGATACAGATGTGACAGAGGGATCAAAAAGTCAAATGTTGAAGGATTCCACTAAAATTTTTGCTGAATTATCCAAGCTAAAAAGTGTGAAGACACCTGCTATTACTTGGTATGCTCCACTCACTGAGCCTGATGGTGATAAAACAATGACAGAGGTCTTGAATATTTATTTTAGTGAAGAGGATTATCATAAAATAGACTGGGCAAATTATCTACAGGTGGATATAGAATCTAGCGCTACGAACTTTCACGAAGATGAGGCTTTAGAGGATTAACCATTAAGATACCCCACAACCTATTGTGAGGTATCTTTTTTAAGTTGTTGTTTTTACATACTGCTTTATAGCCTCTACTAAAAGAGGTTGTTTTATCTTGTCATGTGTTGCTTGCCAAATTCCCTTCCCATCCTGCAATATTAATAGCTGTGGTGATTCATGCTTCACCTGAAGATCACCTGCAATAGCATTAGAAACCACTCTATCCATTTGGACAATCACAAGATACTTCGGCAATTTTGTTATGAGTGCTTTATATTCCTTTATAGCTGCAATACTGCTCATACATGTCATGCTAATTTTTAATACAAGACATGGCATGTGCTTTGATTGCTCTAACACCTCGCTCCAATTATCCAATGTCTTTATTCGTTGCATAGCATAACCTCCTTTATAAATCATTATATACAACAATGGGTATTTATCATCATAATCAGAACCACCAGTATAACTGGTGGTTTGCTCTGCGCGTGAAACGCTGGGGTACTGGCCCATGTCTAAAGACATTCTGAATGGTCTGCCAACCGCACTCCGTTTTCACACAAACCGCTAAAGCGGCTTACTTATTTTTTCTTTCTCTTGATCTCTTCTCCTGTGAATGGGTCAATGAATTCTTTCATCGTCATTTGATCTTGCAGGATATCTTCTTGTAATTGATTTTTTATATACTCTTGTATCTTTTTCTTATTTCGGCCGACTGTGTCCACATAGTATCCTCGACACCAGAATTGACGATTACCGTATTTATACTTTAAATTTGCATGTCGGTCGAAAATCATTAGACTACTCTTCCCTTTTAAATAACCCATGAACGCAGATACACTCAATTTCGGAGGAATACTTACCAACATATGAATATGGTCAGGACATGCTGTTGCCTCTATGATTTCTACATCTTTTCTTTCACATAATTGGCGCAATATTCTTCCAACATCTGCTTTAATTTGACCATAAATAATCTGCCTTCTATACTTTGGCGCAAAGACGATATGATACTTACAATTCCACGTTGTATGTGCTAAACTTTTATTATCCATTTATGGTGGCTCCTTTCGTACGAAGTCGGTTGACTAGACCTGACTTTATTGTACGTTTGGAGTTTTTTTATTGTCCATAGCTAAAAGCTTTCCGGAACCCCCTGCATAGCAGGGGGTTTTCAAAGCACACAAAAAAAACACGAGACTATATGTATAGCTCGTGCTTTGGATTCTTTAGTTAGATGCCCGCTGTATTCATTAATACAAGACGCCAGCCGTCTGGGTCTTCAATAGTTATCCCTTGCTCTGCCCAATAAGGATTTTCAGGCTCCACTTCAGGATATCCCATAAGTTCGAGACGTTCGGTAATATGACGAATGGTTTCACTATTTGGAATATAAAGTACTAAAAGGTTGTCCCTAGTTGGTGCTGGACAAGGACTTCCATCAACATGCGCTGTAAATTCTAGGTGATAGCCTACATTCGGGAGACCAATCATAATTCCATCATAGCCACGGTGTGCCGTAAAAGAGCCTATTTTCTTTAAGCCGACTCCTTCACAGTAAAAACGCTCTATTTCTTGTAATTGATCTGTTGGTCTTGCTACTCTAACCTGTGCAACTGCTAATTCATTTGTCCATTGTTGTTCCATCGTTATGCCTCCCTTTTTAAACTATTGTAGAATGAGACAATAATGCTGGAAACAGTCCTAGGTCTGAAGTTATTATGCTAAAGCAACGCTAAACGAAGCAGCAGTCTTCTCTTTTACTTCCTCTAAAGTAACACCTTCTGCTAACTCTATTAGTTGCATGCCATCTTTAGTAAAATCAAAAACAGCTAAGTCTGTAATTAAGCGATGTACTACTCCTTTACCTGTTAAGGGGAGCTCACATTGCTTTTTAATTTTAGATTCACCGTTTTTATTTACATGCTCCATTACGACGATCACTCTTTTAGCTCCTACAACAAGGTCCATAGCGCCACCCATTCCCTTTACCATTTTCCCTGGAATCATCCAGTTTGCAAGGTCTCCTGTTTCAGATACCTCCATGCCACCTAAAATGGCAAGGTCAATATGACCGCCTCGAATCATTGCAAATGATTCTGCACTGTCAAAGAAGGATGCTCCTGGAACTGCAGTGACCGTTTCCTTCCCCGCATTAATTAAATCAGGGTCAACGGCTTCCTCTACTGGATAAGGTCCAATACCGAGAAGGCCATTTTCAGATTGTAACAGCACGTCATAATCGGCTGGAATCACATTGGCAACAAGTGTTGGGATGCCTATACCTAGATTAACATTCATCCCATTTGCTATTTCCTTTACTGCTCTGTTAACCATTTTTTGTCTTGTATCCATTACGCTTCCCCCTTTTTCACCGTTAAACGCTCGATACGCTTCTCATAATTTTCACCTACCAATACACGTTGTACAAAAACACCTGGTGTGTGAATGTGATCTGGATCTAGCTCGCCCACTTCCACAATTTCTTCAACCTCAGCAATCGTAATTTTCCCTGCCATAGCAGCCAATGGATTAAAATTACGTGATGTTTTTCTGTAGACTAAATTTCCTTGCTTATCTGCTTTCCATGCTTTGACAAGGGCAAAATCAGCCACAATGCCTTCTTCCAGAATAAATTCCTTCCCATCAAAAACCTTTACTTCTTTTCCTTCCGCAATTGGCGTTCCAACACCTGTCGCAGTATAAAATCCTGGAATTCCTGCGCCACCTGCACGTAGTCGCTCCGCAAGTGTTCCCTGAGGCGATAATTCCACTTCTAGCTCGCCACTTAAAAATTGTTGTTCAAAAATTTTATTTTCTCCTACATAGGAAGCCACCATTTTTTTTATCTGCTTATTCGCTAAGAGTAGACCTAAACCCCAATCATCTACACCGCAGTTATTACTGACAACCGTTAAATCCTTTGTGCCCTGCTGTACTAACGCTGCAATCGATTTTTCTGGTATACCACAGAGCCCAAATCCTCCTACAGCTAATGTGTCTCCATCTCTAATATCCGCAACAGCTTCCTCAAACGAACTCCATACTTTCCCATTCCCCATCTCGAAACCCCCTATAATTGCTCGCTTATTAAGAAAAATTCTACATCATTGCTATTTTACAAGTAAAGGAATTAATTTGAATACTATTTATTCCTTATTGGAATAAATCCATTTTCAGTATTTCTCCCAATCGTTTTGAGTAACTGCTTTAACGCATAAGATTGATACGTGTTTTTCTTCGTAATAATCCCTAAACGCCATGGCATATGAAATTGATGTAATGGGATCGTTCTCACATTGGCATTTGTTTGCTTCGCGGCAATTGAGAAGGGTAATAGTGTAACGCCCAGATTGGAGGATACTAATTCCAAAATCAAATCCCATTGTGAACTTTTATAGCCGACTATCGGTGTAAAGCCTACGCTTTTACATGATTTAATAATATAGTCATGGAGCGTGAACTCCTCTGCAAAGATAATAAACGTTTCGTTTTTTAAATCCTTCAAAGCTATAGAATCCTCTTTTGCCAATGGATGGGATTCATTCATAAATACAAAAAATTGATCCTCTACAAATGGCTGAACGGAAAATTTCCTTTCATCTGCTGGTAATACAACAATGCCCATATCAACATCGCCATTTTCAACTAGCATTTCTACCATTTTAGCGCCTCGTTCGACAAGCTCTAAATGCACCTCTGGGTATAGTTGATGAAATTTCCTGGCGATGTCAGGAAAAAATAATGTGCCAATTAGAGGTGGAATCCCTAATTTGATAGCGCCTGTTTTAATATTCAATAAATCATCCAATAAAATATGCAACTCTTGAACACCGTGCAATATTTTTTGTCCCTGTTGAAAGACAATACTCCCTGCGTCTGTTAGCTCTACTTTGCGAGTAGACCTGTTCAACAATTCAACTTGTAATGTTTCTTCTAATTTCTTGATACTTTTGCTTAGTGATGGCTGAGATACAAAGGACACATTTGCAGCCTTTGTAAAACTTCCCTGTTCAACCACAGCCATAAATGCTTTTAAATCCCGTAATTCCATAAACATCTTCCTCATTTATTCATATTTATTATGAAATGATATATAGAATTCCTTTTAGTAATAAATTCTCCTTCAATTCGTTTAATCCTTTACTGGATAAAGAACCCAAAGAAGAAGGGTTCCGATTAAAAGACATCTTTAAACAAGTCGATATTCCAGAAGCAACGTATCACTATCACATGAAGAACTTTTTTGGCTTACTCAAACAAGAAATGTAATAGGGAGAAGAATTAATTTCCTATGAAGCGTTAAAGAAGAAAATAGAGGAATATATCGATTACTATAATAACGATCGAATTAAGCAAAAATAGGCAGACATGAGCCTGGTAAAATACCGAACTTATGCCAGCCGATTAGCTACATAACTAAAACTCTATTTTTAAGGAGTCACTACCCATTTAATGGGCTTTTTCTAATGCCAGTTTAATACCGAATCCAATTAATACAGCACCCGTTACGCCTTCAATTATTGCCTTCGTCGATGGCTTTTTCATAAAGGCGCTAATTCGATCTAATAGATACACATAGAAGACAAACCATAACATTGTTAATGCTGTATAAATAAGACCCATTATTAAAAATGGAAAAAATGTCCCGCTCGTACCGTCTACAAATTGAGGTAGAAACGTTAGGAAAAATACAGCGACCTTTGGATTTGTCACATTTGTAAGAAACCCTTGTTTAAAGCAGGACTGCTGCGAATATTTGTGATCCATATTTGCAGCATCTTGCACTACAGGTGATTGTGTGCGAATTGTCCGTAGTGTCCATAATGTTTTGATACCTAAATAACATAAATAAACTGCACCAATGTACTTTAAAGCAGCAAATACATAGGCAGATTTCACAATAATAGCAGAAAGACCAATTACAGCAGCACATGTGTGAATTAATAAACCACAACAAGATCCTAAGATTGTCTGTAATCCTCCCTTTCTACTTACAGTCAAGGTATTCTTAGTTGCAATCGCTGTATCAGGACCAGGTAAAATAATGAGCAAAATGCACATAATTAAGAACACGGATATGTTAACCATAGTACATCTCCTTTCTATGTCAGAAAATTATAAATAATTTTAACATAAGCGATGACCTACTGAAAGATAGAAAATAATATCATCTTTTTCCATTGACATATAACCATAAGGTGTTATATATTCATAACACCTTATGGTTATATGTCACTCAACTCTGCAAACGCTTTTGGTTTGAGCAGGCTCGTACCATCAGTGTCATTTCATCAAACAATAAAGGAGTAACTATACATGACTGAAAAATTACAGGATATTGTCAAAACGATTACTTTGAATGCCCCTATTGAAAAAGTGTGGGAGACAGTCGCAACCGCTGAAAAAATTGCTTCATGGTTTATGCCAAATGATTTTCAACCAATCGAAGGACATGAATTCACTATTCAATCACCGTTTGGTCCTTCACCCTGTAAAGTAGAACGTGTCGAAGCACCATATTATTTACGTTTTGCCTGGGATCAAGATGGATGGTTCGTCACTTTTGAGCTAAAAGAGGTTGGCGATCAAACAGAATTTACGTTAACGCATGGTGGCTGGAAGGAAGCTTCTCATATTATTCCTAAAGCGAATACTGCTGCTGAAGCTATTCGGACAAAAATGGATGACGGCTGGACAATACTTATTCAGCATAAATTAAAAGAGATTGCCGAATCCTAATGACTCAATCAGCCGTAAAATATGATGTTTTTCAAGCCATTGCTGATCCCACAAGAAGGAATATTTTACAGATACTTGCCGCAAGTGATAGACCTATTTCCAATATTTCTGAGCACTTTGCTATTAGTCGAACTGCTGTCGTAAAGCATTTAAAAATATTAGAGCAGGCTGAGCTCATTTCTGCTGAAAAAAAGGGTCGAGAAAAAATCTATACTTTGCATAGTGAGCGTTTGCAGGAAATTGAAGATTGGCTTCAGTACTTCCATTTATTTTGGGACAATAAATTGGTGCAGCTTCAAAGAATGGTTGAAGAGGATTAAAGCAAAAAAGGAGCTGTCTTTATACTGGACAGCTCCACATTTAAAAGAGATAAAATACCCCCCCATTAATGATTTCAATTTTAATTTTAGATTCGTATTGCTCCTCTAATGCTTTGCGTTCAATTTCATAGCATTCAGGTTTATCCTCCACATCCTCATAAAAATAATCTAAGACTCGTTGATCTCGTTGCCAACGTTTCTGTGCTTCAATTGCCCATGAATGATCATCTTGTTCAATGATGGCTTCAACTGCTGCATGTAGTCGTTCCAGTGCTCGAAGTGGCTTAATAATATATTGCACATGAAATACATTATCTGCGGGCTCCATGTCGAATTCTGAGGTACAAATCGTTTCATGAAAATCTTCCTTTACCACACCTGTCAATAAATTGATACCAAATGAATAAAGCATTTCTTTTGTGCGATCACAGCAATAAGAAACTTTAAAGTTAACACCTAACCAAGGTGTTAGGATGACCTGACCCATTGCACTATCCACCTTTTCAAACAGTTGAACATAGGCTCCTAATTCTTTTGTTGCTACAAATAGCTGATTTAAACGTGGTGAGCCGTAATGAATGGCCTCTCCAAATAAGTTACCAGCTATTGACGTTTGATTTGTTATGAAGGTTACTTGAGCTGGGTTTGGCTCACTATTAGTCGCTTCAATATACTGCCAATAAAATGGCCTATTCATAATCCTTTTATCAATATCCACCGTTAGTTGAACTGTTAAATAATGATCCTCTTCACCTAAAATAGCGCAGTCATTCTCGTTAAAAAATTCTTTTAAATAGTGATGGACTTGTTGCGGATACATGGTTGCCCCTCCTTACCTCATACAGATTCTTTAAAGTTTGTTAAAATCGCATCTAAATCGCCAACCACTTTCTCGAACACATCAATTTTTGTATGAAGTAACTCCAATATTTTTTCTTCAATGGTATTTTCAATCGCAAGATTATAAATATGGACGTCATGCTCCTGTCCCAAACGATGGACACGACCAATACGTTGCTCTAGCTTCATTGGATTCCATGGTAGATCATAGTTGATGACATGATGACAAAATTGAAGGTTGATTCCTTCGCCTCCTGCCTCAGTTGCGATGAGTACCTGTGCTCTCTCTTTAAAGAGATGCTTCATATAATCTCGTTTGCTTTTATTGAACTTCCCATTAAACAGGACACTCGTTATGCCATTAGTATGCAAATACCATTGTAAATAAACTTGAGTAGCCCGATACTCTGTAAAAATAATAACCTTGTCATCTGCTTGTTTTACGATTTCTAGCGTTTTCTCCGCCTTTGAATTTACTTCTAAGGCCATAAGCTTTGCTAAAATCGCTTCAAGTTCTTGTGGCTGCACATGATCATCTAGCATATTCGTTAGTGTTAATGCTGTGGCTTCCTTGCTACTACACATTTCCTTTTGTAAAGTAATTAATGAAAAGGAACCTGTATTTTCAAGGGCTCCAAGCAAATCGTAAACTTCCCTCTCTGCCTCCGTAAATGTAATCGGTACAATTTGAACACAGCGATTTGTCCATTCAATCCCTGTATCTTCTCGCCGATTTCTCACCATTACCTGATTGACCAATTCTTTTAAATAATCATCATGTTCTAAATGATGCTTACTAGCAGAGAAGGCTGACTGGAATGTATCGTAATTCCCTAAATGCCCTGGCTTTAATAAGGAAATTAAATAATACAGTTCGAACACATCGTTCTGAATAGGTGTGGCTGTTAATAATAAGCAAAACTTTTTCTTTAACCCTTGTACGAACTCATAAATTTGTGTTTTATTATTCTTTAATTTATGTGCCTCATCAATAATAATCATGTCGTAATCCTGCTCATAAATGCGCTCTTTATGGGGACTTTTTTTAGCCGTATCCATACTCATAATGAGGACATCGTAGCGCTCTATTGGACAATTTTTCTTATAGGCGATGGCCGGTATATGAAATTTTAAATTTAACTCTTCAATCCACTGATTAATGAGAGAAGCAGGTGCTAAAATTAATGCCCTTTTAACAAGGCCTCGAATAAGGTATTCCTTTAAAATTAAGCCCGCTTCAATCGTTTTACCAAGACCTACTTCATCGGCTAAAATCGCTTTTCCATTCATGCGCTCAATAACTGTTTCAGCCGCTTCTAACTGGTGTACTAATGGTTTTAAGTGCGGTAAATACTTAGTTGCTTGTAATCCCGTAAAATCAGGGATTAATTTCCTTTTCACAATATCATAGTTCATCTTATATAATGTCCAGCTCTGCCATTGTTCAAGATGATTTAATCGATTGCTAAAGCCTTCTTCCCACTCGGACGACCTTTCTATTTTCATGATCATCACCTCATGTTATTTTTTCTAGCTTAGGTTGTCCAAAAAAGGAAAAGATATGTTCCTTTTAGATGAAAAACACCTAATGAAAGTTATTTTTCACTAGGTGTTTGTTAGTTTATATGTTTACGAAATTGGCTAGGCGATAAACCTGTTATTTTTTTAAATACACGGCTAAAATAAAAGTAATCTGTGTAACCCACTTTTTCCGCAATATCTTTAACAGATAAATGAGAAGTTCTCAATAATACTTTAGATTTTTGAATACGCAAAACAGTAAGATAAACATTCGGGCTAACACCCATTTTTTTCTCAAATAGATAGGACAGTTTCCTTCTTTCCATTTTAAAATGATTCGCGATATCCATAACAGTCATATTCTTTGTATAGTTTTCTTGCATATACTCCGTAATTAACGTTATATTTTCTTTTTTATATTGATAATCCCTCATTTTAATGACTAAAATGATTTCTTCTAAAATATTAAAAAAAAGAGCTTTCGATTGAAGAAATGATAAATGACTACCCATGACATAATTTTGTATTAATTGCTGCAACAAATTCATTAATTTTAGCTGCTCTCCTACCTGTAAGGCAAAATGACGATTGTAGAGTGGAAACTTTGAATTTTCTCCGTCTGATAGTTGAAAATGAATGACAGCATACTCGAATTTAGTATCGCTTGTAATTGTTCGTTGGATAGATAAGTTTGGACCCGCATGGATAATCTGCCCTTTTTCTAATCGGTAATTTTTGCCTTCAATTTTAACATCTGCTACTCCATTGATAGGAAATATTAAACCAGCTGCATTCGTCATCGTCTTGTAATTCGTAACGACCGTTTCGGAGGAAATCTTCTCCGTAATCACATCCAAAAATGTTAATGGAGCAGTTGTGTAAAATTCTATGATTTCTTGTATATCCATTTTGAATGCTCTCCTTCACTTCATAGTATTAAGACAAAAAGAAAGGAACACCAACAATGCATCAGTGCTCCTAAAATCGATTATTTTAAACTTTCCTGTAGTAGCTTGCGATTACGTTGTTTGAAAATATCATTATGTGAGGAAACGATACCGCCCTCAGAAGCATCAGGTTGAATATATTTCTTCGCACTATTTACTGCATGGAGTGCATCGTGGAAGGCAGCTGCAATTAAATGGATTTTACCATCATGGTGAAGAATATCACCTGCTGCATAAAGGCCCGGAATGGACGATTCACTATTAATCGAACCAGCTATAAAATAATCATTTTTACGGTCAATGGCTAACGGACTATTATCTAATAGCTCCTTATCACGTACATATCCATGACTGATGACCACTTCGTCAATAGGAATCTCTGTTACAGTGCCTGTTTCATGATTAGTTAAAGAAATCGCTTTAATCATTCCTGCTTGATCGTCTGCAATCAGTTTCGTAATTTCAGAATTGAAATGGCATTCAATAGAACTATTTGTAAGCTCTGTAATTTGAGCCTCATGTGCAGACAATGTATCTTTTCGATATGTTAAATAGACTTTGGAAGCTACTTCCATTAACTCTAATGCCCAGTCTACAGCAGTGTTACCACCACCGGAAATAATAACTGCCTTATTCTTAAATTTTTCATAGGATTTAATTGTGTAATTTAAATTAGAAACTTCAAAGCGTTCAGCGCCTTCAATTTCAATTTTTTGAGGATTCAGGATACCTCCGCCAATAGCGACAATAACCGTTTTGGAATAATGAATGTTTCCTGACTCCGCAGTGATCATAAAAATGCCATCTTCATTTTTGGCAATGGACAGCACTTTTTCATCTGTATAAATAGAAGGGTTAAACGTTAAGGCTTGCTCAACTAATTGCTTAATTAGTTGTCCCCCTGAAATAGGCGTTACACCCCCAACATCCCAAATCATTTTCTCTGGGTAAACATGAATTTTACCGCCTAGCTGTGGTTGTGATTCAATTAGCTTCGTTTTCATTTCTCGTAAACCACAGTAAAAACTAGAATATAGACCTGCAGGTCCACCACCAATGATTGTTACATCATACAATTCTTGTTCTAACAATACTTAACACACCTTTCAATTTGTCATTACCTATCTCAACAATTGGACTAACATTGCATGACAGCCCTACTGTGTATTTCTAATTGTCTAAACTACTTTGAACTTCCTCCTTAATTCCATTATACGATAATGATAATCATTATCAAATAAAATTATTACAAAACATAATAATAATACATATCCTGTCACCATTTTTTAATATTCTTAAAGAAATAGTATGCACTAGGCATACTATTTCATTTTAATCATATTTATTTATCTTTTAACAAATCTACTACTATATCAATTCCATACATAGTTGCAATTGGTGCATCCTGTGCAAATAAAGAACGATCGACTATATAAATATTTTTATTTTTAACTGCATTGATGTTCTTCCATACCGCGCTTTCTTCATAGGATTTTAAAAATTCCTCTTCACTCATGGTAATTCCACTTTTATCAAGGAAAATAAATAGATGATCTGGGTTTAAGACTGACATCCCCTCCATACTTACTTCCTTTGTCATATCTTCTGGGTAATTTTGTGGAACTTTAATTCCTAAACCATGTTCAGGATTCGTTGGCGCAATATTTTTCCCATATATCCAAAACTCTTCTTTCGTATTTACGGATGTAAAGACTACAGTTTCTCCTTTGGCTGTAAAATTCTTCAAAGCTTCTCGGCCATCTGTGATTTTTTTGCTTACTTCTTCTAGCAGTGCCTTTCCTTGTTGCTCTTTCCCCAATACCTTTGAAATTTCCGTTACAGCTAACTCTTGATCAGTAGACATCGCTCTTTGATTTAAATACACAACAGGTGCTATGGCTGACAATTGGTCATATAGCTGATCATGAACACCTGAAGCAGCCAAAATTAAATCTGGTTTTAGTTCTAGTATTTTTTCAAGACTTGGGCTTCTAACATCCCCAATATCAGTAAATGTTTGTTCTTCCACAAAAGATTGATAGGCTTCCCATAAATTAAACATAGTATCAGCATTTGCTATACCTATTGGCTTGGTATCTAATGCTAATAGAACATCTGGGTATAATACATGCATCAAAGAAATAACACGTTTCGGCTCTTTCTCAATTATTACTTCCTTCCCTAAAGCGTCTGTATATGTTAGAGGATAAATGGACGGTTCTTCCTTTATTTCCTCTTTTTCTTTTTGGGTTTGATTCGCTACCTTCTCTTCGGCATTATTACATGCTACTAGCAAGACTGATAGTAACAAAGTGAACAGCACCATTATCCACGGCTTCTTCATTGTATGTCCTCCTTTAATTTTCTAGCAAAATAATGAGAATCATTATCAAAAAGATGATAGCAAATTCAATTTTTTGAGTACATATAATACTCGATGAACAAATTTGTGTTTTTTTATCCATAAACGTAAAAATGTCCAGCATTGTACTTTTTGAAGGAGGTTATCACTGTTCATTTTAACGTTAAATATACGTTATACTTACTTTTTGATACACTATTGGAAAAAAGATAATAGAGGGCAATAATGAGGAGAAAAATTTTTATATTACATGAAATATATGGAGTTAATCATTTTATAAAAGAACAAGTCCAAACATATAGTGATGAAAACACTTCCGTTTCCTGTATTTCGCTCTATTCAGATGGTTTATCCTTTTCATATGAGCAAGAAAAGCAAGCATATGAATTTTACATGCAGACAGTTGGCTTCGATGCCCCTCTAGAGCTACTTTCTCAAAAAATACTGGAGGCATCTCAGAATTATAATGAAGTGGTATTAATTGGTTATAGCGTAGGTGCAACTTTGGCTTGGCGATTAGCCACACTCCCCCTACACCGCGTCATTTGTGTGTATGGTTCACGTATACGTCAATACTTCGATATCCTACCAGCATGTCCAACTTTGGTCGTTTTACCTAGCTATGAAAGTAGTTTTGATGTGCAAATATTAAAGAATGCACTTGGTCGCATACCGAATGTTCAGACCAAACAATATCAGGGTTTACATGGTTTTATGGACGCCTCTAACTCTAATTATTGCCAAAGGAGCTACTTGCAGGCACACAATGACATCCGAAGCTTTTTACAAGCTAGAAAATTTCAGGAGGAATAAACATGGAACAAAATATTGATATTCAGGTTGAACCCTATATTGAAGCAGGCAATGTTATTTATCCGAGCTTTCAGCTTTCTTTACAACCTGGCACTATTATCGGCATCTATACAGATATTTCAAAAATACATACATTAATGCGATGGTTTATGAACCGACATGATACATATACTCATTTTCGTGAAAGTGCGTTATTGAAGAGTTTCAATAAAGTTGTATACTAACAAATGTTCAAACCCGCATTCTTGTGTCTTTCTTATCTTTAAAATGACAATAAAGTCGTATACTTATTTTCATCAAATTAACTTATTTTGCAATAAACTGTTACAAAAAAGTTGTATACCAATACGAAAATTATGTACTTACATTATAGTTTAAATATGTTTCTTCACAGCTTTATTCTATAAGAATTTGTTATTATGGATAGTTACTAAATCCTCTATATATTTTAGTAATTTTTCTCGTTTCTCTATATTAATTCTAATATAGTTTTTAAGATTAGCTGCTTCAATAACCATATTTTTTGTTACAATCTCGTCTTTATATTTGGTATCCATAACAATTTTTATTCTTCTATGCCGAAAATCCTCAACCGTCTCTATATTCGAATTGATATACTTAGTAGTAAGTGGGTATTTTCCACTGAACAAACTATAACTTGCTTTGACATCAAGTAAATTTATTATCCCTGTCCTACTTTTCCTAACCAATCTCTTTAAATTTCCTTCATGTTCTGACCAACTATCTATTATTAATTTTGCTTTGCTTAGTAATTCTTTATCTCTCTCTAAGTAATCTATTTTTTCTCTATTACCAGTACTCCTCAAGTAAGGAGAATTGCGAATTAACCATTCTTTATCATATTGTAAAAGCCATCCGTATATTTTAGTATATGCTTTACCTAAGTCAGAGCGTGAATATTCTGGATTTTCTTTTCGGATTTTTAGAAATTCCTCTTTGTAGTACTCCGTTTTTAATTTTTGTTTGTTCATTAATCCTTCTTTGTTTTTTAATTGAACTGAAGAAAGATGCCCCCTATTCTTAATCCTTATTACTGTATCCCTAGATATATTTGCTAATTCCGCTATTTTGTTCAGTGTTAGATCTTGTTTAAGTAATTCATTAAAATTAAGTTCCCATACTCGGCCTCGCTTTACTATTCTTCTATGGAAATCCCTTATATCAAAAGGAGATTTTTCCCCTTCCTTAATTATGTACTCAAAACCGCAATTACACTTTATGATACCTTGAATTTTCCTATCTGAATTATTTACTCTAACATTCACATTTTTTATATTCTCTTTTAAATAATTCTTGCAAAACGGGTTCATACAAACCCAAGGTCCTTCACCAAAAGGTTTAAATGAGTTCTCCTTTTCAAAATAATTTTTGGCTGATCCACTTAATAATCTCATTAATAATAAGTGTCTTATCGGATGTAACGACCTATTTTCTTCAATATTTATTAAACTAGGAACCCAAGAAAACTTGTCACTTATCTTGAAAAATGAATCTAATAACTCTAGAAAATCTGTTGGATAATATTCAATTATTAACTTTTGTAAGTATTCTCTTCGCTTTTTAATGGGATATGCAAACCCTTTCTTACCTAATAAATCTACATATTTGCTAATATAATACTCTTCAGAAAACGATTTGTAATTCATTCTAATAATGTATTCAACGTCCTCTGCTAGATCGATCAAATATTTCATTAGTTCCTCACTATAGCTCCTAAGTGGTTCTCTAATATCTTCAATTGTTGGAATTAAATAATTTATAAAGCCCATCTCGGATATTTTTAACGAATACTCTAATAACGGAGTCTTATGCCTAGTACAAACAAAAATCCCTGGAATTTGATGAATCCTGTTCCAAAATCCTTCACCATTTGACTTAAGCTGTTCCTTTAAGCATTCTGCACAATAATATAAATATTTCTTGTTTTTTACATTGTATTTACTGTAACTAAATAAAAAAATATATAAATTTTTAAAATCACTTTTATAAATTTTCTCATTCCATTCTTCACTTTTAAAGGGTTTTACAAACGGTATCACTGTATGCTGGTTAATAAAATACTCTTTAGTAAATTCTTTCGAGAATATATTGATTTGGGATACTAAATGAGCGAGTCCCATTGGTAATTCTAAATTAATATTTACCTTCTTTCCAAATAGTTCTTTATTTGTATGTTTTCTACTCAAGTTACCTACATGAATGTGATAACGAGCTATTATACTGTAATATAGTTCATCTTCATATGGCGTTGGAAAATAACCTATCATATCCTTACTCCTCTTATTTATTACAATGTTTTTTCAGTAAAGCTTTTTTCATAAGTAAAAACGCTACCTAAAGTATATTTCAATTAGTAATGATGTCTGTCATCCCAAATCTGTTCCATAAGTTTGTCCATCCCATTTCCCTTAGTATTTTAAAAAGACTGCTAGCTTTCACTAACAGTCAATTAATTAAACTTTATAGAATTCTCCACATTAGACTTACCTATTTTACATTTGTATTAGGTATGTTGTTTTTCTTATCCCAAATAATATATATGGTGAATGCTATAGGTCCAGTTAAAAAAACACAAATCAACCATATTAAATAACATTGCTTACTAAACTTATTTTCCAGATATTCATGTGTAATATATGATAACATTAAGATAATTAATATATATACTCCCACTATAAATAACTGATTTAACAAAACATATCCCCCCAATTAGCAACATGTATTTGATTGATTGACAAGATTAATACTACATACGCCTGTTTCTGGTAATTCTAATTCAACACGTTTCGACGCTTCTTCATCTCCTGATAAATAAGCTGTTATTGAACGAACCTGTTCGTAGCCGGTTGCCATTAAAAATGTTGGTGCGCGTCCATAACTTTTAGCTCCGACTATATAGAAGTCCTTTTCAGGTTGGCGTAGTATTTCTTCACCATGCGCTCTGACTGTGCCACAACTATGCTCATTAGGATCAATTAGTGGCGCTAATGCTTGCACACTTTCTGTTGCTGTATCAATAGATAAACGCAGTTCATTGTTCATGGTAAAATCAGGTCGATTTCCTGCATTAACAATAAGTTCATCGAATCCTGTAAGTACTTTTTGTTCTCCATTAATAGTACCTACAATATGGATATTCTCTTCTTTTTTCACCTGTGAAATATAGAAAGGTGTTACTACCTCAATCTTTCCTGTATCTACTAATTCATGGATGCGAATACCGAGTGCGCCACGTGCTGCCAACGCATCTTTTTCCTCCCCGCCATAGGCTTCTTCTACAGATCTTTTACGCATAATCCACACAAGCTTTGTTGAAGGATTATCTTTTTGTAATTCAGCCAAAGCTAATAAGGTATTGATCGCTGAATGACCACCACCAATGACAGCAACCTTCTTATTTGCATATCTCTTAGGATTCGTATTTATATCTGGAATACCATACTCAATGTGATCTGCTAATACTTTCTCATTTTTCAGCCAAACACCTGTAGAATTTGCTGGGTTTGGGTTCCCCCATGTACCCGTTGCATCGATAACTGCTTTTGCCTCAATAATATCGATGTCATCCTCTTTTTCAACATATATATTAAAGAACTGATTTAATCGATTTTTTGATTTCATTTTATCATTTAATTGTCTTGAAATACCTACTACTTTTGAGTTCAATCGGATACTAGGTTTTATTTGTGTTAACTCTGCCAAAGGTTTTAAATAAAGATCAATTAACTCATGCCCTGTAGGTATTGTTTCTAAGTTAGGTTCTACCCAATCAGACCCCTCTAATAATGATTTAGCAGCTCTATTGATGTTATAACGCCATGGAGAAAATAATGTGACATGCCCCCAAGTACGAATATTGTGTGCTATTTCATTGCCAGCTTCAAGTAAAATAAATGACTGGTTTTGCTCTACTAAATGAGCAGCAGTAGCTAACCCGATAGGACCTGCACCAATTATGACAATCGGTAAATTCTTATTGGAATTATTAACAGTCTCTTGGACTTCAATGTCCTGAACAGGAGTACAACAAGATTGATTTTGATTGATTACTTTTAGTGTTTTCATATAAACTTCTCCTCTTTTTTCTTTATATAAGCATTCCCTTATATAAAATATATTTTTTACGTCTAGCAGTAAGCTAGACGTAATTTATTTAAGCTTTTGTGATAGTTATGAACACACTTCCATTTCACACATGATTTTATCAATTTCTTTTATAGCTTTTTCAAATTGCAACCATGTAGAAGTGCCGTAACGATCCATATCTCCTTTAAAGAAGAAATCAAAAGCAAACTCTTTAGCCTGTATCAATGTGTATTCTCTACTATTCATTATTAACTTTAAATAAGCGATAAAATAATCTTTAGTTAATTCGCTAGCATGGTTTACTGTCATTATTGCATCCTCCATTCAACGGATTGAATAATTGCTACGACAGACAGTATATTTAGGATCACTTGTTAGCAAGATGTCGGTGAGTATCCAACTAATACTAAACCTAGCTCACCATTCTCTTCTTCTGCATGGATCGTAACATCTGTTAATTGCGGTGCAATATCAGGATGAATTGCGACTTCGATACCTTCAATTGTTTGAATTGCATCTTCTTCTGCTGGTGCTTCTAAGCCTACACCTAAATTAACCCCACAGCAGCCTGCAATACCAAAGAAACGAAGCGTTTTAACCTCTGAATCAGCTAATACCTGTTCTAAATAATTTTTACCTTCTAGACTCATTTTCATTTGATTTTCTCTCCTTTTAATTCATGTAAGCCTTGTGTTCCAACCGGTGGCGTTTTTACCCATGGAATGGCCACAAATTGATTATTGCTGATGGATCTAACTTCTTTTAGCCATTTCGTTTCAGCTTGTTGTTTTTGAATTAATGTTGGACTTGTTGTATAGATAGATGAAAACGTTTGATTAACAACCCACCAATCAACAGATAATCCAGCACGGTGTAAATCTTCTTGTAAGCGCGAAGCTTCATAAACAGGTGTTGCTTCAGGAAGAGTTACAATGGCAACACTCGTATAAGAGGCATCACGCAACCTTGGTAACAGGTTAGAAACAGCTGGAGGAATATCCCCTTGTGAACGGCTTATTTCCCGATGATAAGCTTCTGTTGCGTCTAGTAAAAGCAACGTATGCCCTGTTGGTGCGGTATCAATAATAATGACTTCATCTTGATGATTTTCTACAACGTTAGCAAATGCTTTGAATACAGCTATTTCCTCTGTACAAGGAGAAGCCAAATCCTCTTTCACAAATGCTAAACCTTCCTCATTCATCGTTTCACTTGCCTTTGCAAGCACTTCTGCTTCATAGTTTGCCACTTCTGCTTTTGGATCAATACGACTGATCGTTAAATTATTAACGTTGTCATCTCCGAATGTCCAATCGAGGTGTGCGGCGGGATCTGTTGTAGTTAAATGTACATGAGTATCCTCTTCTGCTAATCGTAATGCAATATAAGAAGCCACAGTTGTTTTTCCAACCCCACCTTTCCCCATCGTAAAAATGAGTTTCGGTTTACGTTCTAAATAATCTGCAATCATTTCTTCTATCTCAGGAATCTTAGTTTCTTCATTTGATTCATCTGCATGTATAACTTCTTTGTCAGTCATCCATGCTTGCATACGCTCAATACTTGATAATGAGTACGGTACAAAAGGTAAGTAGAAATGCTCAAATTGATTTAGTTCTTCAGGAATTCTTGCTATTGCATCAGCTTGACGCGCAATGAAAGCCTCTTCGATATCATCAGTAGAATTGGCATTGCTCATATATCCATTAATTAGTAGAGTCTGATTTTGAATGCCTATTTCAAACAATTCGTGAGAAGCACGTGCAGCTTCCTTTAAAGGATTTTCTTCTGGGCGTGTCACTAACATTAACGTTGTTTGATTAGCATTCTTTAAACGTTCAACTGCCTCTTTATAGACTTCACGTTGTGGTTCTAGCCCTTTTAAAGGACCTAAACATGAAGTGCCAGTCGTGTTATCGTCTAGAAACGTAGACCATGCAGAAGGCAACTGTAATAATCGTAACGTATGCCCTGTAGGGGCTGTATCAAACACCACAGTGTCAAAATTCCCAATCACTGAAGTATCAGTCAATAGTGAAGCAAATTCATTAAAGGCAGCAATTTCTACTGTGCAAGCACCAGAAAGTTGTTCCTCCATATTTTGTAATACCACTTCAGGTAGTTTTCCACGGTACGGACCAACCATTTGCTCTTTGTAATGTTGTGCTGCCTGTTCAGGGTCCAAATTTATCGCAAATAAATTGTCTATGCCTTCAATTTTTGTTGGACTATTAGAAAGCGTTTGGCCAAAAATATCTTGTAAGTTGGATGCGGGGTCTGTACTAATTAAAAGTACCTTTTTCCCTTCCCTTGCAATGGCTATTGATAGGCTACAAGCAACCGATGTTTTCCCAACGCCCCCTTTCCCCGTGAAAAACAGGAATGGGGTGTCAGGGAAATGAATTCTTGTAAAGCGTTCCATCTTACGCATCTCCTTTTAGTGACAAGCGTACTTTTGGCTTTTGTAGTAATTCGTCTTCTGAAAGTCCTGACCACTGTGAAAATTGTTCATTTGTTGGATAGATTCCTTTGCAAAGTAATTCTCCATCCACAAACGTTGCAGGTAAGGCATCCATTCCTTCTGACACTAATAGTTGATTGATTGCTTCGTTTTCTACAAAAGCATTTGGCTCGTTTGTAAGATTAAATCTTTCAGCTTCTATGTTTGTTTTCTTTAAATTATTCATAATAAATGACATTCGCAATAATTCTGGGTCTATAGAAGGTCCACATAAGCCTGTAGAACAGCACATTGCTGGCTCATAGATATGAATTTTTTTCAATTTATTTCAGCTCCTCAGCTACAAATTGTTCAATGCGTTTACCAATTGCATCACGAACATTTTGGAATACAGCCCACTTCTCTTCATCAGTACCTGTCGCTTTCGCTGGATCTTCAAATCCCCAATGCTCACGACGAACGTGAGGAGGTGTCATTGGGCATTTATCAGCTGCATCCCCACATAAAGTGACAACTAATGTTGCATTGTTTAATGTCTCAAAATCAATTAAATCGGATGTATGATTTGAAATATCAACCCCTACCTCCGCCATCGCTTTAGTAGCATTCGGATTTACGCCATGTGCTTCAATACCAGCACTTTTAACTGTCCAATTGGTAGGTAGTAATTTCTTTGCCCATCCTTCAGCCATCTGACTTCGACATGAGTTTCCTGTACATAAGAAATAAAGTGTATTTGTCATAGTAATTGCTCCTTATAATTTAATGGTTTTAAAGTATTTTTTCTGCCAACGTAAGGCAACCCATACAAGTCCAATGAGGACTGGTACTTCCACTAGTGGTCCAATAACAGCGGCAAATGCCACGCCACTATGCAAGCCAAACACACCCACTGCAACAGCAATTGCTAACTCGAAGTTGTTGCTTGCAGCTGTAAAAGAAAGAGCTGCTGTGACAGGATAAGATGCACCTACTTTACGGGAAGAGAAGAATGACACAGCAAACATGATCACAAAGTAAATAAATAATGGAATAGCAATTCGCACTACATCAAGTGGCAGTTCTACTAATTGCTCACCCTTTAAAGCAAACATCAACACAATCGTGAACAGCAGTGCAATTAAAGTAAGTGGTGAAATTTTCGGTAAGAACTTTTCTTCATACCACTGTTTTCCTTTTGCTTTAATTCCTATCCATCGTGTGAGGAATCCTGCTGCAAATGGTATCCCTAAGTAAATTAGAACGCTCTTTGTAATCTCCCACATAGAAATGGATACATTGAAATTCTCTAAACCAAACCAACCAGGTAATACATTTAAGAAAAAGTAAGCAAAAATTGAATACGTCACAATTTGAAAAATGGAGTTAAAGGCAACTAAACCAGCTACATATTCACGATCTCCACGCGCTAAATCATTCCACACAATCACCATGGCAATACATCGAGCTAAGCCAATCATAATGAGTCCAGCCATATATTCTGGGTAATCTTGTAAGAAGATAATCGCTAAAAAGAACATGAGGAACGGGCCGAGTAACCAGTTTTGTAAAAGTGATAGTAATAGCACTTTCCAATCCTTAAACACTCGCCACATTTCTTCATACTTTACTTTCGCTAATGGTGGATACATCATGACAATTAACCCTATAGCAATCGGTATGGACGTTGTTCCAATAGACATGGACTCTAACGCTTCCCCAACATTAGGCATGGTGATACTTAATACAACACCTATTCCCATCGCAACGAATATCCAAAGGGTAAGGTAACGATCTAGAAAAGAAAGCTGTTTTGTTAAAGATTCATTACTCATTTATATTTCCCCCTACATGGCAGCAATCGGTTTCACAATTGCACCCCTTTAAAGGCTGAATTTGTTCTAAAATGCCCTTCATCAGTGGCGTTTGATTCTCTACTAAACGGTAATGTTTCCAAGTCCCTACTTTCCGTTCCGTAATAATGCCTGCCTCCTTTAATTTTCGTAGATGTTGACTAACGGCTGGTTGTGATATTCCTAGCACATCCACAAAATCACATACACATACCTCCCCGTTTTTCATGCATGCAAGTAATTTAATGCGATTCAAATCCGCTGCTGCTTTTAGTTGTTTTTCAATTAGTGTGTTTTCCATTTATCTGCACTCCTTATATAACTGTTTTCTTATATATTATTTTAAATAAAATCACCTCGTAAGAAGGTGACATAATCAGTATATAACTATATTCTTATATTATGATTTAATGTTTTGAATTGCAACAGATATTTACCCATTTTAAAAAAATTTTTATACTTTGTAAAAAGCGTACGTTCAGTTACCTAAACGTACGCTTTAAAAGATAATGATAAAGATTAATTTATCTCCATTAATTTTTCTTTAGTAACGAGTTATGGAGAAGGTGTACAACACAAATTTGATTTAGCCATAGCTTTATTTAAGAGTTCAATTGAACGTAAAACAGTTTCTTTTTCGAAGTCATTCAAATGTGAAAAAACTTCATTTAAATAATTGTTTATCATTTCATCAATTGTAGTAGCGAGAAATGTACCCTCCACAGTTAATGACAAAATGTACACTCTTTTATCTGATGTTAGAGGAGTTTTTTTGACAAGATTCATCTTAATAAGAGTTTGAATCTGTCTACTAAATGTAGTAATATCCATACCTATTGCCTCTGCTATTTGTTGCATAGAAGGATTATTTTGTTTGTCGATCTCATATAGAATATGGCTCTGTATTGGTGTGATGTCAATTGATCCTACAGTACAACATGTTTTATTTAGTAGAGCAAACTTTTGAGTTAAAACTTGAAAAAGTTCACGTTTATTTTCCATTTAATCATCTCCTATAAAGACATATATATTATTTATTTGCAAAATACAACTAAAATATATTTAACTTTTTTTGAAGATGTTTTTCCTACTTCAAAAGTTTCTACTTTTCATGTGGTGAAGTAACTTTTTCACAACATACTCGGCATCTTCTCCCACACCTCTTAAAGTTGCAGATGCAAATGATCGTTGTCCTTCTAGTCCCACAAAATATAATCCAGGGATACTGCTAATACCTGCCTTTTGTAAAGGCATTCCTTCCCCATCTAATGCACCAAGTAATTTCATATAGGGTAAATGTGGTCTGTATCCTGTGGCATAGATAATGGTATCTACAGGCTCCCTTTCTCCGTCCGGCCAAATAACTCCATCTTCATAAAAAGAAGTAAACATTAAACGTTGTTCCGGACTCCCCTTACTAATTCGATCTTTATATCCTCCTATATCATTCACAGCATTTGATCTGGGTGCCGTTTTTCCAAAGCGCCAGAAAGGAAAGGTATCAAAACCAAATACCTTCAACCAATAGTGTATGTCCCGTCCAAGTAGACGTTGTTTTACAAATTTTATTGGCTGTCGTACTGAAAGAGTAGTTTGGCTAACCTTAGACAATTCAACAGCAATTTGCACAGCCGAATTACCTCCTCCGATTACGATTACCCTTTGGTTGTGATATGGCTGTGGATTTCGATATTCTGAAGAGTGAAGTGTTTTCCCTTGAAAGACTTCTCTTCCTTGAATGTTAGGAATAAAAGGATTATTAAATGAGCCTGTAGCATTTATGATTGTTCTAACTTGAAATTTATCGCCTGTGACAGTTCGAACAATAAAACCTATGTTATTTTTCTCAATCATATCTACTCTCTGATTAATTAAAACAGGTAATTGGAACTTTTTTTTATAATCTTGTAAGTATCGAATAACTTCATCCCTTTTCGGATAGAGATTCTGGTTTCCAGGAAACTTCATGCCGGGCATAGAGGAAAACCCTGCTGGAGAAAACAATTTAAGACTGTCATAATAATTTGGCCAAGAACCCCCGATCTGATTACTTTCTTCTAATATTAAAAATCGTAGACCTTTTTTCAGTAAATGATAGCCTGCTGCAAGTCCAGCCTGCCCTCCCCCAATAACGATTGTATCAAGAATCCCTTTCATTTTTTATCCCCCTTCATTATTTGCATTTTGCAAATATAAATTCATTAAAAATAATAGCTGTAATTAATAAAACTAAGTAAAACACAAAAATATTCTATCCTTAATAAATATATATAGCAATTTTATTTGCAATTTGCAACTATTATTCAAACTAATAATTATTATATTCAATAGCTAACCTCTAATTTAATGATCTACATTTCTTTTTCCATACATATCCAAAAAAATTAACTTTTTTCAAGCTTAGGCTTTTGCATATACTTTTCTGGTCAAAAATAATAAATTGCATTAAATAAATAAAACATTCAAATAACTGTTTGACTATTTGAATGTTTAAGTTTATTATAAAAACAATCAAATAATCGTTTGAACGTTTGAATGATAACTGGAGGAAAATATATGAAAGAAATATGTGAAATCACCTGTATTCATGAGGATAAAGTAAACTATGTTCAAGACAAGTTAAAAGAAAAAAAATCAATGGATGTTGCTAAAGTTTTTAAAGCACTTTCGGATGATACACGTGTAAAAATTGCCTATGCGCTAACACTAGAAGATGAATTATGTGTTTGCGATATCGCTAATATTATTGGGTCAACAACAGCAACTGCGTCGCACCATTTGCGTTTACTACGAAATTTAGGATTAGCTGAATATCGTAAAGAAGGGAAATTGGTTTATTACGCTATTCATGACCCATATTTTAAGAATTTAATCAGTGTTGCATTTGAAGAACATAAAGAAGGTGAAATTAATGACTGAGGAAAAACAGGTATTCCGCGTGAACGGTTTCTCTTGTGCCAACTGTGCAAGTAAATTTGAACGTAATGTAAAAGAAATACCTGGTGTTCAAGATGCAAAGGTGAACTTTGGGGCATCTAAAATATCAGTTACAGGCGATGCGACCGTGGAGGAGTTAGAAAAGGCTGGAGCTTTCGAAAACTTAAAAGTAACGCCAGAAAAACAAAAACGTGTTACTCCACCCCAAACAGATACTACCTATAGAATTGAAGGCTTCTCGTGTGCAAACTGTGCAGGTAAATTTGAACGTAATGTAAAAGAGCTTCCAGGGGTTCAAGATGCAAAAGTAAACTTCGGTGCTTCTAAAATTTCCGTAACTGGCGAAACAACTATTGCGGAACTTGAAAAAGCTGGAGCTTTTGAAAATTTAAAAGTATCAATGGATACACCTTCATACAGATCTAAAGCTCCATCTTCTGACAATAGTGAGGGGCAAGTTGAAAAGAAAGTACCATTTTACAAAAAACATAGCACACTTTTATACGCAAGCTTATTTATCGTATTCGGTTATCTATCTCAATACGTAAACGGTGAAGAAAATCTTATTACCTCCCTATTATTTATAGCTTCAATTGTAATCGGTGGTTTCAATCTATTCAAAGTTGGTTTCAAAAATTTAACTCGCTTTGATTTTGACATGAAAACATTAATGACGGTAGCTGTCATTGGTGCTGCATTTATAGGAGAATGGGCAGAAGCATCCATAGTTGTTATCCTATTCGCTATTAGTGAAGCTTTAGAGCGTTATTCAATGGATAAAGCACGTCAATCAATTCGCTCATTAATGGATATTGCACCAAAAGAAGCTTTAATTCGTCGAAATGGTCAAGAAATCATGGTACACGTAGATGATATAGAGATTGGCGATATTATGATTGTTATACCTGGGCAAAAAATTGCAATGGATGGCATCGTGGTTAGCGGTCTTTCTGCAGTCAACCAAGCAGCTATTACAGGGGAATCAGTACCAGTTTCAAAAACAGTAGATGATGAGGTATTCGCTGGAACACTAAATGAAGAGGGTTTATTAGAAGTTAAAATTACAAAATACGTTGAAGATACAACGATTTCAAAAATTATACATCTAGTTGAAGAAGCTCAAGGTGAACGCGCTCCTTCACAAGCATTTGTTGATAAATTTGCGAAATATTATACACCAATTATCATGGTCATTGCAGGGCTTGTAGTAATTGTTCCCCCACTGTTCTTCGATGGTAGTTGGGAAACTTGGGTTTATCAAGGTTTATCAGTACTTGTAGTTGGATGTCCATGTGCGCTTGTTATTTCAACACCAATTTCAATTGTTTCAGCTATAGGTAATGCTGCTAAAAAAGGGGTTTTAATTAAAGGTGGCATTTATTTAGAGGAAATGGGTTCGCTTAAGGCAATTGCTTTTGATAAAACAGGTACGCTTACAAAAGGTGTTCCAGTGGTTACAAACTTTGATGTAATGAATACCCAAAAAGATTCAAAAAAGATTCTAGCCATAATTACGGCTTTAGAATATCGATCTCAGCACCCTTTAGCTTCTGCGATTATTAAAAGAGCCGAAGAAGAAAATGTTTCATTCAAAAATATCAACGTTGATGCTTTCGCAGCCATTACTGGCAAAGGAATAAAAGGTGAAGTAGATGGTACTTTGTATTACATCGGTAGCCCAAAATTGTTCCAAGAGTTAAATGTACCTATTCCAGAGAATTTAGAAGGAAACATCCTTAAGTTACAAAATGAAGGCAAAACTGCCATGATATTAGGAACTGAAAAAGAGATTCAAGCAATCATTGCCGTAGCTGATGAGGTACGTGAATCTAGCCAAGAAATTATTGAGAAATTGCATAACATGGGTGTTAGAAAACAATCATGTTAACTGGTGATAATAAAGGGACTGCGAATGCAATTGGTCATCATGTAGGGGTTTCTGAAATTCAAGCTGAATTAATGCCTGAAGACAAACTTTCCTATATAAAACAACTTCGAAAAGACTATGGCAATGTTGCGATGGTCGGTGATGGTGTCAACGATGCTCCTGCTTTAGCAGCTTCTACAGTCGGTATCGCCATGGGTGGTGCTGGTACAGACACTGCATTAGAGACTGCAGATGTTGCTTTAATGGCAGATGATCTACGGAAATTACCGTTTACAATAAAGCTAAGTCGTAAGGCCTTAAATATTATCAAGGCAAATATAGCATTTGCCATTTTAATTAAACTAGCTGCATTACTATTAGTTATTCCAGGTTGGCTAACACTTTGGATTGCCATTGTCTCAGATATGGGAGCAACATTGTTAGTAGCATTAAACAGCTTACGTTTAATGCGTGTTAAAGAATGAATTAACGCACTTTATTCAATAGATGGGCTTTTTATATGAAAGTCCATCTTTTTATTTCTAGTACTTTACTTTCTTAAAATAGCACTTAATTCATTATAGAAAGAAGAGATAAAAATGGAACTGGTAAATGTTTTTTCATTGATTCTGTTTGCTTTGTTTTTATTTTCCTATTCATTAAAGCTAGTTATTCTAAATAAGAAATCAGGGATAAAAGCAAATGTGTTAGGAAAAGGAAATAAGGGGACATCCGTCGATTCTTCCGAAATGTTTGTTAAAATTTCAACTTTCGTATGGGGAATTGCATGGCTTTTAGAGTCAATATTTGATAATTCGATTGATAATATTTTACCTAAACTATTCACCAATGAGGTTATGCATTACTTTGGATTAATGACAATTACCATTGGTTTACTGTTTTTTATTTTATCAATGATAACAATGAAAACCTCTTGGAGAGTTGGTATAGATAAAGAAACAAAAACCTCGCTAATCACCAATGGTTTATACAAATATAGTCGAAATCCTGCATTTGTTGGATTCAATTTAATGTTTATAGGTCTATTTTTGACATTCCCTAACTTAGTTACATTAATTATTTGTTTACTAAATATAGTTTCAATTCATAACCTTATTCTTCAAGAAGAAAAACACTTAGAGAATATGCTTAAAGTAGAATATCTCTCGTATAAGAATAAAACCCCACGATACTTATTTTTTAAATCTACATAAGTAAAGAAATTTTAAAGGTGAAACTAAAACAAAGCACAGACTCTTAATGGCTGTGCTTTGTTTCGTTGTTATCCATTATTCAACTATTATCTTTCCAAAATACATATTCATTCCACAATGAAACGTATATATACCCGGTTTTTCTGGTGTGAATTCGACCAAGTTATCACCTTTATCAAGATCTTTTTCTATTTGGAAATCCTCTATTATTAAGTATGATAAGCATCCACCTGAAAAACTCTTTTGAAAATGAAGTTGAACTGGGATTCCAGCTTTTACTTTTACATTCTCAGGTGTATATCCAAATGGCTCTTCCATTATGACGGCTTCCTGATAACCGTCTTTTTGCTCTGCTTTTACTTCATTTATTTTTGTAGAAGAATCGTCTGAAACCGGAGTTGTATCACCCAAAAGATCTCTGAAGTAATGAGAAATGGGTTTAAAGAATACAACAGAAACAACTAATAATACGGCAATTACACAAAAAATAACTTTACTCCATTTATTTTTATTTGATATTACCGTTATTGTATCTGTTCCCTTAACTTCTTGTCTAATTAATTTCAATATAAGAATCATGACAATGATAAAAATTGCATCCACAAATATCATCATAACGACAGGATCTTGAGAAAAAACCATTACCCCCAACATTGCACCCATCATGCCGCCCATGATACCTGCTAATAGTCCATCTAATGAAGCCAATAAACTAAAGGGACGCCCAATAACATATCCAATTATCATGCCAAAAAGTACTGAGGAGATTACTGGGACAGTCATTTTCCCTACTAATATTACTCCTAATATGGTTCCTACTACTATGCTAGCCATCATAGAAACAGCCATTGCAATCATCATAGCAGTCATTTCTGATAAGAACGATTTGGCACGATAGGTAGAAAAAATGACGTAACCGGTTAACAAAAAAATAATACTAAAACTAAATATATATATCATAAACAAATTCCCTTCTATCCTATCCAAGCATTTAAAGTTTCGAATAATCCTGACAATATAAAGAAGATTGCAGAAATATTCCTTGATACATTATGGAATGAATACAAAGTCTTCTTCATTGGATTTAATAACCGTTCACTAATAGTCAGTAGTATCACATATAAAATGAGTGGCATTGCTGTTCCAATTGCAAAAAAAATGGGACCTATCAAATTAAATTCTCCATTTCCTGTCGGCAATAACAAGACAAAAAATAACCAAAACAACGTAGGGACAGAATAAAAAACCCATAGCCAACCCAAAAGAAAGAGATGTATTTTTCAATTTCAATCCTTTTTGGACTTTTTGGAAGATACGTTGTGATGCAGAGGAATGTACTGAAATATTTCCAAGGAGAGCTAATCCAATTAGAATAAGAGTAAGGCCAAATAATTTACGGAAAAACATTGTTCCAATGAAAGGAATATCAGCAACTGTACTACCGATGAATACAGACATTATGCCTAACAATATGTACACTAAAGATTTGCCTGTAATATAACTCCCTACATTCAACCACCTTTTATTTTTTTCAGTCTCATATGTAATCAAAGCAACAGCAGTAGAATTAGATGTAAGTTGACATGGTGCAGTTGCCCCAACCAACCCTAATAAGAAAGCCTTCATTCCCCATACATCTAGTTTTAGTGCTAATGTATAAATTGGTTCTGCTACTAAATTGGCTAACTGACTTAACCACACATGTATCTGAAGAAGTACCTCATTCATTTAAATTCCCCTCTTCAACTGTTCTTACAGGACAATTTAAGGTGTTGAGGAAATGATTTCATTATTTCGGAAAATGTAAGGACTTTACCTCCGAATCCTTTTACAAAGTTCTCTGCATATTCTTTAGTCTCAAATACCAACACTTGTGGGTAACAACAACGAATATGGACAGTAGTGTCTAAAACAAACCAAGCTAGATGAGCGCTAATCGTTGTCCCTGTTAAAAAATCGGTACAAATTGCTTGTGCTACCTCATCACCTAACTGTCGATGCCGCAGTATTCCACAATGGCTGCAACAAGCATTTTCACGTTCTCCATTTAAAAGAATTATCCTGTAAACCAATCGATCATCACACTTACGATGACAATACACACACTCGTCTTCCTCAACACGATGTATAGATTGATCCCTTATAAGTGTAATCCCACCATATGTCTTCATAATAAGCCCTTCTTCAATCAGAGGTTTTATATCTCGATGTATTGTCATCTCTGATACCTCAAGTGTTTGACTTAATTCTGAGATTTTCAAATTGTGTCTATATAGAATCATGTCACGTATAAGTTGTTGTCTCTCTGAAAGCATAGTTTCCTCCTGAATGTTATAACTTAACAAGATATAACATCATTTTATTACAGCAATTAGAATAATCAATATAAACCTCGGGATATTTTGTTACATAGTTATGTCAATTATCTATAAAATCTTCTGTAGATGCTCCCCCCACATGAATATGAGAGGTTGCATAGTATGTATTGAACTAAAAAACAGAAGCACAGTAGTTTCAATTACTGTGCTTCTGTTGCTAAATAGAAGAATAAATATTGCTTTGATTACAAACTTGTTCACTGTTCAAGTTCTTCTAGTCAATATGATTTGCACAGCATGCAACGTCTTTTTCCAGACAAAAAGTCATCTCATTATGAGCATTGGTGGATGGTTAATGATAGTAATGGGTGTGCTACTCTATTTTGACATGATGACAAAAATTATTGCTTGGTTTACTCCCTTCTTTGGTGGATTCACAGGATTTTAATTTTTCGATTTCAAAGATGAACAACACCATTATGACTACAACAAAAAAAGCCGTGTTTTCAGCTATGAACACGGCTTTTTGGTATCATTCTTTATATCAGAATTTTTGCTTCGCACTTATTATCTGCCTTTTTATTTCTATCTCTAACCCAGAATAAAATCTTTCACTGATTCCTGCTTTTCGCATTATTTTCCAAACTTCAAGTTCTTCATCTTTTAATTGATCTATAGCCCAACTAATACGCCTCTTTTGAAAATTGGTCGTATTTTCTTTAACACTCTCAATATACTTCATCGTATTGGGCAGTTTATTTACTCTTTTTTCTAACAACGATTTATTATTAATCATTTTACCTATACTGCTTACGGTTATTCTAACTGGTTTTTCTTTAGCACTTATATCTTCCACTGCTTTTTTTACCATGCCCAAGATGTGAAGGTCTCTCTGTACCCAATCAACTCTTTTATTAGTAACCCTATTTACTTTAACAACTGGGGAATGTTCCTTTAACCATTCCTTATCATTTCTATAAATTCGCATATAAAGTGATGGGTCTTTTTTTCTAAGTTCTGTTCTTGATAATATGGGGTATTGGTTAATTAAATCAATCCATTTTTGCTTCAAATCACTTTTAATATGATTTTCCTTGTTCATAGGCTTACTATTTCTTTGCTTAGAATACTTAATAATTGTTTTGGTGTCGACTTTTAATATTTTTGAGCATGCTTTATAACTCAACTGTTCTATTTCAACCAATTGATGGAGTTTGCTCAACCAAGTATCACCTAACATCTTAATACGCCCTATATTTGTTTTATCCTCTTCTGTTTTATCTGGCCCCTTACGAGAATAAACAAAGCCACAGGCACAGGAGAAGGTTCCTACCGGCCTTTTAGTATCATAGCAACGAGTAACCTTTAAATTAGTTATTACAGGCTGTAGAAAGTGTTCTGCCGCAGGATTCAAACATAGATATGGCTCTTCACCAAATGGACTATATCGTTTATTTGCATACTGTTCAATTGTATCAACCGATTCACCTAAAAAATAAATGAACAGTAAATGCCGTACAGGATGAAAAGACTTTCGATGTTTTCTTGTTATTGCCCTTAACCAACACTGTCCTTCTACACCACTTGGAAATGATTGCATCAATATTAAAAAATCGACCTTAAACTTCTTAATAAAGTCTTCTTCTAATCGCCTTTGTTCATTGTGCCGTTTGATTTTACATACCCTTCGCGATCCAATAGGTAATGATAAATCTCTAATAAATTTAACTGATCAAATTTATAATCCTTTTGATTTAAGTTGCTACTTTCTACAGCAAAATGACGTAGCAAATCAAAGTTTACTTTTGAAACATCACTTTTATTGCCCTTCTCTAAACTGTTTTCAATGTTTGAATAAAAATACGAAGAGTTTCCTTGCCTAATTAAGATTGAACTTGTCTACAAGCAAGACAGAATGCTTTAAACAAATAAATACACTTGGTAATTGGTGATATGTCCGCCAATATGTTTCTCCATTCACTTGAATATCTTCTTCAAAGCAGTTAGGACAATAGCGAAAATACATAGGCTCTTTTACTGTCCCAGCCATTTGACCTGTTGAATAATGCAAGGAAGTATTGCCACAGCCATATAACATTTTATTTCGAACACTCTGTTTTATTTCTTTTGAAGTAAAATTTGTATAGTAGTTATACAATGTATGATAATTTATCCATTCATCAATACTCGAATTTAAAAAAGGATTTACTTTTTCTAATAATATCTCTAAATCAGTAGGTAAATCAGGAATAATATATGCTTTCTTTTTTCCAAACAAATCTAAAGTTGAATGTTTATTACTTAAATTCCCTGAACGTTTATGGTATCTAGCCAACACACTATATAATAGTTCATCTTTATAAATTGAAGGAAAAAATGCTAACATCTATTTTATTTACACACCCTTACATTATTAAGTCATCTAAAGGATTTTTAATATATCCTTCTTCACATAATGCCTCATAAGCAGAGCGTTTATTCTTCTTTCCTATATCAACTATTGATTGAAGTTTATTTACTGAAATATTGCCTTTCGCTTCATTTTTCTTTTCTTTCTTTCCCTCAATGTATTGGAGTGATAGAGTCATTAGTTGTGGAATTGTTGACTCAGGTGAATTTTTCAGTGCATATTTAGCAGCGTTTTCAGCAATTTTTTCTGAAACATCTAAATTAATTAAGGATAGGATTAATTTTTCTAGTATTGGAAGTTCTTTATTTGTACGATCTTGTGCCATCTTTTCTTTTTTCGCCTGAACCCTGGCCTTAAGGTCTAATACTGGCAATCTATTTAGAATATAATCTTCAATATCCATTGGAACAATATCTTCGTATTTTGCAATGTCGCTTTGATTTCCGGATTTAAGAGCCTCCAACATAGGTTGAAGAAGTTTCAAATCTTCTTTCACTACCTTTTGTATAAGTTTAGGGGTTATTTTTTCAAGGCCAGAATTGATTGCCCTCGCTTGTGCGAGTAAATACAACTTAACAGCAACATCCACAATTCCTTGGCTCTCTTCGTAAATCGTGTTTAATAATTCTTCTGTCAGTTCCGTATATTCATTCGTCCACTGATAATCCCACATACTTGTGATTAATACTTCCCAATCATCATCTTGTTTCATTTGCTGCCATACCATGTCGCCTTGGCCACTGCTTCTACGTGCTTGTCTGAAATCCTTTTGTAATAATGCCTTGGCTTTCATGGTTCCAATAAACATTACTGGTACTCCTATTTCATTCACTAGCGTTACAAAAAAATTCATCATCATTTCTGATGCAGCACCTGATGCAGATAACGAGTGCTGAACCTCATCAATGATTAGAGCGCCTATTGAGTGTAAACGAGCGACTTGCCCCATACGAGTTACCATTGAACTAACTGAATTTGATGGCTTACCATACTTTTCAAAATAATTAGTACCTGTCAACGAATCAACTTTTTTGAAAAAGTCCATACAAAGAGTTTTTAATGATCCATCATGTGGACAATCCAATTTTAACCATACAATTTGAATCAAATTGATTGGATTTTGATGCAATATTACTTGCGGATAAAGAGATAGTACCCTTTCTATCGCAGATGTTTTACCTATTCCTGGATATCCCATTAAAGTGAAACTTGAAGCAGAAGAACGTATATCTGGCGGTAATCCAATTTCCTCTTTATTAACAAGCTTGTTGTGTAAATCAAGTAATGCTTGAACATGTTTTTTATGTAATGGATTTCGATTAACATATCCATACCTAATGAAACCTGAAAAACGCTGTTCTAGATTTAAGGTTTGATTTATAGGCTGATAAAATCTTGATAATCTTAGTAAAGCATGGTAACGATGATGACTTGATAAATTTCTTTCACTATTATGAAACATAGGTATAAAGCTAAGTTGATCAAACGCTTCTTCTTTAGAGAGTATCGGAGGTAACGCTTCAATAAGGGGATTCCCTTTATAATCAATTATTTCTTGTTCACGATACTCTGCCAATAGAACTTCAATACCACTCTCTAATTCAATTGTCTTCCCATTTTTCATTCCTTCTTCTTCCTTCTTTGCTTTTTAAATAATTCCATTATCGTAGATGTTTCAGTTTTTTCATCTTTCTGCTCAGAAGGTGCAAAAGAAATAATGTTTTTATCATTATCAATCTCAGTTACACCTATTTGAAATGCCTCATACTCTCTTCGTAAACTTTTTTCAACTTCCCGATTTTCTCTAATATTTTTTATTTTTTCCGTTTTAGTGATTTTATTATTTTCATCTTGATTTGGTGTCTTAATTGCCTCATCCACTATTCCTTCAATTTTAGAATAAAAATTAATTTCTTCTTGTAACAAACTATGACTTTCAATTTTATATGTGTCTTTGTTCAATCATTAATAATTGTTCAATTTCTTCAAGTACTTTATTTTTGTATCTCTCCTGATGATCTAAAAGGAAGCAACTTTCAAAAGTGATTTATCATTAATGTGCAGATAAATAATGTCCATGTTTCGAGGATCGTATGAAATATCAACTGTCCAACTTTTCTTTGTTCTAGCTTGTACAAACCAAGATTCCTTTATAGCTGTTTCACAGCTAAATAACCTATTTTTAAACTTTATTCCCTTTGAGGTTACTGTAGCTGTATCTCGTGGCAATAAGTAAAACTTTATAGTATTAGGATGTTCCTTCCTTAGCTTACCTGCTCTATTTTTAATGCCCCAATTCCAGAGTTTAAGAGGAGTCGGTTTTACATTTTCCCGTATCATCTGCTCATCTCTTAGATAATCCTTCATATAGTGATTTTTGTTATAAAATAAAACAAAATTGATTAGAATTTTTGTATATTGATCTATAGTTAACTTAGCTTCTAAACGATAATCACTAGCCCCACGTTCCCTAAAATCACTCTGTATGTAACCTGGTAAGAACGGCTTTATTTTACTTTGTGAAGTATCGAACAATTTTTCCACAATTCCCTTCCAATCTGGTCGAAAAGCAGGATTATTCTCCACTACCAAATCCAACCCTTCAATTAAACTATTCACGTTATATCCCTCCAACTCACCTCTATCCCCTAGAATAATTTCAGGAAGATGCGCAGATGGCCACATTTCATTTGAAATTTCTATACCATATCTACTGCAATATTCCTTTTTATCTGATGCTGCATTTGCTATTGCCATCATCATTCCTGCCCAAGAAGGACCTTCAAATCCGATATACATTCCTGTAATCATATGTGTATATACGTCCACCACAAAATATATAATTGGTTTACCTACAATATAATCAGAATTAAAACTAGATACCAGATACACATTACCAATAGTCGCATCTATTTGATATCGTGATCCTGGCCCCATGACTTCATAAGTTGAAGATCCTAATATTGCTCGATGATCTCGTTCAAATTTTTTCTCACCTTCTCGACTTACTATTTTTTGTTCAATACCAAATTCTTTGTTGTGCCAATATCTAAATTGTCTTAATGAAGGAATTTTATTTTCATCCTGTATTACTATATATTTTGTTCCGTTTTCGTAACGAACTTCATCTGCATAGAACTCCTTTATCATCATTTTATATGCGAATGACAATGAGTTTCTCTTGCTTGTAAAATAGTACCTTTTAATCGATTTACGAAATATTTCCCTTGTTTCATCGGTTACATTTATCCTACACTGTTAGTGGTTCTAGGTTTTCCCCTTTCAAAGTACCACTTTTTTTATTTCTTCCCTTACCTCCAGAGTTACTATAATCCGGAAGCAAACTATTCATAGTTTTTCCTCTCTGCCAGTACTTTCTCAAATATTTATAAGCAGTCATTTTTGTACATACTTTATTATTTACAAGTTCATTTATTAGCTGCCCACGTTCTTTTTTCTTATAAATTGAAGGTTCATCATTCACTAAGTTTTTGATAATTGCCCACGCTGTGTCTCTCTTTTGTTTCATTCCCTCAGGTAAATTAATGTGGTTAATTAGTATGTTTGTGTGATCAGATTCGAATTTGGAGTATGAATTTTCTATAAATCCTTGATGTATATCTTTAACTTTTAAAAGGAATGGTAAGGCATTGGAATCTTCTATATCAATTGCATATGTAACGATGTTACTTTCATCAATCCAAAGTAGACGATATACTTTATTACACGTCAAGTCTTTAATTAATTCATTAACTGATATTGTAATCAATGTTATCCTCCTTAGAAACATTCATAATAATTTGATCTAAAGTTAGATTGCTTGGGTTAATTTTCTTACTCATATCAATCGAAATATATTTTCGAGCTATAAAATGTTTTATATAACTTAAAGATGAGCCTGTTTCTAAGTTATAATCCTCATCAAATTTATTACAAACTACTAATAAACTCTCTTCGCTATCTTTTTTTAAAATCAATAAATGCAATAATAAAGTAGAATAGCTTATATCTTCTTCTGCTAAATAATAAGATTTATGTATCCATAGAATATTGTTTGCTAGTTGTTTAGGAATTTCCTTTTCAGTTATGACCCCCCAACTTATTCCTTGTATCTCCCAATACTCTCGTTCAATTTCAAACTTTTCAATTACTCGTTTATCTTCAAGTTGTTCACTTGGTTTTACAGTTCTAGCGATATATTTTCTTTCAGAGTTTTTTACTACTGTTATAAAGAAATCTGTTGTCATATCTATCGGTATACCTGAACTATTATCTTTAGAGTGCTTAATTCCTTTCTCTTCAGCTATACGAATAGTTGTTTCAACATTTAAAGGAAACTGTTCTCTTATGTCTACCACTGTATCTTCCCAATCTAATAAGAGAAAAAAGTCTCTTTCCAAGTTAGACAACAATTCATGCTGTCTCTTTGCGGTCCACCCTATTAATCGAGAAGCATTTCCTTGTGACGATATATCTTGTATTTTAATCCAAGGTATATAATTTGATAGTTCCCCTTGACCTCGTCCTTCTTTAATATAGTCATTTCTTTTTTTCTCAGACCAACCGTATTTCCTTTTAGACATGTAAAGCACCGCCTCGTCGACATAATTATGGTTCAAAAAAATAATTTCTAAAATTATTATAACTTTTTGACTTACTTGTAGTTTAATTTATTCCATTTTATAAAAGTATTTATATTACAATCGTTTACACATAAAAAACGTCCTTTAAAGAGTGGACGTTTGCTAATTTTAGTAAGAAAAATACTATACTTTCTTCGATTCACATTATGTTTTTAACAGCCCTTGATTATATACAATCCACTTCTCCAATTCTCTTTCTACCGCTCGATTTTGCCATTCAAACCAAATCCCAATACACTCACTACAATGACTGTCAACACCGATTTTATTATGCAAATCCTTACATGTAAAAATGGTCTTTTTACGACACTTATAACAGTAGATTTCAATCTCTTTATAAAATTCCATAAATATTACCTTTCATTTTATTTATATTCATTTCCATTAAAGGGACAAAAAATACATAAAATCATTAAGGTATTCTTTTGTATTAACTAAATAAAAATGTTGTTAAGTTGTTAAAAATTTCAATTGAAATTTTAGAAAAAGATTGAGTATTTCTATAGGGTAGGTTATTTAATATGAACCACGACCAATAACCCTAGATATAAGAGTTATGTAATAGAAACCAATAAAAAAACCTCCATGGTATTTGGAGGTTTTAATAATCTATTTATATTTAATTTACTTCAACTTGCCCCATCATACCATTTTCTTCATGTTCAAGGACATGGCAGTGGAACATGTATATGCCCTTATTATTAAACTTCACTGCTAATTTAACTGTTTGACCAGCTTCAATTGAGACAGTATCCTTCCACCCTTTTAAATTTAAAGGAGGTTCTTGACCATCAATCGACACGATTTTAAATTGAGTGCCATGTATGTGGAAAGGATGTGTCATACCACCCATCATATCAGGTTTATTATAAATTTCCCAAATTTCAGTCTCACCCTGCTTTTGAGTGAAATCAATGCGATTCATATCAAACTGGTTTCCATTTATAGAAACCATTGTCCCCATACCAAATAGTTCAAGCTTCTTAGAAACTGGTAAATTTTTCTCTTCTTCAGTAACACTAAAATCATTTAATTTTTCTGAAATTTTACTTGTACTTGTAGTCTTTTGTTCAATTTTAAATGGTAAAAGGGTAGTACCTTCATCATTTATTAATGCTATATCAGTCTTGTCATCCATTTTTGAAAAGTCCACTATTACCTCTGCTCGCTCACCTGGTGTTAAGGTAATTTCTTTCATATCAGTTGGTTGATTTAAGAAACCACCATCAGTAGCAATTTGTTGGAATGTATCTCCGGTATTCAATTTAAAAGTATAATTACGAGCATTAGAACCGTTTAATAAACGAAGTCTTACTTTTTCTTTACCAACTGTAAGTTTAGGATTCAACGTACCATTAATTAATAAAGTATCTCCAATTGTACCATCTTCATTAAGGACTGCTTGATAATTTAATTGCTTTTCTTCAGTAAATTGTCTATCTTGGAATACTAATGGAAAATCATTCACACCATATTCATTTGGTACATTGATTTCTTGTGAGTTTTCATCATCTATATAAATTAAACCAGCTAAACCTTTATATACTTGCTCTGCTGTAGCACCTTCTGGATGTGGATGGAACCACAGCGTAGATGCTCCCTGATTAACTGTAAAATTTACATCTTCTGTTACACCTGGCTCTAGGACTGATGTGGGCCGCCATCACCATTTCCAGGGATTTCTAATCCATGCCAGTGAAATGTTGTTGGTTCAGATAAATCATTTTTAGTTCTAAACGTTACCGTTTGATCTTTATTAATACGAATGATTGGCCCTAAAAAAGGAACCATTATATCCATATGTCTCTGTTTTAGTTCCCTTAAAGATTTCTGTTGTTCCTTGTTGAGCAGTAATATCAACAATTCCATTTTTAGGTTCAATAATAGGTGGGAGCGCAAGCTCATTTTCCCCATTTGAATTATTTAATGCTAATGGATTGTTATGACTCGCATGACCATTTTCCATGCTACTATCTTTATTATCCATACCCTCCATGTTTTTCATTTCTTCATCACTCATATTGGAATGGTCCATACCAGACATATTAGAATGGTCCATATTTGAATTATTATTAGATTCCGAATTACCCGCACTACATCCTCCAATTATAATAGCGCCTACTAATAATGAAGTAATCAAAAGTTTAGATTTCATTATGTTTCCTCCTTTTATTCTTTACATAGGCACTATAACAAATAAATATGGAGAATTTATGGATTTGAAATTAAATGAGACAAATATTGACCACTCTATCTAAGAAAACTTTGAATAACTTTTTTTATTTCTTAACTTTCCAAATCAAAATGATAATTGAAATTAATAAGATACTTATTACAATTTTCCATATTAAATTTACTTGCATAAAACCATATACTGCACCTGCTTCAAAGATTAAAGCTGGTATTTTTCCAATCGTACTAGCAAGCGTAAATGTGCCTAAAGACACCTTAGAAAATGCACTAGTAAAAGTCACAAGACCTGATGACATAAAAGGTAAAATCCTTAAACTGACAATTATCCAAAATGCATCAGAACCTTCCAACTCCTTTAATTTTAAAAGTTTAGGGTGCAATACGAACGGTCTTTTCCATTTATTGATTCCTTTTCTATATAAAATAAAGCTAATAACTGCACCAATTGATTCACCGATAATAGAAATCAGCAAACCGTTGAATACTCCAAAAAACACAAGGTTAGTGGCTGTAACAAAAACACTTGGTAGTACACCTATAATACTAACCAAAGTATTTATCATTAAACTAACCAAAATTGCAAATAATCCAGATTGTTCTAGTAAATGAAGTAATTTTTCTTCCATGATTAAACGCTATCTTTTTTAACCTATTACTTGCATATAATGAACTATTGTTAATAAACAACAACTGCCTGTTCGCCTAATGCTTCATAACTATTAAAAAATGCTCCCTTATCCAATGTTATAATTCCCTTACGTGGATCCATTACTTCCACAGTAGTATCTCCCACAGATAATAGTACCATTGTATGTAAATTTTGATACATTTGATGGTATTCACCTGTTTCTTCAATAATCCATCCCCCTTTAACCTTTGGTGGTGAGAGGTCCAATGTTACCCATGTAATAACTGGTATTCCCTGTCTAATATAATTTGTTATTTCTTTTATTGTTCTTCCACTAATATTTTTTGCTTGTAAATCTAACTTTCTCTCTGTGATAAAATTATTAGCTGCTTTGACAATTGGTTCGGCAAAAACATATGTACCCGTTTCTAGATTACTTGGCTCGCCGCCATATGCTTGATTAGGATTTGGCCCATACTTTTTTTTCATTTTGTATTCAAAAGATTGTTTAGGTAAATAATTTTGATCCATTTCTAATTTAGATGTTTCTGCACCATAGTAATTAAGTACTGCTGTAAGAGTAGTTATTTCACACCCATTTGGTAGTTCAGGATTTTGTAGAATTACAGGTACTCCAAATCCTTTATTATGATTTACTGCATATGTTTGAACCAATATGGATTGTGTAGATGACGTATACGTAAATTTTTTTTCTGTTAAATACATCCCTGTTGTAAAATTGTCTGGACTCCCTACTTTTACTGTATAAGTTTCATTTGGTTGTAAATTATAAAATTCTGCCTCACCTTTATCCAAACTAATTGTTGAATCTATTTCTTTCCCTTCTTCATCGAGTAATTCCACATATAGATCATTAAGTGGATCTCCACTAAAATATTCAACTGTTAAAACTGCTATTTTATTTGAATTGATATTTTCGTTTGTACAACCCTTTAAAAAAACTACTAATACTCCCAAAGTGAAGATAATTCCTCTCTTTCTAATTTCCCACGCCTCCTCAGTTATTGTTATATTATTAAAAATGAATATAACGAATAATTATGGAGAAATTATGGATTAAAATTAAAGGATATTATAGAATTTCTAAAACTAAAAAAGATGTCCAATTTGTCAAAATTGACTCGTCGAACATCTTTAAGTATTTAATTTTTATGGAGAAGATAATTCACTTTCCGTTAGCCATTTATGATTTTTTATTTTTTCACCATTAGTAGAAGTGTAGTCAACCACATACACAGTAGTTTCTTCTGCGGAATCAATTTTTGCAGTTACCCCTTCCATACCCTCCATATGATTAGCATTTATAATAACCTGTGTTCCTGGTTCAAATGGCTCTGAACCAGCACCTTCTATTTCTTCTTGAATGACCCACTTATGATTTGTTACTCGATTTCCACCATTTATAGGAGCGTAAGATATAGTATAGACTATTGTATCGTATGCCCCTACAATTGTTGTTCAGCTCCATCCATGCCTTTCATGTGATCTGCATGAATTATTGCTTTTGTCCCAACTCCAAACTTAGGATTTTCAGCTTCTTTTAAACCTTCAGGAAGTTCATTTGAACTAGGATTCATTTCAGAATGGTCCATACCTTCCATATCTTTCTCGGCCATTTCATTTGTCTGCATTTCTTGTTGACTTTCTTTCTTATTTGTATTTCCTGTACATGCAGAAAGCATTAATGCAGCAACTATAGTAACAAGACTCATTATAATTTTTTTCTCCATCATAGTCCTCCTACTCGCAGGCTTGAATTTTTGTATTCCCAATCATCATAAATTTACTTTAGGGATATTTCATACGAGTTTTTTTCTTTATTTAGAATCACCAAGAAAATTTAATATATACATTTTAAAGATACCTTCCTTATTCATTTTTAAAACCTGGATTGTCAAAAATGTTGAAACAGCAAAAGGGGTAAGGAGCTTTTTTTAATTAATTCATATAATGAGATTAACCAATTTTTTAAGGAGTAGATAACCATTGATAACGAAGCTTTTAAAACATTTTCTGATTCTCAATTATTAATTGAATCTATTGAAAAACTAGGTGATGAATTATTTGCATTAACTGTGGAAATTGCATTGAATGTCTTAAAGACTGTAAGTAGTGAAGATGGCCAATTTACAAGCGATTTTTCTTCGCCATCAAGTTACTTGCAACAACAGATAGATTATTTGATTTCTGAATTAAAAATGGTAAACGAAATTATACAAAGTAATGAAAACGAAGCAAAATAATATTTGTGATTGTATCCATATGCTTCAAAATTAATACCCTACTTTTATTTGAGACTAAACATTTTTTATTTCACCGTCATCTTATTTATCAAAAAATAGAGCTTATCTAAATATATAGATATACCTTATGCCCTGTTAATAATAACTGGGCATTTTCAAATAAGTATCATTGTATTTAATTTGACAACTCCATTTGTATATCAATTACAAAATCAAAGCTAATTACTTAATTATAAACTTGCCAACCATACAAGCTCCTTATGTCCTGGAATAGTACAAACAAATTGATATTCTCCTGTATTAATGGGAGTAAAACTCATTTTTTCTGTATTTTTAGGCCCAACATGGAGATGAATCATATTCTCCTCCTTTTTGTGATGTACATGATTATTACTACTAATAGTATTTGATGTTGGTATTGTAACTTCAATATCATGTTCTATATTATCTTTATTAATTAATTCTAATGAAACCGGTTGATTCTTCTCCAAAATTACTTCAGAGGGCGAATACTTCATATTTTCTGTTTCTATAGAAATAATCTTAATCTCTTTCTTTTCTAATTTATTTTGAGCGTTCGAGTGTAGATTATGATCCACTAAAGAAGAGTCTTTAATAAAGTTTATTTGTTTTTCGGCAAAAGGAATGCCCCCAAAAAAGTAGAAGAGTATAAAAACCGAAAAGAAGAAGGGTGTTAAAAAGCCCATTTGACTTTGGAATGTTTTTTGACTTTTACTTGGAAGTAGCGCAAGTGAAAAAAATAGTGAAAATTGATAGCAACAGAAAAATTCTTATTAATACAATGGATTGCCCGCCATCCACCATTTCACCTAACATTGCCCCCATCATACCAGCCATTAAACCTGCCATTAAACCTTCTAACATAGGTAATAATCCAAAGTTGCAACCACTTAAAAAGCCAATGCTTGCACCGAGAATAATTGAAATAATCGTTGAGTAAAACAAGTTCCCTTGAAAGGTAACTCCAAAAAGTATTCCTAATGTTAGCCCTACATTCATACTAAAAAACATTGAAATAGTCATACCTTGCATAGGCTTAATAGTCTTTTTCATAATTCTTGAAACCATTATGACAATTAACAATAAAAACATTAGTGATACTAAGACAAACATTTGATAAAATCCCACATATCCATCCTTTAACAATTTAATTAGCCTGTCGTAAAATACACACCGTATACCTTATATAGGTATGCTCGAAAGAGAGTATTTATTTTATTATTACTTGATTTAAGTTTTATTTATCTTCAAGTAACATCACCTAGTTATTATTGCAGTGAGATTACACCGAGTATATTAAGTCACCAATTTTAATATTCTGCACAAATCAGTAATATAAATGAAAAATTTAGTATCTCTATTCCATGCTATTCTTACTTTAATCAAAAAAGCGATTGCTTTTCAAAGGAGTAAGTTTCATGAAAAAGAGATGGTTACTACCGGTTTTTGCGTCATTTGTAATTTTTTCAGGAATAGGTATGAATGATGCTGAAGCAGCATCAGTTACTGATTTGACGAGTACAGCGAAAGATTATAATAGGAGCTCCTTATAAATATGGTGGGAATGATATTAATACAGGTGTAGATTGTTCAGCATATACAAAGTTTATATTTTCTAAGTTAGGTATTTCTTTAGAGCGCACATCTAAAGACCAATATCAGCAAGGTACTTCTGTTTCTAAAGATAGTTTAAAAGCAGGTGACCTCGTATTTTTTAATACTTCAGGCAACGGCATATCTCACGTTGGAATATACATAGAGAATGGTAATTTTATATCAGCTACTCCAAGTTCGGGTGTTAGAATTGATAAATTAAACGATCCTTACTATTGGGGTTCTCGTTATATAGGTGCAAAACGTATTGCAAACTTTACTACAAATGAAATAGCTCAAGCAGAAGTTAAAGGTGAAGAGATAGACTTTCCATTTATGCCTCACGTGGAGCAGTAGCCATACAGCTTGCTAAAGCTTTAGCATTAGATACAAGTGATACAAACTCAAGTTTCCCTGATGTTAAATCATCTTCTGAACAAGCTGGAGCTATAGTAGCACTAAAAAAACTTGGAATTTTTAATGGAGATAGTAATCGTAAAGTAACCCAAATTCACCGATTACTCGCGGTCAATTAGCAAAGGTTTTAGTTGAAGCATTTGATTTAGAACAACAAGGAGAACCAAAGAATTTTACAGATGTAACGAGTACTCATTGGGCCAAAAATTTTATAGCAGTTCTTTCATCAAATAAGATTACGCAAGGTAAAGGTGATGGCACATTTGGCGTAAACGACAAAGTAACATTAAATCAATTAAATATCTTTATAGAACGATTAACTCGATAAATTTTGTTCGAGGACTTAAATTAAAAATGGCGGCTCATTTATTCAGAGCCGCCATTATAACCTTACCCAGAACTTCTTAGAGTAAAACTAATTTATTAACTCTTCTTTTCCTATCCGTTTTAAAAATTTGAAAAACGTTTCTCTCGTTTTTTTCCATTCTGTGAATATACATTTATAATCTTTTCTATTTTATCGTACAATTCATCTGGTGTTAGATTCTCTTGCAACAAAGATCCCACCTCTGCATCTTTCCCTTTTTGCTTTTCCTCCAACATATAAATTGTAATGGTCTTTAATTTTCATAATCCCTATATCACTTAACATTGGTTCACCGCAACCAACAGGGCAACCTGTGTATGCAACTTTTAAGAGTGAATGGTACAGCTTTTCCTGCTATACGATTATTTATTTCTTTTGCTACTGGCATCCCCTCTTCTTCTTCTCCTTTGCAAAAATTACATGTTCTCAAACTCTTTACAAAGTTGCCAACTGGATAACAAGATAAATTAACACGGTTGAATTCTTCAATTATTTCTTCTTTTTATTTTCCGGAATTTCTAGATAGAGTTGTTGGAAGGTTGTTAACTCAAGCTGTGCGTCGTCTTCCATATATTTGGTGATCGTTAAAAGTTGTTTAGAATTTAGTTTTCCCCAAATTCTATTCCCCCATTAACGGCAATTTTAATTTTTTTATCTTCATTACTCATACCAATTTTCCTCCATACTTTCCCAAACAATTAATTTATTTTGCTCTTTACCTACCTAAGGATGGTTTATCTGATGAAAATAGTAAGTTAAATTATGTCAGTTAAACTATTGCGTATTTCTTTATAAGTAAACCCAATAGAGTAAAGTTTACAATTGAATTAAAGGGTTATTTATTTTTATCTAATTTTACTCTTTGTAAGCGTAATGCATTTAAAACTACAGATACAGAACTAAATGCCATCACCGCACCTGCTACCCATGGAGCAAGTAGACCTATTGCAGCAATAGGAATACCCAAAGTATTGTAGGCAAATGCCCAAAATAGGTTTTGCTTAATATTCCGCATTGTTTTTCGACTCATTAAAATAGCATCTGCAATACTATTTAAATCGCCACGAATTAACGTAATATCAGCAGCTTCCATGGCAACATCCGTTCCTGTACCAATGGCCATACCGATATTTGCTGTGGCCAATGCCGGAGCATCATTAATACCATCTCCCACCATCGCTACATTTTTCCCCTTGTGCTTGTAGCTTTTTCACCTCGTCTGCTTTACCTTCAGGCAATACTTCAGCGATAACTTGATTCACGCCTACTTCTGTTCCTATCGCTTGAGCTGTACGTTCATTATCACCAGTCATCATAATGACTGTAATGCCCATATTCTGTTAGTCGGTGGATTGCCTCTTTTGACGTATCTTTAACTGTATCAGCAACAGCTACTAAGCCTGCATACTGACCATTAATGGCAGCAAGCATTGCTGTTTTACCGTTTCGCTCTAACTGCTCCATTGTTGGTAAAATATTATCAATATTGATTCCGTATTGTTGCATTAATTTTCGTGTACCAATGACAACTCCTTGACCTGACACAGTTGCCTGCACACCATAACCTGGAATAGCCTCCAAAAAATTGAACTTCTCCTAATGCTATGCCACGTTTTTCTATGCCCTGTACTATAGCTTCTGCTAACGGATGCTCTGACTGTTTTTCAGCAGCCCCAATTAATGATAAAAAACGAGCTTCCTCCTGCTCTGAATCTAAAAGAACGTCTGTAAGAACAGGCTTACCATGTGTTACTGTACCTGTTTTATCTACAACCACTGTATCAATACTTTGTGTTTGTTCTAAATGTTCTCCACCTTTAAATAAAATACCAAATTCAGCTGCACGACCTGAACCTGCCATTATGGAGGTTGGCGTTGCTAACCCAAGCGCACAAGGGCAAGCGATTACAAGTACTGCAATTAAGACCTCTAAAGCTGGTGTAAATTCTCCTGGGCGAACCCAAATGATCCAAACTAAAAATGTGACAATTGCAATGCCAACAACAATTGGTACAAAAACCCCCCGAAATTTGATCTGCTAAGCGTTGAATTGGTGCTTTTGATCCTTGAGCATCCTCAACCACTTTAATGATTTGTGCTAACGCTGTGTCACGACCAACCTTTGTCGCTGTCATTTTAATAAATCCATTTTTATTAATCGTCGATCCAAATAATTGATCGCCTTGCTTTTTATCAACTGGTAAACTTTCACCTGTAAGCATTGATTCATCAACAGCTGTTTTCTCTATTTACCTTCACCATCTACAGGTATCTTTTCACCTGGTTTCACTAGAATAACATCGCCAATGATAACTTCTTCTAAAGGAACCTATTTTTTACACCGTCACGTACAACAATAGCGGTTTTAGCTTGAAGTCCCATTAGTTTTTTTATGGCTTCAGATGAGCGTCCTTTTGCTTTGGCTTCAAATAATTTACCTAATAATATTAATGTAATTAATACAGCACTCGTTTCAAAATAAAGATTTGGACCATGATGCGACCCTATCGTCACAATCGCTTGATAAACACTATAGAAATAAGCTGCTGATGTCCCCATGACCACAAGTACGTCCATATTAGCACTACCATTACGTAAAGCTTTATATGCCCCTACATAGAATTGCTTACCAACAATAAATTGCACAGGAGTAAGCCAATACCATTTGGATCCACGGATTCATAGAAATTCTGGGGTGTATAAAAATAATTAAAGGAAACATTGTCCAACCATCGTCCAAAGCAGCGGTAAAGAAAGAATAGCCGATAAAATAAATTTTAGTTGTTGCTGTTTAATGGTATTTTTCGATGGTCCACTGTTTCCTGTTCATCAGCCTTTTGATGAGCCCCATAGCCCAATTTCTCCACCTTCGCAATGATGTCTACATTGACACTTCAGATGGATTAAACTAATGATTACTTTTTCCAGGGCTAAGTTAACATTGGCAGAAAGAGATACCACTTAACTTATTTAACCCTTTTTCAATGCGAGTTGCACAAGCTGCACATGTCATACCTGTAATATCAAGTTCCGCCTTTTGTTTACAACCCATAACAAGTGCTTCTATTTTTTTTCGAAATCTTCTTCACTTAATTTTGCTGGATTGTACTTAATAGATGATTTTTTTCAAGCGCTAAATTAACAGTGGCTTGTTCCACACCATCCATTTTATTTAAACCTTTTTCTATACGAGTTGCACAAGCTGCACAGGTCATTCCTGTGATCTGAATGCTCGCTTCTTTAATGTATTACTCATGATGCTGTTCACCTTCCTCATACCCAATAGGGTATATATTTTTGAAAACAAGAGAGTGCATTTATGCACTCTCAAAAATATTATTTTACCTCATATCCCTGTTCTTCTATTGTTTCCTTAATTTTCTCAAGCAATACTGGGATTCATTAAACGATACTTCAACTTGTGCATCTTTTAAATTCACGTTTACTTGATCAACACCTTCTAATTTCCCTAAACTTTTTTCAACAGTATTTACACAATGACCACATGACATTCCAGTTACCTTTAAGATTCTATTTTCCATAAAAATCCCTCTCTTTTGAAATATTTTTATAAAATGTAAAAGGGTATAAATAATTTTTATTATATTTCCTTTTAACTTTCGATTGTAAATTTTAACTTATATTGGCTTCATCACTTTTAATGCAGTTTATCATTATCAAACAAGCTTTTCTTTAAACGATAAATTAGTTATTACATCATCACAGTAAATTATCAACCTCCTCTAAACACACATTCATGTTACCATACCCCAGTTAGGTATGTAAAGTGGTGTTTTAATTTACTATATGGTCACTAATTATGCAGTATATGTTAAATATCACGTTTATTTAACATTCAAACACTGTGACTTAATTAAATTTTTTAGCAGTCCATCAAAAAACTCTGCTCCTAAATAAGCAAAGTTAGAAGTATTTTCGCGTTAGAAGAATTACTTTTATTTATCATTGATTCTTCATTTATAAAATCAAATCTTCTACACAGCCATTTTTTTACATACTTCAGCGCATCGGTAACATGTTTCTGCACATTCTTGGCAATGTTTATGATGTTCATGTTTTTTACAAACATCACCACATGCCTGACAAATCTCAGCACATAATTGACAAATTTGCTTTACGAATGGACTACCAGACTGCATCGATTTAGCAGAAAATGCACAAATATCGGCACATTCTCTAAGGGTACGAATGCACTCCGCTAACATTTTAACATCATCTTCTTCTAGACATTCATGATAACATTTATTACATTCCTTCATACACTCTAGACAAGCTTTAATACATTCTTCATAGCTCATTTTCAATTTTAAATACCTCCTGTTAATTTAGTCTGTCTTATTATAACCACTCCTATTTACTATATACCCCATTCAATCATAACTAATCTTCCCTATTGATATTAAACGGGTCTTCGGAATATATAGTGGAATTACTTTTCTTAATAGTTTAAAAACAACTGGTGTTTAAATCGGATTTTCTGGTGGGATGTTAGGATAATCAATAGTATTATATAAAAGTATCAATCACATACGAGTGATACTTAGGGAAAAAAATAAAATAGTCCAATTTACTTGACCGTGTACTATGGTACACGGTTTATAATATTCATGGGGTGAAATAAGATGATTTATCGCATTAGTGAGTTTGCAGATAAATATTAGAGTTAATAAAGAACGATCAGATATTACGAGCGAAAAAATTTATTACAAGAACCTCACCGAACGGAAGCTGGTTATCGGATATATTCATATGATGACGTTAAGCGTGTTGGGTTTATTAAACGAATACAGGAACTTGGTTTTTCTTTAAGCGAGATTTATAAATTACTTGGTGTTGTAGATAAAGATGAAGTTCGTTGTCAAGATATGTTCGAATTTGTTTCTAAAAAACAAAAGGAAGTGCAAAAACAAATAGAGGATTTAAAACGAATTGAAACTATGTTAGACGACTTAAAACAACGATGTCCAGATGAAAAGCAATTACATTCGTGTCCAATAATAGAAACATTAACATGAGAGATTAATTAACGAAAGGAGCTTTTTTATGAATAAATTTAAGGTAAACATTTCAGGAATGACTTGTACGGGTTGTGAAAAACACGTAGAATCAGCACTTGAAAAGATAGGTGCTAAAAATATTGAGTCTAGTTATCGTCGTGGTGAAGCAGTATTTGAACTGCCCGATGATATTGAGGTTGAAAGTGCAATAAAGGCGATTGATGAAGCAAATTACCAAGCCGGAGAAATTGAAGAAGTATCATCACTAGAAAACGTGGCGTTAATTAATGAAGACAATTATGACCTTCTTATTATTGGTTCTGGTGCTGCTGCCTTTTCTTCGGCAATTAAAGCTATAGAATACGGTGCAAAAGTTGGAATGATTGAGCGTGGAACGGTTGGGGGAACCTGTGTGAATATTGGCTGTGTTCCGTCAAAAACTCTTCTTTAGGGCAGGGGAAATCAATGATTTATCAAAAGACAATCCGTTTATAGGTTTACAAACATCCGCTGGAGAAGTGGATTTAGCTAGTTTAATCACGCAAAAGGATAAATTGGTCAGCGAACTTCGGAATCAAAAATATATGGATTTAATTGATGAATATAATTTAGATTAATTAAAGGTGAAGCAAAATTAGTTGATGCTAGTACGGTTGAGGTCAATGGGGCAAAGTTATCTGCAAAACGCTTTTTTAATTGCAACAGGTGCATCGCCTTCGTTGCCCCAAATTTGAGACTAGAAAAATAGATTATTTGACTAGTACAACACTACTTTAGTTAAAGAAAATACCAAAACGATTAACTGTAATTGGTTCAGGATACATTGGAATGGAGCTTGGACAACTATTTCATCATTTAGGTTCAGAAATAACGCTTATGCAAAGAAGTGAGCGACTTTTAAAGGAGTATGATCCTGAGATTTCAGAGTCAGTTGAAAAAGCGTTAATTGAACAGGGTATAAACCTTGTCAAAGGGGCAACTTTAGAGCGTGTTGAACAAAGTGGAGAGATAAAAAGGGTTTACGTAACAGTAAATGGCAGTAGAGAAGTCATTGAATCAGATCAGTTACTTGTTGCCACTGGAAGAAAACCAAATACGGATTCTTTAAATTTAAGTGCAGCAGGTGTTGAAACTGGAAAAAATAATGAAATCCTGATCAATGATTTTGGTCAAACAAGTAATGAAAAGATTTATGCAGCAGGAGATGTGACTTTAGGACCACAATTTGTATATGTAGCAGCCTATGAAGGTGGAATTATTACTGATAATGCTATTGGTGGATTAAACAAAAAAATAGATTTATCGGTAGTTCCTGCTGTTACGTTTACGAATGCAACGGTACAACGGTTGGTTTAACAGAAGAACAAGCAAAGAGAAAGGGTATGATGTGAAGACATCTGTATTACCTTTAGATGCTGTTCCAAGAGCAATTGTAAACCGTGAAACAACCGGTGTATTTAAACTAGTAGCAGATGCAGAAACACTAAAAGTATTAGGGGTTCATATTGTATCTGAGAATGCAGGAGATGTCATCTATGCAGCATCATTAGCTGTTAAATTTGGCTTAACGATAGAAGATTAACGAAACCCTAGCACCATCTAACAATGGCTGAAGGGCTAAAATTAGCTGCACTTACGTTCGATAAAGATATTTCGAAATTATCTTGTTGTGCAGGCTAAGGGAACTTTTTTACAACTCCCTATTCAAGTGAACCAGCTAATGCTTTAAGGGATTTTCTAAGTGCATTTGTGGTCACAAAAAATACAATTTAACACTGATGATTTCGACATCAAATCTATAATTGATACCTTTAACACCGCAGAGTAATAAAGGATGAATAATATGTCAGACTTATTATCCCTACCAGACATTAAAACAATAGAACCGCCACAAGAAAATGAAACCGATATGATGTTTAAAGTTGAAGCAGTCGGACCACCTGAACGTTGTCCTGAATGTGGTTTTGACAAGTTGTACAAACACAGTTCAAGAAATCAACTAATTATGGATTTGCCCATTCGTTTAAAGCGAGTGGGCTTACAATTGAACCGTAGACGATACAAGTGTCGTGAATGCGGATCTACCTTCTGGGAACGCCTAATATCTGTAGATGAAAAGCGTAGTATGACCAAAAGGCTTTTAAAGTCCATTCAAGAGCAATCCATGTCTAAGACCTTTG